>NZ_CP139368.1:0-2400000 GCF_034120055.1 Microbacterium rhizosphaerae | reverse complement strand
AGGATCCCGAGTTCGTTCTGAACCGGGACCCGTATCGCCACGCATCGATCCTCGTCGCCGGCCCTGACTTCGGCACCGGTTCCAGCCGCGAGCACGCCGTGTGGGCGCTTCGCGACTACGGCTTCCGCGTCGTGCTGAGCCCTCGTTTCGCCGACATCTTCCGCGGGAACGCCGGCAAGCAGGGGCTGCTCGCCGGGGTGGTCGGCGAGGCGGATGTGGAGCGGCTCTGGGACGCGATCGAGGCCCATCCCGGCGTGGAGATGACCGTCGATCTGGAGGCGCAGGAGGCGGTCCTGGGCGATATCCGCGTTCCGTTCGAGATCGACGGCTACACTAGGTGGCGGCTCCTGGAGGGACTCGACGACATCGGGCTCACCCTCCGAAACGAAGACCGAATCGCCGCTTACGAGGCGCGCCGCGAGAGTTGGAGGCCGCGCACACTTCCGGTGCCGCCCCTGCCAACTCCCTGATTCCGACACCTGTGAGGCTGCATGACTCTCCTGCACGACACCATTTCGGCCGACGGTCGTAAGGAAGGCGCAGGCGAGATCCTCTCGATCCGCGGCGGCCGTCCCCTCACCGGTCGCGTCGAGGTGAAGGGCGCGAAGAACCTCGTCACGAAGGCGATGGTCGCTGCTCTGCTCGGCGAGAGTCCCAGCATCCTGCGCGATGTCCCGGACATCAGCGATGTCGCGGTCGTCCGCTCCCTGCTGGAGGTCCACGGTGTCCGCGTGCAGGAGGCGGACGAGCCGGGCTCGCTCATGCTCGATCCGCGCGACGTCGAGTCGGCGCACATGGAGGAGATCGACGCGCACGCCGGGGCGTCCCGCATCCCGATCCTCTTCTGCGGACCGCTGCTGCACCGTCTGGGGCAGGCGTTCATCCCCGACCTCGGTGGATGCCGCATCGGCGACCGCCCGATCGACTTCCACCTCGATGCCCTGCGCAAGTTCGGCGCCGTGGTCGACAAGCTGCCGACCGGCATCCGCCTCTCGGCGCCGGCGGGCCTGCGCGGTGCGAACATCCACCTGCCGTACCCGAGCGTCGGCGCGACCGAGCAGGTGCTGCTGACCGCCGTCCGCGCGAACGGCGTCACGGAGCTGCGCAACGCGGCGATCGAGCCGGAGATCATGGATCTCATCGCGGTCCTGCAGAAGATGGGCGCGATCATCTCCTACGAGCCGAACCGCGTCATCCTCATCGAGGGCGTGGACCGGCTCGAGGGCTACGATCACCGAGCCGTCTTCGACCGCAACGAGGCTGCCAGCTGGGCGAGCGCCGCGCTCGCCACGAACGGCGAGATCTTCGTCGGCGGCGCCCGCCAGCCCGAGATGCTCACGTTCCTGAACGTGCTGCGCAAGGTGGGTGCTGGCTTCGAGATCCGCGAGGACGGCATCCTGTTCCGCCGGGACGGCGACCTGCGCCCGGTCACGGTGGAGACCGACGTGCACCCGGGCTTCATGACCGACTGGCAGCAGCCGCTCATCGTCGCGCTCACGCAGGCGCACGGCGAGTCGATCGTGCACGAGACGGTGTACGAGAACCGGTTCGGCTTCACCGACGCCCTCGTCAAGATGGGCGCGGACATCGTCGTGCACCCGCACGGTCTGCAGGGCGGCCCGCGCCGGGTGCCGCGCCGCAACCTGGAGCAGGCCGCGGTCATCAACGGACCCACGCCGCTGCACGGCGCGGACATCGTCGTGCCCGACCTGCGCGGCGGCTACAGCCACGTCATCGCGGCGCTGACCGCCGAGGGCGAGTCGACCGTCCGCAATGTCGGCATCATCCGACGCGGCTACGAGAAGTTCTTCGACAAGCTCGCCGCCGTCGGCGCCGACTTCGACGTCATCGGATGACGTCGGTGTCGCGACCGAAACGCCGGCTCGCCACCCGCGAGAAGGCCACCCCGACTCTTTGGTGGATCTTCGCCGCCCTCGTGGTGCCGGTGCTGGGCCTCCTCGCCAAGATCCGGATCGAGGGCGGTGAGAAGCTGCCCCGCGAGGGCGCGTTCGTCGTCGCCCCCAACCACTACAGCGAGTTCGACCCGCTGATCGTCGCCGCCGCCGTGTGGCGACTGGGCCGGCAGCCGCGGTTCATGGCCAAGGAGAGCCTGTTCCGCGTGCCGGTGGTGGGCCTGGCGCTGAAGCTGACGGGCATGGTGCCGGTCGCCCGCTCGTCGTCGGCCGCCTCGGCGAAGCAGACGCTCGACACCGCCGAGATGCTCGTCGAGCGCGGACGCGGTCTCATCGTCTACCCCGAGGGGTCGCTCACGCGCGACCCCGACATGTGGCCGATGCGCGGCAAGACCGGCGCGGTGCGGCTCGCGATGGCCGGGAACATCCCGCTGATCCCGGTCGTCCAGTGGGGCACGCAGGCGATCCTGCCGCGCTACGGCAGGTTCAGCCTGTGGCCGCTGCGCAAGCCGATCACCGTCGTCTTCGGCGATCCCGTCGATCTCACCGAGTACGAGCGCGACACCCCGCTGCACCCGCACGCCCTCGCGGAGGGGACGGATGCCGTCATGGGCCGTCTCGCCGAGATGCTGGCGGAGGTGCGCGGCATCCCCGCGCCCGCCGAGCGGTGGAACCCGTCCACGCACGGGCAGAACGAGACGGGACGCCTTGACTCCTAGACCCGAGCACCGCGGTGCCGGACCCCGGGTCGCCGTGATCGGGTCGGGCAGCTGGGGTACGACCTTCGGCAAGATCCTCGCCGACGGCGGCGCCCAGGTCGTGATGTGGGCGCGCCGCCCCGAGCTCGCCCACGAGATCGCCGAGGCGAAGCGCAACAGCCAGTACCTGCCCGGCATCAACCTGCCGCGCTCCATGACGGCGACGCCCCACCTCTCCGAGGCGATCGATGGTGCGACGCAGATCTACCTGTCCATCCCGAGCCAGACCGCGCGCGAGAACCTGAAGGCGCTGCGCGCGCTCGTCGCACACTCCGATGTGCCGATCGTGTCGCTCATGAAGGGCGTCGAGAAGCGCACGGGCCTGCGGATGAGCCAGGTCATCGAGCAGGAGCTCCAATGCGACCCCGACCGCATCGCGGTCGCCTCGGGTCCGAACCTCGCCCTCGAGATCGCCCGCGAGCAGCCGACGGCGGCGGTCATCTCATCGATGAGCCTCGAGACCGCGGAGGACGTCGCTCGTCGTGCCCGCAACCGCTACTTCCGGTCTTTCGTCAACACCGACGTGATCGGCACGGAGTTCGGCGGGGTCCTGAAGAACCTGATCGCGGTCGCCATCGGCATCGTCGACGGCGTCGGGTACGGCGAGAACACCAAGGCGTCGATCATCACGCGCGGACTGGTGGAGATGACGGACTTCGCCGTCGCCCAGGGCGCGCACCCCGAGACGCTCCAGGGGCTCGCCGGCCTCGGCGATCTCATCGCGACGTGCCAGTCGCCGCTGAGCCGCAACAACACGGCCGGGCGTCTGCTCGGACAGGGCTACCGCTTCGACGATGTCGTGAAGCAGATGAACCAGACAGCCGAGGGGCTCGCATCCGTCGCTCCGATCCTCCAGCTGGCCAAGCAGGCGGGGGTCTCGATGCCGATCGTCGAGCAGGTCAAGCGCGTGCTCGACGGCACGATGAACCCGCGCGAGATCGCGCCGCACCTGACGACGGACGACGACACCCCGCAGGGAGAGAGGACCGAGTATGGACAAGCCGGCAGTGGCGGTGCTCTTCGGAGGGCGGTCGAGCGAACACTCGATCAGTTCCGCCACGGCGGGCGGCGTGCTCCGGGCGATCGATCGTGATCGCTTCCGAGTCGTCCCGGTAGGTCTCACGCGCACCGGCGCATTCGTCCTCGAGGACGACGACCCCGACAAGTTCGCGCTCGATCCCGACCGCCTGCCCGAGGTCCTCGACAACGGCACCCGCATCCTGTGGCCGGAGGCATCCGGCGTGCGGGAGCTGCGCGTGCGTCGCGCGGACGGGGCGGTCGAGAGTCTGGGCGAACTCGACGTCGTGCTGCCGATCCTGCACGGTCCCCACGGCGAGGACGGCACCATCCAGGGCTTCTTCGACACGCTCGATCTGCCGTACGCCGGCGGCGGTGTGCTCGACTCGGCGATCTGCATGGACAAGCACTTCATGAAGATCGTGCTCCAGGCCGCGGGTGTGCCCGTGGCGCCGTGGGTCACGGTCCGGGCGGGACAGGATGCCGCGGCGGCAGCCGCGGCGGCGGAGCTGCGTCTGCCGTGGTTCGTCAAGCCCGCGCGCGCCGGCTCGAGCGTCGGCGTCTCGAAGGTGCACGACCTCGGGGAGCTGGACGACGCGCTGCGCGTCGCGTTCGCGGAGGATGACAAGGTGCTCATCGAGGAGGGACTCGTCGGCCGCGAGGTCGAGCTCGGTGTGCTCGAGAGCCGCGCCGGGGCGCCGGCGCGCGTGTCGCTGCCCGGCGAGATCGTCCTGACGACGCGTGAGTTCTACGACTTCGAGGGCAAGTACCTGGGCGGCGACGGTGTGGATGTCGTGTGCCCGGCCGAGATGGCCGACGGCGACGTGTGTGCGCTTCAGCAGATGGCGCTGCGCGCTTTCGAGGCGGTCGACGGCCGAGGTCTCGCGCGCGTCGACTTCTTCCTCACCGCCGACGGCCCCGTGGTCAACGAGCTCAACACGATGCCCGGGTTCACCCCGATCTCGATGTTCCCGAAGGTGTGGATCGCCGGCGGCATGACCTACGGAGAGCTCATCACCGACCTCGTCGAGACGGCGCTCGCCCGCAGCTGACGGGGCGCTCGCCCGCAGGAGACGGTGCGCGGCCGCCGGCTCAGGAGGCCGGCGTCTCGGGCGCCGTGCAGCCGTCGCCGTGCTGAGGCAGCGTCGTGGCCGCGAGGCTCACGGCGCTGAGCACCGCGTTGGAGTCGATCTTCCTCGTGTCGATGAGCAGCTGGACAGCGGGCTTGCGTCCGAAGGTGGTCACACGGTAGGTGTTGTCCTTCTCCGGCTGGATGATCCAGTCCACACCGTGGAACGAGACGCACTTCAGCGTCGTCGGACCGGGTACCGCCACTCCGCACGCGAGGATCACGGCAGAGGGTGTGCCCCACGACGCGGTGGCCTGCGCATCCGTCCACACGCGGTCGGACGTGGAGATCGTGCCCGGCAGCCGCACCATCACGTCGGCGCAGTGCGGGTTGTTCGCATCGTCCGCCGGGGTGAGCGACACGGTCGTCGAGCAGCCGGCCAGAGCGAGGGTCGCGGCCAGCGCAGCGCAGGCGAGGATGCGGCGGGTGCGGGTCACTCCTCCAGGCTACGCCGGGCTACGGTGGAGGGATGACCGCGCCCGACCCGACTGTCGCCGAACTGTCGGAGGGCGAGATCCTCTCCCGCATCCTGGGCCGCATCGGGCCGTCCGGCGCCCTCATCGGCCCCGGTGACGACGCCGCGGTCCTGTCGACGCCGGACGGGCGCGTCGTCGCGACCGTCGACACCCTCGTGCACGGGCCGGACTTCCGGCTGGCCTGGTCGGGCGCCGCCGATCTCGGCTTCAAGGCGGCCGCGGTCAACCTGGCCGACATCGCCGCCATGGGTGCGCGCCCGACGGCGCTGCTCGTCGCGCTGGCGATGCCCGAGGACACCCGTCTGTCCTTCGTCGAGGGGTTCGCGCAGGGACTGCGCGCCGGCTGTGCCGAGCTCGCTCCCGGATGCGCGGTGGAGGGCGGAGACCTCACGGTCTCCGAGACGCTCACGATCGCCGTCACCGCGCTCGGGGTGCTCGACGGTCGGGCACCGGTCCTGCGCGGCGGTGCACGGCCGGGGGACGTCGTGGCGATCGCCGGCGACGCGGGGCACGCCGCGGAAGGGCTGCGCATCCTGTTCGAGCGATTCCGGGACGCGACGGGCACGCCGATCCCGGTCGACCGCGATGCGCTGTCGGAGCGGGAGCGGGATGCGGTGGACGCCCAGTTGCGGCCGCACCCGCCCATCGGTCTCGGGCCGGTCGCGGCGATCGCCGGTGCGACGGCGATGATGGACGTGTCCGACGGCCTCGCGATGGACGCGCGGCGGATGGCGACGGCATCCGGCGTGTCCATCGACCTGCACGCGGGCGCGCTCGGTCCCGATCTCGACCGTGCGCTCACGGGCGGCGAGGATCATGCCCTGCTCGCCTGCTTCCCAAGAGCGGACCTGCCTGCGGGATTCCGTCCGATCGGCGCCGTGCGCGCCGATGCCGGCGCACCCCTGCTCGTCGACGGCGAGCCGTTCGACCGCCGCGGGGGATGGGACCCGTACGCGGACTGGGACGAGCAGCGCGGCTGAGCGGCCGGCCCGCTACACCCGCTCGGCCCACCAGAGGGTGGTGTCGCCGTACTTCTTGGACCGCGTGAGTCTCAACGTGTCCGGCATCGAGGGCCCGGGGGAGCGGCTCGCCCGCTCGATCACGACGAGGGCCCCCTCGGACAGCCGGCCGGCGAGCCGGCCGAGGGTGGTGGCGAGTTCGACCTCGCCGAGGTCGTAGGGCGGGTCGACGAAGGCGAGCGTCCAGGTCGGGGCGCCGGCGGCGCCGGCGAGGAAGGCATCGGCCGGGACGCGATGGACGCGGATCGGGGCATCGCCGCCGGTCGACTTCGCGACGCGGGCCGCATTGCGCTGCGCGACACCCGCGGCGCGAGCGGACCTCTCGACCAGGTCGGCGGATGCCGCTCCACGGCTGACCGCCTCGAGAGCGAGCGCGCCCGAGCCGGCGTACAGATCGAGGACGACCGCTCCGCGCAGGGCGTCGGCGGACTCGAGGGCGCCGAAGAGCGACTCGCGCACGCGGTCGCTCGTGGGTCGCGTTCCGGCATCCGGCACCTCGAGCGTCAGGGATCCGGCGCGTCCGGCGATGATGCGGGTCACAGCGACAACCTACCGGGCAGTCGCGGATCCCGTCGCGGCTCCGACCGCGGCCGCGGTGTCACGGGCCGCGGATAGTCTGGGCGCCATGGCTCAGCATCTCCTCCTGCGTGCATCCCCCGAGTCCCAGGGCGTCGCGTCCGCCGCCGTCGCCGCCGTGGTGGCCGGGCTCGATGCGGTCCCGCACATCCACACCGTCACGATCGTGCGTCACGGTCACGTCATCGGCGAGGCGACGTGGGCGCCGTACGAACGGGATGCACCCCAGCTGCTCTTCTCGGTCAGCAAGAGCTTCACCTCGATGGCGGTGGGGTTCGCACTGGGCGAGGGTCTTCTCGGCATCGACGATCGCGTCGTCGACCTGCTGCCGCAGGCCGCTCCCGCCGCTCCGTCGGAGCAGCTGCGCGACGTGCGGGTCCGGCACCTGCTGGAGATGACCGTCGGGCACGAGACGGAGCCGGCCCGCTGGCAGGAGGGCGACTGGGCACGCAGCGTCCTCGCCGCCCCGCTCGCCCACCGGCCGGGGGTGCACTGGACGTACAACACCGCTGCGACCTACCTCCTGGCCGTCATCGTGCAGCAGGCTGCGGGCATGCGGCTCGTCGACTATCTGCGGCCCCGGCTGTTCGACCCGCTCGGGTTCGGCGACGTCACGTGGGAGCAGAGTCCCCAGGGATACGACGTCGGCGGCTACGGCCTGTCCGCGCGCCCGGAGGAGCTGGCCGCCTTCGGGCAGCTGCTGCTGCAGCGCGGCGCGTGGCACGGTGCGCAGATCATCCCGGCCGCCTGGATCGACACCGCGACGAGCGCCCACGCGGACAACTCGACGTGGGGCGGCGCGACCGACTCGGTGCAGGGCTACGGCTATCAGTTCTGGCGATGCCGACACGACGGCTACCGTGCGGACGGCGCCTTCGGCCAGTACGTCGTCGTGCTGCCGCGTCACGACGCGGTCATCGCGATCACGGGCGGGCTGCAGAACATGCAGCAGCCGCTCGACGTGCTGTGGGACGCGCTGATCCCGGCGCTCGAGGGCACCGCGCCGACGACGCATCCGGTCGAGGTCCCCGGTCGTCTCGACATCGCCCCCCTCGGCGGCGAGCTGCGCGACGAGCCCGTCGAGCACGCGTACGAGGGTGAGATCCCGCGGATCCGCATCGAGGGCCGCTCCCTGCTGATCGGGCAGGACACCCTGGAGTTCGCCCCGGATGCGTGGATCCCCGGCATCCGTGAGGGGCGACCGGCGGCCGCTTCCGGCGGCTGGCAGGGCGCCGGGTTCATCGTCGACATCCGCCTGCTCGAGGAGCCCTTCACGCAGCGGCTCACCGTCGCCGCGGACGGCAGCGCGCAGCTTCACACGGATGTCGCCTTCGACGGTCGCACCCTGCAGTGGGAGGGCGCGCCAGAGGTGGCGGGAGCGGTGCGGACGTGACCGGCTCGACGCTCGACGCGCGCCTGGACGGCGTCGTCGGCGGCAAGACGTCGAAGGCGCTCGAACGCGCCTTCGGCATGCGCACGGTCGGCGACCTGCTGTCGCACTACCCGCGCCGGTACGCGACGCGCGGCGAGCTGACGCCGATCTCGTCCCTGAACGTCGGCGACCAGGTCACGATCGTCGCCCAGATCAAGAGCGCCGGCGAGCGTCGCATGCAGAACCGCAGAGGCAGCATCCTCGAGGTCGTCATCGGGGACGGCCGCGGCGAGGTCTCGCTGACGTTCTTCAACCAGGCGTGGCGTCTGGGCGAACTGCGCCCTGGTCGCCGCGGCATCTTCGCGGGCAAGGTGGGGGAGTACCGCGGCGGCAAGCAGTTCGCGCATCCGGACTATCAGCTGTTCGACGACGAGGCCGAGGCGCAGATGAACGCCGAGGCGTACGCGAATCTGCCGATCCCGATCTACCCGGCGACCTCCGCGATGTCGACGTGGCAGATCCAGAAGGTCATCGCGCTGGTGCTCGACGGGCTCGGCGACGTGGCCGACCCGCTGCCCGACGACCTGCGCCGGCGGCACAAGCTCCTGCCGGCGCGCGACGCGCTCGAGCGCATCCACCGTCCGGACTTCGAGGATCAGATCGCGCCCGCGCGTCGAACGCTCCGCATGCACGAGGCTCTCGTGCTGCAGACCGCGCTTCTGCAGCAGCGGCAGTTCGTCCGCGCGCTCTCGGCCGTCTCGCGCGCGCCCGGTGCGCTGCTCGAACGCTTCGACGCGGGTCTCCCGTTCCCGCTGACGCCCGACCAGGAGTCCGTCGGCGCGCAGATCGCGGCCGACCTGCAGGGCGACTGGCCGATGAACCGCCTCGTGCAGGGCGAGGTCGGCTCGGGCAAGACGCTCGTCGCGCTGCGCGCCATGCTGCAGGTCGCCCAGTCAGGCGGACAGTCGGCGCTGATCGCGCCCACCGAGGTGCTCGCGGCGCAGCATCTGCGCTCGATGACCCGGATGCTGGGACCCCGGCTCGCCCCGGAGCTCATGCCGACGCTCCTGACGGGACAGATGGGCGCGGCGGAGCGCAGGAAGGCGGCGCTGCGCGTCGCGGCCGGCCAAGCGCTCATCGTCGTCGGAACCCACGCGCTCCTGAGTGACAGCACGACGTTCGCCGACCTCGGTCTCGTCGTCGTCGACGAGCAGCACCGCTTCGGGGTGGAGCAGCGCGAGACGCTGCGCGCGAAGGGCTCCAGCCCCCACGCTCTGGTGCTGACCGCCACCCCCATTCCGCGGACCGTCGCGATGACGGTCTTCGGCGACCTCGACGTGTCGACCATCCGCACCATGCCGGCCGGCCGGGCGGGCATCGAGACGTTCGTCGCACCCCTCGACGAGAAGCCCGCATGGTTCGCGCGGGTGTGGGAGCGCGTCGCCGAGGAGGTCGGCAAGGGCCACCAGGTGTTCGTCGTGTGCGCCGCGATCGATGCGGAGGCGTCCTCGGCGTCCTCCTCGACCGACGACGTCGAGGCGCCGGAGCAGCCGGTGGCGGGGGAGGCGGCGAGAGCGCGCTGGGGCGTCGTGCAGGCGGCCGATCTGCTGTCGCGGCATCCCCTGTTCACCGACCTGCGGGTCGCGATCCTCCACGGCAGGATGTCGGCCGACGAGAAGGACGCCACCATGCGGGCGGTCGCGGCGGGCGAGATCGACGTGCTCGTGGCCACGACCGTGATCGAGGTCGGTGTCGATGTGCCGAACGCGTCGACGATCGTCATCCTGGAGGCCGACAGGTTCGGCGTCTCGCAGTTGCACCAGCTGCGCGGGCGCGTCGGGCGCGGCGCGGTCCCAGGCCTGTGCCTGCTCGTGACGGAGGCGCCCACGGGCTCGCCGGCGCGGGAGCGCGTGGATGCCGTCGCGGCAACCCTCGACGGCTTCCAGCTCGCGGAGGTGGACCTCGAGCTGCGTGGCGAAGGCGACGTGCTGGGCGATGCGCAGTCGGGCGCGCGGACGTCGCTGCGGCTGCTGCGCGTCGTGAAGGACGGCGATCTCATCGCGCTCGCGCGGCAGGAGGCCGAGCGGATCCTCGATGCGGATCCGGCGCTGAAGTCGCACCCCGGCCTCGCCGCCGCGATCGAGCGACGCCTGGACGCGACCGAGCGCGCAGCCATGGCGCGCAGCTGAGCGGTCCGGACCGCCCGATAGGGTGGATGCCGTGAGCAACCGCATCGCGGTCGTACCGGGTTCGTTCGACCCGCCGACACTCGGTCATCTGGACGTCATCCGTCGCGCAGCGTCGCTGTACGACACGACTCACGTCGTGGTGGTGCACAATCCGGGCAAAGAGGCGATGCTGCCGATCGCGCAGCGTCTGGCACTGCTCGAGCAGTCCATCGCCGAGGACGGCGTCGAGGGCGACGTGGTGCTCGCGTCGTGGGCCATGGGCCTCCTCGTGGACTACGCCACCGATGTCGGCGCCGGCGTGCTCGTCAAGGGCATCCGCTCGCAGGTAGACGTCGCGTACGAGACCCCGATGGCGATCGTCAACCGTCACCTGGCGGGCATCGAGACCGTGTTCCTCCTGCCCGACCCTGCGCACGCGCTGGTGTCCAGCTCGCTCGTGCGCCAGGTCGCCGGGCTCGGCGGCGACGTGTCCCCGTTCGTCCCGCCCGCCGTCGCACGGTTCCTGGACACCGGCGCGCGCGGCATCTGAGACGCCACCGGTCCGCCCCTCGGGGGCAGCGCCACCGCTAGAATTCCCGGGTGAGGAATCGCAGACCCGGACCGTTCAGCCTCAATGTGCGCGATATCGTCCGACACCCCGGTGAGATGCGCGAAGTGGAGCTCGACCCGCAGCTGACCGAGCAGTGGGGCGAGGGCCTCGTGTCCCTTCCGGCCGGCTCGAAGGTCGAGATCGACGTGCGCCTCGAATCCGTGCACGAGGGCATTCTCGTGACCGCGGACGCCCGGGGCACCTATTCGGGAGTATGCGGCCGGTGCCTGACCGACATCGCCGCGCCCGTCGAAGTCGAGATCCAGGAGCTTTTCGCGTATCCTGGAGAGGAAGCGAATGACTTCGAGGTTCAAGACGACCACGTGGATCTTGAAACCGCGGTCAGGGACGCCATTGTCCTCTCGCTTCCGTTTCAGCCGGTCTGTCGGCCGGATTGCCCGGGACTCGATCCCGTCACGGGCGAACTGCGTGCCGACAACGCCGATGCGGAATCGCGAGAGCCCCTCGATCCACGCTGGGCCACGCTCGCCGGATTCGCAGAGGAGCCGGCTGAGGACTCGGGCTCCGAGTCGACACCCATGACCTAGGAACGAAAGAGAAGAACCATGGCAGGCAACCCTCCGAAGCGCAAGGTTTCGCGCTCCAACACCCGCTCGCGTCGCGCCCAGTGGAAGGCCGAGGCCCCCACGCTCGTCAAGACCGTCGAGAACGGCAAGGTCGTCTACAGCCGCCCGCACCAGGCGAAGGTCGTCACCGACTCGCAGGGCACCGAGCTGTTCCTGGAGTACAAGGGCCGCAAGGTCGCCGACATCTGATCGGGCTCCGTTGACGGACCGAGCGCGTCAGCGCGAACTCCTCGAGAAGCTCGGGGTCGACATCGACCCCGAGCTTCTTTCTCTTGCTCTGACCCATCGCTCCTGGGCGTACGAGCACGGCGGCGTGCCCCACAACGAGCGCCTCGAGTTCCTCGGCGACTCGGTGCTCGGGCAGGCCGTGACGGTCCTGCTCTACACGACGCTCCCGGATCTCGACGAGGGTTCCCTGGCCAAGCGCAGGGCGAGCGTGGTGTCCACCGTCGCTCTGGCCGAAGTCGCGCGCGGCATCGGCATCGGCGCGTTCGTGCGGCTGGGTCGCGGCGAGGATCAGACAGGCGGCCGCGACAAGGACTCGATCCTCGCCGACACGACCGAGGCCCTCATCGGTGCGACCTACCTGTCGGCGGGTCCGGAGGCCGCGTCCGGGCTCGTGCAGCGGCTCGTCAAGCCGCTGCTGGCCGACCCCGAGCGCTACGGCGCCGCGGTGGATCCGAAGACCGCTCTGCAGGAGACGGCGGCCCGTCTCGGCCGACACGCTCCGATCTACTCGGTCACGTCCACCGGCCCGGACCACGACCGCACGTTCACCGCGACCGTGACGGTCGGCGACCTCACGACGGACGGCATCGGGTCGAGCAAGAAGCACGCCGAGATGGCGGCGGCCCTGCGCGCGTGGCAGCAGCTCAGCGGCCGCGGTGCGAACGGCGGCTGATGCCGGAGCTCCCCGAGGTCGAGGTGGTCCGCGCCGGCCTCGCTCCCGCGGTGATCGGCGCCACGGTGGTCGCGGCATCCGTCATCGACGAGCGAGCGATCACGCGCCACGAGGGGACCGCGGCCGAGTTCGAGGCGCGTCTCACGGGCCGCTCGTTCACGGGCGCCGCCCGGCGGGGGAAGTTCCTGTGGCTCGGCATCGACGACGGCGACCACGCCCTGATCGGCCACCTCGGAATGAGCGGCCAGCTGCTCCTGCGCCCCGCCGGCGCTCCGCCCGAACGGCATGAGCGGGTCCGCCTCGACATCGTGCATGCGCAGCACGGCGAGCTGGCCGTGGTGTTCGCCGACCAGCGCACGTTCGGATCGCTCGCGATCGACGTGCTGGTGCCGACCGCCGACGGCGCGGCCGCCGGGTGGGGGACGGATGCTGCGCTCCTGCCGAGCCAGGTCGCGCACATCGCACGCGACCCACTCGATCCGGCGTTCGACGACCGGCTCTGGCGCGCGACACTGGCACGGAAGAACTCCGCGATCAAGCGGGTGCTGCTCGATCAGACGGTGGTGAGCGGCGTCGGCAACATCTACGCCGATGAATCCCTCTGGGCAGCGCGCATCCATCCCGAGACCCCGGCGAATCTGCTCTCGACGCGCGCCGCCCGTCGCCTCCTGACCGAAGTCCGCGCGGTGCTCGAGAAGGCCCTCGCCGAGGGCGGGACCAGCTTCGACGCGCAGTACGTCAACGTGAACGGCCAGGCCGGCTATTTCGCGCACTCCCTGAACGCGTACGGACGCACCGGCCAGCCGTGCGCGCGGTGCGGGCGGCCCATCGTGCGCGATGCGTTCATGAACCGCTCGAGCCACTTCTGCCGCCACTGCCAGCGGCTCGCGCTGGCCGCCCGCGCACTCGGCTGAGCACGCGGGCGGCTCCGCCCCCGATCCTCGAGTGGCCTCACACGAGTTCTTTCTCCCACGCGCCCGCGTACGAGATCGGGACGAACCCGATCGCCTCGTTGATGTCGAGCATCGGCCGATTCTCCTCCGCATTGAAGGTCGAGATCCGCGGCGACTGCGGGAACAGTCCACGCCAGCGCAGGATGTTGCCGCACTTGACGACCATGCCGAGGTGGTGCCCGCGGTGTTCCTTCAGCACCAGGGTGCCGAACTGCGATGTCGCCGCCGTCGGGTCGCCGCCGATCACGAGCTCGTTGAACGCCACGATCCGCTCCGACGGCACATGGACGACCGCCGCGACGGAGACGTTGAGCCCCTGCGCCTTCTGGCGCGCGTCGCGCCGACGGATACGGTCGGCGTCCCAATGCTGCGGCTCGATGACGAGCGAGCCTGCGGGGACGTCCGTGTCCATGCGCGAGATCGCGTAGGCGAACCCGTCGAGGTGCTCCTCGGGGGTCGGCGCGGTCCACTCGACATATCGGTAGTCCGGGCCGGCGAAGGCGATGGCCTCGTCGAAGGCGCGCTGGACGGGTGCGGGATCCGCCCGCAGATCGAAGGCGCTGTTGCGCTCGACCTGACCCAGCTGGAAGCCGCTCTTGAGCATGAACCGCGTCTGCGGATCGTCGGCGGGGATGACGCCCCAGCCGCTCGGCGGCCGCAGCTCGTGCTCCGGCGCCTCCGCGCGATGCAGCGTGAAGTGCTGGATGCGGGTGCGTCCGTGCTCGCGTGCGGTCCGCTCGACCTCGGCCAGCAGCGCCTCTTCGGCACCCGATCCTCGGTTCTCCGGCAGCACGCACACATCCGATTCCGCGGTCGTGTGGCCGTCCTCGGTCGCGATCCGCACGACGGCGGCGCCGACGACGACGCCATCGGCACGCGCGAGGAAGGGGATGCTGACCCAGTCGTCCGTCGCCTGCCAGAAGCCGAGGATCGACTCCGGCTCCTCGTACAGCGCGTCGTGACCGGCATCCGCCGCCGCGCTGGCGTTCCAGATGCGCACGAATTCGTGCAGGTCGCCCGCGTCGGGTGCACGAAGCGTCCGGGGGATCGTGATCCGGTTGGTCTCGATCATCGTCGTGGCGCTCATGAGAGTTCCTTCTTCCATTCGCCTTCGTAGGAGACCGGGGTGAAGCCGAGCGCCTCGTTGATGTCGAGCATCGGTCGGTTCTCCTCCGCGTTGAACGTGATGACGCGCCGCGAGTCGGGCGCGATGTCGCGCCAGGCCAGCAGCGCCGCGGCCTTGACGAGCATCCCGAGCCGGTGGCCGCGGTGCGCCCGCGCGACGAGCGTGTCCTCCTGGTGGGTCGTCGCCGCGAGGTCGTGCCCGATGACGAGCTCCGTGAACGCGACGAGCTCTCCCGTCGCGATGTGCTGGGCTGCCGTCACGTGCAGACGACGGCCGGCATCGACGTACCGGCGGTCGTGGGCGGCGACGCGGTCGGCATCCCACTGCTCTGCGTCGTACTCGATGCCGGCGGCGGGGGCGTCCGTGCTCATCGCGGCCTTCACCGTGCCGTAGCCCGCGACGAACTCGGCCGGGGTCGGCGCATCCCACGACACCAGCCGGTAGTCGGTCGACGCCGCCCGGGCCGCAGCGAGGTGTTCGGCGACCCGAGCGAAGGTGTCGTCGTCGAGCGTGAGCGCGCTCATGCGCACCACCTGCTCGAGGGCGTAGCCGCGGTCGCGGAGGAAGCGCGCGGCGCGATCGGCGGGGATGCTGCCGAACCCGGTCGGCGCGTCGAGCCGCGGGCCGTCCGATTGCGGGTGGTCCACCGACGTCTGGAGCACGGAGCGTCCGCGCTCCCGCGCGACGCGCTCGATCAGCTCGTACGCCGCGGTGCCGACGCCCCGGCCCCATGCGTCGCGCCGCAGCTCGACGCGCCAGAAGCCGACCCGAGAGCCGTCTTCGAGCGGCAGGTCGAGGCCCGCCCGCCCGACGAGCTCCCCGTCGACGAGGACGTTCCAGAACATCCGGTCGGTGTACGGCGTCGGCTGCAGGGCCGGCAGCAGCTCGCCGGGTGTGATGTCGAAGTCGCTGTGGCCCGAGATCTCGCGGTAGACGAGGTTGCGGACGCGGACCATGTCGACGAAGTCGGCGGCATCTTCCGCGTCGAGGGTGGTGGGTACGGGCATCGGCCGCAGTTCGAGGCCGACGGTCGTGGTGTGCATCGATCGCTTCTTTCGTGTGAGGGATGCGGCGGCGCGGTGTCGCGCCGCCGCATCAGTCGAGGTGGCTGCCGAGGACGGTCGCGCGCAGCGCGTAGTGCTCGCGGTGCTCGCGGTCCCGGGCGTTCTCGTGGTGGCGGGCGTGGATCTGCCGCTCGGCGTGCGCGAGACGCGCGCCGCGAACGAGCAGCCAGACCGCCAGGCGCAGCGACAGTCGCTCGCCGAGGGGCAGGTGATGGTCGATGGTCGTGGGATCGACGATGTAGACGGTGGCGTCCTGATCGGTCGATCGGACGGTGGACAGTGCGGTATGCATGGGAATCCTTCGGAAAGGGGAGGGCGGTCGCGCCCTCGGAGAGACGAGATGGGTCGTGTCCGCTCGATGCGAGCGGGGGAGGATGCGCAGAAGCTGCGCGCTCAACCGGAACGGTGAGGCCGAGCCGCCGAGGGGCGGCGGGCGGAGCTCTCCTGACGAGTCGTCAGATCGCTGTCAGAGCTGCAGAGCGGAACGCAGAGGTCACCGGGCAGACTCCTCCTGCGACGGCAAGGAATGCCGGCGGCGTCATACGCCGCGTGCGGGGAATGTTCGTGAGCATCATCGGTGACCTCCTTTCAACGCTCGATGCGGTCCCCGACGCTACCGCAGAGATTCACAGGTCGTCAAGAGGTTGGATGAACTTCCGGCGTGTCGCGCCGATCCGCGGCCGCGCCCACGGCGTCGGGTACCGTGGTGAACGGCCGACGCAGACCGGCGCCGGTCCGGCTGTGCGCGCCGCGGCGAGGGAGGGCGCATCCATGCACCTCAAGAGCGTGACGCTCAAGGGCTTCAAGTCGTTCGCCCAGCCCACGACCTTCGCGTTCGAGCCGGGCGTCACGTGCATCGTCGGACCCAACGGCTCAGGCAAGTCCAACGTCGTCGACGCCCTCGCGTGGGTGATGGGGGAGCAGGGCGCCAAGACGCTGCGCGGCGGGAAGATGGAGGACGTCATCTTCGCCGGCACGTCCACGCGCGGGCCGCTCGGGCGCGCCGAGGTGCAGCTCACCATCGACAACAGCGACGGCGCGCTGCCGATCGAGTACTCCGAGGTGACCATCAGCCGCACGCTGTTCCGCAACGGGGCCAGCGAATACGCGATCAACGGCGACGCCTGCCGCCTGCTCGACGTGCAGGAGCTGCTGAGCGACTCCGGGCTCGGTCGCGAGATGCACGTCATCGTCGGGCAGGGGCGACTGGACTCGGTGCTGCAGGCGTCACCCGAGGATCGCCGCGGCTTCATCGAAGAGGCCGCCGGCATCCTGAAGCACCGCCGTCGCAAGGAGAAAACGCTCCGCAAGCTCGAGGCGATGGAGGCGAATCTCACCCGCCTCAGCGACCTCGCCGGCGAGCTGCGCCGCCAGCTGAAGCCGCTCGGACGACAGGCCGAGATCGCTCGTGAGGCGGCGACCATCGCGGCTGTCGTGCGGGATGCGAAGGCGCGGCTGTTCGCCGACGAGCTGGTCGGCCTCCGCGCCGAGCTCGGCGCGCACGCGCGCACGGAGCAGGAGCGCCACGAGGCACGCCTCGTGCTGCAGGAGCAGGTCGAGGTCGTCCGCGCGCGCATCGAGCAGCTCGAGGAGCAGCAGCGCGCCGAGGGTGTCGACGACGCCCGCCGAGTCGCCTTCGCCCTGGAGCAGGTGCAGGAGCGCCTGCGCGGCCTCTACACGCTCACCGGGCAGCGATTGGCGCTGCTCGCGGCCGACGACGACGGGGCCGGCCCCCAGACCACCGTGACGCAGGGCGTGATCGACGAGGCTCTCGCGGAGATCGACGAGATCAGCGCCGGCCTGGGGACGGCGCAGGATGCGGCGGCCGCCGCCGCGCGCGAGGTGACGCGGGCTCGTGCCGAGCTCGACGCGCTGGATGCCGACATCGCCGCCCAGAGCGCGCTCGTCTCCGAGCATGACATGCGCATCACGTCGCTGCGCGGACAGGCCGATGCCGCCGCATCCGCCCTCGCCGCCGTCGAGGCGGCCGTCGCCCGACAGCAGACCGCGCTCGATCAGGCGCTCACCCGCCGCGCGGAGGCCGAGGAGGCCCTCGAAGGACTCGACCCCGATCTCGTGCCCGAGGGCACGTCGGCGGAGCATGCCGCGACATACGAGCGCGCTCAGCGTGCGGCCACGGAGGCCGAGACCCGCGTCGGCCAGCTGCGTGAGCGCCTGCACGCCACCGAGCGGGAGATCGACGCGCTGGGGGCGCAGTCGACGGCGCTCGGCCGCGCGCTCGACGTGCGCAACGGCGCCACCGAGCTCATCGCCGCGGGCGGACACGGCATCCGCGGTCTCGTCGGCGACCACGTCCAGGTGCGTCCCGGCTATGAGGCGGCCATCGCCGCGGTCCTCGGGCCGCTGGCGGAGGGCGTCCTCGTCGGCACGCCCGCGGACGCGCGCTCCGCGGCGAACGCCGTGCGAGGGGCCGACATCGGCGTCGTCGAGATCGCGATCGCGGAGCCGGACGCCGTGCGCGAGCACGCAGGGCTCGCGGGGATCGTCGCAGCCCGCGACGTCGTCACGGCTCCGGCGGGCCTGCTCGCACTCCTCTCGCACGTCGCGATCGTCGATGACCTGGATGCGGCGCTCGCAGCCGTCACGCGACTGGCGGAGGCGGAGCCGGGCCGACCCGTCACCGTCGCGACGAGGGCGGGCGAGGTCATGACCGAGTACGCCCTCCGCGTCGGGTCCGGCGCGGGCAGGTCGCGGCTGGAGCTGGCGGCGGAGAGGGATGCGGCGGCCGAGCGCCTCGCCGAGATCACCGTCGTCGCCGACTCCCTGCGCGAGGCGCTCACCGATCGGTCACACGAGCTCGAGGCCGCGCGCCGTCACACGAAGGAGGCGCTCGATGCGCTGCGTGCGCACGACGCGGCACTCGCCGCCCACACCGAGCGCGTCAACCGCGCGACAGTGACCCACGATGCGGCGGTCGCCGAGTGCGAGCGCCTGGAGACGGGCCTGCGGCAGGCGCAGAGCGCGGTGGCGGACGCCGAGACCACCGCGCGCGCCGCGCAGGAGCGCCTTAACGCGGCTCTCGAGGCGCCCCGCCCGATCCTCGACGCGTCGGCGCGCGACGGCGTGCTCGACGCGCTGGAGCGGACGCGTGACGCGGAGATGCGCGCCCGGCTCGACGTCGAGACCATGAAGGAGCGCATCCGCGCCGGCGAGGCCCGCGTCACGGGGCTCGAGCGCCAGCGCGAGCGCGAGCGGGCGGCGGCGGAGCAGGCCGCGCGCCGCTCGGCCATCCGCCGGCTGCAGCGGGAGGTCGCGGCATCCGTCGCGGACCGGCTGCCTCCGCTGCTCGATTCCGTGGACCGCTCCGTCACACAGGCCCGCGTCGAGCTCGCGACCGCGGAGAGCGCCCGGACCGCGGTGACGGCGGAGCTGTCGGAGCTGCGCGGGCAGGAGCTCGCGGCGCGCGAGAAGCTCAGCGGCCTGACCGAGAGCGTGCACGGGCTCGAGCTGCAGATCCACGAGAAGCGGCTGCACGTCACGAGCCTCGTCGAGCGCGTCCAGTCCGAGCTGGGGCTCGAGGAGAGCGTCCTCGTCGCCGAATACGGACCCGACCAGGAGATCCCGGCGGGGGAGGAGGATGCCGAGCCCCTCGCGTTCGATCGGACCCAGCAGCGCCGCCGCCTGCAGGACGCCGAGCGCAAGCTCTCGCAGCTCGGCCGGGTCAACCCGCTCGCCCTCGAGGAGTTCGCGGCGCTCGAGCAGCGGCACAAGTTCCTCGTCGAGCAGCTCGCCGATCTCACCCAGACGCGGAAGGATCTCCTCACGATCATCGACGAGCTGGACGAGCGGATGGTCGCGATCTTCCTCGCCGCGTTCGAGGATACGAAGGCCGCGTTCACCCAGGTCTTCCCGATCCTCTTCCCCGGGGGCACCGGGCAGATCGCCCTCACCGATCCCGACAGCCCGCTGACGACGGGCATCGAGGTGTCGGTGCGCCCCGTCGGCAAGAAGATCGAGCGGCTGTCGCTGCTGTCGGGCGGCGAGCGCTCGCTGGCGGCAGTGGCCCTCCTCACCGCGATCTTCATGGCACGGCCGAGCCCGTTCTACATCCTCGACGAGGTCGAGGCGGCCCTCGACGACGCGAACCTCGGCCGCCTGCTGGGGGTGTTCGAGGAGCTTCGCGCCTCCAGCCAGCTGATCGTGATCACGCACCAGAAGCGGACGATGGAGATCGCCGACGCCCTCTACGGCGTCTCGATGCGGCAGGACGGCGTGTCGGCCGTGGTCGGGCAGCGCGTCGCGCGTGAGCGGGCCTCTGCGTGAGTGCACGCGGGCGTCCGTCGGCCGGACGCTCAGCCGGGCTCTCGTAGGGTGGAGTCATGGCAGACAGCTCCTGGTCGCTCGGTCGCGCGCTGCGCGGCCTGTTCGTCAAGCCCACGATCGACGAGAACACGTGGGAGGACCTCGAGACGGCCCTGCTGACGGCCGACTTCGGTCCCGACATCACCGAGCGGCTCGTCGACGAGCTGCGCGCGAAGGTCGAGCGGTACCGCACGACCGACCCGAAGGATCTGCAGCGCATGCTGACGGAGACTCTCGAGGAGCACTTCGCGAAGTTCGACACGACGCTGAAGCTCACCGAGCGCCCGGCCGTCGTCCTCGTGGTCGGTGTCAACGGCGTGGGCAAGACCACCACGATCGGCAAGTTCGCGAAGTTCCTCCGCCGCTACCAGCGCAGCGTCGTCGTCGGGGCGGCCGACACGTTCCGTGCCGCGGCGGTCGACCAGCTCGCCACGTGGGCGCAGCGCTCCGGTGTTGCGATCGTGCGTCCCGAGCGCGAGGGGCAGGACCCGGCATCCGTCGCCTTCCAGACCGTCGAGTACGCCCAGCGCACCGGCACCGAGATCGTCATCGTCGACACGGCGGGCCGCCTGCACACCAAGGGCGGACTGATGGACGAGCTCACGAAGATCCGCCGCGTCATCGAGAAGCTCGCGCCGATCAGCGAGGTGCTGCTCGTGCTCGATGCCACGACCGGGCAGAACGGCGTGATGCAGGCCCAGGCGTTCCTCGAGCACGCCGGCGTCACGGGTCTCGTGCTGACCAAGCTCGACGGCTCCGCGAAGGGCGGTTTCGTGCTCGCCGTGCAGGAGCGCACGGGCATCCCGGTGAAGCTCCTGGGACAGGGCGAGGGCATCGACGACCTCACCGGATTCACGCCCCACGTCTTCGCGGCATCCCTCGTCGGCTGATCGTCCGCATTCGCCTGAATGGGCCTGCCCGGGGCCTGTTCGGAATGACGGCCGACGCGCCGTGCGACGGTCTACCGCATCCGCCCCGACCCTGGTTCTATGGGGATATGGCCATCGAGCACGACTTCTTCGGACTCCTCGAATCCGGACCGGACGGGTCCATCTTCTGGTCCGAGACGGTGGAGCTCGGCGACCAGGCGGTGACGGTCGATCTGACCGCGCCGGATCAGGACGATGTCTCTCAGGCGGCGCTGGATGTGGCCGCGGCGATGGTGTCATCCCTCGAATCGCTCGATGTCGCCGCACGCAATGCGATGGTGTCGGAATTGGACGACCGCACGAGCGAGGTGACCGAGTACATCCTCCAACAGCAGGAGGAACTCGGCGACGACATCGAGAGCTTGCTCGTGGACGTCTCGGGCGACCTGCACATCGACGTCATCCGCTCGCTGCAGTTCATGAGCATGACGATCCTCGCCGACGAGCACGGGGGATCCGACCCGTTCGCGGTGCTCGAGTACGCGCTCGACCCGGATGCGACGGACGACGTGCTGCTGGTGAACCTCGACTCCGACGGGTCGGTGCTCTCGGTCACGAGCGCCGACTGAGCACAGCGGCTCTCAGACCGCCTGTGCGAACCCGAGGCCGTGTTCGGCGATGTCGCGCGCGAGGTGCGACAGGTGCGGCGGGATGTCGCGTCCCTTCGAGATCATCGACTGCGCCCACAGGCGACCCGCACGGTACGACGAGCGCACGAGGGGACCGGCGAGCACGCCGAGGAAGCCGATGCGCTCCGCCTCCTCCTTGAAGCCGACGAACTCGTCGGGGCGCACCCAGCGGGCCACCGGAAGGTGGCGCGGCGACGGACGCAGGTACTGCGTGATCGTGACGATGTCGGTGCCGGCATCGTGCAGGTCCTGAAGAGCCTGGACGACCTCCTCCGGCTCCTCGCCCATGCCGAGGATGAGGTTCGACTTCGTGATGAGACCCGCATCCCGCGCCTGCGTCAGCACGTCGAGCGAGCGCTCGTAGCGGAACGCGGGGCGGATGCGCTTGAAGATGCGCGGAACCGTCTCGACGTTGTGCGCGAAGACCTCCGGGCGGGCGTCGAACACCTCGCGCAGCAGCGCGGGGTCGCCGTTGAAGTCGGTCGCCAGCAGCTCGACCCCGGTCCCGGGGTTCTGCGCATGGATCTGACGGACCGTCTCGGCGTTGAGCCATGCCCCGCCGTCGGGCAGGTCGTCGCGCGCGACGCACGTCACGGTCGCGTAGCGCAGCTGCATCCGCTGCACGCTCTCGGCCACGCGCCGCGGCTCGTCGACGTCGTAGTCGGCGGGCTTTCCGGTGTCGATCTGACAGAAGTCGCACCGTCGCGTGCACTGCGAGCCGCCGATGAGGAACGTCGCCTCCCGGTCCTCCCAGCACTCGTAGATGTTGGGACAGCCGGCCTCCTGGCACACCGTGTGCAGGCCCTCGTCCTTCACGAGGGAGTGCAGCGCCTGATACTCCGGACCGAGCTTCGCCTTGGTCTTGATCCACTCCGGCTTGCGCTCGATCGGCGTCTGCGCGTTGCGGACCTCGAGGCGCAGCAGCTTGCGGCCGTCGGGAACGCTCATGCCGCGACCTCCGCGTACTCGGCGGTGAACGCGCGCGACACGGTGTCGAGGACGTCGGCCGGGGAGATCTCCGCCCCGGCGACCTCGCTGAGCGTCGTGACGCCTGCATCCGAGATCCCGCACGGGATGATGCTGCGGAATGCGGCGAGCGAGTTGTCGCAGTTGAGCGCGAAGCCGTGCATCGTCACCCCCCGCTGCACGCGGACCCCGATCGCGGCGACCTTGTCCTCGCCGAGCGGCCGGCGCACCCAGACCCCGCTGCGCCCCTCGACGCGGTAGCCCTCGACACCGTAGGTCGCGAGCACGCCGATGAGGACATGCTCGAGCGTCCGCACGTGCGCCACGACGTCGATCGGCTCGTGGAGCCGGACGATCGGGTATCCGACGAGCTGGCCCGGGCCGTGCCACGTGATCTTGCCGCCGCGGTCGACGTCGACGACGGGCGTGCCGTCGGTCGGGCGCTCGTGACGGGCGGTGCGCGCCCCGGCCGTGTAGACGGGCTCGTGCTCGAGGAGCAGCAGGGTGTCGGGTCGCGTTCCCGCGACGACATCGGAATGGATGCTGCGCTGCAGCGCCCATCCGTCGAGATAGGGGATGTAGTCCGGGGCGAGGCCGACGGTCTGGATCTCGAGCACGCTGCTCCTTCGCTTGTGGCGCGTTTGTGGATCGCGTCCAACAATACTCGGAAGGAGGCGTTCCCGCCTCAGGCGGCCGAGGAGCTGAGCGTCGACTCCCCGCAGCTCGCGCAGTGAGCGACGACCCTCGGCGGTCACGGCGAGGCTCGTGCGGCCCTCCCGATGGAGGTCAGATCCTGCGTCCTGCAGGCGACGGCAGTCCGGGGGCCACTCCGGGGAGTGCCGAAGCATCCCTGCGCCGCCGTCGACCGGTCCTAGGGTGGGACCATGTCGAGCGAGTCCCGGGCCGGCCGGCCGAAGGCGTCGTCGCGCGAGACGCTGGCGGAGGCGGCCTGCGAGCTCTTCCTGGAGCGCGGCTACGCGGCGACCTCGGTGGGCGACATCGCCGCGCGCGCCGGCGTGAGCCGCTCCAGCTTCTTCAACTACTTCTCCTCCAAGGCCGACATCCTCTGGTCGGGTCTCGACGAGCGGCTCGCGGATGCTGCGGCTCGACTGGATGCGGCGGATGCGCCGCCCGTGGGCGTCGCGCTCTCCGCGGCTCTCAGCGGGTTCGTGCCGGACAGCCTCGCCCTCGCCATCGTCAACGCCGAGGCGATGGGCCTCGACGAGGAGCTCTCGCGCGAGGCGTCGGTGCGCCGGACGCGCATCGCCCACGCCGTGTCGCGTCGCCTGGAGCGGGACGGCGCGGAGACGCTGCGCGCGGAGATCGCCGGAGCGGCATACGCCGCCGCCGTCCTCGCGTCCGTCTGGTCGTGGGCCCACGACGGCGCGGGGCGTGCACCTCTCGAGCCGACCGTCCGACGCGCGCTGGACATCGCGGCGGAGGCGGCGCCCAGTCGCGTGTCCCAGTTGCGCGTCGTGGTCGCCGCAGACGATCTCGACGGTGCGCTCGCCTTCTACCGTGACGCCCTGGGGCTTGCGCAGCAGGAGTCGTACGACGGCGACAGGGGCGCCCGCGTCGCGATCCTCGGGGCGGGCAGGGCGACGCTGGAGCTCGCGAACGCGGCGCAGGTGCGCTTCATCGACCGCGTCGAGACGGACGGCGTGACGAGCCCGCACATCCGCCTCGCGTTCGAAGTGGCCGACTCGGCGGCGGAGACGCGGCGGCTGGAGGCCGCAGGGGCGACGGTCCTCGCCTCCGCCCGCGAGACCCCGTGGCGCTCGCTCAACGCACGCCTCCAGGGACCCGCGGATCTGCAGCTCACGCTCTTCCAGGAGCTCGGCCCGGCCGACTGAGCGCGGGCCGCGGGCGGACGAGCCGCCTGCGGACCGACGAACCGCCGGGTGCGCTCCCGTAGAATCGAGGGATCATGGCTACCTTCGGCACGCTCTCCGATCGGCTCACCGAGACCTTCCGCAACCTTCGCACCAAGGGCAAGCTCACGCCCGCGGACGTGGACGGCACCGTCCGGGAGATCCGGCGCGCCCTGCTCGACGCCGACGTCGCGCTGCCCGTCGTCAAGGAGTTCACCGCGAAGGTGCGCGAACGCGCTCTCGGCGACGAGGTCAATCGGGCGCTCAATCCCGCGCAGCAGGTCGTGCAGATCGTCAACGAGGAGCTCGTGGCGATCCTCGGCGGGGAGCAGCGCCGGCTGCAGTTCGCCAAGAACCCGCCGACGGTCATCATGCTCGCGGGCCTGCAGGGCTCGGGCAAGACGACCTTCGCGGGCAAGCTGGCGAAGCAGCTCGAGAAGGACGGACACACACCGCTCCTGGTCGCCGCGGATCTGCAGCGACCGAATGCCGTCAACCAGCTGCAGGTGGTCGCACAGCAGGCGGGCGCAGCCATCTATGCTCCCGAGCCGGGCAACGGCGTGGGCGACCCGGTGAAGGTCGCCAAGGACGGCGTCGAGCAGGCGCGTCGGGCGCTGCACGACATCGTCATCATCGACACCGCCGGCCGCCTCGGCGTGGACGCCGAGATGATGAAGCAGGCGGCCGACATCCGTCGTGCCGTCGACCCGGACGAGGTGCTGTTCGTCATCGACGCGATGATCGGTCAGGATGCCGTCAACACGGCCAAGGCCTTCCAGGAGGGCGTCGACTTCACCGGCGTGGTCCTGTCCAAGCTCGACGGCGACGCGCGCGGCGGCGCTGCGCTCTCGGTCGCCTCGGTGACCGGACGCCCGATCATCTACGCGTCCATGGGCGAGGGCCTCGACGACCTCGAGCCGTTCTACCCGGACCGCATGGCCAGCCGCATCCTGGACCTCGGCGACATCCTCACCCTCATCGAACAGGCGCAGGCCGCGTTCGACGAGGAGGAGGCCCGCAAGGTCGCGGAGAAGATCGCCAACGATCAGTTCACCCTCGAGGACTTCCTCGACCAGCTTCAGCAGATGAAGAAGATGGGGTCGATGAAGAAGATGCTCGGGATGCTCCCGGGCATGGGTCAGATGAAGCAGCAGCTCGACAACTTCGACGACAGCGAGATGGATCGCACCGAGGCGATCATCCGCTCGATGACTCCGGGCGAGCGACGCAACCCGAAGATCCTCAACGGCTCGCGCCGACTGCGCATCGCACGCGGCTCCGGGATGACGGTCACCGACGTCAACCAGCTCGTGCAGCGCTTCGACCAGGCGGCGAAGATGATGAAGACCGTCGCTCGCGGCGGTGTGCCGAACATCCCCGGCATGGGTCCGATGGGCAAGCCCGGCGCGTCGAGCAAGCGCGGCAAGACGGCGCAGAAGGGCCGCTCCGGCTCGCGCTCGGGCAACCCCGCCAAGCGCGCAGCCGAGAACGCGGGGATCACCGCGGCTCCCGCTGCACCGACCGGTTCGGGCTTCGGGCTCGCGGGAGCGACGCAGGGCGCGCCGACCGAGGCCGACATGGCCGAGATCCAGAAGCTCTTCGGCAACCGCTGAGGCATCCGGCGCGCCAGAGCCCGGCCCGAGCCGACCGAGGCGGCAGCCGCCGAGAGCCCGTCCCGCGCGTCAGAGAGCGAGGCCGACGCCGGCCAGCGCGCGGCGCACCGACTCGGCGAGGACCCGCTGACCGTCGATCGTCGGATGCACGTCGTCGGACTGCATCCATTCCGGGTGTCCCTCGAGCGGCTGGCCGAGATCGAGGTAGAGGGCGTGCTGGACGGCCGCCGCGCGCTCGATCGCGGTCGACGAGGACGTCACCTCCTCCGGCCAGGAGTCCTCGTCGTTCCAGACCGTACTGAGCGCGACGATGGTGGCGTGGGGCACGGCGGAGCGCAGCGCGGCCATCGTGGCCTGCGTCGCCTCATCGATCGCGGCATCCGTCTGCCCGATGTCGTTGCTCGACGACTCCACGATGACGAGCGTCGGCTGGGCCTGCGCGGCCTGCGCGATGAGGCCGGCGTAGTTCGTGCCGCATCCGCCGATCGCGATGAAGCCGGCGCCGCTGCACGCGAGGTTGACGAGCTTCGTCGGCGTTCCCGTCGCCAGCAGGGACGGCCAGGCGTACTGCTCGTCGAGGCCGAGACCGGCCATGATCGAGTCCCCGATGGTGACCACGACCTGCGGCTGCGCGCCGGAAGCCGGTGCCGGTGCGGCCGTCGCCGAGGAGGACGGAGCCGGCGTCGCGGTCGCTGTCGCCTGCGCCGCCTCGGCGGGTGTGCCCGTCGGTGAGCTCGCGGTGGCGGTGGCCGCGCACCCGGTGAGGACGACGGCGAGGGCGGCGAGGACGGCGGCGGTACGGGCACGGCGGGGGAGCAGCACTCGCTCCACGGTACGCCTCGACGGCGACACGGCCATATCCGGCCGGGCATCCATGGCGGATGCGTAGGAGGAGGATGGCTCGCGCTCAGTGGCGGAGGGCGGCGAGGTGCGCGCGCAGGGTCGGACCCTCGCGGAACTCCCCGATGAGGTGCTGGACCACGGCGCGCAGATCGCCCTCGGAGGCATCGGCGACCATGGTCTGGCGGGCGTAGCTCGCACCCTGGGTCGTGATCGTCTGGAGTCCGGCGAACTCGCGGGAGCACTTGAGCTCGATCGCGATGTCGGCGAGGTCCTCCATCGTCTCGGCGAGGTGATCGCGGACGGAGCGCTGTGTGCCGATCGCATCCACGATCACCCGGGCATCCAAGCCGTACCGGGCCGCGCGCCACTTGTTCTCCCGCAGATACCAGGGCTGCAGGGACGGGAGGGTCGCGCCCTCGTCGAGCTCGCGCGAGAAGTGCTCCACGAGCACCTGGGTGAGCGCGGCGACGGCCGCGAGCTCCGGCAGCGTCGACATGCCGTCGCACGCGCGGACCTCGATCGTGCCCCAGCGCGGCGCGGGTCGGATGTCCCAGCGCACCTCCGTCGCGTCCGCCATCACACCCGTGCGCTGCATGTCATCCAGATATCCCTCGAACTCCGCCCAGGACTGCAACGGCCAGGGCAGACCCGCGGTGGGCAGCTGCTGGAAGACGAGCGCGCGGTTCGACGCATAGCCCGTGCGCTCGCCGGCCCAGAACGGGCTGGATGCCGACAGCGCCTGAAGGTGCGGCAGGTACATCGCAAGGGCGTTCATGATCGGGAACACCTTCTGCACGTCGTCGACGCCGACATGCACGTGGATGCCCCAGATCATCATGTTGCGGCCCCACCACTGGGTCCGCTCGATGAGCTTGTGATAGCGCGTCTTATCGGTGACGCCCTGCTCGTACCACTGGGCGAAGGGGTGGCTGCCCGCGCACAGCAGCTCCACGCCGAGCCCGTCCGTCACGCGACGGACGGCTGCGATCGCGTCCGCGATGTCGTCGACGGCGGTGGCGACCGTGTCGCCGACGCCGCTCGTCACCTCCACGGTGTTCGTCAGCAGCTCTCCCGTGACGCTGAACCGCTCGTGGGCCGTCTCCTCCGCGAGGGCGCTGAGGATCCCGGGGGCGTGCGGAACCAGAGCACCTGTCTCGCCGTCGGCGAGCATGATCTCCCACTCGATCCCCACCGTCGAGCGCGCGGATGGCGCGAAGGGCACCGTCATGCGCACAGTCTGACACGAGGCTCGCCGCCGGTTCGCGGCATCCGTCATGATCTGGCAGAATTGATGGTTGGACCGCCGTCCGACCCTCTAATCCGACGCGCGGACCGACCCACAGAGCTTCCGCCGGGTGTGCACCCCACGCTTCTGGCGACGTTCGACGTTCACACACACCAGTTCAGGAGAATTGTGGCTGTCAAGATCCGCCTCAAGCGGCTCGGCAAGATCCGTGCCCCGTATTACCGCATCGTCGTCGCCGACTCGCGCACCAAGCGCGATGGTCGTGTCATCGAGGAGATCGGCAAGTACCACCCCACCGAGGAGCCCTCGTTCATCGAGGTCGACTCCGACCGCGCGCAGTACTGGCTGGGCGTCGGCGCGCAGCCGACCGAGCAGGTGCTCGCCATCCTCAAGCTCACGGGCGACTGGGGCAGGTTCAAGGGCGACAAGAACGCCGTCTCGACCGTGAAGACGGCCGAGGTCAAGGGCGAGTTCCAGATCGACGACGCCAAGAAGTCGGTCATCAAGCCCAAGGCGGAGAAGAAGACCGAAGAGCCGGCTCCCGCCGCGGACGAGGCCGCTGAGGCCGAGTCGACCGAGTCGGCCGAATAGTCGTGCTGGCCGCCGCGCTCGAGCACGTCGTCAAGGGGATCGTCGATCACCCGGACGACGTGCGGATCGTCTCGTCCACGTCGGCCCGCGGGGACGTGCTGCAGGTGCACGTGCACGCCGACGACCGTGGTCGCGTGATCGGGCGCGGCGGCCGTACCGCCAAGGCCCTGCGCACGCTCATCACCGCTCTCGCGGATGGGCGGCGCGTGCGCGTCGACGTCGCGGACGACTGATGGCCGAGGTCAAGGTCCCGCGTTCCTCCTCCGAGTCCAAGCCCGCGCGTACGCAGCTTCGCGTCGGGCGGCTCCTGAAGGCCCACGGCCTGAAGGGAGCGCTCAAGCTCGAGCTGTACACCGACGACCCGGACGGGCGCTTCGTCCCCGGCGCGGTCTTCACCCTCCAGGTGCCCGAGTCCTCGCCGTGGCACGGCAAGTCGGTCACCGTCCGCGAGTTCCGCTGGATGAACTCGCATCCCGTCGTCTTCCTCCAGGACGTCGACGACCGCACAGCGGCGGAGAGCCTCGTGCGCGCGATCCTCTGGATCGATCAGGATGCCGGCGCCGAATCGTCCGAGGACGACGCCTGGTACGACCACCAGCTCGTCGGCCTCGAGGTCATCCGCGACGGCGAGACGATCGGCCGGGTCCTGCGCATCGATCACTTCCCCGCGCAGGATCTGCTGATCGTGCGCAGCGGCGAGCGCGAGGTGCTCGTGCCGTTCGTGAAGGCGATCGTCCCCGAGGTCGACATCGCGGCGGGTCGTGTCGTCGTCACCCCGCCGCCCGGCCTCTTCGAGGACCTGGCCGCCGACGAGGACGAGCCGGGCGACGCCGAAGCCGACGCCGACCCCACGGACGCCGACTCCGGGGAGTGAGCCTCCCCGGCTAGCATCGTCGGGTGCGCATCGACGTCCTGACGATCTTCCCCTCCTTCTTCGACGTGCTCGAGGTCTCGCTCCTCGGGAAGGCGCGCGGGGCGGGTCTCCTCGATGTCCGCGTGCACGACCTGCGCGACTGGACGCACGACCGTCACCGCACCGTCGACGACACGCCCTACGGGGGCGGCGCGGGCATGGTCATGAAGCCGGAGCCCTGGGGCGAGGCGCTGGATGCCGTCACGGCGGGCTCGGAGCGCCCCGTGATCGTCTTCCCCTCGCCGGCGGGCGAGCTCTTCACGCAGCGCACGGCGCGGGCGTTCGTCGAGACGGACCACCTCGTGTTCGGCTGCGGTCGGTACGAGGGCATCGACGAGCGGGTGTTCGCCTACGCCGCGACGCTCGGCGAGGTGCGGCTCATGAGCCTCGGCGACTACGTCCTCAACGGGGGAGAGGTCGCGGCCATGGCCATGATCGAGGCCGTGGGGCGGCTCATCCCCGGCGTCGTCGGCAATCCCGACAGCCTCGTCGAGGAGTCGCACGAGGACGGTCTGCTGGAGTACCCGTCGTACACGAAGCCGTCGGCCTGGCGCGGTTATGAGGTGCCGCCGGTCCTGCTGAGCGGCAACCACGGCGCGATCGCCGCGTGGCGGCACGAGCAGCAGCTGCTGCGCACGCGGGAGCGGCGGCCCGATCTCCTCGTCGACGAGGAGTGACGACCTCACATTCACCGCTCACCGGCTGTGGGGTGGATGTGATGACGGGGTAACCCCATGGACGACGGCACGGAACGTGGTGCGCCGATGATCGGAGCATGCCGGAGACCCGCACCGTCTGTTCGTACTGCGGAGTCGGCTGCGGCATCGCCGTGACGGCGGCGCCCGCTGCACTGAAGGTGGCAGGCGACAGGTCGCACCCGACCAATCGCGGTCGGCTCTGCACGAAGGGCGCCACGCACGCCGACCTGATGCGGGCACCCGGGCGGCTGGCATCCGCTCTCGTCCGCCCGGTGCGGGGCGAGGCTCCTGCTCCCGTGCCACTCGATGACGCGATCTCGGATGCCGCGGCCCGGCTGAGCGCGATCATCGCCGAGCACGGTCCGGATGCCGTGGCCCTCTACGTCTCGGGCCAGCTGAGCACCGAGGCGCAGTACCTCGCGAACAAGCTCGTGAAGGGCTACGTGCGCGGCATGCACATCGAGTCCAACTCCCGCCTGTGCATGGCCTCTGCCGGGACGGGCTACAAGCAGTCGCTGGGCGCGGACGGCCCTCCCGGCTCGTACGAGGACCTCGACCGCGCCGACCTGTTCTTCGTCATCGGCTCCAACATGGCCGACTGCCACCCCATCCTGTTCCTGCGGATGGCCGACCGGCTGAAGCAGGGAGCGCGCCTGATCGTCGTCGACCCGCGGCGGACGACCACGGCCGAGCGGGCCGACCTGTTCCTGCAGATCCGCGCGGGAACGGATCTCGCCCTGCTCAACGGCCTGCTCCACCTGCTCGTCGAGTCGGGGTGCATCGACGAGGAGTTCATCGCGGCGCACACCGAGGGCTGGGAGGCCATGCCGGCATTCCTCGCCGAGTATCCTCCGGCCGTCGTGGCCGGACTCACGGGGCTCGCCGAGGACGACATCCGCACCGCCGCCCGCTGGATCGCGGAAGCGGGCGAATGGATGACGCTGTGGACGATGGGCCTCAACCAGTCGACCCACGGCACATGGTCGACGAACGCGATCTGCAACCTGCACCTGGCGACGGGCGCGATCTGCCGCCCGGGAAGCGGCCCGTTCTCGCTCACGGGACAGCCCAACGCCATGGGCGGTCGCGAGATGGGCTACATGGGGCCGGGACTGCCCGGACAGCGGTCCGTCTTCAGCGCGGACGACCGCGCCTTCGTCGAGCAGGTGTGGGGGTTGGAGCCCGGTGCGATCCGCGCGGATTCGGGCACGGGGACCATCGACATGTTCCGGCGCGTGGCGGCAGGCGAGATCAAGGCCGTCTGGATCATCTGCAGCAACCCCGTCGCATCCGTCGCCAACCGGAGCACCGTGATCGAGGCCCTCGAGGCGGCCGAGCTCGTGATCGTGCAGGATGCCTACGCCGAGACCGCCACGACGGCCTACGCCGACATCGCGCTGCCGGCGGCGATGTGGATCGAGTCCGACGGCGTCATGGTGAGCAGCGATCGAACGCTCACGATGGTGCGCGAGGTGCTGGAGCCGCCCGGGGAGGCGCTGCCGGACTGGCTCACCATCTGCCGTGTGGCGAAGGCGATGGGCTACGGCGAGGGATTCGACTTCGAGACCAGCGCGGAGGTGTTCGACGAGATCCGTCGGTTCTGGAACCCGCAGACCGGGTGGGACCTGCGCGGCGTCACGTACGACCGCCTGCGGAAAGGGCCGGTGCAGTGGCCGGCGCCGCCGGACGACGCGGCGGACCGGCATCCCATCCGCTACCTGAACGACGGGGTGAGCCAGACCCTGCGCATCGCCGAGGACGGATCGATCCCGGCGCTCGCCTTCCCGACGCCGTCGCGTCGCGCGCAGTTCCTGGCGCGACCCCACATGGATGCCGCGGAGCTGCCCGATGACGATCACCCCTGGGTGCTGAACACCGGTCGGCTGCCGCATCAGTGGCACACGATGACGAAGACCGGGAAGGTCGGCGCGCTCACGAAGCTGAATCCCGGCCCGTTCGTGGAGCTTCACCCGAGGGATGCGGCGGCGCACGGCATCGCGGACGGCGACGAGGTCGAGGTCGCCTCCCGTCGGGGGCGTTTCGTCGTTCCGGCGGTCGTGACCGATCGGGTGCAGCCCGGGAACCTCTTCGCGCCGTTCCACTGGAACGACGAGCACGGCGAGCACCTCGCGGTGAACGCCGCCACGAGCGACGCCGTCGACGAGTACTCGGCGCAGCCCGAGCTCAAGTACGCGGCCGTGTCGGTTCGGCGGGTCGGACCGCCACGGCAGGCGACGGATGCGCCGCCGGCCGCGGTGGCGACACCGGCCGCGCCCTCCGTCCTCGCGGCGGCCGGGCTCACGCCGCCCGCCCTGACGGACGTCGAAGCCGCCTACCTCGCAGGCTTCCTGACATCGACGGCGTCCGTCGCAGGACTGCCTGCCATCCCGCCCACCGCGCCGCTGTCGCCCCTCGCGCGCGCCTGGGCCGACGGGCTGCTCGCGGGCGCGCGAGCCGGCTCGGCCGAGGCGGTCGAGGCGCTGGACGAGGTCATCCTCGCCTGGGGATCGCAGACGGGCTCGGCGGAGGAGTTCGCCGCCGGGGCGGCGGAGACGATGCGGGCCAACGGCATCCCGGTGAGCGTGCGCAGCATGGCCGATCTCCGGGCGGACGAACTCGCGGAGGCGCGGCGCCTGCTCGTCGTCACGTCGACCTTCGGCGACGGCGGCCCGCCGGACAACGCGGCGGCGCTGTGGAGCGAGCTCGCGGCCGACACCGCCCCGGAGCTCACCGGCCTGAGCTACGCGGTGCTGGCCCTGGGCGACTCGAACTACGACGACTTCTGCGGACACGGCCGCCGCCTCGACGAGCGGCTCGGTGCGCTCGGCGCATCCGCGATCCTGGAGCGGGTCGACGTGGAGCCCGACGCCGATGGGAGCCGCGACGCCTGGCTCGACCGGGTCGTCGGACTGCTCGGCACCGGCACCGCGCCGGCCGAGGCGACCCGATCCACCCAGCGGCTCTTCACGCGGACGAACCCCGTGTTCGCGTCCCGCGTGCGCAACGATCTGCTGAGCGGGCGCGGCTCCGCGAAGGAGGTCCGGCGCTTCGCCCTCGACATCGCCGACACGGGTGCCGCCTACGAGGCGGGCGACTCGCTCGGCGTCGTGTGCGCGAACAGCTCCTCCGTGGTCGCCGAGTGGCTGGAGGCCACCGGCATCCCGGCGGGGACGATCGTCGAGATCGACGATCGGGAGCGCTCGTTCGGCGATGCGCTGCGGACGCGGCTCGACATCACCCGGACCCCGCTCGACCTCGTGCGCTTCGTCGCCGAGCGCAGCGGCGACAGCACGCTCGCGGCGCTCCTGCGCAGGGAGAACAAGGGTCGGCTGGAGCAGTTCCTGTGGGGCCGTCAGGCCGTCGACCTCGTCCGCGCGTTCCCGGTGGATGCCTCGGCCGCGGAGTGGGTCGACGTGCTCAAGCGCCTGCAGCCTCGGCAGTACTCGATCTCGTCGAGCCCGAAGTCCGGTGCCGGCACGGTCGAGCTCACGGTGTCGGTCGTGCGCTTCGAGACGGATGCGGGCGATCGCCGCGGCGGCGTGTGCTCGACCTTCCTCGCCGACGGCGAGGAGCCGGGGGTGCCCGTCTTCCTCCAGCGCTCCGCAGACTTCCGGCCTCCGAGCGACCCCGGCGCGCCGATGGTCATGATCGGCCCCGGCACGGGGATCGCGCCGTTCCGCGGATTCCTTCACGACCGCCGCGCGGACGGGCACTCCGGACGCAACTGGCTGTTCTTCGGCGAGCAGCACGAGTCCACCGACTTCTACTACCGCGAGGAGCTCGAGGCCATGCGCGCCGACGGCTTCCTCACGCGCCTCGACGTCGCGTTCTCGCGGGATCAGCGGCAGAAGATCTACGTGCAGGACCGCATGGTCGAGCACGGCTCGGAGCTGTGGCGCTGGCTCGAGGACGGCGCCCACGTCTACGTGTGCGGTGACGCGACGCGCATGGCGCCCGACGTGGAGGCGGCGCTCGTCTCGATCGCGCAGCTGCACGGCGGCCTGTCGGCCGACGGTGCCGCGGAGTACGTCCAGCGGATGGCAGCCGACCGCCGCTACGCCCGCGACGTCTACTGATCCTCCGGCTCCGGCTCGGCTCCGGCTCCGCTCCTCGGCGCACGAAGAGGAGGGGCGCACGAAAGGGAGGAGGGATGCGCCGGGTCGACGCATCCCTCCTCCCGTGCGTGTCGTGTCAGATGCGCTGCTTCGCGAGCGATGCGCGGGGGATGACGTACACCACCACCGTGAGCGCGAACAGCGCCGCGTACGCGAGGACGAAGCCGGTGAAGGCCGCCGCGTAGCCGCCCGTGGACGCCTGCGAGGCGTTCAGGATCTGCGGCACGATGAACCCTCCGTAGGCGCCGATGGCTGCGACGATGCCGAGGGATGCCGCCGCCCGGCGCTGCACGGTCACGGCCTCGGGTGATCCGGCGGCGATGCCCTTCGCGTGCGCCCGCGCGGCGAAGATGCTCGGGATCATCCGGTATGCGGAGCCGTTGCCGACACCCGTCGCCGCGAAGAGCACCAGGAAGCAGGCCAGGTAGGCGCCGAAGGCGTGGAGGGGCATCACGAGGATGAGCGTGACGGTGGCCGCGGCCATGAGGGCGAAGGCGGCCGCGGTCACACGTGCGCCGCCCCAGCGGTCGGCGAGGCGGCCGCCGAACGGTCGGGCGAGCGACCCGACGAGCGCACCGAGGAACGCGAGGGAGACGATGGCGCCGCCGACGTGGATCGCCGACATCGCCGGGAACTGGTCGGTCATGAGCTTCGGGAAGACGCTCGCGAACCCGATGAACGAGCCGAACGTGCCGATGTACAGGAGCGCCATGATCCACAGGTGCGGTTCGCGCAGCGCACCGGCGGATCCGCGGACATCGGCCTTCGCCGACGACAGGTTGTCCATGCAGCGCCACGCCCCGATCATGGCGACGAGGATGAGGGGGATCCACATCCATCCCGCAAGGGGAAGCCGGATGGTGGCCGCGGCGCCGATCGTCACGACGATCGGGACGGCGAACTGGGCGACGGATGTGCCGAGGTTGCCGCCTGCGGCGTTGAGGCCGAGCGCCCAGCCCTTCTCGCGCTGCGGGAAGAAGTACGTGATGTTCGCCATCGAGCTCGCGAAGTTGCCGCCGCCGACGCCTGCGAGGGCGGCGACGAGCAGGAGCACCCCGAAGGGCGTCTCAGGGTTCGACACGACGATCCCGAGGAGCACCGTCGGGATGAGAAGCAGGCCGGCCGACACGATCGTCCAGTTGCGGCCGCCGAAGATCGCGACCATGAACGTGTACGGGAACCGGAGGGTCGCGCCGACGAGGCTCGGCAGGGAGATGAGCCAGAAGGACTCCGAGGTCGTCAGGTGGAAGCCTGCGGCCGGCAGCATCACGACGACGATGCTCCACAGCTGCCAGACGATGAAGCCGAGGAACTCCGCGAAGATCGACCAGCGCAGGTTGCGGTGGGCGATCGCGCGGCCTTCGGCCTGCCAGAATCCGATGTCCTCCGGGTCCCATCCGTCGATCCAGCGACCGGGTCGGCGGGTCAGGGACAGGCTCGCGGTGCTCGGTGTCGAGCCGGTTGTCGTGCGGGGTGTGGTGGTGGTGGTCATGTGCGCCTCCTCGAGGGTCAGCGGGCGAGTGCCACTCACGCTATGAGCGTCGCGTTTCCGCCGATCGGGCGCCGTCTTGCGCCGAGGTCACGTCTTCGTCACCGGAGGCGGCGGCATCGGGTGGGGGTTTCGTCACACGCGCGAAACACGCTCACGCGGCGTCGACGACGTCGAGGCGGTAGCCCCGCTTGATCACGGTGCGCACGAGCCCGGGGGCGTCGAGCGACTCGCGCAGCCGCGCGATCGCCATCTCGACCGCGTGCGTGCTGTCGCCGGAGCGCGGGAGCACGGCGTGCAGGCGGTGGCGCGTGACGACGCCGCCGGATGCGTCGAACAGGGCCGCCATGATCCCGGTGGCGCTGGGGGAGAGCGGGATGTGCCGGCCGTCGAGCACCACGCCCGCGCTGCGCAGCTCGAGCGTGCCGGCGGTGGTCGGCAGCGACGCGCCGGAGCCTCCGCTGTAGTGGGTGACCACCGCCCGTACGAGCGAGCCGAGCCTGCCGCGCTCGGCGACGAGGGTGTCGGCGCCGGTCGCCAGGAGCGGTCCCGCGGTGATGGGACCCACGGCGGCCAGGAGCAGCCTGCCGCGGAGCGATCGCGCCACGATGTCTTCGAGCGCATCCTCGCGCTCCGCCGCCGCGACCCATTCCGCCGCGCCGGGCGCCGAGGTGAACAGCACCGCGTCGACCTCGCCGCGCGCCGCCGCGAGGACCGACCGCGACACCGCGAGCGGGTCGGGCGGTGGTCCCCAGCGGTACACGGTGAGGCTCACGACGTCGGCGCCGGCATCCGCGAACAGATCGTCCAGCCCGTCCGCCCCGGAGCCGTGGTGCTGCACGGCGATGCGCCGCCCGGCCACGCCCGCCGCGATCAGGTACTCGCCGAGCTCGGCGGATGTCTCGGACTCGGCGACCCAGTCGGCCGTGAAGCCGGCCTGCTGGATGGCGCCGCGCGCCTTCGGCCCGCGCGCGACGATCCGGGCCCGGTCGAGCACCTCGTGGAGATCGTCGACGAGGCCGGCTTCGTCGGCGGCCTCCATCCACCCGCGGAACCCGACGCCGGTCGTCGCGACGACGATGTCCGGCCGGCGCGCGATGAGTTCGCGGGTCGCGGCGAGCAGCGCCTCGTCGTCGATGTGCGGCACGATCGACAGGGCGGGAGCATGACGCACCGCGGCTCCGTGCCGCTGCAGGGCCGCCGCGAGCTCGCTCGAGCGCCGATCGACCGCGATGACGATCGTGCATCCCTCGAGTGCGGAGGACAGGGCAGGCCGCGAGTCGTTCATCCGGCCTGCCGATCCACGGAGGCTCCGGACACGAGCGCGAGGCCGTCCAGCAGGCCCTCGCGGGCGACCTCCCCGATCACGATCACCGCCGGATTGCGCACCCCGGCGATCGCGGCCGCCGTGACCGCCGCGCCGAGGGTCGTGCGTGTCGTCCGCTGGGACGGCGTGTGCCCGCTCTCGACGATCGCGACCGGGCGCTCGGGCTTCGCCCCGGCGCGCAGGGCCGCGGCGATGAGCCGCGGCAGGGCGGACACGCCCATGAGCACGACCGTCGTCACCGCGTCGTCGGCGAGGGCGGCCAGCGTCGACGGGGTGAGCTCCGCCTGCCCGTTCACCACATGGAAGCCCGAGGACAGTCCGCGATGCGTGACCGGGATGCCGGCCGCCTCCGGCACCGCGACGGCGCTCGTGACGCCGGGGACGACCTCGACGGGCACGCCGGCGGCGCGGCACGCCGCCACCTCCTCGCCGCCCCGGCCGAAGACGAACGGATCGCCGCCCTTCAGTCGCACGACCCGCATCCCGTCCCGCGCCCGTGCGACGAGGATCGCGTTGATCTCGTCCTGGGGCACGGGGTGGTGGCCCGGATGCTTGCCGACATCGATGATCTCGACACCGGGGCCGAGGAGCTCGTCGATGTCGGTCGGACCGAGGCGGTCCATGACGACGACGTCGGCGCGCGCCAGCAGCCGCCACGCGCGCACCGTCATCAGATCGAGAGCGCCCGGACCGCCGCCCACGATGTCCACACGTCCGGTGACCGTCATCCGGTGCCTCCCCATTTCACGAGCACTCGATCGCCGTCGACGGCCACGGGCCAGACGGCGAGGGATGCCGCATCCTTGCCCTGCGTGTCCACGCACATCCCCGTGCGGAGGTCGAAGACCTGCTTGTACATCGGCGACGCGACGGTCGGCGCGTCCCCGCGCGTCCCGACGATTCCGCGCGAGATGACGTTCGCGCCGCTGTACGGGTCGAGATTGGACACGGCGTGCACGCGGCCGCCGTGGACGAGGAACAGGGCGATCTGCGTCCCGTCGATGAGGGCGGCCCGGCCGCGCTCGAGCTCGAGGTCGTCCAGGCCGCACACGTCGGTCCAGGTCGTCACACGCTCGGCCACATTGGTCATCGCCGCACCTCCAGAGTCGTGCCGGCGATGAGGACGCGCCCGCTGTCGCGCTCGTCGGCTGTGGCGGGCCGGGCCTGTCCGCGTTCCGCCGTGTAGGCGAGGGACGGGTCAGGGGTCGTCGGCTCGTTGACGAACGACGCGAAGCGCCGCAGCTTGTCCGGGTCGTCGAGCGTCGCCTTCCACTCGTCCTCGTAGCGGTCGAGGTGGGCGGCCATGGCCGCATCCAGATCGGCGCAGATCCCCAGGCTGTCCTCGAGGACCACCGCGCGCAGACCGTCCACGCCGCCCTCGAGCTCCTCGAGCCACGGAGCGGTCCGCTGCAGGCGATCGGCGGTGAAGATGTAGTACATGAGGAAGCGGTCGATGGTCGTCACGAGCTCGTCGTCGCTCAGGCCCTCGGCGAGCAGGACCGCATGCCGAGGCGTGAATCCGCCGTTGCCTCCGACGTAGAGGTTCCAGCCCGCCTCCGTGGCGATGACCCCGACGTCCTTGCCGCGCGCCTCGGCGCACTCCCGCGCGCATCCCGACACGCCGAGCTTGAGCTTGTGGGGGGAGCGCAGCCCCCGGTAGCGCAGCTCGAGCGCGACAGCCATCCCGACCGAGTCCTGCACGCCGTACCGGCACCAGGTCGACCCGACGCACGACTTGACGGTGCGCAGCGACTTGCCGTACGCGTGGCCGGACTCGAAACCCGCATCCACCAGCCGCCGCCAGATGTCGGGCAGCTGTTCGAGCCGCGCGCCGAACATGTCGATGCGCTGGCCGCCCGTGATCTTCGTGTAGAGCCCGAAGTCACGCGCGACCGCGCCGATGACGAGCAGGCCCTCGGGGGTGATCTCCCCGCCGGGGATGCGCGGCACGACCGAGTAGCTGCCGTCCTTCTGCAGGTTCGCCATCACGTGGTCGTTCGTGTCCTGCAGCGTCGCGTTCTCCCCGTCCAGCACGTGCCCGTGGACGAGGGTGGAGAGGATGCTGGCCAGCACGGGCTTGCAGATGTCGCAGCCGCGACCGCGACCGAACCGCTCGATGACGGCGCTGAACGTCGTCAGCCCCGACACGCGAACCGCGTCGAAGAGCTGACGACGGGAGAGATCGAAGTGCTCGCACAGCGCGGTGCTCACGGTGGCGCCCGCCTTCACGAGCTCCGCGCCCACGATCTTCTTGACCGTCACGAGGCACGATCCGCAGGCCGCGCCCGCTTTGGTGCATGCCTTCACGCCCGCCACGTCGGTGCAGCCGTCGTCGTGCACGACGGCCCTGATCGCTCCCGCGCTGACGCTGTTGCACGAGCACACCAGGGCGGCGTCCGGCAGTTCGCCGGTGGGAGCCGCGCCGGCGCCCTCCGGGAGGAGGTAGGCGGCCGGATCGGCCCCGAGGGGCGCCCCGAGAAGGGGCCGCAGCGACCCGTAGGCGGCCGCATCGCCCACGAGGATGCCGCCGAGCAGCGTCTTCGCGTCGTCGGACAGCACGAGCTTCTTGTAGACGCCCGCAACGGGATCGGCGTACACGACGTCGAGTGCGCCCGGCGTCTCGGCGAACGCATCGCCGAAGCTCGCCACGTCGACGCCCGAGAGCTTGAGCTTCGTGGACAGGTCGTAGCCGGGGAAGGATGCGTCGCCGCCGAGGAGCCGCGTCGCCGCGACCTCGGCCATCGCGTACCCGGGGGCGACGAGCCCCACGCACATCCCCGCGTAGTTCGCGACCTCGCCGATGGCCAGGATGCGGGGGTCCGATGTCTGGCATCCCGCATCGATCAGGACGCCGCCGCGCGGGTGCACGTCCAGCTCCGCGGCGCGGGCCAGCTCGTCCCGCGGCCGGACGCCGACGGTGAACACGACCACGTCGGTCGCGGCGTAGTCGCCGTCGCGGAACTCGAGGCCGGCGACCGACCCGCTGCGGTCCGGGTCGAGCCGCGTCGTGACCGAGTCCGTCCGCACGGCGATGCCGCGCGCCTCGATGAGCCGGCGCAGCGCATCCGCGGCCGGCTGATCCAGCTGAGCCGACATCAGTCTGCTCGAGGACTGCACGACGGTGCAGTCGACGCCGAGCCCCTGCAGCGCACCGGCGGCCTCCAGGCCGAGCAGTCCGCCGCCGATGACGGTTCCGACGAGGGGCCGGCCGAGCGCGGCAGACCTGCGCTGCACGAACGCCTCGAGCGCCTCGACGTCGTCGAGCGTGCGGTACACGAAGCATCCGGGCAGACCGTAGCCTTCGACCGCGAGTCGCGAGGGCGACGAGCCGGTGGCGAGCACGAGGATGTCATAGCCGACGCTGATCCCGGCCCTGGTCGTCACGCGGCGCGCACGGCGATCGATGCGTGCGACCGGGTCGCCGCGGAGGAATCCCACGCGCTCGTCATCGAAGAGCCCGCGATCGAGGGTGAGGTCCTCCGGGCCGGCGCCGGCGAAGAACGCCGTGAGTCCGACTCGGTCGTAGGGGTCGCGATCCTCCTCGCCGATCATGGTCACCCGCCACCCCTCGCCGGCGCGACTGAGCAGGCTCTCGACGAACCGATGCGCGACCATGCCGGCGCCCACCACGACGATGCGTGGTCCGTGTGCGGAGGGGCTGCCCATCCCGTCACGGTATTCAAGCGATGTTGCCTGCGTGTCAGCGCCATGTTTCCGGCTCTTGACGTGCTCGTGCCGTGGCATTGTTCCTCCTCGGTGGGCGGTGCTCGTGCAGCGACCGTACGGCGACGGTGTTTCCGGCCCGACGCGGCCCCGATTACCTCGAGGGAACGATTCGTTCACAGCGTCGACGTCACAGTTGTGAGGACCCGACCCGCGCACGCGTGCAGATGGAAGACTGAACTGGTCGTCGGCTGCGGCGCCGGCGGAAGGGGGACGGCGGGATGCGACGCGCGAAGATCGTGGCGACCCTGGGACCGGCGACCACGGACGACGAGACCGTCAACGCCCTCGTGCGTGCGGGGATCGACATCGCCCGCATCAACTTCGCCCACGGCGACTACGACCGGCATCGACGGCTGTACGAGTCGGTGCGCAAGGCCTCGGCCGCCAACGGCCACCCCGTCGGCATCCTGGCGGATCTGTCCGGCGCCAAGATGCGGGTCGGCACCTTCGCCGAGGGCCCGCAGCGCCTCGTCGAGGGCGCCGTGTTCACCATCACCACCGACGACGTGCCGGGCACGCAGGAGCGGGTCAGCACGCGGTTCCCCGCTCTCATCGCGAGTGTCGCACCGGGGGACGAGATCGTGCTGAACGACGGGCGGGTCCGCCTGCGCGTGGGCGACACCGACGAGCGCAGCGTGCGCACGGAGGTGGTCCTCGGCGGACTCGTGCAGGACCACACCGCGATCAACCTCCCCGGCGTCGACGTCGAGGCTCCCGCTCTCACCGAGAAGGACGTCGCCGATCTGCGCTGGGCGCTGCGGCTCGGTGTCGACATGGTCGCACTGTCGTTCGTACGGGGACCGAAGGACGCCCTGCGCGTCCAGGTCGTCATGGCCGAAGAGGGGCGTCAGGTGCCGGTCATCGCCAAGATCGAGCGCCCGGCGGCCGTCGACCAGCTGCAGGACATCATCGACGCCTTCGACGGCGTCATGATCGCCCGCGGCGACCTCGGCGCCGAGCTGCCGCTCGAGTCGGTCCCGATCGTGCAGAAGCGCGCCATCGAGCTCGCCCGGCGCTGGGCCAAGCCCGTGATCGTCGCCACGCAGATGCTCGAGTCGATGCTCGCGAACCCCGTTCCCACGCGGGCCGAGACGAGCGATGTCGCCAACGCCGTCATCGACGGCGCGGATGCCGTCATGCTCTCCGGTGAGACGAGCATCGGGCTGCACCCAGTGCAGACGGTCGAGACGATGGCGCGCATCATCGCGTCGACCGAGGAGCGCGGGCTCGACCGCATCCCGCCGCTCGGCACGCGCCCGCACACGCAGGGCGGTGCTCTCACCCTCGCGGCGCTCGAGATCGCCGAGTTCGTGGATGCCTCGTACCTCTGCGTGTTCACGCACGGCGGCGACTCCGCCCGGCGCCTCTCGCGCCTGCGACACGCCACGCCGATCGTGGCCTTCTCCGATCTCCCCGCGACGCAGGCGCAGCTCGCCCTGGTCTGGGGTGTCGAGCCGCTCCTCATGCCGCGCGCGGAGACGACGGACGATCTCATCCGCGGCCTCGACGAGATGATGCTCGCCGCCGGCCGTGTCGAGAAGGGCGATCGGGTCGTCGTCATCTCCGGAGCGCCACCGGGAGTCTCCGGGTCGACGAACAACGTCCGCGTACATGTGATCGGCGCGCTCGGCGGCGCCTGAAGGGATGACGATGCATACGTGGCCCGGATCCGCCTACCCGCTGGGAGCGACCTTCGACGGGGGTGGCACCAACTTCGGGCTGTTCAGCGAGGGCGCCGAGCGCGTCGAGCTGTGCCTGTTCGGCGCACGCGGCGGCGAGACGCGCGTGCCGCTCGACGAGGTCGATGCCTTCGTCTGGCACACCTACGTCCCGAACATCCAGCCCGGCCAGCGCTACGGCTATCGGGTCCACGGCCCGTACGACCCTGCGCAGGGCCTGCGCTTCAACCCCGCCAAGCTGCTGCTCGACCCGTACGCCAAGGCCGTCGAGGGTCAGATCACGTGGGGGCAGCCGGTGTTCGGGTACACCTTCGGCGACCCCGACTCGCGCAACGATGACGACTCCGCGGCGGACATGATGAAGGGCGTCGTCATCAACCCGTACTTCGACTGGGCCGGCGACCGCCGACCGGCGACGCCGTACGCCGAGACGTTCATCTACGAGGCCCATGTGCGCGGTCTCACCATGCGGCATCCCGCCATCCCCGAGGAGATGCGCGGCACCTACAGCGCCATCGCGCACCCGGCGATCATCGATCACCTGACGAAGATCGGGGTCACCGCGATCGAGCTCATGCCGGTGCACCAGTTCGTCGACGACTCCGTGCTCCAGCAGAAGGGCCTGTCGAACTACTGGGGCTACAACACGATCTCGTTCTTCGCGCCGCACAACCGCTACGCCGCGGCAGGTGACGCCGGCCAGCAGGTGCAGGAGTTCAAGGGGATGGTCCGCGCACTGCACAGCGCGGGGATCGAGGTGATCCTCGATGTCGTGTACAACCACACCGCCGAGGGCAATCACCTCGGGCCGACGCTGTCGATGCGCGGCATCGACAATGCGGCGTACTACAAGCTGGAGGAGGACCGGCGGTTCTACACGGACTACACGGGCACGGGCAACAGCCTCAACGTCCGCAGCCCGCACTCCCTCCAGCTCATCATGGATTCGCTGCGGTACTGGGTGCTCGACATGCACGTCGACGGCTTCCGGTTCGACCTCGCCTCGGCGCTCGCGCGCGAGTTCTACGACGTCGACCGCCTGGCGACCTTCTTCGAACTCGTGCAGCAGGATCCCGTGGTGTCGCAGGTGAAGCTCATCGCCGAGCCGTGGGACGTCGGCCCCGGGGGATACCAGGTCGGCAACTTCCCGCCGCAATGGACCGAGTGGAACGGGAAGTACCGCGACACGGTGCGCGACTTCTGGCGCGGCGAGCCCCAGGCGCTGGGGGAGTTCGCCTCACGGCTGACCGGGTCGAGCGACCTGTACGAGCACTCGGGACGCCGGCCGGTGGCATCCGTCAATTTCGTCACGGCGCACGACGGCTTCACGCTGCGCGACCTCGTCAGCTACGTCTCGAAGCACAACGAGGCCAACGGCGAGGACAACCACGACGGCGCCGACGACAACCGCTCGGAGAACTTCGGTGTCGAGGGGCCGACGGACGACCCTGCCGTGCTCACGGATCGAGCGCGGCAGCAGCGCAACTTCATCGCGACGCTGCTGCTCAGCCAGGGCGTGCCGATGCTGCTGCACGGCGACGAGCTCGGCCGCACCCAGCAGGGCAACAACAACGCGTACGCGCAGGACAACGAGCTCACGTGGGTCGACTGGGAGGCAGCCGACAGACCCCTGCTCGAGTTCACCGCGGCGATGGCGCGCCTGCGGCGCGACCATCCCACCTTCCGCCGTCGCAGGTTCTTCGAGGGGCGACCCGTGCGGCGCGAGGAGGGCGCACCGGTGCAGGACATCGCGTGGCTGCGGCCCGACGGCACCCTGATGCAGCCGGAGGACTGGGACTCCGGATTCGGCCGGGCGATCGGCGTGTTCCTCAACGGGCTCGGCATCCAGGAGCGCGACCGCCGCGGCGAGCCGATCCGCGACCGACATTTCATCATCCTGTTCAACGGCGGCGACGACGGCATCGACTTCCACGTGCCCGAGGTGGAATACAGCCCGAACTGGGAGATCGTGATCGACACCGCCGGTCATCGCGCCGATTCGGCGATCGTCCGCCCGGGCGACGACATCCGGCTCGAGGCGCGGTCGCTCATCCTGCTCTCCGAACACCCGCGCGTCGACGTCGAGCCCGACCACTCGGTGGCCGCCTCGCTCGCGGCTCTGGCCGCGGTCACGACGCCCGTGCACGCCCCCAAGACCGAGGCGCGCACCTGACGCGGGGGGCGACGGTCAGTCGACGCCGAGCCAGGACCGGTCGGTGAGGACGATGGGGCCGTCGTCGGTGATCGCGACGGTGTGCTCGGAGTGCGCCCCGCGGGAGCCGTCCACGCTCCGCAGCGTCCAGCCGTCGGGGTCGGTGACGAGCTCGTCGGTCGTCGCGAGCAGCCATGGCTCGAGCGCGAGCACGAGACCCGCCCGCAGCGGGTAGCCGCGCCCGGCCTTGCCGTCGTTGGGCACGTGCGGGTCGCCGTGCATGACCCGGCCGACGCCGTGGCCGCCGAAGTCGGTGTTGATCTCGTAGCCCTCGCCGTGCGACACGGCGGCGATGGCGGCGGACAGGTCTCCGATCCGATGGCCCACCGTGGCGGCGGCGATCGCCGCGGCGAGCGCCCGCTGCGTCGTGTCGATGAGGCGCAGGTCTTCGTCGCGTGGCGTGCCGACGATGAACGAGACGGCGGAGTCGGCGACCCAGCCGTCCACCGACGCCGCGAAGTCGAGCGAGACGAGGTCGCCGTCGCGCAGCGTGTAGTCGTGGGGGAGTCCGTGCAGCACCGCGTCGTTGATGGAGGTGCAGATGACTTTGCCGAACGGGCTGGCGCCGAAGGACGGGTGGTAGTCGATGTAGCAGGACTCCGCGCCGGCGCGGCGGATGAGATCGTGCGCGCGGCGGTCGATCGCGAGCAGATTGGTGCCCACCTTCGTCTCGTCGCGCAGGGTGGCGAGCGTCTCGGCCACGAAGCGGCCCGCGGGTCGCATCTGCTCGATCTCGGCGGGGGTGCGCAGCTCGATCATCGGTTTCCTTCCGTTCTGTCTTCATTCTCGCGGATGCGATGCCCCCTCGCTGTGAGGATGCCCCGCGCCGCGCTGCACCGGGTCCGCGCAGGACCGGTCCGGCGTACCATCTAAGGCATGTGGCTGCGGCGTGCGTTCTTCGGGTGGCTGATCCCCGCCGCCTTCCTGCTGCCGCTGTGGCTGCTCGTCGGCTGGGGCGTCTTCAATGCGGGCGGGTGGGCCTTCCTCTGGGTGCTGTTCCTCGCGATCCCGTCGGTGCTGATCGGCGAGCTCGTCCTCACGCTCCTCGTGCGTGCGCGGGGCACGGTGCGGGCGCAGCGCGCGATCTCGTGGTGGGACGTCCTGGGATTCACGGTCTGGCATTGCCTGACGATCGCCCTCGGCTTCTACAACCCCGCATGGTGGGCGCCGGTGTTCGTCCTCACGATCGCCGTCTTCGTCGGACTCTTCTGGCTCGTCCTCTGGGAGCTCTGGCGCGAGGCCCGGCCCGCGGGCATCGTCCAGTACACCCGCGCCGGCGTGGGCTTCATCGCCGCCGAGCGGCCCTCGACGACGGCGGACGACCTGCGGGCGGAGCCCGACATCATCGTCATCACCGAGGGCAAGAAGCCGACGGCTCCGTAGCGTTTTTGCCGTGCGCGGCATCCATGGCAGAATGGATGCTTGTGCCCTGAAAGGTTCTGCCTCAGGGGAATACAGCCGCCAGGCGAAGCCGGCGGCGCCGGGCACACGAATCCTTTCCCATACGAATCTCGCAGCCGACCTGTGGCGGGTGCAGGAAGTGATCGATCATGCAGATCCTCGACGCCGTCGACGCGGCTTCGCTCCGCTCGGACATCCCCGACTTCGCCCCCGGCGACACCGTCAAGGTGCACGTCAACATCACCGAGGGCAACCGCTCCCGCATCCAGGTCTTCCAGGGCGTCGTCATCGGCCGCTCCGGCGACGGTGTGCGCGAGACCTTCACGGTCCGCAAGATCAGCTTCCAGGTGGGCGTCGAGCGTACCTTCCCGGTGCACAGCCCGGTGATCGACCACATCGAGCTCGTGACGCGCGGTGACGTCCGTCGCGCGAAGCTCTACTACCTGCGCAGCCTCCGCGGCAAGAAGGCCAAGATCAAGGAGAAGCGCGACCACTCCTGAGTCGGTCTCCACGAACGCCCCGGCACAGCCGGGGCGTTCGTCGTTCCTAGCCGCTTCACAGCCGGATGGGGGCCGGCGCGGTGCGTCGCGCGCCGATGGATGTGGGACGCTTGAGAGGCTGGCTGCGCGACCGCCGCCGCATGCACGAAGGATGCCATGACGACCGAGAACTCGGCTGAGTCCGCCGCGACGCCCGCACCGGCGAGCCGCTCGTCTTCCGCTGCGGTGCGCAAGCGCGGCTGGGTCTCGCTCCTGCGCGACATCGTCGTCATCGTCGCGGTCGCGATCCTCGTCTCGCTGGTCGTCAAGACGTTCCTCGTCCGCTCGTTCTACATCCCGTCGGCGTCGATGGAGGACACCCTCCAGATCCAGGACCGCATCCTCGTCGATGAGATCACGCCGCACGTGGGCGGCTACCAGCGCGGAGACGTCGTCGTGTTCCGCGATCCGGGCGGCTGGCTTCCGCCGTCGACCGCACCGGCCCGTCCGTTCATCGTGGAGGCGGGGGACTGGCTGCTCTCGCTCGTCGGGCTCTCCGCCCCCGACAGCGACGACCACCTCATCAAGCGCGTCATCGGCGTGGCCGGCGACCACGTCGTCTGCTGCAACGCGCTCGGTCAGATCACCGTGAACGGGACGCCGCTCGACGAGTCCGTCTACGTCAAGCTGTCGCCGGGCGAGACCGTGCCGCGGCCGGTCCCGTTCGATGTCGTGGTGCCGAAGGACTCCCTGTGGGTGCTCGGCGACAACCGCGACCGCTCCCAGGACTCCCGATATCACCTCGACCAGCCCGGCAAGGGGTTCGTCCCCGTGGACAACGTCGTCGGCCGCGCCTTCGTCATAACGTGGCCGTTCGACAGATTCGGCCTCATCGACTTCCATCACGAGGTCTTCGCGTCCGTCCCGTCCCCGAGTGCGAGCCCGAGGCCGTCCCCCTAAGCTGGCCTCGACATGATGACCGTCGTCGAGCCCCGCCTCACCGTCGAGCGGCGCCTGCTGCGCGAGCACGCGCTCGTGATCGCGTGCGACGAGGTCGGTCGCGGCGCGCTGGCCGGTCCTGTCGCGGTCGGCGCGACGGCGGTGGATGCGGCGCGCGCCCGCAAGCGGGTGCCCCCGGGCCTGCGGGATTCGAAGCTCGTGCCCGAGATGCGCAGGCCCGAGGTCGCCGCGCGCGCGGCCGCCTGGGTCGGCGCGAGCGCCGTCGGCTGGGCCAGCGCCGCCGAGATCGACCAGGTCGGCATCATGCGGGCCCTCGGCAACGCGGCGATCCGGGCCCTCGCCGAGCTGCGCGCACAGGGCGTCGTCCCCGAGGACGCCGTCGTGCTCCTGGACGGCAACTACGACTACATCACCCCGGCCGGCGCGACCGGTCTCACCGTGCACTCGATCGTCAAGGCCGACCGCGACTGCGCGAGCGCGGCGGCGGCATCCGTCATTGCCAAGGTGGCGCGCGACGATCACATGCGCGAGCTGCATGTCCACGTGCCCGTCTACGGCTGGGACCGCAACAAGGGGTACGCCAGCGTCGACCACCGCGAGGCGATCCGCGTGCACGGGCTCAGCGACCACCACCGGGCATCCTGGGCGATCGCGGATGCGCCCACGCTGTTCTGAGCGCGGGCGCTCGTGCGGAGCGTCGCGCGCGTTCGCGTCGCCGTAGGATGGACAGACCATGGACGAGGATTTCGACGACTACGACCGTGAACTCGAGCTGGCGCTCTACAAGGAGTACCGGGACGTCGTCTCGCAGTTCCAGTACGTGATCGAGACCGAGCGCCGGTTCTACCTGGCGAACGAGGTCAATGTCGTCCGCCGCGATACGGAGCACGACTTCTACTTCGAGATCTCCATGACCGACGTGTGGGTGTGGGACATCTACCGCGCCGACCGGTTCGTGAAGTCCGTGCGGGTGCTGACGTTCAAGGACGTCAACGTCGAGGAGCTGTCGCGCCGTGACTTCCACCTGCCTGAAGAGCTCTCGCTCGACAGCTGACGTCTCCTCCCCGTCCCGGGGTCGCCGCCGGTTGCTGACATCCGATTCGGCGCGCGGGTCCGACCCGTCGCCGACCGGCCAGCATGGCCGTCATGGCAGCGAAGGACGACCTGGGGCGCGCGGGCGAGGACCGCGCAGCCGCGCATCTCGAAGCGACGGGCTACCGCATCCTCGACCGCAACTGGCGCACCCGTGGCGGTGAGATCGACATCGTCGCCGAGCGCGGCGGGGCGATCGCCGTCGTGGAGGTGAAGACCCGCCGGGGCGACCTGTTCGGCGATCCGCTCGAGGCTGTCGACGCGCGCAAGCGCGCCCGGCTGTGGCGGCTCGCCATGGCGTGGCGGCAGGCGCATCCCGAATCGGCGGGCGAGCTTCGCCTCGATGCGATCGCGATCACCGGTCCCGATCCGGCGTCTGCCGCCCTCGTGCACCTCGAGGATCTGTGGTGAGCGTCGCGCGCACCTGGTCGGTCGCTCTGACCGGAATCGACGGCGCGATCGTCGAGGTCGAGGCCGACCTGACCAAGCAGACGCCCGACTTCCGGCTGATCGGCCTTCCCGACAAGGCGCTCGGAGAGGCGGTGCAGCGCGTGCGCAACGCCTGCGACAACAGCGAGCTCCCGCTCCCGCGCCGTCGGCTGACCGTGAACCTCTCGCCGGCGAGCCTGCCCAAGCAGGGGTCGGGCTTCGACCTCGCCATCGCGATCGCATCGCTGGCGACGGAGGGGATCATGGATGCCGCCTCCGTCGCCGCGACGGTCCACCTGGGCGAGCTCGGCCTCGACGGGCGCCTGCGCCCGGTGCCCGGCGTGCTCCCTGCCGTTCTGGCGGCCGCGCGGGCGGGATTCGACAGGGTCGTGGTGCCGGAGTCCAACCGGCGCGAGGCCGAGCTCGTGGACGGCATCCGCGTGATCGGCGCCGGGTCGCTCGCCGAGGCCGCCCGCTTCCACGGTGCGAGCGTCGAGGTGCCGGAGGTCGAGCCCGTAGCGCTGGGCGCGGCTCCGGTTCCGGTCGCGGAGAGCGAATCGCTCGACCTGGCCGACGTGATCGGGCAGCCCGAGGCCGTCGAAGCACTGCAGGTGGCGGCCGCCGGCGGACACCACATCATGATGAGCGGACCGCCGGGCGCGGGCAAGACGATGCTGGCTCGGCGCCTGCCCGGCATCCTCCCTCCCCTCGAAGACGAAGCGGCCCTGGCCGTCGCCTCCGTCCGGTCGCTGTCCGGCGATCCCGTGACCGACCTCTCCCGCACCCCGCCGTTCGAAGCTCCGCACCACACGGCCAGCGTCGCCGCTCTCGTCGGCGGCGGATCGAAGATCATCCGGCCGGGCGCCATCGCGCGCGCGACGGAAGGCGTCCTGTTCCTCGATGAGGCGGGCGAGTTCGCGAGCAGCGCGCTCGACGCGCTCCGGCAGCCCCTCGAGAACGGGTCGATCGTCATCCATCGCTCCGGGCTCAGCGCCGAGTTCCCGGCTCGCTTCCAGCTGGTGCTCGCCACCAACCCGTGTCCGTGCGGCGACTACGGCGTGCGCGGCGGCAGCTGCACGTGCGCGCCCTTCGCCATCCGTCGTTACCACAGCAGGCTCTCCGGACCACTGCTCGACCGCGTCGACATCGAGCTCGCGATGACCCGCGTGTCCGTCGCGCACACGGCGCGCGGCTCCTCCGGTGTCACGACGGCGACGGCCCGCGATCGGGTGAGCGAAGCCCGGGCGCGGACGGCTTCCCTGCTGCGTGACACGCCGTGGCGCCTGAACGCCCACGTCTCCGGCACGTGGCTGCGGCAGGGGCCGTACGCGCCGCCGCCCGCGGTGCGGCGCCCCCTCGACAACGCCCTGGCCCGCGGTTCTCTCACGCTGCGCGGCTACGACCGCGTCCTGCGCCTCGCCTGGAGCGCCGCTGCGCTCGACGGCCGCGACCGACTCGCGATCGACGACATCGGCCGCGCCCTGTTCCTCAAGAAGGGAATCCGCACATGACCCGTCCCACCTTCTCCTCCTCTCGCGCTCGCTCGCTCGTCGCGCCGCTCGTCGCTGCGGGTTCCCGTGATCACGAGGAGGTCTACGCGGCCGCCCTGTGGAGCGCGATCGCCGAAGCGGGGGACCGCGTCGCCGGATCGCTCGTCGCAGCGCTCGGCGCGGTGTCGGCCCTGCAGCTGGTGCTCGCCGGCGACGACGGCCGCGAGGCCGCGGGGGTGAGGGAGAGGGACTGGCACGACGCCGTGAAGCGCTGGCGTCCGCGGCTCGTCCAGGAGGAGCTCGACGCGCCGTTCGAGATCGCCCGCCGGAATGCGGTCGGCCTCGTCGCCCCCGGCGATCCGTGGTGGCCCCGGGGCCTCGACGATCTCGGCGACAACGCTCCGGCGTGCCTCTGGATCCGCGGCGAGCGCGAAGCGCTGACCCGGCTGCACCCCGCGGTCGCGCTGGTGGGCGCCCGCGCCGCGACGGCGTACGGGGAGCACGTGGCGCGAGAGCTCGCATCCGAGCTCGCGGGCCGCGGCGTCGCGGTGGTGTCCGGGGCGGCCTACGGCATCGACGGGGCCGCCCATCGGGCCGCGCTCGATGCAGGTGGCGTGACCGCCGCCTTCCTCGCCGGCGGGGTCGAGCGACCGTACCCGGCGGGTCACTTCGAGCTCCTGGAGCGCATCGCGCGATCCGGAGTCGTGGTCAGCGAGGTTCCCTGCGGCGGGGCTCCGACGAAGTGGCGCTTCCTGGCACGGAATCGTCTCATCGCGGCGGTCTCCGATGCCACCGTGGTCGTCGAGGCGGGGTGGCGCAGTGGCGCGCTGAACACGGTGAACCACGCCACCGATCTGTGCCGGGCGGTCGGGGCGGTCCCGGGTCCTGTCACGAGCCCCGCTTCCGCGGGGTGTCACCGCCTGCTTCGCGACTCCGACAGGGATGTGCGATGCATCACCGGGGCGGGCGACGTCCTCGAGCTGCTCGAGGGCGACGGGCTATTCCTGATGCCGTCCCCGGACGGCTCGGGCCAGACCCCCTCCGCCGGGGATCGGCGGCCGCGGACGGACGACAGGACTCGCGTCGGCGACGCGCTGAGCTTGCGCAATGGTCGCACGGTGGACGAGATCGCGCGGCGCAGCGGCATGGCGGTAGACGACGTCACGCTGCATCTCGGCCTCATGCGCCTGGACGGGGAAGCCGAGGCGGATGCCGCCGGCTGGCGGAGGCTCGTCCCGAGCGGTTGAGCGATGCGTGGTCCGCTCGGCCGCCGCGGCGACGGCACGGTGCTCGACGGAGGGCCTCATCAGGCCGGGGAATCGCCGCGCGCCCCGCCGCGCACCCGGCGGGCGGGTCGCAGGATGGACCCATGGAGCTCATGGCCGCCGTCGACCGCTACACGGCGTATCTCGCCGACGTGCGGCGCCTGTCGCCCGCGACCGTTCGGGCGTATCGATCCGACCTCGCGGGCCTGGCCGCGGCGACAGCGGGGGTTCCGCTGGAGGACATCGACCTCGAGCACCTGCGGTCCTGGCTCTGGGAGCGCGCGAAGCACGGCGACGCGCGCTCGTCCATCGCGCGCCGCGCTGCGGCCGCACGGGGTTTCTTCGGCTGGGCCCTCGAACAGGAGCTCCTGGCATCCGATCCCTCTCTCCGACTCGTCGCACCGAAGCGCAGCCGGCCGCTGCCCAAGGTCGCCACGACCGAGGGAGTCGGCGCCGCACTCGACGCGCTCGCCCGCACGGCGCAGGACGGGGATGCGGTCGCCCTGCGCGATCACGCGATCCTCGAGCTGCTGTATGCCACGGGAGTGCGCGTCTCGGAGCTCTGCGGTCTCGATATCGACGACCTCGACCGCGGGCGCGCCACGGCGCGGGTGCTCGGCAAGGGTTCGAAGGAAAGGGTCGTGCCGTACGGGATGCCGGCAGCCCAGGCGCTCGACGCGTATCTCGCGCGAGGGCGACCGACGCTCGCCGCCCGCGTCGAGGGCGACGTGCGGCGCACGGACGGGCGAGCGCTGTTCCTCGGAGCGCGCGGCCGCCGCATGTCACCGCGGGCCGTCTACGACCTCGTCACGCGCGTGATCGGTCCCGTCGTCGGATCGGCCGCCGTCGGTCCGCACCTGCTGCGCCACTCGGCGGCCACCCACCTGCTCGACGGCGGCGCCGACCTCAGGAGCGTGCAGGAACTGCTCGGACACGCGAGCCTCGGCACCACGCAGATCTACACCCACGTCTCGAGCGAGCGGCTTGCCGCCGCCTACAAGCTCGCGCATCCGCGGGCCTGACGGCGCCACTACTCGCAGCAAGGCAGCAGGATCGCCCTCGGCACGCCTCCCAGCAGCAGCAGGGGATTGATGTACTCGCCGTTCAGCCGCACTCCGAAGTGGATCGCCGCCGCGGGCGCATGCCCGCCCAGCGAGATCTCACCGACCTCTTCGCCGCCGCTCACGGCGTCCCCCGGGTGGAGCTCCGACGTGATCGGCTCGAGGGTGGTGACGAGCCCGCCGCCGTGGTCGATCGTCAGGATCCCTCGCCCCGCGATCATGCCGGAGAACGCCACGACGCCGTCCGCCGGGCTCCGGACGTGTGCGTCGCCGCCCCGCGGCTCGAGGTCGACACCGCGGTGACCGGGACCGTACGCCTGCGCGGGCGCGGCGTAGGGCGTTGCGATCCGCGCACCGTGTACAGGCCAGAGCCATCCGTGCGCCGTGGGACCGCCGGACGGCGCCCGCGCTGCCATCGCGGCCGACGATGCCGCCGCACCGCCGGGAACGGCGACCAGTCCGATCGTGACGACGGCGAGGACGAGGCCTCGGACGAGCGGTGTCATCACGCGATCCTCCTCGTCGCCGGCCGGGGACGGATCCGTCCGCTCGCGAGCGGTGGATGCGGAGCACGCGACCAGGGAAGTGGAGAGAATCATGCCCGCCACCCTCGACTGATACACTTGTCGTGCATCCCGCTCGTCGGGGTGACTCCGCGTGCCCAGAGTCCGAGCGGAACCCGCATCGGACGGCATCCACTCCCCACGGTCCCCAGCATTGCTGCGGGTGGGAGTGCGCCGGGCGCCAGGCGTGGCGATCGCCGATCGTCGCGAAGAACCGAACAGGGCGCCGCGAGGCGCCGGAACAGGAGAACGGCCATGGCCGTCGTCACCATTCGCCAGCTGCTCGACAGCGGCGTCCACTTCGGACACCAGACCCGCCGGTGGAACCCGAAGGTCAAGCGCTTCATCCTCACGGAGCGCAGCGGCATCCACATCATCGACCTCCAGCAGTCGCTGGCCTACATCGACAAGGCCTACGAGTTCGTCAAGGAGACGGTCGCCCACGGTGGCACCATCCTCTTCGTCGGCACGAAGAAGCAGGCGCAGGAGGTGCTCGCGGAGCAGGCGACCCGCGTGGGCCAGCCGTACGTCAACCAGCGCTGGCTCGGTGGTCTGCTCACCAACTTCAGCACGGTCAGCAAGCGCCTCGCGCGCATGAAGGAGCTCGAGGAGCTCGACTTCGAAGACCCGGCTGCGAGCGGCTTCACCAAGAAGGAGCTCCTGCTCAAGCGTCGTGAGCTCGACAAGCTGCACAAGTCGCTCGGCGGCATCCGCAACCTGCAGAAGACCCCCTCGGCACTGTGGGTCGTCGACGCCAAGCGCGAGCACCTCGCCATCGACGAGGCCAAGAAGCTCGGCATCCCCGTGATCGGCATCCTCGACACGAACGCCGACCCGGACGAGTTCCAGTACCCGATCCCCGGCAACGACGACGCGATCCGCTCCGTCTCGCTGCTGACCCGCATCATCGCCGACGCCGCCGCCGAGGGCCTCATCCAGCGCCACCAGCCGGCCACCGACGAGACCCAGGCCGAGCCGCTGGCCGAGTGGGAGCGCGAGCTGCTGGAGCAGGGCGCCGCTGCCGCCGAGGCCGACGCCGTCGAGCTCGCCACCGAGGCCGTCGTGGCCGAAGAGGTCGCCGAGGAGCTGGCCGCCGAGGCCATCGCCGCCGCCGAGGCGGGCGACGAGGAGGCCGCCGAGGAGCTGGCCGTCGAGGCGGTCGTGGCGGAGGAGATCGCCGAGGAGCTCGCTGCCGAGGCCATCGCCGACGAGATCGTCGCCGAGGAGCTCGCCGCCGAGGCCGAGAGCACCGAGGCCTGATCGAACCCCTCAACCCGTCTTTCGCCCGGCGGAGTCGTCTCAGGACGGCTCCGCCGCGGCATCCATGAGAACTGACACGAACAAGGAGCCGCCACCCATGGCAAACTTCACCATCGCCGACATCAAGGCTCTCCGCGAGCAGCTCGGCACGGGCATGGTCGACACGAAGAAGGCCCTCGAAGAGGCCGACGGCGACATGGACAAGGCCGTCGAGATCCTCCGCCTCAAGGGCGCGAAGGGCAACGCGAAGCGTGCCGACCGCTCGACGAGCGAGGGTCTGGTCGCCGCCCGCGAGAGCGACGGCAAGGTCACGCTCATCGAGCTGAACACCGAGACCGACTTCGTCGCGAAGAACGAGAAGTTCATCGCCCTCGCCGACAAGGTCGCCGACGCCGTCGCCGCGGTCGCCGCGGACTCGGCCGAGGCCGGGTTGGACGCCCCCGCCGGCTCGCAGACCGTCGGCCAGCTCATCTCGGACGAGGCCGCGATCCTCGGCGAGAAGGTCGAGCTGCGCCGTGTGCGCACCCTGACCGGTGACAACTTCCAGGTGTACCTGCACCGCACGAGCAAGGACCTGCCGCCGCAGGTCGGCGTCGTGGTCGCCTACTCGGGTGACGACGCGGAGACCGCTCGCAGCATCGCGCAGCACATCTCGTTCGCGAACCCGACCTACCTCTCCCGGGACGACGTGCCCGAGGCGGACGTGGAGAAGGAGCGCGAGATCGTCACCGAGATCTCGCGCAACGAGGGCAAGCCGGAGGCCGCGCTCCCGAAGATCGTCGAGGGTCGCGTGAACGCGTTCTTCAAGCAGGTCGCTCTGCTCGACCAGGACTACGCGAAGGACAACAAGCTGTCCGTTGCGCAGGTCGCGAAGGACGCCGGCATCACGGTGACCGACTTCGCCCGCTTCAAGGTCGGCGCGTAGTCATCCCCCCAGGGCCCGCACCTGCTCGGTGCGGGCCCTTGGCATGTAGATTTTGACTCGCGACGAGAGGAACAACACGTGATCACCGAGAACACCGGGCGCCGCCGCGTCCTCCTGAAGCTCTCCGGCGAAGCCTTCGGGGCCGGACAGCTGGGCGTGAACCCCGATGTCGTCGGTCAGATCGCGCGTGAGATCGCGGCCGCGGTCGATCAGGTCGAGATCGCCATCGTGGTCGGCGGCGGGAACTTCTTCCGCGGCGCCGAACTGCAGCAGCGCGGCATGGACCGGGGGCGTGCCGACTACATGGGCATGCTCGGCACCGTCATGAACGCGCTCGCCCTTCAGGACTTCCTCGAGCAGGCGGGTGCCGCGACCCGCGTGCAGTCCGCCATCTCCATGACGCAGGTCGCCGAGCCGTATATCCCGCGCCGCGCCGAACGTCACATGGAGAAGGGCCGCGTCGTCATCTTCGGCGCGGGCGCCGGACTCCCGTACTTCTCGACCGACACGGTCGCCGCGCAGCGGGCCCTCGAGATCGACGCCGACGAGGTCCTCGTCGCCAAGAACGGCGTCGACGGCGTGTACACGGCCGACCCGAAGACGGATGCATCCGCCACGAAGATCGATACGATCACCTACCTCGAGGCCCTTCAGCGCGGTCTCCGCGTCGTCGACTCGACCGCGTTCAGCCTGTGCATGGACAACAAGATGGATATGCGCGTGTTCGGCATGGAGCCCGCGGGCAACGTCACGCGGGCGCTGCTCGGCGAGCGCATCGGGACGCTCGTCACCGCCTGATCGACCGCGTGACGCGGCGACCGCCGTCCGCGGCCGCGCGGGGCGCGCCGACTAGACTGATGTGAACCTCTGGATCGAATGGAGCCCCCGTGATCGCCGACGTCCTGTCCGAGACCGCAACCCGCATGGATCGGGCAGTGGAGGCCGCGAAGGAGGACTTCGCGACCGTCCGCACGGGCCGCGCGAACCCGCAGATGTTCCAGAAGGTCATGGTCGACTACTACGGCTCGCCGACACCGCTGGCGCAGCTCGCCTCCCTGAGCAACCCCGAGGCGCGCACGCTCGTCGTCAACCCGTACGACAAGTCGGCGCTGAAGGCGATCGAGCAGGCGATCCGCGACATGCCGAACCTCGGTGCGAACCCCACGAACGACGGCGCCCTCGTGCGCGTCACGCTTCCGGAGCTCACCGCGGAGCGCCGCAAGGAGTTCGTGAAGATCGTCCGGAGCAAGGGCGAGGACGCGAAGGTGCACGTGCGTGGCATCCGTCGCAAGGCGAAGGACGACCTCGATGCGCTGAAGGGCGAGGTCGGCGACGACGAGCTGACGCGTGCCGAGAAAGAGCTCGACGCCGTCACCCGCTCCCACGTCGACGAGATCGACGAGGCGCTCAAGCGCAAAGAAGCCGAACTGCTGGAGGTCTGAGGCGCGCCGATGACCGATGCTCCCGCTGACCGCACACCCGGCGAGGAGGGTGCGCACGCGCCGTCCCATCGCAAACGGGATCGGTCGCAGCGCCCGGACACCGGATCGACCGCCCTTCCCGCCGTGCCACCGCCTCCCGCCGTGCCACCACCTCCTGCCGTGCCACCCCTTCCGCCGCTGCCGCCGCTGCCGCAGCCGGTCGCCGCGGGAGCAGACGAGACCGCGCCGCCGTCGAAGGACGAGGCCGAGCCTCGCGACGTCGACGATGCCCCACCGCCTCCGTCGGGGCCGGACGGCGTGCCGGCGGTCCGCATCCCGCGCAACGAGTTCGAGCAGCACATGGCGCAGGCGCGCGCCGAGTTCGAGGTCGCCAACGAGCGCATCAAGCAGCGGACGGGCCGGGACCTGATCCTCGCCATCCTCATCGGACTCGGGATCGGTGCGGTCGTCCTCGCGTCGCTCCTGTTCGTCTCGTGGCTGTTCGCGCTCATCGCACTGGCGGCGTGCCTGCTCGGCGCCTTCGAGTTCGCACGTGCCCTGCAGGCCGCAGGGCGCCGGATCGATGTCATCCCGCAGCTGATCACGGGCGCGGGCGTGATCGCGGCGGGCTTCCTGTTCGCCGACTGGGTGCACTGGGTGGTGGTGTTCGCCGCGATCGCACTGATCATCGTGTGGCGCGCGATCGGGCAGATGGCGGCTCGCGACGGCCGGACGTACGGCGACGTGCTCGACGACATCCTGATCGGCGTCTTCGCGTTCCTCTATGTGCCCTTCCTCGGGAGCCTCGGGGTGATCCTGCTGCGCGAGCAGACCGGGCAGTGGTGGGTGCTCGCCGGCATCATCGTCGTCGTCGTCGCGGACACGGCCGCCTACGCGACCGGCCTGACCCTCGGCAGACACCCCATGGCCCCGCGAATCAGCCCCAAGAAGACATGGGAAGGCTTCGCCGGCGCAGCGGTCGGCGTGCTGGTGGCGGGCGTCCTCCTCGCGTTGTTCATGCTCGACATCCCCGTGTGGGCCGGACTCGTCTTCGGCGCCGTCATCCTCGCGACCGCCACGATCGGCGATCTCGGCGAGTCCATGATCAAGCGCGACCTCGGCATCAAAGACATGAGCTCGTGGCTGCCCGGCCACGGGGGAGTCCTCGACCGTCTCGACTCGATCCTTCCGTCCGGTGTCGCCGTTCTGGCGCTCTTCTACCTCCTCTCCCCGTTGGTGCACGCATGACCTCTCACGACACGACATCCGCCCCGCTCTTCCCGCTCGAGAGGGGACGCGCGAAGGGGTATGAGCGTCGCGCGGTCGACGCCTTCCTCATCCGTGCGCGCGCCGCCTTCGAGGCCGGCGAGCAAGGCACGGTCAACGCTGCGACGATCCGGGCGGTGTCGTTCCCGATGGTCCGCCGCGGGTACTCGGTCGTGGCGGTGGACACGGCGCTGGCGCGCATCGAGAACGCCTTCGCGTCCCGGCAGCGGGAGCAGGCGATCGCGGAGGGCGGCACCGCCGCGTGGCTGGACTCGACGCGTGAGCAGGCTCAGGTGATCCTCGATCGCCTGAGCCGGCCCAAGAAGGAGCGGTTCGACCGCGTCGGGTTCGGACGGTGGGGCTACCGGATCGACGAGGTCGACATCGTCGCCGACAGGATCGCGGGGTACTTCACGTCCGGCGCGCCGGTGTCCGCCGATCAGGTGCGCTCGGTCGCCTTCCGCATGCAGCGCGGCGGATACAGCGAGGTGCAGGTGGATGCGGTCCTCGACGCCGTCGTCGACGTCATGCTCGCCGTCGCCTGAGCGGTCCCCGATGCGTCGTCCTGCGACACGGCGCGCCGTCGGATGGCGTCCCCGCGTTCGGCTCGCTAGACTCGCAACACTGTGACTTCCGGCAACGAGATGACTCCCGAAACATCCCGGCGGACGCTGCGTCATGCGGCCAAGACCGCCCAGACGGTCGCCCCGGCCTTGAAGGCGGCGCCCGCCCCGGCCCGAAAGCCGACCAGGTGGTCGCGACGTCGCGGTGTCATGACGGGTTTCGCGGCGATCGCCGCGGTCGGATTCGTCGCCGCCTACGTCGGTCCTCTCGGCGCGGCGCTGACGCCCCATGCCGAGGCCGCGGTCACCCCCGTGACGCTCTACACATCGACGCTCCACAACGCGCAGACCCTCGTCGCTGCCGACGCCGCCGCCGGCACCGACACACTTCAGCGCGACAGCTACTCGGTGTACGTGCCGCCGAAGCCCAAGCCGACGCAGACCGCGTCCGCCTCGACCGCATCCACCGCGTGGAAGGCGCCGTTCGTGGTGCCGAACCCGGGGAGCGCTCAGGCCATCGCCCGCCAGATGCTCCAGGCCCGAGGCATGGGCGACGACCAGTTCGCGTGTCTCGTCGCGCTGTGGAACCGGGAGTCGGGATGGCGCGTCAACGCCTACAATTCGAGCGGCGCCTACGGCATCCCGCAGGCGCTGCCGGGAAGCAAGATGGCGGCCTACGGTGCCGACTGGCAGACGAACCCCGCGACCCAGATCGCGTGGGGCCTCGGCTACATCACGGGCCGCTACGGCACACCGTGCGGCGCGTGGGGCCACTCGCAGAGCACCGGCTGGTATTGAGTCGTGCCGCGGGCCAATCGCCGGCGGCCCGATCCGCAGGATGACGGCTCGCTCGACCGGATGATCGCCGGCTTCAAGCGCACCGTGATCAAGCGCGGGGCCGAGTGGACGGTGCAGCCGGTCAGCGCGGCGCAGGCGGTCAAGTCGTACACGTGTCCGGGATGCGGCCGCACCATCGAGCCCGGCACCGCCCACCTCGTCGCGTGGCGGGCGGACGGCGTGCTCGGCGATGCCGCGGACCTCGCCGCGCGTCGGCACTGGCATTCGCATTGCTGGAAGGTGTTCTGAACGTGGAGATCCGTGGTCCTGTCCTGCTGCCGGCCGTCCGGGAGGACATCGAGCTGCACACGTTCGACGGCTTGACGCTCGTCGGCGAGCTGGCGCTGCCTGTCGACCGTGCGCCCGTGGCGACGCTGGTGACGCTGCACCCCCTTCCCACCGCGGGCGGATTCATGGACTCGCACATCCTGCGCAAGGCCGCGGGACGTCTGCCGGCGCTCGCCGGGATCGCGGTGCTGCGCTTCAACACGCGCGGCACATCGTCGCCGCGCGGAACGAGCGAGGGCGCCTTCGACGGCGGCCGGACCGAGGCGTTCGACGTGGCCGCGGCCATGGATTTCGTGATCGATCGCGGGCTGCCGCATCCGTGGCTGCTCGGCTGGTCGTTCGGAACCGAGCTCGCCCTTAAGTACGGGCGCGATCACGGCGCCGAGGGGGTCATCCTGCTCTCGCCCCCGCTGCACCGGACGAGCGCCGACGAGCTCGCCGCGTGGGCGGACGACCCGCGACCGGTGGTGGCGCTCATCCCCGAGTTCGACGACTACCTGCAGCCCGATGCCGCGGCCGAGCGCTTCGCCGTCGCCCCGAACATCCGCGTCGTCCCGGTGGCCGGCGGCAAGCATCTGTGGGTCGGCGAGAACCAGACCCGGCGCGTGCTCGACGAGGTCGTGGCCGCCATGAACCCGGCCGCCCGCCCCCTTCCGACCGAATGGGACGAGTCTTGACTACCGCTCGTTCTGGCGCGGGATCACGACCTGCCGGTAGATGATCAGGATGCTCGCCGCCACCGGGATCGCCACCAGGGCGCCCAGGAGGCCGAGGAGGGATCCTCCGGCGAGGGCGGCGACGACGACGACCGCGCCCGGTACCGACACCGCGCGGTTCATGATGCGCGGCGAGATCACGTAGGCCTCGATCTGCATGTAGACGATGTAGTAGATCGCCGCGATGAGCGCCGTGGTGGGGGAGCCGAACCCGAGGCACGTCAGCACGATGATCGTCGAGCCCGTGATCGTGCCGACCAGCGGGATCAGCGAGAAGAAGAACGCGATGACCGTGAGCACGGCGGGGAACGGCGCCTGGATGATGGTCAGGAAGATCGCGCTCAGGACGCCGTTGATCACCCCGAGGGTCACCTGGCCCATGACGTAGTAGCCGACCGAGCCGATGATCTGCTCGGCGAGGTCGACGAATCGCTCGCGCTTGGACGCCGGAACCAGCTGATACACCGCGGTCTTCAGCGAGGGGGTGGATGCGGTGAAGTAGATCGTCAGGATGATGACGATGAACGCCCCCGCCATCCCCGCGATGACGGCGCCGCCGACGGCGATGATGCCGGTTCCGATCTGCTCGCCGAGCTTCGCGAGGTCGAGCGAGTTGTACCAGTTCTCGATGTAGGTGAACAGCTGGTCGACATTGAGGGCGGGGAAGGTCGCGTGCAGCCACGTCCGGATCGCGTGTACGGGGTCGAATCCGCCGTGCGCGATGAGATGCTGGATCGTCGTGACGAGCTGGCTGATCTGGCCGACGATGATCGGCACGATCATCAGGACGATGCCCGCGAACACGGCGAGGACGATCAGGATCGTGATGAGGACGGCGAGCCAGCGCTTCAGCTTCCGCCGCTCGAAGAAGGCGACGATCGGCTCGAGACCGAGCGACAGGAACAGGGCGGTCCCGACGTACAGCAGGATCGTCGACAGGTTCTGGACGCTGCCGATGAGCAGGAGCCCCAGACCGACCCCGAGCGTCGCCAGGAAAGCGGTGCGGAACGGACTCTGGAGCTTCACGGGGCATCCTTCTGCGGCGGGGTGCGTGTTCCGTCAGGATACTGACAAGGTCCGCGAATCCCGGGAGGGGCATGCTCCCACGTGACATTCAGGTCGTCTTCGATAACCTGAAACGTCGGCTGACAGCCCTGCGCGCCCGAGCGCGGGCACTGGAGGATGTGGTTTCGTGCGTTTCGTTTGGGCCGTAGCGGCGTTCGTTCTGGCCGCGCTCATGATCGGTGCCGGAATCGCCCAGCGAACCGTGTTCCAAGGCCCGACCAGCACCAGCGCGTCGGTCCCGGCGGGTTCGAAGGCGCCGTTCGTGCTCATCGACGGCGCGGTGCTGAACTCGCGCGAAGGTACGCAGACCCTGCGTGCGCAGGGGAGCGGCACGCTGTTCGCCTCCTATGCCCGGACATCCGACCTCAAGGCGTGGCTCGCGGACACGTCCTACGACGAGGTCTCCGTGACCAAGACCGGCAAGCTGACGACCACGCCGGTCGCTCCGAGCGTGACCAGCTCCGACGGCAGCGGTGGAGACTCCAGCGGTGGCGGCGACGCGAGCGGCGGCGGCGACGGCGGCGGAGACGCGGCGGCGCCCACGGCGCCGTCGCACAGCCCGGCGGGCTCCGACCTGTGGCTCGACGAGTTCCAGCAGGATGGCGTCCTGATCGCGCCCATGGACCTGCCCGCGGGCACGAGCGTCCTCGTCGCGACCGACGGCACGAAGCCGGCACCGAGCACGATCTCGATCTCGTGGCCGCTCCAGACCTCCACGCCATGGGCCGGCCCGCTCATCGTGGGCGGCGCCATCCTCATGGCGGTCGGCGTGCTGCTGTACATCCTGGCCATCCGTCATATGCGGCGTTCGCGGGGTCCCCGCCGGAAGGCGCTGCCTCCGCTCCCCGTGACCGAGCCCATCGACCTGTCCGAGCTGCAGGGCGACAAGGGCGTCATCAGCGCCGGGAAGACCGGCGACAGCCGCGCGCTCTCCAGCCGGCGCGCGTTCGCGATCCTGCCCGTCATCGCCGTCTCGGCGCTGGCGTTCACGGGCTGCTCGGCGGACGCGTGGGCCCAGTTCACCGGCTCGCCGACGCCGACCCCCAGCACCTCGGTGATCGTTCCGGAGGGCCAGCAGCTGCCGGCGGTGACCGAGGGGCAGGCGGGACGCATCCTGACCCGCATCTCGAAGACCGTCGCTCAGGCCGACGACAAGAAGGACGACACGATCGCCGCGACCCGCCTGGACGGTGCGATGCTGGCGGAGCGCGTGACGAACTACACGTTGCGCGCCAAGATCGCCGACTACAAGGCGCTGCCGGCGATCCCCTCCCAGCCGCTCAAGGTGATCCTTCCCCAGTCCTACAACGGGTGGCCGCGCACGGTGCTCGCCGTGGTGAGCGACCCGACCGACAAGAAGGTCGCGCCGACGATGATGACCATGACGCAGCAGGATCCGTGGTCGGAGTACAAGCTGACGTACGCTGCGGCGATGGAGCCGGCGGCGCAGCTGCCCAAGGTCGCGCCCGTCTACGTCGGAGCCCCCCAGGTGCAGCCAGACTCGCCGTTCCTGCTCATGGAGCCGGGTGAGCTCGCCACGGCCTACGCGGATCTTCTCACCAACGGTGACAAGAGCACCTACGCGTCGACGTTCGACAGCGAGACCGACAAGCTGCGCGCCGCCGTCGACGCGAACCGCAAGCAGCGCCTGGACGACTTCAACAAGACCGGGGCCCAGACCGGCCAGATGTCGTTCACGGTCACCGCGGGCGACCAGCCGCCGGTGGCGCTGGCCACCCTGGCCAGCGGCGCCATCGTCGCCGTGAACGTCGACGAGAGCGAGAACGTCAAGCCGACGCAGGACGGCGCGCAGATCAAGGCGAGCGGCGCGACGAAGGCTCTCGCGGGCGACAGCTCGTCCACCGGGTACTCCACCACGTACAGCGACCAGCTGTTCTTCTATGTGCCGGCGCAGGGATCGACCGACCAGATCCGTCTGCTCGGGTACACCAGCAACATCCACGACGCACAGGTGATCAAATGACCGATGCCGCTTCCGGTGCCGTGATGCGCGGCGCCGTCGACCTCTCCGCACTCCGCAACCGCCCGCAGCCGCCCGCCGCGCCCGCGGGAGGAGCCGAACCCGGGGGAGCCGGCACCGCCGTCGTGCCGTCTCTCGTGGTCGACGTCACGGACGAGACGTTCGGCCAGATCCTCGAGCTGTCGCGGACCGTGCCGGTGGTCGTCGACCTGTGGGCCGAGTGGTGCGGACCGTGCAAGCAGCTGAGCCCCGTCCTGGAGCGGGTCGTCCGGGAGCTCGGTGGGCGCCTGCTGCTCGCCAAGGTCGACGTCGACGCCAACCCGCAGCTCTCGCAGGCGTTCCGGGCGCAGTCGATCCCGATGGTGGTCGCACTCGTCGGCGGCCAGCCCGTGCCGCTGTTCACCGGCGCCGTCCCGGAGCAGCAGGTGCGCGAGGTCTTCGCCCAGCTGCTGCAGGTGGCGGCTCAGAACGGCGTGACGGGGACCGTCGCCGTCCACGGCGCCGAGCAGGGTGCCGTGGACGCCATGGATGCCGAGCCTCCGCTGCCGCCGCTGCACGCCGAGGCGTTCGACGCCATCGAGGCCGGCGATTACGATCGCGCCGTCGCCGCGTACGAGAAGGCCCTCGCCGAGAACCCGCGCGACACCGACGCCCGGACGGGCCTCGGTCAGGTGCGCCTGCTCCAGCGCGTCCAGGATGCGGATCTGCAGCAGGCACGCGACGCCGCGGCGGCGAAGCCCACGGACAGGGAGGCCCAGTTCCTCGTCGCCGACCTGGATCTGTCCGGCGGGCACGTCGACGACGCGTTCGACCGCCTGCTCGAGCTGTTCGCCGGACTCGACCCGGCCGAGCGCGGCCCGGTGCGCGAGCGCCTGCTCGAGCTGTTCACGCTCGTCGGCGACGGCGACCCGCGCGTCATCCGCGCGCGGGCGCGCCTGGCCAGCCTGCTCTTCTGATCGTCGCTCGCCGTTCGGTCACGCGTTCGCGCTGTGCGCGAGCCACACGACGCCGAGCGGGGGGATGCGGAGCACCGCACGGCCCGAGGGATCCGTCGTCACGTGGCCCGCGTTGCCGACGCCCGAGCCGCCGTAGGTCTCCGCGTCGGAGTTGAGCACCTCGCGCCACGTACCCGGTGCGGGCAGGTCGAGCGCGTGGTCCTCGAGCGGGACGCCGCCGAAGTTGCAGATGACGACCACCGTGTTGCCGTGGTTGTCGCGGCGCGCGAGGACCTGCACGTTCGGATCCCAGTGCGGAGCGCCGAGGCGTGAGAACGCCGCGCCGTCGGCATCCCGCGCCCACAGTGCGGAGTGCTCCCGGTAGACGCGGTTGAGCTCGGCCACGAATGCCAGCAGCTGGGCGTGCGAGGGCTGGTCCAGCATCCACCAGTCGAGGCTCCGGCCCTCGGACCATTCGGAGAGCTGGCCGAACTCCTGACCCATGAACAGCAACTGCTTGCCGGGGTGACCCCACATGTAGGCGAGGTATGCGCGCATGTTCGCCAGCTTCTGCCAATGATCGCCGGGCATCTTGGCGAGCAGGCTCCCCTTGCCGTGCACGACCTCGTCGTGCGAGATCGGCAGGATGAAGTTCTCGCTGAACGCGTAGACGTACGAGAAGGACAGCTCGCCCTCGTGGTGGGAGCGATGGACGGGGTCGCGCTCGATGTAGGTGAGCGAGTCGTTCATCCAGCCCATGTTCCACTTGAACCCGAACCCGAGCCCGCCCGAGCTCGTCGGGGCCGTGACGCCCGTGAAGCTCGTGGACTCCTCGGCGACCATCACGATCCCGGGGTAGCGCTTGTAGGCGGTGGCGTTGACCTCCTGCAGGAAGCCGATCGCCTCGAGGTTCTCCCGGCCGCCGAACCTATTCGGCTCCCACTCGCCGTCGTTGCGCGAGTAGTCGAGGTAGAGCATGGAGGCCACGGCATCCACCCGCAGTCCGTCGACGTGGAACTCCTCGATCCAGTACAGCGCGTTGGCGACGAGGAAGTTGCGCACCTCGCTGCGCCCGTAGTCGAAGATGTACGTGCCCCAGTCCTTGTGCTCGCCGCGCCGGGGGTCCGCGTGCTCGTAGAGGGGCTCGCCGTCGAAGCGGGCGAGGGCGAACGAGTCCTTCGGGAAGTGTCCCGGAACCCAGTCCATGATCACGCCGATCCCGGCCTGGTGCAGGCGGTCGATGAGGTACCGCAGGTCGTCGGGTGTGCCGAACCGGCTGGTCGGCGCGTAGTAGCCGGTGACCTGATAGCCCCACGAACCCCCGAACGGGTGCTCGGCCAGAGGCAGGAACTCGACGTGCGTGAAGCCCTGGGCGGTGACGTACTCGACGAGAGGGTCGGCCGCATCCCGGTACGACAGCCCCGGACGCCACGAGCCGAAGTGCAGCTCGTAGATCGACATGGGCTGCGAGATGGGCGTGGAGCGGCCGCGATGCTCGAGCCACGCGGCATCCCCCCACTCGTGCGCGGGGGGGGCGGCGACGACGGATGCGGTGGCCGGCGGCACCTCGGCGAACTGCGCCATGGGGTCGGCTTTCGTGACCCATCCGCCCCAGCGGGTGAGGATCTCGTATTTGTACACGGCGCCGGCGCCGAGATCGGGGACGAACAGCTCCCACACCCCGGACGATCCGAGCGACCGCATGGCGTGGCCCTGACCGTCCCAGCGGTTGAAGTCGCCCACCACGCGCACCGCCTGCGCGTTCGGCGCCCACACGGTGAACGCGGTGCCCTGGGAGCCCGAGCTCTCCCGCACGTGCGCGCCCAGCGCGTCCCACAGCTGCTCGTGCCGCCCCTCACGGATGAGGTGCAGGTCGAGCTCCCCGAGCGACGGGAGGTGACGGTACGGGTCGTCCGCGTCGTAGTCCGCGCCGTCGGGATAGCTCGTGACGAGCCGGTAGGCGTCGGGTGCACCCTCGCGCACTCCCTCCCACACTCCGCTACGGCTGTGCGTCAAGGATGTGCTGGTGCCGTCCGCGAACACCGCGGTCACGGTCTTCGCGAGCGGGCGGCGCGCGCGCACGACCCAGCGATCCGTGCCGGCGGGATGCAGGCCGAGCACGTCGTGGGGGGAGTGGTAGGCGCCGGCGGCGACGGCGTCGAGCAGGCCGGGATCGATCTTCCCGTCGGTGGTGGTCATCGCCGCTCCTTCACGTGCAGGATGTGGACCGGCTCGGCGAAGGCGTCGAGACGGACGAAGTTGTGATCGGCCCACGTCCAGGTGGCTCCGGTGATGAGATCCTCGACCTCGTACGACGAGCCGGGCTCGACGCCCCACACGCGCGTGTCGAGGTGGACGGTCGTCTCACGGACCGAGTGCGGGTCCACGTTCGCGACGACGAGGATCGTGTCATCGACGCCGTCGGGGGAGAGCGCCGCCGGCAGATGCTTGCTGTAGACGAGGATCGAGTCGTCGTCGCTCCAGTGCACGCTGAGGTTGCGCAGCTGCCGGAGCGCGGGGTGCGCCCGCCGGATCTCGTTCAGGCGCCGCAGGAACGGGGCGAGCGAGTCGCCACGGGCCTCGGCACCCGCCCAGTCGCGGAGCTTGTACTCGTACTTCTCGTTGTCGATGTTCTCCTCGGAGCCCGGCCGTGCGACGTTCTCGTAGAGCTCGTAGCCGGCGTACACGCCGTATGTGGGCGCCGCCGTCGCGGCCAGAGCCGCCCGCAGGCGGTAGGCCGGACGGCCGCCGAACTGGAGGAACTCGGTCAGGATGTCGGGCGTGTTGACGAAGAGGTTCGGCCGCAGGAAGTCGTCCGTCTCGTGCGCGAGGCTCATCAGGAACTCCTCGAGCTCCGCCTTCGTGTTGCGCCACGTGAAGTACGTGTAGCTCTGCTGGAAGCCCGCCATCGCCAGTGCCCGCATCGGCCCAGGACGCGTGAACGCCTCGGCGAGGAAGACGGTGTCGGGATACTCGGCGCTCACCTCGCGGATGAGCCACTCCCAGAACTGCAGGGGCTTGGTGTGCGGGTTGTCGACGCGGAAGATGCGCACGCCCTGGGCGATCCAATGGCGGATGACGCGCAGAGCCTCCGCGCGGATGCCCGCCGGATCGTTGTCGAAATTGATCGGGTAGATGTCCTGGTACTTCTTCGGCGGATTCTCCGCATAGGCGATCGAGCCGTCGGGCAGCGTCGTGAACCACTCGGGGTGCTCGTGCACCCAGGGGTGGTCGGGGGATGCCTGCAGCGCGAAGTCGAGAGCGACCTCGAGCTTGTGCGCACGCGCGGCCCTCACGAACCGGCGGAAGTCGGCGAGCGTGCCGAGGTCGGGATGGACCTTGTCGTGGCCGCCCGCCGCGCCGCCGATCGCCCACGGGGAGCCGGGGTCGCCGGGCTGCGGATCGAGCGTGTTGTTGCGGCCCTTCCGGTTCGTCTCGCCGATCGGGTGGATCGGCGGGAGGTAGAGCACATCGAAGCCCATGGCCGCGACCTCGGGCAGCCGCGCGGCCGCGGTGGCGAACGTCCCGCTCTGGATGGAGCCGTCCTCCCGCCGGACGGCGCCCTCGGACCGGGGGAAGAACTCGTACCAGGCGCCGACGCCCGCACGCTCCCGCTCGACGAGCACGGTGAGCTCGGGGCCGATGGTCACGAGCGCGGTCAGGGGCCGTGCGGCGAACCGCCGCACATGCGCAGGATCGCGGACGATGGCCAGCGCCGCCTCGTCGTCGAGGCTCTTGCGGCGCAGGGCGGCGGCTGCCGACGTCAGGGCCCTCCGCTCGGCGGCCGGTCGATCGGACTCCCCGGCCGCGCGCGTGAACAGCAGCGCACCCATCTCGCGCATGAGCGGCGCATCCACGCCGGCGGCGATCTTGAGATCGGCCGCGTGCTCCCACGTCGCGAACTCGTCGGCGAAGGCCTCGAAGCGGAAGGTCCACACGCCCTGCTCGACCAGGGCGATGTCAGCCTGCCAGCGATCGAAGCCCGGGTCGACCAGGCTCAGGCGATGGAGCGACTCCTGCCCGCTCGGGCTCGTGAGCCGCACGTGCACGCCGATGATGTCGTGTCCCTCGCGGAACGCGGTGACCTCGAACGGGACGACCTCGCCGGAATACGCGGACGGGCGGAACCGTCGGTCGGGAGCGGCGGGATACGGCGAGAGGAGCGGGATGCGAGAGGACAGCGTGTCGCGCGCCGACTCCCATTCGGACGCCGGCCGGACGGGGATCGCCGAGGCGCTGCGCCACGGCTTCGCGGAGGTGGGGCTCACGGAACGAACATAGCGCGGCACCGCCGCGACCCGAACCCTGTTGTGTCAGGCTTCGCCGATGGTGTCGGATGCGGGTCCGGCGGCCGTCGGATCCACCCACGCGCCGTCCTCGTCGGGAATCACCGCGTCGGGGTCCATATCCACACGGAACAGGCGCATCGACGTGGGCGACATCGCCACGACCTCGCCCGGACGGAGGGGGACGGCATCCGTCGTCGGGCGCTCGTCGGCGCTCGACCACAGCGTGACGAACAGGGCGCCGGGCAGATCGGGGAGCGTGATGTCGATGGGCGTCTCGCGGCCGTGCACGACGAGCAGGATGCGGTTGGCCTCCTCGAACTCGGGCGTCGACGCCGCGACGTACTGCAGCGTCCGGTGCGCGGGGCTGTTCCACTTGTCGATCGACATCGTCTCGCCGTGCTCGTCGTACCACTCCATGACGGATGCCGACGGCGTGTGCTCCCCGAGCCGGGCGAAGCGGATGGGCCGCAGTGCGGGATTCTCGGACCGCACACGGGTGAGGCGGCGCACGTGCTCGAGGAGGTCCTCCTGCCACGGCGCGTGGTCCCATGAGAGCCACGTGAGACCCGAGTCGTGGCAGTACGCGTTGTTGTTGCCGCGCTGCGAGCGGCCGAACTCGTCGCCGGCGGTCACCATCGGAACGCCGGCCGACAGCAGCAGCGTGCCGAGCAGGTTGCGCATCGCCTTGCGGCGGTTGGCGAGGATGACGCCGTCGTCTGTCGGACCCTCGACGCCGTGGTTGAACGAGCGGTTCGTGTCGGCGCCGTCGCGGTTCTGCTCGCCATTGCCCATGTTGTGCTTGACGTCGTACGACACGAGGTCGCGCAGCGTGAATCCGTCGTGCGCGGTCACGAAGTTGACGCTCGCGAGCGGGCCGCGCTGGGCGCCGAAGGTGTTCGCCGAGCCGGCGAGCCGGTGCGCGAACCCGCCGATCCCGTCGGGCGCGATGCCGGCACGACGCGCGTAGTCGATGTCGCTCAGCCAGAAGTTCCGTACCCGGTCGCGATAGCGGTCGTTCCACTCGAGCCATCCGTCGCCGAACCGGCCGGTCTGCCAGCCGCCCATCCCGACGTCCCACGGCTCCACGATCTTCTTGACGTCCGCGAGGTCGGGGTCGTCGATGATCGCGCGCAGGAGCGGATGCTCCGGGGTGAAGTGGTTGTGCTCGTCGCGCCCAAGCGTCGTGGCGAGATCGAACCGGAAGCCGTCGACCTGCACCTCGCGCGCCCAGTACCGCAGGGAGTCGAGGACGAGGCGGGCCGCGGCATCCGTCGACGTGTCGAGGGAGTTCCCGCATCCCGTGACGTCGATGTAGACGCCCTCGTCCGTCTGCCGGTAATACGAGCGGTTGTCGATTCCCCGCAGGCTCGAGCGCGGACCGCCGATGCCTTCCTCGGCCGTGTGGTTGAACACGACGTCGAGGATGACCTCGAGCCCTGCCTCGTGGAGCAGCCTGACCATGCCCTTGAACTCGCGCAGGACGGCATCGGGGCCCTCGCGCCGCGCCGCCTCGCTCGCGTACGCCGCGTGCGGGGCGAAGAACCCGACCGTGTTGTAGCCCCAGTAGTTCACGAGCCCGTGGCGCACGAGGCGCTCCTCGGATGCGAACGCGTGCACCGGCAGGAGCTCGATGCTCGTCACGCCGATCGACCTGAGATGCTCGATCATCGCCGGGTGGGCCAGCCCCGCGTAGGTGCCGTGCAGAGCCGGCGGGATGCGGGGATGCCGCTTCGTCAGGCCGCGCACATGGCCTTCGTAGATGACGGTGCGATCGAGCGGCACGCGGGGCTTCTCGACGCCGCCCCAGTCGAACCCCGTGTCCACGACCACGGAGCGGTAGCCGTCGCGGTGGCTCAGGACGCTCCGCGCGTAGGGGTCGAGCAGAAGCGTCCCGGAGTTGAAGGTGTTGCCGTGTCCGGAGTGCCCGGAGACGCGGAGCGCGTACGGCGTGCCCGGCCGTAGGAGCGGGGTGGATGCCGACCACACGCCGTGCCCGATGTCCTCCAGGGCGACCGATTCGATGATCCAGTCGAGATCGACGTCGTCGAACACGATGAGCTCGACGGCGTCCGCATGCGCCGACCAGACCCTGATGGTGCCGCCGCCGTCATGGAGGGTCACGCCCAGGTGGTCCAGGTCGCTGCGCAGCAGTTCGGGTGTCTCGGCGGCGATGGCCATGGCAGTACCCTAACTGCCGCGCCGCCAATGGCGGGGCGTGCGAGAGTGGACGGGTGAGCGTCTACCTCGACCACGCGGCGACGAGTCCCCTGCGCCCGGAGGCCCGGGACGCGTGGCTCGCCGCCTCCGACGTGGTCGGGAACGCATCGTCGATCCACGCCGGGGGACAGGCCGCGCGACGCCTCCTGGAGCAGTCGCGCGAGGATCTCGCCGGCGTGCTCGGGTGCGAGCCGATCGAGGTGGTCTTCACGTCCGGCGGCACCGAATCGGTGAACCTCGCGCTCAAGGGCCTGTGGTGGGGGCGACCCGAGGGCACGGATGCCGTCGTCCTGCCGGACGGCGAGCACCACGCCACGCTCGACACGGTGGAGTGGCTCGCCGCGCACGAGGGCGCGCGGGTGGAGGCCGTCCGCATCGACCGGGTCGGCCGCATCGCCGTCGACGCGTTCGCGGCGGCCCTCCCCGGCGGCGCGCTGGCGACCGCGCTCGTCGCGAACAACGAGATCGGCACCGTCAACGACGCGGCGGCTCTGGCCGCTGCAGCCCTGGATGCGGGCGTGCCGCTGCACCTCGACGCGGTCGCCGCCCTCGGCCATGTGCCCGTGTCGTTCTCCGCCTGGCGTGGCACGAGCGCGCTCAGCGTGTCGGCCCACAAGATCGGCGGACCGGTCGGCGTCGGCGCGCTCGTCGTCGCGCGGGCGGCGCATCCGGTCGCCCTGCTCCATGGCGGCGGGCAGCAGCGCGGCTTGCGCTCCGGCACCCAGGATGTCCCGGGAGCGGCGGCCTTCGCCGCCGCGGCCGTGGCGGCGGAGCGGGAGCGGCTCGCGGAGGGGGAGCGGCTGGCGGCCCTGCGGGCGCGGCTCGTGGCGGGGGTGCAGGCCGCGATCCCGGAGGTCGAGCTGCTCGGCGATCCCGTCGACCGCCTGCCGGGCAACGCGCATCTGCTGTTCCGCGGCGCGTCGGGGGAGACGCTGCTCTTCCTCCTCGACCAGGCGGGGATCTCGGTGTCCACGGGCTCGGCCTGTCAAGCGGGCGTGGCCGAGCCGTCGCACGTCGTCCTCGCGATGGGACGCTCCGATGCCGAGGCGCGATCGGTGCTGCGCCTGACCCTCGGCCGCACGAGCACGACGGCCGACGTCGACGCGGTCGTGGCGGCGCTGCCCGGCGCATACGCGCGGGCGGTGGCCTCCGCATCCCGCTGACCCTCCCGGCGTGCACTCGGACGGCCCCGACGTGTCGGCGGGATGGCTAGCCTGACCCTGTGGAAGACACTGCGGCGACTCCGTCCCCGACCGATCCGATCCAGCGCCCCCCTCTGACCGACGCCCAGTGGGAGCGTCTGACCGCCTTCGGCACGCCCGAGGACGTGAGCGCGGGCGATTACGTCTTCCGGTCGTCGGACCGCGAATACGACCTCGTGCTGGTGGAATCCGGCGAGATCGAGGTGGTGCGCGACACGCTGTTCTGGCTCGAGGAGGAGATCATCGCCCGCATGGGGCCGCGCTCCTTCGTGGGCGAGCTCGGCGTGCTCAACGGTCAGGGCGCGTTCCTGTCGGCACGTGTCAGTCAGCCGGGCCGGATCCTGCGCGTCTCGCGGACCGAGCTGCGCAAGCTCATGGCCGAGGACGACGAGCTGTGCGACCTCATCCTCCACGCGCTCTGGGCGCGCCGCGAATCGCTGCGTCGCGGCCCGGCCGCGCTCACGCTCAAGCTCGTGGGGCCGACGGGCTCGAGCGAGCTGCTCGCCCTGCGGCGCTTCGCGGAGCGGCTCGATCTGGTGCACACCGCGTTCGAGGTCGAGCCGGCCGAGCTCGAGGCCTACACCGGAGGCCACGGCATGTCTGCGGACGACCTGCCTGTCGCGTTCATCCAGGGCGAGCCGCTGCTGCACGCCACGCCCGGCCTCGTCGCCGACCGGCTGGGGCTCAGCTACCAGGGTCAGGCGGATGAGGTCGTGGATCTCGTCGTCATCGGCGGCGGCCCCGCGGGGCTGGCCGCTGCGATCTACGGTGCATCCGAGGGGCTCGAGACGGTGCTGATGGATGCCGTGGCCCCGGGCGGCCAGGCCGCCTCGACGTCCCGCATCGAGAACTTCCTCGGATTCCCGTTCGGCGTCTCCGGCGGCAATCTCATCGACCAGGCGTGTCTGCAGGCGCTCAAGTTCGGCGTGCGCGTGTACGCCCCGTGCGAGGCGGTGCGGCTGGAGCCCGTCGACGATGCCCTCGACATCACGCTCGCCGACGGACGGATCGTCCGGGCCCGCTCGGCGATGGTGACCTCGGGTGCGGCCTACCGGCGGCTCAACCTCGATCGCTGGGGCGACTTCGAGCGGGCCGGCATCCATTACGCGGCCACCCAGCTCGAGCTGCGCCAGGTGATGGACAAGCCCGTCGTCGTGGTCGGTGGGGCGAATTCGGCGGGCCAGGCTGCGCTGTACCTCGCCGGCAACGGCTGCCCCGTGCACATGGTGGTGCGGGGTGAGGACCTCGGCACGCGCATGTCGTCGTACCTCGTCGACCGGCTCGTCGAGGATCCGCGCATCGACGTCCACACGGTCTCGAACGTCGTGGGGCTCGACGGCGGCGATGTGCTCGAGCGCGTCACGATCGACACCGTCGGCGAGGTGGATGCCTCGGGCCTGTTCTGCTTCATCGGCGCCGACCCGGCGACCGGCTGGCTGTCATCGCTCGACCGCGATGCGGACGGGTTCCTGCGGACGGGGACGGACGTCGCGATCCAGACGCTCGAGCACTGGCAGGCTCTGGGGCGCGAACCGCTGCCCTTCGAGACATCGCTGCCCCGCGTGTTCGCGGCCGGCGACGTCCGACGCGGCTCGATGAAGCGCGTCGCGGCTGCCGTCGGAGAGGGGTCGAGCGCGGTGGCGTCGGTCCACCGCGCTCTCGCCTTCTGATTCAGGACGGGTCGACGGCGAGCGGATGCCCGCGCGGGTGCGGGGCGGAGGGATCCCCGGCATGCACCGGGGACCGGACGAGCGAGGCGACGGCTCGGGACGCTGTCAGAGGGATGCGGCAGGGTGGAAGCCATGACCCCGACGACGACCACCCGTGCCGAGGCCCTCGATGTGCTGTGCGCGCTCGTCGGACGCGACGACGCCCAGTTCCACGACGGCCAGTTCGAGGCGATCGACGCGCTCGTCGACGGCCGTCGTCGCGCCCTCGTGGTGCAGCGGACGGGCTGGGGCAAATCCGCCGTGTACTTCGTCGCGACGATGCTGCTGCGCCGGCGCGGTGCCGGGCCGACGGTGCTCGTCTCGCCCCTGCTCGCCCTCATGCGCGACCAGATCGCCGCCGCCGCGCGGGCGGGCGTTCGGGCGGTGAAGATCGACTCGACGAACGCGCACGAGTGGGGCGAGGTCATCGCCCAGCTCGATCGCGACGAGGTCGATGTCCTCCTCGTCTCGCCCGAGCGGCTCAACAACCCGGCGTTCCGCGACGGGCAGCTGCCCCAGATCGTCGCGCGCATGGGCCTGCTCGTCGTCGACGAGGCGCACTGCATCAGCGACTGGGGCCACGACTTCCGTCCCGACTACCGGCGCCTGCGCGAGCTCATCGCGCGCATGCCCGCCGGTGTCCCGGTGCTCGCGACGACTGCGACAGCCAACAGCCGCGTGGTGGCTGACGTCGCGGAGCAGCTGGACGCGGGCTCGGGGGAGGGGGATGCGGGCGTCCTGACGATCCGGGGCCCCTTGGGGCGCGCCTCCCTCCGACTCGGTGTGCTGCGGCTGCCGGGCGCCGCACAGCGGCTCGCCTGGCTGATCTCCCACCTCGGCGATCTGCCCGGCTCGGGGATCATCTACACACTGACGGTCGCCGCCGCGAACGATACTGCGCGCCTGCTGCGCGAGCGGGGCTACGACGTGCGGGCCTACACCGGACAGACCGATCCCGATGAGCGCGAGCAGGCGGAGGCCGCGCTCACGCAGAACCGGGTGAAGGCCCTCGTCGCCACGAGTGCGCTCGGCATGGGCTTCGACAAGCCCGACCTGGGATTCGTCATCCACCTCGGCGCGCCGTCCTCTCCCGTCTCTTACTACCAGCAGGTCGGCCGCGCTGGCCGGGCGACGGAGTCTGCGGACGTGCTGCTCCTGCCCGGTGCCGAAGACCGAGACATCTGGCACTACTTCGCCACCGCGTCGATGCCCGATCGGGAAAGGGCCGAGCGTGTGCTCGGTGCGCTCGCTGATGCCGGCGCGCCGCTGTCCACCCCCGCGCTCGAGGCGATCGTCGACATCCGACGGACTCCGCTGGAGCTGCTGCTGAAGGTGCTCGACGTCGACGGCGCGGTCGCCAGGGTCACGGGCGGGTGGGTCTCGACGGGCCAACCGTGGGCCTACGACGAGGATCGCTATCGCCGGATCGCCGCCGAGCGCGTTGCCGAGCAGCAGCACATGCTCGACTACGAGGAGACCGGTCAGTGCCGGATGGAGTTCCTCCAGCGCTCCCTCGACGACGAGTCGGCCTCGCCGTGCGGGCGCTGCGACAACTGCGCCGGCGCCTGGTTCCCCGCACAGATCGCGGCGGAGGCGGCCGACGAGGCCGCGGCCGCCCTCGACCGGGTGGGCGTGCCCATCGAGTCGCGCCGGCAATGGCCCACGGGAGCGGACCGCCTGGGCGTGCCGGTCCGCGGCCGCATCGCCGCCGACGAGCAGGCGTCCGAGGGTCGCGCTCTCGCCCGGCTGACCGACCTCGGCTGGGGCGGGATGCTCCGCGAGACCTTCGCGACCGGCGCCGGCGATGGCCCTCTGCCTCCCGCGCTCCTCTCCGCGAGCGTCCGCGTGCTCGCAGACTGGCGATGGGACGAACGGCCGCTCGCCGTCGTCGCCATGCCGTCACGCTCCAGACCCCAGCTCGTCGGATCGCTCGCCCGCGGCATCGCCGAGATCGGACGACTGCCGTTCCTCGGCTCCCTCGACCTCGTGGACGGCGGCCCGTCGGGGCAGCCGGGCGGCAACAGCGCGTTCCGCGTGTCGAACGTGTGGGGCCGGTTCTCGGCAGCGGGACTCGACGTGCCGCACGGTCCTGTGCTCCTCGTCGACGATCGGGTCGAGAGCGGGTGGACGCTCACCGTCGCCGCACGCGAACTGCGCTTGGCCGGCGCGAGCTCCGTCCTCCCGTTCGTCCTCGCGCTGCGGGGCTGATCGGCCTCCTCGAACGGGTGGTCCGATACCACTAGGCTTCTGCGCATGGCATCAAGCGGATCGCGCGCGTCGACGCAGCAGCAGCAGTCCAAGGGCGGCGTCCTCAGCGAGGACAGCGATCGTCACGGACTCTGGGGCTTCCTGATCGGGATCATCGTCGCCGCGTTCATCGCCGTGCCCCTCGCATCGGCAGTGGCGTTCGCGACCCATCCGGCGACGCAGGCGCTGTTCGGCGTGCACCTGAAGAACGCGAGCCCGGGCGGTTACGCGGCGTTCTGGTGGGTCGTGGCCCTGTTCCTCGCCGCCCTGCCGTTCCTCATCGGTTTCGGCGTCGCGAAGCTCTCGACCCGCACCCTCGGCATCATCGCGGGCATCGTGGTCGTCTTCATCATCGTCTTCCTCGTCCTGGGCCAGCTCTTCCTGCTCTGAGCCTGCGGCCCCCGATCAGGACGGCGAGCCGACCGACACCTCGACGCCCGAGATCCCGCGACGGATGCGCCCATCCTCCGCGACCAGCAGGACGGTGCCGTGCGGGGGCAGCGGCGCGTCGAAGCCCGCGACGACGGAGGCGGTCGCCCAGACGTCGGCGATCTCGAGCGTCGACGCCACCACGGTGGCGCTGGCAACTCCCGTCGCCGCCGATCCCGTACGGGGGTCGAGGATGTGCGCGCCGCGTTCGGCGATGCCGGAGGTCGCAATGGCTCCGTTGCGCAGGGGTACCGTGGCGATGACGGCGCCGGGGCGGCGCGGATCGGCGATGCCGATGTTCCACGTCCGGTCGAGATCGGGGTGGGTGAACACCAGGACGTCTCCGCCGGCATCCACGCCGATCGCGCCGATCGTCACGCCGTCGACGAGCGGCTCGAGGTGCCGCGCCGCGGCGCGGTCGATCGCCCACCCCTTGACGAGCCCGGTGGGATCGAAGCATCCGCGCCAGTACGCGCTGAACAGTCCGCCGGTCTCGCCTTCGTACGCGGCGCACCGCGCGGCGACCTCCTGGACGAGCGGATCGGCGGCGCCGATCGTCAGCTGTCCGTCGGCGATGCGCGAGATCTCCGAGTCCGGCCGGTACGGCGAGAAGATCCGGTCGATCTCGTGGAGTTCCGCGAAGAACGCGCCGACGGCGTCGGGCTGCGGCGTCCCGACGGTCTGGACGCTGACGACCGTTCCCCACACGTGCTCGACCGCGGCGTGCGGCGCATCCTGCGGGATCACGAGCGCGCCTGGTCGATCGCGCTCTGCAGCGAGGTCGTGTAGCCCTCGCTGGTGTAGGTCGCACCCGAGACCATGTCGATCTGCGCGCTCTGCGCCTGCAGCGTCTCGTTCTGCAGCTGCGGGATCGCGTACTGGTTGATCTGCTGATCTCGGCCGTTGTTCATGGGGTAGTCGACGGCGTCGGCCGCCGTGATGCGGCCGCCGGAGACCGTGATCCGCACCTGTACCGGGCCCCAGCGGGTGTCCGTCGACTGGCCGGTGTAGGTCCCGTCCTTGAGGGTGGTGGATGACGAGCCCCCCGACGACCCCGATGAGCCGCCGGACGTTCCGGAGGACCCGCTCGGGGTGCCCCCCGACACGGTTCCGGCGGTGGGCGGGACGACCTGCAGCGAGGTGCGGTAGCTGAACAGCAGCACCAGGCCCGCGAGGGTCCCGAGCACGGCGTACGCGATGCGCTTCATGTCAGACCTCGAACGATTCGGTGTGGATGCGGGTACGGGGAAGGCCGGCGGCGCGCAGGTCGGCGGTGACGGCATCCATCCAGGCGGGCGGTCCGCACACGTACGCGTCGTACTCCTGGATGTCCGGCGCGAGATAGGCGATGAGCTGGGGACCGGCCCATGCGTCGTGCGTGCGCGGGAGCCACGACCGTCCGCGCGGACCGTCCAGGGAGGCGTAACGCAGTCCCCGGCGCTGCACGAGTGCGGCGATCTGCGGCGCGCGCATCGCTGTAGCACGCGCGTGATCGCGCGTCACCAGCACCGCGTCGCCGGGCGCGAACGCCTCCGCCTCGAGGATCGCCACGAGCGGCGCGACACCGGCACCTGCGCCGATCATGAGGAGCTTCGTGCCCTCGCGCGCATCCCCGGTCATCGTCCCGTACGGGCCCTCGACGTGCACGCGTGTGCCGGGCGCCAGTGCGGCGAGGCGCGTCGAGCCGTCGCCCGCCAAGCGAGCCGACAGCACGAGATCGCGCCCGGGCGCGCTGGCGAGCGAGAACGGGTGGCCGCGCGTCCAGCCCGGGCCGTCGAGGAACCGCCAGATGAAGAACTGTCCTGCGCGGGCGCGCGGCGCGCCGCTGCGTCCGCTGACGCGCACTGCGACACCGCGGTCGCCGTCGCGCTCGACGCCGACCACGCGCAGACCGTGGCGGAGCGACTGGACGGTGGGCACGCCGAGGCGGAAGACGAGGACGGATGCCGCGGCCAGTGCCCAGAGCGTCCACCAGTACGCCGTCGCGGCCGGTGAGGAGAGGAAGTCGGCCCCGGTCCACAGCTCGTGGGGGAGCGCGAGCCCGACCCCCACGTACGCGTAGAGGTGCAGGAGGTGCCACGACTCGTAGCGCAGACGCGCGCGAGCGCGACGGATGCTCGTGGCGACGACCATGACCAGCAGCACCGTGCCGGCGGTCGCGAGGAGCATCGCCGGATAGTCCACGACGAAGTCCCACGTCTGCACGAGCACATTCAGCCCGCTCGCCGCCGAGTAGCCGGCGACGACGAGCACGATGTGGGCGAGCATGAGCCAGAACGACCAGAAGCCGACGACGCGGTGCATCCGCGTCATCCCGTCGCGGCCGAATCCACGCTCGAAGAGCGGGATCCGCGCCATCAGCAGCACCTGATACAGCAGGAGGTTCGCTGCGACGAGCCCGGTCAGGCGCCCCAGGGTCGTCAGGGAGTCGGCATCCATCGCGAGCAGATCGCGGATGCCGCCGCCCGAGATCCAGAGCGAGACGACGAAGAGGCTCGTCAGCCAGATGACGGCGACAGCGCCGACGTGCCACGCCTCGCGCGTGCGCAGGCGCCGTGCGGGCCTGGCGGCGGTCGTCGTCATGCGTCGACTGTGCCCCACGGCCTTGTGGGATTCCTATGACGCGGCTCGCCGCGACCTGTGGCGGCGTTACTGCGGAGTGATGTGCGAAGCGGTGAGCGTCTGGCCGCCGGCGTCGAAGTACACGAGCTCCACGGTGACGTCGGTGAAGGGCGGCATGGGCACGCCGACGGGCGGGGGCGAGTCCACATTCCAGCTGAGGGGCAGGATGCCGAACGCCTTGCCCGAGAAGGCGGCGGCGTAGAAGTGGATGGGGCCGGCCACATCGAGCTGCGATGCGTCGATGCCGGCGCCGTGATGTGCCCCCGTGCCGTGGAGGCGCATGTTCTTGAGCAGGCCGGCATCGCCGAGGATCTTCAGCGCGCGCACCGTGGAGCCATCGGGACGCCGCAGCAGCACCGTGTCGACGTAGCGGCCGTTCGTCTGCGAGAGAGATGTCGCCGTGAGCGTCGCCGACTCGGTCGCGACCACGGGAGCTGCCGGGTCGAGCGCCACGCTCGTGTCGGCGGGCTGCGGCGCGGTCAAGGCCGAGGCCGACGGGGGCACGCCGGGCGGCAGCGTCGCCGACGGGCTCGGGGTCGCGCCGGTCTGCGGTGCGGAGACCGGCGTGGATGCGCCCGGCACGCCGGCCGGGGGCAGGGGGAGAGGCCCGGGGGACGTGGTCGAGGTTCCGGACGGGGAGGGGGTCGGCGACGGCGACGAGGCGGGCGGGCACAGGATGCCGAGCAGCCCGGTGCACAGCGGAGACTCCGCATGCGCGGCCTGAGCGGGCATGCCGGTGGCGATCGCCACGCCGCAGAGGGCGACGGCGCCCGCGAGGGCGAATGTCCGGAGGCCCGAGCGCCCGCCGCGGCCGGTGTCAGCCGGCCGCCGCACGAAAGGGCGCGGCTCCGGCACGGGGGACGCGTCGGTGACGGCGGCGGCTTCGGCCGGCTCGAGGAGGTCGTCGAACCCGAGGGGGTCGGCATCCAGCGCCTCTTCGTCTGTGGACTCCGCGGTGTCGGTCGGTTCCGGGGAGGCGGCGGTGGGCGGCATCCACGAGAGCGCCACGACGGCGCCCGCGATGCCGAGGATCGTTCCGACAAGGAAGCCCCCGAGGTTCACCCCCACGACGGCGTAGATGGCGACGGCCAGCGCGATGACGCCGTAGAAGATGCGGTGCCGGGCATCGGCGATGATCAGCACGCCGAGGGCGACGAGCGCGATCGGGATCACGAGTGCTTGGAAGCCCTCGATGCCGACCTGGATGTGGATCTTCCCGAGGTCGAGCTGGGTCGACATGAAGACGGCGAGCCCGGCGAGCACGATGAGCGAGCCGCCGACGAGCGGACGCGATCGGTAGAAGCGGGCGAAGCGACGGGGGACGCTGGTGGACACGATTCCTCGTTCGTTCGAGCATGCGGCCGGAGGGCGGACGGGTATCCGCCCTCCGGGACGCAGGCGATGGCTAGAAGCACGCGTGACCGTCGGTCAGCTGGAGGTGCATGCCGGTCAGCGTGAAGGTGCCGGCGGTCGTGCTCCACGCCGTCTGCTTCAGGTTGTCGATGTCCAGCGAGGAGGCGTCCTGCGCGAAATCTCCTGCCGTGCCCTTGGCGTTCGTGATGACGGAGGATGCATCGACGCCGATGCGGATGTCGTGGAACGTGGCGTCGCCCTGCAGGTCGGTCATGCCGATCTGCAGGTCCGAGGCGGTCGCGGGGTGGCCGCCCCCGCCGGCGTTGATGAGGAGTCCGAGCTTGCCGAGCGGGGTGTCGGTCACGACGGACTGGCAGAGGTCCGAGAGCGACGCGGTGCCGATGTTGGCGATCGCGACGGGGTGCACGGCTCCGCTCTTCTCCTGGGCGACGCCGCCGTACTGGGAGAAGCCGTCGCCGTGCAGGTGCGAGGCGCTGATCTTGAACGGGGTGCCGGACACGGCGAACGACACCGGGACGGCGCCGAAGGCGACCCCGGTCATGAGCGCGCTGACGGCGATGGTCGCGGGGACGGCCGCGAGCGCGACGCGTCCCCCTCGGGAACGGGTGAGGCGTGACAGCTTCATCGATCTCCTTCGATCGGGTGTGCGGCGCGCCGTCCTCGGCGGCCTCTAGCGAGGCTAGACAGGTTACTGGCGGAGTGTCAATAAGCTATTGGCGCACCGCCAACAGGGTGCGTCGAGTGTCGTCCTAAGCTCGTGGCATGGGGCGAAGCAGGCTGACTTCCGACGAGCGACGGGCTCAGCTCATCGCGCTCGGCGTGGCAGCGCTCGCCGATCGCCCGCTCGAAGCGCTCACGACGGAGTACGTCGCCCGGGAGGCGGGCGTGTCACGCGGCCTGTTCGCGTACTACTTCGGGTCGCGCGACGGATTCCACCGCGAGGTGGTGCGCACCGCCGGCGATGCGCTGCTGCACGCGACCGAGCCGAACGCCGAGCTCGGCCCTGTCGACCGCCTCCGGGACACGCTGACGCGGATCGTCGAGTTCGTGGAGGAGCACGAAGGCACGTTCTTCTCGCTCGTGCGCGGCGCGGCCAGCGGCGACGCCGAGGTGCGCGAGATCGTCGAGGGCGTGCGGGTCGTCGAGAGCGAACGCGTCATGGCCGTCGTGGCCGAGCTCGGCTGCCCCGACTCGACGCTGCTGCGCACCTCCGTGCGCTCGTGGGTCGCCTTCGCGGAGCAGATGCTGATCGACGGCGTCATCACGCATCGTATGGAGAAGCTGGCGCTCGTGGACTTCCTCGTGCGGAGCCTCTTCTCGATCGTCGTGACGGTCGAGCCCGAGCAGTCCTCCGCGCTCTCCGGCTTCATCCACTGACGTCCTTCCGCTCCGTCAGGGCTTCGTGGATGCGGCGCAGGTCTTCGAGCAGCGCGCCCACGAGGAGCCAATGCTCCGGCGGGCGGGCGACGACGAGCGGCCGGGTGAGCGCCGGATCCTCGTCCTGCCCGGGCTCCGCAGTCTCGGTCGGCAGATCGAGCCGCACATCGTGCGCCGCACGGCGCAGCTGCGTCGCGATCGCGCGCAGCGCAGGGTCCTCGGGGACGGTCGGCTCATAGCGGTCGTAGACGGCCCTGGTCATGCCGATCACCTGCGTGACCATGGGGTCGTACACCTTCTGCAGCTCGGACACCCCGGCGAGGATGGTGCGGTGCTTCGCGCTTCGCGGGTTCAGGGTCAAGGAGTCGCCCGCCGCACTGATCGCACGATCCGCGGCATCCTTCATCGGACGCATGAGCCGAGCCTGCAGCAGGATGTCCTCCAGCTCGGCGCGGGAGACATGTGTCTCCAGCGCGTCCGCCAGCCGTGCGAGCGACGCGGCGAGCTCGTCGCCGAGGCGCCCGACGGCGTCGCGCGCGGGGAAGACCTCGACGGGAGGAACGATCGCGATGTTCACCAGGAAGCCGACGACCGCTCCGATCAGCGTCTCGATGACGCGGTCGACGGCGTACCCGGGTGTCGCGGTGCCGAGAGCGAGGACGAGCATCGCACTGATCGCGACCTGGTTCGACGTCGCTGCGGTCATGCGCAGCGCCCACGCCAGGAGGAGGGCGACGACCACCGAGGCGAGGATGACCCACGTCGCACCGCCGAAGACGAGACCGAGGAGCGATGCGACGACCACCCCCGCGATGACGCCCACCGTGCGCTCGATCGCCTTGGCCAGCGACTGGTTGAGGCTCGGCTGGACGACGAGGAGGGCGGCGATCGCGGCGAACACGGGCAGCGCGCCGTGGACGAGCCATCCGGCGAGGAGCCACGCGACGATCGTCGCGACCGCGGACTTTCCGACCTGGAGGAGGGGCGCTCGCCCGGGCGCCCGGATGGCGGTGGCCATGCTCATGACGCGAGCGTAGGCCTCGGTGGAGTCCTACGCGGCGTCGACGGCCGCGCGGCGGCGGGTCACGAGTCGCGCGACGGCGCGCCAGCCCACGAGGAACACCAGCAGGACGATCGACGCCACGATGACGAACGCCACGACCACGCCCTGCCCGCTGACCCCGCGCAGCAGCATCCCCGCCGCGACCGTGAGCGCCCACACCGGCAGGCCGGTGCGCACCGGCGCCAGCGGAGCGCGCCACGCCTGCGAGATCAGCCAGCCCAGTGCGAGCCCTGCGAGAAACGGCCATGCCGTCTCGAGCAGCCCGGGAAGGACGGCTTCGTGGTGGCTGGCACGGCCGATGGCGGCGAACACCACGACCAGGACGGCGTCCGCGGCGAAGGCGAGCAGGACGGTGCGAAGGGGATGACGCATCCCTCCATCCTCTCAGCCTTCGATCGGCGCACCGCCCGCCACCGCGTGTCGGAGCCGCGCCGGGAGCCTCGCGCGCGGTTTAATGGGTAGTTGGCGTCCGGGGGGACCGCTTTCGACCGACAGCAAGACGACCCGGAAGGACCCTGCCCGTGAAGATCCTCAAGCGCATCGTCATCGTGTTCGTCATCGCGTTCGCGCTCTTCTACCTCGTGACGCGTCCGCAGGATGCCGCCAACGCCGTGCACGGCGCGGTCGCCGTGGTGTGGGGTGCCGGCGAGGCCGTCGTCCACTTCTTCACCTCGCTCGCGGGTTCATGATCGAGGTCGACCCGCGCACCGCCAAGCACCTGATCTCGGATCAGGGCGAGGTCGTGATCGACGAGGTCCGCAAGCACTGGGCCGCTGTCGTCGGCGCGTCGCTCGAGCTCGCCGGCGGTCTGGTGGTGACCTGCATCGCCGTGGTCGTGCCACCCGTCTGGTGGCTGCCCACGCTGCTCGGTGTCGCACTGATGCTGCATGCGGCCTGGCGGATCCTCGACCGGCGCCGCGATCGCTTCGTCATCACCAACATGCGGGTGTTCCGCATCCACGGGATCCTCTCGGAGCAGGTCGCGACGATGCCGCTCTCGCGCATCCTGGACATCTCCGTCTACAAGCCCTTCGTCGGGCGCGTCCTCGGGTACGGCCATTTCGTGTTCGAGTCGGCCGCCCAGGATCAGGGCCTGCGCGACATCCGCTTCGTCGGCCGGCCGGACGAGCGCGGCCTCACGATCCAGCGCGTCATCGCCCAGGCGGGCCTGCGCGGCTACGCCGGGCCGCGTCCCGTGATCGACGACGGGATGGGGACTCCGCCGGTGCCGCCGCAGCCCACGGCACCTCCCGCTGCCGGCGACGACACCACGCCGTACGACTGGTTCGACCCCGACCGCACCACGACGGACCCCATCCAGCTCCCGCGGTGATCGCCATCGCGGGCGGAACACCGAAGATGGCCCGCGCGTTCTGATACTCTGGAGTGTCACTCGTGGGCGCTGTTTCGGCCTGCGCGAGCGACGGTTCAAGAAATCCACCTGCTCCGCATGTGCTGTCGTGCGCGTCCGGAGCCCGACGAAACCATCCAAAGGGACTACCCACTACATGACTACCGCAACGACCGCCCCGGCCACCAAGCAGGTCGCGATCAACGACATCGGCTCTGCTGAGGACTTCCTGGCCGCGGTCGAGAAGACCCTGAAGTTCTTCAACGACGGCGACCTGATCGAGGGCACCGTGGTGAAGATCGACCGCGACGAGGTGCTCCTCGACGTCGGCTACAAGACCGAGGGCGTCATCCCCTCGCGCGAGCTCTCCATCAAGCACGACGTCGACCCGAACGAGGTCGTCAAGGTCGGCGACCACGTCGAGGCGCTCGTTCTCCAGAAGGAGGACAAGGAAGGCCGCCTCATCCTGTCGAAGAAGCGCGCGCAGTACGAGCGCGCCTGGGGCGACGTGGAGAAGATCAAGGAGACCGACGGCGTCGTCACCGGTCAGGTGATCGAGGTCGTCAAGGGCGGCCTGATCGTCGACATCGGCCTGCGCGGCTTCCTCCCGGCGTCGCTCATCGAGCTGCGCCGCGTCCGCGACCTGACGCCGTACCTCGGCCAGGAGATCGAGGCGAAGATCCTCGAGCTCGACAAGAACCGCAACAACGTCGTGCTCTCGCGCCGAGCCCTGCTCGAGCAGACGCAGTCCGAGTCGCGGACCACGTTCCTCAACAACCTGCACAAGGGTCAGGTCCGCAAGGGCGTCGTCTCGTCGATCGTCAACTTCGGTGCGTTCGTCGACCTGGGCGGCGTGGACGGCCTCGTGCACGTCTCCGAGCTGTCGTGGAAGCACATCGAGCACGCGTCCGAGGTCGTCGAGGTCGGCCAGGAGGTCACCGTCGAGATCCTCGAGGTCGACCTGGACCGCGAGCGCGTCTCGCTGTCGCTGAAGGCGACCCAGGAGGACCCGTGGCAGGTCTTCGCGCGCACGCACGCCATCGGCCAGGTCACCCCGGGCAAGGTCACGAAGCTCGTGCCGTTCGGCGCCTTCGTCCGCGTCGCGGACGGCATCGAGGGCCTCGTGCACATCTCGGAGCTGTCGGGCAAGCACGTCGAGCTCGCCGAGCAGGTCGTGTCGGTCGGCGAAGAGGTCTTCGTCAAGGTCATCGACATCGACCTCGAGCGTCGCCGCATCTCGCTGTCGCTCAAGCAGGCGAACGAGTCGGTCGACCCGTACGGCACCGAGTTCGACCCGGCCCTCTACGGCATGGTCACCGAGTACGACGAGAACGGGGAGTACAAGTACCCCGAGGGCTTCGACCCGGAGACCAACCAGTGGAAGGAAGGCTTCGACGAGCAGCGCGAGAAGTGGGAGCAGGAGTACGCTGCCGCCCACGCGCGCTGGGAGGCGCACAAGGCGCAGGTCGCCAAGGCCCTCGAGGCCGAGGCGAACAACGTCGGCGGCGTCGACGTGCCGTCGACGTTCTCGAGCGACTCGACCCCGGCCGGCACGCTGGCCGACGACGAGGCTCTCGCCGCGCTGCGCGAGAAGCTCTCGGGTCGCTGATCCGCACCACGTAACGCGGGGTCGGAGCCTTCGGGCTCCGGCCCCGCGTCGTTCTACCCGGGGGTTCCGCGCGGTACGGTCGTCCCATGACAGCGGTGACCGAACATCCGCGCATCCCCGCGCGCGCAGCACGTCGCGCGCCGCTGCCCGATCGCACCCGCAGTCGCGCAGCGACGCTCAATCAGGCGCTCCTGGCCACCGTCGTGCTCGTGCTGTCGGTGCTCGTCGCCGTCGATTCGTATTCCGGAGACGGCCCGCTGTTCTTCGCGGGCGCGCTCGTCGTATTCGCGGGACTCGCGGCGGCGCTCGTCATCCCGTGGGATCGCCTGCCGTACGGTCTGACCGCGATCGTGCCGGCCGCGGACATCATCGCGATCATGGTGATGCGCGCATCCGCTCCGAGCTCGCGTCTGGCCCTCCTCTGGGTCTTCCCGACGATGTGGATCGCCGCAGGCTTCGGCCTGCTCGGCATGTTCGGCGCCATCACCGGCGTGTGCCTTCTCTTCTGGGCGACCCTCGTCCTGCAGCCGAGCGGCGCCCTCACCTACGACAACGTGCTGCTGCCCCTGATCGTGCTGGCCGTGGGGGTGACGAGCTTCCTCACCGCCCGCCGCACGGCCGCGCAGCGCACCCTCTTATCCACACAGGCCCAGCTCCTGAGCCGCGTCCTCGAGCGGACGCGGCGCCAGGAGCAGGAGGTCACGGAAGTGCTGGATGCGGTGGACTTCGGTGTCATCCGCGTCGGGGCGGACGGCGCCACCGCGGTCACGAACGACGCCTACGGCCGGCTCCAGACGCTCGACGTCGACGACACGCAGGAGGGTGCGGCTCCGGTCTTCCGCGCGGACGGCGAGACGCCCGTGCCGGCGGGCGAGATGCCGCTCGAGCGGGCGCTGCGCGGCGACGCCTTCGACGACGACGTCGTGTGGTTCGGCGAGCCCGGCCCCGCGCGGCGGGCGCTCAGCGTGTCGGCGCGGCGGCTCACCGACGACACGGGGGCGGATGCCGGAGCCGTCGTCGTCTCGCGCGACGTGACCGGTGAGCTCACGGCGCTGCGCGCACGCGACGAGCTCGTCGCATCCGTCTCGCACGAGCTGCGCACGCCGCTCACGTCGATCCTCGGCTATCTGGAGCTCGCGCTCGACGCGGACGGCCTGCCGGACGGAGCGCGCGCGAACCTCCGCATCGCCGAGCGGAACGCCGAGCGGCTCCTCGGCATCGTCGGCGACATCCTCGCGGCATCGAGCAGCTCCGCGACTCCGGCGCTGACGATGTCGCCGCGTGAGCTCGACGTCGCCGAGATCGCCCGGGCATCGGCGGAGTCGCTGTCGCCGCGTGCGACCCGCAAGGCGGTCATCCTGGATGCGGGCGGCCTCGAGGAGGCCACGGCCTACGCCGATCCGCTGCGCCTGCGCCAGGTCGTCGACAACCTGATCGCAAACGCCATCGCCTACAACCGCGACGGGGGCACGGTGACCATCGGCACGACGACCGACGGCACATCGACCTGGCTGCTCGTCCGGGACACCGGCGTCGGCATCCCGGACGACGAGCAGGAGAGGGTCTTCGAGAGGTTCTACCGGGCCGAGGGCGTCCGCGGCCAGCGTCGCGGGTCCGGGCTCGGGCTCGCCATCAGCCGCGACTTCGTGCGCGCGCAGGGGGGCGACATCACGCTGCGCAGCACCGTCGGCGTCGGCTCGACCTTCGTCGTGCGTCTGCCCGCCCGTCCGCCCGCGGAGGAGTCCCGGTGACGCTCGAGCCGACATCCGTATCCGCGATGACCGCGCTGGTCGTCATCGTCTGCGCACTGATCTTCATCGCGGGAGCGATGGTCCGACGCGACGACAGCACCGGTGCGATCTGGTCGGTCGCGTACGTCGGCGCCATCGTGACGACGCTCGCCTACGCGCTGTGGGCCGCCTACCCGACGACGGCGTGGCTCGTGTGCGTCGGCAACAGCGCCTTCGTCGCGGGGATCGGATGCCTCTGGCTCGGCGCGCGCAACTTCAACGGCCGGCGCATGGGCTGGGCGGTGGCCGCGGTCGTGATCGCCACGCTCGGCACCGGTGCGGCCGTCCTGCTGACGGCGCCACGGCCGGACGGCTGGCAAGGGGCGCTGGCGATGTTCGCGAGTCTCATCGTCATGGGGGCGGCCGGATCGGCCGAATGCCTGCGCGGTGATCTCCTGACACGTCGTCCGGCGTGGGGATTCGCGTTCGTGCTCGGGCTGCTCGCGCTCTACTACGTGTCGCGGACGACGGCGCTGCTCGTCGTGGGTCCCGACAGCGCCTTGTTCACCAGCTGGTTCGGCACGGTGACGACGAGCCTCATCACCGTCGTGCTCATCATCGTCGCGACCGTAGCGACCTCCGTCCTGCTCGCGGAGCGCGCACCGGACCGTGCGCAGCCCGTGGTGGAGGAGGGGGATCTCGACATCGTCTCCACCGCGCGATTCGAGGCGTGGCTGCGGGTGCTGGCTCGGCGTGCCGGTTGGCGTCGCGAGCTCATCGCCGTCGTGTCGGTGCGGATCGAGGATCTCGAACAGATCGCGACGGCGTTCGGCGGCGACACGGCGGGCGACGTCGTGCAGACCTGGCGCGCGGCGGTCCGCCGCTACGCGCCGGCGCAGGCGGTGGTCGGTACGGATGGCGAAGCCGGCATGATCTTCGCGACCGTCGCCGAGTCGCCCGTGGATGCGCGGCGGCGCGCATCCGTCGTCTATCGCGGGGTGTTCGACGAGCTCGGACGCGTCAGCGGGGGAGTGATCCCGGTCCTCGGCGTCGGCGTCGGTCTCAGCACCACCGCGGGCTACGACGCCCAGACCCTGATCGATACGGCGCGGGATGCTGCGCGCCGGGCGGCGTCGAGCGTCGAGTCGTCCGTGCTGATCGGGGAGGCGTGAGGCTCAGCCGGCGGGGAGCCGATAGCCCACGCCGCGCACCGTCTCCACCCAGCGCGGACTCGACGGGGAGTCGCCGAGCTTCCGGCGCAGGTTCGCCACGTGCACCTCGATGGCGCGCGTGTCGTTGTCGTTGACATAGGCGCCGGGATCGCTCTCGCCGCGCAGCAGCAGGGCGAGCTGCGACTTCGACACGACCCTGCGGTCGGAGGTCAGCAGCTCGACGAGGATGTCGAACTCGCTGCGGGTGAGCTCGATCGTGCGGCCGTCGGCGACCACGAGGCGCATGGCGGGGTTGGCGCGAAGGCCGTCGTGCTCGAGCCACGACTCGCCGTCGGAGCCCGAGGCCGGCCCGGGCCGGACCGCCACGTCGGAGCGCATGCGTGGCCGGCGCAGCATCGCATCGATGCGGGCGCGCAGCTCCCGGGGACGGAAGGGCTTCGTGATGTAGTCGTCCGCGCCGGCGTCGAGCCCCTGCAGCGCGTCGATCTCCTCGGTGCGCGCGGTCAGCATGACGATGTAGGCGGAGCTGATCTCGCGGATGCGTCGCGCCGTCTCGTAGCCGTCCATTCCCGGCAGACCGACATCCAGGGTCGTCACGATGGGATCGTGGGCACGGACCAGGTCGAGGGCGTCGGCCCCGGTCGCCGCCGTGTGCACATCGAATCCGGCCTGCTCGAGGACCGCGGCGAGCAGAGCTCGGATGTCTTCGTCATCCTCGACGACGACGGCTACGCGTGCCACATCCATCTCGAGCCCCTCATGACGACCGCATCCCGCGACCGCCTCTGGGCGCGCATGGACACCCGTCATGCTAACGGGCCGGCGGCCGGCCGTGCCATCCATCCGTGGCATGCTCGTCACATGCCTCTCATCGCGCTCACCGGAGGCATCGCCTCGGGGAAGTCGACGATCGCCCGCCGCCTCGCCGAGCACGGGGCGGTCATCGTCGACGCCGATCAGATCGTGCGGGATGTGCAGAGCCCGGGGTCGCCCGTGCTGGAGCGCATCGCGGCAGAGTTCGGCGCCGGGATGCTGCGCCCCGACGGAGCCCTGGATCGGGCGGCTCTCGGCGCCGTCGTCTTCGGCGACCCCGAGGCGCTGGCGCGGCTGAACGCCATCGTCCACCCGGCCGTCGCGACGGAGTCCCACCGGCGCTTCGCTGCGGCGTTCGAGGCCGACCGCGACGCGGTGGTCGTCTACGACGTGCCGCTGCTCGCCGAAGCCCGCGCCGGCGACCGCTGGGACCTCGTCGTCGTGGCGAACGCTCCCGTCGAGACCCGCGTCCGCCGGCTCGTCGCCCTACGCGGTCTGTCGGAGCCGGAAGCTCGGGCGCGCATCGCCGCCCAGGCCGACGACGATACGCGGCTCGCCCTCGCCGACGTGGTCATCGACACGTCCGGGGCGCTCGACGAGACGATCGCGCAGACCGACGCCCTGTGGGAGCGCCTCGCCGGGTCCTGAGCCGCCGCAGCGCCCGCGATGGCCCGAGAGTCGGACCTGTCGTCGGCGCGCCGGACACCCGGCCCGGATGTCCGGCCCCGATGTCCGTGGCCCGGCCTACGCTGGAAAGCATGCAGACGACCCGATCCGTGCGCCCGTTCGAGGTCGTGAGCGAGTACGTGCCGAGCGGCGACCAGCCCCAGGCGATCGCCGATCTCGCCGCGCGCATCAACGCCGGTGAGACGGATGTCGTGCTCCTCGGCGCCACCGGAACGGGCAAGTCCGCGACGACGGCCTGGCTCATCGAGCAGGTGCAGCGGCCGACGCTCGTGCTCGCGCACAACAAGACGCTGGCCGCCCAGCTCGCCAACGAGTTCCGCGACCTCATGCCGCACAACGCCGTCGAGTACTTCGTCAGCTACTACGACTACTACCAGCCCGAGGCGTACGTCCCGCAGACCGACACCTTCATCGAGAAGGACTCGTCGATCAACGCCGAGGTCGAGCGCCTGCGCCACTCGACGACCAATTCGCTGCTGAGCCGCCGCGACGTCGTCGTCGTCAGCACCGTCTCGTGCATCTACGGCCTCGGCGCGCCGGAGGAGTACCTGCGCAACATGGTCGCGCTGCAGGTGGGGGAGCGGTACGACCGGGACGCCCTCATCCGTCAGTTCATCGCGATGCAGTACAACCGAAACGACGTGGACTTCTCGCGCGGCAACTTCCGTGTCCGCGGCGACACGATCGAGATCATCCCGGTGTACGAGGAGTTCGCGATCCGCATCGAGCTCTTCGGCGACGAGATCGAGGCGCTGTACATGCTGCATCCCCTGACCGGCGATGTGGTGAAGCGTCTCGAGTCGGTCCCCATCTTCCCCGCGTCGCACTACGTCGCCGGCACCGACGTCGTGCAGCGCGCGATCGGCACGATCGAGGCCGAACTGGCGGAGCGTCTCACGGAGTTCGAGCGGCAGGGCAAGCTGCTGGAGGCGCAGCGGCTGCGCATGCGCACGACGTTCGACCTCGAGATGCTGCAGCAGCTCGGCTTCTGCTCGGGCATCGAGAACTACTCCCGGCACCTCGACGGGCGCGTAGCGGGCGAGCCGCCGCACACCCTGCTCGACTTCTTCCCCGACGACTTCCTGCTCGTCATCGACGAGTCCCACGCGACGGTCCCGCAGATCGGCGCGATGTACGAGGGGGATGCGTCGCGCAAGCGCACGCTCGTCGAGCACGGCTTCCGGCTGCCGAGCGCGATGGACAACCGTCCCTTGCGCTGGGACGAGTTCAAGAACCGGATCGGCCAGACGGTCTACCTGTCCGCGACCCCGGGGCGCTACGAGATGGGGATCGCCGACGGGGTCGTCGAGCAGATCATCCGTCCGACCGGACTCGTCGACCCGAAGATCGTCGTCAAGCCCTCGAAGGGGCAGATCGACGATCTGCTCGAGCAGATCCGCGTCCGGGCCGGCCGCAACGAGCGCGTGCTCGTGACGACTCTGACGAAGAAGATGGCGGAGGAGCTGACGGACTTCCTCGGCGAGCACGGCGTGCGGGTCCGCTATCTCCACTCCGACGTCGACACGCTCCGCCGGGTGGAGCTGCTGACCGAGCTGCGCGCCGGCGTGTACGACGTCCTGGTGGGCATCAACCTGCTCCGCGAGGGCCTCGATCTTCCGGAGGTCTCGCTCGTGGCGATCCTGGATGCCGACAAGGAGGGCTTCCTCCGCTCCGGCACCTCGCTCATCCAGACGATCGGCCGCGCGGCGCGCAACGTCTCCGGCGAGGTGCACATGTACGCCGACTCGGTCACCGACTCCATGCGCAACGCCATCGAGGAGACCGAACGGCGCCGCGACAAGCAGCTCGCCTACAACGCCGCGAACGGCATCGACCCGCAGCCGCTGCGCAAGCGGATCGCGGACATCACCGAGGTGCTGGCCCGCGAGGCCTCGGACACCGACCGCATGATGCGCGGACGGGATGCGTCCAAGAACAAGAGCGGCAAGGGCAAGAGCCCGACACCTCGACTGGGGACGGGCATCGCGGCCGAGGGTGCGGCGCAGCTCGAGTCGACGATCGCGGATCTGTCGTCGCAGATGCTGGCGGCGGCCGGCGAGCTCAAGTTCGAGCTGGCGGCACGGCTGCGCGACGAGGTGCAGGATCTCAAGAAGGAGCTGCGCGCGATGGAGCGCGCGGGCCACGTCTGAGCACCCGCGGAGGGTGGGTCAGGGGCAGTGCAGCAGGGGCTTCGGCCCCGAGCGGTCGAACGTGTGGGTCGACATCGGCGCACCGCACAGCGGGCACGGGCGCTCGGTGCGCACCGGTTCGGGGGTCGTCTCGTACGGTCCGACCGAGGCGGGCCCGGCGAGCCGGATGAGCCGGGAGTTCACCCACGAGTACCAGCCGCCCGCCTCGCGGACGCGCGTGCGGAGCGGAGGACGGGCCGGTCTGTCTGCGGTCATGATTCTTAGTGTACTAACTATTCGTGGTCGTAGGATAGGCGCATGAATCGGGAAGACCTCCTGAAGCTCGACAACCAGCTCTGCTTCGCGCTGGTGACCGCGGCCCGCAACGTCGTCGGGATCTACCGGCCGGTGCTCGAGCCGCTGGGGCTCACGCATCCGCAGTATCTCGTGATGCTCGCACTGTGGGAGCAGTCGCCCCGATCGCTGCGCGATCTCGCCGCCGAGCTCGCCATGGAGCCGCCGACCCTCTCACCTCTCGTGAAGCGGCTCGAGGCGCAAGGACTCATCACACGGATGCGCAGCGCCGACGACGAGCGGCGCCTCGACATCGGCCTGACCGACGCGGGCCGCGATCTCCGAGAGCTCGCGCTCGACGTCCCAGGGCGCATCATGGAGCGGGTCGGGATGGATGCGGAGCAGATCGCCGCCCTGCGCGATGGATTGGCGCCGTTCGCCGGTCGGCGAACGGCGCCGTGACCTGAGGATCGAACGTGTGTCCGAAGCCGGTGTCTGACCCCCCACCTAGACTTGACGGGTGCCCATCGTCCCCCTCGCCAACTCCGGATTCACCAGCGGAAGACTCAGCGTCCGCGGGGCCCGCGTCCACAATCTCAAGAACGTCGATCTCGACATCCCGCGCGACTCGCTCGTCGTGTTCACCGGCCTGTCCGGCTCGGGCAAGTCGAGCCTGGCGTTCGACACGATCTTCGCCGAGGGCCAGCGGCGCTACGTCGAGTCGCTGAGCGCCTACGCCCGTCAGTTCCTGGGACAGGTCGACCGCCCCGACGTCGATTTCATCGAGGGCCTCAGCCCTGCCGTCTCGATCGACCAGAAGTCCACCAACCGCAACCCGCGCTCGACCGTCGGCACGATCACCGAGATCCACGACTACATGCGCCTCCTCTGGGCGCGCATCGGCATCCCGCACTGCCCCGTGTGCGGCGAGGTCATCCAACGGCAGACCGTGCAGCAGATCGCCGATCAGCTGATCGATCTGCCCGAGCGCACGCGGTACCAGATCGTGGCGCCGGTGGTCACGCAGAAGAAGGGCGAGTTCGTCGATCTCTTCCGCGAGCTGAGCGCCAAGGGCTACGCACGCGCCGTCGTCGACGGCGAGCTGATCCAGCTGGCCGAGCCTCCGGTCCTGAAGAAGAGCTACAAGCACGACATCGCGGTGGTCGTCGACCGGCTCGTGGCCGGCCCCGACATCCTCGGCCGGGTCACGGACTCCGTCGAGACCGCCCTCGGCCTCGCCGGCGGCATCATGCAGGTCAACTTCGTCGATGAGGAGGGCGACGCCGCGTGGCAGTCCTTCTCCGAGAAGCTCGCGTGCCCCAACGGGCACCCGCTGCAGCTCACCGAGATCGAGCCGCGCACGTTCTCCTTCAATGCACCCTTCGGCGCGTGCCCGGCCTGCTCGGGCCTCGGCACGCGCATGTCCGTCGACGTCGAGCTCATGCTGGGCGACCAGGACCTCTCGATCGCCGAGGGCGTCATCATCCCGTGGACGACTCAGGGCAAGGGCCTCTTCCAGTACTACGAGCGCCTCCTGCAGGGCCTCGCCGAAGACCTCGGCTTCTCGCTCGACACGCCGTGGCGTCGACTGCCGCAGGCGGTCAAAGAAGCGGTCCTGCGGGGCGAGAACTACAAGGTGACCGTCCGGTGGAAGAACCGGTACGGGCGCGAGATGCGCTACTCGTCCGGCTTCGAGGGTGTGGTGCCCTATATCGAGCGCCAGTACATCCAGGCGGAGTCGGATGCGCAGCGCCAGCGCTGGTCCGAGTACCTGCGCGAAGTTCCCTGCCCCGTCTGCGACGGCGCCCGGCTGAAGCCGGAGGTGCTCGCGGTGAAGGTCCACGGACACTCGATCGCCGATGCGTCGATTCTCAGCCTGGCCGACGCCCAGCGCTATTTCGCGGAGCTCAAGCTCACCGACCGCGAGGCGAAGATCGCCGCGCAGGTGCTGCGCGAGATCAGGCTGCGCCTCGACTTCCTCATCCAGGTCGGACTGAACTACCTCAACCTCAGCAGGTCGGCCGGCTCGCTGTCCGGCGGTGAGGCGCAGCGCATCCGCCTGGCGACCCAGATCGGGTCGGGCCTGACGGGCGTGCTGTACGTCCTCGACGAACCCTCGATCGGCCTGCACCAGCGCGACAACCGGCGCCTCATCGAGACCTTGGTCACGCTGCGCGACCTCGGCAACACGCTCATCGTGGTCGAGCATGACGAGGAGACCATCCACGCGGCCGACTGGATCGTCGACATCGGACCACGCGCCGGCGTCGACGGCGGCGAGGTCGTCCACAGCGGCCCGCTCTCATCGCTCCTGGCGGACGAGGGGTCGATCACGGGCGACTACCTGGCGGGCCGGCGCAGCATCCCGACCCCGACCAAGCGCCGGCGCATCGACCGCAAGCGCATGCTCACGGTCGTCGGCGCACGGGAGAACAACCTGAGGAACGTGACGGCGGAGTTCCCGCTCGGCGTGATGACCGCGGTGACGGGCGTCAGCGGTTCGGGCAAGTCGTCGCTGGTCAACGACATCCTGTATCAGGTGCTGGCACAGCGCCTGAACGGCGCCCGCACCGTCCCGGGCAAGCACACGCGCATCACCGGGCTCGACGATCTCGACAAGGTCGTGCACGTCGACCAGGCGCCGATCGGGCGCACGCCGCGCTCGAACCCGGCGACCTACACGGGGGTCTTCGACCGCATTCGCACGCTCTTCAGCGAGACGCCCGAGGCGAAGGTCCGCGGCTATCTGCCGGGCCGCTTCTCGTTCAACGTCAAGGGCGGGCGCTGCGAGGCGTGCGCGGGCGACGGCACGATCAAGATCGAGATGAACTTCCTGCCCGACGTCTACGTCGACTGCGAGGTCTGCCACGGCAAGCGGTACAACCGCGACACCCTCGCCGTGCACTACAAGGGCAAGAACATCGCCGAGGTGCTCGAGATGCCGATCTCCGAGGCGGCGGAATTCTTCGAGCCCATCCAGGCGATCCATCGCTACCTGCGCACCCTGGTGGACGTCGGCCTCGGCTACGTCCGCCTGGGCCAGTCGGCGACGACGCTGTCGGGCGGCGAGGCGCAGCGCGTCAAGCTCGCCACCGAGCTGCAGCGCCGCTCGAACGGTCGCAGCATCTACGTGCTCGACGAGCCGACGACGGGCCTCCACTTCGAGGATGTGCGCCGGCTGCTCGAGGTCCTGGGCGGCCTCGTCGACAAGGGCAACACGGTCATCGTCATCGAGCACAACCTCGATGTCATCAAGTCGGCCGACTGGGTCATCGACCTGGGCCCCGAGGGCGGATCGGGCGGCGGCCAGATCATCGCGACCGGCACTCCGGAGAAGGTCGCGCGCGCCGAGGGCTCGCACACGGGCGTGTTCCTCGCGGAGGTGCTCGGGCTGGATGGCGCGACGCTGCAGGAGTCGCTCGCGCGCAAGGCCGGCTGAGCGATGGCGGATCAGCTTCCGTACAAGCCGAAGCAGGGGGAGATCCCCACCGACCCCGGGGTGTACCGCTTCCGCGACCGCGACGGCCGCATCCTGTACGTCGGCAAGGCGAAGAACCTGCGCGCCCGGCTGTCGAACTACTTCGCTCCGCTGCGCACGCTCCACGAGCGCACCCGGCGGATGGTGACGACCGCGGCCTCCGTCGAATGGACCGTCGTCGGCAGCGATGTCGAGGCCCTGCAGCTGGAGTACATGTGGATCCAGGAGTTCTCGCCGCCCTTCAACGTGCGTTACAAGGACGACAAGTCGTACCCCTACATGGCGATCACCCTGGCTGATGAGGCTCCGCGGGTCATCGTCACTCGCAACCGCCGCATTCCCGGCGCGAAGTACTTCGGTCCCTATCCGAAGGTCTGGGCGGTGCACGACACGATCGACCTCATGATCAAGGTCTTCCCCATCCGCACGTGCAGCGACGCGTCGTACAAGCGCGCGATGCAGACCGGGCGGCCGTGCTTCCCCGGCCAGATCGGCAGGTGCGGCGGCCCCTGCTCGATGAAGGTCACGGTGGAGGAGCACCGAGCCGTCGTCGACGACTTCGTCGCATTCATGTCCGGCGGCGACGAGCGCTTCGCCCGCGAGCTCACGCGACGGATGCGGGAGGCCTCCGCCGCGATGGACTACGAGTCCGCCGCCGTCTTCCGCGACAAGCTGCAGGCGATCGACGCGGTGCTCAGCCGCAGTGCCCTGGTCCTCTCGGACGATACGGATGCCGACCTCTTCGGCATCGCGGAGGACGAGCTCTCCGCCGCCGTCCAGCACTTCGTCGTGCGAGGCGGACGTGTCCGCGGCGTCCGCGCGTCGACCGTCGACAAGGAGATCGACATCGGGGGAGCCGAGCTCGTCGACCAGGTGCTGCAGCGGGCCTACGGCAATGCGACGGCCATCGACATCCCGCGCACGGTCATCGTGCCGCAGCTGCCGGAGGACTCCGCCGAGCTCGAGCAGTGGCTGCGCGAGCGCCGGGGAAAGGCGGTGTCCCTGACTGTCGCGCAGCGCGGCCAGAAGGCCGACCTCATGCGTACCGCGACGCTCAACGCCCAGCAGGCGCTCATGCTCCACAAGACGCGCCGCACGAGCGACTACGTCGCGCGATCGCACGCCCTCACCGACCTGCAGGAGGCTCTCGGCCTCGCGGAGGCGCCGCTGCGCATCGAGTGCTTCGACATCTCCCACCTGTCCGGCACGAATGTGGTCGCGTCGATGGTCGTGTTCGAGGACGGCCTGCCCCGCAAGGACCAGTACCGGTCGTTCTCCATCGCCGAGACGACGGATGACACCGACTCGATGCACCAGGTGCTCATGCGGCGGCTGGCATATCTCGACCGGCCGGAGGAGCCGGAGCCCGATCCCGTGGCCGAGGCGGTGGCGGATGGCGACGAGCCGGTCGTCACGACGCGGAAGCGGGCCCGCTTCGCGTACCGCCCGCAGCTGCTCGTCGTGGACGGCGGACAGCCGCAGGTCGCAGCCGCGCAGCGCGCTCTCGAAGACGCCGGACACCCCGAGGTCGCCCTGTGCGGCATCGCCAAAAGGCTGGAGGAGGTGTGGCTGCCGGGCGAGGACTACCCGGTGATCCTGCCCCGCACATCCGAGGCGCTGTACCTGCTGCAGCGGCTGCGCGACGAGGCCCACCGCTTCGCGATCACGCATCAGCGCAAGCGCCGGCGACGCGACATCACGACGGTGCTCGCGGAGGTGCCCGGACTCGGGGATGCGCGCATCAAGGCGCTCCTGCGCCACTTCGGCTCCGTGACCGCGCTGCGTGACGCGACGCCCGAGCAGATCGCCGAGCTCCCGGGCATCGGCCCCAAGCTGGCGTCCTCCGTGCACGCGCATCTGTCCTCTCGATAGGCTGGTCGTCGTCGGTTCCGGCGGAGACGAGGGGGACCCATGACGGACGCGGGGGAGATGCTCATCGTCACCGGCATGTCCGGCGCGGGGCGCTCGACGGCGGCGAACGCGCTCGAGGACCTCGGCTGGTACGTCGTCGACAACCTGCCCCCGCAGATGCTGAAGCCGCTCCTGGAGCTCACGCAGTACGCGGGCTCGGCGCTGCCGAAGGTCGCTGTCGTGGTCGACGTGCGCGGGGGCGATCTGTTCACCGAGCTGCCCGACGTCACGCGAGCCCTCCGCGATGCGCGCCAGCAGCTCCGGGTGGTCTTCCTGGATGCGTCGGACGACGTCCTCGTGCGTCGCTTCGAGGCTGTGCGGCGGCCGCACCCCCTGCAGGACGAGGGCACGATCCTCGACGGCATCCGCCTGGAGCGGGAGTGGCTCGCGGCCATCCGCGAGAGCGCGGACGTCGTCATCGACACGTCGGCGTTCAACATCCATCAGCTGGCGACGACGGTCGTCGACATGTTCTCGGAGCAGGGCGCCGCCCGGCACTCCCTCACGATCGTGAGCTTCGGCTTCAAGTACGGCCTGCCGCCGGATGCCGACCTCGTGGCCGACATGCGCTTCCTGCCGAACCCGTTCTGGGTCGAGGAGCTGCGTCCCCTCACCGGGGAGGACGACGCCGTGCGCGCATACGTCCTGGAAGCCCCCGGCGCCCAGGAATTCATCGACGCCTACGAGCGGGCGCTCCGGCCCGTTCTCGAGGGGTATCAGCGCGAGAACAAGCGCCATTCGGTGCTGGCGATCGGATGCACCGGCGGCAAGCACCGCTCGGTCGCGGTGGCCCGCGAGCTCGCACAGCGGCTGACGACGATCCCGGGCGTGGCCGTCCGCGTCGCGCACCGCGACCTCGGTCATGAATGACAGCCCGCGGATACGGCGGCCCGCAGCAGGCCGCCGCTCCGGGTAGGCTGGACGACCGTCCCGACCGCCGATCCGCAAGGAGTGCCGTGCCCCTCACCGCCGACGTGAAGGCAGAGCTCATCGCGCTGCGCGACCCTCGACCGACCGTTCGCGCGGCTGAGCTGACGGCGCTGCTGCGGTTCTCCGGCGGGCTGCACTCGATTGCGAACCGCGTCGCGGTCGAGGCCGAGCTCGATTCCGAGGTCCTCGCTCGCCGCACGGCGCGCGAGCTCGTCGAGCTGTACGGTGTGCGCCCGGAGCTCGTGCAGGTGCAGGGATCGGGCCCCCACGGGCCGAGCCTCTACGCCGTTCGCGTCATCGACGGGGGCGAGACCCTCGCCCGGCAGACGGGCCTTCTCGATCAGCGTCGTCGCGCCGTGCGCGGGCTGCCGAACCGCGTCACGACAGGCAATCGCCAGGATCTCGCCGGCGTGTGGCGGGGCGCGTTCCTCGCCGCCGGCTCTCTGTCCGACCCCGGACGCTCCGCGGCGCTCGAGATCTCGTGCCCGTCGAGCGAGGCGGCCATGGCCCTGGTGGGCGCCGCCCACCGCATCGGCATCGCCGCGAAGGCGCGCGAGGTCCGGGGCGTGCCGCGCGTCGTCGTCCGCGAGACCGACGCCATCCGCATCGCACTCCAGGCGATGGGTGCAGGGCGCACAGCGGCGCACTGGGACGAGCTGCGCGAGCGCCGCGAGGTGCGCGCCGGCGTCAACCGCCTGGTCAATTTCGACGATGCGAACCTCCGCCGCTCCGCGCAGGCAGCAGTGGCCGCGTGCGCCCGCGTGGAGCGTGCGATGGAGATCCTCGGCGACGAGATCCCCGACCACCTCCGAGAGGCCGGCGAGCTGCGCCTGGCGCACCGCGATGCGAGTCTCGACGAGCTGGGGCATCACGCATCCCCTCCGCTGACGAAGGATGCCGTGGCGGGCCGCATCCGTCGCCTCCTCGCCATGGCGGACAAGAAGGCGGCCGCCGAGGGTCTTCCCGGCACGGCCGTCGGCGTTCCCGGCGCCTGACGCGTCGCGGCCGCACCTGGGTATCGCCCCCGCGTCGCCGTCATAGGCGGAAGCAACCTCGGAACGGCGGTGTTGCCGCTTACTAGGATGAACACGTCACCCTCGCTGCACCGGGTGAGCCTCGGCGCGGCGCCGATAGGAAGAAGCGATTATGGCGAACTACACGCTGCCCGACCTCCCCTACGACTACGCGGCACTCGAACCGCACATCAGCGCGACGATCATGCAGCTGCACCACGACAAGCACCACGCGGCGTACGTCGCCGGCGCCAACACGGCGTTGGAGCAGCTCGCCGAGGCGCGCGATTCGGGCAATCTCGCGAACGTGAACAAGCTCGAGAAGGACCTCGCCTTCAACCTGGGCGGTCACACCAACCACTCGATCTTCTGGACGAACCTCTCGCCCGAGGGCGGCGACAAGCCGACGGGCGACCTCGAGTCCGCCATCGACGACCACTTCGGCTCGTTCGACAAGTTCCAGGCGCACTTCACCGCCGCCGCGCTGGGCGTGCAGGGCTCCGGCTGGGCCGGGCTGTTCTGGGACTCGATCGGCGAGAACCTGATCATCCAGCAGTTCTTCGACCAGCAGTCGCAGTTCGCCGCAGGCAGCGTGCCGCTGCTGCTGCTCGACGTGTGGGAGCACGCGTACTACCTGGACTACAAGAACGTCCGCGCCGACTATGTCAAGGCGTTCTGGAACATCGCCAACTGGGCCAACGTCCAGAAGCGCTTCTCGACGGCCCGCGAGCAGACCTCGGGCCTGCTGGTACTGTCATAGCGTGTAGGGCGTCCCGGCAGGGTCCGCTCTGCCGGGACGCCGTTGTCCGCTGTCTGGAATCGTTACAATCGCGCTCTCGCGCATGACACCCCCTCTGGAGACATTCCGTGACCGTCAAGATCGGAATCAACGGCTTCGGCCGCATTGGACGCAACTTCCTCCGCGCCGCCCTCGCTCAGGGCGCGGACCTCGACATCGTGGCGGTGAACGACCTCACCGACAACAAGACGCTCGCGCACCTCCTCAAGTACGACTCGGTCGGCGGCCAGCTCTCCGAGAGCGTGTCGTACGACGGCGACTCCATCACCGTCGGTGGCAAGGCCATCAAGGTGTTCGAAGAGCGCGACCCGGCGAACCTGCCGTGGGGCGAGCTCGGCGTCGACATCGTCATCGAGTCGACCGGACGCTTCACGAAGGCGGCGGATGCGGGCAAGCACATCGCCGGCGGCGCCAAGAAGGTCATCATCTCCGCTCCCGCCAGCGGCGAGGACGGCACGTTCGTCATGGGCGTGAACGAGGAGACCTACGACCCGGCCACGATGAACATCCTCTCGAACGCCTCATGCACCACGAACTGCCTCGCTCCGCTGGCGAAGGTCTTCGAGGACGCATTCGGCATCGAGCGCGGCTTCATGATGACGGCCCACGCCTACACCGCCGACCAGAACCTGCAGGACGGCCCGCACAGCGACCTGCGTCGTGCCCGCGCCGCCGCCATCAACATCGTCCCGGCCTCGACCGGCGCGGCGAAGGCCATCGGCCTCGTGCTTCCCGAGCTCAACGGCAAGCTGAGCGGCTCGTCCTACCGCGTTCCGGTCCCCACCGGCTCGATCGTCGACCTGACGATCATCACGCCGACCGAGGGCCTGACGATCGAGCAGGTCAACGAGGCGTACAAGGCGGCTGCCGCCAGCGGTCGCCTCCAGGGCATCCTCGAGTACACGGACGACCAGATCGTCTCGAGCGACATCCAGCTGAACCCGCATTCGTCGATCTTCGACTCGGGCCTGACGAACGTCAGCGGCAACCTGGTCAAGGTCTCGAGCTGGTACGACAACGAGTGGGGCTACTCCAACCGTCTCGTCGACCTGACCGAGTACGTCGCCGAGCGTCTCTGACGCACGATGGCACTGCGCACCCTGGAATCCCTGGGCTCGCTCGCAGGCGCGCGCGTCATCGTCCGCTGTGATCTGAACGTCCCCCTGAAGGACGGCGTCATCACGGACGATGGCCGCGTGCGCGCGTCGCTGCCCACGCTCAACGCCCTGATCAACCAGGGCGCGCGACTCGTCGTCTGCTCGCACCTGGGCCGGCCCGACGGAGCCCCCGATCCGAAGTACAGCCTGGAGCCGGTCGCACAGCGGCTCTCCGAGCTGCTCGGAAAGCCGGTCGCCTTCGCCCGCGACACTGTCGGCGAGTCGGCGCACGACGCCGTCGCATCCCTCGAGGACGGCGACGTCGCGGTGATCGAGAACCTCCGCTTCAACGCGGGAGAGACGGCGAAGGATGACGCGACCCGTGCCGCCTTCGCGGCTGAGCTGGCCGCACTCGGCGACGTTCTCGTGTCCGACGGCTTCGGCGTCGTCCACCGCAAGCAGGCGAGCGTGTACGAGCTCGCGCAGCAGATCCCCTCGGCGGCGGGTCTGCTGATCGAGCAGGAGCTGGACGTGCTCGATCGCCTCACCGAGAACCCCGAGCGCCCCTACACGGTCGTGCTCGGCGGATCGAAGGTCAGCGACAAGCTGGGCGTCATCGAGCACCTCCTGCCGCGCGTGGACCGCCTGCTCGTCGGCGGAGGGATGATGTTCACCTTCCTCGCGGCGGAGGGCCACAAGGTCGGCTCGAGCCTTCTCGAGGCCGACCAGCTCGACACGGTCCGCAGGTACATCGCAACCGCGCGCGAGCGCGGCGTGGAGTTGGTGCTGCCCGTCGACGCGGTGGTGGCCGCGTCCTTCTCGGCGGATGCCGAGCACGTCGTCGCGGACGCCACCGCGCTCGAGGACACGCCATTCGGGGCCTCGGGACTCGGTCTCGACATCGGCCCCGCGACGTCTGCGCAGTTCGCCGAGCACATCCGCACCAGCACGACCGTGTTCTGGAACGGGCCGATGGGCGTGTTCGAGATGCCGGCCTTCGAGGCCGGAACGCGGGCGATCGCCGAGGCGCTCACCGAGGTGACGGGGCTCAGCGTCGTGGGCGGCGGCGACTCCGCCGCCGCGGTGCGCCAGCTGGGCTTCGCGGACAGCCAGTTCGGTCACATCTCAACAGGTGGCGGCGCAAGCCTCGAGTTCCTCGAGGGCAAGAAGCTTCCCGGACTGGAGGTCCTCGGATGGCAGTGACGACCCGTACGCCGCTCATCGCCGGCAACTGGAAGATGAACCTCGACCACCTGCAGTCGGTGGCCTTCATCCAGAAGCTGCACTGGACGCTGAGGGATGCCAAGCATGACGACGCCGTGGAGGTGGCGGTCTTCCCGCCCTTCACCGACCTGCGCACCGTGCAGACGCTGATCGACGCCGACCGGATCCCGTTCGCCCTCGGTGCGCAGGACCTGTCGCAGCACGATTCCGGCGCCTACACGGGTGAGGTCTCGGGCGCCTTCCTGACGAAGCTCCGCTGCCGCTACGTGATCGTCGGTCACTCCGAGCGCCGTGAGTATCACGCCGAGAGCGACGAGGTCGTGGCATCCAAGGTGCAGGCGGCGATCCGCAACGGGCTGGTACCCGTGATCTGCGTCGGCGAAACCGCCGAGGACCTCGAGAAGCACGGCGCGAGCGCCGTTCCCGTGGGTCAGCTGCAGAAGGCGCTGGAGGGTCTTCCCGCCGGCACCGAGGTCGTGGTGGCGTACGAGCCGGTGTGGGCGATCGGCTCGGGCCAGGCGGCGACGCCGGATCAGGCCCAGGACGTCTGCGCGAAGCTCCGCGGCGTGGTGGCGGAGGCGCTCGGCGCGGACGCCGCCGCGGCGACCCGCATCCTGTACGGCGGTTCGGTGAAGGCGGCGAACATCGCGAGCTTCATGCGCGAGCCCGATGTGGACGGCGCGCTCGTGGGCGGGGCGAGCCTGCTCGTCGACGAATTCGCGGCGATCGTCCGGTACCAGAAGCACGTCGGCGTCTGACAAGCCGAGCGACTCCCCGGCTCACGGGCCGGGGACTCGTATAATGGTCCCTTGTGCGCGCTCCGACGGGCGGCATGGAAAGGCTTTACGTGGTTGACATCATCCAGTTCGTCCTCGAGGTGCTGCTCGGCATCACGAGCCTCTTGCTGACGCTGCTGATCCTGCTCCACAAGGGTCGAGGAGGCGGCCTCTCCGACATGTTCGGCGGCGGGCTCACCTCCTCGCTCGGTTCCTCGGGTCTCGCCGAGCGCAACCTCAATCGCTTCACGGTGGTCCTCGCCCTCGTGTGGTTCGTCTCGATCGTGGCCCTCGGCCTGATCACCAAGTTCCAGGGACTCTGACATGGCAACAGGCGGAAACGCCATCCGGGGCACGCGCGTCGGTGCGGGCCCGATGGGCGAACAGGACCACGGCTACCACGCCGAGCGGATCGCGATCTCGTACTGGGACGCGCTCGGCAACGAGACGGTGCGCTACTTCTCGGCCGGCATCCCCGACGAGGAGATCCCCGACATCATCGACTCCCCGCACTCGGGCCTTCCCGCGGGTCGCGACAAGACGAACCCCCCGGAGCTGCCGAAGTCGGAGCCCTACAAGACGCACCTCGCCTACGTGAAGGAGCGTCGCACGGAGGAAGAGGCCGAGCAGCTGCTTGATGACGCGCTGCAGCAGCTGCGCGAGCGGCGTGGCCAGGCCTGATCCGACACCGGTTTCGACAAGAGAAGCGGATGCCCCGTCGGGGCATCCGCTTCTTCGTCAGTACTCCGGGTCGATGAGCTCCGGCGGCACCTGGGACGCCGCGGCCTCATCGACGAAGAACACCGTGCGGCGACGCCCCTTGGCGCCCGCGGCCGGCACGCTCGGGTAGCTGGCGCCGGCCAGGGCGAGGCCGAGAGCGGATGCCTTGTCCGCGCCGGCGAGCACGAGCCACACGCGCTTCGAGCCGTTGATCACGGGCCGGGTGAGGGTGATGCGCTCCGGCGGAGGCTTGGGGGAGTCGCGCACCGCGAGCGTGACACGGTCCGTGACGAGGATCTCGCCGCGGTCCGGGAAGAGCGATGCGATGTGCCCGTCGGGGCCCACTCCGAGGAAGCAGACGTCGAACGACGGCCACGGCTCCTGCGCAGAGCCGAAGGCCGCGAGCTCCCGCGAATACGCGTCGGTCGCGGCATCCAGGTCGAGTCGGCCGTCCGACGCGCCCATCGGGTGGATGTTGGCGGCCGGGATGTCGAGGTGATCCAGCAGCGCGGTGCGGGCCAGCACGTCGTTGCGCTCCGGGCTGTCGGCCTCGACGAAGCGCTCGTCGCTCCACCAGAAGTGCACGTCGGCCCAGTCCACCTCCGACAGCCGTCGATGCGTGCGGACGGCGGCCAGCACCGCTCCCCCCATCGATCCGCCGGTGAGGGACACATGGATCGGGCCGCCCGCGCCCGCGCCGCGGATCAGTCGCTGGATGAACCGGCCGGCGACCGCGTCGGCGAGAGTCGACGGATCGGCATGCACGACCACGCGCTTCTCGTCGGATGTATCAGGCATGCGACTCCTACGTCAGCTCCGGGGAGGCCGCCTCCAGAAGAGACCAGCCTTCGGTGATGACCCGACCATACAAGACGTCGGGATCGAGACGCCGGAGCTCCTCGGCGAGGCACTCGCGGAGCGTGCGCCGCGGGAACGCGAGGTCGTGCGACGGCTGCCCGGGCTGCGTCAGCACGGCGACGCCGGGGGAGGGGCGCTCGAGGAGGGTGTCGCCGCTGGCGCGGACGAGGCGCACCGACTTGATGCCGCTGGCCCACTCGTCCGCCGGAAGGTACTTCCAGTCCACGGGCACCTCGAGCTTCAGTCCGAGCCACGTGGCGAGCAGCGCCGTGGACGGGGAGTCCGAGGCGCCGCGCACCTCGACCGCGGTCACCGGCTCGTAGGGGGGCTGATCGAGCACCGCGGCGAGCTGCTCCCGCCAGCGCGTCAGGCGCGTCCAGGCGAAGTCGGTGTCGCCCGGGGCGTAGTGCCCGGCGAGCCCGGCGACCCACGCGGTGGGGTCGGGCTGCGTCGCGGCATCCGTGATGCGCCGTTGGGCGATGCGGCCGATCTCCGATCGCGACGGCATCGGGGGCGTCTCGCGCGGCCACCACGCGACGACGGGCGCGTCCGGCAGCAGCAGACCCGTGACAAGGCTCTCCGCGTTCGAGCCGGCGAGGCCGTACGGATGCAGGACGATCACCTCGCTGGCACCGGCGTCGCCGCCGACGCGGATCTCGGCGTCGAGGCGGGGAGGAGCCTCGGCATCCCCGAACATGACCACGATGACGCGCATCGGGTGCTCGCGCGAGGCGTCGTTCGCCGCCTCGATGACCTCTTCCGCGGTGTCGTGGCTCACGACGATGATGAGCGTCAGCACGCGGCCGAGGGCCACCGCGCCCCCCTCCTCGCGCACGCTCACGAGCGCGCGCGAGATCTTGCTCACGTTGGTGTCGGGCAGGTCGATGATCATGGGCGCCTCCATGTGCGGCCATCGCGAGCGAGGAGATCGTCGGCAGACGGCGGTCCCCACGAGCCAGGTGAGTATTGCTCGAGCGGTCGGTCGTCCTGCGCCCAGAACTTCTCGATCGGGTCGAGGATCTTCCAGCTGAGCTCGACCTCCTCGTGGCGGGGGAAGAGCGGCGGGTCGCCGAGGAGGACGTCGAGGATCAGGCGCTCGTACGCCTCGGGGCTCGCCTCGGTGAACGCGTGGCCGTAGCCGAAGTCCATCGTGACGTCGCGCACCTGCGTCCCGGCACCGGGCACCTTCGACCCGAAGCGGATGGTCACGCCCTCGTCGGGCTGCACGCGGATGACGAGCGCGTTCTCGCCGAGGCCCGACGTCTGGTTGCGGGTGAACAGGTGCTCGGGCGCGCGCTTGAACACGACCGCGATCTCGGTGACGCGGCGTCCGAGCCGCTTGCCGGTGCGCAGGTAGAACGGCACGTCGGCCCAACGGCGCGTGTTGATGGCGAGCTTGATCGCGGCGTAGGTCTCGGTGGTGGACCGGGGGTTCATCCCGTCCTCCTCGAGGAATCCGACGACGCGATCGCCGCCCTGCCATCCGCCCGCGTACTGTCCGCGCGCCGTGGCGAGCGACAGGTCGGCGGGCAGGGTGACCGCCGCCAGGACCTTCTCCTTCTCTGCGCGCAGATCCTTCGCGTTGAAGGAGATGGGCTCCTCCATCGCGGTCAGGGCGAGCAGCTGCAGGAGGTGGTTCTGGATGACGTCGCGCGCAGCGCCGATGCCGTCGTAGTAGCCGGCGCGTCCGCCGACGCCGATGTCCTCGGCCATCGTGATCTGGACGTGATCGACGTAGTTGCGGTTCCAGATCGGCTCGTACAGCTCGTTCGCGAAGCGCAGCGCAAGGATGTTCTGGACCGTCTCCTTGCCGAGGTAATGGTCGATGCGGAAGATCGAGTCGGCCGGGAAGGCCGTCCGCAGCGCGTCGTTGAGCGCCTGCGCGGACTCCAGGTCGTGGCCGAAGGGCTTCTCGATCACCACGCGACGCCAGCGGTCCGGCTTGTCGGCCGTGTCGTCCACCAGCCCCGAGCTCTTCAGCTGCTCCGCGACGATGGGGAAGTCCTTCGGCGGGATCGACAGATAGTACGCGTGGTTGCCCATCGTGCCGCGCTCGACGTCCAGCCTCTCGACCGTCTCGCGCAGCTTGGCGAAGGCGGCGGGGTCCTGGAACTCGCCCGAGACGAAGCGGATGCCCTGCAGCAGCTCCTGCCACGTCTCCTCGCGGAACTCGGTGCGCGAATTCGCCTTCACCGCGTCGTACACGACCTGGGCGAAGTCCTCGTCCGCCCAGTCGCGGCGGGCGAATCCGACCAGCGCGAAGCCCGGCGGCAGGAGCCCCCGGTTCGCCAGGTCGTAGACGGCGGGCATGAGCTTCTTCCGGGACAGGTCTCCCGTCACCCCGAAGATGACGAGCGCGCTCGGACCGGCGATCCGGTTGAGGCGGCGGTCGTCGGGATCGCGCAGGGGATTGTTCCCGCGCGAGATGTCGACGGTCATTGGTCGGCGTCTCCTATTGGGCTGCCTCGAACAGGCCGAGGACCTCGGTCTGCGGATCGGTCAGGGTGATCGTGACGACAGGGCGGCCGTGTCCTTCGGCGAGGACTTTGGCGTCGCCCGCGGCCTGGGCCTCGATCAGCTGGCCGAAGGTGAACGGACGACCCGGGATCTCGAGGTCGACGTCGGTCGCCTCGGTGATCTGCAGGAACACGCCGTCGGCGGGACCGCCCTTGTGGTACTGGCCGGTCGAGTGCAGGAAGCGCGGACCCCATCCGAACGTCGTCGGGCGGCCCGAGTCGGCCGCGACCAGTTCACGCAGACCGTCGAGCTGGGGCAGCTCGATGCGGTCGACGTAGGCCTGGATCGACACGTAGCCATGCGCAGGGATGCGGGCCCACAGGGCCTCGAGGACGCCGGCGACGGTTCCGGACTCGGCCAGGGCCGGGTCGGAGACGCGGACCTCGACGCCCTCCGCAGTGAATGCGGGCGGAGTCGGGGCGGGTCGGTCATCCAGCAGGCCGCGGGCGGCCTCCTTGGCGGACTCGACATCGGGCTGGTCGAACGGGTTGATGCCCAGCATCCGTCCCGCGATCACGGTGGCGTACTCCCAGACGATGAACTGCGCGGCGAGCGAGCCGCTGACGAGGACCTCGCCCTCGTGGTGCTCGAACAGGTGGAACTTGTTCGCGTCGTCGACGAATCGCACGATCTGGAGGTCGTCCGGCTTGCTTTCGACCTCGGGCGAGACCGGCAGCAGCACCACGGGGAGGATGCCCGTGCCCTCCTTGCCGGTGGACTCGGCGACGAGCTGCTCGATCCAGTCGGGCAGGCCCACGATGTGGGTGCCGTCGGTGATGAGGCCGAGCTTGTCGCGCCGCGCATCCCCGCCGCCCGCGATCGCCGCGGCCAGCACCAGCGAGGGGTTCGACGGGCTGTCGATCGCGACCTCGAGCAGGGTCGCATCGGCCTCGTCCAGGAGCTCGCCGAGGTCGACGCCCGCCAGGCCGGCGGGCACGAGCCCGAAGGCCGTCAGCGCCGAGTACCGACCGCCCACGTTCGGGTCTGCGTTGAACACGCGGTAGCCGTCGGCGCGCGCCGACTGGTCGAGCGGCGAGCCCGGGTCGGTCACGACGACGATGCGCTCGGCGGGATCGATGCCGAGGTCGCGGAAGGCGGCCTCGAACGCGCGCTTGGCGGAGTCGGTCTCGATGGTCGAGCCCGACTTGCTGGAGACCACGAGCACGGTCCTGTCGAGGCCGCCGGACTCGGCGTCGCCGTCGATCGCGTCGAGGACCTGGCCGGGCGCCGTCGAGTCCAGGATGATCAGCGGCACTCCCGCCGTCTGCGTGATGACCTCGGGCGCGAGTGACGAGCCGCCCATGCCCGCGAGCACCACGCGCGTCACTCCACGGGCGTGCAACTCGGCGCGCAGCGCCTCGATCTCCGCGACGAGCGGGCGCGAGACGGTGACCGCATCCAGCCAGCCCAGACGCCGTGACGCCTCGGGCTCGGCCTGCGTACCCCACAGCGTCGGATCTCCGGCGGTGACGCCCGAGGCGACGAGGTCGGCCACGAGACCGGGAAGGGTCTCCTCTACGACGTTCTTGATGTGCCCCGAGACATGGATCTCGAAGCTCACCGCGCAGCTCCCGCCAGTGCGTCCGTGACGGTCTTCTGCAGGCCGTGCCAGGAGTCGATGAACTTCTCGACGCCCTCGTCCTCGAGCACCTGGGTCACGTCTGCGAAGTCGACCCCCGCCTGGCCCAGGCGGTCGATCACCGCGTGCGCGTCGGCGTAGTTCGACGTCACCGTGTCGCCGGTGATGACCCCGTGGTCGAACGTGGCCTCGAGGGTCTTCTCCGGCATCGTGTTCACGGTGCCGGGGGCGACGAGCTCGGTCACGTACAGGGTGTCGGGAAGGGACGGGTCCTTGACGCCCGTGGACGCCCACAGCGGGCGCTGCACGGTCGCGCCGGCCGCGGTGAGGGCCTTCGCCCGGTCGGAGGCGAACTCCTTCTCGAACAGCTCGTAGGCCAGGCGCGCGTTGGCGATGCCGGCCTTCGACTTGAGCTGCGCCGCCTCGTCGGTTCCGATCGCCGCGAGCCGCTTGTCGACCTCCGTGTCCACCCGGGACACGAAGAACGAGGCGACCGAATGGATGCCGGAGATGTCGTGGCCGTTCGCCTTGGCCTGCTCGATGCCGGCCAGGAAGGCGTCGATGACCGCGGCGTAGCGCTCCAGGCTGAAGATCAGCGTCACGTTCACGGAGATGCCCTGCGCGAGCACCGCCGTGATGGCGGGGACGCCGGCCTTCGTCGCGGGAATCTTGATGTGGATGTTCGGCCGGTCGACCGCGTGCCACAGCTGCTGGGCCTGCGCGATGGTCGCGTCGGTGTCGTGGGCGAGGTCGGGGGAGACCTCGATCGACACGCGGCCATCGACCCCGTTCGTGGCGTCGTACACGGGACGCAGGATGTCCGCGGCATCCCGCACGTCATCCGTCGTGATCCGGAAGATCGCGTCGTCCGCGTTCGCGCCGCTCTTCGCGAGCTCGCTCACCTGGTCGTCGTAGCCGTGACCGGCCAGGGCAGCGGCGAAGATCGTCGGGTTCGTGGTCACGCCGCTCACGTTGCGCGTGCGGATGAGTTCTGCCAGGTTGCCGGAGGTGATCCGTCCTCGCGACAGGTCGTCGAGCCAGATGCTCACGCCGGCGGCGGTGAGCTGTTCGGTGGGGGTGCTCATGGTACTCCTCGGTTCCTCGGGTTCCTGGATGCTCAGCTGTTCGATCGGGCGACCGCGGCGATCGTGGCGCGCGCGGCGTCCACGACGGCGTCGGTGGTGATGCCGAACTTCTCGAACAGGGTCTTGTAATCGGCGGAGGCGCCGAAGTGCTCGATGGAGACCGAGCGGCCGCGGTCGCCGACGATGCCGCGCCACGACAGGGCGACACCGGCTTCGACCGAGACGCGAGCGGCGACGGATGCCGGCAGCACGTGCTCCCGGTACGCCTCGTCCTGCTCCGCGAACCACTCCAGCGACGGCGCGGAGACCACGCGCGCTCCCACGCCCTCGGCCTTCAGCGCCTCGCGGGCGTTCACCGCGAGCTGCACCTCGGACCCGGTGGCGATCAGGATGACGTCGACCGTGCCGGTCGGCGACTCCGCGAGGATGTAAGCGCCCTTGGCCGTGTTCGCGGCCGAGGCGAACGTGTCGCCCTCGGCGTCGCCGTCGCCGCGCTCGAACACGGGGATGTTCTGACGCGTCAGGGCGAGGCCGGCGGGCCCGCCCTGGCGGCGCAGCAGCTCGAGCCACGCGTGCGCGGTCTCGTTGGCGTCGGCCGGCCGCACCACGGCGAAGTTCGGAATCGCGCGCAGTGTCGCCAGCTGCTCGATCGGCTGGTGCGTCGGGCCGTCCTCGCCGAGCGCGACGGAGTCGTGGGTCCAGACGAAGATCGACCGGATGTCCATCAGCGCCGACAGGCGCAGGGACGGGCGCTGGTAGTCGCTGAAGATCAGGAACGTGCCGCCGAAGGCGCGCGTCGGACCGTGCAGGACGATGCCGTTGACGATCGCGGCCATCGCGTGCTCGCGGATGCCGAAGTGCAGCACCCGCCCGTACGGGTCGCCGGACCACTCGTGCGTCGACCACTCCTGCGGGATGAAGGACTTCGCGTCCTTGATCGTCGTGAGGTTCGACTCCGCGAGGTCGGCCGAACCGCCCCACAGTTCGGGCAGCTCCGCGGCGAGCGCGTTGATGACGGTCCCCGACGCCGCGCGCGTGGAGACGTCCTTGCCTGCCGGGAAGACCGGCAGGGCATCGGCGATGCCGTCGGGCAGCTCGCCGGCCAGCAGACGGTCCAGCAGCGCCTTGCGCTCCGGGTTCGCCTCAGCCCACGCATCGAACGAGGTCTGCCACTCGGCGTGGACGGCCGCCCCGCGCTCGCCCAGCTTGCGGGTGTGCGCGATGACGTCGTCCGCGACGGCGAAGGATTTCTCCGGGTCGAATCCCAGGACCTTCTTCGTCGCCGCCAGCTCGTCGCCGCCGAGGGCCGAGCCGTGGATCTTGCCCGTGTTCTGCTTGCCGGGAGCCGGCCAGCCGATGATCGTCTTGAGGATGATGAGCGACGGCTTGTCGATCACGCCCTTCGCCGCCTCGATGGCGTCGAACAGCTCCGGCACGTCCTCGACGTACTGGCCGGTGCTCTTCCAGTCCACCGTCTGCACGTGCCAGCCGTAGGCCTCGTAGCGCTTGGCGACGTCCTCGGTGAACGCCACGTCGGTGTCGTCCTCGATCGAGATCTGGTTGGAGTCGTAGATCGCGATCAGGTTGCCGAGCTCCTGGTGGCCGGCGAGCGAGGACGCCTCGCTCGTCACGCCCTCCTGCAGGTCGCCGTCACTCGCGATCACGTAGATGAAGTGGTCGAACGGGCTGGTGCCCGCCGGCGCATCCGGGTCGAACAGGCCGCGCTCGTAGCGCGCCGCGTACGCGAAGCCGACCGACGAGGACAGTCCCTGGCCGAGCGGACCGGTCGTGATCTCCACGCCCTTGGTGTGCCGGTACTCGGGGTGACCGGGGGTCAGCGACCCCCACGTGCGCAGCGCCTCCAGGTCGGACAGCTCGAGACCGAACCCGCCCAGGTAGAGCTGGATGTACTGCGTGAGCGATGAATGACCCGCGGAGAGGATGAACCTGTCGCGGCCGAGCCAGTGCGTGTCTGCGGGGTCGTGGCGCAGCACCCGCTGGTACAGCAGATACGCGGCCGGCGCGAGGCTCATCGCGGTGCCGGGATGGCCGTTGCCGACCTTCTCCACCGCATCAGCCGCCAGTACGCGCACCGTGTCCACGGCGCGTCCATCGATCTCTTCCCACTGCAGTTCCGACACGGGACCGCCTTTCCTGGAGGGGCGCCCGGTCGAACCCTCAACACACGCCGCTTCGGTGCGGAGAGGGGGGTGGACGTCGACGCTTGGGCGCGCGTGTTGTCTCAGCATAGCGAAGCGGCATTCCGTCCCGTTGGGGCCTTGACATTGTGTGACGACAGCCTTTCAGCGGCCCATCGCCCGGCTGTGACGACCGCGAGTCCGGACGGTGTCGGGATCATCACGACCGCGCGCGCGCCGAGGTGATGCGCGACCGGGCACCGGCGCCCCATGCCATAGACTCGAGAAGGTTTTCGAAGGCATTCAGGGGGCTCGCGCAGCATGACGACCACGCAGGGAGCGACATCCACGGCGCAGAAGTCGCGCCACTCGCTCGGTCGAACCCTCCGCGCGTACGTCGCTCTCACCAAGCCCCGCGTGCTCGAGCTGCTGCTCGTGACGACGGTGCCGGTCATGATCCTGGCCCAGGGCGGCTTCCCGAGCCTGTGGCTCGTGCTCGCCACGGTCATCGGCGGCTCGATGAGCGCCGGCTCCGCCGCGGCGTTCAACATGTACCTCGATCGCGACATCGACGCGCACATGCAGCGCACCGAGAACCGGCCGCTGGTGACCGGCGAGGTCTCGCCCCGGGGCGCGCTGATCTTCGCGTGGACACTGGCCGCGCTCTCGACGGTGTGGCTGTGGCTCACGACCAACGGGCTGGCCGCCGTCCTCTCCGCCGTCGCGATCTTCTTCTACGTCGTGATCTACACGATGATCCTCAAGCGCCGCACCGAGCAGAACATCGTGTGGGGAGGCATCGCCGGATGCTTCCCCGTGCTCATCGGCTGGACCGCCGTCACGGGCTCGCTCGCGTGGCCGCCGGTCATACTCTTCCTCCTCGTCTTCCTCTGGACGCCGCCCCACTACTGGCCTCTGTCGATGAAGTACGGCAAGCAGTACGACGACGTGGACGTGCCGATGCTCGGCGCCACCCGCAGCGGTTCGCAGGTCGGGCTGCAGGTGATCCTGTACGCGTGGGCGACCGTGGCGTGCTCGCTGCTGCTGATCCCCGTGGCGCAGATGGGCCTGGTGTACACGGCATCCGCCCTCGTCTTCGGCGGATGGTTCGTCTACGAGTCGCACCGCCTCTACAATCGCGCGGTGCGCGGCACGGAGCCCCGTCCGATGCGTGTGTTCCACGCATCCATCACGTACCTGACGCTGCTGTTCGTCGCGATCGCGATCGACCCGCTGCTGCCTTTCTGAGTAGTCTCCTCATGAACGCGGTCGGAGAATCCGATCCGCGTCGCCTGTCGAATCACGAGGCTCCTCGTTCGTCGGTCAGATGAGGGGCACAACGCCTCTCGACGATTCCGACGAACGGAAGAGGGAAGACATGGCGCAGTATCTGATCCTGATCTACGGCGACGAGGCGCGGTGGGATGCCGCGACCGCGGAGGAATGGCGACAGATCGACGAGGGCCACCGCGCGTTCCGCGCTCGCGCCGGCTCGGCGATCATCGGCTCCGGCCAGCTCGAGTCGAGCCGCATGGCCACGACGCTCCGCCCGGGCGGCGAGCGGCCGCTCGTGACCGACGGGCCGTTCCTCGAGACCAAGGAGGTGCTCGGCGGGTTCTATGTGGTGGACGTCGCCGACCTGGACGCCGCACTGGATCTCGCCCGCGAGCTGGGCGAGCTCCAGCACGACCACAGCGCGGTTCAGGTGCACCCGCTCGTCTCGCACGGCTGAGTGGCAGATGGATGCCGCGTCCCGGCCTGTCTCGGCTGCGCTGACCGAGGCGCACCGCGGCGAGTGGTCGGCGGTGGTCGCCGCGACCGCCGCGCTCACCGGCGACCTCGATCTGGCGGAGGAGAGCGCACAGGAGGCGTTCGCGCGGGCGGTCGAGGTGTGGCCGGGACGCGGCATCCCCGACCGCCCGGGCGCGTGGCTGACGACGGTGGCCGCCAACCACGCGCGCGATGTGCTCAGACGTCAGGCGGCCCTCGCACGAAGGCTGCCGCTGCTCGTGCGCGACGAGGTCGCGCACGAGCATGACCCGTGGCGTTCGGACGATCGTCTGCGCCTCATCTTCACGTGCTGCCACCCCGCCCTCGCACGGGAGGCGCAGGTCGCGTTGACGCTGCGGCTGGTCTGCGGCATCCCGACCGGCGACATCGCCGCAGCTTTCCTCGTGACGGAAACGACGATGGCAGCGCGGCTGACGCGGGCCAAGCGCAAGATCGCGGTGTCGCGCATCCCGTTCCGGGTGCCCGACCCGCGCGAGCTGCCCGGCCGGGTCGTCGCCGTGTGCGATGTCCTGCACCTGGCGTTCACCGTCGGGCACGCGCCGCCCTCGGGCGACGACGTCGTGCACGCCGAGCTCGTGGATGCGACGGTCGCCCTGACGCGGATGCTGCACGGCCTGCTGCCGCGGGACCGCACCGTCGCGGGACTGCTCGCGCTCATGCTGCTCACCGACGCGCGCAGGCAGACGCGCGACCAGCTGCTGCCCGACCAGGATCGCTCACGCTGGGATCGGAGCCGGATCGAGGACGGGCTCGCGCTGCTCGACATCGCGGCATCGGGTCCGGTCGACCGCTTCGCCATCTCGGCCGCCATCGCCGCGGTGCATGCGCAGGCCCCGACGTGGGCCGACACGAACTGGGACCGGATCGTGGAGCTGTACGGCATCCTCGCTGCCGCGTGGCCGAGCCCCGTCGTCGAGCTCAACCGCGCAGTGGCTCTGGGTATGCGCGACGGGCCGCATGCCGGGCTCGCGGCTGTGGATGCGGTGGCGGATGATCCGGCTCTCGCGCACTACGCGTATCTGCCGGCGGCACGCGCGGCGTTCCTCGCGGACCTGGGCCGATGGTCGGAGGCCGCGGATGCCTACGCCGAGGCGGCGGCGCTGACGGGAAGCGCCGCGGAGAGGGCCCGCCTGGAGGCCCAGACGACGACGGCGCGGTCGCGGGCCTGAACCCCCGACCGCGCCCTCGGACGGATCAGCGCTGGGCGCCCGACTCCACGGACGGCGTCTCGTCCACGGGTGCCGCAGCGGCCTCGACCTCCACGGGCGGCTCGGCCGGAATGACGGAGGCGTCGCCGACGAGGGCGGAGGGGGCCTCGTCGGAGACCGCGGCGGCGTCCTCGGCCGGGACGACCGTCGCCACCGCGGGCGCGGGGACGAGGCTCACGAGCACGCCGAGGAGGAGGGCGACGATGAGGCCGATGAGGCCCGCGCCCACGAGGGCGGCGCCGAGAACGACCCACGACTGGCCCGTGTAGACCGTGATGGCGGCGGTGGCCGACTGCGACTTGATGTCGGACGCCATCCCCGAGATCTTGCTCACGACCAGGAGCACGCCGAGCGCAGCGCTCAGGAGCGATCCGAGGAACAGGATCCAGAACGGGATGCTGCGGGCGAGGCTGGGGCGGGTGGGCATGCGTGTCTCCTGGGAAGGGGTGAGGGGCGTGGGGATGCCGCGGCGATCGCCGCGCGACACCCAGTCTGCCGTCAATGCACTCGGCGCGCTCCATGGAGCGCCGATGAACTTCCGATGAATGTCAGGCGGTGACCGACGTCGAAGCGGCGGGCACGGGGGAGTCCGCGGCGGTCGCGGGCCGCTTGAGATTCAGCACCACGGCCGTCATCGTCGCGGCCGTCAGTGCCGCGATGATCATGTGGATGCCGACCAGCAGCGGCGGGAGCTCGGTGCGCGCCTGCAGCACGCCGACGCCGATCTGGACGATCTCGAGCGCCACGAGCACCATGAGCCACCGACGGATCGGCAGGTGCTGCATCATCGCCGTGACGAGCAGCACGAGGCTGAGCGCGAACAGCGTGTACCCCGGCCAGGAGTGCACATGGGCGAGGAGAGTCGCGTCGAACCCGTGCCGGATGACGTTGGGATCGCCCGAGTGCGGACCGTTGGCGGTGGTGAGTACGCCGAACAGCAGCGTGAGGGCCAGGACGAACGAGGTGATGTGCGTCAGGATCGCGAACCACCGCGGAACGGCACGCTCGCGCGGACCCGCAGCCACGTTCATGCGCACGAGGAACGCCGCCGTCACGCACACCAGGACGACCGAGGCCACGTAGTGGAAGGACACGATGCCCGCGTTGAGCTCCGTCCGCACCGTGACACCGCCGACGATGGCCTGCAGCAGGACTCCGAGGACGACGACGAGCGCCAGCCACCACAGGTCGCGACGCGTGCGACGCATCCGCCACACGAGGATCAGCACGATCAGCGCGACGATCCCGACGACGCCGCTCATCATGCGGTTTCCGAATTCGATGAACGAGTGGATGCCCATCGCCGGCGTCGGAGCGAGCGACTCGGGCGTGCACAGCGGCCAGCCGCAGCCGAGGCCCGAGTCGGTGAGCCGCACCGCGCCGCCGGTGCCGACGATGATCGTCTCGGCGAGGAACGACAGCCACGCGAACACGCGCACCCGACGGTCGACCGTGTCGGGCAGCCAGGCGACGAACCGCCGCCGCACTCCCTGTCGATCGCCGGTTGCGCGGGTCGCGGACATGGTCTCGCCTCCTGGGAGGCTCCGGGCGGGCGGTCATGTGCCGACCGAGGGCACGGCGGAGCCTATAGAATCGTTGGGTAGGGATGCGGCGCGCCAGCGCACGCACCACTGACAGTGTAGGCGCGCAGTTCGCGCGGCTACTGATCAGGCCCGCAGAGCGGCTTTTCCCCTCCGTGACTCCGCGCAGGGCGATGGAAAGCCGGGACGGATGACACCGTTGCAGGCTGAAGGAGAGTGACGTCATGTCGGATGTGCTGATCGATCGGCCCGAGCTCGACGGGCTGGGGGTGTACGAGTTCGGCTGGCACGATGCCGATTCCGCCGGGGCGAGCGCCAAGCGAGGCCTCAACGAGAAGGTCGTCCGCGACATCTCGGGCTTGAAGAACGAGCCGGAGTGGATGCTCAAGAACCGGCTCAAGGGCCTGCAGCTGTTCGGTCGCAAGCCGATGCCGACCTGGGGCGCAGACCTCAGCGAGATCGACTTCGACAACATCAAGTACTTCGTGCGCTCGACCGAGAAGCAGGCGCAGTCGTGGGAGGACCTCCCCGAGGAGATCCGCAACACCTACGAGCGCCTCGGCATCCCCGAAGCGGAGCGCCAGCGCCTGGTCGCCGGAGTCGCCGCGCAGTACGAGTCCGAGGTCGTCTACCACCAGATCCGCGAGGACCTGGAGGCCAAGGGCGTCATCTTCATGGACACCGACACCGCGCTGCGCGAGCACCCCGAGTTCTTCGAGGAGTACTTCGGCACGGTCATCCCGGCGGGCGACAACAAGTTCGCCGCGCTGAACACGGCCGTCTGGTCGGGCGGTTCGTTCGTGTACGTCCCCAAGGGCGTGCACGTCGAGATCCCGCTGCAGGCCTACTTCCGCATCAACACGGAGAACATGGGCCAGTTCGAGCGGACGCTGATCATCGCGGACGAGGACTCCTACATCCACTACATCGAGGGCTGCACCGCCCCGATCTACAAGAGCGACTCGCTGCACTCCGCGGTGGTCGAGATCATCGTGAAGAAGAACGCCCGCGTGCGCTACACGACGATCCAGAACTGGTCGAACAACGTCTACAACCTCGTCACCAAGCGCGCGATCGCGCACGAGGGCGCGACGATGGAGTGGATCGACGGCAACATCGGGTCCAAGGTCACGATGAAGTACCCGTCGATCTACCTCATGGGCGCGCACGCGAAGGGCGAGACCCTGTCCGTCGCCTTCGCCGGCCCCGGTCAGCACCAGGACGCCGGCGCGAAGATGATCCACATGGCGCCGTACACGCAGTCGTCGATCGTCTCCAAGTCGATCGCCCGCGGCGGTGGCCGCGCCGGCTACCGCGGCGAGGTGCGGGTCGACCCGAACGCCCACCACGCGGCCAACACGGTCCGCTGCGACGCGCTGCTGGTCGACACGATCTCGCGCTCGGACACCTACCCCGCGATCGACATCCGCGTGGACGACGTCCAGCTCGGCCACGAGGCGACCGTCTCGAAGGTCAGCGAGGAGCAGCTGTTCTATCTGCAGTCCCGCGGCCTGCCCGAGGACGAGGCAATGGCCATGATCGTCCGCGGCTTCATCGAGCCGATCGCCCGCGAACTGCCCATGGAGTACGCCCTCGAGCTCAACAAGCTCATCGAGATGGGCATGGAAGGATCGGTCGGCTGAGCATGACGACGACCTACACCGAGACCGAGCCTGCCTTCATTCCGGTTCAGACCCGCTCGGAACGGCCGCACTCGTTCGATCCCGCGGACTTCGCGCGCCCCACGGGCCGGGAGGTCAACTGGCGTCACACGCCGCTCGACGCCCTCGCGCCCCTGTTCGACGTGGATGCCGTGGCGGGCGACCTCGACGTGACGGTGACCGATGCCGCGGCATCCGCGCTGCGCATCGGCGAGGCCCCGCGCGGCGAGGTCTTCCGTCCCGAGGACCTCCCGTCGGCGATCGCCTGGGTGCGTGCCGACCGGGCCGACCACGTCGTCCTGGAGGGTGAACGGGACGAGCCCGTCTTCATCGAGGTCACCGGTCGCGGGGGAGTGGCGCATGCCCATCTCGTGATCGAGGCCCGGCCGAACTCGCACTCCACCGTCGTCCTGCGTCACCGGGGCAGCACGTCGTTCGCGCAGAACGTCGAGATCATCGTGGGCGACGGAGCGCACCTCGAGCTCGTCACGGTCCAGGAGTGGAACGGCGGCAGCGTGCACGCCGCATCCCACCAGGCCCGCGTCGACAAGGATGCGACCCTCCGCCACGTCGTCGTCAGCTTCGGCGGCGCCGTCGTGCGGGTGAACCCGAGCATCGAGCTGGCCGGCACCGGCGCACGAGCCGAGATGTACGGCATGAGCTACTCCGACGCCGGCCAGCACCTCGAGAGCCAGGTCTACCTGTACCACAAGGGCGCGGAGACCACGGGCGACGTGCTGTACAAGGGCGCCCTGCAGGGCGCCGGCGCGCGCAGCGTGTGGATCGGCGACGTCCTGATCGGCCCGGAAGCGGTCGGCACGGACTCCTACGAGGCCAACCGCAACCTGGTCCTCACCGATGGTGCCCGGGCCGAGTCGATCCCGAACCTCGAGATCGAGACGGGCGACATCCGTGGTGCCGGTCACGCCAGCGCCACGGGCCGGTTCGACGACGAGCAGCTGTTCTACCTGCAGGCCCGCGGCATCCCCGAGCCCGAGGCCCGGCGCCTGGTCGTCCTCGGCTTCCTCACCGAGATCGTCCAGCGCATCGGCGTCCCGGCACTGGAGGAGGAGCTCACCGAGCTGATCGAGCGCGAGCTCGCCCAGGGCATCGCCGCACCCGCATCCGTCATGAAGGGGGAGTCCGCATGAGCGCGACCCGTGTGTGCTCGCTGAGCGAGCTCGAGCCGGACTCCGCCCGGCGTGTCGTCGTGGACGGCGTGCCGATCGCGGTCGTGCTCGACTCGGCCGGCGAGGTGCACGCCATCGGCGACACCTGCACGCACGGCGACATCTCGCTCGCCGAGGGCTTCGTCGAGGGCGACACCATCGAGTGCTGGGCGCACGGTTCGGCGTTCTCCCTCCGCAGCGGCCGCCCGCTCAACCTCCCCGCGTACGAGCCCGTCCCGGTCTACGCCGTCCAGCTCGACGGCGACGACGTGCTCATCGACCCCAGCGTGACCAAGCCGGCCTCCTGAGCCGTCGCGTCCGCAACCAGAACTCACGAAGGAAAACAATGTCTGTCCTCGAGATCCGCGACCTGCATGTGACGGTCGAGACCGATGCCGGCACGACGCCCATCCTCACCGGCGTCACGCTCACGATCCGCACGGGCGAGACCCACGCGATCATGGGCCCCAACGGCTCCGGAAAGTCCACGCTGGCGTACACGATCGCCGGCCACCCGAAGTACACCGTGTCGAGCGGCTCGATCACGCTCGACGGTGAGGACGTCCTGTCGATGACGGTCGACGAACGAGCGCGGGCAGGGCTCTTCCTCGCCATGCAGTACCCGGTCGAGATCCCGGGCGTGACGGTGACGAACTTCCTGCGCACGGCGAAGACCGCCGTCGACGGCGAGGCTCCGTCCATCCGCACGTGGACCAAGGATGTCAAGCAGGCCATGAAGGACCTGCGCATGGACCCGAAGTTCGCACAGCGCAACGTGAACGAGGGCTTCTCGGGCGGCGAGAAGAAGCGCCACGAGATCCTCCAGCTGGAGCTGCTCAAGCCCAAGCTCGCCGTGCTGGACGAGACCGACTCCGGTCTCGACGTCGACGCGCTCAAGATCGTGTCCGAGGGTGTCAACCGCGCCAAGGGCGAGACGAACCTCGGCGTGCTGCTGATCACGCACTACACCCGCATCCTGCGCTACATCCACCCCGACTTCGTGCACGTCATGGTCGGCGGGCGCATCGTCGAGGAGGGCGGCCCGGAGCTGGCCGACCGTCTCGAGGACGAGGGCTACGACCGCTTCGTCGGCTCGTCCGAGCCCGCGCTGGACGTGGAGGCGTAGAGTCGTCATATGACCGCGACTCTCAGCCCGGAGAAGTTCGACGAGGTCACCGAGGCACTCAAGGATGTCATGGATCCCGAGCTCGGGATCAATGTCGTCGACCTCGGTCTCATCTACGACCTGGCGTGGGATGACGAGAACGACGCCCTCGTCATCCACATGACGCTGACGTCCGCCGGTTGCCCGCTCACCGACGTGCTCGAGGAGCAGACGGCACAGGCTCTGGACGGAATCGTCGAGCAGTTCCGCATCAACTGGGTGTGGATGCCGCCGTGGGGCCCCGAGCGGATCACCGACGACGGGCGCGACATGATGCGCGCGCTCGGCTTCGCGATCTGAGGCCCGCCACACAGTGACGCGTCCGATCGCCGCCCTCGCGGGAGCAAGCGGGTTCATCGGCACCGCTCTGCGGCGCGCTCTGGTCGATGAGGGATATGCCATCCGCAGCATCGGCCGCAGCGGACCTGACGCTCGATGGGATGATCCGGATTCCGTCCGCAGGGCCGTCGACGGCGCCGACCTGCTGGTGAACCTCGCCGGCCGGAGCATCAGCTGCCGATTCACGGATGCGAACCGCGACGAGATCCTGCGCTCGCGCGTCGAGACCACGCGCGCGCTGCGTGTGGCGGTGGAGCACGCGGCTGCGCCGCCATCCGTGTGGTTCAACGCGAGCACGGCGACGATCTACCGCTCAGCGCTCGACCGCGCGCAGACCGAGGCCGCCGGCGAGATCGGCGAGGGGTTCACCGTGGATGTCGCCCGCGAGTGGGAGCGCGAGTTCTTCGCCGGTGACCTGCCCGGCACGCGGCGGATCGCGCTGCGGCTCGGCGTCGTGCTGGGCGACGGCGCGGCGACCGCGCTGCTGTTCCGCCTGGCCCGGCTCGGGCTCGGCGGGCCGCAGTACGACGGCTGGTGGTTCCCGCACCGTCGCTACCGGGGGATCGGGTCCGACCCGACCGGCGACGGAGCGCCGGAGTGGCATCGCTCCGGCGGCCGGCAGCGCTTCAGCTGGATCCACATCGACGACGTCATCGGCGCCATCCGTTTCGCCCGTGACGATCCGGGCATCGAGGGGCCGATCAACGTCGTCGCACCGGAAGCCGTGGAGAATCGCGCGCTCATGGCTGCGCTGCGCCACGTGGTCGGCATGCCCGTCGGACTGCCCGCTCCGCGGCTGGCCCTCGAGCCCGGGATGTGGGTGCTGCGAGCCGAGCCGGAACTCGTCCTCAAGAGCACGTGGGTGGCCCCGGAACGACTGCTCGAGGCCGGCTTCTCGTTCCGCTTCGACGATGTCGAGCTGGCACTGCGCGACGTGCGGGCATCCCGGGCCGCGCGCTGACAGTCCGCAGCGCGGCCCGTGGCACATGAGGCCGCCGCCCGGCGCGTCGGGGCCGTAGGCTCGAGAGGTGACTGCCGCGCCGCTTCAAGCCCTGCCCATCGACGAGCTCCGTCAACGGTCGAGCACGAAGTGGCGCCGCTACCCGGCCGATGTCCTGCCGCTCTTCGTCGCCGAGACGGACTTCCCGCTCGCGCCCGCGATCACCGCGCGCCTCGCGCGTGCGGTGGAGCTCGGCGACACGGGCTACACGCCGCCGGAGCCGGGGATCCGGGAGGCCTACGTCGGCTTCGCCGCGCGCCGGTTCGGGTGGGACGTCGAGCCGCACCGCATCCGCACGACCTGCGACGTCATGATGGGCGTCGTCGAGCTCCTGCGCCTCGTGACGACGCCGGGCGACCGCGTCATCGTGACACCGCCGGTGTATCCGCCGTTCTACGACGGCGTGCCCGAGGCCGGTTGCGAGGTCGAACGCGTCCCGCTCCTCGAGACCGACGACGACTGGGAGCTCGACCTCGCCGGCATCGAGGCCGCGTTCGCGGCCGGCGCCACGGCGATGCTCCTGTGCAACCCGCACAACCCCACCGGGACCGTGCACAGCAAGGAGAGCCTCGCCGCCCTGGCCGAGATCGCCGACCGCCACGGCGCGCACATCATCAGCGACGAGATCCACTCGCCCCTCACTCAGCCCGGCGTCGTGTTCACACCGTTCCTGGCCGCCTCGGATGCCGCTGCACGCGTAGGACTGACCGTCACGAGCGCCAGCAAGGCGTTCAACCTCGCGGGGCTGAAGTGCGCCCTCATGGTCACGGCATCCGATCGAACGACCGCGATGGTGGATGCCCTGCCCGATGAGGTCGAGTGGCGCACGGGACTGTTCGGCGCGCTGGCCGGCGTCGCGGCCTTCGACCCGCAGAGCGACGCGTGGCTCGACAGCCTGCTGGTCACTCTCGATCAGAACCGTCGCCTCCTCGGTGACCTCCTCGCCGAGCACGTGCCCGGCGCACGCTACCGCATCCCGGATGCCGGCTACCTCGCCTGGGTCGACCTCACCGCGCTCGGCTGGGGCGACAACCCCGCCGTCAAGGTCCTCCGCGACGCAAAGGTCGCGCTGCACTTCGGACCGATGTTCGGCGCCGAGGGCAACGGACACGTGCGCGTCAACATCGGATGCGCGCCCGACGTGCTCCGCGAGGCCGTCGAGCGCATCGGCGCGCTCGCGCGGGCGGACGCGGAGGCCGCCACCGCCTCGTGACGGGGCGGATCGACACCCGCGAGAGCATCTGGTCGGGCGGCTACTTCGCGGTCACCGTCGGTGCCGTGGCGCTGATCTTCTTCGCCGCGCTGGAGTCTCTCGCGATGACGACGGTCATGCCGGTGGTCAGCCACGAGCTTGACGGCGCGGCGCTGTACGCGGCGGCGTTCGCCGGCACCCTGGCCACGAGCGTCATCGGGATGGTGGTGGCGGGCGCCTGGTGCGACCGGGGGAGTCCGGTCGCCCCGCTGACCGCGGCGGTCGGGCTGTTCGTGGCGGGTCTGCTCGTCGCGGGCCTCGCGCCGACCATGGGGGTGTTCGTCGCCGGACGCCTTCTGCAGGGCCTCGGCGTCGGTGGGCAGATCGTCGCGCTGTACGTCGTCGTCGCCCGGGTGTACCCGCCGCGCCCGCACGGACCGCTGTTCGCGGCATTCTCGGCCACCTGGGTCATCCCGTCGCTCATCGGACCGTTCGCCGCCGGGGCTGTCGCGCAGTATCTGCACTGGCGCTGGGTGTTCCTCGGCGTCGCGGTGCTCACGGCCGCGGCCTTCGTGCTCGTCTTCACGCGCCTGCACGGGAGGCAGCTCGGCACGGACGAGCCCTCGACCGCGCGCATCGGCCCACGGGTCTGGCTCGCCGTCGCCGTCGCGGCGGGCGTGCTGGGGTTGAGCCTCGCCGACCAGCTGCGACCGTGGACGATCCCGGTGGTCGCCGCATCCGTCGTCGTCCTCGTGGCAGCCGTGCTCCCGCTCGTTCCGCGCGGGACGCTGCGGGCGGGGCGTGGCCTGCCGAGCGTCGTGCTCATGCGCGGACTGATCGCCGGCGCCCTCTTCGGCTCCGAGGTGTACCTGCCGTACCTGCTCGTGACGGAGTACGGGTTCAGCGTCACGTGGGCGGGGCTCGCCCTCACCGTGAGCGCGATCGCGTGGGCCGTCGGCGCCGCCCTCCAAGGGCGGTTCGGCGACCGTCTGGGCAATGCGCGCACCAGCATCCTCGGTGTGGGACTGCTGACGACGGCGACGGTGCTGGCGACCGCGACCGCGCTCGGCCATCTGCCGCCCGCCACGGCGATCGCGGGCTGGTCGCTCGCCGGAGGCGGGATGGGCCTGATGTATCCGCGCATGACCGTCCTCACTCTGGCCTACTCGACGCCGCAGAATCAGGGCTTCAATTCGTCCGCGCTCTCGATCTTCGACGCCGCCGGCTCCGCCACGACGATCGCGGTCATGGGGCTCGTGTTCACGGCGCTCCAGGCGACGGATGCCGGGTTCGCGGTCGTGTTCGCGCTCGGCGCGCTGCTGTCCCTCCTCGCGCTTGTTCCGGGTCTGCGGCTCGGGCATGCCCACGAGAAGCACGTGTGACGTCGTCGGCTGCGACCTCGTCCCTTCCGAGCACCCCCGTATACTGGATGGCTGGCCCGTCGGCCATCCTCCCTTCCCGCAGAACGGACCTCAGCTGTGCTCGCCGTGCATGACCTCGAGATCCGCGTGGGCGCCCGTGTGCTCATGTCGGACGTGTCCTTCCGCGTCGGGGACGGCGACAAGGTCGGTCTCGTCGGCCGCAACGGCGCAGGGAAGACGACCCTGACGAAGGTGCTCGCCGGAGACCTCCTCCCGAGCGAGGGCAAGGTGGAGCGGCACGGCGAGCTGGGCTACCTGCCGCAGGACCCGCGCTCGGGCGACCCCGAGATGCTCGCACGCACCCGCATCCTCGACGCGCGCGGACTGGGCACGCTGGCGATCGGGATGCACGAGGCTTCGCTCGCGATGGGGTCCGACGACTCCGCCGCCGCGGCCAAGGCGATGCGCAAGTACGCGAACCTCACGGAACGCTTCGAGACGCTCGGCGGGTACGCGGCCGAGGCCGAGGCCGCATCCATCGCCCACAACCTCTCGCTTCCCGACCGCATCCTCGAGCAGCCGCTGAAGACGCTCTCCGGCGGTCAACGGCGGCGCATCGAGCTCGCCCGCATCCTGTTCTCGGACGCGCAGACGATGATCCTCGACGAGCCGACGAACCACCTCGACGCCGACAGCGTCGTGTGGCTCCGCGACTTCCTCCGGGGCTATCGCGGCGGCCTCATCGTCATCAGCCATGACGTCGAGCTGGTCGGCGAGACGGTCAACCGGGTCTTCTACCTCGACGCCAACCGCCAGGTCATCGACATCTACAACATGAACTGGAAGAACTACCAGCGTCAGCGGGTCGCCGACGAGGAGCGCCGCAAGAAGGAGCGAGCGAACGCCGAGAAGAAGGCGACCGCGCTCCAGCTGCAGGCCGCGAAGTTCGGCGCCAAGGCCACGAAGGCCGCGGCGGCGCACCAGATGATGGCACGCGCCGAGAAGCTGCTCTCGGGCCTGGAGGATGTCCGGCAGGAGGACCGCGTCGCGAAGCTGCGGTTCCCCAAGCCCGCGCCGGTGGGGAAGACCCCGCTCATGGGCAAGGGGCTGTCGAAGTCCTACGGCTCTCTCGAGATCTTCACCGACGTCGACCTCGCCATCGACCGCGGCTCCAAGGTCGTCGTCCTCGGACTCAACGGCGCGGGCAAGACCACGCTGCTGCGCATCCTGGCGGGAGTGGACTCCGCGGACACCGGCGTGATCGAGCCCGGGCACGGCCTGAAGATCGGCTATTACGCGCAGGAGCACGAGAACCTCGACGTGCAGCGTTCGGTCCTCGACAACATGATGTCCTCCGCGCCCGACATCAACGCCACGGATGCCCGCAAGGTGCTGGGGTCGTTCCTGTTCACGGGGGACGACGTGCTCAAGCCGGCGGGCGTGCTCTCCGGCGGCGAGAAGACCCGTCTCTCTCTCGCGACGCTCGTGGTGTCCAGTGCGAACGTGCTGCTGCTCGACGAGCCCACCAACAACCTCGACCCCGCCTCGCGTGAGGAGATCCTCGGTGCGCTCGCGCACTACGAAGGCGCGGTCATCCTGGTCTCCCACGACCCCGGCGCCGTCGAGGCGCTGAATCCGGAGCGCGTCCTCATCCTGCCCGACGGCGTCGAGGACATCTGGGGTCGCGACTACATCGACCTGATCACACTGGCCTGAGCGCCGGCGGCCCGCCGCGCCCGCACGGCGTCGGCGTGCAGGACGACCCGAAGGTCGTCAGCGACCGGCCCGATCGAGGAGGTCGTCCTCGTCGGCCATGTCACGGTCGATGCGCTTCTTGGGGAACAGCGCGCGGGCCGAGCGGCGGACGGATGCGGCGGCCTCGAGCTCGGCCGCTGCAGCCGGGTCGGAGGCGGCCAGGGCGGCGACCGCCGCGGCGTCCTCGGCATCCTCCCGACGCGCGCGGCGCTCGGACCGGATGACGTACCAGATGAAGACGAAGCCCATGACGGCGAAGAGGATCCACTGCACGCCGTACGACAGGTACGGGCCAGGGTCGTCCGACGGGGCTTCGAGGGCCTGCGGAACGCTCGCCGGCGCGGGGGTCTCGGAGACCATCGTCCCGTAGGCGCCGCGCTCGAGCGCGCTCCCGTCCGCGCCGATCTTCGTCGCGATGAGCGGAAGGTTGACGGAGGGAACCTGGCCGTGCGGCGCCGCCGCTCCGGAGGACGGCAGCGGCTCGCCCGGCTGCAGCCGCGTGACGACGGTCACCGTGCCCGACGGAGCCGACGGCACGTGGTCCGGCAGGGACTGCGTGTTGCCCGGCGCGACCCACCCCCGGTCGATGAGGAACACGCGCCCGTCGGTCGAGCGGAACGGAACGAGCACCTCATAGGCCGCCGTGCCGCCGTGCACCCTGTTGCGGACGAGCAGCTGCTCGTCGGGCGCGTAGCGGCCGGTCATCGTGACCCGCCGCCACTGGTCGCCGGCGTCGAGCGTCGCACCCGGCCTGAGCAGCTGATCCAGCGGCACCGGGGTCGAGTCGTAGTTGCGGGAGATCAGCGAGAGCTGCTCCGAACGGGCCGCGTTCTTCGTGAGCTGCCAGTTGGACAGGAACGCGCAGGCGATCGCGAACACGATCGCGACGCCGATGTAGGCCGCCCAGCGGACGGCCGGCGGAGCGTTGCGCCGGCTCATGCCATCGCCTCCGCCTCGGCGGGCAGGGGGAATCGGAGCACCTCGAGCGGGAAGTCGCGCGCGGCGAGGAAGTCGCGCAGGTAGCCGACGTGCTCGTCGCACGCGAGCCACGTCTTGCGCCGGTCGGCGGTGTGGATGCGGGGGTTCCGCCACAGGATCTGCCAGTTCGCGTCCGCGACGCATCCGGCGCGCGAGCAGCGCGCCTCACCCGCGGAGATCACTTCTCGGCCTCGTCCGGTGATTCCGCCCGCTGAGCGGGCCCGGTCTCCGCGATCCGCAGCACAGGGTGCTCCGTCGCGGGCGTCGCGGGCTCAGTCGGCGTCTCGGGGGCGGCCGGGAGGGCCCGCTCGGGATTCTCTGCGCGCACCGTCTTCGCATCCTGACCGACATTCGCGATCACGACGGCGATGTAGGGGAGGAAGATGGCGCCGGCTCCGAAGACCCAGGTGTACCAGCCGTAGGGCTGCACGACGACCATCAGGACGAAGCAGGCGACACGGATGCCCATCGTCACGAGGTATCGGACGGAGCGTGCGCCGACCTCGTCGCGCGGTGCCCGAGGCAGGGACGTGGCGGAGGGGGTGGATGGCGAGCGCTTCACGGTGCATCCAGCCTACGCCGCCGCAGACGCATCGTCCCCCGCCGGATGACTCCGGCGGGGGACGACCGCTGCTGTGCTCAGGCCCCGCGGTAGTTCGGGTACGAGGCGGCCAGGCCGATCGCGACGATGATGATCAGGATCGTGGCGATGATGCTGAGCGCGAGCCCGACCCAGCCGAGGATCGTGCCGGTGAGCGCCATGCCGTGGCCGCCCTCGCCGGTGCGCTTGATCTGTCCCAGGGACAGGTGTCCGGTGATCACCGCGACCAGGTGGGCGATGAACGGGAGGAAGACGAAGCCGGCGATGCCCGCCACGAGCGAGACGATGGCCAGCGTGTTCGTGCGGGGGCCGGCCGGAGCCGAGTAGGCCGGGGCAGCCGCGTACGTCGGCGCCTGGTAGGCGGGCGGAGCGGTGTATGCCGGAGGAGCGGCCTCGGGTGCCGGCGCGTACGCCGGCGGCTCGGGTGCCGCTTCCGGGGCAGCAGCGGGCGCGGACGACCATGCCGGCTCGGATACGGGTGCCGGCTCAGCCGCGGGCGCGGCCTCGGCCGCAGGAGCAGCGGGGGCCGCCTCTGCGGCGCCCGGCTCGGCTGCGGGTTCCGCGGCAGCGGGGGTCGACGAGGCGACCTCGTCGGCGGATGACGCCGCGGCGGGGACCTCAGGCGTGGGGTCTGGTGTGGTGTCGCTCACGGTAGGGCCTTTCGTAGGCGGATCGGCGGAGGAACCCGCCTGTGCCTAGATTGGCAACGCCTATGGGGCGTGTCAAACACCTCGCGCTACGCTGGATCGGTTTTGTCACAACAGACAGGAGCAGTCATGTCCGCAGAGCGCGTCGTCCTCGTCACCGGCGGCAACCGGGGCATCGGCCGTGCCATCGCCGAGCGCTTCGTCGCCGAGGGCTACAAGGTCGCCGTGACCGCTCGCAGCGGAGAGGGTCCCATGGGCACGCTGACGGTCCGCGCGGACGTCACCGACTCCGCGCAGCTGGATGCCGCGTTCCTCCAGGTCGAGAGCACGCTCGGCCCGGTCGAGGTCGTCGTCGCGAACGCGGGCATCACGAAGGACACACTGCTGCTGCGCATGTCGGAGGACGATTTCGACTCGGTCGTCGCCACGAACCTCGGCGGCACCTTCCGGGTCGTCAAGCGGGCATCGAAGGGGATGCTGCGCGCCCGGTGGGGCCGCGTCATCCTGATCTCGTCCGTCGTCGGGCTCCTCGGCTCTGCGGGCCAGATCAACTACTCGAGCTCGAAGGCCGCCCTCGTCGGCTTCGCGCGGTCGCTGACGCGCGAGCTCGGCGCACGCGGCATCACGGCCAACGTCGTGGCTCCCGGTTTCATCGAGACCGACATGACCGCCGAGCTGCCCGCCGAGACGCAGGCCGAGTACAAGAAGAGCATCCCGGCGGGCCGGTTCGCGACACCGGACGAAGTCGCGGGCGTCGTGACGTGGCTGGCCTCGGACGACGCGGCCTACATCTCGGGCGCGGTCATCCCCGTGGACGGCGGTCTCGGGATGGGTCACTGACCCTCCGTCCGACGGATCAGGGCAGCAACGGCACGACCTGCGACAGGTCGACACGGCCGACCACCAGGTCGGCCCGCGCCCGCACCGCGGGCTTCGCGTTGAAGGCGAGGCCGAGACCGGCCTCGGCCATCATGAGCAGGTCGTTCGCTCCGTCGCCGATCGCGATGGTGCGGCGGGCCGGAATGCCGAGCTGCTCGGCCCACTCGAGGAGCGCCGCGGCCTTGGCCGCGGCATCCACGATTGCGCCCTCGACGACGCCGGAAAGTCGGCCGTCCTCGACTGCCAGCCGATTCGCGCGCCAGATGTCCACGCCCAGCCGCGGGGCGATCTCGTCGAGGATCTCGTGGAAGCCGCCCGACACGACTCCGACGGCGCCGCCGCGCGCATGCACGGCGGAGGTCAGCTCCAGAACTCCCGGTGTGGGCTCGATGCGCGAGAGCACGCGCGCGAACGACTCGAGCGGCACGCCGCGCAGGGCTGTGACGCGCGACCGCAGACTCGTGGCGAAGTCGACCTCGCCGCGCATGGCGGCCTCCGTCGCCGCGGCCACCTCGGCCTCGCGACTCGCCTCCGCGGCGATCAGTTCGATGACCTCGTTGCGGATCAGCGTCGAGTCGGCGTCGAGGACGACCAGGAACCGGGCACGGCGGGGGAGCATTCCACCACCGTACCGAGCAGACCGCGGGCGTCCCGACCGCGGCGTCTCAGAGCGTCACGCCTCCACCCGGACGTTCTTGCCGACCACGGTGATGCCCGAATCGGTCACCGTGAAACCTCGCGCCAGGTCGCGCTCGCGATCGACGCCCACCGTCGCCCCGGGCGCCAGCACCACGTTCTTGTCGAGGATCGCGCGGTGCACCCGGGCACCCGGACCGACGTTGACCTGGTCGAAGAGCACGGAGTCGGTGATCGTCGAGCCGCCGCCCGCGAGCGTCCAGGGCCCCACGACGCTGCGCTCGAGGTGCGTGCCCGAGAGCACCGAGCCGAGCGAGACCACGGAGTCGATCGCCGTGCCGATCCGGCCGACCGAGTCGCGCACGAACTTCGCCGGCGGCGAGTTCACGGCCTGCGCGTGGATCGGCCACTCGGTGTTGTACAGGTTGAAGATCGGCAGCGTGGAGATGAGATCGCGGTGCGCGTCGAAGAACGAGTCGATCGTGCCGACATCCCGCCAGTACGCACGGTCGCGATCCGTCGATCCCGGCACGTCGTTGCGCTTGAAGTCGTAGACGCCCGCCTCCCCGCGACCGACGAAGTAGGGGACGATGTCGCCGCCCATGTCGTGGTTGGACGCCGACAGCTCTCCGTCCGACTCGACGGCGTCGATCAGGGCATCGGCGTCGAAGATGTAGTTGCCCATCGAGGCGAGCACCTCGTGCGGCGCATCCGCGAGACCCGTCGGGTTCTGCGGCTTCTCCAGGAACTCGTTGATGCGCGTCGGGTCGTCGCCGGCGACATCGATGACGCCGAACTGGTTCGCGAGCGAGATCGGCTGACGGATGCCGGCGACCGTCGCACGGGCATCCGATTCGATGTGCGCGTCCAGCATCTGGCGGAAGTCCATGCGGTACACGTGGTCGGCGCCGATGACGACCACGATGTCGGGCTTCTCGTCGTTGATGAGGTTCAGGCTCTGCAGGATGGCGTCGGCCGACCCGGAGAACCACCGCTTGCCGAGGCGCTGCTGCGCCGGCACGGAGGCGACGTACGAGTCGAGCAGCGCCGACATGCGCCACGTCTGCGAGATGTGCCTGTCGAGGCTATGGGACTTGTACTGCGTCAGCACCACGATCTGTCTCAGACCCGAGTTGATCAGGTTCGAGATGGCGAAGTCGATCAGGCGGTACTGGCCTCCGAACGGCACCGCGGGCTTGGCCCGATCAGCCGTCAGGGGCATCAGCCGCTTGCCTTCGCCGCCGGCGAGGATGATTCCGAACACTTTCGGTGCTGCTGGCATGGCACCCACCATAGGTGCTCGCCCCAGCCTGTACTAGCGTTTCGTCATGCGCGTCGACATCGTGACCAAGGAGTATCCGCCGGAGATCTACGGGGGCGCCGGCGTGCATGCCGCCGAGCTCGTGAAGGCGCTGCGCGTCGAGGACGGCCTCGATGTCCGGGTGCACGCCTTCGGCGCCGAACGCGACGAGGAGGGCACCACCTCGCACGGCGTCCCACCGGGGCTCGCGGGTGCGAACGGCGCCATCCAGACGCTCGGCACGGACCTCGAGATCGTCCCCGACGTGGCGGGGGCCGACGTCGTGCACAGCCACACGTGGTACGCGAACTTCGCGGGTCACCTCTCGTCGCTCCTGTACGGCATCCCGCACATCGTCACCGCCCACAGCCTGGAGCCGCTGCGGCCGTGGAAGGCGGAGCAGCTCGGCGGCGGGTACCGCGTGTCGAGCTACATCGAGAAGACGGCGTACGAAGGTGCCGCTGCGGTCGTGGCGGTCAGCGACGGGATGCGACGAGACATCCTCCGCAGCTACCCCTCGCTCGATCCCGCCAAGGTGCGGGTCATCTACAACGGCATCGACGTCGAGGCGTGGCATCCCGTCGACGACCCGGGGTACCTGGCTGAGCAGGGCATCGATCCGAGCCGTCCGTCCATCGTCTTCGTGGGCCGCATCACCCGCCAGAAGGGTCTGCCGTATCTCCTGCGCGCTGCGGCCCTGCTGCCGCCGGAGGTGCAGCTCGTGCTGTGCGCCGGCGCGCCGGACACGCCCGAGATCATGGCGGAGGTGCAGGGTCTCGTCCAGGGACTGCAGGAGACGCGCGATGGCGTGGTCTGGATCGACAGGATGCTGTCAAGGCCCGAGCTCTGCACGATCCTGGCCGCAGCGACGACCTTCGTCTGTCCGTCGATCTACGAGCCGCTCGGCATCGTGAACCTCGAGGCGATGGCGTGCGGCGCGGCCGTGGTCGGAACCGCGACAGGCGGCATCCCCGAGGTCGTCAGCGACGGCGTGACGGGCCGGCTGGTGCCGATCGACCAGGTGCAGGACGGCAGCGGCACGCCCATCGATCCGGACGCCTTCGTCGCCGACCTCGCCCGCGTGCTGACCGAGGTGGCGACGGATCCGGAGCGGGCGGCCGCCTACGGCGCGGCCGGTCGGGCTCGCGCCACCGAGGACTTCAGCTGGGCCGCCATCGCCGCCCAGACGGCCGCACTGTACGCGGAGGTCGCCGCCGAGTCTCGATAGGCTGGGCAGATGCCTGAGGTCCTCGAGTTCTCCGACGTCGTCGTCCGCCGCAGTTCCCGTGACATCGTCGACCACCTCTCGTGGACTGTGCGGGACGACGAGCGCTGGGTGATCCTCGGGCCGAACGGCGCGGGCAAGACGACGCTCCTGCAGCTCGCCGACACCCTGATGCATCCGACGTCGGGCATCGTCCGCATCCTCGGCGAGCAGCTGGGCCGCAGCGACGTGTTCGAGCTGCGTCCGCGCATCGGCTTCGCCTCGACCGCCATGGCGCGCCAGGTGCCGCCCGAGGAGACGGTGCTGAACGTCGTCATGACGGCCGCCTACTCGGTCCTCGGCCGCTGGCGCGAGGACTACGACGACATCGACGAGCGTCGCGCCTTGCGCGTGCTCGCCGAGTGGCATCTCGACCATCTCGCCGACCGCACCTTCGGCACGCTGTCCGACGGCGAGCAGAAGCGGGTCCAGATCGCGCGCGCGGTCATGACCGACCCCGAGCTCCTTCTCCTCGACGAGCCGAGCGCGAGTCTCGATCTGGGCGCGCGCGAAGAGCTGCTCGCCCTGCTCAGCGGCTACGCCCAGGCGCCGACGACCCCGGCGATGATCATGGTCACGCACCACGTGGAGGAGATCCCCGTCGGCTTCACACACGTGCTGCTGCTGCGCGACGGCCAGGCCGTGGCATCGGGCCCGCTCGCCGGCACCCTGACCTCCGACAACCTCACCGAGACGTTCGGGATGCCGATCGTGCTCACCGAGGCGGACGGCCGCTTCGCCGCGCGCGCCGCGGCCTGACGACGGCGCCCGCCCCGATTCCTCGGGCGGACCGTGTTGCTGGTAGACTCGATCCTTGGTGCGCTCGCACCGCAGACTTCGTCCGCCCTGGCAAAATCCAGGGCACCACACTTTGAAGGACTTCCCATGAAGACTGACATCCACCCGAACTACCAGGCCGTCGTGTTCCGCGATCTCGGCTCGGGCGAGCTGTTCCTCACGCGCTCCACTGTCTCGAGCGACAAGACCATCGAGTTCGAAGGCGCCGAGTACCCCGTCATCGACGTCGAGATCTCGTCCGCCTCGCACCCGTTCTACACGGGCAAGCAGCGCATCCTCGACTCGGCCGGCCGCGTCGAGAAGTTCAACCAGCGCTTCAAGAACTTCGGCGGCGGCTCCTCGAAGTAATCGAGCCCCGCACGTTCCGAAGGCCCCGCCCCGGCGGGGCCTTCGTCGTCGCCGGAGGTGGCAGCGGCCACGGATGCAGAGCCGTGCCGGCTCATCGGATCGGCCAGCGGCCGTCGAGGCGCTCCTCCGGGTCGATGCGCCCGATCCGGACGAAGTACTCCGTGAGGCTCTCCGCCTGGAGGCGCGCCCACGAGATCTGCCGGGTGTGCAGCTCCCCGGCGGTGCGGGGGAGCGAAGGGCCGAAGCGCTCCGCGAGGGCCAGAGCGACGCGGCCGGCGGCGACGGCGTCGGCGGATGCGTCGTGGGCGTCCGCGAGCACCACGCGGTAGTGCTCCGCCACCACGGAGAGCGTGCGCCTGCCGGGGCGATAGCGGTCCATGAACTTGTCGAGCACGAGCGGGTCGATGACGGGCGAGGGCCGGTCGATCGGCTCGACGCCGTGACGCACGGCCTCATGGCGCAGCATCGAGAAGTCGAACGGCGCGTTGTAGGCGACCACCGGATATCCGGCGGCGAACACCGCTCGGAGCGTGTCGACGACCTCCGCCACGACCTCGGCAGCGGGTCGCCCCTGTGCGCGCGCCTGCGCGCTCGAGATGCCGTGCACGGCGCTGGCCTCGGCCGGGATCTCCACTCCGGGGTCCGCCATCCATGCCCGTGACCGCCGCACCGCGCCGTCCGGGCCGAGCACACCCACATGCGCGGTCACGATGCGATCCCGCTCGACGTCGATGCCGGTGGTCTCCAGGTCGAACACGCCGACGCCGTACGCCCATTCCGGAGCGTCCATCTCGAAGAGCGGCGGGCCGTCGTGCATGCCGCCCACGGTATGGGTGGCCTCCGACAGCGACCGTCCGGCGCGCCGGCGGCGGCTCGTAGACTCGACGGGTGCCCGCCGTGAACCCGTACGCCGCCCGACTCGCCGAGATCCCGGTCGAGCGGCGCGAGGTCGAGGTGTGCGCGGGCACGACGGCCTACTGGGTCTACGGTCCCGCCGATGCCGGGACCACCATCGTCGCCGTGCACGGTTTCCGCGGAGAGCACCACGGACTCGAGCCGGTGGTCGCCCACCTGCCCGGCATCCGGATCGTCTCACCCGACCTCCCCGGCTTCGGCGAATCGGCGCCGCTTCCGGGCCGCCGCCACACGCTCGACACCTACGCCGAGTGGCTCACGGCCTTCGTCGCGGCGGTCGCCCCGGGAGCCGTCGTCCTGGGCCACAGCTTCGGCTCGATCGTCGCGGCCGCCGCCGTCGCCTGGGGGCTGCCGACCGACCGCCTGATCCTCGTGAACCCGATCGGAGCGCCGGCGCTCGAGGGACCGCGTGGCGTGCTGACGCGACTCGCGGTCTTCTACTACTGGGCAGGGGCGCGACTGCCGCGGCCCGCAGGCGAGGCGCTGCTGCGCAGCCCGCTGATCGTGCGCGGCATGAGCGAGTCGATGGCGAAGACGCGCGAGCCCGAGCTGCGGCGTTTCGTGCACGATCAGCACGACACGTACTTCTCGCGCTTCGCCGACCGGGATGTGCTGCACGATGCGTTCGTGGCATCCGTGTCGCACGACGTGCGCGAGTTCGCGCCGCTCATCGCGCAGCCGACCCTGCTGGTCGCTGCGCAGAAGGACGACATCACGCCCATCGAGGCGGAGCGCCGGCTCGTCGCGATGTTCCCCGACGCGCAGCTGGTCGAGATCGCCGACGTCGGGCATCTCATCCACTACGAGACGCCGCAGGCGGCGGCGGCCGCCATCACGCGGTTTCTTGCGCCTTCCGACGGCGGTACGCGTTGACGTTCATCCGGTTGCCGCAATTGCCGGTGTCGCAGTAGCGCTTGGATCCGTTCTTCGAGTAGTCGACGTACACCGCGTCGCAGTCATCGGCCGAGCACACCCGCACGCGGTCGTACTCGTCGGACCGGATCACGTCCACGAACGCCATGGCGGCCTCCACGAGGATGCGGGTCTGCAGAGGCGAGTCGTCGGCCGTCGCGTGGATGTGCCAGTCGTAGCCGTCGTGGATCGTCAGCTGGGGGAGCGCCTTGCCGTCGCGGAGCATCTCGTTGACGAGCGGCACCGCGCCGTCACGGTCGACGTCCCAGAGCGCGCGCAGTCGCGGGCGGATGCTGCGCACGGCGGCGAGCTCGGACGCATCCCGTCGCAGCATCCCCGTGAACGGGTTCACCGCGAGATACGCATCGAGGTCCCCGAGCGTGCGCAGCGTGTCGTCGCGATCGATCCCGGGCAGCGTGTTGACGAGGTGAACGGCAGCCGTGAGCGACTGACGCGTGTCATGGATGAACACCACGTTGACTCCTGACATCCTCGATCGATAGTGTCACCAGTGTAGACAACGTTCACCCCTGACAGTCGGATGCCGCCCATGACCGTTTCGACCGCCTCCCTCCCTCCCGTCGCCGCTGCGGGCGAACGGAGTCGTGCGCGCGTGCGGACGACCGGGCTGCTGCTCGGAATCGGGTCCGCCCTGGCGTTCTCGTCGAGCGGTCCGCTGGTCAAGCCGCTTCTGGAGGCGGGCTGGTCGCTCGGGGCCGCCCTGCTGGTCCGCATGGGGGTCTCCGGGCTGATCCTCTCGCCGGCGCTGATCCGCGCGCTCCGGCGGCAGCCCGGCTTCCTCCGCCGCCACGGCGGATTGATCGTCCTGTTCGGGCTGGTGCCGGTCCTCGGCTGTCAGCTCTTCTTCTTCTCGGCGATGCAGCGGATGCCGGTGGCCGTCGCCCTGCTCATCCAGTACCTCGCTCCCGTGCTGCTGGTCGCCTTCACGTGGCTGCGCACCCGGCGCGCTCCCTCGGCGCTCGTCCTGTGGGGGTCCGTGGTCGCGGTGGTGGGCCTCGTCCTCGTCGTGAACGTCGTCGGCGCGTCCTTCGACCTCGTCGGCACGCTTCTCGCCCTTGCCGCGGCCGTCTGCGTGTGCGTGTACTTCGTCGCGTCCGAGCGGGCGGGCGCCGGCCTGCCGCCGCTCGCTCTCGCGGCGGGAGGACTCCTGACGGGTGCGGCGGCCATGGGCGTCCTCTGCGCGATCGGCGTCATGCCGTTCCGCGCCCCGGCGGCAACCGTCGCGCTCTCCGGGCTCGAGGTGCCGTGGTTCGTGCCGATGACGTGGGTGGCCGCGGTCGGCACGACCCTCGGCTATGCGCTCGGCGTCATGGCGATTCCGCGCCTCGGGTCCCGCGTGGCCTCGTTCGTCGGCCTCTCGGAGGTGCTCTTCGCGCTCGGATTCGCCTGCCTGCTTCTCGGCGAGACGCCCGCGCCCATCCAATTCCTCGGGGGAGCGCTGATCCTCGTGGGCGTCGTGCTGGTCCGCGCCGACTCGACGTCCGCGGCGGACGCCGCTACCGCTCCCGCGCCAGGTCCATGAGCGGAGCGACGCGGTGGGGGATGACCTCGCCCATGACGAGAGAGGTCTCCGTCCGCTCGACGCCGTCGATCGCCAGGATGCGGGCATCCGTCTCGAAGAGATGCTGGGTGTCGAGACAGGCCACGCGCACCAGCAGATCGATCTGACCGCTCAGGCCGTGCGCCTGCACGACTTCGGGGATGCGGACCAGCTCGGCGGTGATCTGCGGCAGCTCGACCTGGCGCACGGTGACGTGGATGAAGGCTTCGATCGGGAACCCGAGCGCCTTCGTGGAGACGGCCCGCTCGAACGACAGGAACGCCCCCTCGCGCTCCAGTCGGGCCATGCGCGCCTGGACGGTGTTGCGGGAGAGCCCGAGGCGATCGGCGAGCGCGACGACGGTCGCCCGATGATCCGCTGAGAGCGCGCTGAGGAGCTCGAGATCGACGCGGTCCAAGTTGCTCATGATGCGCAACTTTAGCACGCGTCCGGGGACCAGTGATGGGCAACATGCTCAAGCAAAACGGACATGCTTGAGCGGGGTGCATATCGGACGTACGCTCGTATCAGGTCGGCGAAGAGGCCGATGACGACCCGCGGAGCCCAAGAGGCCGATGCGGAATGGAGGTCACGACAATGGTGCACACCCTCACCCCCGCAGCCGAACTCGGCGCCGACATCGACGACGTCGCACGACTGCTCACCGCCGACGGAGAGCGCATCGCCGACTCCGTCCTGGACCCGTGGATCGCGGACGTGGATGCCGCGCAGCTGCAGGCCCTCTATCGCGACATGGTCGTACTCCGGCGCATCGACGCCGAGGGCGTCGCCCTCCAGCGTCAGGGCCAGCTCGGTCTGTGGGCGCCGTGCAGCGGCCAGGAGGCGACGCAGATCGGCACCGCGCGCGGTCTGCGCGCCGACGACTTCACCTTCCCCAGCTACCGCGAGATCGGCGTGGTCTACGCCCGCGGCGCCCGCCCGTCGGACTTCGTCCTGTCCTGGCGCGGGGAGGCCCACTCGACGCTCGAGCCCGAGACGATGCACTCGGCCGTTCCGCAGATCATCATCGGCGCGCAGACGCTGCATGCCGTCGGCTATGGGATGGGCATCCAGCGCGACGGCGCCGACCAGGTCGCGGTCACGTACTTCGGCGACGGCGCATCCAGCCAGGGCGACGTGAACGAGGCGATGGTGTTCGCGGCATCCTTCGGCGCTCCCGTCGTGTTCGTGTGCACGAACAACCAGTACGCCATCTCCGAGCCCGTTCGCGTGCAGGCGGCCGCGCCGATCGCCGGCCGGGCACCGGGCTTCGGCATCCCGAGCATGCGCGTCGACGGCAACGACGTCCTGGCCTGCCTCGCCGCGATGCGGTGGGCGGCGGCACATGCCCGCAGCGGAGCGGGCCCCGCGTTCATCGAAGCGGTCACCTACCGCATGGGTCCGCACACGACGTCCGACGACCCGACCCGCTACCGCGACGCGGCCGAGCTCGAGCGCTGGCGCGCGCGCGACCCGCTGACCCGTGTCGAGGCGTACCTGCGCTCGCGCGGCGAGTTCGGCGACGAGTTCGCGGCATCCGTGCAGGCCGCGGCCGACGACATGGCCGCCCAGGTGCGCGCCGCGTGCCTCGGCGCCGTGACGAAGCCGGCGATGAGCGTCTTCGACAACGTCTACGCCGAGCCGCACACCGGGATCGCCGAGCAGATCGCCGACTTCAGCGCGTACCTGGACGGGTTCGCGGAGGCCGAGGGCGAGGTCGCACGATGACCCAGCTGACGATGGCGAAGGCCCTGAACGAGGGCCTGCGCCGCGCGATGCGGGACGACGACCGCGTCCTGCTCATGGGCGAGGACATCGGCAAGCTCGGCGGCGTGTTCCGCATCACCGACGGACTGCAGAGCGAGTTCGGTGCGGCGCGGGTCGTCGACACCCCCCTCGCCGAGTCGGGGATCGTGGGCACGGCCGTCGGTCTCGCGTACCGAGGCTTCCGCCCTGTCGTCGAGATCCAGTTCGACGGCTTCGTGTACCCCGCTTTCGATCAGATCGTGAGCCAGGTGGCCAAGCTCCACTACCGCACGGCCGGCAGGGTGCGCATGCCGATCACGATCCGCATCCCGTGGGCCGGCGGTGTCGGCGCCGCCGAGCACCATTCCGAGTCTCCCGAGGCCTATTTCGTGCACACGTCGGGCCTGCGCGTGGTGGCGGTCTCGAACCCGCAGGACGCCTTCACCGTGCTCCGGCAGGCGATCGCGAGCGACGACCCCGTCGTCTTCTTCGAGCCCAAGCGGCTCTACCACACGAAGGGCGAGGTCGACCTCGAGTCGCCGCTCGCCGACGCCGCACCCATGGGCCTCGCCCGCGTCGCGCGGGAGGGACGGGACGTGACGATCCTCACGTACGGCGCACAGGTGCAGACGGCGCTGGATGCGGCCACCGCCGCCGAGGACGAGGGCACGTCGATCGAGGTCATCGACCTTCGCTCGCTCTCGCCCGTCGACTACCGGACGGTGACCGCGTCGGTCCGCAAGACCGGACGGGTCGTCGTCACGCACGAGGCGGCCCGCGAGGCGGGAGTGGGCGCCGAGCTCATCGCCAGCGTCACCGAGCGCTGCTTCAACTACCTCGAGTCGGCGCCTGTGCGCGTGACGGGCCATGACATCCCGTACCCGCCCGCAAAGCTCGAGAAGTACCACCTGCCCGACCTCGACCGGATCCTGGATGCGGTGGACCGCGTGATGGATCGGCCGAACAGCCTGTCACCCGTGGAGAGTGCGTCGCCGGAGGCCGCCGACCGCGCAGCGGCCGTCGATGGGGGTGTGGGGGCATGAGTCAGGACTTCCGGCTTCCCGACCTCGGCGAGGGTCTTCCCGAGGCGGAGCTCGTGCAGTGGCTCGTGGCGCCCGGCGACACCGTCAGCCTGAACCAGACGATCGCCGAGGTGGAGACGGCCAAGGCCGTCGTCGAACTGCCATCGCCGTACGCGGGCACCGTGGGGGCGCTGCACGCCGCGCCGGGCGACGTGTTCGCCGTCGGCGACGTGGTCATCACGATCGACACGGGTGAGGATGCGCCCGCCGAGGCGGCGCCGGCGCACGCCGAGGCCGCCGAACCCGCGGAGGCGGAGAAGGCGGTCCCGAACCTCGTCGGCTACGGCGCCGCGCCCCGGGCCGGCGGACGGCCGCAGCGCAGGGCGCGCGGAGCGCGCGCGGCCTCCGGTCCCGACACGGCGGTGCTCGAGGCCGCCCCGCACGACGCGATGCCGCGGCGCGAGGCCCCCGAGCCCGTGATGGAGCGGCCGCGGTCCACGCCGCCCGTCCGCAAGCTCGCCAAGGACCTGGGCGTCGACCTGGCCCTGGTCGAGGCATCCGGCGTGACCGGGATCATCACCCGCGCCGACGTCGAGGCCTACGCGGCGCGCATGACCGCGCCGCAGGCGATCCCGGCGATCGCCTCCGAGCCCGATGTCGTGACGTCCGTCGGCGCGCGGCCGCGCGAGACCCGCACGCCGATCCGCGGCGTCCGCAGGGCGACGGCGGATGCCATGGTGCGCAGCGCCTTCACGGCGCCGCAGGCGTCGACTTTCCTCGCGGTCGATGTGACCGCGACGACCGAGCTCGTGGCCTCGCTGGCCGCCGATCGCTCACTCGAGGGTCACCGCGTCGGCATCATGGCGATCGCCGCGAAGGCCGTGTGCCTTGCGCTCGGCGCGACCCCGAGCGTCAACTCGCGGTGGGACGAGCAGGCGGGGGAGATCGTCGAGTTCGGCTACGTCAACCTCGGCATCGCCGCGGCGACGGAGCGGGGGCTCGTGGTCCCCACCATCCGGGATGCCGAGCAGCTGACGCTCGTCGGCCTCGCCGACGCGATCCGCGACCTCGCAGCGACCGCGCGCGCCGGCCGGACCACGCCGGCGTCGATGCTCGGCGGAACGTTCACGATCACCAACGTGGGCGTCTTCGGAGTGGACGGCGGAACGCCCATCGTCAACCCGGGCGAGGCCGCCATCCTCGCACTCGGTGCTGTGCGTCGGCAGCCGTGGGAGCACCGGGGCGAGATCGCCCTGCGCGACGTCATGACCCTGAGCCTGTCGTTCGACCACCGGCTGGTCGACGGCGAGCAGGCCGCACGCTTCCTGCGCGATGTGGCCGGAGTTCTGCGGGAGCCCGGACGGGCGATGCTGCTGCGCTGAGCGCGACGGCGATCGCGGCGCTGTCAGGCGGACAGCGCCGCGATCGCCATGTCGTGCAGCACATCGCGCACGACGGCGTCGTCGACGGAGGCGGCGCGCGATGCGCGCAGGCTGTACGGCGTGGAGTTGATGAGGCCGAAGCAGGCGTGGGCGCGCACACGCAGATCGCCCTCGGAGCGCCCGGGATGAACCTCCCGCAGCACCCCGATCCAGGTGTCGATGTACTCGCGCTGCAGATGACGGACCTGCGACCTGTCCCGGTCGGACAGGCTGGCGAGGTCGCGGTCCTGGACCCGGATGACGTCGGGCTCGTCGAGCGCGAAGTCGACGTGGAAGTCGACGAGCGCGTCCAGCTGCCGCCGCGCCTCGTCGTGCTGGGCGACCACGGCCCGACCGCCGTCGCGCAGGCCCTCGCTGACGCCGATCAGGATCGCTCCGAGGAGGGCCTGCTTGTTCGCGAAGTGTCGGTACACGGCCGGGCCGCTGACCCCGACGGCTGCGCCGAGGTCCTCGAGACTCACACCGCTGAAGCCGCGGTCCGCGAACAGGCGGGCGGCTTCGCGCACGAGCGCGGCCTGACGATCCGATTTCGCGCGGCGGCGCTCGGTGGCTCCCCTTGGCATTTCAGTTAATCCTCACTAACATGGGCGAGAGGTTAATGAACACTAACCGCGCATCTGCGGTCCGTTCAACGGACGTGATGCGATCGTGACGTCGAGGGAGATGGCATGACGGGGACGGCTCTTCCCTCGGGGGAGCGGATCGGCACCGCGCCGGCTCGTGGTGAGGCCTACGACGAGGGGTATGCAGCGCAGCGGCGACTCGCCGAGGCCCTGCGCGAGCGAGTGGCCGCGGCATCCCTCGGCGGACCCGAGCGCTCCCGCGAGCGCCATGCGTCGCGCGGCAAGCTGCTGCCGCGCGACCGGGTGCTGCGGCTGCTCGACGAGGGAAGTCCCTTCCTGGAGGTCTCCCCGCTCGCCGCCGAGGGCCTGTACGACGGCGACGCGCCGGGAGCAGGTCTTATCGCGGGCATCGGGCTCGTGCACGGCCGGCAGGTGATCGTGGTGTGCAACGACGCGACGGTCAAGGGCGGCACGTACTATCCGCTGACGGTGAAGAAGCACCTGCGCGCCCAGGAGATCGCCCTCGAGAACCGCCTCCCGTGCATCTACCTCGTGGACTCGGGCGGCGCCTTCCTGCCGAAGCAGGACGAGGTGTTCCCCGATCGTGACCATTTCGGCCGCATCTTCTTCAACCAGGCACGGCTCTCGGCGGCGGGCATTCCGCAGATCGCCGCGGTGCTCGGCTCGTGCACCGCCGGCGGGGCGTACGTGCCTGCGATGAGCGACGAGACGGTGATCGTGCGCAACCAGGGAACGATCTTCCTCGGCGGTCCGCCGCTCGTGAAGGCCGCGATCGGCGAGATCGTCAGCGCGGAGGAGCTGGGCGGCGGCGAGCTGCACGCCCGCCGCTCGGGCGTGGTCGACCACCTCGCCGAGGACGACGAGCACGCGCTCGAGATCGTCCGCGACATCGTCGCGACGCTGCCGCAACCTCTCGAGCCCGCCTGGACCGTCCTGGAGAGCGTCCCGCCCGCGGCCGATCCGGCGGAGCTGTACGGCATCGTCCCGGTGGACGTCACGCGGCCGTACGACGTGCGCGAGGTCATCGCGCGCCTCGTGGATGCGAGCGCCTTCCACGAGTTCAAGCGCAACTACGGCACGACGCTCGTCACGGGCTTCGCCCACATCCACGGTCACCCGGTGGGGATCGTGGCCAACAACGGCATCCTGTTCTCCGAATCCGCACTCAAGGGAGCGCACTTCATCGAGCTGTGCGACCAGCGCGGCATCCCGCTGCTGTTCCTGCAGAACATCACCGGCTTCCTCGTCGGACGGGATGCCGAGGCCGGCGGCATCGCCAAGGACGGCGCCAAGATGGTCACCGCGGTCGCGACGACCCGCGTGCCGAAGCTCACGGTCATCGTCGGCGGCTCCTTCGGCGCGGGCAACTACTCCATGTGCGGCCGCGCGTACTCGCCGCGGTTCCTGTGGTCGTGGCCGGCCAGCCGCATCTCGGTCATGGGCGGCCCGCAGGCGGCATCCGTGCTGTCCACGGTCCGTGCGGACCAGCTCGCCGCGCGGGGGGAGGACTGGCCCGACGACGAGCGCGCGGCTTTCGAGTCGCCCATCCGGCGGCAGTACGAAGAGCAGGGCGACCCCTATTACGCGACCGCCCGCCTGTGGGACGACGGCATCCTCGATCCGCTCGACACCCGCGACGCCCTCGGCCTCGCGCTCGACGTCGTCTCCCGAGTCCCGCTGCCCGAGCCGCGCTTCGGCGTCTTCCGGATGTGAGCCCCATGATCACCCGCCCAGCCGAATCGGTCCCCGAGCCTGTCGAGGGGTTCGACACCGTCCTCGTCGCCAATCGCGGTGAGATCGCGCAACGCGTGATCCGCACGCTGCGCCGACTCGGCATCCGCTCCGTCGCCGTGTTCAGCGACGCGGACGCCGACGCTCCGCACGTGCGGGAAGCCGACACCGCGGTGCGGATCGGGCCGGCAGCGGCGGCGGAATCGTATCTCGACATCGGCGCGGTGATCGCGGCGGCGCAGTCTGCGGGCGCTCAGGCCATCCATCCCGGCTACGGCTTCCTCTCCGAGAATGCGGCGTTCGCCCGGGCGTGCGCCGATGCCGGCATCGTGTTCATCGGGCCGGGCGAACGGGCGCTCGAGGTCATGGGCGACAAGATCCGTGCGCGCGACCATGTCGCCTCCCACGGCGTGCCGATCGTGCCGGGGTTCAGTGCCGCGGGGATGTCCGACGACGAGGTCGCGGCGCGGGCGGATGCCGCCGGCTATCCGCTGCTCGTGAAGCCGTCGGCCGGCGGCGGCGGCAAGGGCATGCAGGTCGTGCGGTCCGCGGCCGAGCTGCGGCCCGCGCTCGCCACGGCGCGACGCGTGTCGGCCGCGGCCTTCGGCGACGACACCTTGCTCCTCGAGCGCCTCATCGAGCGTCCCCGGCACATCGAGGTGCAGGTGATGGCGGATGCACACGGACACGTCATCCATCTCGGGGAGCGGGAGTGCACACTCCAGCGCCGGCATCAGAAGGTCGTCGAGGAGGCTCCCTCACCCGTGATCGACGCGGCGACGCGCGCGCGACTGGGTGCAGCGGCGTGCGCGGCGGCGGCCAGCGTGGACTACGTCGGCGCCGGGACCGTCGAGTTCCTCGTCGCCGGGGATCGCCCCGACGACTTCTTCTTCATCGAGATGAACACGCGCCTGCAGGTGGAGCACCCGGTGACCGAGCTCGTCACGGGTCTCGATCTCGTCGAGCTGCAGCTGCGCACCGCCGCCGGCGAGCCGCTGCCGCTCGACCAGGACGACGTGGTGCTCACCGGACACGCCATCGAGGCGCGCGTGTACGCCGAGAGCCCGGCGCGCGGATTCCTGCCGCAGACCGGGCACGTGCTCGTGTGGCGGCCGTCCGTGGAGGCGCGGACGGATGCAGCGGTCGAGACCGGCTCCGTCGTCACCGCCGACTACGACCCGATGATCGCGAAGGTCATCGCGCACGCCGACGACCGGGCGGGCGCCGTCGCGGCCCTCGACCGCGCGCTGGGCGACACGGTGCTGCTCGGCGTGGAGACGAACATCGGCTTCCTCCGCACGCTGCTGAACGACCCCGCCGTCGTGGCGGGCGACCTCGACACCGGACTCATCGACCGACTGCCGCCCTACACCGACCCGGAGCCGTCGGCTGCTGCGCTGTCGGCCGCGGCCACCGTGATCGCGGCGGCGGATGCGGCGACGGCAGAGGGTCGTGTGCAGCACGCCTCGCCGTTGTGGCTGTCACGCTCGGGGTGGCGCGCGGGTGCCCCGGCGGTCGCGCTCCTCGAGAGCTTCGAGACATCCGACGGCCGTCTCGTGACGGCGTCGCCTGTGCCCCCTCCCGCTCGAGCGGGACGCGACCTGCCGCTCGCCCGCGACGCCGACGGACGGCTCTGGGTGCATGCCGACGGCGTCACGACCACCCTGCGTCCCGTGACCCGCCGCCAGGCGGCCGACATCCGGCTGGCTCAGCGCGGCCGCGGCGACGGCGCAGCCGACCCGGACCTGCGGGCGCCGATGCCGGGTGCCGTCGTCGCCGTGCACGTCGTCGACGGCGACTCCGTCACTGCCGGCGACCGCATCGCGACCATCGAGGCCATGAAGATGGAGCATCCCGTGACGGCACCGCATGACGGGGTCGTCACCCTCTCGGTCAGCGCCGGGGCGCAGGTGCGCCTCGGCGAGAAGATCGCGCGGGTCGATGCGCCCGCCCCCGAATCCGCAGACTCCGCCGCATCCGCAGGCGACTGACATCCCGAGGAGAACCATGATCGACAGCACTCTCACCGACGACGAGCAGGAGCTCGCAGGACTGGTCCGCGAGTTCGCGGACGAGGTCGTCGCTCCGCGGTCGTACCAGGCGGACCGCGACCACGAGCTGCCGCTCGACATCGTGGCGCAGATGGGCGAGCTCGGACTCTTCGGCCTTCCCTTCCCCGAGGAGGTCGGCGGACAGGGCGGCGACTTCTTCGCGCTGTGCCTCGCGATCGAGGGTCTCGCCCGCGTGGACCAGTCCATCGCGATCACGCTGGAGGCGGCCACGTGCCTCGGCGCGATGCCGGTCTACATGTTCGGCACGGATGCGCAGAAGGCCGAGCACCTGCCCGACCTGCTGTCCGCGCGCGCACTGGCGGGATTCGGTCTCACCGAACCCGAGGCGGGATCGGATGCCGGCGCGACGCGCACCACGGCCCGCCGCGACGGCGCGGAGTGGGTCGTCAACGGGACGAAGCAGTTCATCACGAACTCGGGCACCGCCATCACCCGGTTCGTGACGGTGACGGCGGTCACCGGCGAGAGCGGCGGGCGCAAGCAGATCTCCACGATCATCGTGCCCAACGGCACCCCCGGCTTCACCGTGGAGCCGGCGTACGACAAGGTCGGGTGGCACGCATCCGACACGCATCCCCTCACCTTCTCGGATGCCCGCGTCCCCGAGGAGAACCTGCTCGGACAGGAAGGGCGCGGTTTCGCGAACTTCCTGCAGACGCTCGACGAGGGGCGCATCGCCATCGCTGCGCTCTCGACGGGTGCGGCGGAGGGATGCCTCGAAGAGGCCCTCGCATACTCCCAGAGCCGTACGGTCTTCGGCAGCTCGCTGTCGACGCGCCAGCACGTGCAGTTCCTGCTCGCGCGCATGCAGGCGCGCGTGCACAATGCCCGCCTCGCCTGGCACCACGCGGCGCGCCTGCGCGACAACGGCCGCCCGTTCAAGACCGAGGCCGCGATCGCGAAGCTCACCGCGAGCGATGCGGCGATGGACAACGCGCGTGACGCCACTCAGCTGTTCGGCGGCAACGGCTTCATGAACGAGTTCCTCGTCGCCCGCCACTACCGCGACTCGAAGATCCTCGAGATCGGCGAGGGCACCAGCGAGGTGCAGCTGCTCGTGATCGCCCGGGCCCTCGGAGTAGCGTGACGATATGTCCGTGATCGAGCAGCGCGGCCTGTGGTTCGAGGAGTTCGAGGTGGGCGCACGCTACCTGCACCGCCCCGGACGCACCGCCACCGAGGCCGACAACGTCCTGTTCTCGTCTCTCACCATGAACACGCAGGCACTGCATCTGGATGCCGCGTACTCGGCGACCCAGCCGTTCGGCCAGCGCCTCATGAACTCCATGTGGACGCTCGCCACGATGGTGGGCGCATCCGTCTCGCAGCTGACGCAGGGCACGCTCGTCGCGCAGCTGGGGCTGGGGGACATCAGCTTTCCCGCCCCGCTGTTCGCGGGGGACACGCTCTACACCGAGACCGAGATCACCGCCGCGCGGCTGTCGGCGTCGCGTCCGGGCCAGGGGATCGTCACCATGGTGCACACCGGTCGCAACCAGGACGGGGTGGTCGTGGCGACGGCGACGCGGGTGGCGCTCATGTGGTGCCGCCCTGCGGGTTCCGCGAACGACGAGGACGGCGAGGCCGACGACGCCACGATCCTGGACAGCCACGCATGACCGGGCCCTTCGGCTGCGGTCCCGCGATCCTGTTCTGCCCCGCCGACCGGCCCGAGCGCTACGCCAAGGCGCTCGAGCGGGCCGACGCCGTCATCGTCGACCTCGAGGACGCCGTCGCGCCCGCCGACAAGGCGGCTGCCCGAGGTGCTCTGATCGACGCCGAACTGGAGCCCGACCGGGTGATCGTGCGGGTCAATCCCGTCGGCTCGCACGACTTCGCCGACGACATGGCGACCCTGTCGCATACGGATCACCGCACGATCATGCTCGCGAAGGCGGAGTCGCCGCAGCGCATCGCGGCCATCGACCCTCGCTTCTCGGTCGTCGCCCTCTGCGAGAGCGCGCGGGGCGTCGAGAATGCCGACCGGATCGCCGCCCTGGAGCGCGTGACGGCTCTCATGTGGGGCGCCGAGGACCTCGTCGCGTCCCTCGGCGGGACGGCGAGCCGAAACGACCGGCGCCGTTACCGCGATGTCGCGCGCTACGCCCGCTCGCGCGTTCTCGTGGCAGCCGGCGCCCACGGCAAGGTCGCCATCGACGCGGTGCACCTCGACATCGCCGACGTGAAGGGACAGCGACGAGAGGCGAGGGATGCCGCGGCCTCCGGTTTCGCGGCGACAGCCTGCATCCATCCCAGCCAGGTGGACGTCATCCGCGAGGCCTACCGGCCGACCGCGGCGGAGGCCGAGTGGGCGCGAGCCGTGCTCGCGGCGGCCGACGGGGAGCGGGGCGTCTTCGCGTTCGAGGGGCGGATGGTCGACGAGCCCGTGCTGCGGCATGCTCGACGCGTGCTCGACAGACTCTGAGCCGATCCAGCCCGCGTCGATCGGACCCGATCGATCCGGCCCGCGTCAGTCGATGCCGGCGGTGTAGGAGAGCAGCCGCATCCGATCGCGCTCCCACATGACGCGGTGCGCGGAGCCGTTCGGCAGGCGTTCGCCGTCGCGGGGGAGAGTGCCGCCCGACGCATGATGGATGACCTCGCGGATGAGCGCGCCGTGGCTCACGATCACGAGCGTGGGCGCCGGTGCTCCGACGGAGGAACGCGCATCGGCGACAGCCGCGCGCAGCCCGCGCAGCGCGCGCACGCGCAGGTCGTCGCGCGTCTCCGCGTCCGGCACCTCGGCGGAGTGCCACGCCCCCCAGCGCTGCGCGAACTCGTCGATGCCGACGCCCTCCGCCTGGCCGTAGCCTCGCTCGCGCAGATCCGGGTACAGGCGCGGCGTCGCCGCTCCCAGCGTCTCCGCGATGATCTCGGCGGTCTCCCGCGCGCGGGCCAGATCGCTCGCCGCGACGACGACGGGAACCGTCGGATCGAGGTGGTGCAGGAGGCCGGTCGCGGCATCCCGCGCCTGCGCCCGTCCCGTGTCGTTCAGCGGGATGTCCGTCAGTCCCTGGATGCGTCGCGCGCGGTTCCACTCGGTCTCGCCATGGCGCACGAGGGTCAGGACGGTCATGACTCGAGCCTAACGAGCGGCGGGGAGACGATCGGACAGGGCGCTCAGCACCTCCGTGGTGCCGGCGTCGATCTTCACCGCCGCCCACGGGTCCGCGCGCGTCACGCCGCGGTTGACGACGACGATCGGCATGCGCCGGCGCCGGGCGCGCTCGACGAGGCGCACCCCGGAGTTCACGACGAGCGACGAGCCCGCCACGACCAGGGCCTCGCTGGCGTGGACGAGCTGCTCGGCCTCCTTGAACTTGCCGGCGGGGATGAACTCGCCGAAGAAGACCACGTCCGGTTTCAGCGTCCCGCCGCACACCGTGCACAGCGGCAGGACGAAGTCCTCGACGCTCTCGGGCGTCACGTCGCCGTCCGGGCCGAGGACGATCTCGCCGTCGCGCGCCAGCCAGGGGTTGTCGGCGTCGATGCGCGCCGAGACATCCCGCCGGTCGAAGATCTGGCCGCAGCGCAGGCACTGGATGCGGCGCATCGTCCCGTGCAGCTCGACCAGGCGCCGGGTGCCTGCCCGCAAGTGGAGGCCGTCGACGTTCTGCGTGATGACGCCGGTGACGACGCCGTCGCTCTCGAGGCGGGCCAGAGCCTCATGCCCCGAGTTGGGGTCGGCGCTCGAGAAGGCGCGCCAGCCGAGCTGGCTGCCGACCCAGTAGCGGCGGCGCGCAGCATCCGATTCCAGGAACCGGTCGACGGTCATCGGCGTCCGGACGGGAGCGCCCTCGCCGCGATAGTCGGGGATGCCGGAGTCCGTCGACACGCCCGCACCGGTCAGGACGGCGACGCGCCGCCCGCCCAGCACCTCGACCGCGCGCTCGACGAGCATGGCCGTCTGCGCATTCAGCGCGAGAGTCGCGGTCATGGAGCACCGTGCTTCCTGCTCGCGGCGTACCCCGCGAATTCCGGTGGCGGGGTCCGATCAGCCTGCGTCACGGCAGCCCCCCTCCTCGGCAGTGTAGGCCGACCACTTTTCGGGCATGTTACGGACACCCGGGACGTCGCCGCCTGAGGCATCCTGGATGGATGCGCGTGGCGACCATCGACGACCCGGACGACCCACGGCTCGCGGACTACCGGGGTCTCACGGATGTCGCGCTGCGCCGTCTGCTGGAGCCGGAGGGCGGGCTCTACATCGCGGAGTCGGCGAAAGTCATCGGCCGCGCGCTGGCTGCCGGCCATCGGCCGCGATCCGTGCTGGTCCAGAGCAAATGGCTGGCCGACGTCGAGCGGATGCTGCCCCCCGGCGACGACACCGACGTCTATGTCGTCCCGGCCGAGGTGGCGGAGGCCGTCACAGGCTACGCCGTGCACCGAGGCGCGCTCGCCGCCATGCACCGGCCCGAGCTGCCGCCGGTCGCCGAGGTCGTCGCGGGTGCCCGTCTGGTCGTCGTGCTGGAGGACATCGTCGACCACACGAACGTCGGCGCGATCTTCCGCGCCGCCGCGGGACTCGGAGCCGATGCCGTGCTGGTAAGTCCCCGCTGCGCGGACCCGCTCTACCGCCGGAGCGTGCGGGTGAGCATGGGCACGGTGTTCCAGGTGCCGTGGACGCGGCTGGAATCGTTCGGGCAGCTGCGCGAGACGGGGCTGCACGTGGCCGCGCTGGCCCTGGCCGACGACGCGGTCGCCTTGGATGCCTTCTCGGCCGAGCGCCCGGAGCGTGTCGCACTGCTCCTCGGCGCCGAGGGAGACGGCCTGAGCCGTCGCGCACTGGCCGCGGCCGACACGATCGTGACGATCCCGATGGCAGGGGGAGTGGACTCCCTCAACGTCGCCGCAGCCAGCGCCGTCGCGCTGTGGGAGCTGCGAAGCCGTCGACTCAGACGCCCGGGCGCACCATCAGCTCGGTGATCTCGGCATCCCGAGGCAGGTCGAGCGCGGTCAGGATCGTCGTGACGACGGAGGCGGGCCGCATCCACTGCGATGCGTCGTACTCCGCCCCCTCCTGGCGGTGCACCTTCTCCTGCATCGGCGTCGCGGTCCGCCCGGGATAGACCGTGGTCACCCGCACGCCGTTCGCCCGCTCCTCCTCGCGCAGCGCGTCGGCGATCGCCCGCACGGCGAACTTGCTCGCCGCATAGGAGCCCCACCCGGGATGCACGCGCCGTCCGGCTCCGGAGTTGACGAACACCACGTGACCGCGCCCGGCCCGCAGGGCGGGAAGCAGGATGCGGGTCAGCTCCGCGGGCGCGACGGCGTTGACGTCGAGCTGCTGCTGCCAGGCCGCCACCGGGGTTTCGGCGATCCGGCCGAGCTCGACGATGCCTGCGACGTGCAGGAGCGAGTCGAGGCGATCAGGCAGCTCCTGCGCGCCGAGCGCGGAAGCGAGGCCGCCCGGGTCGGAGAGGTCGGCGACGAGGATGCGCGCACCCGGGAACCGCTCCGTGAACTGCGCGGCCCGTGTCTCGTCCCGCGCGATGAGCCACAGCTCGTCGCCGCGCTCGACGAGGCGATCGCCGAGGACACCGCCGATGCCCGAGCCTGCCCCCGTGATGAGGTGCGTCGCCACGTCAGACCTGCTCTCCCCGGTGAGCGGCCTCGTCCTTCGCCGGCGCGAGGATCGTCACCGGCATCGGCTCGGGGCGCTTCGGCGCGATGTTGTCGCCCGAGGACTGGTGGCGCACGCGCCGCAGCACCCACGGGACGAAGTACTCGCGCGCCCAGACGAGGTCGTTCGCGCGCGCAGCGCGCCACGTCCGGAACGGGATCGCGTCCGGCTGCATCGGCTTCAGATCGTTGGGCACGTTGAGCGCGCGCAGCACCATCCTCGCGACCTCGTGGTGGCCGAGGCTGTTGTAGTGCAGGCGATCATCGGTGAAGAACCGCATGTCCTGCACCTCCTTGAGCGCCCACTGGTCGGCGACGATGCAGTCGTACTTGTCCGCGATCGCGCGGATGTTCTCGTTGTAGATCGCGATCTTGCCGCGGATGCCCCGGAACACCGGCGTGAAGTTGGTGTCGATGCCGGTGAAGACGACGAGGGTCGCACCCTGGCTCGACAGGCGCACGACGGCGTCCTCGAAGAGCTCGGCGATGGCGTCGGGGTCGCCGTTCGGCCGGATCACGTCGTTGCCGCCCGCGGAGAACGTGATGAGGTCGGGCTTCAGCGCCAGCGCCGGCTCGACCTGCTCCTCCACGATCTGACGGATGAGCCGTCCCCGGATGGCGAGGTTGGCGTAGGCGAAGTCGTCCACCTGCGCGGCGAGGACCTCCGCCACCCTGTCCGCCCAGCCGCGGTGACCGCCCGGCGCGTCAGGATCGGGGTCGCCGATGCCCTCCGTGAACGAGTCGCCGATCGCGACGAACCGACGCCAGGGATGTGGTCCGTCGTTCGGGACATAGGGGGTGCGGTTCGCGTCCGTCGTGCTCATCTCGACCTTCTACCGGGGGATGCCTCGAGCCTATCCCCGCGGGATGGGGCCGGCCCCGGCGCATGCTGTCCGAGAGGTCGTCTATCGTGGTGACCCGTGTCTGCCCGCGTGCGGAGCGACACGGGACGGCACGGCAAGACGAAGGGCGGGGGCGCATGGAGGAGTTCTCCACCACCGACCCGGTCGGCCCCGGCGACGTCTCCCGTCACGAGGAGTCCGCCCCCCACTTCGGCGGCTTCGCCGCGGAGCATCTCTCGCCCTCGTTCCCGCAGCGCGCCCCGTGGGGCACGGCCCAGCGCCTGCGCGCCTGGCAGGCCGAGGCGCTCGACCTCTACTTCGCGCTGGACGGGCCCGACGGCGTCGGCAAGGGGCCGCGCGACTTCCTCGCCGCCGCCACGCCGGGCGCCGGCAAGACGACCTTCGCCCTGCGCCTCGCGAGCGAGCTGATGCGGCGCGGCGTGGTCGATCGCATCGTCGTCGTGGCGCCCACGGAGCACCTCAAGACCCAGTGGGCGGATGCCGCGGCTCGCGTCTCCATCCGCCTGGACCCCGCCTTCAGCAACCGTCATGTCGCGCCCGCCCGGCACTATCACGGCGTGGCCGTGACCTACGCGCAAGTGGCGGTGAAGTCGTCGGTGCACCAGCGACTCGTGATGGATCGGCGCACGCTCGTGATCCTCGACGAGGTTCACCACGGGGGCGACGCGCTCAGCTGGGGCGACGCGCTGCGGGACGCCTACCAGCGCGCCGCACGGCGGCTCCTCCTCTCCGGAACGCCGTTCCGCTCCGACACCGCCCCGATTCCCTTCGTCGAATACCACCCCGACGAGAAGGGCATCCGCATATCGCGCACCGACTACGCGTACGGCTACCGTCGGGCGCTCGAGGACGGCGTCGTCCGCCCCGTGATCTTCCTCGTGTACGCGGGAAAGATGCGCTGGCGGACCAAGACCGGCGACGAGATGGAGGCGCATCTCGGACAGGACAACACGAAGGACATCACCTCGCAGGCGTGGCGCACCGCGCTCGATCCGGAGGGCGACTGGATCCCCGCCGTCCTGCGATCGGCCGACCGGCGGCTGAGCGAGGTCCGCGAGCAGGTTCCGGATGCGGGTGGCCTCGTGATCGCGACCGATCAGACGGCGGCGCGCGCGTACGCGGCGATCCTCGCGGGGCTGACCGGGGAGCAGCCCACGGTCGTGCTCTCCGACGAGGCCGAGGCATCGGGCCGCATCGAGACGTTCTCGAAGAGCAGCACGCGATGGATGGTGGCCGTCCGCATGGTGTCGGAGGGCGTGGACGTCCCGCGACTGGCCGTCGGCGTCTACGCCACGAGCGCGTCCACCCCGCTGTTCTTCGCGCAGGCCATCGGGCGCTTCGTGCGCGCGCGCCGGCGTGGCGAGACCGCGAGCGTGTTCCTCCCGAACGTCCCGCAGCTGCTCGAGCTCGCGAACGAGCTGGAGCGCCAGCGCGACCACGCCCTCGACCGCGAGAGCGACGGCGACGAGTGGAACGCCGAAGAGGATCTGATGGATGCCGCCGAGCGCGAGGACTCGGCATCCGATGCGCTCACCGAGGAGTTCACCTACCAGGCTCTGGGCTCGCTCGCGCATTTCGATCGAGTCCTGTTCGACGGCAAGGAGTTCGGTCAGCTCGCCGTGCCCGGCACGATCGAGGAGGAGGAGTTCCTCGGCATCCCCGGGCTTCTGGAGCCGGAGCACGTCCACGAGCTGCTGATGCAGCGACAGGCGCGCCAGGGACGCCACCGCAGGGAGCGCGAGGCACGCGAGAGTACGGCCGATTCGTCCGCCGCGGACGATTCCGCGCTCCCGCAGGCCCTGCACCGCACCCTCAAGGAGCAGCGGCAGCTGCTGAACAGCCTCGTCGGGCTGTACGCGCGGAAGAGCGGGGAGGCCCACGGCCTCGTGCACGCGGAGCTGCGACGGATCTGCGGCGGTCCTGCCGTCTCGCACGCCACCGTGGCGCAGCTGCAGGCGCGCATCGATGTCCTCCGCAAGCGCGTGCACTCCTGACCCGCGCGCGCCGTTCGGATCCCCGAAATGCTGGCAATCGCGGGATTCCGCGGATCGCGGGCTGATCCGGCGGATAGCCTCGAACGGTTCCCGCACCCGCCGCAGCCGAGGAGGCTCCCTTGAGCGCGCCCGCCCCGTCCACCGCCCGCGAACGCCGCCGCTGGACGCGCTACCTCGTGAACGAGCGCGCCGAGGCCCGCGTCTATCGCGAGCTCGCCCAGCGACGCTCGGGGGAGGAGCGCGCGATCCTCCTCGCCCTCGCCGAGGCCGAGGGACGGCATGAGCAGCACTGGCTGACCATCCTCGGCGGAGAGCCGGCATCCCTTCCGCGCGCCTCGTTCCGGACGCGGGCCCTCGGGTGGATGGCGGGCCGCTTCGGCTCGATCTTCGTGCTCGCGCTCGCGCAGAACGCCGAGGACCGCTCGCCCTACGACGACGACCCGCACGCCACGCCGGCGATGCGAGCCGACGAGAAGGTCCACCGCGAGGTCGTGCGGGGCCTCGCGGCGCGGGGGCGCCGCCACTTGTCCGGCACCTTCCGGGCGGCGGTCTTCGGCGCCAACGACGGGCTCGTGTCCAACCTCGCGCTCGTCATGGGCATCGGTGCGACGGGCGCCCCGCCTCAGCTCGTCCTCTTCAGCGGCATCGCGGGCCTGTTGGCCGGAGCGCTGTCGATGGGGGCCGGCGAGTTCGTCTCCGTGCAGTCGCAGCGCGAGCTGCTCGCTGCCACGGAGCCCGGCTCCGACGCCGCCGAGGTGCTGCCCGACCTCGACCTCGACGCGAACGAGCTGGCCCTCGTCTACCGCTCGCGAGGGCTGACGGAGGTGGCCGCGCAGGAGCGCGCCCGGCAGGCGCTCGAGCACGCGCGGGCCGCGGCATCAGACCGTCCGCTGTCGTACCGCCACCGCGCCGATGCGACCGAGACCCACGAGGTCATCGGCGATGCGTGGCGGGCCGCCCTCTCGAGCTTCCTGTTCTTCGCGTCCGGCGCCGTGATCCCGGTGCTGCCGTGGATCTTCGGGCTGTCAGGCCCGGCCGCGGTGGTCGTCGCGCTCGTGCTCGTCGGCATCGCGCTCATGCTCACCGGCGCGATGGTGGGCCTGCTCTCGGGCACCTCTCCACTCATGCGCGGGTTGCGGCAACTCTCCATCGGATTCGGCGCGGCGGCGGTCACCTATGTGCTCGGTCTGCTGTTCGATGTCACGATGGGCGGCTGACGTTCGTGTCCCATGCCGTTCGTATGACGGAAAACGGGCTCCTCGGCCCGTAAAATCGGACGGGGGGTGGTAGTGGCGATGACACGGGTCGTGTTCACCGCCGACGGGCGCGCCCGTGAATCCCTTGCGATCGTCGTCGCGGGGGCAGCATCCGCGGTCTCGATCGTCGCCGCGCTGCTGGTCTTCCGCCTCGAGCCCGCTCCGATCGCCGGGCCGGGATCCGTCGGCCAGTTCGCAGCGGTCGCCGCGACCGTCGCGGCCATCGTCGTCTTCGTGTTCGGTCGGTACGTCGTACGCGATCCGGAGCATCCGCCACGGGTCATGGACCTCGTCGACCTCGGCGTGGTCGCCCTCGCCCATGCGGTCATCGCGCTGCTGTCGTGGACGCTTCTGTCGGCGATCCTCGCACAGAGCTTCGGGAAGGCGGTCGTCTACCCGATCCCGCTGCTGTTCGCCACGGGCGCCGTGACCGCCGTGACGACCTATCTGGTGCTCCATGCGGCGACGGGCAGCAGCCTGATGACGCTCGCGGTGGTGCTCGCCGTCTTCCTCGCCGAGGGACTCGTCGCGAGCATGCTGAGCGCGAGCAATCCGCACTGGTGGCGGTTCAATCTGAGCGCCCTCGGCATGACGAACGACAACTCGGCGCTGACCTTCAACCTGACGTTGGTCGTGGCCGGACTGATGATCACGACCCTCACCCGCTACATCACCCGAGCGCTTCCCGGTGCCAGCGCCGGTGGGGTGGCCAGACTCCGTGTCTTCCTCGTGCTCATGGGCGTGCTGCTCGCGTTCGTCGGCTTGTTCCCGGTCGACGTCTTCTTCTGGGTGCACACGCTCTCGGCATCCGGCATGGGAGTGGTCTTCTGCATCCTGGCCCTCCGCGTGCCGTCGTGGGTGCCGGGTCTCGCCCGCGGATTCATCTGGCTCGGACGCGTGTTCGTCGCGGTGACGGTGCTCATCGGCTCGTTCTACGCGGTCGGCTACTACACCCTCACAGCGGTGGAGCTGATCGCGGCCGTGATGGCGTTCACGTGGATCATCCTCTTCATCCGGAACACGGCCCTCGCCACCGTGCTCGTCACCGAGGTCGCCACCTTGCCGGTCGACGAGACCGCGTTCGAGGTCGCCGTCGAGCCGAAGGCGGAGCCGGTCCTCGCGGGGTGAGCGCGGCGTCAGAAACCGCAGGTCGCAACGACAAAGGGCCCCTTTCGGGACCCTTTGTCTCTCTGTGCGCGAGGGGGGACTTGAACCCCCACGCCCTATACGGGCACTAGCACCTCAAGCTAGCGCGTCTACCTATTCCGCCACCCGCGCAGGTGGTGTCGGCTGCTTGCGCAACCGAGGATTGACACTATCACGTAAAGCGCGGACCACAGAATCGATGCGGCTCCTGGCGTGCCGATAACCTGGGACGCATGCCCGAGAACCCGGACTCCCCGCTCACCCCCGAGGAGCCCCGGGAGGAGGTGGTCCGGGTCGCGCGCGATCTGATCCGGTTCGACACGACGAACTGGGGAGGGGGCCGTTCCCGCGGCGAGCGCGAGGCCGCCGAGTACGTGGGCGCGTACTTGGCCGACCTCGGGCTGCGGCCGCAGTACTACGAGCCCATCGAGCGCCGTACGAACGTGGCTGCGCGCGTGCGCGGGAAGAACCCCGACAAGCCCGCACTGGTCGTCCACGGGCACCTCGACGTCGTCCCGGCCATCGCCGAGGACTGGAGCGTCGACCCGTTCGCCGGCGAGATCCGCGACGGGATGCTGTGGGGCCGTGGCGCGGTCGACATGAAGAACATGGATGCGATGATCCTCACGTCGGTGGCGGACATCCTCCGCTCCGGCGACCAGCCCGAGCGCGACCTCGTGCTGACGTTCTTCGCCGACGAGGAGAACGGGGGAGTCGAAGGCTCCGCCCTCGTCGTCCGGGATCGACCGTCGTGGTTCGATGGAGCGACCGAGGCGATCAGCGAGGTCGGCGGCTACTCGATCGCCGTCGCGAATCGTCGCGCGTACCTCCTGCAGGTCGGGGAGAAGGCCCTCGTCTGGATCCGGCTCGTCGCTCGCACCCGGGGCGGCCACGGCAGCCGCTTCCACCCGGTGAACGCCGTCACGATCCTCTCCGAGGCCGTCGCCCGCCTCGGGCGGGCGTCCTGGCCCGTCACGCTCACCCCGACGACGCGCGCGCTCCTGGACGGCCTCCGCGGCCTCGGAGCCTCCGCCGACGGCGACGACCCCGATGCCCTCGCGGACGCCGCGGGACCGGCATCCGGCTTCCTGAAGTCGTCGTGGCGCACGACGACCAACCCGACAGGTCTCACCGCGGGGTACAAGCACAACGTCATCCCCGACCGCGCGGAGGCGACCATCGACGTGCGCGTGCTGCCCGGCACCGAGGACGTCGCGCTCGAGGAGATCCGCGAGCTCGTCGGGCCGGATGTCGAGATCGAGACGGTCGTCCGCGACATCGGGCTCGAGACGCCGTTCGAGGGAGCTCTCGTCGAGGCCATGGTGGGCGCACTGGGCGCCCACGACCCGGGCGTGCCCGTCCTCCCGTACCTGCTCGCCGGCGGCACGGACAACAAGGCTCTCTCGCGGCTCGGCATCACCGGCTACGGCTTCGCCCCGCTGCGTCTGCCCGTCGACTTCGACTTCACGGGCATGTTCCACGGGACCGACGAGCGGGTGCCGCTGGATGCGCTGGAGTTCGGCAAGCGTGTGCTGACCGACCTCCTGCGCACGTACTGAGAGGCGTCCATGCACCTCATCGAGGCGATCTTCCTCGGACTCGTGCAGGGCCTCACCGAGTTCCTGCCCGTCTCCTCCAGCGCACACCTGCGCATCGTCGGAACATTCCTTCCGGACGCGCAGGATCCCGGAGCGGCGTTCACCGCCATCACTCAGCTCGGCACGGAGGCCGCCGTCGTCGTCTTCTTCTGGCGCGACATCGTGCGCATCGTCGGCCGCTGGTTCCGCTCGCTCATCGGGCGCGTGCCGCGCGCCGACCCCGATGCGCGCCTCGGCTGGCTCATCATCATCGGCACCGTTCCGATCGTGGTGCTGGGCCTTCTCTTCCAGAAGCAGATCGAGACCGCGTTCCGCTCGCTGTGGCTCATCGCGACCACGCTGATCTTCTTCGGCGTGCTCCTCGGCATCGCAGACATGGTCGGCGCGAAGCGGCGCACGCTGGAGGACCTCACGATCGGCCACGGCGTGATCTACGGACTGGCGCAGTCGCTCGCGCTCCTGCCCGGCGTCTCACGGTCGGGCGGCACGATCACGGCGGGTCTCTTCCTGGGCTACGAGCGCGCCGCGGCCGCCCGGTATGCGTTCCTCCTCGCGATTCCCGCCGTCTTCGGCAGCGGACTGTTCGAGCTCGCCAAGAGCGTCACGGAGTCGGGGGCGGCCGTCTACTCCCTGCTCGAGACCGCGGTCGCGACCGTCGTCGCGTTCGGGGTCGGGCTCGCCGTCATCGCCTTCTTCATGGGCTGGATCTCGAAGCACAGCTTCCTGCCGTTCGTCGTCTACCGCGTCTTCATCGGCTCGCTCCTGCTGGTGCTCCTGTCGCTCGGCGTCATCCAGCCGTTCTGAGCGCCGAGACGACGACGAAGGGATGCCGCGAGGCATCCCTTCGTCGTGTCCGGCCGCGGCACGGCGGCTCGGTCAGCGGCGTGGAGGCTCGTCGCGACCCGGCTTGCCGCGCGAATCGCCCGGTCCCTCGCCGTTGCGGCGCAGGTAGCGCTCGAACTCGCGGGCGATCGCATCGCCCGATGCGTCGGGCGAGTCCCACGTGTCGCGTGTGGCCTCGAGCTGGCGGATGTACTCCCGCATCTCGTCGTCGTCGGCCGCAGCGGCGTCGATCGTCGCCTCCCACGTGGCCGCCTCGGCCGCCAGCTCGCCCCGCGGCACAGGGGCGCCGGTGACGTCTTCGAGCCGATCCAGAAGCGCCAGACTGGCCTTGGGCGAGGGCGTGTGCCCCGCGACGTAGTGCGGCACGCTCGCCCACAGCATGGCCGACGGGATGCCGGCGGCCTCCGCGCCCGCGGCGATCACGCTGAGAATCCCGGTCGGGCCCTCGTACGTGCTGCGTTCGAGGTCGAGCGAGGTGCGCAGCGCCTCGCTCTCACTCGAGGCGAAGACGGAGATCGGCCGCGTGTGCGGCACGTCCGACATCATCGAGCCGAGCCCGACGAAGCCTGTGATGTCCTCGCGCAAGGCGACATCGATGATCTCGGCGGCGAAGCCCTGCCACGCGCGCGCAGGCTCGGCGCCGGTGAGCAGCCACAGCTGGGGGCCGCGGCGGGTCTTGGCCGGGCGCAGGATCGTCGCCTCCGGCCAGCGGAGCGTGCGGCGCCCCTCGGCATCCAGCGCGACGACGGGCCTCGTGTACTGGTAATCGAAGTACAGCTCGGGGTCGACGCCGAAGACCTTCTCGTACGAGCCCTCGTCGCGCATCAGCGCGACGGCCGACGTCGCAGCCTCTCCCGCGTCGTTCCAGCCGTCGAAGGCGGCGACGAGGATCCGTCGGCCGAGTCCATCCACACGAGCTCCTCCCGTTTCATCCAGGATAGGCCCGCCCCCGCACAGGAGGGTGGAGCGAGGGCGCGCACAGGGGCGCTCGCTAGAGTCGTCTCGTGACAACGCCCGGCCTCGCCGCCGTCCTGTGGGACATGGACGGCACCCTCGTCGACACCGAGCCGTACTGGATGGCAGCCGAAGGAGCGCTCGTCGAGAGCTTCGGCGGCACGTGGACCCACGAGCAGGCGCTCGGCCTCGTCGGCGCCGGTCTCGAGGACGGTGCACGGGTGCTCCAGGCCGCCGGCGTGCGGATGCCCGAGGAGCACATCGTGCAGTGGCTCACCGATCAGGTGATGACCCAGCTGGAGAGCGAGCGCCGGACGGGCGGCCGCGATCCGTTCCGCCCCGGTGCCCGCGAGCTGCTGCGCAGTCTCAAGGATGCCGGCATCCCGACGGGCCTCGTCACGATGTCGCGCCGCCGCATGGCCCACATCATCGTCGAGCGGATCGGCTTCGACGCCTTCGACGTCGTCTTCGCCGGCGACGACGTGACGCGACCCAAGCCCTACCCCGACCCCTACTTGCTCGCATGCGAGGCCCTCGGCGTCCTCGCCGCCGACGCGGTGGCCATCGAGGACTCGCCGAACGGACTCCGGTCGGCGGTGGCGTCCGGAGCGGTGAGCCTCGGCGTCCCGCTCGCCCTCTCCCTCGAGGGCGTCGGCGCGCACGAGCTCTGGCCGACGCTCGAGGGGCGGACCGCCGAGGATCTGCGGGCGCTGCACGCCCGCCACGCCCGAAAGGAGCGCACCCGCGCATGACCGACACAGACCTGCGCCCGAGGGGGCCGTTCCGCTTCGGCGACCGGGTTCAGCTCACCGGCCCCAAGGGACGCCTGCACACCATCACGCTGCGCGAGGGCGGCGAGCTGCACACGCATCACGGCGTGCTGCGCCACGAGACGCTCATCGGGCTGCCGGACGGCTCGGTCGTCGCGAACAGCTCCGGCATGGAGTACCTCGCCCTGCGCCCGCTCCTGCGCGACTTCGTCATGTCGATGCCGCGCGGCGCGGCCATCGTCTACCCGAAGGATGCGGGGCAGATCGTCGTGCAGGCCGACATCTTCCCCGGCGCGGTGGTGGTGGAGGCCGGCGTGGGTTCCGGCGCGCTGTCGCTGTCCCTCCTGCGCGCCGTGGGCGTCGACGGGCGGCTGGTCTCGTTCGAGCGCCGCGACGAGTTCGCGGAGGTGGCACGCGCGAACGTGGAGACGTTCATGGGCGGGATGCCGGGCAACTGGGACGTCGTCGTCGGAGACCTCGTCGAGGCTCTGCCCCGCACGCTGGAGCCCGCATCCGTCGACCGCGTGGTGCTCGACATGCTCGCGCCGTGGGAGTGCGTCGACGTCGTCGCGGAGGCGCTCGCTCCCGGCGGGGTCGTCATCTGCTACGTCGCCACGGCGACCCAGCTCAGCCGTGTGGCCGAGTACATCCGCGGCACGGACCTGTTCACCGAGCCGCAGGCCAGCGAGACGATGGTCCGCGGCTGGCACGTCGAAGGTCTCGCGGTACGACCCGACCACCGGATGGTCGCGCACACGGGCTTCCTCATCTCGGCGCGCCGGCTCGCACCGGGCGCGGTGCCGCCGGACGTTCGCAAGCGGACGGTGAAGAAGGCGTCGTACGGCGATGAGGATGTCGAGCTGTGGACCCCGGGAGCCGTCGGCGACCGCACCATCACCGACAAGAACCTGCGCAAGCGGGTGCGCGAGGCGCAGCGGGCGGCGGACGGCGCACGCCTCGCGGCCGGCGTCGGCGACGAGGACGCCCTCACGTCGGATTCATAGACTGTGGCCGCCTAGACTTCTGCGGTGCGCACTCTGCCTGCTGTCCTCGCCGTCATCGGCCTCTCCGCCCTCGCGCTGACCGGCTGCGCGTCCGGCACGACCGCCGCGTCGTGCCCGACGCCCTCGTCGGTCGGCGACGCCGCCGGCCTGATCGACGTCAGCGGAGCGGTCGGCTCGCAGCCGACGGTGCACATCGGCACTCCGTTCCACACCCCCGACACGTCGTTCAAGACCATCGAGACAGGCAAGGGCACGCCGATCACGGCGGACGATCAGCTGGTCGTCCTCGGCATCACGGTCGTGAGCGGCGCCGACGGCAAGGTGCTCGGCACGACCACCTACGGCGACCTGTCCCAGGTGCAGCCGCTGTCGTTCTGGACGAAGATCCTGCCCGGCATCCGCGATGCCGTGCAGTGCGCGACCCCCGGCACCCGCGTCGCGGTGGCGCTCCCGCCCAAGGGAGTCTCCGCCGACGCAGGCCTCGCCCTCGGCCCGAAGGACTCCTCGGTCGCCGTCATCGACGTCGAGAAGGTCTACTTGACCAAGGCCGACGGCGCAGACCAGTACAACGCGGGATTCGGGCTGCCCGTCGTCGTCCGCACGGACAGCGGCCGCCCCGGCGTCATCGTCCCCGACGGATCCGCGCCGTCGGAGCTCGTCGTGCAGACGCTCAAGAAGGGCGCCGGCGCCGCGGTCACGGGCAAGGACCCCGTGCGCATCCACTCGCTCGAGGTGACGTGGGACGACAAGCAGGTCGTGAACACGACGTGGGGCGGCGAGCCGGAGTCCGTCGACCTCTCGAGCGTCTCGCCCGATCTCGCCAAGGCGCTGAAGGGTGCGACCGTGGGGTCGGAGCTGCTCGTCGTGGTGCCCGCCGGCAAGGACGGAGCATCGGGCGGCGACCAGAAGCAGGCGCACATCTACGTCATCGACATCCTCGGTCTCGACGCCGCCGCCGCAGGCTGACACCCGAGCCCGCGGACCTCCAGGGGGAGTCCTGTCCTGCGGCCGATAGCCCGCCCATAGGATGGGGGTCGTGGCGACGAACACGGCTCCCGAAGAGCGCCTGCTCAACCTGGTGGTGGCCCTCATGGCCACCGAGCAGGGGCTCACGAAGGACACGATCCTCGAGTCCGTCTCCGGCTATCGCGAGCAGTCCGAGGCGGGTGCCGGCCGCGACGCGCTCGAGAAGATGTTCGAGCGCGACAAGGAGAGCCTGCGTCGGCTCGGCGTGCCGATCGAGACCATCGGGGATGCCGCGGACCCCGACGATCTGCGCGAAGCGCGCTACCGCGTGCCGTCGGGAGAGTACGAACTCCCGGTCGATATCGAATTCACACCGGCCGAGATCGCCCTGCTCAACCTGGCCGGGAGCGTGTGGGGCGAAGGATCGCTGTCCGAGGAAGCCCGCAGCGGGCTGCGGAAGATCCGTGCGCTCGGCATCAGCGTCGACGAGCCCATCATCGGCTACGCCCCCCGCATCAGCCTGCGCGACCCTGCGTTCGCACCGCTCCAGCAGGCCATCGAGCAGTCGCGCGTCGTCACCTTCCCCTATCTCAAACCCGGTGAGCCGTCGCCCCGGGTGCGCCGCATCCGTCCGCTCGCCCTCGTCGACTACGAGTCGCGGTGGCACGTGTACGGCTACGACCTCATGGCGCAGGCCGACCGCACCTTTCTGCTCTCGCGCATCGTCGGCGACGTCGTCGCGACACGCGAAGCATTCGACCCCGCGCAGCGCGAGGGCGCGGGGGATCGCGCGCTGAAGGGCCTGGAGGCGCTCGCGGCGCGGATGTCGGCCCTGCTCGAGGTGAACCCCGGCAGCGAGGCCGCACTACGACTGGGTCGTCGCGCGACCCCGGCGGAGCAGGGCATCCGCGTCCCGTACGTGGATGTGCACGTCCTGGCGGACGAGCTCGCCTCGTACGGACCCGAGGTTCGCGTCGTCGAGCCCCTGCAGCTGCGCGACGAGGTCGTCCGTCGCCTGCGCGCCACGCTCGACGTCCACACCGGGAGGGCCGCATGAGCCCGCGTCCGGCCCAGGCGTCGGCACGCGCCGCCCTGATGCTGCAGCTCGTTCCCTACCTCGTCGCGAAGGAGGAGGTCTCGATCGCCGAGGCGGCCGACGACTTCGACGTCTCGCGCGAGCAGATGCGCGCCATGGTGCGCCAGCTCACCATGATCGGCCGCCCGGGCGACGCGGGCTACTGGCAGATGCCGAACGATCTGTTCGACATCGACTGGGAGCTGCTCGACGAGCAGGACACGATCGTCATCACCAACACCGTGGCCCTCGAGCGCGCGCCGAAGCTCACGGCGCGCGAGGCCGCCGCACTCCTCGCGGGTCTGCAGCTGGCCCGATCGCTGCCCGGGGTCGGCTCGAGCGACGTGGTGGCCGGGCTTCTCGCCAAGCTGTCCAAGGGCGCGGCCAGCGCCCCCGCCGAGGTGATCGTCGTGCCGCCGCGTGTCGACGCCGTCCGCGTCGCGGTCGACGAGGCGCTGCGCTCGGGCGTCGCGCTCTCCTTCACGTACAAGGCGCCGGATGCCGAGGCCACCACGCGCACGGTGGACCCGGTCAAGGTGCACATCGCGAACGGCGAGTGGTACCTGCAGGGCTGGTGCCACCTCCGTCAGGCGATGCGCACGTTCCACCTCGACCGGGTGAGCGACCTCGAGCTCACCGACATCCCGATCACCCACGGCGACGACAGCGTGCCTGCGCTCTTCTCCCCGGGCGAGAACGACATCGAGATCCGTGTGCGCTTCGCCGACGACGTCGCCCCCCTGCTCGGCGACTACCTCGACCGGGCGATTGTGGAGTCGTCGGGGGGCATCACCACCGCGACGCTGCAGGTCGCCGACGAGCACAGCCTCAAGCGCCTCGCCGCACGCCGCGGCGGAGCGGTAGAGATCCTGTCGCCGCCGGCGGCCCGCGCCGCCGCGGCGGCCTGGGCAGAGGCCGGACTCGCCCAATACCACTGAGACTCGCGGATACTCCGGGCCGGACGGTATTAGACTGGCCCCAAACGACTTGGAGGGCTCCTCATGGGCGCATTCGGATGGCCGCACCTGCTGATCATCCTCGCCGTCATCATCCTGATCTTCGGCGCGGCGAAGCTGCCGGCGCTGGCCAAGAGCCTCGGGCAGTCGGCGCGGGTGTTCAAGGGTGAGATGAAGGCGATGAAGGAAGAGGACAACGCGACGGCGAGCGCGAAGGTCGAGCAGCCCGCGTCTGATGACGCGGCGAAGGCTTCGGTCGAGTCGGGCAAGCCCGCCGACTCCAACTCCTGACGGACGTGGCTACGGCTGGAACCTCCCAGCTCAGCGGGCCGGAGGCACCTCGCAACGACAAGCGGATGCCGCTGATCAAGCATCTGCTCGAACTGCGGCGCCGCCTGTTCATCGCGGCCGCGGCGCTGATCGTCGGGATGGTCATCGCGTTCATCATCTCCGGGCCGGTGATCGATCTGCTGGCCCAGCCCATCAAGCAGATCGCAGTGGAGCAGGGGCGGCTGTACACCGCCCTGAACTTCAACACGGTCTCGAGCGGCTTCGATCTCCACATGCGCATCGCGTTCTCGATCGGGCTGCTTCTGTCCGCGCCCATCTGGCTCTGGCAGATCTGGGCGTTCATCATGCCCGGGCTCACCCGTAAGGAGATCCGGTACACGATCGGGTTCCTCGGTGCCGCTGTTCCGCTGTTCGCCGCCGGACTCTACGTCGGCTGGCTGATCATGCCGCACATGGTCCTGCTGATGGCGAACTTCGTGCCGGAGGGCAAAGGCATCTCGCAGTTCTACGACTATTCGACCTACTACGACTTCGTCTTCAAGCTGCTTCTCGTGATCGGGGTCTCGTTCGTCACCCCCGTGTTCCTGGTGGCGCTGAACCTCGCGGGCGTCGTGTCGGGTCGCGGCATCCTCAAGGCCTGGCGGATCGCCATCGTCGTCATCGCGGTCTTCGCGGCCGCGGCCACCCCCGCCGCAGATGTGACGTCCATGCTGCTGCTCGGCGGCATCCTCGCCGTGCTGTACTTCGCGGCGGTGGGAATCTCCATGCTGTTCGACCGGCGAAAGCGCAAGCGCGAGAAGCTCATCCTGCCGCCGGACCCAGTGGAGTGAGCTCCCCCTCCGAGCGGTACGAACAGGCCCGTGCGGCCGCAGCGCATCCGCTCGCCACGGCGTTCGCGGATTCCCAGCGCTTTTCGCTGGATCCTTTCCAGATCGAGGCCTGCCGTGCACTGGAGGAGGGCCGCAGCGTGCTCGTCGCTGCCCCGACCGGCGCGGGCAAGACCATCGTGGGCGAATTCGCGATCCATCTCGCCATGCGCGAGAGCGATGAGAAGGCGTTCTACACGACCCCGATCAAGGCGCTCTCGAACCAGAAGTTCCGTGAGCTCGTCGACGTGTACGGGCCGGACGACGTGGGCCTTCTCACCGGCGACACGAACATCAACGGCAACGCGCGCATCGTCGTCATGACGACGGAAGTCCTGCGCAACATGCTGTACGCGGACTCTCCCGCGCTGCGCGGGCTGCGCTTCGTCGTGATGGATGAGGTGCACTACCTCGCCGACCGCTTCCGCGGAGCCGTGTGGGAGGAGGTCATCATCCACCTCCCGTCCGCCGTCCGCCTGGTGTCTCTGTCGGCCACGGTCTCCAACGCGGAGGAGTTCGGCGACTGGCTCGACACGGTACGCGGCGACACCGAGGTCATCGTGTCCGAGACGCGGCCGGTTCCGCTCGAACAGCATGTTCTGGTGCGCAGCGACCTGCTGCCCCTGTTCGACGACCGCGCGGGCGTGGCCACCGCACGCGTCAACCAGGAACTGATGCGCATCCGCTCGTTCAAGGGCCAGACGTACGAGAGCAACCGGCGCGCCCAGGCGTCGAGCAGTGCACGCCACGCCGGCTATGAAGCGGTCCGCCGCCGCCCGCACAAGGGCGGCACACGGCCGGTGCGCTCGGCGAACGTGAGCCGCATCGAGCGGCTCGACCGCCCCGACGTCGTCGAGCTGCTGAACCGGGCGAACCTCCTGCCCGCGATCTTCTTCATCTTCAGCCGGATGGGCTGCGACGCCGCGGTGCAGCAAGTGCGCCGCGCCGGGCTCCGCCTCACGACGCCGGAGGAGCGCGCCGAGATCCGTGCCATCGTCGACGAGCGCACCCGCATGATGCTCGACGAGGACCTCGCGGTCCTCGGCTACTGGGAATGGCGGGAGAACCTCGAGCGCGGCGTCGCCGCCCATCACGCGGGGCTTCTGCCCGCATTCAAGGAGGTCGTCGAGGAGCTCTTCCAGCGCAAGCTCCTGAAGGCGGTCTTCGCGACCGAGACGCTCGCCCTCGGCATCAACATGCCGGCACGCACCGTGGTCCTCGAGAAGCTGGAGAAGTTCAACGGCGAGGCGCGGGTCGCCATCACACCGGGGGAGTACACGCAGCTCACCGGCCGCGCCGGGCGGCGCGGCATCGACGTCGAGGGCCACGCCGTCATCCAGTGGACCGAAGGCCTCGACCCGCAGGCGGTGGCGGCCCTCGCATCCCGCCGCACCTACCCGCTGAACTCGAGCTTCCGGCCGACGTACAACATGGCGGTGAACCTTATCGAGCAGTTCGGGCGTCCGCGGGCACGGCAGATCCTCGAGTCGTCGTTCGCGCAGTTCCAAGCCGATCGCGCCGTCGTCGGCCTCGCCCGACAAGTCCGCGAGCAGGAGGAGTCGCTCGCCGGCTACGCGAAGGCGATGAGCTGCGATCGCGGTGACTTCGCCGAGTACTCGGGCATCCGCCGCGAGCTGGGCGATCTGGAGAAGATCAACCGCAAGGACGCGAACGCCTCCCGCTCCACACGCGACGCCCGGCACAAGCAGATCGCCACGCTGCGGCGACGGATGCAGCGCCACCCCTGCCACTCCTGTCCCGACCGCGAGGACCATGCCCGATGGGCCGAGCGGTACTGGAAGCTGCGCCGCACCGCCGATCGCCTGCGCCAGCAGATCGAGACCCGTACGGGCACGGTCGCCCGCGTCTTCGACCGCGTGGTCGAGGTGCTGGGCGAGGTCGGCTACGTCGAGGGCACGGGAGCCGCCACGCGGGTCACGGCGTCGGGTGCGACCATGCGACGGATCTACGGCGAGCGCGACCTGCTCGTGGCCGAGTCCCTGCGGCTCGGACTCTGGGACCGATTGGATGCCGCATCCCTCGCCGCGATCGCCTGCTGCCTCGTGTACGAGCCGCGGCGGGATGGCGACGGCCCGGGTGCGAACGGCCTTCCGCGCGGAGCGTTCCGTGCCGCGCTCACGGCCACGCAGGACCTCTGGCAGGAGCTCGACGACCTCGAGCGCGAGCACCGCCTCCCGGGCTCCAACCCTGTCGCGACGGGGCTCGCGACCGCGATGCATGCGTGGGCGCTGGGGATGCCGCTGGACCGGGTGCTCATCGAGGCCGACATGGCGGCGGGGGACTTCGTACGCTGGGCGAAGCAGACGATCGACCTGCTCGACCAGCTCTCGCTCGTCGCGCAACCCGCGCTGGCGTCCACCGCGCGCACGGCGCTCGATGAGGTGCGGCACGGCATCGTGGCGTACTCCTCGGTGTGAAACCCGCGCATTTCGCGGTGGCTTAGGCTCGATCCGTGCCGCCGTTCCGCCCCTTCCTCCCGCTGTGGGCGGCGACCCTCAGCGCGGTCGCCGGCGGTCTCGCCCTGACGACGGCCTTCCCGAGCCTCGCGTGGTGGCCCATGGCGTTCGTCGGCGTGACGCTGGCGCTGCTGAGCCTCATCGGGCGAACCGTCTGGGGCTCCCTGCTCGTGGGCTTCGCGTTCGGGCTCGCGTTCTTCCTCGTGAACGTCTCGTTCACGGCTCGGTATCTCGGGCCGGTGCCGTGGCTCGCCCTCTCGATCCTGGAGTCCGCCCTCACCGCGATCGGCTCGATCCCGATCGCCCTGGCCTACCGCTGGCTGCCGCGCGTGATGCCGGGGACCTGGTCGCGGCTCATCGGCCTGCCGCTTCTCGTGGCCGGGCTCTGGACGGCGCGCGAGCAGTTCGTCGGCTCGTGGCCCTACGGCGGATTCCCCTGGGGACGCATCGGGCTCACCCAGTCCAACAGCCCTCTCGCCGACCTCGCCTCGTGGGTCGGCGTCTCCGGTCTGACGTTCCTCATCGTGGCGCTGTGCGCCGGGACCATCGAGTACGCACGGCTGCGATCGCTGCGCGATCTGCGCGCCGCCATTCCGGTCGTCGCGCTGATCGTCGTCCTGGTGGCGGTGCCGCAGTTCCCGACGACCGGTGCGGGAACGATGCGCGTCGGCGCCGTGCAGGGCAATGGGCCGTCGGGGTACTTCGACAAGCACGAGGACTACGCGGTCCTGAACGCGCAGGTCGCCGCATCCCAGCCCCTCTTCGGCAAGAATCTCGACCTCCTCGTCTGGCCCGAGGGCGGCATCGACTACGACCCGACGCAGGACGAGCCGACCGTCGCCGTCCTGAACGAGGTCCAGCGGCAGGCGGGCGCGGCGTTCCTCGCGAACGGGGTCGTCCAGAAGGGCAAGGAGTACTTCAACACCTCGTTCCTCTGGCAGGCCGGCGCGGGCATCACGCAGTCGTATGCCAAACGGCATCCGGTGCCGTTCGGCGAGTACGTGCCGGATCGCTGGTTCTACGGCGCGCTCGCGCCGGATCTGATCAACCTGATCCAGCGCGAGTACACTCCGGGAATCGATCCGCCCTACGTCCGCGCACGCGGGGTCGGCATCGGGCTCGCCATCTGCTTCGACGTCATCTACGACGACGTGATCTGGGAGGGGGCCGAGTCGGGTGCGGAGTTCTACGCGTTCCAGACGAACAACGCCGACTTCCGCGGCACGGACGAGAACCTTCAGCAGCTCGCGGTCGCCCGGATGCGCGCGATCGAGACCGGCAGGTCGGTCGTCAACATCTCCACGGTCGGCACGAGTCAGGTGATCGCGCCCGACGGCAGCACGATCCAGAGCCTGCCCGCAGGCACAGCGGGGCACGTGCTGGCCGACGTGCCGCTGCGGACCGGGCTGACGCCCGCCGTCCTCCTCGGCGCGTGGGTGCAGATCGTCATCGGGTGGGGGAGCCTCGCTCTGCTCATCGCCCTCGGCGTCGTCGTCTACCGCCGCAGCGCGAAAACGCCGGCCCCCGAAGGAACCGGCGTCGCGCTGCAACCCTGAGTCAGGCGCTGATCTTCTCCGTGGTGACGTCCTCACCGGCGCCGCGACGCGCGCGGATGTAGGCGAGACGCTCCTCGAGAAGCTCTTCGAGCTCGGGGATCGTACGGCGCTCGAGCAGCATGTCCCAGTGCGTGCGGGGCGCCTTGTCGTCGCTGTGGTCGACCGTGACGGTCGTGTCACCGACACGGAGGACGGCCTCTGCACCACAGGTGCGGCACTCCCAGGTGTCGGGCACTTCGGCGTCGGCCGCGAACGTCAGGGTGGTGTCGCGCCGGCACGCGGTGCAGGTGTAGGTGAACTGCGCGCGCTCATGGAACACGACGCCGTCTTCACTTTGAAGGCTCTGGGCGCCGAGTCGAATGCCGCGCAAGCTGCGGTCTGCCATTGTGTGGTCCTCTCCTCGCTCTTCAGGTATAACGACGGGACCTGGATGGATCATCCGAACAGGCCCCTCATCGGGAGGTTTCCCAGAGGATGCTCAGCGGGCCCAGCATCAGCACTCGGATTCGGCGGGATGCCTCCTGCGCGAACGGCCGAACGCAGCAGCGAGGACCGCGGATGCGGTCTGAGCGGCGGACGTCAGGCGACCTCGGCGGCGACCTTCAGACCCACGTCCACGCGGTCGGTGACGAGCCCGTCGACGCCCAGTGCCAGAAGCCGCCGCATATCCTCGGGCTCGTTGACGGTCCACACGTGGACCTCCACGCCGTGGCGGTGCGCAGCATCCACGAATCGGCTCGTCACGATGCGGACGGCACCGCGCCGCTCGGGCACCTGCAGGGCGTCGAGGCCCGAGAGGGTACGGGCGAGGAGACGCTCGGACCGGACGCTGACGGCCGTGACGACGCGGGCGATCGTGCGGGCGCCCGCGGAGGTCGCCGGGAGGATGCCGCGGCCCGATGCCGCGACGGCGCGGAGCACCCGGATGCGGCGCTGGTCGGAGAAGCTCGCGACCAGCACCCGCTCGGCGTGGGGCGTGATGTCGCGCGCCATCTGCTCCTCGACGCCGTCGGCCTTCGCATCGAGGTTGAAGCGCACGGCCGGGAACGCCTCGAGTGCGTGGGTCAGCGTGATGAGCCCACCTCGCGAGGCCATGAGATCTTCGAGCTCGCGGAGCTCCACCTCCGCGATCCGCCTGGGGTCGCCCGTGACCCGGGTCAGCGTGTCGTCGTGGAACAGCACCACCGTGCCGTCGGCGGTCAGGTGGCAGTCAGACTCGACATACGTCGCGCCCGCAGCGTGGGCCGCGGCCACCGCGGCGAAGGAGTTCTCGGCGATCCCGACCACGGAGTCTTCGGGCGTCACGAGTCCGCGATGCGCGAGGATCCGCGGCCGGGAGGCGTCCGCGAACCAAGGATGCGTCACGGGGTCGAGTCGTCGGGCGCGGCTGCAGGGGCAGGAGGGATCTGCGGGGCATCCGCGAAATCGGCGGTCACGGCGCGCGACGGTGCGGTCGACCGACTCGGGGCGAAGGTGACCGGGTCGACGTCGCCGACCGGGGAGAGGGGAGCCGAGGGAGTGTTGTCGGCTCCCTTGCCGATGAAGGCGCCGGACAGCCCCTTCAGCGCCTCCGTGAACTCGCTGGGGATGATCCACAGCTTGCTCGATGCACTGTCGGCGATCTTGGGCAGTGTCTGCAGGTACTGGTAGGCGAGCAGTTTGTCGTCGGGGTTTCCGACGTGGATCGCGTTGAACACGGTCTCGATGGCCTTCGCCTCGCCCTCGGCGCGGAGCACCGCGGCCTGCTTGTCGCCTTCGGCGCTCAGGATCACGGCCTGCCGATGCCCCTCCGCCTCCAGGATCGCGGACTGCTTCGTGCCCTCCGCGGTGAGGATGAGGGCGCGCCGGTCACGCTCCGCACGCATCTGCTTCTCCATCGAGTCCTGGATGCTGTGGGGAGGGTCGATCGCCTTCAGCTCCACCCGCGAGACGCGGATGCCCCACTTGCCGGTGGCCTCGTCGAGCACGATCCGGAGCTGTCCGTTGATCTCGTCGCGGCTGGTCAGCGCCTGCTCGAGATTCAGCCCGCCGACCACGTTGCGCAGCGTGGTCGTCGTGAGCTGTTCGACCGCACCGAGATAGTTGGCGATCTCGTACGTCGCCGCCCGCGCATCGGTCACCTGGAAGTAGACGACCGTGTCGATGGAAACGACGAGGTTGTCTTCGGTGATCACCGGCTGAGGCGGAAAGGAGACGACTTGCTCGCGCATGTCGAGCAGAGGCCGGAGCCTGTCGATGAAGGGAATGAGGAGATTCAGACCGGGGGAGAGGGTCTTGTGGTACCGGCCGAGCCGCTCGACGATGCCGGCCGTCGCCTGGGGGATGATCCGGACGGACCGGAAGATCACGACGATGACGAAGATGACGATGGCCAGGGCGAGGAACCAGCCGATCGCCGTGGGGATGACAGCTGCAGCGTTCATGCGTCGACCTCCGGGGGCGCGGATACTGCGGGGACCGCCGTCACGTATGCGATGGCGCCGTCGATGCGGTCGACGCGGACCGGTGCGCCCACCTGGATCTCGGATGCGGATGCGGTGGCGCGTGCTGTCCAGGTCTCGCCATTGGAGAGCTTCGCCAGCCCGCCGAGCGCGGTGACCGTCGACACGACCTGGCCCGCCATGCCGATGAGCGCTGCCACGTTCGTCGGTGTGGGGTCCTCGCCGCGCCGCAGGCGCCTGAGCAACGGCGGACGGAGGCCGAAGATGAGCAGCGCGGCCACGACGGCGGCGACGAGAACCTGCAGCCAGATCGGCGCGCCGAACAGATCCACAGCGAGTCCCGCGACGCTGCCGATCGCGAGCATCAGGAACGTGAAGTCGAGCGTGAGCATCTCGATCACCAGGAACACGGCGATCAGGACGATCCAGCCGATCCATGCGAACTGCGCCACGGCAGTGATGAACTCCATGACGACCTCCTGGTCTGAACACTACACGTGCGTCAGGGCGCGGGATCCGTGCCTGGGGACAACCAGTCGAGAGCCCGATTGGTAGGGTCGATCCGTACCCCGCGAGACCTCGGCGGGAAGACGCATCCGCCCGCTCACCAGGGCGGGACGCACGACAGGAGACTCCGTGACCGACTCGCCGACCATCCTCGAACCCGGCTCGCTCGACGGCAAGGTCGCGCTCGTCACGGGCTCCTCCCGCGGCATCGGCGCCGACACCGTCCGCTACCTGGCCGAGGCCGGCGCCAACGTCGTCATCAACTACCGCAACAAGGCTCCGCGCGCGGAGAAGCTCGCCGCGGAGCTGCGGGAGAAGGGCGTCCAGGCCCTCGTCGTCGGCGCCGACCTCACGGACCCGATCTCGGTCGGCGGCATGATCGCCCAGATCGAGCAGCTGTTCCGCAAGCTCGACATCCTCGTGCTCAACGCCTCGGGGGGTATGGAGAGCGGCATGGCCGAGGACTACGCGCTCCAGCTGAACCGCGACGCGCAGCTGCGCGTGCTCGGCGCGGCGCTGCCCCTCATGCCGCCGGGCTCACGCGTCGTCTTCGTGACGAGCCACCAGGCGCACTTCATCCGCACCACTCCGACGATGCCGGAGTACGAGCCGGTGGCACTGTCGAAGCGCGCCGGCGAGGACGCCCTGCGCGAGCGGATCCCCGCTCTCACGGAGGCGGGCGTCGAGTTCGTCGTCGTCTCCGGCGACATGATCGAGGGCACGATCACCGCGACGCTCCTCGAGCGCGCGAACCCCGGTGCCCTCTCGTACCGCCGCGAGGAAGCGGGGCGGCTGTACAACGTGGCCGAGTTCGCCGCCGAGGTCGCCCGTGCCGCCGTGGAGCCCATCCCCGAGGACAATACGCGTCTCGTGGGCGACACGAGCTCGTTCGTCGCGGAGTGACCCGTGCGCGCTGAGGACATCGAGACGCTCATCTCGGTCGGCCGTCCGCAGGTCGCCCCCGACGGATCGTTCGCCGTGTTCGCGACCTCGCGCCCCGACATCGAGGCGAATCGCTCCGTCGGGCAGCTGTGGCGCGTCGGACTGCCGGACGGGCAGCCCCGCCGCCTCACCCGCGGCGTCGCCGACTCTTCGCCGCGGCTGTCTCCCGACGGCGACCGCATCGCGTTCCTCCGTGCCGACGGCAAGGGGCGGGCCCAGGTCTTCGTCGTCGCCGCGACCGGGGGCGAGCCCGTCCAGGCCACGGATGCCGCAGCGAGCGTCTCGGAGTTCGCGTGGTCGCCGGACGGCGGGATGCTGGCGTTCGTCGCCCGCGTGCCCGAGAACGGCCGCTACGGCACCGTGGAGGGTCTGGATGCGGCGGCCGAGGCGCCGCGGCGGGTCACCGGCATCCGCTGGCACGCGAATGGACTCGGCTACATCGCTGACCGTCCGGCCCACGTCTTCGTGATCGCGGCTCCCGACCTCGACGCGGAGCCCTTCTACGAGCCGGCAGCAGCGGTCCGCGCCGACGACACGGACGGCCCCGGCCGGCGCCTCGTCCAAGCCGAGCCGCGTCAGCTCACCTCCGGGGACGTGTCGCACGCCGGCGTGGCCTTCACCGCCGACGGCTGGGAGGTGCTCACGATCGCGGGCGAGATCGAGGACCGCGAGCCCGATCTGCGCACGCCCGTCCTCGCGCTGCGGGTCGACGGATCCGGGGTGCGCGAGGTCGTCGGCCGTGCCGAGAATCTGTCGGTCGACGAGGTCGCCGTCGGCCCCGACGGCACCATCGCCCTGCTCGCCGGCGACGTCGGTCCCGGAGGCGTCGATTTCGTTGCGCCTGCGACCGCGCTGTGGATCGTCGAGACGACGGGTCCGCGACGCCTGACCGACCCCGAGACGCTCGACCTCGGCGAGGTGGGGAGCCACATCGGCTTCGTCGGCTCGGACTTCCTGGTGCAGCACCGCGCGCGCGGACGCGTGGAGCTCGTCCGGGTGACGCGCGACGGTGGGGTGTCCACGGTCCTCGGCGGCGACGTCGAAGTCACCGGCCACGGAGCCGGGGGAGACCGCATCCTCGCCGCCGTCGCCGGACCCGACTCGTTCGGCGAGCTCGTGCTCGCCGGTCATGGCGCCCTCACCTCGTTCGGGGAGGCCGCACGATCGGCCGGCATCGCGGATCCGCGCGAGCTCACCGTGACGGGCCGCGACGGATACCCGATCCACGGCTGGGTCGCGGCACCCGCGGGCGATGGGCCGTTCCCGGTCATCCTGCAGATCCACGGCGGTCCGTACGCCGCCTACGGCGTGCACCTGTTCGACGAGACCCAGGTGCTCGTGGATGCCGGATACGCGGTCGTGTACTGCAACCCGCGCGGATCCGCCGGTTACGGGCGCGACCACGGCCGGGCCATCCGTCAAGCCATGGGCACCGTCGACTTCGCCGATGTCATCGACTTCTTCGAGGGCGCTGTCGCATCCGACGAGCGCATCGACGGCGCTCGCGCCGGGGTCATGGGGGGTTCGTACGGCGGATATCTCACCGCGTGGGTGATCGCTCACGACCACCGGTTCGCCGGTGCCATCGTCGAGCGCGGCTTCCTCGACCCGGCGACCTTCCAGGGCACGAGCGACATCGGCACGTTCTTCGGCGACGAGTACGTCGGGGTCGCGCCCGACGACATCTCCCGCCAGAGCCCGATGGCCGTCGTCGACCGCGTGGCCACTCCCACCCTCGTGCTGCATTCCGAGCTCGACTTCCGGTGCCCGCTCGAGCAGGCGACGCGGTACTACGCCGCGCTGAAGCGCAGCGGCGTCGACGCCGAGATGCTCATCTTCCCCGGCGAGAATCACGAGCTGACCCGCGGCGGCCAGCCTCGGCACCGCGTGCAGCGCTTCGATGCCGTGGTGGACTGGTGGTCGCGCCACCTGCCGGTCGGGAGCGCGTCATGAGCGCGCCGGCCGGCTGGTACCCGGACGCCTCGGGAACCCTGCGCTGGTGGGACGGCGCGCGATGGGTCGACGGGATTCCGGTGCCCCAGGCGCCGCTCGCGCCGCCCGGGCGTGTCGCGCCCGGGACCTCGGCGGGTGGATCTGGCTCATCGTTCTCGTGCCGATCCTCTCCGGGCTCGCCTCGCTGATCTACCTCGCCCAGATGACGTCCGGCATGAGTTCCCTCGTCCGTGTCATCGCCACGGAGAACTCGGCTCCCGACTCCCACGCGATCCTGCAGTGGGAGCTGACCTCGGTCTTCACACCCGCGTACTTCCTGCTGCTGCTCGTGGGACTCGCCACGTACGGCGTGAGCGTCTGGTTCGGGTATCGGGACGTCCGCGAGCTCGAGGCGCGCGGCTTCGTGCGCCCGTTCCACTGGGCGTGGCTGTTCCTGTCGGCGTGGGTCTACGTCATCGGCCGCACCGCGGTCGTCAGCCGTCGCGGGGGACGCGGGGCTGCGCCGCTCGTCGTGTTCCTCGCCATCCAGGCCGTCAGCCTCATCGTGGGGATGGTGTGGATGTTCACGTTCATGAACCAGCTCATGCAGATGCTCGTGTCGCAGGTGCCCACCGCCTGAGCAACGCGTCAGAACGCGGTTCGGATCGTGAACGCGCGCACGATGTTCATGATCCCCAGGACCACGAGCAGCACCCCGAGCACCCACCACAGCGCGAGCGTCGCGGCGATGGGTGCGACCAGCACGACGATCCCGGCGACGACGCTCAGAATGGCGAACGCGATCGACCAGCCGCGTGACGGCGCATCGCCCAGGGTCGACAGCGAGACGATTCCCTCGACGATCCACATGATGCCGATGAGGATGCCGAGCAGCCGCAGCGGCGATCCGTTCGGCGACGTCAGGTTGAACAGGGCTATGGCACCGACGACGAGGCAGAGCAGCGACAGCACGATGTGTCCGAGCCGCGCCCAGCCGCGGGTCTTGCGCGAGAAGATGCCGATCGCAAGGTACACGAGGCCGGCGGCGATGGCGTAACACGCGACGATGGCCGCGACGACGAGGATCGTCTTCCCCGGCCACGACAGGATCAGGATCCCGGCGATGACGGCGATCACGCCGCCGACGCCGAGGGATCTGCGGATGCGGTTCACGGCGACCGGGCCGCTCTCCGGTGCGATGGACATAGGCAGCCTCTCCGGGACTCGGGGGTCGGGAATGCGAGACGGGCGTCCGGGAGTGCTTCCCGGACGCCCGTCTCGCGACGCCTGGATCAGACCTTGCGTGCGAACGTGAACGCGCGAACGAGGTTGATGATCCCGAGGACGATCAGCGCGATGCCGAGGATCCACCAGAGGATCGCCGCTCCCCACACGGGCGAGAAGATCAGGAAGATGCCCGCGATGATGCTGATGATCGCGAAGATGATCGTCCAGACCTTCGAGGCCGCGTCGCCGAGGGTCGTCAGCGAGACGATGCCCTCGACGATCCACATGACGCCGACGAGGATGCCGATGAAGAACGCCAGCCAGAGCGTCGCCTGGTTGAGGTTCGCGAACGCGATGACACCGGCCACGATGAACACGATGCCGAGCACGATGTGCCCGATACGCGGCCACGCCCGCATCCCGCGCGAGAAGATGCCGAGACCGGCATAGACGAGGCCGCCCACGATCGCGTAGATCGCGATCAGGATCGTGACGACCGAAGCGGACTTGGCCGGCCAGACGAGGATGGCGAGGCCGAGGAGGATGGCGAGGATGCCGCCGATGCCGAGCGCGGTGCGCAGGCCGTTGACGGCAGACTTCTCATCCGCGGTGAGATCAGACATGAGGATCCCTTCCCTGAGAGATTGCTGAACACGGAACTGCGCTAACCATAGCGCTATCGTGCGACGCGGGATCTTCGTTGCCGCGCGTGTCGGCGCGCCGCCCCTTTGTGCGAGGGCGTCCGCCGGTTCCGCCGAACCGCGGGCCGCGCTACGGTGAGCGTGCGGCGACGCCGCGAGTCGAGGAGGGTCTGCCATGGCTGTCGTGTCACGAGGGTTCGGCGCCCGCCGCCGGGAGAGCGATCCGCATCTGCCGCCCGGGCAGTACCTCACCGAGGACTTCCCGGTGCTGTCCGCCGGCCCTACGCCGCGCATCGATCGCGCGGCGTGGCGATTCGAGATCCGCGAGGGGTCGGAGCTTCTCGCACAGTGGACGTGGGACGAGTTCGTCGCGCTCGGTGTCGAGGACGTCCACACGGACATCCACTGCGTGACGCGCTGGTCGAAGCTCGGCACCTCTTGGCGGGGCGTCTCCATCGACACGCTGCTCGCGGGGGTGGACAGCACGGCCTCGTACGCGATGGCCCATTCCTACGGCGGGTACACGACCAACGTCCCCCTCGCCGAGATGCGCGACGGCCGCGCGTGGGTCGCCTTCGAGTTCGACGGTGCACCGCTCGATCCCGAGCACGGCGGACCGGCCCGACTGCTCGTGCCGCACCTGTACTTCTGGAAGAGCGCCAAGTGGGTCCACGGGCTGACGCTGATGCAGCAGGACGCGCCGGGCTTCTGGGAGCAGAACGGATACAACATGCACGGCGACCCGTGGACGGAGGAGCGGTACTGGTGATCGCAGGGGACTGGCGCGCTGCCCGCGTGGCGAGTGCATCCGCGGCGACGCCTTCGGCGCGCGTGCTGCGTCTCGAGGTCCCCGGGTGGCCGGGAAGCGTGGCCGGCCAGCACATCGACCTCCGCCTGACGGCTGAGGACGGCTACCAGGCCGTGCGCTCCTATTCGCTCGCGTCGTACGGCGATGCCACCGAGGTCGAGGTCGCGGTCGACGAGGTCCCGGACGGCGAGGTGTCGCCCTATCTCGTCCGCGATGTCCAGCCGGGGGACGAGCTGGAGGTCAAAGGCCCGCTCGGCGGCTACTTCGTCTGGCATCCGGACGACCCCGGGCCGGTGCAGCTCATCGCGGGCGGCTCGGGAGTCGTGCCGTTGGTCGCCATCGCGCGCGCCGCGACGGACGCGGGGGCCGCCGCATCCTTGCGCCTGCTGTACTCCGTGCGCCGGAGCGAAGACGCGATATATCGCGATGAGTTGACGCGGGGCGCCGCGGACGGGGGAGTGCAGGTCACGTGGGCGTACACCCGCGCCGCGCCGGCCGGTTGGGAAGGCAGCGTCGGACGCGTGGATGGCGTGCTCCTGCGTGCATCCGTCTGGCCCGTCGAGCAGAACCCGCTGGTCTACGTCTGCGGTCCGACGGGGTTCGTCGAGCATGTCGCGGATGCGCTCGTCGAGCTGGGTCATTCTCCGGGTCGCATCCGCACCGAGCGATTCGGAGGGGCCTCATGAGCGAGCACGACGAGCAGTCGGTCGTCGACGGGAACGCGGTCGCGGGCCTCCTCTCGGAGGTGTTCACGGGGGACGCGACGATGTTCGTCGGGACGTGCAGGCGATGCGATGCCGTCGCGGTCTTCGCCGAGGCCGTCGTCGAAATGGATGACGACGCCGCCATCGTGCGGTGCCGGAGCTGCACCCACACGCTGTTCACCGTGCTGCGCGACGACAACTCGGTGCGCCTCATCATCGGCGCGCTCGGCGAGGTGCGTCCGAACTGATCCGCCCTCAGCCGGATCGTCGTGCGCAGGATCGGAGAAGTGCGCGTCGGACCTCGCCCCTAGAGTGAACCGCATGGCCACGGACATCGCCGCAGACGCCCATGCGTGGATCAGGGTGGAGGGTGCACGCGAGCACAACCTCAAGAACGTCAGCCTCTCGATCCCCAAGCGCCGCCTGACCGTCTTCACGGGCGTCTCGGGCTCGGGGAAGAGCTCGCTGGTGTTCGCCACGATCGCCGCCGAGTCGCAGCGGCTCATCAACGAGACGTACAGCGCCTTCGTGCAGGGCTTCATGCCCACGCTCGCACGCCCCGATGTCGACGTGCTCGAGGGGATCACCACGGCGATCCTCGTGGATCAGGAGCGGATGGGCGCGAACGCGCGATCCACGGTCGGCACGGTGACGGATGCGAACGCCCTGCTCCGGATCCTCTTCAGCCGTCTCGGCGAGCCGTTCGTCGGGTCGCCGCAGGCGTTCTCCTTCAACATCCCGACGGTGCAGGGCAAGGGCGCGATCACCATCGGCGGCGTCACGACCCGGCGCACGTTCAGCCAGACCGGGGGCATGTGCCCGCGCTGCGAGGGCATGGGAACCGTGTCGGATGTCGACATCCACCAGCTCTTCGACGCGACGAAGTCGCTGAACGAAGGAGCGATCACCATCCCGGGTTACACGGCGGGCGGGTGGTCGGTGCGGCTGTACGCCGAGTCCGGCTTCGTCGACGCGAGCAAGCCGATCGGGGAGTACAGCGAGAAGGAGCTGCACGACTTCCTCTACAGGCAGCCCACGAAGGTCAAGATCAACGGCATCAACCTCACGTACGAGGGATTGGTGCCCCGCATCCAGAAATCGATGCTGTCGAAGGATGTCGAGTCCCTCCAGCCGCATATCAGAGCATTCGTGGAGCGCGCCGTGGCTTTCGCGACATGCCCGGAGTGCGGCGGAACGCGCCTGAACGAGGGCGCGCGTTCGTCGAGGATCCGCGGCATCAGCATCGCGGATGCGTTCGCCATGCAGATCAGCGACCTCGCAGCGTGGGTGGGGGAGCTGGACGAGCCCACGGTGGCGCCGTTGCTGACGTCGCTCCGTCAGCTCCTGGACTCGTTCGTCGACATCGGCCTCGGCTACCTGTCGCTGGACCGCCCGTCCGGGACCCTGTCGGGGGGAGAGGCGCAGCGGACCAAGATGATCCGCCACCTCGGCTCGTCGCTCACCGACATCACGTACGTGTTCGACGAGCCGACCGTCGGGCTGCACCCGCACGACATCCAGCGCATGAACGAGCTGCTGCAGCAGCTGCGCGACAAGGGGAACACCGTGCTGGTCGTCGAGCACAAGCCCGAGGCCATCGAGATCGCGGATCATGTCGTGGACCTCGGCCCCGGCGCGGGCTCCGCCGGCGGCGAGATCTGCTTCGAGGGCACCGTCGAAGGCCTGCGGGCGAGCGGCACCGTGACCGGACGCCACCTCGATGACCGTGCCCAGCTCAAATCCTCGGTGCGAGCCCACAAGGGCGCCATCGAGGTGCGCGGCGCCTCGACGCACAACCTCAAGGATGTCGACGTCGATGTGCCGCTGGGCGTGCTGACGGTCGTCACCGGGGTCGCAGGATCGGGCAAGAGCTCGCTCATCCACGGATCGGTCGCCGGCCGCGACGGCGTCGTGGCCATCGACCAGTCAGCGATCCGCGGTTCGCGGCGCAGCAACCCCGCGACGTACACCGGGATGCTCGAGCCCATCCGCAAGGCGTTCGCCAAGGCGAACGGCGTCAAGCCGGCTCTGTTCAGCGCGAACTCCGAGGGCGCGTGCCCGAACTGCAACGGCGCCGGGTTCATCACGACGGACCTCGGACCGATGGCATCCGTCGAGACCGTCTGCGAGGTGTGCGAGGGCAAAAGGTTCGACGCCTCCGTGCTGGAATACACACTCGGCGGCAAAGACATCAGCGATGTGCTTGCGATGTCGGTCACCGAGGCCGCCGAGCACTTCGCGAGCGGCGAGGCGAAGACGCCGGCAGCGCACACGATCCTGTCGCGTCTCTCGGATGTCGGTCTCGGCTATCTGCAGATCGGTCAACCGCTGACGACCCTGTCCGGCGGCGAGCGCCAGCGGCTCAAGCTCGCGACCCACCTGGGCGAGAAGGGCGGCGTGTACATCCTCGACGAGCCGACCTCCGGCCTGCACCTGGCGGATGTCGATCAGCTGCTCGGACTGCTGGATCGCCTGGTCGACTCCGGCAAGTCGGTCATCGTGATCGAGCACCACCAAGCCGTCATGGCCCACGCGGACTGGATCATCGACATCGGACCCGGCGCCGGGCACGACGGCGGGCGCGTCGTCTTCGAGGGCACGCCCGCCGACCTCATCGCGGACCGGTCCACACTCACGGGACAGTTCCTCGCTGAGTACGTCGGAGCCTGAGGGGCCGCGTACAGCCTCGTCGGGCGGGATCGGCCGTTCGCCGATAATGCACATTATGTCAACTCAACCGGTGGACGACGTCCCCTGCGCGATCCGCCCGTGACCGTGCCCGGACCGCCATACGATGAAGAGGTGCGCACAGCATCATCCACCCCCCTGGCGCGCACGGAGCGGAACAGCCCTGCGCATGACGGCGGCGTGATCGCATGACGACGGCATCGACACGCACGCGCCAGTGGCGCATGTGGATCATCTGGGGCATCGCCGTCGCCGGCTACGTGCTCTCCGTGACCAACCGCACGTCGCTCTCGGCCGTCGGCGTCGATGCCTCCGACCGGTTCCACGCGGATGCGTCGACCCTCGCGATGTTCGCGGTGCTGCAGCTCGGCGTGTACGGCGCGATGCAGATCCCGGTCGGCGTGATGCTGGACCGGTTCGGAGCCCGCCCGATCATCACGATCGGCATGGGCCTGATGGCCATCGGCCAGCTCGTGATGGCCCTCTCCCCCAACGTCGGCGTCGCGATCGCGGCCCGCATGCTGCTGGGCGCCGGTGACGCGGCGGTCTTCCCGAGCGTGCTCCGTGTCATCGCGACGTGGTTCCCCGCGCAGCGTGCTCCGCTCATGGTGCAATCGACCGGGATCGTCGGCCAGGGCGGCCAGATCCTCGCGATCCTGCCCATCGCGGCTCTCCTGCACGCGACGAGCTGGGAGGTCGCCTTCGGCAGTCTCGCCGGTCTCAGCGCCCTCTTCACGGTCCTGGTCTTCGCCGTCATCCGGAACCACCCGCCAGAGGTCGACGCCGACGTCTCCGTCGACACCGACACCGGCGCGATACGTGTGGTCAAGAGCTCGGCCGACCTTCGGCAGAGCATCGGAGAGGCGTGGTCGCATCCGGGAACACGCCTGGCTTTCTGGTCGCACTTCACGACGCCGTTCGCCGGCACGGCCTTCGTGATGCTGTGGGGGTTCCCCTTCCTCATCGCCGGCGAAGGCCGGACCGCGGGCGAGGCATCCCTGATCACGACGATCTTCGTGGTCGTCGGCATGTGCATCGGGCCGATCATGGGTGCGCTGTCCAGTCGCAATCCGACACGCCGCTCCCACCTGCTGGTGCTGCCCGCCGTGGCAGTGCAGATGGTCGCGTGGCTCGTCGTGATCGCCTGGCCGGGCCCGGCGCCGCTGTGGCTGCTGATCGGGCTGGCGGTGGCCCTCGCCATGGGCGGCCCGGCGTCGATGATCGCGTTCGACCACGCGCGCACGCACAATCCGAGTCATCGCCTGAGCACCGCCACGGGCATCACGAACGTGGGCGGGTTCCTCTCCGCGCTCGTCGCGATCTTCCTCATCGGTCTCGCGCTCGACCTGCAGGGGGCGGGCACGCCGGCGACCTACTCGCTCGATGCGTTCCGCATCGCGTTCCTCACCCAGGTGCCGCTGTGGATGATCGGCATCTTCTTCATCGTGCTCGAACGGCGCCGCACGCGTGTGCGGATGGGGCTGCACACGCCGCGGCGCCGTCCGTAGCGGTTCAGAGACTCGCGAGCACCCGCTCCATGTCGTCGATGAAGCCGTTGTAGCCGGCGATCGTCGCGGCGACCTGCTCGTCCGAGAAGTCGGCGCGGTCCTGGCGGATCGTGAGCAGCGTGCCGCCCTCGACCTCCTCGAGGTCGAAGATCACGGGCAGGCCGGCGTACTCGTCGGGGCGGTCGGTGAGCGTCATCGCGAGGTGCGACGGACGGTCGACCTCGACGTACTCGCCCGCCCAGTGGATGACGTTGCCGTCCGGCAGCACCATGTCGGCGCGCATGCCGCCGCCGGGTCGCACATCCATCGACAGTGAATCCGCGGGCACCTCGACGGCGGCCGTTCCGAACCACACCGCGAAGTGCTGGGGCGTCGTGAGCACGTCGAAGACGAGCTCGCGGGGTGCGGCGAGGGTACGGGTGACGGTGAAGTACTCAGTCATTTCGGGGCTCCTTGTTCGTGTCGGGGTCATCGGTGTCGTCGGAATGGAAGGTCAGCTGCTGCAGGACGTCGAGGTAGGCCTCGATGGCGTCGACGTTCTGCTCCCAGAAGCGCGCGTAGTCGGAGATCCAGCCGGATGCAGCGGCCAAGGGCCGCGCGTCGAGCTGGGCAGGGCGATACTGCGCCTCCCGACTGCGGGTCACGAGCCCCGCGTTCTCCAGCACCCGCAGATGCTTCGAGACCGCTGCGAGCGTCATGTCGAACGGCGCAGCGAGCTCGTTGACCGTCGCCTCTCCCCTGCTCAATCGCTCGAGCATCGCGCGGCGCGTGGGATCGGCGAGTGCCGCGAAGGTCTGGCTCAGTGCATCACTCGACATCGCCTCTCCTTTCAACCACTCGGTATAATACCATCTAGTTTACTACTGGTCAACACATCGCAGCGAACGGATGCCGCCGCGAACGCCGGCGACGTGTCGGAGGTCGCCCCTAGCGTGTGCGTATGACGCGCGCGATCTTCTACACCGCCTCGACGCTCAACGGCTTCCTCGCCGACGAGCACGACTCTCTGGAATGGCTGTTCGCGGTTCCGGATGCCGACACCGGCGGCGACTTCGCCGGCTTCCTCGCCGGCATCGGCGCCCTCGTTCAGGGGTCATCGACCTACGAATGGGTCGTCGCCCACGAGGATCTCGTCGCCCATCCCGAGAAATGGCCCGGGTACTACGGCGACCGGCCGACGTTCGTCTTCACGACGAGGGAGCTTCCCGTCGTGCCGGGCGTCGACATCCGGTTCGTCTCCGGGAGAGTCGAGGATCACTGGGCCGTAATCGCGACGGCGAGCGGCGAGCGGGATGTCTGGGTGGTCGGCGGCGGCGATCTCGCCGGCCAGTTCGTGGATGCCGGTCACCTCGATGAGCTCGTCGTCACCTTCGCCCCGGCAACCCTCACGTCAGGAAAGCCGCTGCTCCCCCGCAACCTCGGCGTCGACCGTCTCACCCTGGTGGATGCCGCCCGCAAGGGGCCCTTCGCAGCGCTCCGGTATCGCGTCACCGCCTGAGCGGCTCAGGGCTCGACGACGATCCACTCCCCGAACTTGGCCGCGCGTCCATCGCCCGACGACGTGCCGGTGAGGCGTCGCCGCACCCACGGGCCGACGTGCTCCCGGTAGTACGAGAGTCCCCGAGCAGTACGAGCATCCGTGATCTCCGGCAGCGACCACCAGCTGCTCGGCGGCTGCTCGCCGAGCGCGCTGAGCACGCGTGCCGCCACCCGATGATGGCCGCGCGCGTTCATGTGCAGGCGGTCCTCAGACCAGTACGGCGGCGTCGAGAGCTCCCGGTCGGGCCAGTTCCACGCCGTGATGACATCCGGGCGCTCGGCGAGACGCTGCGCGACGGCGGCTGAGAGCAGGTCGCCACGCCGCTGGATCAGCCGGCTCAGCGGCAGCTGGCCCGAGGGATTCGCGCCGGAGAGGCCGATGAGCTGCACGCCCTCCTCGTCACACCGCCGCAGGACGACCTCGAAGGCGTCGACGACGTGAGAGATCGAGGTCCGCGGGCGGAGCATGTCGTTCCCGCCGCCGTTGAACGACAGATGCGTGGGTTTCAACGCCAGCGCCGGCTCGAGCTGCTGCTCGATGATCGGCCAGACGAGCTTGCCGCGGATCGCGAGGTTCGCGTACTCGACAGGCTCGCCGCTCGATCGCGCCCAGCCCTCGGCCACCAGGTCGGCCCACCCGCGGACGTGACCGTCGGGCAGTTCGTCGCCGACGCCCTCGGTGAATGAGTCGCCGATGGCGACGAAGCGAACGGATGCCACGACTCCAGCCTAGGACCGTCGCCCGAGCGCCCCGTCCGCTCAGTCGGATGCGAGCAGGTCGTGCACCATCGGGGCGACGCGCGTGCCGAACAGCTCGATGCTGCGCAGCATCTTCGCGTGCGACAGCGTGCCCGTCGAGAACTTCATGTCGAAGCGGTCGACGCCGAGGGTGCGGACAGTGTCCGCGATCTTGCGCGCGACGGTCTCGGGCGATCCGACGTACAGAGCACCCTCCGGCCCCACGTCGTGCTGGAAGCGCAGGCGGTTGTACGGCGGCCATCCGCGCTCGCGCCCGATCGTGTTGTTCATCGACTCGAATCCCGGGTAGGCCTCGTCCCAGGCCTGCTGATCGGTCTCGGCGATGTGGCCGGGCGAATGCACGCCGACGGGTAGCCGATCGCGGCCGAAGCCCTCGAGCGACCGGTGATAGAGATCGACGAAGGGCCGGAATCGGTGGGACGGGCCGCCGATGATCGCCAGCATGAGGCCATACCCGTAGCGGGCGGTGCGCACGACGGATTCGGGCGTGCCGCCGACCCCGACCCACGCCTTCAGTCCGCCTTCCGTCTTCGGGTAGACGTCCGCGTTCTCCAGCGGCGCGCGGGTGCGCCCCGTCCACGTGACGGGCTTCTCCTCCATGAGGCGGCTGAACAGGTCCAGCTTCTCGTCGAAGAGCAGCTCGTAGTCGTTCAGATCGAAGCCGAACAGCGGGAACGACTCGATGAACGAGCCGCGTCCGAGGATCACCTCAGCACGCCCGTCGGAGACCGCATCCAGCGTGGCGAATCGCTCGAAGACGCGCACCGGGTCGTCCGATGAGAGGACCGTGACGGCGGTTCCGAGGTGGATGCGCTCCGTGCGTCCGGCTGCCGCCGCCAGCACGATCTCAGGACTCGAGACGGCGAACTCCGGGCGGTGATGCTCCCCCACGCCGAAGAACGACAGCCCGACCTGGTCTGCGAGCACCGCCTGCTCGACGACGTCGCGAATGGTCCGTGCGTGACTGACGAGCTCGCCGTCGTCGTCGCGTGTGATGTCCCCGAACGTATCGAGTCCGAGCTGGACCGTGTGCGCCATGCGGACCGCCTTTCATTCACATGGATGCAACGGGGGCGGAGCCGGGGGCATTCCCCCGCATCCCGGTGCGACGTATCGTGGCGACATGGTCATCTTCGCGGATCGATCGGCCGCGGGCAGGGAGCTCGCACAGGTGCTGGGCGCGAACAGCTACCCGGATGCGGTGGTCTTCGGCATCCCGCGGGGCGGTGTCGTGGTGGCCGCCGAGGTCGCCCGGGCGCTCGGCGCGCCGCTCGCCGCCGTCGTCGTCCGCAAACTCGGAGCCCCGTCGAACACCGAGTTCGCCATCGGCGCCATCGCCTCCGGCATCACGGTCGTGAACCCCGACGCCGTGCGCCACGCCGCTGTCACGGCGGAGCAGCTCGCCTTCATCGAGGACCTCGAACGCGTCGAGCTGAACCGCCGGGTCGCCGTGTTCGCGTCGGACGAGATCGACCTGCGGGGTCGGACGGCGATCGTCGTCGACGACGGCGTGGCGACCGGGGCCACCGCGACGGCCGCGTGCCAGGAGCTGAAGCACCGCGATGCGGGTCGGGTGGTGCTCGCGGTGCCGGTCGCTCCCGCGGATTGGCGTCCGCCCCACGACGCGATCGACGAGTACGTGTGCGCCCATCCGGAGCGCGGATTCTGGGCCGTCGGCCAGTACTACGAGGATTTCACCCAGACGACGGACGCGGAGGTCGTAGAACTCCTGTCCTACAACCCCCGCGCCGGTCAGGAGTGACGAGGCTCAGCTCGTGAGCGCCGTGCGCAGCGTGTCGAGGCCGACACCGCCCATGTCGAGCGCCCGCTTGTGGAACGCCTTGATCGAGAACGAGTCGCCCTCGGCCGCCTTCACCTGGTCGCGTACCTGCTCCCAGATGCGCTGGCCGACCTTGTACGAGGGAGCCTGGCCCGGCCAGCCGAGGTAGCGGTTCACCTCGAAGCGGATGAACTGGTCGGACATGTTGACGTTGCGGCGCATGAACTCGAGCGCGTAGTCCGCATCCCAGGTACCGGTGCCGTCGAGGCGCGGCTTCTCGAGGTGGACCCCGATGTCGAGCACGACGCGGGCGGCCCGCATCCGCTGCCCGTCGAGCATGCCGAGACGGTCGGCCGGGTCTTCGAGGTAGCCCAGCTGCTCCATGAGCCGCTCCGCGTACAGCGCCCAGCCCTCGGCGTGGCCGGACGTGCCGGCGAGCAGGCGCCGCCAGGTGTTCAGCTGAGCGCGGTTGTAGGTGCCCTGCGCGATCTGCAGGTGATGACCGGGGACGCCCTCGTGGTACACCGTCGTCAGCTCGCGCCACGTGTCGAACGTGTCGACTCCCTCGGGAACCGACCACCACATCCGGCCGGGCCGCGAGAAGTCGTCGGTCGGGCCGGTGTAGTAGATGCCGCCCTCATTCGTCGGCGCGATCATGCACTCGAGCTTGCGGATCGGGTCCGGGATGTCGAAGTGGGTCTTGCCGAGCTCCTCGATCGCACGATCGCTGGTGGCCTGCATCCACTCCTGAAGCGCCTCCGTGCCCTTCAGCTGTCGGCTGGCGTCGCCCTCGAGGAACGCGACGGCCTCTTCGACGGAGGCACCCGCCTTGATCTCGTTCGCGATGGCGGTCTGCTCGGCCACCATCCGGTCGAGCTCCTCACGGCCCCAGTCGTAGGTCTCGTCGAGGTCGATGACCGCTCCGAGGAAGCGGCGGGAGTGCAACGCGTAGAGCTCGCGGCCCACGGCGTCCTTCTCCCCTGCTGCGGGGGCGAGCTCGCCTCGGAGGAACTCGGCGAGCTTCTCGTAAGCCACACGGGCAGCACCCGACTGGTCGGCCAGGTCGCGGGCGAGGGATGCGGGCAGCTGCCCCTCTGCCGGTGTCGCCGTGCCGACGAAGGACGCGAAGAAGCCGTCGTCGCTCGTGTAGCGGTCGATCTGGACCGCGACCTCGTTCACCTGACGTCGTGCCGGCACGATGCCCTGATTGATGCCCTCGCGGAGCGTCTCGATGAAGCCGTCGATCGCGCCGGGCACCGCGCCGAGGCGCCGGGCCACCACGGACCAGTCGTCGACGGTGTCGGTCGGCATGAGGTCGAAGGCGCTGCGGATCTCCTGCGCGGGCGACTCGATGACGTTGAGCTTGCGCAGGTGCCACTTCGCCTCGTGGAGGTCGAGTTCGAGGCGCAGCTCTCCGGTGAGGTCGGCCTTCGTGATCGCATCGATCTCGTCGACGGGCTCAGCGCTCTCGAGCGCCGCGAGGGTCGAGCGCACCGTGTCCGCGAAGCGCTCCTCGCCCTCGGGCGAGTAGTCGCCGTAGCGATCGTTGTACTCCGAGCGGCCGATGTACGTCGCGAGCGTCGGCGACAGCTCGGCCAGGGAATCGACCCAGGCGTCGGCGATCGTGTCGATCGGCGTCGGGTTGCGTTCGGGTTCAGTCATGACCACGAGCCTAGGCACTCGGCATCCGGTGCCGCAAAGTGTGGTGCCGGGTCCCCCGGGGAAGGCCGCCGACGCCCGTGCAGCCCGGCGCGGATCAGTGGCCGGCCTCGTTCCAGTCGGCACCGCGGCCGATCTGCACGTCGAGCGGCACCGACAGCTCGGCGGCATCGCCCATCCGGTCCTTCACGATGGCCGCCGCCGCATCCCACTCCCCCGGCGCGACTTCGACGACGAGCTCGTCGTGGATCTGCAGGAGGACCCGCGACGAGAGCGATGCCGCACGGAACTCGTCATGGATGCGGAACAGCGCGATCTTCATGATGTCGGCCGCACTCCCCTGGATCGGGGCGTTCAGCGCGGCACGTTCGGCGTTCTCGCGGAGCACCCGGTTGGGGCTCGTCAGGTCGGGGAACGGGCGGCGTCGGCCGAAGATCGTCTCGGTGTAGCCCTCGATGCGCGCGGTCTCCACCGATGAGCGGAGATAGTCGCGGACCGCGCCGAAGCGCGCGAAATACTCCATCATGAGCTGCTTCGCCTCGGACTGCTCGATGCGCAGCTGCTTCGACAGCCCGAACGCGGAGAGGCCGTAGACGAGCCCGTACGACATCGCCTTGACCTTGGTGCGCATCGCGGGCGTGACCTGGGACGGCTCGACGCCGAACACCCGAGCGCCGACGAAGCGGTGCAGGTCCTCCCCCGAGTTGAACGCCTCGATCAGCCCCGGGTCGCCGGAGAGGTGCGCCATGATGCGCATCTCGATCTGCGAGTAGTCCGCCGTCAGGAGCGTCTCGTATCCTTCGCCGACCTCGAAGGCTGCCCGGATGCGCCCGCTCTCGTCCGTGCGGATCGGGATGTTCTGGAGGTTGGGGTCGGTGCTCGACAGGCGTCCGGTCTGGCTGCCGGTCTGCACATAGGTCGTGTGGATCCGGCCGTCGGCGCCGATCGCCGCATCCAGCGATTCGATGATCTGGCGGAGCTTCGTCGCCTCGCGGTGCTGCGACAGCTGCTCGAGGAACGGATGCGGGTTCGTCTCCTGCAGATCGATGAGCGCGGTCGAGTCCGTGGAGTAGCCGGTCTTCGTCTTGCGCGTCTTCGGCAGCGCGAGCTGGTCGAACAGCACCTCCTGCAGCTGCTTCGGCGAGCCGAGGTTCACCTCACGGCCGATCGTGGCGTACGCCTCGACGGCCACCGCGTCGGCGCGCGCGCCGAGTTCCGCGGAGAACGCACTCAGCTTCTCGTGCGATACGGCGACGCCCGCGAGCTCCATGTCGGCGAGTGTGCGCAGAGTCGGAAGCTCGATCGTCTCGAGCACCCCCGTGACGCGCGCCGGCAGCTCTGCCCGCAGCGCGTCGGCGACCCGGAGCGTGTACCAGGAGAGCTGAGCGGGCGTGGCGCCCTCGGTCTCGGGCACCAGCTGGTTGGGGTCGGCCTCCGGAAGCTTCTCGTGCAGGTAGCGGTCGACGAGATCGCCGAGGGTCTTGTCCGGGAAGCTCGGGCGCATGAGCCAGCCCGCGAGGGACACGTCGTAGGAGATGCCGCCCACCTCGGCCCCCGCGCGCGCCAGCGCCTTCAGCTGCGGTTTCGCGTCCGCGAACACCTTGGGCGCGTCGGATGCCAGCCAGGGGGCGATGGATGCCGCCACCTCCGGCATCCAGCTCGCCTCGGCCGCGGCATCCCGCGTCGCGAATCCGATGCGCGTCGGAAGGCCGCCCGCGATCGTGAGCGTGACGCCGACGTCTCCCTCGGCGGCCCCCAGCCACGCGGCAAGCTCGGCGGCGTCGAGTTCGGCGACGGCGGGCGCCGCCTGCGACGGCTGTGCGACGGCGGCGTCGGCGGACTCCCCCGCAGCCTCGAACACTCTGGGCAGCAGCGTGCGGAACTCGAGCCGCGAGAAGATGTCGCGCACGGCGACGGCGTCGATCGGCTTGACCTCGAGGTCGGCCGGCCCCATCGGAAGCTCGACGTCGCGCACCAGTCGGTTGAGCGCCCGGTTGCGCCGGACGTCCTCGAGGTGCTCGCGGAGGTTGCCGCCCACGACGCCGGTGATCTTGTCGGCGTTGTCGAGCAGTGTCTCGAGCGAGCCGTACTGGGTGAGCCACTTGACAGCGGTCTTCTCGCCGACCTTCGGCACGCCCGGCAGATTGTCGCTCGTCTCGCCGACGAGCGCCGCGATCTCGGGATATTGCGCCGGCTCCACGCCGTACCGCTCGCGCACCGCCGCGGGGTCGTATCGCTTCAGCTGGGACACACCCTGCACGTTCGGGTACAGCAGCGTGACCTCGTCGGTGACGAGCTGGATGGTGTCGCGGTCGCCGGAGCACACGAGCACGTCGAAGCCCTGTGCGACGCCCTGCGTCGCGAGCGTCGCCAGGATGTCATCGGCCTCGACGCCCTCTTTCAGGAGGACCGGGATGCTCATCGCGGCGAGGCAGTCCTGCAGGATGGGGATCTGCCCGCGGAATTCCGCCGGCGTCTCGGAGCGGTTCGCCTTGTACTCCGGGTACTGCTCGGTGCGGAAGGAGACGCGCGACGTGTCGAAGGCGACGGCCATGTGCGTCGGTCGCTCGGCCTTGATGAGGTTCACGAGCATCGAGAGGAATCCGTAGATGCCGTTCGTGTGCTGGCCGTCTTTCGTCGAGAAGTTCTCGACGGGCAGGGCGTAGAACGCCCGGTACGCGAGCGAATGACCGTCGACGACGAGCAGGGTAGGCTTTGCGGAGTCCGTCACCTTGTCAGACTACCGAGGGCTGCGGACACCTCCGGCGCTCGATGCCGGCCCCGGCAGCGAAGGTGCACGATGACCGACAATCCCCCCGACGACGTCAACGGCCTGCTCTGGGCGGCGCAGCGCGGAATGGGCGCACTGGGCGAGAAGATGGGCCTCACCTTCACCGAGTTCTCGGTCGAACGATGCGTCGCGACGATGCCCGTCGAGGGCAACACGCAACCGGTGGGGCTCATGCACGGCGGAGCATACGTCGTGCTCGCGGAGTCCCTCGGCTCCATGGCCGCCAACATGTTCGCCGGGCCCGGCAAGCTCGCCGTCGGAGTCGACCTCAACGCCACGCACACACGCTCGGCGACCTCGGGTCTCGTCACCGGGGTCTGCACGCCCATCCACCTGGGCCGCAGCATGACCGTCCACGAGATCGTCGTGTCCGACGATCAGGGCCGGCGCTGCTCGACGATCCGCATCACGAACTACATCAAGTCCGTCGACTGAGTCCGGGACCCTCGACATCGAAGCCGCGCGCCTTGCGGCGACGCGGCTTCGCTCGAAGGGCGGTCCTCAGCTCTTCTTGGGGGCCAGCTGCTCGATGATCGCCTTCGCGACGTCCTGCATCGTGAGGCGGCGGTCCATGGACGCCTTCTGGATCCAGCGGAAGGCCTCGGGCTCACTGAGCCCCATCTTCTCGTTGAGCAGGCCCTTCGCGCGGTCGACGAGCTTGCGGGTCTCGAAGCGCTCGACCATGTCGGCGACCTCGGCCTCGAGGGTGATGATCTGGTCGTGGCGTGCCAGCGCGATCTCGATCGCCGGCAGCAGGTCGTTCGGCGTGAACGGCTTCACGACGTAGGCGAGGGCACCGGCCTCGCTCGCCCGCTCCACGAGCTCCTTCTGGCTGAACGCGGTCAGCAGCACGACGGGGGCGATGTGGTTCTTGCTGAGCTTCTCGGCGGCGGAGATGCCGTCGAGCTGCGGCATCTTCACATCCATGATCACCAGGTCGGGACGAAGCTCGGTGGCCAGCTGCACGGCGGTCTCGCCGTCGCCGGCCTCGCCGACGACGTCGAACCCGTTGTCGCGCAGGATCTCGACGATGTCGAGGCGGATCAGCGATTCGTCCTCGGCCACGACGACGCGTCGAGGAGCGCTCGTCCCGTTGGTCTCTTGCTCAGTCACCTTTGAATCCTACGGTATGGTTCTTGTCGAACGACGCCGGCCGGTGTGGCGGAATGGCAGACGCGACCGACTCAAACTCGGTTGCCCGTGAGGGCGTGTGGGTTCGACTCCCACCACCGGCACGATCCGGACATGCAGGAGCGGATGCCTCGGGCCGAGGCATCCGCTCCTGCATCCGTCGTTATGCGCCGTAGTACTTGTTTCCGAGCGCCTTGCTCTTGAGTGCGTCGAATTCGCCCTGCGAGATCGCGCCCGACTCCAGCAATGCCTGCGCCTTTGCGATATCACCGGCCGGGTCCGCGGAGGCCGTCGGCGTGTAGTCGTCCGACTCGGCGACACCGTATGAGCGCGCCGCGTACTCGCGCTCGGCGATGCCGTTGCCCCGCGCGATGACATAGATCAGACCGGTCAGGAACGGCACGAAGATCAGCAGGATGATCCACAGCGCCTTCAGCCACCCGTTCAGCTTGTCGTCACGGAACAGATCGCGGATGACGAAGAAGATGACATAGAAGTAGGCGAAGAAATAGAACGCCCAGAGAATCCACCAGAAGAACACGGACACCGCCCTTTCACGATTGTGAGCCCAGCATAGAGGCCCGCACCCCGATAGGGCACGGGCCTCCGCGAGACGTGTCGTAATTCGCTACTGACGATAGATCGGAGCCGCTCCGTGGACGGCGTCGCCGACCTTGTGGACGCGGATGTCGTTCGTCGATCCGATGATCCCGGGAGGGGATCCGGAGATCACGACCACCTTGTCGCCGACCTTCGCGAGGTCGTTCGAGAGCAGGTAGTCGTCGACCTGGATGAACATGCGGTCGGTGTGCTGCACGTGCTCGACGAGTGTCGAGTGGATGCCCCACGTGACCGCCATGCGGCGCCGGATCCCGGGATCGGGAGTGAAGGCGATCATCGGGATCTTCGAGCGCAGGCGCGACATGCGGCGTGCCGAGTCCCCCGACTCCGTGAAGATGCAGAGGTAGCGGGCCTCGACGAAGTCCGCGACCTCGCTCGCGGCGAGCGTGATCGCGCCGCCCTGCGTGCGCGGCTTGGTGGTCAGGGGCAGGATGCGCTCCAGGCCGTGGTCCTCGGTCGACTCGATGATGCGGGCCATCGTCTCGACGACGACGACCGGGTACTCCCCGACGCTCGTCTCGCCGGAGAGCATGACCGCGTCCGCGCCGTCGAGGACGGCGTTGGCGACGTCGCTCGTCTCGGCGCGGGTCGGCACCGGGCTCGTGATCATCGACTCGAGCATCTGCGTCGCCACGATGACGGGCTTGGCATTGCGCCGCGCGAGCTCGACGGCGCGCTTCTGCACGATCGGCACGGCCTCGAGCGGGAGCTCGACGCCGAGGTCGCCGCGCGCGACCATGATGCCGTCGAACGCGTTGACGATCTCCTCGAGGTTGTCGACGGCCTGGGGCTTCTCGATCTTCGCGATGACCGGGACGTGACGCCCCTCCTCCGCCATGATCACGTGCACCCGCTGGACGTCCTTCGCATCGCGCACGAACGAGAGGGCGATGAGGTCGGCGCCGGCGCGCAGGCCCCAGCGCAGGTCCGCCTCGTCCTTCTCGGACAGCGCGGGCACGTTGACCGCGACGCCGGGAAGGTTGATGCCCTTGTTGTTCGACACGGCACCGCCGACGACGACCTTCGTGGTCACGACGAGGTCGTCGGTCTCGATGACCTGGACGCGGACCTTGCCGTCGTCGATGAGGAGGAAGTCGCCCGGCTTGACGTCCTGCGGCAGACCCTTGAAGGTCGTGGAGCAGATGTCCTTCGTGCCGGGGATGTCCTCGATGGTGATCTTGAAGATGTCGCCCGGGGCGAGCTCGTGCGGGCCGTCGGAGAAGCGTCCGAGACGGATCTTCGGACCCTGCAGGTCGACCAGCACGGCGACGGCGCGTCCTGCGTCGTCCGCGGCGCGCCGCACATTGGCGAGGTTGGCGTCATGCAGCGAGTAATCGCCATGACTGAGATTGAGGCGGGCCACGTCGACACCGGCGTCGATGATGGCGCGAACCATCTCGTACGACGATGTGGCGGGCCCCAGGGTTGCGACGATCTTCGCGCGTCTCATTCGGGTTTCAACTCCGGGGATTTGTTGGGCAAACCGCGTACAGCCTACGCGGGCTGCAGACCGATGGCGACGTCGGTCGGGCGAACGGGAGATGGCAGGGACGTATCCCCCATGAGGTACCGATCGACGCCCGCGGCGACGGCGCGGCCTTCGGCGATGGCCCACACGATGAGGGATTGTCCACGGCCCGCGTCGCCGGCGACGAACACGCCGGGAACAGTGGTCTGATAGTCGTCCTCGCGCTCGACGTTCCCTCGGCCGGTGAACCGCGCACCCAGCTGGTCCTCGAGCAGCTCGCGCTCGGGACCGGTGAAGCCCATGGCGATCAGCACCAGGTCAGCGGGGATCTCGCGCTCGGTGCCGCTGCGCGGCACGCGGCGGCCGTCGACGAACTCGGTCTCGGCGACGCGCAGCGCACGCACCTCTCCGACGTCGTTCCCGAGGAACTCGACCGTCGACGCGAGATAGGAGCGCTCGCCGCCCTCCTCGTGCGCGGATTGCACCTCGAACACGTTCGGCATCATCGGCCAGGGCTGGTGGTCGGGGCGGGATGCCGGGGGCTGGCGTCCGATCGCGAGGTTCGTGACACTCAGCGCACCCTGGCGGTGCGCGGTGCCGATGCAGTCGGCGCCGGTGTCGCCGCCGCCGATGACGATGACGTGCTTGCCCTCGGCCGTGATCTGGTTGGGCACCCGCTCGCCGGCGATCACGCGGTTGGACTCGACCAGGTACTCCATGGCGAAGTGGACGCCGTCGAGGTCACGACCGGGCAGCGCGAGCTCGCGCGGCACGGTGGAGCCGGTGGCGATCACGACGGCGTCGTAGCGCGCCCGCAGGTCGCTCCACGAGATGTCGACGCCGACCTCGACGCCCGCGCGGAAGCGCGTGCCCTCGTCCTGCATCTGGCGCAGGCGCGACTCGATGTGGCGCTTCTCCATCTTGAAGTCGGGGATGCCGTAGCGCAGCAGCCCGCCGATGCGGTCGTCGCGTTCGAACACGGCCACGGTGTGGCCGGCGCGGGTCAGCTGCTGCGCGGCCGCGAGGCCGGCAGGACCCGATCCGACGACGGCGACGGTCTTGCCGGTCAGGCGACCGGGAGGCTGAGGCTCCACCCATCCGCGCGAGAACGCCTCGTCGATCGTGGAGACCTCGATCTGCTTGATCGTGACCGCCGGCTGGTTGATGCCGAGGACGCACGCACTCTCGCACGGCGCCGGGCACAGCCGGCCGGTGAACTCCGGGAAGTTGTTCGTCGCGTGCAGCCGTTCGATGGCGGAGCGGCCCTCGCCGCGCCACGTGAGGTCGTTCCACTCGGGGATGAGGTTGCCGAGCGGGCACCCCTGGTGGCAGAACGGGATGCCGCAGTCCATGCAGCGGCCCGCCTGCCGGCGCAGCACGGCGGAGTCGCCGGGTTCGTAGACCTCTTTCCAGTCCATGATGCGCACGCGCACCGGACGGCGAGGCGGCAGCTCGCGCTCCGTCGTCTTCAGAAAGCCCTTGGGGTCAGCCACCGGTCACCTCCAGAATGCGGCTCCAGACCACGTCGCCGTCCGGGTCGAGACCCTGGGCGACGGCATCCTGCCGGGTTTGCAGTACGGCCGCGTAGTCCCGAGGGAGCACGCGCGTGAAGTTCGCCAGCTCGGCGTCGAAATCGGCGAGCATCGCCGCGGCGAGGGCCGAGTCGGTCTCGGCGACATGCTGCTCGAGCAGATCGCGGAGGATCTCCGCATCCGCCGATCCCAGCGGACCGAGCTCGAGCTCGCCTCCCGAAAGCGCCTCCCGGTTGACGCGCGCCCGGTCGAGCTTGTGGATGTAGGCGGTGCCGCCCGACATCCCCGCGCCGAGGTTGCGCCCGGTCTCGCCCAGGATCACCGCGAGACCGCCGGTCATGTACTCGAGAGCATGGTCGCCCGCACCCTCGACGACCGCGGTCGCGCCCGAGTTGCGGACGAGGAACCGCTCGCCGACCACGCCGCGCAGGAACATCGTGCCCTGCGTCGCCCCGTACCCGATGACGTTGCCCGCGATGACGTTGCGGGATGCGTCGAAGGTCGCGGCACGCGGCGGGCGGATGACGATCTGGCCGCCCGAGAGGCCCTTGCCCACGTAGTCGTTGGAGTCGCCCTCCAGCCGCAGGGTGATGCCCGCCGGCAGGAACGCGCCGAAGGACTGCCCGGCCGAGCCCGTGAGGTTGATCTCGATCGACCCGGAGGCCAGTCCGTTCTCGCCGTGCGCCTTCGTCACGTGGTGACCGAGCATCGTGCCGACCGCCCGCTCCGTGTTGCGGATCGGCAGATCGAACGCGACGTGGCCGCCGTGGCCGATGACATCCTGGGCACGCTCGATGAGCGGCACGTCGAAGTGCTCCTCGAGCTCGTGGTTCTGGGCACGGGCACGACGGCGGGGCTCGTCCTCGGCGAAAGCGGGACCGTGCAGGATCGGCGTGAGATCGAGACCGTTCGCCTTCCAGTGCGCGACGGCGCCGTCGACGTCCAGCAGCTCGCTGTGGCCGATCGCCTCGTCGAGGGACCGGAAGCCGAGCTGAGCCAGGAGCTCCCGCACCTCCTCGGCGATGAACTCCATGAAGTTGATGACGAACTCCGGCTTGCCGGAGAACCGCGCCCGCAGGACGGGGTTCTGCGTCGCCACGCCCACGGGGCACGTGTCGAGGTGGCACACGCGCATCATGACGCAGCCCGACACGACGAGCGGCGCGGTGGCGAAGCCGAACTCCTCGGCGCCGAGCAGCGCGCCGATGATGACGTCGCGACCGGTCTTCAGCTGCCCGTCGACCTGCACGGACACGCGGTCGCGCATGCCGTTGAGCATGAGCGTCTGCTGCGTCTCGGCGAGGCCGAGCTCCCACGGGGTGCCCGCGTGCTTCAGGGAGTTCAGCGGGCTCGCGCCCGTTCCGCCGTCGTGGCCGGAGACGAGGATGACGTCCGCCAGAGCCTTCGCCGTGCCGGCCGCGACCGCGCCGATGCCGGACTGGCTGACGAGCTTGACGTGCACCCGTGCCTCGGGGTTCGCGCGCTTCAGATCGAAGATCAGCTGCTTGAGGTCCTCGATCGAGTAGATGTCGTGGTGCGGCGGCGGCGAGATGAGGCCGACGCCGGCCGTGCCCCCGCGGGTGCGGGCGATCCACGGATACACCTTGCCCGGAGGCAGCTGACCGCCCTCGCCGGGCTTCGCGCCCTGGGCGAGCTTGATCTGGATGTCGTCCGCCTGCGTCAGGTACATGCTCGTGACGCCGAACCTGCCCGACGCGACCTGCTTGATCGCGCTGCGCCGCTCGGGGTCGACGAGGCGGTCGACGTCCTCGCCGCCCTCGCCGGTGTTGGACTTGCCGCCGATGCGGTTCATCGCGATCGCCAGGGTCTCGTGGGCCTCGCGCGAGATCGAGCCGTAGCTCATCGCGCCGGTGGAGAACCTCTTGACGATGGAGGAGACCGGCTCCACCTCGTCGATCGGGACGGCGGGGCGCATCCCGGACTTGAGCCGGAACATGCCGCGGAGGGTCTTCAGCTCCGTGGCCTGGTCGTCGACCATCTTCGTGTACTCGCGGAAGATGTCGTACCGACGTGTGCGGGTGGAGTGCTGCAGACGGAACACCGTCTCCGGGTTGAACAGGTGCGGCGACCCGTCGCGGCGCCACTGGTACTCGCCGCCCGTCCACAGGCGCTCGTGCACACGCACCGCGCCGTCCTCGGGGTACGCGAACGCGTGGCGCTGGGCGCCCTCGGCCGCGATGACCTCGATGCCGACACCGCCGAGCTTCGACTCGGTGCCCGTGAAGTACGCGTCGATGAACGAGCGGGACAGCCCGATCGCCTCGAAGACCTGCGCGCCCGCGTACGACGACACGGTCGAGATGCCCATCTTGGACATGATCTTCAGCACGCCCTTGCCGAGGGCGTAGATGAGGTTGCGGACGGCCTTCTCGGGCGTGACGCCGGTGATGTAGCCGGCGCGCACGAGGTACTCGACGGTCTCCATCGCAAGGTACGGGTTCACCGCGGAGGCGCCGTAGCCGATCAGCGTCGCCACGTGGTGCACCTCGCGCACATCGCCCGCCTCGACCACGAGACCGACGCGCATCCGCGTCTCCTTGCGGATGAGGTGGTGGTGCACGGCCGCCAGCATCAGCAGCGACGGGATGGGCGCGAGATCCTTGTTCGAGTCGCGGTCCGACAGCACGATGAACTCCGCGCCGTCCTCGATGGCCTCGTCGACCTCCTGGCACATCTGGGCGAGGCGCTTCTCCATCCCCTTGTGGCCGGCCTCGACGCGGTACAGGCCGCGGATCGTCACCGACGAGCGACCCGGGAGGGCCGTGTCGATGTGCTGGATCTTCGCGAGCTCGTCGTTGTCGATCACCGGGAAATCCAGGATGACGTTGCGCGTGTGCGACGGACCCCATGACAGCAGGTTGCGCTCCGGACCGAGTCCGAGCGCCAGCGACGTGACGACCTCCTCGCGGATCGAGTCCAGCGGCGGGTTGGTCACCTGCGCGAACTGCTGCGTGAAGTAGTCGAACAGCAGGCGCGGGCGCTCGCTGAGCACCGCGACGGGCGTGTCGCTGCCCATCGCGCCGAGCGGCTCGGCGCCGTTCTGGCCCATCGGGGTCAGGAGGATGCGCACTTCCTCCTCGGTGTAGCCGAACGTGCGCTGGCGGCGCGTGATGGATGCGATGGGGTGCACGATGTGCTCGCGCTCGGGGAGGTCGGCAAGCCGAACGCGGCCCTCGTCGAGCCACTGCTGCCACGGCTCGAGGGCGGCGAGGTCCGCCTTGAGCTCCTCGTCCTCCACGATGCGGCGGGCAGCCGTGTCCACGAGGAACATGCGTCCGGGACGCAGCCGGCCGCGGCGCTTGATACGCGCCGGCTCGAAGTCGAGCACGCCCGTCTCGCTGCCGATGACGACGAGGCCGTCGGTCGTCTCGGTCCACCGGCCCGGGCGCAGGCCGTTGCGGTCGAGGGTCGCGCCGACGAGGGTGCCATCGGTGAAGATGAGGGCGGCGGGGCCGTCCCACGGTTCCATCTGCATGGCGTGGAACTCGTAGAAGGCGCGCAGCTCGGGCGAGATCTCGGTCTGCTTCTCATACGCGGCCGGCACCATCATCATCACGGCGTGCGGCAGGCTGCGGCCGCTGAGGGTCAGCAGCTCCAGCACCTCGTCGAACGACGCCGAGTCGCTGGCGGCGTCGGTGCAGATCGGCAGGAGCGGCCGGATGTCGCCCAGCAGCTCGGATTCGAGCTGCGACTGACGGGCGCGCATCCAGTTCCGGTTGCCGTTGACGGTGTTGATCTCGCCGTTGTGGGCGAGCATGCGCAGCGGCTGCGCCAGCGGCCACGACGGGAACGTGTTGGTCGAGTAGCGCGAATGCACGACGGCCAGCTCGGTCGTGAAGCGCTCATCCTGCAGGTCGGGGTAGAACGGCTCGAGCTGGAGCGTCGTCACCATGCCCTTGTAGCCGAGCGTCCGGGACGACAGCGAGACGAAGTACGCGTCGAGCTCGTGCTGGGCACGCTTCCGCAGCCGGTAGATGCGGCGGTCGAGTTCGATCCCCGACAGCGCCGGCGAGTCGCCGACCGCCGGACGGGAGACGAAGATCTGCTCGAAAGAGGGACGGGCCTCGAACGCGAGCTTGCCGAGGTGCTCCTCCTCGACGGGCACGGTGCGCCAGCCGAGGATCGTCAGGGCCTCGCTTTCGGCGATCCGCGCGACGCCCTCCTTGAGCGCGGCGCGCTCATCGTCGTCGCGCGGCAGGAACGCGAGTCCTGCGGCATACTCGCCCACCGGCGGCAGGTCGAAGTCGACGACCGCGCGCAGGAACGCGTCCGGCATCTGGGTCAGGATGCCGGCGCCGTCGCCGGTGCCCGCATCCGATCCGATCGCACCTCGGTGCTCCAGGTTGCGCAGTGCGGTCAGCGCCAGCTCGACGATGTCGTGTCCGGCCTCGCCGCGCAGCGTCGCGACCATCGCGAGGCCGCAGGCGTCCTTCTCGAACGCCGGGTTGTACATGCCCTGCTTGGCCGGGAACGCGCCGGTCGCGGCGCCGTGAGGTGGGCTCGAAGCCATACCTACCGTCCTCAGTTGATACTCAAGATGGGACGACGTCGGCCCGTTCTCCTACGTGGTGGCGGCGGTGCTTGTGGCTGTGCCCTCGACTTCCGTCGCGGGCGGCTCGCTCACGTCGACGTAGTCATCGGTGTCCCCAGAGTCTACAGGCAGTTTGGACTTGGGCTGTCGACCGGACATATAGACCGACGGCTCGAAGCCGGGGTGCCGGCGCTTCTGCACGAGCATGACGGCGAGACCCAGGATGACGCCGAAGATCGCGGCCCACACATTGGTGCGCAGACCCAGGTAGACGTCGCTCGGGTCGATGCGGATGGACTCCCACACGATGCGGCCCGCGCTGTACCAGACGAGGTAGAGGCCGAAGAGCCGGCCCCACTGCAGGTGGAAGCGACGACCGGCCCACAGGAGCACCGCCGCGCCGATCAGGTTCCAGATGATCTCGTAGAGGAAGGTCGGGTGGAAGAGCGTGCCGGCCGGCAGTCCCGGCGGGAACGCGGGGTTGGTCGACTCGATCTGCAGGCCCCACGGAAGCGTCGTCGGAAGGCCGTACAGCTCGTGGTTGAACCAGTTGCCGAACCGGCCGAGCGCCTGGGCGACGAGCAGGCCCGGTGCGAGGGCGTCGGCGAAGCTCGTGAAGCGGATGCCGGTCCACTTGCAGCCCAGCCACGCGCCGATGGCGCCGCCGATGAGGGCGCCGTAGATCGCTATGCCGCCCTCCCAGATGTACAGGGCGGTCAGCGGGTTCTTGCCCGGTCCGAAGTAGAAGCTCCAGTGCGTGAGCACGTGGTAGCCCCGGGCGAAGATGATCGCGAGAGGCACCGCGATCAGTGCGATGTCGATGACCACCCACGGCTCGCCGCCCCGCTTGGTCAGCCGGTAGTTGGTCATCAGCGTGGCGAAGACGATGCCGGCGATGATGCACAGGGCGTAGTAGTGGATCTGGAACGGGCCCACGGTGAAGTAGCTCGAGGGCGGGCTCGGGATGCTGGCGAGCGCGCCGGAGAGCACGCCCGAGGCGGGGAGGGTCATGCGTCGATTCTAGGCGGGCTGCGACGAGGCTCCTGCGCGCACCGTCCCGGCCGCGATGGCACGGGTCGTCTGCGCGAGGCCGTCCAGTCCGCCGTCGCGCAGGGCGCGCACGAGCGCCGTCCCGACGATCGCCCCGTCCGCGTACTCGAGCACCGCGGCGACCTGCTCGGCGTTCGAGATGCCGATGCCCACGCACGCGCGCCGCGCACCGTGCGCGCGCAGGCGGCCGACGAGAGTGCGGGCCGCGGCATCCAGCTGCGCCCGCTCCCCCGTGATGCCCATCGTCGACACGGTGTAGACGAAGCCCGTTGAGCTGGCGCTGATGAGGTCCAGGCGCGCATCCGTCGAGGTCGGCGCTGCGAGGAACACGCGGTCGAGGCCGGTGCGCTCGCTCGCCGCGATCCACTCCGGCGCGCTCTCGGGCGTGATGTCGGGCGTGATCAGTCCCGCGCCGCCGGCGGCGAGCAGGTCGTCGGCATACCGGTCGACGCCGTACTGCAGCACCGGGTTCCAGTAGGTCATGACGAGAACCGGGATCGAGACGCGACTCGTGATGGCGCGCACCGCCGTGAAGAGGTCCGGCAGCCGGAAGCCGCCCGCGAGAGCGGCCTGCGTCGCCTCTTGGATGACCGTTCCGTCCATGACCGGGTCGGAGTACGGCGGCCCGAGCTCGATGACGTCGACGCCGTTCTCGGCGAGCGTCACCGCCGCGTCGATGCTCGTCTGCAGATCGGGGAACCCGACCGGGAGGTACCCGACGAACGCCCCGCGGCCGGCGGCGTGCGCGGCGTCGATCGCGGCTTCCACTCGCGAGGTCATCGCTGGCCCTCCTCGTCGTACAGCCCGAAGTAACGCGCCGCGGTGTCCATGTCCTTGTCGCCGCGACCGGAGAGGCACACCGCGAGGATCGCGTCGGATCCGAGCTCGCGCCCGATGCGCAGCGCCCCCGCCAGAGCGTGCGCGGACTCGATCGCGGGGATGATGCCCTCCGTGCGCGACAGAAGGCGCAGCGCCTGCATCGCCTCGTCGTCGGTCGCCGGGATGTACTCCGCACGACCGATCGAGGCGAGCCACGCGTGCTCCGGACCGACGCCGGGGTAGTCCAGGCCGGCCGAGATCGAGTGCGACTCGATCGTCTGGCCGTCGGCATCCTGCAGCACGTAGGTCTTGGCGCCGTGCAGCACACCCGGACGACCGCGCTCGATGGATGCGGCGTGCCGCGGGGTGTCGACGCCGTCGCCGGCAGCCTCCACGCCGTAGAGGCGGACGCCCTCGTCGTCGAGGAACGCGTCGAACATGCCGATCGCGTTCGAGCCGCCGCCGACGCACGCGAGGACGGCGTCGGGAAGGCGCCCGGTCTCGGCGAGCAGCTGGTCGCGCGCCTCCTCGCCGATGACCTTCTGGAAGTCGCGGACCATGGACGGGAACGGATGCGGGCCCGCCGCTGTGCCGAAGATGTAGTTCGTGGTCTCGACGCTCGCCACCCAGTCGCGGTATGCGTCGTTGATCGCGTCCTTCAGCGTGCGGGAGCCCGTCGTGACCGGGACGACCTCGGCGCCCAGCAGGCGCATGCGGGCGACATTGAGCGCCTGGCGCTGCGTGTCGACCTTGCCCATGTAGACCGTGCAGTCGAAGCCGAACAGCGCCGCGGCCGTCGCGGTCGCCACGCCGTGCTGGCCCGCGCCCGTCTCCGCGATGACGCGGGTCTTGCCGAGGCGCTTGGTGAGCAGAGCCTGGCCGATGACGTTGTTGATCTTGTGCGACCCCGTGTGGTTGAGGTCCTCGCGCTTGAGGAAAACGCGGGCGCCGCCCGCATGTTCGGCGAAACGCGGCACCTCGGTCAGCACCGACGGACGTCCGGCGTAGGAGTGCAGGATCTCGCCGAGCTCCGCGAGGAACGCGGGATCGGCCATCGCCTGCTCGTAGACCTCGGTGAGCTCGTCGATCGCCGCGATGAGCGACTCGGGCATGTAGCGCCCGCCGAACTCGCCGAAGAACGGGCCTTTGGCCGCACGCAGGGTCGTCATTCGGAACCTCCGAGGAATGCGTTCAACGTGGCGACGGGATCGCCCGTGACGAGAGCCTCGCCGACGAGGACGACGTCGGCGCCGGCTGCGCGGTAGCGGGCGACGTCGGCGGGTGCGAGCACAGCCGACTCGGCGACCTTCACGGCGCCGGCCGGGATGCTGTCGGCCAGCCGGCCGAACAGGTCGCGGTCGAGATCGAACGTCGACAGGTTGCGGGCGTTCACACCCACGAGCCGGGCGCCGACATCGGCGGCCCGAGCCACCTCGTCGGCCGAGTGCGTCTCGACGAGGGGCGTCATCCCGAGCTCGAGCACGAGCGCGTGCAGCTGCGCGAGCAGCTGCTGATCGAGCGCGGCGACGATCAGGAGCGCGAGGTCGGCCCCCGCGGCGCGCGCCTCGAAGACCTGGTACGGCGTCGCGATGAAGTCTTTGCGCAGGACGGGGATGCCGACGGCGGCCTTCACGGCCTCGAGATCGGCGAGGCTCCCCTTGAAGCGCCGCTCCTCGGTGAGCACGGAGATCGCGGACGCTCCGCCCTGCTCGTAGAGCCGCGCCTGCAGCGCGGGGTCGGGGATCGCCGCGAGGTCGCCGCGCGACGGGCTGGCGCGCTTGACCTCCGCAATGATCTTGACGCGGTCAGCGGGAGCGAGTGCCGCGAGGGCGTCCAGGGCGGGCGTCTGCGCGAGGGCCGCGCGCTCCACTTCGGCGAGCGGGCGGACGGCCGCTCGAGCCTCGGCATCCTCGACTGCGCCGGCCGTCAGGTCGGCGAGCATGTTCAGTGCTCTTTCGGCGTGTACTTGGGGCCGTTCACGCCATAGCCGGCCCGGGCCATCGCCCAGCCGACGATGAGACCGACGACGATGAGCACCACACCGGTCCAGACGAGCCACGGCACCTCGAGGAAGAACGCGACGGTCGCGAGGGCGATCGCGGCGAGCATGATGATGACAGCCGTCCAGGCCGCCGGCGAGTGTCCGTGGCCGGGGTCGCCGATGGGGTTGCTGCTCATGTTTCTCCTTCGGGGGTGGCGCGACTGCGCGCGGCCAGTCTATCGGGGCTGTTCGCCGGCGGTGGGATCCTGACCCCGGGACAGATCGTCCCACGAGTCGATCGCGTCGAGCGGACCGGATGCGGCGGCATGGGGTGCGGCGTCGGCACGGTAGCGCCGGCCGCCCGTGCCCCAGTCGCGTGCTGTGACGAGGGTGAGGATCCCCCCCACCGCGAGGACGATCCAGGCCAGCAGGGTGATCGCCGGCCAGGCGGTCCCGGTGATCTTCTCCACGAGCTGGCCGATCGGACCGAGTCCCGCGATGCCGGTCGCCTTCGTGACGACCGCCTGCACGGAGCTGACGGGACGTGTGAAGACGATGACGGCGGTCTGCCACAGGAGGATCGCGGCGATGACGAGACTCAGGGCGCCGAAGATGTAGCGCAGCACTCGCCCGACGATCGACAGGGCCAGGCCGAGGGCCATGACCGCGAGGCTCAGCGGCGCGAGGATCGGCATCGCCGACGCGCCCGGCACCGGCAGGTCGTGCGACGAGCCCACGTCCACCGTGACCGTGAGCCACGTCTGGGTCGACGAGATGACGCCGACCGCGCCCGCGATCAGCATGAGGACGACGGAGATCAGCCGTGCGCGCGCCCTCATCGCTCCGGACCTCGAACGGGGTCGAGGTCGTCGGCGTCGAAGCACGTTCGGGTGCCCGTGTGGCATGCCGGGCCGACCTGATCGACCTCCAGGAGTATGGCGTCTCCGTCGCAGTCCAGGCGCGCGCCGCGCACGATCTGGATGTTGCCCGACGTGTCGCCCTTGCGCCAGTACTCCTGGCGCGAGCGCGACCAGAAGGTGACGCGGCCGCTCGTGAGCGTGCGGCGGAGGGCCTCGGCATCCATCCATCCGAGCATGAGCACCTCCCGGGTGTCCCACTGCTGGACGATCGCGGCCACGAGGCCGTCCGCGTTGAAGGCGACCCGGGCGATGCGGTCCTCGACGGCCTCCGGAACCCGTGCGGTGTCTGTCATGACAGCTCCCCCGTCTCGCGGATGTCGATGCCCTCCGCGGACAGCGCGCGCTTGACGTCGCCCACGGTCAGCTGGCCGGAGTGGAAGACGGATGCCGCGAGCACGGCGTCCGCGCCGGCGTGCACCGCGGGTGCGAAGTCCTCGGCCTTGCCCGCGCCGCCCGAGGCGATCACCGGAACGCTCGAGATCTCCCGCATCAGGCGGATGAGCTCGAGGTCGAAGCCCTCCTTGGTGCCGTCGGCATCGATGGAGTTGACGAGCAGCTCGCCGGCGCCGCGCTCGATCGCCTCGCGGGCCCACTCGAGGGCGTCGAGGGTGGTCTCGGTGCGCCCGCCGTGGGTCGTCACGACGAAGCCCGACGCCGTCGCAGCGCTGCGCTTGACGTCGAGCGAGAGGACGAGCACCTGTGCGCCGAAGCGGTCGGCGATCTCGTCCACGAGGGCCGGGCGCGCGATGGCAGCCGAGTTGACGCCGATCTTGTCGGCTCCCACCGACAGCAGCCGTGCCACGTCATCCGTCGAGCGCACACCGCCGCCGACCGTCAGCGGGATGAAGACCTGCTCGGCGGTGCGGCGGACGACGTCGTACGTCGTGGCGCGGTCGTCGACCGTGGCCGTGACATCGAGGAAGGTCAGCTCGTCCGCGCCCTGATCGAAGTACAGGCGGGCGAGCTCGACGGGGTCGCCCATGTCGCGGAGGTTCTCGAAGTTGACGCCCTTCACGACGCGACCGCCGGCCACGTCGAGGCACGGGATGACCCGGGTCGCGAGTGTCATGTCAGAGCCTCGCTGCGTGGATCGCGGTCACGAGGATGGCACGGGCTCCGATCGCATAGAGCTGGTCCATCACCTGGTTGACGCCAGCGCGCGGGACCATGACCCGCACAGCGACCCACTCCGGGTCGCGCAGCGGCGAGATCGTCGGCGACTCGATGCCGCCTGCGATCGAGATCGCCCGGTCGACGAGCTTCGCCGGCAGGTCGTAGTCGACCAGGACGTATCGGCGCGCGACCATGACACCGCGCAGGCGGCGCAGCAGCGTCTCGGTGCCGTCGGCGTCGGTGGGTCCCGCGATCAGGACCGCGTCGGACTCCAGCAGCACGGGCCCGAAGATCTCGAGGCCGGCCTGGCGGAGGGTCGTGCCGGTCGAGACGACGTCGGCCACCGCATCCGCCACGCCCAGCTGCACGGCCGATTCGACCGCGCCGTCGAGCGGTACGAGGTCGACCGCGACGCCGTGGGCGTCGAGGTAGCCGTCGACCAGTCCGGGGTACGCCGTGGCGACCCGCATCCCGTTGAGGTCCTCCAAGGAGGTGAACCGCCCGGGAGGGCCGGCGAAGCGGAAGGTCGAACCGGCGAAGCCGAGCGCCTCGATCTCGCGCGCGCCGGGCATGCGGGCGTCGAGGAGGAGGTCGCGGCCGGTGATACCGACATCGAGCGCTCCCGCCCCGACGTACGTCGCGATGTCACGCGGGCGCAGATAGAAGAACTCGACCTCGTTCACGGGGTCGGAGACGTAGAGGTCCTTGGCATCGCGACGGCCGGTGTATCCGGCCTCCGCGAGCATGTCGGCGGCTGTGTCGGCGAGGGAGCCCTTGTTGGGCACGGCGATTCGCAGCATCGGGTTTGCTTTCGGTTCGTGGCGGACGGACGGGCGTTCGCTCACAGATGTCGGTAGACGTCCTCCAGCTGCAGGCCCTTTGCGAGCATCATCACCTGCAGGTGGTACAGCAGCTGCGAGATCTCCTCGGCCGCCGCATCCTTCGACTCGTACTCGGCCGCCATCCAGACCTCGGCGGCCTCCTCGACGATCTTCTTGCCGATCGCGTGCACACCCGCGTCGAGGCGGGCGACCGTGCCGGAGCCGGCGGGCCGTTCGGCCGCGGTCGCGGCGAGCTCGGCGAACAGCGAGTCGAACGTCTTCACCGTTCCAGCGTAGCGAAGCGGCGGAGCGCCGCGGACCGCGCGTCGCTCAGTGACGGTGCCGGGCGGCCGTCTCGCGCAGGGCCGCGATCGCCCGCCCGGGGTCGTCGGCGCCGAACACCGCGGACCCCGCGACGAACGTGTCGGCGCCCGCTTCCGCGGCCTGTTCGATGGTGGATGCCGCGATCCCCCCGTCGACCTGCAGCCACACGGAGCTCCCCCGCCGCTTCGCCTCGTCGGCCAGGCGGCGCAGCTTGGGCATCATCTCGCTCATGAACGACTGGCCGCCGAAGCCGGGTTCGACCGTCATCACGAGGATCTGGTCGAAGTCGTCGAGGAGGTCGAACAGCCCCTCCACCGGCGTCGCGGGCTTGACCGCCACCCCCGCACGCGCGCCGATGTCGCGCAGGCGGCGCGCGAGGCTCACCGGTTCGGTGGCCGCCTCGAGATGGAACGTGACGGATGCGGCTCCGAGCTCCGCATATCCTGGCGCCCAGCGGTCGGGATCCGCGATCATGAGGTGCACGTCCAGCGGGATCGGGCTCGTCGCCTGAATGCGCTCCACCATCTGCGGGCCGAACGTGAGGTTCGGCACGAAATGGTTGTCCATGACGTCGACATGGACGAAATCGGCGGCGGCGATCCGGGCGAGCTCGGCCTCCATGTTCACGAAGTCGGCGGCGAGGATGCTGGGGTTGATGCGCGGCGCGGCGGGAAGATCGGGCACGGGCCCATTATCCCGAGGTCGCAAGGTCAGCGTCGGCGCAGCAGCGCGATGAACATCGCATCGGTGCCGTGGCGGTGCGGCCACAGCTGCGCGCGGCCCGATCCGTCGGCGGGTTCGGCGAGGTCGAGCGGCGTGCGGGCGACGGACTGCAGCACCGCCCGCGCATCCAGCTCCTCGATGCGATCGCCCCAGTCTCGGCGAAGGTCGGCGACCACACCGCTCGTCTCGGCGAGGTGCGGCGAGCACGTGACGTACGCGAGGACGCCGCCGGGCTTGAGGGCCCCGATGGCGGTGGATGCGAGCTCGCGCTGCAGTGAGACGAGCTCGGGCACATCGGCCGGCGTCTTGCGCCAGCGCGCCTCGGGCCGCCGCCGCAGCGCTCCGAGGCCCGTGCAGGGCGCGTCGACGAGGATGCGGTCGTAGGTGTCCAGCGACGCTGTGGCCCGGATACGGCCATCCTGCTCGCTGACCGGTACGTCGAGCGGCACCGCGGCGAGGGCCTGCCGGACGAGGCCGGCCCGCGCGGGGGCGATCTCGTTGGCCTCGAGCCGGGCGCCGTGCGCCAGCGCCTCGGCGGCGAGGAGCGCGGTCTTGCCGCCCGGACCGGCGCACAGGTCGAGCCAGCGCTCCCCTTCGGCGATCGGCGACGCGTGGGTCAGCGCGTAGGCCGCGAGCTGCGACCCCTCGTCCTGCACGCGCAGCCGCCCCTGGGAGCGGGCGATGACGGGCTCCGGGTCGCCCCCGCCGAGGCGGAACCCGGTCGGCGAGTAGGGCGTGCGCGAGGCGGACTCCGGCACGTCCGCGAGTCCGGGCAGGGCCGTCATCGTGACCTTCGGAGCCTCGTTGTCGGCGTCCAGCAGCTCGTCGAGCTCGTCCGCCCGGCCCTCCGCGGCGAGGGCTCGGCGCAGTGCCCGCACGACCCAGACGGGGTGCGCGCTGCGCAGACCGATGCGCTCGTCCTCCGTGCGGGCCGAGGCCTCGACCTGCGACATCCACTCCCCCGGCGTCTCACGCGACACGCGCCGCAGCACGGCGTTCGCGAATCCGGCCGCACCTTTGCCGCTCGTGCGCCGCACGAGCTCGACGCACTCGTTGACCGCGGCGTGCGAGGCGATCCGCGTGGCGAGCAGCTGATGGACGCCGAGACGCAGGGCGTCGAGGACGGCGGGATCGATGTCATGCGCCGGGCGGTCGGCGGCCAGAGCGATCACGGCGTCGTACGTGCCCTGCCGGCGAAGCGTGCCGTACGCGAGCTCGGTGGCCAGCGCCGCATCCGCCGTCGAGAGCCGTGCCGACGCGATGGCTCGCGGCAGCAGGAGGTTGGCGTACGCCTCCGACTCGTGCACGGCGCGCAGCGTCTCGTAGGCGACCAGACGCGCCGGGGTCGCACCGCCGGCCCCGTGACCGCCGGGGCGCCCCCGCGAGGACGACGTGCGTGGAGAGGCCGAGCTCATCGCAAGACCACCGGACCGATGCCGCGGAGCCCGCGCCACCAGTCTGCGGCCGCCATCGATCCGCGACCCGCAGGCTGGACGGTCACGAGCGCGATCGGCTCGTCGGCCGTGCCTGCGAGCACCTCCTTGCCGACGAGCTCCACCTCTCCGGGCGCCAGCTCGCGGGCCGTGGAAGCAGCCCTCGCTGCGAGGATCTTCACCCGCGCGCCGTCGAGCTCCGCGTGCGCCCCGGGCTCCGGCGTCACACCGCGCACGCGGTTCAGCACGTCGTGCGCCGGCTCGTTCCAGCGGATCCGGCCGTCGTCGAGAGTCAGCTTCGGTGCGAAGGTGGCGCTGCCCTCCTGGGGCGTCGCCACGGCCGTCCCGGCAGCCAGCTGATCGACCACATCCTCGAGCAGATACGCGCCGCGATGGGCGAGGTCGTCGAGGACATCGCCGGCCGTCTCACCGCCCACCGGCCGGTGCTCGAGCACCGCGAAGACGTCACCGGCATCCAGCTCGGGGACGAGCTGGAACACCGCGGCGCCCACGACCTCGTCGCCGGCGATGAGCGCGTGCTGCACAGGAGCGGCGCCGCGCCACCGTGGCAGGAGCGAGAAGTGCAGGTTGATCCAGCCCCGGCCCGGCGTGGACAGCAGCGGCTCGCGCACGAGTCCGCCGTACGCCACGATGACGCCGAGGTCCGGCTTCAGGGCGGCGATCCGGCTTGTGGCCTCGGCATCCAGTCGATCGGTCTTGATGACCGGCAGACCGAGCTCCTCCGCGGCGCGGGCGATCGGCGAGGGGGTCAGGACGCGCTTGCGGCCGAGGGGGGCGTCTCGGCGCGTGATCACACCGACGATGTCGTGAGTGGATGCGGCGAGCAGCCGCAGCGAGGGAACCGCCGCATCTGGGGTCCCGGCGAAGACGACGCGCATGGATCTCCTCACAGCTCGGGCTCGAGCACGTCGAGCCGCACCTTGAGTGTATTCCGGGCGCGGGGACCACGCTCGTGCGCAGACCGTCTGCTCGTGAGCGCCGCATGCACGACAGAGGCTCGGAGGCTCTCGGCGACGGCACGACCCTGGGCGTACTCGAACCGGACGAGCGCGCGATGGACCGCGGAGTCGTCCCCGACGGCCACGGGACCGACGACCGCGTCCTCCGGGAGCGCCGGGACCGCCTCGCGGAGGGTGCTCAACGCGCTCGCGACAGCCGTCGGCACCCCTTCGATCGCCGCCACCCGAACGGCCGGCGGCATGCGCAGGGGCGCCCGCTCCGCGAGCTCGCCCCGGGCGTAGGCGGGCTGCGACCACGTGGCGAGGGCGCGCGCGACCGGTCCGACGACGCCGGCGAGGTGCACGGGGGCGCCCGGACGGGCGAGCGCTGCGGCGTTCGACCACCACCGCAGGCACGACTCGCCGATCCGCAGATCCTCGGACATCAGCATCCGCTCGCCGTCGAGGAGGAGGACGGCTCGGTACCCGCCGTCGGCGATCGGCTCCGCGCCCCGGGTGGCGATGACGAGGGCGGGCCGCGCATCCACCCGAAGCACGGCGTGCGCACCGTCGGCGACGACGATGCGCACGCCGGGGAAGGCCCGGCCGAGCTCGTCGGCGGTCCGCTCGCTGCCCGACGACGCCATGCGGACCTTGTCCGATCCGCAGTTGCCGCACGTCCAGCCCGTCGCTGCGCGGCCGCACCAGGCGCACTCGGGCGTCGCGCCGGGTCGGCGCGCCCGCAGCGGCCCTGTGCAGTGCGGGCAGCGGGCAGGGCGCCGGCAGTCGGCGCACACGAGCGCCGGGGCGTACCCGGGGCGCGCCACCTGGACGAGCACCGGCCCGTCGGCCAGTGCGGAGCGAGCGGCGGCCCACGCCGCCGAGGGGATGCGGGCACCGCGGGCATCGGGCGGGCTCAGCACGACGCGCGGCGAGACCCGGCGCCGGGCGGCGAGGTCGCGGACCCATCCCACGGTCACGAGCCGCTCGACATCCGTCGTCCGGGTGTGGCCGAGCAGCAGCAGGGCTCCCCCATCGAGCTCCTGACGGACCAGAGCGGCGTCGCGCGCGTGCACGCCCGGGCTCAGCGGCTCAGCCAGGAGCGGGTCGCCGTCGTCCCAGATCGCGACGAGTCCGAGGTCGTGCACGGGCGCGTACACCGCGGACCGGTTGCCGATGACGACGCACGGCGCATCGGCGAGCCGCCGGAGGTAGGCGCCGTAGCGTGCGGGTCCGCTCTGGTCCGCGTCGTCGCGGACGAGGGCGGATGCCGGGATCAGGCCCTCCAGCGCGGCCGCGACGCTGTCGAGATCGCGGTGATCGGGGACGACGACGACGACACTCCGGCCGGCCGCCAGCACATGTGCCGCGGCGGCCGCGAGGAGGGTCGCCCAGCGGCCCGTCGTCTCGCCCGAGGGCAGTTCGACCGGTACCGGCGGTGCGTCCACGGCGATTCGCCGCCCGTCGGTGAGCGCGTCGGCGAGGCCGGGGAAATCCTGCAGCTCGGCACGCGCCCACGCCGCGGCAGCCGCCGTGACCGGCGCCGCAGACGGCGGATCGCCGGCGCACCACGCCTTCTCGACGCGCACCATGCGCTTGGGGATGGCCAGGCGGAGGATGTCGCTCGCCGAGCCGGCGGCCCGATCGGCCACACGACGCGCGAGCGCGTACAGCCTCGCGGGCAGGACAGCCACGGACGACACCACGGCGTCCAGCTCCGACAGCGGCCGGGGCGGCGAATCCTCGACCTCCCCCGAATCGTCGGCCTCCACCGTCTCGACGATGTAGCCGTCGACGACCCGTCCCGCGGTGCGCAAGGGCACCCTCACCCGCACGCCGGGCACGGCGGCCGTGGCGAGCTCGTCGGGGATCGCGTAGTCGAACAGCCGATCGAGCTGCGGCAGCGGTGAGTCGATGAGCACGCGCGCGATGCGCCGGCCCGTCATCTCCGTGTCCGGGATCAGAGCCCCGCGGCGCGCCGCAGGTCGTCGACGCGGTCCAGGCGCTCCCACGTGAAGTCGGGCAGCTCACGACCGAAATGTCCGTAGGCGGCGGTCTGCCGGTAGATCGGGCGCAGCAGGTCGAGGTCGTCGATGATCGCCTTGGGTCGCAGGTCGAAGACCTCGCGGATCGCCCCGACGATCGTCTCGTCGGCGACGTGGCCGGTGCCGAACGTCTCGACATAGAGCCCCACCGGGTGGGCGGCCCCGATCGCGTAGGCGACCTGCACCTCCAGCCGGTCGGCGAAGCCCGCCGCCACGGCGTTCTTCGCGACCCAGCGCATGGCGTACGCAGCCGAGCGGTCGACCTTCGAGGGGTCCTTGCCGCTGAACGCCCCGCCGCCGTGGCGCGACGCCCCGCCGTAGGTGTCGATGATGATCTTGCGGCCGGTGAGGCCGGCATCGCCCTTGGGGCCGCCGATCACGAACGGACCGGCGGGGTTGACGAGATAGGTCACGTCGGAGGCGTCGAGGCCGGTCGTCTCGAGCACCGGGTCGATGACCTCCTCGCGCACGAGCGCGCGCAGCTCGGCCTGGCTGACGTCCGGATGGTGCTGTGTCGACAGCACGACGGACTCGATCGTCTTCGGGACCGCCCCCTCGTACCCCAGCGTGACCTGGGTCTTGCCGTCCGGGCGCAGGAACGGGAGACGCCCGCCGCGCCGAGCGCCGGCGAGGTTCTCCGCGAGACGATGCGCCGTCCACGCTGCGACGGGCATGAACTGCGGGGTCTCGGTCGTCGCGTACCCGAACATGATGCCCTGGTCGCCCGCGCCCTGCGCGTCGCGCGGGTCGACGGATCCGCCCTCGCGGTGCTCGAGGGCGTTGCCGACGCCGGCGGCGATGTCGGGCGACTGGGCGCCGATCGACACGCTGACACCGCACGAATCGCCGTCGAAGCCCATGTCGCTCGAGGTGTAGCCGATGCCCGTCACCACGTCGCGCACGATCGCCGGGATCTCGACGTACGTGCTCGTCGACACCTCGCCCGCGACGTGCACGAGCCCGGTCGTCACGAGCGTCTCGACCGCGACGCGCCCGTGCGGGTCGTCGGTCAGGATCGCGTCGAGGATGCTGTCCGAGATCTGGTCGCAGATCTTGTCGGGATGGCCCTCGGTGACGGACTCGGACGTGAACAGGCGCAGTTCTGTCATCGATCCTCCAGGATCAGACGGCCGGGAATCGGGCGGCGGGGTGCGGACCAGTATGCCGACGGCCGGGGACATCCGTCCGCCGGCCGTCGCACGAGGTCATGCATCACTCAGCGTGGCGCAGGCGGAGCTTGTCCTCGTTGATCTCGTGAAGGGCGATCGTCAGGGGCTTGTCTTCGACGGTCGAGTCGACGAGCGGGCCCACGTTGTCGAAGAGGTTGCCCTCGTGCAGGTCCGAGTAGTAGTCGTTGATCTGACGCGCGCGCTTCGATGCGTAGATCACGAGCTGATACTTCGAGTCGACCTTCTCGAGAAGGCTGTCGATTGCGGGCTCGATGATGCCCTGGTTGTGTCCGGCCATGGCGAATCCTCCTGGTTTCGGTTCGGCGGCAAAGAAGCGGCGCTCAGGCGCGCGGAAGCGCGCGCGAGGGCGCCTGAGCCAATTCTACGACGTCCCGGGCCGCGGTGGGGACATCCTCGTTCACGACGCGGTAGTCGAACTCGTTCTGGGCGGCAAGCTCGACCTTCGCCGTGCGCAGCCGGCGGGCCCGCTCCTCGGCGTCCTCGGTGCCGCGGCCGACGAGTCGCTGCACGAGTTCGTCCCAGCTCGGCGGCAGGAGGAAGACGAGCGTCGCGTCCGGGGCGGCGGCACGCACCTGGCGCGCACCCTGCAGATCGATCTCGAGCAGCGCCGTGCCGCCGGCATCCAGCACCCGCTCGATCGGCTCGCGCGGCGTGCCGTAGCGGTACTTGTTGTGCACGGTCGCGTGTTCGAGCAGCGCACCCGTGGACACGAGACGGTCGAACTCGGCATCGTCGACGAAGAAGTAGTGGATGCCGTCGACCTCGCCGGGACGCGGCGGGCGCGTGGTCGCCGACACCGAGAGATGGATGTCGTGGTGGTGGTCGCGGATGTGCGCCGCGACGGTGCCCTTGCCGACCGCCGTGGGACCGGCGAGCACGATGAGCCGGCTGCGCCCGCCCCTCGGCGCGACCTCCGGCATGCGCTCGTCGAGCCACTCCTGGAGGGCGACGCGCTGGCGCGTGCCGAGCCCGCCGAGACGCTTGACCGGTGAGATCCCGAGGGATTCCAGGATGCGGTCGCGCTTGCCCTCGCCGATCGCCGGCAGCGAGATGAGGAAGTCCGTGATCCGCATCGTGCCCGCCGGCGACGACGGGTCGGCGAACGCGCGGCTCAGGACGGTCTGCGGCGAGACGACGCGCGACGCGAGGTCGCGCTTCAGGCTCGCCCGGGCACGACGGGCGGCGACGGCGTTTCGGGAGGCGGCGACGCGGTCGACCTCGGGCGGTCGCGCTGGCGCGCCGGGGGTCTGGGGCGGAGCCCCATCAAGCGGGGTGCGGCTGTCAGGCATGGGAGCTTCAAGCGTACAGGGCGGCACGCTCCGCGATTCGCGCCGCGAGGCCGCCGGGACCGGCGGAGAGGATGCTGCGGCTCTCGCTCGCGACGACGCTCCCCGCGACCGCGCCGAACAGCGACGACAGGTCCTCCGCTCGCGCCCCCTGGAAGCCGAATCCGGGAGCCAGGATGGGCGTGCCCTCCAGCAGTTCGTCGGTGAGGCCGAACGCGGCCCGGTCCAGCGTCGCGCCGACGACGAGGCCGAAGGATCCGGGGTGCGCGCCGCCGTTGCGGGCGCCGACCTCGCCGGCCACCTGCGCAGCGACGCTCCGATCCCCCGCGCCGGCCGCCTGGAGCGATGCACCCTCCGGGTTGCTGGTCGCGGCGAGCACGAAGAGCCCCTTGCCGTGTTCAGCGGCCACGTCGAACGAGCCGGCCAGCGCGCCGACGCCGAGATACGGGCTCACAGTGAGGGCGTCGGCCTCGAGCGACGATCCCGGAGTGAGCCAGGCGCGGGCGTACGCATCCATCGTCGATCCGATGTCGCCGCGCTTCGCGTCGGCGATGACGAGGAGCCCGGCGGCGCGCGCCGCGGCCAGCACGTCCTCGAGTGCGGCGTAGCCGGCCGATCCGTGCCGCTCGAAGAACGACACCTGCGGCTTGACGATGCCGACGCGGCCGTCGGCGGCCTCGACCACGCGCAGCCCGAACTCGCGGACGCCGTCGGCCGACGCATCCAGCCCCCACTCCTCGAGCAGGGCTTCGTGCGGATCGATCCCGACGCACAGGGGGCCGTGCGCCGCGAGGACGCCGGCCAGTCGCGCGCCGAAGTCGATCACAGGCGAGCCGCCCGTGCCGCGGCGTACTCCTGCAGGCTCGTGACCTCGTAGCCGTCCTGCATCGCATCCATCGCCGTCACGGCCGCTCCCAGCGTCGCGATCGTCGTGAACAGCGCCTTGTCGGCGGCCACCGCCGCCGCACGGATCTCATAGCCGTCGGCCCGCGCGGACATGCCGCTCGGCGTGTTGACGACGATGTCGATCTCGCCCGCGTTGATGAGGTCGACGATGTTGGGCTCGCCGTCCTTCGACTCGCTGAACTTGCGGACCACACCCACCTTGATGCCGTTGCGGGCCAGGATCTCGGCTGTGCCCTCCGTGGCGACGAGCGAGAAGCCGAGCTGCTTGAGTCGGTGAGCAGGCAGGATGACGGCCCGCTTGTCGCCGTCCGCGACGGAGATGAACACGGTCCCCGACAGCGGCATCCCGCCGTAAGCGGCGTCCTGGCTCTTCGCGAACGCCGTGGGGAAGTCGCGGTCGATGCCCATGACCTCTCCGGTCGAGCGCATCTCCGGACCGAGCACGGAGTCCACGGTGTGCCCCTCCTTCGTGCGGAAGCGCTTGAAGGGCAGCACGGCCTCCTTGACGGCGACCGGCGCGTCCAGCGGGACGCGCGATCCGTCGACGGCGGGCAGGAGCCCCTCGTCCTTCAGCTCGGCGACGGTCGCGCCCGCCATGATGCGCGAGGCGGCCTTGGCGAGCGGGATGCCGAGCGCCTTCGACACGAACGGCACGGTGCGGCTGGCGCGGGGATTGGCCTCGATGACATACAGCACGTCGGCGCTGATCGCGAACTGCACGTTCAGGAGGCCGCGCACGCCGATACCCTCCGCGATCGCGCGCGTGGCCGTGCGGACTCGATCGACGTCGGCCCGGCCGAGGCTCACCGGCGGCAGCGTGCAGCTGGAGTCGCCGGAGTGGATGCCGGCCTCCTCCAGGTGCTCCATCACGCCGCCGATGTACAGCTCGGTGCCGTCGTAGAGCGCGTCGACGTCGATCTCGATGGCGTCGTCGAGGAACCGGTCGACGAGCAGCGGCATCCCGGGGCCGATGATCGCCTGGTCTGCGACGCGCACGAAGTAGTCGCGCAGGGTCGCGGTGTCGTAGACGATCTCCATGCCCCGGCCGCCGAGGACGAAGCTCGGCCGGACGAGGACCGGGTAGCCGATGTCTTCCGCGATGACGACGGCGCCCTCGACGTCCGTCGCCGTGCCGTGGCGGGGGGCGACGAGTCCGGCGGCGTTCAGGATCCCGCTGAACAGGCTCCGCTCCTCCGCCAGGTCGATCGCCTCGGGGCTCGTGCCGAGGATGCGGTACCCCGCATCCTCGATGCCCTTCGCGAGGCCGAGCGGCGTCTGGCCGCCGAGCTGGCACACCACGCCGAGGATCTCGCCCGACTGCGCCTCGGCGTGGAGCACCTCGAGGACATCCTCGAGCGTCAGCGGCTCGAAGTAGAGGCGGTCGCTCGTGTCATAGTCCGTCGACACCGTCTCGGGGTTGCAGTTGACCATGACGGTCTCGTAGCCCGCGGCCGACAGGGCGAAGGAGGCGTGCACGCACGAGTAGTCGAACTCGACGCCCTGGCCGATGCGGTTCGGTCCCGAGCCGATGATGACCACCTTCGTGCGGTCGGACGGCGCCACCTCGGTCTCGCTGTCGTAGCTGGAGTAGTGGTACGGAGTGAGGGCGGGGAACTCGCCGGCGCACGTGTCGACCGTCTTGTAGACCGGCCGCACGCCCAGGCCGTGGCGCACCCCGCGCACCTCGGCCTCGGCCTCGTCGCGCAGCTGCGCGATCTGCGCGTCGCTGAGGCCGTGCTCCTTCGCGATGCGGAGGGTGGCGGCATCCAGTTCCGGCGCCGCCGCGACGAACGCGGCGACCTCGTTGATGAGCACGATCTGATCGAGGAACCAGGGGTCGATCTTGGTCGACTCGAAGAGCTGCTCGATCGTGGCGCCCTTGCGCAGGGCCTGCTGGACGGCGATGATCCGGCCGTCGGTCGGGACTGCCGCCACCGCCAGGAGCTCGTCGACGGAGCGCGGCTCGTCGCCCCAGTGGAAGCTCGATCCGCGCTTCTCGAGGGAGCGCAGCGCCTTGTTGAGGGCCGTCGCGAAGTTGCGGCCGATCGCCATGGCCTCGCCCACCGACTTCATGGTCGTCGTGAGAGTCGTGTCGGCGTTCGGGAACTTCTCGAAGTTGAACCGCGGGACCTTGACGACCACGTAGTCGAGCGTCGGCTCGAAGCTCGCCGGCGTCACGCGCGTGATGTCGTTCGGGATCTCGTCGAGGCGGTAGCCGATGGCGAGCTTCGCGGCGATCTTCGCGATCGGGAATCCCGTGGCCTTCGAGGCCAGTGCCGACGACCGCGACACGCGCGGGTTCATCTCGATGACGATGATGCGGCCGTTCGCGGGATCCACCGCGAACTGGATGTTGCAGCCGCCCGTGTCGACGCCCACCGCGCGGATGATGTCGATGCCGATGTCGCGCAGCTTCTGGTATTCGCGGTCGGTGAGGGTCAGCGCCGGGGCAACGGTGATCGAGTCGCCGGTGTGCACGCCGACCGGGTCGACGTTCTCGATCGAGCAGACGACGACGGTGTTGTCGGCCGTGTCGCGCATGAGCTCGAGCTCGTACTCCTTCCAGCCGAGGATCGACTCCTCGAGGAGCACCTCGTGCGTGGGCGAGTCGTGCAGGCCCGCGCCGCCGATGCGACGGAGGTCCTCCTCGTCGTAGGCGAAGCCGGATCCGAGGCCGCCCATCGTGAACGACGGACGGACGACGAGCGGGTAGCCCAGCTGGTCTGCACCGGCGAGGAGGTCCTCCATCGAGTGGCAGATGACGGAGGCCGCGACATCCGCCCCGGCCTCGATGACGAGCTCCTTGAAGATCTGACGGTCCTCGCCCTTGCGGATGGCGTCCACCTTCGCTCCGATGAGCTCGACCCCGTACTTCTCGAGGATGCCGAGGTCGTGCAGCGCCATCGCCGCGTTGAGCGCCGTCTGCCCGCCCAGGGTCGGCAGGATCGCATCCGGCTTCTCCTTGGCGATGATCGTCTCGATCACCGCCGGCGTGATCGGCTCGATGTACGTGGCGTCGGCGAAGTCGGGGTCGGTCATGATGGTGGCCGGGTTCGAGTTCACCAGGATGACGCGCACGCCCTCCTCGCGCAGCACGCGGCAGGCCTGCGTGCCCGAATAGTCGAACTCGCACGCCTGGCCGATGACGATCGGCCCGGAGCCGATGACCAGGACGCTCTTGATGTCGTCGCGCTTGGGCATTACTTGGCGTCCTTCTGGCTCTGGTGCTCGCGGACGAGGTCGCGGAAGCGGTCGAAGAGGTAGTTCGCGTCGTGCGGTCCGGCGGCGGCCTCCGGGTGGTACTGCACCGAGAACGCCGGGATGTCGAGAGCCCGCAGGCCCTCGACGACGTTGTCGTTGAGGTCGACGTGGCTGACCTCGACGCGGCCGTAGCCGTTCGGGCTCTGCGTCTCGCCCTCGATCGGGGCGTCGACGGCGAAGCCGTGGTTGTGGGCCGTGATCTCCACGCGCCCGGTGGCCTTGTCGAGCACCGGCTGGTTGATGCCGCGGTGGCCGAAGGGCAGCTTGTACGTGCCGAACCCGAGGGCGCGGCCGAGCAGCTGGTTGCCGAAGCAGATGCCGAAGAACGGCAGCCCGTCGTCGAGCACCGCGCGCAGGAGTGCGACGTGGTCGTCGGAGGCGGCGGGATCGCCCGGGCCGTTGGAGTAGAACACGGCGACAGGGTCGATCGCGCGGATCTCGTCGATCGTGACGCTCTGCGGCAGCACGTGCACCTCGAAGCCGCGCGCCGCCAGATTGTCGATCGTCGCCTGCTTGACGCCGAGGTCGAGCACGGCCAGGTTGCCGATGCGCTCGGCCGTCGCCTCGGTCACCTCGGCGGTCGCGACCGAGACCTCCGCGGAGAGGTTGAGCCCCGCCATCTGCGGCGCCTCGCGCACGATGCGCACCTGCTCCTGCGGATCGAGGGCTGCTGCCTCCCCGGAGAAGATCCCGCCGCGCATGCTGCCCGCCGAGCGGATGTGGCGCGTGACGGCGCGGGTGTCGATGCCACTGATCCCCACGATGCCGTCGGTGACGAGGGCGTCGTCGAGCGACTCGTCGGCCCGCCAGTTCGACACGACCCGGGAGGGGTCGCGCACGATGTAGCCGGCGACCCAGATGCGGCGCGACTCCGGGTCCTCGCCGTTCATGCCGGTGTTGCCGATGTGCGGGGCCGTCTGGAGCACGATCTGACCCGCGTAGGAGGGGTCGGTGAGGGTCTCCTGGTAGCCCGTCATGCCGGTGGCGAAGACGACCTCGCCGAGGGTCGTGCCGCGCGCGCCGTAGGCGCGCCCGACGTGGCGGGTGCCGTCCTCGAGGACGAGCACCGCGGGGTCGGTGGTGAAGGTCATGCGTCGGCTCCTGTCTGGGAGTCAGAGGGTGAGGCGGGGAGGATGCCGGCCACGGCCTCCGCGAGGGCGCGGGCGGAGGCATCCGTCGGTCGGAAGTAGGAGTCGACGGTTGTGTCGATGTCGGTGCGCCAGACGACGCGCACGAGGCCGTCCTTCTCGACCACACGGTCGATCGCGACGGTGGATTGACCGACCTCGAGGATGCGCTCGGGTGTCAGGACGAAGCGCGTCCTGCCCCCGAGGTCGACGCCGAGGCCCTCGGTCGCCACGGTGAGCCCGGCGAACGAGCGCATCGCGAGGCCCGGGGCGGCGATGCGCTCCAGGGGCTCCTCGTGCCTCGTGGTGGCGACGTAGAGCGAGTCGAAGGCAGCCTGCACGTGCGCGTCGGCCGGAAGCTCGCCGTGCTCGACCAACGGCGCGGAGTCGCGTTTCGCGCGGCGCATCCACGCCCACACCGCGCCGACTGCGATGGCGGCGACGAACAGGGCGATCGGGATGACGGCGAAACCGGTGCTCACGCGGGGACTCCCGCCTCGGCGAGGACGCCGTCGGCGACCGTCGGCACGCCGCGGTGGACCGTCCACACGATCCGTCCGGGGAGCTCGCGACCCAGGTAGGGCGAATTGCGGCTGCGCCCGCGCAGGTCGTCCGAGGAGAAGACTGCGGAGACCGACGGGTCGTACAGCGTGAACTCGGCCGCCTCGCCCGCGGCGAGCGGGCGCCCGTGTCCGTCCAGCCGGCCGATGCGCGCCGGCGTGCGGGACATGACCCGCGCGACGTCGGCCCAGTCCAGCATCCCGGTGTCGACCATCGCCTGCTGCACGACCCGGAGCGCGCTCTCGAGCCCGACCATGCCGTTCGCAGCCGCGTGCCACTCGCACGACTTCGCCTCGTCGGGATGCGGCGCGTGGTCGGTGGCGACGATGTCGATCGTCCCGTCTGCGAGCCCCGCGCGCACGGCGAGGACGTCCTCGTCGCGCCGCAGCGGCGGGTTGACCTTGAACCGGGCGTCGTAGTCGCGCACGAGCTCCTCGGTGAGCAGCAGGTGGTGGGGCGTGACCTCGGCTGTCACCTGGATGCCGCGCGCCTTCGCCCAGCGGATGATGTCGACCGATCCCGCGGTGGACAGGTGGCACACGTGCAGGCGGGAGCCGACGTGCTGGGCGAGCAGGACGTCGCGGGCGATGATCGACTCCTCGGCGACGGCCGGCCAACCCGCGAGGCCCAGCTCCGCCGAGACCGCGCCCTCGTTCATCTGGGCGCTCTCGGTGAGGCGCGGATCCTGTGCGTGCTGCGCGATCACGCCGTCGAAGGCCTTCACATACTCCAGCGCCCGCCGCATGATGAGCGGGTCGGACACGCAGAATCCGTCGTCGCTGAACACCCGCACGTGCGCCCGGGAGGACGCCATGGCGCCGAGCTCGGCGAGACGCTCGCCCTTCTGTCCGACGGTGACCGCGCCGATGGGCTGCACGGTGACGTAGCCGGCGGCCTCGCCCAGGGACAGCTCCTGCTCGACGACACCCGCGGTGTCGGCGACCGGAGACGTGTTCGGCATCGCGAACACGGCCGTGTAACCGCCGGCGGCAGCCGCGCGGGAGCCGGTGAGGATCGTCTCGGACGCCTCGTATCCGGGCTCGCGCAGGTGCGTGTGGAGATCGACGAGTCCGGGCAGGGCGACCAGTCCGTCCGCGTCCACCGCGGCGGCGCCGGCGCGGGAGAGCCCCGTGCCGACCTCGTCGATCCGACCGTCCACGACGAGGAGGTCGGCGGTCTCGCCGCCCTCGAGGCTGACTCCGCGGTAGATCACGGCGCCGGGGGTCCCGGCATCCTGTCGAAGGGCGGTCATCGGGCGTCCTCCTTCTCGTTGCGCTCCCCCGCCAGCAGCAGGTAGAGCACGGCCATCCGGACCGAGACGCCGTTGGCGACCTGCTCCAGCACGGTCGAGCGTGCGGAGTCGGCGGCGTCGGCGGAGATCTCCAGACCGCGGTTCATCGGGCCGGGGTGCATCACGATGCTATCGGTCGGCAGTGCGGCGAGCCTGGCCGCGTCCAGGCCCCACGTGCGCGAGTACTCTCGCTCGGTCGGGAAGTAGGCGGCGTTCATGCGCTCCTGCTGGATGCGGAGCATCATGAGCGCGTCCGGACCGCCGGCGATCGCCTCGTCGAGGTCGTAGCCGATGCGGGCGGGCCAGGACGTCACGTCCTGAGGGATGAGCGTCGGCGGGCTCACGAGCGTCACCTCGGCGCCGAGGGTGTTCAGCAGCCAGAGGTTCGAGCGCGCCACCCGCGAATGCAGGATGTCTCCGACGATCGTCACGCGATACCCGGTGAGATCGCGTCCGCGGCTGTCGGCGCCGTACCGGCGCTTGCGCATCGTGTACGCGTCGAGCAGGGCCTGCGTCGGGTGCTCGTGCGTGCCGTCGCCGGCGTTGACGACGCCGGCGGTGATCCAGCCGCTCGTCGCGAGGGTGCGGGGGGCGCCGGAGGCCCCGTGGCGCATGACGACGGCATCCGCCCCCATCGCCTGCAGCGTCTGGGCGGTGTCCTGCAGGGACTCGCCCTTCGAGACGCTCGAGCCCTTCGCCGAGAAGTTGATGACGTCCGCCGACAGCCGCTTCGCGGCGGCCTCGAACGAGATGCGCGTGCGCGTCGAATCCTCGAAGAAGAGGTTCACGACCGTCTTGCCGCGCAGCGCCGGCAGCTTCTTGACCTCGCGCTGCTGCGCGTCGGCCATGTCCTCGGCGACGTCGAGGATGCGCAGCGCCTCCTCGCGGCCGAGCGTCTTGGTGTCGAGCAGGTGCCGCACGGCGCTCACTCCCCCTCGATCGTCACGGCGTCCTCGCCGTCGACCTCGGCCAGTCGCACGCGCACGCGCTCGTCGCGCGAGCTCGGCAGGTTCTTGCCGACGAAGTCGGGCCGGATCGGCAGTTCGCGGTGGCCGCGGTCGACGAGCGTCGCGAGGCGCACGATCGCGGGCCGGCCGATGTCCTGGATGGCGTCGAGTGCGGCGCGGATGCTGCGACCGGAGAAGAGCACGTCGTCCACGAGCACGACGACCTTGCCGTCGATCCCCCCACCGGGGATCTGGGTCGGCTGGGGGGTGCGCGTCGGATTGCGGTGCAGATCGTCGCGGTACATCGTGACGTCGAGCGCGCCCGCCTCGATCGACTCGCCGGAGATCTCGCCGAGGATGCGCGAGATCCGCTCGGCGAGGGTGACGCCGCGTGTCGGGATGCCGAGGAGCACGAGGTTGTCGGGTCCGCGATTGGACTCCAGGATCTCGTGGGAGATCCGAGTCAGGGCTCGAGCGATGTCGGCTTCGTGCAGCACGGTGCGCGTGCTCATCCGCCGCTCCCTTCTCCGCCTCTCTGGACGGTGTTAAAGGTTGCTGGGCTGTGCGCGACCAGTCTATCCAAAACTCTGCAGCGGTCGGACACCCCGCCTCACGGCACCGGAACCAGGAGGGCTTTGCCGATGACGCTCGCCACACCGTCGAGGCCGTGCGCGAAGCGGTCGCTCAGCAGCGGCAGGCCGCGGATGCTCCAGAGGATCTCGGCGTTGCTCCAGGCGTTCTGACGGGCCGCGCTCATGCTCCAGCCCGCGATGGTGTTCTCGACGACGCCGAGCGGCGGGAGGGCGTCCCCGAGCAGCCGCACATCGAGTCCGGTCTTCGCCGTCTCGATCAGACTGTCGAGCGTCGCGTTGAGTGCGGTGAAGTCGCCGTGCTGCACACTGCCGTCATCCGGCGCGATGTCGCGCGCCTGACACGTCGACACGATCGCGAACGCGAGGTCGTGGTTGATGTGGGCGTTCATTCCGGCCAGGGCGCACTGGATGCGGGCGAGCCGCCGGTCGGCGCGAGCAGCGAAGAGCACCTGCCAGCACCCGGGCAGCGCAGACCCGTCGAGGAAGTCCGCCAGCGCCGAGAAGTACAGCCGCGCGAACTCCACGTCGAGGGCCGCCATGAAGCCGGCGTCGGCGAATCCGCCGCCCGCGGCGCGGGTGCCGACCGCATCCGTCACCGTGAGATAGAGGCCGTTGAACCACTTCAGGCCGTCGCCGTCGGTGGTCAGGGTGTCGATCGTCCTCATCAGTGTGACGACGTCGGCGATGCTCGAGAGCGGGACCTGCAGTGCCGCCCGGATCTGCGCGTCATAGTCGAACACACTCGGAAGTGTATGCCGAGACCGCGCACACGCGAGGGGCGGGACGGATCCTCGATCCGTCCCGCCCCTCGCGTGTGCGGCGACGTCAGCTCCGGGACGGCGCCGCGCGCAGAGCGCGGGAGGCGACGACCATCGCGGCGGCGACCAGCACGACATCCTTCAGGATGTACTGCGCGGTCAGGGTCGGTCCCGGCGTGAACAGGTCGCCCGTGAAGAACACGAGCGGCGACAGGATGCCGACGAACGTGAGGGCGAGCAGCGCCAGGGCGAAGCGCTGGAACACGCCCGCGATCAGCAGGATGCCCACGAGCGACTCCATGGCCGCCGTGATGGCCATGGCGGAGTAGCCCGTGACGATCCCGAACGACAGCGAGTGCCACGTGCGCATGACGAGCGCTTCGATCGGGCTCAGGCCCGGGACGAACTTCAGCAGGCCGAACACCAGGAACACGAGCCCGAGCGCCACACGCAGCACGGCGATCGACCAGCGCTCCAGCAGCGTCTTGACGCCGCCCTCGACGGTGGCCTCGAATCGGACGGCACGCGCCCAGGCGGACTCGCGGGCCGGAGCCGGCGCGGTCATGGATCCTGCGCGGACAGGGATGGTTGTCATTGCGACTCCTTCTTAATCTCCGGTTTGGATGAACCGATGATCAAGAGCCGCGGCCCCCTGGCGTGATACGCGACGAGCCCGTGTATCATCGGGCCGCCGGGACGCTCCCCCACACCGCGCCGAGAGGCGAGGCGCGAGCGCGCCCTGGCGATCGCGGCGCTCGCGGTGGTGCTCAGGCGGCCGGAACGGTCGCGTCGCGGTGCAGCGCGTCCTCGACGGCGTGGGCGCGGATCGCGTGCCCCTGGCTCGTGAGGCACTTGCCGCTGCGCAGGTCCCAGCTCCAGTCGTGCAGGCTGCAGGTGAGCACGCCGTCCTCGATCCTCCCGGTCTTCGTCAGGTCGGCGCGCAGATGCGGGCAGCGTCGCTGCACGATCCAGTCGCCCAGCTGCGCATCCTCGGTCTGATCCGACTGCTCGGCGTACCAGTTCTCGACGTACTCGATGCGGTCGCGCGAGAGGCACTTCAGGAAAGTGGTGAGGAACTCGTTGAACTTGCCGCTGCGTCCGACCTCGAACTGCATCGACAGGAAGATCGAGTTCGACCAGTCGATCTCATGATCGGCGATGTTGGTCGAGACGAGATCGGCCGGGATCGTGTACCAGTAGATGCACTCCTCGCCGGCGTACTCGCGCACCTTCGCCTTCGGGAAGTCCACGACCATGTCGAGCTCGCCGATGCGGAAGCGCACGTTGCCGCCGACGCCGTCGCGGATGGTGCGCGCACGGCGCAGCAGCGGCTCCCACCACTCCTTGATCGCCGTGAGCATGTCCGCCGGCGGCAGCACCGGCGCGCGGCGCGCCTCCTCGGCCTGGATCTCGTCCTGGCGGGTGTCGCGCTGCTCGGCGAGGTAGTCCCACTTCTGGCCGAAGATGCGCTCGATCTCGGCATCCGAGAACAGCGTCTGCGTCACCGTCACGGCGGCGTGGTCGAGGTCGACCTGCGTGCCCGGCAGGAAGAGGTAGCCCTTCTGGTCCGGCCGCTGCGCGGCCATGTGGTCGAGGAACTGCTGCTGGTCGGTGAAGATCGCGTCGTCCTCGAGACCCCAGCCGTTGTAGCGGAACAGCTCCTCGCGCAGGAACATCGGCGGTCCGGCCATCGGGAAGACGTGCTCGGCATCCACCTTCTCGATGTAGTACATCGCGCGCTTGTTCTGTGCGTCGCGCTTGAGGCGGGCGAAGTTCTGCTTCGCGTCCTGCGGCAGGTCGTAGACCATCGGCCACCAGATCGCGCCCGAGACCTGGGTGAAGTAGGCATCGGGCTTCGAGAACGAGAGCAGCTTCTCGAGGTCGAGAGGGTGCGAGTCGTTCTGGTTCAGCATGCTCGCGGTGCCGTCGTCGACGCTCAGCGACGAGTCGCCGATCGGACCGTCGCTCGGCGCGCGCAACGGCGTGACCATGACCGTGAGGTCGCCGAACTCCAGCGGGACGCCCGCCTGCGTGTAGACGATGTTGTCGTAGCCGAGGCCGCGCAGGTCGGTCTCGAGATCATCCGTCGGATACTCGGGCAGCAGGACCTTGATGTCCTTCGGCACGTACTTCTGGAGCAGCGCAGGGTCGAAGTGGTCGCGGTGGCGATGCGAGATGTAGAGGAAGTCGGCCGTGCCGAACCGCTCCCAGTCGAGGCCGCGATTGTCGGGGAACGGGAACCAGGAGCCGAAGAAGCTCGGTCCGAGAACCGGGTCGCACAGGATGCTGCCGCCCCTGGTCTCGATGAACATGCCGGCGTGACCGAGCCCCGTGATCCGCATGGAGTCCTCCCGTTTCGAACCCTTCGAGCCTAGCCGAGGGCGCCGTCGCGGCCGGGTCGACCAGCCGTGCAAAAGGCGACTCAGCCCGTTGCTCAGCCGTCGAGCAGTCCGCGGATGTCGGCGGCCGTGAGGGCCTGGCCGAACAGGGCGTCGTCGTCCATCACGGCCTGGAAGAGCCGCGCTTTGCGCTGCTGCAGCGCCATGACCTTGTCCTCGATGGTGTCGGCCGCGATCATCCGGTAGACGTTCACGGGATGCGACTGCCCGAGGCGGTGCGCGCGGTCGACCGCCTGCGCCTCCGCCGCCGGGTTCCACCACGGGTCGAGGAGGAAGACGTACTCGGCCTCGGTGAGCGTGAGCCCGAAGCCGCCGGCCTTCAGCGAGATGAGGAAGACCGGCGCGGAGCCGGACCGGAACCCGTCGATCACGCGCTCCCGGTGGCGCGTCGAGCCGTCCAGAGTGCAGAACGAGATGCCGACGCGCTCGAGCCGCTCCCGCACGAGCGCCAGATAGGAAGTGAACTGGCTGAAGACGAGCACGCGGTGCCCTTCCGCGACGATCTCCTGCAGCTGATCGATCAGCGCTTCGAGCTTGCTCGACGGGATGTGGGCGTGCTCGGGGTCCACGAGTCCCGGAGCGAGGCTCAGCATCCGCAAGAGGGTGAGCGAGCGGAAGACGATGAACCGGTTGCGGTCGAGGTCTTCCAGCAGACCGAGGACCTTCTGCCGCTCGCGCTGCAGCGTCGCGTCGTAGATCGCGCGATGCGAGGGCTCGAGCTCGATCCGCAGCAGCTGCTCCTGCTTCGGCGGAAGCTCCGTCGCGACGAGCTCTTTCGTACGTCTCAGGACGAGCGGACGGATGCGCCGGCGCAGGCGTGCGAGCCGGCCGGCACGGAACGACCCGCCCTCCTGGTTCTCCGGCACCGTGCCCTTCTCGATCGGCCCGATGTACTCCTCCCGGAACCGGCGAGCGGAGGGGAAGAGCCCGGGCGCGGTCAGCGACAGCAGGGCCCACAGCTCGGAGAGGCTGTTCTCCAGCGGGGTTCCCGTGACGGCGTAGCGCGCGTCGGCACGCAGACGCCCCACGGCACGGTGCAGCTTCGTCTTCGGGTTCTTCACGAACTGGGCCTCATCGAGCACCACCGCAGACCACGCGATCTCGGCGAAGGCGTCGGCATCCAGTCGCAGCACGGTGTACGACGTGACGACCACGTCGGCGGAGGCCGCCGCATCCCGCACGGTCATCCGGCGCTTCTTCGCCGTCGCCGCGAGCGTCTCCACACGCAGGTCCGGCGCGAAGCGCGCCGCCTCGGCGCTCCAGGTCGACAGGACGGATGCGGGCGCCACGACGAGCACGGGCCGCCGCTCGCCCGTCGCGCGGAGGTGCTGGATGAACGCGAGCATCTGCAGCGTCTTGCCGAGGCCCATGTCGTCGGCGAGGATGCCGCCGAGCCGATGGCTCCAGAGGAAGGCCAGCCAGTCGAGTCCGGCCTGCTGATACGGCCGCAGCGTCGCGGTGATGCCTTCGGGCGACGCGGCCGTCGCGACAGGCGCCGGCCCCTCCTCGGCGATGGCGCGCAGCCCCTCGGCGAGCGCCCGCCACGCGACCGCGGGCTCGGACCGGTCGGCGAGGTCTTCGAATTCCTCCCAGAAGTCGACCTGGTAGCGGCTGATGCGGACTGTCCCCGGCTCCCACTCGGCGAGCCCGCCGGACTCGTCGATGAGGTCGCGCAGGCGCTGCAGAGCAGGATGCGCCAGCGAGAAGTACGCGCCGTCCTGCAGCAGCATCTTCTTGCGGCCGCGTGAGAGGGCGGTGAACAGCGGGGTGAACGGGATGCGGCGCCCGTCGATCGTCACGATGACGCCGAGGTCGAACCAGTCGGGATCCGGCGATTCGACGGTGGTCACCGTGATCTCGGGAGCGGCCGCGAGTTCGCGGTAGTCGGGGGGAATGCCGGTGACCGCGATCCGTACGCCGGCCAGCGCCTCGAACGTCGGCACGACCGACGTGATGAACTCGGCGGCGTCGGTGTCGTCCAGCATGCCTTCCGCAGCGAACGCCGGTCCGCCGGCGCGATCCCAGGCGTCGCGAAGTCGACGCACGAGCTCCGCCTCGAGGGCCGTGTCGCGCTCCGCATCGCCGAGGTCCGCTGCGAAGGGCTTCGGCGCGGAGCCGGGATAGTCCCACCTCAGCCGGAACGTCACCGCATGGCCCGCGCTGTGCGCGACCTCGACGACCAGCTGCGGTTCGGGAAGCGAGGGCAGCTCGATTCCGTCGGATCCGACGACCCGACTCGTGCGGGCGATCCGGGGATAGTACTCGCGGAGGAAGTCGTCGACGTCCGCAGCCGGGACGACCAGCCCGCGCGGCTTGTCGACCGCGGCGCGCACGGCACCCGTCAGTGCCACCGGCGCGAGCGTGATCGTGACAGCGGATTCGTCGAACGCGAGTGCGTAGACCCCTGTGCGACCGATCGCACGGAGGCCCTCGACCCCTGTGCCGTCGATCGAGGCCCGCGCCCGGAGCGTGAGACCGCCTCGGGGCGCCGCATCGACGGCGAGGGCGATCTCGGCGTGATCGGCGAGCACGATACGGCGGTCCCTGCGGGTCCCGACGAACGGGATGCCGAGCGCCGCCGCGGACGCCAGCTGGGGCCACAGCAGGCGGGAGCCCACCGTGTCGAGCGTGATCCACTCCGAGGTGTCGAGCGGTGCGCCCAGCGTGCGCACATCCCGCGTGAGCGCGTGCAGCTCGGCGAACCACCGAGCCTGCTCCTCGTCGTGCGGCCCGCCGGGCCGGCGCAGCGATTCCCACGACACGTCGCCCTTGACCCAGCCGCCCGTCGAGTGGCTGCGCACGCACGGACGGATCCCGAGCAGCACCTCGCGATCTGCGCGAACCGACCCGGCGATGCGAGCCTCCTGCGTCCGCGGCGGCGCCCAGGGCGAACGCTGCGGGAGGCGCTCGCGCAGCTCGAACGCCAGGGCGAGCGGGATTCCGGACGCCCGCGCACCCGCACGGTCCGCCAGCAGCTCCCGCCAGGAGGCTCCCCGTCCGCCCGAGGCCGCGGACGGCTCGGAAGCGGAGAAGGATGCCGGCACGGCATCCACGTTAGGCGACACCGGGGACACGGCGTCCGCGAGTGGGCGGACTCAGGCGGAGCGCGCGACCCGCGCCAGCACGCCGTGCACGAACGCGCCCGATTCCTCGGTCGAGAACTCCTTGGCGAGATCCACGGCCTCGTCGATCGCGACCGCGGACGGCACCTGGTCGTTGTACAGGATCTCCCACGTCGCGATGCGCAGCAGGGCGCGGTCGACCGTGGGCATGCGAGCGAGCGACCAGTCCTTGGAGGAGGTCGTGATCATCTCGTCGATCTCGTCGCGGTTGTCGATGATGCCGTCGACGATCTCGCGCGCGTACAGCCACGACGCCTCGCGCGCCGGCTCGTTCGCCGCCCGCTTCGCCTCCGCGGCGAGGACGACGCCGAGGTCCTCGTCCCGTACGTCGGCCTGGAAGAGGATGTCGAGGGCGCGCTTGCGCGCCTTGGTGCGTGCGCTCATGAAGGGCGCGTCAGCTCACGCGGCCGAGGTAGTCGCCCGTGCGCGTGTCGACCTTGACCTTGGTGCCCGTCTCGAGGAACAGCGGGACCTGGATCTCGTAGCCCGTCTCGACGGTCGCGGGCTTGGTGCCGGCCGACGAGCGGTCGCCCTGGAGGCCCGGCTCGGTGTAGGTGATCTCGAGGACGACGGATGCCGGCAGGTCGATGTAGAGCGGGTTGCCGTTGTTGAGGGCGATCGTGACCTGCTGGTTCTCGAGCAGGAAGTTCGCGGCATCCCCCACCGTCGCTGCGGGGACCGTGATCTGGTCGTAGTCGGAGACGTCCATGAAGACGAAGCCGTCGCCGTCGTTGTAGAGGTACTGGAAGTCGCGACGGTCGACGTTCTCGATCTCGACCTTCGCGCCGGCGTTGAACGTCTTGTCGACCACCTTGCCGGTCAGGACGTTCTTCATCTTGGTGCGGACGAACGCTCCGCCCTTGCCCGGCTTGACGTGCTGGAACTCCACGATGCTCCAGAGCTGACCGTCGATGTTGAGGACGACGCCGTTCTTGATGTCTGCAGTGGATGCCATGGCTGAAAGGTTCCGTTCGTGAAAGTCGATGGGCGAGCGATGCCTGCGCGGCAGGCGACCCGACGTCCGATTCTACGGGATGCCGCGCCCCGGCCCGCGGAACGGCCGCTCAGCCCTGCATCGGACGCACGATCGGGAGGAACACCTCATCCATGATCGCCGTGATCTCGTCCTCGCTCAGGGGCGCGGCAGGACGCCGAGGTCAGCCGTCGGCCTGGCCGGTGATGACGTCGATCAGCCGCGTCACGGCATCCGCGTAGCCCGTCACGCCGTGGCCGATGACGTGCACGATCGCGGCATCCGCGACGTACGAATGGTGGCGGAACTCCTCACGCTGCATGATGTCGGAGATGTGCACCTCTGCGACGGGCAGACCCACGCCCAGGAGGGCGTCGCGCAGCACGACGGAGGTGTGCGTGAGGCCGCCGGGATTGATCACGATGCCGTCGCAGTCCTCCCGCGCCGCGTGGATCGCGTCCAGCAGGACGCCCTCGTGGTTGCTCTGCACGGAGCGTACGACGAAGCCGCGGGATGCCGCGGCCTCCGCCGCGATCCGCTCGACATCGCTGAGGGTCTCCGTGCCGTAGATCTCCGGCTCGCGCGTGCCCAGCAGGTTGAGGTTCGGTCCGTTGACCAGCAGGAGTCGGCGCGTCGTCACGTGGGCACCATACCAAGATCGGGCGACGCTCACAGGCCCGCTCCCTGGGCCGACAGACGCACCGGCGCATTGCCGGCTCCATATCCGTCGTAGCCTGCGCGACGCTCGACGAACTCCCAGAAGACGGTGCCGACGGTGCAGGTGTAGAACTGCAGGTACTCCGCCTCGCCGTCCCGGTCGTAGACCATTCCGAGGTCGCGGAGCTCCTCGAGGAACGCGGGGTCCAGCGGGAAGCGCGCCGCGAGGTCGGCGTAGTAGTTGTCGGGGATGCGCAGGGCATCCAGTCCCCGCCCCCGCGCGGAGCGCGCGAGCGCACGCGCGTCGCTGCAGCGGACGGCCACGTGCTGCGCGAGCCCGCTCGAAGGTCCCGATGTCTCGAAGCTCGAGGGCGCGACATTCAGGGGAAGCCGGACGCTCCCGTCCGGCGACCGCATCACCCTGCTCTGCACGAGGCCGCGCGGACTCGCGACATCGGTGGCGCTGACCGGTTCGAGCGAGAACACCGAGGTGTAGAACAGCACGGCTTCGTCGATCGCCTGCCACGGCTGAGTCAGACTCACATGATCGATGGCGAGGATGCCGGCATCCTCGGCGCTCTCCCGCGGTGCGCCATGCTCGAACTCGGCCGTCCAGGCCGGCTCCCCCGCATCCCTCGCCGCCGACCAGAAGATCTGCGTGCCATCCGGTGCGATCGCGGCATCGAGCGCCTGTTCGGAGGTGTACGTGCGCCGGTAGGCGATCGGCGTGCCGAGCTCGCGTGCCCGCGCGCCGAGCCTGTCGGGGTCGGGGACGAGAAGGCCGATCGCCGCGAGGTGCGGCTGGACTCCCACGGCATGCTGCTCGTTGAGAACGATCCGCGCGTCCCCGGCGCTCCACAGGGTGACCGGCTTCGTCCGGTGCCTGCCACGCGCGGTGAAGCCCAGCTGCGCGAGCATGACCTCGATGCCGGAGGTGTCCGCAGCGGTGATCTCGGCGAAGTCGAACCCGGTCGGGGCAGGCGAGCCGGGAAGCCGATCCAGTCCCGTGACCGCAGCGGTGCCCATGCCGGGCAGGCGGCAGACGGCATCCTCCAGCCACCGCAGCGAGCGTCTCGCGTGGACCGCCGTCCCCTGCACGTCCGTCTGCCGGAACGTGTCGTTGAACACCTCCAGCGACAGCGGGCCGGAGTATCCGGCCCGAACGACGTGCGCGACGAACCCGGCCAGGTCGAAGCTCCCCTCGCCGGGGAACAGCCTGTGATGACGGCTCCACGACAGCACGTCCATCGTGACCGCGGGTGCGTCGGCGAGCTGCAGGAAGAAGATCCGCTCTCCCGGGATCCCTTCGATCGCGGCCGGATCGTGACCGCGCGAGAGGATGTGGAAGGAGTCCAGACACAGGCCGACCGCCGGGTGGTCGGCGAGCTCGACGATGCGCCACGCCCGACGGTAGTCGTCCACGAACCGTCCCCATGCGAGCGCCTCGAAGGCGATCCGGATGCCGTAGCCCTGGGCGAGCTCGCCGAGCCGGCGCAGCTGGCTGGCACTGACGTCGTCGTCGTCGACCGTCGCGGTGCCGACGTTGCTGCAGCACAGCACGAGATCCATGCCGAGCCGCTGCATCAGCTCGAACTTCGCCCGGGCCCGGCGCAGTACGTCCGCGAAGGTCTCCTCGTCGACTCCCTCGACGTCGCGCATCGGCTGGTAGAGATCCAGGGCGAGCCCCAAACGCGCCGCCAGCGCACGGATCTCCTCCGGGCTCTCGAAGGCCGAGACGAGGTCCGGCTCGAAGATCTCGACACCGTCGAAGCCGGCCGCAGCGCAGGCGTGGAGCTTCTCGACGAGCGTGCCGCTGAGGCAGACGGTGGCGATGGAGGTCTTCATGGCGAGCCAATGTACCAGACGGTACATTGGCTCGGAAGACCGTCCACTCCTCCCCGGCGCCCGACAGCGACTCGGATAGTCTGCCCTCGTGGCATCCATGCAGCGCGACGCGGAGCGCACCCGGGCAGAGCTGCTCGCCGTCGCGACCGAGGTCTTCGCCGAGGACGGCTACTCCGGCGCTCGCGTCGACGACATCGCGGAGCGCACGCGCACGACGAAGCGGATGATCTACTACTACTTCGGCAGCAAAGAGGGACTGTACCTCGCGGTGCTGCAGGACGCCTACAACGGCATCCGCGACGCCGAGCGCTCGATCGACGTGGACCACACCGATCCCCTGCCCGCGATGCGCCAGCTCGCCGAGCTGACGTTCGATCACCATGTGACCCACGATGCGTTCATCCGCCTCGTGGCGATCGAGAACATCCACCGGGGTGAGTTCATCAACCGGCTCGAGTCTCTGCCCACGGCATCGCAGCCCGCCGTCACGCGGCTCGACGAGATCCTGCAGCGCGGCCGCGCCACGGGTGACTTCCGCGACGACGTGCAGGCCCTCGATGTGCACCTGCTCATCAGCTCGTACTGCGTGTTCCAGGTCGCCAACAAGTACACGTTCGGCCACCTCTTCGGCGTCGACTTCGACGACCCGGCACAGCGCCGCCACATGCGCGCGATGATCGGCGACATCGTCGTCGCGTGGCTCACGGCTCGCTGAGCCGACACCTCTCCTGCAGCGCGTGTTGACACGCCGGATACGGCGTGGTTCACTATGGACGTACCAGTTAGTACATTACGAACGAACGAAGGAGTTCGCGTGAGCGAGTCGCCCCGCTACCTCGTCGGCCTGGTCGGCACGGGCGTGACGCCGTCCCTCACGCCGGGCCTGCACATGGCCGAAGCGCGGGCCCTCGGCATCGACTACCTCTACCGCCCCATCGATCTGACGACCCTCGGGCTGGCTCCCGACGACGTGCCCGACATCCTGATCTGGGCGCGGCGCTTCGGCTTCGACGCGCTCAACGTGACGCATCCGTGCAAGCGGCTCGTCATGGAGTACCTCGATCGCATCGATCCGCTCGCGGCCGCGCTGGGTGCGGTGAACACCGTCCTGTTCACCGATGAGGGGATGGTCGGCTACAACACCGACACGACCGGCTTCGAGACGGCCTTCACCACGGGACTCCCGGATGCGCCTCTGGACGACGTCGTCCTCCTCGGCGCCGGCGGGGCGGGATCAGCCGTCGGCGACGCCCTCCTCCGGGTCGGCGTCCGCCGCCTGACGGTCGTCGACATCGACCGCGACCGCGCGTTCCAGGCAGCGGTCGACCTCGAGGCGCGCCATGACGCGGTCATTCGCGCGGCGACGCACGAGAGCCTGCCCGGCCTGCTCGCGCGCGCCGACGGCGTCGTCCACTGCACACCGACGGGGATGCACGATCACCCCGGCATCCCCTTCTCCCCCGCCCTCCTCCGCGCCGACCTCTGGGTCGCCGACATCGTCTACCGCCCGCTCGAGACCGAGCTGCTCCGCGCTGCGCGCGCGATCGGCTGCCGGACCCTCGACGGCGGACAGATGGCGGTCTTCCAGGCCGTCGACGCCTTCACCCTCATCACCGGCATCCGCCCCGACGCCGATCGCATGATCGGCACCTTCCGCCAGCTCGTCGCAGACGACGAGCTCGTCAGTTAGGAGCATCATCCATGTCCACCACCGCAGTGCCGCGGAAGACCCCGGTCCGCGCCGCCGTCGCGAGCTTCTTCGGCAGCGCCGTCGAGTACTACGACTTCTTCCTGTTCGGGTCGGCGGCAGCGCTGATCTTCCCGACGGTCTTCTTCCCGTCCGGAGATCAGGCCGCGCTCGTGATGTCGTTCGCGACCTTCGGCTTCGCGTACATCGCACGGCCTCTCGGCGCGATCTTCGTCGGCCACTTCGGCGACCGCCTCGGCCGCCGGCGCGTGCTGCTGTTCACGCTGCTCGTGATGGGACTGTCGACCTTCGCGATCGGGTGTCTGCCGACGTACGAGCAGATCGGCTGGGCCGCCCCCATCCTGCTGGTGGTCTGCCGCCTCTTGCAGGGCCTGTCCGCATCCGGCGAACAGGCAGGGGCCTCGTCGCTCACCCTGGAGCACGCGCCGGATCGCCGACGCGCGTTCTTCACCTCATGGACGCTCACGGGGACGCAGGGAGGCCAGATCCTGGCCGCGCTGGTGTTCATCCCGGTGGTCGCGATGCCCGACTCGATCAAGCTGACGTGGGGCTGGCGCATCCCGTTCTGGCTCAGCGCCGTCGTCGTCATCGTCGCGTATGTCATCCGTCGCGGGCTGCATGAGACGCCGGAGTTCGAGGAGACCAAGGCCGAAGGCCGCATCGCCCGCATCCCGCTCGTCCCGCTGCTGCGCGACCACTGGCGGGACGTGCTGCGCGTCATCTGCTGCGCGTTCATCGCGGCGGTGTCCACGGTGTTCGGCAACCTCGCCATCGCCTACGGAGTCGTCGTCGGACTCGACCCCGCCATGACGCTGTGGCTCGTCGTCGCGGCGAACCTCGTCGCCATCGGCACCCAGCCGATGTTCGGAGCACTCGCCGACCGCATCGGCCGCAAGCCGGTGTTCATCTACGGTGCGATCGCGTCGGCCCTCCTGATGCCGTTCTACATGCTGTCGATGGGTGGTGGGAATCTCGTCCTGACCTTCGCGCTCGCGGTGCTGACCTTCTCCTTCGGGTACGCCGCCGCCAACGCGGTCTGGCCGGCCTTCTACTCCGAGATGTTCAGCACGCGGGTGCGGTTCTCGGGCGTCGCCATCGGCACGCAGTTCGGCTTCCTCATGGCGGGCTTCGCACCCACCATCGTGACCGCCCTCGGCGGTGTCCGGCAGGGCGGATGGGTCGTCATCAGCGTCTTCACGGCCGTGATCTGCCTCATCGCCACTGTCAGCGCGCTCACGGCCCGCGAGACGAAGAACGTCCCGACCGAGGAGCTCGGGCTGCGCAGCGAGCACATCGTCCGGACGGTGCCTGTCGCAGCGTGAGGTTCACACACCCAGACGCGGCCTCGCCCACCGGGCGGGGCCGCGTCTATCCCTGCGCGCGATCCTCGGCCGGGAGGAGCCGGGTCATCACGAGCTCGGGCCCGATCGTGCCGGTGAAGGTCTCGCCCGTCGGGGCGAAGCCGGCGCGCCGGTAGGCACCCTGCGCGCGCAGATTGTCGGCGTGCACGTCGAGCGACAGGATGCGGGCCCCCTCTGCGTGGGCCCATGCTGCGGCGGCCGCGAACAGGCGATCGATCGTGCCGTCGCCACGGTGGCTCGGACGCACGTAGACGCCCACGACGTCGGCCCGCTCCGTGCGCACGGTGTGCCCGAGATGATCGATGATCCCCGGCTTGCGGATCAGCACGCTCAGTGAGCCGACCCACGCCGGCGCATCCGCATCCTGGTCGATCGCGACGAACTGGGCCGAATCGGCGGAGTCGGCGGCGCGCCGGGTCCGCTCCCGCCAGAACTCGTCGCTGTGGGCGGCGACCTGGGCGGGCGATTCGAGGAAGGCGATGGCGGCGTCCGGGTCTGCGACGGCCTCGATGCGAAGTGCGCGGACGTCCCGCCATTCCGAGGCGAGGATGCGTCGTACGCTCGAGCGGCCCGTCACCGCGCCAGCCTACCCGGGCGGCTCAGCCCGCGACCTCCTGGTACGCGGCGAAGAGCAGCGATTCGTCGGGCGCCTGAAGCACCGTCGGCCGGGCGATGTCGTCGAGCACGATGAAGCGCAGCATCGAGCCGCGGGCCTTCTTGTCGCGCTGCATCGTCGCCAGCAGCTGCGGCCACGCGCCGGCGCGATAGGTCATCGGCAGGCCGAGCGCGCCGAGAACGTCGCGGTGGCGCTGCACCGCCTCATCCGGCAGCCGTCCCGCCAGTCGCGAGAGCTCGGCCGCGAACGTCATGCCGACCGAGACGGCAGCGCCGTGCCGCCAGCGGTAGCGCTCGGCATGCTCGATCGCATGACCGAGCGTGTGCCCGTAGTTGAGGATCTCGCGCAGGCCCGCCTCGCGCAGATCCTCCCCGACGACCCGCGCCTTCATGTCGATCGCGAGCTCGATGCAGCGGCGGAAAGACTCGGATCGCGGGTCGACGACCGCGGCCGGGTCGGCCTCGACGAGATCGAGGATCTCGGGGTGCCAGATGAAGCCGGCCTTCGCCACCTCGGCGAAGCCGGCGACCCGCTCGTTCGGCGACAGCGAATCGAGCAGGTCGAGGTCGCAGATCACCGCCCGCGGCGGCCAGAACGCGCCGACGAGGTTCTTGCCCTCGGCCGTGTTGATGCCGGTCTTGCCGCCGACCGCTGCATCCACCATCCCGAGGACCGTCGTCGGCACCTGTACGATCGCGACCCCGCGCAACCACGTGGCTGCGACGAACCCCGCGAGGTCGGTCACCGCTCCTCCGCCGAATCCCACGACGACGTCGGTGCGCGTGAAGTCCGCCTGGCCCATCACCTGCCAGCAGAACGCGGCCACCTCCACGCGCTTGCCCTGCTCGGCATCCGGCACCTCGGCGAGAAGCACCTGCCGGTCGGCGCCGAGCGTCGCGCGGAGGGCCTCCGCCTGCTCGGCGAGCGTCGGCGGGTGCACGATGAGGACCTTCTGGGCGCCGGGAGGCAGCGCCTCGGCGACGGTCGGCAGGATGCCGCGGCCCACGCGGATGTCGTAGGGCTGTTCGCCCGCCACCTGGATCGTCGTGGTCTCGCTCATGCGGAGCGCTCCTCCTCGTTGGTCTGCGCAGCCTGATCGGCCTGCTCGGCGCCGGCCGCCCACGCCACGATCGCGTCGACGACGGCGCTGAGGGGTCCGCGGGACGTGTCGAACGTCGCATCCGCCAGCTCCTCGTACACGGGCCGCCGGGCCGCGTAGATCTCCTGCCATCGCGCGATGGGATCCTCACCCGCCAGCAGCGGACGGTCGGTCCCTGCGATGCGGGCGGCGACGATCCGCGGCTCCACGGTGAGGAGGACGACACGGTGCCGGGCGAGAAGCGCGCGCGCGCCGGCATCCGTCACCGCTCCTCCGCCGAGGGCGACGACACCCTCGGACTCGAGTGCGACAGCGACCGCCGCGCGCTCGATCTCGCGGAACCGCGGTTCGCCCAAGTCGGTGAAGATCTTCTCGATCGGCCCGTGCTCGCGAACCACGAGCGCATCGGTGTCCGTGAACGGGAGGCCCAGCTTCTTGGCCACCCGGCGACCGATGCTCGTCTTGCCCGCGCCCATCGGCCCGATCAGCACGAGGGCGCTCATGCCCCGGCCCGCATTCACAGGAGCGCGGCGTCGCTGGCGGGCGTGCTGCGCAGGGTCTCGGGGATCGCCATGAGGTAGGACTCGAGGTTGCGCCGCGTCTCGGCGACGTTGTCGCCGCCGAACTTCTCGAGCACGACCTCGGCGAGCACGATTGCCACCATCGCCTCCGCGACGACGCCGGCGGCAGGGACGGCGCACACATCGGAGCGCTGGTGGTGCGCCGAGGCCGTCTCGCCCGTCGACACGTCCACGGTGCGCAGGGCGTGGGGCACTGTGGCGATCGGCTTCATGCCGGCCCGGACGCGCAGCACCGTCCCCGTCGACATGCCGCCCTCGGTGCCACCCGCACGGTCGGACGAGCGGGTGATGCCGTCGTCGGTGACGAACAGCTCGTCGTGGGCCGCGGACCCGCGCCGACGCGTCGTCTCGAATCCGTCGCCCACCTCGACGCCCTTGATCGCCTGGATGCTCATGATCGCCTGCGCGAGCTTCGCGTCGAGGCGGCGGTCCCATTGCACGTGCGAGCCCAGCCCGGGAGGCAGGCCGTACGCGAGCACTTCCACGATGCCGCCGAGGGTGTCGCCGTCCTTGCGCGCGGCGTCGACCTCGGCGACCATGCGGCCCGAAGTCTCCGGGTCGAAGCAGCGCAGGGGATCCGCGTCCAGCGCATCGACGTCGTCGGGCGTCGGCAGCGCCGCGCCCTCGGGAACCTGCACAGGGCCGATGGACAGCGTGTGACTGACGAGACGGATGCCGAGCTCGCCGAGGAACGCGCGTGCCAGTGTGCCCAGGGCGACCCGGGCCGCGGTCTCGCGGGCGCTCGCCCGTTCGAGGATGGGCCGCGCCTCGTCGAACCCGTACTTCTGCATGCCGACGAGGTCGGCGTGGCCCGGACGAGGGCGCGTGAGCGCGGCGCCGCGGCCGCGGGACATGTCGGTGAGGTCCACCGGCTCCGGGCTCATCACCTCGATCCACTTCGGCCACTCGGTGTTGCCGATGCGCAAGGCGATGGGGCTGCCCAGCGTGTAGCCGTGCCGGACGCCGGACGAGATCGTCAGCTCGTCCTCTTCGAACTTCATGCGCGAGCCGCGCCCATAGCCGAGCTTGCGCCGGGCCAGGTCGGCCCGGATGGCGTCGAACGAGACGGGGACGCCGGCCGGAAGACCCTCCATGACGGCGACGAGTTCGGGGCCGTGCGATTCGCCGGCCGTGAGCACGCGGAGCATTCCCCCAGTCTCCCACGCCCGCGCGGGACGTCAGTCTCCCGTGACGGCCGCCCGCATCGCCTCGAGCACGCGCTCCTCGTCGGGCAGCGGCCTCGCCGGGTCGCCGGCGGTGAAGACGCGCACCTGCAGCAGCGCCTGGTGCAGCAGCATCCCGAGCCCCCAGACGGCCTCGCCGCCGCGGCTCTCCCACGCCCGCGCGAGCGCCGTCGGCCAGTGGCCGTAGACGACGTCGTAGAGCAGCCCGCCGCCCGCGGCGAGTCGCTCGGCGGCGACCGGATCGAGGGGCGCCTCCCCCGGCAGCGTCGAGACGGTGACGTCCGACGACCGGAAGGCGTCCGCCGAGAGCGGTGCCACGGCGACCCGCATCCCGAGCCGTTCGCCGAGATCCAGAAGGGATGCCGCGGCCTCCGGCCGCCTCGCGACGACCTCCACCTCCCGGGCTCCGAGCTCGCCCAGCGCCACGAGCGCCGAGGTCGCCGTCGCACCCGCGCCGACGATGCGCGCGGTGGCAGGAGTATCGAGCCCGCGCTCCGCGAGGTCGCGCGCGATCCCACCGGCGTCGGTGTTGAACCCGTGCGGACCGTCGGCTGCGAGCAGGAGGGTGTTGACGGAGCCGGTGAGCTCGGCCGCGCGGTCCCGCGTCACAGCGGCGGCGAAGGCGACACCCTTCAGCGGCATCGTGAGCGACAGGCCGCGGAACGAGTCATCCAGCGAACCCAGCTGCGCGTCGAACGACACCTCGTCGACGCGACGACGCTCGTACGACCAGTCCAGGCCCAGCGTGCGATACGCGGCGAGCTGCAGCTGCGGCGAACGACTGTGGGCGATGGGATCGCCCCACACCTCGAGGCGTGTCACCACCGCGTCAGCAACCCGAGTTCGGATTCGCCTTGCACCACGTGCGCATCTGCTGCACGGCCTTCTCCTGGTCGGCGTACGTCGTCGAGAACACCGTCTCGCCGGTGTTCATGTTGACCGTGGTGAAGTACATCCACGTGCCGTCGGCGGGATGCATCGCGGCGTCGATCGCGAGGTCGCCCGGGCTGGAGATGGGGCCGACCGGCAGTCCCGGGTGCACGTACGTGTTGTAGGGGTTCGGATCCTTCAGCGCCTCGGCCGACGAGCTCGCCGTGCCGTTGTGGAGCTGGCCGTAGCCGTACTGCGCGGTGGAGTCCATCTGGAGCTTGCCGAACGTGTCCTTGTTGTTCGGCTGCAGGCGGTTCTCGATGACGCGCGAGACCTTGTAGAAGTCCTGCGAGTTGCGGGCCTCGCGCTGGATGATCGACGCGATGATCAGGATGCGCTGGCGGTCGGCCTGCGGCACACCGGCCTTGTCGAGCGATTGCACCGTGCGCTCGACCATCTTCTGGATGACCTGCTGAGCGGTGACGCCGGGTCCGAACGTGTACTGCGCGGGAAACAGCCATCCCTCGAGGCTCGACGCGGTGACACCGTAGTCCGCGGGCTTCGCCACGGCGGCCTGGAACTGGTCGATCGGGATCTTCAGCGTGTCCGACAGGGTCTTCAGGATCTGATCCTCGGTGAGGCCCTCGCGCAGGAGCGCGGTGTTCTGCAGCTTGCTGGACGGATCCTCGAGCGCCGCCAGGGCCGCGGCCGAGGTCATCTCCTTCTTCAGCTTGTACACGCCCGGATAGAAGGTGGGATTCTTGCCCGACTTCACGAGCATCTGGTAGAACGCCTGCGGGGTCTTCGTGACCCCGGCCTGAGCGAGCGCCGTCGACACGGTCATGCCGCTGTCGCCCTCGTTGATCGTGATCGTCGCCTCGCCGTGTGCCTTGCCGGACGCGTAGTCGATCGGCTCGGTCCACCCCATCACCTCGCGGACCTTGCCGCCGTACTGATTCCACGCCCACATGCCGCCGGTCACCAGGCCGCCGATCAGGACGACGATGATGCCCAGGACGACGAAGCCGCCGAGGCGGCCGCCGCCGCGCGACCCGTCCTTCCTGCCCTTGCCCTTTCCCTTGCCGCCCTCGCTCGGGGGCGTCGCGGCGTGGGCGAACAGGTCGTCCAGGCTCACCTCGGTCTGTGCGGGCGCAGGCGAATACCCGGATGCCGCTGCCGCGGCGTCGGTGGATGCCGACGTCCTTCGCGCCGGCGTGAGCGGCTCGACGTCCGCCAGGAGCGGGCCGGTCGCCCATCCGCCCCGGTCGCCGGCGACCTGCGGGAGAACCGCCGTGGGCGCGGGCTCTGCCGCGTCGCCTGCGCGGCTGTGCGATCCCACGCCGTTCGGTGTGCGCATCGGACCGGGCGCGGTGGTGTCGCGCGGCGCTCCGAACGGGTCGTCCGCGGCGGCTGCGGCGACGCCCGCGTCGTCATCCCACGAGATCGTGCGCACCGGTCGCAGCGGCAGCGGCTGGAAGCCGGTGGCCTCCACGGGCTGCGCTCCCGGCATCGGGAGCGGGAACGCGGTGGCGCGGACCGTCGGTGCGGCCGAGGCGCCCGGCGTGGGCTCGGGCCGCGGGGGGTCCGTCGGCGCAGCCGTCGGAGCGATCTCTCCCGTCGCGGCACGCGCCGCCGCCTCGCGGGCGGCACGCCGCGAGCCCGGCACGGGCGGAGCGGCCGCGGCCGCCTGCGCGGCGACCGCTGCCGGCTGCGGCGCGGAGGACGACGGGGGCGCGGCGGCCGGCGACGTCCGGACTGGTCCGGGAGCCGTACTCGACACCGAGCGGTCCGGGCGCGCGGATGAGCGGTCGCCGAAGATTCCCTCGAAGGGGTCGTCGTACGACATGGGTTCGGGCATCAGGTGGGCTCCTGGGCGGGTTCTACGGCGCTTCCGGGCGCTCTCCCGCTGCTTTTCTCGACGTCGAGCGCCTGCTGCAGGAGAATCACCGCGGCGACCTGATCCACAATGCTACGAGACGAACGCTGGGATCTGCCCGTACCGCGCAGCGCGGCATGGGCGGACACCGTGCTGAGGCGCTCATCCACAAGCCTGACGGGTCGTGCTGACGAGGATGCCAGGAGTGCCGCGAACTCGCGAGCATCGCGCGTGGACGGCGTGTCGTCGCCGCTCATGTTCAGCGGCAGACCGACGACGAGCTCGAATGCCTCCTGCTCATCGGCGATGGTCAGGATGCGGGCGATGGATGCGTCGTCCCGCGGCACGGTCTCGACCGGGGTGGCCAGCATCCCGTCCGGATCGCAGCGGGCGACACCGACACGGGCTTTGCCCACGTCGATGCCGAGCCGCACCCCCCGGCGGAACCCGGTCACGCGTGCGTCGCCTCCAGCGCGCGCACGATCGCCTCGAGGGCGACCGGGAGGGCTGACACGTCCGTGCCGCCGCCCTGCGCCACGTCGTCGCGACCTCCGCCACCGCCGCCGAGCAGCCCCGCGGCAGTCTTGGCGAGCACGCCCGCCTTCGCGCCGGCGGCGCGCGCGGACTCCGAGGTGGCCACGATCACGACCGGCCGCTCCCCCACCTCGGCACCGAGCGCGACGACCGCGGGGCCGGACCCCAGGCGGTCCCGCACCTGCAGCACGAGGCCGCGCAGGTCGTCCGCGGACGCCGCGCGCCCCACGGAAGCGGTCACGGCCCGGAACGGGCCCGCGGAGGTCGCGGACGACACGAGCTCGGGCACGCGCTCACCCAGCAGCTTGGCCTCGAAGCTCGCGATGCGCTTCTCCGCCGCCTTGAGGCTGGCGGTCAGCTCGGCGATGCGCGCGGGGAGGTTCTCGCGCGGGGTCTTCAGAACGGATGTGAGCTGCGACACGATCGCGCGCTCGGCCGCGAGCTCGCGGAACGCATCCTGACCCACGAGCGCCTCGACGCGGCGGTTGGATGCGCCCACCGACGACTCGCCGACAAGGCTGATGATGCCGACCTCGGCGCTCGTGGACACATGCGTTCCGGCGCAGAGCTCGCGCGACCAGGGACCGCCGATGTCGACCATGCGCACGACGTCGCCGTACTTCTCGCCGAACAGCGCCATGGCGCCGAGCTCCTTGGCTTCCGAGAGCGACAGCACGCGCGTGGTCACCTCGAGGTTGTCACGCACCGCGTTGTTGGCGATCTCCTCGATCTCGGTCTTCGTCTCCGGCGAGAGCGCCTGCCCCCAGGCGAAGTCGAAGCGGAGATACCCGGCACGATTCAGTGAGCCGGCCTGCGTCGCGGTCCGGCCCAGCGTGTCGCGCAGCGCGGCGTGCACGAGGTGCGTCGCGGAGTGGGCCTGACGAGCGGCGCGGCGGTTCACCGCATCCACCACCGACGTCGCGGCCTGGCCGAGGCCGACCTCGCCGGAAGTCACCTCGACCGTGTGGCTGACGAGCCCGGGAACCGGCTTCTGCACGTCCAGCACCTCGAGCTCGTAGCCCGGGCCGACGATGACGCCCTTGTCGGCGACCTGGCCGCCCGACTCGGCGTAGAGGGCGGTCTCGGCCAGGATGACCTCGGCGATCTGCCCCTGCGTCGCGCGCTGCGCCGGCAGGCCCTCGACGAGGATGCCGAGCACGTTCGACTCCGTCTCGAGGTCGGTGTAGCCCGTGAAGACCGTCTCGCCGTGCGCTCGGAAGTCGCGGTAGACGCTCAGGTCCGCGATCGCGCGCTTGCGCGACTTCGCGTCGGCCTTCGCCCGGGTCCTCTGCTCCAGCATGAGGGCGTCGAACGCCTCGCGGTCGACGCTCAGCCCGGCCTCCTCGGCGACCTCCATCGTGAGGTCGATCGGGAAGCCGTACGTGTCGTGCAGGAGGAACGCCTCGGCGCCGGGCAGCGCGAACGCGCCCGCATCCTTCGTCTGCGACACGGCGAGATCGAGGATCGTCGAGCCCGCCGCCAGCGTCCGGAGGAATGTCTCCTCCTCGGCATAGGCGTACTGCGAGATGCGCGCCCAGTCGTCGACGACCACGGGGTACGCCGACGCCATCGCGTCACGAGATGCCGTGAACAGCTCGGGGAACGACGGGCCGTCGACTCCGAGCAGCCGCATGGCGCGGACCGAGCGGCGCATGAGGCGGCGGAGGATGTAGCCGCGGCCCTCGTTGGACGGCGTGACGCCGTCGGAGAGCAGCATCAGCGACGACCGGATGTGGTCGGCGATCACGCGATAGCGCACGTCGTCCTCGTGCGAGGCGCCGTACCTGCGGCCGGAGAGCGCCTCCGCGCGGTCGAGGACCGGGCGGACCTGATCGATCTCGTACATGTTCTCGACGCCCTGCTTGATGAAGGCGACGCGTTCGAGGCCCATACCGGTGTCGATGTTCTTCTTCGGCAGCTCGCCGACGATCGCGAAGTCGGTCTTGCTCTTCACATCCGCGATGAGGTCCTGCATGAAGACGAGGTTCCAGATCTCGGTGAACCGGCTGTCGTCCACGGCCGGGCCGCCGTCGCGGCCGTACGCGGGGCCGCGGTCGAAGTAGATCTCCGAGCACGGACCGGCAGGCCCGGGCTGACCCGTCGACCAGTAGTTGTCGTCCTTGCCCATGCGCTGGATGCGGTCGGCGGGCAGCCCCGCGATCCTGTGCCAGAGGCGGGCAGCCTCGTCGTCATCCTCGTAGACGGTCACCCACAGGTCGCGCTCGTCGAAGCCCAGGCCGCCGTCGGCCTCGGACGACGTCAGCAGCTCCCACGCGTAGCCGATCGCGCCTTCTTTGAAGTAGTCGCCGAACGACCAGTTGCCGAGCATCTGGAAGAACGTGCCGTGTCGAGCCGTCTTGCCGACCTCTTCGATGTCGTTCGTGCGGATGCACTTCTGCACATCCGCCGCACGCGCGTAGGGCGCCGGCACCACGCCGGTGAGGAACGGGATGAACGGGACCATGCCGGCGATCGTGAACAGGATCGACGGATCGTCGCTCACGAGCGAGGCCGACGGCACGATGGTGTGGTCGTTCTTCTGGAAGTAGTCGAGATAGCGCGTCGCGATCTCAGAGGTCATCATGACGGTGCAGGTCCTCAGGGCAGGTCGAAAGAGCACCCCGCGAAGTCGCGGCGTGTGGAAGTGATCAGAGAGCGGACGACGGGCGGTCGGATGCGTCTTCCCCGGCCGGGGCGGCGACCGGCGTCTCCGGGCCGGCGAAGGCGGCCTCCTGAGCGTGGTAGGCGTCGGCGATCCGGTCGGTGAACTCGGAGATGCGCGCGTCGAGCTCTGCCAGGACGTCGCGGCCGCGCGGGTCCTTGTTGACGTAGTGGGCGGCGACGAAGCCGCCGATGACGCCGAGCACGAACCAGAGGAAGTGCTTCACAGGATCTCCTTCGCGTCAGGCCGCGGATGCGGTATTCCCCATCGTAGGCGAGAACGCAGGAGGGGCGCCGGGAAGAACCCGGCACCCCTCCTGGATTGAGAGCTGCGTGCGTCGGCGCGCAGTGCACACTCGGACGCGGCGCTTCGCGCGCCTCCGGCCGCGGCCCTAGCGGGCAGTGCACACTCGGACGCGGCGCTTCGCGCGCCTCCGGCCGCGGCCCTAGCGGGCGGCGTAGTACTCGACGACCAGCTGGACGTCGCAGACCACGGGAACCTCGGCGCGCTTCGGGCGACGCACGAGGCGGGCCTGCAGCTTGTCGAGCTCGACCTCGAGGTAGCCCGGCACGGGGGGGAGCACCTCGGCGTTGCCGCCGAGAGCCGCGACCTGGAAGGGCTCGGTGCCCTCACTGCGCTCCTTGACGTGGATGAGCTGACCCGGCTTCACGCGGAACGACGGGCGGTCGACGATCTTGCCGTCGACGAGGATGTGGCGGTGCACCACGAACTGGCGGGCCTGCGCGGTCGTGCGGGCGAAGCCCGAACGGAGGACGAGGGCGTCCAGACGCATCTCGAGCTGCTCGACGAGGTTCTCACCGGTCAGGCCGTCCTTGCGGCGGGCCTCCTCGAACTGGATGCGCAGCTGCTTCTCGCGGATGCCGTACTGCTCGCGCAGACGCTGCTTCTCGCGCAGACGAACGGCGTAGTCGCTGTCGGCCTTGCGCTTGGTGCGGCCGTGCTCGCCCGGAGCGTAGGGACGCTTCTCGAGGTAGCGGGCGGCCTTCGGGGTGAGCGCGACGCCGAGGGCGCGCGACAGACGCACCTTGCGGCGGTCCTGGGACTTCGTGACCACGAAGTGTTCCTTCCGTGACGCGGCCGTGTCTTTCACGGCTCGCGGGCGTATCGCCTGTCTTCGCCCTGTCCGGACTGCACGCCGGGGCATGCCGGAAGGTATGTGGAAGAGAGGGGATGCCCGAAAACTCGGTTTCGAGCCGCTCAAGTCTAACAGAACGGGATGCGGCGCCCTCCCCGCGCCGCCACGGCGGGGAGGGCGAGTGCGTCAGCCCTCCAGGATGCGGCGGATCTTCTCCAGGCGCGCCTGCACGTCGCGCTCCTGGCCGTGCGCCGTCGGCTCGTAGTACGTGCGACCCCGCAGCTCGTCGGGGAGGTACTGCTGCGGCACGATCCCGATCTCGGCGTCGTGCGGATAGACGTATCCCTTGCCGTGGCCGAGCCGCTTCGCGCCGGGATAGTGCGCATCGCGCAGGTGCGCGGGCACCCGTCCGAAGCCGCCCTTGCGGACGTCGGCGATCGCCTGGTCGATCGCCAGGTACGCGGCGTTCGACTTCGCCGTCGTCGCGAGGTAGGCCGTGGCCTCGGCGAGTGGGATGCGGCCCTCCGGCATGCCGATGAACGCCACGGCGTCGGCTGCCGCCACCGCGATCTGAAGCGCCTGCGGGTCGGCGAGGCCGACGTCCTCGGCGGCCGAGATCACGAGCCGGCGGGCGATGAACCGCGGGTCCTCCCCCGCCTCGATCATGCGCGCGAGGTAGTGCATCGACGCATCCACGTCCGATCCCCGGATCGACTTGATGAAGGCGCTGATGACGTCGTAATGCTCGTCGCCCTGCCGGTCGTAGCGCAGCAGCGCACGATCGACCGCCTGCGCGATCGCCTCCGCGGTCACCGTGGGGGTCGACTCGTCGTCCTCACCGCCCTCACCGGCTCGGCCATCCGTTCCCAGGGCGATGGTGGCCGCCGCCTCGAGCGCCGTGAGGGCGCGTCTCGCGTCGCCGGATGCCAGCCGCACGAGGGCCGCGCGCGCGTCGTCGGCGAGCACAACCGATCCGTTGAGCCCCCGGGCGTCCGATACGGCCCGATCGACGAGCGAGCCCAGGTCCTCGTCGGACAGCGGCTGGAGTGTCAGCAGCAGCGACCGCGACAGCAGCGGCGAGACCACCGAGAACGACGGGTTCTCCGTCGTCGCGGCGATGAGGACGACCCAGCCGTTCTCGACCCCGGGGAGCAGTGCGTCCTGCTGCGCCTTGGTGAACCGGTGGATCTCGTCGAGGAACAGGATCGTCGACACACCGTAGAGGTCGCGCTGCGTGAGCGCCTCCTGCATGACCTCGCGCACGTCGCGCACGCCGGCGGTGACCGCGGAGAGCTCGACGAACCGCCGACCGGACGTGCGGGCGATGGCCTGGGCGAGCGTCGTCTTGCCCGTCCCCGGCGGCCCCCACAGGATGACCGAGACGGGAGTGGATGCCGCGGCATCCGCCTGCGCGAGAGCGCGGATCGGCGACCTGGGCTTGAGGAGATGAGCCTGCCCGGCCACCTCGTCCAGCGAGGTCGGTCGCATGCGCACGGCGAGGGGCGTCTGCCCCTGGAACAGCGCGGTCGGCATCGTCACCAACTCAGGCTAGCCGCCACGGCGGACACGGAGCCCGGCCCGGGTTGGGCGCGCGCCGGTCCGACCTCGTAAGATCGTCCCGCCCGGCGCGGCCGGGTGCGAAGGAGGACACGTGGCCACTGGCGGCAAGGGGCAGGGGCGCGCCGCGCGCGAGGTGCGGGAGCGCAATCGCACGTATCTCGCCCGCAAGGAATACCACGATGGACAGCTGCGCAGGCGCCGGCGGGACGACGTCGTGGCGGGCGTCGCCGGCGGCATCCTCATCCTGGCCATCGTGGGCGGTCAGATCGCCTACTTCACCGTCGGTCCCGGCAGCTCCCACCCGTCGCCGACGCCCTCCTCATCGCCGTCGCCGTCCGCGTCCTGAGCGCCTCGGCCGGGATCGACCCTCGTACTAGGCTGGGGTCCGTCCATCCCCCGATAGGCGCTCCGGCGCCGCCACGAGGTGCATCCGTGACTGCAACCGCAGAACCCACCCCCGACCAGAACGAGCCCTGGGGCCGCGTCGACGAAGACGGCACCGTCTCGGTGCGCGAAGGCGCCGACTGGCGCGTCGTCGGTCAGTTCCCCGATGGCTCGACGGAAGAGGCCCTGGCCTACTTCGAGCGGAAGTACACGGACCTCGCCGGCGAGGTCGCCCTTCTCGAGGTGCGCCACCGCCGGGGCGGCGCATCCGCCTCCGATCTGCGTTCCACGGCGACGACCCTGCGCGGCAAGGTGGCCGGTGCGGCCGCCGTCGGCGACCTCGCGTCGCTCGACGCTCGCCTCGAGACGCTCATCGGCGAACTGGCCGCCGCGACCGAGACGGAGGCCGCGGCCGCCCGCGAGGCCGTCGACGAGGCGATCCGGGAGCGCACGGTGCTCGTGGAGCAGGCCGAGGCGCTCGCCGCCCGCGACCCGAAGACCGTGCAGTGGCGTCAGGCCGGTGCCGAGATGACGGCGCTCTTCGACCAGTGGCAGTCGCAGCAGCAGAACGGACCCCGACTGCCCAAATCGACCGCCCAGCAGCTCTGGAAGCGATTCCGCGACGCCCGGGCGACCGTCGACAGGCACCGCCGCGAGTTCTACGCGGAGCTCGATGAGACCCACCGCTCGGCGCGTGACGCCAAGACGCGTCTCGTCGAGAAGGCCGAGGCGCTCGCCCCGCGCGGCGAGGACGGCATCGGCGCCTACCGAGAGCTGCTCGACCAGTGGAAGACCGCCGGCCGTGCGGGCAAGAAGGTGGACGACGCCCTGTGGGCGCGCTTCAAGGCCGCCGGCGACGCGCTGTACGGCGCGCGCTCCGAGCGCGAGACCGCGGAGGCCGAGGAGTCCCGCGAGAAGATCGCTCAGAAGCGCGAGCTGCTGGTGGAGGCCGCCGCCGTCGCCGACGAGTCGAACCTCGGGGCGGCACGCACGATGCTCACAGGCATCCAGCGGCGTTGGGACGAGATCGGGCGCATCTTCCCGCGTGACAAGGAGCGTGCGCTCGACGACGACCTGCGCAAGATCGAGCAGGCGCTGCGCACGCGCGAGGACGCCGACTGGAAGCGCAACAACCCCGAGACCAAGGCGCGCGCGAACGACATGACGCGCCAGCTCACCGACGCGATCGAGAAACTCGAGAACGAGCTCGCGGCGGCCGAGGCCTCTGGCGACACCACCGCCGCGGCGCAGGCGCGCGAAGCGCTGGATGCCCGCAAGGCATGGCTGCGCGCCCTGGGCGGCTGAGCGGGTTCTCCACAGGCGAGGGATGCGGCGGGTCGCCGCCTCCGCGGATGCGGCATGCTTCCGAGCATGCACCGCGCGTTCCTCTTCTTCCCCGGTGACCGCCTCTCTTCGACCGAGCTGTGCGCGGCGCGCCTGGACGGCCACGTCGTCGAAGTCGGGGACGCGTATGCGCCGGCCGACACGGTCGAGACGGCGGCACTGCGGGGCGCGTCGCTGCTTCCACTGCTCGGCAGTGCGCTGGCCGCTACTCACCTGAGCGCCGCGTGGGTGCTGGGTGCGATGCCGGAGCCGCCCGCGCGGCATACGGTGCAGCGGGCCTCCGAGCGCCGCCCGCACAGCACGTTCGACGTGCGCGTGCAGTACCGCGACCTGCAGCTGCCCGACGCCGACCTCATCCTGATCGGCGGCGCACGCGTGACCACGCCCGAGCGCACGCTCGCCGACCTCGCACGCACCGACGACGCACAGCACCGGCGAGCCTTCGAACTGCTCGCGGATGCGGAGCCGGGACTTGCTGCCGCCGCCCTCGAGTGGCTGGAGGCCCAAGGACCCATCTGGGCCAAGCGCGCCGGGAAGGAGATCCTGCAGGCCCGGGTTCAGGACGAGGTGACGCGGTACACGTCGTAGACCGCGTCGATGCGCCGCACGGCGTTCAGCACGCGGTCGAGATGGACGATGTCGCCCATCTCGAACACGAAGCGGCTCAGCGCGAGGCGCTCGTTGGTCGTCGACACCGTCGCCGACAGGATGTTGACATGGTGCTCGCTGAGCACCCGCGTGACGTCGCTGAGGAGTCCGGAGCGGTCGAGCGCCTCGACCTGGATCTGCACCAGGAACACGCTCTTCGAGGTGGGCGCCCACTCCACGTCGATCAGACGCTCCGGGTCGGACATGAGCGACTTCACGTTCGTGCAGTCCGCCCGATGGACCGAGACGCCACTGCCCCGCGTGACGAAGCCGACGATGGAATCGCCCGGCACGGGCGTACAGCACTTCGCGAGCTTCACGAGGATGTCTGGTGCCCCGCGGACGAGAACGCCCGAGTCGCCGGCGCGCTGCTGGCGGCTTCGTCCGACGTGCGGGAGCTCGATGGGGCCGGTCGCCACCTCGTTGACGCTGACCAGGGCCGTGACCTTCTCGATCACCGACTGGGTGGACACGTGGCCCTCGCCCACCGCGGCGTAGAGGGCCGACACGTCCTCGTAGCGCAGCTGGTGCGCCACGTCGGTGAACGAGTCCTGGCTCATGAGGCGCTGCAGCGGCAGGTTCTGGCGGCGCATCGCGCGGGCGATGGCCTCCTTGCCCTGCTCGATGGCCTCCTCACGGCGCTCCTTCGTGAACCAGCCGCGGATCTTGCTGCGCGCACGCGTGCTCTTGACGAAGCTCAGCCAGTCCTGGCTGGGGCCCGCATCCGGGTTCTTCGACGTGAAGACCTCGACGACGTCGCCGCTGGACAGCGTCGACTCGAGCGGCACCAGCCGGCCGTTGACCTTCGCCCCCATGGTGCGGTGGCCGATCTCGGTGTGCACGGCGTAGGCGAAGTCGACGGGGGTCGCGCCGGTGGGCAGCCCGATGACCCGGCCCTTGGGCGTGAAGACGTAGACCTCCTTCGCTCCGATCTCGAAGCGAAGGGAGTCGAGGAACTCACCGGGGTCCGCGGTCTCGGCCTGCCAGTCCGAGATGCGCGCGAGCCACGCCATGTCGGTGTCGAGCGACTTCGAATCGCTCTTGCCGCCCGTCATCCGCTCCTTGTACTTCCAGTGCGCCGCGACGCCGTACTCGGCCTGCTGGTGCATCTCGTGGGTGCGGATCTGGATCTCGACCGTTCGCCCGCCCGGGCCGATCACGGTCGTGTGCAGCGACTGGTAGAGGTTGAACTTCGGAGTGGCGATGTAGTCCTTGAAGCGGCCGGGAAGCGGCGTCCAGCGCGCGTGGATCGCTCCGAGGACCGCGTAGCAGTCGCGGACCGTCCCGACGATGACGCGGATGCCGATCAGGTCGTAGATGTCGTCGAACTCGCGACCTCGGACGACCATCTTCTGGTACACCGAGTACAGCTGCTTGGGGCGCCCCACGACGCGCCCGCGCACGCGGAGTTCCCGGAGGTCGGATTCGACCGACTCGATCACCGTGTGCACGTACTGCTCGCGCTGGGGGGTCCGCTGGCGGACGAGGCTCTCGATCTCAGCATAGAGCTTCGGATGCAGCACGGCGAACGAGAGGTCCTCGAGCTCCGACTTGATGGTCTGGATGCCGAGTCGATGCGCCAGCGGCGCGTAGATCTCGAGGGTCTCGGTGGCCTTCTTCTGAGCCTTCTCCGGTGGGACGAAGCCCCACGTCCGGGCGTTGTGCAGCCGGTCGGCGAGCTTGATGAGCAGGACACGGATGTCCTTCGACATCGCGACGATCATCTTGCGGACGGTCTCCGCCTGCGCGCTCTCGCCGTACTTGACCTTGTCGAGCTTGGTGACGCCGTCGACCAGCATCGCCACCTCGTCGCCGAAATCGGCTGCGAGGGCTTCGATGGTGTAGTCGGTATCCTCGACGGTGTCGTGCAGGAGCGCGGCGGCGATCGCCCGCGGCCCGAGCCCCAGGTCGGCGAGGATCTGCGCGACCGCCAGGGGGTGCGTGATGTACGGCTCGCCGCTCTGCCGCTTCTGGCCCTCATGGGCGCGCTCGGCTACCGAGTACGCGCGCTCGATGACGGCGAGGTCGCCCTTCGGATGGTGCGCGCGCACGGTGCGCAGCAGCTGATCGACGCCGTCTCGACGCGCGGAGCGTGAGAAGATCCTCGGCACCAGGCGCCGCAGAGAGGACTGGCCGGAGGCGGGGACGGTTTCGGTCATCCCGTCACCCCCGCCCTCAGCACGATCCTCTCATCGTAGCGCCAGAGCATCCGGCTCAGACCGCCGCGACCGCCTTCGAACGCGCCGAGCGCACCTTGACGTCATGCGACTTGATCGAGGACTCGCTCTCGCGGAAGAGCGAGTACAGCGGCGCGGCCACGAACAGCGTCGAGTAGGCGGCGACGATGATGCCGACGAAGATCGACAGTGAGATGTCGCTGAGCGTCTGCGCACCGAGCCAGAACACGCCGATGAACAGGATCGCTCCGACCGGGAGGATGGCGACGACCGTCGTGTTGATCGAGCGGATCAGCGTCTGGTTCACCGCGAGGTTGACCGACTCGCCGAAGGTGCGTGTCATCCCCTCGCCGTCTGCCTGGGTGTTCTCACGGATCTTGTCGAAGACGACCGTGGTGTCGTACAGCGAGTAGGCGAGGATCGTCAGGAAGCCGATGACCGCCGCCGGCGAGATCGCGAACCCGCACGCCGCATACACGCCGATCGTGATGATCAGCACGTCGAGCAGGCCGATGATCGCCGACGCCGACATCTTCCACGTGCGGAAGTAGAGCGCGAGGATGAGGAACGTCAGCGCGAGGAAGATCGCCAGACCCCACAGCGACTGGCGCGTGACATCCGCTCCCCAGCTCGGGCCGATGAACGATGCCGTGACCTCGCTCTTGTCGACGTGGTACGCCGTGGCGAGGGCCTCGGAGACCGCCTGGGTCTGCGCAGCCGTCATCTGGTCGGTCTGCACGCGGACGGTGTCCGAGCCGACGGTCGTGACCTTCGTGGTCGCGTTCGGAACCACGGAGTGAACGGCCTGCGTCGCGGTCGCCTGGCTCGGGTTCGCGGCGTTCGACACCGTGAACTGCGATCCGCCGGTGAACTCGATGGAGAACTGGATCGGGCGGAACAGCGGCACGAGCACCGACGCGAGCACGAGCGTCCCGGCGATGATGAACCACAGCCGACGCCGGCCGATGAACGGGAAGGAGACCTTGCCCGAGTAGAGATCGTTGCCGAACTGGCTCATGCGGCCCATCAGTCGTCGCCCTTCGGGGAGTTCTTCGTCGCGTCGCCGGAGGATCCGCCGGCCTTCACGCTGCCCGCCTCGGCGAGCTCCTGCGCCTGCTTGCGCTCGGCGATCGTCTGACGCCGCTCGGCCTCACCGCGCGAACGCGCCACCCTGCCCCTGGGCACGCCGGCGACCGGAGCGCGGAACTCGGCACGACCGCGGTAGACGGCGCCGAGGGCCTCGGGATCCATGCCCGAGAACCTGTGCCCGGAGCCGAAGAACCGCGTACGCGCCAGGAGCTGCATCACCGGGTGCGTGAACAGGATGAAGATCATGATGTCGATCAGGGTCGTGAGCCCCAGTGTGAACGCGAAGCCCTTGACCGTCGCATCCGCCAGGATGTACAGCACGACCGAGGCCAGGATGTTGATCGACTTCGACACGTAGATCGTGCGGCGGGCGCGCCCCCAGCCGTCCTCGACGGCTCCGGTGATCGTCTTGCCGTCGCGCAGCTCGTCTCGAATTCGCTCGAAGTAGACGATGAACGAGTCTGCGGTGAATCCGATCGTCACGATCAGACCTGCGACACCGGCCAGCGACAGGCGGAAGCCCATGCGCCACGCCAGGATGCAGAGCATCAGGTACGTGATCACCCCCATCACCGCGAGGGAGGCGATGATCACGAAGCCCAGGGCGCGATAGACGATCAGCGAGTAGATCGCGACGAGGACCAGACCGATGAGGCCGGCGACGAGGCCGATCATGAGCTGCTGCGAGCCGAGCGTGGCCGAGATGGTGTCGGAGCTCACGACCTTGAAGCTCAGCGGCAGCGCGCCGTACTTCAGCTGGTCGGCGAGTGTCTGCGACGACGCCTGGGTGAAGCTTCCCGAGATGCTCGGGTTGCCGTCGAGGATGACGGCGTTCATCGACGGGGCCGACAGCACCAGGCCGTCGAGCACGAAGGCGAACTGGTTCAGGGGCGCCGTCGCACCGTACAGGCGCTGGCTGATCTCGCCGAAGGTCTTCGTGCCGGCGTCGTCGAACTTCAGGTTGACGGTCCACTGGCCGTTCTGCTGATTCAGTCCGGACGTCGCGTCGCTGATCGACGAGCCGTCGAGCTCGACCGGACCCAGGATGTACTTCACCTGCCCGCTCGCGTCACACGTGATCAGCGGCTTGTCCTTCGGGGCGTCCGCCGGATCGTTCTTCGGATCCTTGCAGTCGTACGAGAGGAACTGGGCCTGGAGCTCCGGGGTGATCCAGTTCGTGTCGCTGCCGTTCGTCGGCGACGCCGTGGGCGTCGCGCGCAGCGACGGGTCGGGCGTCGGATACGGCGTGGTCTTCCCATCCGAGCCCACGAACGACGTCGCCGGCGCTCCCGCGTAGAGGACGGCCCGCAGCTGAAGCTGCGCGGAGGCCTCGATGCGCTTGCGCGTCTGCTCGTCGGCCTGGCCGGGGATCTGGACGACGATGTTCTTGCCGCCCTCAGTGGTCACATCCGACTCGCCGACACCCGAGGCGTCGATGCGCTGACGGATGATCGTCACCGCCTGGTCCATCTGCTCGGTGGTCGGCGCGGTGCCCTTCGCCGTCTGGGCCTCCAGGATGATCTGGGTGCCGCCCTGGAGGTCGAGGGCGAGAGACGGCGTCCAGGAACTCTGCTTGAAGACATAGACGCCGAGCGCGTTGATGCCGAACAGCACCGCGATGACGACGAAGAGTCCGATCAGCGAGCGCCACGCGTGCCGGACGGGAGTGGATGTGGCCACGAAGGGTCAGCTTTCTCTGCGGGCGGCGCTCAGGCCGCCACGATCACTTCTGGTCTGAGTCGTTCTCGCCCTTGAGACGCTCGGCGGTCTCCTCGGGCGTCTCGACGTGAGGCGCGTCGGCCACGGACTCATCGTCGATGGCCTCGTGGGCGCCGGGTGCCTCGGTGGGCGTCACGACGCGAAGGATCGCCTGGCTGTGCACCTTGATGTCGACGCCCGGCGCGATCTCGACGATCGCCGGCTGGTCGAGGTTCTCGGCGTCGTACTCCACGATGGTGCCGTAGAGCCCGCCCTGGAGCATGACCTCGGCACCGGGAAGCGTCTGCTTGGCCTTGGCCTCCTGCTCGGCCTTCTGCCTCTGCTGACGGCGGCGCGAGCTCCAGAACATGAAGACGAGGAGGACGGCCAGCAGGATGATCAGGCCGTACTGCTGAATGAACTGCATGCGAAGATCGCACCTTTCGATAACGACGATCGCCAAGGCGTCTTCGTCGTGGGGCTGTGAGGTGGCCGATGGCCTCCCCGATTATAGGTCATCCAGTCGAAGGGCCCCGTCGGGGTGCGGCACCCGCAGGTGCGCATACGCCTCCGGCATCGCGACCCGGCCCCGGGGCGTGCGCCCCAAGAAGCCGATGCGGACGAGGTAGGGCTCGACGACCGCCTCGATCGTGTCGGGCTCCTCGCCGACGGCGACGGCCAGTGTCGACAAGCCGACCGGTCCTCCGCGGAAGCGTCGGACGACCGCGTCGAGAACCGCTCGGTCGAGGCGGTCGAGGCCGATGGGATCCACGTCGTACAGCTCGAGAGCGGCCGCCACCGACCGCTCGTCCGCCTCGGTGCGGTGGACGACGGCGTAGTCGCGCACGCGTCGGAGCAGGCGGTTCGCGATGCGGGGCGTGCCGCGCGACCGGCGGGCGATCTCGGCCCGCGCCCCCGGGGGAAGGGCGACGCCGAGCATGACGGCCGATCGCTCGACGACGCGTTCGAGCTCCTCGGGCTCGTAGTACTCGAGGTGTCCGGTGAATCCGAAGCGGTCTCGCAGCGGATTGGGAAGCAGGCCGGAGCGTGTGGTCGCTCCGACGAGCGTGAACGGGGCGAGATCGAGCGGGATGCTGGTCGCCCCCGCGCCCTTGCCCACCATGATGTCGATGCGGAAGTCCTCCATCGCGAGGTAGAGCATCTCCTCGGCCGAGCGGGCCATCCGGTGGACCTCGTCGATGAACAGCACCTCGCCCGGCGTGAGACTCGACAGCAGGGCCGCCAGGTCTCCGGCGTGCTGGATGGCCGGGCCGCTCGAGAGGCGCAGCGGGCGGGCGCTCTCGTGCGCGACGATCATCGCGAGGGTCGTCTTGCCGAGACCCGGCGGACCGGAGAGCAGGATGTGGTCGGCCGGGCGCTGCTGGATGCGCGCCGCATCCAGCAGAAGCTGCAACTGGCCGCGCACCTTCTGCTGCCCGACGAACTCGGAGAGGGACGATGGGCGCAGCGCACCCTCGATCGCGAGCTCCGACTCGTCCTCCGGGGTCGCGGTATCGCGCAGGTCATCCACCGACCGGCTCCTTCCGCGCGGGGCCGAGCTCCGCCAGCGTCTGGCGCAGCAGGACGGGGACACTCGCATCCGGTGCCGACTCGGCGACCGCCGCCACGGCTTCGGCCGCCACCTTCTCCGACCAGCCGAGGCCCACGAGCGCCTGCACGACCTGCGCGGCGATGGCGCCCACGCCCGCCTCCGGGCGTCCGGCGGCGGCGGCACCGGCCGGTGCGAAGATCTTGCCCGCCAGCTGTACGACGATGAGCTTCGCGGTCTTCGGCCCGATGCCCGATACCCGCCGGAACGGCGCGTCGTCCTCCGCGGCCACCGCCTCGGCGATCTGCGCGACCGTCAGGCTCGACAGCACGCCCAGAGCCGACTTCGGGCCGACTCCGGTGACTCCGAGAAGGAGGCCGAACGCCTCCAGCTCTTCGCGCTCCGCGAAGCCGAACAGCGAGAGGGCGTCCTCGCGCACGATGAGACTCGTGTGCAGACGCAGCTCACCGCCGAGGTGCGCCGTGCGGGCGACCTGCGGGGTCACGGCGACGGAGAAGCCGACGCCGCCGACCTCGATGACGACGCCGTCATCGGACACGTGCAGCACCGAGCCGCGAAGCGATGAGATCATGCGATCAGACTATCCGGCACTTCGCACGTATGTTCGAGCGACACTCCCGACGCCGCACAGACGGACGGTCAGCGCCGTGCCAGCCGCTCGGCATCCGCCCACGCGCGCTGCGCCGGTGTCAGCGGGCCCTTCTCCACGGGCGCGGGACCGCGGCGCCACGCATGACAGAGGGCGAGGGCCAGCGCATCCGCCGCGTCGGCGGGCTTCGGCAGGGCATCGAGGCGGAGGATGCGGGCCACCATCGTCTGCACCTGGCGCTTGTCGGCGTTGCCGTAGCCCGTGATGGCGGCCTTGACCTCGCTCGGGGTGTGCGTCTGGGCGGCAAGGCCGTGCTCGGCGGCCAGCAGCAGCGCCACACCGCTCGCCTGGGCCGTGCCCATGACGGTCGAGCGGTTCTGCTGCGCGAAGACGCGCTCCACGGCCACGACGTCCGGATGATGCTCCTGCAGCACGGCGCGGATGCCGGCGGCGATCGTCGCCAGACGACGCTCGATCGGCGCATCCGTCGCGGAGCGCACCACACCCACGTGGACGAGCTCGGCCGACCGGTCCGGCGCGACGTCGACGACGCCGATGCCGCAGCGGGTCAAGCCGGGGTCGATACCCAGCACGCGAAGAGTGGACACTCCCCCACGCTAGGCGCGCCGCGCCCGCGGGCGGCCGAGGCGCGCCCCGGTCACTCGTCTTCTTCGAGTTCCGCCTGGACCTCGGCCGAGAGGTCGAAGTTGCTGAAGACGTTCTGCACGTCGTCGCTGTCCTCGAGCGCGTCGATGAGGCGGAAGACCTTGCGCGCCGTGTCGGCGTCGATCTCGACCTTCAGATTCGGCACGAACTCGACGTCGGCCGACTCGTAGTCGATGCCCGCCTCCTGCAGCGCACTGCGCACCGTCACGAGGTCGGAGGCCTCGGTGATGACCTCGAACCCCTGCGCGTGCGGCTCGACCTCCTCGGCGCCGGCCTCGAGCACGGCGAGCATGACGTCATCCTCGCTCGTGCCCTCGCCGCCGACGACGATCACGCCCTTGCGGGTGAAGTTGTAGGCGACGCTCCCGGGGTCGGCGAGCGTGCCGCCGTTGCGCGTGAGCGCGGTGCGCACCTCCGCCGCCGCGCGGTTCTTGTTGTCCGTGAGGCACTCGATCATGAGCGCCACGCCGTTGGGCCCGTAGCCCTCGTACATGATCGACGCGTACTCGACCGACTCGCCGCCGATGCCGGCGCCGCGCTTGATCGCGCGGTCGATGTTGTCCTTCGGGACGGAGGTCTTCTTCGCCTTCAGCACGGCGTCGAACAGCGTCGGATTGCCGGCGAGGTCGGCGCCGCCGAGCTTCGCCGCGACCTCGATGTTCTTGATGAGCTTGGCCCACGACTTGGCACGGCGCGCGTCGATGACGGCCTTCTTGTGCTTGGTCGTTGCCCACTTGGAATGCCCGGACATGGTGCTCCTGAATCTCCTCGGCGGCGTCTCCCACCGACCGACCATTCTAGAACAGCGGCCTGCGCAGGCCGCCGAACGCGGGCTCAGCCGATGATCTTGCGAAGCGTCCGCAGGTTGCGGGCCGTGGTCGACGGCTTGAACCGGGCCCGACCGAGCAGCTTGCCGAGCGGTGTGTCGACGGTGGTCCCGACACGGGGATTCCAGTACACGACGCCGTCTCCGGATGCCACGGGATCGGCGTCCTCGTCGAAGGATGCGGCCGCCTCGACGATCTCGTCGCGCGTCGCATCGTCGACGCAGAAGATCGCGTACGGCTGGCGGGCGGCATCCGTCTCGTCGAAGGGGAACGCCTCGACGACCGCGGCGAGCTCCGCCAACGTGGGCAGCAGGATCCAGGCGTCGTATCCGAAGCGCTCACGCAGTGCCGTCTCGATCCGCGCCTTGAGCGTGGTCCGGGCGGATGCCGCGACATCCGTCGCGAACGCGACATTGCCGCTCGCGAGCACCGTGCGCACGCTCTCGAAGCCGAGCTCGCGGAACAGGTCGGCGAGCTCGGCGCTGCGCACCGTGACGCCGTTGACGTTGACTCCGCGCAGCAGCGCGACCCAGGCCGTCACGGCGTCACAGCACGAACTCGAAGCCGAACCGCGAGGACAGCAGCGCGACGAGGTCGCGCGGCATCTTCGCGATGTATGCCGGAGCCGGCACGAGCGTGTCCGCCTCGCCGATGAACGGGAAGTAGATCGGCCCGTCGATCTCGCGCTCGAGCCGATTGCGGATCTCGACGATCTCGCCGCCCACGCGTCGCAGCGACGCGAGGCTGATCGGCTTCGCAAGGCGCAGCGTGTCGCTGACCGGCATCCGCCAGTGCGGCAGGTCCTCGCCCTCGCGATGGCGCGTCTCCTCGCCGAGCGGCCCCAGCACGCGCCCCCAGCCGCCGAAGCCGGGCTGCGCGAGGGTGCGGTCCCAGACGAAGAGCGTGTCGCCGGGCTCGGTGTACGCCACGAGCTCGTGCGACCATTCGAAGCGCCGCACATCGTCGGCCTTGGGCGCGGACAGAGCCTCACCGACCCGGCCGCGCGAGGGCGCGATCATCCAGTAGCGTTCCTCGGGCCGGTCTCCCCACCAGTCGTTGATGGCCATGCGTGCCAGCGTATCCGGATGGACGGCGGCCGCCGATCAGGCGGCGCGCACCATGTCGAGGAAGAGCTCATGGAACCGCAGCTCGCCGGTCATCTCGGGGTGGAACGACGTGCCCAGGAGCGACCCCTGGCGCACGGCGACGATCCTGCCGTCGTCCAGGGTCGCGAGCTGCTCCACGCCCTCGCCGGCGCTCTCCACGAGCGGCGCGCGGATGAAGACCGCGTGCACGGGTGCCTCGCCGACCGCCGGGACGTCGAGGTCGGTCTCGAACGAGTCCACCTGGCTGCCGAACGCGTTGCGGCGCACGACGACGTCGATACCGCCGAAGGTCTCCTGCCCGTCGATGCCGTCGGTGATGCGGTCGGCGAGCAGGATCAGTCCGGCGCACGTCCCGTACACGGGCATCCCGCCGGCGATCGCCTCGCGAAGGGGATGCTGCATCCCGAACGCGCGGCTCAGCTTGTCGATGACGCTGGACTCCCCGCCCGGCAGGACGAGCCCGTCCACCATCGCGAGCTCGTCGGGACGGCGCACGAGGGTCACCTCGGCGCCGAGCCCGTCGAGCACACGGGCGTGTTCGCGCACATCGCCCTGCAGCGCGAGGACCCCGACGCGCAGTCGAGACCCCACGCGGCTACCAGCCGCGCTCGGCGAGCCGGTGCGGGGCGGGGAGGTCGGCGACGTTGATGCCGACCATCGCCTCGCCGAGTCCGCGCGACACGTCCGCGATCACCTTGGGGTCGTCGTAGAAGGTCGTGGCCTTCACGATCGCCGCCGCACGCTTCGCGGGGTCGCCGGACTTGAAGATGCCCGAGCCGACGAACACGCCGTCGGCGCCCATCTGCATCATCATCGCGGCGTCCGCGGGGGTCGCGACGCCGCCCGCGACGAACAGCACGACGGGGAGCTTGCCGGTCGCGGCGATCTCGGCCACGAGGTCGTAGGGCGCCTGCAGCTCCTTGGCCGCGACGTAGAGCTCGTCCTTCGACATCGAGCGCAGGACGTTGATCTCACCGGTGATCTTGCGGATGTGCTTCGTGGCCTCCGAGACGTCGCCGGTGCCGGCCTCGCCCTTGGAGCGGATCATGGCGGCACCCTCGTTGATGCGGCGCAGCGCCTCTCCGAGGTTCGTGGCCCCGCAGACGAAGGGGACCGTGAAGCCCCACTTGTCGATGTGGTTGACGTAGTCGGCGGGCGAGAGCACCTCGGACTCGTCGATGTAGTCGACGCCGAGCTCCTGCAGCACCTGCGCCTCGACGAAGTGGCCGATGCGGGCCTTCGCCATGACGGGGATGGACACCGCCTCGATGATGCCGTCGATCATGTCGGGGTCGCTCATGCGCGAGACGCCGCCCTGGGCGCGGATGTCGGCCGGGACTCGCTCGAGGGCCATGACGGCGACGGCGCCGGCATCCTCTGCGATCTTCGCCTGGTCGGGCGTGACGACGTCCATGATGACGCCGCCCTTGAGCATCTCGGCGAGGCCGCGCTTGACGCGGCTCGTGCCGGTGTCGGTTCCTGCGAACTCGAGTGCAGTCACGAGGATTCCCTTCGGTGGGCCGCGCGGGCGGGCGGCCGGTTACACGGTGTGGCGGAGGCGGACAAGGCTCGCTGACAATGCGGAGCATTGGCCTATGCCAAAAGATAGCATGGCAGGGACAGCCGTCCCCACCGGGAGGATCCATGCCGATCGACATCCGCGGGAGCTCCGCATCCGAGATCGCCGACAGCCTGCGCGCGCTCGTCGAGCGCGGCGGCCTGCGCCCCGGAGACGCCCTGCCGCCGGTGCGGACCCTCGCCGAGAGCCTCGGAGTGAACCGCAACACGGTCTCCGCCGCCTACCGGCAGCTGACGATCGCCGGGCTGGTCGTCACCCTCGGCCGCGGCGGCACACGCATCGCCGGCCAGGCCCCTGTCGCGCAGGAGGGCTTCGCCGACACGGTCCTGCGCGATGTCGGCACCGGCAACCCCGACCCCTCGTTCATCCCCGACCCGTCCCGGGCTCTCGCGACCATCGCCGGGCGCCCCATCCTCTACGGCGAGCCCGTGATCGATCCGGACCTCGAGCGGTGGGCGCAGGAATGGATGAGCGCCGACCTGGAGCCGGCATCCCTGCGGCTCACGATCACGAGCGGCGCGGCCGACGCCGTCGAGCGCCTGCTCGCGCAGGCCCTGACGCGCGAGGATGCCGTGGCCCTCGAGGATCCCTGCTTCCTCGCCAGCATCCACACGGTGCGCATGGGCGGCTACCGCGCCGTCCCCGTCCCCGTCGACGAGGAGGGGATGACGGTGGACGGGCTGCGTGCGGCGCTCGCCCACGGCGTGCGCGCGATCGTCTGCACGCCGCGAGCGCAGAATCCGACCGGCGCCAGCCTCAGCGCGCAGCGAGCTGCGGCCCTGCGAGAGGTGCTGGGCGAGCACCCGTACGTCCTCGTGATCGAGGACGACCACTACTCGATGCTCTCCCGCACGGACTATCACTCGCTGATCGGCCCCGAGCACCGCCGCTGGGCGCTCGTGCGGTCGGTGTCCAAGTTCCTCGGCCCCGACATGTGCCTGGCCGTGACCGCGTCGGATCCGGAGACCGCCCAGCGGCTCGCCCTGCGTCTCACTCCGGGGACGACCTGGGTCAGCCACCTCCTGCAGCGGCTCGCGCACGCTCTCGTGACGGATCCGGACGCCCGGGACCGGGTGGATGCGGCGGCCGAGCACTACGCGGCGCGCAACGCGGCCTTCGCCGAGCTGCTGACGGCCGCGGGCATCCCGGTCCGTGCGCAGGACGGCCTCAACCTGTGGGTGACTCTCCCGGTCCCGGCGCGCGCGGTGTCGGAGCAGCTCATGCGCCGCGGGTGGCTGGCGCGCACCGGCGACGAGTTCGATCTGGTTCCGGCAGGCCCGTCGCACCGTCTGCGCCTGACCGTGCACGACCTGTCGGACGACGATGCCGGACAGCTGGCGGCGGACATCGCCGCATCCGTCCGCGCCGTCGCCTGACCCGCGCGAGGACCGCGCCACCGGTGATGAAATGATCGAGAGGTGAAGATCCTCTCCATCCAGTCCGCCGTGGCCTACGGGCACGTGGGCAACTCCGCGGCCGTCTTCCCCCTGCAGCGCATCGGAGTGGAGGTGCTGCCGGTCTACACCGTCACCTTCTCGAACCACACGGGCTACGGCGCGTGGCGCGGACCGCTCATCAGCCCGGACGACGTGCGCGACGTCATCACCGGCATCGAGGAGCGCGGCGTGCTGCCGCAGATCGACGTCGTCCTGTCCGGTTACCAGGGCGGCGAGGGCATCGCCGACGTGATCCTCGACGCGGTCGCGCGCGTGAAGGCGGCGAACCCGAGCGCCGTGTACGCATGCGACCCCGTGATGGGCAACGCGAAGTCGGGATGCTTCGTCGCCCCGGCGATCCCGGACCTCCTGCGCGACCGGGTGGTGCCTGCCGCGGACATCGTCACGCCGAACCAGTTCGAGCTCGGCTACCTCACCGGCACGTCGCCGTACACGCTCGAGGCGACGCTGGAAAGCGCCGACCTCGTCCGGGCGAGCGGTCCGAACACCGTGCTGGTCACGAGCGTCGAGCGGCCGGACCGGCCGGCGGACACGATCGAGATGCTCGCCGTCGACGACAGGGGCGCCTGGATCGTCCGCACTCCCCTGCTGCCGCTGAAGGCGAACGGCTCCGGCGACGTCACGGCGGCGCTGTTCACCGCCCATTACCGTTCGACGGGGGATGCGGCGACGGCCCTGGCTCGCACGGCATCCAGCGTCTTCGATCTGCTCGAGCGCACGCACGAGTCCGGCGAGCGCGAGCTCCAGCTCGTCGAAGCGCAGGAGTCCTACGCCCACCCCCGGATGCAGTTCGACGTGACGCAGGTGCGCTGACGCGCACGGCGCCCGCGGCTGCGCTGACTCAGGCCGACGCCCACGCGTCCGCGACGGCCTGCCGCACCTCGCCGAGCAGCTGCGGCAGCGCCTTCGTACGCGCGATGATCGGGAAGAAGTTGGCGTCCGAGTTCCACCGCGGCACCACGTGCTGATGCAGGTGCTGCTCGACGCCGGCGCCGGCGACAGCGCCCTGGTTGATGCCGATGTTGAAGCCGTCGCAGCGCGACACCTCACGCAGGACGCGCATCGCCTGCTGCGTGAGGACGGCCATCTCCTCGGTCTCCTCCGCCGTCGCCTGGTCGTACATCGCGACGTGGCGGTAGGGGCAGACGAGGAGGTGCCCGGAGTTGTACGGGAAGAGGTTCAGCAGCGCGTAGGCGTGCACACCGCGCGCGACGATGAGCCCGTCCTCGTCCGACCTGCCGGGCGCGGCGCAGAACGGGCAGTCGTGCGCATGCGGCTCCGGCCCGGCCTGGATGTACACCATCCGGTGCGGGGTCCACATACGCTGGAAGCCGTCCGGGACGCCCGCGAGCGTCGCGGCGTCTTCCAGCCGTTCGACGTGCTCGGCAGGCGTCCCGGAATCGGTCACGCCAGGTCCTCCGCGCTGTCCACGAGCGCGTGCGCGGAGATGGTGGCGAGGATGCGACGGATGGCATCCTCCACCGGCACGCCGTTCTCCTGCGACCCGTCGCGGAAGCGGAACGAGACCGTGCCCGCGGCCCGGTCCTGCTCCCCCGCGATGAGCATCAGCGGCACCTTCTGCGTGGTGTGGGTGCGGATCTTCTTCTGCATGCGGTCTGCGCTGTCGTCGAGCTCGGCCCGCACGCCCACGGCCTTCAGCTGCTCGAGGACGCCGCCGAGGTAGTCCGCGTACTCTTCCGCGACGGGGATGCCGACGACCTGGACCGGCGAGAGCCACACCGGGAACGCGCCCGCGTAATGCTCGAGCAGGATCGCGAAGAACCGCTCGATCGATCCGAACAGGGCCCGGTGGATCATGATCGGCCGGTGCTTCTCGCCATCGTTGCCGGTGTATTCGAGCTCGAAGCGCTCGGGCAGGTTCGGGTCGACCTGCACCGTCGACAGCTGCCACACCCGGCCGATCGCATCCCGGGTCTTCAGATCGATCTTCGGACCGTAGAACGCCGCCTCACCCGGAACCTCGGTGAGCTTGAGGCCGGACGCGACCGCGACATTGCGCAGCGCGTCGGTCGAGTACTCCCAGAACTCATCGGTGCCGATCCACTTCGCCTTCTCGTCGTCGCGCATCGACAGCTCGAGCTCGAAGTCGTCCAGACCGAAGTCGCGCAGCATCGAGATGACGAACTCGAGCACCCTGCTCGTCTCCGTCTCGAGCTGCTCGGGGGTGACGAACAGGTGCGAGTCGTCCTGGGTGAACCCGCGCACCCGGGTGAGGCCGTGCAGGGCGCCGGAGAGCTCGTTGCGGTACACGGTGCCGTTCTCGGCGAGTCGCATCGGCAGGTCGCGGTAGCTGCGCGCACGCTCCTTGTAGATCAGGATGTGCATCGGGCAGTTCATGGGCTTGAGGTAGTAGTCCTTGCCCTCCTTGACGATCGCGCCCGCCTCATCCCTCTCCTCGTCCATGACGATGGGCGGGAACATCCCCTCGCGGTACGTGACGAGGTGGTTGGACTGCAGGAAGAGATCCTCTTTGGCGATGTGGGGCGTGTACACGTACGTGTACCCGGCCTCGACATGCCGACGGCGGGCGTGCTGCTCCATCTCCATGCGCACGACACCGCCCTTCGGGTGCCACACGGACAGGCCCGAGCCGATCTCGTCGGGGAACGAGAAGAGGTCGAGCTCCTTGCCGAGGCGGCGGTGGTCGCGCTTGGCGGCCTCCTCGAGGCGCTGCTGGTAGGCCCGCAACTCGTCTTTCGTCGGCCAGGCGGTGCCGTAGATGCGCTGCAGCTGCGGGTTCTTCTCGCTTCCGCGCCAGTAGGCGCCGGCGATCCGCTGCAGGGCCCACCCGTTGCCGATGACACGGGTGGACGGCACATGCGGACCCCGGCAGAGGTCCTTCCACACCGTCTCGCCGGTGCGCGGGTCGACGTTGTCGTAGATGGTGAGCTCGCCGGCTCCGACCTCCGCGGATGCGCCTTCCACGCCCGCGGTCCCCGAGCTTGTCGAGGGGCCGGCCTTCAGTCCGATCAGCTCGAGCTTGAACGGCTCGTGCGCGAGCTCTGCCCGCGCCTCGTCGTCGCTCACGACGCGGCGGACGAAGCGCTGACCCTCGCGGATGATGCGCTGCATCTCCTTCTCGATGGCTTTGAGGTCCTCCGGCGTGAACGGCTGGTCAGTGCCGAAGTCGTAGTAGAACCCATCGGTGATGGGCGGGCCGATGCCGAGATTCGTCTGCGGCTTGAGGCGCTGGACGGCCTGCGCGAGCACGTGCGCGGTCGAGTGGCGCAGGATGCTGAGCCCCTCGGGACTCTCGATCGACACGGGCTCGACGGCATCCGTTTCGTCGACGACCGCGGCGAGGTCCTTGAGCTCGCCGTTGACGCGCATGGCGACGACGGAGCGATCGGGGAAGAGGGCGAAGCCGTCGATCGGATAGGACGGCTGGGCGTTATCAGACACGGGAACTCTCCAGAGATGTGGCTCGGATCAAGGCTACCGGGCGGCGCAGAGAGGCTCCGCCCCGGCGTGGCTCAGCTTCGGATGCCGCAGCATCCCGCCCGCTCAGGCCTGGCGCGTTCGCGTGCCGGCGCCCGCGACGGTCGTCGCGAAGAAGACGATCCGGCGAGTCTGCATGAATCCAGCCTACTCGGGGTGCCCGGGTCCCTCGTCCGTGAACGCGATGTCGACCTGCATCTCCGTGGCGAGCCGCTCGAGTTCCTCGACGACACCCGCCTCGTCCACGTCGTCCGGCACGCGCGCCGCGAGCGACGCCTCGAACAGGGTGCCGCCGGTCATCGGCGCTTCGCGCGTGCGGCTCGAGAAGAGGTCGATCGTCAAGCCCTTCCGGGTCAGAGCCGTCGTGACGTCCTTGACGATGCCGGGCCGGTCGTTCCCGAGGACGGTGAAGGTGATACGGCGTCCCGCGGAGCGCTCGACGGTCGCGTTTCCGGCGTGGAGGACGACCTGCATCATGCCGTCGAGCCCGTCCAGGGCCGCCGTCAGCTCCTCGACGCGACCGTCCGGAACGGACACGAGGACGATGCCCGCGAAGGCTCCGGCGAGCTCGGCGAGCTCGCTCGTCTCCCAGTTGCCGCCGTGCGCGGTGACCACATCGGCGAGCGACTGGACGAGACCGGCGCGATCGTCGCCGACCACCGTGAGAACGAGCTTGGCCATGGCACCGAGCATAGGGGCCGCCGCATCCCGTCGACAGGTGCTTCAGCGCCCGCGACCTCCGGCCTCCTCAGCGCGTGGAAGCCGGCTCCGGGGCGGAGCGGCGGCCCTTGACGGTACGTCCGATCCAGCGCGACAACGCGGTCGCCGGTCGCTCGACCGCCATCCAGAACCCCGCACCCACCGCGACCGCGATCGCCAGGCCGAGGGGCAGCGCGATCCACAGCCGGCCGTCGCCGAAGATCTTCGCGAGCGCCACGAGGATCGGCTCGTGCACCAGGTAGAGGCTGAACGACACGGCGCCGAACCACAGGAGGACACGGGTCGTCAAGACCCGGGTCGCGACGCGGCAGTGCAGCGCCATCACCAGCACGACAGCCGCGGCGGAGATGGACAGCGGCACATGCATCGAGCTCGGCACGGCCGGGATGCCGGCGAGCGTCCATCTCGCGGGCAGCATCACGAGAACCCAGAGGGCGCACGCCGACCACAGGAGCACCGCGGACCAGCGCGTGCGCGTGAGTCGGTCGACGACCGCTGCGATGGGGTCCTTCGCCGCGGCGAGCACTGCCCCGACGAGGAAGACCATCAGGTACGGCGCTCCGCCCAGCATGAAGATCGCGACCGCGGCAAGGGGGGCCGTCAGAGCCAGCCAGATCGGCCGTCGCGCAGCCTGGTGGGGATGCACGGCGAAGACGAAGAGGGGCAGGAGCAGCGAGAACCACACCTCCCACTGCAACGACCACAGCGGCGAGACCGTGAATCCGGCACCGTCGAGCAGCGTGCCGTCGTAGAGCACGCCCTTGACCGTGACGTCGTCGGCGCGGCGCTGCATCCATGCGCTCGCCATCGTCCCGTGATCGGCGTTTCCGAAGATCGTGATGAGCACCGCCGCCAGCGCGACGGCGGCGAACACCGGCACGTACAGGCGCGCAAGACGCTGCGGGTAATAGGCGACCCAGTCGAAGGATGCGGGCTCCCGCACCTGGCGGACCAGAACGTAGCCGCTCAGCACGAAGAACACCCAGACCGCACCGGCGCCCTCCCACACGATGTGCAGCGGCGACCACGTGAGGACGAGCTCCAGAGGGTTCGCAGCGTCGCGCGCGGCGACCGGGTCCGCGGATGCCGCGGAGAAGATCGGCGTGGTCAGGAGTGCGTGGTGGACCAGCACCACGAGGCAGGCGAGACCGCGCAGGCCGTCGAGGGCAGCCAGTCTGTCGGTCGATGCGGGGGCGTCGGCCGATCCCGCCGCACTCGGCCCGGGATCAGGCGCGACCCGTTCGCTGCGCTCGATCGTCGCGGTCGCGGTGCTCATCGGTACGCCTCCAGCCATGATGGCCGGCCGACCCGATATCACTCTGGGAGCGACCCGCCTGTGGGCGACCGGATGGTGCTTGGCGGTACCCCGACGTTACCGACCGACCCTGGACAGCCCGTGGGCATCCGGTGTGAACCCCGGCAACGCCATCACGGGGTGCGATACTCTCCCCTTGGTCGCGCCTATGCCCGCGCGATGAGCCACCCTTCCGTCAGCTGGCAGTTTTCAGTATGGTTCTCGCAGATCCTTCGGCGACTGCATGCAAGAAGGGGCACGACGTGGATGTCACGGTGGGAGACCAATGCTCCCCAGACCGGACGGATCGCGGAATCATCCGCTGCGCGCACAGACCCGAGTGCCGACACCTCTTCATCATCTTTCATCTCGTGACGCATCGAAACGATGCCTGACGCTTGGGCCCGAACGCTGACGCGGTCCGTCTGACGTCTCGTTCGGCCGTGCAGACCTCTGGGTGGCCAAGCCCACGGCGACGAGCGAGAACGCCGGGCGCCACGGCGTCGGGTTGTGGGAACCCGACTCCCGGCCCACGAGGGCGTGGGCCGCGTACCAGAGGAGACAGAGATGAGAAAAGGTAGGTATGCAGTTGCGGCCTCGGCGGCACTGCTCCTTGCACTGTCAGGCGCCATGTCGGCATCGGCAGCAGCAGGAACCAACTGGACGAGCTGGGGTTCGGATCTGAGCAACTCCCGCAGCAGCGCCGACACGACGATCGGCGTCGGCAATGCGAGCAAGCTCGCCGTGAAGTGGAGGGTGCCCACCGCGGGCAACGTCAGCGCAACGCCGGCCGTCGAAGACGGTCGACTCTACGTCCCGGACGACGCAGGCAGGCTGTACGCGTTGGACGCGCGCACCGGCGCGACGATCTGGCAGTCGACGATCCCCGGCTATACCGGCGTCCCCGGCGACTACTCGCGCACGACACCGACCATCGCGGGCAACCTCCTGATCCTCGGCGACCAGGCCGGCAAGTCGTTCAGCCCCGACGGATATCTGCTGGCCGTCGACAAGGCGACCGGAGCACTGGTCTGGAAGAAGAAGTTCGAGGGCGGCTACCCGCTCCTCACACAGTCGCCGACGATCGTGGGCAACACGATCTACGTCGGCACCGCCTCCTATGAGGAGCTGCTGGTGCGCTTCGGCTTCCCGCTCGACTTCCGCGGGTCGATGAATGCGATCGACCTGTCGACCGGCGAGACCCTGTGGCAGACGTACATGGCCCCTGAGGGCTACACCGGCGCCTCGGTCTGGGGCAGCAGCCCTGCAGTGGACACGAAGACCAACACCGTCTACATCGGCACCGGAAACAACTACTCGGTGCCGGACTCGGTGTCGAGCTGCCTCGGTTCTGCGTCGACGGATGCCGAGCGCGCTGCGTGCGTCCCCGCTGCGGACATGTTCGACGCGGTCGTGGCACTGGATGCCGGCACGGGCGCGGTGAAGTGGACCTTCCGGGCGATGCCGTCAGACGCGTGGAACGTCGCCTGCGGCATTCCGTTCCCCGGATTCGAGGACCCCGTCGCCGGATGTCCGACCAATAAGGGTCCCGACTACGACTTCGGTCAGGCGCCGATGCTCTTCAAGGTCAACGGTCAGAGCTTCGTCGGAGCGGGGCAGAAGAGCGGCACGTTCTGGGCGCTCGATCCCGCCACCGGCGCTCTGAAGTGGTCGACGCAGGTCGGTCCCGGGGGCGTCGCCGGTGGCCTGCAGTGGGGTTCGGCGACGGATGGCACGCGCGTCTACTCGGCGAACGCGAACAGCGTCCAGAGCCCATGGACGCTCACGAACGGCACGACCGTGGACTACGGCGGCTGGGTCGGAATGGCCGCGGGCACAGGCAAGGTCCTCTGGCAGACGCTGAACCCGCGGCAGGCGGGCGCTCCCGGTCCCGTGACGGTCGCCAACGGTGTCGTGTACGCATGCTCGGCGGATGCGGCAGGCCACATGTATGCGATGAAAGCCAGCGACGGCAGCATTCTGTGGGACTACCCGTCCGGTGACATCTGCTACGGCGGCGCCGCGATCTCCAACGGTGTCGTGTACTGGGGAACCGGCTATGCGCTGGGCGGACCGGATGCCCCCGGACAGGCGCTCTACGCTTTCTCGCTGAACGGCAAGTAGCAGTCCGCGCCGGAGCACGAGGCGCGGGAACGACGAAGGCCCCCGCCGCACGGGGGCCTTCGCCGGCTGTGCTCTACTGCACAGCAGCCAAGGCGTCGACGATGCCGTTGCCGTAGTAGCTGTTGTCGTCGGGCGTTCCGGTGCACACGGGACCGCTGGCGATCGAGCAGGCGTGCGGCATGGCCTGCTCCGCCAGCTTGTCCATCAGCTGCATCGGCGTCCACGTCGGATGCACCGACTTCATGAGCGCCAGCACGCCGGTCACGTGCGGCGATGCCATCGACGTGCCGCTCTTGAGGCCGTAGCCGTGATTGCGGACGATCGTCGACAGGATCGACGACCCGGGCGCGGCGACATCGATCTTTCCGAGCCCCCGGTTGGAGAAGCTCGAGAGGGCTCCGGTGCTCGTCACCGACGAGACCGTCACGACGCCCGGCAGCTCCGCCGGGAGATCCTCGCAGCCCGCGTTGATCGTGCGGACCACCGGTGTGCCGTCATCCGGGCTGCCCTTGTCGACCGTCTTGTTGGCGAGATCGACCGCGGAGTTGCCGGCGGCCGCCACGTTCGCGACGCCCTGCGTCGTCGACCACTCGACGGCGCGGCGCACCGCCTCCTTCGCCGCGGCCTGGTCGATCTGGTCGTCGCACCAGTACTCGAAGGGGTCGACGTAGTAGCTGTTGTTCGTCACGTCCATGTGCTTCAGACCCGCCCAGACGAAGCCGCAGATGGCGTACTCCGGATAGATGAAGCCGTCGTCGTTCACGACCTTGACGGATGCGATGCGCACCCCGGGAGCCACGCCGACGATGCCGACGCCGTTGCGGGCGGCCGCGATCGTACCGGCGACATGCGTGCCGTGGTCGCTCGTGGTGGGGTACCAGCCGCTGGCCGACGTGTCGGGGCGTCCCGCATCCGTGCAGTTCACCGAGTCGGCCACGTCGATGTTCGCAACGAGGTCGGGGTGCACCGGATCGATCCCGGAATCGAGGATGCCGACGAGCACATTGCTCGATCCGTCGGTGATCTGGTGCGCCTTGTCGGCGTTGATCATCCGCATGTCCCACTGATCGCCTTCGCGGGCGTCGAGGGAGTCGGCGGGAGTCGTCGACGCCTCGATGTCGCCGTTGAACTTCTTCTTCGCGTCGGCCTTCCAGCCCGACGATCCAGGCCCCCAGGGCGCCAGCGCGCCCGCCGGCGTCCCCTCGGTCACGGGCACGGTGCGCGTCGCGCCGACGGATGCGAGGGCGTTGCCCCCGGCCGCGACCACATCGGCGCGGAACGCAGCGCGCTGCGAGTGCGCGACGACGACGCCGATCTCGGGCCACGACTGGACGACGACTCCGCCTGCGGCGGCGACCGCGCGCTCCACCAGACGGACCTGGCCGGGGTTCGCGGCCTTCGCGTTGAGCACGTAGCTCATGATCGTGCCGTCGGGTGCGCTGATGGGCACGGGCGTGGACGGCTCGGTCGGACTCGCGTTGGCGGCCGGGGCCACGGCGCCGACGACGAGTGCGGCGGCGGCCAGGGCCGTGAGGACGAGGGGTCGACGGGACATGTCTCTCCTTTGTGAGGTCTGCGCCCACCGATGGGCGCGTGGGCCTCACTCTAGGCTCATGCATAGGCTTCTTCCAGCCTTTACATAAGAAGAGCCCTGTGACAGGATTCAGCCCAGCCCCGTGGCGGGTTCTGGCCTCCCGCGCGACGCGAGCATTTCCGGGGGAAAGCCGCCGAAACGACGAAAGCCCCGCTGAGCGGGGCTTTCTCTGTGGTGCGCGATACTGGGATCGAACCAGTGACCTCTTCCGTGTCAGGGAAGCGCGCTACCGCTGCGCCAATCGCGCCTGTACAGGCTGTTGATTTGTCCGGTCATGACCGGGAGTGGAGGTGGCGACGGGATTCGAACCCGTGTAAACGGCTTTGCAGGCCGGTGCCTAGCCGCTCGGCCACGCCACCGCGTGTGGTGCGAACCCCACGGCGTGATCTCCGTGGAGATCCCCGCACTCGAGCGGATGACGAGACTCGAACTCGCGACCCTCACCTTGGCAAGGTGATGCGCTACCAACTGCGCTACATCCGCATTCTGTTTCCGACGTTTCCGCCGGGCACTTGATTTACTTTAGACGATTCTCGCGTTCACGCAAAACCGGACGCACCTCGCGCGTGTCTCCGCCTCGGTTCGCGGCGAAGGGCGACTTCGGGTAGCATCGAGTCTCGGCCCTGCGGGCCACGGGCGATTGGCGCAGTTGGTAGCGCGCTTCCTTCACACGGAAGAGGTCATCAGTTCGAGTCTGGTATCGCCCACCATGAAACCCCTGGTTCGCCGGGGGTTTTGTCGTCAGTGCGCACGCCGCGGGGCGCGTGCTGGGGCGTGCTACTGCTGGCCCGCGGCGGCGATCTTCGCCAGAGCGACCTGAGCGTACGCACCGGCCAGAGCCGCCTTGAGAGCCGGGATATCCTTCGCGCCCGAGAGCTGGACGCCGCCCTCCGCAGCCGCGAGCAGCTCCTCGGCGTGCGCGATGAGCTCCGCCGGCGTGGCAGTGTCGAGCCGTTCCGCCGCTTCCGACCTGGATGTCGAGATCGCCATTCGAGGCCTTCCTTTCACGTGGGTGTGTCCCGATGCTAAGGCGTGAGCATCGCTCGGGGATACGGATCGGCTGAAGTCGGGGATCACGGTGCGTAAGACCGCTCCCGCCCGCACCTCGACGGTGCCCGTCGCAGCCTCCGCGGTCTCGGCGCATCTCCCCGAGGCCGCGGCTCGTCCTCGCGTTCACGACGTGCAGCGCGGTCATGAATCGACAACGCAGGATCCACCGATCGGTGGATGCAGTCGAGCCGCCTGGTCGATCCCGCGAAAGCGGCCGACCGCGACGCTGGACGCATGAACATCTCACGCCTCGCCATCGCCCGCGCCCTCGTCGCGAGCTACATCGCCCTGAGCCTGCTCGCCCTGGTCGTCCTCGGCATCCTGTCCGCCGTCGCACCCGATCAGGCAGGCGCGGCAGCCTGGATCCGCGCGTCGATCGTGGCGGCGACGGGCATACTGATGTTCGTGTTCGCGACGCAGGCCGTCCGCGGCAGCTCCCAGGGCCTTCTCCGGTGGCGCGTCGTCGTCATCGTCATGGTCGTCGCCATCGCGGTGGTGGTCTCGATACCCGGGCTGCTGCCCCTGTGGTTCGTGATCGAGCAGATCGTGTGCGGGCTGCTGCTTCTCGCCGTGGCCGTCCTCATCCTGTCGCGGCGTGCGACTGCAGTCGTCGCGAGCGCCGCCTCCTCGAGGGGCGCCGCATGACCTCGGTCCGACGCGCAGGCGGGGCACCCAGCGATCGCGTGGGCGCCGTGGTCGTCGAGACCGTCCCCTACGCCTTGGTCGCGGTCGTCATCGGATTCACCCTGTCGCAGGGATCGGGCACACCGGCCGAGTACGCCCTGCTGGGAGCCGTGCTCCTGTGGATGCTGGGCATGTTCACTCTCCTGCGCCGATTGCGGACGCATCCCGCCGTCATGGGCGTCTTCGTCGCGGGGCTGTTCGCACTGTTCTGCGCACTCACGGCGATCGCACCCTGGTACGGGGCGCTCGCGCTCGTCGGCTACGTCTACTCGTTCGCGGTCGTCGCGTGGCCATGGCGGTTGATCGCAGTCTCGGCGTTCGCCGTGCTCGCCGCGATCGCGCAGGCGAACGGGCTGAACGCGCAGGATGCCGCACACCTCTCGGTCTCGGCGACCATCGTGCTGGTGAACGTCGGGGCGATGTGCTTCCTCGCGTGGATCTATCACAGCATGCGCTCCCTGGCCGATGAACGGCGCCGCGCGCTCGACGAGAACGATCACCTCCGCGAGCAGCTCGTCGCCCAGGCGCGGGCGGACGCGCGCACCGACGAGCGCCGGCGCCTGGCCCGCGAGATCCACGACACCGTCGCGCAGGGTCTCGTCGGTGTGATCACCCAGCTCGATGCGATCTCCGTTTCGGGCGAACGGATGCCGTGCGCCGACGATCGGCGCCATCTCGAGCAGGCGGCCGCCATCGCGCGTGAGAGCTTGCGCGAGGCCCGTCGCGCTGTCGCCGAGCTGGCGCCTGCGGCGTTCGACGGCAGCGACCTCACGACCGCCGTGCGGCGCACGACCGAGCGCTGGGGCCTTCGGGCGGGGATCGCCACGCGCCTCGCGCTGCCCGACGCAACCGGCACGGCCGATCCCGAGATCGCGGCGGCGATCGTGCGCGTCCTGCAGGAGGCGCTGGCGAATGTCGCGCGGCACGCGCACGCGACCCTCGCGTCGGTCACCCTGACGTGGTTCCCCGATGCGCTGATGCTCGATGTCGCGGACGACGGCGCGGGCTTCGACCCCGCAGCCGTGACGGCGGGACCAGACATCCGGGGCGGCTACGGTCTCACGACCGTCCGCGACCGCATGACCGCCGTGGGCGGCACCGTCGACATCGAGAGCACATCCGGCGGAACCCTCGTGACCGCTCGCGCACCGCTGACCCCCCCGACTCCGCAGGACCGAAGGCCGACACGATGAGAGACCGCATCCGCATCGTGGTCGTCGATGACCACCCGGTCGTGCGCGACGGGATGGTCGGCATCCTGTCCGCGGCGGGCATCGAGATCGTCGGCACGGGCGGAAGCGGTGCGGATGCCCTCCACCTCGTACGCACACTGCATCCCGACGCCCTCGTGCTCGATCTGCGCATGCCGCACATGACGGGCACCGACGCCATCCGGACTCTGCGCGAGGACGGCGACCAGACGCCGATCCTCGTCCTGACCACTTTCGACGTGGACGACGAGGCGATCGCCGCCCTCCGGGCGGGAGCCACCGGTTATCTGCTGAAGGATGCGGGTCGCGACGAGATCATCGCCGCTGTCCGCTCCACCGCGCGGCGCGAGTCCGTGCTGGCCCCTTCGGTCGCGGCGATGCTGGTCCGCGGAGTCCGTCCGGATCCCGCTGCCGACCTGCTCACAGATCGGGAGCAGGAGGTGCTGCGCCTCGTGGCGGAGGGCAATACGAACGCAGCGGTCGGTCGCGCGCTGTTCATCGGGCAGGCGACCGTGAAGACCCATCTGCTCAACGTCTACGCGAAGCTCGGGGTGTCGGACCGGGCAGCGGCGGTGGATGCGGCGCACCGCCGCGGCATCCTCTGAATCAGTTCCCGGCGACCCAGCCGTAGCGGCGATGCAGCTCCGCGGCGACTCGCGTGAACCGGTCGAGGTCCAGAGCCGCGGCCTCGCGGCGCATCCCCCGATGGTGCACGAGGTAGAACTGGTCGAGGTCGACCCACGACGGCCGTCCCTGCGAATCCCACGGCCCCGCGCCGATCGGCAGGAAGTCGCGCCGCCCGTCGTGCGCCTTGCTGGTCAGCTTCACGGCGTACACGGTGTCGGCATCCCGCCGCCCGATCACGAGCACCGGCCGGTCCTTGCCGCGACCGTCCCGCTCCGCGTAGGGAACCCACGTCCACACGACCTCCCCGGCATCGGGATCCGCATCGCGTGCGGGCGCGTAGGCGATGCGCAGCGCCGACCGGCCCGGCGGATCGATCTCGATCGTGGCGGACGGTCCGGATCTGCCCGGCGTGTCCTCCTCGACCGGCGCCGGCGCCACGGACGTGCCTGCGGATCGTCGCGAGGATCGGAAGAAGTCGGCGATCGTCGATAGGATGCCACGGGCCACCTGCTCACGATACCGGCCGTGTCGGCCGGGACACGCGCGAGGGGCGCCGCGTCGGGTACGCGGCGCCCCTCGTGAACGTCGAGGACAGGGGCCTCAGACGTTCGCGTCGAGCAGATAGCCCTCCTCGCCGTGCACGACCGTGTCGACGCCGGCGATCTCGTCCTCGTTCGTGATGCGGAAGCCCATCGTCTTCTGGATGATCCAGCCGATGACGTAGGCGAGCACGAAGGAGTAGATCATGACACTGAAGGCGCCGATCGCCTGCACCCCGAGCTGCGCGAACGAGCCGGTGTCCAGGAGGCCGATGCCGGCACCGAAGATGCCGATGTAGAGCGTGCCGATGACACCGCCGACCAGGTGGATGCCGACGACGTCGAGCGAGTCGTCGAAGCCGAGCTTCCACTTCATCTCGATCGCGATGGCGCAGATCGCTCCGGTGATGAGGCCGAGGACGATCGCCCACCCGGGCGTCAGGATGTTACAGGCGGGGGTGATCGCGACCAGACCCGCGACGGCGCCGGATGCTGCACCGATCGACGTGGGCTTGCCGTCCTTGATCTTCTCGACGATCAGCCAGCCGATCGTCGCTGCGGCGGGGGCCGCGAGGGTGTTGATCCAGGCGATCGCGGCGACGCCGTCGACTGCGGCCTCGGAGCCCGCGTTGAAGCCGAACCAGCCGAACCACAGGAGCGCGGCGCCGAGGAGTGTCAGCGGCACGTTGTGCGGCTTCTGGATGCCCTTCTGGAAGCCGACGCGCTTGCCGAGCACGAGTGCGAGTGCGAGGCCCGCCGCTCCGGCGTTGATGTGGACCGCGGTGCCACCGGCGAAGTCGTTCACGTGCAGGACGCTGGCGAGCCAGCCGTCCTGCAGGTTGAAGACCCAGTACGCGACCGGGAAGTAGACGACCGTGACCCAGATGCCGGCGAAGACCATCCATGCGCCGAACTTGGCGCGGTCCGCGATCGCACCGGAGATCAGCGCAACCGTGATGATCGCGAAGGTCGCCTGGAAGCCGACGAAGGCGAGCGAGTTCATGTCGGGGTTCATCGCACCGCCTGCGCCGATGCCGAGGAACTTCTGGAGCCCGATGAACCCGTCGAACGGGTTGCCGAGCACATGCGGGATGAGCGGGGTGCCGAACGCCATTCCGTAGCCGTAGAGCATCCAGAGGACGCCCACGAGCGCGATCGCGCCGAAGCTCATCATCATCATGGAGATGACGCTCTTCGCCTTGACCATGCCGCCGTAGAAGAACGCGACCCCGGGGGTCATGAGCAGGACGAGCGCCGCGGCGACGAGGAGCCACAGCGAGTTCACTGCGGTCTTGGCGTCGTAGGCGGCGGCTGCTGCCAGTAGATGCATCGGGAACTGCCTCTCAGGTGGATCTCGGGTAAACCACCGGGTGCGGGAGTCCGCGACCTGGTGATGCGAGTTTGCTGAGAGGACGTTTCGAGCGGCCGGTGGCTGTGTTTCGGGGGCGTTACGAGACCCTCACATGTGTGAACATCACGTTTCGCCCTCCCCGGCGTCAATCCAGCGTGAGGGCGACCAGGCGAGAGATCGCGCGCAGATACTTCTTGCGGTATCCGCCGGCGAGCATCTCCTCGCCGAACACGAGGTCGAGGCTCGTTCCGGTGGCCCGGATCGGGATCTGCGCGTCGTACGCACGGTCGACGAAGGCGACGAACCTCAGTGCGGCGGACTGGTCGTCGAGGGGCGCGACAGCGCGCAGGCCGATGAGGTCCAGTCCGTCGAGCAGGCGGATGTAACGCGAGGGATGCACCCGCGCGAGGTGCGCGATCAGGTCGGCGAACGCGTCGTCCGATGCGAGACCGCGGGCGGATGCATCCGCGATCGCCGTCTCGTACACGGAGTCGCCGAGCACCGCCGCGTGCCCGTCCAGCGCGCGGTGCCGGTAGTCGTTGCCGTCGATGCGGATGGTGTCGAAGCTCTCGGCCATCGCGTGGATCTCGCGCAGGAAGTCCTGGGCGGCGAACCTGCCCTCGCCGAGCGCGTTCGGCGGCGTGTTGGATGTCGCGGCCAGGCGCGACCCGGAGGCGACGAGCTCGCCGAGCAGACGGGTCATCACCATGGTGTCGCCGGGGTCGTCGAGCTCGAACTCGTCGATGCACAGGAGCTCGGCGCCGCGGAAGAGCTCGACGGTCTTCTGGTAGCCGAGGGCGCCGACGAGTGCCGTGTACTCGATGAACGAGCCGAAGTACTTCCGGCGTACGGGCATCGCGTGATAGATCGCCGCGAGCAGGTGCGTCTTGCCGACGCCGAATCCGCCGTCGAGATACACGCCCGGCTTGGCCTCGGGGCCCTTCTTCGCGCGGCGGAAGAATCCCCCCTTGACCGGTTCGGCGCCGATCCCGGCGAATCGCATGAGCGTCTCCTTCGCCGATTGCTGCGAGGGGAAGGCAGGGTCCGCGCGATACGACTCGAATGTCGCGTCGGCGAACTGCGGCGGGGGCACGAGGGAGGCGATCATGTCGGCGCCGCCGAGCTGCGGCATGCGCTCCGCGAGGTGGACGACTCCGGCTTCTCCGGATGCTGCTGGGGCGCTGGCCATTCGTGTGACGCTGTTCTTAACGATCGGGCGCGACACGCGCGCGGCGGAATAGGGTCGAGACGACGCCATCAACCCTAGCCGCGTCGCCCGTCAACCCGATCCGAGGAGCACCACCGTGACCGTCGATCCCGACACGTCGTCCGCCAAGTTCGCCCAGTACGCGCACCCGGAGCGCCTGGTCACGGCGGACTGGCTGGAGAAGCGGCTCGGGCAGCCGGGACTGGTCGTCGTGGAGTCCGACGAGGACGTCCTCCTGTACGAGACCGGGCATATCCCCGGCGCCGTGAAGGTCGACTGGCACACCGAGCTGAACGACCCGATCGTCCGCGACTATCTCGACGGTGCGGGCTTCGCCGAGCTCTTCAGCCGCAAGGGCATTTCCCGCGACGACACGATCGTCGTGTACGGCGACAAGAACAACTGGTGGGCCGCCTATGCACTGTGGGTGTTCTCGCTCTTCGGCCACGAGGACGTGCGCCTGCTGGACGGCGGCCGCGACGGCTGGATCTCGGCGGGCCGCCCGATCACGACGGAGCCCACCGAGCGCGAGCGCACCGAGTACCCGGTCGTCGAGCGGGATGACAGCGTGCTTCGCGCATACAAGGACGACGTGCTCGCGCACCTCGGCTCGCCGCTCATCGACGTGCGCTCCCCCGAGGAGTACACGGGCGAGCGAACCTCCGCACCGGCCTACCCCGAGGAGGGCGCGCTTCGCGCCGGGCACATCCCCACCGCACGCAGCATCCCCTGGGGTCGCGCGGTGGCTGAGGACGGCACCTTCAAAAGCCGCGCTGACCTGGATGCGATCTACCGCGGCGAGGCCGGACTCGCCGACGGCGACCGGGTCGTCGCGTACTGCCGCATCGGCGAGCGGTCGAGCCACACGTGGTTCGTGCTCCAGCATCTGCTCGGCTTCGACGACGTGCGCAACTACGACGGCTCATGGACCGAGTGGGGCAGCGCCGTGCGCGTGCCGATCGCGACCGGCGCCGAGCCGGGTGAGGCCCCCGCCGCCCGCTGACCCATCCAGCCGCGCGGGGCCGTGGGACAATGGGCTGGATGACCGCAACAGCGCTGCCCGCCTCACTCGCCGAGATCCGCGACGAGTTCCTCGAGCTCCCCCAGGACGAGCGCCTGCAGCTGCTCCTGGAGTTCTCGAACGAGCTGCCGCCGATTCCCGCCGCGTACGAGGGCCACCCCGAGCTGCAGGAGCGCGTCGTGGAATGTCAGTCCCCGGTGTTCATCGTCGTGGACGTGGGCGACGACGACATCGTCTCGATGCACGCCACGGCACCGCGCGAGGCGCCGACGACGCGGGGCTTCGCCAGCATCCTCGCCCAGGGGCTGACCGGTCTCACGGCGGACGAGGTGCTCGCCGTTCCGGACGACTACCCGCAGTCCATCGGTTTGACGCGCGCGGTGTCGCCGTTGCGCATCTCGGGGATGACGGGCATGCTCATCCGCGCGAAGCGCCAGGTCGCAGCCAAGCGCCACGCCGCCTGAGTCACTCCTGCGGGGCGAGCTCGTGGCGGCGCAGCCACGACGTGATGGCGCCGCTCCACCGGTCCTGGTCGTAGTTCCAGAGCTTCGTGTGGCGAGCGACGTCGAACGAGTCGAGCTCGACGAGGTCGGGGCGAGCCTCCGCGAGGCGGTGCGACGCATCCGACGGCACGAAGCCGTCGTCGTCGCTGTGCAGGATCAGGATGGGATGCCGCAGCTCCTCCGCGCGCGCCACCACGTCGAGCCGGTCGAACGGGATGGGGCCTCCCGTCCGAGTGAGGGGCGTCGCCCACGACGTCTTCAGCGCGCCGATGGCGATTCCTGCGACGGAGTTCGGGATGTGGTTGAGCCGAGCCTGGTAGTCCAGCACCACCCGCCAGTCGACGACGGGCGATTCGAGGATGACGCCCGCGACGAGGTCGCGGTGCGCAGAGCCGAGGGCGACCTGGAGGGAGATCGCACCGCCCATCGACCAGCCCATGAGGATGACGCGCTTCGCCCCGTGGCGGCGGGCGAAGCCGACCGCGGCATCCACGTCCCGCCACTCGGTGGCACCGAGCGTGTAGGTGCCGGTGCGGCTGCGCGGCGCCTCCCCGTCGTTGCGGTAGGAGACGACGAGCGTCGTGATCCCCGAGCCGTGGAACACGGGCACGGCGCGAAGGCACTCCGCACGGGTCGCGCCACGGCCGTGCACCTGCACGACCCAGGTGTCGCCGTCCCCCGCCGGGAACAGCCACGCCGGACAGGGGCCGACGCCGGAGCCGATGAGCTCGGACGAGTATGGGAGGTGCAGCTGCTCGGGGCGGTCGTAATACCAGCCGCTGAAGGCCGCGTCCGCACCGAGGCGCGAGTGCGCATCCACCTGCGTCAGCAGCTTCCGCTTGACCGTCGTCGCGTCCTGCGAGAGCACGGAGCCGAGCTTCACGTAGCTCTCCGTGCCGCTCGTGAAGAGGCCGTATCGGCCCGGCAGCTCGGTGTCCGGGGTGCGCGAGAGCGTGATGGTCTGCGCGGCCACGTCCAGGTTGACGATCTTCGTGTCGGCCCTGCGCGGCGCGGGGGTGACGACGTCGCGGGCGACCTTGAGGGATACGAGGGTGAAGGCTCCGAGCACCACGCCCAGTGCCGTGCTCAGAAGGGTCAGCGCGACGCGGATTCCGGCGACGAAGCCGGGGGCGACGGCGTCGCGCGCCGCGGCGCGCCTGGAGGGCTTCATAGGCGGTTAACTCTAGTCTGTGGACGTGAGTGACCGCCGTCCGCCTGGCGCGGCATCGTTCGCCCGGGCCGAGGCAGAGGTGCGGGCTGCGGTGTGGCGCGCCGACCTCGCCGTCAGAGAGATCCCGGCCCCCGCGGGACTCGCGCCGAACGCCATCGCGCTCGCGGGCGACGTGCGTCCCGATGGCGACGGCGACTCCCCCTTCGGCACCGGTCGGTTCATCCTGCTCCACGATCCCGAGGAGCCGGATGCCTGGGACGGCGCATGGCGCATCGTCTGTCTCGCGCAGGCGCCGCTCGAGCCCGAGATCGGCGTGGATCCGATCCTCGCCGACGTGGCGTGGTCCTGGCTCATGGACGCCCTGAACGCACACGGTGCGCAGTTCCACGCCGCGGCGGGTACGGCGACCAAGACCATCTCGAAGGGGTTCGGCTCGCTGGCCCACGAGGGCGACGGCTCGCAGATCGAGGTGCGCGCCTCGTGGTCGCCGGATGGCGGCATCACGGCGCATGTGGAAGCCTGGGCGGAGTTCGTGTGCATGCTTGCAGGGCTGCCGCCCGGATCGGAGGGCATCGAGGTGTTCGGCGCACGGGGGTCGCGTGGCTGAGTACGACGTGATCGTGGATGGCGCGGGCCTCCGCGATGCCTCGGCGCGCCTTGCGGACGGAGCGGGTCCGGTGGCCGTCGACGTGGAGCGCGCATCCGGTTTCCGGTACTCGCAGCGCGCGTACCTGATCCAGGTGTTCCGCCGTGGCGCCGGCGTCTTCCTGTTCGATCCGCCGGCGATCGGCGACTTCGCCCCCCTCGCGGACGCCATCGGCGCCGAGGAATGGGTTCTGCATGCGGCGAGCCAGGATCTCCCCTCGCTGCGCGAGCTGGGCCTGGAGCCCGCAGCCATCTTCGACACCGAGCTCGCGTCCCGCCTCCTCGGTCACGCGCGGGTCGGACTGGGCGCCGTCGTCGAGGACACCCTCGGCATCACGCTGGCGAAGGAGCACTCCGCGTCCGACTGGTCGACGCGACCGCTGCCGCAGAGCTGGCTCGAGTACGCGGCCCTGGATGTCGAGTACCTCGTGGATGTCCGGGATGCGCTCCAGCTCGAACTCGTCGAACAGGGCAAGACGCTCGCGGCGGGTGAGGAGTTCGCCGCGGTGCTCTCGCGCGTTCCGAAGCCGCCGCGCGGCGACCCATGGCGGCGCCTGAGCGGGCTGCACACCGTGCGGGGGCGCCGGAATCTGGCCGTCGCACGCGCGCTCTGGCTCGCGCGAGAGGAGTACGCGCGCGAGCAGGACATCGCACCCGGCCGTCTCGTGCCCGACCGCGCGCTGGTGGCAGCGATCCGCGCCGAGCCCGCGACGAAGCGCGACCTCGCGGCGGTCAAGGAATTCAACGGCCGCGCCTCCCGCACACAGCTCGACCGATGGTGGACAGCGATCGAGGAGGGCCGCGCCGCCACCGACCTTCCGGTCGAGCGCGTGCCGAGCGACTCTCCCCCGCCGCCGCGCGCGTGGGTGGACCGCAATCCCGCCGCCGATGCGCGGCTGAAGGCCGCACGACCGCTCGTCGAGCAGCGCGCAGCCGAGCTGAACATGCCGACCGAGAATCTCCTCACTCCGGAGCTCCTGCGTCGCGTCGCCTGGCACCCGCCGGATCCGATGGATGCGGACTCGATCGGGCGCGAGCTCGCCGACCTCGGTGCGCGCGACTGGCAGATTGCGCAGACTGCACAGCTGATCGCCGATGCCTTTGTGGATTCCGTGCACGGCCTTGACGAGGCGACGGAAACCGCTTCGTAGGTTCGATCCAACCGATTCCGGGCGGTCGGAGCGCACTCCTAGGCTGGGCTCACCCCTAGCTTTGGAGGCAGAGTGGCCGAGATTTCGGACGTCTTCTTCGTCGATGGAATGCGCACGCCCTTCGGGCGCGCCGGCGAGAAGGGCATGTACTGGAACACCCGCGCTGACGACCTCGTCGTCAAGTCGATCATCGGGCTCATGGAGCGCAACCCGAACGTCCCGGGCGAGCGCATCGACGACGTGGCGATCGCCGCGACGTCGCAGACGGGCGACCAGGGTCTCACCCTGGGTCGCTCCGCGGCGATCCTCGCCGGCCTGCCGATGACGGTGCCCGGCTTCGCCATCGACCGCATGTGCGCGGGTGCGATGACGAGCGTGACCACGATGGCGGGTTCGATCGGCGTGGGTATGTACGACCTCGCCCTCGCCGGCGGCGTCGAGCACATGGGTCGTCACCCCATCGGCTCCAACGCCGACCCGAACCCGCGATTCGTCGCCGAGCGCATGGTCGACCCCGGTGCTCTGAACATGGGCGTCACCGCCGAGCGCATCCATGACCGATTCCCGCAGCTCACGAAGGAGCGCGCCGACCGTTACGGCATGCTCAGCCAGCAGAAGGCGCAGGCGGCGTACGACGCCGGCAAGATCCAGCCCGACCTCGTGCCCGTCGCCATCAAGGATGCCGACGGCGCCTGGGGCCTCGCCACCGAGGACGAAGGGCGCCGACCCGAGACCACGATGGAAGGCCTCGCCGCGCTGAAGACCCCCTTCCGCCCGCACGGCCGGGTGACGGCGGGCACGTCCTCCCCGCTGACCGACGGTGCCACGATGGGCCTGCTGGCCGGCGGCACGGCGGTCAAGGAGCTCGGCCTCCAGCCGAAGATGCGTCTCGTCTCCTTCGCGTTCGCCGGCGTCCAGCCCGAGATCATGGGCATCGGCCCGATCCCCTCGACTGAGAAGGCTCTGAAGAAGGCCGGCCTGACGATCGACGACATCGGGCTGTTCGAGCTGAACGAGGCCTTCGCCATCCAGGTGATCTCGCTGCTCGACCACTTCGGCATCGCCGACGACGATCCGCGCGTCAACCAGTGGGGTGGCGCGATCGCCATCGGCCACCCGCTCGCCGCGTCCGGCGTGCGCCTCATGATCCAGCTCGCGGCCCAGTTCGCCGAGCGCCCGGATGTCCGCTACGGCTTGACCGCCATGTGCGTCGGCCTCGGCCAGGGCGGCTCGGTCATCTGGGAGAACCCGCACTACAACGGCAAGCGGAAGAAGTAGGGAAAGCAAGGATGACGAACACCGCTTCTGATCAGTACGCGCAGATCGACTTCTCGCCTATCCAGGCCCTCACCGACGGTGAGGTGATCACGAACTCCACCGTCCGCGACATCCGGCTGCCCTCGGGCAAGGTGCTCGCGCTGATCACGCTCGACAACGGCCGCGATCACACGCGGCCGAACACGCTGGGCCCGGCCACCATGACCCGGCTGGGCGAGACCCTCGCAGGGCTCAAGGCCCGCGTGGCGGCGGGTGAGATCCAGGCCGTCGGCATCACCGGCAAGCAGTACATCCTCGCCGCGGGCGCCGACCTCAGCGACATCTCGCGTGTGGGGTCGAAGGAGAACGCCAAGCTCGTCGCGCAGCTCGGGCACAAGGTCCTCGGCTCGCTGTCGGAGCTGGGTGTCCCCTCGTTCGCCTTCGTCAACGGGCTCGCACTCGGCGGCGGCCTCGAGATCGCGCTCAACTCGACGTATCGGACCGTGGATGCCTCGGCCGCCGCGATCGCGCTGCCGGAGGTCTTCCTCGGCATCATCCCCGGCTGGGGTGGCGCCTACCTGCTGCCGAACCTCATCGGGATCGAGAACGCCCTCGAGGTCGTCATCTCGAACCCGCTGAAGCAGAACCGCATGCTGAAACCCCGGCAGGCGTTCGACTACGGCATCTTCGACGCGATCTTCCCGCCGGCGAACTACCTCGAGGACTCGCTTCTGTGGGCCGACAAGGTGCTCACCGGCACCCTGAAGGTCGAGCGCAAGAACGAGCCGGGCAAGCTCGAACGCCTCACCAAATGGCCGATCGCCATCAAGATGGCCCGCGGCATGCTCGAGAGCCGCATCGGGACCGTTCCCCGTTCGCCGTACGCCGCCCTCGAGCTGCTCGACAAGGCGAAGGGCGGCACGAAGGCGGAGGGTTTCGCCCGGGAGGACGACGCCCTGGCCGACCTCGTGACCGGCGACCAGTTCGCCGCATCCATGTACGCGTTCGATCTCGTGCAGAAGCGCGCGAAGCGTCCGGTCGGCGCCCCCGACAAGACGCTCGCGAAGACCGTGACGAAGGTCGGCATCATCGGCGCCGGCCTCATGGCCAGCCAGTTCGCGCTGCTGTTCGTGCGCAAGCTGCAGGTGCCGGTGCTGATCACCGACCTCGACCAGGCGCGCGTCGACAAGGGCGTGGCCTACATCCACGACGAGATCGCCAAGCTCGAGGCCAAGGGTCGCCTCGACGGCGACGCGGCGAACAGGCTGCGCGCGCTCATCCACGGCACGACCGACAAGAGCGAGTACGCGGACTGCGACTTCGTCATCGAGGCCGTCTTCGAGGAGGTCGGTGTCAAGCAGCAGGTGTTCGCCGAGATCGAGCCGATCATCGCCGAGGACGCGATCCTCGCGACGAACACGTCGTCGCTGTCGGTCGAAGAGATCGGCGCGAAGCTCACGCACCCCGAGCGGCTCGTCGGCTTCCATTTCTTCAACCCGGTGGCGGTCATGCCCCTCATCGAGATCGTGAAGGCGCCGACGACGACGGATGCGGCCCTCTCGACCGCGTTCGTCGTGGCGAAGGGCCTCGGCAAGAACGCGGTGCTCACCGCCGACGCGCCCGGCTTCGTCGTGAACCGTCTGCTCGCGAAGGTCATGGGCGAGGCCGCGCGTGCGGTCTACGAGGGCACTCCGCTCCTCACGGTCGAGAAGGCGTTCGCACCACTCGGGCTGCCCATGACGCCCTTCCAGCTCATCGACCTCGTCGGCTGGAAGGTCGCGGCGCACGTCCAGGACACGATGGCGCACGCATTCCCGGACCGCTTCTACGCCAACGAGAACTTCCACGCGCTCGCCGAGCTGCCGGAGGTCGTCGAGAAGGACAAGAGCGGCCGCGTCAGCGGCTGGTCGAAGGCGGCGGAGAAGACGCTCAAGGGCGCCGTCGGCTCGGACGCCGCATCCGAAGCGGAGATCCTCCGGCGCGTGCAGGACGGACTCGCGCACGAGATCAAGCTCATGCTCGACGAGGACGTCGTCCCCGAGGTCGAGGACATCGACCTCTGCCTCATCCTCGGCGCAGGCTGGCCCTTCATCGACGGCGGGGCATCGCCCTACCTCGACCGCGAGGGCGCGTCGGAGCGCGTCTTCGGCGACACTTTCCACCACCCCGTGATCCGCGGCATCGCGAACGGCTGATCCACGGAACGACGAAGGGCGGCTCCCCCACCGGGAGCCGCCCTTCGTCGTGGACTCAGTTCCTGGGCTCGATCGGCCGGACCACGGGCAGCACTCCCGTGTCTCCGGACACGCCGCGGGCGAACGGCAGCTTCGCACCGGAGACCATGGCCGTGACGTCCCGGGCGATCTGCTGCGGCGTCAGGCCGACGCGCGCGAGGATGTCGCCCCGAGCGCCATGCTCGAGGAATTCATCCGGCAGTCCCAGCTCGGTGACGGCGGTGTCGACGCCCGCCTCACGCAGGTCCTGACGGATGCGGGTGCCGATCCCGCCGACACGCACTCCGTCTTCGATCGAGACGACGAGCCGGTGGGCCGCCGACATCTCGACGACGCTGCGGGCGACGGGGACCACCCACCGCGGATCGATCACGGTCGCGCCGATGCCCTGCGCGGCCAGGAGGTCGGCGACCGCGAGACCCGTGACGGCCATGGGGCCGACGGTCACGATCAGCACGTCCTTCACATCGGCCTCGCGCAGGACGTCCACGCCGTCGTCCGTGCGGCGGACAGCGGTCAGCTCAGCGCCGACGGCACCCTTCGGGAAGCGGATCACCGTGGGGGCGTCCTGCACGACGACGGCCTCGGCGAGCTCCTCCACGATGCGCTCTGCGTCCCGGGGAGCAGCGATGCGGATGCCGGGCACGACTTGCAGGATCGCGAGGTCCCACACGCCGTGGTGGCTCGGCCCGTCCGGGCCGGTGACACCCGCCCGGTCGAGCACGAAGGTCACGCCCGCACGGTGGAGCGCGACATCCATCAGCACCTGATCGAACGCGCGGTTGATGAAGGTGGCGTAGACCGCGACGACCGGATGCAGCCCCCCGAACGCGAGGCCCGCGGCCGAGGTGACCGCGTGCTGCTCCGCGATGCCGACGTCGAAGACCCGGTCGGGGAAGCGCTCGGCCATGCGGTGCAGGCCCGTGGGCTGCAGCATCGCGGCGGTGATGCCGACGAGGCGCGGATCGCGCTCCGCCTCGCGGACGAGAGCATCCGCGAACACCGACGTCCACGATGGCGCCGACGAGCTCTCCAGCGGCTCGCCGGTCTCGGGGTCGATGATCCCGACCGCGTGGAACTGGTCCGCCTCGTCTTGGCGAGCGGGCTCGTAGCCGCGCCCCTTCTCGGTGATCGCGTGCACGATCACAGGGGCCCCGTAGTTCTTCGCCTGCCGCAGCGCGGACTCCATCGCGTGCTCATCGTGCCCGTCGACGGGCCCGACGTACTTGATGTCGAGGTTCGAGTAGAGAGCCTCATTGTCCGTGAATCGCGCGAGGAACCCGTGCAGGCCGCCGCGCACACCGTTGTAGAAGGCCTTGCCGGGGTCGCCGAGCCGCTCGAACGCGCGACTGCTCGACAGGTGCAGGTTGCGATAGGTCTGCTTCGTGCGCACCGAGTTCAGGAACCGCGCCATGCCGCCGATGGTCGGCGCGTAGGAGCGTCCGTTGTCGTTGACGACGATGATCAGCTTGCGCGTGTTGTCGTCGGAGATGTTGTTGAGCGCCTCCCACGTCATGCCGCCGGTGAGTGCGCCGTCGCCCACGACGGCGACGACGTGCCGGTCCGATTGCCCTGTCATCTCGAACGCCTTGGAGATGCCGTCCGCCCACGACAGCGAGCTCGACGCGTGCGAGGACTCCACGATGTCGTGCACCGACTCGGCCCGCTGGGGGTAGCCCGCGAGCCCGCCGGTCTGCCGGAGCGTCGAGAAGTCCTGCCGGCCGGTCAACAGCTTGTGCACGTACGACTGGTGCCCCGTGTCGAAGACGACCGCATCGCGCGGCGACGAGAACACGCGGTGGATGGCGAGGGTCAGTTCGACGACGCCGAGGTTGGGGCCGAGGTGGCCGCCCGTCCGCGCGACGTTGGCGACGAGGAAGTCCCGGATCTCGGCGGCGAGGAGGTCCATCTGCTCATCTGAGAGTGCATCGAGGTCTCTCGGACCCGTGATCGTCTCGAGCAGGCTCATCCCTCGAGTCTACGCGAGGCGGTCTCGAGCGAGCAGATCCCCCAGGCCCGCCGAGCGCTTTGTCAGCGATCCGTGAGGCCCCTCGGATCTCCCGCGCCCTGAAGAGAACGGGGCCGGCGGCGCGTGCGCGCCGCCGGCCCCGTTCTGCCGCATCCGAGCTCAGACGAGCTGGCGCAGCACGTACTGCAGGATGCCGCCGTTGCGGTAGTAATCGGCCTCGCCGGGGGTGTCGATGCGGACGACGGCGTCGAACTCGACGACCTCCTTGCCCTCGGGCGAGAACTCGCTCGGCTCGGCGACGACGTGCACCGTCTTGGGCGTGGCGCCCTCGTTGAGCTGGGACAGCCCGCTGATCGAGACGACCTCGGTCCCGTCCAGGCCCAGCGAGTCGGCCGACTCGCCGGCCGGGAACTGCAGCGGGACGACGCCCATGCCGATCAGGTTCGACCGGTGGATTCGCTCGAAGCTCTCGGAGATGACCGCTTTGACGCCGAGAAGGCTCGTGCCCTTGGCCGCCCAGTCGCGCGACGAGCCGGAGCCGTACTCCTTGCCGCCGAAGATGACGAGCGGCGTGCCCTGCGCCTGGTAGTTCTGCGACGCGTCGTAGATGAACGACTGCGGCCCGCCCTCCTGGGTGAAGTCGCGCGTGTACCCGCCCTCGACGCCGTCGAGCAGCTGGTTCTTCAGGCGGATGTTCGCGAACGTGCCGCGGATCATCACCTCGTGGTTGCCACGGCGCGAGCCGTACGAGTTGAAGTCCTTGCGGTCGACACCGTGCTCCGTCAGGTAGCGGCCCGCGGGGCTGTCCGCCTTGATCGAGCCGGCCGGCGAGATGTGGTCGGTGGTCACCGAGTCGCCGAGCTTGGCCAGGACGCGGGCGCCGGAGATGTCGCTGACCGGCGACGGCTCCATGGTCATGCCCTCGAAGTACGGAGGACGCCGCACATAGGTGGACTGGGCATCCCACTCGAACGTCTTGCCCTCGGGCGTCGGCAGCGTGCGCCAGCGCTCGTCGCCGGCGAAGACGCTCTCGTACTGCGAGACGAACATGTCCTTGTCGATCGACGAGTCGATCGTGGACTGCACCTCGGCAGCGTCGGGCCAGATGTCACGGAGGAACACGTCGTTGCCGGCCTTGTCCGTGCCCAGCGGGTCGACCTCGAAGTCGAAGTTCATCGAACCGGCCAGCGCGTAGGCGATGACCAGCGGCGGCGACGCCAGGTAGTTCATCTTCACGTCGGGGTTGATGCGGCCCTCGAAGTTGCGGTTGCCCGAGAGCACCGCGGTCACGGCCAGGTCGTTCTGGTTGATGGCCGCCGAGACCTCCTCGATGAGGGGGCCGGAGTTGCCGATGCACGTGGTGCAGCCGTAGCCGACCGTGTAGAAGCCGAGGTCCTCGAGGTCCTGTGTGAGGCCGGCCTTCTCGTAGTAGTCGGTGACGACCTTCGACCCGGGCGCGAGGGTCGTCTTGACCCACGGCTTCGCCTTGAGGCCCTTCTTGACGGCGTTGCGCGCGAGCAGGCCTGCGGCGAGCATGACCGACGGGTTCGACGTGTTGGTGCACGACGTGATGGCCGCGATCGTGACCGCGCCGTGGTCGATCGTGTACTCGGTGCCATCGGCCTGCACGACGTGCGTCGGCTTGGACGCCGTCGCCGGAGCGTGGCTGTGGTGGTGGTGCTCGTGGCGGTTGTACTCGTCCTCGGGCGAGTTTCCGGGCGGGTCGGAGGCGGGGAACGACTCGGATCCTTCGAGGTCGACGAGGTCATGATCGACCTCGGCGTAGTTGCACAGATCCTTCTCGAACTGCTGCTTCGACCGCGTCAGCTCGATGCGGTCCTGCGGACGCTTCGGGCCGGCGATCGATGGGACGACCGTGGACAGATCGAGCTCCATGTACTCGCTGAAAACCGGCTCGTGCGCTGCGTCGTGCCAGAGGTGCTGCTCCTTGGCGTACTTCTCGACGAGAGCGACCTGCTCGTCACTGCGGCCCGTGAGGCGCAGGTAGTCGATCGTCACGCCGTCGATCGGGAAGATCGCGGCGGTCGAGCCGAACTCGGGGCTCATGTTGCCGATGGTCGCGCGGTTGGCGAGCGGGACGGATGCGACCCCATCGCCGTAGAACTCGACGAACTTGCCGACGACCCCGTGCTTGCGGAGCATGTCGGTGATCGTGAGCACGACATCGGTCGCCGTGACCCCCGTGGGAATCGTGCCGCTCAGCTTGAAGCCGACGACCTTCGGGATGAGCATCGAGACGGGCTGGCCGAGCATCGCCGCCTCGGCCTCGATGCCGCCGACGCCCCACCCCAGGACGCCGAGGCCGTTGACCATCGTCGTGTGGGAGTCGGTGCCGACGCACGTGTCGGGGTAAGCGCGCAGGACGCCGTCCACGTTCCGGTCGTAGATGACCTTGGCCAGGTGCTCGATGTTGACCTGGTGCACGATGCCGGTTCCCGGCGGGACGACCTTGAAGTCGTCGAACGCGGTCTGGCCCCAGCGCAGGAACTGGTAGCGCTCGCCATTGCGCTCGTACTCGATCTCGACGTTGCGCTCGAGTGCGTTCTCCGAGCCGAAGAGGTCGGCGATCACCGAGTGGTCGATGACCATCTCGGCCGGCGAGAGCGGGTTGATCTTGGCGGGGTCGCCGCCGAGCGCCTCCATCGCCTCGCGCATCGTGGCGAGGTCGACGATGCAGGGCACGCCGGTGAAGTCCTGCATGACCACGCGCGCCGGCGTGAACTGGATCTCGGTGTCGGGCTCGGCCGCGGCATCCCACGAGCCCAGCGCCTGGATCTGCGCCTTCGTGACGTTGGCGCCGTCCTCCGTGCGCAGCAGGTTCTCGAGGAGGACCTTGAGGCTGAACGGGAGCTTCTCGTAGCCGTCGACCGAGTCGATGCGGAAGATCTCGTAGTCGGTGCTGCCGACCGTCAGGGTGCTCTTCGCACCGAAGCTGTCAACCGTGGACACGTGTCGTCTCCTTCATCGGCGGCGGGAGCGGGCGCGGTACCCGCGATTCCCATCCTCCCCCGCCCGAGCGCCGGGGGCTAGTGAGGCTGGCCTAACCGTTCGCGCGGGGGAAATTTATCTTGATGTCGAGATAAATGTATCACTTCGCGCGGTGGGGATAGAGCGCCCGGACGGCGAGCCACGTGACCGCGACGAGGGGCGCGAACAGGGGCAGGCCCATGAGGAGCTTGAGCGTTCCGAGCGCTGCGACGTTGCCGGCGAAGTAGAGCGGGAGCTGCACGGCCAGACGCGCGGCGAAGAGCGCCGCCCACGCGATGGCGAGCCAGAAGAACACGCGCCGCTTGCGCGGACTCCGCCGCCAGGCGGTCCCCTCGTTCATGAGGAACCCGGCCGCGAGCCCGATCAGCGACCATCCGACGAGCGCGGAGACGAGGAACGCCGTGCCGTACGCCCCGTTCGTGATGAAGCCCCAGACGAAGTTGTCCTGCGCGCGGCCGGTGAACAGCGACAGCGCTGCAGCCGCGACGACCGCGATGAGCCCGCCGAGGGCCGCTGCGGCCGGCTGGCGCATGACGATCCGGATCACCGTGAAGACGACGGCCAATCCCACCGACACCGCGAGCGAGAGCCACAGATCGCCCTGGTGCGTGACCGGGTCGGCCGTCACGGTGTACGCGATGAGGAACGCGAGGCTCGGGAGGATGGACTCCAGCACACCGCGTACGCCCCCCATGGCATGCCACACGACGTGGCCGGCGCTGCGGGACTGCGCCGGATCGAGCCCCGCGCGTCGGGCCGCCTCACCGAGGGCGGCGCCGATCAGTTCGGATGCCGAGGGCTGCGGCTCCGCGGCATCCTTCGATGCTCCGTCGTCCGGGTCGCTCACGCGACGCCCGGAGTGGACGGCATCTTCAGCGGGATGAGGTCGCGCGGGGGCATGGGGCTGCCGCCGCGCACGACGACGATCGACCGGAAGAGATCCTCGACCTGGGCCGCGGCATCCATGTCGCTCGTCGCAGCTCCGCCGATCACGCCGCGGAGGAACCAGCGGGGCCCGTCCACGCCGACGAAGCGCGCGAGGCGCTTGCCTGCAGCGCCGTCCGCGCCGGCGATCACGGGCACCTCGGCGAGCAGCTCGGGGCCGAGCGGGCCCTCGCGCTCCTCGACGCGTCCGCCCTGCTGGCGGATCTGCTGGCGGATCTGCTCGCGCGTCTCCTCCCACAGTCCCGCGGTGCGCGGTGCCGCGAAGGGCTGCACCTGCAGGGTCGAGTCGGCGTAATCGAGACCGACGGCCACGATGCGCTTCGTCTGCTCCTCGACCTCGAGGCGCAGGTTCAGCCCCTCCCGCGGCAGGACCTTGATGCCGCCGAGGTCGATGTAGGGGCGGACGGGGTTCGCCTCCGAGTCGTCGAACGGGCCGGCCGTCGCGCGGTCCTCGGGTGCCGACTTGGGCTCTTCTGGTGCGGCAGACGCATCGGTCATGCGTTGCTCCCTCCGTGGTTCTGGTAGCCGGTCGAGCCGAACCCGCCGTGACCGCGCAGGCTGTCGGGGAGTTCGTCGACCGGGATGAAGCGCGCACGCGGCACCGGCATCACGATGAGCTGAGCGATGCGATCGCCGACCGCGATGTCGTAGGGCTCTCGAGCATCGGTGTTCAGCAGCGCGACCTTGATCTCGCCGCGATAGCCGGCGTCGATCGTCCCGGGCGAATTGACGATCGTGATGCCGTGCTTGGCCGCCAGTCCGCTGCGCGGGACGACGAAGGCGGCATGCCCCTCGGGGAGCGCGATGCGCACGCCGGTGCCCACGAGCGCCCGCTCGCCGGGCGCGAGACGGACGGCTTCGGCGGCGATCAGGTCTGCCCCGGCATCCCCGGGGTGGGCGTAGGCCGGAAGCTCGGGGGCGATAATGAGGACGTCCACGGTTTCGGTCACTCATCGAGGGTAATGCAGAACACAGTGAGCGGTGCTCCCGCCGACAGCGGCGTCATCTACCGCGAGAGACTCAGCCCATCGCTCTGGTTCCTGGTGGCGGCAGCCGTCTGCGGTCCCATGGCGGCGCTCGTCCTGGCGCCCTTCGACGCGACCGTCGCACTCATCGGCGGTGCCGTCGTCGGAGTCGGCGTCGTGTGGCTCCTGATCGCCGGATCACCGACGGTCGCCGTCCGGGGCGGCGAGTTCGTCGCCGGTCGAGCTCACATCGACGCCCACCTTCTGGGCGAGCCGGAGATCCTCACCGGGGACGACGCGCGCATCGCGCGGGGCCGCGAGCTCGACCCGCGTGCGTGGCACATCGTCCGAGGGGGAATCGACGGGGTGCTCCGCATCCCGGTGCTGGATGAAGACGATCCGACGCCCGTGTGGATCGTCTCCACCCGGACGCCGGATCGGCTTGCGGCGGCCATCCGCCGTGCGCAGGTTACGCCGCGCACTCCACGCAGATAGGGCCCGACGCCGTGTCGTGATCGATCTGAGAGCGGTGCTTCACGAGGAAGCAGTTGACGCACGTGAACTCGTCCTCCTGTGGCGGAAGGACGACGACATCGAGCTCGAGCTCCGACAGATCTGCGCCGGGCAGTTCGAAGCCCGCGGGGTTGTCGGCGTCCTCGACGTCGATCGAAGCGGAGGAGCTGTCCGGGACGCGCTCCTTGAAGGCCTCGATCGACTCGCTTTCGTCCTCGTTCTTGCGGGGTGCGTCGTAGTCCGTTGCCATGCCTGAGTTTCTCTACTTCCCTGAGTGCTGTCGCCCCCGGCGGTATGCGGGTCCGCCGGTACGGGCGGCGATAGTTTGCACGACCGTATGACATTTCGCAAATGTCCTCTGCGGATTCGCAGGTTCACCGAAACCGCGTAGACGAAACGGGCGGCGCGCGCGGGATATTCCCGGCCGTGCGGGCCCGCCGTGCCACGATAGGGCAGGACCCCAGATCGGAGGCGCTCTTCCCATGGAACAGCTCAGAGTCGTCGGCGAGGAGGACGGAAAGCTCGTCCTCGCAACCGAGTCCGGGGAGCGATTCACCCTCCCCGTGGACGACGTGCTGCGCGCCGAGTTGCGCCGCGCCCGCCGGGAGCGGGAGGCGGGCGATCGCACCGCGCGTCCCAGTCCCCGTGAGGTGCAGGCGCACATCCGCGCCGGTCTGTCGACCGAGGAGGTCGCAGCGCTCCTCGGCGCCCGAGTCGAGGATGTCGCCCGCTTCGAGGGGCCTGTGCTCGCGGAGCGCGAGCACGTCGTGGGACAGGCGCTCGCCGTTCCCGTGCTGCTCGGCACGGACTTCGACAGCGACGCGCCGCCCACCTTCGGCTCGGCCGTCCGCGCCAAGCTCGCCGACGTCGGCGCGACGGGTGAGCGCTGGACGAGCTGGAAAGAGCAGACCGGCTGGATCGTCAAGCTGGAGTTCACAGCCGCCGAGGTCGACCGCGACGCCCGCTGGGGCTTCGACCCCCGCCGCGGCATCCTCTCTCCCCTGAACCCCGACGCGATCCAGCTCTCACGGCAGGGGTCGCTGCCCGACAGCCTCATCCCCCGGCTGCGTGCGCTCGACACGCCCCTCAAGGACGACAGCCGCTTCGACAGCGGCGCATTCGGACCGCGACGGATGCCGGACCCCGAGGCCGATCTCGAGTCCCCGGCGATGCACGAGCCTGCGCCGGCCGCCGTCCAGGACGCCGCCATCAAGCGCGCGCCCGAGACCAGTCAGACCTCGAGCCAGACCGCGGACCTCCTCGAGGCCCTGCGCCGGCGGCGCGGTCAGCGCGAGAGCATGCCCGAAGAGGCGGACGACGTGGAGCTGCCGGTGAGCCACCGGCAGAACTCCCCCGTGGCCCTGTTCGACGCCCTCGAACCCGCGCTCGAGACCTCGGCGGCCACGTCTGCCGCTCCGGAGCCCGCGCACAGCGCGGAGCCGGCCCACGCCGCGGCGAAGCCCGCTCGAGCGGCCGCAGAGCCGCCTCGTACGACGGCGGAGCCGAGCCGCGCGACCGCCGAATCCGGCCGCCGCAAGGGCCGGACGTCGATGCCGTCCTGGGACGAGATCGTGTTCGGAGCGCGTACCGACGAGTGACCGGCCTCAGCCCGCGAACGCGCCGAGGCGCAGCAAGGGGACGATCCGCTCTTCGTCGGTGAGCGAGCCGTGCTGGCCGACCATGCGCTGGGGACCCTTGTCGGCCGCTCGGTCGTCGTAGTAGACGATGCCGGACCGCGCGCCGACCACCACGTCCCCGATGCGTTCTCGCACCGCCGGGTCGACCACGGGCCCGAAGAGGCCGGCCGCGATGGCCTCGTCGCGCGAGGCCACCCAGGAGCGGCCCGACTCGGTCGACCGCCACACCTCCAGCAGGCCCTCGGCGGCTCCCGGCTCCGCGTACAGATGGAGCATGCGCGGCTCGCCGCCGATCATGTCGACCCCGTCGAGGACGGCGTCCCCTGCCTCCAGCAGCACCTGCCGTTGCTTCGGCACATCGATCATCCCGTGATCCGCTGTGACGACGACGCCGGTGCCGCCGTCGAGGGCGTCGCTGAGCGAGCGGGCCGCCGCATCCACTTTCTCCAGCGCAGCTGTCCAACGCTCGCTCTCCCAGCCGTGCTTGTGGCCGACCGAATCGAGGTCAGGGGCGTAGAGATAGACGAGAGCGCCCGGGTGGGACGCGGCGAGATCCGCGGCGAGGAGCGCCCGATCCGCGATGTCCGCGGCGACCACGAACTCCGCGCCGCGGAGGATCGCCTCCGTGAAGCCCGTGCCGGCGTACTTCGCGTGGGAGACGACGAAGCACGGCCGGCCGCGCTTGGCCTCGCGGGCCAGGAGCGGCTCCAGTCGCTGCCACGAGTGCGGATCGAGACCGTCGGTCTCCCAGCCCTTCAGCTGGTTCACGGTGTCCTGCGCGCCAGGCACTCGGACCCGGTAGCCCAGGATGCCGTGCTCGCCGGGGGCGGCACCGGTCAGGAGGCTGGTGAGGGCGGCCGCCGTCGTCGAGGGGAAGACCGTCCGGGCCACGTCCCTCTTGCCGCCGGCGGTCGCGAGGAAGCGCGCGTGCCCGCTGCGGGCGGCGAGGTTCGCCGCCCCCAGGCCGTCGACGACGAGCAGGATCGCGCTGCGCGCCGGCGCGAACCACGTCGAGGAGCCGGACAGCGCATCGATCACCTCGGGCAGGACACGGACCAGGCTCCGGGCACGCGGCGGGTCCGCCGGTAGGCTGAGGGACATCGGTTCAGTGTCGCACATGCGTCCGAACCCAGCCCCGCACACCCGAAGGTCACGCACAGCACATGCCCGCATCGCGCTCCTCCTCGCCCACCGACGACGGTCCCGTCGAACGCATCGAGGACGTCGACGTCTCTGCGGAGATGCAGGGCTCGTACCTCGAGTACGCGTATTCGGTGATCTACTCGCGGGCGCTGCCCGACGCACGCGACGGCTTGAAGCCCGTGCAACGGCGCATCCTGTTCCAGATGGCCGACATGGGCCTGCGCCCCGACCGCGGGCACGTCAAGAGCGCGCGCGTCGTCGGCGAGGTGATGGGCAAGCTGCACCCCCACGGCGACACGGCCATCTACGACGCCCTCGTGCGGCTGGCGCAGCCGTTCACCCTCCGGGTCCCGCTGATCGACGGGCACGGCAACTTCGGCTCGCTGGACGACGGCCCGGCGGCTCCGCGCTACACCGAGGCGCGCCTCGCGCCCGCCGCGCTCGCCCTCACGGAGAACCTCGACGAGAACGTCGTCGACTTCATCCCGAACTACGACGGGCAGTTCCAGCAGCCCGAGGTGCTGCCTGCCGCCTACCCGAACCTGCTCGTCAACGGCGCGGCCGGCATCGCCGTCGGTATGGCGACGAACATGGCGCCGCACAACCTCATCGAGGTCGTGGCCGCGGCCATCCATCTGCTCGACAACCCGGACGCGACCGTCGAAGAGCTCATGGAGTTCGTCCCCGGGCCCGATCTGCCCGGCGGCGGGATCATCGTCGGACTCGACGGCATCAAGGACGCCTACGCGAACGGGCGCGGCAGCTTCCGCACCCGCTCGAAGGTCGCGGTCGAGCAGCTCGGCCCGCGGCGCACCGGACTCGTCGTCACCGAGCTGCCCTACCTCGTCGGCCCCGAGCGGATCATCGAGAAGATCAAGGATGCCGTCACCGCCAAGAAGCTGACGGGCATCTCGGATGTCACCGACCTCACCGACCGTCACAACGGCCTGAAGCTCGTCATCGGCATCAAGACGGGCTTCGATCCGAACGCCGTGCTCGAGCAGCTCTACCGTCTGACGCCGCTCGAGGACTCGTTCGGCATCAACAACGTCGCTCTTGTCGGCGGGCAGCCGCAGACCCTCGGACTGCGCGAGATGCTGCGCGTCTACCTCGACCACCGCATCAGCGTGGTGACCCGCCGCAGCGAATTCCGTCTCGCCCGACGGCGCGAGAGGCTGCATCTCGTCGAGGGCCTGCTCATCGCGATCCTCGACATCGACGAGGTCATCCAGGTCATCCGCACCTCGGACGACAGCGAGCAGGCGCGCGGCCGACTGCAGCAGGTGTTCGACCTCTCGCAGGTGCAGGCCGAGTACATCCTCGAGCTGCGCCTGCGTCGCCTCACGAAGTTCTCGCGCATCGAGCTCGAGGCCGAGCGCGACGCGCTCCAGGCCGAGATCGCGGCGCTCGTCGAGCTGCTCGGCGACGACGGGATGCTGCGCGCCCAGGTCGCGCGGGAGCTCGACACCGCCGCCGAGACGTATGGCACTCCGCGCCGCACGCTGCTGCTGAACGGCGGGCCGGTCCAGCCGCGCTCGCGCGCGGCTGCGGTCGCCGTCGACCTTCAGATCGCCGACGCGCCCTGTCGTGTGTTCCTGTCGGCGACGGGACGCATGGTGCGCGCCGAACTCGCGACGGATACGCCGGGCAACGGAATCGTGCCCCCCGCGCGCCGGTCGAAGCACGATGCGATCCGCTCGGCCGTCGACACGACCACCCGCGGGGACATCGGCGCCGTCACGAGCGCGGGACGTCTCATCCGCTTCTCCCCCGTCGATCTTCCCTCCGTGCCCGGCAACTCGGTGCAGCTCGCCGCGGGGACGCGCGCCGACCAGTACCTGCCCCTGGAGAAGGGCGAGCACGTCGTCGCGATCGTGCCGATCGTCGACGGGCCGCCGATCGCACTCGGCACGGAGCAGGGCGTCGTCAAGCGGGTCGCGGCGAGCGAGCTCGGCACCAAGCACGACGTCGAGATCATCGCGCTGAAGGACGGCGACCGCGTGATCGGCGCCGCCCCGGCATCTGACGGCGCCGAGCTCGTGTTCGTCGCGAGCGACGCACAGCTGCTGCGCTTCGACGCGTCATCGGTGAGGCCGCAAGGTCGTTCGGCGGGCGGCATGGCCGGCATCCGCCTGTCGGATGGCGCACGCGTCGTCGCCTTCGATGTGGTCGGCCCGTCTGACTTCGATGCGGTCGTGGTCACGGTCGCCGGCTCCAGCACCGCGCTTGCGGGCACGGATGCGGGCACCGCCAAGGTCTCCGCCTTCACGGAGTTCCCGGCCAAGGGGCGCGCGACGGGCGGCGTCCGCGCGCAGCGCTTCCTGCGCGGCGAGGACACGATCGCGCTCGCCTGGGTGGGATCGGAGCCGCGTGCTGTGGGAACGGACGGCGCGGCGCGTCAGCTGCCAGCTGCGGGCGCCAAGCGCGATGCATCCGGTACGCCGCTCGACGCCGTGGTCGGCGTCATCGGCACCGCCGTCCGCTGAGGCGACCCGCTCAGAAGCGCCTGTCGAGGCGCGCGGGCCGGCGCATCCAGACGTCGACCGCGTCCTGGTTCTCGGCGACGAATCCGTGCCGCTCGTAGAGTCGCCGCGCCGCAGACCCGACCAGCACCTGCAGTCGGAGGGGGCGATCGTCCGGCGCGTCGGCCAGGACCTTCCGGAGGACGGCGGTGCCGATGCCGCGCCCCTGGTATGCCTCGTCGATGTAGAACATCTCGAGCCAGAGCGCGTCCGCGTCCTCTCGGAGCGTGATCGTGCCCGCCACGGCGCCGTCGAGGAGGATCATCCGCGTGTGGTCCGGGGAGAAGTGCGAGATGACGCGCTCCCGCGAGCGGGCAGGGTCCCAGCCCTCGAGTGACTCGAGATCGAGCCGCAGCACGCGCTCCTTCAGCGCGGCGATGGCGTCGATGTCGTCGGTCGTCGCGGGCCGGAGCGAGACGCCCTCGGGAAGCTCCGCGCTCACGCGTCGATGTTCTCGCGACCCAGGCGGTCGGCGGAGGTGACGATGAACTCCCGTCGCGGAGCGACGTCGTTGCCCATGAGCATCTCGAACACGGAGGTGGCGGCCTCCGCATCCTGGACACCCACGCGCCGGAGGGTGCGCCCCGCGCGGTCCATCGTGGTCGAGGCGAGCTGCTCGGCATCCATCTCGCCCAGACCCTTGTACCGCTGGATGGGCTCCTGCCAGCGCTTGCCCGCCTTCGTGAGCTTGGCCAGCAGTGCGTGGAGCTCCTGCTCGCTGTAGGTGTAGATGGTCTCGTTCGGCTTCGAGCCGGGGTTCATGACGATCACGCGGTGCAGCGGCGGTACGGCGGCGAACACGCGGCCGGCCTCGATGAGCGGGCGCATGTACCGGAAGAAGAGGGTGAGCAGAAGCGTGCGGATGTGCGCGCCGTCGACGTCGGCGTCGCTCATCAGGATGATCTTGCCGTAGCGGGCGGCGTCGAGGTCGAACGTCCGGCCGGACCCGGCCCCCACGACCTGGAGGATCGAGGCGCACTCGGCGTTGCCGAGCATGTCGCTGATCGACGCCTTCTGGACGTTGAGGATCTTGCCGCGGATGGGCAGGAGCGCCTGGAACTCGCTGTTGCGCGCCAGCTTCGCGGTGCCGAGCGCCGAGTCGCCCTCGACGATGAACAGCTCGGAGTCCGAGACGTCGTTGGACCGGCAGTCGACGAGCTTCGCCGGAAGCGATGAGGATTCCAGTGCGTTCTTGCGGCGCTGCGTCTCCTTGTGCGTCCGCGCGGAGATGCGCGCCTTCATCTCGGCGACGATCTTGTCGAGGAGGAGGCCGGTCTGCGCCTTGTCGTCCCGCTTGGTCGACGTGAAGCGGGCGGTCAGCTCCTGCGAGACGACGTTCGTGACGATCTGGCGCACGGCGGGCGTGCCCAGAACCTCCTTCGTCTGTCCCTCGAACTGCGGCTCGGGCAGACGCACGGTCAGCACCGCAGTGAGCCCGGCGAGGATGTCGTCCTTCTCGACCTTGTCGGTGCCGACCTTCAGGCGCCGCGCGTTCTGATCGACCTGGGCGCGCAGGACCTTCATGAGGCCCTGCTCGAAGCCCTGCTGATGGGTGCCGCCCTTCGGCGTCGAGATGATGTTGACGAATGACCGGGTGGTGGTGTCGTAGCCGGTGCCCCAGCGCAGCGCGATGTCGACGTGGCAGACCCGCTCGACCTCGGTGGGGACCATCGCTCCGGTGTCCTGCAGCACGGGGACCGTCTCGCGGAAGGTGCCGTCGCCCATGAGCCGCCACGTGTCCGTCACGGCGCCGTCGGGCGCGAGGAAGTCGACGAACTCCGAGATGCCGCCGTCGTACTTGTGCGCGGTCGTGCGCGGCTCGCCGTCGCGCTCGTCACGGATGACGATCTCGAGCCCCGGGACCAGGAACGCCGTCTGGCGCGCCCGCTGCTCGAGCTCGTCGAGGTTGAACGTCGCATCCTTCGTGAAGATCTGCCGATCCGCCCAGTACCGGATGCGGGATCCCGTGACGCCCTTGGCGACCTTGCCCACCGTGCGCAGCTCGCTCGAATTGAGGTAGGGGGTGAAGCCCGAGTCAGGCGAGCCGTTCGCGAATATGCCCGGCTCGCCGCGATGGAACGACATCGCCCACGTCTTGCCTTCGCGGTCCACCTCGACGTCGAGCCGCTCCGAGAGGGCGTTGACGACGGATGCGCCGACGCCGTGGAGACCGCCGGATGCGGCGTAGGACCCGCCGCCGAACTTGCCGCCCGCGTGCAGCTTCGTGAAGACGACCTCGACACCGGTCAGACCCGTGCGCGGCTCGATGTCGACCGGGATGCCGCGTGCCCGGTCGACGACCTCCACGCTGCCGTCGGCGCGCAGGATGACGTCGATGCGGTTTCCATGCCCGGCGAGGGCCTCGTCGACGGAGTTGTCGATGATCTCCCACAGACAGTGCATGAGTCCGCGCGAGTCCGTCGACCCGATGTACATGCCGGGCCGCTTGCGGACGGCCTCGAGCCCCTCCAGGACCTGGAGGTGGTGCGCGGAATATTCGGAGGTCACGATCTTCCAGCCTAATCGGGAGGGCCGACGCGCCCCGTCATGAACACGGCTCGCGACCGGCCACCGTACGCGGTCAGCGAACTCACGGCCGATCGTGGCATTACCGCAACGTCGGCGTGGTTGTATGTGGTGACCGGCACTGACACGACGACACCGAGGAGGCACCGAGATGACCACGCTATCGACACCGAACGAGCCCGCCGTCCTCGAGCGCCGTCTCACCGCAGCGGACCGTTGCGATGCGTGCGGAGCCCAGGCGTACATCATCGCCGTCGTCAACGGCAGCGAGCTGCTCTACTGCGCCCACCACGGCCGCAAGTTCGAAGAGAAGCTCCGCGCGGTCGCCACGTCGTGGCACGACGAGAGCGACCGTCTGCACGAGACGAACGACTGATTCATTCCGCGCGGTAGACGCGCGGCACGAGCGGCGAGAGCCGCACGGCGATCTCCTCGCCGATCGACCCGATGAGTTCGGCGTGATCCGTCACCGACGGCGCATCCGCTCCCCACACCGTGACCGTCTGGGCGGGCGCAGCATCCGCCCAGCCCGTCACGGTCATCGTGTCCAGATCGACGGAGACGACCTCGCCCCGTCCGGCGGGCGTGCCGACGTGGGTGAGACCTGCCAGCGAAGACGGGAATCCGTCCAGCGCTCCCAGACCGAGGATCGCCCGGTCGTCGACCACCGACCGCACGTCGACCCGCAGGGCGCCGATCGGCCGGATGCCGAGTTCGTCCTCCCCCGGACCGCCCGCGGGACGGATGCCATAGGCGAACGCGCCGACCCGAGCGAGGTCGTAGCGGAACTCGGGACGTGCGAACGCCGCCGCGCTCGCCGCGAGGTGCCGCAGACGCGGCTGCAGGCCCGCCCGCTCGGCCGCGCGCACCGCGTCGTCGAAGACCGCTCGCGCGGCGTCATCCTCGGCGTCGGACGCCTCGGCGATGTGGCTCCACACGCCCTCCACGATGAGGGATGCCGCCTGCTCCAGTTGCGCGGCGCGAGCGACCGCTGCATCCCACTCCTCGGGACGGATGCCGTTGCGGTGCAGACCGGTGTCGATCTTCAGGTGCACGCGCGCCGGCCGGCCGGCCTCGCGTCCCGCCGCCGCGACCTCCTCCAGCAGCGCCGTATCGCCGACTCCCAGGTCGAGGTCGGCGTCGACGCCGGCTCTGGCCTCGTCCGCCGAGCCGACGAGCCACGAGAAGACCCGCGCGTCGGGAGCCTCGTCGCGCACCGCCAGCCCGGTCGGGATGTCGAAGGCGCCGAACCAGCGCACGCCCTCGGCCCGAGCCGCCCGGACGATGGGCACCAGCCCGTGTCCGTACGCGTCGTCCTTCACGACCAGCATGTGCTCGGCCGGCGCGATGCGCTCGCGCACGGCGCGCAGGTTCGCGGCGAAGAGGTCGAGATCGACGTCGAGCCGTGCGGTCATGCGATCCATTCCCTCGTGGCGTTCAGGCCTACCGCCGTGAGGATCTCGGCGGCGGAAAGACCGGTGGCCGAGGCCCACTCGGCGACGCTCGGGGCGCCGGTGCCACCGAAGAACGTGGCCGTCGTCCCGCGGGGGATGTCGGCATCCCCGATATCCACCACGCACACATCCATGGCGACGCGGCCGACGATCGGAAGACGATGTCCGGCGATCAGCACCGATGCCCGGCCGCCCAGCGAGCGCACCACACCCTGGGCATAGCCGCCGGTGACCAGCGCGATGCGCGTGTCCGCGGCGGCACGGTGCAGGAAGCCGTAGGAGACGCCCTCCCCGGTGCGAAGCGCCTTGGTCGACAGCACGGTGCCCTCGAGCGCCATGACGGCGCTCGTGCCGGACGCCACGCCGTACACCGTGTCACCGACGGCTGAGCCGGTGAGTCGAGGCTCGAGTCCGGCCATCGCCACGGCATCCTCATCGCCCGCGTCGACGAGCGCCGCGCGCACCCCGGCGTCGACGAGCACCGCGGCGACCTGGAGGATGCCATGACCCCACGCATCGCGGCGCAGATCGGCCGGACGGCCGCCCAGAGCGAGGGCGTTGCGGTGCAGTGCGGCACGCGAGAGGCGGACGCGCGGAGCCGACGTGCCGACGGCGTCGGGCGCATCGTCGCCCAGGTTCACCGCCGTCACGCCCTTTAGACTATCCGGGTCCCCGCCCCACGACCCGGAGTACGACTTGCCTCAGAACGGCCTCGGCCTCACCCCCCGCCTCCGCTATCTCGCCGCCCGGGCCCGCCGCATCGATGTCGGCTCGGTCGTGGAGCGCGCGAAGGAGGCGTCGGAGCAGCACGGCAAGTGGACGCCCGCCATCGTCGCCGACATGCTGTGGCAGGCGGGCTTCCGCAACGTCGGCTTCCAGGACTACATCGACTTCGACTTCGCCATCCTGAATCGCGACGAGCGCGCCACGTACATGACGCATCCCGTCTCGAACCAGCTTTCGCAGCGATACGACGATCCGGCGTTCCGGCACCTGTTCCACGACAAAGTCGCCTTCGACCGGGTCTTCAGCGACTACCTGAAGCGCGAGTGGATGGTCGTCGAGGCGGGCAACGCGGACGAGGTGCGCGCCTTCACCGAGCGCCAGGGCACGGTCGTGACGAAGGAGCCCGTCGGGCAGGCGGGCACGGGTGTGCATCGCTACCACGCGGCGGACGTGGACGACTGGGATGCCTTCCACCGCGGTCTGCTCCAGCGCGGCGAGATCCTCATCGAAGAAGTCATCGTGCAGCACGAAGACCTCGCCGCGGTGTGCCCGGGCACGGTGAACACGACGCGCGTCACGGCCTTCTTCGACGGCGAGCAGACGCACATCCTCGCGATGGCGCAGAAGTTCGGGCGCGGCGCCGTGAGCGACCAGATGACGTTCGGCGGCTTCTACACGATGCTCGACGAGAACGGGCATGCCATGGGAGCGGGCTACGACTCGCACGCCAACGTGCACGAGCTCCATCCCGACTCGGGCTTCCGCATCGCGGACTTCCAGCTGCCGATGGTCGACGAGGTCAAGACGTTCGTCGATCAGGTCGCGCGGGTCGTGCCGCAGGTGCAGTACGTGGGCTGGGACATCGTGGTCACTCCCGAGGGCCCGGTCCTCGTCGAGGGCAACTGGGGTGCCGGCGTGTACGAGAACAAGCCCAGCGTGACCGGCATCCGCACCGGCAACAAGCCCCGCTACCGCCAGGCGATCGGCTTCTGACACGAGAACGCCCCCGGCACGAGCCGGGGGCGTACTCGTTCGCCGTCAGGAGGGCCGGACGATCCCCAGAGGAGTCGACTGGTGGCCCTGGCCGAGAGGGTTGTCCTTCAGGATGGCGACGAGGCGCTTCTCGCCCGACTTGTCGAGCGTCGACCCGAGGATGTTGCCGCCGAGGTCGTTGATGTCGACGACCGCGACGTCCGCGACGCCGCCGAGCAGCGCCTGCAGGCGCTGCGCGACCTCGCGGGGACGCTCCGGTCCGAGCACGACGGCCTTGTTGTACGGCGGGATCGTGCCGCTCGTCGGACCATCGATCGCGCGAGCCTTGTCACCGGCGATGCGATAGAAGTCGCCCTTGCGGCCGAACGCCTTGGTCACGGCCGCCACGGCGGCCGCGAACAGGATGCGGATCGGCCCGCACTCGCGCAATGCCATCTCCATGGTCTCGGGCATGCCGAGGCCGATCCCGTGGGGCGTGCGCGTCACGTACTTCGAGAGGAAGTAGGCGAGCTTGCGCGGCGTGATCTCCTCGACGAGGTACGACCTGCCCTGCGTGATGGCGACGATCTTCTCCGTGACGAAGAGGATGTCGCCGCCCTGCAGCTTGCCGTCGGCGTACTCGCGCACGAATGCATCGAGGTCGTCACCGGGCATGACGACCCGCGTCCGGATCGGGATCCGCGCGTATCGGGTCCCGTCCAGTGTCGCGGTGAGCGCCTTGCCCTCGTTCGCCTCGCCGCTCACTCGAGGTAATCCCGCAGCGACTGCGAACGTGACGGATGGCGCAGCTTCGCCATCGTCTTCGACTCGATCTGGCGGATCCGCTCGCGCGTGACGCCGAAGGTGTCGCCGATCTGGTCGAGCGTCTTGGGCTGACCGTCGCCCAGACCGAACCGCATGCGGATCACGCCGGCCTCGCGCTCGCTCAGGGAGTCCAGCAGCGACTCGAGCTGGCGCTGCAGCATCGTGAAGCCCACCGCGTCCGCCGGAACGACGGCCTCGGTGTCCTCGATCAGGTCGCCGAACTCGCTGTCGCCGTCCTCGCCTAGCGGGGTGTGCAGCGAGATCGGCTCACGGCCGTACTTCTGCACCTCGATGACCTTCTCGGGGGTCATGTCGAGCTCACGGCTGAGCTCCTCGGGCGTGGGCTCTCGGCCCAGGTCCTGCAGCATCTGGCGCTGCACGCGCGCGAGCTTGTTGATGACCTCGACCATGTGCACCGGGATGCGGATGGTGCGAGCCTGGTCGGCCATCGCGCGGGTGATCGCCTGGCGGATCCACCACGTCGCGTAGGTCGAGAACTTGAAGCCCTTGGTGTAGTCGAACTTCTCGACGGCACGGATGAGGCCGAGGTTGCCCTCCTGGATGAGGTCCAGGAACTGCATGCCGCGACCGGTGTAGCGCTTTGCCAGCGACACCACGAGGCGCAGGTTGGCACCCAGCAGGTGGCTCTTCGCACGCTGGCCGTCGCGGGCCACCCACTGCAGATCCAGCCCCAACTGAGACGACTTCTCGGCCGCCGACATGTGCGACAGCTTCTCCTCGGCGAACAGGCCCGCCTCGATGCGCATCGCGAGCTCGACCTCTTCGGCCGCGTTCAGCAGCGCGACCTTTCCGATCTGCTTCAGGTAGTCCTTGACCGGGTCCGCGGTTGCGCCGGTGATCTGCGCGGAATAGACGGGGACGTCCTCGTCGTCGCTCGAGGAGATGACGATGGCGCCCGTCGGCAGCGGCTCGGAGAAGACAGGCTTCGCCGCGCCCTCCTCGTCCTCGTCGTCGTCCTCGGGCTCCTCCTTGGCGGCCGCCGGCGCCTCCTCGACCTCGCCCTCGTGTTCGACGTCGTCGGTGTCGACCTCGACCTCGAGCTCCTCCGCGACGGCATCGACGTCGAGCTCTTCATCGTCGTCGTCCTCGGACTTCGCCTTGCTCTTCGATGCGGCCTTGGCCGGAGCCTTCGCTGCGGGCTTCGCCGCGCTCTTGGCGGCCGGCTTGCGGGTCGCGGTGCGCTTGGCCGGGGCCTTCGCCTCTGTCTCGGGGGTCTCCTCGGTCTCGGCGTCCTGCGCGCGGGTCTTCGTCTTCGCTGCGGTCACGTCTCGCCTTTCACCGGTACGAGCGGGCCTCGCGGCGCCGTTTCGTTTCGGACACTAGTAAGACCCTTGTCAAGTCGGAGCGGCCGAGAATGCCTCGAACGCCCGCAGACAACGGGTCAGGTGCTCTATTGTCGCATACCCCGCCGGTGTGACCGCACGGAGGCGCGACGTCTCGCCCTCGGTACAACGGGTTCACGCCGGCGGGTATTCCGCCGAGCGGACGGATGCCTCAGCCGCGCTTGTCGTCGTCGCTCGGCCGATTCGCCAGGAAGCGCTCCAATTCGGCGGCCAGTTCGTCGGCGCTCGGCAGGTCGCCGGTGTGGATGATGGGCGTGGCCTGGGTGGATCCCGCCATATAGGAGTCGTATCGCTCCTCGAGGCCATGGAGCATGCCCATCAGCTCGTCGTTGCCGGACACCTGCTCGGTGACCTTGTCGAGGTATTCGCGGTTCTGCTCGCGCAGGTCGTCGCCGGCGAACACCCGTCCGGTCGCGACGGCGATGCTGTCCAGCGCCGCCAGGATCGCCGCCGGGTACTCGGAGTCGGCCAGGTAGTGCGGCACCAGGAGGGCGAACCCTGCGACGGGCAGACCCGCATCCGCCATCCGCAGTTCGAGCAGATGCGCGACGGTTCCCGGCACCTGCGTACGGGGCCGCCACACGGAGTGCGCCGCCGTGAGTTCGTCGCGCGTGCCGCTGACCGTGGTCGGCACGGGTCGAGTGTGGGGTACGGGCATCGGGATGGCGTGCACCCAGGTCACCGACGACACCGCGAGGTTGGCGGCGAGCGACACGACCGCGTCGGCGAACGCGTTCCACGCGAAGTCCGGCTCGTAGCCGGCGAGCAGGAGGAACGGCTGCCCGAGCGTGTCGGACGTGAGTGTCAGCTCGAGCCGCTGCGGCGTCCAGTCCGTCAGGTGGTCCTCGTCGAATGTGACGAGCGGCCGGCGCGCCCGGTAGTCCAGGAGGATGTCGTTCTCGAAGGTCGCGAGCTCGCGCGACGTGAGCTCGTCCCGCAGGTAGTCGATGAGGCCGGAGACGGCACCGCCCGCATCCGTGAACCCCGTCAGCGCGATCACGAGCGGCAGCCCGGAGGCCACCGGCGGCGCAGACGTCGACCACTCGTAGAGCGGCAGGGAGAACGGCATGCGTCCACTCTACGAGCCGCCCGCACCGCGGGCGCCCCTTGCCGCTGACAGCGAACAGACGTCGGCCACGTCCCTAGGATGGAGGCCATGCCGTTTCCCGAGCTCGCGCGCTCGAGCGCGCCGATCCGTGAATCCGAAGTCGACGCGATACTGATCGCCCTCCCCCCGCTGACCCCACCGGACCGCGACGACGCGGACCCCGTCGAGGTTCCCGACTGGCCCGGCCTCGCGGGCGCGCTGCGCGCCGTCGGGTTCACCGGCGCGAACGGCGTGCTCGTGCGCGTCCCGCTTCCCGATGTCACGACCACGCCGCTCGCAGTGGTCGGCACCGGCGCCTCCCCCGACCGGGATGCGATCCGGGATGCGGTGGGCGCCGGCATCCGTCAGCTCACCGGTTTCGAGACCGTCGCCCTCGTTCTGCCCCTCGCGGACGGCCAGCACAGCGCCGCCGCTGCGGAGGGCGCCGCGCTCGGCGGCTACGCGTTCGCCGACTACAAGACGTCCGAGCCCTCTCGTCGTGCATCGCGGGTCGTGCTCCATGGCATCGATGTCGAGGACGACGTGCTCGCGGCGGCCACCGCGGCCGCATCAGCGGTGGCCCTCGTCAAGGACCTCGGCAGCACGCCCGCCGAGTGGCTCTCACCCGCGCAGCTCGCCGACCGCGCCGTCGCCGAGGTCGCAGATCTGCCCGTCGAGGTCACGGTGCTCGATGAGACCGCCTTGGCGGAGCAGGGTTACGGCGCGATCCTCGGCGTCGGGCAGGGGTCGGACCGGCCCCCGCGCCTCGTGCGCCTCGACTACGCGCCCGCAGACGCCCGGCGTCACGTCGCGATCGTCGGCAAGGGCATCACGTTCGACACCGGCGGCCTGTCGCTGAAGCAGCCGGCATCCATGGTCGGCATGAAGTACGACATGTGCGGCGCCGCGACGGTGCTGGCCGTCGTTCGAGCGGCCGCCGAGCTGAAGCTGCCCGTGCACGTGACCGGATGGATGTGCGTCGCCGACAACATGCCGTCGGGGCGCGCCATCCGCCCCGGTGACGTGCTGCGCGCACTCGATGGAACGAGCATCGAGGTGCTCAACACGGATGCGGAAGGCCGGCTCGTCCTCGCCGACGGACTCGTCGCGGCGAGCCGGGAGAACCCCGACCTGATCGTCGACGTCGCGACGCTCACCGGCGCGATCCTGGTCGCACTCGGAACACGCCACACGGGCGTCATGGGCGAGGAGGATGCCGTCGCGGAGTACCTCGCCGCAGCGCGCAGCGCCGGCGAGCTCGCGTGGCCGCTGCCGTTGCCTGCGCACATGGAGGACGAGCTGGACTCCCAGATCGCGGACCTGCGCAACGCGAAGATCGGCGAGCCGGCGGGCGGGTCGCTCTTCGCAGGCCTGTTCCTGCGCCGCTTCGTCGGACGCACCTCGGACGCCGAGGATGCTCCCCGCATCCCATGGGTGCACCTGGACATCGCCGGCAGCGGCGACAACGACAAGGGCTCGGCATACGGGTTCACGGGCAAGGGACCCACGGGGGCGAGCGTGCGATCGCTCATCGCCCTCCTCAAGGGAGAGGACGCGGCATGACCGAGCAGACCTTCGACATCGTCATCCTGGGCGGCGGGAGCGGCGGCTACGCCGCCGCGCTGCGGGCCGCCGAGCTGGGCAAGTCGGTCGCACTCATCGAGAAGGACAAGGTGGGCGGCACGTGCCTGCACCGCGGCTGCATCCCGACCAAGGCGCTGCTGCACGCCGCGGAGGTGGCCGATCACACGAGGGATGCGTCGCACGTCGGCGTCCGCGCGAGCTTCGACGGCGTGGATCCTGAGGGGCTGCGCGCCTACCGCGAAGGCATCGTCGCCAAGAAGTTCAAGGGGCTGGAAGGCCTCATCAAGACCCGCGGCATCACGACGGTGCCGGGCACGGGCGTCCTGCAGCCCGACCGCTCCGTCCTGGTCGGCGACGATGTGTACCGGGGAGCGGATGTGATCCTGGCGACCGGATCGTTCAGCCGCAGCCTGCCCGGCCTGGAGATCGGCGGCCGCATCCTCACGAGCGAGCAGGCGCTCGATCTCGCCGAGATTCCGGCGCGCGTCGTCATCCTCGGCGGCGGCGTGATCGGCGTCGAGTTCGCGAGCGTGTGGCGCTCGTTCGGCGTCGAGGTCACGATCGTCGAGGCACTCGACCACCTGGTGCCCAACGAGGACATCGCGCTCAGCAAAGGACTCGAGCGTGCCTTCCGCAAGCGCGGCATCGCGTACTCGCTCGGCGTGCGGTTCGCATCGGCGACGCAGACGCAGGATGCCGTCACCGTGACGCTCGAGGACGGCAAGACGTTCGAGGCCGACTATCTGCTGGTCGCCGTCGGCCGCGGACCGGCGACCGATGGCACGGGCTTCGCCGAGTCGGGCGTGGCGATGGAGCGCGGCTTCGTCATCACCGACGAACTTCTGAGGACGAACCTCCCGGGTGTGTGGGCGGTGGGCGACATCGTCCCGGGTCTGCAGCTGGCGCACCGCGGCTTCCAGCAGGGGATCTTCGTCGCCGAGGAGATCGCGGGCCTGCGTCCCATCGTGGTGCCCGAGACGCTCATCCCGAAGATCACCTACTCGAGCCCGGAGGTCGCGTCCGTCGGGCTCACCGAGGCGAAGGCCGCCGACGAGCACGGCGCGGATCGCATCGTCGCGTACGAGTACAACCTCGCGGGAAACGGGAAGAGCGAGATCATCGGCACCGCCGGTCTCGTGAAGGTCGTCCGCCTGAAGGATGGGCCGATCATCGGCGTGCACCTTCTCGGCGATCGTGTCGGCGAACTCCTCACCGAGGGCCAGCTCGCCGTAGGCTGGGAGGCGCATCCAGAGGACATCGCGCCGTTCATCCACGCGCACCCGACTCAGAGCGAGGCTCTGGGAGAGGCGTTCCTCGCGCTCGCAGGCAAACCCCTCCACGCTCTGTGACGCCCGGCCGTCAGGCCGGTATCAGTAAGCTAGAACGACATCGGAATTCCGAAGGAGATTTGTCCATGAGCACTTCCGTGGTCCTTCCCGCGCTCGGTGAGAGCGTCACCGAGGGGACGGTCACCCGCTGGCTGAAGCAGGTCGGCGATTCCGTCAGGGAGGATGAGGGCCTGCTCGAGATCTCGACCGACAAGGTCGACACCGAGATCCCGTCGCCGGTCAGCGGAGTCGTCGAGGAGATCCTCGTCCAGGAGGACGAGACGGTCGAGGTCGGGGCGATCCTCGCCCGCATCGGCGACGGAAGCGGAGCCGGCAGCACTCCTGCGGCGCCTGCGCAGGCTGCCCCCGCCCCGGCGGAAGCGGCAGCGCCGGCTCAGCCCGAGGCTGCAGCCCCCGCTCAGGCCGAGGCTGCAGCCCCGACCCAGCCGTCCACCGAGGCCCCTGCAGCCGCTCCGGAGGCCGCCCCGAGCGGCGATGCGAAGGATGTCGTGCTCCCTGAGCTCGGCGAGAGCGTCACCGAGGGAACGGTCACCCGTTGGCTGAAGCAGATCGGCGACGAGGTCGCCGTCGACGAGCCCCTCCTCGAGATCTCGACCGACAAGGTCGACACCGAGATCCCGTCGCCGTTCGCCGGGACGTTGACCGAGATCCTCGTCGGCGAGGACGAGACAGTCGCGGTCGGCTCCACGCTGGGCCGCATCGGCTCCGCTCCGGCTCCCGCAGCGGAAGCCGCCGCGCCGCAGGCCGCCGCGCCGCAGGCCGCCCCGGCTGAGGCTCCGGCCGCCCCCGCCCCCGCCCAGGCTCCGGCAGCACCGGCTCAGGTGGCGCCCGCGGCCCCCGCACCTCAGGCCGCGCCGGCCCCTCAGGCCGCGCCGGCCCCTCAGTCGGCGCCCGCCGCGCCGCCGACGCCCGCTCCTCAGGCCGCGCCCGCCGCGCCGGCGGCAGGCTCGCTCTCGGCGTCGGACGACGAGGGTCCGACCTACGTGACGCCGCTGGTCCGCCGCCTCGCACAGCAGCAGGGCATCGACCTCGCGAAGGTCAAGGGCACCGGTGTGGGCGGCCGCATCCGCAAGGAGGACGTCCTCGCCGCGGCCGCCGCCCCCGCTGCCGCCGCTCCCGCCGCGGCTGCGCCCGCCGCACCGGCTCCGCTCGAGGTCTCGCCGCTGCGCGGGACCACGAAGCCGATGTCGCGACTGCGCAAGGTGCTGGCAGAGCGCGCCGTCGCGTCGATGCAGGCCACCGCACAGCTGACGACGGTCGTCGAGGTCGACGTCACCAAGCTGTCGAACCTGCGCGACAAGGTGAAGGGCGACTTCCAGGCCAAGACCGGCGACAAGCTCTCGTTCCTGCCGTTCTTCGCGCTCGCCGCATCCGAGGCGCTGCAGGCCTACCCGGTGATCAACGCCACGGTGGACGGCGACCAGATCGTCTACCCGGCCGTCGAGAACCTCTCGATCGCCGTCGACACCGAGCGGGGCCTGCTGACGCCGGTCCTGCGCGATCCGGCGTCGAAGACGCTCGCGGCCATCGCCCACGAGATCGCCGACCTCGCCGCGCGCACACGCGACAACAAGCTGAAGCCCGATGAGCTCGCCGGCGGCACGTTCACGCTGACGAACACCGGTTCGCGCGGCGCGCTGTTCGACACCCCGGTCGTCTTCCTCCCGCAGGCCGCCATCCTCGGCACCGGCACCGTCGTCAAGCGGCCCGGCATCGTGACGGTGGACGGCAAGGACGCGATCTCGGTCCGCTCGTACGTGTACCTCGCGCTCTCGTACGACCACCGGATCATCGACGGCGCGGATGCGGCTCGCTATCTCGCCGCCGTCAAGGCTCGTCTCGAGGCCGCGAACTTCGAGGGCAACCTCGGCATCTGAGCGAGACACCTCACGGCTGCTGCTGCTGCGCGCCATAGACATCGCGAAGCAGCCACCGGTCGCCGTCCCGCACGACGACGACCAGCTGCGCGCCCGCTGCCTCGGCAGCGGGCGCGCCTGCGTCCGTAGACAAGACCGGCTCTCCCGCGTTCTGATCGCTCCCGGCTGCCTCGACCTTGGCCACGGCGGCTCCGCCGAAGGAATCCAGGAGCGTGATGCGGCGCTGGCCGGTTTCCAGATCGGCAGCGCCACGCGCGAACCTGCGGCGCGGGTCCTCCTGCACGGCGGAAAGGCACGTCTCGTCTGCTCCGCACGTCGAGCGCTTCGTGAGCAGCGCGTCCACCACGCGCGCGATGTCGGCCGGCTCCTCCGCCAACGTGCTCGGCGACGGTGCAGGGCCGGACATGGGCTCGGTCCCCGGATGCTCGATGGCCCGAACGGATGCCGCGGGTCGGTCGGCGCCGGCCTGCGCCGGACTGGCCGGACCGCCTGGCCACACCATCCCGATGCCGACGACGACGGCCACCGTCGCACCGGCCAGCAGGACCGGACCGCGCTTCTTCCGGCCGGCTCGCCCACGGGGTGGAGCTTCGCCTGCACGGCGGAACCGCCGCCAGAGCGAGCTCAGCACCTGTGATGCCGCATCCGCCAGCCCCGCATCCACCAACGGAGTGATGCGCGCCCACAGGCCCGCGTCCTCGGTCGGCGACTCCTCGACCTCGAGTTCGTCGGCGACACGCAGGCTTGGCCGCTCCCCGGCCGGCACGACGCCGGCGGTCGCCAGCGGCTCGGGCGCCGCACAGGCGAAGAGGTCGGCCTCGAGCTCGTCAGCCTCGCGTGCCAACGCTCGCGGGTGCTCCGAGCGCGCCGCCGCGCGTGCGAGGACCCGACCGAGGCGATCCTCGGCGCCGACGCTCAGCCCGCTCAGCAGACGCGCCGTGCACGCGGATGCGCTGTCGGCCGCCTGCGTTTCCGTCGTCGCGAGGGCGATCACGGGCCGGCCATCGGTCGTCAGCCACCAGGTTCCGCAGGGTTCGGCCGTCCGCTCGTGCGCCTCGTGCAGACCGCGCAGCAGGCTGATCGCGATCGTCACGCGCTCCCCCGACGTCGGCGGCACACGACGATCGCGGCGCCTCGCCAGGAACGCATCCAGGCGCTCGGAGCAGGCGGGGAGCAAGAGGTCGTGGCCGTCCCTGCGCCGCACGACGTCGAGCGGAGCGAGGACGTGACCGGCGGGGTCGGCATCCCAGCCCGCGAAGCCGTCCACAGCGGCGGCATCCACGAGGAGCCGGCTGTCACCGCCGGCGTCCCGAACGAGCATCCCCGGCCACGGCGACTCCCCCGCGGTCACGTGCCGCATCGGGTGGTAGCCCGCATCCATCGCCTTCGCTTCCTCGCTCACCCCGCCAGTCTCGGCGCGGTGTTGCGAACGTTCCGGAGCGCCGGGCGGCCGGAGGAATGCGCAGCCGCAGCCGACGTTGTGCAGGAAACGCCGACGGTCCCGGAAAGGTAGGCTGGAACCTATGGCATCGCGCACGTCCACGCCCGAGAAGCGTCCCGGATTCTTCTCGCAGATCCGCTCCCTGTACACCTTCACGCAGAAGGAGTTCCGGTGGCTGCCGTGGCTGCTCGCCGGCATCCTCGTGGTGGGAGTCTGGGCCGGCGTGCTAGTCGGATTCCTGATCCCGCCGGTCGCCGTCTGGAGCGTCATCCTGTGGGCGATCACGGGTCTGCTCCTCGGCGTCCTCGGCGCGATGATGACGCTCACGCGGCTGTCGACGAAGGCGATGTACATCAAGATCGACGGGATGCCGGGTGCCGCCGGCCAGGTCCTGTCGACCTCGCTCGGCCGCAACTGGCGGGCCAGCGAGATGCCCGTCGGCGTCAACCCGAAGACCCAGGAGGCCGTCTACCGAGCTGTCGGCCGGGGCGGTGTGGCGATCGTCGGCGAGGGTGCGCGCAGCCGCCTGACCCGGCTGATCAACGACGAGCGCTCGAAGGTGCAGCGCGTCGCGTCCGGCGTCCCCGTGACGGTCTTCTACGTCGGGCACGGTGAGGGCGAGGTGCCGATCGACCAGCTCGCCAAGGCGATCAAGAAGCTCCCGAAGAAGGTCGACCGCGGCACCGAGGCCGCCGTGATCAAGCGCCTCGACTCCGTCTCGCAGTCGCTGGCCTCGCTGCCCATTCCCAAGGGCATCGATCCGACGAAGGCGCGCGCCCCGCGCCCGCGCTGAGCCGCGGTGCCGAACGATCGGTCAGGATCTGACGAGCACCGTCCCGGCGATCTTGTCGTGCAGGCCGCGGTGGTCGGCATCCCAGATGACCGCCGGAATGACGATGCACAGCAGGGCTGTGCGCACGATCGGGCGCCAGAGGCCCGCCCATCCCCCGTGGGCCAGCTGCACGCGCATCCGCATGATGCGGTGACCGGGGCTGCCGCCGATCGTCGGGATGAAGACGATCTGGACGATCGCGAAGATCGTCAGTGTGGCGAACCCGTCGTAGTGGAAGAACGCCAGCGAGACGACCATCGCGCACGCCCAGTCGATCGCGATCGCGGCGATACGACGTCCGAGGCGCCCCACGCTTCCCGGCCCGGACTCGGGAAGACCGAGCCGCTCGCCGGGGTACGAGCTCATGATGTCGGAGTCGGGCACCCTTCGAGCCTAATGCGCCCGTGTAACATGCCGGAAACATGGGCGATACCACCGAGCAACGCCCCCCGGCTAGTTTCAGTGCGAGCCTGCCACTCGCAGGCGAGTTCCGCACCCCGATCCTGGAGACTCCATGTTCAAAGATTCATCCGAGGTGCTGAAGTTCATCAAGGATAACGATGTCAAGTTCCTCGACATCCGGTTCACCGACCTCCCTGGTGTGCAGCAGCACTTCAACATCCCGGCGGCCACTGTCGACGAGGAGTTCTTCACCGTCGGTCAGCTGTTCGACGGCTCCTCGATCCGCGGGTTCGCCAGCATCCACGAATCGGACATGCAGCTCATCCCGGATGTGACGACGGCCTACGTCGACCCGTTCCGCGAGGAGACCACGCTCATCATGGTCTTCGACATCTACAACCCGCGCACGGGTGAGATCTACGCGAAGGACCCGCGCCAGGTCGCGAAGAAGGCGGAGAAGTACCTCGCATCCACCGGCATCGCCGACACGGCGTTCTTCGCGCCCGAGGCCGAGTTCTACGTCTTCGACGACGTGCGGTACGAGGTGCGTCAGGGCCGCAGCTTCTACGAGGTCGACTCGTCCGAGGCCGCCTGGAACTCGGGCCGCACCGAAGAGGGCGGCAACCTCGGCAACAAGACCCCGTTCAAGGGCGGCTACTTCCCCGTCTCGCCGGTCGACAAGCACGCCGACATGCGCGACGACATCGTGCTGAAGCTGATCGACGCCGGCCTCGAGGTCGAGCGGTCTCACCACGAGGTCGGTACCGCCGGTCAGGGCGAGATCAACTACAAGTTCGACACGATGGTCAGCGCCGCCGACGACATCCTGAAGTTCAAGTACATCGTCAAGAACACGGCCGAGCAGTGGGGCCGCACGGCCACCTTCATGCCGAAGCCGCTGTTCGGCGACAACGGTTCGGGCATGCACACGCACCAGTCGCTGTGGAGCGAGGGCAAGCCCCTCTTCTACGACGAGAAGGGCTACGGCGGCCTGTCGGACATCGCGCGCTGGTACATCGGCGGCCTGCTCAAGCACGCTCACGCCGTGCTCGCGTTCACGAACCCCACGCTGAACAGCTACCACCGCCTGGTGAAGCACTTCGAGGCTCCGGTCAACCTCGCGTACTCCGCGGGCAACCGCTCGGCGGCCGTCCGCATCCCGCTGACCGGCTCCAACCCCAAGGCCAAGCGCATCGAGTTCCGCGTTCCGGATGCCTCGGGCAACCCGTACCTCGCCTTCGCCGCGCAGCTGATGGCCGGCCTCGACGGCATCAAGAACCGCATCGAGCCGCTCGAGCCGATCGACAAGGACCTGTACGAGCTGCCCCCGGAGGAGGCCGCCAACATCCCGCAGGTGCCGAACTCGCTGCTCGACTCGCTCGACGCCCTGCGTGAGGACCACGAGTTCCTGCTCGCCGGCGGAGTGTTCACCGAGGAGCTCATCGAGACCTGGATCTCGTACAAGTACGAGAACGAGATCCTGCCGATGGCCCAGCGCCCGCACCCGTTCGAGTACGAGCTGTACTACGGCGTCTGACCCGTTCCAGCGGGATTCCGGGGGTTGAGCGGCTTCTAGTCCGCGTTTAGTCCGCAGAATTTCCGGGAGAGCCCTCCGAGTCCGCACTCGGGGGGCTCTTTCGTTGCCTCCTCGAGCGCCGATAACGTCGCGATCATGAACGCCCTCTCCGACGTTGCGCGCGATCCGCGACTACATGTTGTGGAGTTCCAGCCACTCGCCGATGGCATGGTGCGGGTGGTCGCACTCTCTGCCGATCGTGACGTTCTAGCGAACGTCGCCGTCGGCGCCCCGCTCGCTCTCCCGATCGTTGCCGAAGCCGGCATCGTGTTCGTGGATCTCTTGACCGACGGGGACCTTACCCGGGGCCTTGTTCTGCGCGTGTAGCCGGATGACAGCGGCCACCGCGGCGCGCGATGAGTCGTCGCTGTCGGGCCACAGGTGCCCGTACGTGTTCAGGGTGACGGTGGCCGAGGCGTGCCGCATCCGCGCCTGGACGACTTTCACGTCGAGGCCTGCGGCGATGAGCATGGAGGCGAAGTAGTGGCGCAGGTCGTGGATCCTGAAACCGTCGGGGAGGCCGGGCACGGTTGATCTCGCGTCGATCCAGACGCGGTTCAGCTGGTAGGCGGACACTCCCCTGCCGAAGACGCCGGGGACGACCATGCGCGTGCCGGCGTCGGCACGCAGCATGTCGACGAGCTCGAGCGGGATGGGGATGCTGTTCGCTGATTCGTCGGTCTTGAGGTCTTCGTCGTCGTGCTGCGCGGTGGGTGTGACGATGCCGCGGGTCCAGTCGACGTCGTCGACGGTGAGGGCGGCCATCTCGCCTACGCGAATGCCCGCGAAGGCGCCGAGGAGCAGCATGTTCCGGTAGCTCGGCGGCAGGGCGTCGTAGAGCGCCCAGATCTGCGCGGTGGTCGCGACGTACGGTCGCTGTTTCGGTGCGCGCCCTCGCACGCGAGGCCGGCGGCCTGATCGACCCGTCCGCGGACTGATCAGTCATCGTTGTCGTCGTCGTCATAGTCGTCATCGCTCGTCATCTCTCGTCGTTCTCGTAATCGTCGTCGTTGTAATCGTTACATTTGAGTTTCTGGTACCTGGTCGTACCAGGTGGTACACCGTGGTACTGTTGGGAACAGGCCAGAACGATTTTTGAAACAGAGAGAGAGGAGGAACCATGGCAATGAATCTGCGGCTGGACGCCGCCCATGATGAGCTGCTCGACGCGCTAGCCGCGCAGGAGCGCCGTTCGAAGACTGAGGTTCTGAAACTCGCGATCGAAGAGCGCGCATCGAAGACCGACAAGAGCGCCCGCACGCGCGCGATCTTTGAGCGGATCGTTCAGGAGGATGCTGACCTGCTGGACGCGCTGTCTAAGTGACCGAGTACCTCGAACCCGCCGACGTCGATGATTTCATCGCGTCGGCGGGTTTTCACGTGCGCGACCGGGGGCTCCTGCTCTCAGCGCTCTCGGCGCCCCTCCCCGTCTTTGGCGAGGAGGTCTACCTGGGGCTTTACAACAAGGCCGCTGCGCTGATCATCGCGATCAATCAGAACCACCCGCTCTTCGACGGCAACAAGCGCCTGTCGTGGGTTCTCACGAAAGCCCTCCTCGCCCTCAACGGCCATGACCTGGTCGCGGATAGCGTGGCGGACGGCGACGCGTTCGTACGCGGGATCGCCGATCACAGGCTCGAGTTCATCGAGGTTGTCGACTGGGTCGAAGCACACTCGGACAGGCTGTGAGGCTCATGCGTCGACTGTGCGCTGAGTCCGCAGGAAGTCCGCAGAAGTCTCAACAACCGCCCATGACCGACTTGCACTCACTTCGAGAAAAGTCCCGGTCACGCGGAGCAACCACGCACACACAATCACTGCCGTCAGGCGGAGGAAACTACGAGCTGTACTACGGCGTCTGATCTGTTCCAGCGGGTGGAGAGCCCTCCGAGCTTGCGCTCGGGGGGCTCTTCCCTTCCCGTGGCGCCCGCCCGCGAGCCCGGAACTCGTCCGTCGCTCGTCAGTCGCGGCGGATCGTCGTGAGTCGGCAGGATGTCAGCGCGAGGCGCTGTGGATCCAGCGTCCGTCCTCGCGCTCGTAGACGAGACGCAGGTGCCGTCGGTCGATGGAGCCCTGCCAGAACTCCACGCGTGTCGGCACGACCCGCCACAGCGCCCACTCGTCGGAATCAACATCCTCGCGCGCCGCGGGCGAGCGGGCGGCGAGGTCTGCGAGGCTGTCCGCCCGGGAGGCCTCCGCGACGGGTCCCCGGACCCGCACAGCCCGGAGGACAGGCTGCCACCAGAAGGTGAGCGCGGCAGCCGGATGCACAGCCAGCTGACGGCCCTTGCGCGACGACGTCGTGCCCGCGAACGCCCAGCCCTCTGCGCCGACGTCCTTGAGGATCAGCGTGCGGGCGTCCGGGATGCCGTCAGCGTCGACGGTCGCCAAAGTCATGGCATGCGGCTCGGCGACGCCTGCACCGGCGGCCGCGCGGAGCCACTCGCGGAACAGCGTGACGGGATCCTCCGCAGCGGCGCCGGCATCGAACGCCGGCGCGGCGCCGGTGAGCGTCGGCTGCGCCCGCAGCCATGCGCCGAGCGGCTCCCCCATGCGTGACCAGGCGTCACCCATAGAACAGCTTCTCGAAGACCCGGCGCGCGCGTCGGGAGGCACCCAGCCAGTCCTCGTCCACAGCCGTCGCCGATCGCGGTGGATACTCGAGCAGGCGCCCGATGCCGTCCAGCCGCCGCCGGTCCGTCGGCAGCACGTCACTCGTCTGCCCGGACAGCAGCGTGTTGGCGGATCGCAGGCGGCTCGCAAGGCGCCAGGCCTCGGCGAGGCGGGATGCCGCGACATCCGGAATCAGCCCCGCCTGGACCGCGCCGGCCAGCGCCCCGAGCGTCGAGGTCGTCCGCAGCGCCGGCACGGCGTGGGCGTGCGCGAGCTGGGTGATCTGGACGAGCCACTCGACGTCGCTGAGGCCGCCCGGTCCGAGCTTCAGATGGCGGCGGCGGTCGACGCCCTGCGGCAGGCGCTCGTTCTCCACGCGGGCCTTGATGCGCTTGATCTCGCGAAGGGCCTGGATGCCTGCATCCGCCGGATACCGCACCTCGTCCGCGAGCTTCATGAACTCGCCGATCAGCTTGACGCTGCCGGCGACACCGCGGGCGCGCAGGAGTGCCTGCGCCTCCCATGACAGCGACCACCTGCGGTAGTACTCGGTGTACGCCTCGATGGAACGCACCACGGGGCCGTTGCGGCCCTCGGGTCGCAGATCGGCGTCGAGATCGAGGGGTACGCGGTGGTCCTCGGAGTGGCGGCGCAGGGCGGCGACGAGCTGCAGAGCGAGCTCGTGCGCGCGCTGCTCGTCCACGCCGTTCGGGCGGTAGACGTAGAGGACATCGGCATCCGAACCGAATCCGAGCTCCGCTCCCCCGAAACGTCCCATCGCGATGACGGAGAAGTCGAGCGCCTCGTCCTCCGGCGGCACGACCTCGCGGCGGACGGCGCGCAGCGTCGCCTGGATCGTCACCTCGGTGATCGTGGTGAGCGCCTCGGCGAGCTCTTCGAGCGACAGGATGCCGAGCACGGTCGCCATCGCGGTGCGCAGGAGCTCGCGGCGCCGCAGTGCGCGCACGGACTTCATGGCTTCGTCCACGGTGTGGTGACGCGTCTGGATGGCGCGCGCCTCCTCCTGCAGCGCGACGCCGGAGCGCGGCCGCAGCTGCTCCTCCGAGTCGAGCCAGGCGACGGACTCGGGAATCCACTCCATCAGCTCGCCGATGAACCGGGAGCTCGACAGCACACGCGTGAGACTCTCCGCCGCGCCGGACGAGTCGCGCAGCATCCGCAGGAACCATGGCGTGTCGCCCAGACGCTCGCTGATGCGGCGGAATGCCAGCAGGCCGTAGTCCGGGTCGACCCCGTCGGCGAACCAGCGGATCATCACGGGCATCAGATGCCGCTGGATCGTCGCGGTCCGGCTGAGGCCACTCGTGAGCGCCCCGATATGCCGGAGCGCGCCGGCCGGGTCGGTGAAGCCGATCGCCGCGAGGCGATCGTGCGCCTGGGTCGCGGACAGCGTCCGCTCCTCCTCGGGGAGCGCGGCGACGGCGGACAGGAGCGGCCGGTAGAACAGGCGGACGTGGATCTCGCGCACCTCGCGCTTGATCGACTCCCACAACGCCCACACCGCCTCGCCGCTCTCGGCGAGGCCGGACGCGCGCGCGAGGACGCGCTGCTCCTCGGGCCGCGAGGGCATGAGGTGCGTCCGGCGCAGGGCGCTGAGCTGCATGCGGTGCTCGAGGACGCGCAGCATCCGATAGTCGCGTGCGAAGGCGCCCGCATCCGCGCGCCCGATGTAGCCCTCCGCGACGAGCGCGTCGAGGGCCTCGAGCGTGCCGCGCTGACGGATGCGGTCGTCCGAGAGTCCGTGGACGAGCTGCAGCAGCTGCACGGTGAACTCGATATCCCGGATGCCGCCGGGTCCGAGCTTGATCTGGAAGGGGACGTCGGCCGCCGGGATGTGCTCCGTCACGCGCTCGCGCATCCGCTGCACACTGTCGACGAAGTTCTCGCGCGCGCCGCTCGTCCAGACCTTCGGCTGCACGGCGGCGACATATCGGTGTCCGAGATCCGCGTCGCCCGCGATGGGCCGGGCCTTCAGCAGCGCCTGGAACTCCCAGCTGCGCGCCCACCGGTCGTAGTAGGACAGATGGGACTCCAGCGTGCGCACGAGCGCACCCTGCTTGCCCTCGGGGCGCAGGTTGGCGTCCACCTCCCACAGCGGCGGCTCCCGCTCGACTCCCGAGATGCCGCGCATCGTGTGGGACGCGAGCTTCGTCGCGATGTCGATGATGCGGCTCTCGCCCACGTCGGCGAGCGTTCGGTCATCCGCGCCGCCCACGAAGATGACGTCGACGTCGCTCACGTAGTTCAGCTCGCGGGCGCCGGTCTTGCCCATCCCGATGATCGCGAGCCGGGTGGCCGCGACCTGGTCGCGGGGGAACTTCGCGCCCGGGGCGCCGCCCGAGATGCGTGTGCGCGCAACGCAGAGGGATGCCTCGAGTGCCGCGGCCGCCGCATCCGCCAATCGGGCCGACACTGCGGGCAGGACCTCGACCGGGTCCTCGCTGAGGAGGTCGAATGCCGCGATCCGCGCGAGGAGTCGCCGGTAGCGCACGCGCAGCGCGTCCCACGCGTCCTCGCTGCCGTCGGTCGCGAAGCCGTCCACCGCCCCGACGGCGTCCAAGAGCTCGGCGTTCAACGTCTGCGCGGACGGCAGTGCACTGCCCGCGGTCGTGAGGTCGGCGAGCTCTTCGGGATGCCGCAGGTAGAAGTCCGCGAAGCCGTGCGAGGCGCCGAGGATCGCCCACGCGGCGGCTCGCGCGCGTGCGTCGGCGAGCACCGCGCGCAGCGGCTCAGAGCGTCGCCGCGCGATCCGCAGCAGCGCGTCGAGCGCGGCGTCGGGGTCTGCGGCACGTGCAGCGCCCGTGAGGAGGACACCCCGGCTCGCGCCGAGGGTGGACTCCAGCTCAGTGAGGGCGGCGTCGGCCGCCTGCAGCCCGCTGAAGCCGAGGCGGGCGAGGCCGGTCAGCCCGCCGGAGCGATCACCCGTCGTCATCCGCCGGTCAGAGCATCTCGAGGTTGCGCTTGAGCTCGAACGGCGTCACCTGCGCGCGGTACTCCTGCCACTCCTGCCGCTTGTTCAGGAGCACGTAGCTGAAGACCTGCTCCCCGAGGGTCTCGGCGACGAGCTCGGACTCCTCCATGTACTCCAGGGCATGGTCGAGGCTCGCCGGCAGGGGCTCGTAGCCGAGGGCGCGGCGTTCGGCATCCGTCAGCGACCAGACGTTGTCCTCCGCCTCCGGCGGAAGCTCGTAGCCCTCCTCGATGCCCTTCAGGCCGGCCGCGAGGATGAGCGCGTACGAGAGGTACGGGTTGGCGGCCGAGTCGAGCGCCCGGTACTCGACGCGCGAGGACTGGCCCTTGCTCGGCTTGTAGAGCGGGACGCGCACGAGGGCTGAGCGATTGTTGTGACCCCAGCACACGAAGCTCGGCGCCTCGTCGCCTCCCCACAGACGCTTGTAGGAGTTGACGAACTGATTCGTCACTCCCGCGATCTCGTTGGCGTGACGCAGCAGGCCGGCGATGAACTGCCGCCCGATCGTGGAGAGCTGATACTGGCCGCCCTCCTCGTAGAAGGCGTTCGTCTCGCCCTCGAACAGCGACATGTGGGTGTGCATGCCGCTGCCGGGGTGGCCGCCGAGGGGCTTGGGCATGAACGTCGCATACACGCCCTGCTCGATCGCCACCTCCTTGATCACCGTGCGGAAGGTCATGATGTTGTCCGCCGTCGACAGCGCGTCGGCGTAGCGGAGGTCGATCTCGTTCTGGCCGGGGCCGCCCTCGTGGTGGCTGTACTCCACCGAGATCCCCAGGTCCTCGAGCATCCGGACCGAACGCCGACGGAAGTCGTGCGCCGTGCCTCCGGGTACGTTGTCGAAGTACCCCGCCGAGTCGACCGGCTCAGGGCCGTCGGGCCCGAACTGCGACGACTTCAGGAGATAGAACTCGATCTCGGGGTGGGTGTAGAACGTGAACCCCGCATCGCTGGCCTTCGCCAGCGTGCGCTTGAGCACATGACGCGGATCCGCGACGGCCGGCTCACCGTCGGGCGTCGTGATGTCGCAGAACATGCGCGCCGTGGGGTCGACCTCGCCCCGCCACGGCAGGATCTGGAACGTCGTCGGGTCGGGATGCGCGAGCAGGTCGGACTCGTACGAGCGGGTCAGCCCCTCGATGGCCGACCCGTCGAACCCGAGACCCTCGCTGAAGGCGCCCTCGACCTCGGCGGGTGCGATGGCGACCGATTTCAGGGTGCCGACGACATCGGTGAACCACAGGCGGACGAACTTCACCCCCCGCTCTTCGATCGTGCGCAGGACGAAGTCACGCTGTTTGTCCATCTATGCCTCTCCCCACGTCCGGCCGGCGGGCGCCGATCCGGCGGTCAGTCGTCCTCGTCGGCCCATTCCTGGGAGCGTCGCTTGATGATCTCGGGTGCTCGCGCGGCTTCCTCCGCCGTGTCGAAGGGGCCCGCCCGGTCGGGCGCGGGCGTCTTGTACCCGAATTCGACGTCACCGGTCTTGAGGTTGTACCAGTACTTCTCGTCGCCGTCGAAAGTTCCGCTGGTCATGACGTCCTCCCTCGTGCACCGTGTCCGTGTGCTCGATCCTAGCGACCCCGCGAGTGCCTCTGGATAGGCTGTGGCCATGGCAGCGAAGGCGACTCTCGCGGTGGGCGTGGACATCGGCGGAACGGGGATCAAGTCGGGTCTCGTCGATCTCACCAAGGGCGAGCTGGTCAGCGACCGCGTGCGCGTGTCGACGCCGGAGGGCGCACGTCCGGACGATGTTCTCGCCGCCGTTCACGAGGTCGTCAAGACGCTCGGAGTGGTCGACTCCTCCGTGCCCCTCGGCGTGGCGTTCCCGGCGATCGTCAAGGACGGGCGCACGCTATCGGCCGCGAACGTGTCGCACGAGTGGATCGGTTTCGCGGCGGAGACGTTCTTCGAGAAGGGCCTGGGGCGTCGCATCCACTTCGCGAACGACGCCGACGTCGCCGGGGTCGCCGAGGTCCGCTACGGCGCCGCCAAGGGCGCGAAGGGGCTCACGATCCTCACGACGCTCGGCACGGGCATCGGCTCGGCCATGATCTACAACGGCCTGCTCGTGCCGAACTCCGAGCTCGGACACCTCCAGCGCGCGGACCACGGCGGGGATGCCGAGAGCTACGCCTCCGTCTCGGCCAAGGAGCGCGCCGATCTGTCCTGGGAGGACTGGGCGGAGCGCCTCCAGTGGTATTACGACTACCTGGAGTTCCTGTTCAGCCCCGACCTGTTCGTCGTGGGCGGCGGCGTCTCCAAGAACCCCGAGCGTTTCCTGCCCCTGCTCACGCTGAAGACCCCGATCGTCCCGGCGAAGCATCGGAACAATGCCGGGATCATAGGGGCGGCGGCTCTGGCCGCCGACTGAACCTCCGGCCACGAACTCGCGGGGAAACCCCGCGACAGACAAGCACCGCGCCGCGGCTCTGGCCGCCGACTGAACCTCCGGCCACGAACTCGCGGGGGAACCCCGCGACAGACAAGCACCGCGCCGCGGCTCTGGCCGCCGACTGAGGCGAATGGGCCGGCCTGTACGCCGGGTTCTGTTCCGGGGCCGGAGCCCCTTCGACGGTCATCTCTCTCGGCGACACGTTGCCGTGCCGCTCCAGCGGCCTACCCGGGGACTCGGCGGGCCGCGTCATCATCCCCTGTCTGGCCTTGCTCCGGGCGAGGTTTGCCGTGCGGATCGTGTCACCACGACCCCGGTGGTCTCTTACACCGCCCTTTCACCCTTACCTCGGCCGAGCCGAGGCGGTCTGCTCTCTGTGGCACTGTCTCGCGGATTGCTCCGGGTGGGTGTTACCCACCGCCCTGCCCTGTGGAGCCCGGACGTTCCTCGGCGCGAGTACCCTCGCGACGCGACCGTCCGGCCGACCCATTCGCCCTTCGATTCTACGGGCCGGTCTGTCAGTCCTTGGCCGCGGTCTGCGCGATGCGCAGGTCGAGCGGGAAATCGACCGGGAACCTGCCGAACAGCAGGCGGGCGGCGGATGCCGCAGCATCCCGAACCGCCTCCGCGACCTCGTCCGCCCGCGCGAGGGGCGTGTGGACGATGATCTCGTCGTGCAGGAAGAAGGCGAGATGAGGCCGTGTGGAGAAGACCGGACCGGATGCCGGCGCCCCCCGATCCTCGTCGACCGGATCCATCGCGGCGAGCCGGGTACGGAGGTCGGCGAGCCAGACCAGCGCCCACTCGGCCGCGGTGCCCTGCACGACGAAGTTGCGGGTGAAGCGACCGCGATCCGCCGCGCGCCGACGGGCGCGCGCTTCGTCGGCACCGGATGCGTCGGGCTCCGCGGCGGCGGCCTGGGTGTCTCGCCATCCCGCCGACGTGGTGGGCGAGGTCCGTCCGAGCCACGTCGAGACGACACCTCCCTGCTCCCCCACCCGGGCCGCGTCGTCGACGAGGGCCATGGCGCGCGGGTAGGTGCGGCGCAGCGCGGGCAGGAGCCGTCCGCTGTCACCCGTCGTCGCTCCGTACATCGCCCCGAGGATCGCCACCTTCGCCTCGGCACGCGTCGGCACGGCACCGCTGTCGACGATGCCCGCGTAGAGGTCCTGCCCGCGGGCGGCGCGCGCGAGCGCCGCATCCCCCGACATCGCCGCGAGCACCCGCGGCTCGAGCTGTGCGACGTCCGCCACCACGAGAGCCCATCCGGGGTCCGCGCAGACGGCGGGGCGCAGCTGCCGCGGGATCTGCAGCGCTCCCCCGCCGGATGACGCCCATCGGCCGGTGACGACGCCGGCCGGGACGTACACGGGCCGGAACCGCCCCCCGTGCACCCACTCGGCCAGCCACCCCCAGCCGTTCGCGGCGTACAGGCGTGCGAGCCGCTTGTACTGGATCAGCGGCTCGATGACGGGATGCTCGTAGCGCACGAGTTCCCAGCGACTGGTCGACTCGGCCAGGATGCCGACGCGGTGGAGCGCGCGGAGCAGCTTCGGCTGCGAGTCGAGGCTCGCGGCGGGGTCGCCCAGCTCGGCCCGCACCTCGTCGGCCAGCTGCTGCATCCGGACCGGCATCCCTCCGGCCGCCGGGCGCGTACCGAGGAACTCGCTGAGGAGGCGGTCGTGCTCGGCCGGGTCCCACGGCAGGCCCGCCGTGCGCATCTCGACGGCGATGAGGGCGCCTGCGGACTCGGCCGCGAGCAGCAGCCGCAGGCGGCCGCGGTCGTCCGCTGCGTCGAGTGCGGCGCGCTGGCGGGCGAACTCGGCGAGGGCGGATGCGATGTCGTCCGGCGGTCCCGCCGCTCCCGCATCGAGCTCGAACAAGGCGGCCGGGGCCGGTTCGACGACGGCGGCCGCATCCCATTCCGTCGCCGCGCGGAGCCCGCCGTCGTCGACCACGGTCGCGCTGTCGCGCAGGATCGCGTGGCACAGCCGGAGGTCGTGGACGCGCGCGACCCGCACCCCTGCGGCGAGAAGCTGCGGGTACCACGCCGGCGTGTCGTGCCAGACCCAGCGCGTCCCGGCATCCTCGTCCGCGATGAGCGACGCCAGCTCCTCGGACGGGATCGACGTGCGCGAGAGCTGGCCGCCGTGCGCGTCGAGACGGACGGCGACGATGCGCGCGTCCTCGCGGCCGACGACGATCCAGGCCGGCGGCAGCGGGTCTGCGGAGGGGCTCAGAGCCCCGATTCCTCGGTGCGCACGAGGATGCAGCCGCATTCCGGGCAGGTGGCCACGACGTCCTCGGCGGTCTGCCGGAGGGTGGCGAGATCGGTGCCCGAGAGCACCATCCGGCACCCCTCGCAGGTCTGACGACGCAGCAGCGCCGCACCTGCGCTGCGCGCGCGGAGCTTGTCGTAGAGCGCGACGAGGTCGGCGGGAAGCGTCGTGACGACCGCTGTGCGATCGCGGGTGGATGCCTCGAGCCGAGCCGTCGCCTCGGCGATGTGCTCCTTCGCGGCCGCGGACAGCGACGAGCCCTCGGCGTTCGTCTCGGCGATGAGCGCCTCCTGCTCGTCGACCGCGCGGTTGGCCGTCTCCAGTCGCTCCATCACCTCGAGCTCGGCGTCCTCCAGATCGCTCTTGCGGCGAGCGAGCGAGGCGAGCTCGCTCTCCAGGCCCTGGGCATCCTTCGGCTGGGAGACCGTGCGCAGGCGCTCGTTGTCGCGAGCCGCTCGGGCGTCGACCACCGCCACGTCGGCCTCGATGCGCTTGAGCTCCGCCGTCGCGTCGTCGCGGACGCCCAGGCGGGCGGACAGCTCCTGAGAGAGCGTCTGCCGCTGCGCGATCAGCTCTTGCACGCGGGTCGCCTGCGGCGGGGACGTCCGTGCCGTCTCGGCCTGACGGATGCGGACATCGAGCTCCGCGAGCTCGAGGAGACGGCGCTGGTCGGCAGGGCTGGCGTTCACGTGGACCCGGCCGGGCTCGAACCGACGACATCCACGGTGTAAACGTGGCGCTCTACCAACTGAGCTACAAGTCCTCGACGTCAGTCTATGCGGCGAGATCCGGGCGGCATCGGTACTGGGTAGGCTGATTGATGCGGTGTTTGTCGAGACCGTACAACCCGGACCCCGCCGCAAAGATCACCCCTGGCACGATCTGCCAGTCGACGAAAGGTCACCCGTGACTGTCCACGATCAGGATCCCTACTCCCAGGAGCCCCTCGACAGCGACCCCGAAGAGACGTCGGAGTGGCAGGAGTCGCTCCAGCAGCTCGTCGCAGCCAAGGGCCACGAGCGCGGGCGCGAGATCATGCTGAGTCTGCTGTCCACCTCGCGCGAGCTCCACCTGGGCGTGCCGATGGTTCCGACCACGGACTACATCAACACGATCGCCCCCGAGAACGAACCGGAGTTCCCCGGCGACGAGGAGATCGAGCGCCGCTACCGCGCGTGGATCCGCTGGAATGCGGCCATCACGGTGCACCGCGCACAGCGACCGGGCATCGGGGTCGGCGGGCACATCTCGACGTATGCATCCTCCGCGGCCCTCTACGAGGTGGGCTTCAACCACTTCTTCCGCGGCCAGGACCACCCTTCCGGCGGCGACCAGATCTTCATCCAAGGCCACGCCTCCCCCGGCATCTACGCGCGCTCGTTCCTCGAGGGACGCCTGACCGAGGCGCAGCTCGACGGCTTCCGCCAGGAGAAGTCGCACGCGCCGAACGGCCTGCCCTCCTACCCGCACCCGCGCCTCATGCAGGACTATTGGCAGTTCCCGACGGTGTCGATGGGTCTCGGCCCCATCAACGCCATCTACCAGGCGATGTCGAACAAGTACCTCACCAACCGCGGCATCAAGGACGTCTCCGACGCGCACGTCTGGGCGTTCCTCGGAGACGGCGAGATGGACGAGGTCGAGAGCCGCGGTCAGCTGCAGGTGGCCGCGAACGAGGGGCTCGACAACCTCACCTTCGTCGTCAACGCGAACCTCCAGCGCCTAGACGGGCCCGTGCGCGGCAACGGCAAGATCATCCAGGAGCTCGAGAGCTTCTTCCGCGGCGCGGGCTGGAATGTCATCAAGGTCGTGTGGGGCCGCGAGTGGGACGACCTGCTCGCCCGCGACACCGACGGCGCGCTCCTGAACCTCATGAACGTCACGCCCGACGGCGACTACCAGACGTACAAGGCCGAGAACGGCGCGTACGTCCGGGAGAACTTCTTCGGCCGCGACGAGCGTGCGCTCGCCCTGGTCAAGGACTACAGCGACGAGCAGATCTGGAACCTCAAGCGCGGCGGTCACGACTACCGCAAGGTGTACGCGGCGTTCAAGGCCGCCTTGGAGCACAAGGGTCAGCCGACCGTCATCATCGCGAAGACGATCAAGGGCTACGGCCTCGGTCCGCACTTCGAGGGGCGCAATGCGACGCACCAGATGAAGAAGATGACCCTGGACGACCTGAAGCACTTCCGCGACGCGATGCACATCCCGGTCACGGACGCGCAGCTCGAGGAGAACCCCTACCAGCCGCCGTACTTCAACCCCGGCGCACAGGACGAGACCATCCAGTACATGCTCGAGCGCCGCCGCGCCCTGGGCGGCTTCGTGCCCGAGCGGCGGTCGACGCACGTCCCGATCACCCTCCCGGACGAGAGCGCCTACGCCATCCCGCGCAAGGGCTCGGGCACGCAGGAGATCGCCACCACGATGGCCTTCGTGCGACTGCTGAAGGACCTCCTGCGTGCGAAGGACTTCGGCAACCGGATCGTGCCGATCATCCCGGACGAGGCGCGCACGTTCGGCATCGACGCCTTCTTCCCGACGGCGAAGATCTACAACCCGCACGGCCAGCACTACACGTCGGTCGACCGCGAGCTGCTCCTGGCGTACAAGGAGAGCCCGCAGGGCCAGATCGTCCACGTCGGCATCAACGAGGCCGGCGCGGTCGCGGCGTTCACCGCTGCCGGCACTTCGTACTCGACGCACGGCGAGCCGCTGATCCCGGTCTACGTCTTCTACTCGATGTTCGGCTTCCAGCGCACGGGTGACGCGCAGTGGGCGGCAGGCGACCAGATGGCGCGCGGCTTCGTGATCGGCGCGACCGCGGGCCGCACGACGCTCACCGGCGAGGGCCTGCAGCATGCCGACGGGCATTCGCAGCTGCTCGCCTCCACCAATCCGGCGACGGTGTCGTACGACCCCGCCTACGGCTACGAGATCGCCCACATCGTGCGCTCGGGCCTCGACCGCATGTACGGCGGACAGCACCCCGACCCCAACGTCATGTACTACCTCACGGTGTACAACGAGCCGATGGTCCAGCCGGCGGAGCCGGAGGGCGTGGACGTCGACGGTATCGTCCGTGGCATCCACCGCATCTCGACCGGCGAAGGCGAGGGTCCTCGCGCCCAGCTGTTCGCATCGGGCGTCGGCGTGCCGTGGGCGCTCGAGGCGCAGAAGCTCCTGAAGGACGACTGGGGCGTCGTCGCCGACGTGTGGTCGGTCACCTCGTGGACCGAGCTGCGCCGCGACGGCCTGGACGCCGACGACCACAACTTCCTGCACCCGGGCGAGGAGCGCCGCACGGCGTACCTGACCGAGAAGCTGCGGGGAGCCGAGGGACCGGTCGTCGCCGTCAGCGACTTCATGCACGCGGTGCAGGACCAGATCCGTCCGTGGGTGCCGAACCGCTACGTGACGCTCGGTGCGGATTACTTCGGGTTCTCCGACACGCGTGCGGCCGCCCGGCGCTGGTTCAAGATCGACGGACCGTCGATCGTCGTGCGGACGCTCCAGGCGCTCGCCGACGACGGCGTGGTCGACGCGGGCCTCTCGGCCCAGGCGATCGAGAAGTACCGCCTGCACGACGTCAACGCGGGCACCAGCGGGAATGCCGGCGGGGAGAGCTGACCCGCCTGTGAGCGCCGGTACGCCGACGATGGACAAGGCCGAGACGCTCGCCTGGCTGCGACGCATCGCGGGCGACCTGGCGACGGCCACCATCAAGCGTCTGGAGGACACGCTCCCGTGGTACGCCGAGATGCCACCGGCCCGACGGTCCGCCGTCGGGCTGGTGGCTCAGGCCGGCATCACGTCCTTCATCCAGTGGTACGACGACCCGGCCTCGACGCCGTGGATCGCCGCGGACATCTTCGCCGCCGCTCCGCGTGAGCTGCTGCGCAGTGTCAGCCTCACCCAGACGCTCCAGCTCATCCGAGTCACGGTGGAGATCACCGAGGAACGGGTCACGGGCAAGGGCGAGCAGCTGCGCGAGGCGATCCTGCTCTACTCGCGCGAGGTCGCCTTCGCGGCTGCCGACGTGTACGCCCGCGCTGCGGAGGCGCGCGGCCTGTGGGACGCGCGGCTCGAGGCCCTCGTCGTCGACTCCATCCTGACGGGCGAGGCCGACGAGGAGCTGCCGAGCCGGATCGCGGCGCTGGGATGGCACGGCCACGGCGAGGTGGCCGTGCTCGTCGGCACGACACCCCACCAGTTCGACATCGACCAGGTGCGCCGCACGGCCCGCAAGCTCGGCGTGGATGTCCTCATCGGCGTGCACGGGTCGCGGCTCGTGCTCGTCATCGGGCGCTCCGAGCCGCCGGCGCGTACGGGCGAGGAGATCATCGACCTTCCCTTCACCGACATCGCCAAGCAGCTCGAGCCGGGCTTCGGCCCCGGACACCTCGTCCTCGGCCCGACCGTGCCGGCGCTCGTCGACGCGAGCCAGAGCGCGCGCGCCGCGCTCGCCGGCTTCGCGGTGTCGCAGGCGTGGCGCTCGGCGCCGCGGCCGGTCGAGGCGGACGACCTCCTCCCCGAGCGCGCCCTCGCTGGAGACCCGCTGGCCAAGCAGACCCTCGTCGAGAAGGTCTACCGGCCGCTCAAGGACCACAGCCCGGACCTCGTGGCGACCCTGTGGAGCTATCTGGACAACGGCCGCTCGCTCGAGGCGACGGCACGCGAGCTGTTCGTGCACCCGAACACCGTCCGCTACCGCCTGAAGCGCGTGTCGGAGGTCATCGGGTGGGATGCCACGGGTCCCCGGGAGGCGCTCATCCTCCAGACCGCACTCATCCTGGGTGCGGTCGGGGCCGACGGCGTGCGTCGACGGCCTCCGGCGAACCGGCGTCTGCGCTGACCGTTTCTGTGGAATCAGCACAAACGACTCCAGGATTCTTGTGACCCGATAGCCAGCCGACGCCCGCAATCCTTGACAGGATGGTGAGGTGATCGTCGCCGTCTTCCCCGGACAGGGCTCCCAGACCCCCGGCTTCCTCTCCCCCTGGCTCGAGCTGGAGGGGGCACGCGAGCGCCTCGAGGTCTTCTCGGACCATGCACAGGTCGACCTCGTCGCCGCCGGCACGGAGTGGGACGCCGACGACATCCGGGACACGAGCGTCGCCCAGCCGCTCATCGTGGCCGCGAGCCTCCTGTCGTGGGGCGCCCTCGGCGAGCGGACATCCGTGACGCCGTCGGGCGTCGCGGGGCACTCGGTCGGCGAGCTCGCCGCCCTGGCCGCGGCGGGTGTGCTCTCCCCGGACGACGCGATGCGGCTCGTCGGCATCCGCGGGCGGGCGATGGCGGATGCGGCGGCCGTCGAGGACAGCGGGATGAGCGCGGTCGTCGGCGGAGACCAGGAGTCGGTCGTGGCCCGCCTCGCCGAGCTCGGACTCACGCCGGCGAACTACAACGGCGGCGGCCAGATCGTCGCGGCGGGCGGCCTCGGCGCGCTCGCCGCCCTTGCCGAGCAGCCGGTCGCGGGCACGCGCGTCATCCCGCTGCAGGTCGCGGGCGCCTTCCACACGAGCTTCATGGCGCCGGCGGTCGAGACGCTGCGCGACGCCGCAGTGGAAACGGACGCCTTCGACCCGCAGCTGACACTGTGGACGAACAGCGACGGGTCGATCGTCGACAACGGGCGCCGCGCGCTCGACCTCCTCGTCGGCCAGGTCGCGTCGCCCGTGCGCTGGGACCTGTGCATGGAGGGTTTCGCTCAGGCGGGTGTGAGCGGCATCATCGAATTCTCCCCCGCGGGCACCCTCGTGGGTCTCGCCAAGCGCGCGCTGCGCGGAGTCCCCTCGGTCGCCGTCAAGACGCCGGATGATCTGGATGCCGCGGCCGCCCTGCTCTCGGAAGGCAATGCATGACCGCCACACTGAACCAGCCGACCGGCGCAGCGCACACGCGCATCTACGCGTACGGCGCCGCCCGCGGTGAGAACTACGTCCCCAACGACGATCTCGTCGGGCCGATCGACTCGAGCGACGAGTGGATCCGTCAGCGCACGGGCATCATCACGCGCGTCCGCGCCGACCACGACACGACCGCCGTCGAGCTCGCGACGGATGCCGCCCGTGAGGCCGTCGAGCGCTCCGGCGTGGATCCGTCGCTCATCGACGCGGTCATCGTCGCCACGATCAGCAATCCCAAGCAGTCGCCGTCCGTGGCCGCCATCGTCGCCGATCGCATCGGCACGACGCCGGCCGCCGCCTACGACGTCAACGCCGCGTGCGCCGGCTTCTCGTACGGCGTGGCCCAGGCCGACGCCCTCATCCGCAGCGGCGTCGCGCACTACGCCGTCGTGGTCGGCGCCGAGAAGCTGAGCGACATCGTCGACCCGACGGACCGCAGCATCTCGTTCCTTCTCGGCGACGGCGCAGGCGCTGCCGTCATCGGCCCGAGCGACACCCCGGGCATCGGCCCGACGGTGTGGGGCTCCGACGGCTCGAAGGCCGATGTCGTCGGCATGAACCACACCCTCACCGAGTTCCGCGACGGCGAGGCGCCCTGGCCGACGCTCCGGCAGGAGGGTCCGGCGGTCTTCCGCTGGGCGGTCTGGGAGATGGCGAAGGTCGCGCGACAGGCGCTCGAGGTGTCCGGGATCGAGGCATCCGATCTCGCCGCGTTCATCCCCCACCAGGCCAACATGCGCATCATCGACGAGTTCGCCAAGCAGCTGAAGCTTCCGGACACCGTCATGATCGGCCGCGACATCGAGACCACCGGCAACACGTCGGCGGCCTCCATCCCGCTGGCCACCCACCGGCTCCTCGAGGAGCACCCCGAGCTCAGCGGCGGACTCGCCCTGCAGATCGGATTCGGCGCCGGACTCGTGTTCAGCGCGCAGGTGGTCGTTCTTCCCTGAGCGGCGGACCCCCGACCCTAAACTGAACACCGGCCTGCCCCAGGCCTCAGATCCCCTACGAACAGGAGAACCCCATGGCATACACGAACGACGAGGTCCTCGGCGGACTCGCGGAGCTCATCACCGACGAGACCGGCATCTCGGCCGACGAGGTCACCCTCGAGAAGTCGTTCACGGACGACCTCGACATCGACTCGATCTCGATGATGACGATCGTCGTCAACGCCGAGGAGAAGTTCGGCGTCACCATCCCGGACGACGAGGTCAAGAACCTCAAGACCGTCGGCGACGCCGTCACCTACATCACGTCGAACCAGGCGTAGTCACTCCCGGTGGGGGCTTCGGCCCCCACCCACGATCCCGAGGATCCTCCACCACATGAGCAACTCCCGCATCGTCGTCACCGGCATCGGCGCCACCACTCCGCTCGGCGGCACGGTCCCCGACAGCTGGTCTGCGCTCCTGGACGGCGCGTCCGGGACACACACTCTCGAGGTCGACTGGATCGACGAGTATCAGCTGCCCGTCAGCTTCGCCGCGACGGCGAAGGTCCGCCCCGACACGGTGCTGGAGCGCCCGATCGCCAAGCGCCTCGATCCGTCGGCACAGCTGGCGCTCGTCGCCGCCCGCGAAGCGTGGGAGGACGCCGGAAGCCCCGAGGTCGAGCCGGAGCGACTCGGCGTGGACTTCGCCACCGGCATCGGCGGCCTGTGGACGCTCCTGGACGGCTGGAAGACACTGCAGGAGAAGGGCATCCGGCGCGTCATGCCGATGTCGGTCCCCATGCTCATGCCCAATGCCGCAGCCGGGAACCTCTCGCTGCAGTTCAACGCCCGCGCGTACGCGCGCACCGTCGCCAGCGCCTGCGCGTCGAGCACCGAGGCGATCGTGAACGCCATCGAGCACATCCGCGAAGGCAAGGCCGACGTCGTCATCACCGGCGGCACCGAGTCCGTCATCCATCCGGTCACCATCGCGGCGTTCTCGGCCATGCAGGCCCTGTCGCGCCGCAACGACGACCCCGAGACCGCGTCGCGCCCGACGAGCGTCGACCGCGACGGCTTCGTCATGGGCGAGGGCGCCGCGGTGCTCATCCTCGAGACCGAGGAGCACGCGCGTGCCCGCGGCGCCAAGATCTACGCCGCGGTCGTCGGCGGCGGCGTCACCGCGGACTCCTACCACATCACCGCCAACGACCCCGAGGGCCACGGCGCCGCCCGGGCCGTCAATCTCGCGCTCGACATGGCCGGCGCATCCGTCGACGACGTGACGCACATCAACGCCCATGCGACCTCGACGCCCGTCGGAGACCCCAACGAGTACCAGGCGCTCAAGGCGGTCTTCGGCGACCGGGTCGACGACATCCCCGTCTCGGCCACCAAGGCCTCCACGGGACACCTTCTCGGCGGCACCGGCGCTCTCGAGGCGATCTTCACGATCCTCGCGATCCGCGACCGCGTTGCGCCCCCGACGATCAACATCAGCACGCAGGACCCGGCCGTGCCGTTCCGCGTGTCGGGCTCGGCGCAGGAGCTCGGGTCCGGCGATCAGCTGGCGATCAGCAACTCGTTCGGCTTCGGCGGCCACAACGCCGTCGCCGCGTTCACGAACGTCTGATCCGCGCCTGCCGGCCTACGGAAGAAGCCCCCGGTTGTCCGGGGGCTTCTTCCGTGTCAGGCAGGCGATACGTTTTGTCGGCTTCCGGGAATGTCGTCCTCCGACCGCCGATACTGGCGCCTCCACCTGCCTGAATCCTGCTGACGTTCGCTCGATGTTCGCTGTGCGTGCGCCTAGCCCACCTTGTGAAGCCAGACGACCGGCGCGTCGTCGCTCGCGTGGCGGAACGGCTCGAGCTCCTCGTCCCATGCAGCGCCGAGCGCGATGTCGAGTTCGCGCTCCAGCTCGCGCATGTCACCCCCGGCGACCTCCATCGCGTAGCGGATGCGGTCCTCCCCGATCACGACGTTGCCCGCCGTGTCGGTCTGCGCGTAATGGATGCCGAGCCCCGGAGTGTGCAGCCAACGGCCGCCGTCACTGCGCGGCGTGGGATCTTCGGTCACCTCGAACCGCAGATGCTCCCACCCGCGGATCGCGGTGGACAGAGCCGCGCCGGTGCCCGCCGGGCCCTCCCAGTAGAATTCCGCGCGCCGGCTGCCGGACAGCACCGGCTGGTCTGCCCACTCGAAGCTCGTGCCTCGGCCCAGCACCCGGCCGACGGCCCATTCGAGGTGCGGGCACAGTGCCTTCGGCGCGGAGTGGATGAAGATCACGCCGCGCGCTGATGTCGTCGCCATGTTCTCTCCTTGTCTCAGGTGCGTCTTCCCCTACGACCTGATCGGAGCCACGTGGCGGTTGTTCGGTTCTCGCGGCCATTATGGCGCAGAACACACGGGAATGACAAGCATGTAGTTCCATCCCTATGGAAATGCCGAGACTCCTGAATGAGCCCGCCGCACGGGCGTACGTTCGCATCGTCGTGCAACCGCCCGACGCCCTGAAGGAACATCTGGAGGATCCTGGATGCGCAGAACCATGATGGGAGGGGCACTCGTCGCGGTCGCAGCCGTCGTCGCAGCGCTCTCCGTACCGATGGCGGCGAATGCCGCCCCGGCCGAGAAGACCATTCCCGACTCGGCTCCGGGCTGGCTCAGCCACGGCAAGAAGACCGGCGCCCCTTCGGCATCGGCGGCGGTGCAAGCCCGTGTCTACCTCTCGCCGAACGGCGGCCTGGCCGCGCTGGCGGCCGCCGCGACAGCGGTCTCCACGCCGCGATCCGGCAGCTATCATCACTTCCTCTCGCCGGCGGCCTTCCACGCGCGCTACGACGCGACGTCCAGCACCGTCGACGCCGTCAGCGCCTGGCTGACCGGCGCGGGCATGAGCGTCGCAGCAGTCGAGCCCCACGGTCGCTACATCGACATCACCGGCAACGTGGCCGCGGCGACGAAGGCCTTCGGCGTGTCGATGGCCAACTACACGCACGACGGCCTGAGCGTCCAAGCTCCCACAGGTCCGCTGCAGGCACCCGACTCCGTGGCCGGAGCCGTGCTCGCGGTCTCCGGATTGGACACGACGCCGGAGACGAACGTGCCGCACACTCAGAAGCCGTCGCCTCCCTCGGACGGTTTCCGCAACGCGACTCCGTGCTCGCAGTGGTACGGATCCGAGACGCAGACCAACACGCCGACGCCGGACGGCACGACTCTTCCGCTGTTCAACGGCGCCGCGCTCGCCTTCGCGCCGTGCGGCTACACGGGACCGCAGCTGCGGGGTGCGTACGAGGCCGGAGCGGCATCCGGCGCCAACGGCCGGGGGGTGACCGTCGCGATCGTCGACGCGTACGCATCCCCGACCATCGAATCGGATGCGAACCGCTACGCGACCGACACCGGCGACAGCGCCTTCGCCCCCGGGCAGTTCACGCAGAGCCTGCCGGGCTCGTTCACGCGCGTGAACACCGGGCAGCGCCAGTGCGACGCGTCGGGGTGGTACGGCGAGCAGACGCTCGACGTCGAAGCGGTGCACGCCATGGCACCGGCGGCCGGCATCCGCTACTACGCCTCCAAGAGCTGCTACGACACCGACTTCCTCGACACCTTCGCCCGGATCAACGACGAAGCCAAGGTCAGCGTGGTCTCCAACTCGTGGGGCGACGCCGGCGACAACGTGCGGCCGTCCACTGCGCTGGCCTATGAGGCCGCCTTCCTGCAGGGCGCGATGGAGGGCATCAGCTACGTGTTCTCCACCGGCGACAACGGCGATGAGGCGACCGCGCTCGGCTCGCCGCAGACCGACTTCCCGGCATCCGATCCCTACGTCACCGGCGTGGGCGGAACGTCCACGGAGATCACGCAGGCGGGCGTCGTCGGCGAGACGGGCTGGCAGACCAGCAAGTACTCGCTCGCGAAGGGCGCCTCCGACTGGTCACTCGTCACCGACTTCCTCTACGGCGGCGGCGGCGGCTACTCGTCGAACTTCCCCGAGCCGACGTACCAGACCGATGCGGGCATCGTGAGCCCGAACGGCGGGCGTGCGCTGCCGGATGTCTCGATGGACGCCGACCCGACGACGGGCATGCTCGTCGGCCAGACCCAGTCCTTCACCGGCACGGCGGCCTACGACACGTACCGCATCGGCGGGACCAGCCTGGCCGCCCCGCTGTTCGCCGGGATGACGGCGATCAAGGCACAGGCGAGCGGAGGCGGCCTCGGCCTCCTGAACCAGCTCATCTACAAGAACCACACGGGATTCCAGGACGTCACCGGGGCCGGGGTGGATGCCGGCGACATCCGCGTCGACTTCGCCAACGGACTGGACGCATCCGGCGGGTACCTCTACTCGGTTCGCACGTTCAACGGGGCCGCGACGTCCCTGACCGTCGGGCCCGGCTGGGACTCCTCGACCGGCTGGGGCAGCGCCCGTGCCGGGTGGCTTGCTCCGGCACCGTAGACCCGCATCTCACAGGGAACGGCGGCCCCGGTCTTTCGACCGGGGCCGCCGTTTCGCGGGGTGCGAGGATCAGGCCTCGCTCATGGCCTGGACCTCGGCCTGGCCCTTGGCGGCGTAGTACGCGGCACGAGCCGCATCCTTCCGCGCCTGCTCGGCGTAGCCGGCGTCGAGGATGTCCTGCGACACGGGGTAGCTCTCGACCCGGTTCACTCCGTGGTACTTCTCGATGTACGCGTCGAGCTCCGGGCCGGACGTCCACGAGGTGATGAGGCAGTAGCGCGGGTCGGGGCCCGGGTGGGTCGCGGCGTGCCACAGACGCTGCGTGTCGACGATGAGCTGGGCGCCCGCCGGGAGGGCGATGCGCACCTCGCCCGCCGGGTCGGTGCGGTTCTCGCGCAGGACGAAGAAGCTGTCCTTGTCGTCGGTGAGGTTGAAGAAGCCGCGCACGACCCAGCCGGTGCCGTCCGGGTTCAGGCGGTTGTTGTCGTCCTGGTGCAGGTTGTACAGGCAGTCGCCGTACGTGTTGGGCTGCAGCTCGATGACGCGGCAGCGGCCGACGTTCGCGCCCGGCTCCTGCGCGCGACGGGTGAGGTTGGGCGCTTTCTCGACCTGCGACGGGATCCAGACGCCGTCCTTGTCGGTGCGCGGCGGCTTGTGGTTCCAGAAGCCGTTGCACTCGATCTCGCCGAAGGCGCTGGCCAGCGGCGCGAAGCGCGTGTCGCCGGAGGACTTCCAGTCGTTGTACTCGATGTCGAGCCACTCTTTGGGGTCGAGCTCCTGGTTGTAGCTGTCGAGGACGACGTAGCCGGTCTCCTCGAGGGCTGCGGATTTGATGTAACCCATGCGGATCACCTTTCGTCGGGGGCGAGCGAAGTTTTTACAGGCCCCGGGTAAGGCAAGCCTATCCCGGGGTCCTTGCCGGCCCCGGAACGATGGACCGTGAATAAGCGCACCGAGGGCCGCGCGAATCCCCGCGAATAGACTGGGATGCGGCGTGGCCGGCGCGAGCGGGCACGGAGAGCACACACGAAAGCCGGGAGACGAGCACCACGATGGCCACTGCTGCGAATGTCGATGCCACCGCTGTCAACACGATCGGCTGGCTCGCAGCAGGACACTCGACGATCGTGGTCCCCGTGTATCAGCGGCAGTACCGATGGGACATCGGCGGGTGCGAGCAGCTGCTGGCGGACATCCGCGCCGTGGGCGACTCCGACGACGCCCACACCCACTTCATCGGCTCGATCCTCTCCACCGAGAGCGCCGCGAGCGGCACCACGGAGCTGGTGCTCATCGACGGTCAGCAGCGCATCACGACCCTGATGCTGCTGGTCGCCGCCCTGCACCACACCGTGCGGGAGCACGACGACGCGCTGGCGACGGATCTCGCGCGCGTCCTGGTGCACGACGGCGGGAAGCGCACCAAGCTGCGTCCGCATCGCGAGTGGGCGGACGTCTTCCGCAGCGTGGTCCTCGACGTCCGGGAGGACGGCGACGACCTGCGCGACTCGCGCTTCGACGACAACTACGCGTTCTTCCGCAGTCAGGTGGGCCTCGACGAGGTGCCCCGCGTGTGGCGCGGCCTCCAGAAGCTCGAGCACGTCTCGATCACCCTGGGCGCGGATGCGAATGCCCAGCAGATCTTCGAGAGCCTCAACTCCACCGGCGCGCCCCTGCGCGACCACGAGCTCATCCACAACTACGTGCTGATGGGGCTGTCGCACGCCGAGCAGAACGAGATCGAGGACGAGTACTGGCTTCCGATCGAACGCAACACGGGCGATGCGATCGGTCCGTTCTGGCGCCACTACCTCGTCATGAAGACGGGCCGCGAGGTCGCCGTCGCCGGCGAGCACGGCGTGTACGACGCGTTCCGCCACGAGTTCCCCCGGCTCGACCTGGCGACGCTGCGTGCGCACGCGGCCGAATGGCGCGAGTACTCCGAGGCGTATCGCATCCTGTCCGACCCGACGCAGGAGGGCGACCCGGACATCGCCCGCCAGCTCGCTTATGTGAACACCTTCGGGCGCGCGATCTCGCCTCTGACCATGCGCGGCTACCGCGACCACGCGCGCGGCGACCTGTCGAAGGCGGAGCTCATCGCCCTCCTCGAGCTCGTGCAGTCGCTGCTCGTGCGGCGCACGGTCGTCGGTATCGGCAACGAGCGGATCGTCGCACGGCTGTGCCGCGCGCGCATGGGAGGCCCGTCCGAGCTGGTTCACGCGATCGCCCGCATCACCCCGTCGGACGAGCGCGTGCGGATGGCGCTGAAGTACGGCGAGCTGCCGCACGCCGCCTACATCCTCTCGCGTCTGAGCGACGTGAGGGATGCCGCCGACCTGGAGGTCGCGCACATCCTCCCCCTCGCCCCCGGCGACGCGTGGACCGCCGACGGCATGCGCACGTGGGGCGAGTACACCGAGGACGAGCAGAACAGCCACCGCGCGCTCGCCCAGACGCTCGGCAACCTCGTGCTGCTGGAGGCGCCCCTCGCCGAGCGCGCCTTCGGGGTGTCGTATCCGGAGGCGCGCACGGTGTACGCACGGAGCGCCATCGCCGACTCGCGGGACGCCGCGATGCCGGAGAGTTGGGGCACGGCGGCGATCTCGCAACGCACCTCGCGCCTGACCGATCGATTCGTCGAGGTGTGGCCCCGCCCGGCGATCGAGGGAATCGACGACGACGGCCTCACCCCGATCCTGGATGCGGTTCGCCGGCGCGGCTGGCCGCGCGGATGGCAGCGCGAGTTCGACTACACCGAATACCGCGGCGAGCACTGGGAGGTGCACGACGTGAAGGCGCTGTTCAATCGCGTCTTCAAACGGCTGTGGGCCGACTCGCGCGGCGACGTCGAGGCCTTCAGCGCCCGGCGCGGCGGCCCCATCTACGAGGCCCAGGCGTGGAACGGCCACTGGGACACGCTCGACGACACCCACTTCCTGTTCATGGGCTGGGATGCGAAATACATGCTGACCGCCGTCCAGGGAGTTCTCGAGGAGGCCGGGCTCGCGGCCGAGGTGTTCGTCAAGTACTCGTACATCGCCGCGCACATGTGACGACCGGCCCGGGCGTCGCCGGTAGGCTCGAAGCACAGGGGGCGGTGGCCAAGCTGGTCAAGGCAGCGGGCTCATAACCCGACGATCGTGGGTTCAAGTCCCACCCGCCCTACATGGACGCCATCGCCTGGACGGTTGCGGCCGCCGCGCTGATCGCCGGGGCGGTCATCGTGGCGCTGGCACCGCGCATCGCGCGTGCCGAGCGCGGACGCCGGGCCTCCGGCGGCGGCATGGGCGGTGTCGGCGGCGGCTTCGACGCGGTATGGCGTCCGAGCGCCGAGGAGGCGAACGCCGAGTGGCGCGCACAGGTCGAGGTGCCGGCACCGGCGCCGGCCCCGGGCGACAAGGGCCGCGGGTCGGGCCGCATCGAGGGCGGACGCATCACGATCGAGCCGCGCGGCCGCTGAGTGCCTCGGCCGCGGCTCAGACCTTTCCTCCGCCGCCGCGCGGGATCGGGATCTCCTGACTGTCACTGATCACCTGAGGGTGATAGCGCGCGAGGGTGATGACGCCGTACACCGCCACCGCGCCCGCCGCGACGAAGCCGACGAACGCCCACGGGGGCGCCTCGGCGGCCTCCTGAAGGATCGTGAGGCCGATCGTGACGGCCACGATCGGATCGATCACCGTGAGGCCCGCGACGACGAGGTCGGGCGGACCGACCGAGTAGGCCGTCTGCACGAAGTAGGCGCCGAGCACGACGGCGACCACGAGGCCGATGAGGCAGAGGAGTGTCAGCCAGTTGAAGTCCCGCGCCTGCACGCGCGAGATCACCACCTTCGCGAGGGTCGCGACGAAGCCGTAGATGATGCCGGCGGCGGCGATGTAGAACAGCGGGTGTCCGCGCTTGCGCAGCACGAGCCACAGCACGAGGAGCGCGATCAGCACGATCAGCAGCAGGCTCAGGATGATGATGAGCTGCAGGTTCGACACCGGCGTCTCGGTGGCGAAGAGGGCGGCGATCGTCACGAACACGACGATGCCCGTGATGCAGGCCACGATCGATCGGATCGACTTGCGGGTCGGCTTGTGGCCCGAGATCCGGGCGTTCAGCAGTGTCGTGATGACCAGGGACACGGCGCCGATCGGCTGCACGATGATCAGCGGCGCGACGGCGAGCGCGGACAACTGGCACGTGATGGCCGCGGCGAGCATGAGTGTGCCGAACACCCACGACGGGCGCCGCAGCAGGTTGACCAGCTGGCGGCCGCTCAGCCCGGCGCTCCCGGACGTGCCGGTGAGCTGCTCGACCTTCGTCACGCCGCGATACTGGTATTGCGCGCCGAACGACATGAACACGGCGCCGAGGAGCGCCAGCGGGATGCCGAGGAGGATGGCGGGGTCACGGAACACGCCGACCAGGTGATCGGTGACGTCGCCCAGCGGAGCTCCCAGCGCAATCACTCTTCGACCTTATCGGCAGGCCGCTCGATAGGCTCGAGACGTGGCCGTACTTCCCATCCGCATCATGGGCGATCCCGTTCTGCACGCCCCCGCATCCCCCGTCGGCGAGATCACGGACGAGATCCGCACACTCGTCGCCGACATGTTCGAGACGATGGATGCCGCGCCCGGCGTCGGACTCGCAGCGCCCCAGGTGGGCGTGGGCCTGCGCATCTACACGTACACGTATCAGGACGACGACGGCGCACCCTGGCGCGGCGTCGTCATCAATCCCGAGCTGTGGATGCGGCCGCTCGAGCCCGGAGAGCCGGACCCGGATGAGGAGTCCGAGGGCTGCCTGTCGTTCCCCGGCGAGCGCTTCCCGCTGCGCCGCTCGGATGCCGTCCTCGTGACGGGCACCGATCTCGAGGGCGAGCCCGTGCGGATCGAAGTGGACGGCTGGCGTGCGCGCATCATGCAGCACGAGTTCGACCACCTGGACGGCATCCTGTACATCGACCGGCTCAGCGACAGCGATTGGAAGACCGTCCAGAAGCTCGCCCGCAAGCGCGGGTGGGGGCGCCCCGGGCAGTTCTGGACGCCCGGCGTCGACGACATCGACGCGTGACTTGCGCGCACCGCCGCTGCACCGGGCGCACGGCAGGCATGAGAAAGGCCCCGGGGGTGGAGCCCCGAGGCCTTCGCTCCCCCACTTGGACTCGAACCAAGAACCTATCGGTTAACAGCCGATTGCTCTGCCAATTGAGCTATGGAGGAATGACCACCTTGCGGCGGACAACTCATACATCTTAGCAAGCCGCCGCCGGTGAAACGAAATCAGGAGGCGATCAGCGGGCGCTCGGTCTCGGTGCTCGGCGTCCACACGAGATCACGCGTTCCGTGCCCGAGTGCGACGGGATGTCCGGCATGCAGGACGAGCACGTCGGCGTCGAGCGCATCGACGGCCTCAGCGTCGTTGGTCACCACGAGGGCGGCGAGGGATGCGGCATCCGTCCGTCGCCGGATCGCGGCGAGCACGGCGCGACGCGCGGTCACATCCAGACCGCGGAACGGCTCGTCCGCGACCAGCAGCCGCGGGTCGAGCATGAGGGCCCGGGCGAGCGCGACGCGCTGGCGCATCCCGGCGCTCAGCTCGTAGGGGTACTTCTCGGCGCAGCCGAGCGGGAGGCCCAGTTCGTCGAGGAGGCGCGCGATGCGCAGCGAGAGCGCGCGTCGATTCACCCGCCGGTCGCGGCTCGTGATCGGCGACCCGATGATCTCCCCGACGCTGAGCCGTGCGGGCAGAGAGGATTCGGCATCCTGCGGCACAAGGCCCGTCGCGTACAGACGCTCGCGGCGCGCGCGTCCGCCACGCTCCGCGGATGCGCCGAACACCTGCGCCGCGCCGCCCGCGATGCGGATGCCGGCGTCGTCCGCCCCGGCGAGGATCGTCGCGAGGCTCGACTTGCCCGCACCCGCCGGTCCCATGACGGCGAGCGTCCGACCCGGCCGCAGAACGAACGAGACACCGTCGATCACGCGGTAGGCCCCGCCGCCGCGCGCCGAGGCGCGCAGAAGCGACAGGTCGGAGCAGCGGATCACGGCGTCATCGTCGGCGCGGAGCATGTGCTCATCCTGCCTGTCGCGGGGTCGCTCCGCTACTGCTGCATCTCCTCCAGGATGCGCTGGCGGTCGGCGTCGAGCTCACGCAGCATGACGCGCACGCGTCGGCCCTCCTCGGAGTCGGCCGGCACGCGCTGAATCGTCCGCAGCAGTTCGGCCTTGTCTGCGTCGAACGCGCGCAGCACGAGCTGGCGCGCGAGGTCTCGCGTCGACGCCACCGCGTGCTCGTCGTCACGCGCCGGGAAGTCGGCGGTGAGCAGCTCGGCCGCCAGCGTCCGGTAGGGCTCGCGCACCGCGGACACGGCGTCGACCGCCCAGCCCGGGCGCCGGCGATCGGCGGTGGAGGCCACGACCGACCGCACCGCGTCGAGGGCGGGTGTGCGGAACGGCAGGTCGACCGCCCGCTGCAGCAGGTCGGGCTCGATGCGGTGCCCGTACTGGAGGAAGCCCATGACGGCGTCGCGCTCGAGCGCGACATCCTTCGTCTTGGGCAGCGTGGTCAGCGACACCCTGATCGGCGGCAGATCGTCGGGCGGATACGCATCCGTCACCTCGCGGTACCCGTCGTACTCGCCATCGTGTCGCCCGGGGCGAGCAGCGTCCGGTCGCGAGCTCCCCGGCCGGGTGGCACCCGATCGTCCCGATTCGGGTGCCCGGTTCTCGCGGCGTCCCTGGTCCGGCCGACCCCCGTCGACGCGACGGGGATCGCGACCGGCATCCGTGCGTCCTCCCTCGGTGCGCGCGCCCTCCGAGCGCGCAGCGCGGCCCGCCCGGTTGACCGCCTCCGTCACCTCGGCGATCTCGAGCCCGATGCGACGCGCCAGCACACGCACGTAGCCCGCGCGAAGCGCCGAGTCGCGGATGTCGGCGACGATCGGAGCGGCGGCGCGCAGGGCGCCGGCCCGCCCTTCGACCGTGCCGAGGTCGAACCCCTTCAGCCGCTGGTCGATGACGAACTCGAACATGGGCACCTTCGTGTCCATGAGGGATGCCACGGCCCCGTCGCCGCGCTGGAGCCGGAGGTCGCACGGGTCGAGGCCCTCGGGTGCGACCGCGACGAAGCTCTGCGCCTGCAGCTCACGCGTCTCGGCGAAGGCGCGAACGGCGGCCTTCTGGCCCGCGGCATCCGGATCGAACGTGAAGACCACCTCAGCCGCCGCATCGTCGCCCATGATGCGCCGCAGCATCCGCATGTGCTCGGCGCCGAACGCCGTGCCGCACGTCGCCACGGCTGTGGTCACGCCCGCGAGGTGGCACGCCATGACATCCGTGTACCCCTCGACGATGACGACCCGGCGCGGGTCGCCGCGGGAGATGTCGCGCTTCGCGAGGTCGAGTCCGTAGAGAACCTGGGTCTTCTTGTAGAGCTGCGTCTCGGGAGTGTTGAGGTACTTCGGACCGCTGTCGTCGTCGAACAGCCGACGCGCGCCGAAGCCGAGCACCTGCCCGGTGACGTCGCGGATCGGCCAGATCACGCGCCCGCGGAACCGGTCGTAGACCCCGCGCTGCCCCTGGGAGACGAGACCGGCCGCGAGCATCTCGTCCCGCGTGAAGCCCTGCGCAGTGAGGGCGTCCAGCATGCCGGACCAGCCCTTCGGCGCGTAGCCGACGCCGAAGTGGGCCGCCGCGCCGGCGTCGAACCCGCGCTCGCCCAGGAATCGCCGGCCGATGTCGGCCTCGGGAGTCATCAGCTGTGCGCGGAAGTATTCGGCCGCGGCGGCGTTCGCCGCGTACAGGCGGGTCCGGCCGGACGTCTCAGGCGCCGATCCCCCGTCCTCGTAGTGGAGTGTGTAGCCGATGCGCCCGGCGAGCCGCTCCACGGCCTCCTGGAAGCTCACGTGGTCGATCTCGCGCAGGAACGTGTACACGTCGCCGGACTGGTCGCAGCCGAAGCAGTGATAGAAGCCCACCTGCGGACGTACGTGGAAACTCGGGGTGCGTTCGTCGTGGAACGGGCACAGGCCCTTGAGCGACCCGACGCCGGCGGACTTCAGCGCGACGCGCTCCCCGATGATGTCGGCGATGTTCGTGCGCGCCTTGACCTCGTCGACGTCGGCCTGCGCGATGCGCCCGGGCATCAGAGCCCCTCGACAGGCTCGGGGACCGGCGGAGCGGCGGGGGCAGGATGCCGCGGCTCGGGCGCCCAGATGCCGAGGGATGCCGCATCCACATCGCCGACGAGTCGCCGGTGCCACGCGATGGCGAGCTGATCCGTGAGACTCGCGACCTGGTCGACGACGACACGGCGGCGCGCCGCATCCGTCTCCGCCGCCGCGAAATCGCCCGCGTACACCGCGTCGAGCTCCTCGGGCCGCTCCCAGAGTGCGGTCGCGAGGCGCTTGAGCACCCGACGCTGCTCGCGGTACAGCTCTTTGCGGCCCTCGATCGTGACGACCGCCGCGCCGATGGTGCCCTTCAGCACCGCCATCTCGGCCTCGACGACACGGGGCACGACGACGTGCGCGCGGTAGCGGGTGAGCTCCGAGGTCGGGAAGATGTCGCGCGTCGCACCGGTGGCGGCACGCGCGAAGCGGCCGATGAGGTCGGAGGTGAGGTTCTTGAGCCTGGCCAGGGCCGGCCGCGAGCCGTCGAAGGACGGAAGCCACTCGGGCAGGCTCGTCAGGCGGTGCAGGGCGTCGGCGAGCTCGTCGCGTGCGAAGTCGAAGCCGACCCACGACTGGATCGCCGTGACGAGCGTCTCGTGCTCGCCGGGCGCGGTGAGCCGCGACGGGTCGAGATAGCCGTTGACGATCGCATCCTCGAAGTCGTGCACCGAGTACGCGATGTCGTCGGACAGGTCCATGACCTCGGCCTCGATGCAGCGGACCCGTCCGGGTGCACCGGCGCGCATCCAGTGGAACACCGGCTCGTCGTCGGGGTACACGCCGAATTTCAGCCGGCCGCCGGGGTCGGGCAGGGGATGTGCGGCCGTCCAGGGGTATTTGCACGTGGCGTCGAGGCTCGCCCGCGTGAGGTTGAGGCCGACGCTGCGCCCTGCCGCGTCGAACACCTTCGGCTCCAGCCGCGTGACGATGCGCAAGGTCTGGGCGTTGCCCTCGAACCCGCCGATGTCCTCGGCCCACTCGTTCATGGCGCGCTCGCCGTTGTGGCCGAACGGCGGGTGCCCGAGGTCGTGGCTGAGGCACGCCGTGTCGACGACGTCGGGCGCGAGCTGCAGCGCGGTCGCGAGCTCCCGGCCGACCTGCGCGACCTCCAGCGAGTGGGTGAGGCGATTGCGCGCGAAATCCGCGGGGCTCGCGGGGCTCAGGACCTGCGTCTTGGCGGCGAGCCGCCGCAGCGCGGCGGAGTGCAGGACGCGCGCGCGATCCCGGGCGAAGTCGTCGCGCTGCGACCGGTGCCGTTCGGAGTGGAAGCGCTCGGCGTCGGCATCGCCGTAGCCGGCGGGACGGGATGCCGTCTGCGCCGGCAGCTCAGCCGCCACTGGTGTCGAGCTCCGCTTCGAGGAGCGTGCAGGATGCGTCTTCGCCCAGCTCGCGCGAATCGAGCCAGCCGTCCGGCAGCGCCGGACGCTTCGGGGTGCCGGCACGGCCGCGCTGACCCTCGGCGGCGGCACCCGGATACGGTGCCTCCCCGTCGAGAGTGGCCAGCAGGTCGTCGATCTCGGCGAGGCTCGACGCGGTCGCGAGCTGCGCGCGGGTGTCGCCGCCCACGGGATACCCCTTGAAGTACCACGCCACGTGCTTGCGGATGTCGCGGCATCCCCGGCCCTCGTCTTCGAAGAATTCCACGAGGAGCTCCGCGTGCCGCCGGAAGGCCTGTGCGACGAAGCCGAGGGTGGCGTCCACGGGCATCGAGTCCGTCTCGGGGCCGAGCGCACGGGCGAGGTCGCCGAACAGCCACGGGCGGCCGAGGCATCCACGACCCACGACGACACCGTCGCATCCTGTCTCCGCCATCATGCGGACGGCGTCGTGCGCCGACCAGATGTCGCCGTTGCCGAGCACGGGCACGCTCGTCACGGTCTCCTTGAGCTTCGCGATCGCCGACCAGTCGGCGGTGCCGGAGTAGAACTCCGACGCGGTGCGGCCGTGCAGGGCGACCGCGGCGACACCGGCGTCCTCGGCGATGCGTCCGGCATCGAGGTACGTCAGATGGTCGGCGTCGATGCCCTTGCGCATCTTGACCGTGAGCGGGATATCACCCGCGGCGCGGACGGCGCCCTCGACGATGTCGCGGAAGAGACCCGTCTTCCAGGGCAGTGCCGAGCCGCCCCCCTTGCGCGTCACCTTGGGCACGGGGCAGCCGAAGTTCAGGTCGATGTGGTCGGCGTGGTCTTCGGCGACGATGATCCGCACGGCATCCGCGATCGTCTTCGGATCGACGCCGTAGAGCTGGATCGAGCGCGGCGTCTCGGACTCGTGATGACGGATGAGCCGCATCGTGGTGACGTTGCGCTCGACGAGCGCCCGCGAGGTGATCATCTCGCTGACGTACAGGCCCGCGCCGTACTCGCGGCACAAGCGCCGGAATGCGGTGTTGGTGATGCCGGCCATGGGGGCGAGCACGACGGGCGCATCGAGCTCGATCGGCCCGATGCGCAGGGCACGGGCGGGCGCGAGCGCAGAAGTCACTCGGTCATTCTCCCAGACGCAGGCGTGGGACGGCTGACCGTCCCCAGGGAGCGCCCGGCGCGGCGCCCGACCCGTCCGAGCGGGCTTAGCCTGAAGGCATGCCCCAGGACTCCCACCCCGATCTGCGCGACATCCCCTTCACCACGGCGGACGGCAGCACCGCCACCCTCGGCGACTACGCCGACGAGGTCGTGCTCATCGTCAACGTGGCGTCCAAGTGCGGGCTCACGCCCCAGTACGAGCAGCTCGAGCAGCTTCAGCGCACGTACGGCGAGCGCGGGTTCACCGTCCTCGGCTTCCCGTGCAACCAGTTCATGGGCCAGGAGCCCGGCTCGATGGACGAGATCCTGGACTACTGCGCGATGACGTGGGGCGTGAGCTTCCCGATCGCCGACAAGGTCAAGGTCAACGGCCCCAAGGCCGCTCCGCTGTACAAGGCGCTGAAGGCGACTCCGGATGCCGAGGGCGCCACCGGTCGCATCCACTGGAACTTCGAGAAGTTCGTGCTGACGCCGGCCGGCGACCTGCACCGGTTCCGCCCGCAGACCAAGCCGGACGACCCGGCGATCGTCCGCGTGATCGAGGACAGTCTGCCCCGCCGGTAGGTCGGCGCCGCTCCTACGCGACGGCTTCGCCGGCGGTGGCGTCCGCGTGCTCGGCCCACACCTGGCGGACGATCTGCGCGAACGCGTCGGCCGGCTGGGCACCGCTCACGCCGTACTTCCCGTCGATGACGAAGAACGGCACGCCGTTGATCCCGTAGGCACGTGCCTGCTCCTCGTCGGCGCGCACGTCGTCGAGATACTCGTGCTCTTCGAGCGCACGGCGGGCCGCGTCCGCGTCGAGGCCGACCTCGGCCGCGAGCGCGACGAGTTCGTCGTCCTGACCGACGTGGCGGCCCTCGGTGAAGTACGCCGACATCAGGCGCTCTGCGAGGGGCAGCTGCATCCCGTGCGCCTTGGCGAAGTGCAGCAGCTCGTGGGCCTTCACGGTGTTCGTGTGCTGGAGCAGGTCGAAGCGGTACGTCAGGCCGGCGTCGGCCGCGACACCGGTCACGCGGCGGAGCATCTGCTCGGCCTGTGCGGCGGAGATGCCCTTGTGGGTCGCGAGGTAGTCGGCCTCGCCGCCCTCGAAGTCGACAGGGGTGTCGGGTGAGAGCTCGAACGAGTGGTACTCGACTTCCACCTGCGGAGCGTCGTCATCCGCCGCCGCGGCGGCGAGCCCGTTCTCGAGGTTGCGCTTGCCGATGTAGCACCACGGGCAGGCGATGTCCGACCACACGTCGATCTTGATGGCATCCGTCACACCACCATCCAACACGACCCGCTGCGGGAGGTATTCCCCCGCGGGGCTCAGTCCGGCGGGTTGGCGTCGGGGAAGAACCGGAACCGGACGCGGATATCGTCGCCGATCGGCAACACGAGGGTGGACGCATCCTTCGACCAGTGATCGGGCACGAGGAACAGGTAGTCGCCCCCGCGCACGAGCAGCCGCAGCCCGAAATAGCGGTACAGATACTTGCCCGCGTCGTCCTTCGTATCGGGCGCGAGCGACGTGACGGTGATCGCGTCGTTGCCGGGGAAGAGCCGCTCCTTCGTGTCGAGGACGACGGCGGGCAGCGTCGACAGGTCGGCGGCCAGCACGCGCGCTTGGCCTCTCCCCCAGAACTCGGCGATCGTGGCCGTCGCCCAGAACGTGCCGGCGACCATGACGGCCACCAGGAGCACGACGACCGCGCGGCCCTGCGTTCCGCCGGCCACGGCCCGGGACGTCGCGGCGGCGTAGGCGCTCAGGCCGGCCCCCGCGGCGAGGCAGACGGACGTCGCGAGCGCGTAGAGATCCCACGTGCCGATCAGCGCATAGCCGAACGCGAGCGCGAGGCCGATACCGAGGAGGATGCCGCCCGCCCACGCGATGGCGCGCACCGCGCGACGACGGGAGGCCTCCGGCCGGCGCAGCAGCCGTCGGCGCACGACATGGTGCACCAGGATCAGCACGGAGGCGAGGATCAGCAGCACCATCACCGGGATGAACAGGGCCCCCGGGCTGCGCATCACGAACTGCTGCGTGCTGAGGCCCAGCATGTCCACGTCCACGCCGAAGTACAGGAAGAACGTGCGGGACGAGACGTAGCCGAAGTAGAACAGCAGCGCCGTGATGAGCGTCGCGGGAGCGACGATCGTGGAGAGGAATCCCATCCACTTCTCGAAGCCCAGGGCGGGCGGGGGCGCGGGTTCCTCGTCTGGCGTCGCGTCGACGGGCTCGGCGGGAGCGGGGGATGCCGGCGCCCGACGCCGCGCGCGGGCCATCATCCGGTGGCCTTCCACGTGCCCGCATCGCACTGCCGCGTGTCATCGGCCTGCAGCCAGGCCGGACTGCACACGAACACCGCCGGTCCCTGCTGTGCATCCCGCGTCTCGACGGCATGGCACGTGCCCGCGTCCGGACATGTGAGCGTCCCCACGAACAGCAGCGCGGTGCCCTCATGGAGGGACGAGTCGACCCGCACGACCACGCTGCAGGTGCCCGGCTGCCCCTGCGCGTCGAGCGTGGTGCTCAGGCAGTCGGGCGATCCCTGGTCGTCGCAGGGCCCGGGGGCCACCTGCAGCCCGCCGACCTGGACCGGGCGCGCACCCGTGACGTCGGCTCCGACGCCGGAGTCGATGCGGTAGGTCACACCGTCGGGGATGGCGGCCCCCCAGAACAGGGCGACCGTCTTGCACACCTGGTCGTCCGCGAGGATCTTCGTCCCCTGGTCGCCCTGCGACGGGCCGCCGAACGTCGTCGCGATGCCCGCGTCCTTCGCGGGCTGACCGGGGTCTGGGGCGCCCTCCGTCTGCCCCTGATCCGTGCCGCCCTGGTCGGAGCCGCCGGTGTCGGGGTTGCCCTGCTGGGTCACCACCGGCGCGCCCCCCGACGGGGACTGCGGCGCGCATCCGACAGCGAGCGGAAGAAGCGTCACCGCGAACAGGATCGCCGCGGTCGCACGGAATCTGCGCAACGTCATACGGGCACCCCCTCGTCGCCCCGGGGCCTTCACGATGGAGAGGGCCCTGACACGGCAGAAGATACACCGGTCGCGAGCGCAGCGGGTCGATCGTCAGAGAGCGGGCGCGTCGATCGCCCCGCCGAACCGGCGGTCGCGGTCGAGGTAGAGCTGGATCGCGCTCCACAGCTCCCGGCGCGTGAAGTCCGGCCACAGGGTATCGAGGAAGACGAACTCCGCGTACGCCGACTCCCAGAGCATGAAGTTCGACGTCCGCTGCTCACCGCTCGATCGCACGAAGAGGTCGACGTCCGGCATGCCGGACACGTACAGGTTGCGCTGGATGAGCTTCTCCGTGATCGCGGACGGCTTGAGCCGGCCCGCGGCGATCTCCTCGCCGAGCGAGCGCATGGCATCGACGAGCTCGACGCGGCCGCCGTAGTTCACGCACATCGTCAGGGTCAGACCCGTGTTGTGCCGCGTGAGCTGCTCGGCGATCTGCAGCTCCTTGACGACCGAACCCCACAGCCGCGGCTTGCGCCCGGCCCAGCGCACCCGCACGTTCCACTCGTTGAGCTGGTCGCGGCGGCGACGCAGCACGTCGCGGTTGAACCCCATGAGGAACCGGACCTCATCGGGCGAGCGCGCCCAGTTCTCGGTCGAGAAGGCGTAGAGGGACAGGTGCGTCACCCCGGCCTGGATCGCGCCGGCGACCACGTCGAGGATGACCTCCTCCCCCGCCTTGTGCCCCTCGATGCGCGAGAGGCCGCGGCGGTTCGCCCAGCGGCCGTTGCCGTCCATCACGATCGCGACATGCGCGGGCACCGATCCCTTGGGGAAGTCCGGCGGGTGGACCCCCGTCCAGTCGAGGGGGCGATACGGGGCCGCCTCCTTGCTGGTGAACGGCTTCGGGGTCATCCCGCCTCCACGTGCTCGAGCGAACGGATGCCGCGCTCCAGATGCCACTGGACGTAGGCGGCGATCATGCCGGATGCCGCCGCGGTCGCCTGCTCGGGCGCCGCATCCACCACATCCCACTCCCCGGAGAGCAGTGCGCGCATGACCGCTCCCGCCTCGGGCGTGACGCGGGCCGAACCCGCCGGCGCGCAGTCGCGGCACACGATGCCCCCGAGCTGGGCGACGAACCATTCGTGCGGGCCGGTCTTGCCGCAGCGTGCGCAGTCGTGGAGACCCGGTGCCCAGCCGGACAGCGCCATGGCGCGGAGGAGATACGAATCGAGGATGCTGCGCGCCGCATGCTCGCCGTGCGAGAGGGCTCGCAGCCCGCCCACGAGCAGCAGATACTGCTGGGGGGTCGCTTCGGCCTCATTCAGCCTGTCGGCCGCCTCGACCATGGCGCTCGCCGACGTGAAGCGGTCGTAGTGGGCGACGATCTCGGCGCCGTAGGAGCCGAGCGACTCGGCCTGCTGCACGATGTCGAGCGAGCGGCCCACGTACAGCTGGACATCGGCCACCATGAACGGCTCGAGCCGAGCGCCGAAGCGCGACGACGTGCGCCGCACGCCCTTGGCGACGGCGCGCACCTTGCCGTGGGTGCGGCTCAGCATCGTGACGATGCGATCCGCCTCGCCGAGCTTGTGCGTGCGCAGCACGACGATCTCGTCACGGTAGGTGGGCACACATCGATTATCCCGGGCGGGCAGGACAATGGATGCGTGAACGAGCCGACATTCGTCATCCCGCTGTGGGCGGATCTTCTCGGTGTCGGCCTCGGTGGACTCCAGGGGGCGCTGTTCGCGTCCGGCTTCCGCGGACAGCGCCGCCTGGACCTCCTCGGGGTCGCGATCATCGGCATCATGGTCGGGATGGGCGGCGGTCTCATCCGCGACCTGCTCCTGAACGTGCTCCCGGCCTCCCTGCAGAGCAACTGGTATCTGCTCACGGCGACCGGCGCAGCCCTTGTGGGGATGCTGCTGGCGGGAGTGTTCCAGCGTCTCAACGCGGCGATCATCGCGCTGGACGCCGTCGTCATCGGCCTCTTCGGCGCGTTCGGCACCAGCAAGGCCCTGACTCTCGGGCTCCCCGTCGTGCCCGCCGTCTTCGTCGGTGTGTGCGCGGCGGTCGGCGGCGGGGTGCTGCGCGACATCCTCGTGGGACTTCCCGTCGCGATCATGCACGTCGGCTCCCTCTACGCGGTGGCGGCCGGCGGCGGATGCGTCGTGCTCGCGGCGCTGCAGCAGCTCGGCGCGCCGCCATCCGCCGCAGCGATCGCCGGGATCGCCGTGACCACGGTCGTGCGCCTGCTCGCGGTGATCTTCGATCTCTCGCTGCCGGAGCAGCGCATGCTCTACCGCCGCAAAGTGGCGGTGGAGACGAGCGCCATCCCGATCGTCAAGCCTCCGACCGAGACCGAGTGAGCCGCTCCGCCGCGACAGTGCGGCCGCGGCGGAGCCGGGTGCTCAGACCGCCGCGAGCTCGTGCGCGGCCCCGCGGCGGGCGCGGATCGCGCGGTTGACCGCCGAGACCACAGCCTTGAGCGACGCCGTCGAGATGTCACCATCGATGCCGACGCCCCACAGGCGATCGCCGTCCACCTGCAGTTCGACGTACGCCGCGGCCTGTGCGTCACCGCCGCTGGAGAGCGTGTGCTCGACGTAGTCGTACAGCGAGATGTCGAAGCCCCGCCCGCGGACGATCTCGAGGAACGCCGCGATAGGCCCGTTCCCGTTGCCGCTCGCCTCGACCCGCTCGTCGTCGTCGCGCAGCGCGACATCCAGGCGCACGTCCCCGGTCATGTCGCTCTGCGTGCGCGTGGACAGCAGCTCGAAGCGGCCCCAGCGGTCGGCCGGGTTCACCGACGGCAGGTACTCGTCCTGGAAGACGGCCCAGATCTGGTCGCTCGTGACCTCGCCGCCCTCGGCATCCGTCTTCGCCTGCACGACGCCCGAGAACTCGATCTGCAGGCGGCGCGGCAGGTCGAGCGCGTGGTCGGTCTTCAGCAGGTAGGCGACGCCGCCCTTGCCGGACTGGGAGTTCACGCGGATGACCGCCTCGTACGAACGGCCCAGGTCCTTCGGATCGATGGGCAGGTACGGAACGGCCCACTCGATCTCGTCGACGGACACGCCCGCGGCCTCGGCGCGCGCATCCATCGCCTCGAAGCCCTTCTTGATGGCGTCCTGGTGCGAGCCGCTGAACGCGGTGAAGACCAGGTCGCCGCCCCACGGGCTGCGCTCGGGCACCGGCAGCTGATTGCAGTACTCGACCGTGCGCTTGATCTGGTCGATGTCGCTGAAGTCGATCTGCGGGTCGATGCCCTGCGTGAACAGGTTGACGCCCAGCGTCACCAGGTCGACGTTGCCGGTGCGCTCGCCGTTGCCGAACAGGCATCCCTCGATGCGGTCCGCACCCGCCATGTAGCCGAGCTCGGCGGCCGCGACGGCCGTGCCGCGGTCGTTGTGCGGGTGCAGCGACAGGATCACGTTCTCGCGGTGGGCGAGGTGGCGGTTCATCCACTCGATCGAGTCGGCGTAGACGTTCGGCGTCGCCATCTCGACGGTGGCCGGCAGATTGATGATGACCTTGCGGTCGGGCGTCGGCTCGAAGATCTCCAGCACCTGGTTGCAGACGTCCACCGCGAACTCGAGCTCGGTGCCCGTGTAGCTCTCCGGCGAGTACTCGTAGTAGACCCGCGTCTCGGGGATGCGCTTCTCGAACTCACGGCACAGGCGCGCGCCCTCGACGGCGATGTCGATGATGCCCTGCGTGTCGGTGCGGAAGACGACCTCGCGCTGCAGGATGCTCGTCGAGTTGTACAGGTGCACGATGGCCTGCTTCGCGCCGGCGATCGCCTCGTAGGTGCGCGCGATGAGGTGCTCGCGCGCCTGCGTCAGCACCTGGATCGTGACGTCCTCGGGGATGAGGTCCTCCTCGATCAGCTGGCGCACGAAGTCGAAGTCGGTCTGGCTCGCGGAGGGGAATCCGACCTCGATCTCCTTGTAGCCCATGCTCACGAGCAGATCGAACATGATGCGCTTGCGCTCGGGGCTCATGGGGTCGATGAGCGCCTGGTTCCCGTCGCGCAGATCGACGGCGCACCAGCGCGGCGCGGCGGTGATGCGCTTGGTCGGCCACGTGCGGTCGGGCAGCTCGACGCGGATCTGCTCGTGGAACGGCCGGTACTTGTGGATCGGCATGCCGGAGGGCTTCTGGGTGTTGTCCATGATGTCGCTTTTCTCTCGTCAGATGAGGCGGGCCAACACCGAGCTCCGCGACGAGGAAGGCCCTTAGATCGAGGCCTCGTCGCGGCAGCTAAGAAGGAGCTGGCCGAAGCGCATGCACCGATGCTAGCAGGATGCTCAGGTTCGAAGCGACCCGCACGGGCATCGGATGCAGAATGCGCAGTCCCGGACGGCCGTCAGAAGCCCAGCCGCCCGAGCTGCTTCGGGTCGCGCTGCCATTCCTTCGCCACCTTCACGTGCAGCGAGAGGAAGACGCGAGAGTCGATGAGCGGCTCGATCCCGGCACGGGCGCGGGCCCCGACATCCTTCAGTCGCGAGCCCTTCTTGCCGATGATGATGGCCTTCTGACTGTCGCGCTCCACCACGATGTCGGCGTAGATGTCGGTGAGGTCGCTGTCCTCGCGCTCGGACACGTCCTGCACGACGACAGCGATGGAGTGCGGAAGCTCGTCGCGGACGCCCTCCAGAGCCGCCTCGCGGATGATCTCGGCGATCCGGTCCTCGGTCGACTCGTCGGTCACGACGCCCTCGGGGTACAGCGCAGTCCCCACGGGCATGAGCTGCAGCAGCTCGTCGGTCAGCACGTCGAGCTGGTCGTTCGTCAGCGCCGAGAGCGGGATGACGGCCGCCCAGTCCTCGCGCAGCTGGTCGACCTCGATCAGCCTCTCGGCGATCTGGTCGCGGGCCGCCGCATCCGTCTTCGTCACGATCGCGACCTTCTTCGCGCGCGGATAGCCGTTGAGCGATTCGGCGATGCGACGGTCTCCAGGACCGACCTTCTCGGTCGCGGGCACGCAGAACGCGATGACGTCGACGTCGCCCAACACCTGCTCGACGAGGTCGTTGAGCCGCTGGCCGAGGAGCGTGCGCGGCCGGTGGAGCCCCGGGGTGTCCACGATCACGAGCTGGCCGGACGGGCGGTTCAGGATGCCACGGATCGCGCGGCGCGTCGTCTGCGGCTTGTCGCTCGTGATGGCGACCTTCTCGCCCACGAGCGCGTTCGTGAGAGTGGACTTGCCGACGTTCGGCCGTCCCACGAACGTCACGAAGCCGGAGCGGAAGTTCTCGTCAGTCATGTGCGTCATCCTTCTTCAGCGTCTTGATCTCGCCCGAACGGGGATGCCGGTCATCCGCCGCCTTCTCGACGAACACCGTGGCGATGCCACGGCCGCGGCCGCGCGAGGCCCCGCCCGTGAGCACGAGGCCGTAGGCCTCGGCGGAGGCGCCGGTCTGCGGGACGCGGCCGAGCGCCTTGCCGAGCAGGCCGCCGATCGAGTCCACGTCGTCGTCGTCGATGTCGAGCCCGAAGAGCTCGCCGACCTCGTCGAGCGACAGTCTGGCGCTCACGCGATAGCGGCCCGGCTCGAGCTCCACGACCTCGCGCAGGCGGGAGTCGTACTCGTCGGAGATCTCGCCCACGAGCTCCTCGATGAGGTCCTCCAGCGTGACGAGCCCGGCGATGCCGCCGTACTCGTCCACGACGATGCACACGTGCACCGCCTCGAGCTTCATCTGCTGGAGCAGCGTCTCCGCCCGCATCGACTCCGGCACGAACACCGGGGGCCGGGCGATCGGCGCGATCAGCGCATCCCGCCATCCCGTCTCGTCGCGGAAGCCGAACTGCACGAGATCCTTCAGGTACAGCACGCCCACGATGTCGTCGGCGTCGACGACCGGCATCCGGGACACGCCGCGCTCGAGGAACAGGGCCATCGCCTCGCGGGTGCGGGCCGCCGCATCCACCGTCACCATGTCGGTGCGCGGCACCATGACGGCGCGCACGTATGTGTCGGTGAAGTCGAAGACGGAATGGATGAGCTCGCGGTCGTCCTCCTCGATGAGGTCGTTCGAGGCGGCCTCGTCCACCATGCTGAGCAGCTGCTCCTCGGTCGTGAAGGACGCGCTGCGACCACCCGGCGAGAAGCGTGAGCCGAGGGCGACGAGACCATGCGCGAGCGGGCCGAGGATGACGCGCACGGCGCGGACGACGGGTGCCGTCGCCCGCAGCAGCCGCTTCGCGTGCCGCCGGCCGGTCTGACGCGGGCTCGCACCCACGACGACGAAGGACGTGCCGGTCATGAGCACCACGGCGGCGAGCATCGCCCACCAGATGCTGTCGAACAGCAGCGTGAACGCGACCGTGACGAGCACGGCGGCCGCCGTCTCGACGAACACGCGCATGAAGACGACGGCGTTGAGGTGCGCGGGAGTGTCCTCGGCGATGCGGCGCAGCGAGTGCGCGCTGCGCGCGCCCTCGTCGGCGAGCTCGAGCAGGTCCTGGCGGGACGTCACACCGAGGGCCGCGTCATCGGCCGCCATGAGGCCGCCGAAGGCGACGAGTGCGAGCGCGGCGAGCAGGAGGAGGACCGCGGTCATGTGCGCGGCCGGCGACGCTCCGCGGCCTGGAATCCGGAGATCAGCTCGCCCTGGAGGGCGAACATCTCGCGCTTCTCGTCCGGCTCGGCGTGGTCGTAGCCGAGCAGGTGGAGCAGCCCGTGGGTCGTCAGCAGAACGAGCTCGTCGAGGGTGGTGTGCTTCGCGGCCGCAGCCTGCGTCTCGGCCACTTGCGGGCACAGCACGATGTCGCCGAGGAGCCCGGGCGGCGTCGGCATGTCCTCGGTGCCCGGTCGCAGCTCGTCCATCGGGAAGCTCAGGACGTCGGTCGGCCCGGGCTCGTCCATCCACTGCACGTGGAGCGCCTCCATCGCGCCCTCGTCCACGAGCAGGATCGCGAGGTCGGCGTCCGGGCTCACGTGGAGCTGTGCGAGGTCGTACTCCATGAGCCGCAGCAGCACGGTCTCGTCGACCTCGTAGCCCGATTCGTTGGTGATCTCGATGGTCATCGGCGTGGCCTCCCGGGCAGGTGATCGCGCGGGCCGGCCCCGCCCTGGTTTCGAGCATGCTGGGCGCTGCGGCGCTCGGCCCGGTTGGCGAACTCGGCCGCCTCGTCGCGCTCGCGCCGTGCCGAGAGCCGGGTCTCGTCGTACTCCGTGTAGGCGTCGACGATGCGGCCGACGAGGGTGTGGCGCACGACGTCCTCGCTCGTCAGGTACGAGAAGTCGATGTCGTCGATGTTCCTGAGCACCCGCGTCACGAGCCGCAGCCCGGAGGCTCCCTGCGGAAGGTCGATCTGCGTGATGTCGCCGGTGACGACCATCCGCGTGCCGAAGCCCAGGCGCGTGAGGAACATCTTCATCTGCTCGGGCGTCGTGTTCTGCGCCTCGTCGAGCACGACGAACGAGTCGTTGAGCGTGCGTCCCCGCATGTACGCGAGCGGCGCGACCTCGATCGTGCCGGTCGCCATGAGCTTCGGGACCAGCTCGGGGTCCATCATCTCGTTGAGCGCGTCGTAGAGCGGCCGCAGATACGGGTCGATCTTGTCATTGAGGGTGCCGGGGAGGAATCCGAGCCGCTCGCCCGCCTCGATCGCGGGGCGGCTCAGGATGATGCGGCTGACCTCCTTGCGCTGCAGCGCCTGGACCGCCTTCGCCATCGCGAGGTAGGTCTTGCCCGTTCCGGCCGGGCCGATGCCGAAGACGATGGTGTTCTCGTCGATCGCGTCGACGTAGGCCTTCTGGCCGACGGTCTTCGGGCGGATCACCTTGCCGCGCGAGCTGAGGATGGCCTCGCCGAGGACGTCGGAGGGGCGCGAGCCGCTGTCGGACTGCAGGATGCGGCTCGACGAGACGACATCGACCGGATCCAGGCCCTGGCCCGCGCGTGCCATGGAGATCAGCTCCTCGACGAGCTCCCGGGCGGAGGCGACGGCCGCCGCATCCCCGCGCAGCGCGATCTCGTTGCCGCGCACATGGACGTCGACATCGGGATGCTCGCGCTCCACGACGCGCAGCAGGCGGTCCTGCGGGCCGAGCAGCTGCACCATCGCCACGCCGTCGGCGTAGACGTGGGCTACGGCAGGAGTGGAATCGTCGGACGTGTCAGGCACCGAGCCCCGCTTCGTGGAGATCGCCCGCGAGCACGTGGGCATGAACGTGGTAGATCGTCTGGCCGGCGCGTGCGCCGGTGTTGAACACGAGCCGGAAGTCTCCCCCGGCGTGATCCGTGGCGGCCTTCTTCGCGACCGAGACCACCTCGGCGAGAAGCGCCGGATCACCGGCGGCGAGCTCGACCACATCGCGGTACTTCGGCGTCTTCGGAATCACGAGGAGGTGGAGGGGCGCCTGCGGTGCGATATCGCGGATGACGAAGACATTGTCGGTCTGCGCGATGATGTCGGACGGGATCTCGCCCTCGAGGATGCGCGTGAAGATCGACGGTTCAGCCATGCGTCCCAGTCTATCCGCGGCCCTTCGGCCGGCTCCGGGACCGACGAGCCGTCACCATCGACCCAGTCGGGCGCTCACCACGGCGAGCGCGGCGGGTCCGGCGGTCGAGGTGCGCAACACGGTGTCGCCGAGCCGCACGAGCACGGCTCCGGCCTCCTCGAGGGTCGTCAGCTCCCCCGCAGCGATCCCGCCCTCGGGTCCGACGACGAGCACCACATCGGCATCGGGCGGCAGATCCGCGGCGCTCAACGCGTCATCGGCCGTCGGCTCGAGGACGAGCACGGTCGCACCGCTTCGGGCACGCTCGACCAGGTCGGCCGTCGAGGCGAGCGGTGCCACGACCGGCACCCACGCCCGGTGCGCCTGCTTGGACGCCTCTCGCACGATCGTCTCCCACCGCGCACGGCCCTTGGCCGCCTTGGCGCTGTCCCACCGCGAGATCGAGCGCTCGGCCTGCCACGGCACGATCCCGTCCACGCCGATCTCCGTCGCCGCCTGCACCGCGAGCTCGTCGCGGTCGCCCTTCGCGAGGGCCTGGACGAGCAGGATGCGGGGCGCCGGCGCCGGCACGTCGCGCCGCGCGGTGACCCGCACCACGACCTGCGTGGGCTGCACCGACTCGACGACGCCCGTCAGCCACGCGCCCCGCCCGTCGCCGACGGTCACGGTCTCCTCGACGCGCACCCGGCGCACCGTCGCGGCGTGATGCGCCTCCGGGCCGGTGAGCGTCACGGTGTCGCCCACCCGCGCGTCGAGGTGGTCGTCGAGGAGGAAGTGCAGGGCCATCGGCTCAGCCGTTCCGGAAGCGATCGCGCAGCTTGGCGAACAAGCCCTGATGGAACTGCGCGAGCTGCGGGCCGGGAGCCTTCGTCCGCTTCTTGAAGTCCTCGATGAGCGCGCGCTCCTTGGCATCCAGGCGCGTCGGAGTGACGACGTGCACGCCGACCCGCAGGTCTCCGCGCTGCGAGCCGCGCAACGGCGTGATGCCGCGGCCCTTGATCGTCAGCACATCGCCGCTCTGCACGCCGGGGCGGATCTCGAGGTCGACCGGTCCGTCGAGGGACTGGATCGTCGTGTCGGCGCCGAGGATCGCGTCGGGCATCGACACCTCGAGGGTGGCCAGGATGTCGTCGCCCTCCCGGCTGAAGACGTCGTCGTGGGCGACGGACACCTCGATGTAGAGGTCGCCGTTGGGGCCGCCGCCGGGGCCGACCTCGCCGGAGCCGGGCAGCTGCAGCCGCAGGCCGGTCTCGACGCCGGCGGGGATGTCGACCGACACCGTGCGACGCGCACGGACACGGCCCTGCCCCTGGCAGGTGGCGCACGGGTACGGGATGGTCGTGCCGTAGCCCTGGCAGACGTTGCACGGCTGGGTCGTCACGACGTTGCCGAGCAGGCTTCGCACCGTCTGGCGGACGTGACCCGTCCCCTGGCAGATGTCGCACGTGACCGGAGACGTGCCCGGCTGGCAGCAGGAGCCCTGGCACGTGTCGCACAGCACCGCCGTGTCGACCTCGATGTCGCGGTGCACGCCGAACACGACGTCGCGGAGCTCCATGGTCACCCGCACGAGCGCATCCTGTCCACGCTCGCGGCGGGAGCGGGGACGCGCGCTGCGTCCGCCGCCCGCGGCCGCGCCGAAGAACGTCTCGAAGATGTCGCCGAAGCCCCCGAAGCCTCCGGCGCCGCCCCCGAACGGCTGATCGCCGCCCATGTCGTAGCGCCGGCGCTGCTCCGGGTCGCTCAGGACGTCGTAGGCGTGCGTGACGAGCTTGAAGCGCTCCTCGGCCTCGGCCCCGGGGTTGACGTCGGGGTGCAGCTCGCGAGCGAGCCGGCGATACGCCTTCTTGATCTCCTCGGGCGACGCGTCGCGCGAGACGCCGAGGACCTCGTAATGGTCAGCCACAGTTGCCTTCCTGCCGCGCCGCAGCGCGGTTCGTTCCGGTGGAGCGGGTGTTCAGCGGGCGAGCTCGTCGTCGTCGAGCAGCCGGCTGAGATAGCGCGCGACGGCGCGGACCGCCGCGAGGTTGGTGGGATAGTCCATGCGCGTCGGGCCGAGCACGCCGACGCGGGCCAGACCGGCCGCGTCGTACTCGCCGGGCGCATAGTCGCTGGTGACCAGAGACGCCTCGGCCAGCCCGAACGCCGCGTTCTCGCGGCCGATGCTCGCCGACAGCCCGTGCTCGTCGGCCACCATCTCGCTCATGAGCCGCAGCAGCGTCACCTGCTCCTCGATGGCCTCCAGGAGCGGGTAGATGCTGCCGCGGAAATCGTCCTCGCGCCGGGCGAGGTTCGCGGCCCCCGCCATGACGAGCCGGTCCTGGCGGAACTCCTCGAGCTCCTCCCCGACGATCCGCAGGAGCGCGGTCGCGATCGCATCCGGCGCGGATCGGGCCTGCTCGGCCGCGAGGGCGTCGGCGACGCGCTGCGCGCCCTCTCGCACGCCGCGCCCCGTGACGAGGCTCGCGAGCTGCGCGCGCAGGCGCGACGCATCCGTCTCGGTGAGATCCTCACGGAACGCCGCCATGCGCTGCGACACGCGCCCCGTGTCCGTGACGAGGATGACGACGACCCGGCCCCCGCCGAGTCCCACGAGCTCGACGTGCGACACGGCCGCGCGGGCGAACGACGGGTATTGGACGAGCGCGACCTGGCCGGTGAGCCGCGTCAGCGCGCGGACCGTGCGCACGAGCACGTCGTCGAGGTCGTCGCCGGGTCCGTCGAGGAAGGAGGCGATGGCCTGCCGCTGTGCGGGCGAGAGCGGGCGGAGCTCGGCCAGGTGGTCGACGAAGACGCGGTAGCCCTTGTCGGTGGGCACCCGCCCCGACGACGTGTGCGGGGCGACGATGAGCTCCTCGTCCTCGAGCTGCGCCATGTCGTTGCGGATCGTGGCCGCCGATACGCCGAACGCGTGACGATCGACGATCGTCTTGCTGCCGACGGGCTCGCGCGTCTCGACGTAGTCCTCGACGATCGCGCGCAGCACCTGGAGTCCCCGCTCGCTGACCATGCCCACCTCCTCCGCCGGCGCCTGGCACTCGGATCTGCAGAGTGCCAATTCTACCCCGGCGTTTTCCACTCACGACGTTGGCGGCCCCGTACGCTGAAGAGGATGAGCGACACGCATCCGTCGACGACGACGATCTCGATCAGCACGGGGACTCTGCGCGGTGCCGAGCATGGCGGCATCCTGCGCTTCCTCGGCATCCCGTTCGCCGCGCCGCCGTTCGGCGACCTGCGCTTCGCGCGGCCCGCGCCCCCCGCCTCCTGGGAGGGAGAGCGGGATGCCACGGCCTTCGGTCCCACGGCGCCGCAGGACCCGTATTCCGCGGCGCTCGGCGAGCTCCTCGACTCCGTGGAGATCCCCGGCGAGGACATCCTGACGGCCAACGTCTGGACACCGGCCGACGTCATCGGGATGGGCATGGGGCTGCCGGTCATGGTGTGGTTCCACGGCGGGGCGCTCGAGCGCGGCACTCCGGCGCTCGACGCCTATGACGGGACGACGTTCGCGCGCGACGGCGTCGTGTTCGTCTCGATCGCGTACCGCCTCGGCTCCGAGGGCTTCTCGGTGCTCGAGGGAGCGCCGCTCAACCTCGGGCTGCAGGATGCGGCGGCCGGCCTCGAGTGGGTGCACCGCGAGATCGCGGCCTTCGGCGGCGACCCGGACCGGATCACGATCGTCGGCGAGTCGGCCGGGGGTGCGATCGTCGCCGGGCTCCTCATGCGCAGCGACAGCCGCGCGCTCGTGCGGGGTGCGATCATCCAGAGCGGTCCGCTCGAGGCCGTCGCGCCCGAGAAGGCGGGGCGGGTGACGCACCAGCTCGCCCAGCGCCTGCGGATCCCCGCCACCCGTGATGCCTTCGCCGCCGTGACGCCGCGTGCGCTGCTCGACGCCCGCGCCGCGCAGTCTGCGGGGTCGACGCCGCTGTCCGGTGCCCCGGGCTTCGCGTTCGCGCTCGACCCCGAGTCGCTCCCGGTCTCGCCCGACGTCGGCCTCGGCCGCCTGACCCTGCCCGTCGTCATCGGCACGAACACCGACGAGTACCGCCTGTGGCTGCCGCCCGAGGCGCTCGCGAAGATCGGGCGGATGCAGGTGTTCATGGCCCGGGCCGCGCTGCGCATCCCGCGCGCGACGGTCGCCGCGTACCGTCGCGACCTGCCGGGCGCGACGCGCGCCGAGATCCTCGGTCAGATGGTGACGGACCGCCTGTTGCGCGCGCCGGCCATCCGGGCGGCCGAGACGCGGCCCGGACGCACCTACGTGTACGAGTTCGCGTGGCGCAGTCCCGTGCGCGAGCTGGGCGCCGCACACGCGATGGAGATCGGCTTCGTCTTCCACCGCGGGAGGACACCCGATGCCCTCCGCATGGCAGGGCCGGACGCGCCGAAGGTGCTCGCCGATCGCATGCACGACGACTGGATCCGTTTCATCGAGACGCAGGATGCCGGCTGGCCGCCGTTCGACGAGAGCCGGACGGTGCGCCGCTACGACACGGAGACGCGAGACGTTCCGCTGCCCCGCGCGCACGCCCTCGATGCGCTCATGCGCTGACGGCTGCGCGGCGCTAATCGGTCAGGGCGCGCACCACGGCGTCGGCGAGCAGACGCCCCCGCAGCGTCAGCACGATGGTCCCGCGGACGGCCGCATGCCCGTCGATCAGCCCGTCGGCGATGAGGGAGGCGACGGCCTGACGTCCCTCGCTCTGCAGCTCGGACACCGGGAGGCCTTCGCGGATGCGCGAGCGCAGCAGGACGGACTCGAGCGTGCGGGCCGCGGCATCCGGACGCTCCCGGCCGGCCGCGGGCGACTCGCCGGCCGCGAGCCGCTGCGCATAGGCCGCCGGATGCTTGACGTTCCACCAGCGCAGACCGGCGACATGGCTGTGCGCGCCCGGACCGAAGCCCCACCAGTCGGCGCCGCGCCAATAGGCGAGGTTGTGCCGTGACCGCCGGTCCGGGCTGCGCGCCCAGTTGGACACCTCGTACCAGTCGAACCCGGCGGCGTGGAGCTGCGTGTCGACGAGCTCGTACATGTCGGCCTGAAGGTCGTCGTCGGGCGCCGCGACCTCCCCGCGACGGATCTGCCGCGCGAGCTTCGTGCCGTCCTCGATGATCAGGGCATACGCCGAGATGTGGTCGGGCTCGAGCCCGACCGCGGTCTCGACGGAGTCGCGCCAGTCGTCGAGCGACTCGCCCGGCGTGCCGTAGATGAGGTCGACGCTCACCTGCAGCCCCGCGCGACGGGCCGCGGCGACGGCGGTGCGCACGTTCGCCGGATCGTGCGTGCGATCGAGGGCCGCGAGCACGTGCGGCACGGATGACTGCATTCCCACCGACATGCGCGTCACGCCGGCTGCCGCAAGCTCGGCAGCCACGGCATCCGTCACGGTGTCGGGGTTCGCCTCGACCGTGACCTCCGCGCCGTCGGCGATGCCGAAGGCGGCGCGCACACCGGCGAGCATGCGGGCGAGATCACCCGGCGGGAGCAATGTCGGGGTGCCGCCGCCGAAGAAGACGGTGGATGCCGGCCGCAGGGCGCCGGCATCCCCCATCACGTCGCGCGCGAGCGCGACCTCCCGCAGGAGCGTGTCGGCGTACTGGTCCTGGCGCGCCCCCCGCAGCTCGTCCGACGTGTAGGTGTTGAAGTCGCAGTATCCGCACCGCACGCGGCAGAACGGCACGTGCAGGTAGACCCCGAAGTCGACCGAGGGATCGACGCGAAGGTCGGCGGGCAGTGCGCCGTCGGGGGGAGCCGGATCGCCGATCGGGAGGGCGGAGCCCATCAGGCAGGCGTCGTGTACAGCGGCGAGATCGCGCGCAGGTACCGCTGGAACAGCGCCCGGCGCCGGCGCTTGACGAGTCCGGGCAGGAGCTTGTAGACGAAGGATGCCGGCGCGTCGAAGGCGCGGACCGTGAACCACACCTCGTCGGTGTCGGTCCGCCAGTCGAGCATGAACGACTCCTCGCCGCTCACGACGGAGCCGTCGACCGTGCCCAGCGCGAAGCCGATGCGCCGAGGCTCCTCCACGACGAAGATCACCCGCAGCTCGCCGTCGGCCTTCAGACCGTTGACGCGGCCGCGCACGTGGATCGTCTCGCCCGCGCTGACGTACGGGGTGCCGTCCGCGTCGAAGCGCTGGTCGGCCTCGAACTTGGACGCGCCGATCGGCTTGCCCTCGTCGTCGAAGCTCACGCCCGTGTACATGGGACCCGCCGCCGGCCGCACATCGGACACCGTCAAGCCGCCGTCGCGGAGCGCGCGCCACGACAGCAGCGCCTCGCCTGCGGTGTGGAACCGGGCCTCGCCGCTGCCGATCCGCCACGACTCGTGGGCGGGAACGCTGCGCTCCGGCGGATACTGCATCAGATCCGATGCCTGCGTCGCACCCACGGCCGCATAGTCCACCGTCTCGTCTCGGAAGGTCCCGCGCCGCATGTTCTCCACCCTACCCAGACGCGCCTGCACGCTTCGTGAGAGGTCCGTTTACGCTACTTCTTGCCCGTTTCGACGTCACCCGAGAGCGCGGCGATGAACGCCTCCTGGGGGACCTCGACGCGCCCGACCATCTTCATGCGCTTCTTGCCCTCCTTCTGCTTCTCGAGGAGCTTGCGCTTGCGCGTGATGTCGCCGCCGTAGCACTTCGCGAGGACGTCCTTGCGCATCGCCCGGATGTTCTCGCGCGCGATGATGCGCGCGCCGATGGCGGCCTGGATCGGCACCTCGAACTGCTGGCGAGGGATGAGCTTGCGCAGCCGCTCGGTCATCATCGTGCCGTAGGCGTACGCCTTGTCGCGGTGCACGATCGAGCTGAAGGCATCCACCTTGTCGCCCTGGAGCAGGATGTCGACCTTCACGAGGTCGGCCTCCTGAGTCCCGGCGGGCTCGTAGTCCAGGCTCGCGTAGCCTTGCGTGCGCGACTTCAGCTGGTCGAAGAAGTCGAAGACGATCTCACCGAGGGGCATGTTGTAGCGCAGCTCGACGCGCTCCTCGCTGAAGTACTCCATGCCGAGAAGCTGCCCACGGCGACCCTGGCAGAGCTCCATGACGGTTCCGACGTAGTCCTTCGGCAGCAGGATCGCGGCCTTCACGACGGGCTCCGACACGGTGGCCACGCGCCCGTCGGGGTACTCGCTCGGATTCGTCACCGTCACGTGCTCGCCCGTGTCGGTCGTCACCTCGTAGATGACGCTCGGCGCGGTCGTGATCAGATCGAGGCCGAACTCGCGCGAGAGGCGCTCGGTGATGATCTCGAGGTGCAGGAGGCCCAGGAAGCCGCAGCGGAAGCCGAAGCCGAGCGCGACCGACGTCTCGGGCTCGTACTGGAGCGACGCATCCGACAGCTTGAGCTTGTCGAGCGCCTCGCGCAGGTCCCCGTAGTCGCTGCCGTCGATCGGGTAGATGCCGGAGAAGACCATCGGCTTCGGGTCGGTGTAGCCGGGAAGGGCCTGGGTCGCCGGCTTGCGCAGGTTCGTGATCGTGTCGCCGACCTTGGACTGGCGCACGTCCTTCACGCCCGTGATCAGGTAGCCCACCTCCCCGACTCCGAGACCTCTCGTGGGCACTGGCTCCGGGCTCGACACGCCGATCTCGAGGAGGTCGTGCGTGGCCCTCGTCGACATCATCTGGAGGCGCTCGCGGGGCTCGAGCTTGCCGTCGACCATGCGGACATACGTCACCACGCCCCGGTACGAGTCGTAGACGGAGTCGAAGATCATGGCCCGCGCCGGGGCGTCCGCGCTCCCCGTGGGGGCCGGGATGTCGCGGACGATGCGGTCGAGGAGCTCCTCGACGCCCTGACCCGTCTTGCCCGACACGCGCAGGACGTCGTCCGGGTCGCCGCCGATCAGATTCGCGAGCTCGAGTGCGAACTTCTCGGGGTCCGCCGCCGGCAGGTCGATCTTGTTGAGCACCGGGATGATGGTGAGGTCGTTCTCCAGCGCCAGGTAGAGGTTCGCGAGGGTCTGCGCCTCGATGCCCTGCGCAGCATCCACCAGCAGGATCGCGCCCTCGCACGCGGCGAGGCTCCGGCTCACCTCGTACGTGAAGTCGACGTGCCCGGGGGTGTCGATCATGTTCAGCGCGAACGTGTCGTCCTGGGCCGACCACGGCATGCGGACGGCCTGCGACTTGATCGTGATCCCGCGCTCGCGCTCGATGTCCATGCGGTCGAGGTACTGCGCGCGCATGTCGCGGTCGGAGACCACGCCGGTGATCTGCAGCATGCGATCGGCGAGGGTCGACTTCCCGTGGTCGATGTGGGCGATGATGCAGAAGTTGCGGATCAGCTCGGGCGGTGTGGCGGACGGCTCGAGAGGCTTCAGGGCGCGGGGTGACATGTCCAGAAGATTCTACGGGGCAAAGCACCGGCGGCAGGATGCGGCGTCTGCCACTCTCCCCGCCTGAGCCGCAGCCGGTTGCAGAGAATTCATCAGGAATTCCCAGCAGATCCTTTTCTTTGTCGGCGGCCAGGGGCAGGGTGGGAGCCGAGTCGTGTCACGTGCGGCTTCTCTTCCGATCCATCATCCATGGAGGTGGGCTTCGATGCCCTTGACCAAGAATCGACGGCTCGCCGTCGCTGCAGCCGCCGCCACCGCGGCATGCCTGCTCGGTGCCGGACTCTCGGTACCGGCGTTCGCGAACACCGCCGGAACCGGCATCGTCATCAGCGAGGCGTATGTCAACGGCGGCTCGGGCGGTGCGTCGTACACGAACAAGTTCGTCGAGCTGTACAACCCGACGTCGGCGGCGATCAGCCTCGGTGGTGACACGCTGCAGTACCGCGCCCCGACCAGCACGGTCACGCCGGGCGGGTCGCAGGTCTTCGCGCTCACGGGGTCGGTCCCGGCGCACGGTCATTTCCTGATCCAGCTGCCGAGCAACGGCGCGAACGGCTCCGCTCTGCCGACGCCCGACCTCGACACGGGTGCCAGCGTCAATCCGGGCTCCGGGGGCGGCACGCTCTACATCGCCGCGAGCACGACGGGTGTCCTCCCGACCGCCGCGAGCGTCATCGACAAGATCGGCTGGGGCACGAGCAACTCCCCGGAGGGCACGGCCGCCAGCGGCAATTCGGTCGTCTTGAGCTACCAGCGCTCCGCCACCGGCACCGACACCGACAACAACGCGGCCGACTTCACCGTCGCAACGCCCACCCCGCAGGCATCCGGCGGCGACACGACTCCTCCCGGGGGCGACACTCCCCCGACGGTGGCGATCGCCGACATCCAGGGCTCGACCGACACCTCTCCCTACGTCGGTCAGAAGGTCACCACGACGGGCGTGGTGACCGCGGACTACCGCACCGGCGGGTTCAACGGCTTCTTCCTCGAGACCGGCGGCGCCGGGGGCGCGGCGGCCGACGACCTGACGCCGGGGAGGTCCGACGCCGTGTTCGTCTTCGGGTCCGTCTCGGCCGGCCAGGTGAGTGTCGGCGACAGCGTGTCCGTCACCGGCACCGTCGCCGAGTTCAAGGGCGAGACCGAGATCACCTCCCCGACCGTGACGAAGCTTCAGACCGCGCTGCCCGCGGTCACGGCCGACACGCTGGCGTGGGCGGACCTCACGACGGACGCGCAGAAGGAGGCCCACGAGGGCGAGCTCCTCGCCCCGCAGGGCACGTTCACCGTCACGGACAACTACGACGCGAACTGGTACGGCTCGTTCACCCTCGCGGCGGGCGTCACTCCGCTTCGCCAGCCGACGGATGCGGGCACCGCCGGCTCCGCCGAGGCGCAGGCCGCCGCCGCCGACAACGCCGCGCGCATGATCACGCTCGACGACGGCTCCAGCATCAACTTCAGCTCGTCGTCCAACACCGGCATCCCGCTGCCCTGGCTCACGGCCGGCAACACGGTGAGCGTCGGCGCATCCGTCACCTTCCACGAACCCGTGGTCCTCGACTACCGCAACAGTCTGTGGAACTTCCAGCCCACGACGCCGGTGAGCGATGACGGCGCCGCCGTCGCCACCTTCAGCGACCGTCGCGCGGCGAACCAGCAGCCGGCGACCACCGGAGGCGAGGTCCGGATGGCGACCTTCAACGTCGAGAACTACTTCCCGATGACCGGTGCGAAGTTCGTCGGCAGCGGCCTCGGCTCGTGCACGTACTACACGGATCGCCAGGGCAACCGCATCGCGGTCAACACCTGCACGACCACCGACGGTCAGGCCGGGCCGCGCGGTGCCGCCGACGACGTGAGCTTCGCGCGCCAGCAGCAGAAGATCGTCACGGGCATCAACCGCCTGGGGGCGAGCATCGTCTCGCTCGAGGAGATCGAGAACTCGGTCAAGTTCGGCGAGTCGCGCGACGCCGCTCTCGCGGGTCTGGTCGAGGCGCTGAACACGGCGGCGGGGTCGACGGTCTGGGCCTATGTCCCCTCGCCCACGGCGGACCAGCTGCCGGCGCTCGCCGACCAGGACGTCATCCGCACCGCGTTCATCTACAAGCCGGGCGCCGTCACTCCCGTCGGCTCCTCGATCGTGCTGACCAGCGCATCCGGCCCCGGCCAGTCCTTCTCGATCGCCCGCGAGCCGCTCGCGCAGGGCTTCAAGCGGGCGAATGCGAGGGATGCCGACGCCTTCGTCGCGGTCGCGAACCACTGGAAGTCGAAGGGCACGGGCACCCCGCTCTACCCGGGAGACGAGGAGAACACCTCATCCCCCGCCGTGGACCAGGGCGGGTACAACGCCACCCGCGTCCAGGAGGCCAAGGACACGATGGCCTTCGCGAACCAGGTCGCGGCGAGCCTCGGCACGCAGCGCATCTTCCTGCTCGGCGACCTGAACTCCTACACGCACGAGGACCCGCTCCAGGAGCTGTACACCGCCGGCTACACCGACCTCGGCAGCACCTTCGACCCGAGCGAGCAGACGTACTCGTACAACGGACTCGAAGGCTCGCTGGACCACGTGCTCGCCAACGCCGAGGCCCTGAAGATGGTCACGGGTGCCGATGTGTGGCAGATCAACGCGCAGGAGGCCGTTGCTTACAACTACAGCCGCTACAACTACAACGCGACGCTGCTGTTCAACGGCGGTGACCCCTTCGCCGCGTCGGATCACGACCCGGTGGTCGTGGGGCTCCACCTCCCCGCGCCCGCGGCATGGAGCTCGACAGTCGCGTACAACAGCGGCGACCTCGTCACCTACGGCGGGTCGATCTGGCAGGCGCAGTTCTACACGAAGGGGGATGTGCCCGGCGCATCCAAGAAGGTCGTGTGGGCCGAGCTCGCCACGGCTCCGGACGGCTCGGTCGAGTGGACGGCCACCCGGATCTTCCACACGGGGGACGTCGTCGAGCACAACGGCGTGACGTACGTGGCCCAGTGGTGGACGCAGGGCGACGTGCCCGGCGCATCCATCAAGAAGCAGCCGTGGAAGCCGCTGAGCTGACGACCGAACACCAGCGCGAAGGCCTCCGGCATCCTGGGCGATGCCGGAGGCCGCGCCGGTCGCCGGCAATCACCCGCCCGGCGTGTTGCGCGGGGCGCCGAACCCCAGGCGGTTGCGCAGTCCGGACCTGACGTCTCGATGAGGCAGGGTGCGCAGCCACGCCGCGGGGTTCCGCAATTCCTCGGCGATGTACGCCTCCGTCGCGGTCATGAGCGGAAGCCAGCGCGCGGCGTCGCGCATCGTGTTCGCCTCATGCCAGCGGTAGGCGAACAAGACCTCGTCCACGTATCGCAGCTTGTACCGGAGGGCGAGGCGGAAGTTCAGGTCCCAGTCCTCGAGCGTCCCCGCGCGCCAGCCCCCCACCTGAAGCACCGCCGAGCGCCGCAGCAGCTTGCCGTTGGGAATGTAGTGCGAGCGGTGCAGGGTGCCCGGCTTGCCGAAACGCGACCGATCGAAGGACCCCGGGCGATGAACACTTCGCAGATACTCCACCCAGGTGCGGTATGTCGCCTCCGACTCGTCGACGAACGTGTCCCGGTCAACTCCCCAGAACACCCGGCGGCTGTCGCGATCGATGATGATGCTGTCGCCGACCGCGAGCGCGACGCGTGGATCCGCCTCCAGCACGGCGAGCAGCACCTCGATCGCGTGCGGCGCCGCGCGATCGTCGGACGCGTTGAGGAAGACGTAACGCCCGCGCGCCTGGGCGATGAGATCGTTCAGCATCGACGCCACCCCGGTGTTGACGGTGCGCTGCTCGAACACGACGCGCGTGAATTCACCACCCCGCTCCCGGATGAACGATCGGATGACGGCGGCGGTGCCGTCCGTTGACGCGTCGTCGCCGATCAGCAGTTCGAGGGGCCGATGGGTCTGCGCCGCGAGCGCGTCGAGGCACTCGCGCACATATCGGACGTGGTTGTACGCGGGCACGAGCGCTGAGACGAGTTCAGGCGATGCCACAGAGCACCTCCGCGACGCGATCCACCTGCGCATCGGACATCGCCGGATGCAACGGGATGCTGAGCACCTCGGCCGCGAGCCGCTCGGCGATGGGAAGCGACGAACCGGCGAGCTCCGCGTAGGCCGGCTGCAGATGCGGGGGCGTCGGATAATGCACGGCGGTCTCCACGCCGGCCGCGCGCATCGCGCCTCGGACCCGGTCGCGCTCGGGCGACCGCACGACGTAGAGGTGGAAGGCGTGGCCGGCGGTCGCTTCGGCGGGGAGAACGAGGGCCGCAGCTCTCAGTCGCTCGCTGTAGCGGCGCGCGATCGCTCGACGACGCTCGTTCTCCGTGTCCAGGTGGGGCAGCCTGACCCGCAGCACGGCGGCCTGCAGTTCGTCGAGCCGGGAGTTGACGCCGGCCAGTTCGTGGACGTTCTTCTGGGCAGACCCGTAGTTGCGCAGCATCCGGATCCGCGCGGCCAGGTCGTCATCGTCGGTCGTGATCGCGCCACCGTCGCCGAGGCCGCCCAGATTTTTCGTGGGATAGAAGGAGAAAGCGGCGGCATGGCCCCAGCCGCCCGCCCGGCGCCCGGCTCGCTGGGCGCCGTGCGCCTGGGCCGCATCCTCGATGAGCAGCAGCCCGTATCGGCGCGTGATCGCCGACAGCGAATCCATGTCGCACAGGCGCCCGTACAGGTGGACTGCGATCACGGCTCGCGTGCGCGGCGTGACGAGGCTCTCGACGGTCGAGGGATTGAGCAGCATCGATTCCGGATCAGGGTCTGCGAGCACCGGTGTGCAGCCGTTCGCCGTGACCGCCAGGACGGTGGCGATGAACGTGTTGGCAGGTACGATCACCTCGTCGCCGATGCCGAGGCCGTAACCGCGGAGGATGAGCGAGAGGGCGTCCAGCCCGTTGCCGACGCCCACGGCGCTGCGGGTTCCGCAGAACTGCGCGAACTCCGTCTCGAACGCCGCCGTCTGCGGGCCGAGGATCGTCTGCCCGTTGTCGAGTACCGACGCGATGGCCGCGTCGATCTCCCGCCGGTGCGGCGCGATCACCGCCTGCAGATCATAGAACGGGATCATCGGCTGCGGAGCTCCCGGAAGCGGTCGGGCGAGACGATCGCGCTGCCCGGGTCGTAGTCGGTGTCGGCCAGGACGAGGAGCACGCAATCCGGGCTGAAATCCGAGAGGACGAGCCAGGTCATCGGCGGCACGAGCAAGGAGGCGTCCGGCCTGTCCAGCTCGACGGTATGCGCGCCGGCGGGGCCGTCCACCCTCGCGCGACACGAACCCGCCACACTGACGAGCAGCTCCGTGGTCGTGGCGCTGGCGTGGCCCGCGCGCATCCGATCATCGACGTTGCCATAGATCCAGAACACTCGACGGATCTCGAAAGGAACCTCCGCACAGGAGCTCACTGCGACGAGATGCCCCCGCGCATCGCTGTGCCGGGCGAGGCGGATCACGTCGCTCATGCGCTGTCGCGCTCCGGGCTGACGGCTCGCGCGGGATGACCGTAGTAGCGCGTGTCGGGCGCAGCATCTCTCAGCAGCAGGCTCCCGATGCCGACGAACGCGCCCGGGCCGACAGACAGGTCGTTCGTGAGCGTCGACTCCATGGCGATGTACGCGCCGTCGCCGATCGTGCACCCTCCGCCCACCGTGGCGCCCACACCCAGGAAGGTGTGATCGCCCAATCGGTGGTCGTGCCCGAGGTAGACCTTCTCCCTGACGACGTTGTCGTGGCCCATCGCACCGCCGAACCCGATCGTCGTGAAGGGGAAGACGATGTTGTTGGTCCCCCAGTCCTGCTCCCCCTGCACCACGGCGGAGGGATGCGTGTAGTTCGTGTGCCGGTACCCCAGAGAACTCATGACCGCCATGTGCTCCCGGCGGGCCTCCCACCCCCCGAGCCCGCCGAGCACGGACAGACAGGCGACGTCGTCACGTGGGATCGCGGTGGAGACGGTGTCGTGCGGGATGAGGGGCACACCCAGCAACGCGGGCTCCGTGCAGTAGCGCTCGTCGGCCGTGAAGGCGCGAACCCGATACCGATCATCGGAGTCCAGGAGGTGGAACACCATCCGTCCGAGCGGACCTGTGCCGTTGAGCAAGACGTCGATCATCCCCATGTGATCCTTCTGCGAGAGGCTCGCTCAGGATACCCGCCTGCACACCGATCAGCGGCATAGCCTGGGTCTGTGGTCGTCCAGGTCGTGTTCGTGCACGGCATCCGCACGTCCGCGACGATGTGGCGGGCCCAGGAGACGTTCCTGACGGAGCGGGGCAACCCGTTCACCACCGTAGACCTGCCGGGCCACGGCCGCCGGATGACGGAGGAATTCACGCTCGAGCGGGCTCTCGGCACGATCGACGAGGCGGTCCGCAGGGCGGCGGAGATGGGCCCCGTCCTCCTCGTCGGCCATTCGATGGGCGGGCTCCTGACGGCGGAGTACGCCGGGCGGGAGCATCCGCCGCCCATCGCGGGGCTGATCGCCGCGTCCTGCACGGCGATCCCCCGGCGCAACGCGCTCGCGACGTATCGCCTGTTCATCCGCGCGTTCGACTCGCTGCCCGACCGCGGTGACTGGCTTGCGGCGCGGGTCCTGCAGTTGACGCTGCCCGAGGCGACCCGCGCGGACGTCTCGGCGGGCGGCTACGCGTACGACGCCCAGCATGCCGCGCTCGAGAGCCTCGAGGCGCTCGACATCGAGGCGGCTCTGCCCCGCATCCGCGTGCCTACCTGGTTCATCAACGGACAGTTCGACCAGCTGCGCATCAATGAGCGGCGGTTCATGGCCCTGAAGCCCGACGCCGAGCTCATCGTCGTGCCGCGTACGAGTCACCTGGTCACGGTGATGCGCCCCCGGGTCTTCAACGCACTGCTCGCCGTCGCGCTCACGACGCTCGAGGCGCAGCCTGCGCAGGGCGGCTGACGCGCTCGCGAGCCGCCCACGTCATCGCCGCGCCGACGAGCGACAGCACGCAGGCGGCGACGAACACGAGCCAGAATCCGCCGGCGAGGGCGACCAGTGCCGCACCCAGCATCGGTCCGATGAGCTGACCGAGCGCCGCGGTGACGTTGACGATGCCGAGGTCGCGGGCGTGGTCCTGCTCGTCGGGCAGCAGATCGGTCGCGAACGCGAGGCCGACCGTCGAGAACCCGCCGTAGCCGAGGCCCATGAGGGCGGCGGCGATCAGCGTCACGGTGAACGTCGGCGAGATGGCGATGACGGCGCCCGAGGCGGCCTGCACGACGGCGCTGATCACCGTCAGCCGCCGGCGGCGACCCGTGCGATCGGACACGACGCCGGTCCCGACCGAGGCGATTACGACGAACACCGTGTAGACGACGATGAGCAGGAGCAGGTTGTCCTGCGCCTCGGCCTCCTTCTGATTCAAGCCGTGGAGCAGGAAGAACAGGAAGAGGGCCGTCCCGAGGGCGTTGCCGACGTTGGCGACGAGGCGTCCGCCCAGCATCCAGGCGAAGTCCCTGTCGCGCAGCGAGGCGAGTCTTCCGCGGCCGCGCGAGCCTGCGGCGCCGGCCGTCGGGAAGTCGGATGCCGCGGCCGGCGGATCCGGCAGCAGCAGCGCCGCACCCGTGCCGACGACGGCGATGAGGACGGCGAGCAGGAGGTAGCCGGCGAGCACGCCCAAGCCGAGCAGCACGACGAGTCCGACGCCGAGCACGATGCCGACGGCCTGACTCGAGCCGACGGCAGCAGACGCCGCGCCCCGCTGCGTCGGCGGCAGCTGATCGGCGATCAGGGCCGTGAAGGCCGCGGATGCGACCGCGACACCGACCGACACGCCCACCCACGCAGCCCCGACGGCCCAGGGGCCGCTCGTGAAGCCCATGGCCGCGAGGCACAGCGCCGTGAGCCAGGCGCCGCCGATCGCCCAGGGGCGGCGACGTCCGGCGCGACCGTGCGTGCGGTCCGACAGGGCACCGGCGAGCGGTCCCGCCGCGATGCCTGCGAGCCCCCCGATGCCGAGGACGAGCCCGGATGCCACGACCCCCCGGATCCAGTCGCTGCCGGTCGTGTTCAGCTGCAGCGGGAGCAGCAGCTGCACGGGGGTCAGCTGAACCGTCCAGATGACGAGCCACGCCAGGGTGAACAGCGTCATCCAGCGCGCGCCCACGCGGGCGGTCATGCGCGGGACTCCGAGACGAGGGCGCGGTACCAGTCGTACGACGCCTTCGGCGTGCGCTCTCCGGTGGCGAAGTCGACGTGCACGAGGCCGAAGCGCTGCGTGTACCCGTCGAGCCACTCGAAATTGTCCAGGAGCGACCACACGGTGTACTCCTCCACATCCACGCCGGCGGCGACCGCATCGGCGACCGCCGAGATATGCCCGGCCAGATAGGCGATCCTGTCGCCGTCCTCGACGCGCGCCGCATCCGCCGGCTCGGGGAAGGATGCGCCGTTCTCGCTGATGATGACGGGCGGAAGCTTCTCGCCGTACCGGTCGCGCATGCCGACTAGCAGCTCGGTGAGCGCCTCGGGCACGATCGCCCACTCGGGTCCGAACCCGGTGCAGGGGGCATCCGGCGTCGGCACGATGTCGAACGGCAGCGGGCTGTCACCCTCCGCGGCCGTGACGGTCGTCGGGTTGTAGAAGTTGACGCCGTAGAAGTCCTGCGGCGCGGAGATGAGCTCGAGGTCGCCGTCCTGCACGGGCATGGGCGGAAGACCGAACGCCTCGAGATCCGGATACGCGCCGCTCAGCAGCGGATCGGCGAAGACGCGGTTGTGCAGGACGTCGTAGGCGACCGCGGCCATCGCGTCCTCGGCGGTGTCCCGCAGGGGCCTGACCGGCGTGTGGTTGTTGACGATCCCGACCCGGTGGCCGCCGTCCGCGTGCAGGGCCTGCGCGACGAGCGCGTGGGCGAGCAGCTGGTGATGCACGGTGGGCAGCGCGCCGAACAGCAGCTGCTTCAGGGGCGCGAGAGATCCGATGCCATACCCCTGCAGCGTTGTCATCGCGGGCTCGTTGATCGTGTACCAGTCGTGGACGCGGTCGCCGAGCCGGTCGGCGACGAGTGCCGCGTAGTCCGCGAAGCGGGAGGCCGTGTCGCGGGCGAGCCATCCGCCCGCCTCCTCGAGATCCGACGGCAGATCCCAGTGGTACAGGGTCGGGAACGGCGTCACGCCGACCTCGAGGAGCGCGTCCACGAGACGCGAGTAGTAGTCGAGGCCTGCCGCGTTCCCGGGTCCGGTGCCGCCGGGCTGGACGCGCACCCACGAGATTCCGAACCGGTAGCGGTCCACCCCGAGTCCGCGCAGCAGGGCGACGTCGTCGCTCGCGCGCCGGTAGCTGTCCGCGCTCGGGTCGGCGATGGCTGCGTCCTTGATCACCCCCGGCGTGTCGACCACGTCGTCCCAGATGGATCGGCCGCGCCCGTCGGCGGCCCGAGAGCCCTCGATCTGGAAGGCGGCGGTCGCGACGGACCATCGCAGGCCCCTCGGGACGGATGCGGTCGGGTACGCGTGCATGGAACTCCTCGGACGTCGTCGTCTGCGATACCTGACGATTGTGCACCCCGTGTCACGGATTCTGCGACTCGGTGCCACCCACGTCCCCCGACTGTGCGCATCCCTGCGCCGCGCATGAGATCCCCGGGCCGACCTGTTAGACTCGGCTTTTGGCTTGCGTGTGGGGTCCCAACCCTCACGATCGCCGCGCGGCGCCCCTCTCGCGTTCGCCGGCAACAACCGATCCGATTCCGAACGAAAGAGCGTCCACGTGGCGAACATCAAGTCGCAGATCAAGCGCAACAAGACCAACGAGAAGGCGCACGAGCGCAACAAGGCCGTCAAGAGCGAGCTGAAGACCGAGGTGCGTCGCACCCGCGAGGCCGTCGCCGCCGGTGACAAGGCCGCCGCTCAGAAGGCCCTCACCAAGGCGTCGAAGAAGCTCGACAAGGCCGTGAGCAAGGGCGTCATCCACGCCAACCAGGCCGCGAACCGCAAGTCGGCCATCGCGAAGCAGGTCGCCGCTCTCTGAGCCGCGCTTCTCGGAAGGCCCGTCCCCTCGTGGGGCGGGCCTTCGGCGTTCGCGCTGATGGCTGACGGCCCCGGCCGGCGGCGGTCGGCCGGTCAGCCGTCGTAGGCACGCCGGCTCCGCGGCGGCGGTCGGCGGGTCAGCCGCCGTAGGGCGCGCGTGTCGCGATGATTGTGATGAGCCGCTCGAGTGCGTACACCGGGTCTCTCGACGCGCCCTTGACGTCGGCATCCGCCTGCGCGGTCGCCATGATCGCGAGGCCGAGGGTCCGCTCGTTCCAGCCGCTCAGATCGCGGCGCGCATTGTTGACCTGCCAGTCCTTCATGCCGAGTCGGGTCGCCAGCGCGCCGGCGGGCTCACGGCTGCCGGCGACCCGCGCCATGGTCCGCAGCTTCATGGCGATGGCGGCGACGAGCGGCACCGGGTCGACCCCGGAGTCGAGAGCCTGACGGAGCGCGACGAGGGCGTCGCCGTAGCGGCCCGCGATCGCCGTGTCGGCGACGGTGAAGGCCGACGTCTCGACCCGGCCGCCGTAGTAGCGCTCGACGATCTCGGCGGTGACGTCCCCCGGAACGTCGGCGATGAGCTGCTGACACGCGGCCGCGAGCTCGGTGAGGTCGTCGGTGAACGCCGAGACGAGGGTGCGCAGGGCCGCGGGCGCGATGCGACGACCCACCGAGGCGAACTCCGCGGACGCGAAGTCGAACCGGTCGGAGTCGCGCTTGATCGCGGGGCACGCGACCTCGACTCCCCCGCCGGTGCCCGCTCGTATCGCGTCGAGCAGCTTCTTGCCGCGCACGCTCGCGCCGTTGTGGCGGAGGATGACCGTCGCCCCGTCCTGCGGAGCCTCGATGTAGGCGAGCGCCTCGGTGAGGAAGGCGTCGGACATCCGCTCGCCGCCCGAGATCCGCACGAGTCGCGGCTCGCCGAACAGCGATGGCGCGGACACGCCGAGGAGCGATCCCGACGTGTAGTCGTCGGCACGGAGGTCGGAGACCTCGAGGCTCTCGTCCTCCGCGCGGAGGTAGTCGCGGACGGACGCGATCGCCCGCTCGGCGCACACCTCTTCGGGCCCGGACACCAGCACGATCGGCGCCGGCTGCGGACTGCGCCATGACAGCTGCGGGATCGTCGACCTCGTCGCGGCGGACCGGGTGCCCGGCTTCGCCGCAGGGGTGCGTCGGGGTGCCGGGGCCATGCGTTCAGCCTATCCGGCGCCGCCGACACGCCTCCCGCTGGACGAAGCGCTCGGGGTGGGCGCGCCGCCCGGCGGCGGTGCGCGCTCACGCCACACCTGGATGCCCGCATCGACGGACGTGACGAGCAGCATGCCCTCCTGATCGGTGCGATGGATGCGCGCACCCAGCGCCATGAGGAACGCCAGCGTCGGCGCGCGCGGGTGGCCGTAGTCGTTGCCGAGGCCCACCGAGATGAGAGCGACCGGCGCCCGCAGTGCGGCGTACAGCCGGGCCTCCTGGTCGGCGCTGCCGTGGTGGGCCACCTTCACCACCGCGTACGGCGGCCGCAGCGCGCCGGAGCGAAGGAGCGCCCGCTGGACCACGGCATCCGTGTCGCACAGCAACAGCGACGGCGGGACCTCTCCCCCGCGGACATCCAGGATGATGCACGACTCGTTCCCGGGCGGGAAGGCGCGGCTGCGCGCCTGCGGCCACAGCACCGTCCACGTGGCGGCCCCGAGGCGTCCCGACATCCCCGTGTGCGTGTCGACCAGTCGCGCGCCGGCCCTCTCGAGACGGTCGAGAACGCGCTGATCCGAGGGCTTGCCGATCGGGCCGTGCAACACCGTGTCGACCCGACCGAGGAGGGCTTCGAATCCGCCGGCGTGGTCCTTGTCGTAGTGGGTCAGCACGAGGATGTCGATGCGATCGAGGCCGAGCCTGCGCAGGCACGCGGCGACCGGTGCCGGTTCGGGTCCCGTGTCGATGAGCGCCGTCCGTCCGTGGGAGCGGACCAGCAGCGCGTCGCCCTGCCCGACATCGCACACCCCGACGGCCCAGGCGGGCGGCAGTCCGATCCGTGCCATCGCCGACGACGAGAGCCCGCTGCCGGCCACGACTCCCACGACGATCGCCAGCACGGCGGCGGCCGGGACGATCGCGCGGCGCAGCCGCGCCGGACGGATGACGACGAGCGCCACCGCGACCGCCACCGCGCCGAAGGACGCGACGCCGACGATCCCGGTCAGCCACGGCACGAGGTGCGCGGGCAGGGACGCCGTCGTCTGCGCGGTGCCCGCGATCCAGGCCGCGGGGATCCACGCCAGTGCGGCGAGTCCGGACCGCAGCAGCGGCAGCGGCGCCGCGAGACAGGCGGCGAGTCCCAGGATCGTCGCCGGGCCCGCGGCCGGATCGGCGAGGAGGTTCGCGACGATTCCGTAGAGCGGGATCGCCGGGTTGATCGTCATCAGCAGCGGTCCGCAGACGAGCTCGGCGGAGAGCGGCACGGACAGCGCCAGGGCGAGGGCGCGCGGCATCCATCTCGACAGACCTGTCGCGAGCGGGCGTGCCAGCACGAGGAGGGCCGCGGTGGCACCGGCCGACAGCGCGAAGCCCAGCGAGAGGGAGAGCGCGGGATCGCCCAGCAGCGCCACGACGACGGCCGTGCACAGCAGGGAGACGCCGGCCCCGGTTCGCCCGAGCAGGACGCCCATCATCGCGATGGCGGCCATGATCGCGGCACGGACGACGCTCGGCTCGGGCGTCACGATGCCGACGAAGAGGGCGAGAGCGGCCACTCCCATCACCACCCGGAGCCCGCGCCGCGCTCCGCACAGCGCCGCCACGCCGAATGCGATGCCGACGACGAGCGCGCAGTTGGCCCCGGAGACGGCCGTCAGGTGCGTGAGCGACGTGACCTTCATCGCCGCGACGAGCTCCGGGTGGACGGCGGACGTGTCGCCGACGGCGAGACCCGGCACGAGGCCGGCACCCGGCTGCGGAAGCCCCTCGGCCGAGGCGACGAGTCCGCGTCGCAGATCGGAGGCCAGCGCCAGAAGTCCGCGGGGCGCGGTTTCGACGCGGATGCCGCGCGACGCGCGCACGACGAGCACGGCGCGCTCCCCCGGATCCGCCCGGAACGCCGTGCCGGACGCGACGACCGTGGACCCCACGTCCAGCCGCTCGCCGGAGACGTCGCCGGGCGCGACGGCGATCGACACGGGGACGTCGACGCGGTGCCGCTCATGGCCTCGATCGATGCGGCTCGCGACGGCGTCCAGGCGCAGCGTGCCGGTCGCATCGCGTTCGACCTTGCCGACCACGAGGGCATGCACATCGATCGCGCGTCCGCCGTCGACCCCGAGAGCGGCTGCCGCGGCCCGCGACGGCTGCGCGAGAGCGACCTGCCCGCAGACGGCCGCCGCGAGGGCGAGCGATACGACGGCGAGCGAGACCGCGGTCCGTCGGCGGCGACTGCTCGCTCGCCGGGCGCCGATGATCGCCGCGGCCGCACCCAGTCCGCCCACTCCGGCCAGGACGGCGGCGAGATCGGGCTGGAGCACCGCTGCGATCGCCGCGCCCCAGACAACCGCCGCCACCGGCACGAGCCTCAGGTCGCGCACGTCACACCGTCACGAGATCGCGCAGGCTCTCGAGCATCTTGTCGCCGATGCCGGGGACGGCGAGCAGGTCGTCGACGCTCGTGAACCGGCCGTTCTGCTCACGCCAGGCGACGATGCGAGCGGCCAGGGCCGGACCGATCCGCGGGAGCGCGTCGAGAGCCGTGGCATCCGCCGTGTTGAGATTCACGCGGCCGTCGACGGGCGCCGCCGCAGCGCCGGTCGACGCGGGCTGCGCGCCGACGATCGGCACGACGAGCTGCTCGCCGTCGGTCAGCGGGCGCGCGAGGTTCACCGCATCCTGAGCCGCGCCGTCCGCGAACCCGCCTGCGGCCGCGACCGCGTCCACGACCCGCGCCCCGTCGTCGAGCCGATACAGCCCCGGCACCCGCACAGCGCCGGACACGTGCACGAACAGCTTCGCGCCGCTGACGGCCGCGCCCGTGGTCGACACCGCGAGCGGCACGTCGTCGACGGGCGCGGTCGCGCCTCGCAGGATGCCGATGCCCACCGTGACGGCGAGGGCGACGAGCGCCACGACGATGGCGGCGCCGACGCCGAGCCGCCTCCGCGCGCGGAGAGGTTCCTCGGTGGTCACCGCCCCAAGCTAGGAGGGCCGGCATCCGTTCGCCCCCGCGTCACGCGAGGGCGTGGATGCGGCGACCCTCCGTCGCGACTGGGGAGGAGGCTATTTCGTGCTGAAGCTGACGACCTTCGGCGCCCGCACCACGGCACGGACGACCTCGCGATCGCCGAGAGCACGGACCACACGCTGGTCCTCCCGAGCCCGGCGCTCGAGCTCCTTCTCGTCGATGCGCGCCGGGACGTCGAGGGTCGCGCGGACCTTGCCGTCCACCTGCACGACGGCCGTGACGGTCTCCTCGATGAGAAGGGTCTGGTCGGCGCTGCGCCAGGGGACGAGACCGACGAACGGCTCGTAGCCGAGTATCTCCCACATCTCCTCGGCGGTGTGCGGGGCGAACAGGTCGAGGACCATGGCGGTCACCTCCGCCGCCTCGCGGACGGCCGGATCGGCGGGACCGGCGCCCGTGTCGATCGCCTTGCGGGTGGCGTTGACGAGCTCCATCAGCCGGGCCACGACGACGTTGAACTTCGTCTGCTCGACGAGGCTCGGCGCATCCGCCAGCAGTCGATGGGTGACGCGGCGCAGGGATGCGTCGCCCTCGGCCCACACGACAGCGGGGTCGCTCGTGACGTCCTGCGCGACGCGCAGCGCCCGGGACAGGAACTTCTGGGCGCCCGTCGTGGAGACGTCGTTCCAGTCCTTGTCGTCCTCGACCGGGCCCGCGAAGGCCAGGGCGACGCGCAGCGCGTCTGCGCCATGCGCATCCAGCTCGTCCTGGAAGACCACGAGGTTGCCCTTGCTCTTGGACATCTTCGCGCCACCCAGGATCACCATGCCCTGGTTGATGAGGCTCGAGAAGGGCTCGGTGAAGTCGACCAGCCCCATGTCGTAGAGCGCCTTCGTGATGAAGCGCGCGTACAGCAGGTGCAGGATGGCGTGCTCGACGCCCCCGATGTAGAAGTCGACGGGCGCCCAGGTGTCCGCCGCGCGCGACGAGAACGCCTCGGACGCATCCGTGGGTGACAGGAAGCGCAGGAAGTACCACGAGCTGTCGACGAACGTGTCCATCGTGTCGGGGTCGCGCAACGCGGGCTCACCGGTCTCGGGATCCGTCGCCTGCACCCACTCGGTGGCGGCGCCCAGCGGCGAGGCGCCCTTCGGCTTCAGGTCCAGGCCCTCGGCCTCGGGCAGCCGCACGGGCAGCTGGTCGTCCGGAACGGGCACGATGCGGCCGTCCTCGGTGTGCAGCATCGGGATGGGAGTCCCCCAGAACCGCTGGCGCGAGATCAGCCAGTCCCGCAGGCGGAAGTTCTTCGCCGCGCGGCCGCGGCCGCTGCGCTCCAGCTCCTCGATGGCGCGCGTGATGGCATTGCGCTTGGACAGGCCGTCCAGCGGGCCCGAATTGATCATGCGGCCCTCGCCGACCAGGGCGATGCCGGTGCGGGCGGGATTCAGATCCTCGAGGTCGACGCCGACCGGCACGCCGTCCTCATCCAGCTCGATCACGGGGATCGCGCCGGTGATCGGCGCGGTCGTGTCCACGACCACCTTCACGCGCAGGTCGAAGGCCCGTGCGAAGTCGAGGTCGCGCTGGTCGTGCGCGGGGACGGCCATGACGGCGCCGTGGCCGTAGTCGGCCAGCACGTAGTCGGCGGCCCAGATGGGCAGCCGGTCGCCGTTCACCGGATTGATCGCGTAGCGCTCCAGGAACACGCCCGTCTTCGGACGATCGGTCGCCTGGCGCTCGATCTCGGATTCGCGCTGCACGCGTTCCAGGTAGTCCTGGAAGCGCAGACGCACATCGGCGCCGGCCTCCGCGGCCAGCTCGGCTGCCAGATCGGAGTCGGGCGCGACGACGAAGAATGTGGCGCCGTGCAGGGTGTCGGGACGCGTCGAGAAGACCGTGACCTTCTCGGCGCGACCCTCGATCTCGAAGTCGATGTCGGCGCCGACCGAGCGGCCGATCCAGTTGCGCTGCATCTGGATGACCTTCTGCGGCCAGAAGCCCTCGAGCTGGTTCAGGTCGTCCAGCAGCCGGTCCGCGTAGTCGGTGATGCGGAAGTACCACTGCGTCAGCTTCTTCTTGACGACCAGAGCGCCGCAGCGCTCGCAGTGGCCGTCCACGACCTGCTCATTGGCCAGCACGGTCTGGTCGTTCGGGCACCAGTTGACCGGGCTCTCCTTGCGGTATGCCAGGCCGCGCTCGTACAGACGCTGGAACAGCCACTGGTTCCAGCGGTAGTACTCCGGGTCGCTCGTGTGCAGCACACGGCTCCAGTCGAACGAGACGCCGTAGGCGCGGAAGCTCGCCTTCTGCTGGTCGATGTTCGAATATGTCCACCCGCGCGGGTCGACGCCGCGCTTGATCGCCGCGTTCTCCGCGGGCAGGCCGAAGGAGTCCCAGCCGATCGGGTTCAGGACGTTGTAGCCGCGGTGACGCCAGAAGCGCGCCACGATGTCGGAGTAGAGGTAGTTCTCGGCGTGCCCCATGTGCAGGTCGCCCGAGGGGTACGGGAACATCGCGAGGATGTACTTGCGCGGCCGGGTGTCGTCGTCGCCGCCCGCGCGGAAGGGGTCCTTCTCGGCCCAGAGTGCCTGCCACTTCGCATGGATCGCATGCGTGTCGAAGCCGCCGGCGTCTGCGGCACCGGCTGCGGTGGTGGTCGAGGAGTTCTGAGACACGGAGTGGGCCGATCCTTACCTGGGGTGTGGCACGCGAAAAACGTGCATTCCAGGTTACCGGACAGGGGGCCTCACCAGCCGGGCGGCAGCTGCGCCCCGAGAGCCGCGAGGGGCGCCCTCGCCTTCACTCCGACCTCGGCGACCTCCTCGGCGGCGACCGACAGCCACGTGATGCCCCCGCCGGCTCCCACGGAGGCGCCGTCGCCGCGCACGACGATCGAGCGGATCACCATCGCCGCATCCATGCCGCCGTCGACACCCACCCATCCGAAGCAGCCGGCGAAGATGCCGCGAGGCCCGCGCTCCAGGCGGTGCAGGATCGCCATGGCGGACAGCTTCGGAGCCCCGGTCATGCTGCCGGCGGGGAACGCGGCATCCCACAGCTCCCCCACCGTCGTGCCGGGCGCGAGCTGCGCGGCCACCGTGCTGACGAGCTGGTGCACCGCCGGGTACGACTCGATCTCGAGCAGCCGCTCGACCGTCACGGTTCCGGTCTGCGCGACCCGCGAGAGGTCGTTGCGCATGAGGTCGACGATCATCACGTTCTCCGCGCGCTCCTTCGGGCTGGAGTGCAGCTGTGCACGCAGCGCGTCGTCGGCGGCGGCATCGATCCCGCGAGGCCGGGTGCCCTTGATGGGATGCGTCCGCACGACAGCGCCGCCGTGCTCGCGGTGCGGTGACACCTCGAGGAATCGCTCCGGACTCGCGCTTGCGAGCGTCACACCCTCGATGCGCACGAAGCCTCCGTGGTGCGCGGGAGTGGCGCCGCGCAGCGCGAGATACGCGGCGACCTCGTCGACCGGGCCGTCGACGTCGAATCGCGTCGTGAGGCAGAGCTGGTAGGCGTCGCCCTCGCGGATCGCCGCCCGGCAGTCCTCGATGAGCCCCGCGTACTCCGCGGGCGTGTGCCGCGCCCGCGCGGTGCGCGGCTGCGGATCGCCGACCGATGGCTGCGCCGCCCAGGCGTCGAGCTCGAGCGCGAAGGCGTCCGGATCGGGAGCGAAGAGCCATATGCAGCGGGCGGAATGCTCGAAGGCGATGTAGCGTTCCGCACGCATCCATTGCGACGGCGTGCCGTCCCCGGCGGCGACCGGTGCCCCGGCGCGCGCGGCGCCGTCCTCGTACGCGAGCCAGCCGACCCATCCGCCGCGGAAGGCGCCGCCCTCGGAGGCGACACCGGGAGCGCACACGACCGCGCGCACCTCGTCCACCTCGACGCGCGAACCCACCCCCAGCCAGCTCCAGCCGTCCACCGCAGCGGGTCCCGCATCCAGCCAGAAGAGGTCGGGATGCAGACGAGCCGCTCCCGCGAACAGCCGCTCGGGCTCGCGCCACGGCGCGCGCACGGGGTGAAGCTCCACGCGTCCAGGGTAGAGGCAGGTGCTCCTAGGGGATGCGGAGGTGCGCATTCTAGGCTCGGACCATGAACGACGTGCTGTCCTGGCTGCTCGACGCCGTCCAGTCCGTCGAGCCGTTCACGCGCACCCTCGTCGCCGCGGGCGCGATGCTGCTGGAGACCAGCCTGTTCGTCGGGCTCATCGTGCCGGGCGACACCGTCGCGATCGTCGCCGGAAGCGCAGTCGGCTCACCGCTCGAAGGCGTGACGCTGGCTGTCGCGATCATCGTCGCGTCACTGGCCGGCGAGAGCATCGGCTACGGCCTCGGGCGGTGGGCGGGGCCGGCCATCCGGCGCTCGTGGGTCGGGCGCCGCATCGGGGAGCACACGTGGGTGCGCGCCGAGCGGTACATCCGGCGGCGCGGCGGCCCGGCGATCTTCCTGTCGCGGTTCCTGCCGGTGCTGCATTCGGTCGTGCCGGTCGCGGTCGGAATGAGCGGCTTCTCCTACCGCCGGTTCCTCGCGTGGACCGCGCCCGCGTGCGCCCTGTGGGCGTCGCTCTACGTGACGGTCAGCGCCGTCGCCGCGGGCACCTATCGCACGCTGTCGCACGAGCTGCACGTCGCGGGCTACCTGTTCGTCGGCATCATCGCGCTCTTCCTCGCCGGCGTGGTCGTGGCGAAGCGGGTGCTGCACCGACGCGAACGACGTCATCTCGAGGCGGACGAGGAGAGCGGCGCGGAGCCTGGGCTCGGCGCGAGCGCCCAGACCGGCATGGGAGACTGAGAGGATGTCCCGAGAGACCGCCGAGCCGACGCGCGCCCGCGTGCTGTGGATCGCGCGCCTCGAGTACCGGTTCCACGCGTGGCGCGAGCGCCGCGCGCGCCGGAAGGGCTACATGCCGACCGTCATGACCTTCCCCGGATACGGCGGTGACGGCTGGGTGCGCGTCCTCGGACGCGTCATGATCGTGCCGCTGGTGCCGACGCGGCGCCGCCGCGAGGTCACCGGATCGGTACGCGGCTGGCGCAGCTTCGCCGCGGTGCCGATCGGCTTCGCCCAGGTGCAGGTGACCATCGGAGGCGTCACGCACGAGGTCGTCTCCGATCGCGGCGGCGTGGTCGACGTGGTGCTGCCGGCGCCCCTCGAGCCCGGCTGGCACACGTTCACCCTCCGCGTCGAGGGCAGCGAGCCGGTCGAGTCCCGCAGCCTCGTGGTCGGACCGGACGTCCGGTTCGGCATCGTCTCCGACGTCGACGACACCGTCATGGTGACGGCGCTGCCGCGGCCGCTCGTCGCCGCGTGGAACACCTTCGTCGTCGACGAGCACGCCCGCCAGCCCGTCCCGGGCATGTCGGTGCTGCTCGAGCGCATCGTGCGCGAGAAGCCGGGCGCACCGGTTGTCTATCTGTCCACGGGCGCGTGGAACGTCGCGCCGACCCTCATGCGGTTCTTCACCCGCCACCTCTTCCCCTCCGGCGCCATCCTGCTCACCGACTGGGGTCCGACCCACGATCGCTGGTTCCGCAGCGGCCCGGCGCACAAGCTGCACAACCTGCGGCGGCTGGCGGCCGAGTTCCCGAACATCCGGTGGCTGCTGATCGGCGACGACGGTCAGGCCGACGACGACATCTACACGACCTTCGCGGGCGAGAACCCCGCCAGCGTCGTGGGCGTCGCGATCCGTCGCCTCTCTCCCGCGGAGGCGGTGCTCGCCGGCGGCCGCACCGTCGTCGACGACCACTCGGCGGCGGAGGTGCCGTGGGTGACCGGGAACGACGGCGCCGAGCTGCTGGACCGTCTCACCGAGGTCGGGATCCTCGGCGGCACCGACGTCCGACCCCGCGCGTAGGCTGGCCGCATGTGCGGACGATTCGTGGTCGCGAACGTGGGATCCGAACTCGTGGGGGTGCTGCGGGTCGACGTCGAGGCGGATGACCTGCCGGCTCCGTCGTACAACGTCGCTCCGACCTCGCAGGTGGCCATCGTGCTCGACTCGGCCAAGACCGAGCCGCCCACGCGTCGTCTGGAGCCGGCGCGCTGGGGACTCGTCCCCGCGTGGGCGAAGGACCCCTCGATCGGCTCCAAGGCGTTCAACGCGCGTGCTGAGGAGGTCGAGGACAAGCCGATGTTCCGCACCGCCCTCGTCAAGCGCCGCGCGGTCGTCCCGGCATCGGGCTACTACGAGTGGAAGACGACGGATGCGGGCAAGATCCCGCACTACATCCACCCGGCGGACGACGGGCCGCTCTTCTTCGCCGGCCTCTACGAGTGGTGGCGCAATCCCGCGCTCGCCGACGACGACCCGAACCGGTGGATGCTGAGCTTCACGATCCTCACGCGCGACTCGGTCGGCGATCTCGGCTCGATCCACGATCGCATGCCGCTCTTCCTCGACGCCGACTTCGCCGACGCGTGGCTCGATCCGACGGTCGAGAACGTCGGCGACATCCTCGATGCCGCGATCGACGCTGCGCCCGCCCTCGCCGAGACGCTCGACAACCACGTCGTGTCGAGGGCCGTCGGCAACGTCCGGAACGACTCGCCGGACCTCATCGAGCCGGTCGACGACGCCGCCTGATGATCGTCGTCGAGTCGGCCGTTCTGGAATCGGTCGTTCTGAAGCCGGCAGAGTGGCGGGCGCTCGCAGCGGCACACGAGGAGCGTGCGGATGCGCTGACGGCTGCGCATCGCGTGCGTGCCGCCCGAGGCGAGAAGCATCCGATCGAGGACTTCCTCTTCACCTACTACTCGTACAAGCCGGCCGTCCTGCGCCGCTGGCACCCGGGCGGAGGCATCGAACTCGCGGAGGCCGCCGCATCCCCTCGCGCCGACTGGCGCTGGTATGTCGGAGGCCGCGATCCGGGGTCGCTGCGGGTGGACACGGCGGGCTTCCTCGCCGAGAAGACCCTGCTCGTGCAGGGGGTCGAGCGCATCGTGCGGTCGGCGCTCGGGCGTCCGGCCGGGTTCGGATGCTTCGGGCTCCACGAGTGGGCGATGGTCTACCGGCAGGCCGATCGTCGGCACGAGGTGCCGCTGCGACTCGGCCAGGCCGGCACGGACGCCGTGGTGGATGCGCACGACCTGCGCTGCACGCACTTCGACGCCTTCCGGTTCTTCACCGACGAGGCTGTGCCGAGAAACCGCATCCAGCCGACGCGCGAGGAGCAGGCGGCTCTGGAGCAACCCGGCTGCCTGCACGCCGGGATGGACGTGTACAAGTGGGCGATCAAGCTCGGGCCCCTGGTGCCCGGCGACCTGCTGTTGGACGCCTTCCAGCTCGCGAGCGACATCCGGCGTCTGGACATGGCGGCGTCGCCCTACGACCTGCGCGCATGGGGTGCGGAGCCCGTCGCCATCGAGACCGCCGCGGGCAAGGCCGAGTACGTGCGACGCCAGCGCGGCTTCTCGGACCGCGCCCAGGGGCTGCGCCGGCGACTGCTCGATGCACTCGAGCTGGCCCGGGCCGAGACGGCGGCCGTCGGCTGATTCGGAGCGGCGGGCAGCCCGGTCGGCGGCGATCCTCGCATCGCGTCGCGGGCCGCATCCACGACGTGCGTCGAAGAACGAGGAGAGGACGACAAGCCATGGCAGCCATCGACACGCTCATCACGGGAGCGCGCGTGCGCACCTTCGACCCCGCCCAGCCGTGGGCCGAGGCGGTCGGCATCGACGCCGACCGCATCGCCTACGTGGGATCCGCCGCTGAGGCGCCCGCTGCGCGCCACACGATCGAGGCGGACGGGCGGCTCGTCACCCCGGGCGTCATCGACAGCCACAACCACCTCCTGCTCGGGTTCGACGCGGATGCCGTGAGCCTCGAGGGTGCGCACGACCTCGGCGAGGTGCGCCGCCGCATCGGCGAGTTCGCCACATCCCGTCCCGACCTGGACTGGATCTGCGCCGAGAACGCCGTGTACTCGATCGTGGAGAACCGGCGGCCGAACGCGGACGACCTGGCGGGGCTCACCGGCCGCCCGATCTTCGTGACGACCTACGACCAGCACTCGGTGTGGCTCAGCCGCGCCGCCCTGCAGGCGCTCGGCATCCTCTCCGGCGGCGACATCGCGTGGGGGCGCCCCGAGCGCGACGAGCGCACCGGAGAGCCGACCGGCTGGGTCACCGACTTCTACACGAGCGCGATGACCGAGGCAGGACTCACGCAGCTGCAGCGCGACATCCCCATGTACTCCCCCGACCGCCGCTACCGCAAGCTGCAGTCGAGCATGCGGATGGCGACCGCCCTGGGCATCACCACCGTCGTCGAGCCACAGGTTCCCCTCGCGGAGCTTCCGCTGTTCGAGCGTGCCCTCGCCGAGGGCGTGCTGACCTCCCGCGTCATCGCCGCGCTGTTCCACCCCGTGGGCGCAGACGGCGACTTCCGTCGCCGTCTGCGTGAGACGATCGACGGGTTCGCCGGCGACCCGCTGCTGCAGGTCGGGCCCGTCAAGCTGTACGCCGACGACGTCATCGAGCCGCACACCGCGCTCATGCTCGAGGACTACGCCAACCGGCCGGGCCGGCGCGGACGACCGAGCTACCCGGGGCGCGAGCTCGTCGACGTCATCACCGAGCTCGATCGGCTCGGGCTGCAGACCCACACGCACGCGACCGGGGATGCCGGCATCCGTCTCGCCCTCGACGCCATCGAGAACGCCCAGCGCGTCAACGGCACGGTCGACCGCCGTCACGGGGTCGTCCACGTCGAGTGCCTGCATCCCGACGACCTGCCCCGGTTCCGCGCGCTCGGCGTGACGGCGGCGATGCAGCCGCGCCACTGCTCCCCCGATCTGGTGGCCGGCACGTGGATGGAGAACATCGGCGAGGAGCGCTGGGACCGCGCCTGGCGGTTCCGCAGCCTGCTCGACTCGGGCGCGACCGTCGCCTTCTCGAGCGACTGGCAGGTGGGCGAGATGGATCCGCTCGTCGGCGTCTTCTCCGCGGCGACCCGTGCGACGCTCCACGGGACGGATGCCTGGACCCCGGCCGAGCGCGTGGGCATCGACCGGGCACTGGAGGCGTACACCGTCCACGGAGCGCGGGCGTGGCACGCCGAGGACAGCCTGGGGACCCTGCGGCCGGGCATGCTCGCCGACCTCGTCGTCTGGTCGGGTGACCTCTCCTCGCACGAGCGCGACCCGCAGCGACTCCTGACCGAGCACGCGGAGGTCACGATGGTCGGCGGCCGCATCGCGCACGCGCGCGGAGCGGTCACCGATGCTGCCGGCGCGGCGCCCGCGACGGACCCCGCGACCTCCGGCTCCCACGACGACCCTCACGGCCACGAGCACTGAGGAGCACCGGTCCGGAGCGCGTGACGGCCGTCAGCCGGCGAGTTCCTCCGCGCCTGCCGTCGCGAGCGCGGGGGTGACCGCCGTCGCGAGCGCGTACTGCTCCTCCGCCGTGAGCGGGGCCCGCGTGACGATGTCATGGACGAACGCCAGCTTGTGTCGCACCGGTGCCGGGATCGTGAACGGATAGAGATCCCCGAACCCCATCGACCGGTTGATGCGGTTGAACCCCTGCGACATCCACTCCCAGTCCGCGAGCAGCCGCTGGATCGGCTCGTGCTCGTAGGAGCCGAGCGGGATGACGTCGGTGTCGCGCAGATTCGTGGCGGTCGCATCCAGATGGATGCCGAGCATCGCGGCGGTCTGCAGGGTGCCGGTGATGTGCAGGTAGTGGGCGAACGTCTCGGCGAAGTCCTCCCAGGGATGCATCGTCGCGTACTCGGAGATGAACGACTCGTTCCAGTCCGACGGGGCGCCTCGCCGGTAGTGGCGCTGGAGCGCGTCGCGGTAGCTCGCCCGCTCGTCGCCGAAGAGCTGACGGCACTGATCCCACAAGGCGTCGTTGGTCAGCAGCACGCTCTGGTAGTAGTGGCCGGCCTCGTGCCGCAGGTGCCCGAGCATCGTGCGATAGGGCTCGCCCAGCCGCACCCGCAGCGCCTCGCGCCGATCGTCGAGGCTCTCGGCGAGGTCGATCGTGATGATGCCGTTGGCGTGGCCGATCGTCACGCGCTTGCCGTCCGAGAGGCTGGAGATGAGGTCGAAGCCGAGACCGCCCGACGTGACGTCCCAGCCGACCATCGGCAGCCCGAGGTCGGCGAGCTGCAGGATCAGGCGGCGCTTGGCCTCCTCGGTCTTGGCGAGCTTCTCCAGGGCGACGGTGTCGTCCGCCGCCGGACGACGACGCGTGAGGCGGCAGGAGAAGCAGCGGCCCGCCGGCGCGTTCTCCCACACCAGCCAGTTGCAGTCCCACTCCCGATTGGAGCACGGATACCAGGTCTGTCCGTCGATGACGACTTGACCGTGACGGATGCCGTGGAACTCCCGGCTCGGCATGTGGTAGCCGATCTCCGCCTCGCAGTTGGGGCAGGTCAGAGTGTCGAGATACACGAAATGGCGGCAGTGCGGACAGCGCGGCTGTGTCATCACGCTCTCACCGTAGCGTGACAATCGCCCGACGACTCGGTCGCCGCTCGTCGGTGGCGTCAGTGGCGTCCGTAGCGTCAGTGGCGTTCCAGGATGGCGGCGGCGTCCGTGCCGACCGGCAGCACACCGTACTGCGACCCGCGGTCCTCGCCCATCCGCGCAGCGATGAACGCGTCGGCGTTGCGGCCGGGCGCGTGCAGCAGCATGAGCGACCCCTGCAGCGCGAGGCCGAGCGACTCGGTGAGCCGGCGCGCCTGGGACTGCGCAGCATCCGGATCCGCCGCGATCTCGCGGAGGAGGCCGAGAGTGCGACCGACATGCGCGTCCAGGACGGCGTTGTCCCCACGGGTCTTCGCCAGCTCGGCGCTCAGCGCCTCGGCCGAGTCGGTGTCGCGCGAGAGCGCGCGCAGCACATCGAGCGCGATGACGTTGCCCGAGCCCTCCCAGATCGCCATGACGGGCTGCTCGCGGTACCGGCGCGCGAGCGGGAACGACTCGGTATAGCCGTTGCCGCCGAGGCACTCCATCGCCTCATAGGCGTGATGCGAGCCGCGCTTGCACACCCAGTACTTCAGCGCCGGGGTGGCCAGTCTGCGCAGCGCCGTGTCATGCTCCGACACCTCGTTCTCGAACGCCTGCGCGAGGCGCAGTCCGGCGAGCATCGCCGCCTCCGACTCGAGCGCGAGGTCGGCGAGGACCGCGGTCATGGCGGGCTGGTCGACCAGCAGCGCCCCGAAGGCGGACCGATGGCGCGCGTGCCACAGGGCCTCGGCCACCGACTGGCGCATTCCGGCGGCGGTGCCGAGCACGCAGTCGAGTCGCGTGCGCTGCACCATCTCGATGATCGCCCGCACGCCGCGGCCCGGCTCGCCGACGAGGGTCGCGATCGTCCCCTCGAACTCGATCTCCGCCGACGCGTTCGACCTGTTGCCGAGCTTGTCCTTCAGGCGCTGGATGCGGAACGGGTTGCGCGTGCCGTCGGCGAGCACGCGCGGCACGAACAGGCACGACAGCCCCTCATCGGTGCCGCCGCTGCGAGTCTGGGCGAGCACGAGGAACGCGTCCGACATCGGTGCCGAGCAGAACCACTTGTGCCCGTCGATCTGGTAGCTGCCCCCGCCGAGGCTCACACCCTCGGTGCGGTTGGCGCGCACGTCCGATCCGCCCTGCTTCTCGGTCATCGCCATGCCCACCAGGACGCCGTTCTTCTCGGCGGCGGGGAGCATGCGGGGGTCGTACTCGCGCGTGAGGAGGCGCGGCATCCACTCGCCCGCGATCCACGAGGAGTCCTTCAGGGACGCCACCGCCGCATGGGTCATGGAGATGGGGCACGCGTGGCCGGGCTCGACCTGGGCGAAGAGCAGGAACGTGGCGGCGCGGGCGACGCCGGATCCCTCGCGGGGATCGGCCCAGCCCGAGGTGTGCGCGCCGTGCGCAACCGCCTGTCCGATGACCCGGTGGTACGACTCGTCGTAGTCGACCTCGTCGATGCGGGCGCCGTACCGGTCCCACACGCGGGCGACCGGCGGGTGGACGTGGGCCTTCTCGGCATCCCGCTGGAAGTCCTCGGACCCGACGAGCTCGCCCACCTCATGGAGCGACCCCGCCGCCCAGTCCGCGCCGAAGATCCGGACGGCTTCCGTCAGAGCGAGGTTGGCGCCGAACTCGTCGATGCCGACGCGCGGCGGCGCCTGGTTCGTCGGCTCGGTGCCGGTGCCGGCGGCCATGGCGGCTCCTCTCGACCGCACCGCACGGCGGCCCGGCTCAACTCGACAGTGTCACGCGGTCTCCGGCGGGGGCGCGCAGCGTGCCGTAGCGCTCCATCCGGTGCCATCTCAGCCGGCGCCCCGCGAACGCCGTGAAGACCGACTGGATGACCACGAGGTACATCAGCTGACGGTACACGACCTGCTGGAGCGGAAGCGTCCACAGCGGACCGGGCGATTCACCGTCGAGGAAGAACGCGTACGCCGCCACGAACGTCTGGACAAGAAGGAACGCGAACCACAGGCCGATGATCTTCACCGGATCGAGGAAGAACAGACCGTACAGCGCGAAGAGGTCGACGACGGGCGCCAGGAGCGGCATCAGCACCTGCAGGATCAGCAGGTACACGAGGCCGCGGCGGCCGAGCTTGCCGGCGGCCCCACCCTGCGCGATCGCGCCACGGTGCTTGAACATCGACTGGAGCGTGCCGTAGCACCAGCGATACCTCTGCTTCCACAGCGCGGAGAGGGTCGCGGGCACCTCCGTCCAGGCGCGGGCGTCCTCGCAGTAGACGACGCGCCACCCCTCGCGCAGAAGCGACATCGTGAGGTCCGTGTCCTCTGCCAGAGTGTCGTCGCTCACCCCGCCGACCGACCGGAGCGCGGAGCGCCGGAAGGCGCCGATGGCACCCGGCACGGTGGGCATGCACCGGGCGACGTCGAACAGGCGCCTGTCGAGGTTGAAGCCGACCACGTACTCGATGTGCTGCCAGCGGCCGAGGATGCCCTGGCGGTTGGCGACCTTCGTGTTGCCGGAGATCGCGCCGACCGCAGGATCCGCGAACGGCTGCACGAGCCGCGCGACCGTCTCCGGCTCGAACACCGTGTCTCCGTCGACCATGACGACGAGCTCGTGGCTCGCCGCCGCGATCCCCGTGTTCAGCGCCGACGGCTTGCCGCCGTTGGCCTGGCGGATCACGCGGACGCCAGGAAGCCGCATCCGCTCGACGATGCCCGCCGTGTCGTCGGTCGAGCCGTCGTCGACGACGATGATCTCGACAGGATGCGTGGACGTGGCGATCGAGCGCACCGCCGCCTCGATGCCCGCCGCCTCGTTGTATGCGGGGACGATCACGGTGACGGGGTCGAGGATGGGACGGCGGGATGCCGACCCCCGGCCGCCTGCTGCGCCCCGGGCTCCGCGCCGCGACGTGTACGCGTGCCGCGCGGCGACCACGACGACGAGCGCCGACCGGACGAGGATGACGAGTCCGCTGAGCAGAAGCAGCCACGTGATGACCTGGACGACGGCGTCGCTGATGCGGACGGTCCATGCGAAGGCGCCCGCCTCGACGCGCTCGGCGGTGGTGGCGGGCACATTCGTCCGCGAGAGCCCGACCGCCGCGCCCGCCGTCGTCACCGTGAATCCGCGCGCCTTGAGATCCGGAAGCAGGCGCTCGAGGGCTGCCACGGTCTGGCTCCGGTCACCCCCGCCGTCGTGCATGAGCAGGACCTGGCCGGCCGTTCCCCCCGGCGTGGCGTTCCGGAGGATCGTGTCGACGCCCGGCCGGCGCCAATCCTCGCTGTCGATCGTGCTGAGGACCGTGACGTATCCGGTGGATCCCGCCTCCTGGACGGCCCGCCACGTGGCATCGGTGACGGCGGAGTTCTCCGAGCTGTACGGAGGACGCAGGAGGGCGGACGTCTCCCCGGTCGCGTCGATGACGGCCTGCTGACCGCCCTGCAGCTCGATCTGTCGACGCCACGAGGGGGCGGTGCCGAGATCGACATGCGTCAGGGTGTGGACCCCGACCTCGTTGCCGGCGGCGACGATGCTCCGCACGATCTCGGGGTGGCTGATCGCCTGCTGCCCGACGACGAAGAACGTCGCGTGCACGCCGTTGCGGCGCAGCACGTCGAGGATCGCCGGCGTCCACGTCGGGTCGGGGCCGTCATCGAACGTCAGCGCGATCGTGCGTGCCCGCGGGGCGAGCGTGCGGACGCCGTCGTGGGTCGCGATGACGGGACCGCCGTGCGAGACGTCGGCAGGAACGCCCGCAGCGGACCCGGTGCTTCCGACGCCGTCGTCGCTGACGCCGGCCAGGTGGTGCGTATACCCCTGCACGACGAGCGCGATCGCGAGGAAGACGAGCACGGCCGAAAGCGCCACCCAATGGGAGCCCGGTCTCAGGGTGCGCGGTGAGTCCCGTCGCGCGCGGTGACTCACGGCTTCGCGGGCGGGGTCGGCTGGGCGGTGTGCTTGGGAGCAGTACCGCTGCGGCCTGGGGAGGTGGCAGTGGGGCTCGCGGTCGGCAGCACCGCAGCCGGCGTCGCGGCGGGTGCCGGACGGCCGGACGGGGCCGCCGATGCGACCGGCTTGGCCGTGGGGGTGGCTGATCTCCCGGGCGTCACGGTCCCCGGCGTGGCGGACGACGTCGCGGGGTGCGGCGTCGGCGTCGGGGTGACGACCGGCTGAGCGGGCGAACCCGCAGCGGGCTGCTGCAGTCCCGGCAGTAGCGGCGAACTGACTCCGGGGACGCCCGCCACGGCGAACACGAGGAACGCGACGTACGCCACGACGCCGACCACCACGGCCGTCACCACGATGCGCAGGCGCCGTGACCGTCGACCGGAGGGGTCCACGAACACCGCTTCGCTCGCGGCGGCGCTGGCGGCCGCGGCGAGTCGTGCTTCGCGTCGGGTCGCGGGCGGCTCGGTCATGCGGGCAATCGTCCTCAGAGGGTTGTCGGACCCGTCGAGGCTAGCGGATCATCCTGAAACACGCCTGGATCGTCTGTCGCGACCCTCCGCCGATGCGCGAGCAGGCACGTGCGCGGGCACGCACGTGGAACAGTGGATGCGTGGCACCCCGCATCCGACTCATCCAGCCGACGGATGACATCGCGCTGGCAGACCTCCACGCCCGCAACCGCGAGTTCCTCGCGCCGTGGGACCCGCTGCGGCCGGACGAGTACTTCACGGTCGCGGGCCAGCGGACCGACATCGATGCGGCGCTCGCCCGCCATCGCGCCGGTGAGGCGGTCCCGTTCGTCGTCCTCGACGACGATGGCGAGGTCGCCGGGCGCCTCACGCTCAGCGCGATCGTCCGGGGGGCGTTCCAGTCGTGCAGCATGGGGTATTGGCTGTCTCAGGACCGGACGGGCAGGGGCTACGCGACCCAGGCGGTGAATGCGGCGGTGGATCTCGCCTTCACCGAGCTCGCGCTGCACCGCGTTCAGGCCGCGACCCTCGTGTCGAACTCCGCATCGCAGAACGTCCTCAGCCGGGCGGGGTTCGAGCGCATCGGCCTCGCACCGCGCTATCTGCGCATCGCGGGGCGCTGGCAGGATCATCTCCTGTTCCAGCGGGTCAGCGGCGACGCACCGACCTGATCCACCACCGTTCGACGTCGTCACGGCACGCCGCGGACCGTCAGCCGGCGAGGACGCGATCCAGCTTCGAGAAGGTGCGTCGCCAGCCCTGCGCGTAATCGTGACCCGACACGCCGCGCAGTTCGCCGTGCACGAAACGCATTCGCGTTCCGGTCTCGTCCGCCGCGAGGACCACGGTCACTCGCGAGGGGGTGTTGGTCTCGCTGAGCCACGACCAGGTGAACTCCAGTTCGGTCATCTCCTCGACGCGGAGGTACTCGCCGGTGCACGTGTGCACGTCACCGCTGGAATCCTGGAACGAGATGACGAAACGCCCGCCTGGGCGCACGTCCAGTGCCGCCGATGTCACGACGCCGTCGGGGTCCGAGCCCCACCAGCGATCCACGATCGCCGGATCCGTCCACGCGTGCCACACGGCATTCTGCGCAGCATCGAAGTGGTGATGGATCGTGATCGATGACGCGGGCCCCTCAGCCATGTGACGAACGCTACCGCCGGGGTGCGACACGCGGCTTTCGGGCGGGCCGACGGGATGCCGGGTCCTAGGTCGTCGGCGCGCTCAGCGTCCACCTTCGATCTTCCGGTGACGCTGCGCCACCGCGGGCTGCCCGTACGGGTAGTCCTCGGTCTGGGGCGCACTGACGGCGGTCAGGCTCGCCAGCTGCTCGTCATCCAGCTCGAGTGCGACCGCGCCCATGTTGTCGCGCAGCTGCTCGACGGATCGCGCGCCCAGGATCACGGAGGTCACGGCAGGCTGGGCGCTGAGCCAGGCGAGCGCGACCTGCGACGGAGAGACCCCGTGCGCGTCCGCGATGCCGGTGAGGGTGTCGATGACCTGCCAGGTGCGCTCGTTCGCGTTCCGCTGCTGCCATGCCTCCATGCCGCGCTCGGGGTTCTCGCCGAGACGTGTCATCCCCGTCGGCGGCACATCCCGCCGGTACTTTCCGCTCAGCCATCCCCCGCCGAGCGGCGACCAGGGCAGCAGCCCGATCCCCGCATCCAGCGACGCGGGCACGATCTCGTGTTCGATGCCGCGCACGAGCAGGTTGTACTGAGGCTGAAGTGTCACCGCGCGGCTCCAGCCGTGCTGCTCGGCGAGCATGATCGCCTTGGTCAGCTGCCAGCCCGTGAAGTTGGAGAACCCGTAGTAGCCGATCTTCCCCTGCACGATCGCGTCGTCGAGGAACCGCAGTGTCTCGTCCAGAGGCGTGAGCGCGTCCCACGCGTGGAGCTGGTACAGGTCGATGTGGTCGACGCCCAGCCGACGGAGCGAGTCGTCCAGCGCTGTGCGCAGATGCCGACGAGACGTTCCCACGTCGTTCGGTCCGGCGCCCATCGGGAACCGGCCCTTGGTCGCGATCACCAGCTGGGACGCGTCCGTCGGATGCGTCGCGAGCCATCGGCCGATGATCTCCTCGCTGGCTCCGGCACTGTAGACGTCCGCGGTGTCGATGAAGTTGCCACCCGCTTCGACGTAGGCGTCGACGATGGCGTGCGATGTCGGCTCGTCCGCTTCCGCGCCGAACGTCATCGTGCCGAGCGCCTGGGCGAACACGACAGCCCCGCTGCGGCCCAGCGTGCGGTACGGGGTGCGGCCGGTGTCGGGCGTCTGTGATGCACTCATGCCGAGAGCTCCCGGATCTGGTCGTCGGTGAGCGTGATCTCCGAGGCTCGCACGGAGTCCTGGATGCTCTGGGGTCGTGAAGCTCCGGGAATCGGAATGACGACCGGGGCGAGGGCGAGCTCCCACGCCAGGCACACCCGCTGGGCACTGACTCCGAGCTCAGCGCCGATCCTCTCGAAGGCAGCTCCCTGACCGCCGAGCGTGCTCGCACGCGAGATGCCTCCGAGCGGGCTCCAGGGCAGGAAGGCGATGCCCAGCTGTGCGCACAGCTCCAGCTCCGGCTGGCTGCTTCTGAAGGCAGGCGAGAACTGGTTCTGCACGGACACGAGCCGACCGTCGAGGATCTTCTGCGCGAGCCGGATCTGATCGACGTTCGCATTGGAGATGCCCGCCATCCGGATGACCCCTTCATCGAGGAGCTCGCGCAGCGCGCCGACCGAATCGGCGTAGTCGACCTGGGGATCGGGACGGTGGAATTGGTAGAGCCCGATCGCATCGACGCCGAGGCGCTTCGCGGAGGCTTTGGCCGCCTGCTTCAGGTAGTCGGGTCGGCCGTTCAGCGTCCAGCTGCCATCTCCCGGGCGCAGGTGGCCACCCTTGGTCGCCACCAGGACGTTCGATGTGTCGCCACCATAGCCGGACAGCGCCTTCGCGATGAGGAGTTCGTTGTGCCCGACCTCGTCCGCGTCGCGGTGATAGGCATCGGCGGTGTCGATCAGCGTGACACCGGCGTCGAGGGCGGCGTGGATCGTGGCGATCGAACGCGATTCATCGGGGCGTCCTTCGATGGACATCGGCATGCCGCCGAGCCCGATCTCGCTGACCGAAACGTTTCCGATCCGGCGATCATTCATCTGTGCATCTCCTTGATGGGCCGCGATTGAGTGGAACTGGTTCCACGGTACGAGTCACGTTGCTATCTGTCCAACAGAAGAATATTGTGAGACTCACAACAGCGACTCATGAGTAGCGGAGGCGGGCATGGACCTCAGGCAGATGGAGTACTTCGTCGCGCTCGCGGAGGAGAGTCAGTTCACGCGGGCCGCCGAGGTCACGCGCGTGTCCCAGTCAGGACTGTCTGCCGCGATCAAGAGCCTCGAGCAGGATCTCAACGCCCAGCTGTTCACCCGCACCACTCGCCGCGTCGAGCTGACGCCGGCGGGCCGCGCCCTCTTCCCCCATGCCCGGAACCTCCTCGCAGAGGCGATCGCGGGGCGGGACGCCGTGATGGCGACGGCGGGTGAGATCACAGGGTCGTTGCGCGTCGGCGCCGAGCAGTGTCTGGGCTCGATCAACGTTCCCGAGCTCGTGGAGCGATTCCACCGTCGCCACGGCGAAGTCGAGATCACGTTCACGCAGGCGGGAACGGCCGCCCTGCTGAGCCGCATGCGCGAGGGGGAGATCGACCTCGCCTTCGTCGCAGGCACCCCGGAGACCACAGACCCCCGGCTTCGCCTCACCGGCCTGGACTCTGCCGCACTCGCGACCGAGCCGCTGGTGCTGCTGACGCACGCCGATCACCCGCTGGCCACGCAGAAGTCCGTCACCTGGGACGACCTGCAAGATCGCACCTACATCGATCTCGACGTCAGCTGGGCCATCCGAGTGGTCACCGACGAGCTGTTCGCCCGGCGGAAGATCCCCCGACGAGTGGCGTTCACCGTGGGTGACATCCATGCCCTCATCGACATGATCGACCGGGATCTCGGCATCGCCGTCGTCCCGCAGTCCGTGTCCAGGAAGACGATAGCCGCAGAGCTGCGCGCGCTGCACATCACCGATCTGCGCGACCCGGTCTGGACCGTCAGCGCTGCGTTCAACCATCCTGAGAGCGGTGCTGGGCTCGTGGCGGACTTCCTCAGCCTGGTGGAACCGCGCATCTGACCGCGCCGCCACGAGCGCCGACGTGACGTACGTCACGGACGGTGCGCGCACATGCCGATCGTCATCAGGAGAATTCGGTGGACCTGAGGGGACTCGAACCCCTGACCCCCTGAGAGGAGTGCATGTGGTTCGAATCCTTTCTGTTGTTTCGACTTCTCAGTCGTTAATAGGGATTCTACGTTGCCCGAGCACCCCGCCGGAGGCTGGCCGTCACGGTTGTTCTGGGTCGGTTGGGGTTGAAAAGAGCGAGTAAAAGACGACTGGCCTCGAGATGCGCGTCGTCCGACTCCGGCGGTGGCCACCGCCTACTCCAGGGTCAACCAGGCCAACGGCCGGTGCGCTCGCGGTGGGCCGGACGCGCAAGGCGAACCTCGCCCCCTCCGTTTGTGTCGCATCAGCACACGTCGCGTTCGACACGGCCGATTCCGCCGATCGAGTCGCCCGTATCGGGCCTATTCATCGTGCGGATCATCGTTCGTCCTAAACGAACACCGTTCGCCGTCACCCTGACAACTGCGGTAGCCGGTCGTCATCCGGCCCGGTCAACCACCCGCGTGCGAACCAGTTAGGCACCGGCCGGCAGCCACGCGATGCCGGTCCACCTCGGTTGCGTTCCCGTGCGCTGCCCACTGTGTCAACATGGTCGCCGTGGCCTTCTTCCGCCGGACACGACCGGTCCCCGACAACGTCGTCACTCACCCGATCAGCGACTTCTGGGACTGGTGGCGCGCTACCGGACACTCTGTGGACCCACATGAGGCGTCGGCGCTCGTTAATCAACTCGATCAGCGCGTCCGGGCAATCAACGATGACCTCACGTGGGAGTTCGGCGCTGGGCAGGACGCCCGTCACAGGCTGACGGTCTCCGCGAACGGTGCCCCCGCCATTCGTCCGATCGCCGAGCGGTGGCTCCGAGCGGCGCCGCCGCGGGACGAGACGTGGGAATTTCGTTCAAGCAAGGAGGCCGAGCCCGACGCGCTGAGCAATACGCTCGAAATCGGCGGGGCGATACTCGAACTGGCACGGATGCGCTTTGGCGTCACCAGCGACCCTGATCGGCTGCGTCTTCATGTGTCCGTCTACCATCCCCTGTTCGCCGATATGAGCGCTTCGATGCGCACACAGGTGGCCTTCCTGGTGCTCGACTGGCTACTCGGAGAGGACGACGTCGAACGCTGGGTGGGGAAGGTCGACGCGGTGGTTGATACCCCGCCGGCTGTGGTGGACGGCGGTGAATTGATCACTGCGGCGGCAGCGCTTGCGCGAGAAGGCGACATCGATGAGTGGGCGGTCGCGCAATGGCATGATGAGAATGGGAACCGCGGACTCGCAAGCTATCGTCGCGCCTTGCGATGGCTTGACTATCCAACACTTGACGAACACCATGCTCTGACAATGTCGTTCGCGTCGAGGGAAGACGGGCTGCCGCTGGGCAGTGACGAGCTGGATACGTTGCGCGCTCTTGAGGATGAACTCGGCCAGCATCTAGGTGCGAGTGGAGTCGTGGTCGGACACCAGACCGCGACTGGCCGACGCACGTTCCACGTCTATACCGACAGCGAGGACCAGAACGTCGCCGAAGCTCTCCGCGTGTGGTCGGGTAAGGAAGGTCTCTCGATCGAGTCAAGCGACGACGCCGGCTGGAGCCTCGTACGCCACTTGATCGGCTAACGATGATCCCGCGCATCGACGATTCGCAGGGCAAGAGATGCCCGGCACAGGACCCCATCCGTCCTTCCGGGTTGCCGTCTCATCCTCCCTGCCTCGATTCACATCGCAGAACCCCACCGGCGGCGGCGCCTGATCAATTGCGGGCCCCGCATCGCCCCGCGGTACGGCGGCATCATTCTTCGACCCTGGCGAGCTCCGTAGTGCGTTGCTGCCGCATGGCGAGGAACAGCGGGAAAGTGAAGGCGAACGCGGTAAGCGCCGCGCCGACGACATACAGCCAGCCGAATCGCATACCCAGGCGCCGAGCCTCGACGATGATGAAAATGCTCCCCGCGACAGCTACCACGAGCAGGTCGATCCCGAACGACGACACGGCAGGGCCGCTGGTCGCCAGGTCGCGGAGGTAGTCCCGCACCTGGATGATCGCGAGGACGTTGAAGTACCAGGTGCCGATGAGGCCGGCGATCGCGAGCCCGAGGTAGGTGAAGGCGAGCGGTGTCCAGTGACGTCTCATGACTCGATCATCCCCGGGTTCGGGGGTCCGACGCGGCGCTCAGCCGGTCGGGATCCAGACACGCATCATTGGAGGACCGGCTTGCGACACGATGTCGGGCCACTAGGCATCCGGGCTCAAGAACCGGCAGTTGACATCAGGGGCGCCGACGGAATCGTGCCCACAGGCCCTGCTTCTCGGGTACCGCATTTGTCGGCGGTGGTGGGTATCCCGACGACGGAGGCATGGGGGGACCCTCTGGGCGGGGCGGCGCGTCGGGTTCGGGCATTGTTGTGTGGCTAGGCGCTGCCGTGTTTGGGAGTTCGGCCGCGATACCCGGTGCGTTCTCAGTGAGAGCGGCCTGTACCGCCGCGGAGAATTGATTGAAGCACTGCTCAGGCTCTCCAGTCAGCGGCCGCCACGTCGTCCTTTCCGCACCGAAGTCCTTCGATGTCGGCGGCTGTCCCAGCGTCTCGAGTAGTTGAATCCACTTCTCGCTCCGCTGGGTCAGATACCGCAGATCGATAGCTTCGTATCGTGCGTCAATGTCTCCGGCGTCGGCGCGCGCTCGCAACGTGTCGCCGCCGAGTCGACTGAAGACGAGGTCTCGGATCTGCGTGGCTCGACCATTCGTCGCGTCTATCCGTACGGAGGGGGCGGGCGCGCGTTCGCCGATGGCGCCGTACAGCCCTTCCAGGCTGCCTCCGAACCATGCAGTCGCGGCCTTGGCGCCGACGCTGGCGAACTGTTTGTGCGTCGGTGGCTTGCCCTTCGCGGCAACGGTGCGCTGGAACTCGTGAGCCACGTCCCGGACTGGCCGACGCCAGGCTTGCTCGAGGTAGGCATCCAGGTGCCGGTTCATCCAGGCCGCGCGGTGCGCGGCGACGACGTCCCGCAGGTAGTTGAAGCCCGTCCGCGTTGAGCCTGACGATGACGAGAACGTGACGGCAATTCCGGGCGCGACCTCTGTGGTCCTGGTGTTGTCAGTGGTCGGCTGGGGGCGGCCAAGCTTCTTCGACGCGGTGACCAGGTCGGTGAACAGGCTCCGATCGATGCCGAAGCCGATGTCGTCAAGCGCCGGCAGGTAGTACCGACCGTAGTACGCCTCGAGGTCTTTGATCTCGGCGCGGGCGTACGGGCCGGCGCACGTGTACCAGCACGTGAGAAAGACCTCGTGCCAGAACGTGAGGCCGACACCAGCGGCTTCGATCGCCCCGTCAAGTGGACTCAGCCGGGTGACGATCTTTTCCGGGTATCGCGGGAGGCAGATCCCGCTCCAGAGCTCGTTGATGCGGTTGACGAGGTCGCCGCCGAGGACGTAGGACTCGTCCGTGAGCGCATGAACCGCGGATGGTCCGGAAGTCTCCTGGCGCGCCTGCAACTCTCCGAGGCGCTCGAAGAGCGAATGGAGGACCGAGACGCGATCGTGGACACCGCTGATGCCCGTCCTCGCGGGCGGGCGGGAGGTGGCACTGCTGGGGGCGTCCGCCGCTGGCCGTTCAGCCGGGCTGGGCTCCTGGTAGGAGCGCAGGATGTCCTCGACGACGTCAGCGGTCAGTCCGGTGTCGGCCGCAACCTTGTCTACTGCGTCCGGGGCGGGGACGATCAGGGGCGTCTCCGGCAGTTGCGTCACGAGTTGCTCGTTCGGATTCGCGTTCTCGCCGAGGTAGCGAAGCAGAGCGAGCCAGTCGCCTCCGAACCACGCGGACAGTACCGGTTGGTGGGTCTTGGTCAGGACGGTTCTCGCCAGCGGTATCACGAGATCGTCTGTCCCGGTGGCCTTCTTCGCCTTGGCGTATACGGCGTCAACGAGTCCGGCAAGTCCTACGGCTCTCAGCCGTCGGACGGTGTCGAGGCTGACATCTGTTCTGAGCGCCGCGAGGTATTGCAGGCGCAGCTGCTGCCTGCCGGCCCGGTCGAGCGTCCGCCAGTCGCCACCCGGTCCGATGCGCCGGGCTGCGTCACCGGTAGGACCGTCTGCCAGCCCTAGGAGGTCGAGCGCGTTGAGCTGCTCGGACCAGGCGGCCTGTCGCTTGGCGACATCAGCGGGCACAGCGAGGGTGCGTAGCAGGAGCGGGGCAAGCAGCGTCCGCAACCCTGGTTCGAGAACGACGGCTGTGAACATCAGAGCGCCATCCGCAGGGGTGGCCTTCACTCTCGGCGTCGGGATCGACGCGAGGGCGGTGTCGCCGAGCTTGATCAGACGCGGCACGATGAGACTGACGGAGACGTCCGTCTGCGCGCCCTGAAGCCACCAGGCCCCACGCGCTCGTTGCGCCCTTTCGCTCCAAATTTGCTGGACGAGGTCCGAGTCGCTCCGGGCAAGCGTCAGGGTCTGCGTTCGGTTGGACCGTTCTGTAACGGTGAGGGCTTCTCGGCCCGCCAGGATGTCGGTGATGACGGCGAGGAGGGTCTGCTCGATTGGGTCGAAGATGTTGGTGGCGGCAGCATGTTCAAGGGCGAGCCATTGGATGGGTCCGTCGGCGCTGCGCAGCTGCCGACCGAGTGTTTCAGCCACGGCTTCTCCTGATTACGTCGACGAACACGTCGAATGGGACGGGGTTCTCGGTTTGGGCGACGTAGTCGGCGTAGCGGAGCGCGATTGCTTCGAGTTCACGCTCCTCGCGGCGAGCCGCGAGGTGCTCGTCGGCGTAGGTGATCTCGTCTGTGGCGACGCCACGCTCGACGAGGACGAAGGCCTCCAACCACCCTGCGGTCATATCGGACCCGTCAGGACTCTCGGTGGGGTCGATGTCGTCGGATGCGATGGTATCGAGTCCTGTGTGCTCCGCGAGGGTCTCCTCGACGACCTGGATGCTGGCCGGGTCCATATCGTTCTCGGCGAGCACGGTCGCCAGGTGCTCGTCGAGGCCAAGCTCGGTGTGTAGGACGAGGTCGAGGATTTGTTGTTCCGGGGCGATGCGACCTGCCAAGGAGGCGTTCTGCAAGACGCGGATGCCGCGGCCGATGAACTGGTAGAACTCTGCGAACGAGCCGTAGGGACGAAGGGGGACGACGATGCTGATCGGGGGAAAGTCGTAGCCCTGCCCGAGCATCCGCAACTGCACCATCGTGTCGAGATCGCCACCTTCGGACTCGAACCGTTCGCGGACGTGAGATACCGTCGCGGGGGACATTGAGTGGTGCAGGACTTCGGCACGGAGTCCGACTTGCCGGGCGATAGTCGCGACCTGCTGTGCGTGCGCCTGGCCGACTGCAGCGATTAGGACGCGCGGCCGGATCGGGTGGTATAACGGCCGGGCGTGCTCGAGGCAGCGCTTGGTGACGGTCAAGACTCGCCTAATCGGTTCGGGGCTGACCGCGGTGATACTCGCGATCCGGTTCTCATGGCGGAGGATATCGAGCAACGCTTCGCGGCCGACGATGATCTCCCTTGAACCATCGGGGTGCGTGACCTGGTATTCGGTCATCTCGGTGTCCGGCGCGAATCGGTGGACCCGAAGGTTCTTCGCCGTCCCGTCAAGGATTGAATCGATGAGCCGGTAACGGTAGACGACGTCGGCGTCGATCGGCTTACCGTCCAAGCGCTGGAAGCATGCGCTCATAAGCAGTGTCCGCGCACCGGAGAAGTGTCGGAAGAGGCGCTGATAGGAATCGGCTGCGGCGATATGGGCCTCGTCGATGACGACGAAATCGATCTCGTCGCGGTGCAGTTTGCCGAGAATCCGGTTGTCATCACCTGCCTCTCCGAGCGCGTGGAAGTTTGTCACGATCACATCGGCGGCGAGCAGCTGCTCGCGAGCGACGTTCGAGATCGCACCGTCGTTGCTGTCGAGAACGAGTACGTTCGGGGCCTTCGCGCCGGGCAGGAGGGGGCCGGACGGCAAGTTATAGAGGACGCTGCGGGACTTGGTGGCAGCCAGTGCGGCGTCGAACGTGCCGCGGATGACGGTGCCGGGGGTGACGATCAGGGCGCGGTGACGTGTGAATGCGAGGGTGGCGGCGACACCCAGCGCTGTCTTGCCAGCGCCGACGCTCATCACGCACGCAGCGTTCTGTCCGCCGGGTGCATAGTACGAACTGAGCGCGGCAAGCGCTTCCTGCTGGCAGGTTCTCAGCACACGTCGGTCAAGTCGGGTTCGGACTCGGTCGAAGGAGCTCGCGTTCAGTGGAAGTTCGTCGGGCGTTGAGGGCTTGGCCCGCGCGAGCGCGTATGCGGGATCTGCGGGCATCTCGGCCGGAACGGCGTGGATAGAGCTTCGCACGTGCAGGGCGAGGACAGGGTCGGTCCGCAGTAGCGCGGCTGTCTGCTCGGCACAGTAGGCGGTACGAGTCCGGATTGCGTCGTAAGAGAAGCGCAACACGCGCGCACCAACGGTCGTCAGGTCGTTTTGGCGGAGCCGATCGTACGTGAATGCGCCGCGATCGGAGTGAAAAGCGTAGCCGTCCAGTTCGATCGCGATGAGGTCCCGGCCCGTGAGTGCGTAGTCGACGCGGTAGTCGTGCTCACCGGTGCTGACCCTGTGTTGCGGACGGACCAGGGGAACCACGCTCGGTAAGCAGACGGGCGTCAACACCCAGCGCAGGAACGCAGCCTCGAGGAAGCTGTCAGCAGGCAGGAGCTCATCGAATGGGAGATTCACACGCCTGCCCCGAGCGCGACTTCAAGCTCCTCGACTTCCCGTTCGGTTCCCTGTCCGAACGGGACACCGAGTCGCGCGTAATCAAGGGCCTCATCCAGTTCGTCGACGGCGCGAAGAATCTTGATCAGGATGTCGAACGTCGGAATACTTACGAATCCCTTAGCGGCGGAGTCGCCGAGCCAGAAAGGCTCAGGGCGGACCCGGACCAAGTTGATATCGATTCGGCAGAACTGCTCGCATATCGCCAAGTGCTCGGGCTGGCGGGTGCGCAACCGCCAGAGCTGACTGGTCGCGTCCAGCAGCGTGAAATGCCAGTCGGCGGCTGTGCCCGGGAGTTCGAGCGACTCCCATGTTCTTCGGATGAGAGTCGCGGGGCTTACGTCACGCTCAGCGCGATGGGCGGCGGCTGGAGCCTGGGTTGTCGCCCCGTCCGGCGTCTCCCACCAGAGCGAGCGGTACTGCGTACTGGGTCGCAGGGCGTGGTACTTCAGCTTGGATCGGTCGATTCCCGGGCTTCCGGCGAAGCCGACCTCGGCCACGTCCGCTAGTCGAGCGGCCCAACGAACGTCCTCGTACACAAGCCCTCCTGTGGAAAGTACCCATTCCGGTGCACGGTGACAACATAACGTGCTGCACATCCACAGGGCAGGAGGCTAGCTCTCCTCGGGAGTTCGCATCGCACCGGAGTAGTCGCGCGGCGCTCACGTGGCCGGCCGAGAGGGAATGTGTGGTTGCAGCTTGGTGACAATCAGGATGAGCCGCGCGCCCGGTCCAGTGCACGGTCGACGACCCGCTACTGCAGTGTCTGGTTCGCTGTTCGTCCGGAGGTGACGGAGCCCGCCCAGGTTTCCTGGATACCTTGGTCATGCCTCGGATTCCCGGAACGATTGGTCATGCCCCAGCCTCCCCGACCTCGACGTGAGGAGCTGCAGCGTGCTGCCGCTATCGGTTGCGAACTTTCTCGGTGAGCCCAGTTGACCTCTCTCGACGGCTCCCTGTCACGATCCGCCCGGTCCGGGGACGCCGCACAGATCGGCGAGCACTTGACCTGCCGCATGGACAGGCAGCGCCCAGGTCTGCAGCCCGACGATGCCGTCGGCCGTGATCCCGCCCGACGTCTGCGCACCGCGCACGGCTTGAGCGGTGATTGGCCCGAAGTGGTCATCGACGACGAGTACCGGGTTGCTGGCTGGGGCAAAGCCACCCCGCCCCTCGTTCAGTGCGGTCTGCAACCGGCCGACCACGGTGCCCACCGAGCCCTGCTGCAGGGTGGGGGGTTCGGGTCCGTCTCCACCGAGGGCCGCCCAGGTCAGCGGTCCGACGATGCCGTCGACCGTCAGGCCGCTGTACCCCTGGAACTCCTCGACCGCGGTCTTCGTGACCGGCCCGAAGTTGCCGTCGATCTGGTTGTAGCTGAGCGTGCGCCGCACGAGTAGGTACTGCGCCCAACGCACGTTGGCGCCGGTGGAGCCTTCCGAGATCGTGGGTGGTGTGGACATGGCGTTGCTCCTTCGTCAAGACCGCAGAAACAATTGATCCGTGCCGTTGTCTCGCCCGTCTGCGGCCCGCCGTGCGGACAAGGGCTCCGCAAGAGAAGAGAGTTCGCGTGCCAGATGCGATACATCGTCAACCACCCATCGAGGTGATTGGGCCGCGGCCGCCGCCACGCACGACATGCGCTGTCCGTACAAGTGCCCTGAGAAGTACCGCTCACTGCACTGCACGGCCCGCGACCGGCCTATCGACGTGCTCAATCCCTGATGGCGGAGTGTTCCCGATCGTCACCGCCACGAGCAGCTCTGCGGGCGTACCCTGGCCCCCGGACGCGACGGCTTTCATCGGGAGAGAACAACGCGATGAACTCGATCAGGCAAGCTATCCAAGAACACTGGCACGCATCGGACGTCGGCGACGTCACGACCGAACACGCGATCTACGCCGACGATGCAGTGCTCGACTATCCGCAGTCCGGTGAGCGCTTCCATGGGCGCACGACGATCGCGGCACAGCGTGGCGGCCATGGCCGAGCGCCACTTCACTGTCCTGCGCATCCAGGGCGAGGGGTCGCTGTGGGTGAGCGAATGCATCATCAGCTATGACGGAGCACCGAGCTTCTCGGTGTCGATCATGGAGTTCGCCGACGGACGGGTCTCTCACGAGACGCAGTACTTCGCGGACCCGTTCGGCGCGCCCGACGCGCGAATCACACTGGCGGAACCCATGCCGGGACGGGAGATCCGGCGGCAGCACTCATGACGCAGCAGGGCCGGCATACATCCGTAAGTTGCGCACGCCTCGCAATGGACTGGCACGAGAACGCCGACCGCCAACGGCTCCTGCCGACCGCTGCACACCAGGCACCCCCGCAAAGGGGCGCTCTTCGGGCAAGACAGGCCGCGTCGCGCGACGGTGCCATGAGGTTGCGCGGACGCCTAGACGCATCCACACAAAGAAGAAGCCCCGACCGTTACCACACAGCCGGGGCGAGACGAATGAGAAGTTCGCCTATCTCGACCACAGTACCGCGCGCACCTGAGAGGTGGCCCGACGTCCGTTCGACCATGTCTCACGCGTGATCTCGCTGCGGCCCACTCAAAGCGGTCGTCGCGATCGAGCACACCCTCCTCGTCGCCGTCTGGCACATGCTCCGAAACGGTGAGGGACACACCGACTTCGGCGCCGACTTCTACGTCCGCAGCGACCCCGGCAGGGTCAAGAACAAGGCCATTCGACAACTCCGCGACCTCGGCTACAACGTCACCGTCACTCCAGCAGTCTGAAAACCAACGTTCTACTCTCGTATTAGGGATCCTCTTTGAAGCGCGACGGCCCTGGTCGCCGCCCGCTCGTCGTGGGTTAGATTCCGCTCGTTGGAGGACCGGCGGATTCAGGCGGTCATCGCAACAGGACGGATCTGATGATCTCATTCGGGGTCTGGTAGTCGAGACGTTTGCGGGGTCGGTCGTTGAGTTGGTAGGCGACGGCGTCCAGCTCGCCCTCGGTGAACCCGTCGAGGCGGGTGCCCTTCGGAAAGTACTGCCGAAGCAGCCCGTTGGTGTTCTCGTTGATGCCGCGCTGCCAGGGCGAGTGCGGGTCGCAGAAGAAGACCTCGATGCCGGTGTCGATGCGGACCTGCTCCCAGTCGCGCATCTCCGGTCCTTGGTCCCAGGTCAACGTGCCGCGCAGCTGCAACGGGAGCTGCTGGATCTTCCGGGTCAGCGCCGGAGCGACCTGATCGGGTTTGTAGCCCTCAGGAAGCGGGACGAGCATCGTGAAGTTCGAGTGCCGTTCCACCAGGGTGCCGATCGCGGACAGGTTCCCGGCGCCGATGATCAGATCCCCCTCCCAACTCCCCGGAACGGCCCGGTCGCTGGCCTCCGGCGGGCGCTGCGAGATGTTGACCATGTTCGGGATCCGGTTCTTACGCTGCCCCACCTTCCGGCTGGGGTGGCGCAGTGCGCGCCCGCTGCGCAGATACCGGGTCAGTTCCTGCTTCAGGGCGCCGCGGGACTGCACGTAGAGCGATTGGTAGATCGTCTCCGTGCTCACGCGCATCTCCGGGTCATCGGGGAACTCTCGGCGCAGGCGACCGGCGATCTGCTCCGGTGATCGGCGCTTGGCCAAGTCCGCTTCCACCCTGGCACGCAGCCGCAGATTGGTCGCCAGCTTCGCCGGCTTGGGCCTGCTCGCCCGCTCGAACGCGGACATCTGCGCCACCGACGCCCGATACCGGCCACGCGTCGCGTTCCGGGACAGCTCCCGCGACACCGTCGACGGCGCCCGCCCGATCCGCCGCGCGATCGACCGCACTGATTCGCCGGCGGCGACGCCGACCGCGATCTCTTCCCGTTCGGCGAAGGACAGATATCGGCCCTGCAGGTTCCGGCCCCGTCGGGGTCTGACGCCGCCGGCGGCGACGAGCATCCGTTTCGCGGTCGTCCGGTTCACACCGATCCGCTCGCCGACCTCACTCGCGAACCACCCGGCCTGAAACCCTCCCACGCCCGCTGGACCAGATCCAACCGAAACCGCAACGCCAACTCCGCCACAACACTCTCCACCCGCTAAGTGTTGCGACCACAGCAAGAACCCAAGGATGGGTCACTGACTTCGCAACGGCGGTGGTTGACCCGGAAGGTCTCGGCCTCGAAGGTCGTCTACCAAAGGAGCGATCCGCCGGACTGCAGGTTGCCAGATCTCCCGAATGGCGTCGTTGCGAAATAGTGAGACTGGCGCTGCCGCTATAGTCGGCACCCCTTCGTCGGCGCACCCGATCGCGGGGCCGATGACATTCAGTGCCGCCAATTGCGGTAGGCGCAGTGTTCCCACTCCTGTCGCATACAGGCCAACGGTCGCGCCGCCGCCGTGTGCGATCGCAGACAGCTCCGCGTACTTCTGCCTGCCCGGCATGTTCGGAAACGCTGCTTCAAGGAGCCGCGTGGATAGGTCTGTCGCCCGTGGCGCGTCACGGATCACGCCGCCGACGGCCTCGAGTGCGGAGTCGAGCAGCGCGAGGTACTTGTCGGCGGAGAGCTCCGCTGCGGAACCGGGGTCCTGGTACGTCGGCAACGAGTTGGCGGTCCTGGAAGCTACAGCATCTCTTCGAAGCAGCGTCAGCGCCCGGGCAGACACGTCAGTGCCGTCGACACCGCTCGCTATCCAATGACCGCGCGCCAGCGACTCAATAGCGCCTCGCGACGCCGAACTGAGCGTCACCGTGACCCGTGGCTCAACGATGAGCTTTCCGAGAGCGCGTAGGTGGTCGGCAGCCGACAGAAGGCTGAGCAGCAGGGATTGGTCGGCGACAAAGGACACGTCGAGTCGACCGACCGAAGTGTCGTAGGTCTTCACTCGCACCCCACGCTTCACCATCGATTCGGCTGCCCCCGCCAGTCCGAGGAGACCGCTCCTCAGTCTCAGGCGTGTCGTCTTATCGAGAGGGACGTCAAACTCCCGCATGTCCACGTCGACATCTTCCTCCGTCGTCACTTGGGTGGCGGCGGCGCTCGCATCAGGGTCTCAGTTCGGACGGTGACGACCCGTGCACGTCACGGCCGATTGGTCACGAGGCTCTGAGCGTCGGCGGCGCTCAAACTCGGAACGCTTTCGGCGTGGTGGTTTCTACTCAACGTCGCAACCGCTGGGGTTCAGGGGGTCCAGCAGGGTCGTGAACACATCCGCTGGTGAGTGATCGTGCAACATCGTCAGATGTCTACATCTACTTCAGCGGGAGCGAGTCCCCGACCACGAGGGGCAGATCGATGCACGCGACAGTTCGGCTTTCGAGCACTGCCCGTAAAGGGGATCGCGAGGCGTACCGCGCCGCGAACATCGCTGCGCTCAAGCACTCAAGCTGAGCCCTGTTCGCGACCGAGTGACGCTGCTGGGAATAGTCATCACCCAGGGCTGTTATAACCTCTCGAGCAGACCTGTTCGTCGCCTGTGACGAGCCCAACGGATCGACTTCAGATCCCAACGAAGCTCCAGTTCGCATGTTGCATGCCGGCTGACCTGACAATCCCAGAGCTCCATGAGAGCCGTCCTGAGAAGCGCCGACAGGCAGGCGCTTCTGGAGACGTGCCTCATGGACATTCTGTTCAGCTACCTTCACGACATTCTGCCCGTCATGGCGATCATCCTGGTCGCCGCTTTCCTTTCACGCCTGGTCTTCCTATTGGCGATCGCGCTGGCCTTCGCCCCGGGGTACGAACGTCGAATGCTCAAGCTGCTCGAGGTATCCGCACCACTAGTCCGCAAGAGCGGCGTAATCGGCACCCGCCGGATTCATGAGCGCATTGCCGCGCCAGTGCTCATGGTCCTCGCGATGTTCCACACGACAGCAAAGACCGCGCGTCGGATCCTTGCGATCCTCAAGAACTGAACCGCCGCGTCCGGCCGGCGTCATCGACTCCCGGCGCCAGCCGGTGCGCGACCTGGCCCCTCCTACGTGCCCTGCACGCAAAGGGATCGACAGCGTGCTCCTCAAGGGGCGCTCGCTACTGACCTTGTCGGGCAATGGCCCCGGTTGAGCATCCGTGCACGACTTATCGGTGGCGGGGTCGGATCCGGGCGCGGCTTGTGCCTCTTTCGTAGGGCTACTCGACCGGGAACTGGAGCTCCTCGTCGGGGGGCATGGAGTTCTGGAACTCGGTGCGGACGTCTCGTAGCCTGCGCCCGTCTGCCACTGCCCAGAAGTACCATCCGTTCGTCGCGCGCTTTCGGAGGGCGAGACCAGCTGCTGACGGCGACGTGTATCGCTTGCCGTTCAGATCGATCGCCCCGTCAGCGGTCACAGTGGCCTCCATGCCCTTGAAGTCGCGATGGGTTGCCACGAGCTTGTCTCCTCCTGCGAGGAGACCGGCTTCGATCAGGTGCTTGAGTTCGACCCAATCGCCGGCCTTGGTCTGCGGGTCGACGACCTTGCCGTGGTGCCCCTCCGGAACCGGCCAGACCCGGAGCAGGACGTCGATCAACTCCGAGGTCCGCTCGTCAATCAGCGCCTCATCCCACGCATGCTGCTCCGTTCGCTTGATGACCCGGCCCGTGAGGGTGATCGTGTTGTGGTCCTGCAAAGCAGATCGCTTGGCGGGCCACGCGCCGTTCGAGATTTTGGAGTTCAGTGAACGAGTCAGGAGCGTCAGGTTGCCCAGGCGGTTCACGCGTTCCTGCCGTGCGTCGGCCTCTTCCGGCGTCGCAACGGGCCAGGTGTCTCTCCACGTTCGGGGCAGGAGATGCTCGATCGGGTAGCCCTTGCGCTCGATCTGCGGCTGGCCCGTCTCAGCGCGGAAGTGGTCCTCGGCAGCCTCAAGAAACATCCGAAGCCGGCCTCGAGGGAACCGGGTATAGGCCGCCTCGGTCGCCAACGTCCGTCGGATTTCCTCGTCGCCAGGCCAGTACGTGCTCGTGACGTTGAGGCGTGCAAGGTGACCGGCGACGCGCTCCGCAAGATCGCTGGCAGGTACCGTCGAGTTCGCAGCGATGACGTCCGCGACGATGCGACCGAGATCGCTACCTGACAGGCGCAGAAACTGACGACGAACGACCCAGCTTTCCGCCGCTTGGATGATCCGGTCAATGGAATCGGGAGCCACTCCTCTGCCCGGCTCGTGCAACCAGATCAGCAGCGGCTTGAGGACCTCTACCCCACCCGCCTGCATCCGGTAGACGGCCATCTCCGTGCTGTCCAGGCTTCCACCCGGCCGGTTGGCAGCTTCGGTCCAGCACTCGTACTGCTGTGCTTGCTGCTTGATGACCGGTAGCAGATCGGCCATCAGATGACCAGACTCGAGTTCGACGTACGACTTGAAACGGTTGAACGTCGCCTGCGGGCTGACTTCCTCGCCCGTCCGAGCGATGAGCCACTGGTTGAGGAACAGCGAGCTGCGGCTGACGAGGCTGCGTCCCACGCTGACCTCCCGCATCCAGAACTTCGTCTCGAACGGCCAATCGTCTCGATACGCCCTTGCCGTGTCGCCGCCTTCGGCTTCAAGACGCTGGAACACGAAGTTGCGCACCAGATCGGCGGCGGTGAGCGGTGTCCCGCGCGCGTTGAGAGTCTCAAAGATCTCCTGCGAGTTCTCCGAGGCCTCCAGCTCGATGGACACCAGCTGGAGTCCGTCGAGAAGGACGGTCGTAAGTTCCTTGGCCTTCACGGCATAGTCATCCGATCCAACCGCGCCGAGCCACTGCTGCACGACGGTGGAGAAGTAGGCGTGCGCGGAGACGATCTGAGACTCCGAATGGGCAAGGTCGGCATGATCTACGGGCGGCTCAGCAGACATCACCTCGTCGAACGCGGCCCGGTCCTTGTTGAGATGGCGGACCTTCAGTCGAGTGTCTCCTTCCTCGACGAAGCTCTCGTCATTGTGGGTGAGGCGGTCCAGTTGACCGGACAACCTCAGGTCGCCGCCCTCTGCAAGCAGGGCGCAAGTGGCGTCAGCGAGGACCTGCAGCGTCGTCAGACGCTGCTGGCCATCGATCACGTTCCACGTCGTCATCCTGGAGCTCTGAGCCTCGTGCGACTGGATGACAACCGCCCCCAAGAAATGCGTGGCGTTCGAGCGAGGCTCCGCGATCCGCAACTCGGTGATACGACGGATGTCATTCCACAGCGGTCCCCACTGGTCCTCCTCCCTCCAGACGTACGGACGTTGAAAGAGCGGGATCACGAAGTGCTGCGGAAGATTGAACAGCTGCAGTGGTGTTCGCTTGAAGGTCTCCACAACATCGATCCTTCCGTACAGATCGGCACGCCCGCGTGACATACCGCCGGAGATATCCGTGTGATCCGGATGGGGCGCGGTTCGCCGTTCTCGAAGCTGCAGCGTCGCAGCTGAATGCGGATCGGGGAAGCACGGGAAACCGTCGCGCGATCAGCCAGGCCCGATCGCTGGTTGACCTCAGGATAGGTCTTGCCGCGCCCACTCCAGAGCGGCTTCTTCTGCGCTGAATGCTATCCGCGGAATCCCGCGGTTCTCGAGCTACCGGTCGGGCGGCGTCTGGGCGCGGGGAGCAGGAGCAGGTGCCAGCCTGGCGGCAGCTGGCTTCGCCGTGACGGCATGCGCGTGCAGGCTGATCGCGCCCACTATAAATGCGATCGGGATAAAGGCGCCGCCGAGGGCGAGGAAGCTGTACGCAAGTAGCGACGCGCTGGGATTGTAGCTATTGGCCGTCCCCACTGTGAGAGCGACGCCCAGGACGATGCAGATAACCGCGATGATGATGGCGGAGAAGACAAGTACCCGGAGGCCGGAGAGCGCGCTGTTCATAGCGCGAGCATAGAGCCCCTACAAGACCTGCGAATCGACGATTTGATGCACCGCGACGTACCCGCACGCGCCGCACCGCCGGCCCGCGATCGGACTCCGTGGGACGACGTAGGACTACATGTGTTCGACCGAGCCGATCGCGCAGGCTAGGCCCACACGAGCACCGTCCATCGCTCGGCGTGCATCTCCGTTCCGCGCTTCCTTGCGAGCGCACGGGCCGTTGCGCAACAGGGCACGATCCGGAACGCTCGAGGCATGCGTATCGCCGGTGTGCTCCCCGAGAATGCCCCGGACCCGCGTGGGGAATCCGCCCGGCAACTTGCCGGCCTCCCCTTCCCGCTGATTGGCCTCGCCCCTCAACCCACCATCGAGGACCTGCACATGCCGGCCATCATGGAGGCGACTGATGGGGCCGGCCGATCACAGCTCGCGGTGAGTTTCACGTACCGGCTGTGGCGCAACCCGGACGATCGTGACGACCCGGTGAATCTGAAGCACCTGGATCCGGATGAGCAGGCGACCATCGACACCGTCCCCCCGTGGCCGCGCCCCGCCTGGCTACTCGAGTTCCTCGAGATCATGCGCTACCCCCGCCTGTGGGAAGCCGTGCGCACCAGCTGGAGCAGAGACTCGTCGGACTTCACCACGCTCGAGCAGCAGCTCGTCGATCACACCAACAACGTCCTGATGAACCACTACCGCAACGAACTGGGGCTGGGCCCGGCACCCACCGAGGGTGGCCCATGGCAGGTCGGCGTGTCGTCTATCAACGCCGCGACACTCGAGATCGACGGTGCAGAAGTGCCGGCCGTCGAGATCGACACCGACCCCTTCGTGTACGCGACCGGCGCCCAACTTCGACCCGACCTCGTCACAACCGTCGTCATCGCACGCGAGCACCTCCCCTATGTGCGCCTCGCACTGCACACACGAACACCCGCCACCACGTGATATTGCCCGTCAAGGGACCGGCATCCGCGCTGTCGGGTAGGTCAGTAGATTGTGCGCGTGAGCATGCAGCAGAGCCTTGTCGCCGATGGGCCAGCACCGGAGTTCGCGTCCGAACTTGCCCTGTTCGGGAGATTCGTCGGCGAGTGGGAGGTTCGCAACGCCGTCTACAGCGAGACTGCTCAGACATGGTCCGAGAGCGACCTGGTGTGGACGTTCGGCTGGATCATCGATGGACGGGGAATTCAGGACGTCCTTGTCAATGCGGCTGGGTCCGCGTTGGGTACTACCGTCCGCACGTGGGATTCGCGCGTCGGCTGGCGCGTGGTCTGGTTCTGCCCTCGAGCTGCGGAACACGTCGTCCTGACCGCAGAGCAAGACGGCAATCGCATCGAGCTCGTCGGAGTTCAGGCTGACGGCCGCCGCGTGAGATGGGTCTTCAGCGACATTGCCTCCGAGACGTTCAAGTGGGACGGGTGGTGTTCCAACGACGACGGGAGCACCTGGTGGCACGAACAGCATATGGACGCCCAGCGCGTGACTCGGTGAACGACCCGCATCCGTGCGCTCGGCGAGCAGCATCCGGCATCGTTGCTACAGGGCAGCGCACTCGAGCACAATGGCGCCGCCGTCAGCTCCACAAGATGACCCGGGAACCCCGAAACTGACGCCTCGGGCCGGTCGTGAAACCGGTCTCGAACACCGGTGTGTGTCCGAATGGTCCGCTTAACCCTTCGCGACAGGAGGGCCGGGCGCGAGTCAGCGCACTCTCGGCCTTGCGCCGCTCGGCACCCGGCATGCCAAGCTCTTGATCGTGTCCACCGAGATGGGCAGCGAGTTCCTCGCAGCCGATGTGTATCCGAAGTGGCGAGCGCGCGTGAAGCAGGCACAGTCGAGCATCCGCATTTTCACGCCGTATCTTGGGCAGTTGCTCGTTCATCTACTGGGCAATTCCCGTCTCGACGAGTCGTGCCAGTCGGTCGTCACCGACCTGTCGCCTGCCAGCGGCACTATGCAGTATCGCGCTCAACTGCTCGCGATCAAGCGCCTCATCCAGAAACGTGTAGAAGTTCGGTCGCTCCCGAGGATGCATGCGAAGGTCCTGCTTCGACGGCGCGTTTGTGACGGTGGGATCGCAGAACTTCACCTCGTACGCACGCGATAGTCACGAGATAACGGCCATACCACCGCAAGCTCTGTGTGATTCGCGCTTTCTCAGCACTCTCAACCGATGGTACGACGAGGCCACTGCGGGCTCGCGGTTCTGCGCGACGCGCATCACGTCCTCACGAAACTCGGTCGGGTAGGGCTTGGGCACAGCAACATCCTTCCAGGCCGCCCTCCCGGGCATGCCAAATCAGATGTCACCGACTCGTGCAGCGGTCCCTCCGGTTGGTATCGGGAGGAGCTCGCTCGCTACCAGCACGCCACGAATCCTGACGGCGCACAAGCGAGTCTCCGCGAAGCCCGCCTCGCCAACATCAATGTGCTCCTTCCACTATCGACGCCTCCGGTTCAGCGGCTTCGGGCTACGGCTGAGCAAGCACAAGCCGCGAGTACCTTCCTAACGGATAAGTACGCGACGGGAGTTGAACTGGTCCTCGGTGTCCAACTGATGCTGGGCGATATGGCCTTTGATCCTGCGCGGGTGCCGGACGCCGAAGCGGCGTTCGAGGCACTCGGGCTTCACCTCGGTTTCGCAGCCGAACGCCCGGACAAGGTGTACGGCACCGGTCCCGACGACCTGTGGTCCGTTCGGGACGACCTCCAACTCCTGATAGAGCTGAAGACCGGCGTAACGCGGGCAGACCTCCGTATAAAGAAGACCGAACTCGATCAGCTCTCCGGGCATGTGAGCTGGCATCGGGCGAACTATAACGCGCACGATGCATCGATCCCGGTTCTTGTTCACCCTGAGTCGACTTATCTGATCGAAGGGACACCGCCGCCTGGGACACGAATCCTCACTCCTGCCGGCGTCGAAGACCTCAAGACGCGCGTGAAGGCGTTTGCCGACGCCGTGAGTGTCGCCGATGGGTGGAAAAGCTCACAGCGAGTGCAAGAGTTGCTGACTCAGCATTACCTGACCGGACGCGATGCCCTACTGCGATCGACCATCGCGCCGACAAGCGTCTGAAGGGTCCTACTCGATGTCGGTCTCTTTGGCGCCCACTCCAAAGAACCGTTCGAAGAAGCTACCGAGCTTCTCGAGAACGCGCTGCTTCTTGTCACCATGGCCACCGTCGGGCGAGAACCGTGATACCGGGGGCAGTACCTTCGTGATGGCGGTCCCAGTGACCTTCACCTCGCCCTCGCGAAACGCTGTTGCCATGAAGTCACGGGTCTCATCGGGCTTCAGGTTCTCTTCCTCGATGATGGCATTCAGTTCAGTGGTGCGACGGGCAGCCACGTACGCAGCCCACTGTTCGTCGATATCCCCGCTCGCAGAGATCGAGTCCACGAAGTCCTCGACCAGGTCCTTCTTGTTGCGCAAGCTTGGACTGGCGTCGATGGCGTGCGAGATGTTTGCGCGAATCTCACGGTCCTCGCCGTCACCGCGCGCGTCGCGGAATTTCTGGACGAGCATCAGGATGTAGTCGACATTGATCTCGACCTGCTTGATCAGCTCGATCTCGAAGACGACGTCATCGACGATCGACTCCTTCTCAGTGTGTTTGCTTTTCCGGAAGTCGGCGTAGAGGTCGAGGTATACGCTGCGGTAGTCCTGGCCCTGACGATCCGTGAGGATCTCATGCCCGACAAAGTCGTCAAACGAGCTCAGGACGTTCTGCAGACGCAGGATCTGACCGAAGAGTGCGATGAATGCCTTCTGAGCCGCTTCGCCAACGATCGGCTGGCCGAGCGGGAACCGCTCAAGAAGCTCCTGCACCTTCTCTGAGTAGGTCTCGTAGTACTCCGTGTAGGGCTTCAGAAGGACGATGCCCTTGGCGTCCTTATTGCCGAAGAGCGCGATCGCCTCGTTTGTCTCCTCCTCGAGATCACGGAAACTGACGATATTGCCATACGTCTTGACGGAGTTCAGAATGCGGTTGGTGCGGGAGTATGCCTGAATAAGACCGTGATTGACGAGTCGCTTATCGACAAAAAGCGTGTTGAGCGTGGTGGCGTCGAACCCCGTCAGGAACATGTTGACCACTATGACAAGGTCCAGCTCTCGGTTCTTGAGTCGTAGCGAGAGGTCTTTGTAATAGTTCTGGAACTTGTCGGCAGAGGTGTCGAAGCTCGTCGCGAACATGGCGTTGTAGTCCTCGATTGCGGCCGCCAGGAAGTCGCGCGACGACTGATCGAGAGCACCGGTGTCGAAGCCCTCATCGTCGAGATACTCGTCGCCGACTTCTTCGTTGGCGGCGTACGAATAGATGATGCCAATCTTGAGGCGGCGATCGGGCGTGAGATCGACCTGAGCCTCTTTGAACCGTGTGTAGTAGCGCTTTGCTGCTTCAATCGAAGCGGTTGCGAACAGAGCGTTGAAGCCATGCACGCGGCGCTCACCCACCGAGTAACGCTCGGTCCTGCGGGTCTTCTGATCGAAGTGCTCGAGCGTATAGTCGACGATCTTAAGGAGGCGTTCCGGGGCAAGAAGCGCCTTCTCGGTGTCGATCGCGGACACCTGCGCATCGACGACTGCCCCGACCTGAACCGTGTTGACGTAATCGATGCGGAATGGCAGGACGTTCTTGTCGCTGATGGCGTCGACAATTGTGTACGCGTGGATCGCCATCTGATGGCTCTCGGGCGGGCAGTTCTTCGGGTCACCGTGCAGGAAGCACCCGAAAGCCTGAGCCGTAGTCCGCAACTTCGGGTTGCCACTGGTGCCCGCATTGACCGCGAAGATCGGCGTCCCAGTGAAACCGAAGAGGTTGTAGCGCTTGAACGCCTTCGTGATGGCGGTGTGCATGTCCCCGAACTGTGATCGGTGGCACTCGTCGAAGATCAGAACCACATGGCCCTCGAAGATGGCGTGGCCCCTGTTGGCCGGTGCGTTGATGAACGTTGCAAGCTTCTGGATCGTGGTGATGATGATCCGTGCGTTTGGATCCTCCAGTTGCTTCTTGAGCACCGCAGTGGAGGTGTTGGAGTTTGCCGCACCCTTCTCGAAGCGGTCGTACTCGCGCATCGTCTGGTAGTCGAGATCCTTGCGGTCTACGACGAACAGCACCTTCTCAACGCTCGGCATTCGGCTCGCAAGTTGGGCGGCCTTAAAGCTCGTTAGCGTCTTACCCGAACCTGTCGTGTGCCATACATAGCCGCCGGCCTTGAGGGTGCCGAGTTGCTTGTAGTTGCCGGAGATCTCGATGCGGTTCAGGATCCGCTCCGCAGCGACGATTTGGTAGGGCCGCATCACGAGCAGCATGCGGTCGGCGGTGAGAACGCAGTACTTGGTGAGGACGTTGAGTAACGTATGACGGGCGAAGAACGTCTTGGCGAATGCCGAGAGATCCTGGATTGGCCGATTCTGCGCGTCGGCCCACCACGACGTGAACTCGAACGAGTTGCTCGTCTTGCGCGTCCGCTTCTTGCCCCTCAGATCCTCAACGTGTTGACGACGGGTCGTGTTGCTGTAGTACTTGGTCAGCGTGCCGTTGCTGATAACGAAGAGCTGAACGTATTCGAACAGGCCCGAACCAGCCCACAGGCTGTCGCGCTGGTAGCGATCAATCTGATTGAACGCCTCGCGGATGTCGACGCCGCGGCGCTTGAGCTCGATGTGCACCATTGGAAGTCCGTTGACGAGCACGGTCACGTCGTACCGGTTGCCGTAGGTCGCACCGCCCTCACCAGCAGCGAGCTTGTACTGGTTGATCACCTGCAGGCGGTTGTTGTGAACGCTCTTCTTGTCGATGAGGCTGATGTTCTTGGTCGTACCGTCATCGCGCTTCAGAATCTGGACATGGTCCTCCTGAAGTCGGATTGTCTTCTCGGCGATACCTTCGTTCGCTGCGGCGATCTTCGTCGTGAAGAACTGCTCCCATTCGGCGTCGCTGAAGGTCATGCGGTTCAACGCTTCGAGTTGAGCTCGTAGATTCGCCACGAGCTCAGATTCGCTTGTGATGGGCAGGTGCTCGTAAGCCTGCGATTCCAGGAGCCGGATGAACTCCTTCTCGAGCTCTGCCTCAGACTGGTACTTCTTGGTTGCGTCGCCGTCCGAGACGTACTCGGCAACGACCGTGCTCTCGGTGCTGACAGCGATGGGCGCGTACTGACGAGGTCGTGTATCGCTCATGATGCGAGCTCCTCGAACTTGAAGAGCGAGTCGCGGTAGTAGGTGAGCTGGTCCCGGCGTGCCGTGACCTCGGCCCTGATCTGCACGGCAAGCTCACTGCTCAAGGTGTCGAGCTCGACGAGCTTGGCAACAACCCTGCGCTGCTCCTCGATCAGAGGAAGCGGCATACGGACCCGCCTCAAGATGTCGTTGTTGAGACTGACGCGCGTGGAGAGGATCGCCATCCGGGATATCTGCGAGCGGAACAGCGATGACCTGAAGAAGTAAGCGGCGAACTGGGGGTCGACGACCGACGCTTCCTTCGGCCGCAATCGCTTTGTGAAGCCGTTGAAGGTGGCCCTCGGGTAGTCCCTCAGCGCTGCGCAGCTCGTACCAAGACCTTCGAGGTCTTCACTAGTACGTGTTACGAACACGTCCCCGGCCTTGATGGAAAATCGTGCTTGCTCGACTTCTGTCGAGTTGACGAGGTCGGTCAGTTCGGTCGGCACAACCGCGTTCCGAAAGACCGTCTTGAACGAAAGAAATGGATGGCCGAATCCGAACTGGTCCGCACTCTTTGAAAGTCCCGATGACGAGGTATACAGCTCGCCTAGAGTGGTCCAGCTTTCGTCGTCAGTGTGCAACCCGGTCAGGAGAAGATCCGAGTAATAGGCGTACTGGTCCCGCCGAGCGGCCAGTTCCTCGCCGGTTGCAGTCGTAAGGAATGAAACGTTCGAGTCAAGTTCGTCCAGGATCTTGGCGATCTCGCGCTGCACGTCCAGTGGTGGCACCGGGATCACAATTCGCGCCAGGGCATCTCCGGAGATCCGTCGGACCTTAGTGCCGGTGACGCGGCGCTTCTTCTGGTCTTGGAATTGCTGCGACTGAAAGAAATAAGAGACGTAACGCGGATCGAGAGTATGGCTGTAGACGTAGGCGTCGCCGCTAATTGCAACCTCGCCGGACCCAAGCCACGCAGTGGCCTTCGCGACAGCCGCGACATCTTCACTGGTTGTCGCGACGATGAGGTCGCCTGGCTTTGCTCGCCGAAGCCTCGCGGCAAGAATCGGATCGACGAACGACTTGGTTGCGTCAGCCCAAGTGCCGTAGTACGTGTGCACTTGCCCGTAGTGGATCGCCGGAGAACCTTCTGTTCGTAGGTCGACCTTCTGCAAACCGTTTCCTCGGACGAATGTGCCAACGTCGCCGAGAGGCTTGAACTCAACCCCGCTCGGAGCCAATATGCGAAGCAGTTCGTCAACGCGGCTCATGACATTGCCCCTTCGGCCGCAATCCGCCCAATGTCATCGACGTCCCACCCAAGCTCCTCGATCGCTTTGGCGAACTCGTTGTCCTTATTTACCTGATCGACGACACCCAATACCAGCTGTCGGCAAGGCGCATACTTGGCCAGCGCGACGACTTCGTCGGACTGGCCGTGAATCACGTCGCTGAGCTCTCCGAAGAGTTTGTAGCCGCTACCCGAGAAGCTCAGCGGAATGATGTTCCGCTTCTCGTTTACCTCCTGGAGGACGTCCTTGAAGGGACGACGCTTTCCTTTGGCGGAGACGATCGGGACTTCTGCGATTTCAGCAACCTCGTGGGTCACCAACTCGAAGATCTTGCGTAGGTAGATCATTGAACCCGCACCCAACCCAAGTTCGTATGCGAGTTGGGCGCGCGTCAAGAGGTCGGAGAACGGGCCAGAGGTGGACTCGACGCGATCGGCTCGATCACGAAGATTCTCTGTGTAGCGCTCGACCCGGACGAGCGGCGCAGAAGAGTAGAAGTCGTCCACCGCAGCCACCAGAAACCAAGCCTCAACGGTGTTGGCGCATGTCGAACACTTGAGAGTGACGTCGATGCTGAGCAGCCCCGCACCAACGACGAGACAGGACAACCTGGATCCCGAGAGGAACGTGCGGATGCCTCCACATGTCCGGCACTGAAAGTTCAGGGCGACCTGGCCGGACTTAAGTGTTGTGGTCTTCCCCCACCCGAGGGGCCGACTGCCAAAAAGGAAGCGGTCAACCCGTGACTCGACTTGCTCAGGTGCTTTGGAGAGCAGATCAGACAGAAGCATGTCCCCCCGCCCCTAGATCTGCGACGATCTCGCCAATGGCGCTTCGGAGTTCGGTCTGGCGTGCCACGATCTTGGCCAGCTCCGCCTCCAGGTTCTGGATGTCGATGACCTCGCGAGTGTCTTTGGCCTCGACATATGACGGCACCGCGATGTTGTAGCCGTTCGCCGCAAGATCGGTGTTTGAGACTAGTTTGGCGAAGTGGTCGACGTCTTCGCGTGCAACAAAGGCATCGAGGATGGCTTGCTGGTTGTCCGGGCTCAGCTTGTTCTTGTTGCCCGGACGAATGACTTCATCAGTCGCGTCGATGAACAGAACAGAGTTGTCCTTCTTCGACTTTTTGAGCACGAGTATGCACGTGGCAATCGAGGTACCGAAGAAGAGATCCGGCGGCAGCTGAATGACCGCGTCGATGTAGTTGTTCTCGATGAGGTACTTACGAATCTTCTGCTCCGCGCCACCGCGGTACATGACGCCAGGAAACTCCACGATGGCTGCTGTGCCGTTGACTGCAAGCCAGCTAAGGATGTGCATGGTGAAGGCAAGATCTGCCTTGCTCTTGGGTGCAAGAACACCGGCCGGCGCGAAGCGCGGATCGTTGATCAGGAGCGGATTCGAGTCCCCCTCCCAGTTTATCGAGTACGGAGGATTCGAGACGATCGCCTCAAAAGGCTCATCGTCCAAGTGTGCCGGCTCGATCAGCGTGTCGCCGTGCGCAAGGTTGAACTTCTCGTAGTTCACGTCGTGCAGGAACATGTTGATCCGGGCGAGGTTGTAGGTGGTCAGGTTGATCTCTTGGCCATAGAACCCCTGGCGAACGTTCTCTTTGCCCAAAACCTTGGCGAATTTCAGTAGTAGCGAGCCCGAGCCAACTGCGGGGTCGTACACCTTGTTCACCGACTTCTTGCCGACGACCGTTATGCGGGCGAGTAGCTCCGAGACCTCCTGCGGCGTGTAGTACTCACCACCAGACTTGCCGGCATTGGCTGCATACATCTGCATGAGGTACTCGTATGCGTCGCCGAAAGTGTCGATCGCATGATTGTCGAATCCACCCAGATTGAGATCACCGATCGCGTTCAGCAGCTTGACCAACTTCTCGTTGCGCCGTGCCACGGAGTTGCCGAGCTTGGCGCTGTTCACGTCAAGGTCGTCAAACAGGCCCTTGAGGTCGTCCTCTGAGTCGGTGCCCATTGCGGAGCCCTCGATGTTGCCAAAGACCCGCTCGAGCGTTTCATTGAGGTTCTCATCGTCTGCGGCACGCTTCCTCACGTTGGTGAAGAGCTCGCTAGGGAGTATGTAGAAGCCCTTCTCGGCTACCGTCTCCTTGCGACCGAACTCGGCAGCAGCGTCGCTGAGCGTGACGTAGTCGAAGTGCACATCACCGGCCGTACGCTCGCCCTCGTTGATGTAATTGGCAAGGTTCTCCGAGATGAAGCGGTAGAACAGGATGCCCAGGACGTAGCTCTTGAAGTCCCAACCGTCGACGGAACCGCGCAGGTCGTTCGCGATGCGCCAAATTGTTCGGTGGAGTTCAGCGCGCTGCGCTTCCTTTGTCGTGGGTGCCATACTCTGTTCTCCTGCGCAGCGACGCGCGTCAATGTTGCTTCACTCGAGTGCTCACCTTTACCGTACTGGCGAGCGCAGACGCCACACTCTCGTGCGGTGCAACCGGCAAGCGGTCCCGCGTGTGGTCGGGAGCATCCGCGCTCAACCGACTCAGCGTGTGAGTAGCTAAATTATCTCACAATCAGGCATTTTCTGAAACAGCTCGTCTCCTCTGTGCCGGACGTAATGCGCGTTCACGGCTTGGTAGCACGCGGGGATCTCGGGCGCGTCGAAAGCATCAAGATGCGTGGAGATGGCGACGACCACCGCCCGAGGCCCGCGAAGGCCGCTCGGTTCGGTAGCCGCCGCCAGACGACGAAGCTCAGAATGTTGGGTTCGAGGCCGGCTGACCAGCCGCCTCATCCCACGGACCAGGCACGATCCGCACGTCGATCGCCTGGGTCGCGTTCGACGACGGCGTGCACATCACAGAGGTTGCGCTAATCCGCGCCCACACCCCGCTGGTGAAGCTTCGCGACAATCCGAGAGCGCTCCCCGAGCTGTCCAAGCTCCGCGCGCTGTGCGTCGCGATTGCCACAGCGACGCCGACCGCCTAGGGCGTGTCTCCTAACCGTTTGAGCCAGAGGGTGATGGCTCTTAGGACGGCTCCGCCGCGGTAGGTGAGGGCGAGTTTGTCGTAGCGGGTGGCGAGGCCGCGCCACTGCTTGTCTTCGTTGAAGCCGCGTTCGACGACGTTTCGGCCCTTGTAGTCCTGGATGTCGTAGCTGACCGGCCGCCCGCCGCGGGAGCCGCGCCGTTTGCGATGGCCCTGCTGGTCCGACGGCTCGGGTATGACGGCGACGATGTCCCGGTCCCGCAGGTGCTGCCGGATCGCACGGGACGAGTACGCCTTGTCGCCGCGGAGCCGGTCAGGGCGGGTGCGCGGCCTTCCGGGTCCGCGCCGGGCGACTTTGAGGTGGTCCATCAGGACGGGGAACATCGGCGCGTCGCCGGCTTGTCCCGGCCCGACGAGCACCACCAGCGGACGCCCGCGACCGTCGACGAGGTGATGGATCTTCGTGCTCAAACCGCCGCGTGACCGGCCGATCGCATGGTCAGGCGGTTCCTCGCGCAGATTCTTGTAACTCGAGAGAGCCCCCTGTGTCGCGCCGAAGGTTCGTCGCGTGCTGATGCGCACGGTTGATCGTGGAGTCCACGCTCACCGCCCAATCGATCTCACCGGCAGCGTCGGCGTCAGCGAGGATCTCCGCGTAGATCCGATCCCACGTGCCATCGCCGCTGAACCGGCGGTGCCGCTTCCACGCCGTCTGCCACGGCCCGAACTCGGCAGGCAGGTCACGCCATGGCGAACCGGTCCGGTACCGCCACACGATCCCCTCCACGACCCGCCGGTGATCCTGGAAAGGGCGACCGCCCTTCCGCGACGCGACCGGCATCAACGGCTCGATCCGAGCCCACGCAGCATCCGACAGCGACTCAGTACGCGACACGCTCACCAGCCTGCCGCCAACCACCCCGACAGGTTAGGAGACACGCCCTAGGTCACTCGGGCTCAGCGCGCTGCACGTCCGCCAACCCGCTACGTTCAGGACATGCCACTGATGCTTGGACCGCTGCTCACTGACGCTGGCGTCGATCCGACCTGGGTGCTCGTCATTCGTCACGGGTTCGCGCAGGAATCTCAGGAGAGTGGCCTGACCGGCCTCCACTCAGACTCGACGCACTCCGAGATCTTGGAGTACACCCGCAGGCAGTCCGCCGACTCGAGGCGGTTCCCAGCCACGCCTCCGCCGCTGTGGGTCGTGTTCATCAAGGAGGGCGGGGACCAAGCACGGCTGTGGTCAGTCCTCGAGAACCGCGGCGAGGTAGAGAACACCGGAATCATCCGAACCTTCGACGCCATCGAGTCCGAGCACATGGCTGATCTACGGAACCGTCTCGTGATGGGATGGCGTTCGCCGCGCGCACGTGGCGGATGAACGCCAGCACGGCAGCGAGTTATCCCGTCGTCGGCATCGCGGACGCCGAACCGATCCCGTTTCCTGGCTTGACCGACTCGCACTCAGCCACGCACAGTTTGCAGGCGGTCATGCGCGAGCATCGGTACGCGTCATGGCGCACGGCGCTTTCATCCGTGTTCGGCATTTACCTCGTCACTGACACCCGCGATGGGCGGCACTACGTCGGCCAGGCTGCCGGCGCTGGCGGTATCCGTCAGCGCTGGACGGCCTACGCGACGAACGGACACGGTGGCAACGTCGAGCTCCAGGGACTTGATCCTTCAAGTTTCCGCTTCTCGCTGCTCCGTGTCTTCGACCCGTCGACCCCGAGGACTGACAACGACGTGGCGGAGAGCCACTTCAAGAACGCACTCGATAGCTGCCGCCACGGGCTGAATCGGAACTGATTCGTCCGAACGACTAACGGTCACGCAGTGCTTTGCGCTACTCCGAACATGCGCATCACTCGTCCCCTGCCAGCTCACTTCGTCATGTCAAGACTTCGGCGCAAGTACGCGTATCAACTCCGCGGATGTCTCGGAATCAAGAAGTGCCGGGTTGGCTTCGACCATGCGCTTGATCTGCTGAGCGAATTGCTGCGGAGTGAGTTCTTCGGCGGCGACGGCCTCCAGTTCAGCCTCGTCGTCGACGACTTCGGCGACAGACAGAATGCGACGCTGCTCATCCTGAAAGTTGGCGGCGTCAAGCATCGCCTGCAGACGAAGCTTCCACTCAGCGCGGCTCATCTTGATCTTCGGATCGGCTACAACAAGCTCGGCGCCCGTTGCGGATGCGACGAATACTCGCTGGGTATCGATCGACTGCTCGGAGCGCTTGCTGGCGCGCTTTGGCTTTCGCGGAGCAATTAGACGACGCGCCCTAGATCTGACACCCGGAACAAACTTCTCCGTCCACCAACGCTTGACATGCGGTGAGGCCACTTGGACAGCGACCACGATTCCGGTCAGGATTGCCTGCGCGAGGGCTTCCGCGATGATGCGCTCTTCGGGTGTCAGCGGGCGAGGTTGCTCAGTCGCGTAGGTCGTGTCGCCTGAATAGTCCTCGTCGGGCTCGTCGACCCAGCGCCACGTTGCATGACCTTTCAGATCGTTCGTCTTGTCGTCGAACAGATGCCCCGTGACAGCGCCATCCACGGTACGGGAAGTCCCAAGGTGTTGACCATCGGGCACATCGGGTTCGTATGGCATGGTCCGAGAGTACTGATCGCCACCGACTACACGCTTCGCGTGTCGCTCCGCCACGCTCGCAGACCTCCCGCACTGGCCCGGTTCCAACATGATCTATCTCACGACTGAGCCAGCAAACCTCTGTATCCCGCAAGTGGCCACCCGGGCCTAGCGTGAGCCAGTTCGGACGTCTACTCCGTCTGGTGCCCTCACGGCATTGAAGCGTCACGGTCGCGCTCCGGCTGTGCTGTGGGCAGACCGTGAGAGGACTACTCCGCCGCAAGTTCTGTCTCTACGGGCGACCGAATTGATCCGCCGACGCGCGAACCCGAAGCCGATCCCAGAATTGGCCGAGTTGACCAGTCGCAACGAGTGACCTCTCAACGAGCGTCAGAAGCGCATTCGCTGTGGACGGATCACACTCCCGAACGAGCGCTTCTATCTCAGTGACGATCAATGCAGCGCTACCACGATCCAGGTCTTCCAGGTATCCAATGTCATCTAATGACAGCGAACGATTTCTATCCGATGCCCAGCGGCGCATTCCCTCGAGGTAGTAGGCGATCCGCAATTCCCTACCCAGTTCTATTGTGGCATTTGGCCCGTCTGAGTAGTTTGCCGCACTGAGGAGCACTTCTGCATCCCACGAAGGATTCGACGTCGGCTCAGCAAGGACGCGCTCCGCCAGCAAGTCCCAGCATTGTCGACCTATCGCCGAGTACAGGAAGTTTGCGTCGATCTCCCACTCGGCCCACGCCTCCGTTCGCAACGGCACGAGCCAAGGTATGGCTTCCACGCTCGGCACTCGTCGAAGCACAGCGAGAGTCCACATCAATGTCTCTCGGCGATTGGTGGTTGGGAGCGGACATTGATCAGCGAACTCTTGCAGGATTGCGATGGCGAGTGGCTGAGAGAGATCGGTGATCGACAATAGCTCCTCGACACGCGAATCCTCCGCCTCCCATAGCTCACATTCGATCCGCGCGAAGGCCAGATAGTCCCGATCGACAACTGGTACCGGGGAGCCCTGCGTCTCCATCCACACGCCTCCAGGCATAATGTCCTCATTCGCCAGCGGCCGTCTGAGTAGTTGACGAATGCCGCCCATCTCGCGGTCCATATTCTCGAGTTTCCTGCCGAAGATCACAGCAACAAGAAGATCCGGATCTGTGGGTGTCGAACGCGAAGCCTCCTCGTCGCCGACGATCGCCTGCCATATCCAGTGGACCCGACGGAGGCTCGGACACCCCTGCAACCGAGGCCTTCGGAGAAGCGATGCCAGACGGTCGACCGCAACGCTCCTAATCGGTTCTTCAAGTGGCCGCAGGAACCACGTATTTGGAGGGTCTTTGGCCAAGCAAAGGCTGTCGACGATCCGTTCGACATCTTCGAAACGGGCGCATTCCAACTCCAACCACATGACCACGGACGCTAACTCTCGGCTTTGGTCCGCGCATCCAACTTGATGGGCCTCAACAAGTAGCTCTCGCGCACCCGGTGAGTTGGAACGGTAGACATGCGGCCAGATCTGACCACCAAATTCTCGTTGCCCCAGTCGAATCCGATCATGCAGGGCGCCTATAACTCCTACCGGATCAATGAATTCCGCCGAGTCCCAACGGTCTTGCGCAATCAAGATATCAGCTGCCTTTTGGCGCTCTTCCAGCTCGGCGCTATGAGAGGCTACGACAGTCAGCATCTCCGCCATATGCCCAAGAGGCGAATCGCCGATTCGCAGTTGTGCCATGAAGTAGCTAAGTACCGGCTTCAATGCCCCGCGTTCACCCAACAGCATGAACGTCTGAGCCAGTGCCCCCCGCCAAGTCATCGAAAATGTCGCTCGCAGGAGCCGTTCCTGCCATGATGGATCATCCGTCTCAATAAGGGCCGCCATTCTCTGCGCAACAAAGTTCTCTTGGAGAGCGCGGTGAAGCCATCTCGCTCGTTGTTGAGTCCCTCCGAGTGGCTCAACCGGTCCGTGCGGGATCAGGAGGCCGGTAGCGTATGTCTCATACGGGGATTGATCCCGTGTCGCTCGTTCGATGGTGTCCAGCTCCACGATGTCTAGCCATGTGAGGTCGTCGCCATGGCCGAAATTGGCCATCGCCCAGGCAACCTCCTCGGCGGCCTGTTTCAGCCGACCGATCTGCGCCGGACTAATCCGTTGTTGGGCGGGGTCGCGCCACTGGGCGCGCAAGAAGTGGTCGATGAACCTGTTGAAGATTGCGCCGGCCGTGCTCGGGACGTGACCGTAATGCGCGAGCATGCACACGAATCCGAGAGTTAGCGGGTTGGTCAGAACTTCGTCAAGCGCCCCACTGGATGTGGAGGCGACATAGCGAGCGCGGGCTGCGACATCGCCCGTGGACGCAAACCAACGCTCGGCGAACAAATCTCGCGCATGCTCGTTTAAGGGCCAGATTGCAACGTGTCGGTGAACGCCTTCCCATGGCGTCGTGTATCCAGCGACGCGTGACGACACAAGGACGGGATGACCCGCGTTGGCAAGCTGCTTGGCCGCGCGCCGCGCGACGGCGTAATCACTCGCGGTCGCAAGCTCATCGAGGCCGTCCAGGACAATCAGCGGAGGATGGCCCGGGTCCCAACTGCTCGCAATCCGTACGCCTTCCGCCACAGTCATCGGGATACTCGCTGCCTGCGCGGCCGAAATCACCGCCGACGGGGCAGGCTGATCCGGCATGCCGGTGCAAACGCGGCTGAAGTCCTCGAGACGGCAGTACAGCGCCAACTGACCCTGCTGCAGAGCGTGTACGACTAGCCCCTTGGCGATCGTCGACTTGCCCGATCCCGGATTGCCAAGTAGAACTGTCAGTTCACCGGGACGCACCGCTTCGAGAGGGAGCGATTGGCGTTCGCCCCACAGAGTACCCTCCCAGTACAACCCTGTCCCCCCGAAGTGTATGAAGTTCCGCTCGTCCAATTCGGTGACCTCAAGTGAGGATGCGAGGCCTTCGCTGTCGAAGACATCGGGGTAGTACTCGGGAGGACGATTGAGCTCATCGAGCGAGCTCGAGATGAGTCGTCGCGTCGACGTTTCGACGGATCCACGTTCCTGCGAAGTCAGCGAGCCCTCGAGGTTGCCGACGCGAACCAGGATCTCGCGCACCGTGGCAAGAACCGCTCCCGCGGCGGAGGAGACAGCAGCCTGATTCGCCCTTGGGTCGGTTCTGTACCAGTTGCAGACCAGTGTGGCCATGCTCCGTGAGATCAACTGAAAGTAGGAGCGAACGTCCTCCGAGGCCTCTTCAAGGTCAGACCGGTCCTTCCCAACGATCCCAACGCCGAAGACCCAGGCGGCCAGAGACTCGGCGCCGGTGAGGCTCTCGCCTGCCAGTACGGCATCCGGCGCGGAGGCGACGCGGCAGTAGGCCTGCACAAGAATGCTCTCCGCCCACTCACGGTCCGCCTCCGCCACCAGGTTAAACTCCACCGCTGTTGCGTGAGCAACGGCCTCGAGAGCACGCTGGCTGAGGCCCTCTACAGTCGCGCGCCCCAGTCCTGTGAGTTCACCCAGTGCGTCCGCAAGCTTCTCTCCGCCCGCCAGCTTTAGAACGGCTTTGAATATGCCCAGCCCAATCTCACTGGCTGGTTCATCCCCGGGAAGCGTCGTCAACATACGTGTCACGATAGAGCGCGATCCGGTGCTCGGCAGGATGCAGGGAGGGCCGTGTTCCGGGTACAGCTCGCGGCCGTGAGATATGTGCAGCTCATCATCCGGCAGGGAACAATCGCGCGGGTCTGGCTTGCACGAGAATAAACGACCGAACGCACAGAATAGTCCGCCGCAGCACCATTCGGGGCGTAGGAGCCCGAGGGCGATTCGGATCTCTAGGTGACGCTGCCTCGTTGAGCTTGCGAACCGCATGTCGACGACGCTTGAGATCTAGGCCAAAACGACGGTCGAAAACTAGGCCACCCAGAGCAGATTGGGTGGGTGATCTCGGTGGAAGATTGGGCGTTGATCAGGCGGCTGGTCGCGGACGGGGTTCCGCAGCGGCAGGTCGCGAGAGACCTCGGAATCGCGAGGGAGACGGTCGCTTCGGCGGTGCGATCGGACCGGCCGCCGAAGTATGAGAGGCCCACGCAGTCGACGTCGTTCTCGCCGTTCGAGGCGCGGGTGCGGGCGCTGCTGACCGAGCATCCCGACATGCCGGCGACGGTGATCGCGGAACGCGTCGAGTGGAGCGGGTCGATCACGTGGTTCCGGGAGAACGTCAGGCGACTCCGCCCGGAGCATCGCCCAGTCGATCCGGCGGACCGGCTGACCTGGGCGGCCGGGGATGCGGCGCAGTGCGATCTGTGGTTCCCTCCCCGGAAGGTCCCACTCGAGGACGGCGGCGCAGTGCTGCTGCCGGTGCTGGTGATCGTGGCGGCGCACTCCAGGTTCGTCACCGCACGGATGATCCCGACCCGCAAGACCGAGGACCTGCTGCTCGGCTCATGGGAGCTGATCCGCCAGCTGGGCCGGGTGCCGCGCCGGCTGATCTGGGATAACGAGGCCGGCATCGGGCAGAAGGGCCGACTCGCGCAGGGCGTCTCCGCGTTCGCTGGCACCCTCGCCACGAAGGTCGTGCAACTGCGCCCCTACGACCCCGAGTCGAAGGGCATCGTGGAGCGCCGCAACGGGTGGATGGAGACCTCGTTCATGCCCGGCCGCAGCTTTGACTCACCCGTCGACTTCAACACGCAGCTGGCCGACTGGCTGGAGAAGGCGAACGCGAGAGTGGTGCGGACGATCAAGGCACGGCCGATCGATCTGATTGAGCATGACCGGGCGCGGATGCTGCCCCTGCCGCCGATCCCGCTGCAGCTGGGCTGGCGGGAACGAGTGGGTCTGGGACGGGACTACTACGTGCGTCTCGATGCGAGCGACTACTCCGTCGACCCGCAGGCGATCGGCCGGATGGTCGACGTCACGGCTGACCTGGACCGCGTTCGGGTGCGGTTGGACGGACGGATCGTCGCCGACCATCCGCGGATCTGGGCGCGCGGCGCCGTGGTCACCGACCCGACCCATCGGGAGACCGCGAAGCTGCTGCGGCACCAGTTCCAGCAGCCGCGACGCGTCGGCGACGATGACCTGAGTCGGGATCTCGCGGACTACGACCGCGCGTTCGGGATCAGCGGGGTCGCATGATGGGCACCCAGAAGAGCACCGAGTCGGTGAAGCAGATCACCTATCTCGCCGGCGCGCTGAAAGCACCCCGGATCACCGAGGCCGCCGGCCGGATGGCCGACCAGGCGAGGGATGCGGGGTGGTCGTTCGAGGACTACCTCGCCGCCGTCCTCGAACGTGAAGTCTCGGCCCGCAACGCCTCCGGCGCGGAACTGCGGATCAAAGCAGCCGGGTTCCCCGCGCGCAAGACGCTGGAGGACTTCGACTGGGACGCACAACCCACCGCCCGCCAACAAGTCGCCGCCCTCGCTTCCGGCGGGTTCCTCCTCGAAGCGCAGAACGTGGTCCTACTCGGCCCGCCCGGAACCGGGAAGACACACCTCGCGACCGCGCTCGGGATCGTCGCCGCCCGGCACGGGCACCGGGTGCTGTTCGCGACCGCGACGGACTGGGTCACCCGCCTCACCGACGCGCACCGGCAAGGGAACCTGCCGCGTGAGCTCGCCCGGCTCCGCCGCTACGGGCTGATCATCGTCGACGAGGTCGGCTACCTGCCGTTCGAACAGGACGCCGCGAACCTCTTCTTCCAACTCGTCTCCTCCCGCTACGAACACGCCTCACTGATCCTCACCAGCAACCTGCCGTTCAGCGGGTGGGGTGGCGTGTTCGGCGACCAGGCCGTCGCCGCCGCGATGATCGACCGGATCGTCCACCACGCCGACGTGCTCACCCTCAAAGGAGCCAGCTACCGGCTCCGCGGGCGGGGCATCGACAGCCTTCCGAGCATCAAGACGCAGGATCCGGCAGACTGAACAAACGACAACCAGGTGGCCTAGTTTTCACCCGGGTGGTTTCCAGTGACCGTCGCAACGAGGACCATCCGAAAGGGGTTCTCAGATGTCGTCTCGTCGTGTTCCGAAGGGGCCGGGTCGCAGGCCGAAGTCGTTGGCCCGGAAGCGCTTCATGGAGTTGCTCGCCGAAGGGTGGTCAATGTCTGCGGCGGCGCGAGAGGTGGGTGTGAGTCGGTCCGCGGCGAACATTTGGAAGAACGGCACGACGGTCAGACGCAAGGATGGCACCGTCAAGGTCGTGCCCCCGCTTGAGCCGCTTTCGGTCCGCGTCATCTCGCCCCGGTTTCTCTCAGAGGAGGAGCGGGTGCAGATCGCCGATCTCGCATCGCGCGGCTTGGGCCCGACGGCGATCGGAGTGGCGCTGGGCAGGGCGCCGTCGACGATCAGTCGGGAGTTGAGGCGGAATCTGCATCCCTCAGGGCAGTATCGGCCGTTTCACGCGCATGCGACCGCTGCCACCCGGCGCCGGAGAACGCGACCCCTGAAGCTGGCCACCGATCCGGTGTTGCTGTCCTACGTAGTCGCGAGATTGAAGGAGCGGTGGAGTCCGCAGCAGATCTCGCGGGCGCTGCATCGCGCGCACCCGGGAGAACCGGCGCGGCAACTGGCGACCGAGACGATCTATCAGGCGATCTACCGTCCCTCGACCGGGATTCTGCGCAAACCGACGCCGTCCCCGTTACGAACCGGCCGGGATCACCGGCGCGGTCAATGGAATCACCTCCTTTCGGCCAACTCGTCGGGCTCTCAGCGTCGACCGCAGCGGGCGCCATAGCGGGCGACACGCCGAACAAAGTCACGACAGTCAGCACACATTCAGCAATGAGACTCCGATCTTGTGACGAACCAGCTCGGCTGCCGTGACGCCTTACGCCGTCCAGATCTCGGCGCTCGGTGTGCAACGATCCACTCCGCGAACGTTATTCAGTGGCGATGAGCTTGAAGTCGAGGCCGAGGCCGATCTTCTTCGCAGCCGTGCGGATCTGCGTCGTTCGCCGCCCTTCTGCGTCGATCAGATCGCACGCCTTGAGCGCCACCAGTAGCATGCAGATCGCCAGGCCGAGCGAGGACTCGTGGGTGTCCTCCTCGCCGTCCGGGTTGAGCGCGATGCCGAGCGGGTTCTCCGCGCTGATCGGAACTTCGAGCAGGTAGTGGTCGGCGAGGTTGCCGGTCGCGTGGCTCATGCGGCTGTACAGCCGCCACATGACGTACATCTCCAGTCCGCCGTCGATGGCGCGACAACGCTGCTCGAACGACTTACCCGTCGGCGAGCTGTCGCCATCGTTTTCGGCCTGCTCGGCGTCGAGACGCTTCAGCAACTCCTCGAATCCGTCGTGGCCCACGGCGATGGCATCGCGGACAGTGGCACGGTGCTGGCGCAGAGTCTCGTGTAGCAGTGCCTTGGCCGCAGGCACTGGTTGCAGGTAGAGCCAGATCGACGTCATACCGAGCTCGATCATCAGGCGGACCTCGGAGGCAACCACGGCCATGCGACCCAGTTCCGACTGCCGCAGAACGACGCGCATCACCTCAACCGCGTGCGTGGCGTAGGTCCAGACGATGGGGCCGGCTCCCTGCACATATTCGGTCTTCATCTTGAAGTCGCGCCCCCGGTCCCGATCCCACCAGTCGATGATCTGCTGGGCGAACGCACGCATGCCGGCGAGATCTTTGAAGCGCTCGTGGAGTGCAGGCGCGTTGAAGATCGGGGGGACATCCACGGAAGCATTGGCTGCAGTCGGCACACCTGAGCTGTACCACGACCGTCCGACATTGCCGAAGCAAGCGGGTGCCGTCCTCTTTCGTCACTTGCCATCGGTCCGCCTTGGGCTCCGGGACTTCCCTACACAGAACTCGGGCGCGCTACCAAAGGCGTGGTCGTTGTGGCGATTCCGGAGTGACTACGTAGGACAAGCCGCCGCCCCGGTCGTGTGAGGGGCGGCGGCGTGTGGGGACTTGTTGCGCGCGGTCAGTTTGCGGCGTTGTAGGCAACGACGACGTTCTCCGGGATGCGCCCGCGCGAGGAGATCGAGTAGCCGTTCGAGCCGGCCCATTCGCGGATGGCTGCGTTTTCGTTTACTGCGCCGCCGCGGGTGCGCGAGCGTCGAGTAGGGGTCGCAGACGCGGAGCCGGTGCGGGAGACGCGTCGTCCAGCCGCCACGTACGATGCCAGGGCGTCACGCAGTGCGGCGGCGTTGGCGTCCGAGAGGTCGATTTCGTACGCGATGCCATCCAAGGAGAAGAGGATGGTATCCCCCGCGCCATCTTCGAGAAGCGAGCCGTCGAGGTCATCGACCAGTTGCTGAATGATCTTTTTTGCCATGCTGACGACATTAGTCCTCAATGACAGGGCGTCGAGATTAGAAGCGCCTCATCATCGCTCTCCAGGGCAATTTCCTGTGTTCACTCCGGACACCCATTTATCCGAATGCGGGGCGAAAGGAGTACGCCCGGTCATCGACCGCCGAAATCTGGAGTGCCGTCTGATCACTCCATCGGAAGCATCACTCCATCGGAAGCACGAGCTAGGCGCGACGATCCCAACGCCGCGCTGGCACGCTTTTCCTACTCCACCAACCTCGTTATCTGAACAATGAATGAGGTCAGAGGTACGCCGCGATCAGTCGCGATGAAGCGTTGCGCGACGCGAACGACGTGTTCGAGCGAATCGGCCGTCGTCGACGCACCGAGCTCAGGTATCTCGATGCGCCAGACGTCACCGTTCCGTTCGACGGTGATGTCGTAGCACTTCGTCGCGTAGGCATCCATCCTCCCCAGAGTAGGACGAGGTTCAGCAACATCGATCATCAACGGTTATGCCCCTCACGGGCACAACGCGCCGCGCCCCCGCCGCGTCAAGGCGCGCGACCATCGTCCTTATTGCCCGGAAGGGCCATACTTGTCCGGATCGGCGCGCGGCTCACGATCCTCTACCACCGCGTTCGACCACACCCAGGTCTTGTACTCCTTGCCGCCCGCCACGAACGAGACCTCGATCGCGCGCGACGTCCATCGGCATGCGAGCGCTCTGACGTTGATCGGGTGATCGTAGAACCGAACCCAAGCCCGCACTGGTTTCGGTTCCGGATCCGTCGTGGTCAGCTCCTTCGCCAGATCGAGCTCGCGCTCCCCCAGACTCTGCAGCCCACCCTTCGCCGCACAGCTGGCCAGCGCACGTTCATCGCCGAGCCGGTCGTAGTAGCTGGCGTATCGCTTGTTCGTTCCCACCGCGAAGACCCCTCTTCGGTTCGAACGGACGCCGACAGCGGTCGAACCTGTCTTCCAGGTTAGAGCAAGCGTATGCACAGTAACACTCGAAACTACTCGCTGGCGCCCGGCGGGGCGGCCACCATGTCGCGGCGATGCGAGTCGGCCACCTCGTGTTCGGTTCCCGGTAGGCAGAATAGGCTCGAGTTCTGAAGTCGCGACGATGCCCGGGAGAACACCTTGAACAGCGATCCGCTGGATGATGCACAAACGCCCCGGTGCCCCGAGTGCGGTGCGGTACTCAGGGACGCCGGGAGCGGCTACGCCTGCCACTCGTGCCGCATCGTGGTGATCGGCACGATCCCCTCCGTGGCGTCGGCCAGCTACAGCGACGATGGCGCAACGGCATAGCGGAGGGTCGCACTAAGGCTCGATCCTCGACTCCTCGGCTTCTCGCAAAGCTCTTGCCAGCTGGCCCATAGCGGGTGCATAGTCGTTTCCGTACTTCTGACTAGTACGTAGGCATGCGCACTTGACCTAGGGGGCTCAAATGGCGCGTCGTATATTTATCACGCGGTCCAACGGCGATCGCGACATCGATCCGGCACTTGTTGGCGAGCTCCTCGACGACATCGACCTTGCCCTAGAAAAGGATGCAGTCGTCGAGATCCCATTGGGTTCGGACGATCACGACGATTCGACAGCTCTCCAGGAGCTCATGTCTCCCGGCAAGTCGACTGTCCTAATCGCCAAGGACGATAAGGACACGACGCAGGTTGTCGTCTCACAGCCGTCGTGGCAAGAGCTCCCGATATTCCAAGAGGGCTGGAACAAGCTCGCGGACCGCGGTGTCCAGGTTGCCCGCCTCATCCCGATAGACACACCCTTTCCCGATTTCCCCTCGGGCGCTCGCGTCGAAGATCGGGGCGGCAACAGTGATGACACGCGCTCAGACTCGCCGACGAGCGCTGGCGCTGAGACGGACAAGACGTCAGTCGACGGCACAGCCCCTGACGAGCCGGCATCGCCGCCCTCGAAGAAAGCGCAACAGGACAACTCCGCTGACAAAGCCGCCACCAAGCCGGCGACTGAGAGCAAACCCGACGGGGTGGCTGCTCTGGTAACCGAACTCGCAAGGGCGAGGCGCCCACTGCCAGACTTCCTGAAGAAGCCCGCGGCCTCGAACGAGAGCTTCTTCGAGAAGAGCACAACGGCGTTTCTCGAGGAGGAGCAAACGCTCACGCGCTCGCTCGGTTGGGCTGTGGCGCCCGACGCCGAACTCTTCTTGTACCTTGACGATGCCGCTCGCCGCTCCGTGGCCGCCGACATCTTGAAGGCTCGGGCCGGAATCCCCGTCTATGAGCCGGGACTCCTCCAGAAGCAACTCGATCTGGAGGATGAACGGATCGCGTACTACACGGAGTTCGTTGACTTCGTCCACCAGTTCACTAAGGATCGCAAGCGTTGGCGCGCGCTTTCAAAGGTGGCAATGCGAGTACTCACGATTGCCCTGATCTTCTCGGCGATCCTCTCGTTGTGGGTGATCTACCTGGCGTCTGATAGCAAGATCGACGGCTGGCAGGCCGCGACAATTATCTTCGTGCTCGCGGTGGTCGCGATCTCGCCCGTCGTCTTGCTCCTGCTCGAACGACCGCTGAAAGGCATCGATTCATTCACGCCGCCCGGTGCCCCGACGGCCCAGTCGAGCACAACTGACACGGCGGCCTCGTCAGATACCTCGAGCGCCAAGAGCTGAGGCGTGTGACCAACCAGCTCGCTGCCGAGCTGGTGATGAACAGCGGGCACATCAGTCCAGGCGACCGTGCTGCGCGAACGCACGTCGCACCCAGGTGTCGTCACGTCGTGTAAAGGATTGGCTGTCGCGACGACGCATCTCGTCATGCCCATTCGGCGTCGGAGATGACGTCCCACTTTTCTTCAAGGGTCCTAATCAGGTCGAGCGCTCCGTCGATCCGGACCGGGAGATTGCTCAGGATGCTGTCTGCCTTGATGATCTCGGCCCACACCGGGTGCGGAGCATCCCCGTTCGACAGGTTGGGGAAGGCGACACCGGCGTCGTGCATGACCTTCATGAACTCGTCCGCGACGAGCCCGTAGCCGGCGGTCGTCGGATGGACACCATCGAGGCCGATCAAGCCGCCGGCTCTCAGGACGAAGCTGGCGTCGACTTCTTCGACATCGATGAAACGGGTGTCCAGGTTCTTGCCGTCTCGGATGTACTCCTTCGGGAACTCGTAGGGAGGTAGATAGTCGAAGGCCTGACCCTCGGCACCGTTCCGACGCACCGCCAATCGGTCGAGCAGGCCGCATGTGTCCACGATCCGCCAATCCCGTTTGAACTCGCAGCGCTGGCGACGAACCATCGCGACGATCGCGTCGTTGTAGGCATCGATCACGCTGTCGATCGTCCAAGCTTCCTCGCCGGTCAGGTGCGGGTGGTCGGGCTTGAACGACTTTTCGTCTTCCCATGGGTACGCGTAGTAGTTGAAATAGCGGTGGTTGTCGGGCAGGCGTCCGCGGAGGCCGTGCGCCAGAGGGGGGATCGTGACGTGCGGAACGGTGCCCCAGATCACATGCTCGGCTTTGATTTTCGCGACCTCTCCCTCAAGCTCCTTCAACTCCTCCTCGAAGTGCTTGGGCAGCCAGACGTTGTAGGCAGACTTCTTGTTCAGGTCCTTGAAGTCGTCGCCCGAGGGAACAATCTTCATCGTCGAGATGGCGCCCAGCGCGTTATTCGAACCGATCCAGATGAGCAGTGTCTCGATACCGTCGGTGCCGTCGACGTTGCCGCGATCGTGCGCGAGCTCGAGGGCCGTGCGCGGCGGACCCTCCATCGGAATGCGCGTCCCGTCGCGTTCCATCTCTACGATTTCCGCGAGCGTGACCAGCCCTGTCCGGTTCATCGCTTGGCCAATCTTCGGGCTCAACTCATCGAGTCGACCCTCGTGGCCGATGGCGGTCCGTTCCGTCTCAACGGTGCGGGAGAGCAGATCCCGAATGTCCCAGCCCCATACTGCCAGGTTGTCGTTTGGATAGATCGGGTCCGGCATCAGCGGGCCATCGATCGGGACGTAGTAGTGCTTGACCTCCATGAGGTGGGCGAGGATGCTCTCAATATCCTTCAGGGGCTCGTCCGTAAGTAGTCCGAGCAGCACTTCCAGGTTGTAGGGGTAGCCGCCGAATTCAGGGAAGACCGGATATCGGAATTCGTCTGCGCCGAGTCCGAGCCGCGCCGCGATCATCGCCGGCCAGCTAATGCTCGTGTTCTTGATCGCGAGATGCTGGAAGCCCTGCGTCAGCGAGTCGCCGAGGGCGACGAGCCGACGGGAGTCGTGCTTCTCCCCCTCACTCTTCGCCACCGGGACTCCCAGCGTCGGGTCCGTGATAGGTCTTCGCGGCCGGTCAAGCAGGTTGACGTCGAAGGTCTCGTTATACCGATCGCTCGTCTGACGCGGTTCCGGCTCCTGCTTTTCGCACGGGTCGTCCATCACCGTTTCCCCCAACCACTGACGTGGGCATCGATGGTGTTCACGATCGAACCGCGTCCCCTGCGCCGACCCGCGTACACCGTCATTGGTTGCCAACCGGGGCCATTGTCCAGCGATTAGAGATGGCTCACAAGAGGCCCCAGTTAGTCGGATTCCTCGATGTCGTCGAGTTGGTCGCTCGGCGTCGCAATGAAGCGTGATGAACCTGGGGGTGCACGTATTCAGCGGGGTGGGTGGATTCAATCACCCAGCGTCAGACCGCGCGACGCTCCGCCTGCTCCAGAAGCCATACCGCGTCGTCGACGCGCTTGTTGAGCGCGATTTGGTTGGTGAGCTGTGCTGAAGCGAGGCGGTCGGCGGCGCTTGCTGCCGCACCAGAAGCTGATCTCGACTCGCTGAGTTCACTTTGTATCACGAGACTCAATCCGGCGACGCTTGACTGCAGACTCAAGCTCATGCGGTTGACGGCATCTTCGAGGTTCGCAAACCCCGCGCTGACAGCAGCGGTGGTTCGTCGCTGTTCCCAGATTTGCGCGAATACGGGGTGCCGTTGCGCCTCGTAGACGACGCCCCCGAGCTGGCGGGCGGCTTCCTCTGCAGCCGCGGTTGCTCGCACGTCATCGAGGTCGATAGGGAAAGCCGCCGGAAAGACGCGGCTCTCGAGGCGGTGTAGTTCTGTCACGTCGGCCCGATACCGAGTCGCAAGGTTCTCGATCGCACGCACGTTCCCGTTGTATGCGCCGAGCGCTGCGTAAGCATTCTCGATCGACGACCAGAAGGGCGAAAATGCACCCGCCGCAAAGTGTTTCCTCGCATCCGCGACCCATGACGCAGAGTTGTCGAGCCACTTGGGAAGCGATTCGAACAACTCCACGGCGCGTTCGCTGCGCTCGTCGACCTCCGCGGCCAGACGCTTCGCCCGATGTTTCGCCGCGTCCTCAGCCGCCCGATCGGCGGCAGCCTCCGCCAACTTTCGCGTGTTCCACTCGTTTCGTTGACGCTCCTGATACTCCGAGCTCGCGATACCCAGACGCACGCTTTGGACCAGAAACGTCGGCACGGCAAAGAAGAGCGGACCGATGATGAGCCAAAGGGCCGGCGAAAACGGGTAGTCCGTCAGGTTCTGCGACCCAAGCATGAGCAAGAAGCCGGGCAGCAGCCCAATGAGGCTTGCCCATCCACACGGAACGAGCACCTTGCGTTGGAACGTCGGCTTCTCCACGAGTTACCACTCCCTTGCGTCGATGTCTTGTCGGCGTTCGAGATCCAGCTCGAACACTTAGCAGTCTCCGTACCAAAGCGCGAGGTTGACCGCGATGATGTCGACGACGCCGTTGTGAGCCACAGCGAGCATTGGCGTGCCGTTTTCAGTCCAGGAGTACTGCATTCCCGGCTCGAGAACCGTCGGCGTTGAAGTCAACCCCATCCCCGCCAACACGGACTCCTTCGTGCCCAGCGTGATCCCACTCGCGGTCCGCGGCGCATTGACCACCTTGGACGTGTCGAACGTGATCAGGTCAAGCTCGGTGTACGGACCGTCCTTCACACCGGTGCCATAGACCTCCCAGCCTGAAGCACCACCCTTGGGCACACCCGCTGCGGCATATGCGGTGATCTGTCCGCACATCGGTTGCTGCCAAGTCTTCGCCAAGAAGGACGAGAACTGCGAATACGACGTCTTGTTCAGCTTGATCGGCCCGATGCCGGTCGAATCGATGACCCAGTGCCCATACGCCGGGAAGGGCTTCGCCGTGATGTTGACGGTGCGCGCGGAGCTGGGCAGTTGACTGTCCGTGCCGTAGGTGACCGCGTCAAACCCGGCGGAGATGAAGATCAAGCAGATGCCGATCTTGTCCATGACCTTCTTGGCAGCGTCGAGGGCACTACCCGCGGCGCCCTGAAGCTTCAGGTAGTTGGTCAGGACGTCCTGCCCGATGGAGGCGTCAGCACAGCTACTCGCCACCTTCGCCAGCGAGCCCAAATCCTTGACGTCCATGTAGTCCCGAGCGCAGGTCGCCAACTTCAGCACGGCAGACACGTAACTCGTATCGAGCGAGATCCCGTACTTGACGAGCATCGACGTCAGCTCGGCCATCAACCACGTCACGAGGTTCGGCTCTGATGCGGACAACACCGCAGGGTCCTTGAGGGCCGCGATCGCGTCCTGACTGAACGTGAAACTTGCCGTCTCCCCGGGCAGGATCAGACGACCCCCGTTCGTGAGCGTCGCGACCGAGTTGGCGATGTCCTTGTCGAGGTCGACGGCGGAGTCGAGCGCCTTCTTGAAGCCGAGCGCCTCTCCCTCCTCGGAAACCGGAGCGACGGCCAGCGTGTACGGAAATGCGTAGGCTCGGTTCGCCGCTGCCTTGACGACGACGTTTCCTGCCGAGTCAGAGCCCACGCAGAAGCGCAATGGGTTCGTCTGATAGTCCTGGATGAACACGGCGCTTTCGACCCAGTCCGGGTTGCCACCCGTGCATTGCGGCGCGTCGGCTCGGGTGCTGAGGACCTCGCCGGCGCCGTAGAAGAGCGCATCTGCGCCACTCTGCACCGCATTGGAGATCGCCTTATTGGCGGCACTCACCCCCTGGCCAACGATCTTGATGACATTCGACACGCTCTGTCCCGCCGACTTCGCGGCGGACGTCACAGCACTTATCGCCCCAGCACTCCCAGCCACTAGGTCGTCCCATATCGAGAAGTGCTCGACGTGAGCCGTAAGCACGCGCCGGTCCTTGCTGAGCTCTGACGGCACGGCCTCCCATGCTCCGGCGGTCGGATCCCACCATATGAAGGTCGCAGCAGCGCCGTTAGGGAGGGGCTTCGCGTAGGTCTTTGAAATTGTTGCGCCTGCCTTGGGCAGACCGCCGTCCACGCCCAGGTGGACTGGCACACCAACAGCGACGGGCCCCAGATCAGTAATCGACTTCAGGTCGGCTATCGACGTGTCGTCCAGCTTGGGAGCGGTCACGGCGACTGTCTTGTCTTGTCCCTTCACGTGGGCGACAAGGACGCCCGGCTTAGCAGCAGGGGTTGATTGTGTGCAGCCGGTGAGGCCCGCCACTGCCAGCGCGCCGGCCATGACCAAGCCGAGCAATCGCGTGCCACGTCGTCGAGCGGACACATGGCCTACTCGCGCGAGCTCCGGAGAAGTACGCATCCCTGGCAAGGTGCCTCCCAGCACTGTCGATCGGAAGATGGAACCAATGCGCACCGTCGGGATCGAAGTCCATTCACGACAGCGGTGGCTGGATCTGAAGGTCTACGCCGGAGCTCGAGGTGTGATGGCTGATCTGCGCCTGGTACCCCGTCGGCAGAGCGTATGAGCAGCTGTATATAGCGTCCGCGCCCTGATCGAGGCCGAAGCCTGGCTGACACGCCGCTTGGGCACCAGCCGCTTTCAATTGCGCGTCCCAAGCGGTCGCCGCGGCATATCCGGCGTGCAGGTCGGTGAAATGCAGCCACCACACGTCCTTGACACCGCCGGTGCCCGCGGTGTTGACGTGCTGGTGGCACACACCGTCGTTGGCTCCAGTCGGAACGGGCACGTTCTGCGTCCACTCCGTGGGGAAGGCTGTCAGAATCTCATTCGTGAGATTTAGGTTCGCCGTAACCTCATCTGCCGACGAATCCGGCTTGTAGCAGACCTCCCACACATGCTGCGCATCCGTGCCGGACGCAGGCGCGGCTGCGACACTCGGCAGTTGGCTTGCAGCCGCCGAGGCACCGGGACCGGTCGGCATATCGTTGCCGGGGGCTTGTTGTGTCGCATTCGCTTGCGCAGCGCACCCGCTCAGAAGCAAGATTCCGGCCGCGAGGATCACCGCAGTTGTTGCGCGCATGCATTCCCCCTATGCACTCCCCAGCGCCTTCCGACTAGAGCCCCTGTCGGATCAGCACACCCTGGCCGCTCAGCATATCGGCATGCATTGCCGTGAGAACAACGTGCGCAGACGAACTTCTTTCGCCAAGGACGTCGCGTCGGCTGCTACACCTATTGGCGGACTCTACAAAGGGTCCGGCGAGGTTTCCGCAGACTACCCAGGCCGATCAGCGGGCCTACCTACTTGCGGCTCGCCATCGGAACGTGCCCTTGACACGGGTGACCTCAGGTGATAGCGCATTGGCCATGAGCCAGTGTCTTTCCTGCCTTCACAAGTGCGCAAGTATCCCTTCCACTGCCGCGTCAGATCCTGTTGCGGCATGCAGGTCATGTGGCGCGTTGACGTGCAATCAGCATGGCCAACGTGACGTAGCAGAAGCGTTGTTCATCTGCATAGAATGCGATCAGAACCTACTCACGAGGAGCGCGATTCCCGGGGCGCATCGTGGAGGGAATCGAGATCCCGATGGCGGCGGTGGCGGCGGTGGCGTGAACGCCGAGCTCAGGAACGCACGTCGGAGACGGCGGACTTTTGCCACTGTCGCCGCGTTTCTAGCGCGTCGACCAGCCTACAACCGCGAATGGTTCGATGACGGCCTACGCAGGATCGAAGGCGTTCGGCAGCGCGCGGCTATCAAGGTCGACGGTGACGAAAGGCGCACCGATCTCCTCATGGCGGCGATTGCCCTCGCCATGTTGCTCGAAATCCCGCACTCACAGATTTCTCCGGAAATCCGTTCGCTGGTTCCAATGTTAGCCGGTGAATCCTATGCATGACAACAAGGCAACACTCGCAAGCGATGGTACGCCAGCGACTGGCCAAGGACCAGCGCCCGCCCCTGAAACGACAAGACTGCAGTGCAAAATTAAGGCCTCGTCCATGACCGCGAAGAAGGGTGTCGCACGCTTCCCGGTTAATTCCCAATTGGGCAGCATGTTCGGACCCAAGGACCGAGTCGTTCTCACCGTTGACGGCCGAAGAGAGAAGGTATCGCTGAAGGCAGAACCCCGAGGGTTCGGTGAAGGCGACGAAGTTTTTGTCACGCCCGACACGTTTGACTTGCCGGATAGACAACAGATTAACGGTTTCGCGGAAAAGACTACGGCATTTGCGGCTCGGATGCGCTGGCTATTCCAAACTACTGCGGGGGTGATCACCCTTGTTGGACTGGTATTGGCACTCATCGCCGCTGGAATAAACATTGCCTTGCAAGTTGGCGAGATCGCACCGGTGTTCGTAGTGGGCAGCGACGGGGTTGGAGTTCTGAAGGCTGTAGTCCTGGTTCTCGGAATCGGCGGCGTGGTCACGGTGTTCCTAACGTCTCTCCTTAGCAAGTAACGCCACCAGCGGGCCTGCCCGCGGAAGGGCACTAGGCCAGGGTCCTCCCGAAAATGCGAAGGCGGCGACCCTCACCCCGAGCGCACGAAGCGGATCAAGGCTTGGGTCGCCGCCGCACCCGAGTTCGCTCAGGCGGCGGGTTGAGGTAGTTCGTCGGGGAGCACAGGGACGACGCGGACGTCTTCGGCAGCGGTCCACCGCTCGAGGGTGAGCATGGCCCAGACCAGCGCTTCGAAGTAGTCGACGTAGGTCGCTTGGTTGCCGTACCACTTTGGGTCGCCGACCGTTCGCACCTCGACGCGCCAGGTGCCAGAGCCAGCAAGCGTCTCGCTGACGCTCCCCGGCAGATCGGTGCTGTCACCGTTGCTATCCGGCAACCCGACCAGGACGGCGTCGCCAGCTAACATCGCTCGCTGCCGCGCTTCGGGCACGTGATACCACCACAGGAACGTGGCGCGGCTGTTGAACGGCAACTGCCGCAACAGCCCTTCCTCGTTGATGTAGACGGTGGTGCCCAGGTCGAGCAGGTCGACCGGCTCGATCCAGCCCCCCACGGCGGCCTGGTAGTCCTCGAGGCTAGAGAACTCACGCAACTCGACGGGCTCGTCGAACAAGCGCATGGGAACGTATCGCAGCTTTGCTCTCACCGTGCCGGTCATCGCTGGCGGCATGGGTCTGGTCGTGGGCTCAGCGGGTGGTGTGGCAGGTTTCGCGGGTGCGGCACTCGGACTGGTCGGGGCAATCAGCCCCGCCATCGGGGAGCGATTGAACCAACGCCGCGAGGCAGCGTTCCTCTTCACGATGCCAAAGCGAAAGCGCAAGTAGGCTGTCGGGTGCCCAGTCGGCGCGCGTGTAACCTATCGAGCTGATCCGGTGAATCGCGTCGATTGCCATGGTCTCTGATCATGCTCGAAACGGCCGCGCCGTGCGGCAGGTTGCGCGCGGCACCCTTGTTTTCATCGGGCTTGTCGCCACGACGAAGCAGTTGCTCACGGAGCACGCACTGAGCCCGAGGGCTCACGCCGGCCTCTTGAATGGCGCGCTGATGTCCATCTCACAACCACTCGCCGCTTGCCTCGGCGAGCCCTGTCCTCATCACTAGGGACGCCTACAACAATTGGCCGAAGAGCCGCGCGATGCGGTCTGGGCACACTGGCTCGCCAAGGGGAGAATCACGGCACCATGCGACTGAGCAAGCTGCGCATCGATAACCACAACCGGCTGACGGACGTCGAGATTGAGGTGCGCGAGCACCTCGTTCTTGTCGGTGCGAATGACGTCGGCAAGAGCTCGGTACTCCGCTGCCTTCAGCTCGCGCTCGGAGCCTCCGCGGCACAGCTTTACGCACAGATCACGAGCGAGGACTTCAGGGACGCGAACCAGGATCTCGTCATTGAGGTCACGCTCGTTGACTTCTCCAAGGACGAGGAGGCCGCGTTCCCTGACGAGATCAACGCGGATCCGAACGGCGGCCCGTCGACGATGACCGTCCGACTGAGCGCCTCCGTCGACTCTGAAGACACACTGAGCATCGAGCGCATTGCGGTTGGATCTGGCACTCGTCGCCAATTGTCGCGAGTGCAGCTCGAGACGATTGGCTGGCGATTCCTCGGCGCGACATCGCAGTCGCGGGAGCTCCGAAGCGACCGTCGCTCCGCCCTCACGGATCTTCTCGCGGCGGTCGAACTTGGCGCCGAGCAGGCTGACTTTGACAAGGCCGTCGAGACTCTGACCGACACACTTGCCGACTCGAAGGTCCTCAAGCAGGTCCGCCAGGACCTCGCCTCCCAGCTGACCAAGGCTCTCCCGAACAAGGTCAAAACGAAGGATCTCGCGTTCGTCCCTGGATCGAGCGCAGATAAGGACGCGCTGAGCGACGTTCGGCTGCAGGTGCAGAAGGACGGCGCCCTTCGCGACCTGGCGGCTCAGTCGGACGGAACGCGCGCGCTCTACGCCATCGCGCTCTACGACCTGACCAGCTCCGGCGCCAACGTGGTGGGTATCGACGAGCCCGAGATTCACCTTCACCCCACCAGCCAGCGCAGCCTGGCGCGCCTCCTGAAAGCCAGTGGCAGTCAGAAGATCCTCGCCACACACTCGCCAGACATCGTCGGCGCATTTGACTCAGACTCAATCGTGCTGGTGCGCCCTGGCGGCCGGATCGTTCAGCCGAACGCTGGGTTCCTTTCGCAGGACGAGCGCACCACGGTCCGATGGTGGGTGCGTGACCGCCTTGAGCCGCTCACCGCAGCTCGAGTGATCGCCGTCGAAGGCCTGGCCGACCGCATCATCGTCGAGCGGGCCGCAGAGCTCACCGACCGCACGCTCGACCGTCTCGGCGTCTCGCTCCTCGAAGCCAACGGATTCGGGGACATGGGAGCCATCGACACCCTCTTCGGCAAGGGCGGCTTCGATGTCCCCGTCTCGATGCTGATTGACGAGGATGCTGAGAAGAAAGTCGCCAAGCGCCTCGGTGTCGCCGTGGCTGATCTCAACACCAACTTCGTGTGGGTCTCACGCCTCGATCTCGAGGATGAGTACGTCCGTGCTATCGGAGCAGGCGCGCTCGCGACTGCGCTCCAGGCATCCACTCTTTTCAAGCCAAACGAGATCGTGTTCCTTAAGGCTTCTGGGCCGGGCGCAACCTTCACGGATGCCGATGTGGCTACGTTCTGCCGCACGAAGAAGGTGCAGTCCGCGCTTGTAGCTGTGACTCTCATGGGCGAGACTGAGGCTCGCGCCGTTACCAGCATCGAGGGAATGCTCGCGCAGATCGAAGCCGCGCTGTGAGCCTTGAGCCCACCGCTCTCCAGCTGCAGGTTCGCGACACCCCTGATCTCGGCCTGCTTGTCGTGGCACCCGCCGGGTGCGGGAAGAGCGAGGCGCTCGCTCTCCGGGTTCAGGGCATGATTCGTCGTGGTGTCGCCGCCGGCCCGCGTCGCATTCTTGTCGCGACCTTCTCAAACCGCGCAAAGGACAACATTCGCGAGCGCCTCCGCAGTTATCTGACTGCGGCCGAGCTCCGCGACAAGGTCACCGTGATCAACTTCCACGGATTGGCCGCGCGTCTCTACCGCTCCCATGCCGCGGCGATCGGACTCGACCCCGGGTGGGAGCTTCCGGAGAACGATTGGGTTAAGGAGCAGTGCCAGCGTATGGGGCTGATCTATGGCCAGATCTCGGCCGTCGACAAGGCGCTTCGCCAGGCGAAGCAGGACATGGTCGATGACGACGAGGTGATGCGGCGCCTTGAGGCTGTAGGCAACCGGGATGCGATCGAGGTGGAACGTCTCCGCATCAAGGACCAGCAACTGACCTACGACGACCTCCCTCGGATGGCCGAGCTGATCCTGGCCAACGACGCGGTCGCCGGTCTGTACAGCGCCCACTTCGCGGCTGTCGCGGTGGACGAGTTCCAGGACCTCACTCCGCAGCAGCTCCGCATGATCAATCGAATCGGGGCTGGTCGCACCACGTATGCGGGCGACCTCGCCCAAGGCATCTACGGATTCACCGGTGCAAAGCCGGAGGAGATTCATGCCGCGATCGTGGACGAGGTCGCCACGGTGATTGAGCTGACCGAGTCGCACCGCTCCTCGCCCGCGGTGCTTGCGGCTGTCAACGCGCTCACCCCACTCACTCTCGGCTCCGAACTCACGTGTGCTGCGCCGAATACCTGGCCTTCTGGCGGGATCGCCGCCGAAGTTCACCACCAATCTGCGGACAGCGAGGCCGAGTGGCTTGTGAAGGCAGCGAAGGCGATCCTGTCGCGCGCACCCGGTCAGCGGATCGGTGTGATCTCTCGTATCGGCTCCCGCCGGCGATTCGCCGATGCTGCTCTCGCTGCGGAGCCAGGGTTCGAGGTGCATCGCTGGGACGACGGCGTCCTCGACACCGAGACGGCTCGTCGCGTTCGGTCCACGCTTGCGAACGTCGACAGCGCAGCGGTGCTCACGTCGAAGGATCCCATTGAAGCTCTGCGCGACCTGGCCGACTTCCACGAGCTCCAGGATCCTGCCGACCGACTCGCGCTCGCTGATGCGCTTGGCTGGGTGCTGGAACTTCTCACTCAGGGGCTCGCTCCCACTGATATCGCCAAGCGAGTTCGGGTTGGCGACAACTCCACTCTGCTCACCCGTCCCGGCGTTCACCTTCTCTCTGGGCACGCTGGCAAGGGCCAGCAGTTCGATTGGGTGTTCGCGATCGGTGTCGAGGACGGTAATGTGCCGTTCTTCGAGGCGAAGACTCCGGAGGCCCTCCTCGAAGAGGCGCGGGTGCTCTCCGTCATTATGTCCCGTGCCCGTCACGGTCTGGTGCTGAGTCACGCGACTGCCGTTCCCGCGCTGAGCGGCACCGTCTGGTCGAAGGATCCGTCGCGGTTCCTCACGGCAGAACTTCGGGCCCAGCTCACGGATGCCGCGGGTTTGGTTGAGTGGTTCAAGGCCGCAGATTGGGTGGCCGTCGCAGGCCGCTGACTGTCCCGGCTTTGGTGCCTCCATGACGCAGGACTTCGAGAACCCGCGGGCCTAGTGCGCGGTGTTCTCATGTCAATCAGGATGACTCCGATGCCGATGAGGCCGATGCCGATAGTCGTGAGTCGGGTCAGCGGATCCCTGAATAGGATGCGCGCTCCGATCGCCGTCAGCGCGACGCCCGATGTCGCCCACACGCCGTAGGCAATCCCGATTGGCATTCCCTCAATATGCGCCAGCGTCAGCAGCGGGAGCGCGACTGCGTAGAACAAGCCGATAGACGATGCCCGGCCCGCTTGAAAGGCGCCGAGCACGGTTGACGTTGTCGGGTGTGCTCGAACCCAGCGAGGCGGTCAGGGCCATCGCGATCGCACGCGACGGTCCCGCTTCCGTTCGCCGCCCGCATGGGGATCCGGGTTGCAACCGTCAAGCACAGGTCTAGCTTTGGTTTCGTGGGCCAGTCGGCGGATCTTCTCAGGCAGCTCGAGGTGTGCACGTTGCCGACCGTCGAGCGGCCATTGCGTATCGCGGAGTTCACAGACCGTTCGCCACAGCCGTGGGCGACGTCCGCCGGGTGTCGCTGACCGAGGCTGTCGTCATGATGCCCGGTGGCATGCTCGCGATGGCACGGAGTCTGGCAGCACGCGAAACCGACTGCTGCTCATTCTTCGAGTTCAAGGTCGAGCCGGTCGGAGACCGGACGGTCATGGCAATCCGCGTCCCGGAGCGCTACACCGACGTGCTGTCCGCGCTGACTGGACTGGCTGCAGGCCTGCGTATGCCAGAAGCCGGCGGACATCGAAGCGAAGAGGTAGAGCCGTTCGCGGAACCTCACGATCGACGGGTCCGCGGCTTCCCCATACACGCGGTGTCCCTTCCCGCGCGATACCAGCCTCTGAACTCGGGAGGGCAGGTCGACCGAATTGCCGATCACTGCTTCAGGCCGCAACGATGCCCGTTCCAACAGTAACGGGCACCGCCGCTGGCTCGAGCTCGAGCTCCGCGTCCCCGTGCGAGGTGCTTCGCGCGACAACCTGTACGGGTCCGGCTGCGCCTGTTCCACGCAGTACGGCCAGCGCTCGTCCTCGATATGTCTGGTGTTGAGTTGCGCCGAACGTCTCGGTGGTTGTCGGCGAGGCGCTGCCGAAGCCGACCAATTCCGCACCGCCACTGACCTCCAGCGCGGCGACGTCGATCGCGTTGGACTCAACGATGCCCTGGTCGTCCGCGAGCTCGACCCAGACGAATGCGAGCTCGTCGACGCCGGGGGCGACCGTCTCCTCAGCTCGGAGGCGAAGCCGGGGGGTGCGGGCGGAACTGAGGCTGGATCTGCTCACTTCTCGCCCGCGGCGGAAGCCGACTGCTTCGAGCGTGCCGGGCTCGTATGACACCGAGAACCGGGCAACGAACCCTGCTCGACGGCCGGCGCGCTTCCTGCCAAGCGACCGCCCGTTCAGGAGCAATTCGACCTGGTCGTCGTCTGAGTAGACCTCGATTTCGGCCTTGCCAGAGATCCCGCGCCACGACCAGCTCGGGATCGCATCCGTGCTGCGCCATGGGGTCTTGCCGATACGTTGCCCGGCGCGGTCGAGCGGTCGGACGGCGATCGCCGGGGCGCTTAGTGTGCCCCACACGGCTTGAGCGAGCAGCGCCGCTGCGTTGGGGAGCCCTGTGATGTCGAGCACACCGGATCCGGAAAGCACGCCGGGGAACCGTTTGCTTGTGGTGACTGGTTCGTCACCGTATGACCAGTATCCGAGTCCCACTTCGCCGAGGTAGTCCCACCCGGTCCAGATGAAGTCACCGATCACTCCGGGGACGGATTGCACCTGCTTCCAGATGGCGGGAAGGTCGCCAGGGAATGACTCGGTGCCGAGGATGATCCGACCGGGGTAGCGGCGGCGGTCGCCGCGGTAGCGAGAGTAGGCATAGTTGTAACCAGCGATGTCGGTGGCGGCGAGAGCATCGCGTGTGGCCTTGTCGGCTTTGGGGAGTCGAGCGATCAGCTTCATCATGCTGCCGATCTGTGCCGCGAGCGCGTTGGCCGCCGTGGAGGACTTCTTCTCGGCGACTTCGACTTCGGTTGATTCACCTTGGAAAGGCGATGCGCCCCTGGACGCCAGCATCCAGTTCAGCAGGAAGTTGATCGCCGCTGTCGTGGGTCGTGTCGGGTCCAGTTCGTGGAAGAAGTCGTTCATTGTTGTGGTGAGCGCGATCCCGCGCGGCGTCGACGTCTCGCCGATTTCGTGCCCGATCGAGTACATGATCACGCTGGGGCGATTTCGGTCCTCGGCGATCATTGCGCGTGCATCGTCTCGCCATGCGGTGTCGAAGTCGGCTGCGCCATCGTAGGGAGTCTTGTGCTGGTACCACACGTCGGTGAGTTCATCGAGGACGTAAAGCCCGAACTCGTCGCAGGCGTCCAGAAACGCGCGCGAGAGCGGGTTGTGGGAGGAACGAATCGCGTTGAAGCCGGTGCTCTTCAACAGACGTGCCCGACGTCGCTCGGCGTCGCGGTGAGTGGCGGCGCCGAGCACCCCGTTGTCGTGGTGGACGCATGCACCACGAAGGAGCACCTTTTCGCCGTTGACCCGCAGACCATTTGTCGGGTCGACCGCGACCGTGCGAATGCCGCTGCGAAGACGCTGGTCCTCGATCAGCATGTTCCCGTCGAACAGTCTGACGGCTACGTCGTACAGGTGAGGCCGCTCGGCGGACCACAGTTTGGGAGAAGCAATGCTGAGCTGTCCGCGTGCCCTGGCGATCGACACGTCGGCTCGTCCGACCCCCGCGAGGCCCGCCGCGTCGGAGTACTCGATCTCCACTCGGAGCTGTTTGCCCACTCCGGTCGTGAGGACCTCGAACTCGATAACGGCGTCCGGGTGGATCGATGTCGTGACAAGCCGCACGCCGTCATCGGAGATCCGCGTGCGGGGGCGCGACTCGAGCCAGACGGGTCGATAAATGCCGGAGCCTGTGTAACGCGATCGTCAAGCCAGTGATCGGCATCATCCTGCTCGCGATGGTCGCGATCACGCTGTGGCGCAGGCGCTCCGCATCCACCGAGGCGATCACGCACACCAACGTCGTGGCGACGATCAGCTACGGCACCCTCGGCGGATTCACCACCACCGTCGCGAACGCAGGCGGTCCCGTCATGTCGATGTATCTCCTCGCGATGCGGACGCCGGTGAAGGTCTTCCTCGGCACGGCCGCGTGGTTCTTCGCCATCGTCAACATCGTGAAGCTCCCGATCCTCATCGGACTCGGGCTCATCACAGGGCCGGTCCTGCTTCTGGATGCGGTCCTCGTTCCCCTGGTCGTGGTCGGCGCACTCATCGGCAGATGGATGATCCCCCGCATCCATCAGCTGCTGTTCGACCGCATCGTGCTCATCCTCACGATCCTCGGTGCCGCCTACCTGCTCGTGCCGTGAGGGCCCTCGCTACAGCTCTTACGCCGATCGTTCCGCGGGAAGTGCTGTAGTGAGGGTCATTTGCGTCCGTGCCACGACGACCGATATCCGCTTGGTCTCGCACGTGACCGCTCCGCGGTCAGGTACGAGCCAGTCCGTCCCGCCCATGGCGCCTCGTCGCCAGAAGGCCGGGCGTCGCAGGCACGGTCATCGGCAACCGACGATTGCACCGGGAGGCCGGATAGAGCAGTGAGTGCCCACAGCATTGCGGTGACGCACCGGCGGGAAGGCGGATTCCGTTCCAATCGAACAGCCCCGTCACCAATTTGGCTTCGGTGACGTCAATCAAGGAGTATGCGGCGCACGCTTTGCTCAAGAGGGATCTAGGCGGTGATCCCGAACCCGACGACCAGAATGGTCACCGCAAGCGGCGCGGATCACGCGGCCGCAGACCCGTCGACCTCGACGTCGCTGGGGTTCCGCCGTCGGCTTTCACAATCCGGTGGAGAGAGGTGTTCAGTATGCTGCGCAAGTGGTGCGCAATCTCGCCTAACTGCACACCCCACTGCTCGAGCCGCGGAGGCGGGTCAACCGCATCCACTTCGACATACCCAGCCGCACTCGGGCGCCTCCTTGCGGTGCAGGCTCGTCTTCATGGAGTCGGGCTTCCGCCAGCGGCTGATGTGAGCCACCAAAGCGTTTGACCGCTCCTGAGCAAGTTGCACCCGTCCAATCGACTGGTTCGACAGCCATTCCGCCCGCGCGTCAGTATCCACGGGTTCCATAATGTCTGCACTCGCCGCAGGTCAAGTCCTACGGGGTGAGTCCCACGGGACTGGCCCGGCGGCCATGCAATGCTCGTTTGGGGATCGCTCTGAGTTGCAGACGGGTGGCGCCCTACCCCGCGTTCGACGCCGCGCCTACCGTGGATGGCGTGATCCCGGCCAGCATCCGATTCCCGCCTGAGGTGGTCCTCGCGCGGGCGGCTGATGCGATCCCCGCCGAGACCGCTTTGCCCGGCGGTTGCCGATTCGAACCGAAGTGGGACGGGTTCCGGGTGACGATCGTGTGCGACGCGGTCACGTCGATGTGGTCCCGCCGAGGGACGGACCTGACGGGGATCTTCCCGGAGATCGTCGCCGCGGCCCGCGATCAGCTGCCGCTTCAGTCGATCTTCGACGGGGAGCTCGTCATCTGGCGGGACGAACGCCTCGCGTTCGATGCGCTGCTGAAGCGGCTCAGCTCCGGCGCCCGGCGGGCGCGAAGCCTGGCGCGCGAGCTGCCCGCCCACCTCGTCCTGTTCGACGTGCTCGCCCTCGACGGCCTGGACGCCCGCCGCCTGCGATTCGACGACCGGCGAGAACTGCTCGTCGAAACCCTCGACGCCGCGGCCCCTCCTATCCTGCTCTCCCCCATGACCACCGACCGCGCTGAGGCAGAAGCTTGGTCGGCAGACATGGCGGCGGCGGGGATCGAGGGGCTCGTGGTCAAGGGCGGAGCCCAGCCCTACCGGCCGGGTGAGCGCCTCTGGGTGAAGGTGAAGCGCCGTGAGACGGTCGATGTCGTGCTCGGTGCGGTAATCGGCACGATCCGCGAGCCTGCTTCTATCGTGGTCGGTGCGGTACTCGACGGCCGGCTGCGCGTCACCGGCCAGTCAGCACCGCTGAACCACGGGCAGGCTCACACCCTCGGGTCACTGCTTGCCCCGCCCTCTCGACCCCACCCTTGGCCGACTCAGTTGTCCCAAGCCGCCCTGGGCCGGTTCCGAGCCGGCGGCGACCCGACGATCATGACCCTCGTCGAACCGGTGATCGCGGAAGTCTCCGCCGACGCCGCCCGAACCGCCGAAGCATTCCGCCACACCGTTCGTTTCCAACGCCTCAGACCCGACCTCCCCGTACCGGACTTCACCCGCGAATGACCCAAGCTCCGCATTTGAAGTCCGGCCCGAATGAGAGGTGAACGAAATCGCCCCGTGCGGCACGGTGATCTTCAGTGAAGAACCCGGGCCTGCGACCGAGTAATGCGTTCCAGCACCGCGCGATCGCTTGCAACCGGCAGGCGCACTATGCGGCGGGCGCGGCCTTCAAGAGTCCGCACCCGAATCAGCCATACGAGGCTAAGTGGACCAGCGAAGGCGAACTTCGCCGCGTTCCAGAGGAAGAGCAGAACGAGGAGGTTGATCCACCCGGGGGCGCCCTCGCGCACCAAGCCCGCGCAAAGTGCCGCACCAACGAGGTACAGGATGGCGAGGGGCGCCGTCAGCATCCCCCACTTCAGTCCTCGCCGAGTGAAGATCGCCGCGAGGAGGATATTGGTCGGCATGAACCGACGCAGAAACGAGCGGAGACGGATGCTGAGCATCCAGATCAATGCGAACATGCGGCTGCCCTCCATGAGTTCGGCAACGAGAACCTGGGAGGACGAGCCGGACGGCCGTCAAGCCGTCGCGGGAGCGACGGTGCGCATGAGATTGCCTGTGGCCAGAGTAGAACGGGGCGACGACATCCGAAAGGCCTACCTCCCGGGCACGGCCAATTCGCGAGCGCTCCGCCGCGTCCATCGGGCTTCGTCGCGATCATTGCGGGCCAGCCGCCGCGCCGCGTCAAGCGCCGCGCGTGCCTGCGTGGCATCGCGCTCCTGGGCTGTCGTGGTCGGCGCAGAGCCCAGCGCGCTTCTTCCGCTGACTGCGTATCGGTCCCGATACGCGGCAACGACTCGCGCTTGGCGCCTCCACGCGGCGGAGGCCGGTCGCTCGGGTACGGCACCAAGAGCTGAGATCCAGGTGTCCCCATTCCCCATCGCCTGCTCCACGAGTCGTTGAGCGCGTCGCTCCATGAGCACGCGGCGTTCGTCCAGGGTGCGCTGCATCTCCGATGTCATCGGACCGAGCGACTCCGGGATGAGTCCGACAATCAAGCGCGGCGCGCCCCTCCCCCCGTGCGGCGTAGTTCCGCGAGCGAGGGCCTTGTCCAGCCGCGACTCGAGCACCGCCGCGATATCCACGGCGTCGTCCAGGCTCCTGGTCCTGACGAGGGCACGGAACAGGAGCTCGACGTCGTGATGGCATGCTTCGGCGCGCCGGAGTGCGGCCGTCAGCGGACCGAACGCGTCCGAGGCGACGACGCGTGCAGCCTCCGCCGTCGTCAGCCCCGATCTCTGGATCAGGGACACCCAACGGTCGTGTTGCGCGGCAGCGGCGATCGTCTCGTACTCGGCGGCGAGTTGGGCGATGGACCCCCAACGGTCTTGTTCGGCGGCCATGGTCTCGTGTGCGGAAAGCTCCGCGCCCACGTGCTGCAGCACGCCGTGGAGAACCGTCGCCGCCGTGGCGCCGCGCGGTTCGCCGGGATGCGGCCGGGAATGCGTGTCCTCGGGGCGGTCGACGGCGACGTACGCGGTGTTGGCTACGCGTCCGCGGGTCATCGCGACGTAGAGGCTCTCTCGCGTCATCCCGCTGTGTACGAGTACGTGTGCGGTGTCGGTGGTGATCCCCTGGGCTCGATGGGCTGTGATCGCGTACCCGAGATCGACGTGCTCCGCGACGTACCCCGCCGGCAACATGACTGCCGCGCTCCCCCGGCGATCGGCGCGGCGCACCAGCATTCCTCCATCTTTCAGCACATTGAGGACGGTCCATCGGTCGCCGTTTCGGACCCAGGACCGACCGGCCCGCAGGGTGCGGTCGTTGCGGCGGGTCAGAATGATGTCACCCACCGCTGCTGCGGTGCCTTCATGCAAGGACACCTCGATGGCCCCTGCAACATCGCCGTCGAGGAGGCGCTCGGCTCGGGCGCGCACGTTCAGCGCGGTGACGGCCTCGTTCGAATCGGCGACGAGGATGCTCGCCCTGCCTGCACCGACATCCCGGCGCCAGGCCCGGTAGGCGGCGTCGATCATCGCGTCCGACTCGCCCTCCACGACGCGGCCGTGGTTGGCGTATTCCTCGATGACGTCGGTATCCCCATCGCGAAGCCGGACGGATGCGTTCTTCTCCCAGGACTGCAGGAACCGGTGCACATCCACCAGTTCGGGGACGTCGTCACGATCGTGTGCGAGCAGCGCGAACGCGCCGCCCGCATCGACGGCCTGCAGTTGCGCGTGGTCGCCGACCAGAAGCACCTTCGCGCCGGCCTCCGCGGCAACGCTTGAGACGCGATCCAGCGAAAGTGTTCCGGCCAGCGACGCTTCGTCGATGATCACCAGTTGCCTCGCAGCGAACGACACGCCCCGTGTCAGGTGAGTCGTCCACCACTTGGCTGTGTTCTCGGTCGGGATGCCGAGGTCTTCGGCGAGGACGTGCGCGGCGCCGGCAGAAGGCGCCAGACCCACGACCGACCCGCGACCGTACGTCGACTCCCACGCATCGCGCAGTGCGCGCATCGCGGAGGTCTTCCCGGTGCCTGCTGCCCCGACCAGGGCATCCACGGTCCGTCCCGAGGCGGCGATCTTCTCCAGCGCCACCGCCTGATCCAGCGACAGCGTGTTCCCGCCCTGCCGACGGGGTTGCGGCGGCATCGTCAGACGCGGGGCGGATGTGTCACGAGAGCGTGCGATCAGACGACTTTCGGCCTCGAGCAGCATGCTGGCGGTGAAGACGGCGCTTCGCCGGGCACGGAACACCGAGGACCCGTCCGGGCGCTGGAACTCGCTGGGGCTCTCCGCGATCTCCGGCGGAGACAGCCGCAGGGAGGCCTTCTCGGCTGCTTGGGCGAAGAGCTCTACGGCTGTTTCGCGGTCGGATGCGGAGGCGAACCGCATCGGCATGGTCTGACGTGCGGCTTCGGCGACGAGATTCCAGTGCCGCCACGTGGACCGCTTCTCCGCCACCGCGGCAACGACCGTCCCGCCGAGGCGGGCGATCAATGCGGGCGAGAGGTCGGCGGCGCGGAGCGGTGGGATTCGGGATCCGTGTCGCGCCGTGAGGGCGCGAGCCCAGGTCGTCGCGTCCTGGCCGAGGAGCACGCTGGCGCGCTGACGCCATCCCGCGGTGAGCTCACCGAGCGAGTGGACCTGCTTCTCCGGGCGCGTGGCGAGCGTTGCTTGCGCGCGCAGCTTCATGACGGTGGCCGGGCTGGGGCGATGACCATGCGAGCCCATGAATGCGGCGATGAGCCGGTCGGTTTCGTCGTTGATCGCGTGCGAGCGGGTCGAGAAGTGGGCGACGAGCACGTCAGGGATGCCGGTGATCGCCCAGGCCGGGTTCCGATCGCGACCCCGCTCGCGTGGCTCCCACGACACGCCCAGCGCACGGGTGAGTTCGTCGGTGAAGATCGCTTCGTGCAACTCCGACAACGCGACGACCGCCGCGTGCAGCGGGCGACCGTCGAGCGAGCGCCACTTCCCGTCCAGCGCGGTCTGCACCTTGTTGCTCACCACGACATGCGTGTGCAGGTGCGGATCACCCGCGCGGCTGTCGAAGTGGTCGAAGGCCGTGGCGATGAGACCCGTCACGGCGACCTGTGCAACAGCCCCGTCGCCCGCGGTTGCACCGGTGCGCGTCGCCGCAACCTCCCGCTCCATGTACGCAACGACATGCGCGACCGCGCGGTGATGCGCCCCCACGATGATCTCCTGCACGCGTGCATCCGCAATCCCCCACAGCACGCTCGCGGACTTGGGAATCGAGAAGGTGAAATCGTACCCAGCAACCGCGCGCTGACGAGAAGCCGCGCCCTCGTCCTTCGGGTCGCTGCCATAGTGGGGATAGGCGCGACCGAGCGGCTCGCCGCTGAGGGGATGACGCCCCATCCCGATGAGGAGCTGCAGCTGCGACTCCGTAACGATGTCGCCTACGTGGAGGCTGCTGCTCAAGGAAGACACACCGCTGCCGATCCAGCGTCCGGGCGGTGTCCCCTCCTCGTTGTAGTACCGCGTCAACGGCGTGGACAGTGAGCGTGCTCCATCACCCGCCACGACGGTACGGAGCAGGTACTTGTAGCCGTCGCCCGCACTCATCACCCGCATCGAAACCGTCACCGCCACACCCCCGTCACTCACGGAGGAGGTGCGCATCCTCGATCTGCAAGAGGCGTGGCGGCTTCGTTCTGATATGTAGTGGTGCCCTGTCAAGGGGGCATGGCGAGGCGCCGTCCGGGTTGGTGCCCGGGCGGCGCCTCTTGCTTCGCGGGTCGGGGCTGTCCGGTGAGCGTGTCTTCGACGCGCGGTCAGTCTGATATTCGCGGGTTGGTTACCGCAGGACGGTTCTTCGGCAGGAGTGGGACCGCGTGTCTAGGAACGAGCGTCGCCGGCCGCAGGGCTGGCTGCTCATAGAACAGTCGCGGGTCGCTCCTCGCGCTGCCACCGGTGGTCGGGTCGCGAAGCGGCTGTGTGGATCAGTCGTCCATGACGGCCAGGGACCAGCACCAGCCGGCCAGTTCGCGGGCGACGGCGATGTTCGCGATCGTGTGTCGTTTGCGGCGCTGCCCGAACCGCACCCACCGGTCATGCAACCGCCGGTTCCCCAGATCCCCGCGAGCTCTCGCGGCTGCGGACGCGAGTTCCCACCGGGCGCGCAGGACGGCGCCGACCCGATACTGCGGCTGGTGGTGCCAGGCGGCTTCGACGAGCAGCCGGCGGGCGTGCCCGTTGCCGGTCTTGGTGATCGGCCCCTGCACGCGGGACTGCCCGGAGGAGAACTCGGAGGGGACCAGCCCGACGAACGAGCCGATGCTGTTGCCGGTGAACCGTGCCCAATCGCCGATCTCGACCGCCAGCGCGAACCCGGTCAGCGTACTCACCCCGCGCAGACAACCCAGCCGACGCACGACCGGGGTGAACTCGCTGTCCGCAGCGAGGTCTGTGATCGCCCGATCCAGCCGGTCCCGTCGCGCCTTGGCCTGCAGCACCGTCTCGTACCCGGCGTCCAACGCGGCCCGTGACGCGGCGCCGGCCAGATGCTGCTGGGTGAGCCACCGGTCATGTTTGCCCGTCCACGCCGCGCCGCCGTCATAGACGAGCCCGTGCCGTAGCAGCAGCTTGCTCACCCGGTGCCGGGCACGCATCAGATCCCCGCGGCAGTCCTCCCGTGCCCGCACCAGATCCCGCGCAGCCTCCTGATCAGCGGTCGGGATCGAGACCGGCGTGATCTCGTCCAACCGCAGCAACCGCGCCAGATGCACCGCGTCGCGGGCGTCGGTCTTCACCCGATCCCCAGACGGGCGCTGCAACTTCGACGGCGCCGCGACCACGCACCGCACCCCGGCCGCCGTCAGCGTCCGGTGCAGTCCGAACCCCGTCGGCCCGGCCTCGTACGCGACCGCGACAGGGCCCGGCACCCCACGCACCCACTCGAGAATCCGGTCGTTGCCCGGCGGCAGCTTCGTCTGGAACAACTCGCCCGTCACACCATCGATCGCCGCCGCCGCGACGGAACGGGCGTGCACATCCAGCCCAACACTCGTACGCTCAGTGAACACGGGGCCTCCCACAACTGTCGGATAGGCCGGGCGGACCACCTCCGCCCGGTAACCCACGAGCTTTGTGAGCGAGGCCCCGTCCCGCGACCCCCTCACCAGAAGGCGGCCACTACATACCGTCTAGAGGCGAGGTCAGACGAGGCGGCGATGTCTGCAACCGATGTTGCTGGGGGCCAACTCGATGATGCCGGCGACTATTGGTGCGAATGGGGGCTGCGAGCGGAGAGCCAGGATGTGAGGGTCGACTGGAACAACTCGGGGTCGACATTCGCTTCCCATCCGTGGGGAGCGCTCTTGGTTTCCACCAGGGTCACGTTCGGGTGCGCGACCGCGAATTCCTCGGTGAGCTCGAACGGGATCTCCTCGTCTCCTTTGGAGTGCAAGACAAGGGTTGGGATTTCTACGCTGAACCCGTTGCTCCAGTCCAGGCGGTCGAAGTCGAGTGGGGCCGGCATCCCGATCACCCTGCTGCCGACTGCGGATCCCAAGGCCCAGGTCACAATCGGAGCCACGAAACCGGGCATGCCGGCGCGATCGACGCCGCGTCGCACGATGCGTCTCCAGTTCGTCGCCGGGGCCACCAGCGCGAGTCGCTCGAAGGCTTTCGGATCTCTGCGCAGCAGCTCGAGCGCGATTCCTGCACCCATCGACCATGCGACGACGTACACCTCGGGCGCACCATGCGACCGAGCGAACTCAACCGCGTCGGCCAGATCGCTCCACTCGTGCTGACCAAGGGAGGACACGGCGGTGGCCGGCCCGTCGCCGGCCCCTCTGTACGTAATCACGAGCGAGGTGTGACCAGCGCGCTCGGCTGCCTCGACGGAGCGGAGGGTCACAAGCCGGGAGGTTCGGATTCCCTGCACGTGGATGACCCACGCCGCGCCCGAGTCCGCGGAACGGAACAGCCATGCGGGCGCAGCGGTGCCGTCGCGGAGAGGCACCGTGACGTCCTCCCATTTCGCGTCGATCTCCGACGGACTGTGCATAACGTGGCCGGTCCACTGCGCCTCGAATGGTTCCGTCGGCACCGAGACGGTTGCGCTCAGTAGCCGACGAATCACACGCTGCTCGCCGGTGCGCTCAACGGCGCCGATGAGCGCGTGGTGCTCGAAGCTATCGCCAAACCACAGCCCATAAGTTCCGGCAGCGCTCGTGAGTGCGCTCTGAGGCAATTCGACAGTCTCGCCGATGCGGCGGGCCACGATCACCTTTCGCCGAGGTGCAACTCCCACGACGCGGAGGGCGAGCTTCCGGATGAGCCATCCGACGGGCAGTAGCAGCACGACGAGGACGGCTGCAGCGACAATCACAGGAATCATTCGGCGACTACCTTCTCCTCCGCGCTCGTCATCCTGACGACCGTAGGCGCTCTCATCTGACGATCCAGCATCTCGGCCGTCGCCCGCAGGAGGACTCGCTCGCTCTTGCTCAGAGGCTGGCTGTTCGCGATGTCGGTGAGACGTACCGCGAGCCGATATGCCTCGTGTACGGGATCCTCGTCGGGTATGGCGGCGAGCGTCATCCCCCGACCGACGTTCGCTCGCTTCAGGAGTCGGCCGAGGGCCGCATGCATCGGCCGACGACTCGCGCGAGCGACCGCGAACGCGATGATGCCCGCGCACACGAGCAGGACTCCCCCGTAGAACGGGAACGTGAACAGGTTGCCGACCAACTCCACAGGAGCCGTCCGATCCTGCCGCGTGACTCGGAGCGTGAGGTAGACGATCTCAATGAGGCTCGCGAGAAGGATCGCCCAAGCCCCGACCCGAATGAGTATGTACGGGCGAGGCGTCCGGCCATGGATTCCGCGCAGCATCCGGATCATGATGACGATCACCCAGGCCATGTAGATCGACGCGTACGCCCACAAGCCCACCTGGCCGGCAGTCTCCCTCACGAAGTCGCCAGACGTGGGACCGCGATGAGCGATCAAGAGGAACGGGATCGTGAAGGACACGAACATTGCCGGCAGCTCCCATAGGCTCCGCCCGTTGAATCGGGTGCCGTCCAGAGTGCGCGATGCCTGCATGACGAACCAGAACGCCGTCGTCGCTAAGAGGTTCTGAACGAGGTTGACGAAGTTCGAGCCACCCAGCCAACCGTCGACAGTTGCAATCGGAACAACGACACCGACCATGAAGATGGCTCCCAGTCCAGTGATCGTAGCGAGCCAGGTCAATCGGCTCGATGGTTCACGGACCGCGGAGGGGAGCCGCAAAAGGGTGAGCACGAGCAGTGCGAAGAATGCGACGGTCTCGATTCGGAATTGCATCAGCCGAACACCGCCTCGTCGCGTCCGTGACGCGGGCGCAGCACCAGCCGTGACAGCATCTGCGACAGCTTCTCCGCCTCCGCTTCCATCACGAGGCCAGAATCGCTGAAGTCGAGGTCGGCCTCGAAGTCGGGCGTCACGATCCCCCGCGCGAGTACCGTTTGCCCCGCACGAACATGCTGCTGCCCAGGGTGCAATACCGGAAGCGTCGCGCAGCCGGTGTGCCCGAACGCCACGTGGGACAACTCGTGCAGCACAGTGTGGAACTGGTACCACCGCGGGTCTGACTTCCGGACCAGGATCTTGGCGGAGTCGGACGTCAGCAACACCAGCCCCGTGATGTTCTCCCAGTCCTTGTCGCCCACTGGCTCGACGTCGATCCGCTTACCGCTCGCGAGCGCGACTTGGCGCACGATATCGGTGAGCTCGGGGTCCGAGGGAAGCTTCAGGCGTTCGAGCTGAGTCTCTGCACGGCTGCGGAGCTCACGCTGGTTGCGAGACGCGGTGTAGGTCATGGCAGTTCACCTCTGACCGCACCGCCTGCGATGCGATCGCTCGACTTCCCTCCACTCTACGCGCCTGCGCAGTCGAGCGGGAGCGTCTGTCTCACCGCGCAGAGATCGATCGAAGAGTCTGCGCGATTGCGCGAAGAGCCGCCGGAGAAACCTCGCCGACGGCGCGGGCGGACATCGAATCCGCTCCTGAGCTCCGCAGCGCCTCGCGGAATTCGAGGTTAGCCTCGGCCACCTCGGCGGCACCGCCGTCATCGAGGTCCAGAAGGTATGCCGCAGGGATTCCGGCGTAGTCGCAGACGGCCTCGAGCAACCGAGCTCGAACGGAAGGACCGGCGGTCCCGTCGAGAAGGGCTGACCAGTCCGCGACATCCAGGGAGATTCCCCGCTCCGCGAGCTTCACGATCAGCCCATCGGCGTCGAACGCGGTTCCATCAACGCGAGGCGCGTGGGCGATGGCAGTAAGTCGGCGACCGAGCTCGCAGGGGCGCGTTTCCACGATGGGCTCAATGTCATCGTCTGGGCTGAGAGACGCGGCGACACGAGAGATCTCGTGTGGGTGTGTCCCAAGCGCGAGAGCCAGGTTCTCAATGTCATTCGCATCAAACGGAGCACTGCCTCGCATCCGCGCGTAGTAGTAGCTGGACGACATACCGGTGCGCTCAATGAGCTCCTGGTTGGTCATGCCCGCAGCATCGCGAAGTGTCGCCACTGCTCGGACCAGGTCCATTGACCAGGCACCGGCCTCACCGAGCGAGCGTCTCCCCACGTTGACAGATTATCGCCGCTGAAGCTCACAAATCTCTTGTCTATTCGCGCACACGCAAGAGTATCATGTTCTAAGTACGCAATCACGCTCAAGCGAGGAGGTGAAGAGCGGAGCGGCACAACCTCAGCCAAGCAGTTCGTCGACCGTCGCGGTCGACCAAGGCGCGCCCGACTAGCGTCCCGCGCTGAGTCTTGCACGTCGCGTTCTGATGACCCCGCAATCGGCGGTGCGGTCTCGCGATGCGCCTCATCAGCTCCCCATGGAGCACCTAAGTGTCACGAACGCGCACGTCGCGGCGCGGCCACTCAGGAAGGTGAACGTTGTGTCCGACCAGATGATTAGGTCCGATTCAGAGGCGAAACTGCGTGAGCTGCATGAGCGACTCGTCCGCTCTGTCGAAGCCCTGATCGCGAGTGATGATTGGAAACGGGCGCTCGAGTTCACGGCTCACTTCCGCTCGCGGTCGTTCAACAACACTCTGCTCATCTGGGCGCAGCACAGCGCCGCATTCGAAGCCGGCACGGTCCCCGACCCGATGCCGACACATGTAGCGGGCTTCCAGCAGTGGCACAAGCTGGGGCGGACCGTACGAGCAGGCCAGCACGGCTACATGATCTTCGCTCCAAGGACGGCTCGCTTCGCGTCATCTACTCCGCTGGATACCGCGTCATGGCGCCGGCTCGACGCGCGCGAACGGCCCCGCCCAGGCGAGGTTGTACGGTCAGGCGTGGTCGGCACCCGGCCCGCGTACGTGTGGGACGTATCACAGACCGATGGACCGCCAATCGCCGAACTCCCGCGACCCCAGCTCCTTCAGGGCGCTGCGCCTGAGGGCCTGTGGGAGGGGATCGCGAGCCTCATCGATCGCGAGGGCTTCAGCCTGACACTCGCGCCGTCCGCCGCGTCCTTGGGTGGCGCGAATGGCCAAACCGACTTCGCGCGACGTCACGTGGCGGTCCGAGAAGATATGGATGAGTCCGCCAGGGTGAAGACACTGGCGCATGAGCTCGGCCACATCAGGCTGCATGGCCCCGACCACGAAGCCCTCGCGCATCGCGGCATCGGTGAGGTGGAGGCCGAATCCGTGGCGCTCATCGTCGCCGCGGCGCACGGAATGGATACCCGGGACTACACAGTGCCGTACGTCGCGGGATGGGCGTCCGCCGTCCCCGGCTCCGACGCCGTAGCGATGGTGCAGCAGACTGGCGAGCGCGTGCGGCGTGCGGCCGTCGCCATTCTGGACGCGCTTCCGACCGAACAAGTCAGCGCGGGCGACCCGCCGGGACTTGATCGTTCCGCGCCCGTCACAGGATCCCCGCATGTCGCAGCATCGTGGATCGATGCGCACCGTGTTATCCAGCAGGGCCGGGGACTCTCGTGAGCCTCGCCGACGTTCTACTCGCTGTTCCCCGGCTGAGCACGCGCGATGCGGCGCCGCAGTTCGCTGCCGCAGGGCTGCCGGTTTTCCCCTGCCAACCGGGAGGCAAACGACCGCTCACACACTCCGGCCATCTTGACGCCTGCCTCGACGCGGAGGCGATATCTGCCTGGTGGCAACGATGGCCTCAAGCGAACATCGGAATGCCAACCGGCCCACGGTCGGGCATCGATGTGGTCGACATCGACGTGAAGCGCGACGGCACGGGCTTCGCGGCGTTCCACCGCGCGGTGAACGCCGGACTGCTCGACGGGGAGATCGCGCGTGTTCGCACGCCGTCCGGCGGCATGCATATCTACTTCCCCGCCACGGCACACGCTCCTCAGCGATGCTGGCAAGCCGCGAGCGCTCACATCGACTTCCGCGGAGCCGGGGGCTACGTTGTCGTGCCTCCGTCCGTCGCTGTCGAATCGAACGGAGTCGCCGCCTACCGGCTCTTCTCACTATCGGCCGCTCAGACGCGGCCGATCGACGCGCGAGCGCTGCGAGAGTTTGTGGACCCTCGTCCCACCCCCGCCCCACGCGATTCTTCCGGCGCCCCCAGCGGCGAACTGCTCGCTCACTGGATCGGACGACTTCGCGAAGGCGAGCGCAACCACGGTCTGTTCTGGGCTGCTTGTCGCCTCAGCGAGGTGGGAGTTCGGGCGGACGCCATCATCGACGTTCTCGGGCCCGCGGCCGCCCGAATCGGTCTCGGCGAGCGTGAAATCGAACGCACGGTTTACTCAGCGTGCAGGCACACCTCGGGCGGGACCGGTGGAGTGAGTATCCGCTCATTCAGTCCGTGGACGCACCCCGCCTCGGACCGGGATATGCGGAGAATGCCATGGGGCGAATGAGACGCAGCGGTATCCAACTCGCCATGATGACGGCGGTGGTGGGGACCGTCTTCATCGCGGCGGGAGCCTTCTGGTTGTCCTTCACGTCGCTCGCGGACCTGGCGCGACGGTCCGGCCTCGGCGCAGAGGAGGCTTGGGCGTGGCCGCTGATCGTCGACGGCATCATCGTTGTCGCGACGGTCGCGGTCGTTGTGCTGGGAGGTTCCCGCGGAGCCTGGTACCCGTGGGTGCTGCTCTTCGCGGGAGCTCTGATCTCCGTCACGGGAAATGCGCTGCACGCGGTAGTGATGGCGACTTCAGAGGTACCCGTCGTGGTTGCCGCCGCGGTGGCCGCCGTCCCTCCACTGGTATTGCTCGCCATCACCCACCTCACGTCGGTGCTCGCCCGCCATGCCTCGACGTCGGCCACCCCAGAACGTGTGTCGGAGCCAGACATGCGCTTCGACGTCGTCACGGCCGAAGAGCACACCGCCGCTATGAAAGTCGGCCCCGCCGGTGCCGCAGAACTGAGCGCATCCGGCTGGTCGAACCGCGCCATCGCGCAACGACTCGGCGTTCACCCCTCTACGGTCGGGCGCTGGCTGAGGGACCGCGTGTCTGTTTCGGAACCGCAGCGTGAACTCACGGAGAGGACATGAGCAATGGATGCCACCCACGGAGCGGACTGGTCCGACCCGGTTCTGTCGAGCCCGATCAATGAACTCACCGAACCCGCAGATCCACACTCTGGACACGTTGCACACGAGGTCACCGCCGCCAGTGGTGGGCATACTGTGCCCGAGCACCCCACCGCTGCAGAACACCGGGTGACTTGGGTCCGTGTCTCCGACCTGCTCGAGTCGGGAACCGGACTTATGGCGGGCCGGGGCATCGACTTCGAGGCCGAGCTGGCTCGCCGTGTGCGGCATCCCGTCGAAGTCTCGCGCCGCGCAATCCGGGATCGGAGCTCGTCGCTCCCGCCGCTGTCCGCTTTCGGGCGGCGGCGACCAAACCAGGCCCGCGAGTCGATATCGCGGCGGTGACCGATGTCAGGCAGCGCTGATTCCAGGGCCGGCTCGAATGCGAAGGACACGGTGCGCACCTTCCCTGCGGGAGGTGCAGCGATGCGAGAAACGATCCACGGTCGGAACCCTTCGTACAAGAGCTCGGAGGGCCTCCGTGCCATCCTGGCCCGGATGGCCGACGGCGAGAGTTCATGGCGCAGCGACGCGGAAGTCGCGGAGCTCATGAGCTATGCAGCGCGGCGCTATGCAGCACTTGCTCGCAAACATGGGCTGGATCCCTGGGAGGCGGCGACTGCCGCATTCGATGCCATGCGTGCCGCTTCAACCCGCCATGCCGATGACCCGTGGGCCATCGTAACCCGCGCCGTGCAAGTGACGTGCATTGCCGAGGAGCGCGCCCGCGGGCTGATGTGTTCCGTGCAGCAGGCGCGCCGTCCTCGGTATTCGGCCTTCCACGACGCGGAACGCTTCAGCGACCGGGAGAACGCCCTCGTGGACTACCACCCCGCACTCCGGGTCCTGCCTCCGGACCAAGAAGAGTGCGCGGGCGCCAGAGCCGTCGAGTCTGCGATGGAAGATGCGATTGCTCTCTTTGCGCTCGTCGGGTGGCCCGCCGATACCGCTCGGGCCGGCGTCGAGTACGTGTGTGCGCGACTCGCCGACGTCGCATCCCGCATCTCGGCGTTCGAGCAGCTCCGACGCGACTACACTGCGCGTGTCTTGCTCGATGTTCCCCAGAGCTCTTGGCGCGCGATGCTTCGCGCGCTGCTCGGTTGCCCTGATCCTGCTCAAGAGCACACCTCAGCGGGGCGAGGCATCCTTCTACGCCTCCTCGTGGGCGAATCGTTGGAGACGCTCCTCCACGATGATCGACTGTTGACCGGCCTCCTCGAGAATGTGCCCTGCCGACGATCATGAAGCAGCAAGGGCACATCGAGCTCGAGCGGTCGATCGACTCCATTCGCGTCGGATCGAGGCATCGCGCCGACCTGGGCGATATCGATGCTCTCGCAGAGTCGATCGACCGCCAGGGCCTGCTGCAGCCGATCACCGTCACACCCGAAGGGGTGCTCGTGTGCGGCGCCCGGCGCCTTGCCGCGCTCCGGCAGCTCGGCGTACGGAAGATCAATGTCTGGGTGCGCGCGGGCGTTTCGGATCGCTTGACCCAGCTTCTTGCCGAACAGGACGAGAACGCGCTTCACAAACCACTCTCGCCGACCGAAGCAGCCGCTCTTTATCGTGAGTGCAAGTCGCTTCTCGCGGAGGATGCCGCACGCCGGCAGCACTCCTCCCGCTTCGGCGAGACAGCCGAGACCGACGGCCCGAACGGCGCCGTTACGCTAACGGCACCGCTCAAGAGGAACGACGGAGACACCCGCACCCAAGCCGCCCTTCTGGTCACGGGACGCCGGTCGTTCACGACGCTTGAACGAATCGGCCGACTGCAAGACATCGCGGAAGATGACGGCATTCCGCTCGCCATCCGCGAACGGGCACAAGCCGAGCTTGATGCCGTTGAGAACGGCGCGCCCGTCCTGCCCGCATTTCGTCGAATCAGCGGAGTGCAAATCCTCTCCGAACTGGACGGGATCGCCAACTCATCCGATCAACCTGCAGTGGACCGTGCTGCCGCCGCTGATGCCGCCGCCCGGATCCGAAACGGGGACGAGCCGGCGTGGGGTGAAGAGCCACGTCAATTCGTCATCAAATCGCTGAGCCGCGCCAAAGCTGATTCGTCCCAGACCGGCACCGCGGGCAACCGCCCCTCCGCAGAACTCAAGCGGTTCGTCTTCACCTGGGATGACCTTGACTGCTGGTGGGAGAAATACGACCCGTCGGTCATCGCATCAGGTCTCACTAATGATGAGTGGCAACGGTTCGAGCGCACGCTCGAAGGGACCGCCGCCTTCGCAGACCGTGTTCGAGACCTCCGAGGAGTCGACTCGGCCGACGCTCGTCGAGCCGGCTGACCTTCGCCAGGTCGCCCGACGCGTACCTTCTCGTCGACTACATCCACCGAGCCGACGGGATCCAAGATGCACGCACCATTCCGCCGTCGGACCGCGCTGATCACCTCGATCGCGGCGGGGGTCGTCCTCGCTCTGCTGATCGGTGTCGGCGCCTACGGCCTCCTCCGCGGGCCTGCCTCCGCGCATGAGTCCACGAATCCGCGTCCCACCGCGACGCTGACCCCCGCAGCCGCACCCATCAGAAACCCGCGGCCACTCCCCCGCTCATATGACCCTGAGGCGTTCGCTCGCGAGGCGGCTCAGGCACTCTTCACCTGGGACACCCGGAGCCCGGCCAGTACCTCGGAGTGGGAGCAGGCAATCGTCGACGCCGCAGATCCAGAAGAAGCCGACGGGCTCGCCGCAGACGTCCGTGCCTACCTGCCCACGATCGAACAATGGGAGCAGCTCCGCACCTACGGCACCCGGCAATGGCTCACCATAGACACCGCCCGCGTGCCGCATGCGTGGACGACGGCGGTGGCGCAGGCCGCAGCAGGGCAGCTGCCCCCGGGCGCGACCGCCTACACGATCGTCGGCACAAGACATCGCGCGGGCACGTGGGGCGATCAGCCTGCCGAAACCGAAACCCGGGTGACATTCACGGTCTTCATTGCCTGCCCGGGCACGGCGTGTTGCCGTCTGCTGCGGTTCTCGCGCCTGGACGCGTCCCTTCAGTGACCTCATGACGAAGATTACCGGTATCCTGCTCGCCTTCCTGGTCGCCATACCGTCGCTCGGAATGCTTGCCGTCGCAACGCTGATGAACCCTTCGGCCGTCTCATGCACGGTCCTCGCGGACCTCAGCGTCGGGCCCATCCCCGACTCGCTGACCGCCCGCACGCGCGACGGTCAGTCCATCACCATCGACCGACAGCAGCTGACGCACGCAGCAACGATCATCACGGTCGGCGCACACACCGCCGGCGTCGGACCCACCGGGGTACTCATTGCACTCATGGCAGGTCTGACGGAGTCGACGCTACGGATGCTCGCGAACCCGTCGGCGTACCCCACGTCCGTCGAGTTCCCAAACGACGGCATCGGGTCGGACCACGACTCGCTCGGGATCTTCCAGATGCGTCCCACAGCAGGATGGGGCGGGGTAGCCGATCTCATGGATCCCAGCTATCAGGCGCGAGCGTTCTATGGCGGACCGAGCGGGCCGAACAACGGATCTCCGCGCGGGCTTCTGGACTTCGTCGGATGGCAGACGCTCGATCCGGGCGTCGCCGCGCAGGCTGTCGAGGTCAGCGCCCATCCGAACCGCTACCAGAACTATCAACCGGTCGCAGAAGAAGTGCTGCGCGCACTCACCCGTGCACCCACCCCGTCCGCAGCCGACCCTCATGTGCCGGAGACATCTCGCATCGTGTTCCCACTTCCCGACGGCACTTACACCTTCGCGTCGCCATTCGGATGGAGGACCGACCCGTTCACCGGGAAGCGGACGTTCCATGAGGGCAGCGACCTCGCCGCCGCCGGAGGAACGCCGATTCTCGCCATCGCTGACGGCGTCGTCGCGTTCGCCGGTCCGCGCGGGGGTTACGGCAATCTGATCATCATCGAGCACACAGTCGATGGGCAACCCGTCGCTTCCTTCTATGCACATATGTGGGATATGGGCATCCACGTTGCCGTGGGCAATACGGTCGTCGCGGGCCAGCACATCGCCGACGTCGGCTCGGCAGGGCGTTCAACAGGAACCCACCTGCACCTCGAGATTCATCCTGGCGGTGCCACGCAGCCGCCGGTGGACGCCGTGCAGTGGCTCGCAGCGCATGACGCCAAAGGACTCGAGGGCGAGTCAATCGTTCCAGCCGGCTGCGTCCCGACGGGACGGTGAGTATGGCAATCTTCCCGAACTTCGGTGCCGTAGGCGGAGCAGCGCAGTTGCGCGACATCGTCGGCGCGTTGCTGATGATCGCCCTGATCACCTCCGTACTCATGCTGATCGTGTGCGCTGTCACGTGGGCGCTGGCTGCAAGCCACGGGCACTATCAGGCAGCCGCGCGCGGACGCGCGGGCGTGGGGCTCGCGTGCGCCACCGCTGCGCTCGCCGGCGCGGGCGTCGCAATCGTGAACTTCCTGCTGGGTGTCGGGGCGTCCCTGTAACGAGCCGGGTATTAACCGGCCGGGCGACGCCGGCGCTCCTGTCTGTCAAGCAGTTCCGCTGACCGAGGAGCCCATCGTGATCAACATCAACCCGAACACCACCGGATTGCCTGGCATCGCGCAGCTGGGCGTGATCGTCGGCGCCGTCATGACCATCGGCCTGATCCTCTCCGCACTTGCACTGATCGTTGCTGCAATCGTGTGGGGCTTCGGCGCGAACTCGTCCAACCCGCACCTGGCTTCCCGCGGAAAGCTCGGCGTGCTCGTCGCCTGCGGTGCAGCGGTCGCCTGCGGCGCGGCTGTCACGCTCATCAACTTCTTCTGGAGTGTCGGACATTCGGTCTGATCCCCATCGGATGGAGGGGTTCCATGAGCGTCTGCGACGTTCCCGTCATCGCCGCCGTCTGCGGTACGGTCGGCGACAGCGCCGCCTCCCTCGTTACCGCGCCTTTCGACTGGCTGGCATACGCCATGGGCTCAGCTGCGGCGCAGCTGTTCAGCGCCGTCTGGAGCGCTTTCGACACCACAACGCTCGTGAACATCCAGGAGCCTGGATACGTCAGCGTCTTCAACGTGCTGTTCGGTGTCGCCGTTTTCGTGACTTTGATCTTCTTCTGCCTGCAACTGATCACCGGGCTGGTGCGACGCGATCCGGGGGCCCTGCCTCGGGCGGGGCTCGGCCTGGCCAAATCGATCCTCGGGTCATTCCTCGTGATCTCGGTGACGGGGCTGCTCCTCGAGATCACCGACCAGCTCGCGATCGGCATCGTGCAGGCAACGGGCAACACCATGTCCGGCATCGGGGACCGCATCGAACTCCTCGTCGCAGGCCTGGCCGCGGTCAACATTGCTGCACCCGGCGGCGGCGCAATCGTGACGATATTCCTTGCCGGACTCGCAATCAGCTCCGCGGCGATCGTCTGGTTTTCACTCTTGATCCGCAAAGCCCTCCTGCTGGTCGCGATCGTCTTCGGTCCGATCGCGCTGGCGGGTGCGGCGTGGGACACAACCAAAGGTTGGTTCGCGAGGTGGGGTGCGTTCGTCGTCGCGCTCATCCTCTCGAAGCTCGTGCTCGTCGTGATCTTCCTCGTCGCGGTGGCCCAGGTTTCGGCGCCTATCAACGCCGACCTCGCGTCGATCAGCAACCCGATCGCAGGAATCGTGCTGATGTTCATCGCGGCATTCGCGCCCTACATCACCTACAAGTTCCTCAGCTTCGTCGGCTTTGACGTGCATCACGCGATGTCCAGCGAGCAAGAGGCGAAGTCGTCTTTGAATCGGCCGGTTCCCATCCCGACTGCTCCGTTGGCCGGCAACGCCACGAAGATCCTCGGCGCTGCGGGAAAGGGCGGCGCCGGCGCGGGCGGCGAAATGGCCCCAGCCGGTGGGGCTGCGTCGGTGACCGACGCCGCTGCGGGCGCGGGCGCGATCGGTGCGGGGATCGCGGGCGGGGCGGCCCTCGTCCGCGGAGCCGCGACAGCCGGACCGAAACTCGGCGGCGCAGTGGCACGCAACGCGGATGCGCCCGCAGACGGCACCGGGAACCTGGCCAGGTCGCCACGCGCTGTCGGCAACGTACACGAAGCTCCGTCCATCGGGGCCGCCGCGCATCCGTCCTCCGCATCTCGTCCACCGGTGCGGATTCCCGACCGACAAGGTGAGGTCAGGCCATGACCCGACCCGATACCAGTTCTCGCTTCGAGTTGAGCCCGGTGCAGTTCTCTCGCCTCGCGCGGCGGGGAGTTCTGTTGGGACTCTCCCTTCCCCAACTCGTCGCCGTCTCGATCGCGGTGCTGACAACCGTCATCGCGCTCTACAGTTCCGGAGCCAGCGGCGTGGCATGGACCACCCCCATCTGGGGCTTGGCCGTCCTGCTCGCCAGCGTCGGGATCGGGGGTCGGAAGCTCGTGGAGTGGAGCCCCGTGCTCTGCCGATGGGGCAGCCGCGCCATCTTCCGTCAACTCGCGTTCCGGAAGCGGGTCGAACGTCCCCGCCCGGCCGGTACCTTGGCCCTTCCCGGAGACGCGGCGGCCTTGCGTGAATGGGTCGACGACGAGTCAGGTGCAGCGATGGTCCACGACCCGCACCTGCGGACGCTGACCGCGGTCCTCACCGTGTCGCATCCAGCATTCGTTCTCCTCGATCCCGCGGAGCAACATCGACGAGTAGCCGGCTGGGGCCGTGTCCTCGCGGGGACCTGCCGCTCGGGACGCATCTCGCGGCTTCAGGTTTCCGAACGCACTCTCCTCGACTCGGGAACAGGCCTCGACGATTGGTGGGATGGGCATGGGGCAGACGACGGCAGTTGGGCCGCAAAGACCTATCACGAGCTGATCGAGCGGGCCGGTCCCGCAGGCGAACGACACGCAACAACGATCAGCCTCGCTCTGGACATGCACGCCGCGGCGAAACAGATTCGCGCCAGCGGAGGGGGCATGAGGGGTGCGGCTGCCGTCCTGCGCCAGGAGATGGAGGCGATCACGGCTGCCCTGCGCTCGGCCGATCTGACGGTCGGGCGCTGGCAGGGGCCAGCCGAGGTCGCGACGATCTTGAGATCCGCGTATGACCCGTCGGCGAGCCTCACATTGGAACGGCATCCGAATATCGCGCGCTCGCTCGCGGATGCGGGGCCGCTGGCCGTGACAGAGAGCTGGGATGGCCTTCGTACTGACACGGCATTTCACACCGTCCTCTGGATCAGTGAATGGCCGCGGTCGCAAGTGTTCCCAGGCTTCCTCTCTCCCCTCGTGCTGTCGAACGGTGTTCTCCGCACCATCGCCCTGCACTACATCCCCGTGCGATCCGATCACGCCGCGCGGGACATCCGTCGAAAGAAGACGGAGCTGATCAGCGATGCCCACCAGCGACGACGGATCGGGCAGATCGAGGATGCCGCCGCCACCGCCGAGTACGACGACATCTTGCAGCAGGAGGCCGACCTCACAGCCGGTCACGGCGTGCTCCGGACAATCGGGCTCGTCAGCATCTCCGCCCGCACGCGCACCGACCTTGATATGGCAGTCGCTGCGATCGAACAGGCCGCAATACAAGCCTCCTGCGAGGTACGCACGCTCGTCGGCCAGCAGGCTCAGGCATTCGCCGCCGCAGCACTACCGCTATGCAGGCCGGCATGACGGGCGCAACTTGGATCGACGATGGGAGCACCTGATGGAAACGGATGAATCGGCTCGCTGCGCCGCCGAACACGTCTCGGCTGCATTGAACGACCTCGCTCACTCGACGATCACGGTCGAGGACCCCGCAAGCCTCTATCCCATCCTCGGGGAACTACTCTGCTCCGTCCGATCGCTCGTACAGGTCACTGATCAGCTCGCGCACGCCCACCTCCGCCTACGGCAGCACGCAAGGTCCGAGGACGGCGACGTCAGCCTCGGCGGCCGAGAGTCGGACAGCGCGGCATGGGCCCTCGTGCGAGCGCGGGAACTCCTCGAGGCAGCCGAAGGCCAGGTCGACGAGGCATCCCAAAGATGCGGACACGTCGCATGGGTGCCTGCCGAACGCACCGAACGCTGGGTGAACGTCGTCTTCCTCGACAAGGCGGAAGCAACCGAGGCGCTCCAGCTGATAGACCGATTCGGCGCTGCCGTCGTCATCCGCCAGCTCTCACGACTGGACAGGGGCGACGAGTCCACCGAGGACGCCCTGGTCAACGGATACGTCTACGACACGATCCCGACGAGCCCCACCGACCGCGTCGCACTAGACCCTCAGTCCGGATACGCGATCACCTTCAACCCCACGCTCGGCTACGTCTCTCTGCACCGCCGCTACGAGCCCGACGCAGCCGCGGCCCAGCCGCAACACGCTCCAGGTACACCGCCGGCGGCCTCGCCGGTGCCGGCATGGTTCTGCTCGCCACCACGAGCTCACCGCGAGCACGGTCGGAGCGTTGCATTGTGAGCGTCGACGAACGCCTGCACGCCACACCCCTCGTCAGTCCGGCGGACGAGCGTCGTCGCCAGCGACGCGGCCGCCAACGCGCGGCAACGCGTCTCGAGGCGGACGCGCGGAAAGCGCTCGCGCGAGAGGCGAAGGAGCAATGGGCCGCGGAGCGCGCCGAGGCGAAGACCGCCGCGTACTTGCCCGCCGCAGGCGAAGCGGGCCCGACAGCGATGCGGACCCCTGGTCGACTGCGACTGCCGAAGCATCAGGACACCTCAGCCACCCTCGCAGGACACTACCCGTTTCTCGCGGAGGCTGGTCTGGGCGCCGCCGGCGTGTTCGTGGGACAGGACCTTTACTCCGGCGGCTCGTTCGTGTACGACCCATGGGTCCTCTATCAGCGAGGCCTCATCACCGCACCGAACGTCGTCCTGGCCGGCATCGTCGGATCGGGCAAGTCCTCGCTCGCGAAGTCGCTGTACACCCGATCCCTTCCTTTCGGCAGACGCGTCTACGTTCCTGGCGACCCCAAGGGCGAGCACACGGCGGTGGCGGAAGCGGTCGGCGGTCGCGCCATCATCCTCGGACACGGGCTCCGGCACCGCCTGAACCCCTTGGACGAAGGACACCGCGCCTCGTCGCTGTCCGACTCCGAATGGGCCGCGCAGACGGCCGCTCGCCGCCGCGACCTCATCGGCGCCCTCGCCGAGACGGTGCTGACCCGCTCGCTTACCCCTCTGGAGCACACGGCGATCGATCTCGCGCTGAACGACGTCGTCCGCAGCTGCCAGGTACCCATCCTCCCTATGGTCGTGGACCGCATCCTCTCCCCCGCCCCCGTTGCTGATAGGGACCAACGCCTCGCCGACGACGGCCGCCTCGTGGGCCACGCTCTTCGACGCCTGGTCGCCGGAGATCTCGCCGGGCTCTTCGATGGCCCCTCGACCGTTCGATTCGACCCGTCGTTGCCGATGATGTCCCTCGACCTGTCGCGGGTCGCGGAGAATTCCACGCTTATCTCGGTGCTCATGACGTGCTCGTCGGCGTGGATGGAGTCAGCGCTGGCCGACCCCGCTGGGGGTCAGCGGTGGGTCATCTACGACGAGGCGTGGCGACTGATGGCCTATCCGTCGCTGCTGCGGCGTATGGATGCGCAATGGCGGCTGGCACGTCATTTCGGGATCGCCAACATGCTGGTCTTCCACAAGCTCTCTGACCTCGATAACGTCGGGGACTCCGGCTCGGCCATGCGCGCGCTTGCCTCATCACTTCTCGCCAACGCAGAGACCCGCATCGTCTACCGACAAGAACCGGATCAGCTCGGCTCCACCGGTGCGGCTCTCGGGCTCACACGAACCGAGATGAACCTCCTCCCCACGCTCGGGACAGGCCAGGGCCTGTGGCGCGTGAAAGACCGCAGCTTCGTCGTTCAGCACCAGCTGCATCCCGACGAGCTGGCGATCTTCGACACCACCGCCCGGATGTCCGCATAGGCGGGGCACTGCGCGCGCACCTTCATCACAAGGAGGCATCTCATGGCTGACTCATGGTCCGAAGACCGACTCGCACGGATCAGCCTCGCGGCAATCTCGGAACCGGGCGACGCGGTCACAGGGGCCCTCATCTCGAGGGTCGGTGCCGTGGAAACTCTCGCTCTGGTCACCGCCGACGGGCCACTGCCGGGAGCAGTCGACCCGGCGGAAGGCGGGCTGTGGCGACGCCGCCTCGCGCCCCGACTTGACCCCGGGCAGGTCGATCGCATTCGGCAGGACATGGATCGACGCGGCCTCGCAATGATCAGCGTCGAGGATCTCAACTGGCCAGCCGAGATGCAACAGCTCGGCATCCATGCCCCGATCGCGCTCTGGCTCAGCGGCACGCCGAGCGGTCTCGAGGGAGTGACCGCCCGACGCATCGCGCTCGTCGGAGCGCGCGCAGCGACGAGCTACGGCGAGCACATCACGATGGAACTCGCCGCCGACCTCGCGACCCAGGGCCGAATCATCATCTCGGGGGGCGCCTACGGCATCGACGGGGCCGCCCACCGGGCGGCGATGATGGCCGAGCCCGGGTCCACTGTCGCGGTCCTCGCCAACGGACTCGACCTGTACTACCCCGTCGGCAACCAGCAGCTCTTCGAACGGATCAAGGATGGCGGCGGGCTTCTGCTCAGCGAGCTTCCACCCGGCTCCTCGCCCACCCGGTGGCGCTTTCTGCAACGCAACCGGATACTCGCCGCCCTCGCCGGCGCAACAGTGGTCGTCGAGGCCGGTTACCGGTCCGGCACGCTCAACGTCGCGGCGCAAGCCCACGCGCTCGGAAGGCCGATCGGGGCCGTGCCGGGACCCGTGACGAGCCCGGCCAGTGCCGGCTGTCACAGACTGCTGCAGGAAGGGATCGCGACCATCGTCACCGACGCGCGAGACGCGACGGATCTTCTCGATTCGACCAGCACGGTGGTGACCGACCGCTACCTGGACTATTCGCTTGCGCCCGGCCGGCGACTCCGGCTCGAGCCCGACATCTCCCTGTGATGAGCTGCTCGGCCCGCGAGAGCACGGGTCTGGTTTCGCAATGACCGCACCAAAGGAGGTGACCACCCTCGGCGATGAGCTGACAAACCTCGGCCTCGGCATTCTGTTGACGGGAGCTGCGTTGGCCCTGATACTTCGTGCGGCCGGGTCGGTCGCGACCTGGCTGACAGGTATCGGCCAACCCGTTGCCGGGATCGATTCGGGCCTCGCCGTACTGCTGAATGCGGGTGATCCCGCTGCGGCACTGAACGCACCTGGACTCAATCCCGTCGCCTACTGGTGCTGTGCTGCCGTGCTCCTGCTCTCCGCTGCGAGCGCAGTCACCCTGGTCTGGCGGCTCCTGGGCAAAGTTCACCGAAACACGGCATCAGACCCCCACAGCATCCCCGGAATCGCAGGTCGACACGCCGTCGCGAAGGCGGCATCGAAGGCGGCGCTGATGCGACGGGCAGCGCACCTGCGACCGTCCCTCACGAACGCGAAGCCAGCCGACGTCGGCTACCTGATCGGCCACGCCCGCTCCACCTCCGTATGGGCAAGCGTCGAGGACTCAATCCTCGTCATCGGCCCACCACGGTCGGGAAAGGGCGCCCACATCGTCATCAACGCAATCCTCGATGCACCCGGAGCCGTCGTGACCACCTCCACCCGGCCCGACAATCTCACCGCGACCCTTCGCGCCCGGGAACGCCTCGGTCCTGTCGCCGTCTTCGATCCGCAGCAGCTCGCCGAGGGCGTCCCGGCCGGCCTGCGCTGGTCGCCGATCCGCGGCTGCGACAACCCCCTGACCGCGATGATCCGTGCCGCCGGCCTGGCCTCTGGCACAGGGCTGTCGGCCGGCGGTGTTGACTCGGGCGGATTCTGGGAAGCCAAGACCCGCACCGCACTCCAATCACTTCTGCACGCGGCCGCGCTGGCTGAGAGACCCCCCAGCGAGCTGTTCCGGTGGACCCTCGACCCGGCCGTTGCATCCGAGGCGGTCGCAATCCTCGTGAATGACCCGCGTGCGGCGACCGGCTGGGCGGACTCGCTTCAAGCGATGCTCGAGTCCGACCCGCGAACGCGTGACTCGATCTGGCAAGGAGTGTCCCTCGCCCTGGGAGCCCTCGCCGACCCACGCGTCCTCGCAGCCGTATCGCCGGCCGACGGCGAGTCCTTCGACCCGGACACCTTCCTGCGGAGCAACGGAACGCTGTATCTGCTCGCAACGGGAGCCGGAGCCAACAACTCGGCAGCTCTCGTCGCGGCGTTCGTCGAGGATGTCGTCGAATCAGCGCGACGTATCGCCGCCCGCAATCCCGGCGCGCGCCTCGATCCCCCGCTGCTACTCGCCCTCGACGAGATCGGAAACCTCGCCCCGCTTCCCTCGCTGCCGACCCTCATGGCCGAGGGCGGAGGTACAGGTATCACCACGATGCCCGTGCTCCAATCGCTCACCCAGGCGCGTTCGAAATGGAGTGACAACGCGGCCGGCGCGATCTGGGACGCCTCCATCGTCAAAGTCGTGCTCGGCGGCGCGTCGAACTCCCGCGACCTCCAGGACCTCGCCACCCTCATCGGCGACCGGGACGAAACCACAGACTCCACCACCGTGGGCGACCGCGGCTCGCGGTCAGCGCAGCGATCGATTCGCCGAGTCGCCATCATGCCGCCAGACATCATCCGAACCCTGCCATTCGGCACCGGCCTCGTCATGCTGCGCGCCGCCCCGCCGATCGTCACCCGGCTGCGCATCTGGACCTCGCGACCGGACGCGAAGCGACTGCTGAACGACCGCCGCGACCTCGAGTCGTTGCTGCGCGAACCTCCACGGTGAGCCATCGCCTTCTCGACCATCGCGACTGCCGAACGAGGCCACGACGCCAGCTCACCGGGCAACCGGTCACGAAGTCCGCCCATACCCATCAGCACATCTCCGACGTTGCACCTCACGCTGCGCGTGCACACCTCTCAGATGAAGCGGATCTCCCTGCTTCATCTAGAACGAGAGGCCAGCCCCATGGCTCTGCACACCCAACAGTCGATCTCCGGATTCATCGCCTCTGACCCGCAACAGACCGTCACCGAAAGCGGCGACACCCGCCTCTACGTGCGGATCGGACAACCCACCTTCCGACGCAACGACGACGGAACCTTCACCGAACTCGAGCCGACCTTCCACGACATGGTCGCCTATCGAGCAACCGCGGAGCGTGCGCTCACGCGGCTCGCGAAGGGCGACAGCTTCATCGCCGAGGGCTACACCCGAAAGTTCACGATCGAACGCGACGGCCAGGCCATCGAAACTGAGGAGTTCGTGGCCAAGAAGCTCGGCCACGACCTCGCCCGCACCAACTACGAAGTCGACCGCAGCCGGCGCAGGCAGGCGCCAGAACGCGACGCCACCACCCGCACAACGGTGGCGAAGGAATCAGCAGCAACTACTACCGGGATGGGAATCTGAGGACCGGGATGTCGCCGCACCCCAACTCGTATCCTGACCAGCCCGGGGTGCCATCCGCGCCGCCGTCGATGGAGGACGACGACGGACCGACCACCGCAGACCCGCCGCGCCCGGTGAACTGGAATCTCCTCACCGCCGAGGAGGCCGAGATCGCGTGGATCGAGCTCAACAGCTGGGTGAACTGGCTCCGCCGAACCTACGGGCTGCCGGCATCCGTCATCCCTCCCCTGTGGCACCGCCACCCGGAGCTGGTGTGGGAACTATCCGCCCTGCACCTTCACTGGCTGGCCGCGTACGACCCCGACCAGCACGCATCCGCCCCCTTCGGATGGCACAGCGACTTCGCCAACGCACGCCAGCGACTCCACGACTGGGTCACCAACTCCGGCACGCGACTCGATCGCGACCGCGCCACCCGCCAAACCTCATGGCCAGGAGAAGAGGCCGCAGAACCGGTTGAAGACGTTGCGATCACCGACCGCGACGAAGACTTCATCGCATTCGTCACCGCGGACGTCGCCAAACGCCGCGCAGCAGAACAAGCGTTCTACGCCGCCATGGGCGGACCTGCGGCATAAGCGGCAGGTTCGCCCACGACCTGGAGCACAACTGTCCCGGGGTGTGACGGCACGATCGGCTCCTTGTGCATCCCCCGACCTCTACGATCCGTCGGATCGGGCCGGTAATTCCGGCTCGTGGTGCTGCTCGATCCAGGTGCGCACGTCCGACACGGCGAACGCGAGGTGCTTGCCGAAGCGATATGCGCGAGGGGCAACACCCCGAGTGCGCCAGTCGTAGACAGTCGAGACCGGGACATGCAGATGGCGGGCTACCTCCGTTACGTCCATCAGGGACTCAAGCCCCCAGGGGTTATCTGTGGCGATGTTCTCTACGTCCATACCGAGGAGGTACGCCGCCCACCCCAGGAAGTCCTAGGCAACCCGCAAGGTTAGCCTCGAACCGTTGTGTACCGTGACATCGCCGGAGGGCGCCACGGTATTGCGAATTGCCTAGGTCGCCACTCGAGAGCCGCGACGACTGCCGTCGCTCTCCCCAACCACCGGCTTGGCTACTCGCTGGCGAGAATGCTCTCGTGGACAGCCTGCAGGATATGGCGCACGTCTGGAGTCTCGTGGGTGCGCTTCGCGTAGAACTGCTCGGTTACCCGCGACCGTTCGTGACCGAGCAGCAATGCCGTCTGCTCCAGCCCGATCGTGTCGGCAACGGTGGTGCCGACGGATTTCCGGAGGGCGTGCGGCACATAATCGTCCGCCAGATTCGCGTGCCGGCGAACATTCCGAAGTGACCGGTGCACATCCTGAGGGCCGTTGGGTCGCCGCGTTCTCGTGTGAAAGACGAACTCGCTTCCGCCGACGTTCTCGACCATCCGCCGGAGCAGTATCGCAGAGGCGTAGTCGGGGATGGCGATCGCTCTCCGCCCGGCCTCCGTCTTCGGGAATGGCTCCCAGCGCTTCGCGCCGCCCTTTTCCTTGATCGCCCCATTAACAACGACGTACGGCGACCTGTCGTCGAGAAACACGTCCTTCTCCCAACGCAGGCCCAGCACCTCCCCGATGCGCATGCCCGTGGCCAGGATCATGTCAATCGAGTCGAGCAGCAGTGGACCGGGCATCGGCCCGGGACGGTTCGGATCCTCGTTGTAAGCAACCACAGCATCACGGAACACCCGCAGTTCGTCGATGCCTGGCGCGAAGATCTCCTTCTTCTTCCGCCGGATGGCGGGCACCTCCCTCACGAGATTGCGATCGACAAGCCCCATCTGAGCTGCGAACGTCATGATCAGCGAGAGCACGCCCTTCGCGTTGCGCGCTTGCGCGGGCCACTCTCGGACCATCTGGTGGTAGGTGACCGCGATCTCGCGCGTCGTGAACTCGTCAAGCGTGTTGTCGCCGAGGCGTGGGATCAGGATGTTGCGTGCGATGCGCTGGTGCTCGTTGAATGTCGAGCGCTTGATTTCAAGCTGTTCCATCCGGAGTTCGTCATACCTGATCCACTCCAGCGCGACGTCGCGGAACGTCAGCGAGTTATCACGCGACCGGGTCGACTTGCCCGCCTCCGCTTGCGCGACGAGCTCCGGCAGCTTGGCCATCAGCTTGCGCTTCGCTTCGGCTGCGTTCAGGCCCTGGGCCGTGGTCTTTGACTCGATGCCATCCTGCCTGCGATAGCGCGCGGTGAGGACCACCTTGCCGTTCGGGAGAGTCGCCTTGCTGAACTCGCCCCACGTCCCGGGCTGCAATCTCGGTCGCGACATCTCAACACCCCGCTTCGCGTGTCGAGCGGACGTCCACAGCGAGGCGGGCGGGGCCTCGACCTTCCATATAGGTGTGCGCGTCCGGCCGCGCGCGGCGATGATGTCGACTGCCAGAGGCCTCGCCGCGCGGTAGCGGCGACCGCGATGGCTGCGGTTCGCTCTGATTAATCGCGGACGCCGGCGGTTGAAAAGGGCGAGTAAAAGGCGACCGAGTCCCCTTGGAGCCCCCATCCGGACCCGGAAATCGGCGGAGAATCGCGGAATTCCGGGGATGTTTGGTGGACCTGAGGGGACTCGAACCCCTGACCCCCTGCATGCCATGCAGGTGCGCTACCAGCTGCGCCACAGGCCCAGACGCTGTTCCAGATCGCTCCGGACAACTCGTCCAGTTTACTGCATGGACGGGCGCGACACGAAATCGGGCCGGATGTCCGCACCCGCGCGTAGCCTCCCCGCAAAGGACGGAGACACCATGGCGGGACTGGGCAACATCACCTTCTACGCGGACGACCCGCAGCGGCTGGCGCGCTTCTGGGGCGGCGTGTTCGGCTACCCCCCGCAGGAGTTCGAGGATCCGCTCAAGCAGCAGCTGCTGGATGCGGGACTGACCGAGGACGATCTCGCGAAGGTGGGACTCGCCGAGGATCCTGCAGGCGTGGGTCCCCGGTTCTTCTTCCACCACGCCGACGGCCCCAAGAGCGGACGGAACCGCCTGCACCTCGATGTCGCGACGACACCGGGTCGCCGTCCGACGCCCGAGCAGCTCGACGCCGAACGCGACCGACTGGTCGGACTGGGCGCTGAGGTCGTGCGGCTGGTGCACCAGATGTGGGGCCCATGGCCCGAGCACTACTACCAGATGCGCGATCCCGAGGGGAACGAGTTCTGCCTGCAGTGATCAGCTGGCAGAGGGCCCAGCCGCGACACGACTCGGAAGATCGAGAGGCACCGTCGGGCAGTCCTTCCACAGACGCTCGAGCCCGTAGTAGACGCGCTCCTGCTCGTGGAACACGTGCACGACGAGGTCGCCGAAGTCGAGCAGCACCCAGCGCGCCTCGTTGCGGCCCTCGCGCCGGACGCGCTTGTGCCCGGCGAGAAGCAGCTGCTCCTCCACCTCGTCCGCGATCGCTGCGACGTTGCGCTCGCTGCGGCCCGTGACGAGCAGGAAGACATCGACGAGCGGCAGCGGTCCTGACACGTCGAGGGCGACGAGGTCCTCGCCGCCCTTCGCCTCCGCGGCGCGCGCCGCGATCTGCGTCATCTCGATGCCCTGCGCGGAGGCGGTCATGAGTTGAACACCCCCGTGGCGAAGGCGACGACGAGGACGCCGACCAGCGCCAGGGCGAGCGCCCCGGCGGTTATGGCAAGAGTGAGCATGAGCCTGCTGTTCTTCTCGGGAGCCGGCGGGCGGATGAGGTCATCCTGGCCCTTGGCCGTGCTGATCGCTGCACTGGCCGCGATCGGGGTCGGTGACGAGTGGACAGGAAGCTCACCGTCGACGAGGGTCGCGTCCACCTCCTTGCCGTCGGCCGCGCCGGGCACGTGGCCCATCGAGCCCAGGCCGTCGGGCAGGGCGTACGTGCCGGTCACGAGGACCTCGCCCGTCGACGCGATCGGCGCCGAGATCGGCCCGGCCGTCGGATTCTGCGACACGATGAGCGTGTGCGGTGAGGCGACGGAGCCGTTCGTCGACGTATCGCGCGAGAGCACACCGTCGAACGTCTCACCGCGCGTGGCCGCAGCGGGCGACGGTCCCCCGGGCTGCATCGACGCGCCGAAGGCGCTGCTCACAGTCGGGCGGTCGCCCTGGGCCGGGGTGGATCCGCTGTTGAGGCTCGCCAGCGCGTCTGCGAACTCGTCGCGCTGCGGCGCCGGCGGTACGGCCCGCGTCGAAGCGACGGGAGCGGGCGTCGGCGCAGACGAGTCCGTCGGCGTGGCATCCGTCGGTGTGTCGTCCGTCCCCTCGAACAGCGAACGCAGCGACGAGGCGGCGGTGAGCGGCTCGGGCTCGGTGGGCCGGGGCGCCGGCGACGTGAGGGCCTGGTCGAACGCGGGCGGCGTGGACAGGGGTGCCGGCGCAGGCGTCGGCGTCGGCGTCGCGGCTGACGCGGGTGCGGCCGTCGCGGCGAGATGTGCTGCGGCCACCTCGGGCGTGATCACCGGAACCGACGCGGTGCGGATGCGTTCCTGCTGGCGGGCCTGACGCCGCGTGAGAGGCGACACGCCGAGGTCGACGCTCGCGTCGGGAACAGGCGCCGGGGGCACGGCCGCCGGCTCGGCCGGCCGCGGAAGCGGCGGAACCGGGGGGACGGCGACGGGCCGGGGTCCGGGGGCGGGCGCGGGCACCGACGTGATCGGCACAGCGCCGGTCTCGCGCTGCTGCTCGCGCATCTGCTTCCGCGTGAGCTGAGGAGTTTCTGACTGCTCAGGTGTGCTCATGCCTTGCTCCGATAGAGATGATGCTTCGCGATGTACTGGACGACACCGTCGGGGACGAGGTACCACACGGGATGACCTCGATCGACGCGATCCCGACAGTCCGTGGACGAGATCGCGAGGGCGGGAACCTCGAGCTGGCTGACGACGTGTTCGGGCAGGCCGTCGGTGCTCAGGACGTGCCCCGGCCGCGATACGGCGACGAAGTGGGCGAGCTCCCAGAGTTCATCATGGTCCCTCCAGCTGAGAATCTGCGCCACGGCGTCTGCACCGGTGATGAAGTACAGCTGTGCATCCGGCCGCTGAGCGCGCAGATCGCGGAGGGTGTCGATCGTGTAGGTGGGTCCTGGGCGGTCGATGTCGACCCTGCTCACCGTGAAACGGGGGTTCGATGCGGTCGCCACCACCGTCATCAGGTAGCGGTGCTCGCTGTCCGTGACCTCGCTCTTCTGCCACGGCTCACCCGTGGGGACGAAGACCACCTCGTCGAGGTCGAAGGACTGCGCGACCTCGCTCGCCGCGACCAGGTGGCCATTGTGGATGGGATCGAACGTCCCGCCCATGACCCCGATCCGCCGGGTCCGCGTCACCGTCATTCGGCTGCCTAGTGCCCGTGCCCCGTCTGCTGCAGTTCGTCCGCGTGAGCGCGGGCGTACGCCTCGGCCTTGTTCGCGTGACGGTTGGAGACGTGGCGATACGAGGAGGTGACCAGCGCGAGGAGTGCGAAAGTGGAGATCGCGATGATCGGGTACATGACCGTCTCGAGCATGACGTTGCCGGAGTGCCCGGCCTCGGCGGCGGCGAAGGCGATCAGTGTGGCGATGGACATCGGGGCTCCGTTTCGGGGTTCGGACGCGCAGAGCGCTCGTGCCAGTCTATGCCGTCAGGAACGGACTTGTCCGGAGCCGCGCGCGAGCCACTTGGTGCTGGTGAGCTCCGGCAGCCCCATCGGCCCGCGGGCGTGCAGCTTCTGCGTGGAGATGCCCACCTCCGCGCCGAAGCCGAACTCTCCGCCGTCGGTGAAGCGCGTGGAGGCGTTGGCCATGACGACCGCCGAGTCGACCTCGGCGAGGAATCGCTCGGCGTTCGCGTCATCCTGCGTGATGATCGACTCGGTGTGGTGGGTGGAATACCGGCGGATGTGCGCGAGCGCCTCGTCGAGGTCATCCACGACGCGCATCGCGAGGTCGAGGCTCATGTACTCGGTCTGCCAGTCGGCATCCGTCGCGGGGACGACACCGGGGGCGAGGGCGGCGACCGCCTCGTCGCCGTGGACGGTGACACCCGCATCCTGCAGGGCCGCGACGACGGGGTCGACGAGACGGGATGCTGCGCCCCGGACGACGAGCACCGTCTCCACGGCGTTGCACACGCTCGGCCGCTGGACCTTGGCGTTCACGACGATGTCGCGCGCCCACTCCAGCGGTGCGCTCTCGTCGAGGACGATGTGCACGACGCCCGCACCTGTCTCGATGACCGGCACGGACGACTCGGTCACCACCGTCTCGATGAGCTGCGCACTTCCCCGCGGCACGAGCACGTCGACGATTCCGCGCGCGTTCATCAGCTCGCGGGCGCCCTCGCGACCGAAGTCGTCGACCGTCTGGATCGCCTCGGGATCGATGCCCTGCTCGGCGAGAGCGTCGCGCATCGCGGTGATGAGAGCCGCGTTGGAGCGCTCGGCTGCCGTGCCGCCGCGCAGGACGACTGCGTTGCCCGATCGCACCGCGAGCGCCGCGATGTCGACCGTCACATTCGGCCGGGCCTCGTAGATCGAGCCGATGACCCCGAACGGCACCGAGACCTTCTGCAGGCGCACTCCGCTCGGCAGCACGCGCTCGTCGAGCACGCGGCCGACCGGATCGGGAAGCGCTGCGACGTCGCGCACGGCGGCCGCGAGGGCCGCGACGCGGGGCTCGTCGAGCCGCAGTCTGTCGAGCAGTCCGGCGGAGAGGCCGGTCGCACGGCCGCGCTCGAGATCCTCGGCGTTGGCGGCCACGACGGCCGGGGCTGCGGACTCGATGGCACCCGCGATGGCGAGCAGCGCATCGCGCTTGCGCTCGTCGGAGAGGAGTCCGATCTGGCGCGCGGCATCCTTGGCGAGTAGCATGCGCTCGCGCGCGGTGGCGGCGGTCGCAGCGGTCGAGATCATCTCGTCAGTTTATCGGCGGTGTGCACCGGCCCGGTCGCCAGGGGCAGCACGGCGACCTCGTCCGGTGCGAACCACGTTCCGACGTCGGCACCGGACAGGGCCTCGTCGATGAGGTCGGCACTCGTCACGAGCACGCCGACTCCGGCCGACGCGGCCAGGCGCGCGGCGGAGACCTTGGTCGCCGCTCCCCCGGTTCCGACGCTGTTGACGACGGTCGAGCCGAACTCGAACTCGCGCAGGTCGGCGCCGAAGGGCACCGTGCGAATGGGCTCGGCGCCCTCCTCCTGCGGCGGGCGGGTGTAGAGGCACTCGATGTCGCTGAGCAGCACGAGGCCGTCGGCGCCGATCAGCTGCGCGACGAGGGCGGCCAGCCGGTCGTTGTCGCCGAAGCGGATCTCGTGCGTCGCCACCGTGTCGTTCTCGTTGACGATCGGAAGGATGCGCAGCCCCAGCAGCCGCTCCATGGCACGCCGTGCGTTGGAGCGGTGGGTCGGGTCCTCGAAGTCCCCCGCCGTCAGCAGCACCTGACCCGCCACGATCCCGAACTCGCGCAGCGCCTGCTGGTACCGGTAGATCAGCACGTTCTGGCCGACCGCCGCCGCAGCCTGCTGCGTCGCGAGGTCGGTCGGCCGGGAGTCGAGGGCGAGGAAGGGCATGCCCGTCGCGATCGCGCCGGACGAGACGAGGACGACCTCGGTGCCGCGCGCATGCGCTGCCGCGAGACCCCGGACGATCGGATCGATCTTCGCGGAGTTCTCGCCGCTGATCGACGACGACCCCACCTTCACGACGACGCGGCGGACGCCGCGCAGCTCGGATCGATCGCGAAGGGTCACTCGTGCCCCTCCTCGGCGGCGCCGTGCTCGATGCGCTCGCTCTCGAGCTCGGCCGTGGTCATCAGGCGCTCCGCCTCGAGCTCCGCGCGTGCGGCGGCCTTGGCATCCATCATCTCGTGGTACCGCTCGCGACGCTGCGCCGTCGTCCGGCGGGCGTTCTGGTCGAGTCGCGGGTCGGTGCCGCGCGGCGCGGTCATGAGCTCGGCGGCCGAGGTCAGTGCGGGCTGCCAGTCGAAGACGATGCCGTCGCCGGGACCGATCACGACCGTCGCACCCGGCGTCGCACCCACGCGGAACAGCTCGTCCTCGACGCCGAGCTTTTCGAGGCGGTCGGCGAGGAAGCCGACGGCCTCGTCGTTCTGGAAGTCGGTCTGCTGCACCCAGCGCACCGGCTTGTCGCCCAGGATGCGGTACACGGGCCCGTACGTGCCGCCCTCGACCCGCACGGTGAAGTCTGCATCCGCGCCCTTCGGGCGAATGACCACGCGCGGCACGGCCGGCTTCGCCGCCTCCTCCGCGCGGTGGCGGACGATGATGTCGGCCAGGGCGAAGCTCAGCTGGCGCAGGCCCTCGTGGCTCACGGTCGAGATCTCGAACACGCGGTAGCCGCGCGCCTCGAGGTCGGGGCGCACCATATCGGCGAGGTCCTTCGCCTCCGGCACGTCGATCTTGTTGAGCGCGATGAGCTGGGGCCGGTCGATGAGCGGCACCTGACCCTCGGGAACGGGGTACGCCGCCAGCTCGCCGAGGATGACGTCGAGGTCGGTGAGCGGGTCGCGCCCGGGCTCCAGCGTCGCGCAGTCGAGCACGTGCACGAGCGCCGTGCAGCGCTCGACGTGACGGAGGAACTCGAGACCGAGGCCCTTGCCCTCGCTGGCGCCCTCGATGAGGCCGGGAACGTCGGCGACCGTGTAGCGCACGTCACCGGCCTGGACGACGCCGAGATTGGGATGCAGCGTCGTGAACGGATAGTCGGCGATCTTGGGCCGCGCGGCGGACATCGCCGCGATGAGGCTCGACTTGCCGGCGGACGGGAATCCGACGAGGGCGACGTCGGCGACGGTCTTCAGCTCGAGGAGGACATCGCCCTCCCACCCGGGAGTGCCGAGCAGCGCGAAGCCGGGAGCCTTGCGCTTGGTCGTCGCCAGGGCCGCGTTGCCGAGGCCGCCGCGCCCGCCGGGTGCGACGACGAACCGCATGCCCGGATCGAGCATGTCGACCACGACCTCGCCGTCGGCATCCTTCACGACCGTGCCGACCGGCACGGGCAGCTCGATGTCCTCGCCCTCGGCGCCGGAGCGATTGTCGCCCATGCCGAAGCCGCCGTTGCCGGCGGCGCGGTGCGGCGAGTGGTGGTAGGAGAGCAGTGTGGTGACCTGGGGGTCGGCGACGAGCACGATGTCGCCGCCGTGACCGCCGTTGCCGCCGTCTGGACCGGCGAGCGGCTTGAACTTCTCACGGCGCACGGAGACGCATCCGTTCCCGCCCTTGCCTGCCCGCAGATGCAGGGTGACGCGATCGACGAAGGTGACCATGCCGCTCCTCACGTTGTGTCGTCCCGGCGATCCCTACGGATTCTGCCGGAAATGGACGAGGGGCGGGCCGAAGCCCGCCCCCCGCGAATCAAGGCGTGGTGCCTGAGCCTGTCGAAGGCTACTCCGCGGCCGCCACGATGTTGACGACCTTGCGGCCGCCCTTGGTGCCGAACTCGACCGCCCCCGCGGCGAGCGCGAACAGCGTGTCGTCACCACCGCGACCCACGTTGGAGCCCGGGTGGAAGTGCGTGCCGCGCTGGCGGACGATGATCTCGCCGGCGTTGACGGTCTGGCCGCCGAAGCGCTTCACGCCCAGTCGCTGGGCGTTGGAGTCGCGACCGTTACGGGTGGAGCTTGCGCCCTTTTTGTGTGCCATCTCTGCGCCTCTCCTGGCTTACTTGATGCCGGTGACCTTGACGCGCGTGAGGTCCTGGCGGTGGCCCTGGCGCTTCTTGTAGCCGGTCTTGTTCTTGAACTTCTGGATCACGATCTTCGGGCCGCGCTCCTCACCGAGCACCTCCGCGGTGACGGACACCTTCGCGAGGGCGTCGGCGTCCGTCGTGACGGAGTCGCCGTCGACGAGGAGAACGGCGGGGAGCTCGATCGTGTCGCCGATCCCGGCCTTCTGGCGGTCGAGCACGACGACCGTCCCGACCGACACCTTCTCCTGCCGGCCGCCGGCGCGCACAACTGCGTAAACCACTTCACACCTGTTTCGTCTGGGAGCCGAGGGCTCCGAATTGTCTGGGTAGACGGGAAGTTCTGGTGCGGCCCAGCTCCGGGTCGCACAGCGACTCGTTCGGGGACGGGCGTCGGCCACAGTCCCGGGGACGCACGCACCAAAGGAATACTTTACCCGATGCCCCGCCGCCAGGCAAAAGCGCGGGGTTGCGGCGCGCCGTCCCGCCCTCGGCGTCGCCGGCTCCCCCTAGGATCGGCGCGTGGCCATCCTCATCGACGACCCCCGCTGGCCGGCGCACGGACGCCTGTGGGCGCACCTCGTCAGCGACGAGAGCGTCGAGGAGCTGCACGCGTTCGCGCAGGCCAACGGCATCCCCCGACGCGGATTCGACCGCGACCACTACGACGTCCCGGACGAGATCCACGCCCGCCTGATCGGCGCCGGTGCCGAGCACGTCGACGGGCACGAGCTCGTGCGCAGGCTCATCGCCTCGGGGCTGCGGGTCACCGCGCGCGAGCGGCGCGAGGGCCTGCGATGAGCTCGTCGCGGCTGGAGGCCTTCAGCGACGGCGTGCTCGCCATCGTCATCACCGTGATGGTGCTCGGGCTCGCGGTCCCCAAGGGCGACGGATGGGCGGACCTCCTGCACACGTCGGGACTCGGCCTGCTCACCTACCTCCTGAGCTTCGTATACATCGGCATCTACTGGAACAACCACCATCACCTGTTCCAGCTGCATCCCACCGTCAGCGGCGGGGTGCTGTGGGCCAACCTGCACCTGCTGTTCTGGCTGTCGCTCTACCCCTTCACGACGGCGTGGCTGACCGAGACGCGCGTCGCGCTCGTGCCGACGGTCGTGTACGGGCTGAATCTCCTCGGCGCGGCGATCGCGTATTCGATCCTGCAGAACACGATGGCCCGCCAGCCGGGAGGCGAGCGCGTGCGCGAGGCCTTCGGCCGCGATCTCAAGGGGTGGGTCTCGCCGGCCCTCTACGTGCTCGGAATCGCGCTCGCGTTCATCGTGCCGTGGCTCGCACTGCTGCCCTTCATCGCGGTGGCGATCATCTGGCTCGTGCCCGACCGGCGCGTCGAGCGGTACCTCAAGGCGCACCAGGACGCGCCCGGCGAGGACGACGCCGCCTGACGTCGCCCTCGCGGCGCGATCTACTCGGCGTCGGGAGTGTGCACCACCGGTGTGCCGGGCAGGCCCGCCGTGGTCACGCGACGCCGGCTGCGGCCCTGTCCGGGAGCCTTGGGCTCCGGGAGGGCGTTGAGCACCGAGTCGAGCAGGAGCTCCTTCTCGGTCTTCGGGGCCCTGCGCGCGGTGTCGGGCTTCTTGCGGCGCTTCTTGCGCTCGGGCCCCTGCTGCTCGACCGGGGCCGCCTCGTCGGCGCGCGGCCCGGCATCCACGTGCAGCTCGTCGAGGTGAACCTCGTCGTGCGGGTGGATCGTCGACGCGGCGATCTGCGCGAGCGCGGATTTCACGCCCTCCGTGATGACGTGCGTTCCGGTCGCCGGAGTGTTCGTCGTGGGGGCGTTCGAGCGCGGGGTGCGGCGGTTGCCGCTGTTGGCGCTGCCGCCGCCATTGCCGTTGCCGGTCGGCGCGCGGTGCTTGACGACGGGATCGTGGTGGACGATGACCCCGCGGCCCGCGCACACCTCGCACGGCTCGCTGAAGGTCTCGAGAAGGCCGAGTCCGAGCTTCTTGCGCGTCATCTGGACGAGGCCGAGCGAGGTGACCTCGGCGACCTGGTGCTTGGTGCGGTCGCGGCTGAGGCACTCGACGAGACGACGCAGGACCAGGTCGCGATTGGACTCGAGCACCATGTCGATGAAGTCGACGACGATGATGCCGCCGATGTCGCGCAGCCTGAGCTGGCGGACGATCTCCTCCGCGGCTTCGAGGTTGTTCTTCGTGACCGTCTCTTCGAGATTGCCGCCCGAGCCGACGAACTTGCCGGTGTTGACGTCGACGACGGTCATCGCCTCGGTGCGGTCGATGACGAGCGACCCGCCCGAGGGCAGCCAGACCTTGCGATCGAGGGCCTTCTCGATCTGCTCGGTGACCCGGAACTGGTCGAAGGGATCGTTGTCGCCCTCGTACCGTTCCACGCGCTCGAGGAGGTCGGGAGCGACGCTCGCGAGGTACGTCTCGATCGTGCGCTGCGCGTCCTCGCCCTGGATGAGCATCTTCGAGAAGTCCTCGTTGAAGACGTCGCGGACGATCTTGACGAGCAGATCCGGCTCGGAGTGCAGGAGGGCGGGTGCCTGGATCGACTCGACCTGGCGGCTGATGTGCTCCCACTGGTTGGTGAGACGCTGCACGTCGAGGGTCAGCTGGTCCTCGGTGGCACCCTCGGCGGCCGTGCGGACGATCACGCCGGACGATTCGGGGAGCACCTCCTTGAGGATCTTCTTCAGGCGCGCCCGCTCGGTGTCGGGGAGCTTGCGCGAGATGCCGTTCATGGCCCCGCCCGGCACGTACACAAGGTAACGGCCGGGGAGGGAGATCTGGCTCGTCAGACGGGCGCCCTTGTGGCCGACCGGATCCTTCGTCACCTGCACGAGCACCTTGTCGCCGGACTTCAGCGCGAGCTCGATGCGCCGCGGCTGGTTGCCGGTCTCGACGCCGTCCCAGTCGACCTCGCCGGAGTACAGCACCGCGTTGCGGCCGCGGCCGATGTCGACGAACGCGGCCTCCATGCTGGGAAGCACGTTCTGGACACGGCCGAGGTAGACGTTGCCGATGAGGGACGCGTCCTGGTTGCGTGCGACGTAGTGCTCCACGAGCACCTTGTCCTCGAGCACGGCGATCTGGATACGGCCGTTCTTGGAGCGGACGATCATGACGCGGTCGACAGCCTCACGGCGGGCGAGGAACTCGGCCTCGGTCACGACCGGGCGGCGACGTCCCGCCTCGCGGCCGTCGCGGCGACGCTGCTTCTTGGCCTCGAGACGCGTGGAGCCCTTGATGCGCTGCGGCTCGGTGATGAGCTCGACGGCGCGCTGGCGCGGCTGGGCAACGGGCTGGCGCTGCTCCTCGGCGGCCTCGTCGCGGCCGCGGCGGCGACGACGACGCGAGCTGCTGCTCTGGCCGTCCTCGGCCTCGGCCTCGGGCTCAGGGGCGGCCGGGATGTGCGTGATCTCCGGCGCGTAGAAGTGGAGCTGTGTCGACACCGAGGAGACGAAGACCTCGGGCAGCAGGCCCAGCGAGACCGCCGTGACGGGACCGGGCTCGGGCTCGGCCTCGGGCGACTCGGCCGCCGCGAGCGGCTCGGGCGCGTGTTCCTCTGCGGGCTCCGTCGCCTGAGCGGCGGGCGTGTCGGGCTGCGCTTCCTCGAGAGGCCCTGCGACCTCTGCGACCTCCGGCTCCGGGCCGTCGAAGGACTCGGAAGCCTCCGCGACCTCGGAGACCTGGACGACCTCAACCACCTCGGAAAGCTCCGCGACCTCGGAGACCGCTTCGGCCTCCGGCTCGGCGGAATCCTCTATGGACGCGTCTGCAACCCCGTCGAAACCGGTCGTCAGGGACGCCGCATCCGATTCGGGCTGGAGGTCGGGGTTGTCGTTGTTGTTCTCATCGGCCATCACCGGCGTACTCCCAGCGGGGCGACACCGCGCGTCGCCCGGCGATATTCTCGTGCGGCGCCGCACCTGCGGTGCCGCGAACTCACTCGGTCTGCAGTCGGCCCGTGGCGCGGACTGCGAGGGCACTCGTCGCCCTGAAGTCTTCGGTGATGCGCGGGTGCGGCGCGGCCGCAGCTGCGCATCGACCTCCATTATCGCACCAAGATGGCCGTCAGCGCGAAAGCGGTGGTTTCCGGCGATCCATGGGCGCGCTTCGCTTCCTCCACGGCAGGGGCGGCATAGCGATGGATGCCATAATCCGAACCATGGCGCAGACCACCGAGACGACCGTCGCATCCGACACGTCCTCCCCCGCCCGCCCGACCGTGCTGGCCGTCTGGCTCATCGTCGCCGGCGTCATCGGATGGTGGGCCGCCTTCCAGCTCACGCTCGAGAAGTTCCACCTGCTCGAGAACCCGGGTTCGAAGGCATCCTGCGACATCAGCATCCTCGTGCAATGCGGCAAGAACCTCGGGTCGTGGCAGGGCTCCGCGTTCGGCTTCCCCAACCCGATCATCGGGCTCACCGCCTGGATGGCGCCGGTCGTCGTCGGCGTGGCGATCCTCGCCGGCGCCCGCTTCGCCGCGTGGTTCTGGGTCCTCTTCTGGCTCGGATTCGTCTTCGCGTTCGGCTTCGTGTGCTGGCTGATCACCCAGAGCATCTTCGTCCTGCTGACGCTGTGCCCGTGGTGCATGGTCACGTGGGCGGTGACGATCCCGTCCTTCTACGCGGTGACGCTGCACCTCTTCCGAACAGGCGTGTTCCCCGTACCCGAACGCGGCCGCGAGATCGCGGACCGGCTCATGGCCTGGGTGCCCCTCATGGCGATCGTGAGCTACTTCATCATCCTGCTCATCGCGCAGGCGCGCCTGAACGCCATCGTCAACATCTGGCAGACGATGTTCCACTGACCGCCGCCGAGGCCGCCGAGGCCGAATCGTGACCCCGGGCTTCAGACCCGGAGGTCTACGGTAGGGCCATGATCCGGCGGCTGGCGATCGCGACGATCGCCGTGCTGCTCGCAGGCACGCTCAACGGGTGCTCGCTGTCGGCCGCCGGCGACGCATACTGCGTCCCGATGGTGAAGGTCGCTCCCCACCACGCGCATCCCGGCGACCGCATCACGGTCTGGACGAACGACCGATGCCGTGCCCCGGTTCCTCCCGGCGGATGGATGGTCGGCGCCGCGCCCGACGGCACGGGCCCCGATCCGGTCGTGAGCGTCATGGTGCACCCCCGCGCCGACGGCAGGTTCTCCACCACCCTCGAGCTGCCGGCCGACATGGCTGCCGGCGATGCCCACGCGGGCATCTGGAACTGGGACTACTCGCGCTGCAAGGACACCGGCGCCAGCTGCGCGGGCCCGATGGGCTCGTTCCGGGTCGCCTCGCGCTGACCGCCGGCGACGACGGCCTCAGAACCAGATGTCGAGTTCGCGCGCGGCCGACTCGAGGCTGTCGGAGCCGTGCACGAGGTTCTGCTGCACCTTCAGGCCCCAGTCGCGCCCGAAGTCCCCGCGGATGGTCCCGGGTGCGGCGGTCGTCGGGTCGGTGGTGCCGGCGAGCGAGCGGAAGCCCTCGATGACCCGATTGCCGGCGACCCGGATCGCGACGGTGGGGCCCGACATCATGAACTCGAGCAGCGGCTCGTAGAAGGGCTTGCCCTCGTGCTCGGCGTAGTGCTGCTCGAGGCGCTCCCGATCGGGCTCGACGAGGCGGATGTCGACGAGCGCGTAGCCCTTCGCCTCGATGCGGGCGAGGATCGCGCCGGTCAGCCCGCGGGCGACGCCGTCGGGCTTGACGAGGACGAGGGTCTCTTCCGTGGCCATGTCAGACTCCGTTCGAGGATTCGGGCGGGGATGCCGGGGATTCGGGGGCGGATGCCGCCTGGCGTGCCAGGAGCGCGTTGCGCCGGTCGAGCGATGCCCCCTTGATCGTCGCATACGCCCACATGCCGCCGAAAATCAGCGCGATGATGAGGATCGCCGGCACGAAGAACGCGGCGAGGGCCACGATGACCTGGAGAATCCAGCCGACGACGATCGCCCACCTGTATCGGAGGAGGCCGGAGAGCAGGATCATCAGGACGGCGACGACCGCTCCCCCGACGACGCCCCACCACGGCTCGACCCCGGGCGGCGTCGCCTTGAGGCCGTACACGACGAGACCCGCGAGGAAGACGACGATCGACTCGAAGCCGAGCACGATCGCGCCGAGCGACTCTGCAGCGCCGCGCGGCCGGCGCTGCCGCACAGGCTTGTCCTCGCGCGCAGTCTCGGCCGAACCCTGCGACCCGTCCGGCACGGCGGGCGTGGCGTCCGCGTCGGTCATGACTCCCACCCGGCCTTCTCCCCGGGCGCACTCCAGCCGTCGCCGGCGCGACGCGCGGAGCCGCCGCGCCTGTGGGCCCAGTCCTCTGCCGTGGCGATTGCGAGCGCCTCGCCGGCGAGCACCACCGACCCCGCGATCACGACGGCGCGACGATCGGATGCGGCGGCCCACGCCCGCGCCGCCTCGGCGGCATCGGCGAGATCGGCGTGGACGGTGACCGGCAGCTCGACACTCTCGACGAGGTCGGCGACCGCATCCGCGTCGGCAGCACGCTCCGAATCGGGCGCCGTCGCGAAGACATGCGCGGCGATGGGAGCGATCTCCGCGACGATGCCTGCGGCATCCTTGTCCGCCAGCACCCCGAGCACGACGCCCCACTCATCGAAATCGAAGGACGCACGAAGAGCCTCGACGAGCGCGTGCGCGCCGTGCGGGTTGTGCGCGGCGTCGACGAGGACGGTCGGCGCGATGCCGACGAGCTGCAAGCGCCCCGGCGAGGTCGCCTCGCCGAGCCCCTGAGCGAGGATGTCGCCGGTGATCGGCTGCGTCGCACCGCCGATGAGCGACTCGACGGCCGCGATCGCGAGAGCCGCGTTGCGGGCCTGGTGGGGCCCGTACAGCGGCAAGTACGCGTCGTCGTAGGTGCCGGCGAGCCCGCGGACGGAGATCTGCTGACCGCCGACGGCGAGGCGGTCGTCGGTGAGCGCGAAGTCCTCGCCTTCGAACGCGATCATCGCCCCTCGGGCGGCCGCCGCCGATCGCAGCACGGCCTCGGCCGCCGCATCCTGCCGCGCCGACACCGCCGCCGCGCCGTCTTTGATGATCCCCGACTTCACGGTGGCGATCGCGGCGATGGTGTCGCCCAAGCGGTCGGCGTGATCGAGGCCGATCGGCGCGAACACCGCGACGTCTCCGTCGGCGGTGTTCGTCGAGTCCCACGAGCCGCCCATCCCGACCTCGATCACGGCGACGTCGACGGGCGCATCGGCGAACACGACGAAGGAGAGCGCCGTCAGCAGCTCGAAGAACGTCAGCGGCGCGTCGTCTTCGGCCGCGAGCTCCGCGTCGACCAGGTCGACGAACGGGACCAGCTCCTCCCATGCGTCGGCGATGGCGCCGTCGTCAGCCGGCTCGCCGTCCACGACGATCCGCTCGGTGAACCGCTCCAGATGGGGGCTCGTGAACAAGCCGGTGCGCAGTCCGTGCGCGCGCAGCAGGCTCTCGATGATGCGGCTCGTCGAGGTCTTGCCGTTGGTTCCCGTGACGTGCACGACGCGGTAGGTGCGCTGCGGATTGTCGAGCAGGTCGAGCAGGCGCTGGGTGCGCTCCACACGCGGCTGCACCCACCGCTCCCCCTGGCGGGTCAGCAGGTCCGAGTACACGGCATTCGCCCTGTCGCGGTCGCTCACGAGCGCGCCCCCGTCCTGGTGACGGCGATGTGGAGGTCGCCCGTGTTGGCGTACGTCCCCGCGGGCACGAACGCGACGTGCTCCGGGGCGGCGCCGAACACGATCGAATGCCACGTCTCCGGCGGCGCGTCGTCGGGCACGTGCACACCGCGGCCGTTCACGATCACCTCGTGCGAGGTGGCGAGCGTCTCGCCCGCGACGTCGGCGACGTCGAACGCCGAGGCGACGGCATCCCCGTCGACGTGATGCAGGAACAGCAGCTGCAGACGGATGCGGTCGCTGACGTCGAAGCCGGCCGCCTTGCGGGTGTCCTGCACGGCGCGGATGACATCGCGCGCGAGGCCCTCGGCCTCGAGCTCCGGCGTCGTCGTCGTGTCGAGCAGCACGAACCCGCCCGAGGGCAGCAGCGCGAGCGCCTCGCCCTCCGGACGGCCGGAGGTCTCGAGCACGAGGTCGTACTCGCCGGGCTCGAGCGCGATGCCGCCCGCCGTCACGACGCCGTCAACCTCGCTCCAGTCGCCCGACTTCGCGCCGGCGATGGCCTGCTGGACCTGCCTGCCGAGGCGCGGACCGGCCGCACGGGCATTGACCGACAGGCGGTGCGTGATGCCGTAGGCGACGGCCGTGCCCTCCTCGAGCTCCACCAGCTCCACGGCCTTCACGTTCAGCTCGTCCCGCACGATGCCCTCGAACTGCGCAAGGGACGGGGCATCCGTCGTCACGACCGACAGGCGCGCGAGCGGCAGGCGCACGCGCTTGCCCTCCTTCTTGCGCAGGGCGTTCGCGACGCTCGAGACCTCGCGCACCGCATCCATCGCGGCACGGATGTCGGATGCCGGCGCGAACGCGTCCGCGTTCGGCCAGTCCTCCAGATGCACGCTGCGACCGCCCGTGAGGCCCTGCCACACGCGCTCGGCCACGAGCGGGATGAGCGGAGCTGCGACGCGCGTCAGCGTCTCGAGCACCGTGTACAGGGTGTCGAAGGCCTCGGCGTTCGACTCCGCACCCACCCAGAAGCGGTCGCGGGAGCGGCGGATGTACCAGTTCGTCAGCACCTCGACGAAGTCGCGCAGGCGCTCCGCGGCAGTCGTCGAGTCGAGGCCCTCCAGGTCGCTCGCGACGTCGCGCACGAGGTCGCCGGAGAGCGCGAGGATGTACCGGTCGAGCACGTCGGTCGAGTCGGTGCGCCAGGAGGCCTCGTACCCGCCCGCCGAAGCATTGGCGTACGTCGCGAAGAAGTACCACGCGTTCCACAGCGGCAGGAGGAACTCGCGGACCCCCGCGCGGATGCCCTCCTCGGTGACGATGAGGTTGCCCCCGCGCAGCACGGAACTGCCCATCAGGAACCAGCGCATCGCGTCGGAGCCGTCGCGGTCGAACACCTCGGAGACGTCCGGGTAGTTCCGCAGCGACTTCGACATCTTCTGCCCGTCGCTGCCGAGCACGATGCCGTGGCAGGCGACGCCCGTGAAGGCCGGGCGGTCGAAGAGAGCCGTGGACAGCACGTGCATGAGGTAGAACCAGCCACGCGTCTGGCCGATGTACTCGACGATGAAGTCCGCCGGCGAGTGCGTGTCGAACCACTCGTGATTCTCGAACGGGTAGTGCACCTGGGCGTAGGGCATGGACCCCGAGTCGAACCACACGTCGAAGACGTCCTCGATGCGGCGCATCGTGCTCTTGCCGGTCGGGTCGTCCGGGTTCGGCCGCGTCAGCTCGTCGATGTACGGGCGGTGCAGGTCCACCTCGCCCTCGGGATTGCGCGGCAGCGTGCCGAAGTCGCGCTCCAGCTCCTCGAGCGACCCGTACGCGTCCACGCGCGGGTGCGCCGGGTCGTCGCTCTTCCAGATCGGGATGGGCGAGCCCCAGTAGCGGTTGCGGCTGATGGACCAGTCCCTGGCGCCCTCGAGCCACTTGCCGAACTGCCCGTGCTTGACGTTCTCCGGCACCCATGTGATCTGCTCGTTGTTCGCGAGCATCCGGTCCTTGATGGCGGTCACCCGGACGAACCAGCTGGAGACCGCCTTGTAGATGAGCGGGTTCCGGCACCGCCAGCAGTGCGGGTAGGAGTGCTCGTAGCTCGCCTCGCGCAGCAGTCGTCCGCGGTCGCGCAGCAGGCGGATAAGCGGGCGGTTCGCGTCCATCCAGAGCTCGCCGGCGACATCGGTCACCTGGGGAAGGAAGCGCCCGCCGTCGTCCAGGCTCATGATCAGCGGGATGCCGGCGGCCTCGGTGACGCGCTGGTCGTCCTCGCCGTAGGCCGGCGCCTGGTGGACGATGCCGGTGCCGTCGCTGGTCGTGACGTAGTCGTCGACGAGGATGCGCCAGGCGCGCTGCGTGCCCCACGCCTCGTCGGCGTAGTAGTCGAAGAGCCTGTCGTAGGCGACGTCGGCGAGGTCGGCGCCGAGCACGGTCTGCTCGACCGCATCCTTCGCCGCGTCCGCGGAGTCGTACCCGAGATCCTTCGCGTAGCCCGCCAGAAGGTCGGCGGCGAGCAGGTACCGGTGCGCGGTGGCGCCCTCGGGGTCATCGCCCGCCGGGATGTCGGCGGCGCCGTTCGGGCCGCCCGGCACGACGACGTACGTGATCTCCGGACCGACCGCGAGCGCGAAGTTCGTCGGCAGGGTCCACGGAGTCGTCGTCCACGCGAGCGCGCGGACGCCGGTGAGCCCGAGGGCCTCGGCCTTCAGGCCCACGAGCGGGAAGGTCACGGTGACCGACGGGTCCTGTCGCATCTTGTAGACGTCGTCGTCCATGCGCAGCTCGTGCGAGGACAGCGGGGTCTCGTCGCGCCAGCAGTACGGCAGGACTCGGTACCCCTCGTACGCGAGGCCCTTGTCGTACAGCGTCTTGAACGCCCACAGGACGCTCTCCATGTAGGAGACGTCGAGCGTCTTGTAGCCGCGCTCGAAGTCGACCCAGCGGGCCTGGCGGGTGACGTAGTCCTCCCACTCGCGCGTGTACTCGAGGACGGAGGCGCGGGCCTTCGCGTTGAAGGTCGCGATCCCCATCCGCTCGATCTGGTCCTTCTCGGTGATGCCGAGCTGCTTCATCGCCTCGAGCTCGGCCGGCAGACCGTGGGTGTCCCAGCCGAACACGCGGTCGACCTTCTTGCCGCGCATCGTCTGGAAACGCGGGAAGAGGTCCTTGGCGTATCCAGTCAGCAGGTGACCGTAGTGCGGCAGGCCGTTGGCGAACGGAGGTCCGTCGTAGAAGACCCACTCCTGCGCACCCTCGCGTCGGGCGATGGATGCGCGGAAGGTGTCGTCGGCCTTCCAGAAGGCGAGCACCTCGCGCTCGATGTCGGGAAAGCGCGGACTCGGGACGACCGGGCCGTTGTCGGGCGCAGCATCGGCCCCCGAGCTTGTCGAAGGGGCGGAGGTCTTCGGGTACGTCATGTCATCTCGCAGAAACTCGTCGGATGCTTCTGCCGGGACGACGCGTCCTGGATGCTGACCCAGGTGCACCGCGGTACCACCCTGCTTGCCGGACGGATCCGGCCGCTCTCACAGCGGCTGTGACGGGCCTGCCCCGCTCGGTTCTAGTAGATCCCGGTCCCCGAGCTTGTCGAGGGGCGGTCCCCGAGCTTGTCGAGTCCCGGTCCCCGAGCTTGTCGAGGGGCGGTCCCCGAGCTTGTCGAGGGGCGAGATCGTTCTTCCGAGAGCTCCCCGGTGATGGCCGGATCGATGCTTTGGCTCAAGTCTACGCGGTCCGCCGCGCCGACCGCGCGCCGGATCCGTGGGAAGGGTCCGGGAATGCGGCATCCGGCTCCCGAGTTGTTGGACTCGTGCCAAGATCGAACACCGTGACCGCAGCATCCCCCGCTCTCTTCCCCTCGATGTCCCCCACGCGCCGCGTCGCGTGGGCGTCGATGGTGGGCACTTCCCTCGAGTCCTTCGATTTCTACGTCTTCGCGTACTTCTCCGCGTTCTTCATCGGGCCGCTCTTCTTCTCGCCGCTCGGGCAGTTCGGCAGCACGCTGGCATCATTCTCGACCGTGGCGCTGGCGTTCGTCATCCGTCCGATCGGGGCGATCGTGTTCGGGCACATGGGCGACCGGCTCGGCCGTCGCGCGACGCTCCTGTGGACCGTCGCGATCATGGGGGTCGCGACCGGCCTCATCGGGCTCCTCCCGACGTATGCGCAGGCCGGATGGGTGGGCGCGGTGCTGCTCGTGCTGCTGCGGCTCATCCAGGGTCTCTCGCTCGGGGGCGAGTGGGGCGGCTCGATCCTGCTGGCGACCGAGCACTCGGGCCGCGTCAAGCGCGCGTTCTACGCGTCGATCCCGCAACTCGGCTCGCCGGTCGGCTCGACTCTGACGGCGGTCGTGTTCCTCGTCATGGCCGCTGCGCTTCCGACCGCCCAGCTCGCCGCCTGGGGCTGGCGCATCCCGTTCCTGCTCGCGATCCCGCTTCTCGCCGTCTCGCTCTACCTGCGCTGGTCGATCGACGAGACGCCCGTGTTCCAGGAGGTCGTCGCCGAGCGCCGTCGCGACCGCATGCCGGTGCTCGCCATGTTCCGCCAGGCGCCTGTCGCGCTCCTCATCGCGATCGGCGCGGCCGTGCTCGGCATCGGGTCGTACTCGCTCATGAACACGTACACGATGGAGTACGGCGCGTCGCAGCTCCACTACGACTACACGCAGCTGCTCATCGCGACGACGATCGGCAGCCTGCTGCAGTTCATCACCATCCCGCTGTTCGGCGCATGGGCGAACCGGATCGGCTCCGCGAAGGTCGTGATGTGGGGTGCGCTCGGCACGCTCATCATCGCGTTCCCGATCTACTTCCTGCTGCAGACCGCCTCGTTCGGGGTGCTCGTCGGCATGATGATCATCGGCGGGATCCTGCCGACGGCCGCGTGGGCGGCGCTCGGCGGGCTCATGAACGATCTGTTCCCCGATCACTTCCGCTACTCCGCGCTGTCCATCGCGTACGCCATCGCCGCCACGATCAGCGGGTTCGTCCCCCTCGTGACCCTCGGGCTCGGTCAGGCGACCGGGTACGCCTGGTGGCACCCCGGCATCGTGCTCGCCGTCCTGTCGGCGGTCACGCTCGTGTGCGCGTGGCTTGCGGCGCGGCGCCCGCGCGTGCCGGAGTCGGAGTCCCAGGAGTCGCCGGAGCTCGCGAACGCATGAGCGCCCGGCGCGTCGGCGAGCCGCAGGAGCCTCGGGTCTCTGCACCGGACCTCCCCGAGCGGCTCCACGAGGTCGATGCGCTCAAGGCCGGGGACGACGTCATCCAGGCGCGCATCTCGGGCCTGCGCGGCGACGTGGATGCGGCGCGCGCCACGGTGTCGGAATCCGTCGTCGCCGACGCAGACGTCGGTCGGCTCGACCTCACGCTGGCACGGCTCACAGACGTCGAGATCACCGACCTCCGCGCCATGGAGCTGGTCGCATCGCGCGGCTCGTGGCGCAACGTGCGGATCACCGGGGGCCGGATCGGCGCGCTCGATCTGGGTCGCGCCGAGCTGTACAGCGTGGAACTGCGGGGCGTGCGCATCGACTACCTGGCGCTCAGCGAGGCCGACGCGTCCGACGTCCTGATCGCCGACTGCGTGATCGGGACGCTGGATCTCCCCAGCGCCAAGCTCTCTCGGGTCCGCTTCGAGGGCGTGCGGGCGGACGAGGTCGACACCCGCGAGCTGCGGTCGACGCACGTCGACCTGCGCGGGCTGGATGCGGTCGCCTACACCTCACCCGCGGGGCTGCGCGGGGCCACCCTCGCGTCGCGGCAGGTCGAGCTGCTCGCCGCCGACCTCGCGTCGGCCCTCGGCATCGACGTCCGGGACTGAGGCGGCCCTGCCCCGGCGCCGCCGCAGCGCCAGCACGAGCCCTGCGACGCCGACGACCGCGAACACGCCGTACACGAGCGCGAGGCTCGGACGCGGCATCCATCCGGCCGTGTGCAGTGCGGAGTACAGGCCGCCGCCGAGCAGCGCAGCCCACGCCGTGCCCGCCGTCTCCGCGAAGGCGATGAGGGCACCGGCCGTCGACGCCGAGGCGCTGAGCGCGAACGGCTCGGTCGACAGCAGCGGGTAGGCGAGACCCATCCCCCAGCCGGCGAGGCCCGCCGCCGCGACCGACAGCGCGATCGCGACGAGACCGGATGCGGTGGCCACCGTCACCGCGAGCGCCCCGGTGGCGACCACCGCGAGCACGATTCCGACGACGACGCGGTCCGGTCGCGCATCGGGCCGGGGCCGAAGCCCCGAGACCGACCACGCGATGAGTCCGGCCATGAGCACTCCCGCGGCCCAGACGACGGTGAACGCGAAGCCCTCGATGACCGCGAGCGAGAGCAGCTCGTAGGCGCCGAAGAACGCGGCGCAGAGGATCGCGAAGGTGATCAGGATGCGCGCCGCGGCCGCGCCGCGCAGGAGGAAGACGATGATGGCCGCCGCCGCGCCGATGACGCCCACGACGAAGGCCACGATGGCCCAGGATCCGGATGCGGCAGATCCCCACGCGCCGAGGGCGAGGCATCCGGTCACGACGAGGCCCGCGACGGGGCGGACCGGCTCGTGGCGCCGCTGCCACGGGATCGCCCGCACAGCGGTGCCCATGAAGATGCGCGCCACCACGACGGCGATGGCGGGCCAGCCGATCGCCCAGCGCCAGCCGGCGAACTCGGTGATGACGCCGTTGAGCGCGGGTCCGACGAGCGAGGGCAGCAGCCACACGAACGCGAAGAGGCCCATGACCCTCGGCCGCTCGCGCTCGTCGTAGAGGCCGCCGATCGCTCCCATCCCGAAGCCGCCCATGAGTCCGCCCGCGATGCCGCGGACGAGGGAGCCGGCGAGCACGACGACCATCGTGGGCGCGAACACGCACGCGGCTGCGCCGATCACGTACAGGACCGTGGCGGCGAGCAGCACGGTCCCCGGGCGCACGCGCGCCAGGATCGGGGCGGAGAACCCGAGCATCAGCACGGCCGAGACGGTGCCCGCGGCAAGGGTCGCGCCGAACAGGGCGTAGCCGTCGAGATCGTTCGCGATGACCGGCAGGACCGTGGTGTAGGCGATGCCCTGCATGGCGGCAGCGAGCTCGGCGAGAAGGAGCGCCGCCAGGAATGACCCGCGCGCGCCGTGGAAGATCTGGCGCAGCGGGATGCCGGCGTCAGCTGGCACGGTGATACCCGTACAGGTCGTCGATCGTGCCGTTGATCCACAGCGTGAGGCTGAGCATGCTTGCGATCTAACACCACGCTCGTGAAGGACAGCGCATCGTCGACAGCCCGCCCCCGCCCGTCCTGCTCCGCGCCCCGCCCCGCCCCGCCCGCAGCGCAGTCGATGCGAGGAAGGGAGTGCGATGGAGATGCCGAGCGGACTCCGCTCCTCACATCGACTCCCCTCATGACGACGAGCACAGGACGCGGCGCATGCCGTTCAGGCGCGGATCTGGTGGAGACCCTGCGCGAGGGCCTGAAGAATCACACCCTGCACCTGCTGCCAACGGTTGATGACGTGGTCGTAGGAGATCCGGATGACGTGGTACCCCATGAGCGTCAGCCTGGCGTCGTGTTCGATATCGCTCGTCCGCTGTGCGCCGACGTGGGTGCCGCCGTCGATCTGGACCACGAGCCGGTCTCCGACGAGGAAGTCCACGTCGTGCCCCGCGATCCAGACCTGCGGAACGACGGACACGCCCCAGCGCCGCGACCGTACGAGGAACAGGGTTTCCAATCCGGAGTCGGACACGGGCGACAGATGGGCGCGCACCTCTCGCGCGGCCCCGGTGAAGGGCAGCCGCCGCAGAGTCAGCGGATCCACGAGTTGTTTGCGCACCGCCGACTCCCACACCGCAAGGGCGTGTTCGAACGGGCAGCAGGATGCCACGAGCGCCAGAACATTCTCTATCGGATCGCTGAGATCGTCCCGGCCTCGCGGCACGACAGGACGCGCCCAATGCACGACGGTTCCGGGCGCGACGACGACGTGCCCTCGATGGCGCGGCGCCGCGACGTGAGCCCGGGCTTCGTCATCCATCACCCAGAGCCCGAGTCGCCTCGCCTCGGTCACGCAGCTGAGCAGAACGCCCGCGCGCGCGGCGGCCACCCGGTGCGGGTCTGCGGTCGGACCGGCGAGCCACACGCGCCGCACCCGTCGCAGCAGGCCACCGGCGATCGCCGCGTCGAGCACACGCTGGCTGTGCCCTGCGGCCAGGAGCGTCGTGCTGCGCACGATTCCACCGGCGGATGCGATGTCGGCGACAGCTGCGTCGACGCGTGTCGTGAGCGGCATCCGTCTACTGTCGATCGCGCTGCGCACAAGGCGCATCCGCCCCGCGATGTCCGTGGACAACCGCCGTCCCGGTCGCCCGAGGGAGGAGACATCCTCCGCAGCGCGTCGCGAACGGAGGCGATGCGAGGAAGGGAGTCCGATCGGGATGCGGGGCAGACTCCGCCCCTCGCATCCACTCCGCGCCTCACGACGAGGAAAGGGAGTGGGCCGGCGACGAGGAAAGGGAGTGGGCCGGCGACGAGGAAAGGGAGTGGGCCGGCGACGAGGAAAGGGAATGGGCCGGCGACGAGGAAAGGGAATGGGCCGGCGACGAGGAAAGGGAGTGGGCCGGCGACGAGGAAAGGGAGTGGGCCGGCGACGAGGAACAGAAGAGCCTCGACGACAAGCGGGCCTGAGAGCGGGGGATGCCGGCCGCGGCCTCTGCGGGACCCACCCGGTAGACTGGCGGGACATCCCACACTCAGGCACGCTCACACAGTGCCGCATATATCGCTCGAGGAGAGACGCGTGACCATTCCCGAAAAGCCGGCACTCGAAGGCCTCGAGCAGAAATGGGATGCCGCGTGGCAGGAGCAGGGCACATACCTGTTCGACCGCGCCCAGGCCAGGGAGCGCGGCCGCGCCGGTGTCTACTCGGTCGACACGCCGCCCCCGACCGCCTCCGGCAGCCTCCACATCGGTCACGTGTTCAGCTACACGCACACCGACATCAAGGTCCGGTTCGAGCGGATGCGTGGCAAGACGGTGTTCTACCCGATGGGCTGGGACGACAACGGCCTGCCCACCGAGCGGCGCGTCCAGAACTACTACGGCGTCCGATGCGACCCGAGCCTGCCGTACGATCCCGACTTCACTCCCCCATTCGAGGGCGGCGAGGGCAAGTCGAACAAGCCGGGCGACCAGCTTCCCGTCAGCCGTCGCAACTTCATCGAGCTGTGCGGACGCCTCACCGTCGAGGACGAGAAGCAGTTCGAGCAGCTCTTCCGCCAGCTCGGACTCAGCGTCGACTGGACCCAGACGTACCGCACGATCTCCGACGAGACGATGCGCACCAGCCAGCTCGCGTTCCTCCGCAACCTCGAGCGCGGCGAGGCATATCAATCGCTCGCACCCACTCTCTGGGACATCGACTTCCGCTCCGCGATCGCCCAGGCCGAGCTCGAGGACCGCGACCAGCCGGCGGCCTACCACCGCATCGCCTTCCACAGCGCCGACGGCGACGTGTTCATCGAGACGACGCGACCCGAGCTGCTGCCGGCGTGCGTCGCACTCGTGGCGCATCCGGACGATGAGCGCTACCAGCCGCTGTTCGGCACCACGGTCCGCACGCCGCTGTTCGACGTCGAGGTGCCGGTCCTCGCCCACCCGCTCGCGCAGCAGGACAAGGGTTCGGGCATCGCCATGATCTGCACCTTCGGCGATGTGACCGACATCGTCTGGTGGCGCGAGCTCGACCTGCCGAACCGTACGATCCTCGGCCAGGACGGCCGCGTCATCGCCGAAGCGCCGGACGCCATCACCTCCGACGCCGGCAGGGCCGCCTACGCCGAACTGGCCGGCAAGACGGTGTTCAGCGCCAAGAAGCGCATCGTCGAACTGCTGCAGGAGTCGGGCGAGATGGTCGGCGACCCGAAGCCGTTCACCCACGCCGTGAAGTTCTACGAGAAGGGCGACCGCCCGCTCGAGATCGTCTCGACGCGCCAGTGGTACATCCGCAACGGCGCGCGCGACGAGGTGCTGCGCGACCGCCTCGTGGAGTTCGGCCGCACCATGTCATGGCATCCCGATTTCATGCGGGTGCGCTACGAGAACTGGGTCGGCGGCCTCACCGGCGACTGGCTCGTCAGCCGCCAGCGCTTCTTCGGCGTGCCGATCCCGGTCTGGTACGGGCTCGACGAGAACGGCGAGCGCGACTACGACCACGTGATCGTCCCGGATGCCGCGAGCCTCCCGGTCGACCCGACGATCGACGTGCCCGCGGGCTTCACCGAGGACCAGCGCGGGGTGCCCGGCGGATTCGACGCCGAGCGCGACATCTTCGACACGTGGGCGACGTCCTCGTTGACCCCGCAGCTGGCCGGCGGCTGGCAGCGCGACGGTGCTGACGAAGACGGTGAGCTGTGGAGCCTCGTGGCGCCGTTCGACGTGCGCCCGCAGGGTCAGGACATCATCCGCACGTGGCTCTTCTCGACCATGCTGCGCAGCGTCCTCGAGGACGGCCGCGCGCCATGGACGGATGCCTCCATCTCGGGCTTCATCGTGGACCCCGACCGCAAGAAGATGTCGAAGTCGAAGGGCAACGTCGTCACGCCCGCCGACATCCTCACGCAGCACGGGACGGATGCGGTGCGCTACTGGGCGGCGTCGAGCCGGCTCGGCGCGGATGCGGCCTTCGACCCGCAGAACCCCACGCAGGTCAAGATCGGCCGCCGTCTCGCGATCAAGGTGCTCAACGCCGCGAAGTTCGTGCTGTCGTTCCCGGTGCCGGAGGACGCGGAGATCACGCACGCGCTGGATGCGTCGATGCTCGCGACGCTCCATGGCGTCGTGCGCGAGGCCACCAAGGCCTTCGAGGCATACGACCACGCCCGCGCGCTCGAGCTCACGGAGTCGTTCTTCTGGACGTTCTGCGACGACTATCTGGAACTGGTCAAGGAGCGCGCGTACGACCGCGCCGACGTGGGGCAGCCCTCTGCGGCGCTCGCGCTGCGGCTGGCGCTCTCGGCGATCCTGCGCCTGCTCGCGCCGGTGATCTCGTTCGCGGCCGAGGAGTCCTGGTCGTGGTTCAACGACGGCTCCGTGCACACGGCGCCGTGGCCCGTGGCCCCCGAGGAGGATGCGGGCGACCCCGCGATCCTCTCGACCGTCGGCGAGGCGCTCATCGGCGTTCGCCGGGCGAAGACCGAGGCCAAGGCATCCCAGAAGACGCCGGTCGCCCGCGTGGTGATCGCAGCGCCGGCCGACGCGATCGAGCGCCTGCGCCTCGCGGAGGGCGACCTGCGGGCGGTCGGCCGCATCCGCGCCGTGGACTACATCGAGGCGGACAGCATCGCGGTCGCCGAGATCGAGCTCGCGCCCGAGCCCGTGACGGAGGCCTGACATGCAGCTCGGCACCCGCTGGACCGCCGGAGACCAGCCGCCGGCGGCCGTCCCCGCATCCCTCCACGAGCAGCTCGCGGCGGTCGAGGCCGACCTTCCCCCCGGCAACCCTCCTCCGCGCTGGACGCTCACCTGGCTCGAAGGCCGGCCGGTGGCCGAGCTCGACAGCGGCGTCATCGTCACGATCGACCGCGACGGTGCCGTGGTCGTCCGGCACGACGACGAGGACGAGTTCGCCTGAACGGTGCGGGCATCGACCGGCATGACCGCCCGGCAGACGCACGTCATGCCGCCGCGGGGTCTCCCACCTCGGCGCCCGCCCGACGTGTGCCCGCGATGAGCAGCTTGAGCGCGAGCAGCGTCGCGATGGCCACGATGACGCCGGAGATGATGAACGGCAGCTGAAGGCTCGCCCGCGAGACGAGCCCGCCGAGCAGCGTCGCGATCGGGAACAGCCCCCAGGTCAGCATCCGGACGATGCCGAGCACGCGCCCGAACATGTGCGGCGGCACGATCTGCTGGCGCAGGGCTCCCCACGGCACGTTCCAGATCGAGACGGCGAAGGCCATGAGCGCGTACGCCGCGATCGCCCCGTACAGGTTCGGGGCGAGCCCGGTGAGCACGGACGACACCGCGACGATCACGTTCGCGGCGACCATCACCGGGCCGCGCCCGAAGCGGGCGACGAACCGCGAGGCGATGATCGACCCGACGAGTGCCCCGATTCCGATGCCGGCCGTGACGAAGCCGATGGCGGGCGGGGCGACGTGGTGCACATCGAGGAAGAACAGGATGGTGGCGGCCTGCGCGAACGACAGGCAGCAGCCGACGACGGAGGTGAAGAGCACCATCGCCCGCAGATAGTGATGGCTCCAGAGGAAGCGCACCGCCTCGCGCGCCGACACCGAGTTCTGCGCGATCGGCGTGGCGACCGGCTCGGCGATGACGGAGACCTCGAGATCCGGCGCATCCGGATCGGGCACCGTCACCCGCTCCCGCTCGGCAGGTGCCCGCAGCGAGCGGGCGGCCGCGGCGGGAAGCATGAGCGCGAGGACGATCGGCACCAGGTACGCGGCTCCGCCGATCCACAGCGGCAGGGCGAGCGCCACGCCGAACAGCACACCACCGATGGGGGTGGCGATGAAGCTGTCGATCGTGACCTGGGCGGCCTGCATCCATCCGTTCGCCCTGTCCAGCTGCTGCCGGGTGACCACGCCCGGGATGACAGCGTTGGTGGCGTTATCGAAGAGCGTCTCGCCGAGGCCGAAGACGAGCGTGCCGGCGAACAGCGCCCAGATCGACAGCGTGCCGGTGACGGTGAACACCGCGAGCGCGAGGGCGGCGGCGGCGCGCACCGTATTGGCGACAGCCATCACGATGCGGCGGTCGAAGCGGTCGACGATCATGCCGGCCGGCAGTCCGAAGATCAGCCACGGCAGGAACGCGAGCGCGCCGAGCACCGAGATCAGGAACGGGTCGTCCGTGAGCGTCGTCGCGATGAGAGGGACGGCGGTGCGTCCGATGCCGTCGGCGAGGTTGCTGAACGCGGCAGCCGTCCAGAGCTCCCCGAACGCCCGCCCGAGCTTGGTCCGGGGCGCGGTCGCCGTCGTCATCGCGGCAGGAGGGAGAGGTTGCCGGCGGCCTGGGCGTCGCGTCGCGTCTCGGCGTCCCGCGCACGGCGGCGCTCGACGGCGGCCGAGCGCTGCCGGCGCTGCATGTGACGCATGGCGATGCCTTCCAGGGCGGCCGCGCCGTCGAGGAGAAGGCGCTCCAGCGCCGTGGGTGCGGCGGCACGGGTGGAAACAGTGCGAACGGTGACGGTGCTCATCTCAGTGTCCTTCCTCGGGCAGCGGGAAGACGTCGGCGCGGATGGTGATGTTCCGTGCTCCCTCGACGTCCTGGGTGCGGTACTTCTCGACGGTCTCGTTGATGATCGCCTGGATGCGCTCGGTCAGGTCCTCGAGCTGCTCGGGCGTGAGCTGGGCGGTCGCGGTGGAGATCATGGCGCCGTCGTGCCACTCCTCCGTGTCGGTCATGAGCCCGCGGCCGACGTACTGCATGAGCTGCTGATGGCGCCGGTTGAGGAACTCCGTCATGACCACCTGCGTCGCCGCACGGCCGGAGGGCGTCTTCATCGCTTCCGGGTTGGTGAACGAGATGGAGCCGCGCGGTCGTTCCCACCAGCGCTCGCGCGCCGTTCCTCGCCCTTCGACCTCGCGGATGAGGTCGTGCTTCGCCAGCGCGCGCAGGTGGTAGCTCGTGGCTCCCGACGACTCCCCCGTCATCGCCGCCAGGGTGCTGGCCGTCTGCGGTCCGTACTGGCTGATGATGTCGTAGATCTGCACGCGCAGGGGGTGCGCGAGCGCACGGAGGGCGCCGGCATCCAGCACGCGCTCTGCGCGCTCCGGGCGCTCGGAGTGCTCTGCGCGCTCGGCGCGCTCGGCGCGCTCGGCGCGCTCCGGGCGCTGTTCCCCGACTCCCTGCGGTTCGTCCTCGCTCATGGGTACAAAGATAGCTTTGCATCTCATCCTTTGCAAGTGTTTCTTTGCAACGGATTGTTTGCGACGACTCCGAGCGTCTGTCTACGCTGGAGGGATGACGGATGCCGCTGCCACCTCTCCCAACCCCCTTCTCGCACCGACCCCGCTCCCCTACGGCCTCCCGCCCTACGGCGACATCCGTCCCGAGCACTACCTGCCGGCGTTCGAGGCCGCGTTCGCCGAGCACCTGGACGAGGTGGCCCGCATCACCGGCGCCGGCTCCGAGCCGACGTTCGAGAACACCATCGAGGCGCTCGAGCGCAGCGGCGCGCTGCTGGATCGCGTGGAACGCGCCTTCTACACCGTGTCATCCGCCGACGCCACGGACGAGATCCAGGCGATCGAGGAGCAGCTCGCACCGCTCATGTCGGCGCACAGTGACGCCATCCAGCTCGACAGCGCCCTCTACGAGCGGATCCAGACGATCCACGACCGACGTGACGAGGTCGACCTGACGCCCGAGCAGCGCTACCTCGTCGAGCGCAGGCACCGCGAGATGTCGCATGCCGGAGCGGCGCTCGACGACGCGGCCAAGGCCACGCTGACCGAGCTGAACAGCCGCCTCTCCGTGCTCACGACGACGTTCGAGAAGAACCTGCTCGCCGACACCAACGACCTCGCGGTCGTCTTCGACGACGTGTCCGAGCTCGACGGACTGACCGAGGGCGAGATCTCCGCGGCGGCGCAGGCGGCCGCGGACCGCGGGCTCGACGGACGATACGTCGTGACGCTCACCCTCTTCACGGGTCACCCCTACCTGTCGTCGCTCACGAACCGGGAGAGCCGGCGCCGGCTGCTCGAGGCATCCCGCTCCCGCGCCTCGCGCGGCAACGAGAACGACAACCGCGCGACCCTGCGCGAGATCTCCCGTCTGCGCGCCCAGCGCGCCGCCCTGCTCGGCTACGACACGCACGCGGGCTACATCACCTCCGACGAGACTGCGGGATCGCCACAGGCCGTGCACGCGCTGCTGCGCCGCCTGGCGGTTCCGGCCGCGGAGAACGCGCGGCGCGAGCAGGCGGCGCTCCAGGCGGTCATCGACGGCGACGGCGAGTCGTTCACCCTCGAGGCGCACGATTGGGCGTTCTACACCGAGCGCGTTCGCGCGGCCCGCTACGACCTGGATCGCGCGGCGCTGCGCCCGTGGTTCGAGGCCGAGCGCGTCCTGCGCGACGGGGTATTCGAGGCCGCGCACCGCCTGTACGGCGTGACGTTCGTCGAGCGGCCCGACCTGCCTGCGTACCACCCCGACGCCCGGGTCTTCGAGGTGTTCGACGAGGATGGCTCCGCCGTCGGCCTCTACATCCTCGACCTGTACACCCGCGACACGAAGCGGGGCGGCGCGTGGATGAACTCGATCGTCGACCAGTCGCACCTGCGCGGCAGCAAGCCCGTCGTCGTGAACAACCTCAACGTGCCGAAGCCGGCCCCCGGCACGCCGACCCTCCTCACGCTCGACGAGGTGACGACGCTCTTCCATGAGTTCGGGCACGCGCTGCACGGCCTGTTCGCGACCGTCACCTACCCGCACTTCGCCGGGACGGCGGTGTTCCGCGACTTCGTGGAGTTCCCGAGCCAGGTCAACGAGATGTGGATCTACTGGCCGGAGATCCTCGACCGCTACGCCCGGCACATCGAGACCGGCGAGCCGCTGCCCGCCGAGATCGTCGAGAAGCTGCACGCCTCCGAGACGTTCAACCAGGGCTTCGCGACGAGCGAATACCTCGCGGCGGCATGGCTCGACCAGGCCTGGCACTCGCTGACCGCCCCGCAAGCGGCGGCGGACCTGGATGTCGCCGAGTTCGAGGCATCCGCCCTCGCCGACATCGGACTCGCGAACCCCGCCGTGCCCACCCGGTACTCGTCGACGTACTTCGCGCACGTGTTCTCCGGCGGGTACAGCGCCGGCTACTACTCCTACATCTGGAGCGAGGTGCTGGATGCCGACACCGTCGAGTGGTTCGGCGAGAACGGCGGACTCACCCGCGAGAACGGCGACCGGTTCCGCCGGCGCCTGCTCGGGGTGGGCGGCTCGAAAGACCCGCTCGAGGCCTACCGGGACTTCCGCGGGAGGGACGCCGACATCCAGCCGCTCCTGAAGCGCCGCGGGCTCGACGGCTGACACCGGCAGGCGGGCCGGGATCCCGGCCCGCCTCTACACGACAGCAAGCAGTCCGAGCTCGCGCGCGAACGCCCGGGTGCGCTCCGCCATCGCCGCAGGCACCTCGGCGACGGCGAAATGCCCGCCCTCGTCGAGGCGCTCGAAGGTGCGCAGATCGCGGTAGAACGCACGGGCCACGCTCTCCGGGTTGTCGCGCTCGTGCCGCTGGATGTGCACGGATGCCGGAATCGCCACGGGCGGGATCGGCGGCTCGGCACGCGCCTCGAAGTAGGGCCGGAACGACGACGCGATGGTCTGCGTCACCCAGTAGATCGTCGCCTCGGTGAGGATCCGCTCGCGCGCGATGCGGCGCTCGACTCCCCGCGGATCGCCCTCGGGCGTGTCGCTCCACTCCACGAGCTTCTCGGTGATCCATCCCAGCAGCCCGGCGGGCGAGTCGTTCAGGCCGATGGCCAGAGTGTCGGGGCGCGTCCCCTGCTCGTGCGCGTACCCGCTCATCGCATAGCGCTCGGCGTCGAGCCGTTCGAAGAACGCGATCGCCGGCGGATCGTCGAGGTTCGCGCGCTCTGCCATGGTCGGGAAGTGCGCGTGGGTGACGATCACGCCCCGCACCGATTCGGGATGCGTCGCCGCCAGCAGGTCGTTGACGTCTGCGGTCACGTCCTCGCCATAGGTGAGGTAGCGGTCGTACCCGAGCACGTCCGTCATCAGGCGGTGCATGGTCTCGGCGAGGCGCAGGTTGTGCAGGAGTCCCGACCGGTACGGCGAGGAGAACGCGAACCCGGGCAGGCTCGGCACGACGACGTGGAAGTCGGTCAGCAGATCTGCGAATGCGAGCTGCAGAGCGAAGGTGTGCGGCCAGCCGTGCATGACGAGGAGCACGGGCGCGTCGTCCCGGGCGGAACGCAGGTGGGTGAAGTGCACGGTCACGTCGCCGAGGTCGACGAGATACTGCGGATGCTCGTTCAGCCACCTCTCCCGCGCTCGCCAGTCGAACTGCCGCCAGGAGGCGATGAGCTCGGCGAGATAGGCCGCGGACATTCCCGATGCCGGCTTGCCCGGAGAGTCCGGCAGCAGGCGCGTGCGCGCGAGCCGGTCTCGCAGGTCCGCCAGGACCTCGTCGGGGACGTCGATCGAGAAGGGCTGGGCCACAGGCGTCGGCATCCCGCCACGCTACGCACGGGGTGCGACACCGCGGCAGGCCGATCACGCCGGGGAGGGCCGCCGTCCCGCGCGCAGCACGAGCCACATGACACCGCCGACCACGAGCCCCCAGAAGGCGGAGCCGAGCCCCGCGACCACGATCCCGGAGGCGACGGTCACGAATGTGCCGATGGCGACGAGCCGTCCGGCCGGATCGGCGAGCGCACCTGTGATCGCCGTGATGAGGGCACCCAGGAGTGCGAGCCCGGCGACGGATTCGATGAGGATCGGGGGGCTCGCAGAGACGAGGGCGCCGGCGACGCCCGCCCCGAGCCCGAGCAGGATGTAGCAGCAGCCTGCGGTGACGGTGGCGATCCACCGACGGTCCTTCGGGGTGTGCTGGTCGCCGACCATGATGGCGGCGGACAAGGCCGAGAGGTTGATCGTCTGTGCTCCGAACGCCGAGATGGCGGCGCTGGCGAGCCCCGTGGACGTCAGGATGAGGCGTGCGGGCACCGGCTCGTAGCCGTAGGTGCGCAGCACCGTGAATCCGGCGATGTTCTGCCCCGCCATCGTTACGAGGTAGAGCGGGACGGCCAGCGACACGACCACGAGCGGGGCGAACACCGGAGCGACGAGCTCGATGCGCGGCGCGAAGGAGGCGTGGGCCGCCCAGTCGGGACCTGCCGCGACGACGACGGCCACGGCGGTGACCGCCACCGCCGCGGGCACCGCCCAGCGCGGCGCGAAGCGCGACAGCACGAGCCAGACGATGATCGGCGGCAGCGCGAGCAGCGGCAGCTGGACGGCAGCCTGCACGGGCGAGATGCAGATGGGAAGCAGGATGCCGGCCAGCATCGCACTCGCGATGGGCGCCGGGATGCGGGTCATCTGTCGGGCGAGCCACGGCCACAGTCCCGTGAGCGCGATGAGCAGACCCGCGACGAGGAACGCCGCGACGGCGACGCCGAAGTCGTGGGTGAGCACGCCCGCCGTGATCAGCACGGCGGACCCGGGCGTCGACCACGCGATGGAGATGGGCAGACGTGCCGTGAGCGAGAGCACGATGGCCAGGGCGCCCTGCATGACGCACAGAGCGAGCAGGCCTGAGGCAGCCTGGGCGGTCGTCGCCCCGACGGCGCCCGCACCCGCGAGGACGAGCGCGAAGGAGGACGCGAATCCGGTGACCGATCCGACGACGCCGGCCAGGACCGGATGCGCGATCGATCCGCCGGAGGCTGCTCCGGCCGGCCGGTCGTCCCTCACGCGTTCAGGCGCTCTTGCGCTTCTGACGCAGGACCAGCGTCGGCGGGGCGCCCTCGTCGACGGAGGCGCGCGTCACGATGACCTTGTCGACGTCCTCGGTGGAGGGGATCTCGAACATGATCGGGCCGAGCACGTCCTCGAGGATGGCTCGGAGTCCGCGCGCACCCGTCTTGCGGGCGACGGCGAGTTCGGCGATGCCCTCGAGCGCCTCGTGGTCGAACTCGAGCGTCACGCCGTCGAGCTCGAACATGCGCTGGTACTGCTTGACCAGCGCGTTCTTGGGCTCGGTGAGGATCTCCATGAGCGCCTCTCGGTGGAGCGGCGAGACCGAGGCGACCACCGGAAGGCGACCGATGAACTCCGGGATCAGCCCGAACTTGTGGAGGTCCTCCGGCTGCACTTCGCTGAAGAGGTTGAGGTCCTCGTCCTTGCGGTGCAGCGACGCGCCGAATCCCACGCCGTGCTTTCCGACACGCGCGGAGATGATGTCCTCGAGCCCTGCGAACGCCCCGGCCACGATGAACAGGACGTTCGTCGTGTCGATCTGGATGAATTCCTGGTGCGGGTGCTTGCGGCCGCCCTGCGGAGGCACCGAGGCCACCGTGCCCTCGAGGATCTTCAGGAGCGCCTGCTGGACGCCCTCTCCCGAGACGTCGCGCGTGATCGAAGGGTTCTCCGCCTTGCGGGCGATCTTGTCGACCTCGTCGATGTAGATGATGCCGGTCTCGGCGCGCTTGGTGTCGAAGTCCGCCGCCTGCAGGAGCTTCAGGAGGATGTTCTCGACATCCTCCCCCACGTACCCCGCCTCCGTGAGCGCGGTGGCGTCGGCGACCGCGAAAGGCACGTTGAGCCGCTTCGCGAGAGTCTGTGCCAGATACGTCTTGCCGCAGCCGGTGGGCCCGAGCAGCAGGATGTTGCTCTTGGCGATCTCGATCTCATCGGCGCGCTGCTCGGCGGACTGGATCGTGCCGTGCGCCCGCACGCGCTTGTAGTGGTTGTAGACGGCGACCGACAGTGCGCGCTTGGCGTCGTCCTGGCCGACCACGTACTCCTCGAGGAAGGAGAAGATCTCACGCGGCTTCGGGAGGTCGAAGTCGGACACGATGCCCGAGCCGGACTCCGCCATCCGCTCTTCGATGATCTCGTTGCACAGCTCGACGCACTCGTCGCAGATGTACACGCCGGGGCCCGCGATCAGCTGCTGGACCTGCTTCTGGCTCTTGCCGCAGAAGGAGCACTTGAACAGGTCGGCGCTCTCACCGATGCGTGCCATGGGCTCCCCCTCCGGTTACGGCATCCGAGATGCCGATCGGTCTCGACACTCGGAGTGCCGATCGATTCCGAGCCTATCCGCTGACGGGGACATCCGGCCGGATTGCGCCCAGCCTGTGGACGATGTGCCGGATGCCCCGTCGCGCTCCCGGATCAGGAGGAGATGGCTGCCTGTCCGCGCTTGCGGGTGGTCAGGACCTGGTCGACCAGGCCGTACTCGACCGCCTCGGCCGCCGACAGGATCTTGTCGCGGTCGATGTCGCGGTGGACATCCTCGAGCGGGTGGCTGGAGTGCTGGGACAGCGTCTCCTCGAGCCACGTGCGCATGCGCATGATCTCGTTCGCCTGGATCTCGATGTCAGAGGCCTGCCCGTGACCCGCCTCGCCCATCGCCGGCTGGTGGATCAGGATGCGCGCGTTCGGCAGTGCGAGGCGCTTGCCCGGCGCACCGGCGGCGAGCAGCACGGCGGCGGCCGACGCGGCCTGCCCCAGGACGACCGTCTGGATCTGCGGCGACACGTACTGCATGGTGTCGTAGATCGCGGTCATGGCGGTGAACGATCCGCCGGGCGAGTTGATGTACATGATGATGTCGCGGTCGGGGTCCTGGCTCTCGAGGACGAGCAGCTGGGCCATGACGTCATCGGCCGACGCGTCGTCGACCTGCACGCCGAGGAAGATCACGCGATCCTCGAACAGCTTGTTGTACGGGTCCTGGCGCTTGAACCCGTAGGCGGTGCGCTCCTCGAACTGCGGCAGGATGTAGCGGCTGTTCGGCATCTGCAGGCCCTGGTGGCGCGCGCCCGCGAGCCGGGGGTCTGGGGCGGAGCCCCAGTGGGCGCTGCTGGGCATTCCGAAGGTCGGAGTGTTCATTCCCTGTGTCTCTCTTTCCCTCGTCGCCTTACTGGTTGGTTCCGCCGCCGCCGATGACGTCGACGGCCGACTCGCGGATGTGGTCCACGAATCCGTACTCGAGCGCCTCCTGCGCGGTGAACCAGCGGTCGCGATCGCCGTCGGCGTTGATCTGCTCCACCGTCTTGCCGGTCTGCGACGCGGTGATCTCGGCGAGCCGCTTCTTCATGTCGAGGATCAGCTGCGCCTGCGTCTGGATGTCGCTCGCCGTGCCGCCGAAGCCGCCGTGGGGCTGGTGCAGGAGCACGCGGGCGTTCGGCGTGATGTAGCGCTTGCCCTTGGTGCCGGCGGTCAGCAGCAGCTGACCCATGGATGCCGCCATGCCGATGCCCACCGTGACGATGTCGTTCGGCACGAACTGCATGGTGTCGTAGATCGCCATGCCTGCGGTGATGGAGCCGCCCGGCGAGTTGACGTAGAGGTAGATGTCCTTCTGCGGGTCCTCCGCCGCAAGCAGCAGGATCTTGGCGCAGATCTCGTTCGCGTTGTCGTCCCGCACCTCCGATCCGAGCCAGATGATGCGGTCCTTCAGCAGCCTGTCGAACACACTGGTTGCGACAAGGGGTTCAGCCATGAGAGCTCCCGTTCGTTACGTGGCTTCGAATCTACCGGCGTGGCGCGGGCGACCCGCCCGTGTTCGCCCTGGGCAGAGTGGAGCCCGACGACGACGCCCTCAGACGACGAGAGGGTGGATGCTCGTCGCATCCACCCTCTCGTTCTCGAGTCGTTACTCGGCCTTCTTGGCGCGCGACTTCTTGGTCTTCGCGGGGGTGGCCTCGGCGGCCTCCTCGGCGGCGACGATCTCGTCGGCCTCGGCCGCGGCGTCTGCGAGCTCCTGCGCCTCCTCGACGACCTCCTCCTCGGCCTCCGCCTCGGTCTCGTCGGCCGAGCCGACGAAGCCCGTCAGGTCGACCGCCTTGCCGTCGGTGTCGACGACGTTGACGGTGCCCAGGGCGACCGCGAGGGCCTTGTTGCGGGCGACCTCGCCGACGATCGCCGGCAGCTGGTTGCCCTCCTGCAGCGCGTTGATGAAGTCCTGCGGAGCCATGCCGTACTGGGCGGCGGACTGCACGATGTACTGCGTCAGCTCGTCCTGCGACACCTGCACCGCGTGGCGCTCGGCGATCTTGTCGAGCAGCATCTGCGTGCGGAACTGCTTCTCGCTCGCCTCGGTGACCTCGGCGCGGTGCTCGTCGTCCTCGAGGCGGCCCTCGGACTCGAGGTGGTTGTGCACCTCGTCCTCGACCAGCTGCGGCGGCACGGGGATGTCGACCTGCTCGAGCAACTGCTCGATGAACTTGTCGCGGGCGGCCGACGCCTGGGCGAAGACGCTCTGCTCGCCGACGCGCTCGACGAGGCTCTCACGGAGCTCGGCGATGGTGTCGAACTCGCTCGCGATCTGCGCGAAGTCGTCGTCGGCCTCGGGCAGCTCGCGCTCCTTGACCGCCTTGACCGTGACCGACACCTCGGCCTCTTCGCCGGCGTGGTCGCCGCCGATGAGCGTCGAGCGGAACGTCGTGTCCTCTCCCGCGGTGAGCGAGTCGATGGCCTCGTCGATGCCCTCGAGCAGCTCGCCCGAGCCGACCTCGTACGAGACGCCCTCGGCGCGGTCGATCTCGGCGTCCTCGATCGTGGCGACGAGGTCGAGCTCGACGAAGTCGCCGGTGGATGCGGGGCGGTCGACGGTCACCAGGGTGCCGAATCGCGCGCGCAGGCGGTCGAGCTCGGCGTCGACCGCGGCCTCATCGACCGGGACGGCGTCGACCGTGACGGTCGTGCCCTCGTAGTCCGGCAGCTCGAACTCGGGGCGGACGTCCACCTCGACCTCGACCTTGAGGTCGCCCGAGAAGTCCTTGTCGCTGGGCCACTCGATGACGTCGGCGCTCGGGCGCCCGACGGCGCGCACGTCGTGGGCCTCCATCGCCTCGCGGTAGAAGTTGTCCAGGCCGTCGCTGACCGCGTGCTCCAGGACGGCGCCGCGGCCGATGCGCTGATTGATGATCGGAGCGGGCACCTTGCCCTTGCGGAAGCCGGGGATCTGCACGTCCTGCGCGATGTGCTCGTACGCGTGCTCGATGCTGGGCTTCAGCTCGTCCGGGGTGACCGTGATGTGGAGCTTCACCCGCGTGGGGGTCAGCTGCTCGACGGTGCTGGTGACCATACCTGTTCGTTCTCCTCTGATTCCCGCACGCGAGCGCGGCGGCTGAGTCGGGGTCTGTGGGGCCGGTTGTGTCGGGGCGACAGGATTTGAACCTGCGGCCTCCCGCTCCCAAAGCGGGCGCTCTACCAAGCTGAGCTACGCCCCGGGCATGCATACGCGCGCGTACGCGGAATCGGCCCCCGCAAGTCTAGCCGACGACGCCGAGTGGTGCCTGCGCGGCGGCGCCCGGGGCGCCCGCGTCGAGGGCATGCGTCCGCATCCAGTAGACTCGTCGGCGGTGCGCGTGCGCGCCTGCGGGGCGGTAGCTCAATGGTAGAGCCTCAGTCTTCCAAACTGATTACGCGGGTTCGATTCCCGTCCGCCCCTCCACAACATCCCTCTCCCCCGCCTTCGCCGGGTGCGCCTCTGGTGCACGCGAGGCTTCCCGCGGCAGACTGTGAAGCCATCGTCCATGTCGCTCGGGGGAGCCGCCATGACCAGTCCGCAGTCCGCGTCCCGCCCTGGGCAGCCGCGGAGGCTGCCGCGCAAGCCCGCCTCCGGTCTGACCGAGAAGTGGACGCGCATCGACGGCGTCGACGTCTTCTATCGGGAGTCGCCGGTCGTGCCGCAGGACCCCCGGGTGATGGCGCACATCCACGGCTTCGGGCTGTCCGGCCGGTATCTCCTGCCGACCGCCGAGCGTCTCGCCGACGAGTTCCACACCTATGTGCCCGACCTGCCCGGTTTCGGCCGCAGCGGCAAGCGCAAGGACATGCTCGACATCCCGGATCTCGCGCAGGCAGCCGTCGATTTCTTCGACGACCGCGGCGTGGAGAAGGCGACGCTCGTCGGCAACTCGATGGGATGCCCCGTCATCGTCGAGTTCGCCCACCGCTACCCCGACCGCATCGACCGGGCGGTCCTGGTCTCCCCTGCCGGCGGCGTGTTCAACCAGCCGCTGCGGCGGGCCATCCGCCAGCTGTCCGCGGATGCGCCGCGCGAGCCCGTGCGGATGGCCCGCGTCGCCGTGCCGGACTACGTCCGCTTCGGCGTGCCGAGCACGATGCGGATGTTCCGGTCGCTGACGCAGTACCCGACGCTCCAGCGACTGCTGGAGATGCGCCTGCCGACGCTCGTCGTCCTCGGCCAGCGCGACCCGCTCCTGCCCCACGCCCACCGCGTCGACGAGATCGCCAGCCAGACCGACAGCCACGTGCTCGTGGTGCTGCTGGAGGGCGCGGCGCACGCGATCAACTTCAGCCACCCCGATCAGCTGGCGCATGTCATCCGCAGTTTCATGGACGACAAGCCGATCGAGAACGATCCGCTGTGGCCCGGACACGTGCGCCTCTACGAGGTGCACCGCGGCAAGAACCATCCTCCGATTCAGGGTTGACCGCTCCCCCGCTGCTCAATGCAGCCTGCGGCCCATGATGGCGCGCGTCAGCGCGGCCGTCGGCTCGGCAGGAGCACGCGGCCCCACCCGCAGCGTGAACTCCACCTCTCCGAGCGCCGGAAGCCCGAGCCGGTTCGTCACCGTGACGAGGTCGTCGGGGATGAGCGATCGTGGGAACGGAGCGACCCCGAGACCTGCCCGCACAGCGGCGAGGACGCCGTTGACCTCGCGCGTGTTGCACGTGATCCGCCAGACGCGCCCCGCGGCCTCGAGCGCATCGATCGCCATGCGGCGGCTGACGCTCGGGTCCTGATAGGCGATGAGCGGCACCGGCGCATCCGGCGCGAGCTCGGTGCGCGCGAGCCCCATCCAGACGAGGGCGTCGCTGCTGACCCGGTCGCCCTCGCCCTCGCCCTGCGCCTGCTTGATGAAGATGAGATCGAGCTGTCCCGCCTTCAGCCGGCGATCCAGGGGCGTTGACTGCCCGACGGTCAGCTCCAGGTTGATCTGCGGATATGCCTGACGGAAGTCGCGCAGGATGCTGGGCAGCTGCGTGATCGCGAGATCGTCGGCGACGCCGAACCGCAGCCGGCCGCGCATGGCCGTGCCCGCGAAGTAGGTGTCGGCGGCGGCGTGCGCCGCGAGGATCGTGCGCGCGAAGCCGAGCATCGCATCCCCGTTGTCGGTGAGCCGCAGCCGCCTGGTGTCGCGATCGACGAGGTTGCGGCGGGCCGCCGCCTCGAGGCGCTGCACGTGCTGGCTGACCGTGGGCTGGCTGAGGCCGACGCGCTCCGCGGCACGGGTGAAGCTGCCCGTCTCGGCGACGGCGACGAAGGTGGCGAGCAGCTCGGGGTCGAACATGACCCCAGCCTATTGGGATAGCCAATGGGAGTTATAGGCCCAATTGGTCGCGCGAATGGATGCCGCGCCTTTAGCGTGGACCCGCATCCACCGCCGACTGCATACGGAACTCCTGTGACATCGACCGACGAATCGCTGCAGACCACTCCCATCCCCGTCATGACCACGCGCCCGCGCTGGCGCGACACCTTCGTCTCGCTCCGAGTCGCGAACTACCGGCTCTACGCCGGCGGGCAGATCGTCGCCACCACGGCGCTGGGCATGCAGCGCGTGACCCAGGACTGGCTCGTGCTGCAGCTGTCCGGAAGCGTTGCGGCCGTCGGGATCACGGTCGCGATGCAGTTCGCGCCGATGCTCCTGTTCGGCCTGCTGGGCGGGGTCATCGCGGATCGGTACTCCAAGCGGCTGCTGCTGATGATCACGCAGACGACGGCGGCTCTGATCTCTGCCGTCCTCGCGGTGCTCGTGCTGTCCGGCACGGTGCAGGTGTGGCACATCTGGGCGCTGGCGCTGCTCGGCGGATTCGTCACCGTCGTCGACAACCCGGCGCGTCAGGTCTTCGTCAACGAGATCGTCGGGCCCAAGCTCCTGCGCAATGCGATCAGCCTCAACTCCTCGACCTTCCAGCTCGGTGCGCTGATCGGGCCGGCGATCGGCGGGCTCGCGATCACCGCCGTCGGAAGCGGCTGGGCGTTCGCGATCAACGCGGCGGCCTGCGCACTCGTGGTGCTCTCGCTGGCGCTGATGGATGCCTCGACCCTGCACCACACGCCGGTGCGGCCGCGGGCGAAGGGGCAGCTGACGGAGGGTCTGCGCTACGTGGGCCGCAAGCCGGCGATCCTTTTCACCATCGTGATGCTCGGCGCCGTGGCGTTCTTCGCGTACACGATGCCCGTGCTGCTCGCCGCCTACGCGAACGACGTCTTCAAGGTCGGCGCCGCAGGCTACGGGCTCTTCAACGCGCTCGTCGCCGTCGGCGCACTGACCGGCGCCGTGCTCTCCACGCGCCGGCTCTCGGTCAGCCTGCGGCTCGTGGTCGGGGGTGCGGCCGTCCTCGGCGTCGTGCAGGCGACGACCGCGCTCGCCCCGGGGCTCGTGGTCTTCGCCCTCCTCATCACGGCCGGCGGGGCGGCGAGCCTGCTGTTCCTCACGAGCGCGAACTCGCTCGTGCAGCAGTCGACGAACCTCGGCGTCCGCGGACGCGTGATGGCGCTCTACATCCTCGTGCAGCTCGGCGGGCAGGCCCTCGGTGGCCCGCTGATGGGATTCATCGTGGAGCGCGTCGGACCGGAGGCCGGGATGGCCGTGTCCGGGATCGTGCCGCTCGCCGCCGCCCTCGCGATCGCGATCGTGGTGATGATGCGGGGCCACCTGCGCCTCACGCTGTGCCGAGACGGCCGACTGCCATCGCTGCGGCTCGTGGCTCCCGCGACAGACTCCACCTGCGCGCGCTGACGATCGCTCAGGCGGGCGTCGCGCCCGCGTGGTCGGCCAGGTGCGCGCGATACGTCTCGGCGTTGCGGACCAATGCGGCGCGCTCGTCCTCGCTCAGCTCCCGACGCACCTTCGCGGGGACGCCGGCGACGAGCGAGCCGGGCGGGATGACCGATCCCTCCAGCACGACCGCTCCCCCGGCGACCAGGGAGCCGGCGCCGATCACCGCGCCGTTGAGGACGACGGCGCCCATGCCGACGAGCGAGCCGTCCTCGATCGTGCAGCCGTGCACGACGGCATTGTGCCCGACCGACACGTTCTCGCCGATGACGACGGGCTTGCCGCGGTCGACATGCACCGACACGTTGTCCTGCAGGTTGCTGCCCGCCCCGACCGTGATCGAGTCGCCGTCCGCCCGCAGCACCGCGTTGTACCAGACGCTGGATCCCTCGGCCATGCGCACGTCTCCGATCACCCGCGCCCCGGCGGCGAGGAAGGCGGAAGGAGCGATGACGGGCGTCTTGCCCGACACCGAGAGGACCGAGGCACCGTCGGCGATCGTCATGACCCGACTCTCTCACGAACGTCCACGCCGGCGGTGCGGGGTGCGCCGACATTCCTTGCGGAATTCGCCGCGCTCAGTAGCGTTGACACGACACAGGACGAAACCGATGGGAGAAGCGCATGAGCCAGACCGAGACCACCCCCGCAGCAGCCGTCGACCCCGCCGTGGCCACCGGCTCGGCGCAGTTCCTCGCACCGGTCGTGATCGGCATGGAGGCGCTCGTCGTCAACGGCAAGCAGGCGCACTGGAATGTGCGAGGAGCGAACTTCATCGCCATCCACGAACTGCTCGACAGTCTCGTCACGCACGCTCAGGGCTGGGCGGATGAGGCGGCGGAGCGGATCGTCGCCCTCGGGCTCCCCGTCGACGCGCGCCTGTCCACGGTCGCCGCGAAGGCGAAGCCCAGCGCCGTCGGCGGCGGGTTCGCGCAGTGGGACGACATGATCCGGGCGGTCATCGACGACATCGACGTCGTGCTCGCCGACCTGCAGGCCGCCATCGACGGGCTCGACGAGATCGACCTCACGAGCCAGGATGTGGCGATCGGCATCAAGCAGGGGCTCGAGAAGGACCGCTGGTTCCTCTTCGCCCACCTGGCCGAATAGCGCGAATCCGGCTCGCTCGAGCCGGGATCGCCGCGTCAGGAGACGGCGGCGATCCCCTTTGCGAGGAAGATGACGCCGATCACGAGGAACAGGACCACGAGCACGGTCTGACCGTGATCGGAGAGCCAGCCGTGCAGGCGGCGCAGCGGCGCCTCGGATCGTTCGGGATCGACGATGGCCACCCCGACGGGAACGGTGATCGAGCTCGTGCACAGCACGATGAAGATGACCGCCACCGCGATCTGATCGGCGGCGGACATGCCCGACCCGGCGATCCCCGCGCTGAACGACGCGATCGCCAGCAGGTGCGTCGGACTCAGGATCGACACCGCGAGGCCGAGTCCGAGCGCCGACAGCGGGGTGAGACGCTCGATCATGCGATTGAGGCGCTCGGGATGCCGCTCGGCGCCCGGGCGCGGACGGGCCCTCCACGCCACAGCCGACAGCGCGATCATGGCGATGCCCACGAGGAGATCGAGGAGTGCGCCGCCGTTCTTCGAGGCCGTCGACGAGAGCATGGCGCTCGCCAGGGTCGCGCCCAGGGTGAAGGCGGCGACGCAGACGGTGATGCCCACGACCCACCCCAGCGCGTAAGCGCCCGCGACCGAACGGGCCCGACTCGAGAAGAGCATCAGAGTCGCCGCCATGATGCGCGTCGGGCTGAACCAGACGATGAGCGCGAGCGGAAGCGAGTAGACGATCACCGGGAGCATGTCACGCCCCGTGGGTGAGCCGACCGGCGACGAGCGTCGCGGAGACGCGCATCCTGCGCAGCGCCGGCTCGTCCGCCGTGAGCGGATCCGCATCGCAGAGCGCCAGGTCCGCCACGGCGCCCGGCGACAGGGCGTCCGGGGCCGCCGAACCCGCGTGCGTGGACGCGGCGAGGGCGGTCGCCGCATCCACCGCCTCCTCTGGATGCCACGCGGGGCGGTCGTCGCGTGTCCGGTACACCGCCGCCGCCATCGCGGCCCACGGGTCGAGCGGTGACACCGGCGCGTCGGAGCCGAACACGAGTGCCGCGCCCGCGTCGACGAACGACTGGAGCGGGTACGCGAGCGAGGTCTGACCGGCCCACAGGACGTCCGCCATCTCGCGGTCGTCCAGGGCGTGGGCCGGCTGGATGCTCGCGGCGATGCCGAGGCGGGCGAAGCGCGGGATGTCGGCATGGGCGACCAGCTGGGCGTGCTCGATCGTCCCCCACGCGCCCGTGGCGGCGAAGGCGTCGAGGGCGTGCGAGTTCGCCACATCGCCGATCGCGTGGACCGCGCAGCGCAGACCGGCGGCCGTCGCCTCGGTCAGCAGCCCGACGAGCTCGCCGGGGTGGACGGTGAGGACGCCATGGTTCGCGGCATCATCCGGGTACGCGTTGCGGGCCGCCGCTGTGCGGGTGCCGAGGGATCCGTCGGTGATGACCTTCAGCGGTCCGACCCGCACGAGGTCGGAGCCCGACCCCCGCACGGGGTCGCCGGTGCGCAGACCCTCGGCGATCGCGCGCGGGAGCAGGTCGGGGTACACGCCGAACTCCACGCGCAGCGTGTCGAAGCCCCCGGCGAGCCGCCGGGCCCACGACTCCTCGTTCCAGGCCATGTCGAGGTCGACGATCCCGACGATGCCGCGGGTGGCCGCATCCTTCGCCATCCGAGCGACGAGGCGGTCGGCGACCTCGGGCTCGACCGCGTTGAGCAGCTTGGACACGGCGAAGGCCGGCTCTTCGCGCAGGATGCCGTCGGCGCCCGTCGCGACGCCCTCGCGGCGCTGCGCCGCGGAGTTCAGCCACATGCTGTGCGCATCGGCGTTCAGCAGATACGTCGGGGTGTCGCCGGTGAGCTCGTCGAGCAGCGCCACGGTGGGCGGCTCGTGCCACAGCGCGTCGCGGTAGCCGGCGCCCACGCGCCTCCCGTCCGGAAGGACCGGGGATGCCGCCACCCGCCGCGCCGCGTCGGCCGGAGAGACTGTGCCATCGAGGTCCGCGCGCTGCGCGGCCAGTGCCCACTGCGTGGTGTGCACGTGGTGGTCCCACAGCCCGGGGATGAGGAATCGGCCGTCGGCGTCGATCGTGTCGCCGCGAGGGCGCAAGGCCCCGACGGGCGCGATGTCGACGATGATCCCGTCGTCGAGGAACACATCGAACGGCCCCGCGTCCGGCAGCAGCTCGGTTCCCGGCCCGCGAAGATGCGCGCCGCGGATCGTCGCGGTCATGAGTTCCGGGCCGCGGCCATGGCGTCGTGCGCTCGTCGCATCTCGGCCGCGAGCGCGGGGTTCGAGTACGGACCCGTGCCCTCGAGCTCGAGGATCACCGACTCGACGACCTCGGGCGTCTTGTTCTGGCTGAGCTTGCGCTTCGCGACGACCTTCGTCGGGGTCAGCCGGAATCCGATCGTGCCCTTCTCGAGGCGCTCCACGTACGCGGCGTCGTTCGGCCGTTCCCACAGGAGGCGGGGGTCGTCCCGCGGCGACTCGAAGTGGGCCACCAGTCGGTCGAGCACCTGGAGGTTCTCCTCGGTCGTGAGCAGCTCGGGGACGCCCGACAGATGCACGGACGCGAAGTTCCACGTCGGGACGCCGGCGGCATCGCCGTACCAGCCGGGAGAGACGTAGCCGTGCGGGCCTTGGAAGATCACCATGAGCTCCCGCTCGCCGAGGCCGTGGAGCAGGTCGTCCGGCCGGCCGACGTGTCCGACGATCGTGAGGTCGTCGCGGCCGTCGTCGAGGAGCACGGCGTAGTGCGATGCGACGAGTCCGTCGGGCGCGGCGCTCACGAGAGTGGCCCACGGGTTGCGGGCGATGAGGCGACGCAGCTCGCCGACATCCGTCATCGCGAAGCTCGGATTCTGACGCATGATGTCAGGCTATTCCTGACACGAGGGGCACCAGTACAGCTTGCGGGCGCCCATCTCCTCGAGCACGATCGAGGTGCCGCACGTGCGGCACGGGAGTCCGGCGCGGCGATAGACCCAGTGGCGGTCGTCGCGGCTCGCCATCGCCTTGCGCCAGTCCTCGGGCGAGAGCTCGTCCATCGTCATCATCTGGCCGGTCTCCACGCCGATGCGCAGCAGGCGCGACCAGTCGCGCCACAGCTGCCGCACGGTCTCCTCGGGCACGTCCCTGCCCGGCGTGTGCGGGTCGAGGCGCGCGCGGTAGAGCAGCTCGGCACGGTAGACGTTGCCGATGCCGCTGACGACGCTCTGGTCCATCAGGAGGAGGCCGATGGGCGTCGGCTTGCGCCGCACGACCTGCGTGAAGCGCTCCTCCCCCTCTTCGGGATCGTCGACGAGGGGGTCGGGTCCGAGCTTGGCGATCGTCGCGACGACCTCGTCGGGCGTCTGGAGCTCGCAGGCCGTGGGTCCGCGCAGGTCGGCGCACGTGCTCTCGGTGAGGAGGCGCAGGCGCACCTGCCCGACGACGGGCGGAGGCCAGTCCTCGCCCTCGTCGGCGAGTCCGGTGGTCTGCTCGGACATGCGCACATGCACGCGGGCGCGGCGCGGCGCGCCGATGGAGGACAGTGAGTTCTCGCCCGCGGCATCCATGATGGCGTCGTCGTGGTCGTCCGCGTTCAGGACGGTACCGCGCTGATTCGTCTGGCCCATGCGGCCGTTGGCCGAGGCGATCGTGGGATCGACGATGATCTCGCCGGCGAAGTCCCATGCCCCGTACATGCCCAGGTGCACGCGCAGCCAGACGTCGCCCTCGAACTCGAGGAACATCTGCTTGCCGACCGCGCGCACCGACTCGGCCTCGCGGCCGTCCAGGGTGGCCGCGCCCTCGACGAACCGACCCTGGGGACTGGATGCCGACACACGCCGGCCCACGAAGTTGCGGTCGAACTGCCGGGCGATGCGATGGACGGAATGCCCCTCGGGCATCAGCCGGCCTCGGGGTCGAAGCCGCTCTCGTCGTCTGCGATGACGTTCGGGGCGACCGCACGCGGGTCGGGCTCGAGCGAGCCGTCGGTCTCGAAGGCCGCGATCTGGCCGATGCGCCGGATGTGGCGCTCCTCGTCGCTGAACGGGGTGGCGATGAACGTGTCGATGAATGACAGCGCCTCCTCGAGCGTGTGCTGGCGCGCGCCGATGGCGATGACGTTCGCGTCGTTGTGCTGGCGGGCGAGCTCGGCCGTCGACTGGTTCCACACGAGAGCCGCACGGATGCCGCGCACCTTGTTCGCGGCGATCTGCTCGCCGTTGCCCGAGCCGCCGAAGACGACTCCGAGCGCGTCCATGCCCGCGGACTGGTCGGCGATCACGGCTTGCGCCGCTCGGATGCAGAAGGCGGGGTAGTCATCCAGCGCGTCGTACTCGATCGGACCGTGGTCGATGACCTCATGCCCCTGATCGGCGAGGTGGCGCTGCAGCTGGGTGGAGAACTCGAGGCCGGCGTGATCGGTCGCGATGTGGATGCGCATGCGTCAATCCTAGAGAGGAGCCGATTCGGCCGGGCGACGATATGATGATTTCATCATGCCATTCAGTCAGCGTCAGCGTCCGCTCTACGAGGTCAAGGCGGGACTCTTCAAAGGCCTCGCGCACCCCTTCCGCATCCGCATCCTCGAGCTTCTGTCGGCATCCCCCGAAGTGAGCGTCGCGGAGCTGCAGGACGAGACGGGCCTGGAGGCCTCCCATCTCTCCCAGCACCTGGCGGTGCTCCGCCGGCATCGCCTGGTCGAGTCCGAGAGGCGGGCGAGCCACGTGTACTACCGGCTCGCGGATCCGCGGGTCGCCGAGCTGCTGGCCGTGGCGCGCGCGCTGCTGCTCGGCATCCTGCAGTCCGACGGTGCACGCCTCGACGACGCCCTCGCACTCCCCGCCCTGCCGCCCTCCGCATGAGCGGCTCGGTGATGCGCGCCGCGCGCGCCCTGCTGCCGAACCTCGCCGACTACCGCACCGCGCGTCGCACGTGGCGCGGCGACCTGCTGGCCGGACTCACCGTCGGCGTCGTCGCGCTTCCCCTCGCCCTCGGATTCGGCGTGAGCTCCGGCGCGGGCGCGGAGGCGGGACTCGTCACCGCCATCGTCGCGGGACTCGTCGCAGCCGTCTTCGGGGGATCGAACGTGCAGGTCTCCGGACCGACGGGCGCGATGGTCGTCGTGCTCGGGCCCATCGTCGCCGCCCACGGCGTCGGGGCCGTCGCGCTGGTCAGCGTGGCTGCCGGCGTCATCGTGATCGCCGCCGGCGTCCTGCGGCTCGGCCGGCTCGTCTCGTTCATCCCGTGGCCGGTCATCGAGGGCTTCACCCTCGGCATCGCGGTCATCATCTTCCTGCAGCAGGTGCCGCTCCTCACCTCGCCGCATGGCGCGCCCTCCGGCACACGGAGTTCGAACGCGGCCATCGCCGCGATCCAGTCCATCGCGAGCGCCGACTGGCGCTATCTGGCATGGTCGGTCGGCGCCGTCGCCGTGGTGGCGGCCGCCATGCTTCTGGCTCCGCGCGTGCACCGATCCCTGCCCGGCTCCCTCATCGGCATCGTGCTCGTCGCCGTGGCCGCCTCCCTGCTCTCCGCGCCGCTCGCGACCATCGGAGCCCTGCCGGCGACGCTCCCGGCCCCCGCGCTGCCCCGGATGGATGCGGCGACGCTCGTGTCGCTGGCGGCACCGGCCCTCACGGTGGCGGCACTCGCCGCGATCGAGTCGCTACTGTCCGCGCGGGTCGCCGCATCCCTCGCGGACACCGGTCCCTACGATCCGGATCGCGAACTCGTCGGTCAGGGTCTCGCGTCGGTCGCCTCGGGGCTGTTCGGCGGGATGCCGGCCACCGGGGCGATCGCCCGCACGGCGGTGAACATCCGCTCGGGCGGCCGCTCGCGGCTCGCATCGATCACGCACGCAGTCGTCCTGCTGTCGATCGTGCTGTTCGCCGCGGGCCCGGTCGGACGCATCCCGCTCGCCGCGCTCGCCGGGGTGCTCATGGTGACCGCGACCCGCATGGTGCACGCGGGCACGGTCCGCACCATCATGCGATCGACGCGAGCGGATGCCGTGGCCTTCGTCGCGACGGCGATCGTCACCGTCTCGGTGGATCTCATCGTCGCCGTGATCATCGGCGTCGCGTGCGCCGGCGTGTTCGCGCTCCGCGGCCTCGCTCGGTCGACCGGGGTCCACCGGGAGCCCCTGACCGGACCCGCCGCGGCGGGTGACGAGCACATCGCGGTGATCCGCATCGACGGCCCGCTCTTCTTCGCCGCGGCCGATCGGGTGTACGAGACGGTGACCGGTCTCACCGGCGTCTCCGTCGTCGTGCTGCGCATGTCGAAGCTCGAACTGGTCGACGCGACGGGGGCACGCGTGCTCACCGACATCGTCACCGCGCTCGAGCGGCGGGGTGTGACGGTGCTCATCAAAGGCGTGCAGCCGGGGCATGAGGAGCTGTTCCGCACCGTCGGAGTACTCGGCTCCCTGCGCCACCAGAATCATCTCTTCGACGACCTCGACAGCGCCATCGTCCACGCCCGATCGCACGTGCACAGGGCAGCCCTGTCCTAGCCGGTGCCGGGCGCGTCCACGGCGCGGACCGACAGGGCGTGGGGCGATGCCGCGGCGGAGCCCGAAGACCATAGGCTAGAACGGTTGTCGCCGGCGCCACCAGCGCTCGTCCGCGGCATTCCCCCACACGCAACGGGAGCAAGAGCAGTGCCTGGAGAGAACCTCACCCGCATCGAAGCGCAGGAGCGACGCGCCGTCGTCGATCCGTCGACCGAAGGGCTCGAGTACGACGTCGTGCTCGACCTGACCCGGGGCGCCGAGGTGTTCGGTTCGCACACGACCGTCCGCTTCGCCGCCGTGCCCGGCTCGGACACCTTCATCGACCTCATCGCGCGCGAGGTGCGCTCGATCACGCTGAACGGCGCCGCTCTCGACCCGGCCGACGTCTTCGCCGACTCGCGCATCGCGCTGCGCGGCCTGGCCGAGCGCAACGAGCTCGTCGTCGACGCCGACTGCCTGTACACGAACACCGGCGAGGGTCTGCACCGCTTCGTCGACCCGGTCGACGACGAGGTGTACCTCTACTCGCAGTTCGAGGTGCCCGACTCGCGGCGCGTGTTCGCGGTCTTCGAGCAGCCCGACCTCAAGGCCGGCTTCCGGTTCACCGTCACCGCTCCGGAGCCGTGGAAGGTCGTGTCCAACTCCCCGACGCCCGAGCCGAAGAAGCACGGCGACGGATCGGCGACGTGGGCCTTCGAACGCACGCCCCGCATCTCGTCGTACATCACGGCGCTCATCGCCGGTCCGTACGAGGCGACCTTCTCGGAGCTGACGAGCGCGTCGGGACGCGTCATCCCGCTCGGCGTCTACGGCCGCAAGAGCCTGTGGCAGCACCTCGACGCCGACTACATCTTCGAGAAGACCCGCCAGGGCTTCGCGTACTTCGAGGAGAAGTTCGGCGTCGCCTACCCGTTCGCCAAGTACGACCAGCTCTTCGTCCCCGAGTTCAACGCCGGAGCGATGGAGAACGCAGGAGCGGTGACGTTCACCGAGACGTACGTCTTCCGCAGCAAGGTGACGGATGCCGTCAAGGAGCGCCGGGTCGTCACCATCCTCCACGAGCTCGCCCACATGTGGTTCGGCGACCTGGTCACGATGAAGTGGTGGAACGACCTCTGGCTGAACGAGTCGTTCGCGGAGTGGGCATCCACCATCGCCACCGCCGAAGCGACCGAGTGGACCGAGGCGTGGACGACGTTCAACGCGATGGAGAAGACCTGGGCGTACCGTCAGGATCAGCTGCCCTCCACGCATCCCGTCGTCGCGACGATCAACGATCTCGAAGACGTGCAGGTCAACTTCGACGGCATCACGTATGCCAAGGGCGGCTCGGTGCTCAAGCAGCTGGCCGCATGGGTCGGGATCGACGCGTTCTTCGCGGGCGTCGGCGCGTACTTCCGCAAGCACCAGTGGGGCAACACGGAGCTCAGCGACCTGCTCGCCGAGTTGGAGGCGACGAGCGGCCGCGACCTGTCCACCTGGTCGCGCAAGTGGCTCGAGACGGCCGGGGTCAACACGCTCTCGCCCGTGATCGACGAGGCCGGCGACGCTTCGACAGGCTCAGGGACCGTGATCTCGCGGTTCGCGATCGTCCAGACCGCTCCGGCCGACTACCCGACGATCCGTCCGCATCGGCTCGGCGTCGGCTTCTACAGCCTGCGCGGCGACGCCCTCGTGCGGGTGCAGCGCATCGAGATCGACGTCGACGGCGACCGCACCGACGTCGCCGAGCTCAAGGGTATGGTCCGGCCCGACCTCGTGCTCCTGAACGACGACGACCTCGCGTACGCGAAGATCCGCCTCGACGACCGCTCGCTCAAGACCGCCATCGCGCACCTCGCCAAGATCTCGAACCCGCTCGCGCGCTCGCTGGTCTGGGGGGCGGCGTGGGATCAGACGAGGGATGCCGAGTCCGCTGCCAGCGACTACATCGACCTCGTGCTGCGCAACATCGGCAGCGAGACCGAGTCCACGACGGTGCGCACGACCCTGGGCCAGCTCCTGCTGGCGGCGAGCTCGTACGTCGCGCCGGAGCGGCGCGAGGCGACCCGTGCGGCCGTCGCCGAGCGCCTGTGGGAGCTCGCCACGGCGGCGGGGGCCGGCAGCGACAGCCAGCTGCAGCTGGTGACGTCGTTCGCGGCATCCGCATCCACCCCCGCGCAGTGGGACCGCGTGCGCCGCGTGCGCGAGGGCGAGCTGACGTTCGACGGACTCGAGATCGACACCGACCTGTCCTGGCAGCTGCTCGTCTCCCTGGCCGCGGGCGGGCTCGTGAGCGCGGACGAGATCGACGCGGCGCTCGCCGAGGACAACACGGCCAAGGGCGGCGAGTTCGCCGCGCAGGCGAAGGCCGCCCTCCCGACGCTCGAGGCGAAACGCGCCGCGTGGGCGAGCCTCGTCGACAACGACGAGCTGCCGAACACGGTGGTCCGCTCGGCTGCGCTCGGGTTCGTGAACCCGGCATCGCGCGACCTGCTCGCCGAGTTCGTCCAGCCCTACTTCGACATGCTGCTGCCGGTGTGGGAGTCGCGCACCTACCAGATCGCGCAGTACCTCATCACCGGGCTCTACCCTGCCGCCCTCGCCAACGTCGCCCTCCGCGACGCGACGCGCTCGTGGCTGACCGCGCACAAGGACGCTCCGGCGGCCCTGCGCCGCCTCGTCGGCGAGAACCTGGCCGGCGTGGAGCGCGCGCTCTCGGTGCAGGAGCGCGACGCCCAGTGACGCATGACGGATGCCTCGCCCTGCCCGGGCGAGGCATCCGTCGTCTGCGCTGACTCCGAGGGCCGATCGTTAGGCTGGACCCGATGCGTCTTCTTCCCTTCATCAGCACGCCGGCAATCACCGACCCGACCTTCTGGGACCAGATCTGGCAGGTCCTGTTGAACGTCGGTGTGAACCTCGCCGCGGTGATCGGCATCATCGTCGGAACGCTCATCATCGTCTGGATCCTGCACGTCGTCATCCGGCGCGTCGTCAGCCGCATCGTCAACGGTGCCAAGTCCAAGGCGAACGTCGACGACACCCAGGCGCTCGAGCGCTCGCCGCTCGCATCGGTCCGCCTCGTCCAGCGCACGCGCACGCTGGGGTCGATCCTCAAGAACATCGTGAATGTGGCGGCCGTGATCGTCGCGCTCCTGCTGACCGTGAACATCCTCGCGCCGAACGCGCTCGGGTCTCTCACGCTTCTCACGGCCGCGATCGGCGCCGGTCTCGGCTTCGGCGCGCAGAACATCGTCAAGGACGTCCTCAACGGCATCTTCATCGTCGCGGAGGACCAGATCGGCATCGGCGACGTCGTGGACGTGGGCCTCGCGACGGGCATCGTGGAGTCGGTGAGCGTGCGCATCACGCAGGTGCGCGACGTCAACGGCACGCTCTGGTACGTGCGCAACGGCGAGATCCTGCGCATCGGCAACATGTCGCTCGGCTGGTCGCGGGTGATCGTCGACCTGGCGGTGCCGGTGGATGCCGACATCGACGACGTCGAGAAGACGATGCTGGATGCGGCGCGGTCCATCGCGAAGGATCCCAAGTGGCGCACGCGCGTCATCGAGGAGCCCGAGATCTGGGGCCTCGAATCGGTGACCGGCGATGCGCTCGTCATCCGTCTCGTCATGAAGACGCGGGCCGGCGCCAAGGACGATGTCGCCCGCGAGCTCCGGATGCGTCTGAAGCACGCCATCGACGAGCTGGGGCTGAAGCTGCCGCAGCTGAACTCCATCACCCTCTCGGGCTTCGAGGCGGCGAGCCGCGTGCGCGGGGCCAACCCGCCGAAGACCAAACCCGTCGCGGTGACGGGCGCGGGAAAGCCCGAGGACGTCGTATGGAAGGCGAAGCGCACCCCGCCGCCCAAGAGCACGGCGAAGAAGAAGCCACCCGAGGAGGACGCGACGACATGACGGAAGACTCCGCACCCCCCGCCGTCTCGCCCCGGCCCAGGGAGCCGATCACGTTCTACGAGGAGGTGGGCGGCCACGACACCTTCGTACGCCTGGTCGACACGTTCTACGCGGGTGTCGCGGAGGACGAGGTCCTGCGGCCCATGTATCCCGAGGAGGACCTCGGGCCGGCCGCACATCGTCTGACGATGTTCCTCGAGCAGTACTGGGGCGGCCCCACGACCTACAGCGAGCAGCGCGGCCACCCGCGTCTGCGCATGCGGCACATGCCCTTCCATGTCGACCCCGACGCCCGCGACCGGTGGCTCGGGCACATGCGGCACGCCGTCGACGAGCTCGACCTCGCTCCCCTCCACGAGACGACGCTGTGGGATTATCTGCAGCGCGCCGCTTTCGCCATGGTCAACACCTTCGAAGGACCCGCCCGATGACAACCACCTCCTACTCCGCCGACGTGCTCGTGATCGGCTGGGGCCTCGCAGGGCTGGTCGCCGCGGGCGAGGCCGTAGCCGCGGGCAAGACCGTGGTCATCGTCGACCAGGAGCCGCGGACCAACCTCGGCGGGCAGGCCTGGTGGTCGTTCGGCGGCCTCTTCTTCGTCGACTCGCCCGAGCAGCGCCGCATGGGCATCCGCGACTCGTACGAACTCGCCCGGCAGGACTGGTTCGCCACGGCGGGATTCGACCGGGATGACGACCGCTGGCCGAAGGCATGGGCGGAGGCGTACCTCGCCTTCGCGAGCGGCGAGAAGCGGTCGTGGCTGCGGCAGAAGGGCGTCGGGTTCTTCCCCGTCGTCGGGTGGGCCGAGCGCGGCGGCTACACGGCCCTCGGGCCGGGCAACTCGGTGCCTCGCTTCCATATCACGTGGGGCACCGGCCCGGGGATCGTCGCCCCCTTCCGCATGGCCGTGGAGGAGGCCGAGCTCAGTGGCCGGCTCACGATCCTCCCGCGGCACCGGGTGACCTCCCTGACGACGGTGGGCGGGACGGTCACCGGGGCCTCCGGGGACGTGCTCTCCCCTTCGGGGGCGGCGCGCGCAGTGGCAAGCTCGCGTGAGGTCGTCGACAGCTTCATCGTCGCGGCGGGCGCGACGATCATCTCCTCGGGCGGCATCGGCGGCAACCACGACCTCGTGCGGCGCAACTGGCCGGCGAGCCTCGGCACGCCGCCCGCCGAGATGGTGACCGGTGTGCCGGCGTATGTGGACGGCTCGATGCAGGACCCGGCGGCCGCCGCCGGTGCCCGCCTCATCAACGGCGACCGGATGTGGCACTACGTCGAGGGCATCCAGAACTGGGATCCGGTGTGGCCGGGCCACGGCATCCGCATCCTGCCCGGTCCCTCGTCGATCTGGCTGGATGCCACCGGCAAGCGCCTGCCCGTGCCGCTCTTCCCCGGCTTCGACACGCTCGGCACGCTGGAGCACCTGCGCACGACCGGGCACGACCACTCCTGGTTCGTGCTGTCGCAGCGCATCGTCGAGAAGGAGTTCACACTCTCCGGCAGCGAGCAGAACCCCGACCTGACCGGCAAGGACGTGCCGCTGCTCATGAAGTCCCGGCTCGGCAAGGGAGCCTCCGGCCCGGTGCAGGCCTTCCTCGACAAAGGTGCGGACTTCGTCGTGCGGGACTCGCTCGACGAGCTGATCGAGGGGATGCGGGCGCTCCCCGGGGGCGACGCGCTCGACGCCGAGCAGGTGCGGCGCGAGGTCGAGGGGCGCGACCGCGAGATGGACAACGACTTCACGAAGGATGCGCAGATCGCGATGCTGCGATCGGCCCGGTCGTACCGCGGTGACAAGCTCATCCGCACGGCGGCGCCGCACCGCATCCTCGATCCGGAGGCCGGTCCGCTCATCGCCGTGAAGCTGCACGTGCTGACGCGCAAGTCGCTGGGCGGCATCGAGACCGACCTGTCGGGTCGGGCCCTCGGCGCCGATGGGCAGCCGGTTCCCGGCCTGTACGCGGCAGGCGAGGCCGCCGGGTTCGGGGGCGGCGGAGTCCACGGGTATCGTGCACTCGAGGGCACGTTCCTGGGCGGCTGCCTCTTCTCCGGACGCGCGGCGGGCCGCGCCGTCGCTGCCGCCCTGTAGCCGGCGGCCCCCGCCGCGGCTCACCGCTGCGATCTGACGACGCTCAGAGCCAGTTGCGCTTCTTGAACACCCGATACAGGCCGAATCCGAACGCGAACATGAGCAGGAGCGCCGCGGGGTAGCCCCACGGAAGGGCGAGTTCGGGCATGTAGTGGAAGTTCATGCCGTAGATGCCGGTGATGAGGCTCGGCGCGAAGATGATCGCCGCCCAGCTGGAGATCTTCTTCGTCTGCACGGTCTGCGCGAGGCTCGCCTCGGTGAGGCGCTGGGTCTCGTCGTTCTGACGCTGCGCGACCAGGGTCGCATTCACCGCGAGGGCATTCTGCAGCGTCTCACGGATCTCTCCCGCCTTCTCCACGACCCGGAGGACATGGTCGAGCACGTCGCGCAGCGACCGGCGCAGCTCGAGGGCGACCTCGTCGTCCTTCCCGCGGTCCTCGAGCTCTGCTCGCACGGCGGTCATCATCTGCACGAGCGGCTTCGTCGCCCGCTGGAACTCCATCACCTCGCCCGACAGGTCGTAGATGCGACGCGGGACCGCCGCATCCCCGGAGAAGAGCTGCTCCTCGATCTCGTCCACATCGTTCTCGAGGCCCTCGAGCACCGGCTCGTAGTCGTCGACCACCTGATCGACGATCGCATAGAACACGCCGAGCGGGCCCCGCGCCAGCAGGTCGGGCGAGGCCTCGAGTCGATGGCGAACCTGACCCAGGTGCGGGGATTCCGCGTGGCGGACGGCGACGATGAAGTTCGCACCCACGAATAGGTGCAGTTCGCCGAACTCGACCTTCTCCGTCTCATCCAGGTAGCGCGCCGGCCGCAGCACTGCGAACAGCGTGTCCCCGTACCGCTCGAGCTTGGCGCGCTGATGGCCGCTGAGCGCATCCTCCACGGCGAGGGCATGCAAGCCGAACTCGTCGGCGACGAGATCGAGTTCGCCGGCATCCGGCCGGTACAGCCCGATCCAGGCGAATCCGCCGTGCTGCTCGAGCGCGTCGAACGTCGCGTCGAGGGTCGGCGGCGTGTCGACGCGCCGACCGTCGACGTAGATCGCGTTGTCGATGACCGTCATCCGTCGAGTCTTCCATCGTCGCGTCGGTGCCGACCGCACGACATGCGCGCGCGACCGGTGCGTCCCCGGCTCGGCCTCAGGCACGCCCCGTCGGACGCACCGCGGTGAGCCCGCTGACCATGGGTCCGCGAACGATCACGTGCCCGCGCGCGAGCGCGATGCGCGTCCAGGGACCGGAGGCGAACACCGGCGCCTGCTCCGATCCTCCGATGAAGCCGAGGGCGAAGGCGGCGAACGCGACGCCGATCGGCAGCCCGAGGAGGGTGTCGTCGGCCTGACCCCACACTTGCGCGCGGACCGCGCGCACCGCATCCTCGCCCGCATCCGTCGGCACCGACTCGGCGACCGCCGCGATGCCCCACTGCGCCCGTGCGGCCAGCTGCGCGGCTGCGATCTCGCCGCGGTGCTCCCATCCGGAGCGCGGGGGCTGGATGCCGGCCCACGCGGGCGCGAGCGCCGTCTCCGGCAGCACCACCACGTTCGCGGAGTCCGGCGCCGGCCGCAGCGCGGACGCCTCGACCACGAGGTCGCATTCGAGCTCCGGATCCACCGCCAGCGCCCGCAGGCCGAGCACCGTGGGCGTCGTGTCGAAGAGCCCGCGCGGCGCAAGCGGAGCCGCGGTCGTGGCCAGCGTGCCGGCGGCTGCGGTGAGGCGCACCGCGCCGTCGCCGAGCCGCGCGGCGCGCCCGGCGAAGGTCAGCAGGTCGGTCGCGGCGAGCGGGTCGGGGAAGAAAAGGCGCTCGGACATCCGCCCTAAACTACCAAGCGTGCGACCGCCTGCGTCGCGAGACGGAGGCTCACGTGACATCGGATGACGGCGAAGCGCCCGCGATCGACCCGGTCTCGTCCATGCTCGAGGTGCTCGATCTCGCCGCATCCGACGCCCGCACGACCGAGGACATCTTCACCGGAGTCTCGCAGTCGATGCCGCTCGGCCGCGTCTACGGCGGCCAGGTGCTCGCGCAGTCGATGGTCGCGGCATCCCGCACCGTCGCGGAGGACCGCATCGGGCACAGCATGCACGGCTACTTCCTGAGGCCCGGCGATGCGAGCCAGGGAATCACCTTCTCGGTCGACCGCATCCACGACGGGAGATCCTTCTCGACCCGTCGCACGCAGGCGTACCAGGGCGGCGTGCCGATCTTCTCGATGATCGCGTCCTTCCAGGACGTCGACCCGGGTCTCGAACACCAGAAGCCCATGCCCACGGACATTCCCGCCCCGCGCGAGCTCCCCGCCGTCGAGGACACGCTGACCGGCCTCCACCCGATGTCCAAACGGTTCTACCGCGACCTCCCGGTCGATCTGCGACACGTCCCCTCGCCGATCTACGTGAGCGTGCACGGCGAGCACGTGCCGCGGCAGGCCGTGTGGATGCGGGCACGCCGGCCGCTGCCCGACGACCCGGCGCTGCATCGCGCCGCGCTCGCGTACCTCAGCGATCTGACCATCCAGGAGTCGATCCTGCGGGCGCACGGTGTCTCGTGGGCGACTCCCGGCCTCAAGGTCGCGAGTCTCGATCACGCCATGTGGTGGCATCGGCCCGGCCGCGTCGACGACTGGCTCCTGTACGTGCAGGAGTCGCCCTCCGCGCGGGGCGGCCGCGGCCTCGCGCAGGGTCGGATCTACGCCGAGACGGGCGAGCTGCTCGCGAGCGTGGCGCAGGAGATCACGATCCGGGTGCCCGGCGTCTCCTGACGCCGGGCGTCAGCCGCGGTGGGTGAACGCGACCGGCGATCCCTCGTACGGGCGCCAGGCGGCCCGCTCCTCGGGCGAGAGTCGTAGGGGACGGCCCGTCGCGGCATCCACCTTCACCACCGTCGTGACGGCTCGGGCATAGAGCGTCTGCCCGTTCTCGCCGGCCGTCTCCCGCGGGCTGTAGACCTCGTAGCACACGTCGATGCTCGACCCGCCGACTTTGCCGAACCAGAGCTGCACGTCGAGCGGGTGCCGCTGGTACGGCACCGGCGCGAGGTACTCGATCTCCTGCCGGGCGATCAGGGTCAGGACGCCGGACGCCAATCCGGAGCTCAGCACCGCCGTCGGCGGCGCCTCCTCGCCGGGCTCGGGCAGCCAGAAGATCCGCACGCGCGCCTCTTCGAGCAGCTTCAGCATCGACGTGTTGTTCACGTGATTGAACGCGTCGAGGTCGCCCCACCGCAGGTGGATGGGGATGTGCAGTCGCCGGGCGCCGGCGTCCTCGGGCTGCTCAGTCACGAGTGAGCTTGCGGTAGGCCGTGCGGTGCGGGCGCGCCGCCTCCGGACCCAGTCGCTCGATCTTGTTCTGCTCGTAGGCCTCGAAGTTTCCCTCGAACCAGTACCACTTGTCGGGCTGCTCGTCGGTGCCCTCGTAGGCGAGGATGTGCGTGGCGATGCGGTCGAGGAACCACCGGTCGTGCGTGATGACCACGGCGCAGCCGGGGAACTCGAGCAGGGCGTTCTCGAGCGACTGCAGCGTCTCGACGTCGAGGTCGTTCGTCGGCTCGTCGAGGAGCAGCAGGTTGCCACCCTCCTTCAGCGTCAGCGCGAGGTTCAGGCGGTTGCGCTCGCCGCCGGAGAGGACACCGGCCTTCTTCTGCTGGTCCGGCCCCTTGAAGCCGAACTTCGAGACATAGGCGCGCGAGGGGATCTCCGTCTTGCCGACGGTGATGATGTCGAGTCCGTCGGACACGACCTCCCACAGCGTCCTCCCGGGGTCGATGTTCGAGCGGGACTGGTCGACATAGCTGATCTTGACCGTCTCGCCGATCTTCAGATCGCCGCCGTCCAGCGGCTCGAGACCGACGATGGTCTTGAAGAGCGTGGTCTTGCCGACGCCGTTGGGACCGATCACGCCCACGATGCCGTTCGGCGGGAGGCTGAAGCTCAGGCCGTCGATGAGGGAGCGGCCGTCGAAGCCCTTCTCCAGCTTCTTGGCCTCGATGACGATGCTGCCGAGGCGAGGCCCCGGCGGGATCTGGATCTCCTCGAAGTCGAGCTTCCGCGTGCGCTCGGCCTCCGCCGCCATCTCCTCGTAGCGCGCGAGGCGCGCCTTCGATTTGGCCTGACGGCCCTTCGCGTTCGAGCGCACCCAGTCGAGCTCCTCGGACAGCCGCTTCGCGAGCTTGGCGTCCTTCTTGCCCTGCACCTGGAGGCGCTCGGCCTTCTTCTCGAGGTAGGTCGAGTAGTTGCCCTCGTAGCCGATCAGCCGGCCGCGGTCGACCTCGGCGATCCACTCCGCGACGTTGTCGAGGAAGTACCGGTCGTGGGTGATGGCGATGACCGCGCCCGCGTACTTCTGCAGGTGCTGCTCGAGCCAGAGCACGCTCTCGGCGTCGAGGTGGTTGGTGGGCTCGTCCAGCAGCAGCAGGTCCGGCTTCTGCAGCAGGAGTTTGGTGAGGGCGACGCGGCGCCTCTCGCCACCGGAGAGGTTCGAGACCTCGGCGTCGCCCGGGGGCGTGCGCAGCGCATCCATCGCCTGGTCCAGCTGGGAGTCGAGGTCCCACGCGTCGGCCGCGTCGATCTCCTCCTGGAGCTGCCCCATCTCGGCCAGGAGCGCGTCGAAGTCGGCATCGGGATCGGACATGAGTCCGGAGATCTCGTTGAAGCGGTCGACCTTCGCCTTGATCGCGATGCCGTCCTGGATGTTCTCCAGGACCGTCTTCGTCTCGTCCAGCTCCGGCTCCTGCATGAGGATGCCCACGCTGAACCCCGGTGTGAGCTTCGCATCGCCGTTGGACGGCTGGTCGAGACCCGCCATGATCTTGATGATCGTCGACTTACCGGCTCCGTTCGGGCCGACCATGCCGATCTTCGCTCCGGGCAGGAACGCCATCGTGACGTCGTCGAGGATCAGCTTGTCGCCCACGGACTTGCGGGCGCGAACCATCTGGTAGATGTACTCAGCCATAACCGGTCCAGTCTACGGGGAGGCCAGAAGCCGGTCTCACCAGTTGATCGGTCGCGTGTGCCCCAGAAGGCACGTCCCGCCGGCGAGGACGGGGAGGACGGTGCTGACCGGATCGCCGATCGCCGGTCCCACCTGGCCGACGAGGCAGTGATCGCCCACGCGGACGGAGAACTCGATGCTCTCCGCGGGGTTTCCCACTGTGGAGTTGTCGTTGGTCACCTGCATGGCGCTCTTGTCGAAGCCCACGGCCGCCAGTGCGTCGATGTAGGCCCTCCCCCGCGCCTTCTGCGGCGAGGCCCACACCTGCTCGACGGTCCGGGTGAAGATGGGCAGATTCTGCTCGGCTGTGCCGTCGCCGACGAACGTGGCAGCGGGCTTCGGGGAGACAGCACCATCTGACCCGCTGGAGCCGCCCGACCTGCCGGCCGTCGATTGTCCCGCCCCGGTGCCCGTCGCGGCGGCATCGCCCGGTGCGCAGCCTGCGAGGATGCCGGCGAACAGCACGACGGCGACGACGACCGTGCCCCGCATCCGCCGCCGGGTCTGGGGCGCGCGGTGGGCGGTCGCGGTGGGCACGGCACGAGTCTACGTACGCCGCCTGCTCGCCCACCGCGACCGTCGCGAGGATCAGAAGGGAGCCTCCTCGGAGACGCCCGCGAGCGCGAGCGCCCGATCCGTCTCCGGCAGGAGCTCGTCGAGGCGGCGGCGGGCCTCCTCCGCGTCGACGTCGTCTTCGGTCTCGGCCGGGGCGAGTCCCGGCGCGTTCCAGCCGTCATCGTCCTTGCCCGCCTCGGCGGGCACGGACGCCACCGACCAGCTCTCGTTCGCGCGGGACTCACTGCTCCCGCTCTGCTCGAACCGCCGGAAGACCGACGTGCCCCAGAGCAGGTCGTGCCCCACCGCGTCTGCGTCGATCTCGGCGCTCGTTCCGCGCTTGGTCGGCGTCTCCCAGTCGCGCAGGCGAAGGCGACCCGTGACGATCACGCGCTCACCGCGGTGCAGCGACATGTAGGCGTGCTCGCCCAGGGCTCGGAAGGCGGACACGGTGTACCAGTTGGTCGCCGACTCCACCCATTTCTCGCTCTCCTTGTCGAATCTCCTCTGCCCCGCGGCCACGCGGAACGTCGTGACCGGGATGCCGCTCGCCGTCGTCCGCCGTTCGGGGGCCGTGGCGACGTTGCCCGTGATGGTGATGGTGTCCATGACGCAGTCCTTCCTCCGGGGACCATCCCCGGATGCTCCGGCGCCCCGTGCCCGTTCGGGCGCCGGAGCTGGGTCAACTGTGCGTCCCGGATCCTCGGTCGGCGAAGGACGGCGGGCGATGCGTGGAGAACGACACGCCGCGCCATCGCTGGGGAGGAGACCCACGCGACAGCAGGGCGGGAATGTCGGAGGTCGAATTTATCTTCTATTGATGAGGGGGTTACTGTGACCACGATGATCGAACGGGCGATTCTTCCCGATGAGACCTTGGCGCTCGAGCGGAGCGTCGGCGTCCGCGCCGTTCATGTGGCGCAGGGACGCTGGCGCATGGTGGATGCCGCGGGCCGAGCCCTCGGTCATGTGACGACGGATGCGTCGCCGGCCGGCATCCGCTATCGAGCACAGCGATTCCATGCGCCGACGCGCGTCTTCCGGGACGTCGGGCTGTTCTGGTCGGCCGACGACGCGGTCGCCGCGCTGCGGTACTCGCGTTGACCCGACCGGGCGATGAGCCCGATCAGACCACCGATTCGAGCCGGCCGACGAGGTCGGCGGGCGCTCCGTCGCGGACGCGCTCCCAGCTGTCGGCGAGGATCGCGACAGCGCGCTCGAGATCGGCGGGCGGGACGGTGTACGGCAGCCGCAGGCGGGCGTCGTGGCCGCCGTCGACGCCGAACAGAGGTCCGGCCGACAGCAGGAGTCCAGCGGCGCGGGCGTCGAGCACGAGACTCGTGCTGAGCGGCGCATCCAGCCCGATCCACAAGGCGACCCCACCCCCCGGGCGCGGCACGTCCCATGTCGGAAGCCGCTTGGCGAGCGCGGCGACGGCCGTGTCCCGGCCCGCGCGGAGCAGATCGGAACGCTGCGGGAGGATGAGGTCGAGCGACTCGACGAGGCGCTGCGCGATCGCCTGTTCGAGCTCCGGGGTGCCCAGGTCGTGCGCCGAACGGAGCGCCGCGAGGCGACGGATGAGCGACGCATCCGCACGGATCCACCCGACGCGCAGCCCGCCCCATGCCGTCTTGCCGAGCGAGCCGATGCGAACGAGCTCCACTCCCCGCTCTGCGGCGCCGAAGGGCGGGAGCAGCGGGCCGCGGTCGATGTCGAGGTCGGCGGTCGTCTCGTCGATGAGCAGGACGGTTCCCGACCGCGCGGCCGCGCCGATGATCGCCTCGCGCTCCCCCGCGTCCATCGAGCTGCCTGTGGGGTTCTGGAAGTCCGGCATCAGGTAGGCGACCGTGGGCAGGGTGCGAGCGAACGCCTGCGTCGCCCGGTCGATGTCCCAGCCGGACTCGGCCGACACCGGCACAGGCACCAGACGGGCACCGGCTCGGCGCAGCGCCTCAGCGGCATGCGGATATGTCGGCGTCTCGATCACGGCGCGATCGCCGCGCGAGACGAGCAGGGACGCGAGCAGGTGGATCCCGCTCTGGGCGCCGGGGGTGACCATGACCTCGTCGGGCGTGGTGGGCACACCCGAGCGGGTGTAGCGATCGGCGATCGCCCGGCGCAGGCCCGCGCTGCCGACGATGTCGTACCCGTGCCGCCCCAGGAGCGACGTGGCCGAGGCCATCACGTCGGACACGACGCCGCCGAGGCCCGGCCAGGCCGGTGGGCACGCCTGCTGCAGGTCGAGGTCTCCCTCGCGTGCGCCGAGAGCGGCCGCGCCGCCCGATCGGGCTCCTGGCAGAGTGACGCTGCCGGAGCCGCGGACGCTCTCGATGTGACCGGAGTCCCGCAGACTCCGGTACGCGGTGGCGATCGTCGTGCGGCTCACGTGCAGCGCGATCGCGAGCTCGCGCTCTGCCGGAAGTGCGGTGCGCGGTGCGATCCTGCCGTCCAGGCAGAGCACGCGGATGCCGTCGGCAAGGGCCTCGTAGGCCGGCTCGCGCGTGCGCCACCCGCCGAGCTGCATCGCGAGGGCACGGGCTGACAACCGGGAGTCCATGCATCCACGTTATGTGAATTGGACCGCAATGACCAGGCCAGTCATGCGATTGGATTGTCCCCATGACGCGTCGTGTGATCCAGCTGCTCGTCGGCCTCGCCCTCTACGGCTTCGCGGACGGCCTGTGCGTGCAGGCAGGTCTCGGACTCGACCCCTGGACCGTCTTCGCGCAGGGCGTCTCGGTGCACACCGGCATCGGCATCGGCTGGATCACGAACATCATCGGTCTGCTCGTCCTGCTGCTGTGGATCCCGCTGCGGCAGAAGCCCGGCCTCGGAACAGTCCTGAACATCCTGCTCGTCGGCACGTTCATCCAGCTGACGGTGACCGTGGTGCCCGTGGCATCCGGCCTGCCCGCCCAGGTCGCCATGCTCCTGACCGGTGTGGTCCTCGTCGCCGTCGCGAGCGGCCTGTACATCGGGGCGCACTTCGGGCCCGGGCCACGGGACGGACTCATGACGGGGATGCACGCGCGCTTCGGCTGGCCGATCTGGGCGTGCCGGCTGAGTGTCGAGTCGACCGTCCTCATCGCGGGATGGTTCCTGGGCGGCACGGTCGGCATCGGCACCGTCATCTTCGCGCTGGGGATCGGACCGCTCGTGCACGTCGCATTGCCGCTCTTCGACTCGCGCCGGCGGTGGGGTCGTCGCCCGGCCGGGGTGGAAGGTAGCCTGGAAGGACCTCTCCCCCAGTAGCTCAGTGGATAGAGCAGCGGCCTTCTAATCCGCCGGTCAGGTGTTCGAATCACCTCTGGGGGGCCGCATCCGCCATCGCGCGGCCGCCCCGCCGCCGTGTCCTGCGCCGTCGTTAGTATGGGCCCATGGTGGGAACCTCCGAGAACGACCGGCTCGTCTGGATCGACTGCGAGATGACGGGCCTCGATCCGGAGATCGACGAGCTCGTGGAGATCGCGGTCATCGTGACGGACTTCGAGCTGAGACCTCTCGATGACGGCTTCCAGATCGTGATCAAGCCCGATGCCTCGGCACTCGCGAACATGAGCGACTTCGTCACGAACATGCACCGCACCTCGGGACTCCTCGACGAGATCCCGCACGGCGTCACGACAGCGGATGCCGAGTTCCAGGTGCTCGAGTACATCCAGCGCTTCGTCGTCACCGAGGGCAAGGCCCCGCTGGCCGGCAACACCATCGGGACGGACCGCATGTTCCTCGCGAAGTACATGCCCCGCGTCGACCGGTGGCTGCACTATCGCAACATCGATGTGTCGAGCGTCAAGGAGCTCTCCCGCCGGTGGTTCCCGCGCGCGTACATCCACGCGCCGGTCAAGGAGGGCGGCCACCGCGCCCTCGCCGACATCCGCGAATCCATCCGCGAGCTCGCGTATTACCGCCAGGCGGTGTTCGTCCCGCAGCCCGGGCCGACGAGCGAAACGGCACGCGCTGCCGCCGATGCGGCGGTGTCGTCGTACGCTCCGCAGATGTGAGAGAATCGTTTGGCTGCCCGCGCGAGCGGGCTGCATGGTGGGTATAGCTCAGTTGGTAGAGCACCTGGTTGTGGTCCAGGGGGTCGCGGGTTCAAGTCCCGTTACTCACCCCAATCGAACGGGGCGCGCAGGCGCCCCGTTCGCGTAAGAAGCGAATGAGCGCCGCATGGTGGAGATGGATGCCGAGACCTTCGAGGCGCTCGTGATCGACGAGCTCGACCAGCTCCCGGACGACATGGTCGACGGCCTCGACAACGTCGTCTTCGTCGTCGAGGATCGTCCCGAAGACGGCAGCCTCGACCTCCTCGGCTTGTACGACGGCCTCGCCCTGACCGAACGCGACCGCTACGGTATGGGCGAACTGCCCGACCGCATCATCGTGTACCGCGAACCGCATCTGAGCGCGTGCGACGACGAAGACGAGCTGCGCGATGAGGTGCACACGACGCTCGTCCACGAGATCGGCCACTTCTACGGCATCGACGACGAGCGCCTCCACGAACTGGGGTGGGCATGAGTCCCCGCGCGGTTCCGGATGTCCGGGAGGAGATCGAGCTCGCAGACCTGGCGTCGTCGCCCTGGCAGACGGTGGTGTGGAACGACCCGGTGAACCTGATGTCGTACGTCGTGCACGTCTTCCGGACGTACTTCGGCTACTCGACGCCCGAGGCGACGCGCCTCATGCTCGCCGTGCACAACGACGGCCACGCGGTGGTCGCCGAGGGCGCCCGCGAGCAGATGGAGCTGCACACGCAGGCGATGCACGACTACGGCCTGTGGGCCACGGTGCGGAGGGCGGGATGAGCGATCTCACGGTGGACATGAGCCGGATCGAGGCCGCGCACCTCATGGGGCTCGTCGGCCAGTTCCTCGACGTGCTGGATGCGTCGCCCCCCGGCGACTCGACGGACCCGGCGGTGCACCGCCTGACGCCCGACGCCTACCCGGAGGACGGCGACGCATCCGCCGACTTCCGCTCCATGACCCAAGCGGACCTTCTCGATCGCCGTCGCGGCGACGCTCGCGTGGTCCTCGCAGGACTGACGAACGCGGGCGCCGACCCCGACGCCCTCACCGAGGACAACTCGCTCGACATCGTCTCTCTGCGGCTCACGGTGGACGACTTGGCGTCGTGGCTTCGCGCGCTCGCCGCTCTGCGGCTCGTGCTGGCGGAGCGCCTCGGCATCACCACCGAGGACGATCACGACGACGAGGACCCGCGTTTCGCGATCTACGACTGGCTCGGCTACCGCCTGGACGCGCTCGTCCGGGAGGTCGACTCGCGGGAGGGGTGAACCCCCGCACGCGCGTCCGGTCAGGGGATGCGGAACACGTGCGTCGCGAGCCCCGCGGGCTCATCGCGCGTGAGGTGACGCTCCTCCTGCTCGGCCCAGCGCGTCCAATGCGGGCGGAACGCGTCACCGTCGCGCGTGAGCGCGCGATGCTTGCGGGAGGACTCCGGCGACTCCAGCCACACGCGGATGTCGCTCAGCCGGCTCGTGCGGGCCGTGAGGATGCCGCATCCCTCGACCACAAGCGGAAGCGCGGGATCCACGGCGTGCGCCTCGGCATAGGCGTCGGCATCCCACGCCCATCGCTGCCACGTGCCGACCAGCCCCCGTGCGTGCGGGGCGAGGATCAGCTCACGAGCCGCCTCGACGCCGTCCGCCAGGCCGTCCCAGCCTGGGTAGAGCGAATCGAGCGCCACGTACTGCACAGGCCCTCGCAAGGGCCAGCGGGCGACGAGCTCGCGGGCCAGGCTCGTCTTGCCGGCACCGCTGCGCCCGTCGATGAGCACCACGGGATTCGACGCCGACACCGAGCGGACGGCGTCGACGAGGGTGGATGCGGCGGCATCCAGCGCGATCTGGACCGGGTCGGGATTCCTACTTGAAGGCGCGGATGACACGGCTGAACGCACGGCCGGCACGGCTGATGGCGAAGCCGGCGACGAACAGGAACGGCACGGCGACCGCGAGGAGGGCGATGGGATTCGGCTCGAACCGGACGCTGCCGCCGCTGCCGAGGTAGGCGCCGACGGGGATGGCGTAGCCGCCCCCGCCGCCTCCGCCGTTGCCGGCCTCATCCGAGCCGCCGCCGAAGCCTGACCAGGAGATCGCCACGGGGATGACGGTGACGCCGTCGACGTCCTGCCGCTCCCCGTAGGCGCTCTTCACGCCGAAGTCCGTTGCCTGCCGACCGAGATCGAGTGCGAGATTGGGCATGCGTCCACGGTACCCCGCTGAGGCCCGCCGCGGGGTGGCCCGTCACGGTCTGGGCTCCGGCGGCCGGGGATGGGAGGGCAGCGACCCGCCGCCCCGTGACGGGCCGAGGTGGGTCGCGCGCGTCACGGCACCCCGGCCGAACCGCGCCGTCGCACCGTCCAGCGCATCCTCGACGCGTCGCCAGTCCTCGTCGTCGTCCCACAGCGCGAGGCCGCCGGCCTCGGCGATCTGCAGCCGCTCGCCGCGCACGCCGATGAGCCGCACCGGCAGATAGCGGTCGACGGAGTCGAAGAGCTCGACCGCCGCCGCTCCGATCCGCTGGCTCACCGACGTGGGCTCGGGCAGCGTCTGCGACCGGCTGATCGTCGTGAAGTCGGCGAACCGCAGTTTGAGAGCAACGGTCCTCGCCTCCCATCCACCCTGGCGCAGCCGTGCGCCGACACGGTCCGCCAGCCGCCGCAGCTCGGATCGCAGGATCGCGGCATCCGAGACGTCCTCGTGGAAGGTCTCCTCGTGACCGACGCTCTTCTCGATCCGCTGCGTGTCCACTTCCCGCGGATCGATGCCACGGGCGAGGTGCCAGATCCGGTCGCCCATCGCCGGCCCGAGGGCGCGGTCGAGCACCGCCCGGGGTGTCGCGAGCACATCGGCCACCGTGTGGATGCCGCGACCCTCCAGCGCCTCGGCGGACTTCGGTCCGACGCCCCATAGCGCACGGACCGGGCGGGCGGCGAGGAACGCCTGCGTGTCGGCCCCCGGCACGATCAGCAGTCCATCGGGCTTGCTGATCGTGGAGGCCATCTTCGCCACATGCTTGGTGGCCGCCACCCCGATGCTGCAGGTCAGACCGGTCTCATCGAGCACGCGGGCGCGCAGCATCCGGGCGATGTGTCCCGGACTGCCCCACAGCCGGCGGGCTCCCCGCACGTCGAGGAACGCCTCGTCGATCGACAGCGGCTCGACGAGCGGCGTGACGGACCGGAAGATGTCCATCACCCGCCGCGACAGCTCGACGTAGCGGTCGAAGTGCGGCTGCACGACGATCGCGGTCGGGCACAGCCGCAGCGCCTGTGAGACCGGCATCGCCGAGCGCACGCCGAACCTGCGTGCCTCGTACGACGCGCTGGAGACCACGCTGCGCCCCTCGGGCGCACCGACGACGATCGGCTTGCCCCGCAGGGACGGGTCGTCGAGGATCTCCACCGATGCGTAGAACGCATCCATGTCGACATGCAGGATGCCGGTATCCGTGTCGTCCGCGTCCTCCGGCGAGACGATGCGTCCCGATCCGTCGCCACGTCCCATGGTCCGATTCTCTCCCGCACGACCGACACGCGGCCGCGCCGGCGCCCCCGCTACTGCTGCGCGCGCTCCAGGACGAGCTCGCGCACGCGCGCCGCGTCCGCCTGACCCCGCATCGCCTTCATCACCGCGCCGATCACCGCGCCGGCGGCCTGCACCTTGCCGTCGCGGATCTTCTCGAGCACGTCCGGCTGAGCTGCGAGCGCATCGTCGATCGCGGCGATGAGCGCTCCGTCGTCCGACACGACCGCCAGGCCGCGCGCATCCACGATCTCCTGCGGCGAGCCCTCGCCCGCGATCATGCCCTCGAGCACCTGGCGGGCGAGCTTGTCGGTGAGCGTGCCCGCCTCGACGAGACCCTGCAACCGGGCCACGCTCTCGGGAGTGACGAGGTCGGACGCGTCGCGCTGCTGCTCGTTCGCGACGCGGCTGATCTCGCCGGTCCACCACTTGCGGGCGGCTGCGGGCGTGGCGCCCGCCGCGACCGTCGCCTGGACGACCTCGAGCAGACCGCCGTTCGCGACGTCCTGGAACTCGAGGTCGGTGAAGCCCCATTCGGCCTTCAGACGGCGTCGGCGCACAGCGGGCTGCTCGGGAAGGGCCGCGCGCAGCTCCTCGATCAGCTCGGGCGCAGGAGCCACCGGCAGCAGATCCGGCTCCGGGAAGTAGCGGTAGTCGTCGGCGTCGGACTTCGGGCGACCGGGCGACGTCGTGCCGGTGTCCTCGTGCCAGTGGCGCGTCTCCTGGATGATCGTGCCGCCGGCAGCGAGGATCGCGGCCTGGCGCTGGATCTCGTAGCGGACGGCGCGCTCCACGGAGCGCATCGAGTTGACGTTCTTCGTCTCGGTGCGGGTGCCGAGCTTCTCCTGGCCGCGCGGCCGGAGCGACACATTGGCGTCGCAGCGCAGGTTGCCTCGCTCCATGCGGGCCTCGGAGATGCCGAGCGAGATCACGATCTCACGGATGGCGCGGACGTACGCGGCGGCAAGCTTCGGCGCGCGTCCCTCGGCACCGAAGATCGGCTTCGTCACGATCTCGACGAGCGGCACGCCCGCGCGGTTGTAGTCGACAAGCGAGTACTCCGCGCCCTGGATGCGTCCGGTGGAGCCGCCGATGTGCGTCAGCTTGCCGGCATCCTCTTCCATGTGCGCCCGCTCGATCGGCACCTGGAAGAGTGTGCCGTCCTCCAGTTCGATCTCGACCTCGCCCTCGAAGGCGATGGGCTCGTCGTACTGCGAGATCTGGTAGTTCTTGCCGAGATCCGGGTAGAAGTAGTTCTTCCGGGCGAAGCGGCTCGAGGGCGCGATCGAGCATCCGAGCGCGAGCCCCAGGCTGATCGAGTAGCGCACGGCCTGCTCGTTGACGACCGGCAGGGCGCCGGGAAGGCCCATGTCGACGGGCGCGACCAGCGTGTTCGGCGCCGCGTCGTGCTGCGCCGGATGCGCCGGGTTCGGGGCGGCCGAGAACATCTTGGTCTCGGTGTTGAGCTCGACGTGCACCTCGAAGCCGAGGACGGGCTCGAACTGCTCGAGCGCCTCGTCGAAGTCCATCAGCGCGTCCTTCGCCATCAGCGGGACCCTCCGTTCGCAGTGAGCACCGGGGCCCGGTCCAGCAGGGGGCCGCCCCAACGGTCTTCGAGGATCGCCTCGAGCGCCGCACCCACCCGATACAGGCGCGCGTCCTCGCGGACGGGCGCGAGGAACTGGATGCCGACGGGCAGACCGTCCTCGGCGGCCAGCCCGGACGGCACCGAGATGCCGGGGACGCCGGCGAGGTTCGCCGGGATCGTCGTCACGTCGTTGAGGTACATCTGCATCGGGTCGTCGATCTTCTCGCCGAGGCGGAACGCGGTCGTGGGCGCCGAGGGCGTCGCGATGACGTCGACCTGCGCGAAAGCGGCATCGAAGTCACGCTGGATGAGGGTGCGGACCTTCTGGGCCGAGCCGTAGTACGCGTCGTAGTATCCCGCCGACAGCGCGTAGGTGCCGAGGATGACGCGGCGCTTGACCTCGTCGCCGAAGCCCGCATCGCGGGTCGCGGCCATGACGTCCTCGACGGTGCCGCCGGGCAGGTCGACGCGGAGGCCGAAGCGCACCGAGTCGAACTTCGCCAGGTTGCTGGACGCCTCGGCCGGGAGGATCAGGTAGTAGGCCGCGACGCCGTACTCGAAGTGGGGCGCGCTGATCTCGACGATCTCGGCGCCCTGCGCCTCCATCGCGGCGAGGGCTTCGCGGAACGACGACGAGACGCCCGCCTGGAAGCCGGCATCCGGAAGCTCGCGGATGACCCCGACCCTCAGTCCCTTGAGCACGTCGCCTCGGGCGCCCTCGCGGGCGGCGGCGGCGAACGACGGCCAGTGCTCCTCGAGAGACGTGGAGTCGTGCTCGTCATGGCCGCCGATGACGTCGTGCAGGAGCCCGGCGTCGAGCACGGAGCGCGTGACGGGGCCGACCTGGTCGAGGCTCGAGGCGAGGGCGATGGCCCCGTAGCGGCTGACGCCGCCGTACGTCGGCTTGACGCCGACCGTGCCGGTCACGTGCGCGGGCTGGCGGATGGAGCCGCCGGTGTCGGAGCCGAGGGCGAGCGGAGCCTCGAAGGATGCCACGGCCGCGGCGGAGCCGCCGCCGGAACCGCCGGGGATGCGATCGAGGTCCCACGGGTTGTGCGTGGGGCCGTACGCCGAGTGCTCGGTGGAGGAGCCCATCGCGAACTCGTCCATGTTGGTCTTGCCGAGGGGCACGAGCCCCGCGGCCCGCGAGCGGGCGACGACGGTCGCGTCGTAGGGCGACATGTAGCCCTCGAGGATCTTCGATCCGCTCGTGGAGGGCATGTCGGTCGTGACCAGCACGTCCTTGATCGCGAGCGGGACGCCGGCGAGCGCGTGGAGCTGCTCACCCGCCGCCCGGCGGCGGTCGATCTCGGCGGCGACCGCGAGCGCGCCGTCATTGACGTGGAGGAAGGCGTGGATGTCGGCATCCACAGCCGCGATGCGGTCGAGGTGCGCCTGCGTGGCCTCGACGCTCGACACCTCGCGGGCGGCGAGCTTCTCGGCCAGAGCCGCGGCGGAAAGTCGGGTGAGGTCGGTCACTGCTCTTCTCCCAGGATCGCGGTCACGCGGAATCGGCCGTCGGCGGCGTCGGGGGCGTTCTGCAGCGCCTGGGCGACCGTGAGCGTGTCGCCCGGGACGTCGGGGCGGAACACGTTCTCCAGGGCGACGGGATGGCTCGTGGCGGGGACGTCCGGGGTGGCGACCTCGGACACCTTCGCGATGTTCGAGACGATCACGTCGAGCTGGCCGGTGAGGCGCTCGACCTCGGCATCGCTCAGCTGGATCCGGGCGAGCACACCGAGATGGCGCACGAGATCGGGGGTGATTTCAGACACCGCTCAAGTCTATGGGGCGGGGTGGACACGCTTCATACGGTCCGCCTTCGCATCGAAGGACTGATGAACGGTCCTCTGCCGCATTGTCAATGTCGTACCTTCGTTCTACTCTCGATGCATGGCACTCACCCGCCCCGCCCCCGCCGACCTCGCGCAGCTGCGCGCTCGGCTCGCGCGCGTGGAACGGCGGCAGGCCGACGTCCCCGTCCTTCCGGCGCCGTCGGCGCTCGCCGGAATCCTGCCCGAGCCCGGGCTGCGCCGCGGGTCGGTGTACGCGCTGCCCGAAGCATCCTCGAGCCTTCTGCTGGCGATGCTGGCCGCGCCCTCGCAGGCGGGATCGTGGTGCGCGATCGTCGGGCATCCGGCGCTGGGGGTCGAAGCCGCGGAGGACTACGGCATCGCGCTCGACCGCCTGGCACTGGTCGCCGAGCCCGGTCCGCGCTGGCTGTCCGTCGTCTCGGCGCTCGCCGAGGTGGTGCCGGTCATCGGCGTGCGGCCGGGGTCCGGCATCCGTCCCGCCGAGGCATCGCGCCTGAGCGCCCGGCTGCGCGATCGCGGCGGGGTGCTGCTGGTGACCGGGGCGTGGCCGGATGCGCATGCCGTCCTGGAGGTGGAGAGCCCGGTGTGGTCCGGGCTCGAGGACGGCCACGGGCTGCTCGCCGCGCGCGAGGTGACGGTCAGCGTCGTGGGCCGTCGCTCTCCCGTCCCCCGGCGCGCACGGATGCAGCTGCCCGGGCCGGAGGGTGCCATGGTCGGCCTCTCCCCGGTGATCGCCGACGCACCGCGCATCCCGGCACCTCTCTCGGCGGTGGGGTGAGTCATGCGCAGCATCGTGCTCGAGGTCCCGGACTGGCCCGTGATGGCGTACCTCCGTTCGATCGGCGACGGAGCGAGTGGAGCCGCCGCACCGCCGATCGCGATCGTCCACGGCAACACCGTGATGGCCTGCTCGCCCGCGGCACGCGCGGAAGGCGTCCAGGTCGGGCGGCGGCGGAGGGATGCGCAGGCCCGCTGCCCCGAGCTCCGCATCGTCCCCGAGGACCTCGCCCGAGACCACCGCGAATACCTCCCCGTCATCCGCGCCGTCGAGGAGAGGGCGCCGGGCGTCCACGTCGTGCGGCCCGGGCTGTGCGCGCTCCGCGCACGCGGCCCGGCCCGCTACTACGGCGGCGAGCGCGAGGCCGTGCGCGTGCTGCGGGAGGTGCACGCCGGGCTCGGATTCGCCGAGGTGCGCGGCGGCGTCGCCGACGGCCTGTTCACCGCGGAGCAGGCGGCACGTCGTGCGGGCGGAGACGACCGGGTGCGGGTCATCCCTCCCGGCGCCTCCGCGCCGTTCCTCGCACCGCTGTCGGTGACGGAGCTCGACGACCCCGACCTCGCAGACCTCCTCATCCGGCTCGGCGTGCGCACGCTCGCCGCGTTCGCCGCGTTCGACGAGACCCAGGTGCAGGCGCGCCTCGGCGAGCGGGGCGTGCGCCTGCGGGCCCTCGCCGGAGGCGCAGACTCCAGCCCCGTGACGCCGAGTCCCCCACCGCCGGAGCTCGAGCGGGCGATCGCGTTCGAGCCGCCGCTCGACTCCGCGGATCAGGTGGCGTTCGCGGTCAGGACGACCGCGGAGGCGTACATCGCCGCGGTGGATGTCGCCGGCCTCGTCTGCACGGAGGTGCGCATCGAGCTCACAGACGAGGAGGGCGGCCGCTCCGAGCGCGTGTGGCAGCATCCCGCCTGCTTCTCGGCGGCGGAGATCGTCGACCGGGTGCGCTGGCAGCTGGAGGGCGCGGGCCTGTCCGCGCGGGTCGCGCGCGTGCAGATCGCGCCGGAGGCGGTGGATGCGGCGAACCGCCATCAGCCCGGCCTCTTCGGCCGCGGCAGCGACGAGCGGCTGCACCACGCGCTGTCCCGCGTGCAGGCCCTGCTCGGGCACACCGGTGTCGTGACCCCCGCGATCGGCGGTGGCAGATGGCTCGCGGAACGGCAGGTGCTCGTGCCATGGGGGGATCGGGGTCCGTCGCCCGAGGTGCGCAGCAGGCCCTGGCCAGGATCCCTCCCCCGGCCGCGGCCCACGACGGTCTTCCCCCGCCCGGTGCCCGTCGAGGTCCGTGCGGCGGACGGCGGTCCCGTGGAGGTCGACGACCGCGGCATCCTGAACTCCGCTCCCGACGTGCTCCTGACCGACGGGACGACGAACACCGTCGTCGCCTGGACCGGCCCCTGGCCGATCAAGGAACGGGAGTGGGATGCCACGCGCCGTCGCCGCGCCGAGCGCTTCCAGGTGCTGGACGACGAGCAGAACGCGTGGCTGCTCGTCCGGGAGGACGGCCGCTGGTGGGCAGAAGGCCGGTATGACTGAGAGCCGGCATTCCTGGTCCCCGAGCTCGCCCAGGGGCGACTGATGGGCTTCAACAATCCTCCGATCTCCTGGTCCGAGCTGGAGCACGCCCTCAGCGGCACTCGGCCGAACTCCACGCCCGCCTATGCGGACGGCGGCGACAGTCCGGCCTGGAGCCGCAAGCGCGGACCGTACGTGGCTCCCCGGATCGAGCGTCCCGACGACGCCGTGCCGTACGCGGAGCTGCACGCCCATTCCACGTACTCGTTCCTCGACGGCGTCTCCTCCCCCGAGGAGCTCATCGAGGAGGCCGAGCGCCTGGGGCTCAGCGCGCTGGCGATCACCGACCACGACGGCTTCTACGGAGCATCCCGCTTCGCCGAGGCGGCGGAGTCGCGCCAGGTCCGGACGGTCTACGGCGCCGAGCTGTCCCTCGGCGATCTGGACGGATCCCCGAGCCCGTCGCGGGGCGGCGAGCCCGACCCCGTCGGGACGCACCTGCTCGTGCTCGCGAGAGGCGAGGAGGGGTATCACCGTCTGTCCGGCGCCATCACGCGCGCACAGCTGCGGGGCCGGGAGAAGGGGCGACCGCTCTATGATCTGGGCGACCTGTCCGACAGCGGGCGCGGGCACTGGGCCGTGCTCACGGGATGCCGCAAGGGCCCGGTCCGTCGCGCACTGCACGAGTCGGGGCCGGATGCCGCCGCGCACGCGCTCGACCAGCTGACAGCACTGTTCGGGCGCGACGGCGTCTACATCGAGCTGTTCGCGCACGGCGACCCCCTCGACGACCGGAGCAACGACATCCTGGCGGGACTCGCCGCCGACCGCGGCCTGCCCGTCCTCGCGTCGGGGAACGTCCACTACGCCACCCCCGACCGCACCCGCCTGGCGAGCGTGGTCGCCGCCATCCGCGCCCGCCGCAGCATGGACGACCTCGACGGCTGGCTTCCCGCCCACGGCGGTGCGCACCTGCGCTCCGGCGCGGAGATGACCGCGCTGTTCGCCCTCTATCCGGGTGCCGTCGCACGCACCGTCGAGCTCGCCGAGGAGCTCGCGTTCCCGCTCGCCCGCGCCCGCCCGGCCCTTCCGAAACAGGAGGTGCCCGAGGGCCACACGCCGATGTCGTACCTGCGCACGCTCGTCTGGGACGCCGTGCCCGAGCGCTACCCGCGCCTCGACGACGACGGCCGCAAGCGGATCGCCCACGAGCTCGACGTCATCGAGCAGAAGGACTTCCCCGGCTATTTCCTCATCGTCCACGACATCGTCGCCGAGGCGCGACGGCTCGGCATCCTGTGCCAGGGGCGGGGGTCCGCCGCATCCAGCGCCGTCTGCTACCTGCTGCGCATCACCGCGGTCGACCCCATCAAGTACAACCTGCCCTTCGAGCGCTTCCTCTCCGCGCTGCGCGACGAGGAGCCGGACATCGATGTCGACTTCGACTCCGATCGCCGGGAGGAGATCATCCAGTGGGTGTACCGCAGGTACGGGCGCGAGCGCTCCGCCCAGGTCGCGAACGTCATCCAGTACCGGCCGAAGAACGCGGTGCGCGACGTCGCCCGAGCCCTCGGCTACTCCCCCGGCCAGCAGGACGCCTGGTCGAAGCAGGTCGAGCGGTGGGGTGCGTCGCTGTCGACGGATGCGTCGCACGACATCCCCGCCCAGGTCATCGAGTACGCCGGCGAGCTGCTGAAGGCACCGCGGCACCTCGGCATCCACTCCGGCGGCATGGTGCTCACCGACCGTCCGGTCGGCGAGGTCGTCCCCATCGAGCACGCCCGTATGAAGGACCGCACCATCATCCAGTGGGACAAGGACGACTCCGCCTGGATGGGCCTCGTGAAGTTCGACCTGCTGGGCCTCGGGATGCTGTCCGCCCTGCAGCACTGCTTCGATCTGATCCGCGAGACCACCGGCGAGACGTGGGGGCTCGACGAGATCCCGAAGGAGGAGCCTGCCGTCTACGACATGCTGTGCCGCGCCGACTCCATCGGCGTCTTCCAGGTGGAGTCGCGAGCCCAGATGGGTCTTCTCCCCCGGCTGCAGCCGCGCGAGTACTACGAGCTCGTGATCCAGATCGCGCTCATCCGCCCCGGTCCGATCCAGGGCGGCGCCGTGCACCCGTTCGTGCGCCGCAAACTCGGTCAGGAGCCGGTCACCTATCCGCACGAAGACCTCAAGCCGGTGCTCGAGCGCACCCGCGGCATCCCGATCTTCCAGGAGCAGCTCATGCAGATGGGCATGGTGATCGGCGATCTCAGCGGAGAGGATGCGGATCTCCTCCGCCGCGCGATGGGATCGAAGCGCGGGGTCGAGCGGATCGAGTCCCTGAAGGCGAAGCTCTACGCCGGCATGAAGCGGCATGATCTGACGGATGCCGAGGCCGATGCGATCTACACCCGCATCCAGGCGTTCGCGAACTTCGGCTTCGCCGAGTCGCACTCGCTGTCGTTTGCCCTGCTCGTGTACGCGAGCTCGTGGATCAAGCTGCACTACCCCGCCGCATTCCTCACCGGACTCCTGCGCGCCCAGCCGATGGGGTTCTACTCCGCGGCGACCCTCGTCGCCGACGCGCGGCGGCACGGTGTCGAGGTGCTGCGACCGGACCTGCGCCTGTCCGGCGCGCTCGACGGAATGGAGGCGCTCGCCGACGGCGGCCGTCCCGGCCCCACCCTCGCTCCGCACAGCGCCGGCGCGCCGCGCGGAGGGGGCGCAGGTCCAGGGCTCGACTCCTGCCTGGAGCGCGACCAGCCTCCGATCGGCGACTTCGACCGGAGCGCTCCCGACGTGTCCGCCTCGCATCGCCGGGACAGCGCCTTCGCCGTGCGGCTCGGCCTCGCCGGGGTGAAAGGCGTGGGAACGGCGACAGCGGAGCGCATCGTGGCCGAACGGGAGGCGCACGGCCATTACCTCGACCTGAACGACCTGGCGCGACGCACCGGCGCCACGGCTGCCCAGCTCGAGGCGCTGGCGACCGCCGGGGCCTTCGACTGCTTCGGCCTGACCCGCCGCGAGGCGATCTGGCTCGCAGGATCGGCCGCACAGGAGCGGCCGGAGCTGCTCCCCGGCACCGCTGTGTCCGTGCAGCCACCGCTCTTCCCCGACCCGACGAGCTTCGAGGTGCTCGCCGACGACCTGTGGGCGACCGGGGTGTCGACCGACGACCATCCGATCGCGCACTTCCGTCCTGCACTGGACGAGCGCGGCGTGCTCCCCTCTGCGGCCCTGCGGACCGCGGAGACCGGCAGACGCATCGAGGTGGCGGGACTCGTGACGCACCGGCAGCGGCCGGCCACGGCGTCCGGCATCACCTTCCTCAACCTCGAGGACGAGCACGGGCTCATCAACGTCATCTGCTCGATGGGGGTGTGGACCCGCCACCGTCGCGTCGTCCGCGACTCCCATGCGCTGATCGTCCGAGGGATGCTCGAGCGCTCTCCCGAGGGGGTGACGAATCTCCTCGCCGACGGCTTCGAGGACCTGCAGGTCGGTGTGCGCCATGCCTCCCGCGACTTCCACTGAGGTCGACAGACGGCACCCTCACCGCAACCCTGACCGACCCGTAGGCTGAGCGCGTGACCGACTACGACCCGCCCCGGCCATGGATCGCCAGCTACGCCGACGGCGTCCCCGCCGACCTGGAGCCCGTCTCCGGCTCGCTCATCGACATCGTCGCCGCATCCGTCCGCGACTATCCGGATGCGCCGGCCCTGCAGTTCTTCGGCGCCGAGACGACATACCGCCGCATGCAGGAGCAGATCGACCGGGCCGCAGCGGGACTGCGCGCTCTCGGCGTCGGCCATGGCGACACGGTCGCGATCGTGCTGCCCAACTGCCCGCAGCACATCGTCGCGTTCTACGCGATCCTGCGCCTCGGCGCCATCGTGATCGAGCACAATCCGCTCTACACTCCGCGCGAGCTGCGCAAGCAGTTCGAGGACCACGGCGCCAAGACCGCGATCGTCTGGAGCAAGGTCGTCAAGTCCGTCCAGGACTTCCCCGCGGATCTCGCCGTCACTAACCTCATCTCGGTCGACGTCACCACGGCGATGCCGTTCGGCACGCGCCTGGCCCTGCGCCTGCCGATCGCCAAGGCGCGCGAGTCGCGGGCGGCACTCCACGAGAGGGTCTCGGGAACGGTCGAATGGGAGACGCTGCTCCGCTCCGACCCGCTGCCGGCGACGCATCCGAAGCCCGCCACCGACGACCTCGCGATCATCCAGTACACGAGCGGCACGACGGGAACCCCGAAGGGCGCGGCGCTCACCCACCGGAACCTGCTCTCCAACGCCGCGCAGGCACGCGCGTGGGTTCCCCAGATCGTGCGGGGCAACGGATGCGTCGTCTACGCGGTCCTGCCGATGTTCCACGCCTACGGACTCACCCTGTGCCTGACGTTCGCAATGTCGATGGGTGCGCGGCTCGTGCTCTTCCCGCGGTTCGATCCGGACATGGTCCTTGCCGTGACCAAGAAGCATCCGGCGACCTTCCTCCCCCTGGTGCCGCCGATCGCCGAGCGCCTCCTCCGGGCTGCGCAGGAGCAGGGCGTGTCGCTGCGGGGCACCGAGGTCGCGATCTCGGGTGCCATGGCGCTGCCGCATGAGCTCGTCGTCCCGTTCGAAGCCGCCACCGGCGGCTACCTCGTCGAGGGCTACGGCCTCTCCGAGTGCTCGCCGGTTCTGATGGCCAACCCGGTGGCTGACAACCGGGTGCCGGGCACCGTCGGCCTGCCGCTGCCCGGCACGGAGTGCCGGGTCGTCGACCCCGACGAGCCGACGAAGGATGTCGCACCCGGCGCCCCCGGCGAACTCGTGGTGCGCGGACCGCAGGTTTTCGGCGGCTACTACGGCAAGCCGGAGGAGACCGAGGCCTCGTTCACGGACGGCTGGTACCGCACCGGCGACATCGTGACGATCGACGAGGCCGGTTTCGTCCGGATCGTCGACCGTATCAAGGAGCTCATCATCACGGGCGGCTTCAACGTCGCGCCGACCGAGGTCGAGAACGTCTTGCGCCAGCATCCGGATGTCGAGGATGCCGCGGTCGTGGGCTTGCCGAGCGAGCGCTCCGGCGAGGAGGTCGTCGCGGCCGTGGTCCTCGCCCCCGGCGTCGGCGAACCCGACGTCGAGGCGATCCGCGCCTTCGCCCGCAGCATCCTGACCCCGTACAAGGTGCCGCGCCGCATCTTCGTCGTCGACGAGCTGCCGACCTCGCTCATCGGCAAGGTGCTGCGCCGCCAGGTGCGGGAATCACTGCTGCAGCTGACCACCGGCTCCTGACGGCGACCTCCTAGGAGTCGAGCGCCTGCGGCCCCTGGGTGACGAGCACGTGGAATTGCGCAGCATCCAGGATCCGCACACCGAGCTCTTCAGCCTTCGCGAGCTTGGAGCCCGCACCGGGGCCGGCAGCCACGAAGTCCGTCTTCTTCGACACGCTCGACGCGGCCTTGCCGCCGGCTTGGATGATGGCCTCCTGCGCTCCCTCGCGCGTGTAGCCGTCCAGTGAGCCCGTCGCGACCACGGTGAGCCCCTCGAGGACGCCGCCCGAGGCGACCGCCGCACCCGGACCCGGATGGCCCGGAGTGGCCCACTGGACGCCGGCAGCAGTCCATCGGTCGACGATCTCGCGGTGCCAGTCGACGTCGAACCACTCGATCAGCGAGTCCGCGATGATCCCGCCGACGCCTTCGACCTCGGCCAGTTGGTCGCGATCGGCGGCGCGGATCGCGTCGAGCGAGCCGAACCACTGCGCGAGGGCGCGCGCCGCGACCGGGCCGACGTGACGGATGTTGAGCGCGACGAGCAGGCGCCACAGCTCCTTCGTCTTCGCCTTCTCGAGTTCGGCCAGGAGTTTGACGGCAGCGGCCGAGGGCTGCGGACCCTCGATCCCCTGCTTCTTCTCGGCGGCCGTCGGGTTGCGTCGGAACGGGGTCCGCCGCACGGGCGCGCCGGTGAGCTCGTCAACCTTCATCTCGCCGGTCTCTGAATCCCGCACGACGACCGAGATCGGGACGATGTCGTCCATCGACAGGGAGAACAGGCCCGCCTCCGTCTCCAGGGGCGCGACCGACGGCGGCTCCGCCTGCGTGAGGGCGGCCGCGGTCACCTCGCCGAGCACCTCGATGTCGAGTGCGCCGCGCGAGCCGATGTGCTCGACGCGGCCCTGAACCTGCGCCGGGCACGAGCGGGCGTTCGGGCAGCGCAGGTCGATGTCGCCCTCCTTGGCCGGGCGCAGGGGGAAGCCGCACACCGGGCAGTTCGCGGGCATCACGAACTCGCGCTCGCTGCCGTCGCGCAGCTCGACGACCGGACCGAGGATCTCCGGGATGACATCGCCCGCCTTGCGCAGCACGACGGTGTCGCCGATGAGCACCCCCTTCGCCCGGACGACGTCCTGATTGTGCAGCGTCGCCTGCCGGACGACCGAGCCCGCCACCCGTGCCGGCGCCATCACGGCGTACGGGGTCGCGCGGCCGGTCCGGCCGACCGAGACGACGATGTCGAGGAGCTTGGTGTTGACCTGCTCCGGCGGGTACTTGTACGCGATCGCCCAGCGCGGCGCGCGGCTCGTGGCGCCGAGCTCGTCGTGCAGCGCGAGATCGTCGACCTTCACGACGATGCCGTCGATCTCGTGCTCGACGTCGTGGCGGTGCTCGCCGTAGTACGCGACGAAGTCGAGGACGCCGTCGATGTCGTCGCTCGTGCGGAAATACGGGCTCGTGGGCAGTCCCCATCCCGCGAGCAGTCCGTACACCTCGCTCTGCGAGGCGACCGGCGGGCTCGCCCAGGCGCCGATGCCGTGCACGAACAGCCGCAGCGACTCCAGCCGGGCCCGGCCGGCTTCGAGTTCGAGGCCGTCCTTCTTGTCCAGCTGCTGGCGCAGACCTCCGCTCGCGGCGTTGCGCGGATTCGCGAACGACGGGAACCGTCGCTCCGCGCTGATCAGGGCCTTCGTCTCGTCGAATCCCCTGCCTCGCGCTCGCGCCTCCTCGACCACCCGCTCGCGCAGCTCGGCCTGGAACGCGTTGAGCCGATCGAACGCGGCGACGGGGATGAAGACCTCGCCGCGCACCTCGACGATCGACGGATGACCGGTTCCGCTCAGGCGCTGCGGGATGCCGGCCACCCGGAGGGCGTTGACGGTGACGTCCTCGCCCACACGGCCGTCGCCGCGCGTCGCCGCGGAGGTCAGGACGCCGTTCTCGTAGCGGAGGCTGATCGCGAGGCCGTCGATCTTGAGCTCGGTCAGCCACCGCACCCGTGCACCGGCGGACGCCTGCGCCTTGACACACCACTCCCGCAGCTCTTCGGGTGAGAACACGTTGTCGAGACTCAGCATCCGCTCGGCGTGCTCGACCGGGGCGAACTGCGTGTTCTCCGCGGCGCCGACGGTGAGCGTGGGCGAGTCCTGGCCCTGCAGCTCGGGGTAGATCCGCTCGATCGCCTCGAGGCGGTGCATCCACCCGTCGTACTCCGCGTCGTCGACGACCAGGGTGTCGCGACCGTAGTACGCATCCCGCGCCTGGATGATCCGCTCGGTGAGACCGGCGGCCTCGGCACGCGCCTCGTCGAGGCTCAGCTCCAGAAGTTCGGTGATTGGGGCATCCGTCACCCCGTCAGTCTAGGAGCGGGCACCGACAGGGATGCGGGCGCCTCACACGCCGGCGGACAGGGTCGCCGCGGGGAGGGCCGAGACCGTCCGGTCGATGGTGAACTGGCCGACCACGCGCGTGCCGTCGTAGAGCACAGCGGTCTGGCCGGGCGCGACTCCCTCGAACGGGGTCTCGGGCCACACGGTTACGGACCCGTCGCGAACCTCCGCCCGTGCCGGGACGGGATCGGCGTGCGCGCGGATCTGCACGTCGCACCTCAACTCGGCCGCCTCCGGCGCGCGTCCGGCCCAGCTGAAGCGCTCCCCGGAGATCTCGCCGATCGCGAGTGCATCCTTGGGACCGACGACCACGGTGTTCGTCACCGGTCGCACCTCGAGCACGAACCGCGGCTTGCCGTCCGGAGCCGGCACGCCGAGGCGCAGTCCGCGTCGCTGTCCCACCGTGTAGGCGTGCGCGCCGTCGTGTGAGCCGACGACGGCCCCCGACGCATCCACGATGTCGCCCGTCTCGGCGCCCACCCTCTCGGCGAGCCACCCGCGCGTGTCGCCGTCCGGGATGAAGCAGATGTCGTGGCTGTCCGGCTTGTGCGCCACCGACAGGCCGCGCGACTCGGCCTCCGCGCGGACGAGGGCCTTGGACGGCGTCGCTCCGAGTGGGAAGTAGGTGTGTGCGAGCTGCTCGGCGGTCAGCACGCCGAGGACGTACGACTGGTCCTTCGCGGCGTCCGACGCGCGGTGCAACTCGAGGCCGTCCGGCGTCTCCACGAGCGAGGCGTAGTGGCCGGTGCAGACGGCGTCGAAGCCGAGCTCGACCGCACGCTCGAGGAGCGCCGCGAACTTGATGCGCTCGTTGCAGCGCATGCAGGGGTTGGGCGTGCGGCCGGCCTTGTACTCGGAGACGAAATCCTCGATGACGTCATCGCGGAAGCGCTCCGAGAAGTCCCACACATAGAAGGGGATGCCGAGGCGGTCGGCGGCGCGACGGGCGTCCATCGCGTCCTCGATCGTGCAGCAGCCGCGGCTGCCGGTGCGCAGCGTCCCGCCCGCGCGCGACAGCGCGAGGTGCACGCCGACGACGTCGTGTCCCGCCTCGACGGCCCGCGCGGCCGCGACGGCGGAATCGACACCGCCGCTCATCGCCGCCAGGATCCTCATGCCCTCAGTCTACGAGCGCCCTCCTGACAGCAGGCCCTACCCGACGTCGCCGTCGACGTAGACCCAGCGCCCGCCCCTGCGAGAGAAGCGACTGCGCTCCCGCAGCGTCCCCCGTTCGCCGCCTTCGGCCCACGAGGCCTCGAAGGCGACGATCCCGTCCGCGTCGTCTTCGCCGCCGGCGACGGTCGTGAGGATGCGCAGGCCCGTCCACCGCTGGTCTGGATCGAGGTCGAGCTGCGTCGGCCGGGTACGCGGATGCCACGTGCGAGCGAGGTGGTCGACATCCCCCGTCGCGAACGCCGTGTAGCGCGACCGCATGAGCCGCTCGGCCGTGGGCGCCGGCTGCCCCGCGAGCAGCGGACCGCAGCACGCGTCGAACGCCTCCCCGCTGCCGCACGGACACGCGTCGCCGGGCGCGGGAGCGGCGAACCGGGCTCCGAAGGACATGCACCGACCTTATGTCGAGGGCGCATGCCAAGATGACGGCATGGCCGAACGCCTCATGCTGCTCGACTCCGCGTCACTCTACTTCCGCGCCTTCTACGGCGTCCCCGACACGGTGAAGGCGCCCGACGGCACGCCCGTGAACGCCGTGCGCGGCTTCCTGGACATCATCGCGAAGCTCGTGACCCTGTACGAGCCGACGCACCTCGTCGCATGCTGGGACGACGACTGGCGGCCGCAGTGGCGGGTCGACCTCATCCCCAGCTACAAGGCGCACCGCGTCGTCGAGGTCGTCGAGGTCGGACCCGATGTGGAGGAGGTCCCCGATCCGCTCGTGGCGCAGGTCCCCCGCATCCGCGAGGCTCTGACCGCCGCGGGGATCGCGATCGTCGGAGCCGCCGAGCACGAGGCGGACGACGTCATCGGCACGCTCGCGACCCGCTCCACCCTGCCGGTGGACGTGGTGACGGGCGACCGCGACCTGTTCCAGCTGGTGGATGACGAGCGCGACGTGCGGATCGTCTACACCGCACGCGGCATGAGCAACCTCGAGAACGTGACCGACGCCGTCGTGCTCACCAAGTACGGAGTGCATGCCTCGCAGTACGCGGACTTCGCGACGCTGCGGGGCGACACCTCCGACGGCCTTCCCGGCGTCCCCGGCGTCGGTGAGAAGTCTGCGGCCACCCTGCTCAACGCCCACGGCGACCTCGCCGGCATCATCGCCGCGGCGGAGGCGGGCACCGGCATGTCCGCGGGCATCCAGGCGAAGATCCGCGCCTCCCTCCCCTACCTCGAGGTCGCACCGACCGTCGTCGGCGTGGTCCGCGACCTCGACCTCGACGTGCCCGACGCCCGCATCCGGGCGCTCGACGCCCAGGAGCGGAGGGACGCCGCTGCCCTCGCCGAGCGCGGCGGCTTCGGCTCCGCCCTGGCACGGCTGCTCGACGCCTTCGCCGGCGTTGCGGGCATCGCCGACGAGACGCCGGTACTCCCGCGGGAGTAGCGGCGTTGCCTCCGCGGGCACGGCGAACGCTCGGAAAGCCGGGCGTAGCATCGAGCGCATGCCGGATGCCGCCTGGACCCACGAGACCGCGGGGACCGGCCGGTTCCGTCCGCCGCCCGGAGTGACGCTGTACGTCCCCGTCTTCCTGGCCCTGCTCATCCAGGTGCCCCCGACCATCATCATCGCAGTCTTCTCGCATACCCGCCCGCTCGCGGCAGCGGCGAGCATCGCACTGGCGACGGCATCCGCCCTCGTGCTCCTCGCGGCGCGTGCGTTCCCCGGGCCCACCGTCGCGGTGGTGACCGCACTGGCCGTCACCGCGGTCTTCATTCCGCCGTCCTGGGGGCCGCCGTACATCTCCGTCGCCTTCGCGATCGTCGGCGCGGTCGTGCGCAGAGCCCGCGCGTGGGCTCTCATCGCGGTCGGTGCGGGCTGGCTCATCGCGGTCGGCGTCGGCGCCGCCGTCGGCATCGACTGGCATCCGCTGCGCGTCGTCGGGACGACCGCCGTCCTGGCGCTGTGCTTCGGCATCGGAGAGGGCATCCGCCGGCGCAGCGACCGCGCCGACGCCTACCGGGCCCAGCTCGCGGAACGCCGTCGCACGACGGAGCGCGAGGAGCGCGAGCGCATCGCACGCGAGCTGCACGACGTGCTCGCGCATTCCCTCAGTCAGATCTCCGTCCAGGCCGGCATGGGTCTGCACCTCTTCGACCGGGAGCCGGAGAAGGCCCGCGAGGCCCTGGCCAACATCCGCGGGCTGAGCGCAACCGGCCTCGACGAGGTCCGCGGCGTCCTGTCGTTCCTGCGCGGCGACGAGCGGTTCCCGCAGACGGCGCCGCTGACGCCCGCCCCCCAGCTGCCCGATCTCGAGCGACTCGCCGCGCAGCGCACGGGTCTCGGCCTCACCGTGGAGCTCGACGATCGACTCGCCGGCGACCTCCCGCCCTCGACCGTCCAGACGACGGCCTACCGCATCGCACAGGAGGCGCTGACGAACGTCGTGCGGCACAGCGCCGCGTCGACGGCGACGATCACGCTCCAGCGCGAAGGAGACGACCTCGTCGTCACCGTCGCCGACGACGGCATGGGAATGCAGGACGCCACGGAGGGCGCCGGCATCCGCGGCATCCGCGAGCGCGCAGCCCTGCTCGACGGCACCGCGCAGCTGACGGAGGGCGCGCGCGGGGGCACGGTCGTCACCGCGCGGCTCCCCTGGAACGGCGTGTCATGATCCGCGTCGCCCTGGCCGACGACCACCAGCTCGTGCGCGCCGGATTCCGGGCGCTCCTGGATGCCGAGCCCGACATCGAGGTCGTGGCCGAGGCATCCGGCGGCGAGGAGCTGTTGCGCGCGTTGCACGAGACCCAGGTCGACGTGGCCCTCGTCGACATCCGCATGCCGGACGGCGACGGACTCTGGGCCACCGAGCAGATCGCCGCGGATGCGGCGCTCCAGGGCGTGCGGGTCGTCATCGTGACGACGTTCGAGCTCGACGAGTACGTCGCCCGTGCGATCCGGGCCGGCGCATCCGGCTTCCTCGTCAAGGACACCGAGCCGGTCGATCTCATCCGGTCCGTCCGGGTGGTCGCGCAGGGCGATGCGCTGCTCTCGCCGAGCGTGACCCGCACGCTCCTCAGCCGCGCGGCGACCGGCCTGCGGGTCTCTCCCGCACCCGTGGGGCTCACCGACCGTGAGACGGAGGTACTGCGGCTGGTCGCCCAGGGCCTCACCAACGACGAGATCGCCGGACGCCTGTTCCTCTCACCGCTGACCGCGAAGACCCACGTCTCGCGCATCATGCAGAAGCTGCAGGCCCGCGATCGGGTGCAGCTCGTCGTGCTCGCGTACGAGTCGGGCCTCGTCGCCCCCGGCTGGCAGTAGAGCGTACTCCGCGCGGAGCAGGCGAGATCACTCCCCGCGGACGATGTGCCGCAGCTCCCGGCGGCGTTGGCTGGAGGCATCCTGCAGCGACCGCCGCGCAGGAGAAGGGAGTCCCATGTCCACCTCACTCGCCGCCTCGCTCGCGGCCGCCCACTTCGCCGGCCCGTGGATCGGGTTCGGGTGGTGGTTCCTCTTCATCCCGCTGTTCTGGATCGTCCTCTTCGTGATCCTGTTCGCGGTCTTCGGCCGTCGCTGGCGCACCGCCGCGATGAGCCGCAGCAATCCGTCCCGGCAGGCCGAGGCGACCCTCGGCGAGCGGTACGCGCAGGGCGACATCGACGAGGTCGAGTACCGCAAGCGCCTCGAGGTCCTGCGCGCCAATTCGACTGCGGGGGCGTGATCCGATGCGGGCGGTTCAGAATCCCTCTGAGCCGCCTGCATCGCGCGGGCGTGCCGTCCAGGCCCGCAGCCGGTCGAGCGGCCAGGTCGTGACGATGCGCTCCGGCGGCACCCCCAGCTTCACCGCGCGGGCGGCGCCGTGGTCGATCAAAGAGAGCTGACCGGGGGCATGCGCATCCGAGTCGATGGAGAACAGGCACCCGAGCTCGAGCGCGAGCGCGATCAGCTCATCCGGCGGATCCTGCCGCTCCGGGCGCGAGTTGATCTCCACCGCCACACCGTGCGCCGCGCACGACTCGAAGACCGCGCGGGCATCGAACGTCGACTGCGGGCGCGTGCCGCGGCTGCCCTCGACGAGCCGGCCGGTCACGTGGCCCAGGACGTCGACGTGCGGACTGGATGCCGCGGCCACCAGCCTGCGCGTCATGGGAGCGCGCTCCATCCGCAGCTTCGAATGCGCCGACGCGACGACGACGTCGAGCGCGTCGAGCATCTCCGGGGTCTGATCCAACCCGCCGTCCTCGAGGATGTCCACCTCGATGCCGGTCAGAAGCGTGAAGCCCGCCGGCGATGACGCATTGATGCCGGCGACGACCTCCCGCTGCTCCTGCAGCCGTTCCACCGACAGCCCGTTCGCGACCCGCAGCCGAGGCGAGTGGTCGGTGAGGGCGACGTACTCGTGCCCCAGGACGCGAGCGGCCTCGACCATGCTGTCGATGGGCGTGAGACCGTCGGACCATTCGCTGTGGCTGTGGAGGTCGCCCCGCAGTTTCGCCCGCAGTCCGGCCCCCGCTGTCGGCGCCTCGACACCGGCCGCCTCGCGCAGCTGGACGAGATACGCGGGCACCTGCCCGTCGAGGGCCTGCTGGATCACCGCGAAGGTCGAGTCGCCGATGCCCTTGCGACGTCGGAGGGATGCGGTGTCCCGCAGCTGCTCGTCGGTCAGACCGGTGATCGCGGCCGCGGCCGCGCGGAATGCCTTCGAGCGATAGCGCGACGCCCGCTCGCGCTCGAGGAGGAACGCGATCTCCTCGAGCGCGGCGAGCGGCGTCAGCGCCTGATCCTCTTCCGCCATGCGGAGTCAGGGTGCGAGGACTGCGGGCTTCACGATCACCGGGGCGGACGCCGTCCGGTGCAGTCCCCACCCGAAGAGGACGAACAGGATGCCGAGCCCCACCACGAGCGCGGCGACCCCGAAGGCGACCACCGACGTGAACAGCGACGCGCGCAGGAAGGATGCCGTCATCATCGTCTGGCGCGCGGGGTCGTCCGAGCTCAGCTCCGCATACGTCTTGCCGCCCGACGAGGCGAGGGCGTGCTTCTGGATGACCTCGGCCTGGGCGTAGGCCGTGAAGGGACCCGCGACGGGCTGGCCGGCGAAGGCCGCGGCGTCGTCGGACACGATGATCTTCTCGGCGCGCAGCTCGTTGGACACCGCCGCATAGGCGATCACGCCGGCGACGATCATGAAGATGCCCGCGATGATGCCGATGACGCCGACGGTCTTGACGAGCCCGAGGCTGCGCGCGGGCGGCGCGACGGACCCTTCGACCGGTGTGGTCCGTGCTGCGCCCTGCCCTACTGCGGTGGATTCCGACATGGGTCCTCCTGGATGCAATGCGAGCACACCACGGCATGCCCGCGTCGTGTTGCCGGCTGCCGTCGGCCGGCTGGTGCTCACGCTAGCGTGCGCCGAAGACCTGACACCACGTGCCGGGCCGTCGGAGATCAGACGGCGAGCTCGCGCGTCGCGGCGACCCACTCCTCGAGCTTGCGGGCGGCGGCACCGCCGTCGATCGCCGCGGCCGCGGCATCCTTCGCCTCGGCGAGTCGCTCGAGGATGGGCCGCTGCACGAGCGCCGGCTCGCGGAACAGCTGGTAGGCGACGATCCCGGCCGCGGCGTTCAGGAGCACGATGTCCCGCACCGCGCCCTCCTCGCCGGCGACCGTGCGGCGCACCACGTCGGCGTTCTGCGCGGGCGAGCCGCCGATCAGCTCGTCGATGCGGGCGAGACGGATGCCGAGATCCCGCGGGTCGATGTCGTGCTCGTGGATGTCGCCGAGGCTGACCTCCCACATCCGGCTGTGCCCCGTGGTCGTCAGTTCATCGAGTCCGTCGTCGCCGCGGAAGACCAGGGCCGTCGCGCCGCGTGTGCGGAAGACGCCCGTGATGAGCGGCACACGGTCCATCTGGGCGACGCCGACGGCATTGGCCTCGGCGCGGGCGGGATTGCACAACGGGCCGAGGAAGTTGAAGACCGTCGGGACCCCGAGCTCGGCGCGCGTCGGTCCGGCGTGCCCGAAGCCGGGGTGGAAGGCCGAGGCGAAGACGAAGGTGATACCGGTGCGCTCGAGCACCTCGGCCACGGCCTCCGGCTCGAGCATCAGCTCGACGCCGAGCTCGCGGAGGACGTCGGACGACCCCGACGACGAGCTCGCCGCCTTGTTCCCGTGCTTGACGACGGGGATGCCGGATGCAGCGGCCACGATCGCCGACATCGTCGAGACGTTCACCGTGCCGAAGCGGTCGCCACCGGTGCCGACGATGTCGAGGACGCCGGCCGGGACCGGCAGCGGCCGCGCCGCTTCGAGGATCGCGTCGCGGAACCCGACGACCTCGTCGACCGTCTCGCCCTTGGCGCGAAGGGCCACCAGGAAACCCGCGAGCTGCGAGGGCGTCGCCGCGCCCTCCATGACCTGACGCATCGCCCACGTGGACTCGGAGACGCTCAGATCGCGGCGCTCCAGCAGCGCTGACAGGATGTCGGGCCACGCGTACAGATCGGTCACGAGCACCGATCCTATCCAGCCGGGCGATTCGGGGCGTTCTCTCGGTCTCGTCTTAGGTTCCCCTAACTTCACATGGGCCGGAAATCGAGGTCGCTGATGCGAAACTCCTGCCGCGAATTCAGCAATAATGGGGAATGTGACGACCCCCGCTACTTACAACCAGGCCCTGCGCACCGTGAAGAGGCCCGACCCGGTGGCCGTCGGCACGATCGTCTGGCTCGGCAGCGAAGTGATGTTCTTCGCCGGTCTCTTCGCGATCTACTTCACACTGCGCAGCACGTCGCCCGGCCTGTGGGCCGAGATGACCCAGCACCTGAACGTGCCCTACGCGTTCGTGAACACCGTCATCCTCGTGCTGTCCTCCGTGACGTGCCAGATGGGCGTCTTCGCCGCGGAGCGCTTCCAGCCGTACACGGTGCCGAGCAACAAGCGCTGGAGCCGTTGGGGGATGGTCCCCTGGTTCTACCTGACGTTCGCCATGGGCGCCATCTTCGTCTCCGGCCAGGTGTGGGAGTACTCGCAGCTGGTCATGGAGGGCATGCCCATCCAGGCGAACGCGTACGCCTCCGCGTTCTACCTGACCACCGGCTTCCACGCCCTCCACGTGACGGGCGGCCTCATCGCATTCCTGCTGGTGATCGGCCGCGCCTACGCCGTCCGGAACTTCGGCCGCAAGGAGATGACCACCGCGATCGTCGTGTCGTACTACTGGCACTTCGTCGACGTGGTGTGGATCGCCCTGTTCGCCGTCATCTACTTCATCCGATAGAGCGGAGCTGCAAACCCCCATGGCACGAGAGAAGAAGCGCCGCCAGATCGGACGCCGTAGCCGAGTCGCCACCGCCGCACTCATCGGAGCGGGTCTCCTGTTGACCGGCGGCATCTACGCCGGTGCGTCCGCGGCGATGGCCGCGACCGACGACGGGTCGAAGACCGCGGTGAGCGCCAGCACCGTCGAGGACGGCAAGAAGCTCTTCCAGGCGAACTGCGCGACCTGTCACGGTCTCGACCTCCAGGGCACCGTCAACGGCCCGTCGCTCTACGGTGTCGGCGAGCTCGCGGTGCACTTCCAGGTGTCGACCGGTCGCATGCCGCTGCAGATGCAGGGACCGCAGGCGCCGGCCAAGCCCCCGCAGTTCACCACCGAGCAGATCAATGCCATCGCGGCGTACGTCCAGTCGGTCGCGCCCGGCCCGACCTATCCTTCCGCCGAGATCATCGACGGCAAGGGCAACGTCGCCGAGGGCGCCGAGCTGTTCCGCATCAACTGCGCGATGTGCCACAACGTGGCCGCCGCCGGTGGCGCGCTCACCGAGGGCAAGTTCGCGCCGTCGCTCGACAAGACGACTCCGCTCAACATGTACGCGGCCATGGTCACGGGCCCGCAGAACATGCCGGTGTTCAGCGACATGAACCTCACACCGGATCAGAAGCGCAACATCATCTCGGCGATCCTGTACCTGCAGAAGAACAACTCGCCCGGAGGCTTCGACCTCGGCAATCTCGGCCCCGTCTCCGAGGGCCTCTTCATCTGGATCTTCGGCATCGGCGCTCTGATCGCCATCACCGTGTGGATCACGGCGAAGTCCAACTGATCTCTAGCTAAAGGAACGTACGAGGAGCACCATGTCACACGAGGACGACCCGCTCGAGCACGAGAGAGCTTCGTGGCAGCCGTCTCCGGGACTCGCTGTCGCGGTGACCGACCCCGTGCAGAACCCCGAGCTGCCGCAGCACCGCGAGCGGGTGACAGACAGCGATCCCGCCGCCATGAAGCGCGCGGTGCGCACGGTCTACACGCTGTTCTACCTGTCGGTCGCCGGAAGCATCTGGGCCATCGCCGCCTACATGCTGTTCCCGATCGAGGACGGCCAGCCCGTCGCGATCCGCAACAACAACCTCTTCATCGGCCTCGGCATCGCCCTGGCGCTCCTGGCTCTCGGTATCGGCGCCATCCACTGGTCCAAGGCGATCATGTCGGACAAGGAGTACATCGAGCCCCGTCACGCGACGCGCGGTCGCGACACCACGCGCGAGGCGGCCGTCGAGGCCTTCGCGCTCGCCAACGAGGAGTCCGGATTCGGCCGCCGCGCCGTGATCCGCAACTCGCTGATCGCCGCCGTCGTCGCCTCGATCGCACCCGGAATCACGCTGTTCCGCGGCCTCGCACCCGAGGACACGCCCGAGCGCCCCAACGCCGGCAACCCCGTCTACCTCCTGAGCCACACGATGTGGAAGGAGGGGAGCCGCCTGGCGCACGACCCGAGCGGCACCCCGATCAAGGCGTCCGACGTCACGCTCGGCTCGGCGTTCCACGTGATCCCCGAGGACCTCGCGGCCATCAGCCACAGCGAGGGCTACCTCGAGCAGAAGGCCAAGGCCATCGTTCTGCTGATGCGCCTGCCGCAGGACCAGCTGCATCCCTCCCCCGGCAAGGAGGACTGGGCCTACGACGGAATCGTCGCCTACTCCAAGGTGTGCACGCACGTCGGCTGCCCGGTGGCTCTATACGAGCAGCAGACGCACCATCTGCTGTGCCCCTGCCACCAGTCGCAGTTCGACATCACCCACGAAGCCGCGGTCATCTTCGGCCCGGCGGCCCGTCCGCTGCCGCAGCTTCCGATCACCGTCGACTCCGAGGGCTACCTGGTCGCCCGGAGCGACTTCCACGAACCCGTCGGCCCGAGCTTCTGGGAGCGCCATTGAGTACCGCAACCGCACCCTCCCCTTCGCAGGAAGAGGTGAAGGAGAAGCCCCTCGGCGGTAGCTTCGTCGGCTGGGCCTCCAATTACATCGACGAGCGCACGAGCCTCTCCGGCTTCGTGAAGGAGCTCGGCCGCAAGATCTTCCCCGACCACTGGTCGTTCATGCTCGGCGAGATCGCGCTGTGGAGCTTCGTGGCCGTCCTGCTCTCGGGAACGTTCCTGACGTTCTTCTTCCAGGCCTCGATGGTCACGACGCACTACACGGGAACCTTCATCCCGATGCGCGGGGTCGAGATGTCGGCGGCGCTGGACTCCACGCTGAACCTGTCGTTCGACATCCGCGGCGGCCTGCTCGTCCGTCAGATCCACCACTGGGCGGCGCTGACATTCGTCGCGGGCATCGGCGTGCACATGCTGCGCATCTTCTTCACGGGCGCGTTCCGGAAGCCGCGCGAGCTGAACTGGGTGATCGGCTTCATCCTGTTCATCCTGGCGATGGCCGAGGGCTTCACGGGCTACTCGCTGCCGGACGACCTGCTCTCGGGCAACGGCCTGCGCATCATCGAGGGCATGATCCTCGGGATCCCGGTGATCGGCACGTGGACGTCGTTCCTGCTGTTCGGCGGAGAGTTCCCGGGCACCGCCATCGTGGGGCGTCTGTACACTCTCCACATCCTGCTGCTCCCGGCGATCCTCGTCGGTCTGCTCGTGCTGCACCTGATGCTGATGGTGATCAACAAGCACACGCAGTTCGCCGGACCCGGTCGCCGCAACAGCAACGTCGTGGGCTACCCGATGATGCCGATCTACATGTCGAAGATGGGCGGCTTCTTCTTCATCACCTTCGGCGTGATCGTGCTCATCGCTTCGCTGTTCACGATCAACCCGATCTGGAACTACGGCCCGTACGACCCGTCCCCGGTCTCGGCCGGTACGCAGCCCGACTGGTACATCGGCTTCGCCGACGGCGCGCTGCGTCTCGTGCCACCTCACCTCGAGTTCGTATGGCTGGATCACACGTGGTCCTTCAACATCCTGATCCCGCTCGGTGTGATCGGCCTGTTCATCGTCCTCGTGCTCATCTATCCCTTCATCGAGGGCTGGGTGACCGGCGACAAGCGCGAGCACCACATCGCGCAGCGTCCGCGCAACGCTCCGACGCGCACCGCGATCGGCGTGGCCGGCGTCATCTTCTACGCGGTGCTGTGGGCCGCGGCATCCTCCGACATCATCGCCACGCACTTCTCGCTGACGATGGAGGGCGTCATCCACGCGCTGCAGATCCTCCTCATCGTCGGACCGATCATCGGCTACTTCGTCGCCAAGCGCATCGCGATCGGTCTGCAGAAGAAGGACCGCGAGATCGTCCTGCACGGCTACGAGTCGGGTCGCATCGTCCGCCTCCCCGGCGGCGAGTACATCGAGGTCCACCAGCCCGTCGACGAGTACGAGCGCTTCAAGCTGGCCGACTTCGAGATCAACGAGCCGCTCATCGTCCGTCCGAACGCAAAGGGCCGGATCCCGTGGCACGAGCAGCTGCGTTCCGGAATGTCGCGCTGGTTCTTCGAGGACCGTCTCATCCCCCTCACGCAGGCGGAGCTGGAGGCGCACACGCACCACCAGCACGAAGAGCTGGATGAGATGGCCGAGACCGAGGCGGCGGAGATCCAGGGCGCGCACACGCGGGCGGGCTTCCCCGACGCGCCGCTGCGTCCCGTGGACACATCGAAGAGCGGTGAGATCCCGGTCCGTCCGACGAGCGTGCTGGCGACCGACCAGAACGCGCCTCGAAACGGCGACCGCGATGTCCGCGCTGCGTCCGACAGCGAGCCGAACCCGGCGTCCGACACGGACGCGGTCTCGTCCCCCGAGCCGTCCGCAGCGGCAGAGGTCGACGGCGATGAGGACACTCGCGACAAGCCGTAGGACGGCACGGAGAACGCACAGATGCCCCGTTCCGACCGCAGGGTCGGAATGGGGCATCTCGTTTCCGCTGCTCGTCGCTGGAGGCGTCAGCCTCCGCGGTCAGCCGCGCGTATCGCCCGCGTCGTCATCGACATCGTCGTCGAGCTCCTCCAGCTCCTCCGCGAAGAGGCCGGCGGCCGCCCCGTAGAACACAGGCCGCTCCCCCGCGTCCGCGTCGCCGTCGGCGATGTCGCACACCACCACCGTGACGTTGTCGCGCGTCGGGGCCGCTAGTGCGATCGCGACGAGCTCTGCGGCGACACGCGCAGGCTTGAGCGGGCGCGCGAGCGTCGCGAAGATCCGCTCCTCGGGCACGTAGTCCGTGAGTCCGTCGCTGCAGAACAGCCACCGGTCGCCCACCGCGGCGTCCGCGCGTCCGACGGTCACATGATCGTCCTCAGCCCCGGTCATCGAAGCGGTGACGATGTTGCGACGGGGATGGGATGCAGCCGCCTCCGGCGCCAGCAGGCCGTGGTCGACGAGACTCTGCACCAGCGAGTCGTCGCGCGTCTCACGCGTCGCAACCCCGGCGCGGAGCCGGTAGGCCCGCGAGTCGCCGGAATGGCCGATCAGAACGTGGCCGCCCCGTGCGACCACGATGCCGGTGAAGGTCGTGGCCATGCCCTCGAGCGACGGGTCGCGCCAGACGTGGGCCCGTAGATCCCAGTTCGCGCCGCGGAGGCGCTCGGCGAGGTCGTCCTCGTCGCGCACGTCGACGTGCGCGGCCGCGAGGCGCCTCAAGAAGGCCGCAGACGCGAGATCGCCCGCCGGTCCGCCCCCAACGCCATCGGCCACTCCCGCTCCCCAGGATGCCGTGAAAGCGGCGTCCTGGTTCTCGGAGCGGAAGCGGCCGGCGTCAGAGGCGGCCGCTGCGATGAGTCGCAGCGGTCGACCTCAGCGAGCGAAGTACCCGCGGTAGTACTCGTAGACCCATCCCACGATGGCCACGACGAACACGGCGATCCCGATGGGCATCATCCACGTGCCGACCGCCAGGCCGATCATGCCGAGGGCAGCCGCCGATGCGAGCACGATGGGCCACCACGACCAGGGCGAGAACTCGCCGAGCTCGGGGTCGCCGTCGTCGATGTCGGCCGTGAGCACGTCCTCGGGCAGCTCACCGCCCTGGGCGCGGTGCACGCGCTGCATGTAGAACGCGATCAGCGCGGACATGAGAGCCGTGAACAGCAGGGCGACAGTGCCGACCCACTCGGGCTCGCCATGCTCGAGGATGTTCCATCCCGTGTACAGCGCCGCGACGATGAGGAAGAAGGCGCAGAGGATCCACCAGAGGCCGGTGTTGGTGCGCATCTACTTCGCCTCTCCTGCGACGACCACAGTCTCGTGGGTTTCGGCGGACACCGGGTACTCGGCTGCCTCCGGGTGGTTCAGGTCGAACGCGGGACGCTCGCTGCGGATGCGCGGGATCGACGTGAAGTTGTGCCGCGGTGGCGGGCACGACGTCGCCCACTCCAGCGACGCGCCGTATCCCCACGGGTCGTTGACCGTCACCCGCGGTGCCTTGCGCGCAGTGATCCACACGTTCAGCAGGAACGGGATCATGGATGCCCCGAGAAGCATCGCGCCGATCGTCGAGACCTGGTTCATCCACGTGAAGCCGTCGGATGCGGCATAGTCCGCGTAGCGGCGGGGCATCCCGTCGACACCCAGCCAGTGCTGGATGAGGAACGTCATGTGGAAGCCGATGAACAGCATCCAGAAGTGGATCATGCCGAGTCGCTCGTTGAGCATGCGCCCCGTCCACTTCGGCCACCAGAAGTAGAAGCCGGCGAACATGGCGAACACGACCGTGCCGAACACCACGTAGTGGAAGTGGGCGACGACGAAGTACGAGTCGGACAGGTGGAAGTCGAGCGGCGGAGCGGCGAGGATCACACCGGTCAGGCCACCGAACACGAAGGAGACCAGGAAGCCGAGCGCGAACACCATCGGTGTCTCGAACGTGACCGATCCTCGCCACATCGTGCCGATCCAGTTGAAGATCTTCACGCCCGTCGGCACGGCGATCAGCATCGTCATCAGCGCGAAGAAGGGCAGCAGCACGGCGCCGGTGACGTACATGTGGTGGGCCCACACCGCGACCGAAAGGGCAGCGATCGAGATCGTCGCATAGACGAGGGTCTTGTATCCGAAGATGGGCTTCCGGCTGAAGACGGGGAACACCTCGGAGACGATGCCGAAGAACGGCAGCGCGATGATGTACACCTCGGGGTGGCCGAAGAACCAGAACAGGTGCTCCCACAGGAGGACGCCGCCGTTGTGCGGGTCGTAGATGTGCGAGCCGAGCACACGGTCGGCTGCCGCAGCGAGGAGGGCGGCCGCCAGGACCGGGAACGCCATTAGGACCAGGATGCTCGTGATGAGCGCGTTCCAGGAGAAGATCGGCATACGCCACATGGTCATGCCGGGCGCGCGCATCGTGATGACCGTCGTGATGAAGTTCACGGCGCCGAGGATGGTACCGAAGCCGCTCATGCCCAGACCGAGCATCCAGAGGTTTCCACCAGCGCCCGGGGAGAAGGTCGCGCTCGCCAATGGCTGATAGGCGAACCATCCGAAGCCCGCCGCGCCCTGCGGAGTGAGGAAGCCGGCGACGGCGATCGTCGAGCCGAAGAGGAACAGCCAGAACGCGAAGGCGTTCAGTCGCGGGAACGCGACGTCGGGCGCGCCGATCTGCAGCGGCAGGATCGCGTTCGCGAAGCCCGCGAACAGCGGCGTCGCGAACATGAGCAGCATGATCGTGCCGTGCATCGTGAACAGCTGGTTGTACTGCTCCTTCGTCGGGATGATCTGCATCCCCGGCTCGAAGAGCTCGGCGCGGATGATCAGGGCCATCACGCCGCCCAGCATGAAGAACAGCACCGAGGCGATCAGGTACATGTACCCGATCGTCTTGTGGTCAGTGGAGGTGATCCACTTGACGACGATGTTGCCCTTCTGTCCGACGCGCGTCGAGCTCAGCAGAGCCGCCTGGCGCGGCGGAAGGGTCGTCGGGCGGCCCTGGGACTCCTGCAGCGGAAGCGTCGTCGCCATGGTCACTTACCTCCCTCGAGGTTGGTCGCGTCCGTGCCGGGAACATTGTTCAGCCGGTCGTACGCATCGGTGATGTCACCGGTCTGGCCCGCGTCGCGCAGGTCGGAGAGGTGCTGCTGGTACTCCGCCTCGCTGACGACCTTCACATTGAAGAGCATCGCCGAGTGGTATTCGCCGCAGAGCTCGGCGCACTTGCCGGCGTACGTGCCCTCACGCGTCGGCGTGAAGGACCACGAGTTGTCGCGGCCGATGTACATGTCCTTCTTGTAGAGGAAGTCGATGATCCAGAACGAGTGGATGACGTCGCGCGACTGGAGGTCGATGCGCACCGTCTTGTTCACCGGCAGGTACAGGGTCGGAAGCTTCGACTGGTCGTAGTTGCCGTCGGACGCTCGCGGCTGCGCCTGCACGCCCATGGACCACACGGCGTCCGAGTGATCCGACTGCGTGCCGTTGTACTGGAAGTCCCACGCCCACTGCTTCGCGATCGCGATGATCGACACGTCGGGATGCTCGTCGACCGTCTCGATCGTGGCCTGGTCGCGTGCCGTGAAGGCGAACATGCCGAGGATGAGGATGAACGGCACGATCGTGTAGAAGATCTCGATCGGCATGTTGTAGCGCAGCTGCACCGGGAGCCCGACCTGGCCCTTGCGGCGCCGGTAGGCGACCATCGCCCACAGCATCAGGCCCCACGTGATGATGCCGACGCCGAGCAGCACGATCCACGAGTTGACCCACAGGCTCGCCACCATATCGGTGCGGTTCGTCGTAGGCACGCCGGACGCATCGAAGCCGGGCAGGAAGCCGTGAAGTTCGGTGGGCGAGCATCCCGCGAGGGTGACTGCCGTTGCGATCCCGAGGGGGATGACGGCCCAGCGGAGGCGTCGTTTCGAGTGCACGGTGCACCTTTCCGGAAACAGGGAAGTTACCTTCGTCAGTCTAGGGCAACCTCTCACCGCATTCCGGTCATTTGCCCAGCCGGTGAGAGGTCGCGGGCCCGGTTTCCCGGGCGCGCGAAGACACCGGCCCCGAGCGGCCGGTGTCTCGATGCGCGATCAGTGGAAGCTGTCTCCACAAGCGCAGCTTCCCGAGGCGTTGGGGTTGTCGATCGTGAACCCCTGCTCCGAGATCGTGTCCTTGAAGTCGATCGTCGCGCCGTCGAGGTAGGGCACGCTCATGTCGTCGACGATGACCTCGACGCCGTCGAAATCGACCGTCTTGTCGCCGTCGAGATAGCGCTCGTCGAAGTAGAGCTGGTAGATCAGGCCCGAGCATCCACCCGGCTGCACGGCGACGCGCAGACGGAGGTCGTCTCGCCCCTCCTGCTCGAGGAGGCTCTTGACCTTCGCCGAGGCGGCATCGGTGAGCAGGACGCCGTGGGCGCTGGCGGTCTGGTCGGTCGACAGGGCTGTATCGGTCATGATGCTCCTTCTGACGGGATGCTTCGAGTCTACGCCCCGCGCGCGTCGAGGCTCTCCAGGAGGAGCGCCTCGGCGAGGACCGCGTGACGGAACGTGTCGATGTGCAGGGACTCGTTCGGACTGTGCGCCCGCGTGTGCGGGTCCTCCACGCCGGTGACGAGGATCTGCGCGCCGGGGAACTCGCGGACGAGATCGGCGATGAAGGGGATCGACCCGCCCACGCCGACGTCGACGGAGTCGGCGCCGTACCCCTCGGCGAGCGCCTCGCGCGCGTCTGCCACCGCCCAGCCGCCGGAGTCGACCAGGAACCCGTCGCCGCAGTCGATGTCCGAGAACTCGAGCTGCGCACCCCACGGCGCGCGGGCGCGCAGGTGCGCCTCGATCGCCTCGTAGGCGTCGCGGGCGCGCTGCCCCGGGGCGATGCGGGCGCTGATGACGACGGAGACCTCCGGCGCCAGCGTGTTGGACGCCGCTGCCACCGAGGTGTGGTCGATGCCCGTGATGGTGATCGACGGCTTGTTCCAGATGCGGCTGAGGATGGTGCCCGTGCCGATCGCGCTGACTCCGTCGGGTAGACCCGCCTCGGAGCGCAGCGTCTCCTCCGTGTACTGCGGGGTCTCGGCATCCCGCTCGGTGAGACCCGGCACCGCGACCGCGCCGTGCTCGTCCCACAGCGTGGCGAGGAGTGTGACCGCCGCCATCATCGCGTCCGGCACCGCACCACCGAACATGCCGGAGTGCGACGCGTGCTCGAGCGTGCGCACCGTCATGGTGAAGCGCGCGTTGCCGCGGAGCGAGACGGTGAGCGCCGGGGTGACGTCATCCCAGTTGCCCGAGTCCGCGACGACGATGACGTCGCTGCGCAGGGCGTCCGCGTTGTCGGCCAGGAACTGCCCGAACGAGCGCGAGCCGTGCTCCTCCTCGCCCTCGATGAACATCGAGATGCCGAGGTCGAAGTCGGCGCCGACGGCCTCCACGAGTGCACGGATCGCGGCGATGTGCGCCATGACACCGGCCTTGTCGTCGGCGGCGCCACGACCGTACAGCCGCCCGTCCCGGACCGTGGGCTCGAACGGCGGGGTGTCCCACAGGGCGTCGTCCCCCGTCGGCTGGACGTCGTGGTGCGCATACAGCAGAACGGTCGGACGGCCGTTGCGCGCGACGCGACGGGCGAGCACGGCCGGCTGGCCGACCTCGTCGGTCCCGGGGATGGCCGCGGTCTTCACCTCGACCGAGTCGAAGACCCCGGTCTGCTCGACCAGCGCAGCGACGGCGTCGGCGCTCCGGCGCACCTGGGTCTGGTCGAACGCGGGCCACGCGATGGACGGGATGCGGACGAGGGTGCCGAGATCGGCGAGGGCGGCGGGGATGCCGGCGGCCGCTGCCTCGCGGATCGCCTCCCGTCGGGACAGCTCAGAGGTCATGCCGGTAATCTTAAGGGAACCCCGTCCGACGTTCCGAGGATCACAGTGGCCAAGACACCCGCACCCGCACCGCACGACGCACCTGCCGGCGACGCCGGCGCACCCGGCGGGAAGGGTCGGCCGACGCCGTCCCGCGCGGAGCAGGAGGCGGCGCGCAAGCGGCCTCTGGTGCCGGACACGAAGGAGGCGAAGGCCGCCGCTCGCGCGGATCTGGCCCGCCAGCGCGACAAGGCGCGCCTCGGCATGGCCTCCGGCGAGGAGAAGTACCTGCCTGCTCGCGACAAGGGTCCGCAGCGCCGCTTCGCGCGCGATTTCGTCGACGCGGGCTGGCACCTCGGCGAGATCGTCATGCCGGCGATGGTGCTCGTGATCGTGCTCACGTTCGTTCCGGTCGGCGGCATGCAGTACTGGTCGTTCGTGGGCCTGTGGATCTTCATCTTCTTCGTCATCGGCGACATGATCATCACGTCGATGCGCATCAAGAGCGCCGCCAAGGCGAAGTTCGGCGCGACGAAGCTCGAGAAGGGCCTCGGCTGGTACGGAGCGATGCGCTCCATCCAGATGCGCTTCATGCGACTGCCGAAGCCGCAGGTGCGCCGCGGCCAGTACCCGGCCTGACCCGCCCGGCGCTCAGCGCACCGCGAGTGCGCGGTTGATCTGGCGACCCCAGAGCGGGCCGCGGTAGAGGAACGCCGTGTAGCCCTGCACGAGGTCGGCACCGGCATCCAGCCGCTCCTGCACGTCGGCGGCGGTTTCGACGCCGCCGACCGACACGACGGCGAAGCCCTCCGGCACCGTCGACCGAACAAGCTTCAGCACGGCGAGCGAGCGCTTCTTGAGAGGTGCGCCCGACAGTCCGCCCTCCCCCGCTGCCGCCACGATCGCCGGATCGGTCGCCAGTCCCTCGCGGGAGATCGTCGTGTTGGTGGCGATGATGCCGGCGAGGCCGAGATCGACCGCGAGCAGGGCGATGGCCGTGATCTCGTCGTCGGGCAGGTCGGGCGCGATCTTGACCAGAAGCGGAGTACGGCCCGCGGCATTCTTCACCGCCGTCAGCAGCGGACGGAGCGTCTCGACCGCCTGCAGACCACGGAGCCCGGGCGTGTTCGGTGACGACACGTTGACCACGAGGTAGTCGGCCAGCGGCGCCAGCAGCGTGGCGCTGCGCACGTAGTCGGCCGCCGCGTCGGCGACCTCGACGACGCGGCTCTTGCCGATGTTCACGCCGATGACGACGTCGCGATCGCGCCGGCGCAGCTTCTGGAGACGGCGGGCGGCGGCCTGCGCTCCCTCGTTGTTGAAGCCCATCCGGTTGACGACGGCGCGATCCGGGATGAGGCGGAACAGCCGGGGCTTCGGGTTGCCGGGCTGCGGGATCGCGGTCACGGTGCCGATCTCGACGTGGCCGAACCCGAGGGCCGCGAGACCTTTCACGCCGACGACGTTCTTGTCGAAGCCGGCCGCGACCCCGAACGGCGACGGGAAGCTCAGACCGAGCGCCTCGGTGCGCAGCTCCGGCGCCGGCGCCGTCAGCGCGCGGGCGATCCAGGCGAACGGCGGGACTCCCGCGATCCGGATGACGAGCATCGCGGCGTGGTGCGCGAACTCCGGGTCCAGGCGCGACAGGACGGTGCGGAAGAACAGGGGATACATCCCCGCCAGGCTACCGGGAGGCGGCATCCCCCGACGATTCGGCGGTCGCGGCGGCCTTGTCGGCGTGATCGGCACGCAGCTGGGCGATCGACGCCTCGAAATCGTCGAGCGACTCGAACGCCTGGTAAACGCTGGCGAATCGCAGGTAGGCGACCTCGTCGAGCTCGCGGAGCGGGCCGAGGATGGCGAGGCCGATCTCGTTCGTGTCGACCTGGGACGACCCGGTCTGACGCACGGCCTCCTCGACCGTCTGGGCCAGGACCGCCAGGTCGCCCTCCGTCACGGGACGCCCCTGGCAGGCCTTGCGAACCCCCGACATCACCTTCTCGCGGCTGAACGGCTCGACGACGCCCGACCGCTTGATGACATTGAGGCTCGCAGTCTCGATCGTCGAGAAGCGTCCGCCGCACTCCGGGCACTGGCGACGGCGGCGGATGCTGAGCCCGTCGTCGCTCGTGCGCGAGTCGATCACGCGGGAGTCGGGATGACGGCAGAAAGGACAGTGCATGTCAGACCTCGAATCGCGCCGCAACGGCTTCACCGTGCGCGGGCAGCTCCTCGGTGTTCGCGAGGGTCACGATGGCGTCGCGGACCGCGGCCAGCGCGTCGCGATCGTAGCTGATGACCTGCTGCGGTCGCAGGAACGTCGCGGCGGACAGTCCCGCGCAGTAGCGCGCCTGTCCTCCGGTGGGCAGGACGTGGTTGCTGCCGGCGAGGTAGTCGCCGAGGCTCACGGGAGCGTAGGCGCCCACGAACAGGGCACCGGCGTTGACGAACTCGTCGGTGCGCGGATTCTCGAGGTGAAGCTCCAGGTGCTCGGGCGCGTAGGCGTTGCTGAACGCGATCGCGGCATCGATGTCGTCGACGAGGACGATCGCGGACTGCGGGCCCACGAGCGCCTCCTGCGCACGTGCGCCGTTGTGCGTGGTCGCCGCGCGCGCCGCCGTGCGCCGGTCGACCTCGACCGCGAGCTCGGGACTGTCGGTGACGAGGACCGCCGAGGCCTGCTCGTCATGCTCCGCCTGGCTCACGAGGTCGGCTGCGACGAGGTCGGGATCCGCCGAAGCGTCCGCGACGACGAGGATCTCCGTGGCGCCGGCCTCGGCATCCGTCCCCACCCTTCCTGCGACGGCGCGCTTGGCGGCCGCGACGAAGTTGTTGCCCGGCCCCGAGACCACGTCGACGGGGTCCAGCCCGAGGCTGCGGACGCCGTACGCGAAGGCGCCGATCGCGCCGGCGCCGCCCATCGCGTACACCTCGGTCACGCCGAGGAGCCGGGCTGCGGCGAGGATGACCGGGTGGACGCGTCCGCCGTGCTCGCGCTGCGGCGGGGAGGCCAACGCCACCTGGGTGACGCCGGCGACCTGCGCCGGCACGACGTTCATGACGACGCTCGACGGATAGACCGCCTTCCCGCCAGGGACATAGACGCCGGCCCGACGGACCGGCTGCCAGCGCTGCTCGACGATCGCGCCGGGTGCGAGCTCGGTGACCGCGGGCGCCGGGACCTGCACGGCCGAGGCCGCGCGGACGCGGAGGATCGCCTCCTCGAGGGCCGCACGCACGTCGGGCGCCAGCGCCTCGAGCGCCTCGTCGAGCTGTTCGGCCGGGACGCGGATGTCGTGCCCTGACGCTCCGTCGAAGCGCTCGGCCTGCTCGCGGAGCGCTTCCTCTCCGCGCGCGGCGACGTCATGGACGATCTGCGCCGCAGCGGTGAGGGCCTGATCGCGCGCCGCCTCGGCGCGCGGGACGATGGTCAGCCACTCGGCCGCGGACAGCGTGCGGCCGCGAAGGTCGATGGTGCGGAGCATCCTGCCAGGCTACCGGCTCAGGACCTCGGGGCCGCCCGTTCCTGGGCCCGGGCGGACTCGCGCACGACGTCGATCCACCGGTCGGCCACGACCGACCATGTCGCCCGGAGGTCATCCTCCGCCGCGTGCACGTCGGAGACGACCTGGTCGGCGGTGAGGCCCACGGTGGCGAGGTCGGCGGTGCCCGTCGCCGTCCAGTCGACGGCCGTGCGGGTGGTCGCCTCCAGGTGGAACTGCAGGCCCCACGCGCTCTCGCCGACCCGGAACGCCTGGTTCGAGCAGCGCTCGCTCGTGCAGAGCGACACGGATCCTGAGGGCAGCTCGCGCACCTCGAGGAAGTGCCACTGGAGCGTGCGCAGGTCGTCCGGCAGATCGTGCAGGAGCGGATCGGAGGCCGCGGCATCCGTCATCCGCACCGCGCTCAAGCCGACCTCTCCCCCACGAGCAGCCTCGGCCACGTGACCGCCGGCGACGACCGCGAGCAGCTGTGCGCCGAGGCACACGCCGAGCAGAGGGATGCCGGCATCGAGAGTCGAACGCATGAGCTCGCGCGTCGGACCGAGCCAGGGTGCGCGCTCGTCCTCGAGCGGACCGGGCGTGCCGCCCAGGACCACGACGCCGTCGAACCCGCTCGCGCTCGTGGGGACGTCGGACCTCGCATCGGGTCCGACGACGTGGACGTCGACGTCGGCGGCCTGGAGGCGCTCGCCGATCAGCCCCAGTCCCGCGTCGGCCTCGTGTTCGACGACGAGGACGCGCAGAGAGTCGCCCCCACGCAGCGCGTCAGCCACGCGTGACGCCGGAGATGTCGCGCAGGTAGCCCACACGGCCGTCGTCGTTGCGCACGACGAAGGTCGATCCGCGGTCCTCGATCACGAGAGCCCACGCGGTCGGGCCGATGCGGAAGAGCGGGACGCCGTGCTCGTCGACCACGTCGCGCTCGACCGGGGAGAGGGCCCAGAACGCCTGATGTGCGACGGGTACCGCGACCGTCTCGGCATCGGTCTGCACCGCGTCGTCGCGCACGGCCTCGGTCCGGGTCGTGGCGGCCGCCGGCTCGGCGGGCTCGTCGGCGAGCGGAAGGATGGCCTCGACGGGAAGGTCGTGCTTCACCTTCGCGGGACGCGGTGCGCGAGGCGGGCGTGCCACGACCGGGCGCGGCGTCAGCTCCCGGATCGGACGCGCCGACGGCTGTGCCACGACCGGCTCGCGGTACTGGAAGTCGTCGCCGAGCACCGGCAGCCACTTCGCGGCCACCGTCAGGACGACGCCGCCGAGCATGAGCACGGCCTCGACCCACATCACCCACGATCGCACCCAGCCCCCGCCGGCGACGGCGATGGAGACCGTCTCCCAGATGTACTGCAGCCACAGGAGGAGGGAGACGGAGAAGACGACCGAGGCGAACTGGTCGATGCCGAGGGAGCCCACGCGCCGGATACCGGTCGGCGAGAGGCGGCGCAGCACGATGAGGAACACCGCCGCGGTGGGCAGCCCGATCGTGATGATCCACTCCAGCCCGTTCGTCCAGACCGAGCGGTCGCCGATGAGGTGGAAGAACGAGACGATGAAGGCGAAGATCCATACGATGCCGAGCGTGATCTCGCGGACGGAGAACGGGCCGATCCCGTAGTGCGGCGGGACGGCGACGTCTCCCGTCTCGCCGAGGTCCGTCTCGGTCGCGGCGGAAGCGTCGGAAGCTCCTTCCCCCGCATGCGTCGGCCCCGCATGCGTCGGCTCTGCGCCAGTCGGCTCTGCGCCAGTCGGCTCTGCACTCGTCGTCTCGACGCTTCCGGCGGCTCCTGTCGCGCCGTACGAGTTCGATCGCGTCGACCTGAGCGCGCCGGTGTCCGTCGTCCGCTCGGCGGGGGGCTCTGCCAGAGTGCCCGCCTGGTCGGCGCGGCTGTCGGCGGTGCTCTCGTTCTCGGGGCGGTCGGTGTCGGTCACGTGCGTTCCTTCCGTCTGCGCGGGTGGGGCGACCGCGCGGTGCGTCCGATACTACCCAGCGAGGTCGCGTGGCCTCAGCCGAGACACTGAGGTCCCAGCAGACCCTTGAGATCGCCGAAGAGGTCTGCCGAGATCGTCACCGGCATGGGCACTTCGAAGACCTTCGCGGTCGATCCGCGGTGCAGTCGCAGTGTCACCTCGGTCGATCCGCGGTGCCGTGACAGCACGCCGGCGAGCTCGGTGACCACCGCCTCCGTCGCGCGATGCTCCGGCATCACGAGGATGAGGGGGCCCGACGCATCCATCGCCCCGAGATCGGGAGCGAACGCCGACTGCGCGTGCAGATTCATGCCGTCGTCGCGCCGCGAGACACGTCCCCGGACGACGAGGATGCTGTCGGCCTGCAGCATCGTCTGGAACTCGGTGTAGGTCTTGCCCATGAACATCACGGTGATCTCTCCGTCGAAGTCCTCGATCGTGATCATGCCGTACGGGTTGCCGCTCGTCTTGGCCACGCGGTGCTGGACGCTCGTCACAAGCCCGGCGATCGTCACCTGCTCGCCGTCGCCGATGTCCTCATTGGCGAGGAGGTCGTGGATGCTCGTGGAGGCGTGTTTGGCGAGCGGCACCTCGAGTCCGGCCAGAGGGTGGTCGGACACGTACAGGCCGAGCATCTCGCGCTCGAAGGCGAGCTTGTCCTTCTTCGTCCACTCCGGACGCTCGGGCACCTTCGCGGCCCGCTGCGGCTCGTCGTCGCCCCACAGGCTGTCGAAGTCGAAGCCGACCTCGCCGTTCGCCTCGCGGCGCTTGTCGAGCACCGCCTGCTCGGTCGCGTCCTCGTGGATCTCCATGAGGGCGCGCCGCGTGTCGCCGAGCGAGTCGAAGGCACCGGCCTTGATGAGCGACTCGACGGTGCGCTTGTTGGCGACGTGCACCGGCACCTTCGAGAGGAAGTCGTGGAACGAGGTGAAGGCCGCATCGGCCCGCGCCTCGACGATCGCATCGACGACGTTCGCGCCTACGTTGCGCACGGCCCCGAGGCCGAAGCGGATGTCCTCGCCGACGGCCGCGAAGTACCGGATGGACTGGCCGACGTCCGGCGGCAGGACCCTGATGCCCATGCGCCGGCACTCGTTGAGGTACACCGCCATCTTGTCCTTGGAGTCGCCGACGCTCGTGAGCAGGGCTGCCATGTACTCGGCGGGATAGTGCGCCTTGAGGTAGGCCGTCCAGTACGACACGAGACCGTAGGCCGCGGAGTGCGCCTTGTTGAAGGCGTAGTCCGAGAACGGCAGGAGGATCTCCCACAGCGCCTCGATCGCAGGCTCGCTGTAGCCGCGGTCGACCATGCCCTGGCGGAAGCCCTCGTACTGCTTGTCGAGCTCGGACTTCTTCTTCTTGCCCATCGCGCGGCGGAGGATGTCGGCCTGGCCGAGACTGAATCCCGCGACCTTCTGCGCGATCGCCATGACCTGCTCCTGATAGATGATCAGGCCGTAGCTGATGTCGAGGATCTCCTTGAGCGACTCGGCGAACTCCGGATGGATCGGCGTGATCGGCTGCTGCCCGTTCTTGCGCAGCGCGTAGTTGATGTGCGAGTTCGCCCCCATCGGCCCCGGGCGGTACAGCGCGATGACGGCCGACACGTCCTCGAAGTTGTCGGGCTTCATGAGGCGCAGGAGGGAGCGCATCGGGCCGCCGTCCAGCTGGAACACGCCGAGCGTGTCGCCGCGCGTCAACAGGTCGTAGGACTCCTGGTCATCGAGCGGGAGGTCCTCGAGCACCAGCGGGTGGCCGCGGTTGGCCGCGATGTTGTCGAGCGCGTCGTTGATGATCGTGAGGTTGCGCAGCCCCAGGAAGTCCATCTTGATGAGGCCCAGCGACTCGCACGCCGGGTAGTCGAACTGCGTGACGATCTGGCCGTCCTGCTCGCGGCGCATGATCGGGATGATGTCGATCAGCGGATCGCTCGACATGATGACGCCGGCAGCGTGCACGCCCCACTGGCGCTTCAGGTTCTCGAGCCCGACCGCGGTGTCGAAGACGGTCTTCGCCTCGGGGTCGGTCTCGATGACCGTGCGGAACTCGACGGCCTCCTTGTAGCGCGGGTGGTTCGGGTCGAACATGCCCTCGAGCGGCATGTCCTTGCCCATGACGGCGGGGGGCATGGCCTTCGTGAGCTTCTCGCCCATGCTGAAGGGGAAGCCGAGGACGCGACCGGCATCCTTCAGCGCCTGCTTCGCCTTGATCGTCCCGTACGTGACGATCTGCGCGACGCGGTCGTCGCCGTACTTGTCGGTGACGTAGGCGATCACTTCGGCACGCCGGCGGTCGTCGAAGTCGACGTCGAAGTCCGGCATCGAGACGCGGTCGGGGTTGAGGAAGCGCTCGAAGATGAGGCCGTGCTGCAGCGGGTCGAGGTCGGTGATCTTCATGGCGTAGGCGGCCATGGAGCCCGCCCCCGAGCCGCGGCCGGGACCGACGCGGATGCCGTTGTCCTTCGCCCAGTTGATGAAGTCGGCGACGACGAGGAAGTAGCCGGGGAACCCCATCTGCACGATGACGCCGCACTCGTACTCGGCCTGCGCGCGGACCTCGTCCGGGATGCCGTTCGGGTAGCGGTGGTGGAGGCCCTTCTCGACCTCCTTGATGAACCACGACTCCTCGGTCTCGCCCTCGGGCACGGGGTAGCGCGGCATGTAGTTCGCGCTCGTGTTGAACTCGATGTCGCAGCGCTCGGCGATGAGCAGCGTCGAGTCGCATGCATCCGGGTGGTCGCGGAACACCTGACGCATCTCGGCCGGTGTCTTGACGTAGTAGCCGTCGCCGTCGAACTTGAACCGCTTCGGGTCGTCGAGGGTGGACCCGGACTGCACGCACAGGAGCGCGGCGTGGCTGTTCGCATCGTGCTGATGCGTGTAGTGGAGATCGTTGGTCGCGACGAGCGGGATGTCGAGGTCCTTCGCGATCTTCAGGAGATCCGTCATGACGCGGCGCTCGATCGACAGGCCGTGGTCCATGATCTCGGCGAAGTAGTTGTCCTTGCCGAAGATGTCCTGGAATTCGGCGGCGGCCGCGCGCGCGGCGTCGTACTGGCCGAGGCGCAGACGCGTCTGGACCTCGCCCGACGGGCACCCGGTCGTGGCGATGAGCCCCGCGCTGTAGGTCTGCAGCAGCTCGCGGTCCATACGCGGCTTGAAGTAGTAGCCCTCGAGGCTCGCGTACGACGAGAGCCGGAACAGGTTGTGCATGCCCTGCGTGGTCTCGGACAGCAGTGTCATGTGCGTGTAGGCGCCCGAGCCCGAGACGTCGTCGTCGTTCTGCTCCGGCGTGCCCCACCGCACGCGCGACTTGTCGGAGCGATGCGTGCCCGGGGTCACGTACGCCTCGATGCCGATGATCGGCTTGATGCCGGCATCCTTCGCCGTCTTGTAGAACTCGTACGCGGCGAAGGTGTTGCCGTGGTCGGTGACGGCGATCGCGGGCATCCCCTGTGCGACCGCCTCCTGCACCATCGGCCCGATACGGGCCGCTCCGTCGAGCATCGAATACTCGCTGTGCACGTGCAGGTGAACGAAGGAATCGGATGCCACGGATCGAGTCTAGGAGGGGGCTCCCCCACGCTCGGCCGTCGGAGTGCGTCAGTCGCCCCGCAGCACCTCGAGCGCATGAGCGAGATCGGGCGGGTAGTCCGAGACGAACGTCTGCCATTGGCCGGTCCGGGGGTGCGCGAACGAGAGCTGGTGCGCGTGCAGCCACTGGCGGGTCAGTCCCAGCCGCGCCGACAGCGTGGGGTCGCCGCCGTAGAGCGGGTCGCCGACGCAGGGGTGGCGGTGCGCCGCCATGTGCACGCGGATCTGATGCGTGCGACCGGTCTCGAGATGGATCTCGAGGAGCGACGCCCCCGGGAAGGCCTCGAGGGTCTCGTAGTGCGTGACCGAGTCCTTGCCCGCGGGCGTGACGGCGAACTTCCACGAGTGGGTGGGATGCCGGCCGATCGGCGCGTCGATCGTGCCGGCGAGCGGATCGGGATGCCCCTGCACGACGGCGTGGTAGATCTTCTCCACCTCGCGCTCCTTGAACGCGCGTTTGAGGACCGTATAGGCCCGCTCGGTCTTGGCGACCACCATGAGGCCGCTCGTGCCCACGTCGAGCCGGTGCACGATCCCCTGCCGCTCGGCCGCACCGCTCGTCGCGATGCGGAAGCCGGCAGCGACCAGCGCGCCGAGCACGGTCGGACCGTCCCAGCCGAGCGACGGGTGCGCCGCCACGCCGGCCGGCTTGTCGACGACGACGATCTCGTCGTCGTCGAACACGATGCCGAGGTCGGGGACTTCGAGCGGGACCACCTCCGGCTCGCGCTTCGGCGTCCACGAGACGTCGAGCCATCCGCCCGCACGCAGCTTGTCGGACTTCGACAGTGTGCGACCATCGAGCGTCACCCCGCCTTCGTCGGCCACCTCTGCGGCGAACGTGCGCGAGAACCCGAGCATCTTGGCCAGCGCCGCGTCCACGCGAACACCGTCCAGCCCGTCCGGCACGGGGAGGCTGCGGGATTCCACCTCAGTCCTTCGGGACGGCGGGATGCTCGGCATCCTCGTCGTCCTCGCTCTGCGCGGCGCGTCGATCGCGCGTGCCGTCCAGGCGCAGGCCGATCACGATGAGGATCGCGACGCTGATCATCATGGTGACGATGAACATGTCCGCGACGTTGTAGATGGCCGGCATCATCCACGGGGTCGAGATGAAGTCGACGACGTGGCCGACGCCGAAGCCGGGCTCGCGGAACAGGCGATCGGACAGATTGCCCAGCACGCCGCCGAGGAGCAGTCCGAGCACGATCGCCCAGGCGCGGGAGCGGATGCGCAGAGCGAGCACGATGATCACCGCCGCGACGACGGTCAGCGCGATCGTGAAGATCCACGTCACGCCGGCGCCCATCGAGAAAGCGGCACCGGAGTTGCGGATGAGGAAGAAGATCAGGAAGTCGCCGATGATGTGCACCGGCTCCTCCGGAGGGAGGTTGTGGATGGCCCAGAACTTGGCCAACTGATCGGCGGCCAGCACCAGCACCGCGAGGATCGCGATGGTGATGCCGGCCGCCGCCTTGCTGATCGGAGCTCGACCGGTCAACGGACCGGCTTACAGACCGATGGCAGAGACCGGTGCCTGACCCGAGGGCGAGGAGGTCTCGAGGTCGCGCAGGTGGCCCTCGATGAAGGAGCGCAGCTGCCCGCGGTAGTCGCGCTCGAACTGGCGCAGTTCCGTGATGCGGCCCTCGAGCGTGGCGCGCTCGCGGTCGAGGCGGGCGAGCTCTTCACGACCCCGGGCCTCGGCCTCGGAGACGATCTGGGACGCCTGCGTCTGCGCATCGGAGATGAGCTGGTCGCGCTTCGCCTTGCCCTCGGCGATGTGCTCGTCGTGCAGGCGCTGCGCGAGCTCGATGATGCCGGCGCTCGCGGCCGCGGGCTGGCCCTCGTTGACGGAGGCCTGCGGAGCCGCGGCGACGGCCGGCGCGCTCGAGGCGCCCGACTCGAGCGAGGAGACCCTGGCCTTCAGCTCGTCGTTCTCCGCGATGGTCTTGCGCCACTCCACGACGATCTCGTCGAGGAAGTCATCGACCTCGTCCGGGTCGAAGCCCTCCTTGAAGCGAACGTGCTGGAACTGCTTGGTGACGACGTCATCCGGAGTCAATGCCATGGTTTCCTCTTTCGGGGCTCGGGGCTGGCCGATGTCTGGGGTGGCGAACCGGATGTCGGCTCGCCCAAGAAAGCATACCTGCCGCTCTTTCACCCCGCGAGGGAGCGCGTCACCCCGATGAGGATGAAGCACAGGAGCAGCGTCAGGCTGAAGGCCAGGTCGAACGCGACCGGGCCCAGCCGCAACGGCGGGATGAAGCGGCGGAAGAGACGGATCGGGGGGTCCGTCACGGTGTAGACGAGCTCAGCCGCGATGAGGCCGGCGCCGCGGGGACGCCATTCACGGTTGAGCATGGGCATGAAGTCGAGGACCATGCGCGCGAGCATCACGAACACGTAGATGAGGAGCAACGTATTGATGACGGTCGCGATGAGGGAGATCACGACCATAGACGCTACCGCCCGCGGGTCACGGCTGGCTGAACGGCGTCGCCTCGGCGTCCGCCTGAGCGACCGCGCCGTCGCCGGACACGGCCACGTTCTCCGGCGAGAGCAGGAAAACCTTGCTCGTCACCCGCTCGATGCGGCCGTACAGGCCCATCGACAGCCCGCTGGCGAAGTCGATCAGGCGACGGGCATCCGAGTCGCTCATCTGGGAGAGGTTGATGATGACCGGGATGCCGTCGCGGAAATTCTCGGCGATGACCTGCGCGTCCCGGTACTGCTTGGGGTGGACGGTGAGGATCTCGCTGACCGCGGAGGCGACCGGCTGGCGGACGACCTCGGGGCGGCGGATCGGCGTCACCGGCGCCGCGGGCTTCTCGACCGCTGTCGTCGACTTGCGCGGAGCAGGCTGGGGCGCCGGCTCCTCGTAGGCCTCTTCTTCATCGGCCAGGCCCAGGTACACCATGGTCTTCTTCAGCGGGTTCGACATCGCATTCCTCCCGATTGCTCGTCTGATCCGAGGTTAACCGCGGGTGGGCCGCGGTCCGGTTATTGCGGACCCGATCCGCAGGTGTGTCGCACCGCAGGCGATGGCCTCGACGAAGTCGCCGGTCATGCCCGCGGAGATCCAGGATGCGTCGGGAAGGACGGCCCGCACGCGCTCGGAGTACGCGGCGAGCCGCTCGAAGGCGGGTGCCGGCGGCTCGTCGAGCGGGGCGACCGCCATGACGCCGCGCAGACGCAGGGTGCGGCATCCCGTCACGTGCTCGGCGAGCGCCTCGATGCCGCCGGGGGCGACTCCGCCGCGGGTCGGGTCGTCGGTCAGGTTGATCTGCAGCAGAACGTCGAGCATCGGCGAGTCGTCGTCTGCGGCGGCGTCGAGAGCGTCCGCGAGACGTGCGCGATCGACGGAGTGGACGACGGATGCCGCGGCCCGCACGGCACGCGCCTTGTTGGTCTGCGCCTGCCCGATGAAGTGCCACGTCAGCCCCTCGCGGGGCCCGACCTCGACGCTCTTCGCGCTGAGCTCCTGCTGGCGGTTCTCGCCGACGTCGCGGACGCCGAGATCGTAGAGGCTCGCCACGAGCTGCGCCGGGTGGAACTTCGTCACGACGATGCGCGTGAGCTCCGACGGGTCCCGACCCGCCGCCCGCGCCGCGTCGACGATACGGGCGTCGACCGCGGCGAGGCGCGCGGCGAGGTCGTCCATGGTGATGAGAGCTCGTTTCTCCAGCGGTCCGCGAGCCTGTCGCGGGGCTACTTCAGGAATTCGGGGATGTCGAGGTCGTCGTCGCCGAACGCCGACTCGTAGCCCGATTCCGGGACGCTGACGGTGACCGGGACGCGCTCGATCTTCTCCTGGCGCTCGGCCATCTCGGCGGTCGGCTCGCTCGTGCTCTGGCCGATCGCCGCGGCGACGCTCGACGCGGACGGGACGTGCCGCGCATCGTGCACCGTGTCGATCCGCAGGGTGGGCTCACCGCCGTCGAAGCCGGCCGCGATGACCGTGACGCGCACCTCGTCGCCGAGCGTGTCGTCGATCACCGTGCCGAAGATGATGTTCGCCTCGGGGTGCGCGGCCTCCTTGACCAGCTGAGCCGCGTCGTTGATCTCGAAGATGCCGAGGTTCGATCCACCCTGGATGGACAGCAGCACGCCGTGCGCCCCCTCGATCGAGGCCTCGAGCAGCGGCGATTCGACCGCCAGTTCCGCGGCCTTGATCGCACGATCCGCGCCGCGGGCGGATCCGATGCCCATGAGTGCGGATCCGGCGCCCTGCATGACCGACTTGACGTCGGCGAAGTCGAGGTTGATGAGACCGGGCGTGGTGATGAGGTCGGTGATGCCCTGGACACCGGCGAGGAGCACCTGGTCGGCCGTGGCGAACGCCTCGATCATGGAGATCCCGCGGTCGCTGATCTGCAGCAGCCGGTCGTTCGGGACGACGATGAGGGTGTCGACCTCTTCCTTCAGCTTCGCGACGCCGGCTTCGGCCTGGCTCTGCCTGCGGCGGCCCTCGAACGAGAACGGCTTCGTGACCACACCGATCGTCAGCGCGCCGATCGACTTGGCGATGCGGGCGACCACCGGTGCGCCGCCCGTGCCCGTGCCGCCGCCCTCGCCGGCCGTGACGAAGACCATGTCGGCGCCCGCGAGGGCCTCCTCGATCTCCTCCGCGTGATCTTCCGCCGCGCGACGACCGACCTCGGGATCGGCGCCGGCGCCGAGCCCGCGTGTGAGCTCCCGGCCGACGTCGAGCTTGACGTCGGCGTCGCTCATGAGCAGGGCCTGCGCGTCGGTGTTGATCGCGATGAACTCGACACCGCGCAGCCCCAGGTCGATCATGCGGTTCACGGCGTTGACGCCGCCGCCGCCGACCCCGACGACCTTGATCACCGCGAGGTAGTTCTGGTTCTGGCTCATGCCGGCCTCCGTATCGTCCCGAACCGCGTCCTAAACCTTCAACCTCACGTAGAGGTTTAAAGAATTGCCCGGTATGCAATTCCTGATCTCGAAGGTATGCGGACCCCCTCGCGGGGCCCGCATTCGCCTGGGCGTGTCGCGCAAGTCGGCGTTCGCCGGTGGAGGGACGAGCTCGGCGCGACGACTCAGCGGAAGACGACGGACGTCGGAGTCGACACGTCGTATGCGCTGACGGATGCCGGCGGCTTCGCCTTCATGGCCTCCTCGAGCACGAGCGCCTTGAGTGCGGACTGGTCCGCGCTCCCCCATTCGACCTGCGTGCGCGTGCCGCCGAGGGTGAGCGTGACGTCGTCCGGCGTCGTGGCCGATGCCGCCGTCACCTGCGTGCGGATGGCCGCCGGAAGGGCGCGCATCACCTGGCCGAGCGAGGCGAACGCCGACGAGTGCACGCCGGGCACCGTGACGATCGGCTCACCCGGAGGCGCCGTCGAGGTGGTCGAGAGGGCGACGCCCGCCGCATCCACCAGCGTGTATCCGGCCGGTCCCTGGATGACGCCCACCGGCGTGCGCTCGACGATCCGCACCACGAGCTCGTGCGGCGGCCGCGCCTCGAGCGTGTACGACTCCACGAGGGGGAAGCGCACGAGGGCGGCCTTCACGGCGCTCTCGTCGACGAGCGGCAGGGGCTTGCCGATCTGGGCCTGCAGCGCGTCGACCACCGCGGACGCCTTCAACTGCGACGTGCCGACGACCTCCACGCGCTCGACCGCGAACAGCGGGCTGTACGCGGCGCCGAGGGTCACCAGGGCGAGGATGCCGATGGATGCCGCGGCCCCGATCCACAGCGCGCGCCTGCGCCGCTGGCGGCCCGTGAAGCGGCGCACCTCGGCGCGCAGCGCCTTGCGGCGGGCACGCGCTGCGCGCCACACGTCCCGCACGCCGATCGGAGAGGCATCCGCCGCTTCGCCCTCCGCCCGATCAGGGTCATGGCCGTCGGACGAGATCGGGGTGACGGGGGCCAGCGGCTCGGCGCCGACCTGCGCAGTCCGGAGCTCCTCCGGCGGCAGCTCGCCCTTCGCTGCGCGCGCCTTCGACGCGCGGGCCTTCGACGGCGTCGGCGCCTCGGCCGCGCTCCTCGGCGCCGGCTTCTCGGCCTGCGGCGGGAGCGGAGTGGGGCGCTGCATGGGCTAGGCCTCGTCCGCCGCGTCCGCGCCGTCGCCCAGTGCCGCGAGCACCTGCGGGATGATCTGGTACACGTTGCCGCAGCCGAGCGTGATGACGTAGTCGCCCGGTCGGGCGATCGACGCGGTGTAGTCCGCGGCATCCTGCCAGTCCGGCACGTAGTGCACGTGCGACGGGTCGGCGAAGCGCGCGGCCACCGTCTCGCCCGTGACGCCCGGAATCGGGTCCTCGCGCGCGCCGTAGACGTCGAGCATCACGGTGTGGTCGGCGTGGCTCTCGAGGACCTCGGCGAACTCACCGGCCATCAGCTGGGTGCGCGAGTACGTGTGGGGCTGCTGGATGGCGATGATCCGGCCGTCGCCGACCACCGTGCGCGCGGCGGCGAGAGCGGCGGCGACCTCGGTCGGGTGGTGCGCGTAGTCGTCGAAGACGCTGACCCCGCGCTGCACGCCGTGCAGCTCGAAGCGGCGGATGGTGCCCGTGAACTCCTCGACCGCGCGGACGGCCTCCTCGAGCCCCCGGCCGAGAAGGAGCAGCACGGCGACGGCGCCGGTGGCGTTGACGGCGTTGTGCGCGCCGGGGACGGGCAGCTGCGCCTCGACGCGTCGGCCCTCGTATTCGACGGCGAACGAGACCGGGCCGTCGGTGCGGATGTCGACCACGCGCACGTCGGCACCTTCGGCCTCGCCGAACGTCACGATGCGCGGGTGCGTCATGCGCTTGGTGACCTCGATCGCGCCCGCGTCGTCCGCGGAGATCACCACGGCCTCGCGCGCCCCGTCGCCGAAGCGGGCGAACGCGTCGACGAAGGCGTCGTGGCTGCCGTAGTGGTCGAGGTGGTCGGGGTCGACGTTCGTGATGAGGGCGATCGACGTGTCGTACAGCAGGAACGTGCCGTCGGACTCGTCGGCCTCGATGACGAACAGCGGGTCCGAGCCGCTGCCGCTCGAGACGCCGAGCTGGGAGATCACGCCGCCGTTGACGAAGTTCGGGTCGGCGCCGAGGGTCTTCAGGGCTGTCACGATCATGCCGGTCGAGGTCGTCTTGCCGTGGGCGCCTGCGACGGACACGAGGCGACGTCCGCCGATCAGCCAGTGGAGCGCCTGCGAACGGTGGATGACCGGCATCCCCCGCTCCTTCGCGGTGACGTACTCAGGGTTCTCCGGCCAGATCGCGCCCGTGTGGATGACGGTGTCGGCGTCGGCGAGGTTGGCGGCGTCGTGGCCCACGTGCACGCGGGCGCCGCGGGCCGCGAGGCCCTGCAGCGCCGCGCTGTCGGCGCGGTCCGACCCGGAGACCGCGATGCCGCGGTCGAGGAACATGCCGGCAAGGCCGGACATGCCGGAGCCGCCGATGCCGATGAAGTGCGCGGAACGGATCTCGTCGGGGATGGGAAGGCTCAGGTCGGGTCTGATCATGGCCCTACGAGTCTAGGTCGGGGTCGGGATGCGCCGGCCCCGGCGCGCCCGCCGCGCTGCGGCGCACCGGCACGTCGATGCGGCAGCATGGAGGCATCCGTCGTGCGCACAGGGAGGTGTCCGGGTGATCGTCATCGATGCGACCTCGAGTGCGCCGCCGTTCGAGCAGCTGCGCGCGCAGCTCGCGGATGCGGTCTCATCGGGCGAGCTTGCGCCCGGGGATCGTCTGCCGACGGTGCGGCGGCTCGCCGAGGAGCTCGGCGTCGCCCCCGGGACCGTGGCGCGCGCGTACCGCGAGCTCGAGACCGCCGGGGTCATCGAGACGCGAGGCCGCAACGGCAGCTTCGTGCGCGGCGGCGACGACCCGGTCCGTGAGCAGGCACGACAGGCCGCGGAGGCCTTCGCGCAGCAGATCCGCACCCTGCACCTCGATGCCGACGAAGCGCTCGCCCTCGCCGCAGCCGCGCTGCGCTCCGGCCCCGCGAAGCTCGTGTAATCGCTACCGCGACGCGAGCGCCTCGTCGATGAGCTCGATGACGTTCTCCGTGCCGCGCCGGGTCCCGACGCCGGCGGCGGCCTGCCGCATCCGCTCCAGCCGCTTCTCGTCGTGCAGCAGCGGAACGACCTCGCTCCGCACGCGATCCGGGGTGAAGGCGGCGTCGGGCAGGATGATCGCCGCTCCCGCCTCCACCTCGGCGGCCGCGTTGAGCGCCTGCTCGCCGTTGCCGACGGCATAGGGCACGAACACCGCGGGGATGCCGAGCGCCGAGATCTCGCTCACGGTCGCCGCTCCCGAGCGCGACACGATGAGGTCGGCGAGGGCGTAGGCGAGGTCCATCCGGTCGACGTACCGCCGCATCGCATAGCCGGCGACCTCCGGGTCGGCGAGGTCGGCCCGCTCCCCTGTCACGTGCAGCAGCTGCCACCCGGCATCCAGCACGTCCCGCCAGGATGCGGCGAAGGCCTCGTTGAGGCGCTGCGCACCCAGCGAGCCGCCGAAGACGAGCAGGGTGCGGCTCGTCGCATCCAGCCCGAAGTGCTCGGCCGCCTGCGCGCGCGCGGCGGCGAGATCGAGGTCGACGATCTCGCGGCGCAGCGGCATCCCGACGACGCGGGCGCCCCGCAGGCGCGTGCCGGGGAACGCGACGCCCACGCGAGCCGCGCTGCGCGCGCCCAGGACGTTCGCGAGACCCGGCTTCGCGTTCGCCTCGTGCACGACGAACGGGATGCCTTCGCGGCGCGCCGCGACGTATGCCGGCGCCGACGCGTACCCGCCGAAGCCGATGACGACGTCGACGCCGTGCGTCCGGATGTGGTCGCGCACCTGCGCGATGGCCGTGCGGTAGCGCCGCGGGAAGGTCGCCGCCGCACGACCCGGCCGGCGCGGGAAAGGGACCTTGTCGACGATCAGCAGCTCGTAGCCGCGCTCGGGCACGAGTCGCGCCTCCAGTCCCTCCTTCGTGCCGAGCACCAGCACCGAGGCATCCGGATCCCGGTCGCGCAGACCGTCCGCGACCGCGAGGAGCGGGTTCACATGCCCGGCCGTACCGCCGCCGGCGAGGAGGTAAGTCGTCACCGTCCGACCCTATCGGGCCGTGATCGACGCTCCTGGGCGACTAGCGTGCGGCGGCGCGCGATCGCGCGGGCTGCCGTTGCGGCACGGCTTCCCTGCGCGGCAGCGTGCGCGCGAAGGAGAGGAGCACGCCGGTCGCCATCAGCACCGAGAGCAGCGAGGTGCCGCCCTGTGAGACAAAGGGCAACGGGATGCCGAGCACGGGGAACAGCCGCAGCACCACGGCGATGTTGATGAGGGCCTGCCCGACGATCCAGATGACGATGCCGCCGGAGACGATGCGCACGAAGGGGTCGTTCGTCTTGCGGATGATATGGAAGACGCCGACCGCGAAGATCGCGAACAGCGTGAGCAGCACGGCGCATCCGATGAGCCCCAGCTCCTCGCCGACGATCGCGAACACGTAGTCGCTGGATGCCGCGGGCAGCCAGCCGTACTTCTCCTTCGAGTTGCCCAGGCCCAGGCCGAACAGTCCGCCGCCGGCGAGCGCCCAGATCCCGTGCAGCGGCTGGTAGCAGTCGCTGTAGTAGGTGTCGAGGCAGCTGGTGTCCATGAAGCTCAGGATGCGCCGCATCCGGTCGGGGCTCTTCACCGCGTAGAACGCGACGAAGCCGATACCGGCGAGCAGCGGCAGGATGAAGACCCGCAGGCGCACACCGGAGAAGAAGAGCGCACCGAGGACGACGAGCGTCAGGATCATCGCCGTGCCCAGGTCGTTGCCGGCCATGACGGTCGCGATGACCGCCGCGGCCACGGGGACGACCGGGATGTACACGTGGCGCCACAGTCCGAGGAGCGTCTGCTTGCGGTACAGGACGAACCCGAGCCACAGCGCGAGGGCGAGCTTGAGGAACTCCGCCGGCTGCGCCTGCACGCCGGCGACGACGATCCAGTTGCGGTTGCCGTCGAACGTGTGGCCCAGCGGCGTGAACACCAGCAGCTGCAGCACGGTGGCGACGATGAGCGCGGGCCACGCGATGCGCTTCCAGAACGCCACGGGCATGCGGCTGCCGATGAGCATCAGCGGGATGCCGATCATCGCGAAGACGCCCTGCTTCATCACCGTCTCGAGCGGCGCCGAGGGGGTCGTCGCCGAGGTGGCGGAGAGGATCATGACGAGGCCGAACGTCGTCAGCAGCAGCGCCGTGGATGCGATCAGCAGGAACTCCACGGGCACCGGAGCGAACACGCGCCCCAGCGAGATGCGTGCGGCGAGGCCGCGACGGGCATCGGCGGAAGGAGCGTCGAAGGCGTCAGCCGGACGGGTGGGCCGGGTCGTCGTGGTCGTCACCGGTCCCCCCTCCGATTCGATCCCGCACGGCCTCGGCGAAGCGCCGGCCGCGGTCTGCGTACGACGCGAACTGGTCGAAGGATGCTGCGGCCGGGGCCAGCAGGACGACGTCGCCGTCCTGCGCGATCCCGGACGCGAGCTCGACGACCCGCGCCATGACGTCCTCAGTCTCGCCGTGGTCGACCTCGAACACGGGCACCGCGGGCGCGTGTCGCGCGAACGCCGCGACGATGTCGCCTCGCTCCACCCCGATGACGATCGCCGCCTTGGCGGAAGGCCCGCGGTCGGCGACGAGCTCCGAGATGTCGACGCCCTTGAGCAGTCCCCCGACGACCCAGACCGCGCCGGGATACGCGGCGAGCGACGACGCGGCCGCGTGCGGGTTGGTCGCCTTCGAGTCGTCCACCCAGGTGATGCCGGCCTCGACGGCGACGATCTCGATGCGGTGGGGGTCCAGGCGGAAGTCCTCGAGGGCGGCGCGGATGGCGTGCGGCTCGATGTCGAGCGAACGCGCGAGGGCGGCCGCTGCGAGGATGTTCGCGACGACGTGCGGCGCCGCGAGCCCCTGCGCCGCGAGGTCCTCGAGCGTCGTGAGCTCGAGGGCGCTCGTGCGGCGATCCTCGAGGAAGGCTCGATCGACGAGGATGCCCTCGACGACCCCCAGGTCGCTCGGACCGGGGACCCCGAGGTCGAACCCGATCGCTCGCGCCCCCTCGACGACTTCTGCGTCTTCGACCATGCGCCGGGTCGCGGCATCCGCCTTGTTGTAGACGCACGCGATGCGCGTGTTCTCGTAGACGACGGCCTTGGCTGCGCGATACGCCTCGGCCGAGCCGTGCCACTCGAGGTGGTCGTCCGCGAGGTTGAGGCACACGCTCGCCCACGGCGAGAGCGGGGCGGGGCCGTCCGTCTGCAGACCGAGGTACCAGAGCTGGTGGCTCGAGAGCTCGACGACGAGGACGTCGAAGCCGCCGGGATCGCGGACGGCGTCGAGCACGGGCACGCCGATGTTGCCGCATGGTGCGACGCGCCTGCCACCGGCCGCGATCATCGTCGCGGCGAGCCGGGTCGTCGTGGTCTTGCCGTTCGTGCCCGTGATCAGCACCCACTCGGCCGGGCTGCCGTCGGCGCGCACGACCTTGTCGCGCACGCGCCATGCGAGCTCCACATCGCCCCACAGCGCGATGTGCTCGCGCTGCGTCCATTCGATGACCGGATGGTGCGGCGCGAAGCCCGGCGACGCCACGACCACCTCGGGGTCGAAGGCGACGAGCTCGTCGGGGACGGCGTCCAGCGCTCCGACGCGCAGCCTCGCGCCGATGACGGGCAGCAGCCGCTCGTACTCGGGGTCGGCCGACTCCGTGACCACGAACACGTCGGCGCCGAGCTCGGCGAGAGTGTCCGCCGCGGCGAAGCCCGTCATCGACAGTCCCAGCACGGCGACGCGGAGCCCGCGCCAGTCCGCGTACCAGCTGCGCAGAGCGTCGAGGCGCTCGGCGGCCTCCTCGGCGCGGCCTCCCGCGTTCCCCTCCCGGCTCATACGGCGGACAGCCATTCGACGTAGACGAGACCGACGCCCGTGACCGCCAGCATCCCGGCGATCAGCCACATGCGCACGACGATCGTGACCTCCGGCCAGCCGCGCATCTCGAGGTGGTGATGGAACGGGCTCATGAGGAACATGCGCTTGCCTCGCGTGAGCTTGAAGTAGGCGCGCTGCAGGATGACCGAGCCCGGGGCGATCACGTAGACGCCCGCGACGACGAGGAGGAGGAGCTCGGTGCGGGTGAGGATGGCCATGGCGGCGAGCACACCGCCGATGGCCATCGAGCCGACGTCTCCCATGAAGACCTCGGCCTTCGGCGAGTTCCACCAGAGGAAGCCGACGAGCGCGCCGACGAACGACGCCGACACGATGGCGAGGTCGAAGGGATTGGGTGTCGAGTAGCACGCCGAGAAGATGTCGGCACTGGCGCGACGGCAGGACTCGTTCCACTGCCAGAACGAGATGAGGCTGTAAGCGCCGATCACGAAGACGCCGCTGCCGGCGGCGAGGCCGTCGAGACCGTCGGTGAGGTTGACACCGTTCGAGGTGGCCAGGCCGATGAGCGAGATCCACAGCAGGTAGAGGATCCAGCCCAGGATGGCGCCCGCCGCGAAGAAGTAGAGCGCGGGGATGTCGCGGAAGAAGGAGACGAACGGCGAGGCCGGGGTCTGGTTGTCCCGGTTCGGGAAGTTCAGCGCGACGATGCCGAACGGCACGATCACGATGAGCTGGCCGATGATCTTGCGCCAGCCGCTCAGGCCCAGGCTGCGTTGCTGCCGAAGCTTCATGAAGTCGTCGATGAAGCCGACGACCCCGAACCCGACCATCATCCAGATGACGAGCCATCCGGAGAGAGTGGGCGGATTGTTGCCCGTGTAGCAGCCGATGACGTAGCCGACGATCGTGCCGACGATGAAGATCGTGCCGCCCATCGTGGGCGTGCCGCGCTTGGCGCCGTGGCTGGGGTTGCGGATGTCCTCCGGCGTGCGGATGACCTGCCCCCATCCCCACTTGCGGAAGATGCGCAGGAAGACCGGCGTGAGGAACAGCGTGAACGCGAGCGAGATCGCCGCTGCGGAAAGGATGGACCTCACGAGAACGATTCTCCCAGACGATCCCCCAGGAAGCGGAGCCCCGCGGAGTTCGACGACTTCACGAGGACGCGGTCGCCGTCCCGCAGCTCTCCGAGCAGATAGTCGTACGCCTCGTCGGCGGTGGCGAAGAAGACGGCCTCGCCGTCCCACGAGCCCTCGCCGACGGCGGCGAGGAACATCCGCCGCGCGCCGGTGCCGACGATCACGATGCGCTGGATGCGCAGGCGCACCGCGAGCTCGCCGATCCGGTCGTGCTCCTCCCCCGCGTACTCGCCGAGCTCGCTCATCGCGCCGAGGACCGCCACAGTGCGCTCGCCCGGGCCGACGATCTGCGCCAGGGTGCGCAGCGCCGCCGCCATGGAGTCGGGGCTCGCGTTGTACGCATCGTTGATGATGCGCACGCGGTCGGAGCCCAGAGGCTGCATGCGCCAGCGCTCCGCGAGCTCGACGGTCTCGAGCCGTGCGACGGCGTTCGCCAGGGACACGCCCAGAGCCGTCGCGGTGGCGATCGACGCGAGGGCGTTCCCGACGTGATGGGCCCCGAGCACGCGCAGGTGCAGCGGCAGGCTCTCGCCGTCGGCGGTGACGGTCAGGCGCGTGCCGGATGCCGTGACCTCGATGTCGCTCCCGCGGACATCCGCCGACGCGCCCTGGCCGAACCAGCGGACGCGCACACCGCGCTCCTCGGCGATCGCGGCCATGGACGCGACGCGGCCGTCGTCGGCGTTGAGCACCGCCAGGCCGCCCGCGCCGACGGCGCGGACCAGCTCGGACTTCGCGACGGTCGTCGCCTCGATGCCGCCGAAGCCGCCCGCGTGCGCCATCCCGACCATCAGGACGACGCCGATGTCGGGTGTGACGAGTCCCGCGAGGCGCGCGATCTCGCCCGGGCCGCTCGCGCCGAACTCGCTCACGAGGAAGGCCGTGGCATCCGTCACCCGCAGCATCGTGAGCGGCGCACCGACCTCGTTGTTGTACGAGCCGCGCGGGGCGATCGTCTCGCCCTCGTCCTGCAGGATGCGGGCGAGCATGTTCTTCGTGGTCGTCTTGCCGTTCGATCCGGTGATCCCCACGACGCGCAGGCGCCCGTGCGCGCGCACGCGGGCGACGACGTCACGGGCGAGGTCGGCGAGCGCGACCACGACGTCGTCGACGACGATCTGCGTGACGCTTTCGTCGACCGGGTGCTCCACGATCGCGAGGACGGCGCCCGCCTCGATCGCACGGCCGACGAACAGGTGCCCGTCGGTGGTCTCGCCCGGCTTGGCGACGAAGATCCCGCCGGGGGCGATCGCGCGCGAATCGGTGTCGACCTCTCCGGAGACGATCGTCTCGGGGGTGTCGTCGCCGGCGAGGCGGATGGTGCCGCGGACGGCCGCGGCGATCTCGGTGAGGGTGAGCGCGATCATGACTTCCTGGGGCGGGCGCCCCGTTCAGCCGAACTTCGGCAGAACGGTCGGCGCCGTCGTCGACGGCATGACGCGGTAAGTCTTCAAGACCTGCGTCATCGCCTTCTGGAACGCGGGGGCGTTGGCCGAAGACGACCTTACCGTAGAGGGCGAATCGAGGGTCACCGCGACCAGGTACTGGGGGTCGTCCGCCGGGGCGAAGCCGATCATCGTGGTGAAGTAGAGGCCGGCGCGGTAGCGGCCCGTTCCCGGGTCGACCTGCTGCGCCGTTCCGGTCTTCGTGGCGATGCGATAGCCGGGGATCTTGACGAGCTTGGAGTACGACGCCTGCATCGCGACGTTCTCGAGGATCTCGCGCATCTCGGCCGAGGTCTGCGCGGAGATGACGCGGGTGGGCGCGGGCGTCTCGGGGGTCACCACGGTGCCGTCCGCCTTCGTGCACGATTCGACGAGCCGCAGCGGCATCTTCATCCCGCCGTCGACGATGGCCGTGTACGCGCTCATGAGCTCGGGCACGGTGGTGGTGAGGCCCTGGCCGTACGCGGTGTCGTACAGCATCTGGTTGTCCCATTTCGACACCGGGTGGATGAGGCCCTTCGCCTGACCGGGGAAGGCCACAGCGCTGCCGGTGCCGATCCCGAACTTCTTCAGGTAGTCGTACCGGAGGTTCGGGTCGATCCGCTCGCTGAATTTGGAGATTCCGGCGTTCGACGAGTCGATGAGGACGCCGGCGAGCGTGTAGTCGACCAGCCCGTGCGACGTGGCGTCGCTCACGACCGCACCGTTGGCGAACCGCATGTGATCCGACACCTGCACCGTGGAGGTGGGCGACTGTCCGGCGCCGTCGATGAGGGACGACGCGGTGAGGCCCTTGAAGGTCGAGCCGGGCTCGAACGTGTCGGTGAAGATATGGCTGCGCCGGTCGTCGGGCTTCGAGGCGGTCACGTCGTTGGGGTCGACGGTCGGATACTCGGCCGCGGCCTTGATCTTGCCCGTCTTGATGTCGACGACGGTGATCGTGCCGCGCACGGCCTGCGTGTCCTGCACCTGCTCGGAGATCAGCTGCGACATGTACCACTGCAGGTCGGAATCGATCGTGAGCTTCACGGTGCCGCCGTCGACCGCCGGGACCTCGGACTCGGTGCCCGGGATGATGACGCCGTCCTTGCCCTTCTCGAAGGTCAGTGTGCCGTCCTTGCCCGTCAGGCACTGGTTCTCGGCGAGCTCGAGTCCGCCGAGGGCGGTGCCGTCCGTGCCCATGAAGCCGAGGAGGTTGCCCGCCACCGCGCCGTTGGGATAGGCGCGCTTCTGCGCGGGCACGCACGCGACGAAGCCCGTGCCGAGCTCCATCAGCTTGCGGTACTGCTCGGTCGACAGCCCCTTCTTCAGGTACGCGAAGCGGGAGTTCGGATCGATCGCCTTGGCATCCGCGACGATCTTCTGCACGTCGGCGCCGGCCTGACCCGTGATCGCCCCGATCTCGTCGGCGACGTCCGGCCAGCTCGTGGTGACCTTGGTGCCGTCCGCAGTGCGGCGTTCGACCTTGCCCGCATTCTTCGGATCGAGCTGGCAGTCGTACTGCAGGACGCTCGTGGCCAGCGTCGTGCCCGAGTCATCCACGATCGATCCCCGTGTGCCGTACAGCTTCTTCGCGTCGCCGAGGCCGAGGGACATGGAGTCGGCGATGTGCTCGCGCGCGTTGACGACCTGGATGTCGACGAGCCGGATGATGAACCCGGTGAGGACGGCCAGGACCACGGCGAGGACGACGACCGTTCGGCGACGGGGGCTTCGCGTGCTTCTCGTCGTCATGGCTTCAGTGTGTGCTCGGCGACGGCAGTCCGTCGGTCAGCGGCGGGGGTGTCGCCGGATCGGGCTGAGTCGCGCCGGTCGCCGTCGTGCCGTCCGCGCCGGACGCGGGCGTCGCCGCGGACGTGTCGCCTCCCACCGTCGCCGCGGGATCGGTCACGAGCGGCGTCTTCGCGATGAGCGCGTTGGGCACCGAGCCGCGCGAGGTGACGTCGACGCTCGAGGCGCCCGTCGCGGGCGCTCCGGTTCCGAGCACCGCGCCGTCGCTGAGACGCAGATAGGACGGTGATTCCGCGACGATCATGCCGAGGGCGGATGCGTTGGCCGCGAGGTACTGGGGCGAGCTGAGGCCGGCGACGTCGTCGTAGAGCACCTGCTTCTGCAGGGTCAGCGTGCGCTGCTGCTGTGTCAGCTGCGACAGGGCGAAGGAGCTCTGCGTCGTCATGATCGAGAGCGTCATCTGCGCGGCGCCGATGGCGAGGACACCGGCGATGGCGACGAGGGCGTACGCCAGGCGCGGCCGGCGGCGGCGCGCTCGGCTCTCGATCGCCCGGAGGCGCGTCTGCCCGGTCTCCCGCCGCGGCGCGGGCGCTGTGCGCGCCGCCGCCGCGGTCGTCGCGATCGTCATGATGCCTCCCCCGCCTGCTCGTCTCTGACTCGTTCAGCCGCGCGCAGCCGCACGGGCTTGGCCCGCGGGTTGCGGGCCTGCTCCTCGTCGCTCGCCAGCTCCGCTCCTCGCACGAGCAGGCGGAACCGTGGCGCATGCTCCGGTGGCTCGAAGGGCAGTCCTGCCGGTGCTGTGGACGTCGACGCATCCGCGAGCTCGCGCTTGACGATGCGGTCCTCCAGCGACTGGTACGACAGCACGACGATCCGCCCGCCGACCCGCAGCGATCCGAGCGCCGCAGGGATCGCCCGCTCGACCGCGGTCAGCTCGGCGTTGACCTCGATGCGCAGAGCCTGGAAGACGCGCTTGGCGGGGTGACCCGCCCTCTGGACGGCAGCCGGTGTCGCCGCCTGCAGGATGTCGACGAGCTGGCCGGAGCGCTCGATCGGCTGCGTCGCCCGTGCGGCGATGATCGCCCGCGCGTACCGCCCGGCGAGCTTCTCCTCGCCGTAGCGCTCGAAGATGCGGCGCAGGTCGCCCTCGCCGTACGTCGCGAGCACGTCGGCCGCCGTCATCCCCGTCGTCTGATCCATGCGCATGTCCAGCGGCGCATCCTGCGCGTACGCGAAGCCGCGATCGGCGACGTCGAGCTGCAGCGACGAGACGCCCAGATCGAAGAGGATGCCGTCCACCCGTCCCCCCGGGGCGTGGGCCGCGACCGCGTCGGCGATGCCGTCGTAGACCGTGTGCACGAAGGTCACGCGGTCGGCGAAGGGGGCGAGCCGCTCCCCCGCGATGCGGAGGGCGTCGGTGTCGCGGTCGAGGCCGATCACGTGCAGGCGCGGGAAGCGCTCGAGGAACGCCTCGGTGTGGCCGCCCATGCCGAGGGTCGCGTCGACGAGCACGGCGTCGTCGCGCTCGAGCGCGGGGGCGAGCAGCTCGACGCAGCGCTCGAGCATGACCGGGGTGTGGATGTCGCGGAGGCTCATCGGCGTCGGGGCGGGATCCTGAACCCTGATCCCCCACCGTCCCGACCTGGCGCCGGGGAAGTGGCGTCAGGGCGTGAGCGGGTGGAGATCACAGCCCAGGATCAGAACAGGCCCGGAATCACCTCCTGCTCGAGTTCTGCGTAACCGGATTCGTTCTCCTCGGCGTAGGCGTTCCACGCGTCGGCGTTCCAGATCTCCGCGTGCGCCCCGACGCCCGTGACCACGAGTTCGCGGTCGAGCCCGGCGTACTGACGAAGCTGCGGAGGGATGGTGATGCGGTTCTGGCCGTCGGGGGTCTCGGCGCTCGCGCCGGCGAGGAACATGCGCATGAAGTCGCGTGCCTGCTTGTTGCTCAGCGGAGCCTCGCGGATGCGCTCATGGACGCGCTCGAACTCCGCCGTGCTGAAGACGTACAGACAGCGCTCCTGACCTCGCGTGACGACGACGCCCTTGCCGAGGTCGTCGCGGAACTTCGCGGGGAGGATCACCCGGCCTTTGTCATCGAGCTTGGGAGTGTGCGTGCCCAACAGCATCGCCAAACCACCCCCTTTGTCCGGCCCCCCGTGAGGTTTTCCCCCACCGTACTCCACTTTCCTCCACTTCGCCTCCCCCGCGCGTCGTTTTCTCAGGGTTCGGCCCGCTCCGGGCGCGCCGATGAGCCCCCGCGGCGTGTTCGCCGCCGCCGGAGGAACCGCGTCAGGGCACAAAAAAACACCGGCCCGAGGGCCGGTGTCGCAGACGTGGAGGAAAGTGGAGTCAGTGATCGCCCTGGCGTCGATCCCATCGGTCGTTCATGCGGTCCATGAACGATCCGGATGACGAGCCCTTGGGCGTCGGCTCCTTCTTCTTCTTGGCCTCGGGAGCCTCGGCGCGGATGGGAGTCACGGCGAGGATGACGCCGGCGAGCATGGCGACGAAGCCGACCACCCCGACGATGACGAGCTGCGTCACGACACCGCCGAGCAGTCCGCCGATTCCGACGAGCACGAGGATCGTGCCGTAGACGATGTTGCGATAGCTGAGGGAGCGACCGTCGCGCTGCGCGGATACGACGTCCGCGTCGTTCTGCATGAGATGCCGTTCCATCTCGTCGAGCAGACGCTGCTCCTGTTCGGAGAGTGGCATTCATCCCCCTAGAGTTGTGCCGGGTGCGACGATTCTACGCGCGCGATTCCTTATTAGGCTAGGCCCGTGGCACCTGCTCCGGACGCGATCGCGGCGGTTTCCCAGCGACTCGACAATTTCCTCCGGATTCAGCGTGATCACGCGGTTCCGCTCGGGCCGGAAGCGGTTCTGATCACCGCTGCCGGAGCCGAATCCGTCGCCGGCGGAAAGCGCCTTCGGGCCCGCTTCCTCCTCGCCGGCTGGCAGTGCGTCACAGGCTCGCCGCCGAGTCCGGCGGCCGTCGCCGCGGCAGCCGCTCTGGAGCTGTTCCACGCCGCCGCTCTCGTGCACGACGACGTGATCGACAACTCCGACACGCGGCGCGGCAAGCCCGCCGCGCACCGGGCGCTCGAGACCCATCACCGGGCCGCGACGTGGGAGGGGGATGCCGAGTCCTTCGGCCGCGCGGGCGCCGTGCTGCTCGGCGACCTGCTCGTCGCGTGGAGCGACGATCTCTTCGAGGAGGGGCTGGTCGAGGCATCCGTCGACACCGCCTCCGCGGCGCGCGCGGAATATGCGACCATGCGCCGGGAGGTGACGATCGGCCAGTTCCTCGACATCGCCGAGGAGTCCGCGTTCCGCACCGAGCCCGACGACAGGCACGCCGAGCGCGCGCTGCGCGTGGCATCCCTGAAGTCGGCCCGGTACAGCGTCCAGCAGCCGCTGCTGATCGGCGCTGCGCTGGGCGGGGCGGATGCGGGGCAGCGTGATGCGCTCTCGGCCTTCGGGCATCCGCTCGGGATGGCGTATCAGCTCCGCGACGACGTGCTCGGCGTCTTCGGCGACGAAGCGGTCACCGGGAAGCCGTCGGGAGACGACCTGCGCGAGGGCAAGCGCACCGTGCTCGTCGCCTTCGCACGCGAGGCGATGCCGACGGGCGCGCGGCGGGTGTTCGACGAACTGCTCGGCGATCCCGAGCTGGATGCCGAGCAGATCGCCTCGCTCCAGGAGACCATCGTCCAGACGGGTGCGCTCGACCGGGTCGAGGCGCTCATCGCCGACTATGCGCGCGAGGCCGACCGAGCGCTGTCGGGTGCTCGGCTCGACAACGCGGCGGTCGGCGAGCTGCGCGATCTGGCGCGGGCATCCACCGTCCGGGTCGCCTGACGCGGACGCTGTCAGGCGAGCGCGCGAGCGACGCGGCGGACCTCGCTCTTGCGACCCATCAGGAGGGCGTCGATCGGCGAGATCCCGATCGTGTCCTCGGGTTCGAGCAGCCAGTCGATCGCCTCGTCGTCGTCGAACCCCGCGTCCTGCAGCACGATCAGCGTGCCGTGCAACGACGAGAGCGGATGCCCGTCGACGATGAAGACGGCCGGAACCTTGAACGTGCCGTCGCGGCGGCTGCCGACCAGGTGGTGCTCGTCGAGGAGGCGTCGGACCCGTCCCAGCGGTTGGCCCAAGGCCTCCACGAGGTCGGGCATCGTCAGCCAGTCGGTCTCTGTGCGTGCGGGGATCGATCCGGTCACACAGCCACTATCTCACCTGCGCCGGGAGTCGAGTCGACACCACTTCTGTCACAGAAACCACATCGACCGCTCCAATAGCACTGGTTGACATCAATCACACCGCATGACACGGTGGCAAGGACCTGATTCCGGTCGAACGGGGGGAAACCGTGTGGAATCCGATTCGCGCCGCCGTGGCGGTGCCGACCACGATCGCCGGCTCGCTGGCGCTCACCTTGAGCGCGCTGCCTGCGCATGCCGCTCCCGTCGAGCGGGCCGTACAGCCTCACACCGACGTCGCCGTGCGGCTCGCCGCCCACCCGGTGACGACGGCGCGTGCGGCCGCGGCCGCCGTTCCTGCGACCTGTACCGTGAAGCAGGGCGACACCGTGAGCGCGATCGCGCGCAGGTACGGGCTGAACACGGCGAGCCTGCTGTCGTGGAACGGGCTCGGCTGGAACAGCGTCATCCAGCCCGGCCGTGTCCTGCGGCTCTCGGCCCCAGGGGCCGCGCCGGCCGCCGCGCCGCCGGCATCGTCGCCGTCCCCCGCATCCGCCGCCTACACGATCGCCCAGGGCGACACGATCTCCCGCATCGCGCGGGCGTTCGGTGTCAGCGTCGCCGCCGTGCTGCAGGCGAACGGCCTCTCGGCGTCGTCGATCATCTACCCCGGACAGCGCCTCACCATCCCGGGCCGCATGGTGCCCGCCGCCGCACAGGCCCCGGTGGCACAGGCCCCGCTGGCACAGGCCCCGGTGGCACAGGCGCCCACGCGCGCCCCTGCGGCGACCACGTGGACGGTCCGCACCGGCGACACCGTCACGGGCATCGCGAACCGGTTCGGAGTGACCGTCGCCGCGGTGCTCACGGCCAACGGCCTCTCCCGCTCGTCGATCATCTATCCCGGGCAGCGTCTGGCGATCCCGAGCCCCACGGGCCTGACCACCGAGCAGATCGCGAACGCGAAGCTCATCATCAGAGTCGGCCGCCAGCTGGGAGTGTCCGATCGCGGCATCACGATCGCCCTCGGCACCGCGATGCAGGAGTCCTCCCTCCGCAACCTCGCCCACGGCGACCGCGACTCGGTCGGCCTGTTCCAGCAGCGTCCGAGCTACGGATGGGGCACTCCTGCCCAGATCGCGGATGCCGAGCGCTCGACGCGCGTCTTCTACGGGGGTCCCCGCGACCCGAACGGCAGCACGACCCGCGGCCTGCTCGACGTCCCGGGCTGGCAGTCGATGACGTTCACGCAGGCCGCCCAGGCGGTGCAGAACTCCGCCTACCCCGACGCCTACGCGCCGTGGGAGGCTCCCGCCGCCCGCTGGCTCGCCGCTCTCGGGTGACGGCCAGATCCTGAGGACCTGCCGCATCCCGGCCCCTGCGGGCGAGGCGCTGCCCGGCCGCGCATCCGGTCGTCCGTAGACTCGCAGGGTGAGCACGAGTCAGCCGTTCGACCCGCTGATCGGCCGCCTCGTCGACGGCCGGTACCGGGTGCGCGCGCGCATCGCGCGCGGCGGGATGGCGACCGTGTACGTGGCCACCGACCTCCGGCTCGAGCGCCGGGTCGCGCTCAAGGTCATGCATGGGCACCTCAGCGACGACGCCGTCTTCCAGGGGCGCTTCATCCAGGAGGCCCGCGCCGCGGCGCGCCTCGCCGATCCTCACGTCGTCAACGTCTTCGACCAGGGGCAGGACGAGGACATGGCGTACCTCGTCATGGAGTACCTGCCGGGCATCACCCTGCGCGAGCTGCTGCGCGACCAGCGCCGGCTCACCGTGCCGCAGGCGGTGACGATCATGGATGCGGTGCTCTCCGGCCTGTCGGCCGCGCACCGCGCCGGCATCGTGCACCGCGACGTCAAGCCCGAGAACGTCCTTCTCGCCGAGGACGGCCGCATCAAGATCGGTGACTTCGGCCTCGCGCGGGCGACGAGCGCCAACACCGCGACCGGGCAGCTGCTGCTCGGCACGATCGCGTACCTCGCGCCCGAGCTCGTGACGCGCGGCACGGCGGATGCGCGGAGCGACATCTACGCGCTCGGCATCATGCTCTACGAGATGCTCACCGGCGAGCAGCCGTACAAGGGCGAGCAGCCGATGCAGATCGCGTATCAGCATGCGACGGACTCGGTGCCGCGGCCGAGCGTGAAGAATCCCGGCGTGCCCGAGCAGCTCGACGAGCTCGTGCTGTGGGCGACCGAGAAGGCCCCGGACGATCGCCCGGCCGACGCCGGCGTCATGCTCGACCGGCTCCGCGAGATCGAGGACCAGCTCGGGCTCGGCGCCCAGGTCGCACGGACGCTCGCCGTCCCGGCGGTGACCACTCCGGTCGCGCGGCTGGACTCCACCGACGTGACCGCGATCATGCCGGCCACCGGTGCCCTGCCCGCCGCCCCCCTGGCGCTGCCGTCCATGCCCGAGGCCGACAACGCCTCACGCCTGCGCACAGCGACGAAGCGGCGTGCCGCCCGCGGCGCGTGGATCCTCGTGCTGGTCGTCCTGGCCGCCGCACTGACAGGGGCCGCAGGATGGTGGTTCGGCTCCGGCCCCGGCTCCCTCATCCCCGTCCCGGCCGTCTCGGGGCAGACTTTCGCGCAGGCGCAGGCGACACTGGCAGACCGGTCGCTCAAGGCGACCCAACAGGACGCCTACAGCGAGGCGATCGCCCTCGGGATCGTCATCGGCACCGACCCGGCAGCGGGCACGCCCGTGGCGAAGAACAAGACTGTGGCCGTCATCGTCTCCAAGGGCCCGGCTCCGCACGACATCCCTGCGCTCGCGGGCCAGAGCTCGGACGCGGCGCGCACGGTGCTCGAGGACGCGAAGGTCAGCGTCGGTCAGGATGCGCAGGTCTTCACGGATGCCGACAAGGGCATCGTGGTGTCGGCATCCATCACGCAGCGCTCCGACGGCAAGGCGATCGACTGCTCGAAGGGCTGCACGGTCCACGAAGGCGACTCCGGCGCGCTCGTGGTGTCGGCGGGGCGCCTCCCGGACGTCTCGGGCGAGACCGTCGACGACGCGACGCGCGAGCTGGAGGGCGTCGGGCTGAAGGTCTCGGGCAAGACGACCGAGCAGTACAGCAGCACGGTCGACAAGAAGAAGGTCATCGGCGTCGCACCGCGCGACGGCGGCGGCAACTGGGCTCCCGGCGAGACGGTGACCCTGATCGTCTCGAAGGGCCCGCAGCCCATCGCGATCCCCGACATCTCCGGACAGTCGCTCGACAAGGCCATGGCGGCGCTGACGAAGGCCGGTCTCAACCCGCAGAGCTCCATCCCCGAAGCCCTGTGGGGCTTCTTCACCGCGAACGGGACGGATCCGAAGGCGGGCACCCAGGTGCCGCCGGGCACGAGCGTGAAGGTGAAGTCGAGCGGCTACTGAGCCTCCCCCATCGCGGGGAACGCGCCGCGAGCGCGCCCGGACTCAGCGCTTCTCGAGCTCCTCGGCCACGAGGAAGGCGAGCTCGAGCGACTGCATGTGGTTCAGGCGCGGGTCGCACAGCGACTCGTAGCGCGTCGCGAGGGTCGCCTCGTCGATCTGCTCCGAGCCGCCGAGGCACTCGGTCACGTCGTCGCCCGTGAGCTCGACGTGGATGCCGCCCGGGAACGTGCCGACGGCGCGGTGCGCCTCGAAGAACCCGCGCACCTCGTCCACGACGTCGTCGAAGCGACGCGTCTTGTAGCCGGTGGGCGTCGTGATGCCGTTGCCGTGCATGGGGTCGGTGACCCACAGCGGGGTGGCGCCCGCATCCTTCACCGCCTCCAGGAGGGGCGGAAGCGCGTCGCGGATCTTGCCCGACCCCATGCGCGTGATGAAGGTCAGGCGGCCGGGCTCGCGCTCGGGGTCGAGCTTGTCGATCAGGGCGAGGGCGGTGTCGGGCGACGTCGCAGGGCCCAGCTTCACGCCGATGGGGTTGCGGATCTTCGAGAAGTAGTCGACGTGCGCGCCGTCGAGCTCGCGTGTGCGCTCGCCGACCCACAGGAAGTGAGCCGACGTGTTGTACGGCGTGCCGGTGCGCGAGTCGATGCGCGTCATCGGGCGCTCGTAGTCCATCAGCAGGCCCTCGTGGCCCGTGTAGAACTCGACGCGCTTGAGCTCGTCGAAGTCGGCGCCTGCGGCCTCCATGAACTTGATGGCACGGTCGATCTCGGTTGCCAGGCGCTCGTACTGCTGGTTCGCCGGGTTCTGCGCGAAGCCCCGGTTCCACGAGTGCACCTCGCGCAGGTCGGCGAAGCCGCCCTGTGTGAACGCGCGGATCAGATTGATCGTGGATGCGGCGGTGTGGTAGCCCTTCAGCAGCCGCGCCGGGTCGGCCCGGCGAGAGCCCTCGGTGAAGTCGTATCCGTTGACGATGTCGCCGCGGTACGCCGGAAGGGTGACGTCGCCGCGCGTCTCGGTGTCGCTCGAGCGGGGCTTGGCGAACTGGCCCGCCATGCGGCCCATCTTCACGATCGGCATCGACGCGCCGTACGTGAGCACGACGGCCATCTGCAGCACGGTCTTGATGCGGTTGCGGATCTGCTCCGCCGTGGCGCCGGCGAACGTCTCGGCGCAGTCGCCGCCCTGCAGCAGGAAGGCGCGACCGGATGCGGCGCGCGCGAGCTTGTCGCGCAGGTTGTCCACCTCGCCCGCGAACACCAGCGGCGGGAGCGTCGCAAGCTCCGCGGAGACGGCAGCGACGGCATCGGCGTCGGGCCACTGCGGCTGCTGCTTGATGGGCAGAGTGCGCCAGTGGTCGAGGGGATCCAGCTGCTGAAGCATCCGGCCAGTCTATCGGGGAGACACCCGGCGCCAGCGCCGTGCTACGACGCGGACCCGGTGCTCGGGGAGCGCGTCGCCGAAGCCGTCGCCGTCGCGCGCGACTTCACTGTGGAGGCGTACACGTCCTCGTACTCCTGCGCGCCCAGGCGCTGCAGCGCGACCATGATCTCGTCGGTCACGGAGCGCAGCACGTGCCGATCGCCCTCCATGCCCTGGAAGCGGCTGAAGTCGATCGGCTCGCCGATGATGATCCCGACGCGGCCGATGCGGGGCACCCGCCTGCCGATCGGCATGACCTCGCCGGTGTCGACCATCACGACCGGGACGACGGGCACCTGCGCCTCGAGCGCCATGCGCGCGATGCCCACGCGTCCGCGGTACAGCTTGCCGTCGGGGCTGCGCGTGCCCTCCGGGTAGATCCCCAGCAGCTCACCACGGCCGAGCACCTGCAGACCCGCGTTGAGTGACGCCTCCGACGCCTTGCCGCCCGAGCGGTCGATCGGCAGCTGACCGGTGCCCTCGAGGAACAGCCGGGTCGCCCAGCCCTTGATGCCCTTGCCGGTGAAGTAGTCGCTCTTCGCGAGGAACGCCATCGGGCGGTCGATGAGGAGCGGAAGGAAGATCGAGTCGGAGAACGACAGGTGGTTGCTGGCCAGGATCGCGGCGCCCTCCACCGGGACATTGCGCCGCCCCACGATCCACGGACGGAAGATCGCCTTCACGATCGGCCCGATGATGATGTACTTGAAGATCCAGTAGGCCATGGCGGTGCTCCGCTCGGTGTCTGCTCAGTCGGTCTGGGCGGCGAGGTCCGCCACCCCGATGAGCCCCGCGTCGTTGACGAGCTGCGCGATCGCGAACGACGCGCTCGGGCGCTCGCCGGCGCCCGGCAGCGTCTCCTCGTAGGCGGCTCGCATGGGATCGAGCAGCGCGTCGCCGAGCTGCGCCACTCCCCCGCCGATCACGAACAGCTCGGGGTCGAGCACCGCGGTGAAGCTCGCGCAGGCCTCGCCCAGCGCGCTCGCGACGCGCGTGATCGCCTCGATCGCACCCGGGTCGTCCTCGAGCACGAGCCGCGAGACCGCGGTGCCCGGGATCTCGCCCTTCTCCGCGCGGACCTGGGCGAGGCGGGCGCCGATGCCGCCGGCATCCGCGATCTCGTTCGCCTCGCGCTGCAGGGCGCGACCGGATGCGTACATCTCGATGCAGCCGCGCTGACCGCAGCCGCACAGCAGTCCGTCGCGCACGTGCCGCACGTGGCCGAGCTCGCCGGCGATGCCGTTGCCGCCGCGGAAGAGCTTGCCGCCCGTGACGATCGCACCGCCGACGCCCGTTCCCATCGTGAGCATCACCATGTCGTGGGTGCGGCGGCCGGCACCGAACCGGAACTCGGCCCACCCCGCCGCGTTCGCGTCGTTCTCGAGCGTGATCGGCATGGACAGCCGGTCCTGCAGCTGGTCGCGCAGCGGGGTGTCGTGCCAGTCGATGTTCGGGGCGTGCAGGATGACGGCCCGATCGCGGTCGATGAACCCGGCCGCAGCGACGCCGACGGCGGCGATCTCGTGGTGCTCGCCGAAGTGGCGCACCATGGCGGCCACGGCATCCGTCAGCGCATCCGGGTCTGCAGGGGTGTCGACGCGAAGCTTCTCCAGGATGCTGCCGCCTGCGTCTACGACGCCTCCTGCGATCTTCGTTCCGCCGATGTCGATTCCGACTGTGAGCACCGCTGAAGTCTAGTGGCGCGGCCGTCGGCGGCCCGCCTCAGGGCCTCCGAGCGCCTGCCATAGACTCGATACGCCACCGCATGGAGCGGTACCGAAGGAGTTGCCGAAGTGAGCGCCGTCCAGTTCGAAGTGCCCGCTGTCGTCCCGGCCGACCCGAGCGCCAACATCACCGACCTGCTCTCCGAGCGGGTGAAGGAGACGCCGGACCGGGCCCTGTTCGCCGTGCCGGACGGCGACGGCTGGAAGGACGTGTCGGCCGCCGAGTTCCAGCGGCAGGTCATCGCGCTGGCCAAGGGGTTCGCGGCTGCCGGGATCGAGCCCGGCGACAAGGTCGGCTTCATCGCCCGCACGACCTACGAGTGGTCGCTCGTCGACTTCGGGCTCTTCTACGCGGGTGCGGTGATGGTGCCGATCTACGAGACGAGCTCCACCGCGCAGATCACGTGGTGCCTGTCCGACTCCGGCGCCGTGGCGTGCATGACCGAGCTGCCGTCGCACGCCGAGCGTCTCGCCGAGGCCGCCGTCGACCTTCCGCTTCTGCGCACGACGTGGTCGATGGCGGACGGCGCGCTCGAGAAGCTCGTCGCGGCCGGCACGGACGTGCCCGACGCCGAGATCGAGCGCCGCCGCACCATCGCGAACGGTGCCGACATCGCCACCCTCATCTACACGTCGGGCTCGACCGGGCGTCCGAAGGGCTGCGTGCTCACGCACGCCAACTTCGTCGAGCTCTCGCGCAACTCCGCGGTCGCGCTGTCCGAGGTCGTGCAGGTGCCCGGCGCCTCGACACTCCTGTTCATCACGACGGCGCACGTCTTCGCCCGGTTCATCTCGGTGCTCGCCATCCACGCCGGCGTGAAGACCGGGCATCAGCCGGACACGAGCCGCCTGCTGCCCGCGCTCGGCTCGTTCAAGCCGACGTTCCTGCTCGCGGTCCCGCGCGTGTTCGAGAAGGTCTACAACTCCGCCGAGCAGAAGGCGGAGTCCGGCGGCAAGGGCAAGATCTTCCGCGCGGCGGCGAACACGGCGGTCGAGCACTCGACCCGGCTGCAGGAGGGGCGCCGCATCCCGCTCATGCTCAAGCTCAGGTTCGCTCTCTTCGATCGCCTCGTCTACAAGACGCTGCGCGCGGCGATGGGCGGCAACGTCTCGTACGCGGTCTCCGGCTCGGCGCCGCTCGGCGCGCGCCTGGGGCACTTCTACCACTCGCTCGGCATCACCGTGCTCGAGGGCTACGGCCTCACCGAGACCACGGCGCCAGCGACGGTCAATCTGCCGACCAAGTCGAAGATCGGCACCGTCGGTCCGGTGCTGCCGGGCGTCGGCATCCGTCTCGCCGAGGACGGTGAGATCGAGGTGCGCGGCATCAACGTCTTCCGCGAGTACTGGCACAACGAGGCCGCGACCGCGGACGCGATGGACGACGGATGGTTCCGGACCGGCGACTTCGGCTCGTTCGACGACGAGGGCTTCCTCACGATCATCGGTCGCAAGAAGGAGATCATCGTCACCGCCGGCGGGAAGAACGTCTCGCCCGCCCTGCTGGAGGACGCGATCCGCGCGAACCCGGTCGTCGGCCAGGTCGTCGTCGTCGGTGATCAGCGACCGTTCATCGGCGCGCTCGTGACGCTCGACGCCGAGATGCTTCCCACGTGGCTCGCCAACAACGGACTGCCCGCCGATATGCCGCTCGACGACTGTGCGACCAATGCGCAGGTCCGCGCCGAGGTGCAGCGCGCCGTCGACGAGGGGAACAAGCTCGTGTCGCGCGCCGAGTCGATCCGCAAGTTCACGATCCTGCCGACGCAGTGGACCGAGGCCAGCGGCCACCTCACGCCGAAGATGAGCATCAAGCGCCACGTGATCCTGTCGGACTACTCGGGCGCCGTCGACGAGCTCTACAACGTCCCGGTCAAGACGACCAACAACGCCGTCGGCTGAGTCCGCCGACGAGGACGGCGGTCGGCCGAGCCGACCGCCGTTCGCTCATTCGCGCGTGGTCACCAGCTCGCCTCGCGGATCTCGCGCATCGCCACGCGGCGGCGCTCGGGGTCGAGTCGGTCGAGGTACAGCTTGCCGTCGAGATGGTCGGTCTCGTGCTGGAGCGCCTGCGCCAACAGGCCTTCGCCCTCGAGGATGACCTCGTTGCCGTCCAGATCGATGCCGATGACCTTGGCGTGGGGGTAGCGCATCACGTCATGCCACAGACCCGGGACGGAGAGGCACCCCTCGCCCGTCAGCGTCGGCTCGCCGCCGACCTCGACGAGCACGGGGTTCAGCACGTAGCCGATGTCGCCGTCGATGTTGTAGCTGAAGGCGCGCACGCCGACGCCGATCTGCGGCGCCGCGACTCCGGCACGCCCCGGCAGCTCCACGGTGTCGACGAGGTCGCGCACGAGCGCGCGCACGCCGTCGTCGATGCTCGCCACGGGCGCGCTCGCCGAGCGCAGGACGGGGTCGCCGAAGACACGGATGGGGCGGACCGCCATGGCGTCAGGCCGCCGCGTCGAGCGAACGCAGTCCCTCGATGATCGTCGCCGCGAGCTGGCGCGCCGCCTCCCGCGTCGCAGGCTGCAGCTCTCGGTACGAGATCGCGGTGCCGGCGCCGATGTGCGGGTCGTAGGGCATGCGCACGACGGCGCGCACGCGCGAGCGGAAGTGCGCCTCGAGCTCGTTCGGGAGCACGAGCGGCGAGCCGGGACGCGCGTTGTTCAGGACGACGACCGCGCGGCGCACCTTGTCGGCGAAGCCGTTCGCCTCGAGCCACGTCAGGGTCTCGGACGCCAGTCGCGCCTCGTCGACACTCAGACCGGCCACTATGACGAGCTCATCGGCCATGTCGAGGGTCGCCCCCATGACGGAGTGCACGATGCCGGTGCCGGTGTCGGTGAGCACGATCGAGTAGTAGTGCGCGGCGACGGCCGCGACATCTCGGTAGTCGTGGTCGCTGAACGCCTCGGAGACGTGCGGGTCGGAATCCGACGAGATGATGTCGAGGCGCGTCTCGTCGCGGGCGACGATCGTCGAGATGTCGTTGAAGCCGTTGACCGCGCCGCTCAGGCGTGCGAGGTCGCGGACCGTCCGGCCGCTCGTGCGCGCGATGCGCTCGGCCAGCGTGCCCCGGTCCGGGTTGGCGTCGATCGCGATCACCCGGTCGTCGCGGGCGTCGGCGAGCGCCATCCCGAGCAGCGTCGTGATCGTCGTCTTGCCGACGCCGCCCTTGCGGGACACGACCGGCACGAAGCGGGCGCCGCCGGCCAGCGGCGCGGCGATGCGACGGTCGAGCTCCTTGCGCGCGCGGGCGCGCTTGCCGTCGCCGAGGTTGATACGACGTCCCGAGATCGAGTACACGAACTGCTGCCACGTGCCCTCGGGCTCGGTGCGTCCCACCTTCGTGTGGTCGAGAAGGCGATCGGCGGTCAGCAGGTCGGCGCTCTCGCGGTCGGGCTCGAACTCGCCGACGCGCTTCGAGGTCAGCGAGATCTCGGTCGGGTGCACCGCGACGCGCTCGGTCTGGTGCACGCGCTCGACATCGCCGGGAGCCGCGGCGGCCGGCTGGACCGGCACAGCGCCCGTCGCCTGGCGCAACGCCGAGCGCGTCAACGAATCAGTGGTCGGCTTCTGTTCGTCCACGGCATCCCCCTCGTCCTGGACGGCGTCCTCCGCCGGCGCCTCATCTGCCGGCTCGAGTTCGTCCCCCTGCGTCGAATCCCCATCGACGGCGTCGGTCTTGCTGATCTCATCTTCGAGGTGGACGTCCAGCTCGTCCAGATCCTCGGCATCGCCGACCGGCGCGAGGTCCGCCGGCTCTTCGGCCGGGGCGTCCACGTCGATGACGTCCTCGCCGTCCTCTGCGTCGTCGAGCACCTCGGGCTCGAGGGGCTCGTCCGTGAGTCCGCTCACGTCGAAGCCCGCCGCGGCGAAGGCGGCGTAGGCGTCGACGGGCTCGGACTCGACGGGCTCGGACTCGACGGGCTCGGACGCGGCAGGCTCAGCGTCGACGGACTCGGCGACCGCCTCCTGCCCGGCATCCTGGAGCTCATCGGCGTGCTCGACCTGCTCGACCTGCTCGCCCTGCTCGACGGTGTCGACGTCCTCGACGACCACGGCTTCGAAGACTTCGTCCTCGGACATGATCTCGGCCACGACGACCTCTGCGTCTTCCGCCTGGAATTCGGCCTCATCCGACGCATCGTCGGATCCGGCGAGGGCGGGCAGCGCCGCGGCGTCGAGGTGGATGTGCTCCACGGCGATCTCGTCGGCGACGATGTCGTCGACGACATCGTCGCTGTCGAGGTCGTCGTCCTCGGAGCCGACCGGCATGCTCACGCTGACGTGAGCGGTCGATCCGAAGATCGCGATGCCGGTCGTGTCGATGCTGGCGGTATCGCTCAGAACGCCGTTCTGTTCGTCGTCGTCGGCATCAGGCGTGTTGTCAATGCGGTCAGGACTCACTGGTGAGTTCTCCAGAAGGGTCGGGGCCGTCGGGAATGGGGCCGCCCTCCAGGCTACTGCGCATTGCGGATGGCGACCAAAAGGTCGCCGGCATCCACCTGCTGCGTTCCCGTGGTGACGACCCGCTCGACGACGCCCGCGACGGTGGCGTTGATGGACGCCTCCATCTTCATCGCCTCGATGGATGCCACCGCCTGGCCGGCGGCGACGTGGTCTCCGACGGAGACCTTGACCGTCACCGCGCCGGAGAACGGCGCCGCCACGTGGCCCGGAACCGACGAGTCCGCCTTCTCGGCCTGACGCACCTCGACGTCGATGGAGCGGTCGCGCACGACCACCGGGCGCAGCTGGCCGTTCAGCGTGGTCATGACGGTCCGCATGCCCTTCGTGTCGGCCTCGCCGATGGCCTCCAGCCCGACGTAGAGCTGCACGCCCCGCTCGATCTCGACGACATGCTCCGTGCCGGGTGCGAGCCCGTACAGGTAGTCGGCGGTGTCGAGCACGCTGAGGTCGCCGTAGGTCTCGCGCGCCTGCGCGAACGTGTGCGTCGGCACGGGGAACAGCAGCTGGTTGAGCATCGCGCGGCGGGTGGTCGAGTCGCCGTCGAGCGCCTCCTCCTCCGGAGCCGTGAGCGGGGTCGTCCCGATGCGGACGTCGCGGCCCTGCAGCACCTTCGTGCGGAACGGCTCGGGCCAGCCGCCCGGCAGGTCGCCGAGCTCGCCTGCCATGAAGCCGACGACGGAGTCCGGCACGTCGTACCTTTCGGGGTGGGCGGCGAAGTCGGCCGGGTCGGCGCGCACCGCCGCGAGCGCGAGGGCGAGGTCGCCCACGACCTTCGACGAGGGCGTCACCTTCGGGACGCGGCCCAGGATGCGGTCGGCGGCGGCGTACATGTCCTCGATGAGCTCGAAGTCGTCCGCGAGGCCGAGGGCGATCGCCTGCTGGCGGAGGTTCGACAGCTGCCCGCCCGGGATCTCGTGGTGGTACACCCGGCCGGTGGGGCCGGGCAGGCCCGATTCGAACGGACGGTACAGCCGGCGCACCGCCTCCCAGTACGGCTCGAGGTCCGACACGGCGTCGAGCGAGAGTCCGGTGTCGCGCTCGGTGTGCGCGAGGGCGGCGACGAGCGCCGACAGGGAGGGCTGGCTCGTGGTCCCCGACATCGGGGCGGCCGCGGCATCCACCGCATCCGCCCCCGCCGCACTCGCCGCGAGGAGGGTCGCGAGCTGGCCGCCCGCCGTGTCGTGCGTGTGCACGTGGACGGGCAGGTCGAAGCGCTCGCGCAGAGCGGAGACGAGACGGGATGCGGCGCCGGGCCGCAGCAGTCCCGCCATGTCCTTGATCGCGAGGATGTGGGCGCCGGCGTCGACGATCTGCTCCGCGAGACGCAGGTAGTAGTCGAGCGTGTAGAGCTCCTCGCGGGGATCGAGGAGGTCGCCCGTGTAGCAGATGGCCACTTCGGCCACCGAGGTGCCGGTCGCGAGGACGGCGTCGATGGCGGGACGCATCTGCGAGACGTCGTTGAGCGCGTCGAAGATGCGGAAGATGTCGATCCCGGATGCCGCGGCCTCGTGCACGAACGCGTCGGTCACCGCCGTCGGGTACGGCGTGTAGCCGACGGTGTTGCGGCCGCGCAGCAGCATCTGGATCGCGATGTTCGGAAGCGTCGCACGGAGCTTGTCGAGCCGCTCCCACGGGTCTTCGGCGAGGAAGCGCAGTGCGACGTCGTACGTCGCGCCGCCCCACGCCTCGACCGACAGCAGCTGCGGGGTCAGCCGCGCCACGTAGGGCGCGACCGCGACGAGATCCTTCGTGCGCACGCGTGTGGCCAGCAGCGACTGATGCGCATCCCGGAACGTGGTCTCGGTCACGGCCAGCTCCGTGCGGGCGCGAAGGTCGGCTGCGAAACCGGTCGGGCCGAGAGCGAGCAGCCGGTCGCGCGAACCGGCCGGGGCCGGCGTCGCCACGTCGATCTTCGGGAGCTTCAGTCGCGGCTCCGTCGTCAGGGGGTTGTCGCCATGGGGCTTGTTCACCGTCGTCTCGACGAGCCACGTGAGCACCTTCGTGCCGCGGTCCTTCGATTCGCGGCCGCGCAGCAGCTCGGGGCGCTCGTCGATGAACGACGTGCTGATGTCTCCGGCGAGGAAGGCCGGGTCATCGAGCACGGCCTGCAGGAACGGGATGTTGGTCGAGACCCCGCGGATGCGGAACTCGGCCAGTGCGCGACGCGCCCGGGTGACCGCGGCGCCGAAGTCGCGTCCGCGGCACGTGAGCTTGGCGAGCATCGAGTCGAAGTGCGGGCTCACCTGGGCGCCGGCGGCCGTCGTGCCGCCGTCGAGACGGATGCCCGCGCCGCCCGGCGACCGGTAGGTGGTGATCTTGCCGGTGTCGGGGCGGAAGGCCTGGCTCGGGTCCTCCGTCGTGATCCGGCACTGGAGGGCCGCTCCGCGCAGGCGGATCGCATCCTGCTGCAGACCCAGCTCGGCGAGCGTCTGACCGGCCGCGATCCGCATCTGGGACTGCACGAGGTCGACGTCGGTGACCTCCTCGGTCACCGTGTGCTCGACCTGGATGCGCGGGTTCATCTCGATGAAGACGACCTCCCCGGTCCGCGGGCCGGCGGTCTCGAGGAGGAACTCGACCGTTCCCGCGTTCTGGTAGCCGATGGAGCGTGCGAAGGCGACGGCGTGCCGGTGGAGCGCGTCGCGCACGTCGGGGTCGAGGTTGGGCGCGGGCGCGATCTCGATCACCTTCTGATGACGGCGCTGCACCGAGCAGTCGCGCTCGAAGAGGTGAACGGTGTGCCCGGTCGCATCCGCGAGGATCTGCACCTCGACGTGTCGGGGCCGCAGCACGGCCTGCTCGAGGAACATCCGCGGGTCGCCGAAGGCGCTGTCTGCCTCCCGCATGGCGGCGGCCAGCGCCGCGGGAAGCTCGGCCTTCGACTCGACGCGGCGCATGCCGCGCCCGCCGCCGCCGGCGACGGCCTTCGCGAACAGCGGGAAGCCGATGTCGTCGGACTGCGCCACCAGGTCATCCACGTCGTCGGAGGCCTCGGTCGAGCGCAGCACGGGCACGCCGGCCGCGATCGCGTGGTGCTTCGCGGTGACCTTGTTGCCCGCCATCTCCAGGACGGATGCCGGCGGCCCGATGAAGACGATGCCGTTCTCGGCCGCGCGGGCGGCGAGGTCCGGATTCTCGGACAGGAAGCCGTAGCCCGGGTAGATCGCGTCTGCGCCGGCCTCCCGGGCGACGCGGATGATCTCGTCGACGTCGAGGTAGGCCCGCACAGGATGGCCCTCGGTGCCGATCTGATAGGCCTCGTCCGCCTTCAGCCGGTGCAGCGAATAGCGGTCCTCGTACGGGTAGACGGCCACCGTTCGGGCTCCGAGTTCGAAGGCGGCTCGGAAGGCGCGGATCGCGATCTCGCCGCGGTTCGCGACCAGGATCTTGCGGAACATGCAGACCTCACAGCTGGCGTGGGGGCGGACGCTGAGTGTGCTCACAGCCTAGGGGACGGTAACGTAGACGACCGTGCACGTCCTTTCCGTCAGCTCGCTCAAGGGCGGGGTCGGCAAGACGACCGTGACTCTCGGACTCGCGTCAGCGGCATTCGCCCGCGGTGTCCGCACGCTCGTCGTCGACCTCGACCCGCAGTCCGACGTGTCCACCGGAATGGACATCCAAGTGGCCGGTCGCCTGAACGTCGCTGACGTTCTCGCGAATCCGAAGGAGAAGACGGTCCGCCAGGCCATCACCTCCAGCGGCTGGACCAAGGTGCATCCGGGGACCATCGACGTCATGATCGGGAGCCCCTCCGCCATCAACTTCGACGGCCCGCATCCGAGCGTCCGCGACGTGTGGAAGCTCGAGGAGGCGCTCGCCGCCGTCGAGGCGGACTACGACCTCGTGCTCATCGACTGCGCACCGTCGCTGAACGCCCTCACGCGCACCGCGTGGGCGGCGAGCGACCGTGTGGTCGTCGTGACCGAGCCCGGCCTGTTCTCCGTCGCCGCGGCCGACCGCGCGCTGCGCGCGATCGAGGAGATCCGCCGCGGTCTCTCCCCTCGCCTCCAGCCGCTCGGCATCGTCGTGAACCGCGTGCGCCCGCAGTCGATCGAGCACCAGTTCCGCATCAAGGAGCTGCGCGACATGTTCGGCCCGCTCGTCCTCGCGCCGCAGCTGCCCGAGCGCACCTCGCTGCAGCAGGCACAGGGGGCCGCGAAGCCGCTGCACATCTGGCCCGGCGATTCCGCCCAGGAGCTCGCGGGCGACTTCGACGCCCTGCTCGACCGTGTGATGCGCACCGGGCGCATCCCGGCCCCCGAGGCTCCGACCGGCGCCTGAGACCCCACGACATGGTGAGGCCCCGAGAGTCCACTCTCGGGGCGTCGTCTTTCCGGATTCAGGCGGAGCGCTTGGCGCGGCGCGCGGCGAGTTCGTCCACGGCGTCGACCATCTGCGGCTCGATGTCGATGAGACTCGTCTCGACCTCGTGGAGCACCTTGCCGACCGCGATGCCGAACACGCCCTGACCGCGGCTGACCAGATCGATCACCTCGTCGTTCGACGTGCACAGGTACACCGAGGCGCCGTCGCTCATGAGCGTGGTGCCGGTGAGGTCGCGGATGCCGGCAGCCCGCAGCTGCTCGACCGCCACGCGGATCTGCTGGAGCGAGATGCCGGTGTCGAGGAGGCGCTTGACGAGCTTGAGCACGAGGATGTCGCGGAAGCCGTACAGGCGCTGGGATCCCGAGCCCTTCGCCCCGCGCACGGTCGGCTCGACGAGCTCCGTGCGGGCCCAGTAGTCGAGCTGGCGGTAGGTGATGCCCGCGGCTTTGGCCGCCACCGCGCCGCGGTAGCCGACCTCGTCGTCCATCAGCGGCAGACCGTCGGTGAAGAGGAGATCGTCCACGAACTGCGGCTCGCCCGATTCGTCATCTGCGCCCATCGCGTGCTCCTCCCCCCACTGGATTCGACTCTGTCAACGGTAGAGGAGCCCTGCCCCTCCGACAACGACCCCGCCCGTCGGCGTGTCGTCGGACTCGAGCCCCGGACGGCTCAGCCGAGCATCCTGTCGACGGCCGCACGGACGAAGATCCCGCGCAGCTCGTCGAGGCGGTGTGACAGTTCCGGCGCCAGCTCGCTCGCCCGCGCGCGGGACGCGGCATCCGTCCGTCGCAGCAACGGCGCGAGCGCCGAGGCCACGAGCGCCGCCTGCCGCTCCGCGGACTGCACGAGCGTGCGCACATGACGGGGCTCGATGCTGTGCCGGTCGAGAGCCACGAGCACGCGCAGGGTCGCAAGGTGCTGCTCGTCGTACGCGTCGGTGGCGGGAAGGATGCCGGTGCTCACGGCGTCGTTCAGCAGCTGAGCGGAGGCGCCGGCGACCGCGAGCAGCTCGTCGCGACGGTACCGGCGCGGCGCGGGGACGATCGACGGCGGCGGGGACAGCGGCGCCGGATCGCGTCCGGCATCGAGGTCGTCGAGGTACTCGCGGATGACGACGAGCGGAAGGTAGTGGTCGCGCTGCAGCGTGAGGGCGAGACGCAGGCGCTCGACATCCTCGTGCGTGAACTTGCGGTAGCCCGACTCGGTGCGCCGCGGGGTGACGATGCCCTGCACCTCGAGGAAGCGCAGTTTGCTGCTGGTGAGCTTCGGGAACTCCGGCCCGAGCCGCGCGAGCACCTGTCCGATGCTGAGAAGGGTGCTGCGACCGCCGGCCGCCGCCGAGCGGCCGCCTGCCTGCATCGCCGTCATCAGCGGCCTTGTGCCTGCTGCAGATCCACGGGCGATACGAAGAAGTTGAGGCGGAACTTTCCGATCCGCACCTCGGCGCCGTTCACGAGGGCGGCGCGGTCGACCCGCTCGCCGTTGACGTACGTCCCGTTGAGCGAGCGCTGGTCGACGATCTCGAAGGCCGCGCCCTCGCGGGTGACCTCGGCATGCCGGCGCGAGACCGTGACGTCGTCGAAGAAGATGTCCGCTTCGGGATGCCGGCCCACCGTGGTGACGTCGGCATCGAGCAGGTAGCGGGCGCCGGCCGTGGGACCCGAGCGCACGATGAGGAGCGCCGCACCGCCGGGCAGGGCCTCGATGGCCTCGAGCTCGGCGTCGGTGAGATCGGCGCCGAAGGGCACGAACGACAGGTCGGAATCGTGCCCGAAGGTCTGCGTCGTGTCGTTCGGCGGACCGGCCGGGCGGTCGGGCGAACGGCGGATTCCTCCGCGGTCCGTCTGGCGGTTCTCGTCCACGTCCACCCTCCTCTCCTCTCAGACTATCGGATCGATCCGCGGGCGAAAGCGCGGGGTCGCGGCATCCGTCCGTCCATCGACACGAGGCGCAGTGTTTCAGTCTGTGTCGCCCGAGATGACCCGGATGACGCGCCGCCCTAGCCTGATCTGGGTAACGACCCTATTCAGAAGGAGCACATCGTGTCCACCTCGCACAGCCGCATTCCGCCCCTCGAGGTGCGTGAGCGTGCGGCGTGCATGTGCGACCACGGATCGACCTGCTCCTCGTACGAGCCCGGCCACGCCGTGCACCTGATCCAGGCGCGCCTGGCATCGGCCACGCCGTCCGACTGGATCGACGCGGTCGTCGAGGCGGTGGACCCGGATGCGGGCACGATCGTGCTGCGCACCATCGCGGATGCCGCACCGATCCTCGTCTGGAACGGCGCCGGCGCGGCGCGCGCACTCGAGGCCGGCGCGCCGGTCGCGCTGCACGCGCGCTACCACGTGCTGGCCGACGGGCGTCGCCGGTTCAACGTCCTGCGCGACGCGTAACGGATGACCGCGGCTCAGGCCGCCGACATCATCGAGGTCCTGACCGCCATGCAGGCGTCCATGCACGCCTTGCAGGCCTGCGCGCACATCTTGCAGACGGCGCTCATGTCCGCGTGGTCCATGCACTCGTCCATGCACGTCTGGCACATCGCGATGCAGGCATCCAGCATCGCCATCATGCTCGCGGGGGTCATGCCCTGCATCCGCATCATCGCCCGCATCATCGTGTTGCACATGTCGGCGCAGTTCATGCAGGCGGGCGAGCATCCGTCCATCAGCTGAACCGCGCAGACCGTGGCCGCCTGCTCGCACGCCGAGCAGGCGTCCATACAGGCCTGCATGACGTCCATGTCCATCGCGGTGTCCATGCCGGGCATCGTCATCATGTCCTTGGACATCATGTCCATCATCATCGCGTCCATGCCCTCTCCGTTCTCTCCGGCCGACCGGGTCGATTCCGGCCGATCGCTGGCAACGGCGGGCAGTCCGCCGCTGCCGCCCATGCTAGGCGCGCGGGACCGGTCGACGGAAGAGCAGCGAGGCGTTTCCGGAGGCCGTCCACGTCGCGTTCGCGCAGGCCGCGACGACGGGGTTCCGAGGGGTGATCCGGCCCGCTCGGAGGCCGATTCCGACCGATAGGCTGGGAGTATGCCTCACTACGACGTCGTCATCCTCGGCGCGGGCCCCGGCGGTTACGTCGCGGCCGTGCGCAGCGCACAGCTCGGCCTCTCGGTCGCCGTCATCGAAGAGAAGTACTGGGGCGGCGTCTGCCTCAACGTCGGCTGCATCCCCTCGAAGGCGCTGCTGAAGAACGCGGACCTCGCCCACACGTTCCATGCGAAGGCCGATCTGTTCGGCATCTCGGGCGACGTGCACTTCGACTTCGGCGTCGCACACGACCGCAGCCGCAAGGTGTCCGAGACGCACGTCAAGGGCATCCACTTCCTCATGAAGAAGAACAAGGTGACCGAGTACGACGGGCGCGGCACGTTCGTCGACGCGCACACGATCGATGTCGCCAAGAACGACGGCACCTCCGAGCGCGTCACCTTCACGAACGCGATCATCTCCACGGGCTCGACCGTGCGTCTCCTCCCCGGCGTGCAGCTCAGCGAGAACGTCGTCACGTACGAGGAGCAGATCCTCACGCGCGAGCTCCCCGACTCGATCGTCATCGTCGGCGCCGGCGCGATCGGGATGGAGTTCGCCTACATCCTCAGCAACTACGGCGTGACGTGCACGATCATCGAGTTCCTCCCCCGCGCCCTCCCGAACGAGGACGAGGAGGTCTCGAAGGAGATCACCCGCCAGTACAAGAAGCTCGGCGTCGAGATCCTCACCTCGACCAAGGTGGAGTCGGTCACCGACCACGGCGACCGCGTCACCGTCGCGTACACCGCGCAGGACGGCACGGCGGGCCAGATCGACGCCGACAAGGTGCTCATGTCGATCGGCTTCGCACCGAACGTCGAGGGCTTCGGCCTGGAGAACACGGGCGTCAAGCTCACCGAGCGCGGCGCGATCGACATCGACGACCACATGCGCACGAACGTCGAGGGCATCTACGCCATCGGCGACGTCACCGCGAAGCTCCAGCTCGCGCACGTCGCCGAGGCCCAGGGCGTCGTCGCGGCCGAGACCATCGCGAACGCGGAGACCATGACGCTCGGCGACTACCGCATGATGCCGCGCGCCACGTTCTGCAACCCGCAGGTCGCCTCGTTCGGCCTCACCGAGCAGCAGGCGCGCGACGCGGGCTATGACGTGAAGGTCGCGAAGTTCCCGTTCTCCGCCAACGGCAAGGCGAACGGCCTGGGCGAGCCCGTCGGCTTCGTCAAGGTCATCGCGGACGGCGAGCACCTCGAGCTCCTCGGCGCGCACATGATCGGCCCCGACGTCTCGGAGCTTCTCCCCGAGCTCACGCTCGCGCAGAAGTGGGACCTCACCGCCCTCGAGGCCGCGCGCAACGTGCACACCCACCCGACGCTGTCGGAGGCCGTCCAGGAGGCGTTCCACGGCCTGGCAGGGCACATGATCAACCTCTAAGCTCGACGGAAGCACTCGACGCCGCCCCGACCGAAGCCGGGGGCGGCGTCGAGCCCGTTAAGAGCCGAACCCGGTGAGGACACTCGGTATCGGCTCAGCAGGCGAGGATGCGCTGGAGCTTGGAATCGGATGCGGCGTGCCGCCCGCCGGCGGCGAGCACGAGCTCGTCGACCGCGGCGAAGAACGCCGTGTGGTCGTCGGGAGCCGCGGGGCCGAGCTCGACCTCCCACTCGCGCCAGGAGTCCTCGTGGCCGGTGCGCTCGGCGCGCCCGCGCACGCGGTCGTCGACGACCTCGGCGACGAGCGCTCCGGTCTCGTCGCGCAGCGCGTAGGCGTGGCGCGGGTTGTGCAGGCGCGCGAGCGGCAGGAACGGCGGCTGCGCATAGCGCGCCAGCGCCTTGACCACTCCGTCCGGCACGTCCTGATCACCCGACACCGGGGCATCCAGCGGCCAGTGCCACTCGTGCCTGCCGTCGGCGGCGGAGGTCTTCACGTGCCAGCCTTCGTCCGGCCCGCCGGTGCGGCGGCGCAGCGCGATGGCCTGCCGCGCGAGCGCGAGGTCGACGGTGTCGAAGTACTGCGCGTCGAGTGGGCGCAGCTCGGCCTCGCCGATCGAGGCGACGCCGGGCAGACGCATCCAATCAGGAAGCGGCGTGTCCTCGTCGACGTCGTACTTGCGCTCGACCTCTACGGAGTGCGAGGGATCACTCAACGGTGCCGACTTATTCGTCCCTGCCGTCGGGATCGGGATCGATGTCCTCGGTCGCCTCGACGTAGATGAAGTGCGCCTCGGTCGGACCGTCGTGCGCCCCCGTGTGCTCATCCTCACCGCGCCGGCGGTAGATGAGCTGACCCTCGCCGTAGGGCACGATGAGCGAATCCGTGACACCGGGCTCGAGGGGGATGATCTGCCCGTCCAGCGGGCCTCCGGAGAGTCGTGCGATCGCCATGGGGACAGCGTAGTGTTCGGCGGTCGGATTACTGCGCATGCAAGCGTTTCCACTCTTCCCCTAGACTCGCCTCCGTGAAGGCCATCCGCACGTTCACCGTCCGCCCCGTCCTCGCCGAGTCGCTCGCGCCGCTCGATGCGCTGGCGGCCAACTTCCGCTGGTCGTGGTCGCGCACGCCACGCGATCTGTTCGCCTCCATGGACCCCGCCCTCTGGTCGCAGGTCGGTGAGAACCCCGTGAGGATGCTCGGCGCCATCGGCCAGAAGCGCCTCGACGAGCTCGCCGCCGATGCGGCGTTCGTCGAGCGCGTGAACGCCGAGGCGGAGAGCCTGCGGGGCTACCTCACCGGCGACCGGTGGTTCCAGCAGCTCGAGGGGGACAAGCCGGCGCACATCGCGTACTTCTCCCCGGAGTTCGGCGTCGACGGCTCCCTCCCCCAGTACTCGGGCGGACTCGGCATCCTCGCCGGCGACCACCTGAAGAGCGCGAGCGACCTCGGCGTGCCGCTGACCGGTGTCGGCCTGTTCTACCGGTCCGGCTACTTCCGCCAGTCGATCGGCGACGACGGGTGGCAACGCGAGAGCTACCCGTTGCTCGACCCGTACGGCCTCGGCCTGACGCTGCTGCGCGACGAGGACGGCGCACCCGTCGAGATCTCGCTCGACCTCCCCGGCGACCGTCGGCTCTCCGCGCGCATCTGGATCGCCGACATCGGGCGCGTCCCGCTGCTGCTCCTGGATGCCGAGACCCCGTCGAACACCGACGAGATGCGCCGCGTCACCGACCGCCTCTACGGCGGCGGCGGCGAGCACCGCCTGCTGCAGGAGCTGCTGCTCGGCGTCGGCGGCGTGCGCGCGGTCCGCGCGTTCGCGGCGCTCACAGGGCGTCCCACCCCCGACGTGTACCACACCAACGAGGGCCACGCCGGGTTCCAGGGCCTCGAGCGCATGGCCGGGTTCATGACGGACAGCGGGCTGAGCTTCGACGAGGCGCTGGCGCAGGTGCGCGCATCCACTGTCTTCACGACCCACACCCCGGTGCCCGCGGGTATCGACCGGTTCCCGCGCGACCTCATCGAGGCCTACCTCGCGAGCAACCTCTTCTCGGGCATCGACCCGGTGCGCGCCCTCGCCCTCGGCCTCGAGGACTACCCGGGGGGCGACCCCGGCGTGTTCAACATGGCCGTGCTCGGCCTGCACCTGGGGCAGCACGCCAACGGGGTGTCGCGGCTGCACGGCAAGGTCAGCCGCGGGATGTTCGGCCAGCTGTGGCCGGGCGTCGACACCGACGAGGTGCCGATCGGCTCGATCACGAACGGCGTGCACGCGCCGACGTGGGTGCACGCCAAGCTCAAGGGGCTGAGCGAGGAGCGATTCGGCGACTCGCACGTGGCGACGCACGACTGGACCGACAGGGGTGTCGTGAGCGACGCCGAGCTGTGGGGCGTGCGCCAGGCGATGAAGGCCGACCTCGTCGCCGAGGCGCGACGGAGGGTCGCGGCATCCCTCGGCGACACCATCACGCCCGCGTGGGTCGACGATCTGCTGGACACGAACGTCCTGACGATCGGGTTCGCCCGCCGTGTGCCGACATACAAGCGCCTCACGCTCATGCTGCGCGACCCGCAGCGGCTCACGCGCCTTCTCACCGACCCCGAGCGGCCGGTGCAGATCGTGATCGGCGGCAAGTCGCATCCCGCCGACGACTCGGGCAAGATCCTCATCCAGCAGCTCGTGCGATTCAGCCGCGACCCGAAGGTGCGCGGGCGGATCGTGTTCCTGCCGGACTACGACATCACGCTCGCCAAGACGCTGTACCCGGGCTGCGACGTGTGGCTGAACAACCCGCTGCGCCCGCTCGAGGCGTGCGGCACGTCGGGCATGAAGGCCGCGCTCAACGGCGCGCTGAACCTCTCGATCCTCGACGGATGGTGGGACGAGTGGTTCGACGGCCGCAACGGCTGGGCGATCCCGACGGCCGACACCGCGTCGAACGACGAGGAGCGCGACGACGCCGAGGCGGCGGCGCTGTACGACCTCATCGAGCATCAGCTCGTCCCGGCGTTCTACGAGCGCGAGGGCGGCATCCCGACGACCTGGCTCGGGATGGTGCGGCACACGATGACCGATCTCGGCTCGAAGGCGACGAGCGACCGGATGGTCCGCGACTACGTGCAGACGATGTACGTGCCGGCGGCCGCTCACGACGCCGCGCTGCGCACGGACGACTTCGCGGAGGCGCGCGCGCTCGCCGCATTCATCCAGCGCGTGCGGACCTCGTGGCCGAAGGTGCGGGTCGCGAACGTCGACAGCAGCGGCATCCCCCAGCAGGCGCAGGCGGGCGATGTGCTGGAGATCCAGGCGAGCGTGGCGCTCGACGGCCTCTCCCCCGATGATGTCGCGGTCGAGGTGGTGTACGGACCCGTCGACGGTGATGACGACCTCGGCGACAACCGGCGCACCGCCAGGCTGCAGCCCACGGGACCGGCCGGCGCGGATGGCCTGACGCTGTTCACGGGTTCGCGGACCCTCACGGCCACCGGGTCGTTCGGCTACACGGTGCGGGTCGTTCCGGCGCATCCGCAGCTCGTCTCGGATGTCGAGCTGGGGCTCATCGCCTTCGCCTCCTGACGCCGTCTTCGCCATGGCCGGGTCCTTCGGGACCCGGCCATTTCTTGTGCACAGGCTGCGGTGTCGCTGCGGATCTGCCCGCCACGGACCTGGTATGCGCGAAGATGAAAGCCTGGGGATTGGGGAATCTTTATGCGTGGACTTGCACAGACGCTCGTATTGACCGGCGCGGTTCGTGCCGCCGACATGTCGGCCGTGCTCGCGGAGGTGGGCGACGGACCGGATCTCAGCCGGGTCCTCGTGTCGAACGGGCTGGCATCGGATGCCGAGATCGCGGAGGCGGTGGCGCTGAACACCGGGCACCGGTACGTCGACATCGGGGTGATGACGATTCCGCCGGACGTCATCGGGCTCGTGCCGGGAACGCTGTGCCGCAAGTATCAGATGCTGCCGATCGAGCGGTCGGGCGACCAGCTGAAGGTCGCGATGCTCGATCCGACCGACATCATCGCGATCGATGACGTGGCGAGCATCACGGATCTGAGCATCAACCCGGTCGTCGCGGCGGCGGATGCGCTGCAGCAGGCGTTCGAGCGCTACCTGCGCAGCGACGACGAGCTAAGCGACCTGTCGGAGCAGATGGGCGAGTCGGCCGGCGCATCCACCGTCACCTTCACCGAGACGCTCGACGAGCAGGACTCCGACGCGCCGATCGTGCGGTTCGTGAACCTGCTGATCACGCAGGCGATCAACGACCGGGCGAGCGACATCCACATCGAGCCGGGCGAGCGCTACCTCACGGTGCGCTTCCGCATCGACGGCGTACTGCACGAGATGCAGCGGGCGGACCGCGCGATCCAGGACGGCATCATCTCGCGCCTGAAGATCATGTCGGCGATCGACATCGCGGAGCGCCGGCGGCCGCAGGACGGCCGCCTGTCGGTGACGCACGAGGGCCGTCAGGTCGACCTCCGCGTGGCGACGCTGCCGACGGTGTGGGGCGAGAAGATCGTCATGCGCATCCTGGACAACTCCGGCCAGGTGATGTCGATGGGCGACCTGAGGTTCTCGGATCACAACGAGTCGCTCTTCCGCACCGCGATCACGCGCCCGCACGGCATGGTGCTCGTGACGGGCCCGACCGGATCGGGCAAGTCGACGACGCTGTACACGGCGCTGCGGACGGTGTCGAACCCGCGGATCAACGTCATCACGGTCGAGGATCCGGTGGAGTACCGCATCCCGGGCATCAACCAGGTGCAGGTGAACAACCGCGCCGGGCTGACCTTCGCGACGGCGCTGCGGTCGATTCTGCGGTCGGACCCGGATGTGGTGCTCGTCGGCGAGATCCGCGACAAGGAGACGGCTGTCATCTCGATCGAGGCGGCGCTCACCGGCCACCTCGTGCTGTCGACGCTGCACACGAACGACGCGCCGTCGGCGCTGACCCGTCTGACCGAGATCGGCACCGAGCCGTTCCTCGTCGCAACGGCGCTGACGGCCGTGATCGCGCAGAGGCTGGCGCGCCGGCTGTGCATGCGGTGCCGGGCTCCGCTCGGCGAGTCGTACGACGTGCTGCGTGGCCTCGGGATGCCGGAGCACATGCTCGAGGGGCACGAGCTGTACCGCGCGATGGGGTGCAACTCGTGCTCGAACACGGGATACCGCGGCCGGCTCGCGCTGCACGAGGTCATGCCGCTGACCGACGAGCTGGAGCAGCTGATCGTGACGCGCTCGACGGGCACCGAGATGCGTGAGCTCGCGCTCGCGCAGGGCATGGTCGCGTTGCGGGATGACGGCTGGGCCAAGGCGGCGCAGGGGCTCACCACGGTCGAAGAGGTGCTGCGCGTCTCGGTGTGAGCTGCGGCTCGCGGTGGGTTGCGCGTCTCGGGGGTGAGTTGCGCGTTTGGGGGCTGAGATGCGCGTTCTGGGATGAGTTGCGCGTTTCCGGATGAGCTGCGCGTGTCGGGGTCTGTCCCGTGCGGCGGTCGGGCCGCGGCGCCGGCAGCGTCGGTGTCGTATGGAATCGGCGTCGCGCAGGTCGGCGACGGGCAGACCGGTGCCAGTGCCGGTCACGCGGCGAGGCGCCAGTCGAATCGGGCACGGCCGCCGAGGCGGGGCGTGCGGGCGGGGTCGATGTGGGCAGGCGGGATGAACCAGACGGTTCCTCCCGTGCGGCGTCGATTCGGGCGATCACCTCGGGCGCCGGGTGGTGGGTCGATCCGGATCTCCCACCCGTCGTTGTGCACACGGTGATGACAGGTGGTGCAGAGCAGGATTCCGTTGTCGAGGTCGCTGGTGCCGCCTCGCGACCACCACGTGAGGTGGTGCGCTTCGGCGTACGCGCCCGGGAGTCCGCACGAGGCGCATCCACCGTCGCGTTCTTCGAGCGCCCGGCGCTGAGCCCGGGTGAAGGCGCGCGAAGCGCGGCCGAGGTCGAGCACCTCGCTGTCGGACCCGAGCACCACCGGGATGATCTCGGCCTTCGCCGCCAGCCGGCGGGCGGCGCCCGCGTCGATCGGCTGGGCGATCCCGTCGATCTGCGCCACCCCTGCCCCGGTGGTCAAGGCTTCCAACGGCACCCGCACGATCACCGTGGTCGTCTCCAACGGCAGGGTCGGCTCATCGCAGCCCAGGGCGTGCCGGCAGAGGTCGGCGAGCGCATCGGCGCGCAGCTGCGGCAGCGTGCGCGTCTCCTCCATCACCGGGCCGACGGCGGACGCGTCGCTGGTGGCGCCGCTGCATCCCGCGCCGGCCGAGCCCCCTCCGGTGCTGTCACCCGCACTCTCGCCCGCAGCTATCTCGTGACGGTCGTCGCGACCGTCCGCGCCAGGGGCACCGGCTACGGGGTGGTTGTGACCACGGCTGGTGCGCAGGATGTTCGTGACGATTCCTTCGAGCGCGGCGACGATCGGTGCGCCGGTCTCGGGGTCGAAGTCACCATCCAGGTGGATCGCACCGTTGGTCTTCTGCGTGATCCGCAGGCCGCGTGCGGCGCGTAGATCGTCGAGACGCGGTTCGAGGCCGTCGGGGTCGAGGTGCGCTTCGGCGCGTCGCAACAACAGGTTCAGTTCGCTGAGTGCCAGCAGCGGCGCCCGCTCGACCAGCGTCGCCTCGGCGGCATCCACATTCTCACGCGTTACGCGTGGCGGGAGCTTGTCGAGCATTGCCGTGATCGCGGCCGCTGCCGCAATGCTGATCGTGCCCGCCTGCAGTGCGCGCTGAACGTGGGGGTGCTTGCACGGGGCGCGGTGGCCGGAGAACGTCGATCGCTCCTCGGTCGCCTGCCCGACCTGGATGAGCCGCGCCGCGTCCCCCGCATGCCCACCCGTCGTCGCCGAGATGAGCTTGACTGCGGTGCGGTGCCCGGTCTTGCGTGACAGTCCGTCGGCTCCGAGCTCCGGCCGGGACCGGTCGGCGATACCTGCGGCGACCCTGACGTGCAGCGCGTCCGCTTGGCGTCGCACGACAGCGAGCGCCTCGTTCACGGCAAGGAGGCCGGCATCCGTCATCGCATGGACGTCCTGCTGCAGGTCGCCGCACCCGGATGCCGGCAGGGCCGCCGCCCACGCCGCCTCGAGCACGGCCAAAGCCTGCGCGATGGCTGCGGTCGGACGGGAGGTCATGCCTATAGTCAAACAGACGTTCGACCCGTTGTCTAGTATTTTTGTTCTATTTCTTCCGTCACATCGCATGTTTCCCGGGTCGGACGCGATGATCAGCCGTCAACACGGCGAAGCGGATATCGAATTTTTGGACTAGTCCATACGTCCCAGAAGCCGAGACGCCGGAGCATCGGGGTGTTGGACGTCTTCACGCAGCGGCTCCGAGATGCGCAGCGACGGCACGACCGAACGCGCCTCGACGAGCCGCCGGGATCCGCTGCCACCACCCCGCGAGGCCGACCGCGAACGCGAGCGTCACCTACGCGAGCGAAAATGATGCGCGCATGTGACCCAGTTTCGCGCACGCGCGAAGCCACGCACACGATCGAGCCTCAGTGCTGCTTGGCCAGGTCGCCGTAGAGAGTGAAGATCGGCAGGTACAGCGAGATGACCATCGAGCCGATGACGACGCCGAGGAGCACGATCAGGATGGGCTCGATGGCGGACGAAAGCTGCTCGGTGGCGGTCTCGACCTCGTCCTCGTAGAAGTCCGCGATGCTGGCGAGCATCTCCGACAGGGTGCCCGATTCCTCCCCGACCGCGACCATCTGCGGCACCATTGCGGGGAACACGGCGGCGTTCGCCAGCGGCCCGGAGAACGACTTGCCGGCGCGAATCGAATCCTGGATGTCGCGCACGGCCTCCTCGATCTTCCAGTTGTTCGACGCCTGCCCGACGATCGAAAGGGCCTGGATGATGGGGACGCCCGCCGACAGCATCATCGCGAGGTTGCGGGTGAAGCGTGCGACGGCCATCTTCGTCGTCAGCTGCCCGAAGACCGGCAGCCTCAGCTTGATCGGATCCCACCGCTTGCGGAACGCATCCGTGTGGCGGTTGCGCATGTACCAGATCCACAAGAGGAGCGATGCGACGATGAGGAGCGGCAAGATCCAGAACATGTTGTGAGAGATGGTGACGAGGATCTGGGTCGGCAAGGGCAACGACGAGCCGAGACCCTTGAACATTTTCTCGAACACGGGCACGACCCACGTGACCATGACCAGCACGCCGATGATCGCGATACTCAGCACGATGATCGGATACGTCACCGCCGACCGGACCTTGTTATGGAGCTCCGCCTCCTTCTGGTAGTTCTCCGCGATGGAGGTGAGCGCAGGCCCGAGAAAGCCGCCCGTCTCCCCGACCCGCACGATCGAGACCATCAGGGGTGGGAAGACCTTCGGGTGCAGCGCGAGCGCCGCCGAAAACGATGACCCTCCTTCGACGTCCGCGGCAACAGTCACCAGCGCCTGTTGAAGCCTCTTATCGCGTGTCTGCTCGGTCAGGATGGTAAGCGTCCGCATGAGCGGCAGGCCGGCATTGATGAGCGCCGCCATCTGCCGAGCGAACACCGCCAACGACTTCGCGCCGACCGTGCCACTAAGACTCGGCATGTTGAGGTCTCGACGCAGCCCCGTCTTGGACAGAAGAGTGACGTCCAACGGGGTGAGGCCCTGCGCCTTCAGCTTGGTGACGACCGATGCCTCGGTCGGCGCCTCGAGGGTGCCTTTGACGGTCGTGCCGCTCGACTGGTCGATCGCGCGATACGTGAACTCCTGGACCACAGCCATTTCAGACCCCCCACACGGGCACTTGGCGTTCGCCGTGCTCGGCCCACGCTTCCACGTCGACTTCCTGCGGACGAATGTGCACACCGTCGAGCGTCTTGGGGTCGGCGGCGAAGGCACGGGCCACCTGCACCGCGATCTCACCGTCCTGCACGAGACGTTTCAAATCTTGGTCGAGCGTATGCATACCGAGTTCCGACCCGGCCTGCATCGCCGTCACCAGTTGGGCGACGTGCCCCTCGCGAATGAGGTTCGCGACGGCCGGCGTATTGACGAGAACCTCGGTGGCGATCGTGCGGCCCTCACTCTGTGAGAGCGGCAACAGGGTCTGGCTGACGACACCCTGCAGCGTGTCGCCGAGCTGCGTGCGGATCTGGGCCTGCTGGTCATGCGGAAAGACGTCGACGATACGGTTGATCGACTTCGCCGCGCCCTGCGTGTGCAGTGTCGACAGCACGAGGTGACCCGTCTCTGCGGCGGAGAGGGCTGCGGAGATCGACTCGGGATCACGCAGCTCGCCGATGAGGATCACATCCGGGTCCTGGCGGAGCACCCGCCGCAACGCCTCGGAGAACGATGCCGTGTCGACCCCGATCTCTCGCTGGTGGATGAGCGACATCGCACTCTCGTGGTGGAACTCGATCGGGTCCTCGATCGTGATGATGTGCGCCGGCCGCGTGTGGTTGATGATGTCGACCATCGAGGTGAGGGTCGTGGATTTGCCCGAACCGGTCGGGCCGGTGAGCAGCACGAGCCCTCGGGGCTTCAGTGCGAGGTCTCGGCAGATCTCCGGCGCGCCGAGTTCTTCGAGCGTGTAGACGCGCTCGGGGATGAATCGCAGGGCAGCCGCGAGCGAGCCCTCTTGCCGATACGCGTTCACGCGGAAGCGAGCGAGACCGGGCGCGTTGTAGGCGAGGTCGACTTCACCGTGACGATCGAGTGAGGCGCGCTGCGTTTCGCTCATGACGGAGAAGATTGCCTGTGCCAGCCACTCCAGAGTGAGCGCTGCTTCGAACCCCGGGATCGGCATGAGGTCGCCGTCGACGCGCATAAGGGGTGGCCGGTCAGCCGTCAGGTGGACGTCAGAAGCTCGACGACGCCCGGCGGCGGCGAGGAGCCGATTGAGTTCGGAGTCGATCACTTCGCTCCCTTCGTGGTCGGCGCTGTCACACCGTCGACGAAGGTCAGCGCCGTGACGTTCGCCTGAATGCCGGTGCCATTCTGCGTCACCGTCGAGGTGATGTTGCTCAGCAGACGCGGACCGGCGCGCAGTCCGTCAAGGAACGCGGTGACCTGGTTCATGTCCGTGGCTTTGATCGTGATCGCGAAATCGATCTGCGTCCGTGTCTGGCCGGTCGCAGTCTGGCCGCCAGCGGCCGAGGTCGCACCTGTTGCCGCATTCGTCTGTGCTGTCTGCGCGTTCGACTGGTCCTTCGCCTGCTGCGCATCGCCGACCGTTCCACTCGCGGTCGCACTCGGCGCAGGAGTGGGATTCGAGGTCGCCTTCTCTTCGCTCAGGGTCGTTGGGCCTGTGCGCACGACGAAGGCGGTCTGGGTACCTGCGGTGATGGTCGCGATCGTGGCTCCGGACGATTCCGAGGCACGCGCCACCACGTCGAACACATCATCGAGCTGCGGCGCGGCCGGGATCTGCACTCGGAGCGTCGCCACCGCGGCATCCGTCGCGGACTTGTTCTGTTTCGCCTTATTCAGCGCATCCACCTGTGCCTGATACAGCACGTTGGTGTGCGAAACCTGGTCCGCCTGGGCATTGACTCCGAGCGCCTGGGTGACCAGCGGCATCGCGACGAGGAAGATGCCAAGGGCTAGCACGGCGACCGAGACCAGGATGCCGATGAGATTGATGATCTGCTTCGGCATCACTTCGCCACCTTCGTGTCGTACTGGCCCGAGTAGATCGTCTGGTTGAACGTCACGCTGAGCTCGTACTGGTACTGACCGACGACCACATTGCTCGCGGTCACGGCCATACCATCCGCCGCCATCACCCCGGAAGCGCCGCGAACGGCGCGGACCGTTGATGCCATGTCCAGAGGAGTGGCGCTGTTGACCGTGAACGTGCCAACCAGACCCACAGCGGTCTTCGGGTCGCTGCCCGTCACCGGGTTACCGCCCGAGGTGACGTCGAACCCGGTGAGCGTCGTGCCACCCGGAAGCGCACTTGTGACAGCACCGATCACGGGCGCCCACGCGAAGTCGGAGCCCATGGCCTGCGCACGGAACTGCGTGAGCTCGCGCTGGCTGGCGAGTGCACCACTGACGTCCGAAAGCCCGACCAGTTCGGTCACGAGCTGGTTGGTCTGCGCCTGCTCTGCGGCGAGACGCTCATTGGCCACCCAGGTCAGGCCGAACGCGGCCGCGATGATCATGCAGGCCACGAGGATCGCGCCGAGCACGCCCCACATCCACTTGCGGCCGAGTGCCTCACGTTCGCGGCGGTCGGTCTCGGACCGCGGCATGAGGTTGACGCGTGGGACTCCCGCGTAGGCGGGCTCAAGTCTGCGGGCCATCAGCGGTCCTCTCCGAGTGCGATGCCGACGGTGGAGACGAGGTTCAGCGAGAGCTCACCGGCCGGGGCTGCTCCCCGCACCTGAGCCACAGCATCCACCCCGATCGCGTGGACCGGGATATCGATGGCCGCAGCGAGAGCGCCGGCCATGCCGGGAACGGCCGCGCCTGCCCCGCTTACGATCACGCCGGCGAGAGGAAGCGCGCCCTCGCGACCGGCGTAGAACGCCAGGGTGGAGCGCACGCGCGCCACGACGTCGTTGATCGACGGGTCCGGTCCAGATCCCCGTGCTTGTCCTCTCGTGCGGGGAAGGATGCCGCTGGTCGAGAGCGGCGCGGCAGCCGTCGCGTCCGCCGGCAGTCCCGTATTCGACCCTGCAGATCCCTTTTCCGAAGGCGGTGTGGCAGGCGCCATGGCAAACAGGGCTTCGAGGTCGGCGGCGCTGGTCTGCGCGGGCGCCGGGGCAGCGACCTGCGCGGCCGGAGTGCTGACCGCTCCGCCGGATGTCCGAAGGACGGCCGCCGTCGGCACATCGACCGGGATGAGGCGGACGAACTGCGGCACCCCTCCGCGGGCCACCACGACCTGGGTCGTGTGGTCGCCGATGTAGACCATGGCAATCGTCGCTCCGGGGTTGGCGATCACCGCCGACGCGCGAGCCAGTCCGAAGGCCGTCAGATCGACGCCCACGACGCGCAGCTTCGTGCGACCGAGGGTGGTGATGATCTGCTCGATCGTCTCGGAGACCGCGGCAACCAGCAGGCCGTGCACCTGGTCGCCGTCTTGCCCCAGCGGATAGAAGTCGAGCACGGCTTGGCTCACCGGCACGGGCAACAGGTCCTGCACCTGGTAGGGCAGCGCCTGCTTCAGCAGATCAGGACGCATCGCCTGGGTGGAGTATTCGCGCACGAGGATGCGCCGGCTCGCCACGCCCAGGGTCACGTCGCGGCTCTTGATCCCCGCGCCCGACCACAGCTGCCGGATGGCGACCGCCACCGCGCCCTGGTCGACGACCTCGGAGTCGCGCGCGGCGTCGGGCGGCAGAGGTACCTCGCCGTATGCCACGATCTGCGGCTTGCGTCCGCCGGCGACCTCGACGGCGCGCACGCTCTCCTCGGTGATCTCTATGCCCACAGCGGTCTTCGCCATGTGCGCCTCCCCACGTCTCGTGTTCCCCATTGTCACTATCGCTCACCTCGACCATGTCGAGGGGCGAAGTCATGTGCCCGTCAGCATCCCGACGTACCAATTCGCTATCGGCTGCCCGAAGAAAATGCCCACCCATGCGCCGGCGAGCATCCACGGCCCGAACGGGATGGCGGTCTTGCGCCCGGCTTTGCGGAAGACCATGAGCCCGATGCCGAAGAGTCCGCCAAGCACGAAGGCCGCAAACGATCCGATGATGAGCGCCCCCCAGCCGAGCCATCCCAGATAGATGCCGACGACACCCGCGAGCTTCACGTCTCCCCCGCCCATGCCGCCGGGGCGGATGACGCGCAGGAGGAAATAGAAGGCGTACAGGATGACCATCCCCGCCCCCGCGCGGACGAGCGCTGCCCAGTCGTTCGTCAGGGTAGCTGCCGCGGCGAAGAGGATGACGGCAACCACGTAGCTAGGCAGGACGATGGCGTTCGGCAACCGCTTTGTGTCGAGGTCGATCAGGGTGAGGACGATCGAGATCGCCGAGAAATACAGGAAGGCGACGAGCACAAGCCAGAAGGCGATGCTGTCGGCTCCGCCGCCAAACGCCGAGGCTGTGTTCGCAGTCAATCCGACATTCGAGCCCAGCCTGGTGATCGAGCCTGTCGAGATCCCGATGGCGACCCACGCGATGAGTGCGAAAGAGACGCCGGTCACCAGTTCGACGATCGGATATCGCGGCGAGATCGCCTCGCTGCATTCGGCGCACTTTCCTCGCAGTGCGATCCACGAGAGAACAGGGACGTTCTGCCACGGCTTGATCGGTGCACCGCAGTTCGGACATCTGCTGCCCGGCACGATGGACATCCCTGCCGGCACGCGGTAAGCGACGACGTTGAGGAACGAACCGATCACGAGCCCGAAGAGGCCGGCGAAAAGGACGACGAAGGTTGTCAGAGCAGGGGAATCGGCAGTCACGCGCTACTGCTCCGTTTGAACAATGAGCGAGCCGAGCTTCTGAGTGACCGTCGTGTCATTGCCGATGCCGCCTGGTCCCTTGATCTTGCACCCCAGGCTGGGCAGCGCACTCGGCCACGACATCGTCTGGCACGTGTACGCCGATCCCGAATGGAAATTCGTCGTGTCGTTCGTGTATAGCTGGCCAGAGAAGCTCGCCGTCACAGTGCCGTTCAGCCCGCAGGGCGAGTAGATCATGATGTGCAAGTTCGGGCTGATCGTCCCAGCAGTGCCGAATCCGTCGGCCGCATTCATGGTCCCCGTACTGCCACATGTGGGCTGAGGGGCTCCGTCCGCGTCGCGGTCGTCCAGATTGCCATCGGAGTGGATGAACATCAGCTGGTGGACGGTCGAACTGGTGAGCCCGCTCACGTTGATCGTCATCGTGTTGTTCGGGCCCGTGATAATCGCGACATCTCGGGTAATGGGGCTCGCGGTCGACAGATTGAGATTGGTTGCCTTGGTACAGCTCGTGAAGTCCAGTACGAGTGGAGTCGTGCCCGAGGTGATCAGCGGCTGAACGTATGCCGTGGCAGTGCCGGCGTTCTTGAGTGCGCTGCAGTCGCCGTTGGTGATCGTGCCCCACCCCGATGTGTTGTTCAGATCGATCCACCTCGTCGCTGCGAGGAGCCAGTCCAGCGTCGGCACAAAGGTAGGGTCGGTCCCCGTGTTCTGGGTGACGGCGCCGGTGGTCCACGCGGAGGCCACGCTCGCCGTTGTCTTCGACGTGACGGTGCCCCCGACCTTGCCCGCGCCGCCGCCTCCGGCCTTGAGCGTCACCGTGCCACCGGCGCTGATGTTTCCCGCGATCGTAGGGCTGCCATCGGCCGTGAAGTCGACGTAGCCGTTCGTGGTGATGCTGCCGGTGCTGCCGTTCGGGACGTTCGCATTGACCTTCCACGCCAGCGAATTACTCGAGACGTATCCGTTCGACCACACATCGCCGTTGATGGTGCAGTTGTTGCTGAAGCTGACCGTTCCGGTCAGCACGTAGAGATCGCCGTCCAGAATGCCGTTCTGCAGACATGACCAGTCGCCGTTACGAAGCACAAGATCCCCGGTGTAGTGCGCGACGCCCTGCGAGACGCTCCCGGAGAAGTAGGTCACGACCCCGCCAGGGACATTGGTATAGGTCGCGGACCATCGATACACGGAGTTGATCGTGCTCGTGGAACCGTCCGGGCCCGTACCGGTCGATTGGATCAGCACATACGTGGTGTCCTTCGTCGGACAGGTCTTCGTGAGTCCCGTGGGCGACGATGGCTGGGAACCCGTCGTCGTATAGGCCTGGGACGTGAACTGGGGAGATGTACTCGTTGCGCTCATTCCACTGCAGGCATTGACAATTTGGGAAACAACCTGATCGCGACCGGATTCGGCCGCAATGAACGCCTGAGTCGTGCTCCTATTCGTACTATTCGCTTGAATTGTGAACAGGACCGTGGCCGCGATTGTGCTGGCGATGATGAATCCGAGCAACATGACCACGACGACCGCCACAAGGGCGATACCCTCGTCGCCGGCGTGGGCTTCTCGCAGGCTTCGCTGCCACTTCGATATCACCAACATGGTGTCGTCACCCCTGTCGTCGGCACGCGCATCGCCGCTTCACCCGCGAAAGAGACAGGCGCCGAATCCGTATCGATATCGAACATGTACGTCACTGTCACCCCGTCGGTTGAGAAGAATGGATTTCCGGAATGCTGGACGACTTGACCTTGCCAGGCCTTCGGCCACGTTGTCACGTCAGTCGTCGGAAGCGCGCCAGATCGCTGAGTCATGTAGACAGCTCCTCCCGTGAACCAGAACCCCTGGCACGCCTTAGAACCAGGCTGGGTGGTGTGAACACGGAGCATGGTGCCGTCGCTCGAGACGTCGATCGCCTGCGCGTTCCTGACGGCGCGTTCGATGCTCTGACCGATCAACTGACCTCTATCAGTGGCCTGGCTCGTCGTCGTCACATCGTTTTGCGTGGTCCATGAGTTGACGAGAATCGTTGCAACGGCACCCCCAAGGATGCCGACGAGCACGATGACGACGACAAGTTCAACCAGGGTGAACCCGGCTTCGTCTGCACGATCATGATGCCGATTGGTCATGGCACGTAGACCAGAGCATTTACGGAAGCCAACGTAACTCCGCCCTGAGCAGCCTTCAGGTCGAGTGAAACTGCGGAGCCGGACGCACATGTTCCGACGGTGCCAGAACTCGTGATGGTCTTGCCTCGGCCGTCCGTGAACGTGGCCGGCGTCGCGACCGAAACAAGCGTCGCGCAGGTGGGCGTGGTTCGTGCCTCCTCGACGAGCCCGTTCAGATGTCGCGTCGCGGTGGCGACGGTCGACTGCGCGGCGGAGAATCGGATGCCGTTGACAAGGGCGGGAAGGATTGCGACAGCGATGATCGCGAGCAGGAAGAACGCGATGATCACTTCAACGAGGCCGAAACCCTCGTCATCGGGCTTGCGCACCAACATTCGGCTCCCCAGCTGCGAATGGAAAAGGGCGGGAGTCCAGTCTAACCGGACCCCCGCCCCAATTGGATCTAGAGCTCTAGCAGCCCGGGCCCGACTTGCCGGTCTTGCCGTCCTTCGAGGCGGTGACACAGAAGTTGTCGAGCGTCGTACCGCTGGTGTTCATAACCCATCCTTCGTTGGTGAAGTTGGTGAACGTCGGAGTGCTACCCTGAGCGGTTGCCGTAGCCCACTGGGTGGCCGCGTTGGCCGCAGCGGTGTCAGCGGCGCTCTGCTTGGCCTGGTCCTGGATGTTCAGGAAGATCGGGATAGCGATCGCGGCAAGGATACCGAGAACGACCACGACGATAATGAGCTCGATGAGGGTGAAGCCCTCTTCGCCGGTCTCTTCGTACTTGCGCCGCTTGGCGGCTTCGATGTAGTTGCGGACGGTAAGCATTCGCTTGACTCCCCAGGACGTGATGAACATGGCGTTCGCGCGGGCGTGGCGACGCATCGGGCCACCGGAGCCCGGTGGTCAGATGCGTCGTTCGCCCCCCAGAACGAGATTTGCGGCTTTCCCCAGCGGTTGACCGCATCCCCACACAGGATTCTCGGGGAGTACGTCGCATGAGGTCAACGCAAGACGGCTCAAGTTTTGCTCAGCATTCCGGACGCCAACCTCAGTTCGCCTCCTCGACGTGAGTCGCGAAGCCCGCGATGCTTAGGATCGCAAGTTATGGGGACAGCGAACTGGGGTTCATTGCTGCTCGCGTTCGTGGCTGCACTGATCGTGATCGGGTTGCCGGGTGCCCTCATCGCAGTAGCGCTGCGGCTTCGAGGCCTGTGGCTAGCCGCGGCAACACCCCTCCTCGGGTTCACCGCCATAGCGGTCGCATCCGTCTGGAGCGCGGCGACCGGAGTGCGCTGGGCCTGGTGGACGGTTCTCGCCACGGCGCTCGTGATTGCGGGAGTCGCGTTCGCGTTCATGCTTACGATCCGTGACACGAGAAAGTCCCCATTAGTGGGATGGAGGTGGGCCCCGGTAGTCGCTATCGGCTCTGGCGCCTCGCTTATCGGGTATAGGCTCATCATCGCAATTGGAGAGCCGGATAGATTCGATCAAGCAGGAGACAACGTCTTCCACCTCAACGCGGTGAGGTGGGTGCTCGATCATGGAGACGCTTCCCCCCTCCATGTCATGCGGGGGCTCGACCCTCTTTCGGTCGTGAGCTTTTACCCCACGACGTGGCACGCCACAGTCGCGCTAGCTTGCCAACTGTCGGGGGTGGCGATCCCGGTGGCATCGAACGCGTTGCTCCTCCTGGTCGCGTGTCTCGTGTGGCCCACTGGCGCCATCTTATTGGCGCGCACGCTATTCGGCGCGGCGACCGTTCTCGTTGTCGCGGCCGGAGCGATCTGCAGCGGATTCGCCGTATACCCGCTAATCCTCCTTCCCTATATGGGTACCTACCCCTTGTTCCTCTCCGTAGCGATGCTCCCTGCATCCATCGCAGCTCTCGCGGGATGCCTCGGCCTTGCACGCGTTTCGGTTCCTTCGCTAGTCGCTCTGGCGCTGTCGATTCTTTTCCTCCCGGGGATCGTGGGCGCGCACCCATCCGCAGTGGTCATGCTGATTGTGATGGCTCTTCCCATGGTCTACGGCGCGCTCTGGGCGCAGCGTAGCGCGCGGAGAATCACATCCAGTCGCGCGATCCTGGTCGCAATCCTTTGCCCGGCCATTGCCTTCGCCGTGATCCTTCTAGCGAGAACCGGATTTGCGCAGTCGACCACGTGGAAATCATCAACAGCACAAGCGATTGGCGAAGCCGTCCTTGGAGGGTTCGCCGGTCAACCTATCCCGCTCGTTCTGTCCGTATTGACAATCGTCGGAATCATCGCGGCTATTCGACTCAGCGGCTTGTCGGGTTGGGTCGCCACCGGCATCTGGGCGCTTACATGCGCCGTCTACATCGCGGCCTCCAGCAACTATGACTTCGTCCGGCTACTCTTCACAGAGCCCTGGTATGCGGACGCGATGCGTATCGCAGCCTTCACACCCGTTGCCGTTATCCCGCTCGCTGCGCGGGGCGCGGAGTGGCTTTGGGTATGGAGCTGTCGGCACGTGGACTTCTCCACGCACCCCGCACGATTCCGGATCGCAGAGGTCGCAGCTGCGCTGATACTGTCGTGCACAATGGTTCAATCTTGGGCTGCACAGAATGCGACCAGGTTCATGCAGTCGATGTTCACGCCCACCGACAATCAATACGTATCGCCGGTTGGTGTATCGGCCGACGATCGTACCCTGCTCGCCCGAATACCGTCTTTAGTCCCGGCTAATGCGGTGATCGCCGGCGACCCATGGACGGGGGCGAGCTTCGCTTTTGCCCTCACCGGACGCCAGGTACTTGTACCCCACATGCTCGCGCCGATTACGGGCCAGACGAAGGTCTTCCTCGATGGGATCTCAACCTCGAGCGCGAATGGACCCGCCTGCAGGGCCGCAAAGAAGCTCGGCGTCGATTGGGTCCTCGAACTGCATGGTGGAAAGACCCTGCCAAGCCGTCCGCAATACCCAGGTCTGAAGCAGCTCGAAAACTCGCCGAACATGGAGCTGATCGATCGCGTCGGCGACTCTTCGCTTTACAAGATCGTCGGGTGCAGCCTGGGCTGAGGGCTCGGCCAACAGCAGTTCGCTAGGACCGTCTCAGCCGTTCGGCCCAAAGTGGCACGGCGACACTGAGGCTGTCGGCGAAGCGAGGCTCGGGTGGCGGAGGATCTGCTCGGGGTCGCGGCATCCATCGCCCCCTCGGGGTGCGTCTCTTAGCGTGGTGTCAATTCCTGCGGGGTCCTCGTGGTTGTTGACGTAGATGGGTCATCGTGGGAGGACCCTGTCTGTTTCCGCCAAGAAGCAAGAAGAGATCCCACGATGACCCACACCCAGTCTGCCTTGACGACCCTGATCGCAGAAGTTCTCGCCGACCCCGACCTCGCGCATTCGGACGTGTTCCGGCGGATGCTGCAGGCCGGCCTGCAGGACCTGATCGACGCGGAAGCGACGGTCAGGATCGGTGCCGCCCCGCACGAACGCACTGCGGAGCGGACCACCCGCCGCAACGGGACGCGTCCGAAGACGCTCGCGACCCCGGCCGGGGAGGTCGACCTGCAGATCCCGAAACCGCGCGAAGGCTCATTCTTCCCGTCGCTGCTGTCCCCGCGGCGCCGGGTCGACAAGGCCCTCTACGCGGTGATCTGCCAGGCCTGGATCGACGGGGTCTCCACCCGCAAAGTCGACCAGCTGGTCCGGGCGCTGGGCAACGACACCGGCATCTCCCGGTCCACGGTGTCCCGGATCTGCGCGGAGATCGACGAGTCGGTGCACGAGTTCCTGCATCGCCGGATCGATCACACCTGGTTCCCGTACCTGTTCCTGGACGCCACCTATCTCGATGTCCGGGTCCGCGGCCATGTCGTCTCCCAAGCCCTCGTGGTGGCCACCGGGGTCAGCGGGGAGGGGCGGCGGGAGATCCTCGGGATGGCGCTCGGCGACGCGGAGACGATCGACTTCTGGACCGAGTTCCTCCGCAGCCTCCGCGACCGGGGGTTGAAGGTCGCCACCGACGCCGACCCGCTCGGGGTGACGCTGGTCACCAGTGACGCGCACGCCGGCATCAAGAACGCGGTCAAAGCGATCCTGCCCGGATCCGGGTGGCAACGATGCCGGGTCCATTTCGCCCGCAACGTCACCCAGCGCCTCGGCTCTGCACGCTCCAAGCCGGTCAACGCGCTGATCTCCACGATCTTCGCGCAGACCACCGCCGAGGCGGTGGTCGCGCAGTATCACCAGGTCACCGACAGCCTCCGCTCCTCGTTCCCGGAGATCACCGTCATGCTCGAGGCCGCCGAACCCGACCTCACCGGGTTCGCGGTGCTGCCCCGGGAGCACTGGCAGAAGGTGTGGTCGACGGATGAAATAGTCAAGTCCTCGCGGGTGTGGTCTCCGTCTCGGGGGTGGGGTGGAAGTCGATCCGGTCGGCGCCCGCCGGCCGGGATGGTTGCCAGCTTGCGACGAGGCGTTCGTAGGCCTGCTCGCTCTTCTGGACCAGTTCTCGTTCGAAACGGCGCAGCTGCTTGTCGTTGTAGTCGTAGCCCGCTCCGCGGCGGGAGTCTCTCGGGGCGCCGGCGGCCAGCTCGAGTTTGCGGCGCTTGAACGCGACCAGGCTGGGCCGGGCGAACGCGTAGTCCTCGTCCTTGGTGACCAGGTGCCAGGCGAGCACGAGCATCTTGCGCGCGGTCGCGACCACGGCGATTTGGAACCCGCGCCGGTTCTTGACGCGGTGGTAGAACGCCCGCAGCGGTCCGGGTGCTTTCGCCGCGACCCATGCCGCCTCGACCAGCATCCCTCTCGTCGACGCACGTCCCGTCTTGGTGATGTGGGAGTGGATCGCCGGTGAGTTCCCCGACTGCCGGACCTTCGGATGCAGCCCGAGATACGCCACGAGCTTGTCGGGAGACTCGAACCGGGAGAAGTCGCCGACCGCGGCGATGATCGATACCGCGACGATCACGTCCACGCCGGGGATGGTCATCAGCCTGCGCACCGCCTGGTCGCCGACCACCTGCTGCGCGATCGCCCGGTCCGCCGCGGCGAGCTCGGTGTTGAGGAAGTCGAGCTGTCGCAGCAGCGACGTGACCGCGTCCTGCTCGTCCTTCGGCAGCGGCAGCGTCTCGAGCCATGCCCGTCCGGTCTTGCCGAACAGGTCTGTGGCAGGTGGCCGCGGCATCAGGTTCCGGTGCAGCACCGCATGCACCCGGTTCTTGGTCTGCGTGCGCTGTCTGACCAGACTCGCTCTCGCCGTGCTCATCCGTCGCAGCATCGCGGTGCGATCATCGGGCAGCCAGACCGGTGGCAGGAAGTCCACCGCGAGCAGCTGCGCGAGGATCCTCGCGTCGACCTTGTCGGTCTTGATCTTCGCTTCCGCGATCGCACGCGTCTTCAGCGGGTTGGACACCACCACCCGTCCCGCGTGTTGTGACAACAGTCCAGCGATCGCGTCACTGTTGCCCGTCGCCTCCAAAGCGACCTGATCATCCACGGTCAGCTGAGCAGCCCACGCCCGCAGCGCTTCCGGCCGGCAATCCACCCTGCCGGCATCGACCACCACCCCGGCCTCGACGATCGCGATCTGCGCGAAGTCGCGGTGCACGTCCAAACCGATGAATCTCGGCATGATGCGTTCCTCTCCCCACTCGTTCTTTGAGGCGGGAAAGGGTTGGGCAACCGACACCTACGGATTCGCGCTCACGGCGCAGCCGGACAAGTCGCAAGGGCGGCCATCTAACAATTCGGGCGCTCAGCCCATCGATCAAGAACGGCCTGCCCATACCGATTTCCCTAGGAGCCCCTGTTCCGGACGGTCTCACCGTAGAACCAAGCCCGAGGACCCAGCCAGCCAGACGAACACGTGAGGCACCCACGACTTTCATACCCGGTAACAACCCCACCGAGCGGCTGAACCGGGAGATCAAACGTCGCGCGGACGTCGTGCAGATCTTCCCCGACCGCGACTCCGTGACCCGCCTGATCGGCGCGGTCCTGCAGGAGCAGCACGAGGAATGGCAGTACGGGGAACGCCGCTACTTCTCCGACACGTCCATGCGCCGGCTCGTCCACACCCTCCACGACGACACCGAACACCCCCACGCCGAGCTCATCCTCACCGCATAGCCCGAGTTACACCACGAAAAGGGACTTGACCCCCCCTCGTCCGATCGTGACTCAGTGGGGCGGTCGCCTCCTCCGCCAGCACGGCGATCGCGCCATCGGGTCGCACGATACAACCTCAGCCGGGCGTCCGCCGCCGCCGGGCTCGCCAGTCGCTCGGACGACAACCTTTCGTCATCCTGAATGGGGTGAACGCCCGATGTGCTCTCGGCGGCAGCGGCGTAGGGTCCGAATCGTCTGAGCCGGCGAATGGCTCGGCCGCGAGGTCGGGGGACCTCGAATCACAATCTGGGGAGTTCTTATGAACACGCGCAAGTTCGTCGTGGTCGCGGCTTCGGCTGCTCTCGCATTGGGAATGGGGATGGCAGGGCCTGCGGCGTTCGCCGCGGCGGGCGGAACGGGCCATACCGTGACCCAGACCTTCCACCAGCACGGAACCTGGGTCGAGCCGGGCGACACCGACTTCTGCACCGGGCAGACGATCGCGCCCACCATCACCGGCAATGAGGTGAGCCACGTGACGTACTTCACGGGCAGTGACGAGGCGTGGGGCACGTTCACCGAGACGGGCAGGGCGACAGCGGTGATCAACGGGCTCACGTGGAGCGGCAAGATCACGATCTGGGGCAACTTCAACGTCAACCAGAAGAACCACAACAACACGTTCACGGCCACGTTCAAGCTGTCAGCTACGGACCCGCAATCGGGAGCCGTCTACACGGAGATCGGTCACGAGACCATGCACATGGGCTGGAACGCCGTCTCCGACCAGCCGGTCGTATCGTTCGACAAGATGTGGCTCACCTGCAACATTCCGAGCTGACCAGTTCGAGCGATGAAGGATGCGGGCGCCCTCGGGCACCCGCATCCCTCTTCAGGGAAGCAGTGCCGCCCGCAGGAACCGGTGGAGCAGCTCGGCGTACTCCTCGAGACCCCACCCCGCCCGGTCGACGAACGCGGGATAGAGGTCGGCGGTGGCGACCATCAGGATGTCGCGCGCGTGATCGGCCGTGACGCCCGGCCGCAGATGACCGCCGTCGACGAGGTACGCGGCGTTGTGCGCCATGCGGTCGGCGCGCGCGGCGTCGATCCGCTCGAGCAGCCGCGCCGCATCCGGGTCGGACACGGCCGCCGTGCGCACGAGCCGGTACACGGGGCCGGCGAGCGGTGAGACCTCAATGGCCATGCGGCTCCAGTGGCGGAGGATCTCGTCGGGGGTCGCAGCATCCATCGCCCCCTCGTCCGAGCGCGACTCGGCGGGGCGGTCGCCCTCCCCCGCCAGCGCGGTGTTCCAAATCGCCTCGACAAGACCCGCGCGACTGCCGAACGCCTTGTAGACCGTCTCGGGTGAGACGCCGGCGTCGGCGGCGATCTGCGCCATCGTCGTCGCGTGGTAGCCCTCGGCGAGGAACCTCTTCCTCGCGGCGGCGATGATGCCTGCGCGACGCTCGGCTGCGGCGGCGCGGCGACGGCTCGCGTCATACCGCCTCTTGACTTCGTTGCCGGTCACGCGCACCATGATAATAGATACAGGGATCTGTATCAAATATAGGAGGTCTCGGATGGATGACGTCATCGATCGGATCTGCGCGGCGACGAACGCGCATGACCTGGATGCGCTCGTGGACTGCTTCGCCGACGACTACCGGCTCGAGATGCCGGTGCATCCGTCGCGCGACTTCCGCGGCAACGCGCAGGTGCGCACCAACTGGGCGCAGATCTTCGCGGGCGTGCCCGACATCCGGGCGGAGATCATCGCGCGCGCGACCGACGGCCCGCTCCGATGGACGGAATGGCGGATGTGGGGCACCCGCCGCGACGGCGCGCCACATGACATGCGGGGCGTGGCGATCTTCGAGGTCGCGCAGGACGGCGACGACGAACGGGCGCGCGCGTGCCGGTTCTACCTCGAAACGGTCGAGTACGACAGCGGCAGCGTCGACGAGGACATCCGTCGCCGCGTACGAGCATGATCACCATCATCGGCGGCACCGGCCGGCTCGGTCGGCTGGTGGTCGCCGAACTGGCTGCACAGGACCTCGCTGTACGCGTCGTGGCGCGGAACCGGCCGGCCGGGGGCGACGGAGTCCCGTTCGGCGGTCTCGAGGTCGGCGGTGTCGAGTTCGTGAGGGCGGATGTGCGGGATCCGTCGACGATCGCGGCCGCGGTCGCGGGCTCGACGGTCGTCATCTCGGCGATCAACGGCCTCGACCCCGCGGCGGGCCAGTCCCCCGCCGACGTCGACCGCGACGGGAACCTGCGACTCATCGCCGCCGCACGGGATGCCGGGGCGCACCTCGTGCTGATGTCGATCATCGGCGCTCGCGAGGACAGCCCCATCGAGATCGCCCGGATGAAGGCGGAGGCCGAGCGAGCCGCCCGCGAGGGCGACGGGCTGGAGTGGACGATCATCCGTGCCGCGGCCTTCGCCGAGCTGTGGCGAGACGTGCTGCGGCAGACCGCCGGCCGGTCCGGGAGGCCCACCGTGTTCGGCCGCGGTGAGAATCCGATCAACGTCGTGTCGGTCGAGGATGTCGCGGTGGCCGTCGTCCGCGCGGCGCTCGACCCCGCACTGATCGGCGCGGTGATCGACGTGGGCGGACCGCGGAACGTCACCATGAACGAGCTCGCGACGTGGGCGACGGGGTCGACGAGGCCCCGGCATATCCCGCGAGTGATGCTGCGCGTCGGCGCGGCCCTTTCCGCTCCTCTGCGCCCCGCGATCGCGCGGCTCATGCAACAGGCCCTCGCCATGGACACCGCCGATCTGACCTTCGACCCGTCGCGCATGCGGGCCGCGTACCCGTGGCTGCCGTGTCACGACGTGGTCGGGGAGGCTGCCCTCAGCGTCTGAAGGCGCGACCCCTCGACAAGCTCGGGGACCGGGAGTGGGCTCGGGGACCGGCGGCGGGGGCGGGGGCGACCCCTCGACAAGCTCGGGGACCGGGAGTGGGCTCGGGGGGGCGACCCCTCGACAAGCTCGGGGACCGGGGGGCGACCCCTCGACAAGCTCGGGGACCGGGGGTGGGGGGCGACCCCTCGACAAGCTCGGGGACCGGGAGTGGGCTCGGGGGGCGGGGGCTACGCGTCGAGGACCTCGAGGGAGACCACTGCGATGTCGCCGAGCGCGAGGGACTCGGCATCCCGCACCGCCCTCTTCAGCGGGAGCACATAGGCATCCCGCCCGGGGAAGATCGACGTGGTCCAGGTGGAGGCGCCGATGCGGGCGCGCACGCGCACCGATCCGAACCCCCGCCGCGGCCGCGGGATCTCACGGATCTCGGCACTCAACTCGGGCGGCAGCGACGTGAAGAACCAGGAATCGGTGCGCGCATCCCAACGCCAGACCTCCCCCTCGAACTCGATCAGCATGAACGCGAGAGTACCGCCGAGGTCGGACGTGGGGCGTTTCGTCTCGCTTCGCTCGCTCAACGACCGGGAAGGGTGGGCGGGCGTTTCGTCTCGCTTCGCTCACTCAACGACCGGGAAGGAGTGCTTCGCGGTAGGTTACGGTCCTGTCAGTAAGTCCGCCATCCCTCGACGGAGAGGAACAGCATGACCCCCACTCCCCACCCCCGGCCGCGCCGGATCGCCCGATGGGCGACCGCAGCGCTGGCAGGCGCAGCCCTCGTCGCGGCATCGCTGATGTCCGCCGGCGCCGCTACCGCGGCTCCGCCCCAGAGCGTCGACCCGATGCATCCCGATTTCGGTCCCAACGTGACCGTCTTCTCGCCGGACACTCCCTTGTCCGAGGTGAAGACGACGTTGGGCGACATCGCCGACCAGCAGCGCAACAACGAGATGGGCACCCAGCGACAGGCGGTCTACTTCCTGCCCGGCCAGTACGGCACGGCGGCCGATCCGCTGCAGTTCGAGGTCGGCTACTACACCGAGGTCGCCGGTCTCGGGCAGAACCCCGACGACGTCACGCTCACCGGCGCGATGGAGGTCTACAACCGCTGCCTCGCCAATAACGGCACGGCGAACTGCCTCGCGCTCGACAACTTCTGGCGCACCGTGTCGAACCTCGCCCTGCACATCGACAAGGCGGGCCAGGACGGATGCCGGCAGAGCGCGAACTTCTGGGCGGTGTCGCAGGCCGTCTCGATGCGGCGCCTCGACATCTCGGGCGCGAACGTGTCGCTCATGGACTACTGCACGGCCGGTCCGCAGTACGCGAGCGGCGGCTTCATCGCCGACTCGAAGCTGCCGTTCACGATCAGCGGCTCGCAGCAGCAGTGGCTCACCCGCAACAGCGTGCTCGGCGGCTGGTCGAACGGCGTGTGGAACCAGGTGTTCTCGGGCGTCACGGGTGCTCCGGCAGAGACGTTCCCGTCGCCCAACCCCTACACCGTGGTCGACAAGACCCCGATCAGCCGTGAGAAGCCGTACCTGTATGTCGACGCCGACGGTCGGTGGAACGTTCGCGTGCCCTCGACCCAGACCTCGACGTCGGGCGTCTCGTGGGCGAACGGCGTGACGCCGGGGCGCAGCATCCCGATCACCGACTTCTACATCGCCAAGCCGGGCGACGCGGTGTCGACGATCAACGCGGCGCTGGCGCAGGGGAAGAACCTACTGCTGACACCGGGCGTCTACAACATCGCCAAGACGATCCAGGTCAACCGCCCCAACACGGTGGTGCTCGGCATGGGGCACGCGACGCTCACGTCGGTGGGCGGCGCGACGCCGCTGCAGGTCGCGAACGTCGACGGCGCGATCGTGGCCGGTGTGACGTTCGACGCCGGCACGACGCTGTCGCCGACGCTGCTCCAGGTCGGGCGGCCGGGCGTCGGCAAGCCGATGGATGCGTCGAACCCGATCACGCTGAGCGACGTGTACTTCCGCGTCGGCGGGCCGCACATCGGCAAGACGACGACCGCGCTGAAGGTCGACGCGAACAACGTGCTCATCGACCACACCTGGGTGTGGCGCGCGGACCACGGACTCGAGGGCTTCACCAACGGCGTGAACGGCGACACCGACCGGTGGAACACCAACACGGGAACGACCGGTGTGATGGTCAACGGAGCGAATGTGACTGCGACCGGCCTGTTCGTCGAGCACTTCCAGACGTACAACGTGCTGTGGAACGGCAACGGCGGCCGCGTGATCTTCTTCCAGAACGAGCTGCCGTACGACCCGCCCACGCAGGCGGACTGGACGCAGCCCGACGGGACACTCGGCTACCCCGGCTATGCCGTCGGCGCGGGCGTGACCACGCACGAGCTGGACGGCGGTGGCGTGTACGTCTTCAACGAGAACAACCCGTCGATCGTGACGGCGAACGGGTTCTCGGTTCCGGACGCGCCCGGGGTCGTGCTCAACCACATCATGACGGTCAACCTCTCGGCGGGCACGATCCAGCACGTCGTCAACGGCGTCGGCGGTCAAGCGGACACCACGAAGATCGGGGTGCCGCAGGACGTCGTGAGGTATCCGGCGCCGTAGGCGCCTGTGGTGTAGGACCGGCCTCGGGGTGTCGCCACCCCGGGGCCGGTTCTTCGTGCGGGGTTGGGTGGGGGCGGCCCCTCGACAGGCTCGGGGACCGGAGGGGCGGGGTGCGGGGTTGGGGTTGGGTGCGACCCCTCGACGGGCTCGGGGACCGGAAGGGCGGGGGGCGGGGTGCGGGGGCGGGGCGCCGGGGGGCGGGGGCGGGGGTCAGCGGCCGGCGGCGAGGAAGAGGCGGCCGGCCCCGGTGATCGTGAGGGATGCCGCGCCGGCCACGAGTGCGAAGGAGCCGCGGGGAAGCCGCATCCATTCCTCGCCCGTGGCGAGGTCGAACTCGCCCTCGACCACCATGGCGATGCCGGCCGCGGCGATGTCGGCGCGTGCGTCGCCGGTGACGGCGTAGAGCTCGAAGCCCGCGGGCGGGCGGTAGGCGACGATGCTGTTGCCGAGGCGGTCCGGCTGCAGGCGCGGCGCGCGGCCGGGGGTGAAGTCGAGCACGCGGCGGAGCTCGGGGACGTCGATGTGCTTGGGCGTGAAGCCGCCGCGCAGGACGTTGTCGCTCGGCCCCATGATCTCGACGCCGAGGCCGAAGAGGTACGCGTGGATGTTGCCCGCCGGCAGCCACAGCGCCTCGCCCGCAGCGAGCGTCGCGTGGTTGAGCATGAGGGCGACGGGGATGCCGGGATCCCCGGGGTACTCCTCGACGAGGCGGTCGAGGAGCGCGAGATCGCGGGCGTGCGCCGCGGCGATCGGCTCGTTGTGCGGGTCTGTGGAGGAGACGTCGGCGAGCAGGTCGACGAGGCTGCGGGATTCCGGGTCGCCGGAGAGGAGCCAGACGAAGGCCTCCTCGATCGAACGCTCGACGCGCTCGCGCCAGGCTCCGAAGACCGCGTCGGGCGCGCGGAGTTCGAGCGCGTCGATGAGGGAGAGCACTTCGTCGACCGGCCGGAACCCGCAGAGAGCCTCGAAGCCGTCCTCGAGGGCGACGATGACCTCGGGCTTCGCGTAGGGGTCTTTGTAGTTGCGGACGGCGGCGTCGCGCGGGATGCCGGCGGCTTCCTCGCGTGCGAAGCCCTCGGCCGCCTGCTCGTCGGTCGGGTGCGCCTGCAGGGAGAGCGGGTGCGCAGCGGCGAGGATCTTCAGCAGGAAGGCGAGCCGGGTACCGGATGCGGCCTCCCACGCGTGGAGGTCGGCGGGCTGCCCGTCGCCGTCGACGATGCGGCTCGGCGAGAGGGGGTGCGCTCCGAGCCAGAGTTCGGCTTCCGGGGCATCGGTGGCGTCTCGGCCGAGGAGTCGCGAGATTCCTCCGGGCTGCCCCCACGCATAGCCGCGCGGGTCGTTGTCGATCGGGATGAGCATCGGCGCAGGCATGATGCATCCAGTCTCGCCGATGAATCCGTGAGCCGAGTGCAGAGAGGATGGGGTTCGCTGTTCACCGGCCGACATGCTGCGTCGCAACTCGATCAGAAGGGGGGTCGCTGCTGGGTCGTGTCGCGCGGATCGATGAAGCGGTGCGGATCCTCGGTCGAAGAAATATTCGTCGAAAGGTGCGCGATCGAAGGTTGACATGCATCCAGATTAGTGTTTATGTTCGATACATGCAAGTGCGACCTTCGAAGATTCCGGCGATGACGCTGCGCGGATCATGGCTGTGGATGCGGGGTCTCGCCGCGCGCAAGCATGGCGACGAGGCGTGTGATGCGGTTGGCCCGCGTGGTGGGCGTCGCCGCCGTCGACACGCGATGCAGAACGGAATATCGGTTCGCCGCGTTGAGGCGCGTGAACAGCTCGGACGCGGCCGGCTCCGCAGCGAGCGCGGCAGCGAGGTCGTCGGGAACCTGCGCCGTCGCGGGGCCGGAGTAGGCACGCGCCCACCGGCCGTCGGCCTTCGCACGGTCGATCTCGGCGTATCCGCGCGGGCGCATCCGGGCCTCCTCGACCAGGCGCTCGACGATGCCGACGTTGCGGGCCGACCAGAGCGAAGTCGGGCGGCGCGGAGTGAACCGCTGCAGAAAGGTGGCGGAGTCCAGGCTCGCCTTCTGCCCGTCGATCCACCCGCTGCACAGTGCCTCGTCGAGCGCCTGGGCGTACGTGAGCGTCGTGGGCGTGGTCGTGCCCTTCTTGGCGAGGAGGAGCCAGACCCCGTCGGAGGTCTCCTCATTGTCGTCGAGCCAGCTCCGCCACGCTGCGAGATCGGCCACGACGAACGGTTCCCTATCGACCATCCGGCAATGCTAGCCACGACCTGCGACAGGCCCGCCGGACCGCCGCGTCGAGGACCCGCTCAGCACCTCCCCCGGCACCGACCGCCAGCGTGCCGGGAGCGCCCGATACGCTCCATAGACCTGCACCGAGATCTTGACCGCCCTTCGCGTAGACCTGGGTCCATGGACCACGCCTCGGGACGGGACGAGCGTCCGGATGCGCGTACCCGCCGATGAGAGGTGCACCATGAGACGACCTGCCTTGACCGCGATGACGGCGACCGCCGTCCTCCTGCCCGCGCTGCTGCTCGCCGCCTGCGCGGGCGCGACGCCCGAGCCGTCCGCCGCGGGTGCCACGGCATCCGCGCATGCGACGCAGACGACGCCCTGCGTCGCCGACCCCGAGGCCGTCGCCACGCGGCAGCCCACGGCGCAGATGGATGGGCCCATGATCCCCGAGACGGCATCCCTGCTCGATCGCACCGTGGCCGCCGCGCTGCCTCAAGCCGCTGCTCCGGGCGCCGTCGTCGCCGTGCGGACCCCGACCGGCACCTGGATCAAGGCTTACGGCGACGCCGATCCCGCCACGGGCGCAGCCATGACCGACGACGTCTACCAGCGCGTCGGATCGGTCACGAAGACCTTCACCGGGACGATCATCATGCAGCTCGCCGCCGAGGGCCGGCTCACCCTCGACGACCCCATCGACAAGTACGTGGACGGCATCCCGAACGGATCGAAGGTCACGATCCGCGAGCTCGCGAACATGACCAGCGGGCTCGCCAGCTACACGCTCGACGAGCATTGGCAGAAGGTCTTCTTCGACGACCCGCACGCCGTGTGGACGCCCGATCAGCTCGTGGACATCGCGCGCAACCTCGACCCGCTCTTCTCGCCCGGCGAGAAGTTCGACTACTCCAACACGAACACGATCCTGCTCGGCCAGGTCATCGAGAAGGTCACAGGCGAGTCGTATGCGGATGCACTGCGGACGCGGATCTTCGAGCCGCTGAGACTCGACGGCACGTCGTTCCCGGGTCTGTCGGCCGCCTTCCCCGACCCGCACGCGCAGGGATTCACGCTGCAGGCGAACGACGCGACACCGGATCATCCGGTGAACGCGACCGACTGGAACCCCTCGTGGGGGTGGAGCGCCGGCGAGATCATCTCCGACGCCCGCGACCTGCTCGTCTACGGACGAGCGCTCGGCACCGGCCAAGGACTGCTTCCGGCGTCCATGCAGGAGCAGCGCCTGACGTCGTTCCCGAGCGGACGCGAAGCGCCGAGCTACGGATTCGCTCTGGGATGCTCGGCGGGCTGGGTCGGTCACACCGGAGAGCTCCCCGGCTTCAACACGACCCTGTACTACCAGACGGATGCCGACATCACCGTGGTCGTCATGGTCAACAGCGACATCGCATCCGGGTCGTGCACGCAGAGCGCCCTGCTGTCAGAGAACGATGAGACGATCGCGTGCTCACCGCCCGCGGCCCGCATCTTCACCGCGGTCGCGTCGGCGCTCGGACGCCCCTTCGTGATGCCTCCGCAGCGGTAGGGCGGGGCCGCATCTGCGCGAAACTGGGTACATGCCCGTCATCACCGCGGTGCTCGGCGACATCACGACACAGGACGTCGATGCGGTCGTCAACGCCGCCAACAACGCGATGCGCGGCGGCGGCGGCGTCGACGGGGCGATCCACCGGGCGGGCGGACCCGCCATCCTCCGCGACTGCATCGAGCGGTTCCCGCACGGCCTCGCCACCGGCGACGCGGGCTGGACGATCGGCGGCGAGCTGCCCGCGCGCTGGGTGATCCACACCGTGGGGCCGAACTACTCGGCCGGCCAGCGCGACCGCGGGCTGCTCGTCTCGTGCTACCGGCGCTCGCTCGAGGTCGCCGACGAGCTCGGCGCGCGCTCCGTCGCCTTTCCGCTCATCAGCGCCGGCATCTACGGGTGGCCCCGAGAGGATGCGGTGGCCGCTGCCGTCGAGACGCTCTCGCTCGTGCGCTCCTCGGTCGAGGTGGTGCGGATCGTCGCGTTCAGTCGCGACATGCACGGCGACGTGAGCGCGGCGCTCGGCGCGTGACGCTGCCGGCCGACGGTGCCGGCCGATCGCGCTAGCCGGCTGACGGCAGCTCCACCGCCGTGCCACTGACGGTGATGCCGCCCACGAGGGGGATGTCGACCGTGAGCACGCCGGGCCGCCCGACGTGCTCGCCCTGATGGATCGTCACGCGCGCGGGCAGCTCCAGGACGCCCAGTTCCCGCAGGTACGCACCGGTGGATGCCGCGGCCGAGCCCGTCGCGGGGTCCTCTGTGATCCGCCCGACCGGGAACGGGTTGCGGGCAGCGAACCCGTCCTCCGCCGGCAGGAGGAGGGTGACCGTTCCGGTCCACCGCTGCTCGTCCATGAGGGCGCGCATCGCCTCCGGGTCGAACGTCAGGCTGTCGAAGACCTCAGCGTCGGAGAACACGACGACGGGATGCGGGTTCCCCGCGTTCGAGATGCGCGGCGGGTAATCGTCGGCGAGGTCGGAGCTTTCGACGCTGCGGCCGTCGACCGTCAACAGGGCGAGCAGCCGGTCCAGTACCACGGGGTCGAGCTCGCTCACGACCGGCTCGACGCTCGTGAAGGACGCTTCGACCAGCCCGCCATCCGTCCGGCGTGTACGGATCCGGATGAGGCCCGCCCGCGTCGAGAAGGTGTAGAGCTCGTCGCCCGACGCGCGCGCGGCGAGCGCTACCGCGGTGCCGAGGGTCGCGTGACCGCAGAAGGGGACCTCGGCGTGCGGCGAGAAGAAGCGGAGCGTGACCTCTCCGTCGGCGGCCCGGCCGGTGACGAAGGCGGTCTCGGAGTAGCCGACATCGGCGGCGATCGCGAGCATCTCGGCCTCGCTCAAGGCGCCGGCATCCAGGACTACTCCCGCCGGGTTGCCGCCCTCCGGGCGGTCGGTGAACACGGCCATGCGCAGCACGTCGACGTCGGTCATGTCGGGCTCAACCCCGGGTGCGGGCAGCGCATTCCGGCTAGCCTGCGAGCAGGACGCCGACCAGGGCGACGGATGCGACGACCGCCGTCGACCCCACGGCCAGGACGAAGGGCTTCACGCCGACGCGGCGGAACGTCGCGATGCGCACCCCCGCGCCGAGGGCGAACATCGCCGCAGCGAGCAGCGCCGTCTCCACGCCGCTCGCGACGGAGACGACGGATGCCGGCACGATGCCGGTCGAGCGCAGCAGCACCATCGCGATGAAGCCGACGACGAACAGCGGCACGATGGGCGGGCGCTTGCCGCCGGCATCCAGTCGCTTCAGAGCCCGCCGTCGCGACACGGAGATCACGGCGAGGACCGGCGCGAGCATGAGCACCCGCGCGAGCTTCACGACCACGGCGGCCGCGAGGCCCGCGCCGCCGATCGCGGAACCCGCGGCGACGACCTGCGCGACCTCGTGGATCGACCCGCCCGCCCAGAGCCCGGCCTGCAGCTGACCGAGGCCGAGCACCGACGCGGCGAGCGGGAGCACGGGGATCATGAGCGTGCCGAACAGCACCACCAGGGCGACCGCGACGACGACCTCCTCGTCATCCTCGGTCTCGATCACGCCGTCGACGGCGGCGACGGCCGCCGCCCCGCAGATGGAGAATCCGCACGCGATGAGCAGCCGCTGCGTCGGCGAGATGCCCAGGACGCGGCCGAGCAGGAGCGACGACAGGATGCCGACGATCACGATCGCGACGACCACGAGGATCATCCCCGGCCCGAGCCGCAGGATGTCGCCGAGCACGAGCTGGAGTCCGAGCAGCACGATGCCGATCCGCAGCACACGGCGGGACGCGACGGCAAGGCCCGGGGCGAGCGCCGCCTCGACGCGCTCGGGCAGCCGGACGAGGTTGCGGAACGCGATACCGAGCACGATCGCGACGAGCAGTGCGCTCAGGCCGTGCACCACGGTCGTCAGCGCGAAGGATGCGGCGGCCGCCACGCCCGCGAGGGCGAGCCCCGGCACGATCGAGCGGGTCCGCGGGAGAGTCGTCGAGGCCATGCATCCAGCCTGTGATCGCCGCCCCGTGCCCGGTAGCCGCCGGAAGCGCATGGAGGCATATCATTTCGGCATGACCGAACGGTGGCCGGACCTCGCGGCGCTCGAGCTGCTCGTCGCGATCGCCGAGCGCGGGAGCCTCAGCGCGGCGGCCCGGCACATCGGGATGGCCCAGCCGAACGCGACCCGCACGCTCGCGCGGCTCGAGGCAGAGCTCGCCCTCGAACTCGTGGTGCGTCATCCGACCGGCTCCCGTCTCACGCCTGCCGGAGCGGCCATCGCCGAGGGCGCAGGGCGTGTGCTCGACGACGCACGCGAGATGCTGGATGCCGCCGGCGCGCTGCGCGAGGAGCGCGATGCGGCGCTCGAGGTCGCGGCGAGCCTCACGGTCGCCGAGTACCTCGCGCCCGCGTGGCTCGGCGCACTGCGGCGAGCGCTCCCCCGCACGACCGTCCGGCTGCAGGTCGTCAACTCCGCCGAAGCCGCAGAGCTCGTCCGCACGCGCGCGTGCGAGATCGGATTCGTCGAGGCCCCGGAGGCGCCGGAGGGGCTCGTGAGCACCGTCGTCGCCCGCGATCGTCTCGCCGTCGTCGTTCCGCCCGGCGACGTCTGGGCACACCGGACGTCGGTGAGCGTGCGCGAGCTTGCGGAGACTCCTCTGGTGGTGCGCGAGAGCGGGTCGGGGACGCGCGCGACGCTCGATGCCGCGCTGCGCTCGGCGGGCGCCGTCGCCGCGAAGCCCACGCTCGAGCTCGACAGCAACGCCGCCGTGCGGGTCAGCGTCATGGCGGGGGCCGGTCCAGCCGTTCTGAGCGAGCTCGCCGTCGCACCCTGGCTCGCGCGCGGCGAGCTCGTCGAGGTGCCCATCGCCGGTCTCGACCTCAGCCGTCCGCTGCGCGCCATCCGTCGTCCCGGCGCCGGGCTGAGCGAGGCGGCAGCCCGGCTCGTGGCCATCGCCCGGCGCGGCTGACCGGGAAGCTCACGCCGGGGCTGGACGGGACCCCATGCCGATTGATGCGACCGGCGAGCGGATCGCACGGCCGCTCACCTCTGCTCACCTGTCACGATCACTGGCGCGAGCCCAGGAATGTGACAGGCGAACGTCTGGCACGGCCGCTCACCTCGGCTCCCCTGTCACCATCACCGGCACGAGCCCAGGAACGCGACAGGCGAACGTCTGGCACGGCCGCTCACCTCGGCTCCCCTGTCACCATCACCGGCACGAGCCCAGGAACGCGACAGGCGAACGTCTGGCACGGCCGCTCACCTCGGCTCCCCTGTCACCATCACCGGCATAAGCCCAGGAACGTGACAGGCGAGCGGATCGCACGGCCGCTCGCCTCGGCTCCCCTGTCACCATCACCGGCACGAGCCCAGGAACGTGACAGGCGAACGGATCGCACGGCCGCTCACCTGTCACCATCACCGGCTTAAACCCAGGAATGTGACAGGCGAACTCCCCGGGGGTCATGCCGCGCAGCGCGGGGCGAAGCCGCGGCTGGGAACGCGACGAACGCGACGGACGGGACGAAGGGTGCAGCTGCGAGCGGGATGCTCATCAGATGCAGCAGGTCGGCGGCACCGCACCACGCCAGCGATCGCGGCCAGGGATCGCGACGGCCGCGAGCACGGGCAGCCGTGGCACGGTCGCGACGACGACCCGGGTTCCGCGTGTCGGCGGGGCCGCCTAGGGTCGGAGAGACACCGAGACGAGGAAGGTCACCGATGACCGCACGATTCGTGTACTGGATGAACGTCTCGCTCGACCTCAGGATCGAGCGCACCGCGGGCGAGGAGGGCGGCGGCGAGTGGCTCCGCATCGACGAGGAGCTGCACCGCGAGTTCAACGCGCGCGCCGCGCGGATGTCGATGATGGTCGAGGGCCGGAAGATCTACGAGATCATGGAGGCCTACTGGCCCGCCGCGAGTCAGGATGCGTCGCTCCCCGACTACCTGCGCGAGTACGGCGGTATCTGGACGAGCGCGTCGAAGGTGCTCGTGTCGCGCACGCGCACCTCGGCGCAGCACAACACGCGGGTCATCGGCGGCGCAGGGTCGAACGCCGTGGAAGAGCTCGGGATGCTGCGCGCCGAAGCGGATGGCGACATCGGCGTGGGCGGGGCGACCCTCGCGACCGAGCTGCTGCGCGCGGGACTGCTCGACGAACTACTGCTGTTCACGCATCCGGTCGTGCTCGGCGAAGGTCGACCGCTCTTCGACCCGCCCGCATCCGGCGCGCGCGTCGAGCCCGTGCAGCTGGACCTCCTCGAGCAGCGGTCGTTCGCTCAGGGCGTCACGATGCACCGCTACGCCGTGCGCGGCTGAGCGCGAAGCCGGGAGACCGCATCCGACTCCCGATCCCCCACCCGATGCGCGTACATCGCGTGCGGGCCCGGAAGACGGATGCGGTCTCCCGGTTCTCAGCCTGCGACTAGAACAGGCTCTTCGACTTCAGCCACTCCTTGGCGATCTGGTCGGCCGACTCCTTGTCGACGGAGCTCTTCGTGTTCATCTGGATGAGGTCATCGGTCGTGAGCGCTGCCTGAACCTTCTCGAGCACCGCCTTGACCTTGTCGGTGGCGGCCTTGTCGGAGATCAGCGGCACGACGTTCTGCGCCAGGATCATGTTCTTCGGGTCGCTGAGCGTCACAAGGTTCTCGGACTTGATGGCCGGCGTCGTCGAGTAGATGTCGGCGAGCTGCACATCGCCGCCCGTGAGCGCCTTGACCGTGTTGGGGCCGCCGCCGTCGCTGATCGGCACGAGCGTCGCCGTGACGCCGTACTCCGACTTCAACCCGGGGATGCCGTACGGCCGGGTCTGGAACTCCGGGTTGGCCGCGACCTTCAGCGGGATGGTGACCTTCTTGAGGTCGTCGAGGCTCTTCACGCCGTACTGGTCGCTGAAGGCCTTCGTCACGTTGTACGAGTCGGCATCCTGCGCCTCCGCCTTCGCGAGCACCCCGTACCCGGAGGGCACCGCGGTCTTGAGGGCGTTGTAGACGTCGTCGCTCGACTGCGCGGTCGCCTTGGCGTCGAAGTACTGCAGCAGGTTGCCGGTGTACTCCGGGACGAGGTCGATCGAACCGTCCTTCAGCGCCGCGATGTACGCGTCGCGCTGGCCGATGTTGGGCTTCACGGTCGCCTTGATGCCGTTCTGGTTCAGGGCGTCCGCGTAGACGTACGCGAGGATCTCGTTCTCGGGGAAGGCGGCCGAGCCGACCACGACGGACGAGCCGGAGGACGACCCTCCCGCGGCGGAGGAGCTCGTGTCGAGCGGGTTTCCGGAGGAGCATGCGGCGAGCGCCAGCGAGGCGAGCGCGAGCGTCCCTGCGGCGGCCATCAGGCCTCTGGTGCGAACCATGTTCGTTCCTTTCGTTGGGTCGATCTGGTCGGGGTGCGGACATCACGTACCCGGCCGGCGATGACGCCCTTCGGCGTCACGAACCTCTGCGTCAGGGCGAAGAGCCCGTCGACGACGAGGGCAAGCAGGATCACAAGAATGGAACCACCCAGCATCTCCGCGTAATTCCGCACGGGCAGTCCGTCGTAGAGGAATCGGCCGAGACCGCCGAGCGGCAGGTAGGCGGCGACGGTCCACGTCGCGATCACCTGCAGGGTCGCCGAGCGGATGCCGCCCACGATGAGCGGCAGCGCGAGCGGCACCTCCACGCGCGTCAGCACGCCCCACGCCGTGAACCCGGTCGCCGTCGCCGCGTCCCGCGTCACCGGATCGACCGACTCGACGCCGGCGTAGGCCCCCGCGAGGATCGGCGGGATGGCGAGGACGACGAGGGCGATGAGCGGCGGGATCAGCCCGAGCCCGAGCCAGAGCGCGAGCAGGATCACGAGGCCGAGCGTCGGCAGCGCGCGCAGCGCTCCGGTGAACGGGACGACGATGGCGCGCCCCCGTCCCGTGTGCCCGATGTACAGCCCGGCCGGGATGGCGATGATCATCGCGATGACGAGGGTGATCAGGCAGTACAGGATGTGCTCGGTGAGCCGCTGCGGGATGCTGCCGTCCCCGGTCCAGTGCGCGGGGTCGAGCAGCCAGGCGATGGCGCCGGTATACGGGTTCATGCGTTCACCGCCGCCATGCTGACCTTGCGCATGGCGCGGCGGGCGGCGCGACCCGTCGTCCACGGCATGAGGAGTCGGCCCCCGAGCGTCAGCACGCCGTCGAAGACGAGCGCGATGATGAGCGTGCCGACGATGCCGACCCACACCTCGAGCGGGAAGTCCCGCTGGTAGCCGTCGAGGAAGTAGAAGCCGAGGCTGTTGACGCCGATGACCGAGCCGATGGTCACGAGCGACACGGTGCTCACCGACACGACCCGCAGACCCGCGAGCAGCACCGGACCCGCCAGCGGCAGCTCGACGCCGAAGAACCGGCGCCACGCGCCGTAGCCCACAGCCGTCGCGGACAGCTTCACATCGCCGTCGACCGCAGCGAGCCCATCGGCGGTCGTCCGCAGCATCAGGGCCAGCGCGTAGAGCGACAGTGCGACCTCGACGTTCATGGGGTCGAGGATCTTCGTGCCGATGATCGACGGCAGCAGGACGAACAGCGGCAGCGACGGGATCGCGTACAGGATGCCGGCACCGCTCAGCAGAATCCCGCGCGAGGCGCGGTAGCGGTTGGCGAGCCACCCGAGCGGCAGCGACAGCGCGAAGCCGACGACGATGGGCGGGATGCTCAGTCCCACGTGCGCGGCGGTGTAGGCGAGCAGCTGCTGCCAGTTCTCGGCGAACCAGTTCATCGCAGGATGCTCCGGGGCCTGCCGGCGTCGATGAAGCTCGTGACGAAGTCGTCGGCGGGATGCTGCAGAAGCTCGGCGGGCGGGCCCGCCTGCGCGAGGATGCCGCCGGGCTTGAAGAGCACGACCTGGTCGCCGATGAGGAACGCCTCGTCGATGTCGTGCGTGACGAACACGACGGTCTTGCCGAGCTCGCGCTGCAGGCGCTGCAGCTCGACCTGCAGCTCAGCGCGGACGAGCGGGTCGACCGCGCCGAACGGCTCGTCCATGAGGAGGATGTTCGGATCCGCGGCGAGCCCCCGCGCCACACCGACCCGCTGCTGCTGGCCGCCGGAGAGCTGGGCGGGATAGCGCGTCGCGAGGGAGCGCTCGAGGCCCACGACATCCATCAGCTCGTATGCGCGCTTGTGCGCCTCCGCGCGCTTGACTCCGTCGAGCAGCGGCACTGTCGCGATGTTGTCGATGACGGTGCGGTGCGGCAGCAGGCCGGAGTTCTGCATGACGTAGCCGATCGAGCGGCGGAGGGCCACGGGCTCGAGCGTGGCGATGTCGACGTCGTCGATGAGGACCGACCCGCTCGTCGGGTCGACCATGCGGTTGATCATCCGCAGGATCGTCGTCTTGCCGCTGCCCGATGACCCGACGAAGACCGTCACCTGGTGTGGCGGGATGATCAGGTCGAGGTCGGTCACCGCCAGCGTGCCGTCGGGAAAGCGCTTCGTCACCGCGCGGAACTCGATCACCCTGCAAACGCTAGCGGTGGCCACCCCCACTCGGCGCAGAACGCAGGCGATTCACCGGATCGCGTGACGTGGGGTCACCCGGGCTCGTACCCGCTCCGAGGCGGTCGAGACAGCGCCTGCGCTGCGCCTCGGCCTCGCGCCCGGCCGCTAGAGTCTCGCCATGACCCCTCGACGGGCGGCGCGCGGGATGCGGACTCCCGACGCGGTTTGGGTGCCCGCATGAACCCCGCCTCGATGAGCGAGGCCGCGCGCCTGGACGGGGCGCTCGGCCCGATCGACTGGAGCCTGTGGCCGCCGCAGGCCGAGCGCTCGACGTTCGCGGCGCCGAGCGGCCCGCTGGCGATGGTGTCGATGGGTCCGGTCGACGGCCGGCGCGTCGTGCTCGTGCCCGGAATGACCGGGTCGAAGGAGGACTTCGTCCTGATGATGCCGCTCTTGGCCGCAAGCGGCTGCCGCGTCGAGTCGTTCGACATGTCCGGTCAGTACGAGTCGTACGCGGCCGGGCCTGAGAACCTCGATCCGCCGAGCGACCGGTACACCCTCGAATTGTTCGTCGACGACCTGCACGCCGTGCTGGCGGCGGGCCGGACCCCCGCGCACGTGCTGGGGTACTCGTTCGCGGGGACCGTGGCATCCGTCCTCGCGATCGCCCGCCCCGAGCTCTTCGCGAGCCTCACGCTCCTGTCGGCCCCTCCCCTGAGCGGCCAATCGCTGCGCGGATTCAAGTGGCTCGGACCGATCAGCCCGTTCATCCCCGGGCGCGCCCTCGGCCCCGCCTTCATCGTCGCGCTGCGCCACAACGTGCACCGGGCGCCGCTGGACCGTGCCGAGTTCGTCACGGCGAGGTTCGAGTACACGCGTCGCAGCAGCGTCGGCGACATGCTTGCGCTCATGAAACGCACGCCCGACCTGGACGCGGAGCTGCGGGCGACCGGCATCCCGCTGCTCGTCGTGACGGGCTCCAACGACGTGTTCCCCCACGAGCTGCACCGCGCGTACGCCGACCGCCTGGGCGCACGGCTCGTCGTGCTCGCCACCGGCCACAGCCCATGCGAGACCGCCCCGCATCAGGTCACTCGGGCGATGCGGGAACTGATCGAAGGCTGACCTCGTACGCCGCGCGGCGCGCGCGGCGCCGTCGACGCCCCGCCGCGGTCAGACGCAGCCGGGTCAGCCACGGCACCTCCCGCAGGTTGACGCCCAGACCGTGGAACGCCCACGACGCCCGACGCTGGAACTCCGCGAACCTGTCGAACGGGCGCGCCGACACGGGCATGAGCAGGCCCGGGTCGTAGTCCACGCTCGTGTCCGGGTCGAGCACGCACGTGATGTCGAGATCGTCGTGCGTGCGGGGGTCGTCGAGATGAATGCGTCCCCGCACGTCGTCCCAGACCTCCCGGCGCAGCGCGAAGTTCGAGCCGAACAGCGGCGTGCGCCCGAGCACGACGCGCATCGAGACGACGTAGCCGCCGAGGTAGCCCCAGCGTCCCACGAAGCGCCAGAACGCGCGGCCCCCGTAGAAGACACCACCGCCGGTGACGGCATCCAGAGTCGGATCCGTCCGGAAGTCGGCCATCACACGGGCGATCCAATCCGGGTTCGGCCGCGAGTCGGCGTCGAGCCGTCCGATGATCTCGCCGGTGGCGGCGTCGAAGCCGGCCGCCGTCGCGCGCAGCACTCCCCTGACCGGCTCGACGACCACGCGAGCACCTGCGGCGCGCGCGATCTGCGCGGTGTCGTCGGTGCACCCGTTGTCGACCACGATCAGCTCGTCCGGCTGGCGGGTCTGGGCCGCGAGCGCACGGAGGCACTCGCGGAGCATCGCCGCATCGTTGTACGACGGGATGACGACGCTGAGAGTGCTCATACGTGGTTCAGCATATGCCCGCTGAACCCGCGGATGCCGCGCCCTCGGCGATGTTGCGGCGTCCGATGGTGCTATGGTCTAGATTGCTAGCTTATCTAGCAATATCGAGACAGATGGAGAGACGATGGCCGCCCCCGCGCACGCCTCACGCCGCCGCCCGCACCGAGTGCTCCGCGTCCTGATCCCAGCCGCGCTGATCATCGCCTGGTTCATCGCCGCCGGCCTCGGCGGGCCGCTGTTCGGGCGCGTCGACGAGGTGTCGTCGAACGAGCAGACCGCGTATCTGCCGACCTCCGCCGATGCGACGGTCGTGCAGAAGAGCCTCGGCGGCTTCCTCGGCGCGGACTCGCTCCCGGCCGTCGTGGTCTTCCGCTCGGACGGCGCGATCGACGCCGCCGGCAAGACGGCCATTCAGGACGCCCTCGACGCGGTCAAGGACACCCCCGGGATCAACGGGGACGTCTCCCCCGTCATCGTCTCGGACGACGGGCGCGCCGCCGAGGCGTTCATCCCGATCGACGCGAAGGCCGAGATCGCGACGGTGGTCGCGACCATCTCGCAGCAGCTGGGCGACCACGTTCCCCGCGGGGTCGACGTGCACATCACCGGTCCCGCCGGCTTCACCGCCGACCTCGTCGGGGCGTTCGCCGGCATCGACGGCGTGCTGCTGGGGGCCGCGCTCCTGGCCGTCTTCATCATCCTGGTCGCCGTCTACCGCTCGCTGCTGCTGCCGGTCGTGGTGCTGCTCACGAGCCTGTTCGCCCTGTGCACGGCCCTGCTCGCGGTGTGGTGGCTCGCCAAGGACGGTGTGCTGCTCCTCAGCGGCCAGACCCAGGGCATCCTGTTCATCCTCGTGATCGGAGCGGCCACGGACTACTCGCTGCTGCTCGTCGCGCGCTTCCGGGAGGAGCTGCGCTCCACGCACGACAAGGGCGCCGCCGTGCTCCGGGCGTGGCGGGGCTCGTTCGAGCCCATCCTCGCCTCGGGCGGCACCGTGATCGCCGGTCTCCTGTGCCTGCTGCTGAGCGACTTGAAGTCCAACAGCACGCTCGGGCCCGTCGCAGCCATCGGCATCGTGTTCGCCATGCTGGCCGCTCTCACCCTGCTGCCCGCGCTCCTGTTCGTGTTCGGCCGCGCGGTCTTCTGGCCCCGCCGGCCCGCGTACGACCCGGAGTTCGCCGCCGAGGACGTCCTGACCAGGCGCGGCCCGTGGCCGCGCGTCGCCCGCCTCATCCAGCGCGGGCCGCGCCTCACGTGGGTCATCGTCACGATCCTGCTCGGTGCGGCGGCCCTCGGGGTCACCCAGCTCCACGCGCAGGGAGTGGCGCAGTCCGACCTGATCCTCGGTCATTCGGACGCGCGCGACGGCCAGGCCGTGCTCGGCGATCACTTCCCGGCGGGCTCCGGCAGCCCGGTCTACGTGCTCGTCCACGAGCAGAAGCTGCAGGACGCCGCCGACGTGCTGCTGGACGACTCCGGTGTCAAGGGCGTCAGCGTGGTGTCCAAGGACAGCCCGAGCGGCAGCGCGACCGTCACCCGCGAGGGCCTCACGGCCGTCGGCCCGCCCGGACAGCCGACGCCCGCGCCGACCGTGGTCGACGGCAAGGTCCTGCTGCAGGGGACGCTGACCGACGCCGCCGACTCGACGGCGGCAGCCGACACGGTCCACCGGCTGCGCGCCGACCTCGACCCGATGGGCGCGAAGGTGGGCGGTGTCACGGCCACCGCCGTCGACACGAACGCGGCATCCATCCGCGACCGCACGCTCATCATCCCCGTCGTGCTGGCCGTCATCCTGATCATCCTGATGCTGCTGCTGCGCGCGATCGTCGCGCCGGTGATCCTCATCGCCACGACCGTGCTGTCGTTCGCGAGCGCGCTCGGGGTGTCGGCGCTCGTCTTCAACGGGATCTTCCACTTCCCCGGTGCGGATCCCGCCGTGCCGCTCTTCGCGTTCGTCTTCCTCGTGGCGCTCGGCGTCGACTACAACATCTTCCTCATGACACGGGTGCGCGAGGAGTCGGTCGCGCACGGCACGAGGGAAGGGATCCTCCGCGGCCTCGTCATCACGGGCGGGGTCATCACCTCGGCGGGCATCGTGCTGGCGGCGACCTTCGCCGCGCTGGCGGTCATCCCCATCCTGTTCCTCGTGCAGATCGCGTTCATCGTCGCCTTCGGCGTGCTGCTGGACACGTTCATCGTGCGGTCGCTGCTCGTGCCCGCGGTGACGTACGACATCGGGCGCGCGATCTGGTGGCCCTCGCGGCTCGCACGACGGGATGCCGAGTCGAACGGAGGCGCTGAGAACCATGCGGATCTGGTCGCTGCACCCTGAGATCCTCGACCGTGCCGCCATCATCGCCTGCTGGCGGGAGACGCTCCTCGCCCAGGCGGTGCTCGCGGGATCGACGAGGGGATATCGCCGGCACCCTCAGCTCGAGCGCTTCCGCGCAACGGCCGATCCTCTCGCGACGGTCGGCGCGTACCTGACGGGCCTCGCAGACGACGCCGATCGTCGCGGTTACCGCTTCGACCGCAGTCGCATCCTCACGCCGTCCAGCCCGAGCGCCGCGATCGAGGTCACGGACGGACAGCTCGCCTACGAGTGGGCGCACCTCGGACGCAAGCTCGAGGCCCGCAGCCCCCAGGACGCTCAGCGGTGGCTCGTGAGCGAGGCGCGGCCGCATCCCCTCTTCGTCGTGGTGCCCGGCGACATCGCGCCGTGGGAGCGCCCCTGATCAGTCCCGGTCGATCGCGGCGGACGTGACCTCGAGCACGCGCGCCGCGACGCGCAGCTCCTCGTCGGAGAACTCCTCGAACGCGGCGCGCATCGCGCGCAGGCGCGTGCCGAACAGGCGGAAGAACTCGGCCCGCGCGTGATCGGTCAGCTCCACGATGAGAGCACGACGGTCGGTGGGATGCGGGCACCGCTCGACATGGCCGGCCGCGGAGAGCCGATCCAGGAGCTTCGTCGTCGATGCCGTGGAGATGCGCAGGTGCCGCGCGATCTCGGCCGGCGTGACGGGAGTGCCCTTGTCCGCCCGCATGATCAGGAGCCGCAGGGCCGCGAGGTCGGTGACGTTCATGTCCATGCCGCGCTTCATCGCGCCGCTCATCCGATCGTGGGCGTCGCCGAAGGCGCGCACCGCGCGCATCAGGGCGAGCACCGCGTCCTCGCGCGGCTGCGCGCTGGACTCCTGGTCCGGCCCTGCGAGTTCTCGCGGCGACGGCGGTGCCGCCGCTTCCTTCAGCGTCATCCCTCCATCATGACCGCTTCCGGCGCTGGACGCGCGATCTTGCGCACGACGGGGGCGCGCGACGCACTCCGTCGCGATCCGATCCATCAGAGCGTCGCGGCCAGGTTGAGGAGCGAGTGCAGGACGATCGCCGGATAGATGCTCTGCGTCGTCACGCGGGTATAGCCGAACGCGAGCCCGACGACGATCGAGAACCCGACCTGGAAGAGGACGAAGCCCATCGGGTAGCTGCCGAGGTTGTTCAGGTGGGCCGTCGCGAAGATCAGCGCGCTGAAGACGATCCCCATCCATGCGGCTGTCGACTCTCGGTACAGCCGCCCGAAGCCCCATACGAGCAGCGAGAGGAGGATGCCGCGCATCAGCCCCTCCTCGGCGAGAGGGACCACCACCCCTTCGAAGAACCACGTGTTCGCTCCGAACGGAGTCTCGCCGAGGACCAGGCGATAGAGCAGAGGGGCGGCGACGAAGAAGGCTGCCATGCCCAGCAGCATGCGCCAGTGCTTCGCAATGACCCCGACTTGATATCCGAAGAACCTCGGAGCCCATACGATCGGCATGAACGCGACGAACAGGATGACGGCATCCGACGAGAGGTCGTTGAGGTACGGATTGACAGTCGCGGGCGGCGCCGAGAGCGCCTGATAGACCACCGTGTTGGCGAAGACCGCACCCCAGACGAGGACGACTCCCCAGAGCACATAGAACGCCGAGCGAACGATCGCCTTCGTGCTCACGGTGCCGCTCTCATGCAGGCTCATGGCGAGATCATGAGCGTGCGTCGGCGACCCCGTCCGGGCCGAAGGTCCCGGCGGAGGCGGCGGCACCCGGATCGCGGCGGGGCGGCTTCAGCGGCTGCGCTGCCAGTGCGGCGGGGGGCCCACGCTCGGGCTGAGCGGCTTGTACCGGCGCCACGCCGACGTGAACCAGTGCCCGGCGTACCAGATGCCGCCACCGATCACGCACAGGCCGAACCCGACGCCGACGACGACCGCGCCGACGACGGGCACCCCGAGCGCCGCGCACAGGCCGCCGACGAACATCCCCGTGACGGTCGCATTGACGAGGATGCTGAGGATCGTCGACGATCCGAGCACCTGCTCGACGGCACCACGGTGGCGCAGGAACGAGTACGTGACCCGCATCCCCAGTTCGTCGTCGTGCGTCGAGGCGAGGAAGTACTCGGCCGCGGCCGGGTCGACGCGCGCGTACCCGGCGCGGATCCGGTTCATCGCGGTCACGTACATGAAGTCCTCCTCGGACACCGTCAGCACCCGCATGAGCGTGAGCAGGCCGACGACCGACAGGAATCCCAGGATGCCGAGGGCCGCCACGGGGAACCAGACGGCGAAGTGCGTGGCCTGACCGAGGATGCCGATCGTCACGAGCCCCGCCGAGACGAGCGTCAGGTAGATCGTGATGCGTGTGAGGACCTCGCTCTGCGCCGTGCTGCGGGCGGCCAGCAGTCCCCAGTGCTCGGTGGCGAGGATCTGCAGCCGACGTCCGAGGGCGGCATCCGTCTCGCCCGCCTCCCCCGCCGCGCCGACCGTCACCTCGGTCGGGACCGTGCCCTCCAGGTCTGCAGCATCCGTCGCCATGGTCCATGGTCCCATCCGCTGGATTCGGACGGAAGACGGCGTGGATCCTCCGCGAAACCCTAGGGATTCCGTCCGGTTGTCCCGCGCCCGCGGTGGGTATATCCCTGGCTCACGGCGTCCGCAGGCACCTGCACCCGGCGGGACGGACGCATGGAGGGCGGTTCCAGCATGAAAGCGTATGCGGTGTCATCGGCGGGGGAAGCCCCCGCCATACAGGAGGTGGACATCCCCGAACCCGGGCCGGGCGAGGCGCGGATCCGGGTGACGGCCGCATCCGTCAACGGATTCGACGTGGCAGTCGCGGCGGGCTACATGTCGGGCTTCTTCGAGCACCGCTACCCGCTCGTCCTCGGACGCGAGTTCGCGGGAGTCGTCGACGCGCTCGGCGAGGGCGTGGACGGCTTCGAGATCGGCGACCGGGTGATCGGCGTCGTCTCGAAGCCGCACCTGCAGGAGGGCGCATTCGCCGAGTACACGACGGCGATCGCGCACAGCGGGCTGGCACTCGCTCCGGATGCGCTGGCGGATGCGGAGGCCGCCGGGCTCGCCCACACCGGCTCGACGGCGCTCGTGACCCTCGCGATGCTCGGCGACGCGGCAGGCAAGACGCTGCTGATCGTCGGCGCGACGGGGGGCGTCGGTACGCTGCTCGTGCAGCTCGCCGCCGCGGCCGGGGCGACCGTCATCGCGACGGCGCGCACCGAGGCCGGGCGCGAGCTCATGCGGGAGCTCGGAGCGGCGTACGCGATCGACTACGCGGACCTCGAGGGCGAGGTGCGTGCGATCGCGCCGGAGGGCGTGGACGCCGCGGTGCACCTCATCGGCGACGTGGGCCAGATCGCCGGCCTCGTGCGCGACGGCGGGCAGCTGCTGTCGCCGGTCGTCTACGCCCCCGAGATGGTGCCGGGGGCCGACCGCGTCGAGGTCGGGATCGTCGCCGGCTATCCGACCGGCGACGGGCTCCGCACACTCGCCGCGCTCGTCGACTCCGGTGGGCTGCGGGTGATCGTCGATCGCGAGAAGAGCCTCGATCAGATGGATGCGGCGTTCGCCGAGTACATGGGCGACCACAAGATCGGCAACATCGTCATCAAGGTCGCCCCGTAGCGGGAAGCCGGGCCGCCGGACATCCGGCGGCCGGGCTCACCAGAGCGGGTGGATGGCCTCGCGCAGCAGCTCGTCGTAGACGTCGCGGACGACGGCGTCGAACGCGATCACGTCGAAACCGCGGTCGAGCAGGGTCGCCGCGTCCGCGTTCGACGTCGCCTGCGCGACCGAGCGCGCGCCCGGGATGGCCGCCGTGACGCCGGGCTGCGACGCGATCCAGGCCAGCGTCGCCGCGGGCAGCGACACACCGTCGGGAAGAGCCTCGGCGAGCCGATGGGCGGCGGTCAGACCCACCTCGAAGTCGACGCCGGAGAACGTCTCGCCGCGGTCGAACGCCTCGCCGTGGCGGTTGTAGGAGCGGTGGTCGTCGGGGGCGAAGGTCGTACTGGACGTGTATTTGCCCGAGAGCAGCCCGGAGGCCAGCGGCACGCGCGCGAAGACCGCGACACCCGCCGCCTCCGCCGCCGGCAGCACCTCGTCGAGGGGCTTCAGCCGGAACGGGTTGAAGATGATCTGGACGTTCGTCACGTTCGGGCGGGCGATCGCCGCGAGCGCCTGGGCGCACGTCTCGACCGACAGACCGTAGGCCGCGACCGTCCCGTCGGCGACGAGGGCGTCCAGCGCCGCATACGTCGCGTCATCCTCGATCACCTCCGTCGGCGGACAGTGCAGCTGCACGAGGTCGAGCGTGTCGACGCCGAGGTTGCCGCGGGAGCGGTCGGTCCAGGCGCGGAAGTTCTCCGGGGTGTAGTTCTGCGGGGTCTGCGGCATCCGTCGACCCATCTTGGTGGCGACCGTTATGCCGTGGCCCGGGTTCGCCGCGAGGAACCGCCCGATGAGCGACTCGCTGCGCCCGTCGCCGTAGACGTCGGCGGTGTCGAACAGGGTCACGCCGCGATCGGCGGAGGCCGCGAGAACGGCCGTCGCGTCGTCCTCGCTCACGGCGCCCCAGTCCGCGCCGAGCTGCCAGGTGCCCAGACCGATGACCGAGACCTCGCGGCCGGTGTCCGCGAGCGCGCGCTGCTGCATGGGGGCTCCCTTCGAGACGGGTGAATGGCTCCAGCCTGTCACGGCCAGGGGCCGCCGGGGCGCGCGGGCCTCAGGACGTCGGCCAGTCGGCCGGCCCGCGCGAGCCTGCCGGATACTCCTCGAGCGGCACGTCGCCTCGCCGCCAGGCGTCGCGCACCGGCTGGAGGATGCGCCAGCACTCCTCGGCGGCGTCAGCGCCCACCGACAGCGTCACATCGCCGTCGAGCAGCTCGCTGAGCACCTCGGTGTACGCCCGCGTCCGCCCGGGACCGAGGTCGACGCCCAGCGTGCGGCGGTGCAGCGCGAACGGGTCCTCGCCGCCGTTCACGTTGAGTTCCAGGGACATCGCATCCGGGCCGAGCGAGAAGCGCAGGACACCGCCATCCCCCGGGGTGCCCCCGAAGCCGTCGGGCAGGTGCCGCACCTCGCGGAAGACGACCACGATCTCGGCGGTGTTCGGCACGATCGCCTTGCCGGAGCGGAGCGTGAACGGCACACCGGCCCACCGGGAGGTGCGGACCTCGCACGTGATCTCGGCCAGGGACTCGGTCTCGCGCGACGGGTCGACGCCCGGCTCGTCGACGTAGGACGGGATCTTGTCGTCGCCGATCGTCCCGGCGGTGTAGCGGGCCCGCCGGGAGAAGCGCACGGGGTTGTCCTCCCAGATGCGGGTCGCCCGCAGGGCGGCGGTCTTGGCACCCCGCAGATCACGGTCGCCGAGGGTGGCCGGCGGCTCCATCGTGAGAATCGCGAGCACCTGCAGCAGGTGGCTCTGCAGCATGTCGACCATCGCGCCCGCGTGGTCGTAGTAGCGCGCACGGTTCTCGAGCGCGAGCGACTCGTCGAAGCGCACCAGCACGCTCCGGACGTGCTCGGCCGACCACAGCGGCTCGACGACCCGGTTCGCGAACCGCACCCCGAGCACGTTCAGCGTGGTCGCCCGGCCGAGGAAGTGGTCGACGCGGAAGATGTGGTCCTCGGGCACGAGCCGCAGGAGGGTCTGGTTGAGGCTCGCGGCGCTCGCCTCGTCGTCGCCGAACGGCTTCTCGAGAGCCAGCATCGTGTCGTCGGGGAGCTTCACCTTCCGGAGGGCCTCGCACGCCGCGACCGTCACCGCCGGCGGCACGGCGAAGTAGATCACGACCGGTCCGGTGATCGGCTCGAGCAGCTGCTTCAGGTCGTCCACCTGCGTGATGTCGGCGTGCGTGTAGTCGGTGTCCGTGACCCGGTCGTAGGCGTCCTCGGCATCCGCGCTCGCGAACGCCGTGCGCACGGCATCCTGCCATCGCTTGCGCGTCCAGCGGTCCGACCCGGCCCCGCGCAGCCGGAGCTCCCGTGCCGGCTCACGCTGCAGAAGCTGGCCGAGCGCGGGCAGGAGCAGCCGTGAGGTGAGATCGCCGGAGGCCCCCAGGATGAGCAGAGTGGCGGGTCGCATGAGGGCCAAGTTAGTTCTCTCAGCCGCGACCGCAACCCCCTCGCATCTTGCGGACGACAGGTGTAAGCGTGAAAGGGATGTCGGTTCCCATCGAAGATTACGCACTGCTCAGCAACTGCCGGACGGCCGCGCTCGTCTCCCGCGAGGGGAGCATCGACTGGCTGTGCCTGCCCCGCCTGGACTCGCCGTCCCTGTTCGCAGCGCTCCTCGGCGATGAGAGGAACGGATGCTGGAGCCTCCGCCCGAAGGACGTCGACGCCACCTGCACTCGGCGTTACGACGGCGACACGTTCATCCTCGTCACCCGGTGGGAGACGGTGACCGGTGTGGCAGAGGTCCACGACTTCATGCCGATCAACCCGGATCCGTTCGTCGACGTGAATCGGATCGACGTCGTCCGCAGGGTCGTCGGGATCGCGGGCGCCGTCGAGTTCGATGAGACCCTGCGCCTGCGCTTCGACTACTCGCGGGCGCTGCCCTGGGTCCGGCAGACCGGAACCGACGCGGACCCCGAGCTCGTCGCCATCGCCGGCCCGAGCGGCATCGTGATGCGCGGGGAGAGGCTCACCGCTGTGGATCACGTGCACCACGGTGCGGTGACCGTCTCCACGGGCGAGTCCGTAGACCTCACCATGACGTGGTTCCAGTCGTATCGCGCCGTTCCCGATCCGCTCGACGTCGATGGCGCCCTCGCCACCACGCGGGCCTGGTGGCAGAGCTGGGGCGACCAGATCGACCACCGCGGACCACACCACGCCCTCGTCGTGCGCGCGCTGCTGATCCTGCGCGCGCTCACGAACCACGAGACAGGCGGCATCGCCGCCGCCGCGACGACGTCGCTCCCGGAGAACTTCGGCGGCGAACGCAACTGGGACTACCGCTACGTCTGGCTGAGGGATGCCGCGCTCACCCTCGAGGCCCTCATCGATCACGGGTTCGTCGATTTCGCCGATCACTGGCGGGACTGGCTGCTGCGAGCGGTCGCGGGCGATCCGAACGATCTGCAGATCATGTACGGGCTGGCGGGCGAGCGCGATCTCGTCGAGCGGGAGCTCGCTTCACTGCCCGGCTACGAGGGATCCTCGCCGGTTCGGATCGGCAACGGGGCGGCACTCCAGTTCCAGGCGGACGTCGTCGGCGAGGTGCTCGTGACGCTGTCCGCCGCACGCGAGGCCGGGCTCAGGGAGTCCGAGTTCTCCTGGCCGCTCGAGCGGCACCTCATCGCGTACGCGGCCGATCAGCTGAATCGGCCCGACAAGGGGATGTGGGAGATCCGGGGCGACTCGCATCGGTTCACGCACTCCCAGGTCATGGTGTGGGCCACCTTCGACCGCGCGGTGCGCGCCGTCGAGGATCATGGCCTGCCCGGACATCCCGACGAGTGGCGCCGGATCCGCCGCCGCATCAAGCACGACATCGAGACGCACGGGGTCGCCGATGGGCACTTCACCCAGTACTACGGCACGACCGAGGTCGACGCGTCCCTCCTGTTGCTGCCGCAGGTGGGGTTCTGCACGCCCGACGACCCGCGCATGCTCGCGACGGTCGAGAAGATCGAGCAGGACCTCATGTACGACGGGATGCTGCGCCGCTACCGCACCTCGACGGACGTCGACGGTCTGCCCGGCACCGAGGGCCTGTTCCTCGCCTGCTCGTTCTGGCTCGTCGAGCAGTACGCATGCACGGGCCGGCTCGACGACGGCCGGGCGCTCATGGACCGTCTCTGCGCCATCGCGAACGATGTCGGGCTGCTGTCGGAGGAATACGACCCGAACCAGAAGCGTCAGTGCGGAAACATGCCCCAGGCGTTCTCGCACCTCGCACTGGTACGCGCGGCCGACGCACTCGCACGCGCACGACACAAGCCGCGGTGACGTGCTCGTCGGCCTCAGAAGGGGGCGAGCACGGGACAGGAGAACCATGAGCATCATCCGCAGCGTGACCGTGCTGGGCACCGGAGTCCTCGGATCGCAGATCGCGTACCAGACCGCGTTCAGCGGCTTCGCCGTACAACATCATGTCCCACGGCGACGAGAAGGCTCAGCGCCGCGCGGCCTGGCTCAAGGAGAACGACATCGACCGGGGCAAGCTCGGGGTGGCGACCGGCGAGGGCTTCTACACGTACCCCGCACACAAGTGAGGCTCGCGCGGAAGGGTCCGGCCGCAGGCGTAGTGGCGCCTGCGCGCGGCCACTAGGCTGACGCCGTCGAAGGAGGTCCGCCGTGAGCATCGAGATCGAGGTCGTCCCGATCGACAAGCCGGACGACGTGAACGTCATCGTCGGGCAATCGCATTTCATCAAGACCGTCGAAGACCTGCACGAGGTGCTGGTGGGTGTCGGCGGGCCGCTGCGGTTCGGCGTCGCGTTCTGCGAGGCCTCCGGCGCGCGCCTGGTCCGGCGCACAGGGAACGACGAGGATCTCGTCGACCTCGCCGTCGCGGCGGCGGTGTCGATCGCCGCGGGTCACGTGTTCGTCGTCATGCTCCGCGAGGGGTTCCCGGTCAGCGTCCTGAACCAGATCAAGAACGTGCCCGAAGTGTGCACCGTGTACTGCGCGACGGCGAACCCCGTGCAGATGCTCGTCGCCGTGACCGAGTCCGGCCGCGGCGTCACCGGGGTCATCGACGGGCAGCCGCCCGTCGGCATCGAGAGCGAGAAGGACGTGCAGGAGCGCAAGGACCTGCTGCGCGCCATCGGCTACAAGCTCTGACGCGGGCACCAGCGCCGGCCGCATCCGCTGTCCGACCCCGCCGGTACGATTGCCGGATGCGCCGCGCACGGGGGCGGCGCACGAGACGGGGTCGGCGATGTCCACGAGTGCGCACGCGAGGGGCGGCATCCCCGTCGCCGGATTCGCCCTCGCGATCGGCTCCGCGGCGAGCTTCGCACTCTCCGGCACCTTCGCGAGCGCGCTGATGTCGGCCGGCTGGTCGCCCGGCGCGGCGGCCACCGCACGCATCGCACTGGCGGCGATCGTGCTGGCGATCCCGACCGTCGTCGCCCTGCGCGGCACGTGGGGCCGGGTGTGGCGGGCGAAGGGACCGATCCTGCTGTTCGGGCTGCTTGCGGTCGCGGGCTGCCAGCTCGCGTTCTTCATGGCGGTGCAGTTCATCCCGCCGAGTCTCGCCCTGCTCATCGAGTTCATGGGCCCGGTGCTCCTCGTCCTGTGGACCTGGATGCGCAGCCGCATCGCCCCCTCGAAGCTCACGCTGCTCGGCGCCGCCGTCGCCGTCGTGGGCCTCGTCGCGATCTCGGGCGTCGCCTCCGGACAGGCTCTCAACCCGCTCGGCATCCTGCTCGCCCTCGTGGCCGCCATCGGGAACGCCGCCTACTATGCGACCGGCGCCTCGAGCGATCACGGCATCCCGCCCCTGCCGTTCGTGGGACTCGGTCTGTCGGTCGGTGCGATCACCCTCGTCATCGTGAGCGCCGCCGGCGTGCTGCCGTTCACGATGACGGGCGCCGCCGCCGTCATCGCCGGCGCGCCCCTGGCTCCCGCGGTCGTCGTCGCCGGGATGGTGCTCATCTCGACGGTGCTGTCGTATCTCCTCGGCGTCGCGGCCGCCCGCCGGCTGGGCGCGATCGTGTCGAGCTTCACCGGCTACTCGGAGGCCCTGTTCGGCATCTTCTGGACGATCGTGCTGCTGGGCATCGTGCCCACCGGATGGCAGTGGCTCGGCGCCGCGCTCATCGTGGCGGGCGTCGTCACGGTCAAGCTCGGCGAAGTGGGCGGTGAGCGCGCTCGCTCGGCTGCCCTCGTGGGTACGCGCGCCGACTAGGTGCGCAGCGGCTCGAGGAGCCGGTGCGGCTCCTTCAGGGCCAGCGCCACGGGATCCGTCATCCCCTCTCGCTCGGGTTTGCGGATGACGACGTCGGAGGCGACGGGGATCGCGCCGCACTGCGTGCACGCACCCTGTGCGTCGAGGGATGCGCCGTCCTGGCGGTGCATGTAGACCATGCGGCGCTCGGGCCGGACGTAGTTCTCGTTGCCCCACTGCGCCAGGCCCGAGATGACCGGCCACAGCGTCTCGCCCTTCGGCGTCAGGACGTACTCGTCGCGTGCGCCCTGGCCGGGAATCCGGTCGACGACGCCGTGCTCGACGAGGTGGTTCAGCCGGTCCGTGAGGGTGGCCGGCGGGAGCCCGATGTGCTTCTGCAGTTCCGAGTATCGACGGATGCCGTAGAAGAGATCCCGCACGACCAGGAGCGTCCAGCGCTCGCCCACGACTTCGAGCGCGCGGGCGACGGCGCAGTCCTGACCCGCGTAGTCCGTTCCGAGAGGCATGGGTCGAGCGTATCAGATTGTTCAATGATTGATGCTTGTAACTTCATTGATTGAAGTGCATACTGTCACCCATGGCTGAAGCACACACCGCATCCCTCGCCGCATCCATCCCCGAGATCGCGCGGAGGAGAACGCTGCGCGTGTCGCGTGCGGTCGGATTCGTCGGGATGTCCGCGGCACTGCTCGCATTCTTCGTCGCCGCCGGTGCACCCACACCGCTCCTGCCCCTGTACGAGCGCGAGTGGGGCTTCGCCCCCACGCTCCTCACCGTCGCGTTCGGCGTCTACGCCTTCGCGCTGATCGGGGCGCTCCTCGTGTTCGGCTCGCTGTCGGACTACGTCGGTCGTCGGCCGGTGCTCATCGGAGCCCTCGCGCTCGAGCTCGTGTCGATGATCGTGTTCCTGCTCTCGCCGTCGATCTCCTGGCTGATCGTGGGCCGCGTGCTGCAGGGGCTCGCGACCGGCGTCGCCTCCAGCACGTTCGGTGCGGCGATCGTCGAGCTCGCCCCCGAGTCCCGAAAGCGGCTCGGCGCGGTGATGTCGAGCCTCGCCACGACCGCCGGGCTCGCGATCGGTGCTCTGCTGGCCGGCCTGATCGCGTTGGCGATCCCCACCGCCGCAGCGACCGCGGTCTGGCTCGCGCTGGCCGTGGTCATGGCCGCCGGCACCCTGCTCGCCGTGCTCATCCCCGAGACCTCGACGACCCGCCCGGGCGCGCTGGGCTCGCTCATCCCGCGGGTGGGCGTCCCGCCGCGCGTGCGCCGGCTGTTCCGAATGACCGCGCCCACGATCGTGGCCGCGTTCCTCGAGACCGCGCTCTTCCTCGGGCTGCTGCCGATCATCCTCGTGTCGGTGTTCCACGTGACGACACCGATCGTCGGCGGCGCGGCGAACTTCGTGATGTTCACCGCGGGGACACTCTCTGCCGGCGTCACGGGCGGCATCCCTGCCCGCCGGCTGCGGCTGTTCGGCAACCTCGGCATCGCGCTCGGCATCGCCCTGTTCCTCGGCGCCCTGGCCGTGGGTGCCCTCGCACTCGTGTGGATCTGCGCCGCCGTCGCGGGCCTCGGCATGGGCATGGCGTTCACCGGAAGCATCCGGGGCCTCGTGCCCGAGGTCGAGCCGCACCAGCGGGCGGAACTGTTCAGCGCGATCTTCGTCGTCGCCTACTTGACGTTCGGCGGCTCCGCGATCGTCGCCGGGTTCGTCGCGACGGCCATCGGCGTGGGCGCGATGGCAGTGGGATTCTCCGTCGTGATCGTCGTCGTGGCGCTCCTTGGAGTCGGCCTGGGGGTCGGGGCGCGCGGCCGCGGCTGACGGGCGGCGTCGGGATGCGCGCCGAGCGCACAGGTGCGCATCGGGCCGACGCCGTGCGTGACGACGAGCCGGCCCTGCTCGGTCATGCGGCGCGCAGCAGTCCGAGGCGTCGTGCCTGCTGATGCGTGCTGAGCGCGGCCAGCGTCGACTCGGCTCCTCGGTTCTCGTTGCGGCCGTCGCGCTCGAGTCCGTCGAAGCCCGCTCCGGTGTCGTGGTCGATCATGGGGGTGCCGCTGTCGTTGCGACCCGAGAACCACTGCCACGCGAGGTCGACGCCGGCGCGCCAGGCGGTGTCGCCCGTCTGCGCGTAGGCACGTGCGCAGGCGTCGGCGATCGCAGCGACCTCGATCGGCTGCTGATCGAACTGCGGGCCGACCTCGCCGGGCCCGCGGCCGCCGGTGCCGGTCACCGAGAGGCGGCCGTCCGCGGTCTCGAGCGTCAGCAGGAAGGTGAGCAGGAGCAGGCCGCGATCGGTCGCGACCACGTCGCCCAGCTCGGTGCCGGCCGCGATCAGCGCTTCGGCGATGGAGGCGTTGCCGTAGCTCAGACGAGGCTCCGGCCACGGCCAGCTCTCCCGCGGCGCCGCGGGGATCGCGTCGATGAGATCGCGGAGGATGCGCGCGGCGTCCGTGTCGCCCGGGTACGCGGATGCGACCTCGGCCGCGCCGAGTGCCGCGAAGGCGATAGTGTGCAGCTCGCTCGAGCGCTGCCGGGCGGCGCGGCGGAACATCTGCAGCGCGCGGGTGCGGACAGCCGGGTCGGATGCCCGCGCCGCAGCGGTCCCGGCGGCCCACAGCAGTCGTCCCCACCAATCGCCCATGGCGTGCTCGTCGGACCACTCGCCGCTCGCATCCATGCGGTTGTGCACCAAGCCGTCCGATCCGATGGCCGCATCGAGGAAGTCGAGGTAGGTCTCGGCCGATCGCGACAGTTCCGCACTCGGTTCCGGGTCACGGGCGACCACGATGAGCGCACGCGCGACGTCGTCGACGCAGTATCCGTGCTCTCGGCGCGGCGCGTCCAGGAGCGCGTGCTCGAAGACCCCGTGGTGATCGGTGAGGGCGAGGAGGTGCGTGTAACGCGCGGGGCCGTCCATCACGCCGCTTTCGCCGCGCGCAGGTCCTCGAAAAGGAGCCGATAGCGGTCCGCGACCGCCGGCCAGCTCGTCTTGCTCGCAGCGCGCAGCGCGACTTCCCGCATGCGTCTGGCGACATCGTCGGCCGTCAGGATCGTCCGCAGGGCGGATGCCATGGACTGCGGGTCCTCGTGGGCGACGACGATCCCCGCGCCGCCTGCCAGCAGCTCGACCGCGTGGGGGAAGCCCGTGGCCACGACCGGGATGCCGGCGGCGACCGCCTCGGCGAGGACCCCCGACGTGGCCTGGTCGCGAGAGTCGTACGGCAGCAGCACGACGTCGGCCGATGCCACCAGCGTCGCGAGCTCGCCCGCGTCGAGGTAACGCCCGTCGAGGTGGACGGACGATTGGATGCCGAGTTCGCCGATCAGATCCGTGAGCCCGGTGCGGTAGCTCTCGCCGGCGTGGGCGAGCACCTTGGGGTGCGTCTGCCCGGCGACGACGTACTCGACCTCGTGGTCGAGGTCGCCGAGCTGTGCGATCGCACGGATGCCCCATTCGATCCCCTTGCCCGGCGAGATCAGGCCCCACGTGAGGATGCGCTTGCGCAGGTGAGGGCTTCCCACCTCGACGGCCAGGTTCGCCACGCCGTGCGGGATCACGTGCACGTCCGCGGCATCCACGGCGTAATGCTCGATGAGGATGTCACGCGCGCCGCTCGTCATCACGACGACGCTCGTGGCCAGGGCGCAGACCCGTTCCAGCACCAGACGCTGGTGCGACGTCGGGGCCGGGAGCACGGTATGCAGCACGACGATGGTCGGCGTGGTCACGGCAGCGAGCACGTCGAGGATCTCGTCGCCGTCCTGCCCGCCGTAGATGCCGTACTCGTGCTGCACGACGGCGACATCGCACTCGTCGAGGCTCGCAACCGCGACGGCCATGCTGCGCCGATCGCGTGCGACGAGGTCCGCCGCCACGCGGACGGATGCGCGGATGCCACGCGGTTGCGCATCGTCGGGGGCCTCGAGGACGCGCACGATCGCGGCTGTGTCCGACGAGTCGACGGTCAGGGCGCCCGCGAGTGCCTCGGTGAAGGTCGCAAGACCGCAGCGGGTGGGCGGATACGTGCTCAGAAAGCCATAGTGGGTCACGGCGACGCGCTCCTCGGTATGCCCGAGCTCCTGCGGCTGCGGGTGGTGGCGAGACGTCTGCCGACGGCATCCCTCGTGGGAGCACGGCGACGGCGGCGCGATCCGGTCCACGTCGGGACTGGCTGAGCTCCCGGACGCTGTTCCCCCACCTTACGCCGGTCACCTGTGAGCGGCCCGGGGTGGCGATGCCGGCTCCCCCGCTCTGCGACGTGGCAACCGCCGGAGACGACGACGCCCAGGTGAGAAACGATCTCTCACCTGGGCTTTTTCGTCGGGATGACAGGATTTGAACCTGCGACCCCTTGACCCCCAGTCAAGTGCGCTACCAAGCTGCGCCACATCCCGTTGACCCGCGCGCGGGCAACTCCCCCATCTTAGCCGCTCCTCGCAGCGCCCGCGAACCGGCGAGCCCTTGAGCGTGTCCGAGCCTGCTCGTAGTCTCGGGCGCATGCCGACGATCACGATCGAACCCGTCACCGCCGACCGATTCGCCGATGCGGAGCACGCGCTGTCGGGGGGCGGCGACGGGCACTCCTGCCAGTGCCAGTGGTGGATGATCACGAATGCGCAGTGGCAGGGCACCTCCATGGAGGAGCGGGAGGGGATGCTGCGCGCAGAGGTCGACGCCGGGCCGCCGCCCGCGCTCGTCGCCTACGTCGACGGCGAAGCCGCCGGATGGGTCCGGGTCGGGCCGCGTACGGCGCAGGTGCGGCTCGCGCGGACGCGCGCCTTCGCGGAGTCGCCGCATCCCTTCGACGACCCGTCGGTGTGGGCCGTGTCGTGCTTCGTCGTGCGCCGGGAGCACCGGGGATCCGGGCTCACCGCCGAGCTGCTCGATGCCGCCGTCGCCTACGCCCGCGCGCAGGGAGCGAAGGTGGTCGAGGCATACCCGATCGATCCCACCGCCGCGGACAAGCGCCCGAACGAGCTGTACACCGGCATCCTGTCCACCTTCCTCGCCGCCGGATTCACCGAGGTCGCACGCCCGAAGCCGCATCTCGCGATCGTCGAGAAGGCGGTCGCCGAGGGCGAATGAGCGGCATCCGGCCCGCCTACGATGGATCCCGTGTCAACGTCGCCGCGTGTGCGCTGGTGGGCCTTCGCCCCCTACGTCATCGTCTCGCTCATCCACATCGGGGCGCTCAGCGTGGACGCGACGGAGATCGCGGCGATCACGAAGCTGCTGCTCATGCCGCTGCTGGCATGCGCCGTCGTGATCTTGGCGAAGGACGTCCCGAAGGCCCAGCAGGTCGCGCTGCGCATCCTCGGGGTCGGCCTGGCCTTCTCGTGGATCGGCGACGAGGCCGCCGTGTTCTTCCCGTTCCTGCCCGAGCTGCCCGTGATGCTCGGCGCCTTCGGCGTCGCACACCTCGCCTACATCTGGCTCTTCAACCGCCACCTCGCCGTCCGCCGGCTGCCGTGGTGGACCCTCGTCTACGTCCTCTGGTGGGCCGGGATGCTGGCGATCCTGTGGCCGCGCCTGGGAGCGCTGTCGTTCGCCGTCGCCGCCTACGGGCTCGTCCTCGGCGGCACGGCCGCGAGCGCCGCCCGCTGCCACCCCGTCGTGACCGTCGGCGGAGCGCTGTTCCTGTGCTCCGACACCGTGCTCGCGTTCCGCCTGTTCACCCCCGAGGCGATGGCGCACTGGACCAGCCCGCTCGTCATGATCACCTACTGCGCCGGCCAGGGCCTCATCGCCGCAGGGACCATCGCCGCCCTGCGCACCCGGGCGCTCGCACCGGTCGCACCGGTCGTCGCGACACCATGAGCGCCACAGCGCGGGTGGACGCCTGGCTGTGGGCCGTGCGCATCTACAAGACCCGGTCGGCCGCGACGACCGCCTGTCGAGCGGGGCACGTCCGCGTCGGCGGCGAGCGCGCGAAAGCGGCACAGACCGTCAAGCCCGGCGACGAGGTGCGCGTGCGCATCGACGGATTCGACCGGATGCTCGTCGTGCGCGAGCCGATCGCCAAACGCGTCGGCGCGGCGCTCGTCGCCACGGCGATGGAGGATCGGACTCCCCCGCGCGACCCCACGCCCGTCATGGCGCAGCGCGATCGCGGGGCCGGCCGGCCGACCAAGCGCGAGCGCCGCGACATCGACAAGCTCCGCGGCCGCTGAGGAGGCTATCGGCCGGCGACGCCCACGGGAACCGGCTTGCGGCCCTCGAGATACTCGGCCCAGGTGACCCGACCGCGCAGCACGCCGTCGCCGGCGAGGTTGTCGCCCGCGCGATACGCACGGCCGACGGCACCGGGAACGCGCATCGGGACGAACGGCCGCCGCACACCGCGCACAGCCGCGATGCCGCGCAGCAGCGTCGGCGCGTCGAGGATCTCGGGCCCGGCGAGGTCGGCGACCCGACCGGCCGGAGCCTCGTCGACGAGTTCGGCGAGCCGCGCCGCGACCTCGCCCACATCCACGGGTTCCAGCCGGATCGCACGAGGCGCGGGTACGAGCGGCATCTTGACCATGCCGCCGAACATCCCCCACACGAAGTCGTGGAACTGCGCGGCGCGCAGCACCGTGAACGGCACCCCCGACCCCGCGAGCACGCGCTCGGCGCGATCCTTGGCCCGGAAGTAACCGATCGGCATGCGATCGGCGCCGACGACCGAGATCATCACAAGATGCGCGACGCCCGCGGCGTGCGCAGCATCCACCAGGTGTCCGGTGCCGATGTCGTCGCCCTTGTTGCTGCCCGCGAGGTGGAGGACCCGGTCCACGCCGGCGACAGCCGCTGCGAGCCCCTCTCCGCTGACCGTGTCGCCGACCACATGATCGACGCCCTCTCCGGAACGTGGGGAACGGCTCAGCACCCGGATGCCGTGCCCCTGGGCGCGCAGCAGCGGAACGACGTGTCGTCCGAGGTTCCCGGTGCCGCCGGTCACGAGAATGGAAGCCATCATGTCTCCTTCCGTCACGATCGGGGCCGCTGCCCCGTCATGATCACGACGACGTTCCCGAGGAGGATGTGACATGACCGATGAGATTCCGCTGGCGGAGCGCTTCGAGACCCAGCGCCCGCGCCTGCGGGCGATCGCCCTGCAGCTGCTCGGATCGAATCGCGATGCGGACGACGCCGTGCAGGAGGCGTGGATGCGCCTCGCCCGGGCAGACGCGGCATCCATCGACAATCTCGAAGCCTGGCTGACGACGGTGGTGTCGCGGATCTGCCTCGACATCCTGGGCTCCGCACGCATCCGGCATGAGCGTGCCTGGCAGGTCGAAGCGTGGCCGGTGGAAGCGATGGATGCGTCCGGCCGCGGCGACCCCGAGCGGGAGGCGCTCAGCGCGGATCGGGTCAGCGTCGCCCTCCTCGTCGTGCTCGAGCAGCTCAGCCCCGCCGAGCGCATCGCGTTCGTACTCCACGACGTGTTCGCGCTGCCGTTCGACGACATCGCGCGCACGCTCGACCGCTCCGCCGAGGCGGTGCGCCAGCTCGCCTCGCGCGCACGGCGCAGGCTCCGCGGAGCGCCGGACGAAGCGGATGCGCCGAGCCCGGGCGCGGCGGGCCGCGAGATCGTCCGAGCGTGGCTGTCCGCCGTCCAGGACGGCGACTTCGGCGCGCTGCTGTCGCTGCTGAGCGACGGCGCCGTCCTGCACGCGGACTACGGCTCGTCGTCGGAGTCGCTGCACGGAGCCGCGGAGATCGCGGGGCGCGCGGCCCTCGCCGCGCGACTGGCCGCGCACTCGCAGCCCGTGCTCATCGACGGGCTGCCGGGCGTGGCGGTCGTCGAACGCGGCCGTGTCGTCTCGCTCATGGCATTCACGGTCGCCGACGGGCGGATCGTGCGGCTGGACGTCCTCGCCGACCTCACCCGCATCGACCAGACGGGCGCCGCGGAGGCCGTGGCCCATGACCACCGGCCGGAGTGATCACGAGACCGTGCGAGACAGCTCCGCCGGCAGGTGGGCGAACGTCCGGGCGTGCGCGATCCGCGCGTGCTTCGTCATGTAGCCGACCACGGGCCACGGTGCGGTGACGGTCGTCGTCTCGTGCACCTCGGTGCCCCGCTCGCCCGCCACGGCGGAGGTCGCCGTCAGGAGCCAGCACCCGCGTGCCGCACGCACGCGGCCGCGCATCGCCGTCTCCGCCTCGCGCGTCATCCGCGCGGGGAATCGGATCGTGTATCGCAGGGGACCGAGCGCCGGCCGCTCCACGATCCGCCAGTCCCACCACGGATGGTCGCCGCTGTCGACCCCGCTGCCCACGAGCTGCGCCGACTGCAGGTACGGGTGCATGCCGCGGTGCGCGTCGAGCTGCATGAGGAAGTCGATGACGCGCTCGGGCGACGCATCCACGATCGCGGAGAGGCTGAAGCTGCGGACCGGCACGCTCCCCATCTTGGCGGACCGTGCCGACACCGGCGATCCACCGCGCGAGCGCGTCGTCAGCTCCCGCTTCTCGAATCGATTGCGGGACGGGTTCATCCCTCGCCTGGGCCCCGGTGAGTTCAGAGCCGGGAGAATGGATGCGGCAGCCGGCGAGTGCGGGTCCGCATCCGTCGACATCGCCGGGGAGGATGCATGAGCGAAGACCCACGCGTCGCGGCGGCGCGGCTGCGCGCCGAACGCGCGGCGCGAGCGCACGGTGAAGAGCCCGAAGCGGTCGCACCCGTGACGGAAGCGTCGACAGACGCTCCGCGCGGGATGACCGAGCAGGAGCGCGCCGCCGTGGTCGAGATGGCCATCCAGCAGGCGATCCGTCGTGGCGATTTCGACGACCTTCCGGGGGCGGGCAAGCCCATCCCGGGACTCGGCGAACACCACGACCCGGACTGGTGGATCCGCCGCAAGATCGAGCGGGAACAGCTGCGGGGACTCGGTCCGCCGGCGCTCACACTGCGGGTCGAGAACGCCGAGCTCGACGGACTCCTCGACGGGCTGTCGCGCGAGGCCGACGTGCGGGAGACGCTCGAGGACTTCAACCGCCGCGTCATCGAGGCGCGCAGGCAACTGCTCGGCGGGCCGCCCGTGGTCACGCCGACGCGGGACGTCGACGCCGAGGTCGTCGCGTGGCGCCGGCGTCGCGCAGAACGGGCCACCGCGCTCACCGCGCAGCAGGACGCCGACCGTGCGGCCGCGCAGCAGCGGCGCCGCACGGGGTGGCGGCGCCGACGCGCGTAGGGCTCTACTCGAGCAGGTCGAGCAGATCAAGCAGCCAGCGGCTGCCGCGCACCTCGGCTCCCCCATGCCGCGCGCGCTCGGCGAGCCCCCGATCGCTCGTGACCACCGTCACGGAGCGTCCGGATCTGACGAGCCTCGCCGCCTCCGCGGCGATCGTGTCGTCACCGGAGCCCGCTGCGCGCACGATGTCGAGGTCCGGTGCGGAGGTCTGCGTCGCCTTCGCCTGACCCTCGACGACCACGGTGACGTGCGGGAACCACGTCGTCTCGGGGAGCCCGAGCGCGTGTGCCGGCACACCGGCACCGACGAGCCCGCCGATCCGGTCGATGAGCCGTCCCGCGGCGCCGGCGCGATCGCGCCACCACCCATCCGGCACCGACCCGACGACGTTCGCGGCGTCGACGACCACGGCGGGACGCACCGGCAGGAGCTCACGCAGGCGGGGCCATGCATCCTCGAATCCCGGATGCAGCGGCCGCCGGTCGACCTCATCGACCGGCACCCACGCGAGCTCGTGGCTCTCGGGGTCGCTGATCACGGGCTCGAAGGGCTCCACGACGTCGCCGACGAGCGTCGAGTACGACCAGTAGCCGAGATCGAGGACGCTCATGAGCCGCGGGCGGACCGCCCCGTCGGGAACGCCCGCCTCCTCCTGCGCCTCGCGCAGCGCCCCGTCGCACGCCGACTCGCCCTCGTGACGCGCACCGCCGGGAAGCGCCCACGTATCGCCGTGGTGGCTCCACGTCACCCGGTGCTGGAGCAGCACGCCGCGCTCCCGGTCGTACGCGAGCAGCCCGGCGGCGCCGAAGGCGCCCCAGTAGCGCTCCCCCGTCGGTGCGACCACCCACGCATCGCCAGGATCGCGCGGCCCCAGCGGGCGCCGGTGTTCGAAGGCGGGGGGCTCGATCGTCACGCTGTCAGCCTGTCACACCGCGCGCGGCGGACGGCCTGCCGGCGACATTCGGGGACCTCGCTCAGCGCTGCCGCTTCTCCCGCACGCGCATGTTCAGCACGATCGGCGTGCCCTCGAAGCCGTAGAGCTCGCGGAGGCGGCGCTGGATGAACCGGCGGTAACCGGCATCCAGGAATCCCGTCGTGAACAGCACGAAGGTCGGCGGGCGCGTCGAAGCCTGGGTGCCGAACAGGATGCGCGGCTGCTTGCCCCCGCGCACCGGATGCGGGTGCTCGGCGACGAGCTCGGAGAGGAAGGCGTTGAACTTGCCCGTCGGGATGCGCTGATCCCACGACGCGAGCGCGGTCTCCAGCGCCGGCACGAGCTTGTCGAGGTGCCGACCGGTGCGCGCCGAGATGTTGACGCGGGGAGCCCACGCGACGTGCGCGAGGTCCTGCTCGATCTCGCGCTCGAGATACCGGCGGCGGTCGATGTTCTCGAACTCCTGGGTGTTCAGCACGTCCCACTTGTTGTAGGCGAGCACCAGCGCACGGCCGGATTCGAGCACCATGTCGATGATGCGGACGTCCTGCTCGCTGATCGGCTCCGACACGTCGAGCACCACGACGGCGACCTCGGCCTTCTCCAGAGCGGCGGAGGTGCGCAGCGAGGCGTAGAAGTCGGCGCCCTGCTGCAGGTGCACGCGACGGCGGATGCCGGCGGTGTCCACGAGCCGCCACAGCTTGCCGCCGAGCTCGACGACCTCGTCGACCGGGTCGCGGGTCGTGCCGGCGAGGTCGTTGACCACGACCCGCTCCTCGCCGGCCGCCTTGTTCAGGAGCGAGGACTTGCCGACGTTCGGACGGCCGAGGATCGCGACCCGGCGCGGGCCGCCGATCTCGTTCTTCGCCACGGCGGACACCTCGGGGAGGACCTTGACGACCTCGTCGAGGAGATCGGCGACACCGCGCCCGTGGATGGCCGACACCGGATGCGGCTCCCCCAGCCCCAGATTCCACAGGGCCGCGGCCTCGGGCTCCTGACGTGCGTCGTCGATCTTGTTCGCGACGAGGAAGACCGGCTTGCCGGCCTTGCGAAGCAGTCGCACGACGTGCTCGTCGGTCGACGTGGCGCCGACCATCGCGTCGACGACGAACAGCACGACGTCCGACAGGTCGATCGCGACCTCGGCCTGGGCGGCGACGGAGCGGTCGATGCCCTTGGCGTCGGGCTCCCAGCCGCCGGTGTCGACGAGGGTGAAGCGGCGATCCATCCACTCCGCCTTGTACGTCACACGGTCGCGCGTGACGCCCGGGGTGTCCTCGACGACCGCCTCGCGGCGGCCCAGGATGCGGTTCACCAGAGCAGACTTGCCGACATTCGGTCGCCCCACGATCGCGACGACCGGCAGCGCCGGGAGGATCTCGATGCCGTCCTCGCCGAGCGCGACGCCCGCGAGGAGCGCGGCATCCTCGTCGTCCAGTTCGTAGTCCGCGAGCGACGCGCGCAGCGTCTCGGCCCGCTGTTCGGCGAGCCCCTCGTCGAGGTTCGCGAGCGACTCGGCGAGGTGATCCTCGCCGCCCTCGTACTCGTCATTGTCGAGGCTCATGCGTCAGGCCTTTCCGCGCGGGCGGCGTCGAGCCCCTCGCGCACAACAGCGAGCACGGCGTCCACCGTGCCCTCGAAATCCAGTTGAGTCGAGTCGACCACGACGACGCCGGGAGCGGCGCTCATGAAGTCGACGACCGTCGAGTCCGCGGCATCCCGGCGGTGCAGCGCCGCCGCGACGGATGCCGCATCCTGCGACACGACCTCGCCGACGCGGCGCGCCGCGCGCACCTCGGGGGCCGCGGTGAGCAGGATGCGCACGGGCGCATCGGGTGCGACGACCGTCGTGATGTCGCGGCCCTCGATGACGACGCCGGCGTAGCCGGAGCCGGCGACGAGCGAGCGGAACATCGCGTTCACCGACTGCCGGACTGCGGGCACGCGAGCGACGCCGGACACGGCGTCGGACACGCGCGGCTCGCGGATGGCGCGCGTGACGTCGGTCTCGCCCACCCAGACCGAGTATGCGTCGGGGTCCAGGGCGATGCCGAAGGCGAAATCGCCGACGACGTCGAGAACGGATGACGCGTCCGACGTGTCGACGCCGTGCTCGAGCGCGTGCCACGCCAGCGCGCGGTAGGCGGCGCCCGTGTCGAGGTAGCCGTAGCCGAGGCGGCGTGCGACCTGCTTCGAGACGCTCGACTTGCCGCTGCCGGCGGGTCCGTCGATCGCGACGACGACAGGCTGCGTCGTCACGTTCGCGTGCGCGGCCTCGCGCGCGGAGAGCGGGTCAGTCATTCGTGGTGCTCGCAATCTTCCATCCGCGCGCTTCGAGACCTTCGATCGCGCGTCGCACGGCCGTCGGCTCGATGCTGATCTCGGCGAGGCCGAACTGGGCGCCCGGAGAGTGCTCGAGGCGCAGGTCCTCGACGTTGACCTCGAGCTCGCCCAGCTCGCCGAACAGGCGTCCCAGCTGGCCAGGGGTGTCGTCGACCATGACGACGATCTGCTCGAACCGGCGGTTCTGGCCGTGCTTTCCCGGCAGCAGGTCGACGCCCTCGTTGCCGAGCCGGATCGTCTCGGCGACCGTGCGCCGGGAACCCGGGGCGTCGGGCGCCCGCAGCGCGTCGGACACGCGGGCCAGGTCTGCGGCGAGCGCATCGAGCACGTCGACCACGGGGGTCGCGTTGGCGCCGAGGATCTGCACCCACAACTCGGGGGCGGATGCCGCGATCCGCGTGGTGTCGCGCACACCCTGGCCGGCGAGGCGCAGCGAGCCCTCCGGAGCCTCGGGGAACCGCCCGGCGAGCAGGCTCGCCACGAGCTGAGGCACGTGCGAGGTGAGCGCGACGGCGCGGTCGTGCTCGTCGGGCGCCATCTCGATCGGCGTGGCGCCGAGGTCGAGGGCGAGGCCTTCCACGATCGCGAGGTCCGCGGTCGAGGTGTCGCCGTCGCGGCACACGACCCACGGGCGGCCGACGAAGATGTCGGCCCGGGCGGAGATCGCGCCTCCCCGCTCGCGGCCGGCGAGCGGGTGCGAGCCGATGTAGTGCGTGAGGTCGACCCCGCGCCCCTGCAGCGCGCGCAGCGGCTCGAGCTTGACGCTCGCGACATCCGTCACGACGGCATCGGGATGCGCCACGAGCTCGCGCTCGATGACGTCGGCGGTGACATCCGGCGGCACGGCGACGACGACGAGCGACGGCCGGTCGTCCGGCCGGGCTGCACGACCGGCGCCGTAGTCCACGGCGAGCCGCAACTGCGCGGGAGAGGTGTCGTCGAGGGCGACATCGACCCCGAGGTTGGTCAGCGCGTGGCCGACGCTGGAGCCGAGCAGGCCCGCGCCGACGATGCGCACCGTGCCGCGGGTGCGCGCGGCGACGCGTCCGGAACGGGCGCTCTTCGGGCCCGCGTCGGCGCCGACGCGTGCGTCTCCTGCGCCGGTCGAAACGTCGCTCACCGGGCCTCCTGATCCCCCTCGGGCCCCGCGCCCGTCGCCTGGCGCGACAGCGTCAGCAATGCGCCCCGTTCAACTTTAGTCAACTCGCGCGCCTGGCCCGCCGGGAGGGTTCCCAGGTGCAGCGGGCCGAACTGCCGCCGGACGAGTTCGATCACGGGGTGCCCGACAGCCGCCATCATCCGCCGCACGATCCGGTTGCGCCCGGAGTGGAGGGTCAGCTCGACGAGGCTCGTGCCGCCCGCACCGCCTCGGGCCGACGCATCCAGGAGCCGCGCCTTGTCGGCGGCGATCGGGCCGTCCTCGAGGTCGACGCCCCGCGTGAGTCGCGCGATGGTCTGCGGCGTCACGCGCCCGTCGACCTTCGCGATGTACACCTTGGTGACGCCGAACGACGGGTGGGCCAGCACGTGCGCCAGCTCGCCGTCGTTCGTGAGGACGAGAAGGCCGGAGGTCTCGGCATCCAGTCGCCCCACGTTGTAGAGGCGCTCCGGCCAGTCCTTCGTGAATGCCCGCAGGTCGGGGCGACCCCGCTCGTCCTTCATCGAGCTGACGACGCCGGTGGGCTTGTTGAGCATGACGTACCGCTTGGACTGGTCGAGCTGGATCGCGGTGCCGTCCACGTCCACGATCGCCGTCTCCGGGTCGATGCGCGAGCCCAGCTCGGTCACGACCACGCCGTTCACGCGCACACGCCCCTCGACGATGAGCTGCTCGGCCACGCGACGCGACGCGACCCCCGCGTTCGCGAGAACCTTCTGCAGCCGGACGCCCTCCGCTTCGCCCTCCGGTCCCTGAGCCTGTCGAGGGGTCATCGCGCCGCCGCCTCGAACACGTCGGTGTCGTCGGGTCCGTCGAGCAGCGGCGAGATGTGCGGCAGCTCGTCGAGCGAGTTGATCCCGAGGTTCACGAGGAGCGCGTCCGTCGTGCCGTACAGGATGGCGCCGGTCTCGGCATCCGTCCCCACCTCGGTCACGAGCCCGCGGGCGAGGAGCGTGCGCACGACCGAGTCCACATTGACGGCGCGGATGGATGCCACCTGCCCGCGCGAGACGGGCTGCTTGTAGGCGATGACCGCGAGCGTCTCGAGCGCGGCCTGCGACAGCCGCGACGGCGCCTGGGTGTTGACGAAGTCCGTGACGAGGCCGTCGTGCTCGGCTCGCGCGTACAGCCGCCATCCACCGCCGACCTCGCGCAGCTCGAAGCCGCGCCGCGGACCGCCGCTCGTGCCGTCGTAGTCCTCGACGAGCGTCTCGACGGCCTGCCGCACGGCGGGCACGGGCGCCGAGGTCGCCGTCGCGAGCATCACGAGGCTCAGCGGCTCGTCGGCGATCACGAGGATCGCCTCCAGCCGCTCGGTCAGGGGTGCCATCTCGATCTGTTCGGCGGCTTCGATCACGTCATCTGTCATAGTCGGCTCCCAAGGTGGCCAGGTTCTCCTCCGACCACCGCTCGGCGGTCCAGCGCAGGGTGATGTCGCCGAGCGGCTCGAGCTGCTCGAACGCGATGGCGTCGTGCCGGTACAGCTCGAGCACCGACAGGAATCGCGCGACGAAGACGCCCGGCTGCGTCACGCCCGCGACGATCTGCCGGAACGACAGGCTGCCGGCCGTGCGCAGCATCGACACGACGACCGCCGCCTGCTCGCGAATGCTCACGAGCGGCGCATGCAAGTGGTCGAGCCCGACATGCGGGATCTCCTTCGGGGTCATCGCGAGCACCGCGAGCGCGGCGAAGTCGTCGGCGCTCAGCGTCCACACGAGCTCGGGCACCGTGTTGCGGTACTTCGCATCCAATCGCACGGTGCGGGCGTGCCGGCGATCCTCGGCCTGCAGGCGCGTCGCGAACCACGCCGACACCTCCTTGAAGGCGCGGTACTGCAGCAGTCGCGCGAACAGCAGGTCGCGCGCCTCGAGGAGCGCGACCGACTCGGCGTCGACGAGCTCGCCCTGGGGCAGCAGCCCCGCGACCTTCATGTCGAGCAGCGTCGCGGCCACCACGAGGAACTCGGACGCCTCGTCGAGCTCGGGGGTGCCTTCGTGCTCAGTGCCGGCGAGATCGCGCAGGTACGAGATGAACTCGTCCGTCACCTTCGACAGCGAGACCTCGGTGATGTCCAGCTCGTGCTTCGAGATGAGCGTCAGCAGCAGGTCGAACGGACCGTCGAAGACGCTCAGGGAGACCCGGAACCCCTCGACAGGCTCGGGGACCGGCTCCGGCTCGGGGACCGGCTCCGGCTGGGGGACCGGCTCCGGCTCGGGCTCGGTTGCCGGATCGGGCTCGGTTGCCGGATCTGTCTCAGGCGACGGCGCCACGCGCGACCAGCTCCCGCGCCAGTCGCAGGTAGGCCTGCGCGGCGGCGTGCCCCGGCGCGAACTCGGTGATGGGCTCCCCGGCGACCGACGCATCCGGGAACTTGACGGTGCGGCCGATCACGGTCTCGAGCACGTCGTCGCCGAACGCGTCGACCACCCTCTCGAGCACCTCGCGCGAGTGCAGCGTGCGCGGGTCATACATCGTGGCGAGCACGCCGTCCAGGCGGATGGACGGGTTGAGCCGATCACGCACCTTGTCGATCGTCTCGATGAGCAGCGCCACTCCGCGCAGGGCGAAGAACTCGCACTCGAGCGGGATGACGACGCCGTGGCTCGCCGTGAGCGCGTTGACGGTCAGCAGGCCCAGCGAGGGCTGGCAGTCGATGAGGATGACGTCGTAGTCCGCGGCGACCGGGCGCAGCACGCGGGCCAGCGTCGTCTCACGTGCGACCTCGCTGACCAGGTGCACCTCGGCGGCCGACAGGTCGATGTTGGCGGGCAGCACGTCGAGGTTCTCGACGCGCGACGCGACGATGACATCGCGCGCCGGACGCTTGCCGTCCAGCAGCAGGTCGTAGATCGTCGGGATCTCGTGCGTCTGGATGCCCAGGCCCGCGGAGAGGGCTCCCTGCGGGTCGAAGTCGACCGCGAGCACCTTGCGGCCGTACCCGGCGAGGGCTGCCGCGAGGTTGATGGTCGTGGTCGTCTTGCCGACGCCGCCCTTCTGGTTGCACAGCGCGATGATGCGCGCGGGACCGTGGGAGTCGAGGTGCGGCGGGGTGGGGAACCCGTGATAGGGGCGACCGGTCGGACCGATGGGTCCTTCGTCTTCGGTCTTCGCCTTCGTCGCGCCTGCCGCCACGGGGTACTCCTGCCTTCGCGTATGCCTGCTCGATTCTAGCCAGCCGCGTCGGCCCGGCCGCGAGCCCACGCGGCCGCCGCAGCGACGAGCCCAGAGAACAGACCGACTTCGTCGGAGGTCTCCGGATGCCACTGCACACCGACCCGGAACGGCTCACCCTCCTTTTCCATCGCCTGCAGCACGCCGTCGGCGTCGCGGGCGGTCGCCACGTATCCCGGATGCTGCGCCACCGCCTGGTGATGATGGCACGGCGCCACGACGTGCGAGCCGAGCAGCTGCGAGATCCGGTGGCCCTGCGCGATGTCGACGGGCACGTGCTCGTATCCGTCACCGCCGCTGTGGCGATCGTGGCCGACGACGTCCGGCAGGTGCTGCACGAGCGAGCCCCCGGCCGCGACGGCCAACAGCTGCATGCCACGGCAGATGCCGAGCACCGGCAGGGCCACTGCATCCGCCGCCGCCAGCAGCGCGAGCTCCCACGCGTCGCGGTCGTCGTACCAGCGCACCACGTGCGGATCCGGCTCCTGGCCGTAGCGCGCGGGATTGATGTCCGCTCCGCCCGCGATCAGCAGGCCGTCGAGGCGCGCCATCACCTCCGGCGCCGTCGTGGCCGCATCCCCTGTCCCATCCGGGGACGGCGAGGGCAGCAGCACGGGCAGCCCCCCGGCCGCGCGGACGGCGCGCGCGTAGTCCGCGGGCAGCAGGTCGGCGTCGACATCCCGCCAGGTCCCCCACGACGCGGGCTGGCGGTACATCGTGAGCCCGATGAGAGGACGCATCACTCGAAGTCGCTGTCCAGGGGTGTCACGTACGCGTTCGACAGGCCACCGTCCACGAGGAAGTCGGTCGCCGTGATGAAGCTCGACTCGTCGGAGCCGAGGAAGGCCACCGCGTTGGCGATCTCCTCCGGCTCGGCGAACCGGCCCATCGGCACGTGCACGAGCCGGCGGGCGGCGCGCTCCGGGTCCTTTGCGAACAGCTCCTGCAGCAAGGGCGTGTTGACCGGTCCCGGGCACAGCGAGTTCACCCGGATGCCCTTGCGTGCGAACTGGACACCGAGTTCACGGGTCATCGCGAGCACGCCGCCCTTCGACGCCGTGTAGGAGATCTGCGAGGTCGCCGCGCCCATGATCGCGACGAAGGATGCGGTGTTGATGATCGACCCGCTCCCCTGCTCGAGCATGTAGGGCAGCACCGCCTTGCAGCACAGGTAGACGCTCGTCAGATTGACGTCCTGCACCAGGTTCCAGGCATCCATGCCGGTCTTCAGGATGGAGTCGTCGGATGCCGGCGAGATGCCGGCGTTGTTGAACGCGATGTCGATGCGGCCGTAGCGCTCCTTCGCGTGCGCGAAGAGCCCCTCGACCTGCTCGGCATCCGTGACGTCGACGAAGACGAACGACCCGCCGAGCTCGTCCGCGAGCCGCGGTCCGTTGACCTGGTCGACGTCCCCGATCACGACCGTCGCACCCTCGGCGATGAACTTCCTCGCCGTCGCGAGACCGATGCCGCTGCATCCGCCCGTGATGACGCCGACCTTGCCGTCGAGCTTTCCCATGCTGTGCCTTTCCGTCGTGGATCAGTTGTCGCTCGAGATGAAGACGTTCTTCACCTCGGAGAAGGAGTCCGGCGCGTCCGGTCCGAGCTCGCGGCCGAGCCCGGACTGCTTGAATCCGCCGAACGGGGTCCAGTAGCGCACCGACGAGTGCGAGTTGATCGAGAGGTTGCCGCTGTCGACGCCGCGTGCGACACGCAGGGCGCGGCCGACATCGCGGGTGAAGATCGAGCCCGACAGCCCGTACTCGGTGTCGTTCGCCCTGGCGATCGCATCAGCCTCGTCCGTGAACGGCATGACCGCGACGACGGGTCCGAAGATCTCCTGCGTCCAGACGGGGTCCTGCAGCGATCGCGGCAGGACGACCGTGGGCGCGAGCCAGTACCCGCCCGTGCCGGACACGGTCCGACCGGCGAAGGCGATGTCGGCGTCATCGAGGTAGGCGGCGACGCTGTCGCGCTGGCCCGCCGAGACCAGCGGCCCCATCTCTGCGTCCTCCTCGGCCGGCTGCGTGACGCGGAACCCCGCGACGGCCGGCTGCAGCAGCTCGAGGAAGCGGTCGTAGACGCTCTCCTGGACGAGGATGCGGCTGCGCGCGCAGCAGTCCTGGCCGGCGTTGTCGAACGCGCCGCCGGGCGCGGATGCCGCGGCCTTCTCCAGATCCGCGTCGGCGAACACGATGTTCGCGCTCTTGCCGCCGAGCTCGAGGGTGACGCGCTTGACCTGGTCGGCGCATCCCCGCATGATGCCCTTCCCGACCTCGGTCGAGCCGGTGAAGCACACCTTGCGCACGAGCGGGTGGGTGACGAAGCGTTCGCCGACGATCCGGCCGCGGCCGGGGACGACGGTGAAGACGCCCTCGGGGATGCCGGCCTCCCGTGCGAGCTCGCCGATGCGCATCGCGGTGAGCGGCGTGAGCTCGGCGGGCTTGAGGACGACCGTGTTCCCTGCGGCGAGCGCCGGGGCGAAGCCCCAGCCGGCGATCGGCATCGGGAAGTTCCACGGCACGATGACCCCGACGACGCCCAGCGGCTCGTGGAACGTGATGTCGACCCCGCCCGGCACCGGGATCTGCCGGCCGAAGTGCCGCTCGGGCGCCGCCGAGTAGTACATCAGCACGTCTCGGACGTTGCCGGCCTCCCATCGCGCATTCCCGATGGTGTGGCCCGCGTTGGCGACCTCGAGCCACGCGAGCTCGTCGATGTGCGCGTCGACGGCCGCGGAGAACGCCCGCAGCAGCCGCGCGCGCTCCGCGGGCGCCATGGCCCGCCAGGCGGGGAAGGCCCGATGCGCGCGCTCGATCGCGGCATCCGTCTCGGCGAGATCGGCGAGACCGACCTCGGTGAGCGCCTGACCGGTGGCCGGGTCGTGCACGGTGGTCGTGCCGCCCGCGCCGAAGGGGGACGAGGGGAAGCGCATCCTCACAGCCTCTCGAATCCGCGCCGCAGCTCCCAATCGGTGATCGCGGCGTCGAACGCCTCGACCTCCACGTCGGCGTAGTGCAGGTAGTGGGCGACGACGTCCTCGCCGAAGGCGTCGACGGCGACCTCGGACGCCGCGAGGGCGTCGCGCGCGTCCCGCAGGGTGGTCGGCACGGTCGGCGCGCCCGACTCGTAGGCGTTGCCCAGCGTCTCGGGCTCGAGCCCGAGCCCGCGCTCGACGCCGTGCAGTCCGCCGGCGAGCATCGCCGCGAGCGTCAGGTACGGGTTGACATCGCCGCCGGGCAGGCGGTTCTCCATGCGCGCGCTCGGCCCGTGCCCGACGAGCCGCACGGCGCACGTGCGGTTGTCCAGCCCCCATGCGACCGAGGTCGGCGCGAAGGAGCCCTTCACGAACCGCTTGTACGAGTTGATGTTCGGCGCATAGAACAGCGTGAACTCCCGCATCGTCGCGAGGACGCCCGCGATGAAGCTGTCGTAGAGCGGGGTGCGCCGGCCGTCCTCCCAGAAGACGATCTCGCCCCCGAGCCCGCGCAACGACATGTGCACGTGGCACGAGTTGCCTTCGCGCTCGTTCGGCTTCGCCATGAAGGTGATCGACTGGCCGTGCTGGTGCGCGATCTCCTTCGCCGAGGTCTTGTACACCGTGTGGTTGTCGGCGGTCGTCAGGACGTCGGCGTACTTGAAGGCGATCTCGTGCTGGCCGAGGTTGCACTCGCCCTTGGCGGACTCGACATCCATCCCCGCCCGGTACATCGTGTTGCGGATCTCGCGCAGCAGCGGCTCCACCCGCGCCGATCCCAGCAGGGAGTAGTCGACGTTGTACTGGTTCGCGGGCACGAGGCCGCGGTATCCCCTCTCCCACGCCTCCTCGTAGCCGGTAGCGAAGACGACGAACTCGAGCTCGGTGCCGGCGAGCGCCGTGAAGCCGAGGGATGCGGCGCGCTCTGCCTGCACGCGCAGGATCTCGCGCGGCGACACCCGAACCGGCGACCCGTCGGTGAGTGCGAGGTCGCACTGGATGAGCGCCGTGCCCGCCCGGTGCGGGAGCAGCCGGATCGTCGCGAGGTCGAGCTCGAAGAGCATGTCGCCGTAGCCCTTCTCCCACGACGTGATCTCGTAGCCGTCGACCGTGTTCATCTCGACATCGACGGCGAGCAGGTAGTTGCAGCCCTCCGTGCCGTGTGCGAGCACCGAGTCGAGGAAGAACCGGCCGTGCAGGAGCTTTCCCTGCAGGCGCCCCTGCATGTCCGTGAAGCCGAGCACGACGGTGTCGATCTCGTCGGCGAGGATGCCGGCGCGCAGCTGCTCGACCGTGAGCATGCGCTCGTTGCGGGTGGTCGTGACGGCGGGGGTCAGTCTGTCGAGGTTGTTCAGTGTGGTCATGTCGCTCTCGTTCTCATTCACGTCAGGAGGCCCTTCAGCAGGGCGGCTGTCGCATCGCAGTGCGCGTGCATGACGTCCCGGGCGCGGGCGGCATCGCCCGCGAGGATCGCCTCCACGATAGTGCGGTGCTGCTCGTCGGACCCCGCGATGTTCTTCTGCAGGAACGGGATCTCGGCGAGGAACTGGTGGATCTTGATCTGCACCGCGTTGCACGACTGCGACAGCTCGTTCGAGCCGCACACGGTGGCGATCGCCAGGTGCAGGCGCGCGTCGGCCTGCCGGTAGTCGGCGGGGGATGCGGCATCCCCCAGGTCGCTCAGGCATTCCTGCAGCAGCGCCCGCTGATCGTCGGTGAGGTCGGCCTGGGCCGCGAGGTAGGCCGCCCCCGGCTCGATCACGGCCCGGAACACCGTGATGTCCTCGATCTCGGCCTGCCGATCGACGGGCGTCGGCTGGTCCTCGGGCCAGGTCTGGGCCAGCGGCAGGACGACGGTGCCCCCTCCGCGCCCCCGGGTCGTCGTGACGAACCCGGCGGCGCGGAGGGCGCTGATGGCCTCCCGGAGGGTGGCGCGCGAGACGTTCAGCCGCTCCGCGAGCTCCCGCTCGCCGGGGAGCTTGCTCCCCGCCCGGAAGATCCCGAGCTGGATGGCCGAGCCGAGCTGCTCGACGCAGGACTCGAACGCCATGTGCCCGCGGACCGGGTGGAGCACGGCATCCACCAGCGGGGAATCCATCGACGACATCGTCTGCGCCCTACTCCTTGAGCAGCTGATCCGCCGAAATGGTCAGGTGCTCGGCCTCTTCGCGCGTCATGAAGTGCTTCCTGCCGCTGACGAACCACAGGACCGTCGCCAGCAGGATGACGACCACCACGGCGACCGGCGCGTAGTTGAACGTGTCGAGGGTGATCGGGTACAGCGGCGGGAGGATGAACAGGATGATGATGAACGCCACCCAGATCACGGCGAGCCATCCGACGATCGCGCTCCAGCGGCCGAGGTTCCACGGGCCGGGGACGAAGTTCCGGTCGAGCCGGCGCAGCAGCACCGGCGTGACGTACGCGATGTAGAGACCGATGACCGCGATGGATGTGACGGCCAGATACGCGGTCAGGTTCCACATCGCCGGCACCGTGAGGATGATCGCCAGCGCGACGCACAGCCAGATGGAGTTGGTCGGCGTGCCGGTGCGGGAGTTGACCTTCGCCCACAGGCGCGAGCCGGGGATCGCGTTGTCGCGCGAGAACGCGTAGCTCATGCGCGAGTTGGCCGTGACGGATGCCATGCCGCAGAAGAACTGCGCGCCGCAGACGATGAAGAGCAGGAACTTCGCCATCGTCGGGTTGTTGAGCGCGTCGAGGAAGATCTGCGCCGGCGGCAGGCCGGTCGCCGACCCGAGCAGCTTGCCGATGCCCTTGTCGGAGGAGTCCTGGATCGCGGCGGTGATCGAGTAGAGCAGGACCCAGCCGCCGATGATCGAGATGAGCACGCTCATCACGATGCCCTTGGGGGCGGCGATCGCGGCGCCCTTGGTCTCCTCGGCGATGTGGGCCGAGGCGTCGTAGCCCGTGTAGGTGTACTGGGCCATCAGCAGCCCCATGAGGAACACGTACGGGGCGAACGACCATCCGGTGCCGTTGTAGAACCCGGTGAAGGTCCAGGCGACCGACTGGTGCTGGGTCGGAATGATCCACAGGGCCGCGACGATGATGAGCACGCCGACGATGTGCCACCACGCCGACACGTTGGACAGGATGGAGACGAGGTTGACGCCGAACGTGTTCAGCAGGCCGTGCACGACGATGAGGACGACGAACAGGCCGAACGTGTTGAACGGGTTGACCTCCACGCCCCACACGAGGTTCGCGAACGCCATCATCGTGGTCGCCGCGCCGAAGTCGATGGCGGCCGTGACGGCCACTTCGCCGAGGAAGTTGAACCAGCCGACGAACCACGCCCACTCGCGCTTGTTGTGCTTCGCGAGGCGGCCGGCCCAGAAGTAGAGTCCGCCCGCGGTCGGGTACTTGGAGCAGACCTCCGCCATCGCGAGGGCGACGAGGAGGACGAACACACCGACCAGCGGCCAGCCGATGTTGATCGCGGACGGGCCGCCGGACTTGAGGGCGATCGCGTAGGACGTGATGCATCCGGCGAGGATGGAGATGATCGAGAACGAGACGGCGAAGTTCGAGAACGCCGACATCCCGCGGTGGAGCTCTTGCTTGTAGCCGAGCCTCGCCAGCTCGGCCGCGTCGGCGTCGAGCTGTGACTCCGGCGCCTTTGTCGTATCACTCATGGGTTTGTGCCTGGCTTTCGGATCGAAGGGGCAGTTGCGCTGATTCTGGCCCGCCGCCTCATCCGCTGTCAATGGTCTGACTTCAAACCATAGGCCGAACCGCATCCGTGCCCCGGTATCAGCGCGCGGGTCCTCCCCTCTCCCCCTGCAAGAGCCGACGGAAGGAAACTCCGCATGACCGACCAGCAGCCGCCCGCATCCGGGAAGTTCGCGTTCCTCGTCCACCCGCGCACCGACGTCGCGGCCGACATGGCGCGCGTGTGGCGTCCGCTCGGACGCATCCCCGCACGCACGTGGGAGCGGGGCCTGCGCCGCCTGCCCGTACCGCCGCTGACCCTGGCCGCCGTACACCGCCGCGACACGGCGGCCGATGAGCCGGACGGCTGGATCATCGTGGTCCCCGCGACGCCCCGTCAGCTCCTGACGGAGGACCGGCGCTGGGCGCTCGGTCGTGTCGAGGGCGCGATCGACAAGGCGCAGGCGCTCGGGGCGAGCATCGTCGGACTCGGCGCGCTGACCGCTCCCGCGACGGGCGCGGGACGGATGCTGCGCGAGCGACCGGGGCTCACGGTCACGACGGGCAACGCGTTCACCGCCCACCTCACCGTCGAGGGACTCCGGCGTCTCGTCGCCGCCGCATCCGGATCGCACATCGCGATCGTCGGGGCGACCGGCAGCGTCGGCTCGTGTGTCGTCCGGATGCTGGCCGAGGAGCCGCTCGGCAGCGATCTCACCCTCGTCTCCCGCGGCGGACCCCGCCTCGAGGCGCTCGCCGCGGAGGTGCGCGGTACCGGCATGGACGTGCGCAGCTCGACCTCGATGGATGCCGTCCGCGACGCGGATGTCGTCCTCGTCCTGACCTCCGCCACCGATGCCCTGCTCGGATCGCAGCACCTCAAGCACGGCGCGCTCGTTCTGGACGACACGCAGCCGCGCAACACCGACCCGCACCTGAAGCAGGAGCGGCCCGACGTGCTCGTCATCGACGGGGGCGTCGCATCCATCCCCGGCATCGACATCCGCGGCGACATCGGCCTGCCGCGCGGCCTCGCGTACGCGTGCCTGTGCGAGACCATGCTCATGACCTTCGACGGGCAGGCGACCTCGTCGACCGGTCAGGCGAGCGTCGAGCACGCGCTCCGGATGCGGGATGCCGCGCGTCGCTTCGCCCACCTCGGCTTCTCGCTCGCGGACCCGCTCTCGTTCGGTCGCCGCACCGCGTGGCCCGCGCCGGCGCGGGTAGGGGCCTGACATGGCCCGCATCGTGGTCGTCGGCGGCGGCTACACGGGAGTGTGGGCGGCGCGGCGCATCGCCCGCACCGCGCGTCGCGGCACCGTCGTCACCCTCGTCTCGGACCGTCCGCACCACTCGTTCCACGGGTGGACGGCGGAGATCCTGACCGGGCATGTCCGGGCGGAGCACGCCCGTGTGCCCCTCGCAGACCTCCTGCCCGGCGTCGAACTCGTCTCCGGGCAGGTGCGCCACATCGATCCCGACCGCCGGACGGTCGAGGTCTGCACCTCACGCGGCACCCGTGAGCTCGTGTGCGACCACATCGTGGTCGGCGCCGGCAGCCGTGACGCCTCCGCAGCTGTGCCCGGCCTCGCCGAGCACGCCTGGTCGCTCAAGGACGCCGCGGGCGTCGAGGCGCTCGCCCGGCACCTCGGCGAGGTCGTCCGGCAGGCCGAGATGCTCTCGACGATCCAGCCGACGGATGCCGCGGCCCGCCGGCGCCTGCTCACCGTCGTGGTCGCGGGCGGGGGGTTCACGGGTGTCGAGGTCGCCACGGCGATCGCGCAGCGGCTGCGCCGGGAGGCTCGCTCGTCCGACGAGCCGCGCGTGGTGCTCGCGCACTCCGGCGCCGAGGCTCTACCCTCCCTGCGGCCGCGCTTCGCGCGGCTGGCCGATCACGCCACGGCGCTGGCGCAGGCCTCCGGCGTGGAGTTCCTCCCGTACGCGCGCATCGCGGCAGCGACCGACGACGGCGCCGATCTCGGCGACGCCGGGTTCATCTCCACGGCGACGGTCGTCTCGGCCGTCGGACAGACGCCGGTGCCGCTCGCGGGACTCGAGGACCTCGCGCGTGACGCATCCGGACGTCTCGTCACCGATCCGTTCCTCGCGGTCGCCCCGGGAGTGTGGGCCGGAGGCGACGGCGCGGCGGTGCCGCATCCGTTCACCGGCGAGGCCTGCCCTGCCAACGCCCTGTGGGCGATCCACCACGGCATCCGCATCGGCGACAACATCGTGCGCGCCCTCGACGGACGCCGACCGCGGCCCTTCCGGTTCCCGGGGCTCGGTCAGGGCGCGAGCTTCGGCGTCGGCCGGGGTGTCGCCGAGCTCTACGGCGTGCCGCTGACCGGATGGCCGGCGTGGCTCGCACGCTGGGTGTTCTTCCACTGGTTCATGCCGTCTCGGCGCGTCGCGCTCGCCGCGGCCGGCGAGTGGCTCCGGCCGCGCCGCGGGGGACGCCGTGCACCTGCCGGGCGCACCCACGCGATCGGGCCGAGCTTCACCGGATCGGCGATGCCCGATCGTCCGGCGGTGCGGGTTCTCGATCCCGTGGGGTGATCGGGCTCGACGACCGGGCACGTGGATGCGATGTCGCGTAGACGTCGCGCAGCGCGTCGACGCTCACATGCGTGTAGATCTGCGTGGTCGCCACCGACGCGTGCCCGAGCAGCTCCTGCACGACGCGCACGTCGGCGCCGCCCTGCAGCAGATGCGTCGCGAAGGAGTGCCGCAGCGTGTGCGGAGAGACGTGCGCCGTCAGCTGCGCGCGCTCGGCGGCGTGCTGGATGACGAGCCACGCGCTCTGGCGCGACAGGGGCGCGCCGCGGGCCCCGAGGAACAGCCGGGGTGTCGCCGTACCGCGGCGGGCGTACTCGGGGCGCGCCCGCGTGAGGTATGCGTCGACCGCTGCTCGCGCATAGGAGCCGACCGGCACGATCCGCTCTTTCGAGCCCTTGCCGAACAGCCGCAGCACGTCGCCGTGCGCGAGGTCGTCGACATCCAGCCGCACCGCCTCCGACACGCGGGCTCCGGTGGCGTACAGCAGCTCGAGAAGAGCGCGGTCCCGCAACTGCGCCGGCTCTCCCGGCGCATCGGATCCGGGCGCGGGGCCCGAGGCATCCAGCAGCCGCTCCACCTGGTCGATCGTGAGCGCCTTCGGCAGCCGTTTGGGCAGTTTCGGCGGCACGAGGCGACCGCTGGGATCGGATGACGCCATCCCCTCCCGCGCGAGGAAACGGTGCAGCCCGCGGACCGACGACTGCAGCCGGGCGAGACTGGATGCCGCCGGCATCGGTCGCGCGGACGCGCGCTCCGCCGCGAACTCCGCGACGTTGGCCGGCGTCACCTCATCCGTGTCCGCGATGCCTCGCGCCGTCAGCCACGCCGTGTAGCCCGCGAGGTCGCGCCGGTAGGCCGCGACCGTGTGTTCCGACAGGCCGCGCTCGATCGCGACGTGACGCAGGTACGCGTCGACGGCTCGTGCGGGCTCCACGCCCCGAGTCTGTCAGCCCCGCTCAGCCGCGGGGGGTTGACGCACCGCCGTCGCGCAGACGCTCGGCGGTGGCCAGCAGCCCGATGGCCAGGATGCCGTTGCGCATCCGGCCCGCCATGACGGCGGCCACCGCGTCCTCCAGCGGGATCCACGCGATCCGGATGTCGGCCTCCTCCGCCTCCCGGTCGTGCTCGTCCGCACGCGGCGAGAGGTCGCGCGCGAGGAAGACGTGGACGACCTCGTCGTTGCCGCCGGGTGTCGTGAAGACACTGACGAGGTGCTCGATCGACCCGGTGTCGAGGTCGGCCTCCTCGGCGAGTTCGCGTCGCGCCGCGTCGACGGGGTCCTCGCCGTGCACATCGAGCAGGCCGGCGGGGATCTCCCAGTCGCGCATGCGGAGGGGATGCCGGTACTGCTGGATCAGCAGCACACGACCGTCGTCGTCGAGTGCGACGATCGCCGCTGCGCCCGGGTGGTCGACGTACTGACGGACGATCTCGTCGCCGCCGTAGCGGACGGTGTCGCTGCGGACGTCCCACACCCGCCCTTCGTAGACGAGGTCGCTCGAGGTCACCTCGACGTCGACCGGCTCGTCGCGCAGGGCGGAGCCGTCGTCGATCTGCTCGGCATCCATGCGCGGCTCAGTCGTTCTCGACGTCGAAGAGCTCGCTGGCCTGGTGCCTTTCGATCGCGGCGCCGACCAGACCGCGGAACAGCGGATGCGGCGTCGTCGGTCGTGAGCGCAGCTCGGGGTGCGCCTGGGTCGCGATGTAGAACGGGTGGACGTCGCGGGGCAGCTCGACATACTCGACGAGGTTGCGGTCGGGCGAGAGGCCGGAGAAGACGAGCCCGGACTCGGACAACCGGTCGCGGTAGGCGTTGTTGACCTCGTAGCGGTGGCGGTGGCGCTCCTGGACGAGCGTCGACCCGTACAGCTCCGCGGCGAGCGAGCCCTCGCGCAGCTCGGCCGGGTACAGCCCGAGGCGCATCGTGCCGCCCATGTCGCCGTGGTCGAGGATCTCGACCTGCTCCGCCATCGTGGCGATCACCGGGAAGCGCGTGTCGGGGTCGAACTCGCTCGACGAGGCGCCCTCGAGACCGGCGATGTGCCGCCCGTACTCGATCACCATGCACTGCAGGCCGAGGCACAGGCCGAGCGTCGGGATGCCCTGCTCGCGCGCGAACTTCAGCGCGCCGAGCTTGCCCTCGATGCCGCGGATGCCGAACCCGCCAGGGATGACGATGCCGTCGAGATCCCCGAGCGCCCGCGCGGCGCCTTCCGCCGTCTCGCACTCGTCTGACGGGATCCAGCGGATGTTGACGTGCGTCTCGTGCGCGAAGCCGCCGGCCTTCACGGCCTCGGTGACGCTGAGGTACGCGTCCGGCAGGTCGATGTACTTGCCGACGAGCCCGATGGTGACCTCGTGCCGCGGGTTGTGGACGGCCTGCAGCACGTGACCCCAGCGCGTCCAGTCCACGTCGGCCGCCTTGCCGAGGCCGAGCGTGCGGACGATGTGCTCGTCGAGTCCCTGCTCGTTGAGCATCGTCGGGATGTCGTAGATGCTCGGGACGTCGACGGCGTTGACGACGGCGCGCTCCTCGACGTCGCACATGAGCGCGATCTTGCGCTTGTTCGCCTCGGTGACGGGCCGGTCGCTGCGCAGCACGAGCGCGTCCGGCTGGATGCCGATGGACCGCAGCGCCGCGACGGAGTGCTGCGTCGGCTTCGTCTTCTGCTCGCCCGAGGCGCCCATGAACGGCACGAGCGAAACGTGAACGAAGAAGACGTTCGCACGGCCGAGCTCATGGCGGATCTGTCGCGCGGACTCGATGAACGGCTGCGACTCGATGTCACCGACCGTGCCGCCGATCTCGGTGATGATGACGTCCGGCTTCGGGGTCTCGTCGGCCTGCAGGCGCATGCGGCGCTTGATCTCGTCGGTGATGTGCGGGATGACCTGGACCGTGTCGCCGAGGTACTCGCCGCGCCGCTCGCGCGCGATGACCTGCGAGTAGATCTGGCCCGTCGTCACGTTCGCGGCCTGGCTCAGCTCGATGTCGAGGAAGCGCTCGTAGTGCCCGATGTCGAGGTCGGTCTCGGCTCCGTCGTCGGTCACGAAGACCTCGCCGTGCTGGAACGGGTTCATCGTTCCCGGGTCGACGTTCAGGTACGGGTCGAGCTTCTGCATGACGACACGCAGGCCCCGAGCGGTCAGGAGGTTGCCGAGGCTTGCCGCCGTCAGGCCCTTCCCCAATGAGGAAACGACACCGCCTGTCACGAAGATGTGCTTGGTGGTGCCGTTCGAAGTCGCCGCGTCAGAAGTTTCCATCACGGGCTTTCATCTTATCAGTCCGATCTGCCGGCAAGCTGGATGAGCTCACGGGCATGTTGCAGGGCGGTCGGCGAATCGGCCAGACCCGACAGCAGTCGCGCCATCTCCGCCTCGCGGTCGGCGCCGTCCAGCCGTCGGACGCTCGATGCCGTGACGGACCCGTCGTTCGCCTTCACGACCGACAGGTGGTTGCCGGCGAACGCGGCGACCTGGGCGAGGTGCGTGACGGCGATGACCTGCGAGGATTCGGCGAGCCGGGCCAGACGCCGCCCGACCTCGATCGCGGCCGCGCCGCCGATGCCGGCATCCACCTCGTCGAACACGAAGGTCGGAACCGGGTCGACGCCCGCGATGACGACCTCGATCGCGAGCATGACGCGGCTGAGCTCACCCCCGGACGCCCCGCGCGAGACGGGTCGCGGATCGGCACCCGGATGCGGCGACAGGAGGATGGCGATGTCGTCCCGTCCCGCGGCCGTCGGGGCGCCCGGTTCCACGGTGACGGTGACGCGCGCATCCGGCATCGCGAGCTCGGTCAGCTCGCTCGTGACGGCGGCCCCGAGCCGCACCGCCGCGTCCGTGCGCGCCGCGGTCAATCGTGCGGCGGTGTCGTCGAGTCGGGATGCCGCGGCATCCCGTTGCGCCGTCAGTCGCTCGATGCGGTCGCCGTCGTCATCGAGCTCCGCGAGCCGGGCGCTGCCCGACCCGAGCAGCGCGATCGCGGCATCGAGCGAACCGTGCGCTCGCACCAAGATGCCGAGTGCCGCGCGGCGCTCCTCCACGGCGGCGAGCTCGTGCGGCCCGGATTCGTCGAGGTCCGCGAGGTAGCGCGACAGGGTCGCGGCGACGTCCGCGGTGCGATAGGCGAGGTCCGCGATCTGCTCGGAGAGGTCGCGGAGCGCCGGGTCGTCCGCGCGATCCAGCGCGCGGCGAGCCTCCTGGAGGAGCGCCGACACGTCCGGGGCATCGGCCTCTTCGCCCGAGAGGGCCTCGTGCGCGGTGGCCGCGGCGAGCCGCAGCTCCTCGGCGTTCGCCAGACGTTCGGCGCGGATCGCGAGGTCACGGTCCTCCCCCGGCTGCGGATCGATCTGTTCGATCTCGGCCAGGGCCTCACGCAGCTCCGCGGCTTCACGCGCGCGGGCGTCGCGGTCCTCGACGAGCGCCGTCAGCTCCCGGTCCACGGCCCGGAAGGTCTCGAAGTCGCCGCGATAGGCCTCCAGAGCGGCCGCGACCGCCTCGCCGCCGAAGCGGTCGAGCGCGTCGCGCTGCGCAGCCGCGGAGCGCAGCCGCAGCTGATCGGACTGCCCGTGAACGACCACCAGCTCGTCGGCGAGGTCCCCGAGGACGCCGGCGGGCGCCGACCGGCCGCCCACCGTCGCCCGGCTGCGCCCCTCGCTCGAGATGGTCCGGCCGACGTAGAGCTCCGCACGTCCGTCGCCGATGGGCTCCACGTCGCCGCCGGCCTCCCGCACCCGCTCGACGACCCGGCCGGTATCCGGCACGATCCAGACGCCGTCGACCGATGCCTGGGGCGCGCCGGAGCGGATCGCGCCGGAATCGGCGCGCTGGCCGAGCAGCAGACCCAACCCCGTGACGACCATGGTCTTGCCCGCGCCGGTCTCGCCGGTGATCGCCGTGAACCCGGGGCCGATCGACAGGGTGGCTTCCGCGATCACGCCGAGGTCGCGCAGGCGCATCTCTTCGATCACGAGAGCTCTCCCGCGGCACGCTCGCGGCGCAGGGCCGGGAGCGTGCCCGTCGCAGGTCCGCGCCAGCCGTCGACCGGCAGCCTGAACTTGCGCACCAGCCGGTCGGTGAAGGCGACGGGATGCAGTCGTGCCAGCCGCACCGGCGTCGGGGACCGCCGCACGACCACGCGCGCGCCGGGCGGAAGCTCGTGCGACCGCCGACCGTCGCACCACAGGATGCCGGTGCCGTTCGTGCGCTCGAGCACTTCGATCGCGACGGCCGCCTCCGGGCCGACGACAAGAGGCTCGGCGAAGAGCGCGTGGGCCGAGAGCGGGACGATGGCGATCGCCTCCACCGTCGGCCAGATGATCGGACCACCGGCGGAGAAGTTGTAGGCGGTCGAGCCGGTCGGGGTGGAGACGACGACGCCGTCGCATCCGAAGCTCGACAGCGGAAGTCCGTCGATCTCCATGACGACCTCGAGCATCCGCTCGCGGCTCGCCTTCTCGACGGTGGCCTCGTTGAGCGCCCACGTCTCGTACAAGATCGTGCCCGCGGCGTCCTTGACCCGCACGCTGAGCGCGAGACGCTCCTCGACGCGGTAGTCGCGGGCGATGACACGACGCACGGCATCGTCCAGGTCGTCTCGCTCGATCTCTGCGAGGAACCCGACGTGGCCCATGTTCACGCCGAGGACGGGCGCGGTGCCGCCGCGGACCAACTCGGCAGCGCGAAGGATCGTGCCATCGCCGCCGAGCACGATGGCCAGCTCGATGTCCTCGACCGCGACATCGACGCCCAGCGTGGCCAGACGCGCCAGCTCGGGGCGCTCATCCACCAGCACCTCGCGATCGTCGGCAGCGACGACAGCTCGTGCACCGGCCGATTCGAGCGCATCGATCACACGCTCCGCCGCTTCACGCGTGTCGTCGCGCAGCGCGTGCGCGACGACCAGGATGTTCCTGATGTCGGACCCCATCACGCCCCTGCCAGTCTGTTCACGATGTCTGACCATTCTGTCGGATTGCCGCCGTCGCCGGCCCGGAAGCGAGCCACGAACTCGGCGTTGCCGTGCGTGCCCGCGATGGGCGACGCGATGACGCCGCGTGTCCCGAGGCCGAGGTCCCATGCCGCCCACAGCACGCCCATCACCGCGTCCGACCGCACGGCCGCATTCGTCACGAGCCCGCCCTTCACCGCGGTGCGCCCCGCCTCGAACTGCGGCTTGACCAGCAGCACGAAATCCGCATCGTCGGTCGCGGTCCGTCGCGCGGCAGGAAGGATGTGCGTCAGCGAGATGAACGACAGGTCGCCCGTGACGAGGTCGGGAGTGGATGCGATGCCGCTCGCCGCGGCCAGGGATTCGCGCGTCATGTCGCGGACGTTGAAGCCCTCGATGTTCACGACGCCGGAATCGAGGGCGACGGATGCAGCCAGCTGCCCGTGCCCGACGTCCACGGCGATGACGGGGTCCGCGCCCCGCTCGCGCAGCACCTGGGTGAACCCGCCGGTGGACGCGCCCATGTCGAGCGCGACCCGACCCATGACGGGAACGTGGAACGCATCGAGCCCGGCGATCAGCTTGTGGGCGGCCCGGCTCACGTAGTGATCGGATGCTGCCACCTCGAGGACGGCGTCCTCCGCGACACGATGGGATGCTTTGACCACGGGCTGCCCGTCCACCGTGACGAGACCGTCCGCGATCATCGTGGCGGCGTGCGTGCGCGACCGCGCCAGGCCGCGAGCCGCGAGAGCGGTATCGAGACGTTCGGTCATGCGGACTGCGCGTCGGCAGGGCCGGATTCGAGCGTGCGCGCGAGCTCATCGTGCAAGGCCGCGTACGCGGCCGCGCGTTCGCCGAGCGGCTGCGACTCGATCACGCGCAGCCGGCTGATCAGCTCGAGGTCGTCATGCTCGTCCGCCATTCCCCCATCGTACCGAGGCCCCCCGCAGCCACGCCGTCGACCGACACGGATGTGCGCCCCGCCGAAATATGGTGGCGGCTGTGGAGGAAATGCGTTAACGACGAAGAGGCCACCCAGCATTGGGTGGCCTCTTCGGTGAAGAAGTCCGGCGGTGTCCTACTCTCCCACAGGGTCTCCCCTGCAGTACCATCGGCGCTGAGAGGCTTAGCTTCCGGGTTCGGAATGTGACCGGGCGTTTCCCTCTCGCTATGGCCGCCGAAACACTATTGATGTTTCAAACAAACACAACAAAAAGATGTGTGTTGTGTTCTCGATTGTGTTCGTACATCGAGAACCACTCAGTGGACGCGAGCATCAAGCTCAAAAAGGGTGTTATCAAGTCATCGGCTTATTAGTACCGGTCAGCTGCACGTGTTGCCACGCTTCCACATCCGGCCTATCAACCCAGTAGTCTGGCTGGGAGCCTCTCACCCGTAGGTATGGAAGTCTCATCTTGAGGCCGGCTTCCCGCTTAGATGCTTTCAGCGGTTATCCATCCCGAACGTAGCTAACCAGCGGTGCTCCTGGCGGAACAACTGGCACACCAGAGGTTCGTCCAACCCGGTCCTCTCGTACTAGGGTCAGATCCTCTCAAACTTCCTACGCGCGCAGCGGATAGGGACCGAACTGTCTCACGACGTTCTAAACCCAGCTCGCGTACCGCTTTAATGGGCGAACAGCCCAACCCTTGGGACCTACTCCAGCCCCAGGATGCGACGAGCCGACATCGAGGTGCCAAACCATGCCGTCGATATGGACTCTTGGGCAAGATCAGCCTGTTATCCCCGAGGTACCTTTTATCCGTTGAGCGACAGCGCTTCCACAAGCCACTGCCGGATCACTAGTCCCGACTTTCGTCCCTGCTCGACCTGTCAGTCTCACAGTCAAGCTCCCTTGTGCACTTACACTCGCCACCTGATTGCCAACCAGGTTGAGGGAACCTTTGGGCGCCTCCGTTACTTTTTGGGAGGCAACCGCCCCAGTTAAACTACCCACCAGGCACTGTCCCTGAACCGGATCACGGTTCTAAGTTAGACATCCAGAGTGACCAGAGTGGTATTTCAACAACGACTCCACATGAACTGGCGTCCACGCTTCAAAGTCTCCCACCTATCCTACACAAGCCACACCGAACACCAATACCAAGCTGTAGTAAAGGTCACGGGGTCTTTCCGTCCTGCTGCGCGTAACGAGCATCTTTACTCGTAATGCAATTTCGCCGAGTTCGCGGTTGAGACAGTTGGGAAGTCGTTACGCCATTCGTGCAGGTCGGAACTTACCCGACAAGGAATTTCGCTACCTTAGGATGGTTATAGTTACCACCGCCGTTTACTGGGGCTTAAATTCGCAGCTTCGCCTTGCGGCTGACCGCTCCTCTTAACCTTCCAGCACCGGGCAGGCGTCAGTCCGTATACATCGTCTTGCGACTTGGCACGGACCTGTGTTTTTAGTAAACAGTCGCTACCCACTAGTCTCTGCGGCCCCCACACGCTTTCGGAGCAAGTCCTAATACGCGGAGGGCCCCCCTTCTCCCGAAGTTACGGGGGCATTTTGCCGAGTTCCTTAACCACGATTCTCTCGATCTCCTTGGTATTCTCTACCTGACCACCTGAGTCGGTTTGGGGTACGGGCGGCTGGAACCTCGCGTCGATGCTTTTCTTGGCAGCATAGGATCACCCACTTTTTATCCGCATCGTGTCTCAGCCTGTATGACTCCCGGATTTGCCTAGGAGTCGGCCTACGCACTTGCACCAGGACAACCATCGCCTGGCTTGGGCTACCTTCCTGCGTCACACCTGTTAATACGCTAACCGCCTCAGCATAGGGTCGTGTGCTAGGCCCAACGCTTCACCCCGAAGGGATCCGTCAAAGGGATTCAGACACTTAGCATTACTGGATTGGTTTGGGCGGTTCTTCGCCGGTACGGGAATATCAACCCGTTGTCCATCGACTACGCCTGTCGGCCTCGCCTTAGGTCCCGACTTACCCAGGGCAGATTAGCTTGACCCTGGAACCCTTGGTCTTTCGGAGGACGTGTTTCTCACACGTCTTTCGCTACTCATGCCTGCATTCTCACTCGTGTGCCGTCCACGGCTGGGTCACCCCGCCGCTTCACCCGGCACACGACGCTCTCCTACCCATCAACACGGCTGGACCACGAAGGCCTACCACTAATGTCAATGCCACAACTTCGGTGGCGTGCTTGAGCCCCGTTACATTGTCGGCGCGGAATCACTTGACCAGTGAGCTATTACGCACTCTTTCAAGGGTGGCTGCTTCTAAGCCAACCTCCTGGTTGTCAGAGCAACTCCACATCCTTTCCCACTTAGCACGCGCTTAGGGACCTTAGTTGGTGGTCTGGGTTGTTTCCCTCTCGACTATGAAGCTTATCCCCCACAGTCTCACTGCTGCGCTCTCACTTACCGGCATTCGGAGTTTGGCTGACGTCAGTAACCTGGTAGGGCCCATCGGCCATCCAGTAGCTCTACCTCCGGCAAGAAACACGCAACGCTGCACCTAAATGCATTTCGGAGAGAACCAGCTATCACGAAGTTTGATTGGCCTTTCACCCCTATCCACAGCTCATCCCCTCAGTTTTCAACCTAAGTGGGTTCGGCCCTCCACGACGTCTTACCGTCGCTTCAGCCTGGCCATGGATAGATCACTTCGCTTCGGGTCTAGGACACGCGACTGAATCGCCCTATTCAGACTCGCTTTCGCTACGGCTCCCCCACACGGGTTAACCTCGCCACGTATCGCTAACTCGCAGGCTCATTCTTCAAAAGGCACGCTGTCACCCCTGCTAAGGAGGCTCCAACGGTTTGTAAGCAAACGGTTTCAGGTACTATTTCACTCCCCTCCCGGGGTACTTTTCACCTTTCCCTCACGGTACTTGTCCGCTATCGGTCATCTGGGAGTATTTAGGCTTATCAGGTGGTCCTGACAGATTCACACGGGATTTCTCGGGCCCCGTGCTACTTGGGATACTCTCCACGCCGTTCACGCATTTCGGCTACGGGGCTGGCACCCACTATGGCCGGCCTTTCAAGACCGTTCGCCTATACGCTCGCGTCACGTCGACCACTCGGCAGAATGATCAAGAAAGTCCCACAACCCCCACCATGCAACTCCTGCCGGATATCACACACAATAGGTTTAGCCTCTTCCGGTTTCGCTCGCCACTACTCACGGAATCACGGTTGTTTTCTCTTCCTGCGGGTACTGAGATGTTTCACTTCCCCGCGTTCCCTCTACCCGCCCTATATATTCAGGCGGGAGTCACCAGGTCGCACAAACGCCTGGCGGGGTTTCCCCATTCGGACATCCTCGGATCAAAGCTCGCTTATCAACTCCCCGAGGCTTATCGCAGATTGCTACGTCCTTCTTCGGCTCCAGATGCCAAGGCATCCACCGTTTGCTCTTAAAGACTTGAAATCACATGAGCTGATCTATCGATCAATAGTGATGACAACCCGAAGGTCGCCATCTTTAAGATGCTCGCGTCCACTGTGTAGTTCTCAAAGTACGAACAGCACCCCACCCCTGACCACAACCCGTGACCAGCCGGCAAGGCCTGCAAAAGGCACCACCCCGACCCGAAAGCCGGCGCCCGGTCCCTCAGGACCCAACAACGTGCACGCGCCCACCCCACCCCCCGAACCCGTTCCTACCACCGAAGCAGCGTACTCAGACCCGAAAGACACAATGAGCGCCCTGTCACATGTTCCACCCATGAGCACCCCGCAGAGACGAACGCTCTGATCGGGGGCCTGGAAGGCCGAAACCTCCAGATGCTCCTTAGAAAGGAGGTGATCCAGCCGCACCTTCCGGTACGGCTACCTTGTTACGACTTAGTCCTAATTACCGATCCCACCTTCGACGGCTCCCTCCACAAGGGTTGGGCCACCGGCTTCAGGTGTTACCGACTTTCATGACTTGACGGGCGGTGTGTACAAGACCCGGGAACGTATTCACCGCAGCGTTGCTGATCTGCGATTACTAGCGACTCCGACTTCATGAGGTCGAGTTGCAGACCTCAATCCGAACTGGGACCGGCTTTTTGGGATTCGCTCCACCTCGCGGTATCGCAGCCCTTTGTACCGGCCATTGTAGCATGCGTGAAGCCCAAGACATAAGGGGCATGATGATTTGACGTCATCCCCACCTTCCTCCGAGTTGACCCCGGCAGTATCCCATGAGTTCCCACCATTACGTGCTGGCAACATAGAACGAGGGTTGCGCTCGTTGCGGGACTTAACCCAACATCTCACGACACGAGCTGACGACAACCATGCACCACCTGTACACCGACCTTGCGGGGCGACCATCTCTGGCCGTTTCCGGTGTATGTCAAGCCTTGGTAAGGTTCTTCGCGTTGCATCGAATTAATCCGCATGCTCCGCCGCTTGTGCGGGTCCCCGTCAATTCCTTTGAGTTTTAGCCTTGCGGCCGTACTCCCCAGGCGGGGAACTTAATGCGTTAGCTGCGTCACGGAATCCGTGGAAAGGACCCCACAACTAGTTCCCAACGTTTACGGGGTGGACTACCAGGGTATCTAAGCCTGTTTGCTCCCCACCCTTTCGCTCCTCAGCGTCAGTTACGGCCCAGAGATCTGCCTTCGCCATCGGTGTTCCTCCTGATATCTGCGCATTCCACCGCTACACCAGGAATTCCAATCTCCCCTACCGCACTCTAGTCTGCCCGTACCCACTGCAGACCCGAAGTTGAGCCTCGGGATTTCACAGCAGACGCGACAAACCGCCTACGAGCTCTTTACGCCCAATAATTCCGGATAACGCTTGCGCCCTACGTATTACCGCGGCTGCTGGCACGTAGTTAGCCGGCGCTTTTTCTGCAGGTACCGTCACTCACGCTTCTTCCCTGCTAAAAGAGGTTTACAACCCGAAGGCCGTCATCCCCCACGCGGCGTTGCTGCATCAGGCTTCCGCCCATTGTGCAATATTCCCCACTGCTGCCTCCCGTAGGAGTCTGGGCCGTGTCTCAGTCCCAGTGTGGCCGGTCACCCTCTCAGGCCGGCTACCCGTCGACGCCTTGGTAAGCCATTACCTCACCAACAAGCTGATAGGCCGCGAGCCCATCCCGAACCGAAAAATCTTTCCAACCACAGACCATGCGGTCATGGCTCATATCCAGTATTAGACACCGTTTCCAGCGCTTATCCCAGAGTCCGGGGCAGGTTGCTCACGTGTTACTCACCCGTTCGCCACTAATCCAGGAAGCAAGCTCCCCTTCATCGTTCGACTTGCATGTGTTAAGCACGCCGCCAGCGTTCATCCTGAGCCAGGATCAAACTCTCCGTAAAAAACGAATGCATACGAACCACCGGGAAAACAGCAGAACGCAGCGAGTTCAACCTGACCAAAAAACGAACATCATTGCTGACATCCATATAAATTGATCCAAAGGAATTCTCAACCAGCATCAAAAAACACTGGACGAGGATAATTTGGCATATGACAAGTGCACGCTGTTGAGTTCTCAAGGATCGGACGCACCCGCCGTGACACCATCTCGGCGCCGCCTGCGGGGCAACTTCTCTATCTTAGCCGATCCGCACCGGAAGTCAAATCGAGCGCCGCAGCCGAGACCGTGGCGATCCATCCGACATATGGACGAACCAGCAGACCCGATTCGACCGCCGCAGACCTGAGGCCAGGGTGACGTTTCGGGGATCGTTCGCTGCTTGAGGGAGCAAGGCCTTCCGGCCCTTCGCTCTACCCTTTGGGGCGAACAACAAGAACATTACGCGACCCCACCGCACCCCACAAATCTGAGCCGCATCCCGGGCGTGTCACGCCGAGTCGGCCCCCTTCGCCGCGCCGCCGGCCGCCCAGCACGCCGCAGATCCGAGGCGAGTCGGCCGCGTCGTTCGGACGGAAGCGCTCGACCCCGTTCGTCGGGCAGACACTGTCACGCCGAACGCCCTTCTGCCCCAGCGCGCGCGGCTACGGCGAGCGCGCGACGACGCACCTGGACCGCGACGCACAGCCCCACGGAGAACAGCGCCCACAGCGCCACGGCCGGCGGCAGCACCCGATACGCCAGATGCTGCGCGGTGAATCGTGGCGTGAGCGGCCCCATCGCGACCAGTCCGACCGCCGACGCCGCCGCGAGCGCCACAGGCAGCGACAGCCACCACACGATGCGGACGACCTCCGGCAGAGCGCGTGCCACGTGAGACCGGAGGCGAGGACGAAGCCAGAGCCCGGCAGCCAGCGCGAGAACGGCGAGGCCCACGACCGAGGAACCGTACTGCATCCACTTGTACGCGGGCAGCGGCCCCCACAGGGCATCCCATCCGAGCGCCACCACGCCGGGACGGCCCTCGTGCGTGAACCCGTCCCAGGCGATGTGGGTCGCCACACCGATGGCGAGGCCGAGGATCAGGATCGGGACGGCGACGAGCGGGCGCGCGAGCCCGACGCGGCCGTCCCACTCCGCCGGCATCCGCTCGGCGAGCGGCTTCGGCGACAGCTCCCGCACGGCGGGTCGGAGGACCATCCACCACAGGGCGAGCAGAGCGGCGGCGAGCACGACCGTGAGCGGGAGCCACGACCAGCTGTGCGTCATCGCGTAGGTCACCGGAAGCCGGCGGATGAACAGCGGGAGATCCGGGGTCATCGCGCCGACCGCGACGGCGGCCGAGAGGCCGGGCACCGAGTGCGCGAACGGGAGGGCGACCACGGCGTGACTCGGAGTGAACGGCATGCCCAGACGCTAGCCGACGCCCGGCCGACGGGCGTGCTGTGCGGTGGGTGCTTCAGCTTACTCAACTTTGGTACACCAAAACTGAGATATGGTATGCCAAGCGACACAGGTCGCGAGGTGTCCGAACGCGGACGACAGGCAGACACGAGGTGGACCATGCGCCCTTCCCCCCGAAAGCCGGCAGGCGCGTCGGCGCGCGACGGCGGCGCATCGGCGGGCCACCTCGGCACACCCCGGCTCGCGGCCCGGCCGGCGGCGCGGCAGGTGCGGGCACTGTCCGCGGATGCGGAGCTGCTCGCACTCGAGCGGTCAGCGCTGGGGGGCCGCATCCACTCCGTGTTCGCCTCGGTCATCAACGTCTCCGCCCCCGAGGGCGAGCTCTGGTGTCTGACAGCGCGCGGCATCGCCTGCGGGCCGAGGACCGTGCGCATCGACCTCGCATCGTTCGATGGCCTCGCCCTGGAACCGGCCATGGCGGTCACCGTGTCGGATGCGATTCGCCTGGGCGACGTTCTCACCGTGCCGCTGGACGGTGCACGATCCTGGGCTCCGCCGACCATCGACGGATCCGTCGACAGCCGACGCGTGCAGGAGCTCGAGGCGGCACTGGCGGAGGCGGGCGTCCCGGGGGGTGCGCAGGCAGGAGACGATGCGTTCTCGCGTGCCGTGTCCGAACGCATCCGGGACGGTCTCGAGGACATCGCCAACGGCATCCGGTGCGCGGACGAGGATGCCATCACCCGGGCGGCGGGGCGTCTGGTCGGGCTCGGCGGCGGCCTGACCCCGGCCGGCGACGACGTGCTGACCGGCCTCGCCTACGCGTCAGCGCAGCTGGGCGGCCCGCTCTCCCTCGTCCCGGCGGCGATCCGCCGCGCGGCGGCATCCGGTGCAACCCATGCGATCTCGCTCACGGCGATGCGCGAAGCGTGCCGCGGCCGCGCCGTCGAGCCCCTCGGCGATCTGCTCGCCGCGCTGTGCACGACCGGCCCAGCTGACGGCAGCAGGTCCGGAGCATCCGTTCCCGAACTCACGGTCGCCCTCACCGGGATCGGCCACACCTCCGGCACGGACCAGGCCCACGGGCTCCTGGCGGCCGTGCGCCTGACCGAAGAAATGCGAGGAATGTGATGCCGACGCGCTCACTCATCAAACCGAACACGTACATCGACTCGGTGTCGCTCATGGCGATCTCGACCAAGGCGGGTCAGCTCGACGGCGTGGTCAACGCGGTCGCGGCGATGGCGACGCCGATGAACAAGGACATCCTGACGAACCAGGGCCTGATCACACCGGAGATCGAGGACGCCACGCCCGGCGATCTCGTGCTCATCGTCGTGACGGACGGCGATGAGGCCGGGGCCGACGCCGCCCTCGACGGGCTCATCGCCCTGCTCGACCGCAAGCCTTCCGGCGACACGGCCGAGGTCGCCTACCGGACGATCGCGTCCGCGGCTGCAGGGCTTCCCGATGCGAACATCGCGGTCATCTCGGTCAACGGCGAGTATGCCGCGCACGAGGCGGACAAGGCGCTGGATGCGGGTCTGAACGTCATGCTCTTCTCGGACAACGTCTCCGTCGCCGACGAGATCGCGCTCAAGCGCAAAGCGCACGGCGCGGGCCTGCTCGTCATGGGGCCCGACTGCGGGACGGCGATCATCAACGGGGTGTCGCTCTGCTTCGCGAACGAGGTGCGCCGCGGCCGGGTCGGGATCGTGGCGGCATCGGGGACGGGCGCGCAGGAGCTGAGCGTGCGCATCCACGATTTCACGGCCGGCGTCTCGCAGCTGATCGGTACGGGCGGACGCGACCTGTCGGCCGAGGTGGGAGCCATCATGATGCTCGACGGCATCGACGCGCTCGACGCGGATGCGGGCACGGACGTCATCGTCGTGATCTCCAAGCCGCCGGCCACCGAGGTCGCGACGGCCGTCCTGGACCGCCTCGCCGCGTCGGGCAAGCCCGCGGTGGCGTGCTTCCTCGGCGCGGGCGACGAGTTGAAGCGGGCCGGGGAGGAGCGCGGCATCCCGGTGTTCGATCGCACCAAGCCTGCCGCCCTCGCGGCCGTCGCGGCAGCCGGCGTGCGCGAGGAGAGCCTCGATCTGCATCCGCTCAACCTGCCGCTCATCGCCGAGGTGCAGGCGAAGCTGAAGCCCGAGCAGAAGTACATCCGGGGACTGTTCTGCGGCGGGACGCTGTGCGACGAGGCGATGTTCCTCGCCCTGGAGAGATACACCGACGTGTACTCGAACATCCAGAAGGATCCGGCGAGGAAGCTCACGGGCAGCGATGCATCCCGCGCCCACACCTTCCTCGACTTCGGCGAGGACGAGTTCACCAACGGCAAGCCCCACCCGATGATCGACCCGTCGAACCGCATCGAGCGCTTCGCCGTCGAGGCCGCCGATCCCGAGGTCGGCGTCATCGTCATGGACTTCGTGCTCGGCTACGGCGCGAATCCCGACCCGGTCGGTGTCATGCTGCCGGCCATCGTCGAGGGCAAGCGCGCGGCCGAGGCGCAGGGGCGCCATCTCGAGGTGCTGGCTTACGTGCTCGGCACGCCGGAGGACGCGCAGGACTTCGACGAGCAGGTGCGCAAGCTCACCGAGGCCGGGGTCACGTGGGCATCGTCATCCACCAACACGGGCCTTCTCGCCCGCGAGTTCGTCAGCAAGGGAGAGAACGCATGAGCACCGTGAGCGCAGACGCGGCCGCGAGCCGGGTCGCCGGAATCTTCGACCGCCCGCTGTCGGCGATCAACATCGGCGCGTCGATGTTCGCCGACGACATCCGGTCGCAGGGTGCTGCCGTGAGCGACCTCGACTGGACGCCCCCGGGCGGCGGGCGACCGGACGTCGTCGCGGCGCTCTCGACGCTCGCGCGGGCCGACCTCTCGGAGCGGATCGAGGCGGCCAACGCCGATGCCGTGAACCGCATCATCACCTCTCAGCCCGTGCTCGTCGGCTTCGGCCAGGCGATCGACGTCGTCCCGGGCATGACGAAGAAGACGATCCTGCACGCCGGTCCGCCGATCGAGTTCGAGCGGATGGCGGGCACCATGAAGGGCGCCGTGACCGGCGCGCTGGTGTTCGAGGGGCTCGCCCAGGATCTCGATGAGGCCTTCGAACTCGCCGCCTCGGGCGAGATCGACTTCTCCCCGTGCCACGAGCACCAGACGGTCGGCTCGATGGCCGGCGTGACGAGCGCATCGATGTTCATGCACGTCGTGGAGAACCGCCCGTACGGAAACCACGCGTACACGAACCTGTCGGAGCAGCTCGCGAAGATCCTGCGGATGGGCGCCAACGACCGGTCGGTCATCGACCGCCTCACCTGGATGCGCGACGTCTTCGGGCCGATCCTGCGCGACGCCATGGTGTCCGCGAAGGAGATCGACCTGCGCATGATGCTCGCCCAGGCGCTGCAGATGGGCGATGAGGCACACAACCGCAACAACGCCGGAACGACTCTGCTCATCCAGGCCCTCGCGCCGCACATCCTGGACTCCGGCTTCTCGACCAAGGACAAGCAGGACGTCTTCACGTTCGTCGCATCCTCGGACTACTTCTCCGGTCCCACCTGGATGGCGGCCTCGAAGGCGGCGATGGATGCTGCGCACGACATCGAGTACTCGACCATCGTCACGACGATGTGCCGCAACGGTGTCGAGTTCGGCATCCGGGTCTCCGGGCTCGGCCAGCAGAACTGGTTCACCGGGCCTGCGCAGTACATCGAGGGCCCGCTGTTCCCCGGTTTCACGAAGGACGACCGCGGCCGCGACATCGGCGACTCCGCCATCACCGAGACCTACGGCATCGGCGGATTCGCGATGGCGGCGGCGCCCGCGATCGTTCCGCTGGTCGGCGGCACGGTGGAGGAGGCAATCGGATATTCGCGCACGATGATGGAGATCACCACGGCGACGAACCCGAACCTGACGATCCCGATCCTCGGCTTCCGCGGGACGGCGACGGGCATCGACGTCCGCAAGGTCGAGGAGACCGGCATCCTCCCGATCATCAACACCGCCATCGCCCACAAGGACCCGGGTATCGGCATGATCGGCGCGGGGCTGACGCATCCCCCGATCGAGGCGTTCCACGCGGCCACCCTCGCGCTGGCGGACAAGTACCGGTGACCGATTTGGTATACCGTTACCTCATCAGCGAACCCGAGACGGAGATCACCACATGCGCATCGTCGTAGCCCTCGGCGGCAACGCCCTCGCCCGCAGGGGCGACCCCATGACGGCCGACCGGCTGCGTGCGAACGTGCGATCGACCTGCGAGGCCCTCGCCGGACTCGCGCGTGAGCACGAGCTCGTGATCACGCACGGCAACGGTCCCCAGGTGGGTCTGCTCGCGCTGCAGAACCTCGCCTACCGCGATGTCGCGGCGTACCCGCTGGACATCCTCGGCGCTGAGACGCAGGGGATGATCGGCTACGTCGTGCAGCAGGAGCTGTCGAACGCGCTGGACGGCGAGCGCCAGGTCGCCGGCGTGATCACGACGACGGTCGTGGACGAGAACGACCCCGCGTTCGAGCGGCCGACGAAGCTGATCGGCCCCCAGTATTCGGCGCACGACGCCGCCGAGGCGGCCGCGGAATACCGCTGGACGATCGCCAAGGACGGCAAGGCCTTCCGCCGGGTCGTGCCCTCCCCCAACCCGATCCGCATCGTGCAGGCGCCGCTCGTCAAGCAGCTCCTCGACACCGACTATCTCGTGGTCTGCGTCGGGGGCGGCGGGGTGCCGGTGCGCGCGGACGCCGCGGAGAAGCGCCACTACGGCGTGCAGGCGGTCGTGGACAAAGACCTCGCGAGCGCCGCGCTGGCCGCCGACCTCGAGGCGGACATGCTCATCATGCTCACGGACGGCGACTTCGTGAGCCAGCACTGGGGCACGCCCGACCAGAAGGACATCCTCACGGCCTCGGCCGACGCGATCGCCGAGCTGCAGTTCGCGGAGGGCTCGATGCAGCCGAAGGTGGATGCGGCGATCCGGGTCGCCCGTGCGGGCGGCCGGGTGCTCATCGGCCCGCTGGACCGACTGGACGAGCTCATGGCCCGCACGATCGGCACGGAGATCCGCCCGGAGCTCGAGCAGGGCATCATCTACGTGTGACGGCCGCGATGAAGAACTCCCTCCTGATCCGTGACGTGCGACCGTGGGGCGGCGACCCCGTCGATCTCGTGATCGACGACGGGATCATCGCATCCATCCGTGCCCACGACCCGTCGACGGTGGGCGGAGTCGACGGACGCGGGCGCCTCGCGCTGCCGTCGTTCAGCGACGTGCACGTGCATCTCGACTCCACGCGCATCGGACTGCCGTTCCGCCCGCACACCGGCGCGCCGGGCGTGTGGGCGATGATGATGAACGACCGCGAGAACTGGCGCGACACCGACGTGCCGCACGCGCAGATCGTCGCGACGACGCTCGAACGGATGATCGCCCACGGCACGACCCGCGTGCGCTCGTTCGCGCAGGTGGACGTCGACTGCCGCCTGGAGAAGTTCGAGTCGGTCGTCGCGGCGAAGGAGAGATTCCGCGATCACGCCGACGTGCAGATCATGGTGTTCCCGCAGGCCGGGATCCTCCTCGAGGAGGGCACGCCGACGGTGCTCGAAGAGGCACTGCGCGAGGGGGCGGACGTGATGGGCGGCATCGATCCGTGCCAGCTCGACCGCGACCCCGTGCGGCATCTCGACATCGTGTTCGGCTTGGCCGAGAAATATCAGGTGGATGTCGACATCCATCTGCATGAGCCCAGCCACCTCGCCGTGTTCAGCACCGAGCTGATCATGGAGCGCGTCCGCGCGCTCGGCATGCAGGGCCGCGTCAATCTCTCGCACGCGTACGAGCTGGGCGGCGTGTCGGATGCCGCGAGCCGTCGGCTCATCGAGCAGCTCGCGGAGCTCGACATCTCGCTGACGACCGTCGCTCCGCCCGCACCACGCCAGCTCCCGCTCGTCGCGCTCGCCGAGGCCGGCGTGCGCGTGGGGCTCGGCGAGGACGGACAGCGCGACTACTGGAGCCCGTACGGCAACGGCGACCTGCTCGACCGCACGTGGCAGCTCGCCTTCACCAACGGCTACCGGCGGGACGACCTCATCGAGCTGGCCCTGGCGGTCGCCACGGTCGGCGGCGCCTCGATCATGGATCGTGCGGTGCCGCGCGTGACAGGCGTCGGCGACCGCCCCGGCCTCGGTATCGGCGACCGCGCCGACCTCGTGCTCGTCGACGGCGAGACGCCCACGAGCGCCGTGATGGACCGGAGCAGCGATCGCACGGTCATCCACGACGGCCGCGTCGTCGCCGACGCCCTGCGGGTCGTCTGAGCGGCCCCCGAGGCCTCAGCGGCCGACGAACACTCCGGCCAGCGTCTTCTTGCCGCGGCGCAGCACCGAGACGCCGCCCGGGAGCGCGCCCGTGACGAACGCGCCCTCGTCGGTCACGCGCTCGCCGTCCAGCGTCACACCGCCCTGGGCGACCGCGCGGCGGCCTTCGCTGAGGCTCGAGACGAGCCCCGTGTCGACGAGGGCCTGCACGACCGACGTGTCGAGGGCGACCTCGGCGTGCGGCAGCTCGCGCAGGGCCGAGCGCAGCACGTGGGGATCCAGGGCGGTCAGATCGCCCTGGCCGAAGAGCGCCTCGGATGCCGCGATCACGGCCGCCGTGGCATCCGTCCCGTGCACGAGCGTCGTGACCTCGACGGCCAGGCGCTTCTGTGCGGCGCGGCGGAAGGGCTCGACCTCGACCAGCCGCTCGTACTCCTCGATCTCGGAGCGGGTGAGGAACGTGAAGATCTTCAGCCGCTCGATGACGTCGGCGTCATCCGTGTTGAGCCAGAACTGGTAGAAGACGTACGGGCTGCACATCTCGGCATCCAGCCAGATCGCGTTGCCCTCGCTCTTGCCGAACTTCGTCCCGTCGCTGTTGGTGATCAGCGGCGTGCCGATCGCGTGCACGGCCCGGCCCTCGACGCGGTGGATGAGGTCCGTGCCGCTCGTGAGGTTGCCCCACTGGTCGGATCCGCCGGTCTGGAGGACGCAGTCGTACTGGCGGTACAGCTCGAGGTAGTCGAAGCCCTGCAGGATCTGGTAGCTGAACTCGGTGTAGCTGATGCCGGCGTCCGAGGTCAGGCGCGCGGCGACGGCATCCTTCTTCAGCATCGTCCCGACGCGGTAGTGCTTGCCGATGTCGCGCAGGAAGTCGATCGCCGACAGCGGCGCCGTCCAGTCGAGGTTGTTGACGATCCGTGCGGCGTTGTCGCCGTCGAAGCTCAGGAACCGCTCGACCTGCACGCGCAGCTTGCCGATCCACTCGGCGACCGTCTCCTTGGTGTTGAGCGTGCGCTCCGCGCTCGGGCGCGGGTCGCCGATGAGGCCCGTCGAACCGCCGACGAGGCCGAGCGGCTTGTGCCCGGCGAGCTGGAGGCGGCGCAGCACGAGAAGCTGCACGAGGTTGCCCAGGTGCAGACTCGGAGCGGTCGGGTCGAAGCCGCAGTAATACGTGATCGGGTCTCCGGCGAGCAAGGCGCGCAGCGCCTCCTGGTCGGTGGACACATGCACGAGTCCGCGCCACACCAGCTCGTCCCAGACGTTCTCGAACGTCGGGTCGTTGGCGGGAGCGGTCGCGCTCACGACGGTTTCAGACACCGGCCCAGATTATCAGCGACGGATGCGCCGGCCCGCGCCGGGCGGCGACTTCGCGGACACACGCCGACGCGCGCCGGGACAGTCCGACGCCGGTGGAAGACTGAGCCGCATGCTGGTCTTCCCCCCGCAGCTCGTCGCGGCGATCCTGTCGATCTTCCTGTTCCTCGTCCTGTGCGCGGCGCTGGTGCTGATCGTGGTGAGTCTGCGCCGGCCCACGACCCTGCCCCTCGTCATCGCAGGGATCATGGTCGTGTTCGGGCTCGTCGTCGTCGCGATCTCGCCGGTGAAGATCCCGGTGCTCGTCGGGATGATGCTGGGACTCCTGGGAGTCGCCGTCGCGGTGCTCGGCGGCAACCCCGCGACGCGGCGCGTGCTCGAGGTCGCCACGGGCGGACGCGTGCGCGAGACCGAGGACGGCGGCATCGTCGTGTCGGTCCCCGCATCCGGGACCGCGACCGATGACGGAGAGGCCGTGCGCACCCTCATGCGCGGAGGGACGGTGATCGGCTACCTCGAACGGGTCGCGGTGGTCGTGTCGATCATCGCGGGGTTCCCGGAGGCCATCGCCGTCGTCGTCGCCGTCAAGGGCATCGGGCGGTTCCCGGAGTTCGCCGCGTCCGAGGCGCGCGAGCGATTCATCATCGGCACGCTCGCGAGCCTCCTGTGGGCCGCGGCCGTCGGCGGGCTCATCCGCCTCGCGATCTGGTGAGCGTCTACGGCTCGAGCAGCCGGTAGCCCTCGACGATGGATGCGGCGCCCGCCGCCGCGAGCAGCTGCGACACCGCCGACTGTGTGATGCCCTCCTGCGCCGCGAGGCTCCGCTGCGTCGCGCCGAAGCACCGGCCGTACGTGAGCCGGCGCGCACGCTCGGACATCGCACCGACGATCTCGTCGCGGGCCAGCAGATAGGCGTTGGCGGAGCGGGCGGCGGCCTGCGCCGCATCCGGTTCGCTCGCGTCCGCCGCCACCCACGTGCGGGCGCTCGGGACCGCGCGCTGCTGCAGGGCGTGGACCCGGTCGATCGCCGCGCGTGCCGCCCACCAGCCGGGACCGTCCGGGATGTCGCCCGATGCCGACGGCACGAGCCCCATGGCCCCCACACCGAGACCGAACCGGCACTCGACCACATCGGGCAGGGCGAGCTGCAGCAGCAGCGTCGTGGCGAGGGCCGCGTCGAGCGTCGGGTAGACCCCTTGCAGCTCATCGCCGACGATGGGATGCAGTGCCACCTCCGCCACGGGGAGATCGTCGGCGACCCGCGCGATGGCGTCGTCGAGAAGTCGTTGCGCCGCATCCCGATCGGGGATCCGACGCGAGCCGACGATGTCGACGGTCACAGCAACCGGCATGCAATAAGGGTAACACTGATTTCATGTGAGAATCAGTTATTCACTTATCGATCGAATTCGATAAGTGACGCAATCAGAGGCCGAGCGTGTGTGCGGCGCTCTGCGAGCGCGCGATGAGCTCGGCGCGCTGCTCCTCGACACGCACCGGCGCGGTTCCGCCGATGCCGGACCGGGAGGCGACGGATCCCTCGATCGTGAGCACCTCCCGCACCGACGGATCCAGCAGCGGGGAGACCTCCGCGAGGAGCGCATCCGAGGCATCCTCGAGCCCGATCCCCCGCTCTTCGCAGGCCCGCACCAGCGCACCGGAGACCTCGTGCGCGTCGCGGAACGGCACCCCGCGGCGCACGAGCCAGTCCGCGACATCCGTCGCGAGCGAGAAGCCCTCGGGCGCGAGGGCTGCCATGCGCGCGGTGTCGAAGCGCAGCGTCGCGACCATACCGGCGAACGCGGGCAGCAGCACTTCGAGCGTCGCCACGGCGTCGAAGACCGGTTCCTTGTCCTCCTGCAGGTCGCGGTTGTACGCGAGCGGGAGGCCCTTCAGCGTCGCGAGCAGGCCGGCCAGATCGCCGATGAGACGCCCCGCCTTGCCGCGGGCGAGCTCGGCGATGTCGGGGTTCTTCTTCTGCGGCATGATGCTCGAGCCCGTCGAGTAGCCGTCGTCGAGGGTGACGAAGCCGAACTCGCGCGTGTTCCAGAGGATGACGTCCTCCGCGAAGCGGGAGATATCCACCCCGATCATGGCGGCGACGAACGCGAACTCGGCGACCACGTCGCGCGCCGCGGTGCCGTCGATCGAGTTCTCCGCCGGCCGCGAGAGCCCCAGCTCCCGGGCGACGAGCGCGGGGTCGAGTCCGAGGCTGGATCCCGCGAGCGCTCCCCCGCCGTATGGCGAGACGGATGCGCGCGCCGACCAGTCGCGCAGTCGCTCCAGGTCGCGCACGAGCGGCCAGGCGTGCGCCTGCAGGTGGTGGGCCAGCAGGATGGGCTGCGCGTGCTGCAGGTGGGTGCGCCCCGGCATGATGGCATCGGGATGGGCCTCCGCCTGCGCCACGATCGCATCGATGAGACGCAGGATGTCGCGCGCGATCGTCCGCGAGTGATCCAGCAGATACATGCGGGTCAGTGTGGCGATCTGATCGTTGCGGCTGCGGCCGGCGCGCAGCTTGCCGCCCAGCTCGGAGCCGACCTCGGCGATGAGCGCCTGCTCGAGCGCGCCGTGCACGTCCTCGTCGGCGGGCTGCGCGACGAGGGTGCCGTCGACGACGGACTCCGCCAGCCGGTCGAGACCCGCGTGCATGGCCTCTGCCTCATCGGCGCTCAGGTAGCCCGCAGCCTCCAAGGCCTTCGCGTGCGCGTGGGATCCGGCGATGTCGTACAGCGCAAGCGTCCAGTCGAAGTGCGTGGAGCGGCTGAGCTCCTGCAGCTCGGGCGACGGCCCCGACGCGAACCGCCCGCCCCAGAGCGACCCCTCGTTCGTGCCGTGCGACGTGCTCACGCGGCGGCCTCGCCCTCGGCGGCGCTGGCGCGCAGCAGCCACACCAGCAGCGCCTTCTGCGCGTGCAGCCGGTTCTCGGCCTCGTCCCACACGACCGACTGCGGTCCGTCGATGACCTCGGCGTCGACCTCGTAGCCGCGGTCGGCGGGCAGGCAGTGGATGAAGATCGCGTCGTCGTGGGCGAGCGCCATGAGCTCGTTCGTGACCTTGTAGCCACCGAGGTCCCGCAGGCGCGCGAGCTTCTCCTCCTCCTTGCCCATCGAGACCCACGTGTCGGTGACCACGACGTCCGCGCCGGCGGCGGCCTCGTTGGGATCGGTGTAGAGGGTCACCGAACCGCCGGTCTCGGCCGCGCGGCGATCGGCATCCGCGATGACGTCCTCGCGCGGAGCGTAGTCGACCGGAGACGCCACACGGACATGCATCCCCGCCGTCACGCAGGCCAGCACATACGAGTGCGCCATATTGGAGCGGCCGTCGCCGAAGAACGCGAGGGTCAGGCCCGTGAGCTCTCCCTTGTGCTCCTTGATCGTCAGAAGGTCGGCGAGCAGCTGGCACGGATGGAAGTCGTCGCTCAGCGCATTGACCACGGGCACCCGCGTGCCGCGCGCCATCTCCTCCAGGCCCGCCTGCGCATACGTCCGCCACACGATGGCGGCCACCTGGCGTTCGAGCACGCGCGCGGTGTCGGCCGGCGTCTCCTTTCCGCCGAGCTGGCTGTTGGCGGTCGAGATGACCAGGGGCGATCCGCCGAGGTCGGCGATGCCCACCGCGAACGACACCCGCGTTCGGGTCGACGACTTGTCGAAGATCACGGCGACCGTCTGAGGCCCCGCGAGGTCCTTGTTGGCCCAGCGGTCCTTCTTCAGCTCGACGGCGAGATCGAGGATCTCGGCCTGCTCGGCCGCGCTCAGGTCGTCGTCGCGGAGCAGGTGACGGGTCATGCGGGGACCTCCAGAGAAGAGACGGATGCCAGGGCGTCGGCGAAGAGACGGGCGAACTCGTCGATCTCGACATCGCCGATGTTCAGCGGCGGCGCGATGCGCACGGTCGCGTCGTTGGCGGCGTTGACGATGAGCCCGCGCTCCTGCGCGGCTGCGACGACCTTGCCCGCGAGGGGAGCCGTGAGGCGCACGCCGATGAGCAGGCCCCGGCCGGTGCATCCCGTGACCAGCGGCGAGCCGATCGTCGCCACCGCCTCGCGGATCTGCTGCCCGCGCTCGGACGCGTTCTCGAGGAGCCCGGCGCGCTCGATCTCGCCCAGCACGGCGACGGCGACGGCCGCGCCGAGGGCGTTGCCGCCGAACGTCGAGCCGTGCGTACCCGGGTAGAAGAGGTCGCTCGCGTCGCCGAAGGTGACGAGAGCCCCGATCGGGAACCCGCCGCCGATGCCCTTGGCCACCGTGATGGCATCCGGCACGATGCCCGCGTGCTGGAACCCGAACCAGTCGCCCGTGCGGCCCGCACCCGTCTGGATCTCGTCGACGACCAGGAGCGCACCGTGCCGCGAGGTCAGCTCGCGCGCGGCCTGCAGGTAGCCGTCGGGCAGGTCGATCACTCCGGCCTCACCCTTGATCGGCTCGACGAAGAAGGCCGCCACCCGGTCGTCCATCGCGGCCTCCAGGGCCTCGACCGTCGAGTCGATGTGCTCGACCCCGGGAGTCATCGGGGCGAACGGCTCCTGCATCGCCGGCTTGCCGGTGAGGGCGAGCGTGCCCATCGTGCGGCCATGGAAGGCGCCGGAGAGGGCGAGGATGCGGGGCCGCACCACGGCGCCCCCCGACTCGAGCCCGTGCAGCCGCGCGAGCTTGAACGCCGCCTCATTGGCCTCGGCGCCGGAGTTCGCGAAGTACACGCGACCGTGGTCGCCTGTGCCGGCGAGCCGCTTCAGGGTCGCGGCGAGTTCGAGCTGCGGCGGCGTCGCGAAGTAGTTCGACACGTGCGAGAGGGTCGCCGCCTGGCGCGAGATCGCCTCGACGAACACCGGGTGCGCGTGACCCAGGGAGTTCACCGCGATGCCGGCGAGGAAGTCGAGGTAGCGTCGGCCGTCGCCATCCCACAGATACGCACCTTCGCCGCGCACGAACAGCTCCATGCGCGGGCCGACGTTCCTGATGAGATCCCGTTCGACGTCTTCACGCCATGTCATGCGACCACCTCTGTTCCGATTCCCTTCTCGGTGAACATCTCGACGAGCACCGAATGCGGGACACGCCCGTCGATGATCGCCGCAGTCTCGACACCGCCCTCGACGGCATCGAGACAGGCCTGCATCTTCGGGATCATCCCCGATTCGAGGCTCGGCAGCATCTCGCGCAGCTCGGCCTTCGTCAGATGCGACACGAGCGAATCGCGGTTCGGCCAGTCCGCATACAGCCCCGGCACGTCCGTCAGGATGACGAGCTTCGAGGCGCGCAGCGCCGTCGCGAGAGCGGCGGCGGCGGCATCCGCGTTGACGTTCAGCGAGTGGCCGGGCTTGTCGCGGTCCGGCGCGATGCTCGAGACGACGGGGATGCGTCCCGCCGCGAGCTGGTCGAGCACCGGCTGCGGATCGACCTCCACCACGTCGCCGACGCGACCGAGGTCGTGCTCGACGCCGTCGATGACCACCCCGCGCCGGCGACCGCTGAACAGGCCCGCATCCTCGCCCGACAGTCCCGCCGCGAGGGGGCCGTGCGCGTTGATCTTGGCGACGAGCTGCGGATTGATCTGTCCGGTGAGCACCATGCGGACGACCGAGATCGCCTCCGTGCTCGTGACGCGGTAGCCGCCCTTGAACTCGCTCGGGATGGCGAGGCGGTCGAGCATGTGCGAGATCTGCGGACCCCCGCCGTGCACGACGACCGGCTTGACGCCCACGTAGCGGAGGTACGCGATGTCCTCGGCGAAGGCGTCCTGCAGCTCGTCCGAGATCATCGCGTTGCCGCCGTATTTGATGACGACGATCTGGTCGCGGTAGAGGCGCAGCCACGGCAGCGACTCGATGAGGGTCGCCGCCTTGGCGGATGCCTCGGCGGGATTCGTCTGCTGAAGCTCGGTCATGAGGCGTACGCGCTGTTCTCGTGGACGTAGTCGTGGGTGAGGTCGTTGGTGAGGACCGTCGCCGCCGCGTCGCCGGTCTTCAGGTCGATCAGCAGATCGGTGGCACGGGGCGTGAGGTCGACCTCCTCGCGCGGGCGGTCGGGACCGCCCGCCGTGCAGACGCGGACGCCGTTCATCCACACGTCGACGTCATAGGGGTCGAAGTGCGCGGTCGTCGTGCCGATCGCGGCGAGGACGCGCCCCCAATTGGGATCGTTGCCGAAGATCGCGGCCTTGAAGAGGTTGTTCCGCGCGACGGAGCGCCCCACCTCGACGGCGTCGGACTCGGATGCGGCGTGCTCGACGCGGATCGTGATGTCGTGGCTCGCGCCCTCGGCGTCGCGCTGCAGCTTGACCGCGAGCTCCCGGCACAGGTCGGCGAGGGCCGCGCCGAACTCGGCCTCGTCCGGCGTCACGCCGCTGGCACCGCTCACAAGCAGCGACACCTGATCGTTCGTCGACATGCAGCCGTCGGAATCGAGGCGGTCGAACGTCGTCCGCGTCGCCGCGCGCAGGTGCGCGTCGGCCTGCGGGGCGTCGAGCACGGCGTCGGTCGTGATGACGACGAGCATCGTCGCGAGGCCGGGCGCCAGCATCCCGGCGCCCTTCGCCATCGCGCCGATCGTCCACCCGTCGCCCTGGCGCACCGCGGTCTTCGCGATGGTGTCGGTCGTCATGATCGCCTGCGCCGCGGACTCTCCTCCGTCGGTGGAGAGCTGCGCGACGCCGCGCATCGTGCCGTCCAGCACCTTCGCCCGGAACACCTCGTCGCCCGTGCCGATGAGGCCGGTGGAGCAGACGAGGACATCGCCCGCGCTCACGCCCAGCAGCTCGGCCGCCTTCTCGGCGGTCTGGTGCGCGGTCTGGAAGCCGAACGGCCCGGTGAAGCAGTTGGCCCCGCCGGAGTTCAGGACGATCGCCTCGACGACGCCGTCCGCGATCGCCTGCCTCGACCAGATGATCGGGTTCGCCTGCGCACGGTTGCTCGTGAAGACGGCGGCGCCGACCTTCAGCGGACCGCGGTTCACGACCACGGCGACGTCGGGCTTGCCGGTGGACTTCAGGCCGGCGACGACACCGGCCGCCTCGAATCCTGCAGGGGCGGTGACGGTCACGAGGCGGGTCTCCTTGGGCTCTGAGTGCGCGCGGCGCTCACGGCGCGACTCCGTTGACGGTGAGGGCGCGGTCCTCGGGCAGGCCGAGCGCGATGTTCATGGACTGCACGGCGGCACCCGCCGTGCCCTTCACGAGGTTGTCGACGGCGGTGACGACCGTGACGCGGTTCGCCTCACGGTCGATGTGGAGCCCCATGATCGCGGTGTTCGCGCCCAGGACGTCCGCCGTGCGCGGATAGCTGCCGGCGGGGAGCACGTGCACGAAGCTCTCGCCGGCATACGCCTGCTCCCAGGCATCCCGGATCTGCTCATCGGTCGCCCCCGCCGCGATCGGCGCGGAGCTCGTGGCGAGGATGCCGCGCGCCATGGGCACGATCACCGGCGTGAACGAGATGCGCACATCGCCGCCGGCACCGGCCGCGACGAGCGCCTGGCGGATCTCGGGGATGTGCCGGTGCACGCCGCCGACCGCGTAGGGGTTCGCCGTGCCGAGGATCTCACTGCCGAGGAGGTGGGGCTTGAGGCTCTTGCCTGCGCCGCTCGGCCCGACCGCCAGCACGCTGACGATGTCGCCCGGCTCGATGACCCGCGCCGCGACACCCGGCGCGAGACTGAGACTCACGGTCGAGGCGTTGCATCCGGGTGCGGCGATGCGGGATGCCGACGCCAGCCGCGCGCGCTGCTTGCCGTCGCCGACCGGCAGCTCCGGCACGCCGTACGCCCACGGGTCGTGGAAGTCGCCGCCGTAGAACCGATCCCAGGCCGCCGAGGAGGTCAGCCGGTGATCGGCGCCGGCGTCGATCACCAGCGGCGTGTCGCCGAGCGCGTCGGTGTATCGGCCGGACTGTCCGTGCGGCAGCGCGAGGAAGACGACGTCGTGACCGGCGAGGACCTCGGGCGTCGTCTGCTGCAGCGTGAGGTGCGCGAGCGAGCGCAGGTGCGGCTGGTGGTCGAGGAGCGGCTGGCCGGCGTTGGAGTGCGCGGTGACGGTGCGGATCTCGACATCGGGGTGAGCGGCCAGGATGCGGAGGATCTCACCGCCCGCATAGCCGGAGGCGCCGGAGACGGCAACCGAATAGGGCATGAATCAACCTTAGAGTCTGGGTGCGGGCCCTTCGACGGGGCTCAGGAGGCGACGGCGACGCCCACCCATGACCCCGACGGGCCGCGCGCAGGGTCGCCTAGAGTCGGCGCCCGCCCAGACGTCGGCGCGCGGGAGCGACGCTCGTGACGAGCATCGAGAGTCCCTGGGTCGCCGAGGCCATGCCGCGACCATACCGGCAGGGCCGCGGCATCCGCAAATCCAGCGTCATCGTGCGTCGAGGTGCTCCGGCAGGAAGGTGTTGACGCGCTCCCAGGCGTCGGCCGCCTCGCCGGCACGGTAGCGGGATCCGGTGTCGTTGAAGAACGCGTGCCCCGCCCCCGGATAGACGACGGTCTCGAAGTCGACGCCGGCCTGCGTCATCCGCTCCCACACGTCGGGCAGGGCGTCGATGAGGGCGGGGTCGTGCTGCCCGTAGAGGGCGAGGACGGCAGCGGAGATGTCCGCGATGCGCTCGGGGCTCGGCGCGGTCCCGTAGAACGGGACGGCGGCGCGGATGCGGTCATCCGAGGCGGCGAGCAGATACACGTAGGTCCCGCCGAAGCAGAAGCCGACGGCGCCGATGCGGCCGTCCACGCCCTCCTGCGTCTCGAGCCAGTCGACCACAGTGCGCAGGGCGCCGACGGCCCACGCCGCGTAACCGGGCGAGCGCATCTCGCTCATCGCCTCCCGCATGCGCGGCTGAGCCTCGAGTCGCACGTTCTCGTCCGGGTCGTTCAAGAGGGCGAAGAGCTCGGCGCCGAGCGCAGGCGCGATGCCGCCGTGGCTCAGGATGTCCGGCGCAGCGACGAGGTACCCCTGCGCCGCGAACCGGTCGGCGACATCCCGGATATGGTCGACGAGTCCCCAGATCTCGTGGATGAGCACGAGCCCCCCGCGCGGGACGCCCTCCGGTCGGGCGGTGTACACATCGAAATCGCTGCCGTCGGCCGCGCGCAGCACCATCGTCTCGCTCATGGTTTCACGCTACGCCCGCCGGGCGGTCCCGTCTCCCGTGGCGTCCCGCGCCCGGAGCCGTGTCCCCGAGCCGCCCGGGTCCCGAGCCGCCCGGCCCGAGCCGCACCGGTCCCCGAGCCTGTCGAGGGGCCCCGAGCCACGCCCCGTCCCGAGCCGCCCGGCCCCCGAGCCGCCCGGCCCGAGCCGCCCGGCCCGAGCCGCACCGGTCCCCGAGCCTGTCGAGGGGCCCCCGAGCCCGTCGAGGGGCCCCCGAGCCACGCCCCCGTGTCCAGGGGCCCCGAGCCGCCCGGCCCCCGAGCCGCCCGGCCCGAGCCGCACCGGTCCCCGAGCCTGTCGAGGGGCCCCTGTCGGCGGCGCCTGAATCCTGGTCGCTTTCGGCGCTCGAATTGTGAACGGTTGCGGGCAGTCTAGCCAGGGGTTTCGTCGGTTGTGGTGCGGATGCTGGGGAGGCTGTCGATGCCGCGTCCGCGGAGCCGGTAACTGGCGCCTTTCAGGGTGAGGACGTCGGCGTGGTGCACGATCCGGTCGATCATCGCAGCGGCGACGGCCTGGTCTCCGAACACCCCTCCCCACCCGGAGAACGGGAGGTTCGAGGTGAGGATCAGCGACGCGTGCTCGTAGCGGGAGGACACCAGCTGAAAGAACAAGTTCGCCGCGTCTTGCTCGAACGGGAGGTAGCCGACTTCGTCGACGATGACCAGCCCGTAACGCCGCAGCCTCGCGAGCTCTTGGGGGAGCCGGCCTTGCCGGTGCGCGTCGGTGAGGCGGGTGACCCAGTCCGTCGCGGTCGCGAACAGCACCCGATGCCCGTGCCGGGCGGCGACGATCCCCAACGCGATCGCCAAATGCGTCTTCCCCGTTCCGGGCGGGCCGAGCAGCACCACGTTCTGCGCTTCCAGGAGGAACCCGCCGGAGGCGAGTTGCGCGATCTGCTGCCGGGCTGGGGGCTGCGCGTCCCAGTCGAAGTCCTCCAGTGTCTTCCGTGCCGGGAACCCGGCGGCCTTGATCCGCAGCTCCGCGCCGGACGCGTTGCGCGCCGACACCTCGCGTTCCAGGACGGCGGCGAGGTAGTCCTCGAACGACCAGCCCGCGTCGCGGGCTTGGTCGGCGAGCCGGGTCGCGGCTTCGGTGATCCGGGGTGCTTTCAACGCGCCGGCGAGATACGTGAGCTGCTTGACCGACTCGGTCGTCTTCGTGGTAGCCATCAGCTGAGCTCTCCATCGATGATCCCGAAGGCCCGGTCGTAGTCCGCGAGGTCACGGGCCAGGTCGTCACCGGCGGCGGCGGCGCGGGGCTGTTGGAACTGTTTCCGCAGCCTCGCGGCGGTCTCGACATGGGCAGGATCGGTGATCGTCATCCCTCTGGCCCAGACCCGCGCGTGGTCAGCCACGATCCGCCCGTCCGCGCGGACTCTGACCCGTTCCAAGTCCGCGGTCACGTCCACGAGCCGGCCGATTACCTGCGGGTCGACGGAGTAGTCGTTGGTGTCGAGACGGACGTAGTAATCCCGGCCGAGCCGGACCCGGTTGCGCCAACCCAAGTGCAGCGGGATCGGCGGCAACGGCAGCATCGCCGCCCGGTCCACGTCGACCCGCTGCAGCGGTGACGCCTTTGTGGTGCGCACCACCCGGGCGTTGACCCGCCCCAGCCAGTCCCGGAACTGGGCGTCGAAGTCCGCAGCGGAAGTGAACGACCGGCCCGGCATGAACGAGGTCTCGAACCAGCCGTTGCGGCGCTCCACGACGCCCTTGGACTCCGGGTCCTTCGGCGGAAGCAGCACCAGCCTCGTCGCCAGCGTGCCCATGAACGCGTCAACGCCCTCGGCGTGCCGTTTGCCGCGCCCGATGCCGGGTTCGTTGTCCCAGATCAGCCGCCGCGGCACCCGCCCGAGCTGTTGGATCAGCTCCCACGACCCCAGCAGCAGATCCTCCGTCTTCCGCGTCGGAATCATCCGCGCGAGCATCAACCTCGAGTGCGCGGCCGTGATCACCAGCACCGGCAGCAGCTTCCGGGTGCCGTCCTCCAGAGGGATCTTCTCCGGCGGGAACCACAGATCACACTGCGCCGCGTCCCCGGGCTCCCACGTGAGCCGGTCCGCGGGATCGATACGCCGTTGCTCCGGCCGCAGCCGGTGCACGTTGTCCCGGAACCAGCGGATCGACCCCGTCCACCCCACCCGCTCGGCCAGCACCGTCGCCGGCATATCCGGAGTCTCGACCAACAGCTGCCGGACTCGCGCTTCGAACGGCGTGAACGAGGTCGGCCTCGCCGCCCGCTCATACCGCGGCGGCGAACCCGAACCCACCGCCTTGATGACCGTGGTCCTCGAGATCTGCAGCCGCGCCGCGATCTGCGCCTTCGGAACACCCTCCGCAGCCAGCCTGCGGATCAACGCCCAATCCTCCAAAGTGATCACTCTCCAATCGTTGAGTGTTCACTTTTCGAGCGCCGCTACTGTCCAGTTTTCGAGCGCCGCCGACAGCCCCCAAGCCGCCCGGCCCCCCGAGCCGCCCGGCCCCGGTCCTCGAGCCCGTCGAGGGGTCCCAGCCACGATGCCTCCTCGATCACGCCTCGACGCGCTCGGCGGCCAGGACGGGTCACACGACCGGGAAAGGCCGCGCGACCAAGATGGCTCAACGCGCGGGCGGCTCACGCCGTGTGCGCGACAGCACCGGGAGATCGTGGCCACGGCCGTCGATCAGCGCCTGCTTCTTGGCACGACTCCACCTCTGCACCTGCTTCTCACGAGCGAACGCGGCGTCGATCCGCTCGAACTCCTCGAGGTACACGAGCACCAGCGGACGTCGCTTGATCGTGTAGCGCGCGGCGAGGTGCTCGTCGTGGTTGTGCTCCCACAGGCGCAACTCGGGGTCTTTGTCCGTACTGCCCGTGTAGTACGAACCATCACGGCAGCGAAGAATGTACATGAATGGCATACCCGGACTTTCCACCGCGGGCCTGATCGTAGGGTCGCCGGCGGCCGTCCTGGGGAGAGCGGGCCGATGCTCGCGGCGGGTGGAGGAACCACCGACTTCGTTGGACGCGACCCCTCGACGGGCTCGGGGACCGCCCCTCGACGGGCTCGGGGACCGCCCCTCGACAAGCTCGGGGACCACCCCTCGACGGGCTCGGGGACCACCCCTCGACAAGCTCGGGGACCGGCGGACGGGCGGGGACCGGCGGACGGGCGGGGACCGCCCCTCGACGGGCTCGGGGACCACCCCTCGACAAGCTCGGGGACCGCCCCTCGACGGGCTCGGGGACCACCCCTCGACGGGCTCGGGGACCACCCCTCGACGGGCTCGGGGACCGCCCTTCGACGGGCTCGGGGACCGGCGGACGGGCGGGGACCGGCGGACGGGCGGGGACCACCCCTCGACAAGCTCGGGGACCACCCCTCGACAGGCTCGGGGACCACCCCTCGACAGGCTCGGGGACCACCCCTCGACGGGCTCGGGGACCGGCGGACGGGCGGGGACCGGCGGACGGGCGGGGACCACCCCTCGACAAGCTCGGGGACCACCCCTCGACAAGCTCGGGGACCGCCCCTCGACGGGCTCGGGGACCACCCCTCGACGGGCTCGGGGACCGCCCCTCGACAAGCTCGGGGACCGGCGGAAGCGGCGGGGACTGGAAGGCGGGGCGTCAGTCGCGGAGTTTGGCGTTGAAGCGCTCCTGCGCGACCGCGACCCCGGAGAGCTTCGCATCCGTCGCCTCGGCCGCGGTCAGAGTGCGGTCAGCGGCGCGGAAGCGCAGGGCGAACGTCAGGCTCTTGGCGTCCTCCGGCAGGCCGGCTCCCCGGTAGTCGTCGACCACGCGCAGAGACTCCAGCAGCGAACCCGCACCCTCGACGAGCGCGGCCGCGACATCCGCCGCCGGCACGTCGGCCGGCACGACGAGCGACACGTCCTGCGTCGCGGCCGGGAAGCCCGACAGCGATGCGGCGACGACGCGCTCGCCCGCGAGCAAGAGCACGAGGTCGAGGTTCAGCTCGGCGACGACCACGCGGCCGTGGAGGTCGGCAGCCTCGGAGACCGCGGGCAGCAGTTCGCCGACATAACCGACCTCGGTGCCGGCGACGCTCAGCACGCCGGCGCGACCGGGATGCAGGGCGGCCCGCTGCGACTGCGCGACGTCGATCGCGACACCGGCCGCCGACGCGATCGTGCGCACGGCGTCGAGGGCGTCGGAGAGGTCGGCGGCGACCGGCGACTGCCCCGGCTGCTTGGCGATGCGGTTGCCGGTCAAGAGCACCGCCGCATACCGCGGCTGGGGCGGCAGCGAGGCATCCAGCCGCGCGAGGGTCTCGTCATCCGGACGCACCGCGAGAGGCGGAACGGCCTCGGTGCCGTACTCGACGCCGGGCTCCGGAAGGAACACCGTGCCGGTCTCGAACAGCGCAAGGTCGGTGAAGCCGCGCGACACGTTGCGGTGCGCGACCTGGAGCAGGCCCGGCAGCAGCGAGCGGCGCAGGTACGGCGCCTGGCCGTCCAGCGCGTTCGCGAGCTTGACGCTGGGCAGCGGCTCACCGGACGCGGAGCCGTGCAGGTCGTTCTGCTCCTGGGTCGTGAAGGGGAACGAGGGCGTCTCGACGAGGCCTGCCGCGGCGAGGGCGTTGGCGACGCGGCGGCGGCCCTTCTGAGCGGCGGTGAGGCCGCGGCCCGAGGGCGGGGTGGGCAGGATCGACGGGATGCGGTCGTACCCCTCGATGCGCCCGACCTCCTCGGCGAGGGTCCACTTGTCGGTGAGGTCGGGGCGCCAGGTCGGCGGGATGACGTGCCAGCCCTGCTCGTCGGCCGCGGCCACCTCGCATCCGATCAGCCGCAGCGCGGCCTCGATCTCGCCCGCGGTGTAATCGACGCCGATGAGCCCCTGGACGAAGTCCGGCGGCAGCACGATCCCCGGGATGAGCACCTCGGCGAAGAGGGCCCCGCCGTACTCCTCGTCGCTCGTCCCGCCGGCGTACTCCACCATGAGGTCGGCCACGCGACGGGCGGCCACGAACGGCATGAGCGGGTCGACGCCGCGCTCGAAGCGGCGGGAGGCCTCGCTGGGCAGCTTGTGCCGGCGCGCCGTGCGGGCGATCGACACCGTGTCGAAGGCCGCGGCCTCCACGAGCACGTTGCGTGTCGTGTCACTCATCTCGGTGGTGCCGCCGCCCATGACACCGGCGAGACCGATGGGGCCGGAGTCATCGGTGATGAGCAGGTCCTCGGGGTCGAGGGTGCGCACCTTGCCGTCGAGCGTCTCGATCGTCTCGCCGGGCGTCGCCCGACGGACGGTGATGCCGCCCTGCAGTTTGTCGAGGTCGTAGCCGTGGATCGGCTGGCCGAGTTCGAGCATCACGTAGTTGGTGATGTCGATGAGGATGCCGAGCGAGCGGATGCCGGCGAGCGTCAGGCGCGCGATCATCCACGCCGGCGTCGGCTTGGCGGGGTCGACGTCGCGCACGACGCGCGCGACGAACTCGGATGCGCCGACCCGGCCGCGGATGGGCGCGTCGTCGACGACGGAGATCGGGAAGCCGGAGCCCGGGACGAGCTCCTCCCACAGGCGCTCAGCAGGGTCGCGGAACGCCGCGCCGGTCGAGTGCGAGTACTCGCGGGCCACGCCGCGGATCGACAGGGCGTAGCCGCGGTCGGGTGTCACGTTGATGTCGACCGCGACGTCGTCGAGGCCGAGGAGTGCGATCGCATCCGTGCCGACGGGGGCGTCGATGCCGAGCTGGGCCAGACGCAGGATGCCGTCGTGCTCCTCGCCGAGGCCGAGCTCGCGCGCCGAGGCGATCATGCCGTCGGACACGTGACCGTACGTCTTACGGGCGGCGATCGGGAACGGTCCGGGCAGTACGGCACCGGGAAGGCTCACCACGACCTTGTCGCCCTCGAAGAAGTTGCGCGCACCGCACACGATGCCGCGAATGTCGTGGTCGCCGCTTGCGGCGACATCGGTCCCCGCGCCGGTCGAGGGGCCGACATCGACTTGGCACCAGCGGATGGTCTTGCCGTTGGACTGCGGCTCCTCGACGAACTCGAGCACCTGTCCGACGACGATCGGACCGGACAGCTCGAAGCGGTGGACGTCCTCCTCCTCGAACCCGACGCGCACGAGCGCGGCGAGGACGTCCTCGGGGGTCGTCTGCGCCGGAACCTCGACGTACTCACGCAGCCACGAAAGCGGGACCCGCATCACACCACCATCCCGAACTGCTCGCTGAAGCGGACATCGCCCTCGGCCATGTCACGCATGTCCTGCACATCGGAGCGGAACATGACCGCCCGCTCGACGCCCATCCCGAATGCGAACCCGGAGTACACCTCGGGGTCGATCCCCGCGGCGCGCAGCACGTTGGGGTTGATCATCCCGCAGCCGCCCCACTCGATCCAGCGGGCGCCGCCCTTGAAGGTCGGGTGCCACAGATCGAGCTCGGCGGACGGCTCGGTGAAGGGGAAGAAGTTCGTGCGGAACCGGGTCTTCGCCTCGGGACCGAAGAGCTGACGGGCGACGTGGTCGAGCGTGCCCTTGAGGTTCGCCATCGTGATGCCCTTGTCCACGACGAGGCCCTCGAACTGGGTGAACACGGGCAGATGCGTGGCGTCGAACTCGTCGGTGCGGTAGACGCGGCCGGGGCACAGCACGTACACCGGCAGCTCGCGCTCGAGCATCGAGCGCACCTGCACCGGGCTCGTGTGCGTGCGCAGCACCAGGTGGCGACTGACGGGGTCGACGTAGAACGTGTCCTGCTCCTGGCGAGCCGGGTGGTCGGCGTCGAAGTTCAGCGCGTCGAAGTTGAACCACTCGTGCTCGAGCTCGGGGCCCTCGGCGATCTCCCATCCCATGCCCACGAAGATGTCCGAGATCTCCTCCTGAAGGAGGGACACGGGATGCCGCGCCCCGACGCGCGCGTGCTGCGCCAGCGCCGTGATGTCCACGCGCTCGGCCTCGAGGCGCGCGGCCGTCTCGGCCTCGGCGAGCTCGACCTCGCGTGCCGCCAGCGCCTGGTTCACCCGGCCGCGGGCCTGGCCGACGAGCTTGCCGAACTCGGCCTTGTGCTCCGGGGCGACGTCGCGCAGGCTCGCGTTCAGGCGCGCGAGCGGCGAGCCCTCGGCGGAGTGCTCGCTGCGGGCGGCCTTCAGCTCGGCGGTGCCGGATGCCGCGGCGATGGCCGCGAGCGCGGCGTCGACGGCATCGGCGACCGCTTCTGGGGTGATCTGGAGTGCGTCGGACACGAGAACCGAGTCTACCGGGGGGCGGTGGCGCTCCCCCGCGCCCGCATCCCGTCATCCCCGCAGGGAGTAGCGGTGCTCCGGTCGGCCGGTCGAGCCGTAGCGCAGGTCCAGGCGGACGAGCCCGGACTGCTCCAGCTGGGCGAGATACCGCTGTGCGGTGGCCCGGCTGATGCCGACGGCCGTCGCGACCTCGACGGCCGACATCGGCCCCGTCGCCGCGACGACCTCGTACACGAGGCGCAGGGTGGGCGCGAGCCGGGAGGTGTCGGGCGAGACGGTGGCGGGAGTGGATGCGGTGCCCCGCAGCAGCCCGAAGATCCGGTTGACGTCGGCCTGGGTCGCCTCGTCCGGCATCCGTCCCCACTGGGCATGCGCCTCACGGAAGGCGTTCAGACGGTCGGCGAGATCGGCGAAGCCGAACGGCTTCACGAGGTAGTGCACGGCTCCCAGCTGCACCGCCGTGCGCAGGGACGCCGCATCCCTCGCCGCCGACACGACGATGACGGCCGGCGCATCCGCGCGCGAGAGCAGGGTGCGCGTGACGTCGAGACCGTCGCCGTCGGGCAGATAGATGTCCATGAGGACGAGGTCGGGATGCAGTCGCGCGGTCTCGGCAAGGGCCTCCGCGGCGGTGTGCGCCTCGCCTACCACGCGGAACCCGGGGACGCGCCCGACGAATCCCGCGTGGACACTCGCCACGTGGTAGTCGTCGTCGACGACGAGGACGGTGATGTCGTCGCTCATGTCGTCACCGCCGCCGACTCGTCTGCGCGCGGGATGACGACGCGGAAGACAGCGCCCTCGTCGTTGTCGACGGTCACCGTGCCGCCCGCCTTGACCACGGCATCCTGGACGAGTGCGAGCCCGAGGCCGCTGTGCCGCACGGTGGAGCCGCGCTTGGTCGTATAGCCGTTCCGGAAGATGTGCGCGATCTCCCCCGGCGGGACTCCGGGACCGTTGTCCGACACGGTCACGACGATGTCCTCGGGCGACTCGACCGCCGAGACCGTCACGCGCCGCGGCGCGGGAGCCCCGGCGAGGGCGTCGAAGGCGTTGTCGACGAGGTTGCCGATGACGGTGGTCAGCAGCCGCAGACGCTCCGGCGCCTCGCTGATCGAGGTCTCGGGCGCGATCACGAGCTCGAACCCCCGTTCGCTCGCCTCGGCGGCCTTGCCCAGGAGGAGTCCGACGATGTGCGGGGCCCGGATGCGGGTGCGCAGGGTCTGATCGAGGTCGGCGGACAGTCCGCGCAGCTCCGTGAGGTATTCGAGGGCCTCGTCGGAGCGGTCGAGCTCCAGCAGCCCTGCGAGCGCGTGCATGCGGTTGGAGAACTCGTGCTGCTGGGCCCGGAGGGAGTCGGTGAGGCTGCGCTCACCGTCGAGCTCGCGCGTGAGGCCTTCGATGTCGGTGCGGTCGCGCAGGGTGACGACGATGCCGTGCGATGCGCCGGCGAGGGTGACCGGCATCCGGTTCACGACCAGCCAGCGGTCATCCGTCAGGACGATCTCGTCCTTGCCGCTGTCGCGATCGGTCAGTGCGTCGCGCAGCGGCCCCTCCGGGATGACCTCCTCGAGGCGGCGACCGGTGCCCGGCGCGACGCCGAGCAGTCGCTGGGCCTCGTCGTTCATGACGGTGATGCGCCCGTCCGGCCCGATGCCGACGACGCCCTCGCGGATGCCGTGCAGCGTCGCCTCGCGCTCCTGCAGCAGCTGCGCGATCTCGTCGAGCTCGAGGCCGAACGTCCGGCGCTTCATCCGGCGTGCCAGCAGCCACGATGCGAGGGCGCCTATACCGAGCGCCAGGAGGAACCAGGCCGCGTAGGACGGCAACTCGGCGAGCAGTTCGCTGGACACCGTGTCTTCGAGGATGCCGACCGACACCTCGCCGGCCATCGTCGTGCCGTCCGGCGCGTACAGCGGAACACGCGCGTTCGCGGTGTCGCCCGTCGAGCCGTGGTCGACACGCAGATGCACCTGGCCGTCCGTCGTGACGATCGGCTCACTCACCTTCTGTCCGATCAGGGCGGGGTCGGGGTGGGAATGCCGGACGCGATCCATGTCGATCACGACGACATAGCGGGCGCCGGTGGACCTCGTCGTCGCGGTGGCGAAGTCCTGGATCGCGCGATCGCAGCCGGGTGCGGGATGTGCCATGCATGCCTGGATCTCGGGAACCACGGCGACCGCCTGCCCGATGACGGCGGCGCGTGCTTGGAAGTCCTCGTCGATCTGCGCCCGGGCAGTCGCCGTGAACAGCACGAATCCGAGCGCGAGCGACGCGGTCAGGATGACCAGCTGGGCCAGGAAGATCTGCGTCGAGATCTTCCGCATGCTTCGTCGCATGGACACCGATTCTCCCACCCGTCGCCGACCGGACCGCACCCCGGAGCCATCTGGGCGCTGAGCAGAACGCGCAGAAGGCGTGCAAAAGGGCACAACGCACGGATGGCGCACAAGCGCGACACCCAGGGGGTGGCCCGCGCACCATGAGATCGCACCACCACACGGACAGAGAGGTCTGAACATCATGGGCGACGCGCTCACCGCCGACGCGCCCCCGTCTCCCGCCGCGGACACCTCCGCGCGGATCGAGATCGTGGGACTCACCAAACGCTTCCTCACGCCGAACGGCGAGCCGTTCACGGCCATCAAGGACGTGACGCTGACCGTCGAACCCGGACAGTTCTGCGCGATCGTCGGTCCGACAGGCTGCGGCAAGTCGACGACGCTGGGGCAGGTCTCCGGCTTGGAGCGGCCGAGCGCCGGCGCCGTGCGCGTCGGCGGGCAGACGGTGGAGGGGATCACCGCAGGCGTCAGCTACATGTTCCAGGCCGACTCGCTCTTCCCCTGGAAGACCGTGCTCGCCAACGTGATGATGGGCCCGCTGCTGACCGGAACCCCCAAGCGCGAGGCGATCGATCTCGCCCGGGACTGGCTGCGCCGGGTCGGCCTCAACGGATTCGAAGACCGCTACCCCCACCAGCTCTCGGGCGGCATGCGCAAGCGTGTCGCGATGGCGGCCGCACTCATCAACAACCCGCGCATCCTGCTCATGGACGAGCCGTTCGGCGCCCTCGACGTGCAGACGAAGTCGATCATGCAGGGCGAGCTGCTGCAGCTGTGGGAGCAGCTGCGCCCCTCGGTGCTGTTCATCACCCACGACCTCGACGAGGCCGTGGCGCTCTCCGACCGGGTGGCCGTCATGACCTCCAGCCCCGGTTCGATCAAGAAGGTCTTCGACATCGACCTGCCGCGGCCGCGCGGCAACGTGCAGGACATCCGTCACGAGCGGCGGTTCCTCGAACTGCAGGGCGAGATCTGGCAGTCGCTGCGTGACGAAGTCACGCGCGCCTATGAAAGGACGGTCGCGGCATGACCAGCTATCTCTCGACCAGGCCGCAGGCGGATGTCTACGGCGGGCAGCTCTCCAGCTCGAGCGAGGCGCAGGCGGTCCTGCCGCCCGAATCCGAGCACGAACTCCAGGCGAAGGGCCGGCGTCAGCGTGCGCGGCACATCGCGCTGGTCTGGGTCGGACGCATCATGCTCCTGGTCGTCGTCCTCGGCGGCTGGCAGCTGCTGACCTCGCTCCCCGACAAGAAGCACGCGATCGTCGACTCGTTCTTCTTCGGGCAGCCGACGGCCATCTGGGACAGCCTGGTGCACCTGTTCACGGTCGGCACCGCGTTCGGATCCATCTGGGAGAACCTGTGGGTCACCATCCAGGAGGCTCTCCTCGGATTCGCGCTGGGAACCGCGCTCGGTGTGATCTTCGGCATCCTCCTCGGCAGCAACCGCTACCTCGCGGAGGTCGGCGGGCCGTACATCAAGATCCTCAACGCGATCCCGCGCATCGTCCTCGGCTCGATCTTCATCGTGGCGTTCGGGCTCGGGATGCCGGCCAAGGTGTACCTGGCCGCCGTGCTGGTGTTCTTCGCCGTCTTCTTCAACGCCTTCCAGGGCGTGCGCGAGGTCGACCCGAACCTCATCGCCAACGTCCGGGTGCTCGGCGCCTCCCCGCTCCAGATCGCACGCCACGTCACCATCCCGTCGGCCATGACCTGGATCGTGGCGAGCCTGCACACCGCGTTCGGCTTCGCGATCATCGGCGCGCTCGTCGCCGAGGTGCTCGGCGCCCAGAAGGGCATCGGACTGATCATCAGCCAGGCGCAGGGCAGCTTCGACCCCAACACGGTCTTCGCGTGCATGGTCATCATCGCCGTCTTCACCCTCGCGGCCGAGTACCTGATCTCGCTGTTCGAAGGCGCCGTGCTCAAGTGGCGGCCGCCGAACCGCAGCGAAGCCGCATCCATCTGACCCTCCCCTCACCCGAGAAACGTCTCACCCCCAAGAAACGCCGAGTGTCCTCGGCACAGCGAAAGGAAACCCATGAACAAGCGCATCGCGAGCGTCGCGGTGGTCGGAGCACTGGCGCTCGGCCTCGCCGCCTGCAGCAGCGGCACCACGACCGGTGCAGCCGCCGGCGGATCGTCGACGCCGATGCCGACCGTGAGGATCATGGTCGGCGGCATCGACAAGCAGATCTACCTGCCGTACAAGCTCGCCGATCAGCTCGGCTTCTACAAGAAGTACGGCGTCAACGTCGAGCTCACCACCGAACAGAACGGTGGCGTCGGAGCCGAGGACGCCATGGCCTCCGGCCAGGTCGACTTCGCCGGCGCGTGGTACCTGCACACGCTGGACTTCCAGTCCAAGGGCAAGGACGTCATCAACGTCGTCCAGCTCTCCGGAGCTCCCGGCGAGCGACTCATGTGCACCCCGGGCAGCCATGTGCAGACCGCGGCCGACATCAAGGGCAAGAAGATGGGCGTCACGGACCTCGGCTCGGGCACCGACACCCTGACCCAGTTCGTCGCCCACCAGGCGGGCCTCACCAAGAACGACTACACCACCGTGGCCGTGCACGCCGGAGCCACCGCGATCGCAGCGATCAAGCAGGGAGCGGTGGACTGCGTCATGACCACGCAGCCGACCGTCACCGCGCTGACGAGCCAGAAGCTGGCGACGACCGCCTTCGACTTCGCGTCGACGGCAGGTGCGACGAAGGCCGTCGGCGGCGCCTGGCCGGCCGCGGGTCTGCTCGGCAACGCGGACTGGGTGAACTCGCACAAGGATGCGACCCAGCGCGTCGTCAACGCCCTGGTGGCGACCATGCACTGGATCCACGACCACTCGGCCGCGGAGATCGCCGACAAGCTGCCGGCGGAGTACGTGCAGAACGCGACCATCTCCAAGGCCGACTACATCGCGGGCCTGACCACCGACAAGGGGCAGTTCCTCCCCGACGGCATCATGCCCGCCGGCGGTCCCGCGACGATCGCCGCGATGGACAAGGCCCTCGGCCTCGACATCTCGAGCGTGAAGCTGTCCAACACCTTCACGCAGACGTACGCCGAGAACGCCAACAAGCTCGAAGGCACCTCGATCACGACGAAGGCGGCCGGCGCGAACGGCTGATCCCGCGCTCGACGGTCGGGCCGCGCATCTCTTCGGGTGCGCGGCCCGATTCGTGCGTCGGGCCGGGTCAGGAGCGCTGCGCGAAGGCGGACTCGTAGAGGCAGACGCTCGCCGCGGTGGCGAGGTTGAGCGACTCGGCACGGCCGAAGATCGGCAGGCGCAGCGCCGTGTCTGCGAGAGCCAGGGACTCGTCGGCCAGTCCGCGCGCCTCGTTGCCGAACAGCCATGCGGTGGGCTCGGCCAGCAGGCCCCCGGCGCGCGCCTCGAGCAGGTCGTCGCCCTTCACGTCGGCCGCGATCACCCGCATTCCCGCCGCTCGCGCACGGCTCGCCACATCCGCGAGGTCGCCGCCGACCGTGATCGGCACGTGGAACAGCGATCCGGTGGTCGAGCGGACCACCTTCGGGTTGTACGGGTCGACGGTGCGTCCGGTGAGCACCACGGCATCGGCGCCCGCCGCATCCGCCGCCCGGATGATGGTGCCGAGATTGCCCGGATCGCGCACCTCCTCGCAGATCGCGACCAGGCGCGGCCGCTCGGCGAACACGTCGCGGACGGATGCCGGGAACTGCCGCGCGACGGCGACGACGCCCTGCGGCGTGACGGTGTCGGCCATCGCATCGAGGACGGCCTCGGTGGCGTACACGACCTCGCGTCCGGCGGCGGCAGCGCCCGTGCGCAGATCGGGATGCCGCTCCATCGCGGTCGGCGTCGCGAACAGGTCGACGATCGCCTCGGGTCGGGACGCCAGCGCCTCGCGGACCGCCTGCGGCCCTTCGAGGAGGAACATCCCGGTCTCGTCCCGCGCGCTGCGCTTCGTCAGCTTGGCGACGGCGCGCACACGCGGCGAACGCGGATTCTCCAGCACGCGTTCAGTCTAGGGTCGCGGCATCCTCCGGCGTGGTCGGTCCGCACCCGCGATCGAGGTGTGCGGCGGGAACGACGAAGGGGCGTCCCCCGCGAGAACCGCGGGAGACGCCCCTTCGAGGAAGTGCTTACGCCTTGGGAGCGTTGACGTCCGAGGGCAGCGCCTTCTTGGCGACCTCGACGAGCGAGGCGAAGGCCTTCGGCTCGTTCACGGCCAGCTCGGCGAGCATGCGACGGTCGACCTGCACACCCGCGAGGCCGAGGCCCTGGATGAAGCGGTTGTAGGTGATGCCGTTGGCGCGGCTCGCAGCGTTGATGCGCTGGATCCACAGGCGGCGGAAGTCGCCCTTGCGCTTGCGACGGTCCCGGTACGCGTAGACGAGGGAGTGGGTGACCTGCTCCTTCGCCTTGCGGTACAGGCGCGAACGCTGTCCGCGGTAGCCCGAGGCGCGCTCGAGGATGACGCGACGCTTCTTGTGGGCGTTGACGGCCCGCTTGACTCTAGCCATTTCTTTTCGTTCCTAACCTGTGCGGGCCGCTCAGCGGCCGAGAAGCTTCTTGGCGACCTTCGCGTCGCCGGGCGCGAGGACCTGGTCCTGCGACAGACGGCGGGTGCGGCGGGTGGGCTTGCCCTCGAAGTTGTGGCGGAGGTTCGCCTGCTGCTTCATGAGCTTGCCGGTGCCGGTGATCTTGAAGCGCTTCTTGGCACCGGAGTGCGTCTTCTGCTTCGGCATGTCGTTCCTTCGGTGGTGGGCCCCCGGAGGGGCTTCGTGGTGTTTCCCGCCGTGCGGGAGCCTCAACCCGCGGGTGCGGGAATCTGGGGGGAGTCCTACTCCGCCGCCGCCTCGGCAGCGGGGGCGGCGGCCGCGGGGGCCTCGCCGGACTCGGGTGCGGTACCGCCGCGCGCCTGACGTGCGGCCTCCTTGTTGGCGGCACGCGCGGCGTTCTGCTCGGTCTTCACCTCGGACTTGTTCTTGTGCGGGGCGATGACCATGACCATGTTGCGACCATCGATCGTCGGATTGGACTCGACGGTGCCGAACTCGGCCACGTCCTCCGCGAACTTGCGCAGCAGACGCACACCCTGCTCGGGACGCGACTGCTCGCGACCGCGGAACAGGATCATCGCCTTCACCTTGTCGCCGGACTGGAGGAAGCCCTCGGCGCGCTTGAGCTTGGTCGTGTAGTCGTGGGCCTCGATCTTCAGCCGGAAGCGGACCTCCTTGAGGACCGTGTTCGCCTGGTTGCGGCGGGCTTCCTTGGCCTTCTGCGCGGCCTCGTACTTGAACTTCCCGTAGTCCATGATCTTGACGACGGGCGGCTTCGAGTTGGGCGCGACCTCGACGAGATCGAGGTCGGCCTCCTGAGCCAGACGCTGCGCAACCTGGATGCTGACGACGCCGACCTGCTCGCCGTTCGGCCCGACGAGTCGGACCTCAGGCACACGGATGCGCTCATTGGTGCGGGGATCGCTGATGCGGAACTCCTCTTTCGTGCGGGTGGATGAGCCACCGCGGCACAGGGAGCGTCGCGGGCGGAAGAAGGAACACTCCACCCGGGCGCGGTGCGTTGCGCACCGGCTCCTGCACCCTGGCTACCCCCCGGAAGGGGCGGAGTGCTCGACCCGGTAGCCTGGAACGGCAAGCGCGGGTGGGATGTGATCCTCTTTCGTCTCGGAGCAGAACGCTCCGGAGCCCGCACAAGTCTATCAGAGAGTGTGACGTGGACACGATTCAGGGTGAGGACGGCCGTCAGGCGCAGTGGGAAGAGCGGGAGCGGGCGGCGGCATCCGCGACCCGCGACATCGCGGATGTGCCCGCTGTGGAGGTCATCACCACGGCCGCCGTCCACCTCATGAGCGCGGCAGCCGTGAAGGTCGGCCTCGCCGACGACCCCGGGACCCAGACCGACCTCGACGAGGCGCGCAAGCTCATCAACGCCCTCGCCGGCCTCATCACCGCGGGCGCGCCCGAGATCAGCGACATGCACGCGCGCTCGCTGCGCGACGGCCTCCGCTCGCTGCAGCTGGCGTTCCGGGAGGCGTCGGTCGTGCCCGACCCGATCGGGAAGGGCCCGGGCGAGAAGTGGACCGGCCCGGTCACCTGACCACCCCGCTCAGGGAAGTGCTCGGGATGCGGCGGCCAGCGTGCGCGCGACCTCGTCGTCGTCCGTCGCCCAGTTGCTGACCGAGAAGCGCAGCACAGAGCGTCCGTGCCAGCGGGACGACGACGCGAACGCCTCCCCCGCCGTCCGCAATGCGTCCGCCCACGCGTCCGTGCGCTCGTCCGTGTCGAGCGCCGCGCACACCTGGGTGAACACGACGTCGTTGAGGACCTCCACACCGGGCATCTCCGCCAGTCCGGCGGCGATGAGCGTCGCGCTGCGCGCGAGCCGATCCACCAGGGCGACCGTGCCGGCGCGGCCCATCGACCGCAGCGCGGCCCACGTCGGCACCCCGCGCGCCCGGCGTGACAGCTCGGGAACGCGGTCGTGCGGGTCCGCGTGGTCGGCGCTCGCCACCGTCGCGAGGTAGGCGGCCGACATCCCCATCGCCGCGCGCAGCGCCCGGGGATCCGCGACGATCGCGACACCGCAGTCGTACGGCACGCTGAGCGTCTTGTGCGCATCCGTCGCCCACGAGTCCGCGCCCACGAGACCCTCGGTGAGCTGTCGGGTGCGCGGCGAGGCCGCCGCCCACAGCCCGAAGGCTCCGTCGACATGCACCCAGGCTCCGGCTGCGTGCGCGACGGCGATCGACTCGGCGAGCGGATCGAAGGCGCCGGAGTGCAGATTGCCGGCCTGCAGCGCCACGATCGCCGGGCCCTCCCCGTCCGTCAGCGCCGCTGCGAGCGCCGCCGGCGCGATCCGCCCCTGATCATCGGCATCCACCACCCGCGGTGCACCGAGACCCGCCATCCGGGCGGCGTGATCGACGGTGTCGTGACGCTCGGCGCCGACGAGGAGACGGATGCGGGGTCCCCCCGCGAGCCCGTGCACGGCGGCGTCCCAGCCGGCCCTGCGCAGGACCTCGTCGCGGGCCGCGACGAGGCACGTGAAGTTGGCCATCGTCGCACCGGTCACGAAGCCCACGTCGGCGGTCGGCGGCAGGCCGAGCAGATCCAGGATCCACTCCGCCGCGAGCTCCTCCGCCGCCACGACGCCCGGCGTCACCGCGCGCATCGCCGTGTTCTGATCCCACGTCGACACCAGCCAGTCCGCCCCGAGGGCCGCGGGCTGCGCACCGCCGATCACCCAGCCGTAGAACCGCGGGCTGCCCATCGCCATGATCCCCGGCTCGGCGGCGTCGGCAAGACGTGCGACGACGGCCTCGGCATCCTCCCCGTTCTCCGGAAGCTCGCGGCCGAGCGCGTCCTTCACGTCCTCCGCGTCGACGCGTGGTGCGATGGGACGGTCAGCGAGGCCGCGCCGCCACTCCACCGCACGCTCGTGCACGAGCGCCAGCACGGCGCGATCGATCTCGCCCCACGACGGATCGGCCATGTGCCCCACCTCCGCAGCATCCATCCGCACGCTACTCCGTGCGGCCCTGCGGCGACACGGGCGGCGCCGGCAGCGGCTAGGCGCCTCTGCGGAGCTTGACGGTCAGCGAGTCGACGAGCACGGCGATGCGGTCGTCGGCGGCCCAGCGGTGCGCGAGCCGGGCCAGCACGGCATCGAGCTCGGCCTGATCGAGGCCCGCCATGAGCTGCAGCTCGACGACGAGCTCGGGTCCGCGCAGGCGGCCGGTCGGGTCTCCGGGGGCGACCGCGAGGTCGATGACGGCGAGCTCGCCCGCGATGCTCCGCTGGAGTGCCGCGTAGACCTCCGGCGAGCGGTAGGACGGCTCCCATGTGAGGCTCTGGCCGATCGCCCAGACCGCGGGGCGGCGTAGCACGAACTCGGTGTCCGAGGCCGGGTCGATCACGATGAGGTCGGTCTCGTCGCCCGCCGCCGCCAGCGCCGTGCGCACGCCCTCGACGGGGATCGGCCGGGCCGCGGCATCCCATCGTCCGAGGGTCTCGACCGACGTGAAGACGGGGAGGATGCGGCGGCCGTCGGGGGCCGCCACCGTGACGATCGACAGCTCCTGCGTCTTGTCGACGGGCAGGCCGTGCGCACCCACCTCGAGCGATTCGTGATCCGGTCCCTGAGCCTGTGGAATCGCGCCCTTCTCGGCCACCAGGGGGATCAGCAGGCGCGCCGCGCGGTACGCGTCGACGATCGCGACCTCGTCACCCTCACCGGCGCGGAACGCCGTCAGCGCCGCGAGCAGCGCCGGGTCGGCGGAGCCGTCGTCTGCCGCGTGCGGGTTCGGCTCGAACGAGCGGCCCTGCCACGGCTGTCCCGCGGAGTCGGTGGAGTGCGCCCGATGGTCGTGCGCGGGGCCCGGATGCCGGGCGTCAGCGTCCTGCGACATCCAGCGCCTCGGGCAGCGTGAATGCACCCGCGTACAGCGCCTTGCCGACGATCGCGCCCTCGACCCCGAGCGGCACGAGCTCGCGCAGCGCAGCGATGTCGTCGAGGCTCGAGATGCCGCCGGAGGCGACGACCGGCTTGTCGGTGCGGTTCGCCAGCTCGCGCAGGAGCTCGAGGTTCGGGCCGCGGAGCGTGCCGTCCTTGGTCACGTCGGTCACGACGTAGCGGGCGCATCCGGCCTCCTCGAGGCGCGCGAGCACCTCCCAGAGGTCCCCGCCCTCGCGGGTCCAGCCGCGCGCGGCGAGGGTCGTGCCGCGCACATCGAGACCGACTGCGATCGCCTCGCCGTAGCGGTTGATGACGTCGGCCGCCCACTCCGGGTTCTCCAGCGCCGCGGTGCCGAGGTTCACGCGCGTCGCGCCGGCCTCGAGGGCCGCCTCGAGCGAATCGTCGTCGCGGATGCCACCGGACAGCTCGATCCGCACTCCGCGCACCTGGTGGATCACGCGGCGGAGGATCGACGCGTTGCTTCCGCGGCCGAATGCGGCGTCGAGGTCGACGAGGTGGATCCACTCCGCGCCCTGATCCGCCCAGGCCCGCGCGGCATCCACGGGGTCTCCGTAGCTCGTCTCGCTGCCGGCCTCGCCCTGTGTCAGGCGCACGGCCTTGCCGTCGGCGACGTCGACGGCGGGCAGCAGGACGAGACGCGGGGTGTCGGAGAACAGGGTCATGGAGTCTCTCGTGTTTCTTCAGGCGATGGATGCGGCGACTCGTCGCCGCGCGACGTCAGAGCGTCGCGATCCAGTTGGTCAGCAGACGGATGCCGGCATCCCCCGACTTCTCGGGGTGGAACTGCGTGGCCGACAGCGGCCCGTTCTCGACGGCGGCGAGGAACGGCGAGCCGTAGTCGCACCACGTCAGGATCGGCTCACGCAGCGGCGCGGTGTCGTTGAGGTGCCACTGCTGCGCTGCGAACGAGTGCACGAAGTAGAAGCGCTCGTCCTCGATGCCCGCGAACAGCCTCGAGTCGTCGCCCGCGCGCACCGTGTCCCAGCCCATGTGCGGGAGCACCGGCGCGTCCAGTTCGGTCACGACGCCCGGCCACTCGCCGAGGCCCTCGGTGTCGTCCCCGCGCTCCACGCCGCGATCGAACATGACCTGCATCCCGACGCAGATGCCCAGGACGGCACGGCCTCCGGCGAGGCGGCGGTCGATGATCTCGTCGGCGCGGATCGCGCGCAGCGCGTCCATCACGGCACGGAAGGCTCCGACGCCGGGGACGACGAGCCCGTCGGCATCCCGGATGAGGGCGCGATCCGCGGTGAGGCGCGCGTCGGCACCCGCGGCGTCGAGCGCTTTCACGGCGGAGTGCACGTTGCCGCTGCCGTAGTCGAGGACGGCGACGAGCGGGCGGGAGCTCACAGGGCGCCCTTGGTGCTCGGGATGCCGACGACCTGCGGGTCGAGGGCTTTGGCCTGCCGGAAGGCGCGCGCGAGGGCCTTGTACTCGGCCTCGGCGATGTGGTGCGGGTCGCGGCCGCCGAGCACGCGCACGTGCACGGTCATGCCGCCGTGGAACGCGATGGCCTCGAACGAGTGGCGCACGAGCGAACCGGTGAAGTGGCCGCCGATGAGGTGGTACTCGAACCCGGCGGGCTCACCCTCGTGGACGAGGAACGGACGTCCGCTGATGTCGACGACGGCCTGCGCGAGCGCCTCGTCCAGGGGGACGATCGCGTCGCCGTAGCGCGAGATGCCCGACTTGTCGCCGAGCGCCTCGCGGATCGCCTGCCCGAGGACGATGGAGACGTCCTCGACGGTGTGGTGAGCGTCGATGTCGGTATCGCCCGAGGCGCGCACCGTGAGGTCGGTCAGGGAGTGCTTCGCGAACGCCGTCAGCATGTGGTCGAAGAAGGGCACCGTGGTGTCGATGCGGCTGACACCGGTGCCGTCGAGATTGAGCTCGAGCTCGACCGTGGACTCGCTCGTCGCACGGCGGACGGAGGCGGTGCGGGCGGACGTCATGACGCCGATTCTAGCGAGGCGAGGGCATCGAGGAACGCGGTCGTCTCCTCCTCCGTTCCCGCCGTGACGCGCAGGCTGTGCGGGATCCCGATGTCGCGGATCAGCACGCCGCGGTCGTACAGCTGCTGCCATGTGGCGTGCGGATCGTCGACGTCGCCGAACAGGACGAAGTTCGTCCACGACTCGTACGCGGTGTAGCCGAGCGCCTCCACCGTCGCCGAGATGCGGTCACGCTGCTCGACGATCTCATCGACGGCGCGCATCATCTCCGGCGCATGCCGGAGGGCCGCGCTGGCCGCGGCCTGTGTGAGAGCGCTGAGGTGGTACGGCAGGCGCACGAGTCGCAGGGCGTCGATGACATCGGGCGCAGCGGCGAGGTAGCCGACACGCGCGCCCGCGAACGCGAACGCCTTGCTCATCGTGCGCGACACGACGAGCCGGTCACGGTCGGGCAGCAGCGTCAGCGCGGAGCGCTCGTCCTTGGGCGCGAACTCCCAGTACGCCTCATCCACGATGACGATGCCGTCGGACGCGTCGTAGACCGCCTCGACGACCTCCAGAGAGAGCGGAGTGCCCGTCGGGTTGTTCGGCGAGCACAGGAACACGACATCCGGCCGCGCATCGGCGACCTGCGCTGCGGCGAAGCCGGGAGTCAGCGTGTAGTCGTGCTCGCGCTCTCCCGCGAGCCACGATGCTCCCGTGCCGCGAGTCAGGAGCGGATACATCGAGTAGGTGGGGCCGAAGCCGAACGCGGTGCGGCCCGGGCCGGCGAAGGCCTGCAGGACGTGCTGCAGAACCTCGTTGGAGCCGTTCGCTGCCCAGATCTGGTCGCGCTCGAGGCCGTGGCCGAGATAGTCGGCGAACCCCTCACGCAGTGCGGTGAACTCGCGGTCCGGGTACCGGTTCACGTCGCGCAGGGCGATGGCGACCGAGTCGAGGATGTCGTCTGCCACATCCTGCGGCACGGGATGCGTGTTCTCGTTGACGTTGAGGGCGACCGGGAGCGGAACCTGCGGCGCGCCGTACGGCTTCAGGCCGCGCAGATCGTCCCGGATGGGCAAGTCTTCGAGTGGGCTCACCCATCCCATCGTACGGGCCGAGACACGGGGTGTTTCGTCGTGGGTCGGTCCGTCAGCGCCCGGAAGAGTACTGCGCCGGAATCGCCAGCTCCTGCCCCGGGTCGACCGTCACGCTGTCGAGTGCGTTGAGGCGGATGATGCTGTCGACGACGTCGCGCGGGTCCGCCTGCGGCGCCACCTCTTCGGCGACGGACCACAGCGACTGGCCCGGCTCGACGGTGACCGTGCGGAAGTGGACCGGGGCGCTCGCATCCTTCGCGGCGAACGCCGCTCCCCCGCCGGCGACCAGTGCGACGACGATGCCGGCCACCGCCGGAAGGGCCGCCAGTCCGGCGACGACGCGACGACCCCGGAGCGTGAGCCGCAGACGCGTCCGGTGCACGGACCCTTCCGCGCGCGGCACCGCGCCCCGGACGCCGGTTGCAGTCATCCCGATGGTGGTCATGTCGTCCTCCTGGTGGCGAGAGGTTCGCACCGGGCGCTCGGCCGGGAGCGCCGGGTGCGAACTTCTCTTCCGAAGTTACTTTCGATGATCTAAACTGTCAAGCACGACGTCGAATCGGATGCGGATCCGGAGCGACACGCGCCGGCTTCGGCGGTGTTGCCGCGGTCACCGGATACGGTTTCGACAGGAAGAGCACATCACCGACCTCCGACATTCGAAGACGACTGCCAGGCGGCAGAAGACAGGAGAGCCTCATGACCGACACTCCGAGCACTCAGCGCGAACGCGCCGAGCGGCCGCAGACGCGTCGTCGCAAGAGCCTCAGTGACAAGCAGATGGCGATCCTCGAGGTCATCCAGCGCTCGATCGCGCGCTACGGCTACCCGCCGAGCATGCGCGAGATCGGGGATGCGGTGGGCCTGAAGTCGCTGTCGAGCGTGACCCACCAGCTCAACCAGCTCGAGCTCAGCGGCTATCTCCGCCGCGATGCGGGCAAGACCCGCGCCATGGAGGTGCTGATCGACATCCCGGGCGTCGCGAGCGAGAACCCGGCCGATACGGCGCCCGCGGTCGGCGATGCCGCGCTCGTCCCGCTCGTCGGCCGCATCGCGGCTGGCGTGCCGATCACCGCCGAGCAGCAGGTCGAGGAGATCTTCCCCCTCCCCCGCCAGCTCGTCGGCAAGGGCGACCTGTTCATGCTGAAGGTGGCGGGCGAGTCGATGATCGACGCCGCGATCTGCGACGGCGACTGGGTCGTCATCCGCTCGCAGGCGACGGCCGAGAACGGCGACATCGTCGCAGCGATGCTCGAGGGCGAGGCGACCGTCAAGACGTTCCGCCAGCGCGACGGCCACACGTGGCTGCTGCCGCGCAACTCCGCGTTCGAGCCGATCCTCGGCGACGACGCGACGGTGCTGGGCAAGGTCGTGGCGGTGCTGCGGGCCGTCTGAACCGTCAGGAACCGGCGGTCGCGTCCCGATCTCATCCTGATCGATGGATGCCGCGGCGGCCCCTCGTCCGCCACAATGGTCGCAAGCGCCCCCGTCGAGCGTCGGGGACAGGTGGGGACCGGCGCGATCAGCGCCGAGGAGAGGGGCACCCGGTGACCGACACGACCACAGAACCGCCCGTCGCGACGCCGAGCACGGCGGAGCTCGAGCGGCGCATCGCACAGCTGGAAGCAGAGAACGCGCGACTGGCTGCGGCCGGCGGGAGTGACGGCGCGAGCGACGACACGAAGGCGAAGCCCGGCGGGGGCCGCTGGCGGGCCTTCGTCTCGGCGCTGTGCATCGTCATCGCGGCGATCCTCGTGCCCGTCTCGATCGTGAGCGTGTGGGCGCGCACACAGCTCGTGGACGAGCAGACGTTCGTCGCCACGCTGGCGCCGCTCGCGAAAGACGTCCACGTGCAGAACCTCGTCATCAGCGAGGCCATGGACGCCATCGACGCCAAGGTCGATTTCAACGAACTCACCGGCAACGTCATCGACGGCATCTCGGGTCTCGGCCTCGGTCCGCGCGCGACCGACGCCCTCAAGCTCCTCCAGAAGCCCGCGGCCGACGGTCTGCACAACCTCGTCCAGACCGGCATCACGAAGGTCGTGCAGTCGGATCAGTTCGCCGATGTGTGGGCGACCGCCGTCCGCGGCGCGCACCGGGCGCTCGTCACGACGGCGACGTCCGACGGCAACGGCGCGTTCGTCCTCTCCGACCAGGGCCTCGGCCTGAGGCTCGGACCCATCGTCGACCAGGTCAAGCAGAAGCTCGTCGCGAGCGGGGTGGGCGCGGCATCCCTCATCCCCGCCATCGACAAGACGATCATCATCGGCGACGGCTCGGCGGTCGGCACGATCCGCACCGTGTATGCGATCGCCGACTTCGCCGGGCTCTGGCTCCCGTTCGTCACGCTGGCGCTCTTCGCCGCCGGCATCCTGATCGCGCGGCGCCGCTCGACGGCGGTGCTCGGCGTCGGCCTCGCCTTCCTGCTGAGCGGCGCCATCCTCGCCGGCGTCTTCTCCGCCGGCGACATCGCGGTCAACGGGGCTGCGACGGCGCTGAAGGTCTCCCCGTCCGCGCTCGACGTCATCTACACCACGCTCATCGACGACATGCAGCGCACGGCCCTCGTGATCGCCCTGCTCGGCGGGCTGATCGCGGTCCTCGGCTGGGTGACCGGGCGTTGGGCACCGGCGCGCCGCATCCGCGGGCTGTTCGGCGGTCTCAATGCGAGCGCCCGCACGTCGCTGGCCGCCCGGGGCATGGACACCGGGCGGTTCGGACTGTGGATGGGCCGGCAGCGGATCCTGGTCCGCACGATCATCGTCGTGCTCGCGGTCATCTGGCTGATCGCCCTGCGGCCCCTTTCTGCGGGCGACGTCGTGCTGGTGCTGATCGTGGCATTGCTCGTCACCTGGGTGCTCGAGCTGCTGCAGAAGCGCCCCGACGACGTGGAGCGCGAGGCAGCCGCCCACGTCGCCGAGGACGAGAGCCTCGCCGAGCAGTCGACGGTGCCGGTGCCCGCGATGGCCGGTGCGGGATCGGTGGATGAGGCGGTCATCCCGGACGCGACCTCCGCCGACACCGCCGTCATCCCGGACGCGGACGCGACCGACACCGCCGTCATCCCGGATGCTCCGGACACCCCGGCGGCGACCAAGGACACCCCGGCGGCGAAGACCTAGCGGCACCGGGCAGGGAGGCCGGCGCATCGCGCCAGCCCCCCTGCCTGTCTCACGCCGTGACGCGCAGACGCTGCCGGACGCCATCCGTCGCCTCGACGAGGTTCCGCAGCGCCGCCACGGTCTCGTCGTAGCCGCGCGTCTTCAGCCCGCAGTCGGGGTTGACCCAGACCTGGCGCGCCGGAATGCCCTCCACGGCACGCTCGAGCAGGCCCGAGATCTCCTCGACGCTCGGCACCCGCGGCGAGTGGATGTCCCACACCCCGGGACCCACGCCGTGCGAGAACCCGGACTCGGCGATGTCGGCGATCACCTCGCCGCGGCTGCGCGCGGCCTCGATCGACGTCACGTCGGCGTCGAGGGCCGCGATCGCGTCGATGACCACGGCGAACTCCGAGTAGCACAGGTGGGTGTGCACCTGTGTGGCGTCGGCGGCGCCGGCCGTCGCCAGCCGGAACGCACCCACCGACCAGTCGAGGTAGTCGGCCTGTGCGTCGGCCTTCAGCGGCAGCAGCTCGCGCAGCGCCGGCTCGTCCACCTGGACGATGGCGATCCCCGCGCGCTCCAGATCGGCGATCTCGTCGCGCAGAGCCAGGGCCACCTGGCGTGCGGTGTCCGCGAGCGGCTGGTCGTCGCGCACGAAAGACCACGCGAGGATCGTCACGGGACCGGTCAGCATCCCCTTCATCCGCTGGGCGGTGAGCGACTGGGCGTAGGTCGCCCACTCCACCGTGATGGGCGCCGGGCGCGACACGTCTCCCCACAGGATCGACGGGCGCGTCGCCCGCGAGCCGTAGGACTGCACCCAGCCGTGCTGCGTCACCGCGAAGCCGTCGAGGTTCTCGGCGAAATACTGCACCATGTCGTTGCGCTCGGGTTCGCCGTGCACGAGCACGTCGAGGCCGAGGTCCTCCTGCAGGGCGACGACGCGCGCGATCTCCCGGCGCAGGAAGCCCTCGTACTCCTCGACCGTGGACTCGCCGCGCACGAGACGACCGCGGGCGCGCCGGATGTCACCGGTCTGGGGAAACGATCCGATGGTCGTGGTCGGAAGGACGGGCAGGTCGAGCGCCGCATCCTGGGCCGCCACGCGCACCTCGTACTCGGCACGCCGGAAGTCGTCGCGCGTGAGAGCCGCTGCACGCTCGCGCACGGAGCCGTCGCGCACGCCGGGTGCCTCGCGACGATCGGCGAGGGCGAGGGATGCGGCGTCCAGCTCGTCGGCGATCGCCTCCCGGCCCTCGGCCAGTCCGCCGGCGAGCGTGACGACCTGCCCCACCTTCTGGTCGGCGAACGCGAGCCACGATGCGAGGCGCGCGTCGAGTGCGGTCTCGTCGGCGACGTCGTGCGGCACGTGCTGCAGCGAGGTCGACGTCCCCGCCGACACGGCGGCGGCGCCGTGCCGGCGCAGCTGCTCGAGTGCTTCGAAGGCGCCGGCGAGATCGCCGCGCCAGACGTTCCGGCCGTCGACGACTCCGCCGACGAGGGTCTTGCCGGCAAGGCCCGGGTGCGCGGCCGGCGCTGCGCCCCGCACGAGATCGACGGCGAGCGCCTCGACGGGTGCCTCCGCGAGCACCGGCCACGCGGCATCCGTCAGCTGCGCGTAGGGCGCTGCGACGAGGATGCGGGGGCGGTCCGCTGTCGCGCCGAGCACGTCGTACGCCCGGGCGGCTGCCGCAGCCAGCGCCTCTGGAGTCGCAGCGAGGCTCTCGCTCACCAGCGCCGGCTCGTCGAGCTGCACCCAGTCGGCGCCCGCCGCACGGAGGTCGGCGAGCAGCCGCGCATACACCGGCAGAAGGTCACCGAGCCGATCGAGGGGGGCGAAGCCGTCCGGAGCGGCGTCGGACGCCTTCGCCAGCGCGAGAAGCGTCACGGGACCGACCACGACCGGACGGGTCGTGAAGCCCTCGGCGCGCGCCTCCGCGACCTGCCGCGCGAACCGGTCGCTCGATGCCGCGAAGACCGTCTCGGGACCGATCTCGGGAACCAGGTAGTGGTAGTTCGTGTCGAACCACTTGGTCATCTCGAGCGGGGCGTGCCGTCCGTCGCCGCGCGCCGCCGCGAAGTACGCGACGAGACCGATCGCGCCATCGGCTCCGCGCAGGTCATCGAACCGCTCGGGCAGCGCACCCACAGCGGCCGCCGCATCCAGCACCTGGTCGTAGAAGGAGAACGATTCGGGGATGGCGGAGTCCCCGCGGCCGAGTCCGAGCTCGGCGAGGCGGGTGCGCGTCGCGCGGCGCAGGTCGGCGCCGACAGCTTCGAGCGCGGCTTCGTCGATGGCTCCGGCCCAGTGCTGCTCGATGGCGCGCTTGAGCTCGCGGCGGCGGCCGATGCGCGGGTAGCCGAGGATCGTCCCGGCGGGGAAGTCGGTCATGATCTGTCTCTCTTTCACTGCGGTGGATCGGTGTCGGGGCGGGAGGTCGGGTCGGATGTGCGGTGTCCCGAGTCGCCTTCCGGGGTCGCCGAACAGACCCGTCGGAGGGCCGACGGATCGCTCGACCGCCTGTTCGTCAGGCGGTGGCCAGGATGCCGGCCTCCCCCAGGACGGCCAGGACGGTGTCGTGGTTGTTGAACGCGAAGAGGTGGACGCCGGGCGCACCGCCGGCCAGCACATCGCGCGCCAGCCGAGCGGAGTGGGCGATGCCGATCTCACGCTGTCCCTCGGCCGTCGGCTCGACGTCGAGCGCGATGGCGAGGTCGCTCGGCAGCGACTCCTCGGTCAGCTCGAGCACGCGCCGGAGACGCTGGGGGGAGGTGATCGGCATGAGCCCCGGAAGGATCGGGATCGTCACGCCCGCCGCGCGGCAGCGCTCGACGAAGCCGAGGTACTGGTCGGCGTGGAAGAACAGCTGAGTGATGGCGAAGGTCGCACCCGCGGCCTGCTTGGCGAGGAGCGTGTCGATGTCGTCCCGCGCCCGGCGGGAGCGCGGATGCCCGTTGGGGAAGGCTGCGACGGCGATCTGCACCTCGTGTCGCCGGGCGACGCGGACAGCGCCGGGAAGGACGCCCTCCTCCGCGTACGGCGAGTGCTCGGCCTGCACGCGGTCGATCAGCTGGACCAGCTGCGCCGCGCTCTCGAGGTCGCCGGTATAGACGTCGTCCGGCGTGGTGCCGACCGGCGGGTCGCCGCGGAGGGCGAGGAAGTTCAGGATGCCGGCATCCAGGAACTCCCGGATGAGCGCGCTCGCGCCGCCGTACGAGTTCCCCACGCACGTGATGTGTGCGAGAGGCTCGACGTCCGTGGACTCGAGGATGTGCCGCAGGACCTCCAGTGAGCGGCCGCCGGTCGAGCCGCCGGCGCCGAACGTGACCGAGATGAAGCGCGGGTCGACCGCCGCGAGCGCGGCGATCGTCGCATGGAGCCGGTCGTGCGGCACGCCCGGGCGCGGCGGGTAGATCTCGAACGAGACGGGCGCGCCGGCGGGATCACCGCCGTGGGTGGCGTTGTGTGGCGTGGGCGACACGAGGGACATGGATCCTCTTCGGAAGGCGGAGGCCGGGCGGCCGCGGACGGCGCGCTTCTGAGCTGGGCACAGGAGTGCGTGTTGTCGCGGGCGGGTGCCGGGCTCGGCTGTCGCTCCCATCCGGCGCGGGGCCGGATGTGACTCCACGGTAGCGGACGGGGCCGGGCGGCAGATCGGTGTGACGGACTGTTTCACCGCGTACCGTGGAGCGCATGTCGCTGACGCTCCCCTACGGCTCGTGGCCCTCTCCCCTCTCCGCCGCGGAGGTCGCCGAGTCTTCTCCGCGCATCGACGGCGCGCGGTTCGCGGGCTCCGACGTCTGGTGGGGGCAGACGGTTCCGTCCGAGGGCGGACGGACGACGATCATGAGCCGCGCGGACGGATCTCTGCTCCCCCCGCCCTGGGACGCGCGCTCCCGAGTGCACGAGTACGGCGGCGGGGCGTGGACGGTCGCCGAGGGCGCGTTGGTCTTCGTGCAGAAGTCCGATCAGCGCGTGTGGATGCTGGCAACCGGAGGCGAGCCTCAGCCGCTGACTCCGGCCGGCCGGGGCATGCGCTTCGGCGGGCTCGTCTTCCAGTCGTCGCGACTGCTCGCGGTGCGCGAGACCCACGTGGACGGCGTGCGCGTGCCGCGCCACGACATCGTGTCGATCCCGCTCGACGGCTCGGCCGCCGAGGATCCGGGCGCCCTCGCATCCCTTGCCGGCGGAAGCGACTTCCTCGCGCAGCCTGCGCTCTCCCCCGACGGCACGCAACTGGCGTGGATCGCGTGGAACCATCCCGATATGCCCTGGGACCGCACCGAGCTGCGGCTCGCCACGCCCGGGGCGTCGGAGTGGACGGTCGTGTCGTCCGGACCGAGCCGAGCACCGCTGCAGCCCGAGTGGGACCGCGGCGAGCTGCTGTTCGCCGATGACCCGGAAGGGCGCTGGAACCTCTACCGCCGGCGCGATGGGGTCATCGAGCCCGTCGCACCCGCCGACGCGGACACCGGCGGCGCCCTGTGGGTGCTCGGCGAGCGCTGGTACGCGCCGCTGGCCGACGGGCGGATCGTCGCCGTGCGGACGAACGGCTCCGACGAGCTCGTCCTGGTCACCGCAGACGGTGTGCGCCCCGTCGCCGTCCCCGCGCACGCCGAGCTCGTCGTGGAAGACGTCCGGGGCGCGCAGGTGCTCGTCTCCGGAGTCGGGTCAGAAGGGCCGGGCCTCTGGCTCGTCGACGTCGACGCCCGGCGCGTCGAGACCGTCGCGGGCGGCGTCTCCCGATGGGGCGACGAATGGATGCCGCGCTCCCGCGCCGTCACGTTCGCCGGCGCCCACGGCGACGTGCACGCGTTCGCGTACCCGCCGACGAATCCCGCTGCCGCGGCGGGGGACGACGAGCTCCCGCCCTACGTCGTCTTCGTCCACGGTGGCCCGACGTCCCACGTCGGGGGCGCGGCATCCGCCAAGATCGCGTACCTCACGAGCCGCGGCATCGGCGTCCTCGACGTCAACTACGGCGGATCCACAGGCTACGGACGCGAGTACCGCGAGCGTCTGCTCGGACAGTGGGGCATCGTCGACGTGGACGACGTCATCGCCGCCGCGCGGGGCCTCGGGGAGGCCGGCATCGCCGACCCGGCACGCATCGCGATCGCCGGCGGATCGGCCGGCGGATGGACGGTGCTCAGCGCCCTCGTCCGCGGCGGCGGCTTCGCCGCAGGCATCAGCCGGTACGGGGTCGGCGACCTGCGTGCGCTCGCCGACGACACGCACGACTTCGAATCGCGGTATCTCGACGGCCTGGTGGGGCCGCTGCCCGAGGCGTCGGCGCTCTACACGGAGCGATCTCCCCTGACCCACCTCGACCGGATCGCCGTGCCGCTGCTCATCGAGCAGGGGCTCGACGACCCGGTCGTCCCGCCGTCGCAGTCCGAGGCCGTGCGGGACGCGCTGGCGGCCCGCGGCGTTGCGCACGCCTACCTCGCGTTCGAGGGTGAGAGCCACGGTTTCCGCCGTGCCGAGACGATCGTCCGCACCCTGGAGGCCGAGGTCGCCTTCCTCGGCATCGTCTTCGGCTTCACGCCCGACGGACTGCCGTCCCTCGACCTCGGCTGAGGCCCGTGAGCCGACGCGTCAGTCGATGCGCCGATTGACGGCGAACGGGGCGAAGTCGGCGGCCAGACGCTCGGACACGTAGGCATGCAGCGCGGTGCCGCCCTCCTCGTGCTCCTGCGAGACGATGTGGCCCGACTCGTGCGCGGCCGACACCAGGTCGCCGCGGTCGTACGGCACGAGCGCGTGGATCTCGACCGCCGGCAGCGGCAGCGTCGCCTCGATGCTCGCCCGCAGCTCGTCGATGCCCTCGCCGGTGCGCGATGACACGAACAGCGCGTTCGGCGCCAGGCCGCGCAGCACGAGCCGGGTGTCGGGGTCCACCAGATCGGCCTTGTTGAAGACCACGATCTCGGGGATGTCACGGGCACCGACCTCGCCGATCACGTCGCGCACGGTCGCCAGCTGGGCAGCCGGATCGGGATGCGACCCGTCGACCACATGCACGACGATGTCGGCGTCCGCCACCTCTTCGAGGGTCGACCGGAAGGCCTCCACGAGCTGGTGCGGGAGGTTGCGCACGAAGCCCACGGTGTCGGTCAGCGTGTACACGCGGCCGTCGGCTGCCTCGGCGCGGCGGACCGTCGCATCCAGCGTCGCGAACAGGGCGTTCTCGACCAGCACGCCCGCGCTCGTCAGCCGGTTCAGCAGCGACGACTTGCCGGCGTTGGTGTACCCGGCGATCGCGACCGAGGGGATCGTGTTCCGCTTGCGCTCGGCGCGCTTGGCCTCGCGCGCGGGCGCGAAGTCGCGGATCTGCCTGCGCAGCTGCGCCATGCGGGTACGGATGCGTCGACGGTCGAGCTCGATCTTCGTCTCACCGGGTCCGCGCGAACCCATGCCCGCACCGCCCGCACCGACCTGACCGCCGGCCTGCCGGCTCATCGACTCACCCCAGCCGCGCAGGCGGGGAAGGAGGTACTCGAGCTGGGCGAGCTCGACCTGAGCCTTGCCTTCACGGCTCTTCGCGTGCTGGCTGAAGATGTCGAGGATGACCGTCGTCCGGTCGATGACCTTGACCTTGACGACGTCCTCGAGGGCACGGCGCTGGCTCGGCGCGAGCTCGGTGTCGGCGATCACCGTGTCGGCCCCGACAGCCGCGACGATCCCGCGCAGCTCGTCCGCCTTGCCGCGTCCCACATAGGTGGCCGGGTCGGGATGCGGGCGCCGCTGCAGCACGGCATCCAGCACGACCGCGCCGGCAGTCTCGGCGAGAGCTGCGAGCTCGCGCAGAGAGTTCTCGGCATCCTCGGTCGCACCCTGCGGGTGCACGCCCACGAGCACGACGTTCTCGAGACGCAACTGGCGGTACTCGACCTCGGTGACGTCCTCCAGCTCGGTCGACAGACCGGGGACGCGCCGCAGCGCCGCGCGCTCCTCACGATCCCACTGCTCGCCGTCGGTGTCGGCGGTGCCCACCGTGCCGGCATCCTGCAGCGCCTGCGCTGCTCCGAACGTCCGCGCGGTCGCCCGCGATTCGGCGTGCCCCAGCACGCGCTCGACCGCATCCGTCGGGACGGCATCCACGGGGATGCGGTCCTTTTGCATGCTGTCGTTCGACGTCTCCGTCATGTTCTCCTCTCGAGGCCCTCTCGGGCATCCTTGAACTCTAGCCTCCCGCGCGAGCCTCCTCCTCCGCTACGCTCGCACCTATGGGTAGCGACCACTACTTCACGTCGTCACCCGCAAGCCCCGAGAATCTCCGCACGCTGCACGTGACCCTGGGCGGTCGCGCACTCGAGGTGACCACGGCAGGCGGTGTCTTCAGCCCCGATCGGCTCGACACCGGCACCCAGGTGCTCCTCTCCAACACTCCCCCGCCACCGGCCGGGGGGCAGCTGCTGGACCTCGGCTGCGGGTGGGGCCCCGTTGCGATCTCGCTCGCGCTCGACGCGCCGCACTCCACCGTGTGGGCCGTCGACGTGAACGAACGTGCGCTCGATCTCGTCCGTCGGAACGCGGCGTCCCTCGGCCTCCACAACATCAACGCCGTGACGCCGGACGATGTTCCCGACGACATCACGTTCCGCACGATCCGCTCGAACCCGCCGATCCGCGTCGGCAAGCACGAGCTGCACGGCCTGCTCGAGCGCTGGATCCCGCGCCTCGACGAGCGCAGCGACGGCTGGTTCGTCGTACAGCGCAACCTCGGCTCCGATTCGCTGCAGCGCTGGCTCGCGAGCAGCTTCGACCACGGCTACGGCGTCTTCCGCTCGGCCACGGCGAAGGGATACCGCGTCCTCAAGGTCCGCCGACACGGCACGCCGCCGACAGACGCCATTCCGCTGCCGTAAGCCGCGCCGAAGCCTCGGTCTCGGACCACGACGACGTCGTCGCCGCGGGCCTCTCAGGCGAGGGCGACCTCGCCGGTGAAGACGAGAGCGGCGGGTCCGGACAAGTGGACGTGCCCGTCGGCGACGCGCACGCCGAGCTCGCCGCCGGGCACGCCGACCACCCAGTGGTCGGGTGCGGCGCGTCCCGCCCAGTCGCGGACGGCGAGAGCGGATGCGGCGACTCCGGTGCCGCAGCTGAGGGTCTCGCCCACACCGCGCTCGAACACGCGCATGCGGATGCGGCCCACGCCGTCGGTGACGAGCGGATCCGCCGGCACGACGAACTCGATGTTGGCGCCGGCGGGCGGCTCGGGGTGCAGTTGCGGGCGCGCGGTGAGGTCCAGGCCGTCGAGCTCCTCGTCGCTCGGGAGCGCGACGACGACGTGCGGGTTGCCGACATCGACGCCGAGGCCGGGCCGCGGGACGTCGAGTCCGCGTGCGCGCACGAGGATGTCGCCCTCCTCGGTGCGGAACTCGCCCAGGTCGACCTCGTAGCCGCGCTCGCTCCGGCTGACGACCTTGATGCCCGCACGCGTGCCGATCGGGACGGGCGCTTCGAACGACGCGAGGCCGGTCTCCTCGAGGTACTTGGCGAAGACGCGGATGCCGTTGCCGCACATCTCGGCGATGGAGCCGTCGGCGTTCCGGTAGTCCATGAACCACTCCGCGCCGGCCGTCTGCGCACCGTCCGGGATCGCGCGCGAACGCACGACTCGGAGGATGCCGTCCCCGCCGATGCCGAAGCGCCGGTCGCAGAGCACGGCGACCTGATCCGCGGACAGATCGAGGGCGCCTTCGGGGTCCGCCACGATCACGAAGTCGTTGCCCGTGCCGTGACCTTTCGTGAAGGGGACGGTCGTGGACATGCGATCAGTCTAGGGCGCCGGCCCGGTCGGCCAGCTCGGCGGCGGAGGCGCCCGTCGCGACCCACTCGATGCCCGGGTAGCGCTTGAACCACGAGACCTGCCGCCGCGCATAGCGACGCGTGAGCGCCTGCGTCTCGCCGATCGCCGCGTCCTCGGCCTTCTCACCGGTCAGCTGCGACAGCGCCTGCGCATATCCGATCGCGCGTCTGGCCGTGACGCCCCGCTCGAGTCCCTCCCCGCGCAGGCGGGAGACCTCGTCGACGAGCCCGTCCGCCCACATCCGCTCGACCCGTCGATCCAGGCGCGGAACGAGCTGTTCGCGGTCGGTGTGCACTCCGACGATGCGCGTGTCGGGGTGCCACAGCACAGGCTCGTCCGGAAGGGCTGCGCCGTGGGTCGCCTCGCCCTGAGCGAGGACCTCGAGGGCGCGGACGATGCGACGGCCGTTTCGCGGATCGACCCGCTCCGCGGTGTCCGGGTCCAGCGAGCGCAGCCGCGCGTACAGCACACCCGGACCTTCGCGGTCGAGCTCGGCCTCGAGTCGTGCCCGGAGCTCGTCGTCGTGCGGCGGGAAACGGAAGTCGAAGATGACGCTCGACACGTAGAGCCCCGACCCTCCGACGAGGATCGCATCCTTGCCGCGTTCGTGGATGCCGCCGATCGCGGCCCGCGCCGCCTCCTGGTACCAGGCGACGGCCGCCTCCTCGGTGACGTCGAGCACGTCGAGAAGGTGATGAGGGATGCCGCGACGCTCGGCGAGCGGCAGCTTGGCGGTGCCGATGTCCATGCCGCGGTACAGCTGCATCGCATCCGCGTTCACGATCTCCGCCGGTCGCCCGCGAGCGTCCAGGACCTCGGCGAGGTCGAGCGAGAGGGCGGACTTGCCTGTGCCGGTCGCCCCGACGACGGCCCACACGCGCACGCTCATCCTCGTCCCCCGCGTGAGGGTGCCGGGGTCACACGCCGATGCGGAGTGTCGGCAGTCCGAGCGACACCGCGCCACTGGGCGTCGAGCCGTGCGCGGGGACCGCACAGGACTCGGCCTGCGAACGGTCCCACGCGTCGCCGGCGCGCGTGCGGCGGATGCGCAGGGGTGCGCCGTCGGGAGCATCGGCGAGCAGATGGAACGGAGCGGCGTGGGTGATCACGACCGAGACGACATCGCCCGGACGCGGGACGTCCGATCCCTCCGGCACCTCGAAATGCACGAGCCGGTTGTCCTCGGCACGGCCGGTCAGGCGGTGGGTCGCCGCATCCTTCTTGCCCTCGCCCGTGGACACGAGCACCTCGACCTCGTGGCCCACCTGCCTGTGGTTCTCCTCGAGCGAGATGCGCTCCTGCAGGGCGATGAGCCTGTCGTACCGCTCCTGCACCACATGCTTCGGCACCTGGTCATCCATGGTCGCGGCCGGGGTGCCTTCACGGATCGAGTACTGGAACGTGAAGGCCGCGGTGAACCGCGCGGCCTCGACGACGCGCATCGTCTCTTCGAAGTCCTCGTCGGTCTCGCCCGGGAACCCCACGATGATGTCGGTCGTGATCGCCGCATTCGGGATCTTCGCCCGCACGCGGTCGAGGATGCCGAGGAACTTCTCGCTGCGGTACGAACGCCGCATCGCCCGCAGGATGCGGTCGCTGCCCGACTGCAGCGGCATGTGCAGCTGCGGCATGACGGCGGGCGTCTCGGCCATCGCGTCGATCACGTCGTCGGTGAAGGCGGCCGGATGCGGGCTCGTGAAGCGGATGCGCTCGAGTCCCTCGATCTGCCCCGCCGCGCGCAGCAGCTTGCCGAAGGCCTGCCGGTCGCCGAACTCGACGCCGTAGGAGTTGACGTTCTGGCCGAGCAGGGTGACCTCGATCGCGCCGTCCTCGACGAGAAGGCCGATCTCGCTCAGGATGTCGCCGGGCCGGCGGTCCTTCTCCTTGCCTCGCAGGCTCGGCACGATGCAGAAGGTGCAGGTGTTGTTGCAGCCCACCGAGATCGACACCCAGCCGGAGTGCACGCTGTCGCGCTTGGTGGGCAGGGTCGACGGGAAGACCTCGAGCGACTCGAGGATCTCGAGCTCGGCCTCCTCGTTGTGGCGTGCGCGCTCCAGCAGGCGCGGGAGCGAGCCCATGTTGTGCGTGCCGAACACGACATCGACCCATGGCGCCTTGTCGAGGACCGTCTGCTTGTCCATCTGGGCGAGGCAGCCGCCGACGGCGATCTGCATCCCCGCGTGGTGTTCCTTGCGGGACTTCAGGTGTCCGAGCGTGCCGTAGAGCTTCCCGGCTGCGTTGTCGCGCACCGCGCAGGTGTTGATCACGATGATGTCGGCCTCGCCGCCGGCCTCGACCGGGACGTAGCCGGCGCTCTCCAACGAGCCCGACAGTCGCTCCGAGTCGTGCACGTTCATCTGACAGCCGAACGTGCGCACCTCGTACGTGCGGGCACGACCGTCGGGAGCGAGCGCAGCGGGCGAGGGCGCGATGATCGTCGGCGCTGGAGACGGAGTGGTCATGATGCATGCCATTCTACGAGGCGGTCCGCCGCGTCGGCCGCCTGGTCAGCTGATGCGTCGTCGCATGCGCACGGCCGAGAGAGCCGTGCACACCACCGTGATGCCAACGAGCAGCAGCACGATGAACCACGTCGGTACCGCCCAGTCGCCGACAGTCAGATCCACGCCGTACAGGGCGCGCAGCGTCTCCCGCGCTCCGGGAGCATGGACGGTGATCACGGTGAGTGTGCCCTCCGAGAACTCGCGCCGCAGGAGCATGCCGGCCTGTGCGAAGGGCAGCGCCGCGAGGGCCGACCCGACGGTGGCGGGGAACGCCCCGATGGGAATGTAGGCGGCGGCGATGAAACCGAGCACCGTGCCCACGATCGTCGCGAGACCCGAGAACGCGCCGCTGGTGCGGACGAAGGAGACGATGAGAGCCGAGATCGACGTGAACGCGATGCACGAGAGCACCACGATCCCGACGATGCGCAGGAGCGCGGGCACGCCCAGCCAGCTGCCGCGCACCAGCCCGAGATACAGGACACTGACCATGAGGACGACGAGCGAGAGGATGACGGCCACCACGACAGCGGAGAGCAGGTAGCCGAGCACGAGTTGACCCCTTCTCAACGGTGCGACCAGGAAGTCCCGGAACCGCCCGGACTGGTCATCGTCCACCAGCACGGCCAGTCCGCCCAATCCGGTGGTGACCGTCGTGATGAGGACGATGCCCGCGAACATCCAACTGTCCACGAACGTCTGCACGTCGGCGGTCGTCGCCCCGGGGAGTGACGCGGCCAGGTTCGCCGTCTGGAGGTTTCCGAGGAAGAGCGTGTAGAGAGCGAACAGGATGATCGCTCCGAGCAGCGAGAAGAACACGTTCAGACGATCGCGGAAGAAGATGCGCAGGTTGCGGCCCACGATCGCGAGGACGACGCTCATGCGGCGTCCATCTGCTCGGCGGAGCGTCCGGTGAGCGCGAGGAACACGTCATCCATCCGTCCGTGCCGGAACTCGAAGTCGCGGACATGATCCCCGTGAGCGGCGAGGAGCATTCGCGCGTCGTCGGCGCCCGCGACACCGATGACCACTCGCTCGGCATCCCTCACAGGATCGGCGCCCGCCGCGCGCGCCGAGGCGATCAGGCTCTCCGGATCCGCGGTCGTGACGGTGAGGATGCTCCGGCTGTACATCGCTCGTAGACGTGCAGGCGTATCGTCGGCGATGATCCGTCCGTCGTCGATCACACAGACCCGGGCTGCTTCCTCTGTCTCTTCGAGATAGTGCGTGGTGAGGAAGATCGTCAGGTCGCCCCGCGAGCTCAGCTCGTGAAGAGTGCGCCACACCAGTGCCCGACTCGCCGGATCGAGTCCCGCCGTCGGCTCGTCGAGGAACAGCACCGCTGGTTCCTGGAGGAGCGCGCGGGCGATGTCGACCCGGCGACGCTGCCCACCGGACAACGCCCCGTAGCGGCGCTCGAGGAACTCCTCGAGTCCGATCAGACCGGACAGTTCGGCGATCCTGGCGTCGAGGGATGCCGCATCGACGCGCGAGAGGCGCCCGCGCAGCCGCAGGTTCTCCCGCACTGTCAGCATCGGATCCAGCAGAGACTCCTGGAAGACGACGCCGATCGTCTGGCGCACGCGCTCTCCTTCGCGATGCACATCGAACCCCTTCACGCGCACGTCCCCGGCGTCGAACGGGAGCACTGTCGTGAGACATCCGATCGTCGTGGACTTGCCGGCCCCGTTCGTTCCGACGAAGGCGAACACCCCTCCGTCATCCACCGAGAAGGAGATGTCGTCGACCGCGACCTTCTCGCGGTATCTCTTCGTCAGTCCTCGGACCTCGATCGCCATTGCGTCCCCCGTCCTGTGCCGCGATCGACACGAACTGCGCCCCTCCGGCGTCGGGCACGCCGACGTGGAGTCGAGTCAACGGAACCTCACACCGCCGATGCCACGCTGCTCGGTCAAGGCTGTGCGAGCGGCGGTCGATGCGATCGACCCGGAGTACCCGCGGCGGCCGATCTGGGCCATCAGCCGCCGCAGAGCGGTGTCGAAGTCGACGTCGCGCAGTCCGTACGCCTTGGTGCGAGCGTACTCGAGGGCCCGCTCGGCGTCATCATCGGGAAGCGACACCAGCGCAGCATCCACGATCTCCCGGGGGATGCCGCGCTGCCCCAGCGTCAGCGCGATCGCCTTCCGACCCTGACTCTTGCGGCTGGTGCCGATGTACACGAGCTGCTCGGCGAGCGCGGCATCGTCGATCCAGCCGCGGCTTGTGAACCGGTCGATCAGGACATCGATGATCGAGACATCGAAGTCGCGCTGAAGGAGGAACGCGCGGGCCTCTCGCGCGGACAGAGCGCTATGACGCAACCTTCGAGCGAGTGCATCCTCGGCCTGCGACAGCGATTCTGCGTCAGACGATGCGTCATCCTCGAGGGGGTCCAGTGGTGAAGCGTATGGTCGCACCCCGTCCGCGTCCGGCGGTTCGGCGGCTGACTGCTCGAGGGGGACGGCCCAGCGAACGGACCTCTCGGCACCTGGCAGATAGGTGACGGGAGCCAGTCGCTCGCGCCCGTCACCTTCGGTATCCGACATCAGGCCGGGCGACGCTTGGCCAGCTCGTCGGTCGCCTCCTCGACTACCGCACGCGGCACGCCGATGCCGAGCTTCTGCTTGATCTTGGACTCGATGTCGTTCGCGACATCCTCGTTCTTCAGCAGGAAGTTGCGCGCGTTCTCCTTGCCCTGGCCGAGCTGCTCGCCGTCGTACGTATACCAGGCACCGGACTTCTTGACGATGCCCTGATCCACGCCGTAGTCGATGAGGCTGCCCTCGCGGGAGATGCCGGTGCCGTACAGGATGTCGAACTCCGCCTGCTTGAACGGCGGCGCCATCTTGTTCTTGACGACCTTCACGCGAGTCCGGTTGCCGACCGCGTCGGCGCCGTCCTTCAGGGTCTCGATGCGGCGGATGTCCAGTCGCACCGACGCGTAGAACTTGAGCGCCTTGCCGCCCGCGGTGGTCTCGGGCGAGCCGAAGAACACGCCGATCTTCTCGCGCAGCTGGTTGATGAAGATCGCCGTCGTCTTGGTCTGGTTCAGTCCACCGGTCAGCTTGCGGAGCGCCTGGGACATGAGGCGAGCCTGGAGACCGACGTGAGAGTCGCCCATCTCGCCCTCGATCTCGGCCTTGGGAACGAGTGCGGCGACGGAGTCGATGACGACGAGGTCGATCGCGCCGGACCGGATGAGCATGTCGGCGATCTCGAGCGCCTGCTCACCCGTGTCGGGCTGGGAGACGAGCAGCTGGTCGATGTCGACGCCGAGCTTCCGCGCGTACTCGGGGTCGAGCGCGTGCTCCGCGTCGATGAACGCCGCGATGCCGCCGGCGTTCTGCACGTTCGCGATCGCGTGCAGCGTGAGGGTCGTCTTACCCGACGACTCCGGGCCGTAGATCTCGATGATGCGACCGCGCGGGAGTCCGCCGATTCCGAGGGCGACGTCGAGGGCGATCGACCCGGTCGGGATCACCTCGACGGGAGCGCGCTCGTCGCTTCCCAGTCGCATGACCGAGCCCTTTCCGAACTGGCGGTCGATCTGGGCGAGGGCCGATTCGAGGGCCTTCTCGCGGTCAGCGGGTGAGGGCATGACGTGCTCCTTCAGCTCGTGTTCCGTCGCCTGTAGGCTGTCGCGCTCCGACCCCGGTGGGACGGACGCTGCGACAAGGCGTGGGTGTCATCCGACGGCCTTCACGCTACGAGAGGGCTCCGACATCCTGCCGTCGTTCCTCCGGTGACGTGGAAAACGCGTGCTCGACAACACCTGGGGACGACACTACGCCCACATCGAACAGAGCTTCGACGACACGCCGGTCGACGAGCGCGGGATCAGCGGCGCGGTTCGCGCGTCCCGACACCGTGACGACGCGACTCCGGCACGTCCGCCTCGACGCACAGTGCGAGCCACACGTCGCGCGGCGACACGCCGGCGGCCAGCGCTTCCGTCGCCGTCCGATAGCCCACCGAGGGGAGCACCAGGTCGCGCAGCAGTGGGGCCCCGCGCGGGCCGAACTCATCCTCGACAGCGCGATCGAACTCGCTCTTGCGCATGCCTACCGGCGCCGTCCTTCGATGGTCGTGAGCCGCAGCGGGGTCAGCGCAGCGAGAGCTCGGGCTCGACGGACGCGAGCAGCTCGTCGGGCACCGTGTCGGGTAGCGTCTGCACACCCTCGAGGACGGAGATGCGATCGCCGACCTCGCGCATGATCGTCGAGATCGGAACGTCCAGAGCCTCGGCGACGGATGCGAGGATCTCGCTCGACGCCTCCTTCTGGCCCCGCTCGACCTCGCTGAGGTAGCCGAGGGCCACGCTGGCACGCCCGGCGACCTGGCGCAGAGTGCGCCCCTTCTGCTGACGGAGGTCGCGGAGGACTTCGCCGATCTCTTGTCGAACCAGGATCATCGCGGGCCCCCTTCTCCGTGAATTCTCCGCTGTCTGGGTGGATAACAGTACAGCACCCGTCTCTGTCAATCTAATCCCCTGCGGCTGGGAATGTGCGGGAATCACGACGGTGTAACGGAGCGGGTCGCCACCGGATTCCGCCCCGGCGCCCTCGTTCGCTCACAGCGAAGCGACCGCCGCCTCCAGCGCCGCGCGGACGGTGCCGCGGCGGATCGCATCCCGATCCCCCTCCAGCACCGACGAGTGGACCGTCGTGCGATCGGGCGTGGCGATGCCGATGTGGACCGTTCCCACGGGCTGGCCGTCCGGCGACAGCGGCCCGGCGATGCCTGTCGTCGAGACGCCGACGTCGCTCCCGGTCTGCCGGCGCACGCCCTCCGCCATCTGGCGCGCGACCTCGGGGTGCACCGCGCCGTGCACGGCGAGCAGCTCGGCATCCACCCCGAGCAGCGAGTGCTTGAGGTCCGTCGCGTAGGAGACCACTCCGCCGCGGACGTGCGCGGACGCTCCGGGAACGGACACGAGGGATGCCGTGACCAGGCCCCCCGTCAACGACTCCGCGACCCCGATCGTCCAGCCGTGGCGCGCGAGCGCGGCCAGGAGCTCCTCCGCCAGGCCGGTGAGGGCGGCGTCGCCGAGGTCGCTCACGACGCCTTCGCCCGCCTCCCGCGCACCTCGCTGACGATGTAGTCGATGCCGCTCGCGATCGTGAGGATCACGGCGATCCACATCGTGACGATGTTGACCCAGATGATCCAGTCCCCGACGATCCCCGCGAGCGGCAGCAAGGCCAGCGACAGCGCGACCGCCTGTGCGAGGGTCTTGAGCTTGCCCATCCACGCCGCAGCGAGGACGTGGTCGCCGACCACGATGAAGCGGTACACCGTGATGCCGATCTCGCGAACGAGCACGACGATCGTGACCCACCAGGGCAGCTCCCCGAGGATCGACAGGCCGACGAACGCGCAGCCGGTCAGGGCCTTGTCGGCGATCGGGTCGAGGATCTTGCCCAGATCCGTGACGATCTCGTACCGGCGGGCGATGTAGCCGTCGATGCCGTCGGTCGCGATCGCCGCGATGAAGAGCACCGCGGCCCACCAGCGCAGCGGTCCGTCCGCCCCGCCGTCGGCGAGCAGCATCCACAGGAACACCGGTGCGCACAGGATGCGCACGATCGTGATCGCGTTGGGAAGCTGACGGGGAACGGCCACGCTTCAGTATCGTCCCCACCCGCACCCCGCCCGCCGCTGGCGCGCCGGGCGGAGCCTCCGCGGGCGCGTGCCCAGGACGGCCGTGTGGCCGGTCGCAGGGACGCCCGGAAGGACGACGTCAGTCCCGGCCGGTCAGGCCCCAGGCATCCTCGTCGCCCTCCTCGTCGAGGATCGGATACCCCTCGAACTGCTTCTCGACCGGATCGTCCGCGTAGCGCTCGTCGACGACGGGCGCCGTCTCGGCCTCGGCCGGCACGTCCTCTCCCCGCAGCCTCGCCAGCACGCCCGGCAACTGATCGGGCGTGACGAGGACGTCCCGCGCCTTCGAACCCTCCGACGGCCCGACGATCTCGCGCGACTCGAGCAGGTCCATGAGACGCCCCGCCTTGGCGAAGCCGACCCGCAGCTTCCGCTGGAGCATCGAGGTGGACCCGAACTGGCTCGAGACGACGAGCTCGGCGGCCGCCAGCAGCAGGTCGAGGTCGTCCCCGATGTCGGCGTCGACCTCCTTGCGCTCCGCGGCGGCCTGGACGTCCGAGCGGTACTCCGGGCGCGCCTGCCCGGTGACGTGCGCGACCACCTTCTCGATCTCCTGCTCGCTCACCCACGCGCCCTGCACGCGGATCGCCTTCGAGGCGCCCATCGGCAGGAACAGGCCGTCGCCCTGGCCGATCAGGCGGTCGGCGCCCGGCTGGTCGAGGATGACGCGCGAGTCGGTGACGCTCGTCACGGCGAACGCGAGCCGCGACGGCACGTTGGCCTTGATGAGGCCGGTCACCACGTCGACGGACGGCCGCTGCGTGGCGAGGACGAGATGGATGCCGCTGGCTCGCGCCAGCTGCGTGATACGGACGATCGAGTCCTCGACATCGCGCGGCGCGACCATCATGAGGTCGGCCAGCTCGTCGACGACGACGAGGAGGTACGGGTACGGCTTGAGGACGCGCTCGCTGCCGGCGGGCAGCTGGATCTCGTCGTTGACCACGGCGCGGTTGAAGTCGTCGATGTGCCGGAACCCGAACGACGCCAGGTCGTCGTACCGCATATCCATCTCCTTCACGACCCACTGCAGCGCCTCGGCGGCCTTCTTGGGGTTCGTGATGATGGGCGTGATGAGGTGCGGCACACCCGCGTAGGACGTCAGCTCGACGCGCTTCGGATCGATGAGCACCATGCGCACCTCGGACGGCTTCGCGCGCATCAGGAGGCTCGTGATCATCGAGTTCACGAAGCTCGACTTGCCCGAGCCGGTGGAGCCGGCCACCAGCAGGTGGGGCATCTTCGCGAGGTTCGCGACGACGTAGCCGCCGCCGACGTCCTTGCCGACGCCGATCGTCATCGGATGCGTGGACGAGGTCGCGTTGTGCGAGCGCAGCACGTCGCCGAGCGTGACGATCTCACGATCGGCGTTCGGGATCTCGACGCCGATCGCGCTCTTGCCCGGGATCGGCGCGAGGATGCGGACCTCGTTGGATGCCACGGCATAAGCGATGTTGTTGGTCAGCGCCGTGATGCGCTCCACCTTCACCCCGTGCCCGACCTCGATCTCGTACTGCGTGACGGTCGGGCCGCGCGAGAACCCGGTGACGCGGGCGTCGACGCCGAATTGGTCGAAGACGCTCGTGATCGCCCGCACGACGGCGTCGTTGGCCTCCGAGCGGGCCTTGTGAGGCGTGCCCTCGGAGAGCGCGGCGACCGACGGCAGCCGGTAGGGCGCCGCTGGCGGCATCCGGTCACCCGTGCCGCCGATCCCGCTGAGACCGGGGAGCTCGTCGTCGCCGGCCGGAGCGTCGTCGTGGATCGACGTGTCGGTCTTACCGCCCTTGGCGGCTTGACGCACACCGGCGAGCCCCGCGGCGTCGAGCACCTGGGTCAGGGCGTCGGCCGGCATCCGCGGCACCGGAGGCACCGCGGGAGCCACGGGCGCGATCGCCTGCTCGAATCCGCCGTGGTGCGCGTCCGGGCTCGGTGCGAGCAGCTCCGTGAGATCCTGCGAGCCGATGCCCTGGGCATCCGGATCCTTCTCCCGGCCCGTCTTGTTGCGTCGCCACCACGGCATCGAGGGATCGGCATCCTCGTCGGCAGGCGCATCCGTCTGCCCCTGCGCCGGGACCTTCTCGACGCGCTCCGCGTCGAACATCCAGGTGTAGAGGTCGCCGAGACGCGTGCCGATGCGGTTCGGCGGCGTCTTCGTGAGGATCAGGACCGACAGTGCGCACAGCAGGGCCAGCACGACTCCCGCGCCGATCTGCGTGAGGAACATCGCGAGCGGCTCGCCGATCATCCACCCGAACAGGCCACCGGCCCTGCTGAGCGACGGCAGGCCCTGCTTCGGCGAGGGACGCCCGCCGTACACATGGCAGAAGCCGGCGAGCGTGAGCACGAACAGCACGAATCCGATGCCGATGCGTCCGTTGTCGTGGACGGACGCGGGATGCCGGAACAGCCAGCCCGCGAGCAGGATCAGCAGCACCGGGAGCACGAACGCGACGCGGCCGACGAGACCGCCGGCGGTATAGGCGCTGATCAGCTGCGCCGTCGGGTTGCCGATGAAGAACCACTCGACGACGCCACCGGCGATCGCCAGCAGCACGATGAGGAAGGGCAGGCCGTCGCGACGCTGCTCCTTCTCGAGGGTCTCCGGTCCGAAGGCGCGGAAGAGTCCGCCGGTGGCGTGGGCGAGGCCCATCCACATCCGGACGATGAGGGGCGGCTTGGCCGGCTCGCCGACATATCCCTTGGGCGCGGGAGCGGGCTTCTGCGCCGGGGCGCTCTTCGGCTTGGCGGCGCGCGACGTCGCCGTGGCGGGCGTCGCCTTCGCGGAGGCGCGACCGCTCGCGGTGGAGCTGCGCCCACCCGTGCTGCTGCGGCTTGGCATTACCCCACCGTACGGCGGTGGACGGACATTTCCCCGGAACCACGCGGACGGCGACGGATGCTCGGCCCGCCCACGCGAGCGCAGCCAGGGATGCTCAGCGCAGCCTGCGCACCATCGTCACGCGCTCCGGCGAGGAGTCGACCTCGCGGAAGCCGAGGTCGCGGTACAGCGTCGCGGCGTGATTGCCGCGCTCCACGCTCAGCGCGAGCCGCGCATGCCCTGCGCGCCCCGCATCCGCGATGAGCGCCGTCAGGAGCGCGCGTCCGACGCCGCGCGATCGCCATGGCGCACGCACGCCGATGACGAGCTCGGGCACCCCGGTCGCGACGAACCCGAAACCCGGCTCGCTGCGCGGCAGCACGCGGTACCACGCCGCGCCGATGGCCGATCCCATGTCGTCGGTCGCGATGAAGCCGGCGTCGCTCGGCCGCGGCCAGCCCGCGATGTAGCGCCGCTGCATCCCGGCGAGCACCTCCGCCCGCGTGACCGAGGGCAGGCCTCTCCAGTTCGCGGCTTCCACGAGCATGTCGGCGATGAACGCGCCGTCCCGTGGAGTCGCGTCCCGCACCGCGAAGCCCGACATGGCCCGAGCGTACCGCCTGGAGGTTTCGCGGTCATTTCAGCGCCAGGCGCGAGCGTCGCCATCAGCTGTGCGCGTCCGTCGCCTCCGGTGCGCCCTCGTGCGCGCGCACGAGGACGGCGAGCTCCGACCTGGTGCCGATCTCGAGCTTCGCGAAGATGTGCCCGAGGTGCGTCTTCACGGTGGCCAGTGACACGTACAGACGCTCGGCGATCTGCGGGTTCGTGAGGTGGGCGCCGATGAGCCGCGCGACCTGCAGCTCGGCGGGCGTGAGGCTCTCCCAGCCGTGCACGGCGGCCACGTGCGGTGCGCGCGTGCGCAGCGCGGAGCGGACCACCTCGTCGAACCCGGTGTCGTCCCGCGTCGCACCCCGTTCCGCGTCGGGCTCGTACGGCACCCACTCGGCTGACGCGACTCCGAGGCGTTCGCGCTCCGCAGTCGCCGCACTGCGAAGCCGCTGGGCGGCGTCCGCGGCGCCGCGCCGGCGGCGATGAAAGGCGACTTCGTCGAGCGCGTCGCACACCCCGATCGTGTTGCCCGCTTCGACATGGCGGCCCAGCGCGTCCTGAGCGAAGCCCTCCGCAGCGGCGTCGTCGACTCCGCGCAGCCGCCGCGCCCGTGCGAGCAGGGCGTACGCGTGGATCCACGTGAGGTCGTGCTCCTTCGCGACGCCGGTCGCCTCCGCGAGCGCGGCTTCGTCGTCGAACAGGACGCCGCGGAACACGAGGGGAAGCGCCACCCAGCGTCGCATCCGGCTGCCGCGGGCGACGACCACCGCTCGCGTGAGCGCATCCTCGGCCTCGTCGATCTCGAGCAGGGCGTCGCGGGCGAGGCCGAGCACGGTCAGGCCCAGCATGCGGAACAGCGGATCCTCGTTGGATGCGTCGGCCAGGGCGATCGCCTCGACCGCGAGCGCGGCCGCATCCTCGGGTGATCCGCGCAGAACGAGCTGCCAGGCGTCAGCGCCGGCCGCCAGCACGGCCGCCGACCAATGGCCCGCCTGCCGCGCATCCTCGTACGTCCGTGAGCCCAGCCGGTGGGCGTCGTCGAGCCGGCCGGTCGCCACCGCGAGAAGCGCGGCGAGGGCCGAGGTCAGCCGCGCCGTCCGCCCGTCCCCCGCCTCGCGGGCCAGCATCATCGCCTCGTCGAGGAGCCGCCGCGGCTCGTCGGGGTCGGTCTGGAACATCCGGGCGAGGCAGAAGGCCCACGCGAGGTTCGCATAGCCCCACGCGTCGGCGCCCTCGACGCTCAGCCGGCGGACACGGGTGAAATCGTTGCGGGCGGCCTCTGCACCCACGGCCAGCGCGGTGCCGGCGGCGCGATAGCCGAGCGCGCGACCGATGTACCACTTGTCGCCCGCGGCGCCCGCCGTCTCGAGCAGCTGTCCCGCCCTCACCACGACGGAATCGAAGTTCCCCGTCCACGTGTCGAGATGGCACAGGCCCTCGAGCAGCCGAGCGCGCACGAGCGGCTCGAGCGCGGGCGCATCCAGGGCCGTCTCGAGCCATACCCGGCATTCCGACCACTGACTCGATTCCAGCCAGAAGGTCCCCATCGCACCCGCGATCCGCGCGAGGGAGTCATCGTCGCCCGCCGCCCTGCTCCAGGCCAGAGCGGCCGTGATGTTGTCCTGATCGGCGAACAGGCGATTCATCCACACCGCCTGCTCAGGGCCGTCGAGGAGCGGGACGCCATGCTCGACGAGGTCCCGGAAGTAGCGCACGAATCCCGCACGGGCCTCTTCGGCGTCGCCGGATGCCTCGAGCCTGTCGAGCGCGTACGCGCGCGCGGTGTCGGAGAGCCGGTACCACCCGGAGGGTGCATGCGGGTCGAAGGCGACCAGCGACCGCTCCACGAGCGCTGCGAGGTCCTCGAGCGTCGATTCCTCCGCGACGGCGGCGGCCGAGGCGGCGTCGAAGCCCGAGACGAACAGGCTGAGGCGCTGCAGGATCACGCGCAGTCGGTCCGAGAGCAGTTCGTAGCTCCAGTCCAGCGAGGCGCGCAGCGTGGCGTGGCGGCTGTCGCCCGTCTGCACCCCATTGCCCAGGAGCTCGAACCGCCGGACGAGCCCCGCGGCGATCTCGCCCACCGTCAGCGAGCGCGTGCGGGCCGCGGCGAGCTCGATCGCGAGTGGAAGGCCGTCGAGGCCGCGACAGAGATCCGCGACCGCCGCCGCCTCGGTGTCCCCGAAGGAGCGCTCCGGGTCGGCCGCCGCAGCGCGCGCGGCGAACAGAGCCGTCGCATCCTCTTCCGTCATCGGCGGCACAGCCCACGTCACCTCGCCCGCAAGGCCGAGCGGCCGCTGGCTGGTGGCGAGGATGCGCAGCCCCGGCGCGCGATCGAGCAGGGCATCGGCGAAGGATGCGACGTCCTCGACGACGTGCTCGCAGCCGTCGAGCACGAGCAGCGCCTCTCCGCGCAGCGCTCCGGCGACCGCGTACGCGATGGGCGACCCGTCCTCGGGCTCGCCGACGCCGTACAGCTCCGCCACGCGCACGCCGACGCGGGCGCCTCGGTCGAGCGAGCCGATGTCGGCGATCGCGCGCTCCGCCGGCACGACCCCGGTGGCTTCGAGGGCGAGCCGCGATTTTCCGATGCCGCCCGGCCCGACGAGCGTCAGGATCCGCGTGACGCCGAGCAGCTCCACGACCCGGCGCACCTCGGAGGCGCGGCCCACGAAAGAGGTGCGCGGCATCCGCATCGTCGAGTCGGCGCCACTCCCCAGCGGGCGCCTCCGGGTCCCCACGAAGGGAATGATCCTCGCATCCGGCGCCGGATATCAACCGGTGCGTATCAACCGGTCGGCTGACGTGCTCACGATCTGGAATGCCGACGATGAGATGACGAGGGCCGCCCGGCCCGCGGAACAGGTGCACGACAGCAGAGGAGCAGGACATGAACTGGTCATCATGGCGGATCGTGGCCGCGAGCATCGCCGTCACCGGCGTCGCCGCGGGCCTCGTGGTCAACATCGCACGGGCGATCCGGCTGGAGCAGGACCTCGGCCTCGTCATCGCGAACTACTTCAGCTTCTTCACGATCGTCAGCGCGATCTCGACGATCATCGTCTTCTTCGTCGCGGCGCGCCGCAACGGGCCGCTCGCGACGACGGACGGCGTGGAATCGCGCAGCCTGGCGGTCGCGATGGCGACGACGAGCACGGCGATGATCATCCTCTCGATCGTGTACAACGCGATGCTGCGCGGGCTGCCCACGCACTTCTCGACGCCGGACCCCGGGTGGGTGGCCTTCCTCGATCGCTGGGCGACGGAGACGCTGCATGTCGTGGTGGCGATCTACATCGTGATCGACGTGCTGTTCGCACCGCGGCGCCGCGCGCTGACCTGGCGCGCGCTGGTCGGGATCGTCGGCATCCCGCTGCTGTGGGCCGTCTACACGATGCTCCGCGGCCCGTTCACGCCGGCACCGGACGGCACGGCGCCCTACTGGTACCCCTACCCCTTCCTCGACCCGAACGGCCCCACGGGATACCAGACGCCCATGCTGTACATCGGCGTGATCGCCGCGTCCTTCCTGGTCGTGGGAGGCATCCTCGTCCTCCTCACCCACCGCCGTCATGGCGCGCCGCGACCGTCCCTGGCCGCGCGCGGACCCCGGCTGCGGCCCCGCGTGGGCGCCTGACGCTCCGGGACGGATGCCGGCGCCCGCGGGGCCGGCATCGCCGGGGCCGTCTGTGCCGTCCATCCACAGATTGCGCTCCCGCCGCTGTGGACACCCTTCCGCTCATTAGTCTCTCGCATGGAGAAACGAGGTCCCCCCATGTCCCCATCGGATTCCCCCCGCGTCGGCGCCGGACAGCACGTCCCCGCCGCCTGGCCCCCGAGCGCGGCGGCGCTGGTCGATCGGCAGCGCTGCCCGTCGTGCTTCACCGGCATCACCACCGCGGTGTGCCCGACCTGCGGACTCGAGCTCGGCATGCCGGACCTGGCCGAGGTGCTGAAGTCCAGCCGGCGGATCGTCCGACTCGTCGACGAGCGCACAGCCCTCCTCGCCGACATCAGGGTCGAGCAGGCGCGGCGGGATGCGCGCCTCCGCGCCGCTGCGGCGCAGGCACGACCCACCACCGCGCAGCTGCACGCGACGGTGGATGCCGAGACGGCCGCCCGCTCCCGCCTCGAGGCCGAGCGCGCTCGAAGCGCCGCAGCGCTCGCCGCGGCGGCGGCGCCGACCAGGGCGGCCGCACCCTCCGCCGCCGGCGCGGCGATCGCGGCCGCGACCCCGCCGGCCGCCGTCGCGGCTGCCACCCCCGCCGCGCCCGACAGGCCGAGTGCCGCGGCGCACCCGCCGCTCGCGCACCGCTTCAGCATGCAGTTCACGATCCTCGGCGCCGGCGTGGTGCTCACGTCGGTCGGCGCGATCGTCTTCCTCTTCTGGGCGTACCTCGTCGTGGGACTCGAAGTGCGGTCGCTCATCATCGCAGGCGCGAGCATCGGCGTGCTTGCGCTCGCCTGGTTCCTGCGCCGGAAGGGCCTCTTGCTGACGGCCGAGGGGGTGGGGGTGGTGGCCGTCGTCCTGTTGATGCTCGATGCCTGGATCATCCGAGCCAACGATGCGTTCGGCACCGGGTCCGTCGATCAGCTCGCCTACTACGGGGGTGCCTCCCTCGTGCTCTGCGGTCTGCTGGCAGCAGCACGGGCGCTCACCGGACTGCGGACCACGGCGTATGCAGCTGCCGCGCTCGCCCCGACGGGGATCGCCCTGTGCAGTGCCGCCCTGGTTCCCGACCAGGGTTCGACTCGGTGGTGGGTGGCGGGCGTCTCTGCGCTCGTGCTCGCGATCGTGGCCGCGCGGCTGCTGCCCGCCTCCCGCCCGCACACGGTCGTCCTGGTCCTGGGCGCGCTGATCGGATTGTCCGCCGTCTTCGCGGCGCCCGGCGCACTTCCCGTCGTGCCGTGGCACGCACTCATCACGCTCGGTGCGGCGGCGCTGCTGTGGGGCGCCTTCGCGGTCGCGCTGCGCGGCGGCCGGATCGAATCGAGGATGCGGACCACGGCCGCGGCCGTCGCCGCGGTCGCCGCCGCGGCGGCGCCGATGGTCGCCGCCGGGCAGCAGCTGTCCCTGTGGGATGCGCGGTGGATCGGACCGGCCGGAGCGGGCGTCGTCACCTGCGTGGTCGCCGCCCTCTCGACCCGTCGGCTGTGGACCGCGCGGTTCGCGACCCCGGGTGGATCTCTGGCGGCGCAGTCCGGCACCCTGGCGGCGGCGATCGTCGCCACGGCGACGAGCCTGCTCGGCGTCGTGGCCGGAGTGCTGCGCGTCATGAGCATCGCCGCCGGGCCGCAGTCGGGGTGGCACGGCTCCGCCGAACCCATCGGCGGCGGCGCATTCGGCGGCTTCATCGGCGGCCCGTCGGCGGTCGTCGCGCCCGTCGCCGTCGCCGTCGCCGTCGCCGCGGTGCTCGCCGCGACCGGACGGCTTCGCACGGCGTCGGCGGCTCCCGTCGCTGCTCTGGGGTGGGCTGCGATCGCGGCAGCGACGTATCCCCCTGCCGGCCTCGCCGCAGTGGCGTACGCGGCCATCGCCGCGGCCGCCATCGCGATCGGCGCGCTCGCCGGCCGACGGTCGCTCACGATCGTCCTCACCGCGATCGAGTCGGTGGCCGCCGTTCTCCTGCTCTGCCTCGCCTACACACGGACGGAACTGTGGATACCGGCGACCGCCGCCTTCCTCGGTGTCGCCGTCGCCGGAGCTGCCGTCGCACAGCGCGCGTGGGGCGGCGGGGGCGCACCCGCCCGCTCGCGCGCATTGCACCTCGCCATCGCCGCGACCGCAGCCTGCGCCACCGCAGCCGCGGTGCCGGCGTGGGCGGGGGCGGCGGGCATGGTCCTCACCCGGCCGTGGACCAGCCCCTGGGCATGCACGGCGATCGGCGCTGCGGCGGTGCTCGCCGTCGTGATCGCCGCGCGCCCGCTGTCGAGCTCCGACACGTGGTCGGCGTCGGTCCCGGCCCTGGCCACCGGTCTCGCCGCGATCGCGGCCCTCGTCGGGGCACCTGCATCCCCGATCTGGATCGCGACCCTCCCCCTCGCCGTCGTGGGTGCGATCGGCGTCGCTGTCGAGCGGCGCCGTGCCTTCCGCGCCTGCCTTGCGGCGATTGCTCCGCTCGCGGCCGCGGTGACCGTATGGAACGCCCTGCCTCTGCTCGCCATCGATCATGGCTACCGCTGGGTCGGTGTCGGCGCGGGCGCGCTGATCCTGACGGGTGCCGGCCTGCTCATCCGTCTGCCGAAGGGCGCCCCCGCGGCAGCCGCATGGTTCGCATCGAACGCCCTGGTCGCCATGGCTGCGGTCGCCGGCGCGACCGGGTCCGATCAGCTCTGGCTCGTGCTGCTGCTCGTAGCTCCGATCCCCTACCTGATCGCGGCCGCGACGGGTGAGCCGACGGCGAGCCGGACGAACTGGCGCCATGTCGCCTGGCTCACTCCTGCTCTCGCCCTCGCGGCCCTGTGGACCGCACTCGCACAGGCGGGATACCAGGTCGTCGAGGTCTACACGCTGCCTGCCGCAGCCATGCTCCTCGGGCTCGGAGTGCTGCTCGCATTCCGCCGCTCGCCGGTCGCGTCGGCGACGGGCGACGGCGCTCCACACGCCGCGCGTACGGCCGCAGGCCGAATCGCGCTGGTCTGGGCCGGGGCCGCCACCGCCGTGCTCCCGACCGCCGCGGCGAGCGGCGACCCCGCACTGCGGGCCGTCCTCGCCGTGTGCGCGGGCGCCGCCCTGCTCGCCGTGTCGCCGTGGTGCGTCGCTCGATGGCGCGAGATCCCGGTTCGCACCGTCGTGATCGCCTCGGGCGGCGCGGCCGCCGCGGCCGCCGCCGCGGTGCGCGGCACGGCCCTCGCGATGCGCGGCGACTGGTCGGCAGACGTATGGGGCGCCGTGTCGCTCGCAGCGGGCCTGGCCGCCGCCGTGCTCCTGGACCGGACCACGCCGACCCCGAAGCCCGTCGTCGGAGCCGCTGCGGCCGGTGCACTGCTTCTCGGCGCCGCCCCGTCGATGGCCCTCGCGCTCCTGCATCCGCTGCTGCCGCAGTGGGTGCTGCTCGCACCCGTCACGGCCGCCGCACTGCTGCAGGTCGCGTCGGCGCTGCCCCGGCTGCGGCCGCTCTCCGACCCCCTGCCGCGGTGGACCTCGGTCGTCGCGCTCGCGCTGCTGGGGGCCGCGACGATCCTCCGCGCAGATGTGGACCCGTTCGACGTCGTCACGGTCCTGGTGGGCGCCTCCCTCATCGCGTCGGGCATCATCGGCGGCGGCCGAGGGCTCGCCTGGGCGGGTGCGGCCACCGCGGTCGTGCCGTCGATCATGGCGTCCGCTGATCCCGCGCTGCGGCCGCTGGTGGCGGTCGGGGTGTCCGCCGTCCTGCTGGCCGCCGCCCGCTGGGTGCCCCGCTCGCTGAACGCCGTGCCCGTCCGGACGATCGCGATCGCGACCGCGGCGGCCGGTGCCATCGGCGCCTCGGGCGTCCGCAGTCTCGCCCTCGCCATCGACCCGGCGCTGCGGCAGCCCGAACCGTGGGGCGGAACGCCGGCGGCACCCGAGGTGTGGGGCCTGGTCGCACTCGTCGGCGGACTGGCCGCAGCGCTGCTCATGCAGCGTCTGACGTCGGCACGCGACATCCTTCCCGCGGCCATCGCGGCATCCGGGATGGCGGCCGCGGCCGTGCCTGCGATCCTGATCGAGCTGCGCTCCGACCAGACGGCGCTCCTCTCGTTCCTGCCCGTCCTCGTCTTCGCGGCCCTGCAGGTCGCCGTCGCGGTGCCCCGGGACCGCCCCTGGTCGCACCCGCTGGTGACCGCCACATCGATCGGCGCCATGCTCGCCGTCGGCGCCGCCGCGCTGCTGTCCGGCAGCGTGGATCCGTTCGACCTCGTGACCGCGACGGTCGGTGTCGCCCTGATCCTGCGGGGCGCGATCAGGATGCTGCGCACCCCGGCGCTGCCGAGCTGGCCGGCGCTCGGTCCCGGGCTCGCGGTGCTGCTCGTCCCCTCGCTGCTCGCCGACTATGCGGACCCCGTGCAGTGGCGGCTCGTGGCGCTCGGCGTCGCGGCGCTCGGGGTCATGCTCGTCGGGGTCTTCCTGCGCCTGCAGGCCCCGTTCGTCCTCGGCGTCGCAGTGCTGGTCGTGCACGGCCTGGCGCAGCTGTGGCCGGTGATCGCCGCGAACTACGGCAAGGTCTGGTGGTGGCTGTGGATCGCGATCGCGGGCATCATCCTCATCGTGATCGCCGCCACCTACGAGCGGCAGCTCCGCTTCGCCAGGTCGATGCTCCGCACGGTCGCCTCACTCCGGTGAGGCGGCCGGTGAGGCAGCCGGCCACCGGGCAGCCTCGCGCGGCGGCCTCAGGCCTCGATGACGAGCGGCACGATCATGGGGCGGCGGCGCAGCCGCTGGTTCACCCAGCGTCCGATGGTGCGGCGCACGACCTGCGACAGGGCGTGGCTGTCCCGCACGCCGTTGCCGGCGGCCTCGGCGAGGGCGAACGTGATCTTCGGAATGACGTCATCGAACACGGAGTCGTCCTCGGCGACGCCGCGAGCGTGCACCTCGGGTCCCGTGATGACGCGGCCGGTCGCGGCATCCACCACGACGATCACCGAGATGAAGCCCTCCTCGCCGAGGATGCGACGATCCTTCAGATCCGCGTCGGTGATCTCGCCGACCGTCGAGCCGTCGACGTAGACGAAGCCGAGGTCGAGCTGGCCCACCACCTCGGCGACCCCGTCGCGCAGGTCGACGACCGTCCCGTTCGAGCCGATGATCGTCCGCTCCTCGGGGATGCCCGTGTCCTGGGCGAGCCGTGCGTTGGCGATGAGATGCCGGTACTCGCCGTGGACGGGCAGCACGTTCTTCGGCTTGATGATGTTGTAGCAGTACAGGAGCTCCCCCGCTGCGGCGTGACCGGAGACGTGCACCTTCGCGTTGCCCTTGTGCACGACGGTGGCGCCGAGCTTCGTCAGGCCGTCGATGACGCGGTAGACCGCGTTCTCGTTGCCGGGGATCAGGCTCGAGGCCAGGATGACGGTGTCGCCGTGGCCGGGCTCGATCGCGTGATCGAGGTTCGCCATGCGCGAGAGCACCGCCATCGGCTCGCCCTGGGAGCCTGTGGACATGTAGACGATCTGGTCGTCGGCCAGGTCCTGCGCCTTCTTGTAGTCGATCAGGAGGCCGTCGGGGACGGTGAGGTAGCCGAGGTCCTGGGCGATCGTCATGTTGCGCACCATGCTGCGGCCGAGGAACGCGAGACGGCGCCCGTGGGCGGCCGCGGCATCCACCACCTGCTGCACCCGATGGACGTGACTCGAGAAGCTCGCCACGATGACCCGGCGCGGGGCCCGGCCGATCACCTGGTCGAGCACCGGCCCGATGCTGCGCTCGAGCGGCGTGAAGCCGGGGACGTCGGCGTTGGTCGAGTCGGGCAGGAAGAGGTCGACGCCCGCCTCCCCGAGCCGCGCGAACGCGCGCAGGTCGGTCAGGCGGCCGTCGAGCGGCAGCTGGTCCATCTTGAAGTCGCCGGTGGCGAGCACCGTGCCCGCCGGCGTCGTGATCGCGACCGCGAGCGCGTCGGGGATCGAGTGGTTGACCGCGATGAACTCGAGGTCGAACGGGCCCACCGTCTCGAGGTCGCCCTCGCTGACGGTGAGCGAGAACGGACGGATGCGGTGCTCCTTGAGCTTCGCCTCCGTGAGGGCGAGGGTCAGGCCCGAGCCGATGAGCGGGATGTCGCCCTTGAGGCGCAGCAGGTACGGCACCGCGCCGATGTGGTCCTCGTGACCGTGGGTCAGGACGACGCCGACGATGTCGTCGAGGCGGTCCTTGATCGGCTCGAAGTCCGGGAGGATCAGGTCCACGCCGGGCTGATGCTCCTCGGGGAACAGCACGCCGCAGTCGACGACCAGCAGCTTGCCCTCGTACTCGAAGACGGTCATGTTCCGGCCGACTTCGCCAAGGCCGCCGAGCGGCGTCACACGCAGGGTTCCGGGGACGAGGGCGGGCGGGTCGTACACGTTGTCGGGCATTCATGCCTCCTCGGGGATGCCGCGGCATCCCCCTCTAGCTGGCTTGCGCGAACGCGTTACCGTGTGGTGCCGTGCACCTTCGGCAGGGCGCCACCGGCGGCCGCATTGCGGTCGGGGCGGAAGTTGGAGAAGTCGGCGCCGGGCACGTCCTGGACGAGGGCGAGCTCGTCCTCGATCATCGCGGCCTCCCACTCCTCCGGCCCGACGAGCGGCAGGCGCACGCGCGGGCTCGAGATGCGGCCGAGGCCGTGCAGGACGTACTTGGTCGACACAGTCCCGGGCACATGGGTCATGAGCGCGCGCACGAGCGGCTCGAGGCGCTTGTGCTCGGCGGTGGCTGCGGCGAGGTCGCCGCGGTTCACCGCATCCACGATCGTCCGATACGGACGCGCGGTGACGTTCGCCGTCACGCCGATGAGCCCGGTCGCGCCGATCGCGAGATGCGGAAGGACGTTGGCGTCGTCGCCCGAGAAGTACATCAGGTCGGTCTGGTTGAGCACACGGCTGACCTCGCTGAAGTCGCCCTTGGCATCCTTGATGGCGAGGATGTTGGGATGCTTCGCCAGCCGCAGGATCGTCTCGTACTTGATCGGCACGCCCGTGCGACCCGGGATGTCGTACAGGATGACGGGCAGGTCGGTGGCGTCCGCGACCAGCCGGAAGTGGGTGAGGATGCCGGCCTGCGTGGGCTTGTTGTAGTACGGCGTGACGATCATGATGCCGTCGGCGCCGAGCTTCTCGCTGGCCTTGTAGAGCTCGATGGCGTGAGCGGTCTCGTTGGAGCCGCCGCCCGTGATGATCTTGGCGCGACCGGCTGCGACCTCCTTGCCCACCTCGACGAGCCGCAGCTTCTCGGCGTCGGTGAGCGTGCTCGTCTCACCCGTGGTGCCTGTGACGACGATGCCGTCGGCTCCGGCGTCGATGACGTCGTCCATGTGCTTCTCGACGGCGGGCCAGTCGACCTCGCCGTCGGCCGTCATGGGAGTGACGAGCGCGACGAGCACCTGACCGAAGGGATTGCCGGTGTGCGTCATGCACTCAGGCTATCGGACCGGGCGGTGGCCTCTCAGCCCCCTCAGCCGAACAGCGAGACCGGGTTGACGAAGTCCGCGACGATCAGCACGGCGCCCATCACGATGAGCGCGACGACGACGAGATACGTCACCGGCACGAGCTTCGCGGCATCCACCTGCGGCGGGGGCGGACGGCGGAACAGCTTCGCCCAGGACCGGCGCGCGCCGTCCCACAGCGCGATGGCGACGTGTCCGCCGTCGAGAGGCAGCAGCGGGATGAGGTTGAAGACGAAGAGGGCGATGTTGAGGGATGCGAGCAGCCCCAGCATCCCGGCCGCCCGGTCGAGGACGGGAGCGTCCGAGGATGCGACCTCGCCCGCGAGCACGCCCGCCCCGACGATGCTGAGCGGGCCGTTCGGGTCGCGCTGTCCGCCCGTGACGAGCGTCTCGGCCGTCTGATACACCTTGACCGGCATCTGCCACACGATGCCCGCGACGGCCCCGACGTTCTGCGCGGCGGCGGCCGGCCCCTCCCAGATCGGCTGGCGCACGTATTGCAGCTGCGGGCTCACGCCGACGAAGCCGACCTGGGTCGTCTGCGTCGTGCCGTCGGCGTTCTTGACCGGGACGCCGGAGGCGTCCGTCTTGTCGCGCGTCGCCAGCATCGGCGTCACGGTGAGGGTCTGCGTCTGCCCGTCACGGCGGATGACGAACGCGAGGTCCTGGTTCGGCGCATCCCGGACGATCGCCGACACCTCGGCGAAGGTCGAGACCGGCGTGCCGCCCACCGAGAGGATCTGGTCGCCCGCGCGCAGACGGGCCTGCGCTGCCGGGGACGCCGGGTCGGACGACTGGCACGTCGTGCGCTGCGTGTCCGCGGGGATCACGCACGCGGACACCGAGCCGACGGTCGTCGTCGCCGTCTTCACGCCGATGCCGCTGAACAGGATCGCGAACAGGACGACCGCCAGCAGGAGGTTCATGGTCGGCCCGCCGAGCATGATGACGATGCGCTTCCAGACCGGAAGCTTGTAGAAGACCCGGTCGTCGTCGGCACCCCGGAGCGTCTGGTCGTTGGCGGTCTGCGCATCCTGGACCATCGTCGCGAAGAACCCGCCGCCGGCGCGCCCGTCGCGCGCTCGCCCGTCGCGAGCTCTGCTCCCGCCGGCTCCGCCACCGGCCGATGCGGCGGCGAGCTCGGCCGAGGGCGGATACATGCCGGCCATGGAGATGTAGCCGCCCAGCGGGATCGCCTTGACGCCGTACTCGGTCTCGCCGTACGTGCGCGACCACAGCGTCGGGCCGAACCCGATCATGTACTGGCCGACGCGCACCCCGAATCGCTTCGCGGGGTACAGGTGCCCGAGCTCGTGCAGCGCGATGGACACGGCGAGCCCCACCACCATGATGAGGATGCCGATCACGAAGGCCACGACTGTCACCCCGCCAACGGTACTCGTGCGCGCTTTGAGTTCGCCCAACAGGCGGGGGAAGATGGATGCGCCATGCCGACAGCCCCTGATTCGCCGGTGCACCCCGCCGCACCCGCCAACCTGCCCCCCGTCCTCCGACCCGAGCATCCGCCCGTCCGCTCGCTCGACGAGCTCGCCCATCGCTTCGGCGGGGAGCTCCGTGGCGAGCCCGGGGTCACCCTGACGGGCATCACCCTCGCGACCGCCGATCTGCGCGCCGGCGAGGCGTTCGTCGCGATCCGCGGGGTCAACCGGCACGGCGCGGAGTTCGCCCGGGCCGCAGCGGACAAGGGCGCGGTCGCGGTCATCACCGACGCGGAGGGCGCCGGGATCGCTGCATCCGCGGGTCTTCCGATCGTGGTCGTCGACGACCCGCGGGCGCTTCTCGGCGACTTGTCCGCATGGGTCTACGGCACGGGTCCGGATGACGACATCCCGACCCTGTTCGCGACGACGGGCACCAACGGCAAGACGAGCGTCTCGCACCTGCTCGAAGGCATCCTCGGCCAGCTCGGGGTGACCACGGGGCTCTCGTCGACCGCCGAGCGGCACATCGCCGGGCAGGTCATCGTGTCGCGGCTCACGACGCCCGAGGCATCGGAGTTCCACGCGCTCCTCGCCCTGATGCGCGAACGCGGTGTCGAGGCCGTCGCCGTGGAGGTCAGCGCGCAGGCGCTCAGCCGACACCGCGTCGACGGTCTCGTGTTCGACGTCGCCGGGTTCACGAACCTCAGCCACGACCACCTCGACGACTACGCCGACATGCGCGAGTACTTCGAGGCGAAGATGGCGCTGTTCCGCCCCGACCGATCGCGGCGCGCGGTCATCTCGCTCGATTCCGAGCCCGGCGCGGAGGTCGCCGAGCGCTCCGAGGTGCCGTCCGTCACGATCGCGACACCGGCGATCGCCGCGGATCCGGAGGCTGCGGCGAAGGCCGACTGGATCGTCGAGATCCTCGACGAGCGCCCGACCGGTACCGAGTTCCGGCTGTCGTCGCGCGACGGGCGCAGCCTCACGACGGTCGTGCCGGTCATCGGCCGCCACATGGCCGCCAACGCGGGCCTCGCGATCGTCATGATCCTCGAGGGCGGCTACATGTGGGACGCCCTGGTCGGGGCGCTGGATGCCTCGGCCGGCGGCTCGGGCCGCATCGAGGCCTCCTTGCCCGGACGCACGCAGCTCGTCTCGGGCGAGAGCGGGCCCGCGGTCTACGTCGACTTCGGCCACTCCCCCGACGCGTTCGAGAAGACCCTCGCCGCGGTGCGGCGCGTGACGCCCGGCAAGGTGCTGTTCCTCTTCGGCGCCGACGGCGACCGCGACGCCACCAAGCGCCACGACATGGGCCGCACGGGCGTCGAGGGCAGCGACATCCTCATCATCACCGACCACCACCCGCGCTTCGAGGACCCGGACTCGATCCGCGCGACCCTCATCGAGGGCGCACGCCGGGCGCGCCCGGACGCGGTGATCCTCGAGTACACGCCGCCGGAGCGCGCGATCATCGAGGCGGTCGCGCTCGCCGGCGAGGGCGACGCGATCCTGTGGTGCGGCCCTGGGCACCAGGACTACCGCGACATCCGCGGCGCCCGCACGCCGTACTCGGCCCGCGAGCTCGCCCGGCGCGCGCTGCGCGACGCCGGCTGGCCGGTGCCCGATCCGCACTGGCCCGTGCCGTACCCCGAGGATGAGACGCCGCTCTCGGATCCCGAGAGGGAGTGGCGCTGACCGCCATCGGGTCTCGACCGCGTTCGCTCAGCGGCCGCCGGCGATCGCGCGATCCGCGACGTCCCTCGCCCAGCGCTCCGCCTCGGCGAGGGACTCGAGGGTGAGCGCGTCGGGTGGGTCGTGCGCATCCACGACGCGCTGGATCGTCTCGACGATGCCGAGGAACGACAGCCGGCCGTCGTGGAAGGCGTCGACCGCCTGCTCGTTCGCGGCGTTGAAGACCGCGGGATAGGTGCCTCCCGCGCGCCCGACCGCCTTCGCGAGGCGGACGGCGGGGAAGGCGTCGTCGTCGAGAGGCTCGAAGGTCCAGGACGCCGACGCCGTCCAGTCCAGCGGACGGCCGACGCCGCTCACCCGGTGCGGCCAGTCGAGGCCCAGCGAGATCGGCAGTCGCATGTCCGGCGGCGACGCCTGGGCGATCGTCGATCCGTCGCAGAACTCGACCATCGAGTGCACGATGGACTGCGGGTGGACGACCACCTCGATGTCGCCGAACGGGATGTCGAACAGGAGGTGCGCCTCGATGACCTCGAGGCCCTTGTTCACGAGCGTCGCGGAGTTGGTCGTCACGACCCGGCCCATGTTCCAGGTGGGATGCGCGAGCGCCTCGGCGGGCGTCACCTCCGCGAGCGACGCCCGCGAGCGACCGCGGAACGGGCCGCCGGAGGCGGTGACCACGAGCCGCCGCACTTCCGAGTGCTCGCCCGCGCGCAGGGCCTGCGCGATCGCGGAGTGCTCCGAGTCGACGGGCACGATCTGGCCGGGGGCGGCGAGCGCTGTGACGAGGTCGCCCCCGACGATCAGAGACTCCTTGTTGGCGAGCGCGAGCGTGCGGCCGCTCTCCAGCGCGGCGAGCGTCGAGCCGAGGCCGACGGATCCGGTGATGCCGTTGAGCACCACGTCCGCCTCGACGTCGCGCACGAGCTGCTCGGCCTCGGCGGCACCGAAGGCGGTGTTCTCGACACCGAACTCCGCGGCCTGGGCGGCCACCGCATCCCGGTTCGAACCGGCGGCGAGACCCACCACGTCGAAGCGCGTCGGGTTCGCGCGGATGACGTCGAGCGCCTGCGTCCCGATCGAGCCCGTGGAACCGAGGATGACGATGCGCCGCACGACCGTCAGCCTAGCGAGGTGCGCGCAGACGGATGCGCCCCCGGCGTCAAGCCGAGGGCGCATCGACAGCTGTCGCGGACCTGCCGCCTACTGTGAGGTCGTGTGCTGCGTGCCGAGGATGTCGACGACGAACACGAGCGTCGAGTTCGCCGGGATCGAGCCCTGTGCCTTGCTGCCGTAGCCGTCGGCCGGCGGGATGACGACGAGCACCTGCGAGCCGACCGTCTGACCCTCCAGGGCCTTCTGGAAGCCCTTGACGACACCGGTGGTCTGGAAGCTCGCGGGCGTGCCGCGCTTCCAGCTGGAGTCGAACTCCTTGCCGTCGTTCCACAGGACGCCCTTGTACTGCACGAGCACCTGGTCACCCGAGGCCACGGTCTCGCCGTCGCCCTTCTTGAGGGTGACGATCTTGGTCTCGGTCGGCGCTGTCGCGCCCTTCGGCATGGAGATCGAGGGCTCGCCGTCCTTCGCGAGCTTCACCGTCGGCAGGCCGGCCGTCGAGGCGGACTGGTCGGCGCCCCACGCCTTGGCCGGAACGACCTTCAGCAGATCCAGGACGTAGACCTCGCCCGGGGCGGTCTCGGTGCTGGGGAAAGCGGCGACCACACGAGTGCCGACGGGCGCGCAGCCGAAGACCTGGCCGAGCGGGCTGTCGGCCGAGATCTGCGACGGCAGCACCTCGCCCTTCTTGTAGCCCACCGAGCCGAGCTTCGCGCCGGTCTCGGTGTTGTAGGCGGTGAGTGCGTACTGCACGAGGTCCCCGGCCTTCACCTTCTGGCCGGTGCCCTCCGTGACGACGGTGCGCTGGATCTTCGAGACCGACAGCGGCTTGTCGAAAGTGGCGCTCGCCTCGCTGCCGACGTCGCCGGTGACCTTGACCGCCTTCACCGCGTCGCCTCCGGCGGCGACCGCGGAGCACAGGTCGGCACCGGCCGACGCGGACGGGGACGCCGTCGGCGTCGGAGACGACGAACAGCCGGCGAGCAGGAGCGCCGCGACAGCGGCGGCGGACAGGGCGGCGATCGGACGAATGCGCACGGAAACCTCACGAAAGAAAGAAGAAGGGAGTGCACTCATCCTGTCGCATGTTCGTGTGTCCGCGCTGGGAAGGGACCAGCAGACGCCCCATAACGGGACGGGAATGCATCCCGGAGTACCCTCTATAGGTGACTGAAGCGGAGACGTACGCGTCGGACGATGCCGAGCAGCCCGACGAAGAGCCGCGCACCGCCGGCTTCCTGTACGGCCTCATCCGCATGATCCTCGTGCCCCTCGTGCGCATCATCTATCGGCCGAACATCGAGGGCAGGCACAACGTACCCCGCGAGGGCGCGATCATCTTCGCGAGCAACCACCTCTCGTTCATCGACTCGATCGCGATCCCCGTCGTCGCGCCGCGCACGGTCCACTTCCTCGCCAAGTCGAGCTACTTCGAGGGGAAGGGCCTCTCCGGATGGCTCGCCCGCGAGTTCTTCGGCGCGATCGGTGCGAGCCCGGTGCGGCGCGGCGCGGGTCAGGCCGCGCTGGACGCCCTCGACCAGCAGCGACGGATGCTCGAGGCGGGCCAGGCGACGGCGATGTATCCGGAGGGCACCCGCTCCCTCGACGGGCGCCTCTACAAGGGCCGCACCGGTGTCGCCTACCTCGCACTCCAGACGGGCGCGCTCGTCGTGCCGGTGGGGCTCGTCAACACCGACAAGGTGATGCCCGTCGGCGCCAAGTTCCCCCGCACGCGCCCGCGCGTCTCCATCAAGTTCGGCGAGCCGCTGGACCTCTCCAAGCACGGCACCGCGGAGTCGGGCAAGGCGCGCCGCCTCGCCACAGACGAGATCATGGCGTCGATCCATGCCCTATCGGGCCAGGAGCTCGCGAACGCGTACAACGAAGCGCCCGCGCACGGCATCGACCGCATCAAGCAGGTCCTGCCGCACGAGCGGCTCTGATCGTCAGGCGACGCGCACCGTCGGCTCGACGCGCACCGGGAAGTTCACCGAGCTCGCGATGAAGCACCACTCGTGGGCCTGGTGGTGCGCCCGCATGGCGGCATCCTTCATCGACTCCTCGGCGATGATCACGTGCGGCCGCAGGATGACCTCGGTGAACCTGCCGCCCCCCTGGCCGTCCTCGAACATGATGCCGATCGCCTTGTCGGTGTAGCCGCGGACGATCACCCCCGCCTGGACGCACGCGTGCAGGTACGAGAGCAGATGGCACTCGGACAGCGCGGCCAGGAGCATGTCCTCGGGGTTCCATCGCGCCGGGTCGCCCCGGAACGGCTTGTCGGACGACGCCGGCAGATCGGGCTTGCCGTGGATCGACAGGGTGACCGACCGGTCGTAGTCGCGGTAGCCGCTGGTGCCGGTTCCGCGGTCGCCGGTCCAGACGGATGTGACGGTATAGCGGTGCTCGCCGAACATCCCGTCAGTATTCCATCCCGATGACCCTCTCCGCCTGGGTGATGCACGACGCCCGCAGTAGGCTGGGTGCCGTGCCGGAGACCTTCACAGCCGAAGCCGCCGTCGAGCTCGCCGTCGTCGAACGCAGCGGGTTCATCGAGTCCCGGCACATCGGGACCGCGATCGTGCTCGCACCCGACGGGACCGTCTCGGGCACGTGGGGCGACGCCTCCGCGCTGATCCTCCCGCGCTCGAGCATGAAGCCGCTCCAGGCGCTCGGCTCGATCACCGCCGGCGCCCAGGTCGAGGGCCCGCAGCTCGCCCTCGCCACGGCGAGCCACTCGGGCACGGACAGTCACGCCGCCGTCGTGCGCAGCATCCTCGAGACCGCCGGGGTCGGCGAGGACGACCTCGGCTGCCCGCCCGCGTGGCCGAGCGATCAGGCGACCCGCGACGACATGGTGCGCGAGCGCGACCAGCCGGGGCGCGTGCGGATGAACTGCTCCGGCAAGCATGCGACGATGCTGCTGGCCTGCACGGTCAACGGCTGGGACACGGCGACCTACCTCGAGCCGAATCACCCGGTGCAGATCCACATCCGCGAGCTCATCGAGCGGATGACCGGCGAGCGCATGGCGGCGACCGCGATCGACGGATGCGGTGCCCCGGTGTACGCCATGACCCTCGCGGGGCTGGCGCGCGCCATCCATCGCATCGGCGGGTCGTCCGAATCATCGCCGTTCGCCCTGCACCGGGCCGCGGGTGCGCTCGTCCGCGCCGTGCGCGAGAACCCGTGGGGGATCGCCGGCCCCGGACAGCCGGACACCGTCCTCATCGAGCGCCTCGGCGTCTTCGCCAAGGGCGGAGCCGAGGGCGTCCACGTGATGGTCGCGCCCGACGGCACGACCGTCGCCCTCAAGATGCTCGACGGCAGCGGCCGGGCAACAGCCGCCGTCGCCCTGCGCCTCCTCGAGAAGGCCGGAGCACTTCGTTCTTCCGACGTCGCGGACGCGATGTCGCTGCTTCCGCTGTCGGTGCTCGGCGGCGGTCGTGATGTCGGGATCATTCGCCCGACCGTGTGAGGCTGCGCCGCATGGGCGCACAGAAAGAGCGATATCAATGAGGATCAGCGTCCCCACCGAGGTCAAGAACAACGAGTACCGTGTCGCGCTGACACCCGCGGGAGTCCACGACCTGGTGTCGGCCGGCCACGAGGTCATCGTGCAGTCGGGCGCCGGCGCCGGATCGTCCATGCCGGATGACGAATACCTGGCTGCGGGAGCGACGCTCGTCGGCGACCCGGCAGAGGTCTGGGCCCGAGCCGAGCTGCTGCTGAAGGTCAAGGAGCCGATCGCCTCGGAGTACGGGTACTTCCGCGACGACCTCGTGATCTTCACCTATCTGCACCTGGCCGCCGACCGGCCGCTCACCGACCGCCTCCTCGCCGACGGCGTGACGGCGATCGCCTACGAGACCGTCCAGCTCGCCGGCGGCGGCCTGCCGCTGCTCGCCCCGATGAGCGAGGTCGCGGGGCGCCTCGCGCCCATGGTGGGCGCGTCGACCCTGATGCGCTCCGCCGGCGGCCTCGGCCTGCTCATGTCGGGCGTCCCCGGAACCCGCCCGGCTCGCGTCACGGTGATCGGCGGCGGCGTCGCGGGTGCGAACTCGGCCGTGATCGCCGCGGGCATGGGCGCCGACGTCACGATCTTCGACACGAACATCCAGCGTCTGCGGTTCCTCGACGACCACTTCCAGGGCCGTATCAAGACCGCCGCATCCAACCCGCTCGACCTCGACCGCGCAGTCGTGGACGCCGATCTGGTGATCGGCTCGGTGCTCATCCCCGGCGCCAAGGCGCCGAAGCTCGTCACGAACGACATGGTGGCGCGCATGCGCCCGGGTTCGGTGCTCGTGGACATCGCCGTCGACCAGGGCGGATGCTTCGCGGACACGCACCCCACGACCCACGACGACCCCACGTTCACGGTGCACGGCTCGGTGTTCTACTGCGTGGCCAACATGCCCGGAGCCGTTCCCAACACGTCGACCTCGGCACTGACCAACGCGACGCTGCCCTACATCCGGCAGATCGCACGCCGTGGCTGGAAGGACGCGCTGGGCGCGGACGCTGCGCTCGCCGGAGGGCTCAATGTCGTCGGCGGCTCCGTCGTCAACGCGGGCGTCGCCACGGCGCACGGCCTCGAGCTCGGCTCCCTGGAGGACGCGATCGCCTGATCGACGCGTGAGTGCGGGCCCCTGGCGCATCGACCCGTCTCGGAGGTCCGCACTCACCGCGCCGCAGGCATCCACTGCACGCGGCTCGACGGCACGCCGGGAAGGATCCGCCATCCCCTGCCCGCTGCAGGAGTGCAGTAGGGCGGCAGCTCGCGGTCGCCGGTGAGGGCGCGGTAGTCGGGTGCGCACGCCGCGTCGATCAGCAGCTCGCCGGCGTCGCGGACCGCATCGAGCACACGCCAGGCCCGCTGCCACGCCTCGGGATCGCCGACGACGACCGTGCCGCGGGCATCGCGCAGCTCCGCCGGCTCCACGACCGACCGCACATCGATGATCCGATGACCGTCGCGCGACGCCGGAAGCGCGGCGCCGTTGCGGACGACGAGGCCCGTGAGCCGGTCCGAAGGATGCCACCGCGGCACGTCTTCGGTCGGTGGCATCCGTAACCCGCCCGTCAGAGCGACCTGCACCGCGCGGCCGTCGAGCTCGCCCCGCCCGGGCGGGAGGTCGCGGCGCCACAGCTCCGGAGTGCCTCCGGCGGCGAGGTGATCGGAGCGGGTCGCGGAGGCGAGGAGGAGCCGCCGTGGGATCAGCTCGGCGATGCGTGCGCTCGCCCCGGCCGGCCGCTGGACGCCGACCAGCAGGCGCACGCCGGCGTCGCCCGCTCCGCGGGCCAGCCGTTCCAGCCGCTCGGCGACCACCTGCGCGTGATCGAGCGGGTAGCGCCCGATCAGGGCGTCGAGGTCGTCGACGACGACCACCGTGCCCGGCGGCGCGTGTTGCGCCCGCTCGACGGCGTCCCATGCGCCCTCGAGGTCGCTCGGCACGATGAGGAGCCCGTCGTCCGCGACCTGGGCGGCGAGCGTGCGCAGGGCCGTGCTGCGTCCGGTGCCCGCCGCGCCGGTGACGACGAGCCCGCGTTCGCGCGCACCGAGGGCGACGCGCGACTGGCGCTGGCGATCGGGCTCGTCGGCGAGCCCGATGACGAGCTCGCCCTCGCCGAGTCGGTCGCCGGAGCCGAGCAGGTCCGCGAGCTCGATGCGGGTGCTGAGCTCGGGGAGCCACGGACGGCGCACCGCCGGAACGGGTGCGCAGCGCTCGCCGACGGCGGCGATCAGCTCGGCGTCGGCGAGGGCGACCCGCAGGCGCTGCGGCTCGTGGTCCGCGGCACGGCGGACGAGTGCGATGCCGCGCGCCTGCGCACCGCCCGGAAGTGCGGCGGCGGCGTCGGTGCCGACGACCGCTCGGCTGTCCGCGGCATCCGTCACCCGCAGACTGACCCGCAGCGGGCAGTTCGCGAGCAACGCGTCGCGCACGACGCCCGACGCGCGCTGCGTCCCGAGGATCAGGTGCATCCCGAGCGCTCGGCCGCGCGCCGCGACATCCGTGAACACCGCGTGCAGATCGGGGTGCATGCCCAGGAGGGCCGCGAACTCGTCCACGACGATGACGAGGCGCGCGAGGTCGCCGCGCTCGTCACGGATGTCGCGCACACCCGCGGCCGCCAGCGCGCCCTCGCGGCGCCGCAGCTCCGCGCGCAGGCTCTCGACCGCCCGACGGGCTCCCGCCTCGTCGAGGTCCGTGATGATCCCGGCAACGTGCGGGAGCGCGCGCAGGGGCTCGAACGCCGTGCCCCCCTTGAAGTCGACGAGAAGGAACGTGAGCTCACCCGGCGGGTGGGTCGCGCACAGCGAGGTGACCCAGGTGGTGAGGAGCTCGCTCTTGCCCGATCCGGTCACTCCGGCGACGACGGCATGCGGGCCGTCTCCGACGAGGTCGATCGACACCGGGGACCTCCCGCTCCGGCCGATGACGGCGGTGAGCGATCCCCGTACGGCGGCCGGAGGCGCTCCCGCGGGAAGGAGATCGGCCAGCAACACGGGTCCCTCGCCGTCGCCTCCCCCGCCGGCGCGGGCGGCGAGCGCGCGCGCGACCGCGTGCGCCTGAACGAGCGACACCGCCTCCACCCCGACTGTCTGCGACTCTCCTGCGTGCTGGAGCGTCGCCTGGGTCGGACCGGTCAGGGTGAGCACGGCCCCGCATCGCGGAGGGACGTGCTGACCGGGGACCGCGCGGGCGATGACGACGTCCACCGAAGAGGTCGGCGACGCGTCAGGCCCGCAGATGACCAGGGTCGGGGTGTCCGCGGACCGAGAGACCGTGTGCGGCAGCTCTCGGACCCATGACCTGTCCTCGCCCACGCCAGGAAGGACGCGCAGCTCATCGGGCGATCGGCTCAGACACACCTGCAGGACGAGTGCCCGCAGGACGGCCTCCGCGAGCGGCTCGGGTCCGACGACGGCCACACCGTCGGTCAGCGGCACCGTCACCGGCGCCCCGTCCAGACGCATGGCCCGGGCGCGCAGCGCCGCGTCGTCGGTGCCGTCGCCCCCGCCCGTCACCCGCAGGGCGCTCGCCTGCGACCCCCTGCCGACGACGATCGCCTCGCGCCTGCCGGGAACGGGCCGCCACACGCCGGCGTCGGTGAAGCAGAGGGACCCGGCATCCGGATGCCGGACCTCGAGCGCCGCCCGCTCGGCATCGTGGCGCAGCCTGATCTCGTCCGCGACGCGATCGCGGGCGGCCGCCGCCTCGCGGTCCGTGCGCCGCCGATCACGCCGCGCAGCGCGCGCGCCGTCGAGGAGCGTGGCCACGGCGATCAGCGGGCCGAGGGCGGCGAACCACAGCATCGCGTACGACCCGGTCACGAGGGCGAGTGCACCCGCGCCGACGATCGGGACCACCGAGGCGAGCAGCGGCACCGGGGCGCGGCGCGGTGGCTCGGCAGGAGCGGGCAGGCTGAGCGGCGAGGCGGGGTCGACGGCGATCGGGCGCATCGCACCAGTCCAGTGCCGGGCTGGCCCGGAGCGATCCCCGCGCAGCCGGCCCGTGGAGCGTCAGCTCCCGTCGTCCTCCGTGGAGGAGACCCCGACGTTCAGGACGATGATGGTGATGTTGTCGCGGCCGCCGTTCTCAAGCGCAGCGGCGAGCATGGCCTCGACGGCCTCGGCGGGGTCGGCGTGCTCCGAGAGGAAATGCTGGATGCCGTAATCCGTCAGCTCCTTGGTGAGCCCGTCCGAGCACACGACGAAGCGGTCGCCGTCGACGAGGTCGAGACGCACGTAATCCGGAACCACGCCCTCGCTGGGTCCGACCGCGCGCGTGATGACGTTGCCGTACGGGTGGTGCTCGGCCTCCTCGGGGCTGAGCCGGCCCGCGGCGACGAGCTCCTGCACCACGGAGTGGTCGGTCGTGATCTGGATGAGATCGTCGTCGCGCACGAGGTAGACGCGGGAATCGCCGATGTTGAGCGTCACCCAGTGCGGGTCACCGGCGGCGGTGTCGAGGAAGACTCCCGTGACCGTGGTGCCGGTGCCGTCGTCCGTCGCACCCGGGTGGGCGGCGATGTCCTGGACGGCCTTCTCGAGCGCGGCCTCGATCGTGTGCGCCGTGACCTCGCCCGTCTCGGCGACGGCGCGCAGACGCTCGATCGTCCGCGAGCTCGCGATCTCGCCGCCGATGTGGCCGCCCATGCCGTCGGCCACGACGAACAGCGGATACAGCGTGAGCACCGCATCCTGGTTGATCTCACGCCGCCGACCCGTGTCGGTGGCCTCGGCCCACGACAGGCGCAGCTCTCCATCGGCCAGCGGGACGGTCCGGACCTCCGTCGTCACGTCGGGCACACGACCTCCCCTCGACCGACCACACGCAGCACCGCGCGCAGACGGTGCCTCACATCCTAGTGGAACGCCTATGCACCGCCGACAGCGGGTGCGCCCGCGGCGCGGGCAGCGGGCATCCCTGCGGGGACCGTGCCGCTCTCCTCTTCCGCGGCGCCCTCGAACTGCGCGTTGTACAGGCGCCAGTACGCGCCCTTCGCCGCGAGCAGCTGATCGTGGTCGCCCTGCTCGACGATCCCGCCGTTCTCCATCACGAGGATGAGATGGGCATCCCGGATCGTCGACAGCCGGTGGGCGATGACGAACGAGGTGCGGTCTGCGCGCAGCCGCGACATCGCCCGCTGGATGAGCAGCTCGGTGCGGGTGTCGACCGACGACGTGGCCTCGTCGAGGATCAGGATGCGAGGATCCGCAAGGAACGCCCGCGCGATGGTGACGAGCTGGCGCTCGCCCATCGAGAGGTTCGAGGCGTCGTCGTCGAGCATGGTGTCGTAGCCGTCGGGAAGAGCGTGGACGAACCGGTCGACGTACGCGGCGGTCGCCGCCTGCACGATCTCCTCCTCCGTCGCATCCGGGCGGCCGTATGCGATGTTCTCGCGGATCGTGCCGGAGAACAGCCACGTGTCCTGCAGGACCATTCCGGTGCGCGCACGCAGATCGGCCCGCGTCATCCGTCTCGTGTCGACGCCGTCCAGGGCGATCGTGCCGGCGTCCACGTCGTAGAACCGCATGATGAGGTTCACGAGCGTCGTCTTGCCTGCTCCGGTGGGACCGACGATGGCGACCGTGCTGCCGGGCTCGGCCGTGAGGTTGAGGTCGTGGATCAGCGGCTTGTCGGCGATGTAGCGGAAGTCGACACCGTCGAATTCGAGCGTCGCCGCGTCCTCCTCCGCGGTCTCGGCCTCGTCGGGCTCGGGCGTCTCGTCCCTCTCGTCGAGCAGCTCGAACACGCGCTCCGCGCTCGCGACGCCGGACTGCAGGAGGTTCATCATGGAGCCGAGCTGGGCGAGCGGCTGGGTGAACTGGCGCGAGTACTGGATGAAGGCCTGCACGTCGCCGATCGAGATCACGCCGTTGGCCACCTGGATGCCGCCGACCACCGCGATGGCGACGTAGACGAGGTTCCCGATGAACTGCATGGCGGGCATGATGATGCCCGACACGAACTGCGCGCCGAAACTGGCTTTGTACACCGCCTCGTTCTCGCCGCGGAAGTCCTGCTCCACCTCCTTCTGGTGCCCGAACACCTTGACGATGGCATGGCCGGAGTAGGTCTCCTCCACGCGCGCGTTGAGTGTGCCTGTCGCCTTCCACTGCGCGATGAACAGCTTCTGCGAACGCCTGGCGACCACCACGGTCACCAGGAGAGTGAGCGGGATCGTGACGAGCGCGATCACGGCGAGCAGCGGCGAGATCGTGAACATCATGATCATGACGCCGACGACCGTGAGCAGGGAGATGACGACCTGCGAGATCGTCTGCTGCAGCGACTGCCCGATGTTGTCGACATCGTTCGTGACCCGGCTGAGCAGCTCGCCGCGCTGCACGCTGTCGTAGTACGACAGCGGCAGGCGGTGGACCTTGTCCTCGACCTGCGTGCGCAGCCGATGCATCCCGCGCTGCACGATCCCGTTGAGCAGGCGCGCCTGGAGGTACGCGAACAGGCTCGCGAAGACGTACAGCGCGAGCACCCCCGTGAGGATGAGCGCGAGCTGCGGGAAGTCGATGCCGGCGCCCGGCGTGAACGTCATGCCCGACAGCAGATCGGCCTGCTGCGTGTGGCCCGTGGCGCGCAGCCCGTCGATGATCTGCTGCTGGGTGGTGCCGGGCGGCAGGTTCTTGAACTGCAGGGAGGCGAAACCGGCGACGACCACGTTGGTCGCAGCGCCCAGGAGCTTCGGCCCCATGACGTTCAGGGCGACGCTGATCGCGCCGAGCAGCACCACCACCACGAGGAGGGTGGCGTCCGGCTTGAGCGTGCCGAGGAGCCGCTTGGCGCTCGGCCCGAAGTTCTGCGCCTTCTGGACCGGCTGGCCCATGCCGCCGAACGGTCCGCGGCCGCCGCCCATCGGGCCTCGGCGCTGCTCCGCCTGCTGGGTGCCGCTCATGCTGCCGCCTCCACGGAGAGCTGCGATTCGACGATCTCGCGATACGTGACGTTCGTCTCGACCAGATCGTCGTGCGTGCCGAGGCCGACGATGCGCCCGTGGTCGAGCACGATGATCTGATCGGCATGCTGGATGGTGGACACCCGCTGGGCCACCACGATGCGCGTCGCATCGGGCAGATGCGTGTCGAGCGCGCGGCGCAGGGCGGCATCCGTCGCGAGATCGAGAGCCGAGAACGAGTCGTCGAAGATGTAGACCTCCGGACGCTTCACGAGCGCCCGCGCGATCGCGAGCCTCTGCCGCTGCCCGCCGGAGACGTTCGTGCCGCCCTGGGCGATGGAGCCCCCGAGCCCCTCCGGCATCGCGCTGACGAAGTCGCCGGCCTGCGCGAGTTCGAGCGCGCGCCACAGGTCGTCGTCGGTCGCCTCGCCGTCGCCGTAGCGGAGATTGGATGCGACGGTCCCGGAGAAGAGGAACGCCCGCTGCGGGACGAGCCCGATGCGCTCCCACAGTTCGTCGGGGTCGTACTCGCGCACGTCCACCCCGTCGATCGTGACACTCCCGGACGTGACGTCGAACAGCCGCGGGATCAGGCCGACGAGCGTGGTCTTGCCGGCTCCCGTCGACCCGATGATCGCGGTCGTCGTACCGGGCTCGACCGCGAAGGTGATGTCGTGCAGGACGGCCTCCTCGGCACCCGGGTAGGCGAAATCGACGTGGTCGAACACGACCCGCCCGGCGGGCACCGGCGCGTCCGCGGGGACCTCGGGCGCCGAGACCGACGCATCCGTCTCGAGGACCTCGCCGATGCGGTTCGCGCAGACCGCCGCGCGCGGGATCATGACGAACATGAAGGTCGCCATCATGACGCCCATGAGGATCTGCATCATGTAGCTGAGGAAGGCCATGATCGTGCCGATCTGCGTCGTGCCGTCCTGCACCTGGAACGCCCCGAACCAGATCACCGCGACGCTCGAGACGTTCAGCACGAGCATGACGGCCGGGAACATCAGCGCCATGTAGTTGCCGGCGCGCCACCCGGTGTCGCGCACCGCGGCGCTCGCCGTCTCGAAGCGGTTGCGCTCGTGATCCTCGCGGACGAAGGCCCGCACCACGCGGATGCCGGTCAGCTGCTCGCGCATGACCTGGTTGACGCGGTCGATCTTGACCTGCATCGAGCGGAACGCCGGCACCATCCGCGTCACGATGAGGGTCACGATGATCAGGAGCACCGGCACCGACACGAGCATCAGCCAGGAGAGCCCGGCATCCTCTCTGATCGCGAAGATCACGCCGCCGATCGCGAGCATCGGCGCGGCCACCATGACGGTCGCCGACATCTGCACGAGCATCTGCACCTGCTGGACGTCGTTCGTGTTGCGGGTGATGAGCGACGGCGCGCCGAACTGGCCGACCTCGCGCTGCGAGAACCCGACCACGCGGTGGAACAGGTCGCCGCGGAGGTCGCGACCCATCCCCATCGCGAGGCGCGAGCCGAAGTACACGGCGATGATGGCGCAGATGATCTGTCCGAAGGAGACCATGAGCATCATGCCGCCGGTGCGCCAGATGTACGGGATGTCGCCCTTGAGCACGCCCGTGTTGATGATGTCCGCCTGCAGGGTGGGCAGCCACAGCGACGCGATCGACTGCGCGAGCTGGAACACGACCACGCCGATGATGAGCGCCCACCCGGGCTTCAGATAGCGAACGAGCAGCTTCCCCAGCATGTCAGTCCTTCCCGCCGTCGGTGCCGCCGCGGGGCTCGCCCGCGATTCCGTAGAGAATGAAGTGGACGAGCTCCTCGTCCGTGAGTCCTTGCGCGTCGCCGAACCGGCGAGCGTTGGCTGCGACGCCCGCGATGCTCATGATCGCCGCCAGCCGGTCGACCGGGATGGTCAGCCGGTCGGCGTCGGTTTCGAAGGCCGCCGCGATGGCCGTCTGGTATTCGTCGTCGCGCGGTCGGTGCATGATCTGGGGGATGTCCTCGCGCGGGACGAGGGCCACCATCCGGAACATGTTCTGCATCCAGATCCGCGTGCCGTGGACGAGCAGCGCCACCTTCTCCTCGAGCGGCAGGGCGGGGTCGACCAGCCCGTCCGCCATGCGGGCCTGCGACTGCTCCATGAAGGTCTGGACGGCGGCCCGGACGAGCGAGTCCTTGTCGCCGAACGCGCGGAAGATCGTGCCCTCGGCGATGCCGAGCTCGTCCGCGAGCTGGCGGGTCGTCAGCGCCGCGCCGTGCTCGAGGAACAGCGGCACCGCCTGCTCGGCGATCATCCGTCTGCGGTCGTCGGGCGCCATCGGCTGCGCGCGGGTGCGTGCGGCCGCGTCCGCCCCGGATTCGCTCTCGGTGGATACGTCGATCACGGGTCGACTTTAACTGAGTGAGCACTCACTCCGCAACGAAACAGTGTTCGCCCGGGGCGGACGGGCTACACCTCGGCCGGCGCGGGGAAGAAGCCGTCGATGGCGGCGAGGTCGTCGGCGTTCGGGGTCCAGGCCGAGGATGCCGCGGCATTCGCGCGCACCTGCTCGGCGCTCGTCGCGCCGGCGATGACGCTCGCGATCGCGGGGCGCGCGAGCATCCACCCGTACGTGGCCTCGAGCATCGAGATGCCGCGCTCGTCGCAGAACGCCTGGTACGCCTCGAGCGCGTCCCACGGTGCGTCGCGCCACAAGTGGGGGCGCTGGCGCATGATGCGGCTCGAGTCGGGGCCGCCCTCGCGGCTGAACTTGCCGGTGAGCAGGCCGTTGTACAGCGGGAAGAACGGGAAGAACCCGAGCCCGAAGCGCTCGACGGCGGGCAGGACCTCTTTCTCCGCCGAGCGGCGCAGCAGGCTGTACTCGTTCTGGGCCGACACGAACGGGATGTCGTGGCCCAGCTGCGCGGTGAAGTGGGCCTCCGCGATCTGCCACCCCGCGAAGTTCGAGTGGCCGAGGTAGCGGACCTTCCCCTCCCGGACGAGGTCGGTCAGAGCATCCAGCGTCTCGTCGATCGGGGTGGCGGCATCCGGCGTGTGCAGCTGGTAGAGGTCGATCCAGTCCGTCTGCAGCCGCCGCAGCGATGCCTCGACAGCGCGGCGGATATACGTGCGCGACGCCTTCGCACCGCCGAGGGTCGCCGGTCCGACCGCCGAGTGCCCGAACTTCGTGGCGATGACGACCTCGTCGCGACGACCGCGCAGCGCCTCGCCCATGAGCGTCTCGGACAGCCCGAACTCCTTGCCGTACATGTCTGCCGTGTCCAGGAACGTCACCCCCGCCGCGATCGCGGCGTCGAGCACCTCCCGCGTGCCCTCCAGCGTCTCGGTGCGCGTGCCCGCGCGGCCGAAGTTGTTGCAGCCGAGTCCGGCGGCCGAGACGAGGAGGCCGGATGCCCCGACCCTGCGCTGCGGTGTATCCATGAGCGGTTCCCATCCTCTGTATTGATGTACGGCGCGTGCCGGCGATCGTTGCGGCCGCCGGAGGCGCACGACTACCGTATCGATCAGCCTCGGCCCTCGGCTGTGCGCGAGCAGTCTCCCCGAGTGACCACAGACAGAAAGGCACCTCAGATGAGCGACCCGAACGCGGCCGTGCCCGGAGACCCGAACACCCCGCCCCCTGCCCAGCCCCAGTCGCCGTATACACCGCCGCCTGCCGGAGCCCAGCAGCCCCCTCAGTACCAGCAGCCGCCGCAGTACCAGCAGCCGCCGCAGTATGCGCCCGGCGCAGCCGCCCCCCTCTCGCCCGACGCCGACCGTCAGGCGGCGATGTGGGCCAACATCGGTGGGATCGTCGGCTTCCTGCCGTCCCTGCTGATCTGGCTCATCCTGAAGGATCGCGGTCCGCGCACCAACGTCGAGGCGAAGGAGGCGCTGAACTGGCAGATCACCTTCACGATCGTCTACATCGCGCTCGTCATCGTCGTCAACATCGTCAACGGCGTGCTGTGGGCGGCCGGCCTCGGGCCGGTGACCATCCTCATCGGCCTCCTCCCGTTCGCCCTGTGGGTGCTGAACGTGATCTGGTCGATCATGGGCGGCGTGCGCGTGAACGCCGGTGGCTCCTACCGCTACCCGATCAACTTCCGCTTCATCAAGTAGCAGCTCGATCGAAGGCCCGGATGCCGTCGCATCCGGGCCTTCGTCGTGTCCGGCGGATAGCCTGGCGGGACCGCTACGCGCAGCATTCGTCGAGAGGACACCATGTCGGACGACACCACTCCCCCGATTCCCGAGCAATCCGCGGACGAGGCCGCCCGCCGCACGCCCCCTCCGCCGGCGGCTGGTCCATCGGCGACCGCGACACCGGTCGCAGACGTCGACGACACCGGCGCTGGTACGGTCGGCGACGACGTCACGGCGATCGGCCGCGGATTCTTCAGCGCTCTGTTCGACGTCTCGTTCCGCACGTTCATCACGCGCCGGCTCGCCGGCGTGTTCTACATCGTCGGCCTCATCGGCATCGCCATCGGGTTCCTCGTCTACTTCATCTCGGGGATCGTCCGGGGCATCAGCCTGCTCGTCGCCCCCTCGGTCATCGCCGGGCACGTCGGCGCCGGCATCGCTCTGCTCCTGGCCACGATCATCCTCGTGCCGCTCGTGAGCTTCTTCGCGGTGATCGTGCTGAGGTTCCTGATCGAGGCGGTCGTCGCCCTCATCGCGATCGCCGAGAACACCGAGCGCACGGCTCAGAACACCCGGGGCTGAGCCGGTCTCAGCCGATCAGCACGCCGTCCTCGCGGCGCGGGATGCCGAGGGGATTGCCGTCGCGCAGCTCCGCGGGCAGCACGACCTGCGGGGCATCCTGATACGCGACGGGAGCGAGGAACCGCCGGATGGCGGTCGCGCCGACGGACGTGTGCACCGACGCCGTCGACGCCGGCCACGGGCCTCCGTGGTGCTGCGCCCACGCGATAGCGACGCCCGTGGGCCAGCCCTCGTAGAGCACACGCCCCGCGATCCGGGACAGCGAGCGCGTCACGCGGTCGAGCAGCTCGGGATCGTCGGATGCGGCGTGCCGCACCGTGCCCGTGAGGCTGCCCTCGAGCATGCCGAGCGCGCGGTCGAGGTCTCCGGCGGGCGCGGCGTCGTCGTAGCGGACGAGGAGCGTCAGCGGTCCGAAGTGCTCCTCCTGGAACGTCTCCGGGTCCGCGGCGAACGCTGCCGCCGTCGTGGCGAGGACGATGGGCGCGGATTCCGGGTCCGCGGCTCGCCCGGCGACGACGGCCTCCACGTCCCCGCGACCGGCGAGCGCGGACGAGCCCTCGGCGAAGGCCGCCGTCATCCCGTCGGTGAGCAGCCGCTGCGACGGGGCTTCTGCCACGGCCGACGCCAGGGCGTCCTCGAACCCGGTGCCTCTCGGCACGAACACGATGCCGGGCTTGGTGCAGTACTGGCCGCCGTCCCGCGTGAACGAGCCGGCGAGGCCCGCGGCCAGACCGGCAGCGTCCGCGTTCGCGGCGAGGGGCGTGACGACGACCGGGTTCACGGATCCCAGCTCGCCGTAGAACGGGATCGGATCGGGTCGGGAGACCGCGATGTCGAAGAGCGCGCGGCCGCCGCGCGTCGAGCCGGTGAAGCCGACGGCGCGGACGAGAGGATGCCGGATGAGCTCGACGCCCGCCTCCACGCCCTCCACGAGCACCAGGGCGTCGACGGGGGCGCCCGCATCCCGCAGCGCCGTCCGTGCCAGACGGGCGACCCGGCGCGACAGCTGGAGGTGGCCCGGATGCGCCTTGACCACGACCGGACAGCCGGCGGCCAGGGCCGACGCCGTGTCGTTGCCCACCACCGAGAACGCGAACGGGAAGTTCGACGCCGTGAACACCGCGACCACGCCGATGGGCCGCAGCATGCGGCGCAGATCGGGCCGCGGCGGGATCGCCGACGGATCGGGCGTGTCGATCGTGGCCTCGAGGTACGACCCGTCGGCGCAGACGTCGGCGAAGAACCGCAGTTGCGTCGCGGTGCGCACGACCTCCCCGGACAGGCGCGCCTCGGAAAGGTGCGTCTCACGATGGGCGAGCGCGACGAGCTCGGCGGCGTCCGCCTCGAGGGCCGTCGCGAGCGCGCGCAGCCACGTCGCCCGGTCGGCGCGGGCGGAGTCGGAGAAACCGGATGCGGCGGCCGCGCGCACGGCCTCGTCGACGCCGGTCATCAGAAGGCGCTCAATCCGGTCAGGGCCCGGCCCAGGACGAGCTGGTGGATCTCGTCGGTGCCCTCGTAGGTGCGCACCGACTCGAGGTTGGCCGCGTGGCGCATCACGGGGAACTCGCTCGTGATTCCGTCGCCGCCGAGGATCGTTCGAGCCTCGTGCGCGATCTTCAGCGCCTCGCGCACGCTGTTGAGCTTGCCCACGGAGATCTGCGCCGGCGTGAGGGCGCCGCGCTCCTTGAGTCGTCCGAGATGGAGGGCGAGCAGCATCCCCTTCTCCACCTCCAGCAGCATGTCGGCGAGCTTCGCCTGCGTGAGCTGATTGGCGCCGATCGGCTTGCCGAAGACCGTGCGCGTGATCGACCGGTCGAGCGCCGCCTCGAGGCACGAGCGCGCAGCGCCCATGGCGCCCCACACGATGCCGTAGCGGGCCTCGTTGAGGCAGCCGAACGGGCCGGACAGGCCCTCGGCGCCGGGCAGCATGGCATCCGCCCCGACCCGGACGCCCTCGAGCGCGATGTCGCACTGGATCGACGCCCGCATGGAGAGCTTGCCCGCGATGGGGGTGGCCGTGAAGCCGGGCGTCCCGGTCGGGACGAGGAAGCCGCGGACGGCCTTGCCGCCGTCGCCGAACTCGGGGTCGTCGACGCGCGCCCACACCACGGCGACATCGGCGAGCGAGGCGAGACCGATCCAGCGCTTCGCACCGTCGATCACCCATCCGTCGCCGTCGCGGCGGGCCGTCGTCGTCATCGCGGCCGGGTCGCTGCCGCCCTGCGGCTCGGTCAGTGCGAAGCATCCCACGAGTTCGCCGGCTGCCATGCCGGGAAGCCACGTCTGCTTCTGCTCCGCAGAGCCGTACTTCGCGATCGCGCTCATGGCGAGCGAGCCCTGGACGGACACGAACGTCCGCCAGCCGCTGTCGGCGGCCTCCAGCTCGAGGCAGACGAGCCCGTACGAGACGGCGCCGGCCCCGGCGCATCCGTAGCCCATGATGTGCATGCCGAGGAAGCCCGCCTCGCCGAGCTGCGGGATGAGCTCGCGGCGGAAGTGCCGGTTCTCGAAGTCGTCCTCGATGACGGGCAGGATGCGATCCTGCGCGAAGGCGCGGGCCTTCTGCTGCCACGCGCGCTCCTCGTCGGTGAGCAGCGCGTCGAAGTCGAACACCTCGTCGATGCGGGGCGCGGTTGTCATGGCGTGTCCTCTCTCGGGAGCCAGTCGGCGCCGGCGTCGCGGTCCAGCGGCGGCGGCGGGGTCAGGTAAGCGGCGGGGGTGCGGGCGAGCCCGATCGGGCTCGAGATCGTGCGGCTGGCGCCGAGCGAGACGACGGGGCCGAGTCCGAGCCTGTCCGCGAGCGCGATGGCCTCGCCGACATCGTTGACGAGACCCGACGGCACTCCGGCGGTGGCGAGCCGGTCGACCCACTGGGCGGCCGGCGCCCCCGCGAGTGCCTGCTCGAGCTCGGAGGTGAGCTCATCACGGTGGATGACGCGGTCGGCGTTCGTCGCGAAGCGCGTGTCGGCGGCGAGCGAAGGGAGGCCGAGCACCTCCCCGAGCGCCGCGAACTGCTTGTCGTTGCCGACGGCGATGACGAGGTCGCGATCCGCCGCACGGTACACGGCGTACGGCGAGATGGACGGATGCGCATTCCCCAGCCGACGGGGCGCGGTGCCGGTGGCGAGGGTCGAGGCCGCCTGGTTCGTCAGGGCGGACAGCAGGCTGTGCAGGAGGTTCACCTCGACGCGCTGACCGCGACCCGTGCGATCGCGCTCGCGCAGGGCGAGCAGGATGCCGGAGACCGCGTTCAACCCGCACAGCACGTCGACCAGGGCGACGCCCGCTTTGGCGGGTGCACCCTCGGGGTCGCCCGTGATCGACATCAGTCCGCCGACCGCCTGGACGAGCAGGTCGTAGCCCGCGAGCGCCGCGCCCTCGCCCGCCCCGAAGCCCGTGATGGATGCGTAGACGACGCCGGGGTTCGCGGCGGCGACGGTCTCGTAGTCCAGGCCGAAGCGGTCCATGACCCCCGGGCGGAAATTCTCGACGACGACGTCGGCCGTGCTCGCGAGCCGCCATGCCTCGGCCCGACCGGCATCCGTCGCGAGATCGAGGCGGACAGACCGCTTGTTGCGGTTGACGCTCGCGAAGTACGTCGCCATGCCGTCGGCGTCGACGGGCGGATGCCAGTGCCGGGTGTCGTCGCCGGCGGGCGGCTCGATCTTGACGACCTCGGCGCCGAAGTCGGCGAGCGTCATGGTGGCGTAGGGCCCGGCGAGGACCCGTGAGAAGTCGGCGACGCGCACGCCGGCCAGCACTCCCGGTGCCCCGTTCACGTCATCCATCGTCGGCCCTCTGCGTCGTCGCGCCCCGCCTCGCGTCGCGGCTGCGGACACCACGGGCTCGGTCGGCTAATTCATCCTATAGTGAATCTTTAAGTCTGCGAAACCGGTCAGAGCCAGCCTCGCCGGACGGCCTCGACGCCGAGCTGGAACCGCGATGACACTCCCGCCCGCTCACTGAGGTCGGAGATGCGCCGCTGCACCGTGCGGACGCTGATGCCGAGCTGTGCGGCGGCGGCCGCATCCGTGAGGCCGACCACGAGGAGCGACAAGAGCTCGCGCTCGGACACCGCATCCTCCTCGTCCGCGGTGAACAGGGGACGAGCGCTCTGCCAGAACGCCTCGAACACCGCGGTCACCAGGTCCAGCAGGCCGCTCGGATGGACGAGCAGAGCGCCGCCGACCTGGTTCGACCCCTCCGGCCGCATCGGCAGCAGCGCGAGCCTGCCGTCGGCCAGGAACAGCCGCGTCGGCACCTCCGGCAGAGCGCGGATCTCCTCCCCCGCGGCCGTCGCGGCGCGGGCGGCGTCCAGGAACCCGGGCCGCTCGATCACCCCCGTCTCCACGATCGTGCGGTAGCGGACCCCGCGCCCGAGCGCCCGCTCCTCCTCGACGTTGTCCGCCGCCTCCAGCAGCGCCACCTCGCTCTTGACGAACACGTCGACGCGCTCGGACGCGGACGCCTGCAGCTGCGCGATGCGCTGGCGCACCGCATCCGGTCCCAGCACGACGTCGACGACCTCCGGCGCCGCCCGCAGCGCCGCGCCCTGGCGGTAGATCTCGCTCAGCTGCACGAACGCGGCGTGCGCGGCCGTGAGGCGGCGCTCGCTCTCGACCAGCATCGGCCGCAGCGCGAGCGACGGCGGCGACGCGACGACCCGCTCGGGCGAGGACGCCTGCCGGGCCGCGAGTCCGAGGCCCTCCAGGTCGACCAGGAGGCGGGCGACCTCGTCGACGGGCATGCCGGTCTCCGCGGCGATCTGCGCTGCATCCGCCGACGGCAGTTCCAGGAGCAGGCGGTAGATCGCCGTGTGCTCGTCATCCAGTCCGATGGCCTCGAGCATGCAGGTCTCCTCGGACTCGGCGCATCCGCCCGCCGTCGTCGGTCGTGGCGGATGCCGGTCATGGCAGTTGTTCGCCACAAACGATAGTCCGACCGCGTGAGACCGTGGGCTCACTCCCCCAACCGGAAGGGCTCCCATGGATCCTCGAACTCAACGACCCGCCCGACGCCGTGCGCGGTCCCTCGTCGCCGGCATCTGCGGCGTCGCCATCGGGCTGGGCGGCATCGGCGCCGTCCCCGGCATCGCGCTCGCCTCCGCCGGCACGGCCGGCGCCGCACCCGTGCAGCTGCCGCTCGCCGGATCCGCCTTCGGCGCACCGGCCGGCCAGGCGGCCACCGTCACCCTCATCTCGGGCGACCGGGTGCGCGTCACGCGGACCGCCGACGGTCAGCCCGTCGCACAGCTCCTCCCCGACGAGAACGGCGTCGTCCCCGACTACGAGACCTACCGCGACGGCGACGACGTCTACGTCTTCCCGACCACGGCGAGCGGCGTGCTCGCCTCGAATCGCGTGGACCGCCAGCTGTTCGATGTCACCGCGCTGGTCGCCGCCGGGTTCGACGACGCGCACTCGCAGTCGATCCGGCTCATCGCGCAGTACGACGACAAGGCGCGCTCGGTGTCCGAGGCCGCTCCCGCCCCCGTTCCGGCGGGGGCGAGCGACGCCGGCCCGCTGTCATCCGTGAACGCGATGGCGTACAGCGTGGACAAGAAGGATGCGCAGGCGGCCTGGGCTCAGCTGACAGACGACTCCTCGGCCCCCGGCAGCGGTCTGTCCAAGCTGTGGCTCGACCGCCCCGTGCACGCCACCATGGCGGACTCGACGCAGCAGATCGGCGCCCCCGCGGCATGGCAGGCCGGCCTCGACGGCACGGGCAGCACCGTCGCCGTCCTCGACACGGGCGTCGACGCGGGTCACCCCGACCTCGCCGGACGCATCGCCCAGACCAAGGACTTCACCGCTTCCGCACACGGCACCGACGACCTCGTCGGCCACGGCACGCACGTCGCCTCGACGATCGCCGGCACGGGCGCCGCGAGCGGCGGCAAGGAGCGCGGCGTCGCCTCCGGCGCCACCCTGCTCATCGGCAAGGTGCTCGGCGATGGGGGCGGCGGATACGACTCCGACATCATCGCGGGGATGCAGTGGGCCGTGGCCCAGCACGCGGACGTCATCTCGATGAGCCTCGGCAGCACCGCGCCCGCGACGACCTGCGACGACCCGATCGCCCAGGCGGTCGACGACCTGTCGGCCTCGAGCAGCAGCCTGTTCGTGATCGCCGCGGGCAACATGGGGGCACGCCACAACACGGTCTCCAGCCCCGGCTGCGCCGCCTCGGCCCTGACGGTCGGCGCCGTCGACTCGAAGGATGCGACGGCCCAGTTCTCGAGCCGCGGACCGGTGGGTGTGAGTCACATCGTCAAGCCCGAGATCGCGGCGCCCGGCGTCGACATCCTCGCCGCCGCCGCGGGCGGCCGCGGCGTGTACGCCTACCGCACCATGTCGGGCACCTCGATGGCGACCCCGCACGTCGCCGGCGCCGCGGCCATCGCCAAGGAGGCCTTCCCGACACTCACCGGCGCACAGATCAAGCAGGTGCTCACCTCGTCGGCCGACCCGACCGTTCCCGGCGACGCCCAGGAGGTTGGGGCCGGCCGCCTCGACATCTCCCGGATGCTGACCCAGACGGTCACCGGCCAGTCCACCGTGTTCGGCGGTTCCTTCGACTACCCCCAGACCAAGGAGTACAGCGCGAAGAGCCTCACCTACACGAACCGCGGCGACACCGCAGTCGACCTGCGCCTGAACGTCCAGGGCGTGACGGGCAACGACGACAAGCCGCTGAACACGCCGCTGCTGCGCCTGCCCCAGCACGTCACGGTTCCCGCGCACGGCAGCGTCGACGTCCCGGTGACCGTGCAGCTCGGGGCCAACATCCCGGACAGCTCGCTCGGCGACATCACGGCGCGCATGATCGCCACGAGCGACACCCAGCGGGTGTCGACGGCCTTCGGCCTGTACGCGTCGGCACCGGCGCTCACCGTCAAGGTCCAGGTCCTCGACCGCAACGGCCAGCCGGCCACCGGCTCGTCGAGCGTGCAGTTCGTGAACACGGACACCTCCGTCGGTCAGCAGGCGTACGTCAACGGCAAGGAGCAGACCTTTACGGTCCGGCCCGGCACGTACTTCGTCTCGTCGTTCGACTTCACGCCGACGCCGGGGACGGCCGCGAACAGCAGGGCCGCCGCACAGTCGCTGGCGTACCTCGCCCGCCCGGAGGTGACGATCGACAAGGACACGACGATCGTCCTGGATGCGCGGCAGGCCAACCCGCTGACCGTCTCGACCGAGCAGCCCACCGAGACCCGGATGACGACCTTCACGTTCGACCGCATCTGGCAGGGCATGTTCGTGAGCTCGGGGTCGATGAACGTCGGTCCGGGCACGCGTGAGTTCTACGCGCAGATCACCGGAAAGGTCGCCAAGGACGACGGCTCGTTCGAGTTCGGCCACTGGAGCCGTCGGATCGCGCCGCTCGTTTCGTCGATGACGACCGCAGGCGGCCTCGCGCTGCACCCGCTGTCGGCGAAGCCGGGCATCGGCAACCTCGACGGATCGGGCACGGCAGACGCCGTCTCGGTCGGCGCCGGAGCCGCAGCCGACTTCAAGAACGTCGACGTCAAGGGCAAGGTCGTCGTGGCGAAGCTCGCGATCGGAGCCGACGACTTCTCGGTGGCCAGCCGCGCGCAGAGCGCCGGGGCGAAGGCGCTGCTGCTGTGGCGCGACGACCCGGGGACGTGGCTGGCATCCGCCGGTTTCAACAAGGCCCCCCTGCCGACCTACACGCTCTCCGCGACCGAGGGTGCGGCGCTGGCGGCAGAGCTGGCCGCGGGACCGTCGACGCTGACCTGGTCGGCGCAGGCGAACACGCCCTACGCCTACACGCTGGGCTTCTTCTCCGACGGTCAGCTCGTGACGGCTCAGAAGCACGACGTGTCGGACGCCTCGCTCGGTCGCATCGACGACACCTACGAGAGCATGGGCGTCGCGACGGACCTGGTCGGGTCGGTGGCGGTGCAGCGCCCCGACACGGTGGCCTTCGCGATCGGCGGCTTCGACTTCATCCCCGCGCCCAGCGCGCGGACGGAGTTCGTCACCGCCGACAGCACGAAGTACTACCGTTCGCTCTCCTCGAGCCTGCCGTTCGGCGAGGCGATGAACGACCACTACCGGACCTTCACGCCCGGTCAGCGGATCACCGACTCGTGGTACGGCGGCAGCATCGCACCCGCTGTCCGCAAGGATGCCACCGGCGCACCCACGTTGATCGCGGAGCGCCAGGGCGACCTGCTCGGCATCCAGACCGCCGTGTGGGGGGACAGCGCGGGCCACTGGGCCGATCAGGGCGGCTTCGGCGACCTCGGCAACATGCAGCTCAAGCGCAACGGCGTCGTCATCGGCAGCAGCTACGATCCGTACGGCGTCTTCACGGTGCCGTCCGGTGAAGCGACCTACGACCTGTCGATGCACATCGAGAAGGTCGGCAGCCCTGCGAAGTTCTGGAAGCGGTCCACCGCGACGGACACGACGTGGACGTTCACCTCGCACGCGGACCCGAACGTCTACAGTCAGCCGCTCGCGCTGCTCCTGCCGCGCCTGGACCTTCCGACGGACGGTCTCAAGACCGTCGCGGCGGGGCCGGTGATCATCCCGGCGCGGGTGCAGGCGAACCCGGGGTACACCGCGGGCGCCGTCACGGCCGCCCGGGTGTGGACGTCGGTCGACGCCGGCATGACGTGGACCGAGGGCACGACGAGCCTGACGTCGTCGGGCGCGAACCTGGTGGTGGACCACACGGGTTCCTCGGGCAAGACGGTCAGCCTGCGGGTCGAGCTCACCGACGCGAACGGCGCCAAGGTCCTGCAGACGATCACGGCGGCCTACGCGGTCCGCTGATCCAGGGATGACGGGGTCCGGGCCGCGCGCGGCTCGGACCCCTGCCGTGTGCCTCGGCTATGGTGGGGCACGTGTCGTCAAGGGTGGGGCCCGGTGCGCGCGAGGCGGTGTTCGCGCAGCTGTCCGATGCCGGGCGCGCCGAGCAGGTGGCGCGCCGCATCACCGACGGCATCGTGCTGGGCGTGCTCGCCCCGGGCGAGCGGTTGCCGAGCGAGCCGGAGCTGGCGCGCCGCTTCGGCGTGGCCCTCATCACGGTGCGCGAGGGTCTCGGCATCCTCCGCGACGGCGGTCTGGTCGAGACGCGGCGCGGCCGCGAGGGCGGCAGCTTCGTCGTCCACGACGACGCGGAGCACCGCGGCATCCTGACCGCGCGCCTGCGCAATCTCAGCCAGGTCGAGATCGGCGACATCGCCGTCTACTTCTCCGCGATCGTGGCCGCGGCCACCGAGCGCGCCGCGGAACGCGCCACGCCCGGCGACGCCGAGCGTCTGGACGCGTGGCTCGGCGAGGCGGACTTCTCGGGCCCCGCGGCCGCCCGCACGAACCAGGGAGGGTTCTTCCTCGAGCTCGCGGTGCTGAGCCAATCGCCGCGGCTCGTCCGCGAGCAGATCCGACTCCAGGCCGATGCCGCGCCCCTGCTGCTGATCGGCCTCGACGATCCGGTCGTGCGCACCGACACCCTCGCGCACGACCGCCGGATCGTGCGCGCGGTGGCCACGTGCCGCCCTGCGCCGGCACGGGAGGCGGCCGGTTCGCTGATCACCCTTCTGGCCGAGCGCGTGCTCGCGGCGAAGGCGCGCGTCGAGAGAGGAGGAGCCCTCGATGAGCCGCTCAGCGCATGAGCTCGCCGCCCTCGTGGACGACCGGACGCGCGAGGTCTTCACGCTTCTGGATGCGTGGCGCGGTGACGTGGAGGAGGCTCTGGGCTCCGACCCGAAGCCCGCCGAGATCGACGGAACGGTCGCCGACCTCGTGCTCCCGGTGCTCGACGCCGACGACGCCCGATTCGTCGGCGCGGGCTTCATCGCCGACAGCGACGTGGTGTCGGCGCGCGGTGTCCACTTCGCGTGGTGGCTCGGTCCGCTCGATGACAACCCCGTGCTCGGGGCGACGACCGTGCCGACGCGGCTCGACCTCACGACGCGCGGCTACGCGGAGTACCTGCGGGACTTCCGGTCGCTCGAGTGGTTCCGCGTCCCCGCCACCACCTTCCAGGCGCACGTGACCGGCCCCTACGTCGACCACCTGTGCACGTGCGATTACATCCTGACGTTCACCTCGCCGGTGCGATCGGCCGCCACGGGCGCCGTCGCGGGAGTCGTGGGGGCCGATGTGGCGGTCCGCCGACTCGAGCGCGACCTGCTTCCCGCCTTCCTCGACGCCGATGAGCCGGTGGCCCTCGTCAATGCGGACGGCCGGGTCATCGTGTCGACCGAGCCTGCCCTGCAGGTGGGGACGATCGCGGATGCGGACGCCCGCGTCGCCTGCGCAGGAGCGCCGTTCACGGTGCTCGTGCGTCCCGCGGTGCACCGCGCCTGAGCTCCGCGCGGACGAGGACGGCGGGCGCGGATCACCGCGCCCGCCGTCATCCCGCTCAGTTGCCGTGCACGGCTGCGACCAGGTCGGGCACGAAGTTCTCGCCGTTGATGGTGCCCAGGCCCGTGACCGGATCCCAGCCCGTCGTCGCGGGATAGCCGGGAACCGACGGGTCCAGCGTGTTGTTCCCCGTCGTGACGTCGAAGAAGTCAGCGGCGTACCGCGTCGGGTCTGCGCCGATCTTGTAGAGAGCGGGGTTGATGAGCCCCAGTCCGCCACCGTTCAGCTGCGCCGCGATGGCGACGATGCCGGCCATCGCCGGCGACGACAGGGACGTGCCGCCGACCACGTACCAGCCGGTGCTGCACGGAGTGCCGCCGCACAGGATGCCGCTCTGCCCGTCCGGCGGCAGGCTCAGGTACTCCAGCGTGCCGGTCGTTGCCGACGCGAGCAGGGCGACGTCGGGAATCCCGCGCATCGCTCCGATCTGCGTGCTTCCGGCCGGCAGCGTGTTCTGGTAGTCCGGCTTGCCGAACACGTGGCTGTATCCCCCGCCGGAGGCGATCCAGCCGACCTCCGCGACGCCCGGGTTCGCCAGGCACCGCGTGGGACTCATCGAACTCAGGGTCACGCGACCCACGGTCGCCGTCGGGTCGGTGCACAGGTAGGTGCCGCCCACCGCGGTGACGAGCGGATCGGATGCCGGCCACCCGACGGTGGGATACGGGATCGTGGGTCCGGCATTGGGTCCGCCGACCGGCGCCTTCATGACGTTCGCCGTGCCGTTGTCGCCCGTGGATGCCAGCACCGTGACACCGCTCGCGGCCGCGGCCGTGAATGCGCCGCGCAGGTTCAGCAGCGACGACGGCGTGTTGAACGCCTCCTCCGCGGTCCCGAAGCTCTGCGTGATGACCTGCGCGAGGTGGTTGTCGACGACGTACTTCTCGGCCGCCATCATCTGCGGCAGTCCCTGGACACCGAGGGTCTCGGCGACCGGGGTGGTCACCAGGAGGATGTTCGCCCCCGGCGCCACCGCATGCACGGTCTCGACGTCGAGCGCGACCTCGATGGCCCACGCCGACTTGTCCTGCAGCCCGGGCGACTTCGCCGTCGCGGGCGGCGCCTTGGTCGCCGGCGCGCCCTGGAGGGCGAGGCGCGAGAACGTCGGCATGCCGGGGGCGCACGTCACGCCCTCCTCGCCGCACATCGGGGGCAGCCCGAACGCCTGGTTGTAGACGTGCAGGTCATGCGCCATCGTGTCGCTGCCGAACGAGTCGATGATGGCGACCGTGATCCCGCCTCCGTCCATGCCGCCGGCGACGAGGCCGTTGAGGTTGTAGGCCGCCCGGATCGAGGCGGGATTGAAGCAGCGGCGGCCCACCGAGTTGCACTGAGCCTCGGTCGGCGGGGTCGTGGATGCCGACAGCTGCTGGTAGTCGGAGGCGGCGGGGGTGACCGCTGGATAGCGGGATGCCGGAGCAGCCGTGACGCCGGGGGTGACGACGACCAGTGCTCCGGACAGGGCGAGAGCCCAGGCGAAAGCGAAGGCCCTGATGGGGCGCATGTTCTTCATGGCGCTGAAGCTACTCTCGGACGCGGCCGCGCGGCAGTCCCCCCGCTCGCGCGCCCAACCCCTCGCCAAACGAATCATTCACTGGTATATCTTTTAGGTGAGTTCGCAGCGCGGCGGGCGGCGGTCCGGCGCGTGCATCCCGAAGGAGTACCGCATGTCCTACGCCGTGACCGATCCTCTCACCGGTGAGATCGTCAAGACCTACGCGACCATCTCGGACGCCGATCTGCAGTCGGCGATCGCCTCCGCACACGACGCGTTCCGCACCTGGTCGAAGAGCTCGACCGTCGCGGAGCGGGCGGCGCTCATCCGCCGTGTGGGCGAGCTGCACAACGAGCGGGCGCAGGAGCTCGGCGAGATCATCGTGCGCGAGATGGGCAAGCCGATCGAGCAGGCGGTCGGCGAGGTCGAGTTCGCCGCAGCGATCTACGAGTACTACGCCGACAACGCCGAGTCGCTGATGGCGGACGAGAAGATCGATCTGCTCGCCGGCGAGGGGTCGGCCTTCATCCGACGATCGGCGCTCGGCGTGCTGCTGGGAATCATGCCCTGGAACTTCCCGTACTACCAGGTGGCCCGCTTCGCCGGCCCGAACCTCGTCATCGGCAACACGATCCTCCTCAAGCACGCGGAGCAGTGCCCGGAGTCGGCTGCCGCGATGGAGCAGATCTTCCGGGATGCCGGCTTCCCCGCCGGCGCCTACGTGAACGTCTACGCCTCCCACGAACAGATCGAGACGGTCATCGCCGACCCGCGCGTGCAGGGCGTCTCGCTCACCGGGTCCGAGCGCGCAGGCGCAGCCGTCGCGGAGATCGCCGGCCGGTACCTCAAGAAGGTCGTGCTCGAGCTGGGCGGGTCGGACCCGTTCATCCTCCTGTCGACCGACGACCTGGACGCCACGGTCGAATCCGCCGTCCTGGCCCGCGTCGACAACAACGGCCAGGCGTGCAACGCAGCCAAGCGCTTCATCGTCGTCGACGACCTGTACGACGCGTTCCTCGAGAAGTTCACGGCGGCGATGAACGCGATCGCCGAGGGCGACCCGAAGCAGGAGGGCACGGCTCTGGGCCCGCTCTCGAGCGCGCGCGCGGCGGAGATCCTCTCCGAGCAGGTAGCGCGTGCGGTCGCGCAGGGCGCCACGCTCCACGCCGGCGGCTCGCGCAACGGCAATTTCTACTCCGCGACGATCCTCACCGACGTCCAGCCGGGGAGCGACGCCTTCCATGAGGAGTTCTTCGGCCCCGTCGCCCAGGTGTTCCGCGTCGCCGACGAGGACGCCGCCGTCGCACTCGCGAACGACACGCCGTTCGGGCTGGGCTCCTACGTCTTCACGACGGATGCCGAGCAGGCGCTGCGCGTCGCCGACGGCATCGAGGCCGGCATGGTCTTCGTCAACGTCGTCGCCGCGGATGGAGCGGAGCTCCCCTTCGGCGGCGTCAAGCGCAGCGGATCGGGCCGTGAGCTCGGCCGCTTCGGTGCCGATGAGTTCGTCAACAAGAAGATGATCCGCATCGGCTGACGGCATCCCGAGCCGTCTCCCCCGCGCTGCCCGACCGACGTGATCGGCGGGCAGCGCTCTTCACCCACCCCTGAAAGGAAGCGATGTCCGGCGACTCCCCCAAGCCCTCTGTCCTCGACGACGGCGAGCACCTCAACGTCCTGGGCTACCAGGACCACTTCAACCGGTCGATGAGCTTCTGGGCGAACTTCGCCCTCGGCTTCACGTACCTCTCCCCCCTGGTCGGCGTGTACTCGCTCTTCGCGGTCGCACTGTCGGTCGGCGGTCCGCCATCGATCTTCTGGATCTTCATCGTCGGCGCGGGCCAGCTGCTGGTCTCGCTCGTATTCGGCGAGGTCGTCTCGCAGTATCCGATCCACGGCGGCATCTATCCGTGGGCGCGTCGCCTCTGGGGCCGCCGCTACGCCTGGATGGCCGCGTGGGTCTATATCTGGGCGATGATCGTGACGATCACCGCGGTGGCGGAATACGGATCCGGCTTCCTCGGAAGCCTCTTCGGCATCCCGTCGACGCCGCTGTCGACCCTGCTGCTGACCGTCGCACTGCTGCTCGTCGCACTCCTGCTGAACTTCTCGGGCACGCGCACGATGGCCCGCGTGGCGCAGATCGGCCTCGCGGCCGAGCTCGTCGGCGTCATCGGCGTCGGCCTGTACCTGCTGCTGTTCCAGCGCAAGCAGCCGTTCAGCGTGTTCTTCGACACGATGGGCGTGCAGGGCGACGGCAGCTACCTCACCGCGTTCTTCGGCGCCGCGCTCGCCGGCCTCTTCCTGTTCTACGGGTTCGAGGCGTGCGGCGACGTGGCGGAGGAGGTCGCCCGCCCCGCCGTGCGCATCCCCCGGGCGATGATGCTGACGATCATCGTCGGCGGCATCTCGGCTCTGTTCTCGTTCGGCGGCTACGTGCTCGCGGCACCGGACCTGCAGGCCATCGTGTCGGGCAAGGAGACCGACCCCATCCCCGCCATCCTGGAGTCGACGCTCGGGCCGGTCGGCGCGAAGATCTTCCTCGTCGTCGCGGTCACCGCCTTCCTCTCGTGCGTCCTCAGCCTGCAGGCGGCTGCGAGCAGGCTGCTCTACTCGTTCGCGCGCGACGGGATGCTGCCGGGCCACCGCTGGCTTTCGAAGGTCACCCCGCGCACCAAGGTGCCCGCGAATGCGCTCATCGTCGCGTGCACCGTCCCGGTGCTCCTCGCGCTCCTGATCTTCGTCAACGAGGACCTGCTGAACTCGGTGACCGCATTCGCGGTGCTCGGGATCTACGTCGCGTTCCAGATGGTCGTACTCGCCGCGCTCCGTCAGCGCGTGAGAGGCTGGCGACCGGCCGGTCCGTTCTCGCTCGGTCGCTGGGGCATGCTCGTGAACTTCGTCGCGCTCGCCTACGGCATCTTCGCGATGTACCTGCTGGCGCGCCCGGGGTCGTCGGGCAACGTCTTCGCGGACTGGATCGTGCTCATCGGACTGGGCATCGTCCTCGTGACCGGCGGGCTCTACCTGTTCATCGCGCGCCCGGACCGCAAGTCCCACGCGCCGGCAGGCGATGCCATCGCGGTCGCCGAGCAGATCCGCAGCCGCACGGCAGCCGTGCAGACCACGCGCTGATCGGACGCCGACGCCGGTGGGACGGATTCTCGTCCCACCGGCGTCGGCTTCCTCCCGCGCGATTCAGACGACCAGATCCAGCTCGCCGGGCGCATCCCCCTCGCGCAGCACGAAGCCCGCAGCCTCCGCCCAGCGCAGCAGGCCGACCGCCGTCGATGCTCGCGGGCGGCTCTCGGCCAGAGCGCGCACGAACGCCCCCTTGGCGTGCTTGTTGAAGTGGTTGAGCGCCCGCGCCGAGCCGTCCGGGCCCTCGGCGACCACGCGCACGTACCGTGTCGGCATATCGGCGGGCACGGGCCCGAGCGCCGCGTACGCCTCGGAGCGCAGATCGAGGACGAACGGAGGGGATGCCGCTGCCAGTGCCGCGGTGACGGCCCCCGCCCACTGCCGCGTCAGTGGCGGAACACCCGGCAGAGCGGTGTTCGCCGCCAACCGATAGGCGGGGATCCGGTCGAGCGCGCCGACCGGCCCGAACGGCGCCGAGTGGATGAGCACGTGCGCACCGAGCCAGCGGCGGGATGCCGCATCCAGCGACGACGCATCGAGGGCGTCGAACAGCACGCCGGTGTAGCGATCGACGGCGGGCATCGTGGGCGCCTCGCGCAGTCGGGCGTTGGCAGCGATCTCGGGACGCTGGCGCTCGCTGAGCTTCAGCACCCGCGCCGCCTCGTTCTCATCCGCGGAGAGGGCGACGAGCGCGTCGACGACCGCCTCGCGCTGGGGCCGCAGCTCGGGGAAGGCCATTGTGTCGAGGTCGAGGACGCGACGGACGCCTCCGGGATGCTTCGTCTCGGAGGGCGGCAGCAGGATCAGCACGGCGCGTCCTTTCGCGGGATGCGGAACCGCCCCCTGCCCGGAGGCAGAGGGCGGTTCGAGTGTCCTGAGGTCAGGAGACGAGGGCGGCGGTGCTCGCCACGATCGTCACGACGTCGTTCTCCACGGAGAGGAAGCCGTCCTTCGCGTCGGCCACCACACGGGTGTCGTCGGGACGCGTGATGCGCACCTGTCCTTCCGCGAGGAGCGCGAGCACGGGCGAGTGCCCCGCCATGAAGCCGATCTCGCCGATGACGGTCCTGGCGACGACGAGCGATGCCTCACCCGACCAGAGCTCCTCCTCGGCCGAGACCAGACTCACCTGCAGCGGCATGTCAGCCGTTCTCCTTCTGGATCTGCGCCCACTTCGCCTCGACGTCGGAAATCCCGCCGACGTTGAAGAAGGCCTGCTCGGCGACGTGGTCGAAGTCGCCGCGCACGATCGCGTCGAAGGACTCGATCGTCTCCTTGATCGGCACGGTCGAACCCTCGACACCCGTGAACTTCTTCGCCATGTAGGTGTTCTGGGAGAGGAACTGCTGGATGCGGCGTGCGCGCGACACGACGACCTTGTCCTCTTCGGAGAGCTCGTCGACACCGAGGATCGCGATGATCTCCTGGAGCTCCTTGTTCTTCTGGAGGATCTGCTTCACGGCGGTCGCCACGCGGTAGTGGTCTGCGCCGATGTAGCGGGGGTCCAGGATGCGGCTCGTCGACGTCAGCGGGTCGACGGCGGGGTACAGACCCTTCGAGGCGATCTCACGCGAGAGCTCGGTCGTGGCGTCGAGGTGCGCGAACGTCGTGGCGGGAGCCGGGTCGGTGTAGTCGTCCGCCGGCACGTAGATGGCCTGCAGCGACGTGATGGAGTGTCCGCGCGTCGACGTGATGCGCTCCTGGAGCACACCCATCTCGTCGGCGAGGTTCGGCTGGTAACCCACCGCGGAGGGCATGCGGCCGAGCAGCGTCGACACCTCGGAGCCCGCCTGCGTGAAGCGGAAGATGTTGTCGATGAACAGCAGCACGTCCTGGCCCTGCACATCGCGGAAGTACTCCGCCATGGTGAGGGCGGACAGCGCCACGCGCAGACGCGTCCCCGGCGGCTCATCCATCTGGCCGAAGACGAGGGCGGTCTTGTCGAAGACGCCCGCCTCCTCCATCTCGTGGATCAGGTCGTTGCCCTCACGGGTGCGCTCGCCGACACCGGCGAACACCGACACACCGCCGTGGTCCTGCGCGACGCGCTGGATCATCTCCTGGATGAGGACGGTCTTGCCGACGCCGGCGCCGCCGAACAGGCCGATCTTTCCGCCGAGCACGTAGGGCGTCAGGAGGTCGATGACCTTGATGCCGGTCTCGAACATCTGCGTCTTGGACTCGAGCTGGTCGAAGTTCGGCGCCTTGCGGTGGATCGGCCAGCGCTCGGTGATCTCGATCTTCTCGCCCGGCTCGGCGTTGAGCACCTCGCCGATGACGTTGAAGACCTTGCCCTTCGTGACGTCGCCGACCGGGACCGTGATCTGCTCACCGGTGTTGCGCACCTCCTGGCCGCGGACGATGCCGTCCGTGGGCTTGAGCGCGATCGCGCGCACCAGGTCGTCCCCGAGGTGCTGGGCGACCTCGAGCGTGATCTCGGTCGACTCGTCGCCGATCGTGATCGTCGTCTTGAGCGCGTTGTAGATGTCCGGGATGGCGTCGTGCGGGAACTCGATGTCGACGACGGGTCCGGTCACGCGCGCGACGCGACCGACGACCGCGGTGGCCGGCTCGGCAGTGGCGGTGGTGCTCATGTGTGGTGTCTTCCTCGTGTGGTCTCAGTTGCCGGACGCCAGTGCGTCGGCGCCGCCGACGATCTCGGCGATCTGCTGCGTGATCTCGGCCTGACGCGCGTTGTTGCGCAGGCGGGTGTAGTCGGTGATGAGCTTGTCGGCGTTGTCGCTGGCGGACTTCATCGCCTTCTGCGTCGCGGCGTGCTTCGCCGCCGACGACTGCAGGAGCGCATTGAAGATGCGGCTCTGGATGTAGACCGGCAGCAGCGCGTCGAGGACGAGGCTCGCCTCGGGCTCGAAGTCGTACTCCGGGAACACCGTGGTGCTGTCCTCCGGAGCGTCGACGACCTCGAGCGGAAGGAGCCGCACGTTCTCGGGCGTCTGCGTCATCATGCTGACGAAGCGGTTGTAGACGAGGTGGATCTCATCCACTCCCCCGCTGTCGCCGCCGCGGTTGAACGCGTCGACCAGCGTCTGCGCGATCTCGACGGCGGTCTCGAAGTGCGGTGTGTCGGTGTCGCCGACCCACTCCGCCTCACTCGACAGGCGGCGGAACTGGAAATAGCCGACCGACTTGCGTCCGATGAGGTAGTAGACCGGTTCCTTGCCTTCCGAGCGCAGCAGCTCGGCGAGCTCCAGGCCGGCGCGGATGATCTGCGAGTTGAAGGCGCCCGCAAGGCCTCGGTCGGAGGAGAAGATGACGACGGCGGACCGCGTCACCTTCTCACGCGCGGTGGTCAGCGGGTGCGACGCGTTCGAGCGCGTCGCGACCGCCGAGACCGCACGAGTCACCGCGCGCGCATACGGCGAGGACGCGCGCACGCGCGCCTGCGCCTTCTGGATGCGCGAAGCCGCGATGAGCTCCATCGCCTTCGTGATCTTCTTGGTCGTCTGGGCAGAAGCGATCTTCTGCTTGTAGACCCGGAGTTGTGCGCCCATGGTTCGTGTTCCGCGGGCTCAGCCCCGGCGGCCCTTGACGACCCGCTCCTGCACGACGTCGCCGGCGCCGGTCGGCTGGAACTCCTCGTGACCCGGCTGGTCGATCGCACGACCCTTGCCGAGGAACTCCTCGAGGAACACATCCGTCTGCGTGTTCAGCTCCGCCTTTGTCGCATCGTCGAGCACGTTCGTCTCGCGGAGCGTGTCGAGCACGTTCGTGTTCAGGCGGAGGTGCTCGAGCAGCTCGCTCTCGAACTGCAGCACGTCCTCGACCGGGACCGAGTCCAGCTTGCCGTTGGTGCCGGCCCAGATCGAGACGACCTGCTCCTCCACCGGGTACGGCGAGTACTGCGGCTGCTTGAGCAGCTCGGTCAGACGCGCGCCGCGCGCCAGCTGGCGACGGGACGCCGCATCCAGGTCGCTCGCGAACATCGCGAACGCCTCGAGCGAGCGGTACTGGGCGAGCTCGAGCTTGAGCGTTCCGGAGACCGACTTGATCGACTTGACCTGGGCGTCACCGCCGACGCGGGACACCGAGATGCCGACATCCACGGCGGGGCGCTGGTTCGCGTTGAACAGGTCGGACTGCAGGAAGATCTGGCCGTCCGTGATCGAGATGACGTTCGTCGGGATGTAGGCCGACACGTCGTTGGCCTTCGTCTCGATGATCGGAAGACCCGTCATCGATCCGGCGCCGAGCTCGTCGGACAGCTTCGCGCAGCGCTCGAGCAGACGCGAGTGCAGGTAGAAGACGTCACCCGGGTAGGCCTCGCGCCCCGGCGGGCGGCGCAGGAGGAGCGACACGGCGCGGTAGGCCTCGGCCTGCTTCGACAGGTCGTCGAAGATGATCAGGACGTGCTTGCCGCCGTACATCCAGTGCTGACCGATGGCCGAGCCGGTGTAGGGGGCCAGGTACTTGAAGCCGGCCGGGTCGGATGCGGGGGCGGCGACGATGGTGGTGTACGCCATCGCACCGGCGTCCTCGAGGGCGCCCTTGACGGAGGCGATCGTCGAGCCCTTCTGGCCGATCGCGACGTAGATGCAGCGGACCTGCTTGCTCTCGTCGCCGGACTCCCAGTTGGCCTTCTGGTTGATGATCGTGTCGATCGCGATCGCGGTCTTGCCGGTCTGGCGGTCGCCGATGATGAGCTGACGCTGGCCGCGACCGACCGGGATCATGGCGTCGATCGCCTTGATGCCCGTCTGGAGCGGCTCGTGCACGCTCTTGCGCTGCATGACGCCGGGTGCCTGGAGCTCGAGGGCGCGCACGCCCTCCGATGCCACGGGGCCGAGGCCGTCGATCGGGTTGCCCAGCGGGTCGACCACGCGACCGAGGTAGCCGTCGCCGACCGGGACCGAGAGCACCTCGCCGGTGCGCGTGACCTGCTGGCCGGCCTCGATGCCGGCGAATTCGCCGAGGACGACGACACCGATCTCGTGCTCGTCGAGGTTCAGGGCCAGGCCCTTCGTGCCGTCCGCGAATGTCACGAGCTCGTTCGCCATGGCGCCGGGGAGTCCCTCGACGTGGGCGATGCCGTCGGCCGTGTCGACGACCGTGCCGACCTCGGTCGCAACGGCGCCGGTGGGCTCGTATGCGGCCACGAAGTCCTTCAGCGCGTCACGGATGACGTCGGAGCTGATGGAGAGTTCTGCCATTGTCTTCCTTCGTTCGTGGGGCCTCGGCCCCGAAGTCTCCGCCATCGGCGGGAAGTCTGGATCAGCCGGCGAGGCGCCGACGGAGGTCGGCGAGTCGCGCCGACACGGTCGCGTCGATGACGTCGTCGGCGACCTGCACGCGCAGTCCGCCGACCACTGTCGGATCGATCACGGAGTTGAGCGACACCTGGGTGTCGTACTTCGCGGCCAGTGCGTTCGACAGCCGCTCGGACTGCGCCGCGCTCAGCGGCGCGGCGGAGTAGACCGTCGCGACCGTGCGGCCGTGCTGGGCGGCCGCGAGACGCATCGCCCAGGCGAGCAGCTCGCGCACGCGGCGCTCGCGGGGCTCGCGGATGAGGGAGGCTGCGATGAGCGTGGTCGCCTCGCTCGCGCGTCCCCGCAGGAGCGACTCGACGAGCTCGCCCTTCTTCTCCGACGCGCCCACGCGGCTCCCGAGCCCGAGCTCCAGCTCCGGGTTCGCCGCGACGATGCGCGAGAACTCGAACAGCTCGCCGTCGACATCCGCCGCCGGGTCCGCCTGGGTGGCCGCGCGAACGGCCAGCTCCTCGAGACCGTCGACCAGGTCGTCCTCCGACGACCAGGCCTGGGAGACGGCGGCGTCGAGAAGGCCGATGGCCGGCGCCGACAGCGCCGTGCCGAACACATCGCGCACGACGGCGGTGCGCAGCTGCGCAGCAGCGGACGAGTCGGCGAGCGCCCCGCGCAGCTGCGGCGACGCGCTCAGGATCCGCGCCGCGGCGAAGAGCTCGCCGGCGACACTGAGGTCGACGGACGAGGCGGCGTTCAGCGCCGCGGTCGTCGCCGCCACGGCCTGAGTGGTCGCGCTGCCCATCAGGCCTTGCCAGCCGTTTCGGACGCCTCGAGCTCCGCGAGGAAGCGGTCGACGACGGACTGCGCGCGCTTGTCGTCGGCGAGGGTCTCGCCGATGACACCGCCTGCCAGGTCGAGCGCCAGCGTGCCGACCTCGCCGCGCAGCTGGACGAACGCCGTCTGACGCTCGGCGGCGAGCTGCGCCTGCGCGTTGGCCGTGACACGGGCGGCCTCGGCCTGAGCGTGCTCCTTGGCGTCCGCGATGATCTTCGCGCCGTCGGCACGCGCCTGGTCGCGGATCGCTGCGGCTTCGCCGCGGGCGTCGGCGAGCTTCGCCGTGTACTCCTCAAGCGCGGCGGTGGCCTGGGCCTGTGCCTCGTCGGCGCGTTCGATGCCACCCTGGATGGCGTCGGCGCGCTCGTCGAGCAGCTTGTTCATGGTCGGCAGGATCTTCCAGATGAAGAACACGAGCACGATGATGAACGCGAGCGTGCCCCAGACCAGGTCGGGGAGCGCGGGGAGGACGGGGCTGACCTGCGCGTCCGCCGCTGCGGTGACGAATGCCTCGAGCATTCAGACTCCTTGGCTGTGCGGGCCGATTACGGCTTGGGGAACGGGATGAATGCGACGGCGATGGCGATGAAGCAGAGGGCCTCGGTCAGAGCGATACCGATGAACATGAGGCTCTGGAGACGGCCCTGGAGTTCGGGCTGACGTGCGACCGACTCGATCGTCTTGCCGATGACGTAGCCGACGCCGATACCGGAGCCGATGACGGCGAGACCGAAGGCGAGCGGAGCGAGTTGTCCGACGATGTTCACTGGGTGGTTCCTTTCGAAGGGGTTTGGGTTGAGGTGCCGGAGCGGATCAGTGCTCTTCGGCGACCGCGAGTTGGATGTAGATGGCCGTGAGGACCGCGAAGACGTACGCCTGCAGAGCCGCGATGAACAGCTCCAGGACCGTGAACGCGACGCCGAAGGCGAATGAGCCGAGACCGAGGAGGCCGAGCAGGTTGCCGTTCGCGAGAACCGTGAAGAAGAAGAACTGCGTGGCCGTGAAGCAGAGCACCAGGAGCATGTGGCCCGCGATCATGTTCATCGTCAGTCGCAGCGTCAGGGTGACGGGCCGCACGATGAAGGTCGACAGGAACTCGAGCGGGACGATGAAGACGAGCAGCCAGCCCGGCACGCCCGACGGGACGACCGAGTCCTTCCAGAACCGGAAGCCCTTCTCGCGCATGCCCGCATAGATGAACGTGGCCCACGAGATGATGGCGAGCACGATGGGCAGACCGATCAGCGCCGTCGTCGCGACCTGGAGGCCGGGGATGGTGCCCGTCAGGTTCATCGAGAGCACGAGGAAGAACATCGTCATGATGATCGGCTCGTACTTGCGGCCGCGCTCTTCACCGAGCGTGTCGTAGGTGATGTTCTTCCGGGCGAACATGAAGACGGCTTCGAACGCCGCCTGACCGCGGCCCGGGACGATCTTCATACGACGCGTGGCGAGCCAGCAGATGAGGATCAGGAGCACGACGACCAGGACGCGGATGAGCATCACGCGGTTCAGCTCGAACGGCGTTCCCGGGAAGAGAAGTGCCGGCGGGAAGAAGTCGTCGATGGACGGGCCGTGGAACCCGCCGTCATCGCTCGACGCGGCGGCGATCATTGAAGCGACGTGGATTGACAGCTTAGGCTCCAGCTTCGGGGCGCCGGGGAACGGCGCGACGGGGGGTCAGGAGAGTCGTGGACCGCTGGCGCGCAACAACGCTCTGTGGCGCGGGCCGCGCAAGCGACGACTCCCCAACCATATCAGGAAACCTTCAGGCTCACGAATTCGTAGGCGGCTTCGAGGAATCGTCTGAAGAGCCCGGAAGAGGCACCTCTCCGACGTACGGAACCCGCACTCTGGCGAACACGACGATGTCCACGATGAGGGATGCGAGCGCCCCGGCGATGGCCGAGAAGAAGAAGACCCACGGCACGATCCAGGGCTGCGCACGCAGCACCAGCATCCCGACGAGGAAGACGACGACCTTCACGAACCAGCCGCCCATCACCACGACGAAGTAGCCGGTGGACATCAGCTGGTCGCCGGGCAGCCGGGCGCCGATGAGCATCATGAGGGCGGTGAGCCCGAAGAAGAGGCCGGCGAGCAGCACGCCGGCCAGGCCGCTCCACAGGCCGTTCCACCCCGCGACGAGGTAGCCGACTCCTGCGGCCACGACGGCGAGGATGCCGATGATGATCCCGGCCCAGCGCAGCGTCGCGTTGAGGATGATCGTCGCGGTGCGTCTCTGATAGTTCATACGGGGCTCTCCTCTGGGCGGCGGGGCTCGGCATCCGGCTGGCCGGCCCGCCGGCGGGCGGGGGTGAAGGTGACGACGAGGCAGGCCGCGATGCCGACGACGCCGTAGGCGACGCCGATCCAGTACTGGCCCCACCAGTCCTGCCGCGTCGCGATGTACATCAGCAGCAGGGAGAGGCCGGCGATCGCCGTCCAGGCGTAGAAGATGAGGACCGCGTCGCGATCCGAGTGGCCCATGTCGAGCATGCGGTGGTGCAGATGCTTGCGATCGGGCGAGAAGGGCGACTTGCCCGCACGCAGCCGGCGGATGACCGCTGAGCCGAAGTCGATGAGCGGCAGGATCGCGACGGCGATGGGCAGCAGGATCGGCATGAACGCGCCGAGCAGCTGCGAGCGCCCGAAGACGTTGGGATCGAGCATCGACGGATCCCACGTGCCGGTGATCGCGATGGCGGAGGTGGCCATCAGCAGGCCCAGCATGAGGGCGCCGGCATCCCCCATGAACAGCTTGGCCGGACTCCAGTTCAGCGGCAGGAAGCCGGCGCAGGCGCCGACGAGCACGGCCGCGATGAAGGATGCGAGATTGAAGTAGCTGCTCGCGCCGGCATCCCGCACGAACAGGTAGGAGTAGGCGAAGAAGATCGCGTTCGCGATGAGGCAGACGCCCGCGACGAGGCCGTCGAGGCCGTCGATGAAGTTGACGGCGTTCATGACGACGACGATCGCGAACACGGTCAGCAGGACGCTGAGGCCGCTCGGCAGATACGTGATGCCGCCCGACATCGGGATCGTGTAGATCTGCAGCTGCCCGAACCAGGCGATGATGCCGGCGGCGAGGAACTGGGCGCCGAGCTTGATGAACCAGTCGAGATCCCAGAGGTCGTCCGCGACGCCGACGATCACGATGATGCCGGTGGCGCCGAGGATCGCGTAGATCTGGTTCGGATCGGTCCAGATGATCGAGAAGAACGGGTTGTGCGCGGACACGACGAATGCGGCGACGACGCCCAGGAACATGGCGATGCCGCCGAGCCGGGGCGTCGGCGTCTTGTGGACATCGCGCTCGCGGATGCCCGGGTAGAGCTTGTACCTCAGACTCAGTCGCCACACCGCCCAGGAGAGGCACAGCGTGAGAGCTGCGGTGAGGATGACCGCGAAGAGGTACTGCTTCACGCGGAGCCGTCCGCCGGCGGCGCGTCCGCCGGCGCGGCCACGGCCGGCTCCGACACCTCGCCGGCCTCGGCGCCGGCTGCCGTGTCGGACTCCGCGCCGGCTGCCGTGTCGGACTCATCGGCAGGGTCCGGCTCGAGCAGGTCGCCGAGCACCTCGCGCAGGCGTGCGCGATCGATCGCCCCGTCGCGCAGGACCCGCACGATGGGCGTCTGGCCGCCGACGAGGGTCGTGGCATCCACGATCGTCGAGGCGATGCCGTTCTCGACCATGCCGTCCTCGAGATAGACGTCGACGAGGTCGCCCAGCATGGTGCGCGCGCCCTCCGCGGTGAGGGCCGCGGCGATGCCCGTCTTGTTGGCGCTGGAGACCGCGAGCGGTCCGGTCTCCTCGAGCAGTTCGAGGGCGATGCGGTGGGCGGGCATGCGGACGGCGACCGTGCCGTGCGTATCGCCCAGATCCCACGCCAGCGAAGGCTGCGCGGGCAGCACGATGGTCAGTCCACCGGGCCAGAAGGCGTCGACGAGGCGCTCGACGGGCTCGGGGACCTCCGAGACCAGGGCCGCGAGGGTCGCGCGTCCGGCGACCAGGACGGGCGGGGGTGACTGACGGCCGCGGCCCTTCGCATCGAGCAGGCGCGCGACGGCGGACGGGGAGAACGCGTCGGCGGCGATGCCGTAGACGGTGTCGGTCGGCAGGACGATGAGGTCGCCGCGTCCGATGGCCTGACGCGCCTGGCGCATCCCGGCCAGCAGCTGCGCCTCGTCACGGCATTCGAAGAGGAGGGAGGTCATGGCGTTCCCAGTCTATTTCAGATGGCCGCGCGCTCCCCGCGGGACGTGCGAGGCGCCCGTCAGGGGCGCAGAGCGGTCGTCACCCGGTCGCGCGTCGTCAGATCGGGATGCGTGGCAGCGGCCCGCCATCCGGCTCGCGTGAGCACGGCGCGCACGTCCTCCCCCTGCCACTCGCCGTGCTCGATGGCGATGAGTCCTCCCGGGCGCGCGAGCGCGAGTCCCACTCCGCTGAGGACGCGCACGACGTCGAGGCCGTCCGGTCCGCCGTAGAGCGCCTGCGGCGGATCGAACAGCCGCACCTCCGGATCGCGCGGGATCGCGTCGTCGGGGACGTACGGCGGGTTGGATACGACCACGGAGACCGTCCCCGCGAGCTCGTGGAGCGACACGGCGGCGTCGGCGAGGTCGCCCAGAGCGACCTCCAGATTGTCGGGCGCGAGGCGGGCGGCGTTGCGCGCGGCCCACGCGAAGGCCTCCGGCGACCGCTCGATCGCATGCACGCGGGCGTGCGGGACCTCGGTGGCCATCGCGATGGCGATGGCGCCGCTGCCGGTGCCGAGATCGACCGCGACCGGAGCCGCGGATGCGTCGGCCCGCAGCGCATCGATCGCGAGCTGTGCCAGGAGCTCGGTCTCGGGGCGCGGCACGAAGACTCCGGGCCCGACCTCGAGCTCGAGATGGCGGAAGGGCGCACGACCGGTGAGGTGCTGCAGCGGCTCGCGCGCGGCGCGTCGGGCGACGAGCGCGGCGAGGGCCGCCGCATCCTCCGTCGACACCGCGTCGCCGCGGATGGCCGCGGCCTGCACCCCGCCGCGGCTGAGCCCCAGGACGTGCGCTGCGAGCAGCTCGCCGTCGACGGAGGGATCGGCGATGCCTGCTTCGGCGAGGGCGGCGACCGCGCGCCGCAGGACGTCTGAGAGTACGGAGGATGCGTCGGGAGAGGCCATGACCGCACCCACTCTAGAGCCGGCGCACCGCCGCCCGGGTCGCCGAACCTCATCGCGAGGCGGTGCAGGCCCTGAGCGTGTGAGGGTACTCAGGTCGGTGCGCAGCCGCGTCACACTTGGACTCATTGAAATCCAGTCCCCCTAGGCTGGTGCCTGATCAGCCGAGAACCCGCGAAAGGCCTGACATGACCGGCATCCACCCCGATATCACGTCCGCATTCGGCAACACGCCGCTCGTGCGCCTGAACCGCGTCGCTGAGGGCGTCGGCGGAAACATCCTGGCCAAGCTCGAGTTCTACAACCCCGCCTCCAGCGTCAAGGACCGGCTCGGCATCGCCATCGTCGACGCTGCGGAGGCGTCCGGCGAGCTGCAGCCGGGCGGAACCATCGTCGAGGCGACGAGCGGCAACACGGGCATCGCGCTGGCGATGGTCGGCGCTGCGCGCGGATACCGCGTCGTGCTCGCGATGCCGTCGTCGATGTCGATCGAGCGTCGGCTCCTGCTGAAGGCCTACGGTGCCGAGCTCGTGCTCACGGATCCGGCCGGCGGCATGAAGGGCGCGGTCGCCAAGGCGAACGAGCTGGTCGCGGACATCCCCGGCGCCGTGCTCGCGCGCCAGTTCGAGAACGAGGCCAACCCGGCCATCCACCGCAAGACCACGGCGGAGGAGATCATCCGCGACACCGACGGTCAGATCGACTACTTCGTCGCCGGCATCGGCACAGGCGGCACGATCACCGGTGTCGGGCAGGTGCTCAAGGAGCGGGTGCCCGGCGCGAAGGTCGTGGCCGTCGAGCCGGCCGACTCCCCCTTGCTGACCAAGGGCACGCCCGGACCCCACAAGATCCAGGGCCTCGGGCCGAACTTCATTCCCGAGATCCTCGACCAGGGCGTCATCGACGAGGTCATCGACGTCGAGTTCGACGACGCGATCTCGACCGCGCGCGCCGTGGGCACCCAGGACGGCATCCTCGTGGGCATCTCGTCCGGTGCGGCGATCTGGGCCGCCCTGCAGGTCGCGGCGCGTCCCGAGGCGGCCGGCAAGAACATCGTGGTGGTCGTCCCCTCGTTCGGCGAGCGGTATCTGTCGACGGCGCTCTACGCGGATCTGCGCGAAGATTGAGGCGTCACGACGGCGCGTCGGCGCCCGACCTCGTCGGGAGCCGATGCGCCGTCGGCGTCTGCGGCAGTACTGAGTCAAGGGAGCACCACGTGCCCGGCATCCATTCGGACATCACGACCGCCTTCGGTGAGACGCCGCTCGTGCGGCTCAACGCGCTGACGGCGGGTCTCGGCGCGGAGGTGCTCGCGAAGCTCGAGTTCTACAACCCCGGCTCGTCGGTGAAGGACCGCCTCGGCTACGCGCTGGTCGAGGCCGCGGAGGCCGCGGGTGAGCTGGCGCCCGGTGGCACGATCGTCGAGTCCACCAGCGGGAACACGGGCATCTCGCTGGCGCTGATCGGAGCCGCGCGGGGATACCGCGTCATCCTGACGATGCCCGCCTCCATGTCGAAGGAGCGCCGCACGCTCCTGAAGGCGTACGGGGCGGAGCTCGTGCTGACCGACCCGCACAAGGGCATGACCGAGGCGGTCGAGACCGCCCGGCGAATCGTCGCGGAGACCCCCGGCGCCGTCCTCGCCCGCCAGTTCGAGCACGAGGCGAACGCTGCGATCCACCGCAGGACCACCGCCGAGGAGATCTGGCGCGATACCGAGGGGCGGGTGGACTGGTTCGTCGCCGGCTCGGGCACCGGCGGCACCGTGACCGGCGTGGGGCAGGTGCTCAAGCAGCGCAACCCGGACGTGAAGATCGGTCTCGTCGAGCCGAAGGACTCCCCCGTCCTCACCGAGGGACGCTCCGGCGGGCACCGCATCCAGGGCATCGGACCCAACTTCGTTCCGGATGTGCTCGACCGCTCGGTCGTCGATGAGATCTTCGACGTCGAGTTCGACGACGCGATCGAGGTCGCGCGCGCGCTCGCCACCCGCGAAGGGATCCTCGCCGGCATGTCCGCCGGCGCCGCCGTGTGGGCGGCTCTCCAGATCGCCGCGCGCCCGGAATCCGCGGGCGGGCGCATCGTCGTCGTCGTGCCGGACTCCGGCGAGCGCTACCTGTCGACCGCACTGTACGCGCACCTGCGCGAGCCGGAGGTTCAGACCGAATGACCGAGGAACGCATCGGATTCTTCGCGCGGGTGCGCGAGGACGTGGCTGCGGCCAAGCTGCGCGACCCTGCCGCGCGCGGGGGGATCGAGATCGCGGTGCTGTACCCGGGGCTGCACGCGATCTGGGCGCACCGGGTGTGGCACGCGCTGTGGGTCCGGGGCTTCCGCTTCCTCGCGCGCGCCGGCTCTCAGGTGACGCGCTGGCTCACCGGCATCGAGATCCATCCCGGCGCGTCCATCGGCCGGCGGTTCTTCATCGACCACGGCATGGGCGTCGTCATCGGCGAGACCGCCGAGGTCGGCGACGACGTCATGCTGTACCACGGCGTGACGCTCGGCGGCCGCACCCGCGACCACGGCAAGCGGCATCCCACCCTCGAGGACGGCGTCGCCGTCGGTGCGGGTGCCAAGGTCCTCGGCCCGATCACGATCGGCGCGGGCAGCGTGATCGGCGCGAACGCCGTCGTCACGCGGGATGCGGGCCCCGACTCCGTCCTCGTCGGCATCCCGGCGAAGGCGCGCAGTCGCCGCCCCGGCGAGGACACGCGGGCGATCCTGACCGCGCCCGAGTACCACATCTGACCCGCGACCTCGGGGCTGTCCCCCCTCGGGCGTAGCCTCGCCGTATGCCGGTGCGTCCCTGGGTGCTGCACGTCGACCTCGATCAGTTCATCGCGGCCGTCGAGGTGCTGCGGCATCCAGAGCTGGCGGGCCTGCCGGTGATCGTCGGCGGCCGCGGCGATCCGACTGAGCGGGCCGTCGTGTCGACCGCCTCCTACGAGGCGCGGGAATTCGGCGTCGGCTCCGGGATGCCGTTGCGCCTCGCCGCGCGCAAAGCACCGGACGCCGTCATCCTCCCCGTCGACGCGGCCGCGTACAACGCGGCGTCGGCGGAGGTCATGGAGACGCTGCGCGCGCAGCCCGGAGCGACCGTGCAGGTGCTCGGGTGGGACGAGGCGTTCGTGGGCGTCGACGCCGACGACCCGGAGGCGTACGCGCGGCAGCTGCAGCGGTCCGTTCTGGAGCGCACGCGGCTCCACTGCAGCGTCGGGATCGGCGACACCCTCGTGCGGGCTAAGATCGCCACCGGATTCGGCAAGCCGCGGGGCGTCTTCCGCCTGACGGCGGAGAACTGGTTCGACGTCATGGGCGACCGGCCGACCGTGGAGCTGTGGGGCATCGGGGCGAAGGTGTCGAAGCGACTGGCGGGACTCGGCATCCACACCGTCTCCGACCTGGCCGCGGCGCCGGATGCTCCCCTGCAGACCGAGTTCGGGCCTCGCATGGGTCTCTGGTACCGCGAGCTCGGGCGCGGCGGCTCATCCGCGATCGTCGACGACACGCCGTGGGTCGCGCGCGGACACAGCCGCGAGACGACATACCAGGTCGACCTCGCCACGCGGGCGGAGATCGAGGATGCGGCGCGCACGCTGCTCGACCAGGTGCTCGAGGACGTGGACGCCGACGGCAGGCCCGTCGTCGGCCTCGGACTCAAGGTGCGGTACGTCCCGTTCACGACGAAGACGTTCACGAAGCGCATCCCCGAGACGCGCGATCGTGACACCGTCGTCGCGAAGGCGATGGAGCTCGTCGCGAAGATCGCTCCCGACCGGCCCGTGCGCCTGCTCGGCATGCGCGCGGAGATGGCGATGCCGGATGACGCCCGCGACGGACACACACCGACCCGCAGCGGGTGGTGAGGCGTCAGGCTCGCCCGCCCTGCACCCGGTTCTTGAGGAAGACGCCCGGCAGCAGCCACGTCGCGAGGGCTGTGATGAGCCACACGATGAGCGTGCCGACGATCCAGGCGACCGGTCCGTCGATGCCGATTCCCGCCGCGGGGATCAGCACCGCGATCAGCAGCGCCAGGAACGTGGAGAGCAGGCCGATGCCGCCGAGGAAAGCGGGCGCGAAGCGATGGGCCATCTTCAGGATCCAGGGCGCCAGGACGCTCTGGAGGATCGCGAAGATCACGACGGCGAGCAGGACGCCCCACCAGTTGTCCCAGTGCAGGAAGAAGCCCTGCAGCAGCAGATCGGCGACGACCAGACCGAGGAATGCCGACACGAGCCAGATCGCTGCCCGGATGAGGAATCGGATCACACGCGAAGCCTAGCGCCGGTCAGGTGCCGAGTGCGGCGAGGCGCTCCTCCTCGTCGGCGCGGATCGCGGACTCGATGACGGGCTCGAGTGCGCCGTCCATGACCTGGTCGAGGTTGTACGCCTTGTAGCCGGTGCGATGGTCGGCGATGCGGTTCTCGGGGAAGTTGTAGGTGCGGATGCGCTCGGAGCGGTCCATGCCGCGGATCTGGGACCTGCGCGCGTCGGAGGCCGCCGCATCCAGCTCCTCCTGCTGGCGCGCGAGGAGGCGCGCACGCAGGACGCGCATGCCGGCCTCGCGATTCTGCAGCTGCGACTTCTCGTTCTGCATCGACACGACGATGCCGGTCGGCAGGTGCGTGATCCGCACGGCCGAGTCGGTCGTGTTGACCGACTGCCCACCCGGACCGGACGACCGGAACACGTCGATCTTGAGGTCGTTCGGATTGATCTCGATCTCGTCGGGCTCGTCGACCTCGGGAAAGACGAGCACGCCGGTCGTGGAGGTGTGGATGCGGCCCTGGGATTCGGTGGCCGGCACGCGCTGGACGCGGTGCACGCCGCCCTCGTACTTGAGGTGGGCCCACACCCCCTGCGCCGGGTCGGAGCTCGAGCCCTTGATCGCGACCTGGACGTCCTTGTAGCCGCCGAGGTCGGACTCGTTGCGGTCGAGGATCTCGGTCTTCCAGCCCTGCGAGGCCGCGTACTGGAGGTACATGCGCAGGAGGTCGGCCGCGAACAGTGCGCTCTCCGCTCCCCCTTCGCCCTGCTTGATCTCCATGATCACGTCGCGGGCGTCGTCGGGGTCACGGGGGATCAGCAGCCGCCGCAGGCGCTCCTGCGCCTGCGCGAGCTGCTCCTCGAGCACCGGGACCTCGGCCGCGAAGGCCTCGTCCTCACGGGCGAGTTCGCGCGCCGCATCGAGGTCGTCGGATGCGGCGAGCCACGCCTCGTGCGCGTGCACGATCTTCGACAGCTCGGCGTAGCGCCGGTTGACGCGCTTCGCCCGCGCCGCGTCGGCGTGCACCGCGGGGTCGGAGAGCTCCTCCTGGACCGCGCGGTGCTCGTCGATCAGGCCCTGTACGGACTCGAACACGGTGGCTCAGCGGATGCTGTTGTCGTGCGCGTGGCTGTGGCCCCCGCCGTGGCTCTCCCGGCCGGATGCCGTCGTCTTCAGCTGCGCCGACTGCATCTGCACGAGGAACTCGACGTTCGACTGCGTCTCCTTCAGCTTACCGAGCACGACCTCCAGGGCCTGCTGCGGGTCGAGGCCCGCGAGCGCCCGACGCAGCTTCCAGGTGATCTTGACCTCGTCGGCGCTGAGCAGCATCTCCTCGCGACGGGTGCTCGACGCGTTGACGTCGACGGCCGGGAAGATGCGCTTGTCGGCGAGCTGGCGCGACAGGCGCAGCTCGCTGTTGCCCGTGCCCTTGAACTCCTCGAAGATGACGTCGTCCATCTTGGAGCCGGTCTCGACGAGCGCGGTGGCGAGGATCGTGAGCGATCCGCCGTTCTCGATGTTGCGCGCGGCGCCGAAGAAGCGCTTGGGCGGGTACAGGGCGGATGCGTCGACACCGCCGGTGAGCACGCGGCCGGACGTCGGCGCGGAGATGTTGTACGCACGGCCGAGGCGCGTGATCGAATCGAGCAGCACGACGACGTCGCGGCCGAGCTCGACGAGGCGCTTGGCGCGCTCGATGGCGAGCTCGGCGACCGTCGTGTGGTCCTCGGCAGGGCGGTCGAACGTCGAGGCGATGACCTCGCCGCGGACGCTGCGCTGCATGTCGGTGACCTCCTCCGGACGCTCGTCGACGAGAACGACCATGAGGTGGACCTCGGGGTTGTTCTTGGCGATGGCGTCGGCGATCTGCTGCAGCACGATCGTCTTGCCGGCCTTGGGCGGGGCGACGATCAGGCCGCGCTGGCCCTTGCCGATCGGGGCGACCAGGTCGATGATGCGCTGGGTCAGCTTCTCGGGCGCGGTCTCGAGGCGCAGGCGCTCCTGCGGGTAGAGCGGCGTCAGCTTGCCGAACTCCACGCGCGTGGCGGCGTCATCGACGGAGAGGCCGTTGACCGCGTCGACCTTGACCAGGGCGTTGTACTTCTGGCGGCCGGACTGCTCGCCCTCGCGGGGCTGCTTGATCGCACCGACGACGGCGTCGCCCTTGCGCAGGTTGTACTTCTTGACCTGGCCGAGGCTGACGTAGACGTCGCTCGGGCCCGGCAGGTATCCCGAGGTGCGCACGAACGCGTAGTTGTCGAGCACGTCGAGGATGCCGGCGATCGGGATCAGGACGTCGTCCTCGCCGATCTCGGTCTCGAACTCGTCGGCCGGAGCACCCGGGGTGCGGCGCTTGTTGCGCTGGCGGTTGCGGCTGTTCTGGCCCTGCTGGCTCTGATCCCGCTGGTTCTGACCCTGCTGGTTCTGGCCCTGCTGGTTCTGACCCTGCGGGTTCTGGCCCTGCTGGCCGTTCTGACCCTGCGGGGGCATGGCCTCGGCCTCGCCCTTGTCGGCACCCTCCGCGGCGTCGGGCTGCTGGGCCTGGCCGCGTCCGCGTGAACGGCTGCGGCTGCGCGAACGACGGGGCGTCTCCGCGCCCTCCGCCGGCTCCGCGGCCTCCGCCGACTCGGAAGCCTCGGCGGCCTGCTCGGCGACGCCGGCCGTCTCGGCGACGGGCTCCTCGACATTCGGCGCGCCCTCGGCGGCCGGCGTCTCGGCCGGAGCCTCAGCGCCGGTCTCGGCCGGAGCCTCAGCGCCGGGCTCGGCCGGAGCCTCAGCGCCGGTCTCGGCCGGAGCCTCTGCGGGCGTCACGACGTCGGTGCTCTTCGCCCGACGCGGCGCACGCTTGCGCGGTGCCTTCACGGGCTTCTCGGCCTCGGCGGCCCCTTCGGCGGGGGCCGCAGCGGGCGTCTCTTCGGCGGCGGCCTCCGCAACAGCCTCGGCGACGACCTCGGCCTCGACCGCCTCCACGACGGCTTCCTCGGCAGCGGCCTCGGCGACCTCCTCGGCGATGACCGCCTCGGCGGCCACCTCCTCGGCGATCTCCTCACCGACGGCCGCGGCCTCGGTCTCGCCCTCGGCCTCGAGCTGCTCGACGACGGCCTCGATCTCGACGGCCTCCCCGGCGAGCTCCTCCGCGACCCGCTCGGCCGCGGCGGCCTCATCGGCCAGCTGTGCGGCGTCCGCCGCGATGTCTTCGGCGACGGCCTCCGCGGCCGCCTGGTCCTCAGCCACGGACTCCTCGACGACGTCCGCGTCGGTGCGGTCGTCGACGGGCGCGCCGTCGTTGTGGATCTCGGAGATGGACTCCACGAGTTCTCCCTATGTCAAACGAATGGAAACTGCACGATCGTGCCGAACGCCGTGAGGACGGCAGCGCAGACAGGCCGCTCGGGCCCGGCGCGGGTTTTATTGCAACGACTCGCAGAATTGCGTCGGAGGGCAGATTCACCTAGTCGGTGGCATCCTCCGCGTGCACCCTCACTGTACCACCCTTGAAGTCGACGGCCAGCATCAGGGGGGTCCATGGGGTGTCGACGACGGATGCGGCGACCTCCGCCGCGGTCAGGCGCTGGCCCGGTCCGTCCGCGAGGACGAGCACGCTCGGGCCGGCGCCCGAGACGACGGCGGCGTAGCCCGCCGCGCGCAGGGCCTGGACGAGACGATCGGTCTCGGGCATGGCGGCTGCGCGGTAGCTCTGGTGGAGCTTGTCCTCGGTGGCGGCGAGAAGCAGCTCGGGGCTCTGGGTCAGAGCCGCGATGAGGAGTGCCGAGCGCGAGACGTTGAAGACGGCGTCTTCGCGGGTGACGTGGTCGGGCTGCAGGCTGCGAGCGACCGTCGTCGACATGGTGAAGCCGGGCACGAAGACGAGCGGCGAGACGCCGCGGTGCACGAGCAGCTTCTTGTGCTGGGGGCCGAACTGGTCGACCCACGCGATCGTCAAGCCGCCGAAGAGGGCGGGGGCGACGTTGTCGGGATGGCCCTCGATCTCGGTCGCGAGGCGCAGGAGCGTGTCGGGGCCGAGCTCGACATCGCCCTCGAGCAGTCCCTTCGCGGCGAGCAGGCCCGAGACGACGGCGGCGCCGGACGAGCCGAGGCCACGTCCGTGCGGGATGACGTTGACGGCGCGCAGGTGCAGGCCCGGCATCCGTCGCCCGACCGCCTCGAACGCATACGCGATCGCGCGGACGACCAGGTGCGAGGCGTCGCGCGGGACGTCGTCCGCGCCCTCGCCCTCGGCTTCGATGACGAGCTCGCCCTCGGGCAGAGCCGTGACGCTGAGCTCGTCGTACACGCTCAGCGCGAGGCCGAGCGTGTCGAATCCGGGCCCGAGGTTCGCGCTCGTCGCGGGCACCCGCACCGTGACGCGGCGCCCGATCTCGACGCCCCCGGGCGTCTGTTTCACGCGGTGGCTCCGGAGGCGACGAGGTCGAGCACGGAGGCGACCTCGCTGGTCGAGGCATCCACGACCGTCGGCTGCGCCTGCGTGCCGTCGGCCAGGCGGAGTCCCCACTGCGGGTCCTTCAGACCGTGGCCGGTGACGGTCAGGACGATGCGCGCGCCGGCCGGGATGACTCCCGCCTCGGCGCGGTCCAGCAGACCGGCGACGCTCGCCGCGGAGCCCGGCTCGACGAAGACGCCGACCTCGGCCGCGAGGATCTTCTGCGCGGCGAGGATCTTCTCGTCCTCGACAGCGCCGAAGTAGCCGTCCGTCGCCTCCCGCGCCTCGAGGGCGAGGTGCCACGATGCCGGATTGCCGATGCGGATGGCGGTCGCGATGGTCTCCGGGTGCTTCACGACCTCGCCGCGCACGAGCGGGGCGGAGCCGGCGGCCTGGAAGCCGAACATGCGCGGCACGCGGGTCGAGATGCCGCGTGCGGCCTCCTCGGTGTAGCCGCGCGTGTAGGCCGTGTAGTTGCCCGCGTTGCCCACCGGGATGAAATGGAAGTCGGGGGCGTCGCCGAGCTGCTCGACGATCTCGTACGCCGCCGTCTTCTGACCCTCGATGCGGTCGGGGTTCACCGAGTTCACGAGGTGCACGGGGTAGCTGTCGGCGAGCTCGCGGGCGATCTCGAGACAGTCGTCGAAGTTGCCGCGGATCTGGATGAGACGGCCGTCGTGCGCGACGGCCTGGCTGAGCTTGCCCATCGCGATCTTGCCCTCGGGGACGAGCACGGCCGCAGTGATGCCCGCGTGCGCCGCGTACGCGGCGGCGGAGGCCGATGTGTTGCCCGTCGACGCACAGATCACGGCCTTCGCGCCGTGATCGATCGCGCGCGAGATGGCGACCGTCATACCGCGGTCCTTGAACGAACCGGTGGGGTTCATGCCCTCGAACTTCACCCACACGTCCGCGCCGGTGCGGCGGGAGAGGGCGGGGGCCGGCAGGAGCGGCGTGCCGCCCTCGCCGAGGGTGACGACCGTCGACGAGTCGGTCACCCCGAGTCGATCGGCGTACTCGCGGAGGACTCCGCGCCAGACGTGTGCCATGTCAGTCTCCTTCCACGCGCATGACCGAGACCACGCGCTCGACGACGTCGCTCGAGGCGAGACGCTCGACGGTCTCGCTGAGGTCCTGCTCGAGGGCCTTGTGTGTGCCGATGACGAGGCGCGCCCACGCCTGGTCGTCGACGAGGGTCTGCTCGACGGTCGCGATCGACACGCGTCCGTCGGAGAGGATGCCGGCCACCTCGGCCAGCACGCCGGGCCGGTCGTCGACCTCGAGCGTGATCTGGTAGCTCGTGACCACCCGCCCGATCGGCAGGATCGGCAGATTGGCGCGGGTCGACTCGCCCACCCCGACGCCGCCGGCGATGTGGCGGCGCGCGGCCGAGACGACGTCGCCGAGGACGGCCGACGCCGTCTGGACGCCCCCGGCGCCCGCGCCGTAGAACATGAGGTCGCCCGCCGCCTCGGCCTGCACGAACACGGCATTGTTGACGCCGCGCACGTTGGCCATGGGGTGGCTGCGGTCGATGAGGGCCGGGTACACGCGCACCGAGATCGCCTCGCCCGTCGCACTCCCGTTCGCGGGGTCGGCCAGGCGCTCGCACACGGCCAGCAGCTTGATGACGTAGCCCGCGTGGCGCGCGGCATCCATCATCGCCCGATCGATCCCGAGGATGCCCTCGCGGTGCACCGCCTCGAGCGGCACCGAGGTGTGGAACGCGAGGCTCGCGAGCAGGGCCGCCTTCTGCGCCGCGTCGTAGCCTTCGACATCCGCCGTCGGATCTGCCTCGGCGTAGCCGAGACGCTGCGCGTCGGCCAGCACGTCGGCGAGCTCGGCGCCCTCATGGTCCATCCGGTCGAGGATGTAGTTGGTCGTGCCGTTGACGATGCCGATGATGCGGCGCACGCGGTCACCGGCGAGCGAGTCCCGCAGCGGCCGGATGATCGGGATGGCGGCGGCCGCGGCGGCCTCGTAGTAGACCTGCGCGCCGACCTGGTCGGCGGCTTCGAAGATCTCGGCGCCGTGGGTCGCCAGCAGCGCCTTGTTGGCGGTGACGACGTCGGCGCCCGAGTTGATCGCCTGGAGGATGCGGGTGCGAGCCGGCTCGATGCCGCCCTGCAGCTCGATCACGATATCGGCGCCCACGATGAGGGACTCCGCATCCGTCGTGAAGAGGTCCCGGGGCAGCTCGACGTCACGCGTCGCGTCGACATCGCGCACCGCGATGCCGGCGAGCTCGAGGCGAGCCCCGGCACGGTCGGCGAGCTCGTCCTCGTGGCGCAGCAGGAGCGCTGCCACCTGGGATCCGACGGAGCCGGCTCCGAGGAGCGCGACACGCAGGCGACGGTAGTCGGTCATGCATTCCCTTCCATTGCGGCCGCGAGGCCGGCGTCGCGCGCGAGCAGGTCGGAGACCGTCTCGCCGCGGACGATGACGCGCGCCTGCCCGTCGCGCACGGCGACGACGGGCGGGCGGGGCGTGTAGTTGTAGTTGCTCGCGAGCGAGAAGCAGTAGGCGCCGGTGGCGGGCACGGCGAGGAGGTCGCCGGGGGCGACGTCGCCGGGGAGGTACTCGGCATCCACGACGATGTCGCCGGACTCGCAGTGCCGGCCGACCACGCGCGCGAGCGCCGGAGCCGCCTCGCTGACGCGCGACGCGAGCCGGGCCGAGTAGTTCGCGCCGTACAGGGCGGGGCGCGCGTTGTCGCTCATGCCGCCGTCGACGCTGACATAGAGGCGCGTGAGGTCGTTCGACACGACGACGGGCTTGACCGTGCCCACCTCGTACAGCGTGACGCCCGCCTGGCCGACGATCGCGCGGCCCGGTTCGAAGGCCAGGTTCGGCATCGGGATGCCGCGCACCGCGCACTCCTGCGCCACCGCCGCGACGATGCCCTCGGCGATCTGCTCGATCGGCTGCGGGTCGTCGACGGACGTGTAGGCGATGCCGAAGCCGCCGCCGAGGTTCATGACGGGAATGTCGCCGTCCTCGAGCAGCGCGGCGTGCACCTCGACGAGACGCGACGCCGACTCGGTGAAGCCCGACGAGTCGAAGATCTGCGATCCGATATGGCAGTGCAGGCCGATGAAGACGAGCCCCGTGATCTCGCGGATGCGGGCGACCGCGGCGGGCGCGTCATCCAGCGAGAAGCCGAACTTCTGGTCCTCGTGCGCCGTCGCGAGGAAGTCGTGGGTCTCGGCGTGCACGCCGCTGCGCACGCGCAGCAGCATGGGCTGCGTCGCGCCGAGGCGCTCGACGATGGCGGCGAGCCGCTCGATCTCTATCGGGCTGTCGACGACGATCGACCCGACACCCGCCTCGACGGCGCGCTCGAGCTCGGCCATGGACTTGTTGTTGCCGTGGAAGCCGACGTGGGCGGGAACGGCGCCCGCGGCGAGCGCGACCTCGAGCTCTCCGCCGCTGCAGACGTCGACCGCGAGGCCCTCCTCGGTCACCCAGCGCACGACCTCCGTCGACAGGAACGCCTTGCCCGCGTAGTAGACGCGCGTCATGACGCCGTGGCGCCCCGTCGCGGCACGGAAGGCGTCGAGCGTGCGCCGCGCGTGCGCGCGGACCTCGGTCTCGTCGAGGACGTACAGCGGGGTGCCGAAGCGCTCTCGGAGCTCGGACGCCGAGACGCCGCCGACCTGCAGCTCGCCGTCCACGCGCTCCGCTGAGGCGGGCCACACCGCGGAGGCGAGACCGTTCGCGTCGGGTTGACCGTCCGGACCCTCGGGCACGACGAGCCACGACGGCGTGAGAGGAGACGCGGTCACGGGGTGAAGGCCAATCGGTCGTCGTTCAGAGCGGCCCTGCGGCGCGGGTATGAGCGCCGGGCAAGGCCGCTCGGGCTCCGGGGGTTCCTGAAAGTCTAGGGCACCCCGGAGCGGGGCTCAGGCGCACGTGCCCTTCTGCTGAAGCGTCTTGTCATGGATGATCGCGCCGTCGATGTCGAAATGCGCGACGAGCTGGTCTCCCGTCACAGCGACGTGGGCGAGCTTCATCCCGACCGGCAGGTACTTGGCGATGCACACCGGATAGTCGTGGAGGACGGCATCCGCCGCCGTGCCGAACCTGCGCTCGACGTCGGCCGCACTCAGCTGCGCGCCGCCCACCTTGACGTAGTCGGGCGTGAGGACGAGCTCGCCGTTCTTCGCGCTCGGGGTGAGGCCGATCCCCAACGGGATGGACGCGCCGAGGAAGCTGACATCCTTCGACATCGTGACGTTCGGGTCTGCGAGCCCGACCGAGTCGGCGGGGAACCCGTCGACCGTCGACAGGAGGCCCTGCAGCTGCTTCTGGTCCATCGAGACCGTCGCGGTGGCGCTCTGCACGTCGCCGTCGCCGCGGATCGGCACGCCGGTGGCGTGCACCGTCACGTCGCCGCTGAACGACTCGATCGGGACGTCCGGAGACGAGACCGTGATGGCGTCGATCGAGCCTTTGACGAGCTGCGGGATGACCGGCTCCTGCACCGTGACGTCGACCTGCTGGTCGGCCGGCAGAGCGAGCTGCTCGATCACCTGCTGGCGGACGGTCGACGTGACGATCTGGGTGGCGATCCACTCCCCCGCGAACCACGCGACGACGGCGATGACGGCCACACCGGCGAGGCCGGCGATCCAGAGCCAAGGCTTTCTCATGGGCACGTGCCTTTCGCCTGCAGCGCGGGGTCGGTCGCGATGTGCGGATCGACCGCGAAATCGGCGACGACCGCCGTCTCGGAGACCTGGATGCCGGTGAGGGTCAGCCCCTTCGGGAAGGACGAGGCGACGCACATCGTCCGCGGCGCGAGGATACCGGCCGCCAGGCCCCCGAACCGCTTGCGGATCGTCTCGGCCGAGACGTCGAACCCCGCGACCTGGAAGCCGCTCGGCGTCAGGACGAGCTGTCCCTGCGAAACGGAGGGGGCGAAGGTGAGCGTGAACGCGACGTGGCTGAGGAACATCGCCGGATCGAGCGTCACGGCGATGTTCGAGCCGACGACCTTCAGGGATCCCGGCACGATGTCCTTCTGCGCGCCGGCCAGCGATGCGAGCGCGCCGGGCGAGAGGGTGATGGATGCGTCGGCGCTCGAGGCCGTGCCCGACCCGCGCGTCGGCACGTCCGTGGCGTGGAGCTTGACGGTGCCGGTCGATCCGCCGATGGGCGCGTTCGGGACCGTGACGTCGACGGTCTTCAGCGATCCCGCGAGCACCTGCGGCAGGACGGGATCGGTGAGGCCGACCTGCACATCCTTGCCGCTGGAGAGGCCGAGCGCCTTCGCCGTCTGCTGCTGGACGGTCGCCGTGACGGTCTTCTCGGCCCACGCCTCGCCGGCGAACCAGCCGACGACGCCGACGACCACGAGCACGAGCACGACCGAGACGAGCGTCCAGGCGACGGCGCGGCCGCGGTGGCGCTTCTTCTTCGGCTTGTCGGCGGCCGGCGCCCGCGGGGCCGCAGGAGCCTCGGCCGGCGCACCGACGATCGGGAGCGGGAGGGTCGTCGCTTCGGGCTCGGGTGCCGGCTCGCCGCGGTGCGCGATGAGCTCGGTCACCGCAGGCTCGGCGGCCGCCCCGGGCTGCTCCCGATGAGCGATGAGCTCGGTCACCGCAGGCTCGGGCGCGGCCTCCGCAGGCGGCGCGGCCTCCGCAGGCGCCCCAGCATCCGGTACCGGGCGCTCGATGGGGACCGTCTCGTTCTCCGACGAGGCCGCGCCCTCCGATGCCGGCGCAGCCGCGCCCGGCGGCAGGGGCGGGCGCGGAGGGATGACGATCCCCTCCGATTCCGGGCGACGCTCGCGCTCGTCCATGGCCGTCACATGCGCTCGGGAGCGCTCACTCCGAGAAGGGTCAGGCCGTTGCGCAGCACCTGTCCGGTGGCGTCGTTGAGCCAGAGCCGCGTGCGGTGCACCGGCTCGATGGGCGCGTCGCCCAGCGGGATGACGCGGCAGTTGTCGTACCAGCGGTGATAGAGGCCGGCGAGCTCCTCCAGGTAGCGGGCGATGCGGTGCGGCTCGCGCACCTCCGCCGCATACGCGACGATGCGCGGGAACTCGTTGAGCGCACCGAGCAATGCCGACTCGGTCTCGTGGTCGAGCTGCTCGGGCGCGAACTCCGAGCGGTCGACACCGGAGGCCGCGGCGTTGCGTCCCACGTTGTGGGTGCGCGCGTGGGCGTACTGCACGTAGAAGACCGGGTTGTCGTTCGTGCGGCGCTGGAGCACGTCGAGGTCGACGTCGAGGTTCGAGTCGGTGGAGCTGCGGGTCAGGGCATAACGCGCGGCATCCACCCCCACGATCTCGACGAGGTCCTCCAGCGTGACGACCGTGCCGGCGCGCTTGGACATGCGGATCGGCTGGCCGTCCTTGACCAGGTTGACGAGCTGGCCGATGAGGATCTGCAGGTTGACCGTCGGCTCGTCGCCGAAGGCGGCGCACATCGCCATCATGCGGCGGACGTACCCGTGGTGATCGGCACCGAGCATGATGATGCAGCGGTTGAAGCCGCGCTCGCGCTTGTCGAGGTAGTAGGCGAGGTCGCCGGAGAAGTAGGCCGCCTGCCCGTCGGACTTGATGATGACGCGGTCCTTGTCATCCCCGAACTCGGTGGAGCGCAGCCACGTGGCGCCGTCCTGCTCGTAGATGTGGCCGAGCTCGCGCAGGCGCGCGACCGCGCGGCCGACCGCGCCCGAGTCGTGCAGGTCGTTCTCGTGGAAATAGACGTCGAAGTCGACGCCGAACTCGTGGAGGCTGTGCTTGATCTCGCTGAACATGAAGCCGACGCCGAGCGCGCGGAAGACCTCCTGCTGCTCCGCGGCGTCGAGCTCGTCGAGGTCTCCGGGGTAGGCGAGCTCGACGCGGCGGGCGATGTCGCCGATGTAGGCGCCGCCGTAGCCGTCCTCGGGCGTGGGCTCACCCCGGTGCGCGGCGATGAGACTGCGCGCGAAGCGGTCGATCTGGACGCCGTGGTCGTTGAAGTAGTACTCCTTCGTGACGTGGGCGCCCTGCGAGGCGAGGATGCGGGCGAGAGCGTCGCCGACAGCGGCCCAGCGCGTGCCGCCGAGGTGGATCGGCCCGGTGGGGTTCGCGCTGACGAACTCCAGGTTGATCACCTCGTCGGCGCGGCTGTCGTTGGTGCCGAAGGCGGATCCCGCATCCACGATCTGCTTCGCGAGCGCCCCGGCGGCGGCCGCGTCCAGGCGGATGTTGATGAAACCGGGTCCGGCGACCTCGACGTCGGCGATGCCGTCGGTCTTGGCCAGCTCGGCGGCGATCTCGGCGGCGAACTCACGCGGGTTGGCGCCGACCGCCTTCGCGAGCTTGAGGGCGGCGTTGGATGCCCAGTCGCCGTGCTCGCGGTTCTTCGGACGGTCCAGCGGCAGGTCGTCGACCGTCAGTCCGCTAGCCGAGCCCGGGCGTCGCGCCTCGGCGAGCGGGGCGATGACGGCGAGGAGTGCGGCGGAGAGCTGTTCGGGTCCCATAGACGGCCCAGTCTACGGGCGAGCGTCTCACGCGATCTGGACGAGCGCCGTGTGGTCGTCATCGGCGAGCGGTGCGTCCGCCTCGGCGTCGACCTGCAGTCGCTTCAGCGAGACGCTGCCGCCGTGGTAGCTGAGCCAGGCGCACGCGGCGGCATCCACTCCCGTCGCGATCCGCACGAGTCCGCGGCGGTTCGCGAGACGCGTCGCGTCGATGACATGCCACGCGCCGTCGAGGTACGCCTCGGCGACGGCGTGGAAGTCCATCGGGACGAGCCCGGGCGCGTAGCAGGCGGTGTAGCGCGCAGGGACGTCCATCGCACGGAGGAGCGCGACCACGGAGTGCGTGTAGTCGCGGCAGACGCCCTGGCCCTTGGGGAGGATCGTGGCGGCGCTGTCGGTGCCGTTGGATGCACCGCTCGTGTAGGCCAGGCTCTCCGACACGTAGTCGGCGACGGCCTGCACGAGCTCGGCGCCCGCGAGACCGCGGAACTGCCGGCGCGCCTGCCCGAAGAGGATGTCGGACTCGCTGTAGCGACTCGGGCGCATGTACGTGATGAGCTCGACGTCGGAGGTCGGGGACGGCGCATCCTGCGTCTGGACCACCGCGGTGTAGCGGACTTCGAGGCGGCCCTCGAGACTGCGGATGCGGTGGTACCTGGTGCCGTCGGCGGCGATCAGCTCGACCGGGTCGACGTCCTGGCTGAAGGTCAGGGACTCGCTCGCGAGGGGGACGTCTGCACGTGTGGCGATCTGGAAGATCAGGTCGACGGATGCCGCGGTCTCGAGGTCGATTTCGGCGGAGACGACGCGGTGCACCGAAGCATCCTACGTGCCTCTTCCGCATGCCGCGTGCAGGGGATTCCCCACTGACGCGGAGTTCTGCGCAACTGCGGACGCGGCGCTGTGAAGGGATCCGCAGAACTGCAGAACTCCGCTCCAGCGCGACACAGGTCTAGCGGCGTCGCGCGCCCAGACCGCCGAAGAGCGCGGGGAGCAGCGGGAGCACGGACACGCTCATCAGCACGATGCCGAACACCGACGGCAGGAGCACGGCGCCGGCGATGAGGAGGCCGGCGAACAGCACGGCCCACACGATGCGGCGCTCCATGCGCTCGAGCCGGGCGATGCGCCGATCCAGGGACGGCGACGTCACCGAGAGGCGCCCCTCCTCCACGCGCGCGACGAGGCCGTCCAGGCGCTTGGGCAGGCGCGCCAGCATCCCGGCGTCCTTCGCGAGATCGCGCAGCGCCTTGCCGCTCTCGGCCGACAGGAGCCGCGACGCGAAGGGCTCCACGGCGTCCCAGATGTTGAACTCCGGGTCCAGGGTGCTGCACACCCCCGAGGTCAGCGACATCGCGCGGATCACGAGCAGGAAGTTCTCCGGCAGCTGGAACGGCAGCGAGCGGACGACGTCGCCGAACTCCTTCCCGAAGTCGCGGAACTCGCGCTCGTCGACCTCCCGCAGCTGCGCGAAGCCCATCCCCCCGAAGCGCGAGAAGAGGCCCGTGACAGCGCGCTCGAGCTCCACGGTGTCGGCGGACGGCAGGAGGACCCCGACCTCCCGGATGCTCTCCACCAGACCGCGCCCGTCGCGGGACGCGACCGCGACGAGCAGCCGCCGCAGGCCGTTGCGCAGCTGGTCGGGGACGGTGCCCATCATCCCGAAGTCGATGAAGTCGAGCCGGAAGTCGCCGTCCACGAGCGGCAGCACGAAGATGTTCCCCGGGTGCGGATCGGCGTGGAAGAACCCGTTGTCGAAGAGCTGCTCGAACATGACCTCCGCGAAGGCACGGGCGACCGCGGAGGGATCGATTCCCGCGGCACGGAGCGCGTCGACGTCGCTGATCTTGATGGCGGTGACGTCCGAGAGCGTCAGGACCCGCCGCGTCGTCCGCTCCCACGCGATCTGCGGCACGCCGACCCGCGGGTCGTCGGCGAAGTCCTCCGCGAACCGCTCGGCGCTCGCCGCCTCGTGGAGGTAGTCGATCTCCTCGAGGCTCGTGGCGGCGAACTCCTCGACGAGCGAGGGCAGGTCCACGTGGTCGTACACGACCCGCACCCGGTTGAGCCATCCCGCGACGCGGCGCAGCGCCGCGAGGTCGACGTCGATGATCTGCTCGATGCGGGGCCGCTGCACTTTGACGATGACCTCGTCGAAGCCCGCATCCATCGTGGCGAGACGAGCGCGATGCGCCTGGCCGAGGGATGCGGCGGCCACCGCATCCTCGCTGAAGAACGTGTACACCTGGTCGAGCGGCACCCCCAGCTCCGCCTCCGCGAGCGCGCGGATCTCGGCGTACGGCACGCCGGGCACCTCGTCCTGGAGGCCGGAGAGCTCGTTCGTGATCTCCGGCGGCAGCACGTCCAGCCGCGACGACAGGAACTGGCCGACCTTGATCATCAACCCGCCGAGTTCCGTCGCGAGGACGCGGAAGCGCTGCGCGATGTGGGTGAGCCGCGCGGTGCGGGTGCTCCTCGTGACGCTCCCGAAGCCGATCCGCGGCAGCACGAGCTCGTACCACCACATCTCCGCGATGTACACGGAGGCGAACCGCAGGATGCGGCGGTAGCGGGCGCGCATGGGCGCGGGCGTGCCTGGCGACGTGTCGTCAGGCATCGGACCTCCTGGATCCGTCGTCGGGCGAGCGATGACCGTCGAGTCTGGTCAGTTCTCCGCGAGGATGCTGTAGAGCCTACGCCGAGCGTCCTCCAGCACCCGGACGGCCTCCGCGACCTGGTCGGCCGAGCCGCTGCGGCCGATCTGGGCGGCCGCCTGCGCCAGTTCGATCCCGGCCTTGGTCAGGCTGCCACCGCCCGAGGAGCGATGACCCTCCCAGGGCGCGCCCTTGCCGGTGACCTCGGCGGCCGCGGCCTGCCCCGCATCCGTCAGCGAGTACGTCTTGCGGCCGTTGGACTCGGACGCGGTGATGAGGCCCTCGTCCGCGAGGAGCTGGAGCGTCGGGTAGACCGAGCCGGCGCTGGGCTTCCACGATCCGCCGCTGCGCTGCTCGATCTCGGAGATGATCTGGTACCCGTGCATGGGCTGCTCGGCCAGGAGCGTGAGCACCGCCGTGCGCACGTCGCCCTTCGCCATGCGGGGCGTCGAGCGCGGCTCGAACGCCGAGCGCAGCTGGTCGAGGAGATCCCAGGGATTCATGTTCGGACCACCCGGTCCGCCCATGCCACCGGAACCGGAGCCGAAGCCCGAACCGAAGCCGCGGCCGAAGCCGGAGTCGAAGGAACCGTTCATGTCGACCTCCTGGGGTGAGCCGTCCTGGCCGCGCGGGTGCGGGCCGGCCGAAGCTCAACGATACATAACGATATATCGTTCAGACGGTCTTGGGAAGGGGGTCGGGAAGCGGGGGACGGAGCACCTTCTCCATCGGCTTGCCCTTCGCGAGCTCGTCGACGAGCTTGTCGAGATAGCGGATCCTCTGCATCAGCGGATCCTCGATCTCCTGCACCTTCACGCCGCAGACCACGCCGGTGATCAGGGACGCGCCGGGATTGAGGTCGGCATCCGCGAAGAACTCCTCGAAGGTCGCGCCCTCGTCGAGCTCACGTTGCAGCCTCGCCTCGTCGAAGCCCGTCAGCCAGCGGATGACCTCGTCCAGCTCGGCCTGCGTGCGGCCCTTGCGCTCGAGCTTCGCGACATAGAGCGGGTAGACGGACGCGACGGTCGTCGTGAAGATGCGGTGCTCCATGCCTCCAGGCTAACGAGGGCCGTACGCGGCCGCGATGGCCTGCGGGCCCGTCCACCGGCTGTACGTCGGAGACTGCGGCCATCCCTCGGGCACGACCTGCCAGTCCTCCTGCCGGCCCCAGGGCAGCAGGTCCACGAGGGCGAACGTGTGCGTGAGCTGCTCGGTGCCGCGACCGGTCGTCGTCCAGGTGCGATACACGTCGTCGCCGTCGCGCAGGAAGACGTTGACGGCGAATCCGCCGTCCTTCGGCGCATCCACATCCGCCCCGAACTCGCTCTCGGCCGTCGAGTACCACTCCATCCGGTTGCCGACCTTCTCGCGGTACGCGAGGGCCTCGCCGATCTCGCCCTGCGTCACGATCACGAACCGCGCGTCGTACCCGTCGAGGAACTCCAGCCGCGTGAACTGCGCCGTGAACCCGGTGCACCCGGGACACTGCCACTCCGCGCCGTCGTGCCACATGTGGTGGTAGGTGATGAGCTGGGACCGCCCGTCGAACAGGTCGACGAGCCGCACGGGCCCCTCCTTGCTCGCGAGCGTGTACGCCGGCATCTTCACCATCGGCAGGCGCCGGCGCTGGGCGGCGATCGCATCCAGTTCGCGCGTCGCAGCCTTCTCGCGGACCCGCAGCTCGTCGAGCTGCTGCTTCCACGTGTCGTGGTCGACGACGGGCGGCAGGGCGGTGGTCATGGCTCTCCTCCGATGTGTAAGGCGTTCACATGGTATGTTTACAGCGTACACATCGGTGGCCGAGCGTCAACCCCCGAGGAGGACGGATGCCGCAGCCCTCCCCCGCCCGCACGACGTATCACCACGGCAACCTGCGCTCCGCGCTCGTCGACGTGGCCCTGGATCTCACCCGGACGGGCGGTGCATCCGCACTCGTGCTGCGCGATGTCGCCCGGCGCGCGGGCGTCTCGCCGAGCGCGACCTACCGCCACTTCGCCGATCGCGAGTCGCTGCTCGCCGCAGTCGCCACCCGCATCCAGGAGCGGATGGCCGAGCAGATGCATCGGGATGCCGCACCCCGCACCGCCCGCGAGCGACTGCGCGCGGTCGGCCTCGGCTACATCGGCTTCGCGCTGCAGGAGCCCGGCTGGTTCGACGTCGCGTTCTCCGACCTGACGGCCGTCCCGGGCACCGGCAGCATCCCGGCGCCCCTGGCCGCGCTCGTCGACGCGCTCGACGGGCTCGTCGCCGAGGGCGCACTGTCGCAGGCCGCGCGGGCGGGTGCCGAGTGGCCGTGCTGGTCGGCGGTGCACGGGTTCGCCCTGCTGGCCCTGCGCGGACCGTTGCGGACGGTTCCTCTCGACGACGTCACGGCGGCCGCCGAATGGACGGTGGATGCGATCATCGCGGGGCTGCTCGCGACGTCTGGCTGAAATCGAATCTCTCTTCTACAATAGAGTCCCATGAACGGGATGACTGTCGAAACCACGGTTACTCTATGGATGGTCGACGAGGTCCCCGCGCGCATGATCTACGCGGGCCGGCGCTGGCGCGTGACGGACACTCCGACCCGTCTGCGCGAGAGCGTCTGGGCGGTGCCGCTCGAGGAGCCCCGCAGCCTGTACGGCTGGCGGTTCCAGGCGACGGACGAGGACGGAGCATCCTTCGTCTTCGACGTCTACCGGGCGGAGGACGACTGGCATGTGCACCGCACGTACGCGTAGCGCATCACGCATCGCGGCCGTCCACGACGTACGCGTCGACCATGAGCGGACCGCGGATCTCGCGCAGACGATCGACGACCCGATCGACCGCGCGCCGGCCGAGCGAGTTCAGCTGCAGGTCGTGCGGGCCGATCGCCTCGAGCTTGCCGGTGCGGATGCGCACGACCTCCCACCCGGCGGACCGCAGCAGGCGGTCCTTCTTGAGGTCGCTGTGCTCGCGCGGGCCCACGTGCTCGAGGCCGAAGCGGCCCGGGGTGTCGTACTCGATGGCGATCCGCAGCTCGGGAAGCAGGAAGTCGGGCCACACCTCGAGGTGTCCGTAGAACGGCCGCGAGACCTTGACGGCGTTCAGACCGGGCGTCACGTCGAGCCGCGCGAACAGCTGCTGCCGCAGGCGTGCCTCGACGGCCGACGCCGGCTTCGGCGCGCACGTGCTCACGAAGGGCTCGCCGACCGGCAGGTCGGGCGTCTTGCCGCACACGGGCCGCGCAGGCTTGGCGGTCTTGACACGGGGCGTTCCCGCCGGACGGATGCGGGGCGGAACCGCCTGCATCGCGCACTCGGGGCACCACGCCGACCGGCGACGGGTCGGCCCGGGACGGTTGCGCTGCTCGTCGGGAGTGGCTGCGAACAGATGCCCGGCCTCGCACTGCCACAGCAGCAGCACATCGGCCGCGGGCGGGATCTGCGTGAGCGTCAGGCCGGAGTTGAGGTCGGGATGGTATTGCCGGATGAGGGCGGGAAAAGGCGCCCAGGCATCCCGATACGTGCCGACGGGATACGGCACCTCGGCGCCGCGCGAGAACTGGCGGCGTGCCCACCAGTTCGCGACGTTCTCCGGCATGGGGCGACCATACGACCGACCTCCCCCACTCGGGCGGGTGCCGCATGAGCGAGCGCGGCGATCTGCCGGGGCCGTGCTCCCTGTGCGGCGCCACCGACGGCGTGCGCGAGCCCGACGGCTGGGAGTGCGCGATCTGCGGCTGGCGCGTCGGCGACGCTCCCGACGCAGACCTGCCCCGACCCGTCGTCGAGGTCGTGTACTACCTGAGATACCGGGAGCGGATCAAGATCGGTACCTCCCGCAACCCCCGGCAGCGGCTCGCCGCGATCTGGCACGAGGAGCTCCTCGCCTTCGAGCGCGGCGGACGTCCGCTCGAGCAGGCGCGCCATCGGGAGTTCGCGCACCTGCGCGAGGGCGGCGAGTGGTTCACCGCCGCACCCGAGCTGCTCGCGCACATCGCCGGGTTCCGGGACCGCGATCCGTGGCACTCCTACGCCCGCTGGATCGCCGACTCCCTCCGCTGAGCCGACGCTCTGTGGCCGACGACGTCCCGCATCGGTCGGCATCCCGCCTGTTCATCTGTCACGAATCGTCGGGTGAGTGGGCAGAACGTGACAGATGAACAAGGAGGGGGCCCGTTCATCTGTCACGAATCGTCGGGTCAGTGGGCAGAACGTGACAGATGAACAAGGAGGGGGGCCGCTCATCCGTCACGAACCGTCGGGTGAGTGGGCAGAACGTGACAGACGAACAAGGAGAGGGGGCTGCACGGCGGCCTGAGCTACCCCTTCACCGCCCCGCCGAGGCCGGCACCCGACAGGAAGGTGCGCTGGAACAGCAGGAAGATCGCCACGGGGATGACCGTCGCGATCGTGAGCGAGGCGAGGTAGACGCCGAGGTCGGTCGAGGACTGGATCTGCGGCAGCCGCACCGACAGCGGCTGGATGGCGATGTCGGTGAGCACCAGGTTCGGCCACAGGAAGTCGGCCCAGGCCGCGTTGATCGCGAAGATCGAGACGACCCCGAGGATGGGCTTGGACATCGGCAGCACGACCGACCAGAAGAGGCGGAAGGTTCCGGCGCCGTCGGTGCGCGCGGCCTCGAACACCTCGCGCGGCAGGCTCTCGAAGAACCGCATCACGAGCAGCACGTTGAACGCGCTCGCGCCCGCGGGCAGCCACACGGCCCAGAAGGTGTTGATGAGCGAGTGGCCGATGAGCGGCGGATGCAGCACCGTGAGGTACAGCGGCACCAGCAGCACCACGGCGGGCACGAACAGCGTCGCGAGCACGAGCCCGGTGAGGATCCTGCCGTAGGCGGGCCGCAGCACCGCGAGCGCGTACCCGGCGGTCGTCGCGACGACCATCTGGACGGCCCAGGATCCCGCGGCCATGACGATCGTGTTCCAGAAGAAGTTCTGGATGTGCACGTCGTTCCACGCGCGATCGAGGTTCGACCACGCGATGCCGTTGGGGAAGAGGCGCAGCGGCGTCAGGAGGGTGTCCTGCGTCGGGGTGATCGCAGACTTCGCGAGCCACAGCAGCGGCAGCAGGCCGGTGATGACGAGGGCCGCGCCGAGCAGCACGTTGATGACGGCGGAGCCCGTCCGCACGCCGGTGCGGCGGCGGTCGGCGATGCCGAGGATGCCGCGGTCCTCGGCATCCCGCGCCCCCACGCGTCGGGCGCGCCGCCGGATGCGCTCGGCCTGGACAGGCTCCTGCAGGGGCAGGTCGGCGGGGATCGTGGTGGTCACTCGGTGCTCCATCTGCGCGTGATGCGGAAGTAGACGATCGACAGCACGGCCAGGAACACGGCGAGCATGAGGCTCAGCGCCGTCGCCTTGCCGTAGGCGCCGCCGAGGCTGTTCTGGAACGCGTACTGGTAGATCAGCAGCAGGATCGTCGTGGTGGCGTTGTTGGGTCCGCCGCCGGTGAACAGGAACGGCTGCAGGAAGACCTGTGCGGTCGCGATGATCTGCAGGATCAGGGTGATGAACAGGATGCCGCGCAGCTGCGGCAGCGTGACGTGCCACACCTTCTGCCAGATCGAGGCGCCGTCCACTTCGGCCGCATCGTACAGCTCCGGGGGCACGGAGCGCAGGGCCGCGAGGTAGATGATGACGGTCGCCCCGGCGCCGGCCCACGTGGCCTGGAGCACGAGCGACGGCATCGCGGTCGTCGCATCCTGGATCCACGGCTGCGGCGGGATGCCGAACCACCCGAGGATCGTGTTGAAGACGCCGTTCGGGCTCGCGTCGTAGAACACCTTCCACAGGAGCACCGCGACCACCGGGAGGATGATCACCGGCAGGTAGGCGAGCACGCTGTAGACCCCCCGCATCCGCCGTGTCTCGCTCAGGAGGACCGCAGCGATGAGCGGCAGCGGGTAGCCGAAGATCAGGGCGAGCACGGCGAAGTACGCCGTGTTGCGCACCGCGATCCAGAACGTCGGGTCGGCGAGCACGGCCGAGAAGTTCGCCCAGCCGACGAACTCGGGCGCGGTCACGAGGTTGGTGTGCTGGAAGCTCATCACGACGGATTCCACGATCGGCGTCCACGAGAAGACGCCGAACACGACGAGCATCGGCAGCAGGAAGACGAGGGTCGACAGGCCCCCGCGCCGCACCCACGTGAGGGGGGTGCGGCGCGGGGTGCGGGAGGCTGCGTTCGTCACTTGCCGTCGGCGTCGATCAGCGCCTGGACCTTGGTGTCGACGCCCTTCAGCAGCGCGTCGATATCCGCATTCCTGTCCGTCAGCACGGCCTGCACCACGCCGTCGAGCGCGTTGTAGAGGTCCTGCGTGTGGCGCGGCGGCTCGGGCACGATCTGCTGGGTGAAGATGCCCGCGTTGAAGGGGGCGATGTTCGCGGCCGGGATGTTGGCGTAGGGCTTGATCCACTCCTGGTTCTGCTGCCAGGTCGCCTTGTCGAACACCGGCAGCGTCGGGGCGTTGACGGCCTGGTTGCCGGCCTTCAGGGTCTGCGCGTTCTTCACCGCCGCGTTCTTGTCGACGGTCGGCTGCGTGCGGTAGAAGTCGATCCACTTCACGGCCGCGGCGATCTGCTCGGGCGAGTCCTTGACGTTGACCACGTCGACGTTGCCCCCGGAGAGGATGCCGGCATCCGATCCCGATGCGAGCGGGTAGGTAGTCACGCCGTACTTCGTCTGGTCGAAGCCGTTGGCCTGCATGAGCGAGCCGATGACGTCCGAGCCGCTCATGTACATCGCGACCTGGCCCGACGCGAACGCCTGGTTGATTCCCGACCAGTCGAACAGGAAGTTCGACCCCATCGAGTCGTCGTCCCAGCGCATCGACTTCAGCCACTCGAGACCCTGTTTGGTCTGCGCGTTGTCGGCGGTCACGGTGACCTTGCCGTCCGAGCCGACCTTCTCCATGCGGCCGCCGAGCGACTGGGTCAGGGTGGTCAGGTTCCAGCCGCCCGTGTTGTCCTTCGTCATCTGCATGTACCCGGCGACCCCCGGGACCTTCTCGGAGATGGTCTTGGCGTCCTGACGGATCTCGTCGAGCGTGGTCGGCGGCTTGTCGGGGTCGAGGCCGGCCTTCTGGAAGATCTCGCGGTTGTACGACAGGGCCATCGCGTACGGGCCCCACGGGATGCCGTAGATCTTGCCGTTGTCGCCGGTGGCGACGCTCAGCACGTTCTTGTTCCACTTGTCGGCGGTCGACGTCTTCGTGAAGTCCGCGGTGATGTCGGCGAGCTGCCCGTTGTTCGCGAGAGTCTTCGAATCGGTGAACGGGACGTTGAACACGTCCGGCAGGGTTCCGCCGGCGAGTTCGGCGGCGAACGTCGTGCCGGTCCACTGGTACTCGATCGCCTTGACGTCGATGTCGGGGTTCGCCTTCTCGAACTCCTTCACACGCTGGGCCAGCGCGTTCAGTGCGTCGGCGGTGGCGCCGGGAAGCACGGGGGCGACCACGAGGTGGATCTTCGAGTCGCCGCCGCCGCCTCCGCTGCCGGAGGAGCAGCCCGCGAGCGCTCCGACCGTCGCTACAACGGCGGCACCGGCGAGCAGGACCTTGCCTGGTGACTTCATCGTCATTCCTTTCTTGTGAGGGATGCGCCGCCTCTCGGCGCCTCCCCCGGGGTGGGTGTTGCGGTGTTTCGGTGCAGGGTGCCGCCCCGCATGACGGTCACGGGACGGTGCGCAGCCACGCGGCGGAGTCGCCCGGCACGCGGCCGTTCTCGAGCGGGGCGCTCGAGAGCAGCACGCGCTCATGCGCGGGCAGGGCGACCGGGGTGTCGCCCGTGTTCACGACGCAGACGAACGCGTCGCCGCGCCGGAACGCGAGGACCTCGGGACTGGGCCCCGCGATCCAGTCGAAGGCCTCGCCGGATTCGGCGACGAGGTCGCGACGCAGGCGGATCGCGTCGCGGTACAGGTTGAGGGTGGACGCCGGGTCCGCCTCCTCGGCCTCCACGGTCAGGTCGCGCCACGACGGGGGCTGCGGCAGCCACGTGTCCACGCCGTCGGGGCTGAAGCCGAACGGCGGGCGATCGCCCGACCAGGGCAGGGGGACCCGGCATCCATCCCGTCCCGGATCGATGCCGCCGGACCGGAAGTGCATCGGGTCCTGGATCAGGTCGAGCGGGAGGTCCTCGACCTCGGGAAGACCGAGCTCGTCGCCCTGGTAGACGTACAGGCTTCCCGGGAGGGCCGCGACGAGCAGCGCGGCGGCGCGGGCGCGGTGCAGGCCGAGCTCGGGGTCGGTCTGCACGCCGAAGCGCTTCTTGAGGAACGCGAACGCCGTGTCCTCACGGCCGTAGCGGGTGACGGGCCGGGTCACGTCGTGGTTGCTCAGGACCCATGTCGACGGCGCGCCGACAGGCGCGTGGGCGCCGAGCGTCTGGTCGATGGAGGTGCGGAAGGATGCGGCGCCCCACGGCCGCGCCAGGAAGTCGAAGTTGAACGCGGTGTGCATCTCGTCCGGCCGCAGGTAGTTCGTGAACCGGACGATGTCCGGCACCCACACCTCCCCGACGAGGATGCGCGTCCCGGGGTAGGAGTCGGCGACCGCGCGCCAGGACCGGTAGACGTCGTGCAGCTCGTCGCGGTCCTCGGTGGGGTGCTCGGGCTTCTCGCCGAGCTCGGGCAGGTCGGCGTCTTTGATGAGCAGGGCCGCCGAATCGATGCGCACGCCGGCGACGCCGCGGTCGAACCAGAACCGCAGGATGTCCTCGTGCTCGCGCCGTACGTCGGGATGGTTCCAGTTCAGGTCGGGCTGCTCGGGCGTGAAGAGGTGGAGGTACCACTCCCCCGGCGTGCCGTCGGGGTTCGCCGTGCGGGTCCACGTCTCCCCCTGGAAGTTCGACACCCAGTGCGTCGGCATCTCGTCGCCGTGGGGACCCTTGCCCGGGTGGAACCAGAACCGCGCGCGCTCAGCACTCCCCGGGGCGGCGGCGAGAGCCGCTTGGAACCACGGATGCTGATCGCTGATGTGGTTCGGGACGATGTCGATGATCGTGCGGATGCCGAGCTCCAGCGCCTCGCCGATGAGCGCCTCGGCCTCGGCCAGCGTGCCGAACTGCGGGTGGATCGCACGGTAGTCGGCCACGTCGTAGCCACCGTCGGCGAGCGGGCTCGGATACCAGGGGTTGAACCAGAGGGCGTCGACGCCGAGCCGCTTCAGGTACGGGAGCCGGGCGCGGACACCGGCGAGATCGCCCGTCCCGTCGCCGCTCCCATCGGCGAAGCTTCTGACGTACACCTGATAGATGACGGCCGAGCGCCACCAGAGCGGGTCGGTCGTCGACGGCTCGAGGGTGGTAGCGGGGCGTTCCACGCCGCGCGCTTGTGCAGGGGCGGCATGGGCGTCGGCGGTGGTGGGGACATCGGTGTCCACGGCGCTCCTGATCGTCCGGGGGCTGTGTTCGGTTCACAGTAACCATCCGGACAATCTGACGCAAGAACGTAACTGACTTACGTAATTTTCATACGACTTGCAGTCCTATGTCTGCGCTGGGGCGGGTCCGGTCGTGCTGCGCAGGACGAGTTCCGGCTCGAAGAGGAGCTCGTCGCCCGCCTCCGCGGACCCCGAGATCTGGGCGAGGAGCAGCTCGATCGCCGTGCGGCCCATGGACTCGATCGGCTGGCGCACGGTCGTCAGCGGCGGCTCCGTGCAGCTCATCAGGAACGAGTCGTCGAAGCCGACGACCGAGACGTCGGCGGGCACGGAGCGTCCGGTGCGGCGTGCGGCGCGAACGGCGCCGAGGGCGAGCACATCGCTCGCGCAGACGATCGCGGTCGCCCCGCTCGCCAGGAGGCGGGATGCTCCGGCCTGCCCCGACTCCAGCGAGTAGAGGCCGCGCACCACCAGTGACCCGTCGAACGACACGCCCGCACGCGCCAGAACCTCCTGCGCCGCTGCGAGCTTGCGGCGCGACGGGATGTGGTCGGCCGGCCCCATGAGCATGCCGATGCGGCGATGGCCCAGCTGCAGCAGGTGCGACACCGCCTGTTCCGCGGCGGCGCCGTCATCCGTCGACACCGTCGCGAAGGCGAGGTCGTCGACCCGCGCGTTCACGAGGACCGTCGGCAGACGGACCTGACGCAGCCGCTCGTAGTGATCGTGCGGCGCGTCGGCCTGGCTGTAGTTGCCGCCGAGGAACACCACGCCGCTCACCTGCTGCTGCAGCAGCAGGTCGACGTAGTCGGCCTCGGTGATGCCGCCCGCGGTCTGCGTGCACAGAAGCGGCGTGTACCCGTTCTGCGTCAGCCCGCCGCCCACGATCTCGGCGAGCGCGGGGAAGATCGGGTTCTGCAGCTCCGGCAGCACGAGCCCCACGAGCCGCGACCGCTCGCCGCGCAGCTTGGTCGGCCGCTCGTAGCCGAGCACGTCGAGCGCGGTGAGCACCGCCTGGCGCGTCGCATCCGACACCCCCGGTTTGTCGTTGAGGACGCGACTGACCGTCGCCTCACTGACTCCGACCTTCTTGGCGACCTCGGCAAGGCGTTTCGACATGCGCACACTCTACGCAAGAACTTGCGTGATTTGTGCAAGCGGCATGCATCTCGTTCGGAAGGTCGCGCATTCGCGGCTGTCAAGAGGGTGCGCTTCCGCGCGGGGAGCGATGGATGATGGGGATCGTGCCGTTCGGCACGCCAACGCACGCAGTAGGGAGACGTCATGCAGGTGGGAATGGTCGGCCTCGGCCGGATGGGTGCGAACATCGTGCGCCGCTTGATGCGCGACGGCCACGACTGCGTGGTCTTCGATGTGAACCCGGCGTCCGTGGGAGCCCTCGCGACCGAGGGCGCCACCGCGTCCGACAGCCTCGCCGACCTGGTGTCGAAGCTCCAGGCTCCGCGCGTGGTCTGGCTGATGATCCCGGCCGGGCTCACCGGCACGGTCGCCGACGAGGTCGCGGCGGTCCTGGAGCCCGGAGACATCATCATCGACGGCGGCAACTCGAACTACCACGACGACGTCCGACGCGCCGCGGCGATGAAGCAGGACGGCATCCGGTACGTCGACATCGGCACGAGCGGCGGCGTGTTCGGGCTCGAGCGCGGCTACTGCCTCATGGTCGGCGGACCGGACGAGGCGGTCGAGGTCATCGACCCGATCCTGCGCACCATCGCGCCGGGCGCGGGCGACATCGGGCGCACGCCGGGACGTGAGGGCGACCTGGCCCCCGAGGAGCTCGGCTACCTCCACTGCGGGCCGAGCGGCGCCGGCCACTTCGTCAAGATGGTGCACAACGGCATCGAGTACGGCGTGATGGCCGCGCTCGCCGAGGGACTGAACATCCTGCACAACGCGGATGCGGGCATCCGCGAGGCGGACCACTCCGCGGAGGTCGCCCCGCTCGAGGAGCCGGAGTTCTACCGGTTCGACATCGACACCCGAAAGGTCGCCGAGCTCTGGCGGCGCGGCTCCGTGATCTCGTCGTGGCTGCTCGACCTCACGGCCGCGGCGCTGCAGGCGAATCCGACGCTCGACGGCCTGGCGGGGCGGGTCTCCGACTCCGGCGAGGGCCGCTGGACGGTGAAGGCGGCCGTGGACGTGGGCGTTCCCGCGCCGGTGCTGGCGGCATCCCTCTTCGAGCGGTTCGCGTCACGCGACGAGGACCACTTCGCCAACCAGGTGCTCTCCGCGATGCGGCTGCAGTTCGGCGGGCACCAGGAGCGCCCCGCCGGCGACGTGCTCGAGGCCGGCGGACGCAAGGCCGACTGACCTGACTCCCGCTCTGGTCAGGGGGCGGCTACCCGCGCGCGCGATCGCCGTCGGTGACCCTGCTCCGGAACACCCGCGCGGCCACGAGATTCCACAGCCCCGCGAAGAGGATCACGCCGGCGACGCCGTTGAGGACGCCGCCGACGATGTCCGACGCGTCGTGCACGCCGACGTAGAGGCGCGACCAGCCGACGACGAGGACGAACAGCACGCCGACGACGATGACGACGGAGCGGGATGCGGCGCCGCGGCACACCATCACGAGAGCCGTGACCAGAGCGGCCGCGAACACCACGTGACCGCTCGGATAGCTGAGGGTGGCCGGATTCACGTGCAGCAGGTGCTTCAGCGCCGACGTCGACGGGCGCGGCTGCGCCACCACGGCTTTCACGAGGAGGGTGGTCAGCCATCCGAGCCCGGTGACGACGCACACCGCGAGCGCGAGCCGCCATCCCTTGACGAACAGCAGCACGACGAACGTGAGGACGAGGATCACCGCGACCACGAGCGGGTGATCCAGGACATCGAGCCCCAGGGCGATCTGGTCGAGGAGCGGCGAGTGCACGTTGTTGATCGCCGCATCCAGCGCAGCAAGCCGCAGGGCCGGGACGGCCTTGGCCGCGAATCCGAGTGCGAACGTCAGGACGAACACGACGACGGTCCACACGATCCAGTGGCGGGGGATGCGCAGCAGGGCGGATTTCACGGCGGGACCTTTCGTCGGGCGGCCGGGTCGTCGACCGCGCTCGGGGGGAATCTACAAGCTCAGCAGCCCGGTCAGGCGTCCGGCGCGGCGACGGTCGCCGGACCCGCTCCGATCCGCGCCGCCTCCGGCGTCCTGCGCACCGACTGCGCGCCGACGCAGACCACGATCGCGACGAGCAGCACGAGGCTGACCGGACCGGTGCCGAAGCCCAGTCCTCCGAGCGCCTCCGGCCGCGCGAACCAATCCGCGAACGACGCGCCGAACGGGCGCGTGAGGACGTAGGAGGTCCAGAACGCGGCCACCGCCCCCATCCCCCACCAGCGGTGGGCGGCGCCGGGAAGCACGAAGAGCACGCCGAAGACGATGCCGGATGCGAGGAACCCGAGCCCGAACGTCACCGCGGTGAGATCGCCGACCGCCGTCCCGAGGGCGAACGTCGCCAGCACGGCGCACCAGTAGAAGAACTCGCGCACGCCGGTGTTGATCGAGTGGACCGAGAGCGTCCGCTGGCTGCGATACCAGAGGGCGAACACGCCGGCGAGGATGAGCGCGAAGCCGGTCGCGGACACCAGATACGGGATGCCGAACTGCACGTGCATCACATCCGCCACCATCGTCCCGAAGACCGCGACCATGAGCACCGCGAGCCAGTAGACCCACACGATGTAGCGGCGCACCGCGAACTGCAGCACGAGCGCGGCGGCGAAGACCACGAACGTGATGCCGACCACGAGGTACGGATCGAAGGTTCTGACGAGGTAGTCCGACGTCGTCTCGCCCATCGCCGTGGTCAGCAGCTTCGTCACCCAGAAAAGGGCGGTGACCTCGGGGACTTTGGTACGACGCATCCTCTCAGCCTCTGCGATCCATTCTCAGAATGCTCTGAGAATGGATCGGAGCGGACGGGCTCATCGGGCATCGCCGGACATCGTGAAGAGCGTCACGAGTCCCCGGTGCGTCGGGATGCGGGTGCCCGTGGGCCGGTAGCCGATCGCCTCCAGCCCCCGGACGCCGACGGCCGACGTGGCGAGCCCGACGGCGATGGCGCTCGGGAGCCGGACGGCGAACGGCGACACCCCGAACATCCAGCCCCACACGTGGAGGCCGGCGTAGTACCTCCCGTGGACGGCATCCAGGTTGCCGAGCAGCGACGGCAGCGACCGCTGAGCCGACATGATGCTGGTGATCTCGTCCGCCCACAGCGACGGGATCCATGAACCCGCCGCTGAGACTGCCGGGACGGCGTGGGGTCAGGCCATTGGTCCCTTCTCGAGAAGACCTCGACGTCGCGGGACCATGGTCCCCTCTCCTCCCCGTCGCGGGACGCAACCTTGAGATGCGCACACTCCGCGCGACCGCTGCCACACGGGAGGGCCGGAAAATGAAGCGACTGACCGTTCGGATCGCCCTTGGCGTGCTCGTCCTGCTCGCCGGCATCCTGATGCTGCTCGAGGCACTGCACGTGCCCCTCTTCCCCGCGGCCTGGGCCGTGGTGTCGGGAGCCGCGGGACTCACCTTCGGCTACGTCTTCGTCACAGAACGGCGATCCTGGTGGGCAGCGATCCCGGCCGGCGCTCTGCTGGGCGTCGCGACCGCGACCCTCATGGACCTCGATCAGGGCGGCCTCGCGCAATGGACGCGCGTACCGCTGCTCGCCGGGATCAGCGTCGGCTTCTGGGCCGTCTACCTCCGCGATCATTCGCACTGGTGGTCGCTCATCCCCGCAGGCATCCTGCTGACGCTGTCGATCGTCAGCGCCCTGCCGGCTGCAGTCGGAGCCGCCGCAACAGGGGCGATCTTCCTGCTGGGTGCGGCGCTCACCTTCGTGCTCGTCGCCGTGGCCCCCGCAGAAGCGGGGCGGCGCTGGTGGGCGTGGTTTCCGGCGGGGGCTCTCGCCATCAGCGCCCTCGCCGTCCTGGCGAGCGCTGCCCAGTTGCTCACCGTCGTGAACGTGCTGTGGCCGCTCGCGGTCATCGGCGCCGGAGCCTTCCTGGTCTGGCGGGCGATCCGAGCCCGGCACGACCAGCCCGACCGGCAGGACTCGGGCGCACCCGTCGACCACACCTCCGAGGGCGCAGACCAGCACGCCCCGATGTGACGTCCGGCTCACTCTCCGACGGTGGGCCGGCTCACCCGTGCACGCGGCTGCCCTCGACCGTGCAGCCGCACGAGATTCGGCGGACGAGCGTGGGCGCGAAGAGCTGGCCACGCGCCTCCGCGGTGGGGTCGACGAGAGCGGTGACCGCCGCCTGGGCCATGGCGCGGACCGGCTGTGCTACGGAGGTCAGCGGCGGCCAGCTGTACTCACCGTCCTTGGTCCCGTCGAAGGACACGATCGCCACGTCCTCCGGCACGCGGATGTCCGCCTCATGCAGAGCCAGCAGGAGGCCGATCGCCATCTGGTCGGAGCTGACGAACAGCGCGGACGGCATCGTATCGGTCTCGATCATCCAGCGGCCGGCGGCGTAGCCGCCCTTCATCGTGAAGGTGTCGCGCACGATCGGGCCCGGCGTGAGCCGGTGCTCCTCGATCGCCGCGCGCCAGCCGGACTCGCGGGCGTCGAGGTTGCCCCCCGAGGTCGTGCCGGAGATCAGCCCGACCGTGCGGTGCCCGTGGCCGGCGAGGTGCGCGACGCCGAGGCGGGCGCCCTCGTGGAGGTCGACACCCACCGACTTCACGCCGGGAATGTCGTCGTACTGGTTCAGCATCACGAACGGCACGTCGCCGGGCAGGAGCGCTTGGACATCCGGCACCGCGAGCGTGCTGCTGAGGAGGATACCGTCCACCCGCCGCGTCGTGAATTTCTCCACCAGCCGGCGCTCCCGGGCGGGCGAGCCGTCCGCGTTCGCGGCGAGCAGGGCGAGACCGCGCTCCTCGGCCGCGAGCTCGACCTCGTGGGTGAGGTCGGCGAAGAAGGGGTTCGTGGCGTCCGGGATGACGATGCCGACCATCTCCGGCGAGCCGAGGCGCAGCGCCCGGGCCGCCTGATTGGGACGGTAGCCGAGCATGGCCACGGCCTCACGGACCTTCGCCGTCGTCTCGGGCGACACACGCTTGGACTCGTTCAGCACATAGCTGACGACCGCGGTGCTGACACCCGCCAGGCGCGCCACGTCGTTGCGGGTGGCGGCGGGCTTGCTCGAAGTCGGGATGCGCGGCACGACACCATCCTAGGAACGGGGTGCGTCCCCCAGGTCGGGGATGGGCAGACGCTCGCCGCCGAGCAGAGCCGACCGGTGGGCGACGATGCCGGGGAGCGTGTAGCGAGCCGCCTCCCACGCGTTGACCGGCGGCAGAGTTCCGTTGGCCACCGCCACGACGAAGTCGTCCACGAGGAACTGGTGGCTGCCCTCGTGTCCGCTCGGCAGGGCCCGCAGCGCCGCCGGAAGTCGCGACGGATCGTGCACGGGCGCCAGCCCGGAGACGAACGCATCCCGCAGCGCCGGGTCGACCATCGCGAGCGACGGGTCGTCGGCATCCAGCGTCGGACGCGTCTCGATGAGCTCGGAGACATCCGTGAAGCCCTGCTTGTCCTGCCACACGGCTGAGGCGACCAGCTGTTCGAAGCTGCCCTCGGTGCCGAAGTACCGGAAGCGGCTCTCACGGAGGTGCGACGGGTACCCGACCCGGCGGAACTCGTTGATGCGCATCGCGCCGCCCCCTTCCAGCTCGAACAGCGCGCTGGCGTTGGAGAAGTCGTTGTCGAAGGCGCTGACCTCGCGGTCGAAGACGCCGTCGCCGCGGTCGTCGCGCACGCCGATGCAGCTGACGCTGACCGCGCGGCCGCCGATCGCGCCCAGCACGCCGCCCACCGAGTGGGTCGGGTACAGCATGGGCGGGTAGCTGGCCGTGCTCTTCCACGCCGCGCCTCCCGAGTACTGGTAGGCCGCGTAGAAGCCGAGGTCCATGTCGTGGACGTAGTCGCCCTCGGCGTAGAAGATGCGACCGAACGAGCCCTCCTCGCGGCGCTTGCGCGCGTAGATCGTCGCGGGGTTGTAGTAGCTCGTCTCGCCCATCATGTAGGTGAGGCCGGTCTCGGCCACGGCCTCGATGATCGCGGCGATCTCGTCCTCGGTGACGGCCATCGGGACGGCCGAGTAGACGTGCTTGCCGGCGCGCAGCGCCTGGACGACGAGTGGACCGTGCGTCCAGCGCTGCGTGAAGATCGCGACCGCATCCAGGTCGCTCGCGAGCATGGCCTCGAAGCTCGGGTAGGTGCCGGCCAGCCCCTGGCGCTCGACGAGCGTGCGCGCCCGTTCCGGAAGCACATCCGTGACGTAGACGTCACCCACCAGGGGGTGCGCGTCGAAGAGTTTGGCGAACTGGCCGGAGAACTGTCCGGCGCCGACGATGCCGAGCGTGAAAGTCATGAGGCGAGTGTTGCATTCTTGTTTACACGAGTCAACACGTGATGAGCTGAATGAAAGCATTCACTTGTTTTTCCGGGAAATAATCCCTTGCATGCTCATGGTTACTCGTGTAGCTTCACTCGCCAAGGGTCCGATTCGCGGGGCCACGGAGCAGGTGAAGGGGAAGAGACGATGACGTCCCATCTGGACCGGCGGGCGAGCTCATGACCACGGAGAGCTACCTCGCCACCGCCGAGGCCGTCGGCGAGTTCGAGACGCAGAAGAAGCGTCGGGCCGGTCGGCGCCGGCCGAAGCCGGAGGGCTACAGCCGCGGCGAGACCCTCATCGCACTGGCGTTCATCGCCCCCGCGCTGATCGGGTTCCTGGTCTTCTACCTGTACCCGACGATCCGCGGTGTCTACCTGAGCCTCACGTCCTACGACCTGCTCTCAGACCCTCAGTTCATCGGTCTGAAGAACTATCTCAAGATGGCCAGCGACCCGCTGTTCTGGAACGCGCTCGCGGTCACCGTCGAATACGTGCTGATCAACATCGTGGTGCAGACGATCGTCGCCGTCCTCCTCGCGGTGCTGATGCAGCGGCTGACCAAGTCGCTGACCATCCGCGGGTCGCTGCTGATCCCGTTCCTCATCTCGAACGTGATCGCGGCGATGGTGTGGTTCTGGCTGCTGGACTACCAGATCGGCCTCGTCAACGAGATCCTCTCGTTCCTCCACATCGACAAGATCGCGTTCTTCAACGACCCGACCTGGGCGATCCCGACGATCGCCCTGGTGAACGTCTGGAAGTACATGGGCTACACCGCGCTGCTGGTGTTCGCGGGCCTGCAGACGATCCCGAACTACCTGTACGAGGCCGCGTCGATCGACGGCGCCACCGAATGGAAGTCGTTCTGGCGCATCACCCTGCCGCTGCTGCGCCCCGTCCTCGCTCTGGTGCTCGTCACGTCCGTCACCGGTTCGTTCCAGATCTTCGACACCGTTGCCGTGACCACCCGCGGCGGCCCCATCAACGCCACCCGGGTCATGCAGTACTACATCTACCAGCAGGGATTCGGCAACTACGAGTTCGGCTACGCCAGCGCCCTGTCGGTCGTGCTCATGGTCATCCTCGCACTCATCGCGTTCGCCCAGCTGCGGCTTCTGCGCGCCGACCAGTCCGACCTCGCCTAAGGAATCCGCCATGACTGTCACCGCAACCGAAACCATGATCACCGCGGGCGCCGCGTCGAAGAAGAAGATCGCCCGACCCCGGCGACGCCTCTCCCCCGGCCGCTTCCTCGCCTGGGCGCTGCTGATCGCCGTCCTCGTGCTGACCCTGTTCCCGTTCTACTGGATGCTGCGCACCTCGTTCTCGAGCGACAAGGCGCTGTTCACGAATCCCACGAGCATCCTGCCGGCCGACTTCACCATCGGCCCCTACCTGCGGGTGCTCGGCCTAGCCACCCCGGCCGAGGCGATCGCCGAGGGCGGGTCCGGGGCGAACGTGAACTTCCTGCTGTACCTGCGCAACTCCGTCATCTACGCGACCGCGGTCACGCTCGGCCAGCTGCTGTTCTGCTCCTTCGCCGCCTACGCGTTCGCCCGCCTGCGCTGGCCGGGACGCAACGCCGTGTTCTTCGTGTTCCTCACGGCGCTGATGATCCCCGGGATCTTCACGATCCTGCCCAACTTCCTCCTCATCAGGGACATTGGCCTGCTCAACACGATCATCGGCATGATCCTGCCCACCCTGCTGATGGCGCCGTTCTCGATCTTCTTCCTGCGCCAGTTCTTCCTCGGCATCAACAAGGAGATCGAGGAAGCGGCGAAGATCGACGGCGCAGGTCACCTGCGGATCTTCTTCCGCATCATCGTGCCGATGTCGACCGCACCGATCGTGACCCTCGGCATCCTCACCTACATCAGCACCTGGAACGACTACTTCTGGCCCCTGCTGGTGGGCGGCACCGAGGACAGCCGCGTCCTCACCGTCGCACTCGGCGTCTTCAAGTCGCAGACACCCGGTGGCGCACCCGACTGGGCGGGCCTTATGGCCGCCACCGTCATCGCCGCCCTCCCCGTCCTCATCCTCTTCTTCCTCTTCGGCCGACGAGTCGTCGACTCGATCGGATTCTCCGGGCTCAAGTAGCGCTCGAGCCCCCACCCCACCCCGCTCCAACCAATGAAAGGCACCACCATGTCTCGCACGACCAAGATCACGGCAGTCGTCGCCGGCATCGCCGCCGTGGGCGTCGCCCTCGCCGGATGCTCCGGCGCCAGCGGCTCCAGCGACAACGCCGCGCTGACGACGAAGAACGCCTCCGGCACGGTCTCGTACTGGCTCTGGGACAACAACCAGCAGCCGGCCTATCAGGCGTGCGCGGACGCGTTCCACCAGGCCAACCCCAAAATCGACGTCAAGATCACCCAGTACTCCTGGGGCGACTACTGGACCAAGCTGACCACCGGGTTCGCCTCCGGCACCGCGCCGGACGTCTTCACCGACCACATCTCGCAGTACCCCCAGTTCGTCAAGGACAAGCAGCTCGTGCCGCTCGACTCGCTCGTCACGGACGACAAGATCGACCTCACGCAGTACCAGCCGGGACTCGCGGACCTCTGGGTCAGCAAGGACGGGCACCGCTACGGCCTGCCCAAGGACTTCGACACGACCGCCTACTTCTATAACAAGACCATGGCGGATGCCGCGGGCGTCACGCCCGCCCAGCTCGGCTCGCTGACCTGGAACCCGAACGACGGCGGCACGCTCGAGAAGGTCGCGGCGCACCTCAGCGTGGACCAGAACGGCAAGCGCGGCGACGAGCCAGGCTTCGATCCGGCCCACGTGAAGGTCTACGGGCTCGGGCTCGACGGAGGATCCGGCGGCTACGTCGGCCAGACCCAGTGGGCGCCGTATGCCCTCAGCCTCGGGTCCTGGAAGTACATGAACAAGGACACGTGGGGTACGGCGTTCAACTTCAACGACCCCAAGTTCCAGAAGATGATCACCTGGTTCTCGGGCATGATCAAGAAGGGCTACATGCCCTCCGTCGCCGCCGTCACCAACCAGGACTCCGTCAGCCTCCTGGCCGCCGGCAAGTACGGGATGCTGCTGCAGGGCGACTGGGTCACCAGCTCGGCCAGCGGCCAGATGGGCGCCAAGCTCGGCCTCGCGCCGACCCCGGTCGGCCCATCGGGCAAGCGCGCCAGCATGTTCAACGGCCTCGGCGACTCGATCTGGGTCGGCTCGAAGAACAAGCCGGCCGCCGCGAAGTGGGTCGAGTACCTCGCCTCCCCCGCATGCCAGGACATCATCGCGTCCAAGGCGATCGTCTTCCCGGCCATCAAGGAGGCCACCGACAAGGCCCAGGCCGCCTTCACCGCGAAGGGGCTCGACATGTCCGCGTTCCTCGTGCACATCAAGGACGGCACCACCGCCCTCTACCCCCTGTCCGAGAACGCCGCCAAGATCACCACGATCATGCAGCCGGCCATGGACTCGGTGTTCTCCTTCACATCCCCGGCATCCTCCCTGACCGATGCCAACACCCAGGTCGACGCGCTCTTCGCGCAGTAGCCGAGGCCTTCTCGCGTCGGGGGTTCGGCAACGCCGGACCCCCGATGCACGCCCGGGCCGACCGGAGCCCCGCCCATCCGCATCCCTCCCAGAAAGACCCATGAGCACTCTGCACCTGCGCTCCGACTCCGTGAGCGTCCTCCTCAGCACGGGTCCCGCGCACGCCCCTCAGGCCGAGGTCCTCCACTGGGGGCCCGCCCTCGCCGACGCCGACGCCGACCTGAGCCTGCTCACGCCGCCGATCTCGCACTCCGCCTTCGACGTTCCGGTCGTCGCGGGGCTCCTGCCCCAGGCCTCTTCGGGGTGGCTGGGCCGGCAGGCGCTGCGCGGCAGCCGCGACGGGAAGGACTTCTCGCCCGCCCTGCGCCTGACGGAAGTGGAGCCGACCCCCGACGGGCGGGCGGCCCGCATCGTGCACGCCGACGATGTCGCCGGTCTCGCGGTGACGCACCGCCTCCACCTCCACGCGAACGGCATGCTGGAGCTCTCCGCCGAGCTGGGCAACACCGGCGCGAGCCCATACCAGCTCGACGAGCTGGGACTCGTGCTGCCCGTTCCCGCCGGCGCGACCGAGCTGCTCGACCTGTCCGGCCGGTGGTGCCGCGAGCAGCATCCGCGGCGTCACCGCATCGAGGACGGCACGTGGGTCCGCAGCGGGCGACACGCCCGCACCGGCCACGACTCGTCGTTGCTCATCGCGGTCGGCACGCCCGGCTTCGCCAACCGCCGCGGCCGCGTATGGGCGACCCACTTCGGCTGGTCGGGCGATCGCGAGCAGTACCTCGACGCCCTCACCGACGGGCGACGGATGCTCGCCGGAGCCGAGCTGCTCGGCTCCGGCGAGATCGTCCTCGAGCCCGGGGAGACCTACTCCACCCCCGTCTTGTACGCCGCCTACTCCGACGCCGGCGTCGACGGCATCAGCGCCGTCTTCCACGAGTGGTTCCGCGAGCGCGAGACGCACCCGGCCCGCCCCCGCCCGGTCGTGCTGAACACATGGGAGGCCGTCTACTTCGATCACGAGCTCGAGCCGCTCGTCGCGCTGGCCGATCGCGCCGCCGCTGTGGGCGTCGAGCGGTTCGTGCTCGACGACGGCTGGTATCGCGGCCGGCGGGACGACCACCGGGCGCTCGGCGACTGGTTCGTCGACGGCGAGCGCTGGCCGGACGGCCTCGGGCCGCTCATCGATGCGGTGCACGCACGCGGGATGGACTTCGGGCTCTGGGTCGAGCCCGAGATGGTGAGCGTCGACTCCGACCTCGCGCGGGCGCATTCCGACTGGATCAGCGGACCCGTGGATTCGGTGGGAGCCGCGCGTCTGCCCCTGGAGTTCCGCCATCAGCACGTGCTCGACCTCGTGAACCCGGAGGCCTGGCAGTACGTCTACGAGCGCATGCACGCCTTGCTCGAGGAGTACGACATCGCGTACCTGAAGTGGGATCAGAACCGCGACCTCACGGAGGCCGGGCACGCGGGCCACCCGTCCGTGCACGCCCAGACGCTGGCGCTCTACCGGCTCATCGATGCGCTGAAGGCCGCGCATCCCACGGTCGAGATCGAGTCCTGCGCCTCGGGCGGCGGTCGCATCGACCTCGGGATCCTCGCGCGCACGGACCGGGTCTGGCCGTCGGACTGCAACGACGCGCTGGAACGGCAGACGATCCAGAGGTGGACGCAGGCGGTGCTGCCGCCCGAGCTCGTCGGAACACACATCGGGCCGCCGCGAGCGCACACGACGGGGCGCGCGCTCGACCTCTCGTTCCGCGCCATCACGGCCCTGTTCGGGCACCTGGGCATCGAGTGGGACCTCCGTGAGGCAGGGGCGGCAGAGCTCGAGACCCTCGCCCGCGCCGTGGCGCTCTACAAGGAGCACCGGGGTCTGCTGCACACCGGCCGCCGGGTGAACGCCGACCTCCCCGACCCGAACCTGCTGCTGCACGGCGTCATCGCCGGTGACGGATCGGAGGGCCTGTTCGCCGCGGTGGCGCTCGGCTCGTCGGTCGCGACGATGCCGGGGTCCGTCGGACTCCCCGGCCTCGATCCGCAGCGACGCTATCGCGTGGAGCCCATCGCGCTCGACTCCTCCGGCCCGGGTGAGTCGACGGATGCCGGCCCCCGCAGCAGCTTCATGCAGATCGCGGCGCCAGCCTGGATGGAGGAGGGGGCCGAGGCATCCGGATCGTTCCTCGCAGAAGTCGGGGTCGCGTTGCCGATCCTCCAGCCCGCACATGCCCTGCTGCTCCACGCGACGGCCATCGACCGACCAGCGGACGCGTGACGGCGATTCGCACACCGGGTGTGCCCTCCGGGGCTGCGGGTGAGAGCATGGCGCTCGAAGCCTCGGGGCACCGACTCGCGCCCATCTCGACGGATGGAGAAGCATGGCACGACTGAACGCGGACACCGCCGACGACCGCGACGTGGCGCTCGCCGCCGCCCGGCAGGCGCTGGGCGGAGACGACCGCACGTTCCTGGACCGCTTCGCGCAGTCGTTTCCGATACTGCACGAGCTCTTCGCACAGCTGTACGGCGACCGAGCGGACGGCCGCGAGGCGCTCGCATCCGTCATCGCGGCCGCGGCCGCATCGTGGCGCGCCCGACCCGCCGCGCTGAAGGTCCACGACGCCGAACGCGAGGCGCATCCGGACTGGTTCCAGTCCGAGCGCATGCTCGGCGGTGTCTGCTACGTCGACCGGTACGGCGGCACGCTCGCCGGCATCCGCGCGCAGATCCCGTACTTCCGCGAGCTGGGCCTGACGTACCTGCATCTGATGCCGCTGTTCGCGTCGCCCGAGGGCAACAACGACGGCGGGTACGCGGTGTCGAGCTACCGGCAGGTCGATCCGCCCCTGGGGACGATGGAGGAGCTCGCGGACCTGGCATCCGACCTGCGCGATGCCGGCATCTCGCTCGTCGTCGACTTCATCTTCAACCACACGAGCGACGAGCACGAATGGGCACGCAAGGCCGTCGCCGGCGAACCGGGGTTCGAGGACTTCTACCTCATCTTCCCCGACCGCTCGATGCCGGACCGGTACGAGGAGACGGTCCGCGAGATCTTCCCGGACGACCACCCGGGCGCGTTCGTGCAGCTGCCCGACGGCCGCTGGATCTGGGCGACGTTCTACCACTTCCAGTGGGATCTCAACTACGCGAATCCCGCGGTGTTCCAGGCCATGGCCGGCGAGATGCTGTTCCTCGCCAACCAGGGCGTCGAGATCCTCCGGATGGACGCCGTCGCCTTCATCTGGAAGCGCCTCGGCACCGCGTGCGAGTCCCTCTCCGAGGCGCACCTGCTGCTGCGCGCATTCAACGCGGTGCTGCACATGGGTGCACCGTCGGTGCTGTTCAAGTCCGAGGCCATCGTGCATCCCGACGAGGTCGTCGCCTACATCTCGCCGGAGGAGTGCCGCCTCTCGTACAACCCGCTGCAGATGGCGCTCACGTGGGAGGCGCTCGCCACTCGAGACGGCCGTCTGCTGCAGCAGGCGCTCGAGCGCCGGCACGCGCTCCCGGCCGGTACCGCCTGGGTGAACTACGTGCGCAGCCACGACGACATCGGATGGACGTTCGCCGACGAGGATGCCGCCGAGCTCGGCATCGAGGGCTACCCGCACCGGCGCTTCCTGAACGACTTCTACGTCGGCCGCATCGAGGGGACGTTCTCGCGCGGGGTTCCCTTCCAGGAGAACCCGAAGACCGGGGATGCGCGCATCGCGGGGACCACCGCATCCCTCGCCGGCATCGAAGCGGGCGACGACGGCGGCGAGGACCGCGTGATCCTCGCCCACGCGATCGCGCTGTCCACCGGCGGCATCCCGCTCATCTACCTCGGCGACGAGGTCGCGCAGCTCAACGACTACACCTACCGCGACGACCCGGCGCGCGCCGGCGACAGCCGCTGGGTGCATCGCCCCGAGCGTCCCGAGGCGGCGTACGCCGCCCGCCACGACCTGTCCACCTCCGCCGGTCGCGTGCACGAACGGCTCACCGCGCTCATCGCCGCCCGGCGGCGCACGCGCGAGCTCGCCGGCAACACGCTCCTCCCGTTCGAGGCGCACGAGCCGTCGGTGATCGGCTATCAGCGGCCCGGCGACGACGACACGGTGCTCGTGCTCGCCAACGTCGGCGACCACGCCGTCCCGGTCGACGCGGCGACGTTGTCCGGCTTCAGCCCCGAGGCGGTCGACGTCGTGACCGACCGCCCGATCCGGCTCGATGACGGTCTCGAGCTGCCGGCGCACGGGTTCGTGTGGCTGCGGGTGAAGCCCGCCTGACATGCACGGCGGATGCTCCGCAGCGCGCGACGATCGTCGCCGTGCTGCCGATCCCGTCGGCGGCGATCGGCTCGTCACCAGTCGTGGACGGTGCCGTCCTTGAGCCGGTTGTAGGGCAGGTAGGCCCGCTCGTACGGGTACTTCCCGGCCTCGTCCAGGTTCAGCTCGACGCCCAGGCCGGGCTGGTCGCCGGGGTGCAGCATCCCGTCACGCCAGGTGAAGGACTGCTCGAAGACCTGGTCGGTCTTCGGCCCGTGCTGCATGTACTCCTGGATGCCGAAGTTGTGGATCGCGAGCCCGAGATGCATCGCGGCGGCCATGCCCACCGGGGAGATGTCGGTGGGGCCGTGCATGCCGGATTTGATCTGGTACATCGCGGCGTAGTCGAGCGTCTTCTTCAGCGCGGTGATGCCGCCCATGTGGGTCACCGCGCCGCGGACGTAATCGATCAGCTGGTCCCGGATGAGGTCCTTGAAGTCCCACACCGTGTTGAACACCTCGCCGATCGCCAGCGGGGTGGTGGTGTGCTGACGCACCAGGCGCAGCGCCTCCTGGTTCTCGGCGGGCGTGCAGTCCTCCAGCCAGAACAGGTCGTACGGCTCGAGCGCCTTGCCCAGCCGCGCGGCCTGGATCGGCGTCATCCGGTGGTGCCCGTCGTGCAGCAGCGGGATGTCGGGGCCGAACTCGTTGCGGACGGCCTCGAACACACCCGGCAGGTGCGTCAGGTACGCGCGCGTGTCCCAGTCCTCCTCGACGGGGCGGGCACCGCGGCGGGCCGGCTCATGGTCGTACCGCGCCTCTCCCCCGCCGGCGAACGACGACTGCGACGCGATGCCGTAGATCGCATGCAGTCCCGGGATGCCGGACTGGATGCGGATGGCCCTGAAGCCCTTCTCCAGATGCTCGTTCACCGAGTCGAACAGCGACGGCAGGTCGACGCCCGAGGCGTGCCCGTACGCGAGGAGGCCGGTGCGGGATGCGCCGCCCAGCAGCTGGTAGACCGGCATCCCCGCGGCCTTGCCCTTGATGTCCCACAGCGCCATGTCGACCGCCGCGATGGCGGCCATCGTCACGGGTCCGCGGCGCCAGTAGGCGGAGCGGTAGAGGAACTGCCACGTGTCCTCGATCCTCGACGCATCGGCGCCGATCAGCAGCGGCACGACATGGTCCCTGAGGTAGGCGACCACCGCGAGCTCGCGCCCGTTCAGCGTCGCGTCGCCCAGGCCGGTCAGGCCGTCGTCCGTGGTGAGCTTGAGGGTGACGAAGTTGCGGTCCGGGCTGGTGACGATGACGTCGGCCTTGTCGATGATCATGCGGATGCCCCGTTCAGGATGCCGGTCGGGTCGGCGACGAGCGCCTCGACCAGGTGGCGGAAGGATGTGTCGGCTGCCAGCGGCGGACTCAACCGGTGCAGGAGGGTCGCCGGGTCGGCGGCACCGCGGTCGAGCTCGCCGGCGATCCAGCCGGCGAGGGCGCGCGCGGTGCCGGCCGCGCTGCGACCCGCAGCCCGTTCGGCGAGCGCGACGGGGACGAGACGCAGGCGGGCCTTGGTCTCGCTGTGCTCGTTGATCTGCTCGAGCCGATGTGCGATGCGCGGGTTCGCGAACCGCTGCAGCAGGTCGGCGCGGTACTGCTCGAGCTGCAGGCCGGGCAGGTGGCGGGATGCCTCGTCCCAGAAGCCCTCGACGACCGCGAGGATCGCCGCATCCGAGACCGCCTCGGCGACGGTGGTGCACCCACGCCGCAGACCCACCGCGGCCAGGATCGTGTGCGCGCCGTTCAGCAGCCAGAGCTTGCGGCGCTCCCACGGCTCGACGTCCGCGACGAACCGCGCGCCCGCCGTCTCCCACGCGGGCCGGCCGTCGGCGAAGTCGCCCGCGATCACCCAGTCGGAGAACGGCTCGGTCACGACGGGCACCGCGTCGATCCACCCGGCGAGCCGCTCGACACGGGCGCTCTCCGTCGCATCAGTGTGCGGCGTGATCCGGTCGACCGACGAGGAGGGGAACGTGACGTTCTCGGCGAGCCAGCCCGTCGCCGCCGGATCCACGGCTTCGATGATGGCGCTCAGCGCTTGACGGAGCACGATCCCGTTCGACGGGATGTTGTCGCACGAGAGGAGGGTCAGCGGGCTTCCGTGCGCGGTCCGCCGCAGCATCACGCCCGCGGCGAGCCGTCCGATGGCCGTCGAGGGGGCGACGCGCCGTCGGATCGCATCGATGTCGGCGAGGGTCGCCGCGTCGAGGTCGCCGTTCGCGGTGAGCCCGTAGGCGGGCTCGGTGATCGTGAGGCTGACGATCGATGTCTGCCGGTCGGCCACGGCGGCGGCGAAGGCGCGCGGCTCGGCGGCCGTGCCGACGCGCACGATCGAGTCGACGATCGACATCCGGTCGGCCATGGCATCGCGGGTGACGAGGGTGTACAGGCCGTCCTGCGCCGCGAGCCGGTCGGCGAGCTCGCGGCTGCGGCCGGTGAAGGCGTGGATGCCCCAGTCCGAGGAATTCGCCGCGTGAGCCGTGTACCAGGCCTGGTGGGCGCGATGGAATCCGCCGAGACCGAGGTGAACGATGCGCGCGGGCGGCCGGAGGGCCCGCGCCTGAGCCCGGTACGCCTGCTGAATGGTGGCCGCCGTCACAGCTTGAACACCCTTCGAGGCAGCCCGTCGACGAGGTCGTCGATGATGCGCAGGGCGCTCGGCATCCCGATCCGCCCCTCGGCGACGAGGCGGGCGAGATAGGCGGCGTCCGCTCGGCGCGCGGTGTCGTGGCGTGCCGGGATCGAGAGGAAGGCGCGCGTGTCGTCGATGAAGCCGGAGCCCCGCGTGAAGCCGGCGGTCTCGGTCACCGCCGCGCGGAAGCGCGCGATGGCGTCGGGCGCGTCGAGGAACCACCAGGGCGCGCCGACGTAGACGCTCGGATAGAAGCCGGCGAGCGGAGCGATCTCGCGCGAGTACGTCGTCTCGTCGACCGTGAACAGCACGAGGTGGAACCCCGGCTCGAGGCCGAAGCTTTCGAGCAGCGGTTGCAGGTTGCGGGTGAACTCGGTGGCGACGGGGATGTCGTGGCCGGTGTCCGGCCCGAACTCGCGGTGCGTGGCCGCGCTGTGGTTGCGGCGCACCCCGGCGTGAACGGTCATCACGAGGCCGTCCTCGACGCTCAGCCGTGCCATCTGGAACAGCATGTGACCACGGAAGGCGCGGCGGTCCGCGGCATCCGCCGTCCCGTCGATCACCGCCGTGAAGAGCCGTTCCGCCTCGTTCAGGTCGAGGTCGACGGTGTACGGCTCCTCCACACCCTGATCCGTCGACACGCCGCCGTGACGCAGGAAGTGCTCGCGCCGGGCGCGCAGCGCATCCAGGTAGCCCGTGAACGAAGCCGGCTCACCGGTCGCCGCGAGCAGTCGCTCGATCCGCTCGCGGAAGTCCACGGCATCCGGGTCGAGATAGCCGTCGGGACGGAAGGTGGGCACCACACGTCCGCTGAGGCCGCTGACCTGCAAGGCGGCGTGCGCCTCGAGATCGTCGAGAGGGTCATCCGTCGTGGCGAGCACGTCGATGCCGAACCGGTCGAACAGCGCACGCGGCCGGAACTGCGGCCGCGCGAGCTGCGCGACGATGTCGTCGTAGACCTCGTCCGCGTTGTCCGGGTCGAGCTCGCTGACGACGCCGAGCACCCCGGTCAACTCCTCGCGGAGCCAGTAGCCGCTCGCGGTCCCCTCGAAGACGTGCCAGCGCTCGGCGAATCGCCGCCAGATCGCGCGGGGGTCGGCATCCGTCGTCCCGACACCGAGCTCCCCGAGCGAAACGCCACTGGCGTGCAGCAGCCGCGTCACGTAGTGGTCGGACGTGACGAACAGGCCCGCGGGATCGGCGAACGGACGGTCCTCGGCGAGCAGCTCGGCGGCCACATGTCCGTGGGGCGAGAGGATGCGGTGCCTCGCGACCGACTCGTACAGCTCGCGCGCGATCGCCCGCGTGCCGGGGTCGGCGGGCAGGAGGCGATCGGGGTCGCGGAGCGTCGCGGGCATGGATGCAGTCAACACATCGGGGCGGGTCTTGTCAACCGATTGCCACGGATTATCGCTCTGGCCCTGCGGTATCAGATTGCTCGTGCTATCTTCAGTGGCAATCGGTTGACATTCGGTCGACCCGGCTCCAAGGACTGCCATGGCGAACTTCCCGACCGGCTTCCGCTGGGGAGCCTCGACGGCGCCCCACCAGATCGAGAGCGGCCACGTCGACAGCGCCCGTCGCGACGGCCTGGCCTGAGAGGATCACGGACATGCTCAAGCCCCAGGCATCCCCGACCCGTGAGCTCGTCAACCTGGACGGCGTGTGGCGATTCGGCATCGACTCACGGCTGCCGGAGACTCCCTGGACGGGTCGCCTCGACACGCCCCTCGAGGCCGCCGTGCCGGCGAGCTACAACGACCTGTTCACCGACCCCGAGATCCGCGGGCACGTCGGCTGGGTGTACTACCAGCGCGAGGTGCGCGTCCCGCGCGGATGGACGGATGGCCGCATCCTGCTGCGCTTCGACGCGGCGACGCACGCGGCCCGCGTGTACGTGGACGAGACGCTCGCGGGCGAGCACGTCGGCGGGTACACGCCGTTCGACGTGGACATCACCGATCGCGTCGAGCCCGGAGGGTCGTTCCGGCTGACGGTCGCTGTCAGCGGCGACCTGTCGAACGAGACGATCCCGCCCGGCAGGATCGAGGTCGGCGTGGACGGCCGGCGGACGCAGACCTACTTCCACGATTTCTTCAACTACGCAGGGCTCGCCCGGTCGGTGTGGCTGCACAGCATCCCCTCGCTGTCGATCTCGGACGTCACCGTCGTGACGGGGTTGGAAGGCACGACCGGAACGGTCGACTACCGTGTCGAGACCGCCGGCGACGGCGAGGTGCGGGTGCGCTTGACGGATTTGAAGAGCGCCGAGCGGTACCTGGAGGGCGACATCCGGGGCTGGATCGAGCGCACCGGCAAGCCGATCATCATGACCGAATATGGCGCAGACACCCAGGCGGGCCTCCACTCGGTGTGGGACCAGGCGTGGACCGAGGAGTATCAGCGCGACTACCTTGCGATGAACCACCGGGTGTTCGACCGGTTCCCGGAGTTCGTGGGCGAGCAGGTGTGGAACTTCGCGGACTTCGCCACCTCGAACGGCATCCACCGCGTCGACGGCAACAAGAAGGGCGTGTTCACCCGCGACCGCAGGCCCAAGTCCGCCGCATTCGCCCTGCGCGATCGCTGGTGCGGTCTCGACGGCCGCAAGCCGGGCACCTCCGCTCCCGACGCCGGCTGAGGTGACCTGACAGGATGAGGGCGACGACCGCGAGAACACCGTCACGGACCGGGAGACCCATGTCTGACAGGACCCACGCCGACGCGCTGGCCCTCGACCCGACGATTCCCGCGGACCTGGCCGAACGGATCCGCCGGCGCGGCGGGTCGGCGACGATCTACGACATCGCCGAGCTCGCGGGGGTCAACCCGTCCACCGTCTCGCGTGCTCTGTCCAAGCCGGGTCGGGTCAGCGCACCGACGACCGCGCGCATCCACGCCGCCGCCGACAGACTGGACTTCCGCATCAACCCCGCAGCGCGGGCGCTGCAGACCGGCCGCACGCACACGCTCGCGCTGGTCGTCGCGGACATCACGAATCCCGTCGTGTTCGGCATCGTGCGCGGTGCGGAGACGGCCGCCAGCGCGGCCGGCTACACGCTGGTCATCACGGAATCGCAGGAATCCGGGGATGCCGAGGCCGAGGCGATCGAACGGCTGCTGCCGAGCGTCGACGGCGTGGTGCTGGCCACCACCCGCCTCTCTGACGACCGCATCCGCGAGCTCGCGCGCCGCAAGCCGATGGTGCTCATCAACCGCGCCGTCCCCGACTTGGAGGGCATCCTCCCGGACGTCGACAGCGGCGTGCAGGAGCTGCTCGCGCACCTCACCGACCTGGGGCATCGATCGATCGTGTACCTCGCCGGCCCGGCCGCATCGTGGATCAGCGAGAGGCGCTTCGAGCGGATGCTGGACGCCACCGAGCGATCGGGCACCGCGCTCGTCGAGATCGGGCCCACCCCGCCGACGATCGAGGGCGGGAAGGCGGCGCTTCGCCGGGTGCTCGCCGCGCACGCGACCGCCGTCGTCGCGTTCAACGACCTCATCGCCATCGGGCTCATGCAGGCCGCGGCCGAGCAGGGCATCCGCATCCCCGAGCAACTGAGCGTCGCCGGGTTCGACGACATCTTCGGCAGCGAGCTCATCTCCCCCGCGCTCACCACCGTGCGCGCCCAGCTGGTCCGCGCCGGGGAGCTCGCCGTCGGCCGCCTCCTCAGCGCACTGAACGGCGAAGAGCCGAACGCGGCCCCACCGCTGACGACGACGCTGATCGTGCGCGGCTCCACCGGGCCGGCGGCGCGCGCCTAGGTTGGAGGCAGGCGCCTGCCGCGTGAGCCGAGCACGCACCACGCCGGCGCCCGGCATCACGCTCATCAGGTGACGCGGGCCGTCTCAGTCGAGCAGGAACCACCCCCGCACTTCGGACTCGTGGTCGACGTACCGGTCGCCCGACACGTCCACGACGACCTTGTCGATCTTCCCGCCGGTGAACCGGTACGGCGCGGTGTAGGCGGGCGTCACGGATGAGGCATCGTCGCGCCCGACGCACAGTCCGTCGCCGACGGCGCAGAAGAGGCCTGGCTGGGTGACGATGTCCCCCGAACCCACGACGTCGCCGTCGATGTAGAGCGAGAGCATGCCGCGCGCCCCAGGCATGGCCGGGTCGGCGTTTCGCCCGGTCGCGGTGAACTCCGCGGTGACGACGTGCGCGCCGGGAGCGAGATCGCGGTCGGCGGTGATGACCTGCAGCGAGGTGCCCAGCCAGTTGAAGGCGTACGTCACCCGGTGGTCCTGCACGTACAGGCTGTGCCCGCCCGCGACGCCGCCGTGTGCGAAGAGCACGCCCTCGGCATCGGCCCCCGCTTCGACGCCTGCGGCGATCGTGTACGAGCGGCCCGGGATCGACACCGCGGACTGCTCGGGCACGGACGCGCAGTCCGGGTAGTACACGTACCGTTCTCGCTTCGGTGAGCCGCTCGGGCGCTCGGCGAGGGTCTGCTCGAGCGCGGTGCGGTCATCGAGCGGCAGGCCGTTGTACTGCTCGGCGAGATCGAACCAGCGGGCGATCATCGCCTGCAGCCGCTCCGGTTCGGCGTCGGCGATGTTCGTGGACTGCGAGCGGTCGGTCTCGACGTGGTACAGCTCCCACACATCCTCGTCGAACCTCCCCCACCCGCTCAGCGGCGGATGCAGCGTGGCGGCCAGCCATCCGTCCTCGTACAGAGCGCGCTGCCCGAGCATCGCGTAGAACTGGGTGCGCTTGCCGGGGGCGCCGACGTCGGTGAGGGATGCCGCGAAGCTCTCGCCCTCGATCGGGCTCTGCGCGAAGCCGTTGATCGTGTCGGGCGGCGTGACGCCGATCAGGTCGTAGATCGTCGGAACCACGTCGACCGCGTGGACGTACTGCGGTCGGGGACTCGCAGACGGCTCGATCTTGGCCGGCCACGACATGATGCACATGTCAGCGATGCCGCCCTCGTACCCTGCCCAGCGCTTCCAGTACGGGAACGGGGTGTCGAAAGCCCAGGCCCACCCGGTGTTGTAATGGTTGTACGACGCCGGCGAGCCGAGCTCGTCGATGTGCTGGAAGGTCAGCTCGGTGGGAGTGGGCGCGCCGTTGAAGAAGCGCCACTCGTTGAATGTGCCATCCGGGCCGCCCTCGCCGCTCGCGCCGTTGTCGGAGATGACGACGATGATCGTGTTGTCGAGCTGGCCCGAGCTCTCGAGGAAATCGACGACGCGGCCGACCTGGTCGTCGGTGTACTCGACGTACCCGGCGAAGACCTCGGCCATGCGGGCGAACAGCCGCTTCTCGTCGTCGCTGAGCGTGGCCCAGGGACGCACGGTGTCGAGCATCGGCCACGGCTGCCCGTCAGGACCGGTCACGCCGGGCTCGCCGTGCGGGTTGATGCCCGACAGTTCGGTGTCCTCCGGGAGAAGTCCCAGCTCCTTCTGGTGGGCCAGGATGCCGGCGCGGATCGCCTCGTAACCCTCGTCGAACATGCCCGTGTACTTGTCGGCCCACTCCGTGAAGACGTGGTGGGGCGCGTGCGCCGCATCCAGTGAGAAATACAGGAAGAACGGCTTGTCGGGATCGACCGACTTCGCATCCTGGATGAATTCGATCGCCCGATCGGACAGGTCTTTCGCGATGTGGTAGCCCTCGTCCGGTGTCGCGGGCGGCTCGACCGGATGGTTGTCGTGGATGAGGTCGGGGAACCAGCCGCTCGATTCACCGCCGAGGAACCCGTAGAACCTCTCGAAGCCGCGGCCCAGGGGCCAGCGCTTCTTCCACGCCGCCATGCCGGTCTCCTCACCCGGGGTCAGATGCCACTTGCCGACGCAGTACGTGTTGTAGCCGTTCTCGACGAGGACCTCGGAGATGAAGCCGTTCTCGAACGGGATGCGCGTAGAGATGCCGGGAAAGCCGGAGGAGAATTCCGCGATCGTGGCCATGCCGTTGGAGGTGGCATTGCGCCCGGTCAGCAGCGATGCGCGCGTGGGCGAGCAGAGCGCGGTGGTGTGGAAATTCGAGTACCTGACGCCGTGATCGGCGATGCGGCCCATCGTGGGTGTGCGCACCGGGCCGCCGAAGCAGTCCATCGTGCCGTAGCCCACGTCGTCCCAGACGATGAAGACGACGTTGGGCGCCTCGGCCGGCGCCTTCGGAGCCTGGAACGGCGTCCAATCGGGAACCGAGTCCCGGATGTCGAGCGAGATCTTGCCGGCGAACTTCTCTGCCATGATGCGCTACCCCTCACGGCGCGCCCCACGCGCGTCTGCGGCTCAGCATAGGGAGGCGGCGCAGCGAGCACATCCGGCAGTCGAGAAGATCGCACACGGGCTCGCCGGCGTGGGGGTCATTCGTCCTGCGAGCCCGGATCTTCCTACCCGGTCCCACTCGCGCCCGCGACTCGCGGCGTCGGTCAGGGTGTGGTGCTGGTCGAGACCTGATGCTCGAGCTGCTGCAGGTGGTCGCCCAACTGGCCGCCGACCGCGGGATAGGTGCGGACGGGGTCGGGAACGGGATGCGTCGCAGCGGGAATCGCGACGAGCGCGATGACGATCGCGGCCACAACGGCAACGAGAGCGGCGACCAGGACCATCGCCCGCGGGCGGGCGCGGAGGCGCGCCGGCGTTGCGGCCTGCGCGCTGCTCGCCGACATCTGACCCGGAGAGGGCTCGGCGGCCGGCATCAGCATCGTCGCGCCCGTGGATCGCGGAGTGTCGAGGCCGGTCGCGGGCGGCATCGGAGCCGTCGCCTGCGCTTCGACGGGAGCCTCGGCACCCGCTGCGGGATGCGGCCGTCGGCTCAGGCGGGTCGCCACCTCCTCCGCGGCGGGGCGCCGTGCGGGATCGCGGGCCGTCATGGCTTGCAGGAGGCCATGCCACTCGGTGCCGAGCTCTCGGGGAATCCGGGGGTCGCGCGCCAGTCGCGCGGCGGCAGCCTCGACGGCTTTGCCCTGGTATTCACGATGCCCCGTGAGGCACTCCAGCAGCACCAGCCCGAGCGAGTAGACGTCGCTGGCGGCGGTGAGGTGCTGCCCTGCGACCTGCTCCGGGCTCATGTAGCTCGCCGTTCCCGTGACCAGACCGGTGGCGGTGAGTTTCGCCTCGTCGACGAGGCGCGCGATACCGAGATCGGTGAGTTTGGCCGCGACGGCATGCGGTGAGTCCGGCAGGAGGATGTTGCCCGGCGACACGTCGCGGTGGATGACGCCCTCGTGATGGATGTACGCCAGCGCGCCGGCGATGTCTGCGCCGATCGCCGCGACATCCGCTCGGTCCAGCGCGCCGCCATCCCGCAAACGGTGTGCGGCATCGGTGCCCGCAACGAATTCCAGGACCAGGACAACCCGGCCGTCGGTGTCTGCGATCGCGTCGAACAACGTGACGAGGCAGGGATGCGACAGCTTCGCCAGAAGGCGCACTTCCCCTTGCTGCCGAGCCAGATCGTCGGCCGACGCGAGCTCGGCGCGGAAGACCTTCAGCGCGACCTCACGGCCCAGCGCCTCGTCGGTCGCGCGGTAGACGTCCGCCATTCCGCCCTGGCCGATCCGGTCGGTCACTCGGTAGCGGCCGGCGACTCTTCCGGTCTCCAGCGGCGATTCAGCCTGAGGCAGCCTCTTGGTTCCGGACATGCTCAGCCTCCGCCCTTGGTGGCGCCCTTGCCGTCTTTGCCTTTGCCCTTGTCGTTGCCCGGCGCCGGTTGCTGCTGGTTCTGCTGCTGCTGGAGCTGCTGAAGCTGTTGCTGCAGGCGCGCATTGGCCGCGTCGTCGAGCAGCTGGGAGAGATCCGCGCGGATCGTCGCGATGGATGCGGCGACCGCATCGTGCCGAGCACGACTGATGTCGCCCTTGCGGACGGCGGCGTCGTTCATCCGCTCGAGGTCGGCGAGCTTCGCTTGCGCGCCGGCGAGATCGTTCGTGCTCGCCGCCTGCGCGACGGCGAGCACCGCGTGCTGCAGCGTACTGGCCGTGTCGCGAGAGTAGGACTCGCCACCGCTGCAGCCGGTCAGCGCGAGCGCGAGCGCCACCGCGGCCACGACAGCCCATCGGGTTCTCCGCTCGCCTACGCCCACATCGCCCGCCTTCCCGACCCGGTCACCGACCACGCTAAACCCTCCGCGTGATGGAGCCTGCGCGTTCGTGCAGGGCTTGACCCCACAGTCGATGAGGGCTAGGCGGCACGGGGAAGCATCCCTTGTCCACATCGCACAAGTTGCACCGGAATGTCGGTGAACGGCTGGCTGGCTCAACCCAAGCGCGCACCGCTACGCCGCAATGGCCGCGGAGATCGCGTCACGCCCCCGCTGACCGACGACCTGATCATCTGCCTTGAGGACGAACCATGCCTCGTGCCCGTCATCGCTGAGCTCGCCGAACGCGGGGCGCAGGTGCTGGTTGTCCCTCCTCGTCAGCCGGTCCAGCGCGAGCATTCGGACACCACCGGCAGAGGCGAGCAGTACCGCGATGTCCTCGAGGTGTCGGCCCCGGTCGCGCTGATCCACCCGGTAGGCGGCCGCTTTGGCGACAATGGCACCGAGCGCATCGGGGATGCCGATGCTGACAGAACTCGACGATCCCTCGAGTGTGTATTGGTCCCGCCTGTTGATCGCCTGGCGGGCCGCGGGGGCCGCGAAGATGGGCTTCCTCGTCCACCTCGCCGACACGCCCTGTTCGACCATGACGTCAATGATGTCGTCGCCACGGACGAACCGGTGGACGGCGCCGGCGCCTTCGAGCGGTCGGAACCCGAGCTTCTGCAGAGGGCCCGTGACGTCGCTGACCTTGGAGGCACCGATGTCGAGCAGCAGGTCGACATCCCGCGTGGGCCTCGATGGCGTAATGCCGGCGCGCATCGCGTGTGCGTGCACCATTAGCCCCCCGACGAGCACCCAGGAGCCTTCCGGTGTTGCTGCCGCCACCTCGAAGACGAGCGGCCACGGGTCCTCGGCGTCGGGGACCTCGATCAGATGCTCGTCGCCAGCCACGTGTTCCTCATCTCGTCCAGTGCACGGATGCCTGTGCTGCGCACTCGCGTGCTCGCCGAGCGCGCACAGTCGACAGCGATGAGCGCGCGTCGCGCGTACTCGTCGCCGATCCAAGACGCGCCTCCGTCGTACATGCCGCCTGATCGGAGCTGGTAGACGACAAGGTCGCCATCGCCAGCTGCGACGAGCCCGGCTTCGTCGATGAACTCTTGGAGGCTCATTCCGTGAAGGTAGCCATGCAAGGACCGTGCCTGCCCGACAAGCCGCTCCCCGATTTGCTCGATCGCGCTCTCTCCCGTGAGAGCCAGGTGCGGGTGGAGTGTGTCCAGGTTGCGGGCGTTGTACCGGCGCACCGTAAACGCTTGGGCGATCTTGCGCCACAGCTGGTTTGTCTCCGTGCGCCGCAGACGGTACGCCGACTTCGGGTCGATCTTGATGCCGTCCGAGAGCGCCTCGACGATTGCTTCGACCGTGTGATCCGCCCAAGGCCGACCGTTGCCGGCATCGGCCCGGGCACGGTCCTGCACGCTCGTCGCATCGATTTGCCAGATGTGACCGTCGATCTGCCTGCCGACGAGCTCTTGCCCGCGCAGCATTTCGCGCGTGCGCCTCTCGCTGATACCGAGACGCCGAGCAGCTTCCCGTACCGAAATCTCCGCCATGCCATAAACCTTCCGAACTCGGAATATTTATAGCATGCGATTGCGGAATCCAGCCGAGACGTGTGCTTCCTCGGTCCCAGATGGGCCATGCCGATGAGGCGCCGCCGGCGCACGCGGGCAGTCGCGCGCCTACGAGCCGGCGCCCGCGACGGCGGCGGCAGCGGCGCCCGCGACGGCGGCAACAGCGCCAGCAGCGGGGTTCGGCGCAGTCGTCTGCCACGTTATGGCCGGGCCGCTGACCCTCTCTTCGCCGCTAAAACGCGACGGCTCGACAGCAACTCCACCTCGCACGCGGGTACGAGCGGCACGGCACCGCTGAATGCCGTCGGTTATGGCTCTGTCGATGCAGTCGTGTCGGGTTAGCTCGACCATGTCGTCATGGTCGAACCATCCGAGTTCGCCTGGTTCGTCCCGGTCTGGATGCGGAAGATCGCCCTGGTGCGCGATCTAAAGGTCGCCGTCATCCTCGTCGCGTGCATCAGCAGCCCGCGCGATGAGCACTGGCTCCTCCTCGAGGCACAGGTCGATGATCCCGCCGAGAAGTCCTCCGAGGCTGGTCGAGCCCAGCAGACGAAATCGGTCGTACTCGCCGAGCGGAGCGAGCGCGGCGAGCTGCCAGGCCGACACCACGGCATCATCCGATAGCGCCGTCGCGGGATCCCATCGAGCCTCATCGAGCACGGAGGCGAGCGTCGCGAGGCGGCGCACCACCCGTTCCGCTTCGCGGTGCAGCGATGTGAGCGCGTCGTCCCAGACGAGCGGGGCCATCGTCGACACGTCGGCCATCGGGTGCGGGTCGTCCTCGCGCCACGTGTTCACGGTGATCCGCTCCCCGCCCCGGGCGACCACGTACAAGTCCGCGGCCCCCGCCTCGATCTGCAGAATGCGCGCCATGGTGCCGATCGATGCGCGCTCCTCGCCACCACCGGCCTCACGCCCGCGCTCGATCAGCACGACCCCGAACTCCGGATCCTCCGTGTCGAGCAGACGGCCCATCATGGTGAGGTAGCGCGGCTCGAACACCCTCAGCACCAGCGGTGTGTAGGGGAAGAGCACGCTGCCAAGCGGGAACATCGCGACGACGTCCATACGCACCAGTCAATCAGCCGGACGCGCTGCTCGCGCGTCGGGACGGTCCGCCCTGTCACTCCTGGCAGCGGTTCCGTGGCCAAGGTCCAAGCCTGCAAGGAGCGACCAGTTTGCGCACGGTCGACCACCGGCCTTCATCCGGCCATGGGCTGGGCCGTGCCCTCGCGAGGATCGAGCGTTCGACGCAGAAGCTGCAGTGGGCGGATGGCAAGCGTGCATCACTCGCCGAAACTCACCCCATGGCGGTGGCTTCCCCCCGCGTCGATCGGGGTGGTCTCGTGCCCGGCGAGCTCGTGCATCCACGGTGGATGTTAGTCGATCTCCAGGTCCGCGATGGACGCCGGCCCGTTCCCCAAGACATAGGCGTATCGCCAAAGCTGCTCGTCGGCGCTGATTGCAGTCTGTGCGTCGTGCTTCCTCACGATCCCTCCCCGGCCGATGCGCATCAGGGTACGCCCAGCGAGGCGAGGCGTCGATCGCGCCAGTCGCACATGCGTCGCTGACATCGCTCCATCGTCACGGAGTGGCAACGGACGGCGACACTGCCGATGCCCTCGACGCATTCCGCGGCAACATGACAGAGTTGACCGTGAAATGACCCAGACCACGCCTCTGACGCAGCCCGGTGCACATCTGGAGCGCCTGCACACCGGCATGGCCTGGGCCGAGGGACCGGTCTGGCTCCCGGATGCCGGAGCCGTGCGCTGGAGCGATATCCCGAACGACAGGATCTTGCAGTTCGACGCCGCGACCGGGCGCGTGGATGTGTATCGGACCGGAGTCGAGTTCACGAACGGTCGGACCCTCGATCTCGAGGGTCGCGTCGTGCAGTGCTCGCACGGGCTGCGCCGGATCGAGCGCGACGTCGACGGAATCGTGACGCCGATCGTCGATCGATGGGACGGCGTCCGCTTCAACTCGCCGAACGACGTGGTGATCGCGTCGGACGGCGCGATCTGGTTCACCGATCCGCCCTACGGCATCCTTTCCGACCATGAAGGACACGCCGCGGCGGCCGAGTACGAAGGATGCTTCGTCTTCCGCTTCGACGAGCGGATGCGAGAGCTGCAGCCGGTCATCACCGATATGGTGCATCCGAACGGACTGGCGTTCTCACCGGATGAGACGGTCCTCTACGTCTCGGACACGGCCGGGAGCACGCAACCGGGCGTCCCGCGCCACATCTGCCGCTACCGCGTCCGCGAGGGCGCCTGCGATCGGGGCGAGACCTTCGCGCTGATCGGGGACGGGGTCTGCGACGGCCTGCGCGTCGACGCCCGCGGGCGCGTCTGGGCATCCAGCGCCACCGGCATCATCGTCTTCGATGCGGACGGTGCCGTCGTCGGCGCGATCCCCGTTCCCGAGGTCGTGTCCAATCTCTGCTTCGGAGACGCAGACGGTGCAACGCTCTACATCACCGCATCCACCAGCCTCTACCGCATCCGCATCAACCCCTGACGCCGAGGACCGGCAGGTCGAGAAGGCGCACCGTGGTCGCCGGGGCGACGGGCACGTCGGGCGATGTCTGATCCCTGGGCTTGTCACAGACGGCGGCCGTCGGCCATGTCCAAGGTCGAAGTCGCACGGTCGGGGACCCACTTCTGCAGCCTGAGAGTGCGTGGCGCGTCAGCCTTCCTCTGTCGATGGAGCCATCCCGCCGTGTCAAGGGCCCTTGACACCGCGGGATTCGCCGCCGTACCGTCGGAGGATGACAAGCGACCTTGACTCGGAGAAGGACTCACCGACCGAACGCCGGCGCCGTCGCGCCTTCCGAGTACCGCTATGGATCGGCACCGGGTGCTACCTCCTCGCGAGCCTGGCCCTCTACCAGTGGGGACACGGAAACAGCCCGTGGCGTCTTGTCTGGGCACTGCTGCCCCTCGCATTCATGGCATGGGTTGTGGGCTTGATCGTGCTCAGAGTGCGTCAGATGGACGAATACCAGGTCAAGCTCTTCTTCCCAGGATTGGCGGTCGGTTTCACGGTCTCGATATTCGCCGCCCTCACGCTCGGAACCCTCAGTTCCGCCGGATACAGCGTGCCGCACGCCGGGTGGCCGGTCGCCCTTCTCGGGATCGTCGCGTGGGAGGTCACGAACCTGCTCGTCAAGGCACCTGTCGCCTGATGGACAACAGCATCCGCGCGGAACGCGTGGAACGCGGCTGGACCCAGGCGGGACTTGCCGAACACCTCGACGTTTCGCGCCAGACGGTCGTCGCTATCGAAACAGGCAGATACGATCCCTCCCTGCCTTTGGCCTTCCGCATCGCCAGCCTCTTCGGTAAGTCCGTTGAAGAACTCTTCTTTCCAACACCTGCCATCCGAGACACCGGGCATCTCCAGAAGCGCCCGTAGTTCCGCGGTTGCGAGCGCGGAAGCGGCCCGGCGTGCGCGCCGCGGACGGCGGCGACGCGTGTCTGTACCCGCTCATCGGCGACAGCATGTGACAGTGCGCGGGCCGCGGCGATCGGCGGTTTCCGTCATGTGTGCGCAGACGCTACTCGCTCGCCAGTGCGTCACGCAGAACCGCAATGACGGCCGGCAACCCGATGCCCGGGGCCAGCGGCTCGGAGGGGACCAACGGAAGATTCAGGCTGTCGCCACCTTCGAACTCGGCGGTCAGTGTGCGGGAGTCCGCTGAAGAATCCAGAGTGAGCGACCGAACACGCGAGAGCGAATGACTGGTTATCCGGATCTCGGCGATGTCGGGCTCCGCGAATCTCCTGACGTACACCCGAACAAGAAGGCGGTCGGTGACGATGAGCAGGTGCGCCTCATTGTCCGCCAGGCTTTGCTCGGAGTCGCCTTTTGCCTGGATGTACCGCACGGGCTGAGTGCCGATCAGCAGAGTGATCTCTTCTTTCAGGGTCTGCGTCCAGAGCGGCCATGCCTCCCGTTCCTCGTCTACCCGGGAACCGAAGCCGGCCTTCCTGAAGCTTGCCGAGGCCTCGATCGCTCCACTCACGAAGTCGAAGATCTGGGTGTTCTCTACGTTGCTCATACCTCGAATGTCGCCGCTGAGCGGTCAGTCATCCAGACCCTTGACGAGTACGATGCAACGGTAATTTTCTTCTTACGAAGACGGATGCGCCGGGGAGACGAATGATGAGTGATCCACACTTCGAGCGGCTCACTGAGCGTGAGGACGAGGTTCGTGCCGAACTTGGACAGGTTGTGGCCACCGACGTCGCGCATCGGGACCAGCTGAACGGGCAGTTGACGACAATCCTCGCCGCGAAAGCAATCATCGAAGCGATCCGGAATCCGACAGCGTGATGGATTCCCAGACGAAGCGGCCATCTTTTCGGATCGCATCCGCCAGGTAGCAGTCGCCATCGGCACCGCACTGGCAGCGGTCGGTGCGTTCATCGGGTCCGGCGCCGCGGGCGGCACGCCGATCCAGGACGCCGCAGGAGGGGCGTTCGCTGCCGACGCCACGATGCTCGCTCCTGCTGTGCCCGTTCTCGATCTGGTCGGCGATCTACCTCGGTCTCATCGCCTACGCCGTCTATCAAGCGCTCCCTCGGCAGGCGGGCCGCGCCGTCCACCGCTGCGTGCGATGGTGGGCGCTGGCCTCGGTTCTGCTGAACGCCGCGTGGATCCTCGTCGTGCAGGCCGGGCTCGTCGCCCTCTCGCTTGTCGTGATCGCGGTGCTCCTGGCTGACCTCGTCGTGATCCTGATGCGGCTGCGAGTGATTCGCGCGAGCGGCTGGGCGGATGCGATCGTCGTGCACGGCACGATGGGCCTCTACCTCGGGTGGGTCCTCATCGCGACGGTGGCGAACGTCGCGGTCGTCCTTGTTCGCGTCGGCTTCACAAGCGCAGGGATCGGACCCGAGGCGTGGGGCGTGATCGTCCTCATCGCGGCAGGAGCGATCGCCACCGCTCTGGCAGTCTGGGATCGCGGACGCATCGCGCCCGCCTTCGCTACGGCATGGGGCGTCTTCTGGATCGGAGTCGCCCGCGCGAGCGGGACGCCTCACTCGTGGATCGTCGCCGTGACGGCCTTCGCGGTGGCGGGCGTGATTCTCGTCGTCACAGCCGTGACACGCCTTGCACAGCGCACGACGTGACACCCGCCGTGTGAGACTCCGTTCGGGCGACTGCCTGACTGCCGATCAACAGTGCTGGTCTACATCGCGATCAGTTCGCCCACCTCGACGCTGCCCCCGTAGGAGAGGCCGGGGCATCCTTCAGCCAATGCGGTCGCCGCGGTCAGGTCGGCCGCGTCGACAAGCACGTAGCCGGACAATGCATTGGCTCCGGCGGACGATCCCAGCAGCGTGGTCGCCCCGACGCGGCTGCCCATGTCGGTCACCGCCGACCCGAGCTCCTGGAACCAGGTGCCCCAGGCAGCGACCTGGTCCTCGGTGGCCGTCACAGCGGGGTCGTTGCGGAAAGCAAGAACGAAAGCAGACATGATGTACTCCTTGTGGTCCTGGTCGACGTCGGATGTCGACTCAGCAGTACGACGTGCGAGCACCTCCGAAATCGACACATCACAGGTGGTCTTCCTCGTGTGTTCACCGGTCGGTGAAGACACCGACCCTCGAGCCGTCGAGAACGAACTGCAGAGCCGTCCCGGTACGGAATATCGCCCGCAATTCCGTCGGCGCATCCGCCTCCACCGACATCACGACGGTTGCCGGAAACCTGCCGGCACTGCAGCTGAAGTTGACCGGGCCGCGGACGTCGGAGGCGGAGTCCTGATAATCGGCCGTCTTCATGACGATCAAGCAGCGTGAACTGCGAGGCCCGATCGTGCCAGGACTCGGAGACAGGATGCTCAGACCGTAGAAGTCGCCGAACGACCGCAGACCGCTGAGCCCGAGCGTGCCGGAGGGCGCGGGATCGGGCGCTTCCGACAGGACGGCGACGTGATGCGGGATGGCCGGTCCGCGCGTGATCGGCGCGAACGCTGTCACGGCCCATATCGACGTCGCCGCCGCTCCGATGCCGAAGGCCACGAGAATCGATACGATCCACAACGCGGGAACCCACCGCCACAGGCGAGGCGAGACCCCTCCCGGAGGGGCGGCTACCGGCGTCGGAGCGTCATCCCCGGGCTCGAGTGAGCGATCCGTCTGATCCGCGTCCGGACTCTCCGAGGACACGATGGGGGGCGGGGAGCTGGGACGAACCCCGACGACCTCTCGGGGACCAGCATCCGTCCGCTCGTAACGCGACGGGGATTGAGCAGCCTCGAGCTCCTCCAGGCGTCGCATAGCCTCGGGGTCTTCGTGGATGTCGGCGGACGGCCCGTAGGCCCGTTCCCGTAGCGCACCCAGCTCATCGGGAACAGCGTCAGTCATGCACGGCGCCAGGATGTCGTCGGGCGAACGGGCACGCGGGCCAACTCGACCGTGGGTTCATGGGCTGATGCTAGCCCGCCAGGGCACCGTCCCTGCACTTCAACGAGCGAATGGATTTCCCCCGTCCACTCCACCTCGAAGCCGAACGGCTTGCGGTCGGGCAGGCGTGCAGGCGGCATCCGTCACCTGTAGCGGTAGTGCTCGGCGCTCGCCGTGATCCAGCCGGCGAACTGGCGTGCTCGCGCCTCGTCGCCGGGCCGGGGGAAGGTGATCCACGCCTGGTCCGCGCTCTCGATCGCGAGCCCGAGAACGCGACGGTCCAAGCGGCCGAACTGGTGCCAGGTGACCCGGCCGCGCGGATCGAACAAGGCCTTCGCGTGAGCCGCCCGGGCGAAGCCGGACCGCTTGCCGATGCGCTCGAGGCTGTCCACGACCGCGACGACACCGGCGACCGGCTGACTCCGCTCGCCGAGGTGGATCCACCGGCCGTCGACCACGACCCCGGCGTAGGATTCCTCGCCGCCGCTGAATCGCGACTGCGCCGTCCAGCGGCGTCCGTCCCACCAGCGCATCCGACCGCGACCGTCGTCGTACCAGCCCGCAGCGGTCGGGGACGCTGCCGGGGCGGCGCCCGTGTGCAGCTCGACCCCGAACCCGAAGTCCGCGAAGTGCTCGGTCCACCGCGAACCGTCCCACCAGCGCATCGCGCCGGTGCCGTCGTCGTACCACCCGGGCTCCGCCGCCGCGACCATGAATCGAGGCTACTCGCGCGAGCGGCCGCGGTACCCGACATGTGCTCATCGGATCGACGACGCAGGTGCAACGCTCCGGGCGGGCGCCCTTCCGGGCCAGTGGCCGTCTGTGGATCCTCGGCTGGCGCGGACTGCTCGGCGCTCCTGCGATCTAGGCTGATGCCATGACTGACAGCGGCACCGAGGCAGGATGGCTGAAGAGGTTCTTCAGCGATCCGATGGCGGATGCCGTCAAGGGCAGCGCGAAGATCCTGTCGGTCTCCGAGCCCGTCGGTCGTGCCCCATACTCGAAATGCGTGCTCGAGGTCATCGCGGAGGCGCCGGAAATCGAGCCGCGGACCGTGACCTTCGAGGCCGTGCTGCGGGTCAAGCACTGGCCGCGTGTCGGAATGGTGGTGCCCGCGCGGATTCCGCCAGGCCGTCCCGATCTGGTCGCCCTCGACCTCGACGCGTTCACGCGCTGATCATCACCGCTGGTCGACACTTCGTCACAGCACAGACGACATGGTGAGGTGTCACCGTCTCGAGGCGCCCGCGTCATCGATGGGTGGGTGCCATCCGAGTACACGTCGAGTGAGGATCCTGCGGTCGGACCGGCGGCGGTGTCCTCTAGCGGGAGAAGGTAGGCGCTGTTGTCGGGCGGGGAACGACGGTCGTCGGTCGCAGGCGGGCACCCGACCACCCGAGGATCATGACCTGCCCGTCGTCGCCAACCCGCGCGTTCAGCCCCCAGAAGTGGTCATCCCCGCACGGGCCGTGCTGCACAACATCCGTCAAGGCTGTACGCGTTTCGAACAACTGCCGAGGAAAATCTCCCGCGGTCGATACCGTCAACGGCTGCCTCGCGCCCAGAGTGCCGTTGTCCTGGACGAGTTGCCCGACGGACTGCTGCGGCCCCAGACGCTGACATCTCTGTGCGAAACATGCTTCCAGCGATTGGCCGGGATGCGCTGCTAACCACGGTGAGGCGTCCAGCCATACCGCCGGGCCGCCGTCCGCCGGCCGTGTGCATGCGGCCAGTGTGCAGCCGACGCAGCACGAAGCCACCATGATCGAGACGGCGGCCGGCGCGAAGAACCTCCGCCACCAAGTCACGCATCCACGGTATTCACCTCAACGCGCCAGGCCCAGGTTCCCGCATTGCGGTTTGGTCTCATCACCTTTCCAAGCTTCACGCATGCCCTGTCGGCGACCAACGCCCCGACGGCTGCTGTTGCACCTCTCGGGTCACGAACCCCGCGAATGTCGCTGCCGCACGTATGCGGACCGGTCTGTGCACAAGCCAGGGCTCGCGACTACGCGGTGCTTCGGCGCCGCTCGATCAGGCCCGCGACCCACGCGGCCAAGGGGCCGATCACGATGATGCACACCACCCCCGCGACACAGGCAACACCGAGAGAGAACGGATTGAGCCCGCCGAAGGGCAAAGCTTGCGCCCCGATCAGGATGGCGGCCGTCCCCGCGAGCACCGTCGTCATCAGCAACGCACTCGCCTGCAGCGAGGAATGTACGCCGCGGTTCAGATGAGAGAGCGCTGCGGCGCAGGCGAGCAGTGTTCCGCCGCTCATCAACGCGAGCATCACGACCGTCGCGGACTGGACAACAACCTCACGTTCGGCGCCCGAGAGGCACAGCTCACGAAACGGGAGGACGGGCACCATGCCCGCGTCCTGACAGCCGGAGAGGAACAGCGCGAGCGACACGGCTAACCCAATGAGGAGCGACACGCCGTACCCGATCGCCGGCCCGACCCATCCGACCCCGATCGTCGTCAGCCGTTTCACCATCCGTCCATCGTCATCGAACATTCGATGATCGCGCCACCCGTTGCCCAACGGAACCCAGGCAGATGGCGGCACGACAACACTCCGCCGCCAACGACCACTTCCGCGTGGCAGCGCGCGTCGTCGTTCGCTGAAGGACCCGCATGTGCCCAGAGACGCCAGCTCACGACCTCTCGGGAGGGGCGAAGCTCCTCAGCATCCACGCGCGAGCCTGCCGGGTGTAACAGCTGTTTGCTACATTGTGTGACACTCAGTTGATACACCTGGAGGTGCCGGTGGAGTGGATCCTGCTGGTCGCGTGGATACCGTTTGTGCTTGGCTTCCTGGCGGCCGTCGTCTGGATGGTGATGCGTCGGCATGGCGTCTCACTGTCTGGCCGGCTGGCTGCCCTCGCCGTCGTCGGTGGGCTGCTGCCCGTGCTCGTCGCGGTGTGGTACACGGCGACCGGGGTCATGGTCGATCTGTTCGTTCTACTCGGTCCCGACGTGTTCATGGTGCTGCAGGACGCCCGGTTCATCGCCCCTCTGGTCGCGGGGATCCTCGGCATCCTGATCCTGAGCATCCCCGGGCGACGCCCTCGCCTCGTACCGGCCGCGGATATCGCCCGGCGCACCGCGTTCACATTCCTGCCACGCGGTTGGGTGATCACCCTTGCCGCGGTCACCGTCGGCACCGTCGTCGTGACCTGCGCGGCGGGCCTGCTGTCGACGGGTGACGACGACACATTCAGCTTCCCGATCGGCACCATGACGGTGGGGACCACGATTTACGGCTGGCACGCCTCCGCGCCCGCTCTCATCCTGCTCATCATCCTGCTCGCCGCCGGATGGACAGCCCTCTGGCTGATCGCCCGCCCGCCGGTTGCCGATACCCGCGACGTGGACATCGCTGCCCGCCGCACTCGGAGCCGGAACATCGCCGCTGTCATCACCGGCGGGATCGCGTTCCACCTGGCGGTGATCCTGCAGTCACTTGCCGGGACGGCATCCCTGACCGGAACGGTGCCCAGCGCCACGGCCGGCGACATCACCGTGCACTCGCCGTTCGCCGCACTGGCGCCCGTCCTCCAAGCCAGCAGCGTCCTGGCAACCTGTGTCGCGGTGGCGGTGTGCCTGACCGTCACACTGACCGCGGTACCAGAGATGAACCGTGCGCGGACGAGCGTCGAAACCGCATCATGATCATTGCGCTGTCCCCGACGGGCGGGACCCCGGCCGAACAGATCCACGACCAGATCCGCGGCCTGATCACCACCGGCGCACTGGCCGCCACCGAACGATTGCCCTCCGTGCGGCAACTCGCCGTCGACCTGCAAGTCGCCCCAGGCACCATCGCCAAGGTCTACAAACAGCTCGAGCAAGAGCGCCTGATCGAAACCCGTATCGGCGCCGGCACCCGCGTCAGCACACGCGCCTCCGCGATCTCCATCGACGTCGTCCATGCCGCGCGCCACCTCATCGACGTCTCAGAACGGGAGGGCCTGCAACTCGAGGACATCCTCCAAATCCTCCGCGCCACTTGGCGAACCGAGCCACCCCGCACCGAGCGACGCGCCGATCTCGACCATCCGGTCTAGCCTCCAGCCGCGAGACCCAAATAGGTCACCCGCTCCTCGCAGGGGGTCCCGTCGCGCCGTCGGGACCAACACGATTGGATGGTGATTGTGAAACCACGGCGTCGAAAGTGCCTCGCCGGGGTCATGTGGTCGGGGGTTGCGGCAGCCGGAGTCGCCTCTCTGTTCCTCGCCCCGCTGATCCAGGTGGGATGGTGCGCGGACGCACCCGGCTCGGGACAGTCGCTCTGCAGCTCCTATCAACAGTCGCTTCTGGGTGTGCCGACGAACATTTGGATCTGGCTGGCGACAATCACTCTGATCGCGGTCAGCACGGCAATCGCCGGACGATTCATTTCCAGGATGCGGTAGCACCATCAAATCGCTCGCGACCTCGCTCACTCGGGCTGCGGGGCGTGCCAACACATCACCGTGGACGACGTGCCGCAGCGGGACCGATTGACGTGCGGCCGTGGGATCCGCTGAGTCGCTACCCGATGATCGCCCGACGGGATCAACGATCATGCGGTTCTTGATTGGATTCTCGCGCTGCGAGGATGCGATCGAGCGCCTGTGACAATGGTTCGCCTCGGACGATCAGTTCGATCGGGCTCCCGAGCGTTGCCGACTCATCGTCGAAGGTGATGCGGAGCGTGGCGGCCTTGTTGCCGGTGACCGGCTTTACCTCGCCGGTATCCACAACTGTGATTTCCGACCACGGCAGATCGCCCAGCGTGACCAGTTCGGCCGCGCGCATGACGACCCTTCGTGGCTCGATTCGACTCGGGCTGGTGAGCGCGTAGCCTTGCGCTGTGCGCGAGAGCGATGAGACAAGCGTCCGGCGTCTTCGCGTGGGCGGTTTGACCCGGGCCCAGCTGCGGACGAGGCTGCGCGAGCACGGCGTCTTGCTCAACGCGCACGCAGAAGCGCTGCTCGATCAGCCGATATTCGATGCCCGAGACGGCGAGGAGATCGGCGTCATCGAGCGCAGCGTAGGTGATCTCGATCGGAGCACGGGCGCGGTACTCCTGGAAGTCTTCGCGGCCGCCGCGGATCAAGGACTCGCGCTCTGCCCGCCGGACACCGCACCGTATCTCCGGCTCGCCATGGCGTCGCAGCCGAATGCGCCGGACTCGATTCTGTCCGCCGGCCGATCGCCTTCCGGCTCGCTGAAGGTCGCGTCGGCACCCGTGAGCGACGACGTGGCGTTCCCGAAAGGCTTCTACCTACGCGTTGTCGACGGCCGGCAATGGCTGCGAGGGTTCCGCTGCGACGACGAGTACCTGTTCGCACCGGAGGATCGGTTCGCATTCCAGCTCACGTAGCTCGGACCTGGACGCAGCCCCGTGACCGGGGTGCCCGGAACCGGACCGGCTTGCGGACAGCCTTCAGCGGGTCCGGCAGGATGGGCTTGTGATCGCTGTTGTTCTATTCGACCTCGATGGAGTGGTGCGTCATTTCAGCCGGAGCAGCGTCGAGGATATCGAGACGCGGCACGGCATCGAGGCGGGCGCGATCGATCGCGTCGCGTTCAGCAGCCCGCTCATCGAGGACGTCACGACGGGCCGCATTTCCAGGCGCGACTGGCTGGATCGGATTGCGGAGCACCTCGGAAATCGTGAGGCCGCGGCGGAGTGGGGACGCCAGCCCTTCGACGCGGACCCGGCGATGCTCGCCCTCGCCGATGCTCTTCGCGCCCTCGGCCTGCGAACTGCGATCCTCACGAACGGAACCGACACCATCCCGGCAGAGACGGCAGAACTCGGGCTTGACGCCCACTTCGACGCGATCTTCAACTCCGCGACCATCGGCTACGCGAAGCCTCACCCGCGAGCGTTCCAGTACGTGCTCGACAGTATGGGCGTGCCCGCGAGCGCAGTGTTCTTCACCGACGACTCGCCTGCGAAACTCGCCGGCGCCGCGACCCTTGGGATCACCACGCACCACTACACCAGCAGCGCGGATCTGGAGCTGGCCTTGCGCGAGAGCGGTATCCCCATCGGTGCGTAGAGCGATGGATTCCGCACGGTCGAGGACCCTTCGACGCGCCCAGATCACATCACCACGCCGAGGATGGTGCCACCTCATCCCGGCCGACTGCTCGCACGACCCACTGACATCCGCGCGCTCGCGAAGGAGGCACCAATCGTGACATTCGGCGCCCGGGCGGGATGGCTGGGGTCTAAACGTTCGCCGCTTGCTGTGAGGCCCGCCAGGCCGCTTCTGCGCGTTGCATCTGATCAAACAGCTGGGCGCGCTCAGCGTCGTTGATGTCCGACAGGTCCAGCTGGAACATATCCTCAGCGATCCCGAACCACTCGGCGGCGGACGTCAGGATGCGTGTCGAACGTCCGCCCGCGTCGTCGCGGGTCAGCTCGTCGTTGAGCACGAAGTCGGTTCCGAGCGCGTCGCGGCGGAAGAGCTCGCCGATCTGCACGAACCCGGACTTCGGCGACGTCGAGAGTTTGATGTGGTACCCGGTGAAGTCCTCCCAGCGCGCCGGTGCGAGGGTGAAGTCCATGCTGTGGAAGGTCGTCTGCACGGGGTCGGTGAAGAACCGCCACGCGTCCGGCCCGACCTCGGGCAACGGCTCAAGCCGGAAGGTGAACGGGCCCTGGGTGTGCACACCCTCGCGCAAGGGGATCGGCTCGTAATGCGAGTTGGCCAGCCCGACGTCGATCGACCACCGCTCCCCCTCGATCAGGACTGTCAAGGCCATGTGCGTGCCGTACTCGTCGGCGGTGGCCTTCGCCTGCTCGACGCTGCCGTTGATCTGCCCGCGATGAAGGGTCACGTCGTACCCGAGGGCGGTCAGCAGTGAGGCGAACGCGTTGTTCAGGTTGAAGCAGTACCCGCCGCGGCCCGCGAGGATCCGGTCGATGGACTCCTCCGGGCTGATGCCCTGCGGACGTCCACGCTGGATGTCGATGTTCTCGAACGCGATGCGCTCGACGTGCGCCCGGTGCAGCCCGCACAGCGTGTCGAGTGTCGGCGCTCCGAGCGACTCCACGGAGTCGACGCCGAGCCTGGTCAGGTATGGCGCGACCCACGCGGGGTGGCTAGGGGTGTCCGGGGTCATGGCCCCGAAAGCCTAGCGCCCCGGAACTGCTTCCAACCCACCAAGACACGTCGATACCTTCGCCACCGTATGCAGAGAACGGATCAGCGCGCTGAGTGCGCGGGTGGACCCGGAGGGGCGCCAATCGCCGGCGGGACGCTGAGCGCATGGATGGGATACAGATTGGCTACGCCAGGGTCTGGACCGCAGATCAAGATCTCACCGCCCAGCGCGACGCGTTGCTTTGCGGGTCGTGGGGTCGTCTGTGCCCCGTTACCGCCTCCCATGACCGGTTCGGGTGCAGTCGTGGGTACAGTGAAGGGGAGCCGGTAACCCGACTCCCTACTGTTTACTGGCGCCCCCGACAGGAATCGAACCTGCGACCTTTGGTACCGGAAACCAACGCTCTATCCCCTGAGCTACGGAGGCGTACCGATCGAGGTTATCACCTGCGGGCGGCGCCTCACGCCGCGGGGACCGCCTGCGCAGACGCGTCAGCGTGCGAAGCGTCCGCGGCGAAGGACGCGATCGCGTCCAGCACGGGCGGCGCGGCCAGGATGCGGTTGTGCCCGAGCCCATCCGTCAGCATGAGCGTCGCCGCGTCGGGCCACGTCGACTCGATCGTGCGGGCCGCGACGACGGGCACGGCTCGGTCGGCGCGGTCGTGGATGACGAGGATCTGCGATGCGCCCGCGGGGGCGTCGGCACGGGAGCCCATCGCGATCGACGCCATCACCGGGCCCAGCCGGCGCGCCAGCGCCTCATTCACCCGCGAGGCCACCGCATCCGTCAGTCCGACCTGCGTCGCGTACGCGTGCATGACGGCACCCGTCGAGGGCGGAGCCGAGATGGCCACCACCTGCGCGCGTACGAGGCCCGCGAGCCGGGCCCGCAGCGCGGCGAGCCCGCCGAACGAGTGCGCGACCACGACATCGAAGTCGAATTGAGCATCGAGGGCGCGGATCGTCTGGATCCACATGCCGATGTCGGCGGTGATCCCCCGCGAGCCGCCGTGCGCCGGCGCGTCGAAAGCCACGATCGTCGCGGACTCCTCGAAGCGCGACACGACCTCGGCGAACTGCGCCGCGCGCCCCTGCCAGCCGTGGACCAGGAGCATCCGCCGCTCTCCCGTGCCCCAGCGGTATACCGCGACCCGGTGTCGCCCGACGATGAGCGTCTCGCGCGCCGCGCGAGTCATCGTCTCGCGCTGCCCCGGCCGCACCCGCATCCGTCGCCCCGGTGCCAGCATCGCGGCGGCGGCGATCCGGGCTGTGACCCGAGGCATCCGGCGGGACGCGGCATCCACCCATCGTGTGTCCATGCTGGAACTATACGTACGAACGGTCGTATACTCAATGCATGAGCACCATCGTGACGGACGGGCGCCGCGCACGGGGCGCCGCATCCCGCGAGCGAATCCTCGCGGAGGCGGCCGACCTCGCCTCGACCGTGGGACTGGATGGTGTCACGATCGGCGCGCTCGCCGAGACGACCGGTCACAGCAAGAGCGGCATCTCGACCCTCTTCGGCAGCAAGGAGTCCCTGCAGCTCGCGACGGTGGACGCGGCGGCGGAGATCTTCCGCCGCGAGGTCGTCGAACCGGCGCACGAGATACCGCGCGGACTCGAGCGGGTCGTCGCACTCCTGGCGGGCATCATCTCGTACTCGCGCCGACGCGTGTTCTCCGGCGGATGCTTCTTCCAGGCCTGCATCGCCGACATGGACTCGAAGCCGGGCCCGGTGCGCGACGCGCTGCGCGTGCACATCGCGCAGTGGGAGGGGTACCTGCAGGCCCAGGTCTCGTATGCGATCGCGAACGGCGAGCTGCAGGGGGATGCGCGCACCCTCGCCTTCGCGCTGCTGGCGCTGTACGAAATGTCGAACGCGCGCTCCGTGATGACGGGCTCGGACGAGCCCTACCGCACGGCCGCGGCGGGCATGACCTGGGTGCTGAGCGCGGCGGGGGCCGCCGCCATCCCGCCCGCGCTCAGCGCCTTCGAATAGAGGTCAGTGCTCGCCCACCACCTTGAGGCCGATGACGCAGCCGACGAGGCCGAGAATGAGGAGCATCCGGACGATCGAGAACGGCTCCGCGCCCGTGATCATGGCGTAGCCGACGGTGAGGGCGGCGCCGACGCCCACCCAGACCGCGTAGGCCGTTCCGGTGGGGATGTCGCGCATCGCCCACGCGAGACCGCCCATCGACGCGGCGAGGCCCACGCCGAAGACGACGGTCGGCCAGAGCTTCGTGAAACCCTCGGACCTGCCCAGCGCCGTCGCCCAGACGGCCTCGAGCACGCCGGACACGATGAGGATGACCCACGACATGGCTGTCTCCATGGCCAGTCTTGTCGCGCACCGGGTACTGATCCGTCGTCCGGGGATCCGGTTCAGGATCCGCATCCCACGCTAGCCGACGCTCCTGGGCGGCCCCTGGGCAGCGTCCCCGGTCAGGCGCGACGGTAGACGAGGTCGCGGATGTCGCGGCCCTTCGCCGCACCCTTCCGCTCGAAAGCCGTGACGACCCGGCCCTCGAAGCGCGGGGCCCACTCCCCCTCGAACGCGCGGGCGAAGCCCGGAGCGGCATCCATCACCTCGCGCATCTGCAGCGCGTAGTCCTCCCAGTCGGTCGCGAGGCGCAGCATCCCTCCCGGACGCAGCGCATCGCGTGCGATCGCGGTGAACTCGAGCGTCACGAGCCGGCGCTTGTTGTGCTTCGTCTTATGCCACGGGTCGGGGAAGAACACCCAGAGCTCGTCGACGGATGCCGCGGGCAGCAGGTGCTGGAGCACCTCCGGCGCATTCGCCTCCGCCAGACGGAGGTTGGTCAGACCGGCACGGTCGGCGTCGAGCATGGTGCGGGCGAGCCCCGCCCGGAAGACCTCGACCGCGAGGAAGTCGGCATCCGGTCGGGTGGATGCCGCATGCACGATCGCGTGCCCCTGACCCGAGCCGATCTCCACGAAGAGGGGCGCTCGGCGGCCGTAGACGCCGGTGACGTCGACCGCGCTTCCGTGCGCCACGCTCGTCGCCGCGCTCCCGCGGTCGAAGGTCAGCATGTAGCGGGACGCGAGCTGCGTCCAGGCGCGCTCCTGAGCCTCGGACATCCTGCCGCTGCGACGCACGAACGACACCGGGCGGTCACGGTAGATCGGCGTCTCAGGCATCCATCAAGGGTATTCGAGCGGCACTGGCGTTCGGTCTCGGTCACGGCTCTCGCGCCGGGCGACGACGTCGCTTCTAACCGACACAGACGAAATCGATGAGCTCCTCGACACGTCCGAGCAGCGCCGGCTCCAGATCGCGGTAGGAGGTCACGCGCGACAGGATGTACTGCCACGCACGGGCGAGATCGGCCTGATCGTCCGCGGGCCAGCCGAGCGCGCGGCACACGCCGACCTTCCATTCGATCCCGCGGGGCACCTCGGGCCACGCGTCGATGCCGAGTGCCCGCGGGGTGACGCACTGCCACACGTCGACGAACGGGTGCCCGACGATGCGCACGTACGGGCCGTGCGGCCCGGATTCGATCGCCTGGGCGATGCGCGACTCCTTCGACCCGGGAACGAGGTGGTCGACGAGCACGCCGTATCGCCGCTCGTCGGTCGGCGGCTCGTCGCGCAGCGCCGCCTCCAGCAGATCGACGCCCTGCAGGTACTCGACGACCACGCCCTCGTGGCGCAGGTCGTCGCCCCACACCTTCTCGACGAGCTCGGCGTCGTGCCGCCCCTCGACGAAGATCCGGCTGGCGCGGGCGGTGCGCGCGCGAGCGTCGGGCGCCGCGAACGAACCGGATGCCGTGCGCTGCGGCGCGGCGGGAGCCTTCGCTGCCGGCACGATCAGCACGACGCCCTGGCCCTCCACGAGGAAGCCGGGCCCGAGCGGGAAGAGCCGCCGGCGACCGTGCCGGTCCTCCAGTTCCACGAGCCCGCCGGAGACGCCCGTGACGGCTCCGCAGAAGCCGTCCTCCATCACCTCGACGACGAGATCGCGGGATGCCTCGACCCGCGGCAGCGGGCGCTCGTGCGCCTTCTTCCACCCGGGTGCGAGCACGTCGGATCCGTACCGGTCGTCCACGTCCACCTCCGGAGGGGAGCGTAGCGTGCGACGCCCGCCGGTCCCGGCATCCGCGCCGATTCCGCAGCCCGCGCCTACCTCGTTGTCCGGCCGTCTGCATAGACTCGGACAACGGCCTCTGTGCTCGGCAGACGCGCCGCAGACGACGGGCGGAACCGCCGTCGGAGGGGGATCGATGCGCGTCGGGAACGCGGCAACGCCGGTGACCAGGTCGAGGATCGCGGCGATCGCCGCCGTCGTCACGGCCGTCACGCTCGGGGTGGCCCTCATGGTCGCGCCCGCGGCATCCGCCGTCCCTCCGGTGACGCTCGGCACGGGGTACGTGCTCGACCAGTCGGCCGTGCTCGGCTCCGCGCAGACCGCCACAGTCCAGACGCGGCTCGAGAAGCTCAAGACCGACACGCACCTCGACCTCTGGGTCGTATATGTCGACTCGTTCAGCGACCCGTCGAGCGCCGAGGAATGGGCGAACACGGTCGCGAAGGACAACGGCCTCGGCCCGAGCCAGTACCTGCTCGCCGTCGCGACCGGCACCCGGCAGTTCTACCTGTCCGGCGATTCGTCGGGCCCGGTGTCGGACTCGCAGCTCACGCAGATCGAGCAGCAGGACATCCAGCCCAGGCTCGCGAAGCAGGACTGGTCCGGAGCGGCGATCGCGGCCGCCGACGGACTGACCGCGGCCGTCCAGGGCGGCGGATTCGGCGGCGCGCTGACGTGGGTGCTCCTGATCATCGCGATCATCGTCGTCATCGTGGTGGTCGTCGTGCTCCTGCGCAGGCGCAGGGCGAAGCTCGGCGCGGGCGCCCCGGGGCACGGCGCCGCCGCCGGGGCCGCGCCGCAGCCGGCGAAGCTGCGGCCCGCGGACGTCAAGAAGCTCGAGCAGGATGCCTCCGCCGCCCTCGTCGCGACGGATGACGCGATCCGCACCAGCGAGCAGGAGCTCGGCTTCGCGACCGCTCAGTTCGGAGACGCCTCGACGACCGAGTTCCAGGCCGCGCTGAAGACCGCCAAGGCGAACCTCGACGAGGCGTTCGGCCTGAAACAGCAGCTCGATGACGACGTCCCCGACACGATCGAGCAGCGGGCCGAGTGGAGCAACCGCATCCTGGATCTCTGCACGAGCGCCAACGACGGTCTCGACGAGAAGGCCAAGGACTTCGACGAGCTGCGGCAGCTCGAACAGGACGCCTCCGGTGCGATCGCCCGCACGACAGCCGACCGCGAGGCCGTCTCGGCTGAGATCGACACCGCGAAGCGGCACCTGGCCGAGCTCGCCACGACTTTCGCGCCCGAGGCGCTCACCCTCGTCGCCGACAACGTCACCCAAGCCACCCAGCGCCTGGACTTCTCCGCCGCGCAGCTGACCGCCGCGCAGACCGCGCTCACGGGCGGCGATGCGGGAGCGGCGGCCGTGCACATCCGCGCGGCCGAGGAGGCCGTCGCCCAGGCGCGACTGCTCGAGCAGGCGATCGACAAGCTCGGCGCCGACCTGGAGTCGGCCGTACAGCACCTCGCCTCCCTCATCGACGAGGTGCAGGGCGACATCGCGACCGCGCATGCCCTGCCGGATCCGGACGGCAAGATCTCGGCCTCCATCGTCACCGCGCAGCTCGCCGTGAGCGACGCGCAGGCCGAGGTCGCGCGCAGCGAGATGAAGCGCCCCCTGCTCGCCCTGCAGAGCCTTGAAGCCGCCAACGCGCAGATCGACGCGGTGGTTCAGGGGGCGCGGGATGCGGCGGCCCAGGCCGAGCGCGCCCGGCAGATGCTCGACCACCAGATGCTGCAGGCGCAGGCGCAGGTCTCGGCCGCCGAGGACTATCTCACCGCCCGCCGCGGCGCCATCGGGGCCGACGCGCGCACCCGCCTCGCGCAGGCGGGAGCCGAGCTCGTGCAGGCCCAGCAGCTGCAGGCGACGGATGCTGCGCAGGCCCTCAGCCACGCGCAGCGCGCGAACCAGTTGGCATCCGAGGCACTCACCCTCGCGCAGAACGACGTCGACTCGTTCGCGCCCGCCGGCGCCCCCATGGGTGGTGGCGGGGGGAACATGATGGGAGCCGTCCTCGGCGGCATCCTCATCAACTCGCTCCTCAGCGGCGGATCGCGCGGCGGCTTCGGCGGCGGGTTCGGGGGATTCGGCGGGGGCGGATTCAGCCCGGGAAGCTTCGGCGGCGGCGGAACCCGCAGTCGCCGGGGAGGCGGCCGCTTCTAGCCCGGCCGGGCACGCGGCATCCTCTATACAGACCGAAGGAAAGGAAGAACCGATGGCCAAGCAGTCCATCTTCGGGCGCATCTCCACGCTCTTGAAGGCGAACACCAATGCGCTCCTCGACTCCGCCGAGGACCCGCAGAAGATGCTGGACCAGCTCGTGCGCGACTACACCAACAGCATCGCCGATGCCGAGTCCGCGATCGCCGAGACGATCGGCAACCTGCGGCTGCTCGAGCGCGATCACGCCGAGGACGTCCAGGCCGCCGCCGAGTGGGGCGGCAAGGCGCTCGCCGCCAGCCGCAAAGCCGACGAGCTGCGCCGGGCCGGCAACACCGCCGACGCCGACAAGTTCGACAACCTGGCGAAGATCGCGCTCCAGCGCCAGATCAGCTCCGAGAACGACGCGAAGGCGGCCGAGCCGACCATCGCGACCCAGACCGAGGTCGTCGAGAAGCTCAAGGTCGGCCTCAACGGCATGAAGACCAAGCTCGACCAGCTGAAGGTCAAGCGCAGCGAGCTGCTGGCCCGCGCCAAGACCGCCGAAGCGCAGAACAAGGTCGCCGACGCCGTCAAGTCGATCGACGTCCTCGACCCCACGAGCGAGATCGGCCGTTTCGAGGAGAAGGTCCGCCGTCAGGAGGCGCTCGCCCAGGGCAAGCAGGAGCTCGCCGCATCCTCTCTCGATGCGCAGTTCGAGAGCCTCGACGACATGGGGCAGCTCACCGAGGTCGAGGCGCGGCTCGCCGCGCTGAAGTCCGGCAACGGCTCCGCGGCCGTCACCGCGGCGCCCGAGCCTGCCGCCCTCGAGGCCGGCCAGGAATAGTCCTGGCCCCCGGGGTGCGGCCGGCGGCGCCGCACCCCCCTCGAAGGCGCCACAATGCAGTCTCGACGGGTCACAATGGTCTGATGGCCCGCTTCGTGATCGTTCCGCAGTGGCAGGGCTCGCCCTCGCCGCGTGCGATGCAGCTGATCGACGGCGCGCAGGCGATCGCCGGCGATCTGCCACGGTCATCCTGCACGATCGTCGAGATCCCCTACGAGGCCGGCGAGGCGGTGGAGACCGGCATCCACCGGTTCAGCGCCCTCGCTCGCGTGCGCGCGCTCGCCGTCGAGGCACTCGCCCAGCACGATCACGGTGACGACGTCGTGCTGATCGGCGGCGACTGCGGCATCGCGGTGCCCGCCGTCGAGCGCGCGGCCTCGCATCACGAGAAGCTCGCGGTCGTCTGGTTCGACGCGCATCCCGATCTGCACACGCCGGCGACGTCGGAATCCGGCGCGTTCAGCGGGATGGCGTTGCGGGCCGTCCTGGGCGGAGTGCCGGCGCCCCTCGGGCTCGAACCCGGGACCGTTCTCGCCGAGCGCGTCGTTCTCGTCGGCGCGCGCGACTACGACCCCGCCGAGGAGGAGGCCGTGAACACGGTGGGCATCTCCGTGCGAGACGTCCAGGACGTCGTCGACGCGGAGGGCTTCGCCGACGCCGTCGCCGCGACCGGGGCGGATGCCGTGTACATCCACGTCGATCTCGACGTGCTGGATCCGGCCGATCTGGCGGGTCTCACCGCTCCTGTCCCTTTCGGGGTGAGCGGCGCCGAGCTCGTGGTCGCCATCGCCGCCCTGCGGGCGCGGCTCACCTACGCGGGCGGGAGCATCACCGGCTTCGCCCCCTCGACTCCGGCCTCCGCCGTGGACGACCTCGGCACGATCCTGCGGATCGTCGGGGCGCTGGCGTGACGGTGGGGTGGGAGGAGGAGGCGGCTCGCATCGTGGCCCGCGGGCGGCGGTGGGACCGGGCCATCCCGACCTTCCTCCTCGACTCGCCGATCAGCCTCGTCGGCTACTGGTACGGCTGCACCGTGGGCTGGGTGTGGGGCGCGCTGTGGAGCACCGGAGCCATCGAGCACCGGGCGGGACTCTGGGTCTTTCGCGGACTGCCGGTGTGGGCCTTCCCTCGCGGCGGCGTGTGCGTCGGCGGCTGCTACCTCACCGGCGACGGGCCCGTGACCGACGCCGTGCTGCGGCATGAGGCCGTGCACAAGGCCCAGTGGCGGCGGTATGGCTTCCTGATGCCCGTGCTCTATGCGTTGGCCGGCCGCAATCCGCTGCGCAACCGCTTCGAGATCGAGGCCGGCCTGGCCGACGGCAACTACGTCTGACGCACGTCCGGCGCGAGGCACGCCCGGTCGTTGAGCGACGGAGCGCAGCGACCGAGACGAAACGCGCGACACCACGAACCCCGTTTCGACCCGCTCCGCTCGCTCAACGACCGGCAGGAGACAACCCCGACCGCGTGAGGCACGCCCGGTCGTTGAGCGAGGGAGCGCAGCGACCGAGACGAAACGCGCGACCGCACAACCCCGTTTCGACCCGCTCCGCTCGCTCAACGACCGGCGGGACAACCCCGACCGCGTGAGGCAACCCGGTCGTTGAGCGAGGGAGCGCAGCGACCGAGACGAAACGCGCGACACCACGAACCCCGTTTCGACCCGCTCCGCTCGCTCAACGACCGGCGGCTCGGGTGCGGGCGCTCCAGCCTCGGACCCCATCCAGACCGCCATCCATGAACGCTCGTCGCTTCGCGTGACTCCAGCCCTGGATTCGCTTCTCCCACCCGAAGGCGTCGTCGATCCGAGCGAACTCTGCGCTCCATACCAAGGTCACGGGCAGCCGGCGAGACGTGTATGCGCTCCCGAGCCCGGCCTGATGCTCCTCGAGTCGCCGACCGAGATCGACCGTGCTGCCCGCATAGAACGTGCCGTCTGCACAGCGAAGGATGTAGGTGAAAGCCATCAGCCGACGGTAGACCTGACCTCGGACGCTCCGTTCAACCTCGTTTCGTCTCGCTCCGCTCGCTCAACGACCGGCAAGAGGCAAGCCCGACCGCGTGAGGCACGCCCGGTCGTTGAGCGAGGGAGCGCAGCGACCGAGACGAAACGCGACACCACGAACCCCGTTTCGACTCGCTCCGCTCGCTCAACGACCGGCGAGAGGCAAGCCCCGGTCGACTCGCTCCGCTCACCAACGACCGGCGGCTGGGAGCGCAGCGACCCAGACGAACGCGCGACCGCACCACCGAGGTGCGGATCAGCGGGACGACGTGAGGCCGAAGCGCGCGGGCGTGCTGATGGCGTCGAGGGGAACGCAGAGGCTGTCGGTCAGGTGCTCGAGGATGTCCGCGGTTCCGAGATATCCGCCGAGGAGGTGGATGCGCACCCCCTCCCCCGGCTCGCACAGCATCTCGTCCGCCCAGCCTGTGACGGCACGCGTGAGCGCCCGGCCGTGCGCGCAGCGTCGCGCCGTGCCCGGCTCACCCGCTCGCACCGAGCGGTCGAGCCACGTCACGGTCATCCGGGCGGGTGCGTCGAACGGGACGATCCAGGACGCGTCCGGCACCTCGACGAAGACCCGACCGGTGGCACAGAGCGGCAGGGTCGCCAGCAGAAGCTCCAGCTCGGCGAGCGACGACTCGTCGGCCGCGACGAGGTACGCCGCACCGGCGCGACGCGCGGAGCGTCGGAGGGCGCGAGTCGGAAGCACGGAGGTCATGGCTCTTCCATCGTAACCGAAGGGTAGGCAAGCCTAACTTCACGGGCTCACTCCGCGATGAGCCGGCCCCGAAGTGCGTCGATGACCTCGGGCTCGAGCCCGCTGTCGCGCAGGTACCCGGCGACCGAGCCGTGCTCGGCGGCGATGTGCGCGAGCATCCCCTCCATCACCGGTGCCGGGGAGCGCGTCGCGAGCTCCTCCAGATGCACGGCATCGGGATGCAGCGCCCGCAGCCGCGCCACCACCTTGCGGTTGCGCTCCGCGGGCAGCAGCGTCTCGGTGCGGGCGTAGTCGGCGACGATCGCTCGCTCCTCGACGCCCGCAGCCGCCAGCGTGAGCGCGATCGTCACGCCGGTGCGATCCTTTCCGACGGTGCAGTGGACGAGCACCGGCGTGCCCTCGGCGATCCCCCGGACGGCCTCCACGATCGTCGCCGCGGACTCGTCGACCAGCGAACGGTAGAGGTCGGCGAGCGAGACGTCGTTCGAGAAGAAGGACTCGACCGATCCGAGGAACAGCGGCAGGCGCGTCACGTGCACCTCGACGCCGTCGAGCCGGCTGGGCGCATGCGCGACCTCGTCGTCGTCGCGCAGGTCGATGATGCTCCGGATGCCGAGCGCGGCCAGCGCCCTGGTGCCCGCCGGCTTCAGGCGGGCGAGATTGCCGGAGCGGAAGAGCATCCCTCTCCGCACGGTGCCCGCGCGCGCCGGCAACCCGCCCACGTCGCGGAAGTTCACCGCCCCGGGGACCTCCGGATCGCTCATGCCGCGGGCTTCGGCTTCCGCGGCGGGACCGGGTAGCGACCGGCGATCGCGATGCGGTTGAACGAGTTGATCGACACGAGCAGCCAGCTCAGGGCGACGTACTCCTTCTCGGACAGGATGCCGCCGACGTGGTCGTAGACCTCATCGGAGACACCGCCGTCGTGGATGTACACGAACGATTCGGTGAGTTCGAGCCCCGCGCGCTCGCGCTCGGTGAAGACGCCCGAGTCGCGCCACGTCGCGATCTGCGAGATCACGTCGGCGTCGAGACCCGCTTCGAGCGCCTTGTCGAGGTGGACCCGCACGCAGAACGCGCAGCCGTTGAGCTGCGAGGCGTGGATCATCATGATCTCTTTGAACCGGTCGTCGATGCCGGACGCGGCGGCGATCTCGTTGACCGTCTGAGTGAAGCTGTCGAGGGCCCGGTAGGCATCCATCGCGGAGCGGGACAGGTGGACGCGGCGCTCTTCCTTCTTCATGCCGCCAGACTATTAGCGTCCCGTGCGGGGGCGGGTCGGGCACGGCGGATAGGATGCCGCGCATGGCCGACGACTTCGACGAGTTCTCGTTCCTCCCCGCTCAGGCCGCAGACGTCGGCGTGGACGCGCCCCTCCCCCGCGGCGAGCGCGTGAGCCTCACGCTTCCCGACGGGCGCACGCTGAGCGCGCTGCGCTACGTGCCTGCCGGGACGGAGGACCCGCCCGTCGTCACATTCCTGCACGGCGCCGGCCTCAACGCCCACACGTGGGACACCACCATCCTGGCGCTCGGTCTCCCCGCGCTCGCGATCGACCTCGCCGGACACGGCGACTCGTCGTGGCGGGAGGATGCGGCGTACCTCGCGCGGGTGCTCGCCCCGGACGTGATCGCGGCGCTGGAGACCTGGACCGACCGGCCGCAGGTGCTCGTCGGACAGTCGCTCGGCGCGCTGGTCGCCGCGGCCGTCGCCGCATCCGCGCCCGAGCGCGTGCGCGACCTCGTCATGATCGACATCACTCCCGGCATCGACCAGAGCGCCGGCCCCTCGCAGATCCGCGCGTTCTTCGCCGGTCCGACGGACTGGGCCTCACGCGAGGAGCTGGTCGAGAAGGCGCTCGCCTTCGGGCTCGGCGGATCGCGGGATGCCGCCACCCGCGGCGTCTACCTCAACTCGCGTGTGCGCGACGACGGGCGCGTCGAGTGGAAGCACCACTTCGCGCACCTCGCGGCGGCGGCCGCGAACGCGCCCGAGACCGAAGGCGGAACGGATGACGAGCTGACCGCCGTCCTCTCCGAGACGGGATGGGACGATCTGGATGCCGTGTCCGCCCCGATCACGCTCATCCGTGGAGACCACGGCTATGTGACGGACGCCGACGCCGGGGAGTTCGCCCGGCGGGTGCCGGCCGCATCCCTCTATGTCGTGCCCACCGGGCACAACGTGCAGGAGGAGATCCCCGCCGACCTCGGCCGTCTGCTGAGCGGCATCGCGGGCTGAGCAGGGGGGCCGCGCGGAACACGCGGCCCGATCGTGACGTTGGACGAAACGTGCGGGAAGCCCGCGTCGCACCGACGTCCTAGGCTGTAGGCGCACCATCGCCGCACAGCAACGCGCGGCCCTGAAGCATGCGAAAGGACCCCGAATGCCCCGCCGCGCCCCCGTTCTGGCCGCCGCCGCCCTGCTCGCGGCCGCTGCGCTCGCGCTGACCGGTTGCACCGGCGGCGCGTCCGCGCCGAGCACGTCGTCCGCCGCGGCCGACCCGAATGCGACGGTGAACGTGCGTCTCGTGCTCGAGCCGGGCAACCTCGACATCCGGCAGACGGCGGGAGCCGCGCTCGACCAGATCCTCATCGACAACGTGTACCAGGGGCTCGTGTCCCGCACGCCGGAGCAGAAGATCGTCCCCGCGCTGGCCAGCGACTGGAGCGTCTCGACCGACGGCCTGACATACACGTTCACGCTGCGACAGGGGGTCACGTTCGACGACGGGCAGCAGCTGACGCCCGAGGACGTCGTGTGGTCGCTGCAGACCCGCAAGGACACCGCCGCCTGGAGCGACTCCGCACGCCTGGCGAACGTCTCGAGCATCGCCGCCGAAGGGCAGAAGATCACGCTGACGCTCTCCCAGCCGGACTCGAGCCTGCTGTGGAACCTGACCGGCCGCGCCGGGATCATCCTGAAGAAGGACGACACCGTCGACTACAAGACGAAGGCCAACGGCACAGGTCCGTTCATCCTGACGTCCTGGAAGCAGGGCGACAGCATCACGTTCCAGCGCAATGACAGCTACTGGGGCACGAAGGCGAAGGCCAAGGAGATCGTCTGGGACTACATCCCCGACAACCAGGCCGCGCTCAACGGCGCCCTCGCCGGCGAGCTCGACGTCGTCACGGGGTTCGATGCGACCCTCAAGCAGCAGATCGAGGCGAACGGCGACTTCTCCCTCAAGCTCGGCAGCGCGACCGACAAGTTCGTGCTGGCGATGAACCAGAAGAGCGGCCCGCTGGCCGACAAGCGGGTGCGACAGGCGATCCGCCAGGCGATCGACCACGACGCGATCGTGAAGGCGGTCGGATCCGGCGTTCCGCTGTACGGTCCGATCCCGAAGACCGACCCCGGCTACGAGGACCTGTCCAAGGTCGCGCCGTACAACCCGGAGGCGGCCAAGAAGCTCCTCACCGACGCCGGCGAGAAGGACCTCACGCTCACTCTGACGATGCCGTCGTTCTACGGCACCACGATCCCGCAGCTGCTCGTGTCCGACCTGAACAAGGTGGGCGTGACCCTCAAGGTGAACTCGGTCGACTTCTCCACCTGGCTGCAGGACGTCTACACGAACAAGGACTACCAGCTGAGCCTCGTCGACCACGCCGAGGCCCGCGACTTCGAGAACTGGGCCGACCCGACCTACTACTTCACCTACGACAACGCGAAGGTGCAGGACCTCTTCAAAAAGTCGCTGGCCGCGACCAGCGACGCTCAGGCATCCGACCTGCTCACGCAGGCGGCCCGCATCGTGTCCGAGGACATGGCGGCCGACTGGCTCTACAACTGGAACTCCGTCGTCGCGGTCGGCACGGACGTGTCCGGGATGCCGACCGACAACGTCAACGCCCGCATCGACGCCGCAGAGCTCGCCAAGAGCAAGGGGTGATCCGTTACGCGCTGACCCGCCTGGCCCTGCTCGTCGTGGGGCTCGTGGTGGCCAGCGTGCTCATCTTCCTCGCGCTGCGGGTGCTGCCCGGCGACATCGCCACCCTCATCGCGGGGACCAACAGCACCCATGCCCAGATCGCCGCGATCCGCGCCCAGCTGGGGCTCGACGAGCCGCTGTTCGGCCAGTTCGCCGACTGGATCGGCGGCGTGGCGCGCGGCGACCTCGGCACGTCGCTGCGCACGGGGTCGACCGTCGCGAGCGAGATCGCGGACAAGGCGCAGGTGACGGTCCCCCTCGGCATCCTGGCGCTCACGGTCGCGATCGTCTTCAGCGTCCCGCTCGGCGTGCTCTCGGCGATGCGGCGAAGCCGCCCGGACGGCACCGCGCTGAGTGTCGGAGCGCAGGCACTCGCGGCGGTGCCCGTCGTGTGGGCCGGCATGATGCTCGTGGTCGTCTTCGCGGTGTGGCTCGGCTGGCTGCCCGCGCAGGGCTTCCCCCGCACCGGGTGGCAGACACCCTGGCTCGCGTTGCGCGCCCTGATCCTGCCCGCTATCACGATCGGGATCGTCGAGGGTGCGATGCTGATGCGCTTCGTCCGCAGCGCCACTCTGCAGGCCGTCGGGCAGGACTACGTGCGCACGGCGGCGGCGAAGGGCCTGACGCGCAACCAGGCCCTGGTGCGCCACGGACTCCCGAGCGTCGGCCTGTCGATCATCACGGTGCTCGGCCTGCAGATCGCCGGCATCATCGTCGGCGCCGTCATCATCGAGCAGCTGTTCTCCTTGCCCGGGATCGGACGGATGCTGGTCTCCGACGTCGCGGCCCGCGACCTGCCGAAGGTGCAGGGCGAGCTGCTGGTGCTCACGAGCTTCGTGCTCGTCGTCGGATTCGTCGTCGATCTCGTCCACCGGCTGATCGACCCGCGTCAGCGGGAGGCCTGATGGCCTGGATCCGCCGTCTGTGGAGTGTGTCGACGGCCCGGTTCGGGCTGATCGTCGTCATGGTCGTCATCGCCGGCGCGATCGTGTCGCTGATCTGGACGCCCTACGACCCGAGGACCACCGACGTCGCGAACCGCTGGGCGCTGCCCGGCTGGACGCACCTGCTCGGTACGGATGCGACGGGGCGCGACATCCTGAGTCTCATCATGGCGGGCGCCCGGACGACGGTGATCGTCGCGGTGAGCGCCGGCATCATCGCGACCGTCATCGGGGTGGCGCTCGCCGCGCTCGGCGCTCTGACCGCCCGATGGCTGCGTGAGTCGGTCGCGGTGTTCGTCGACATCCTCGTGGCGTTCCCGGTGCTCATCATCGCGATGATGATCGCCGCCGTGTTCGGGGGGTCGCTGTGGGTCGTCATCTGGGCGGTCGGGATCGGGTTCGGCGTGAACATCGCCCGCGTGACACGGCCCGAGCTGCGCCGTGTGCTGCACAGCGACTTCGTGCTCGCGGGGCGCGCGGCGGGGCTGACCCCGGCGCAGAACCTGTGGCGCCACCTGCTGCCGAACGTCGCGCCGGTGTTCATCGTGCAGCTGTCGTGGGGCATGGCGGTCGCCGTCCTCGCCGAGGCGGGCCTGTCATACCTCGGGTTCGGCGCGCCGGTGACGACGCCCTCGTGGGGCGTGCTGCTCGCAGAGCTCCAGCAGTATCTGACCGTGCACCCGCTGTCCGTGCTGTGGCCGGGCCTGGCGATCGCGTTCACGGTGCTCGGTCTGAACCTCCTCGGCGACGGCGTGCGCGAGGCGACCGATCCGACGCTCTCGCGTCGGCGTTCCCCCTCGGCGGGACGAGCACGGCAGCACCAGCCGGAGGTCGTCTCGTGAGCCTCGACGTGCGCGACCTCACGGTCGAGATCGACGGCCGCCGGGTCGTCGACCGCGTCTCGTTCGACGTGCCGAGCGGCGCCCGCATGGGACTCATCGGCGAATCCGGGTCGGGCAAGTCCCTGACGGCGCTCGCCATCCTGGGGCTGCTCCCCGACGGCGTGCGTGCGACCGGCAGCGTCCGCTGGGACGGCCGCGAGATCCTGGGCCTTCCGGACAGGGAGCTCGCTGAGCTGCGCGGCGATGACATCGGCATCGTCTTCCAGGAACCGCAGACGGCCCTGAACCCGATCCGGACCGTGGGCCGCCAGATCGCCGAGTCCGTGCGCATCCACGAGCGCGTCTCCCGCGCTCAGGCGCGGGCGCGGGCCATCACCGAGGCGGGGCGCGTCTCACTTCCCGACCCCGTGCGCACCGTCGACCGCTACCCGCATCAGCTCTCGGGCGGACAGCGCCAGCGCGTGGCCATCGCGATGGCCCTCGCCTGCCGGCCGCGCCTGCTCATCGCGGACGAGCCGACGACGGCGCTCGACGTCACCATCCAGGCCGAGATCCTCGACCTCCTCGGCACGCTCGTCGCCGATGACGGCATGTCGCTCGTCTTCATCACCCACGACCTCGCGGTGCTCGCCCGCATCGCGACGGATGCCGTCGTCCTCGCCCACGGCCGGGTCGTGGAGCGGGGGTCGGTGGCCGAGCTGCTCACCGCGCCGGCCTCGCCGGTGACCCAGGCGCTCGTACGCGATGCGACCGCGACGCTGTGGCGCCCCGCATCCACTGATCCGGACGTGGAGCGAGGCGAGCAGTCGTGACCGATCCCCTCGTGCGCGTTCGCGGGCTCACCCGCAGGCACCGCGTCCCGAAGTCGATGCTCTTCGAACGCACGGCCTACAGCACCGCTCTGGACGACGTCGACGTCGACGTGCGCGCGGGCAGCGCCGTCGGCGTCATCGGCGAGTCCGGATCGGGCAAGTCGACTCTCGTGCGCCTGATGCTCGGCCTCGACTCCCCGACCGAGGGGACGGTCCAGTTCGACGGACGCCTCGTGGATGCGGGCGCCTCCGCCCGCCGCCTGCACTGGCTGCGGCGCCAGACCGGCATCGTGTTCCAGGACCCGTATGCGTCGCTGGACCCCCGTATGAGCATCGGTCGCGCCGTCGGCGAGCCGCTGCGGGCGCTCGATCTGCTGGAGAGCTCCGCAGCCCGCCGCGCTCGGGTCGCGCAGACGCTCGCCGACGTGGGCCTCGAGCCGGACGCGGCAGGACGCTACCCGCACGAGTTCTCCGGCGGTCAGCGTCAGCGCATCGCGCTCGCGCGCGCCGTCGTGCACCGGCCGCGCCTCCTCATCGGCGATGAGCCCATGTCGGCGCTCGACGTCACGGTGCGCGCGCAGATCCTCGAGCTGCTGGCGACGCTGCGCGAGCGCGACGGCCTCACCCTCGTGATCGTGTCGCACGACATCGGCGTGGTCCAGAACCTCTGCGACGACGTCGTCGTCATGAAGGACGGGCGTGTCGTCGAACAGGGCCCGACGGCGACGGTCCTGCTGCGGCCGCAGGCGGACTACACGCGGCACCTGCTCGCATCCATCCCGTCCCTTCCGGCGCGCTGACCCCGACTCCCCGAGCCTGTCGGGGTCCGCCGATAGCCTCGGGATATGCACGCCATCGTCCCCCCGTATCTGCTCGACCGCATCGCCGCGAGCGACGAGCCGCACCTGGCGCGCGCCGCCGGTGCCGCGAAGGCGACACTGGCGACGCCGCGGCCGACGGTGGCCCGCGCCGCCCGGCTGCAGCGCGTGACCCTCGACCTCTCCGTCGACGGCGGGGCGCTCGTCGCGCAGGCGAATCCGGCGCCCGATCGCACGGTCTACGACGCGACGCACACGCAGAACCTTCCCGGCACGAAGGTGCGCGGCGAGGACGACCCCGCCGTCGGGGATGCGACCGTGAACGAGGCCTTCGACGGCCTCGGCGACACGCACCGGTTCTACTGGGGCGCCTACCGGCGCGACTCGATCGACGGCACCGGGGAGGCGCTGCTCGCCACGGTGCACTACGGCGAGGACTACGACAACGCCTTCTGGAACGGCGAGCAGATGGTGTTCGGGGATGGCGACGGCCAGGTGTTCGCGGGCTTCACGGGGTCGCTGTCGGTCATCGCCCACGAGCTCACCCACGGCATCACGCAAGCCTCCGGCGGTCTGGACTACCGCGACCAGCCCGGTGCGCTCAACGAGTCGATCTCGGACGTGTTCGGCGTGCTCGCAGAGCAGTACGCGCAGGGGCAGACCGCCGAGCGGGCCTCGTGGCTCGTGGGGGCGGGCATCTTCACGGCGCGCGTCAAGGGCCGAGCCCTCCGCTCCCTGAAGGCGCCCGGCACCGCCTATGACGACCCGGTGCTCGGCAAGGATCCCCAGCCGGCAACCATGGGCGGCTACGTCGATACCGCCGACGACAACGGGGGCGTGCACATCAACTCGGGCATCCCCAATCACGCGTTCTACCTCGCGGCGACGGCGATCGGCGGCAACGCGTGGGAGCGCGCCGGGCTCGTCTGGTACAAGACGCTCACCGCGGGCTCCCTCGCGCCGTCGACGACGTTCGCGGAGTTCGCGGCAGCCACCACCGCGACCGCGGTCGCGGAGTACGGTGAGGACTCGAAGGAGGCCGACGCGATCCGCAGCGCGTGGACGACGGTCGGTGTGATCAGTGCCAACGTCCCGGCTTACGGATGACGCGAGCGTCACGATCGCGGTGATCCGCAGCGGCGGCATCGCGGGGATGCGGCGTGCCTGGCGCGCCGATGCGGCGCCGGCCGACGCGCCTCGCTGGGTCGCGCTCATCGATGAGTGCCCGTGGGACGAGCCGGCCCCCGACCCGATCGGGGCCGATCAGTTCACCTGGCGGATCGTCGCGCACTGCAAGACGCCGCAATCGGCGGTCGCCGACGAGCGCACGACGTCGCTCCCCGACCACGGACTGCAGGGCCCCTGGCGCGCCCTCGTGGATGAGGTGCGTGCCAGGGGCCTCGCGGTGTCGCCCGACGACCTCGGCTGAGCTGCGGAGCGTCCTCGGGCTGAGCCCGGCTCAGTCGACCGGGTGGTTCGAGCGGATGACCCGCAGCGGGTCATACGCGCTCTTGACCGCCCGCAGGCGATCGAGCCCGTCGTCCCACATCTCGTCGGCCGCCCGCGAGCTCTCGACGAAGTTGATGTAGCTCTGCGCCGCACGCCAGGGCGCGAGCGCCGTCATGACGCGGGCGAGCGACGCGTGCACGGCGGCCGCGGCCTGCGGGTGCGGGGCGATGCCCACGGCGAAGGCGGCGAACTCGGCGTCGAAGGCCGCGACCGCACCGCCGTCCGCCGGCGCGCGGTCCGGCGAGAGCGCGCCGCCGAGGTGGCGCAGCTCCATCGAGAGCAGCGCGGTTCCGGAGCCGGCTCCCGTGGCCTCGACCATCGCCGCCAGGGCGTCGGCATCCACCGTCTCCAGCAGCATCCCGTCGCCCATTCCGGGCACCGGTCCCGGAGGGTCCATGTGCAGGAGGTGCAGGTCGGTCATCGGCGTCTCGTGGAACGTGTCGATCTCGGGCGCGAGAGCACGCAGCGGCGCGAGGAGCGCGGCGGTGAGCTCGGCGTCGAGCAGCGAGACGGCCTCGATCGCGACGAGCGAGCGGCCGGCCAGGTGCGGCGGCAGCTCGGGCATCGGCGGCAGGTGCAGGATGCGGCCGACCGACGTGAGCTCGTCGGGGACGGTCCGGGTCCACTGTCGCCACGCGGAGAGCACGGCCTCGGCGCGTTCGGCGGGCCACAGGAGGGCGCCCGCCTGGACGCTCGTGATCGGGAACAGGCGCAGGTGGATCGCCGTGACGACGGCGAAATTGCCGCCTCCGCCGCGCAGCGCCCAGAAGAGCTCGGCGTCGTGCTCCGCGTCGACCGTGCGACGCTCGCCATCGGCGGTCACCACCTCGAAGGCGAGGACGTGGTTGGCGGCGAGGCCCTTCGCGCGGGCGAGCCAGCTGAGGCCGCCGCCGAGCACGTAGCCGGCGACGCCGACGTCGGCCGCGGAGCCGGCGAGCGCGGCGAGTCCGACGCGTGCCGCGGGCTCGACGACCTCGGCCCAGACGGCGCCGGCCTCGACCCGGGCACAGCGGTTCTCGGCGTCGACGGTCACCCCGCGCATCGCCGAGGTGCGCAGCAGGATCGTGTCGTCGAGCGGGGCGTTCGAGAGCGGACCGGCGTTGTGGCCCGTCGTCTGCGCGGCCACGCGCAGACCGAGGTCGGCGGCGGCGCGGACGATGGCCGCGACGTCGTCCGCGGTCTCGGGCAGGGCGACGGCGGCGGGCTGCTGGTCGACGGCGAGGTTCCACGCCCGGCGGGCGTCGTTCCAGTCGTCGTCGCCGGGCACGACGATCGAGCCGGAGAGATCTCCGACCAGCTCTCGCAGAGCCGGGACGGACAGGGTGAGGGTCATGTCGGACATGTCGGTTCCTTGATGCGGGCGCGGGTCGCGCCTCCGGAGCACACGGCGCGGGGTGCGTCGCGGCGGGCGGGCGCAACAGGTGTGCGCTCCAGGCCCGGTGATCAGGAGCGCGTGCCGGGCATCGTGATACCGAATATCGCCAAATGGTTTAAGAAGCGATCCGGAAGAGCCTCAGCGGGCGAAGAGCCGGTTCTTCTTCTCGGGCTTGAGGCTCTTCTGCAGGTAGATCGTGCCCAGCCATCGGCCGAACTTGAAGCCCACCCGGCCCATGCGGCCGACCTCGACGAAGCCGAGCCGCTCGTGCAGGGCGATGGATGACTCGGCCCCCTTGTCGCTGATGACGGCGACGATCTCGCGCAGGCCCTTCTCGCGACACGCCTCGATCAGCGCCTCCAGGAGCGCGCGTCCGAGTCCCTTTCCGGAGGCGGCCTGCCCGAGGTAGATCGAGTCCTCCACCGTGTACCGGTACGCGGTCTTGCCCGCCCACGGCTGCACGAGCGCGTAGCCGAGGAGCTGTCCGCTCGGCGACTCGGCCACGAGGAACGGCAGTCCGAGCTTGTGGAGGTGGGCGAACTTGTCGCGCCACTGCGCGACCGTCCAGCGCTTCTCGTCGAACGTCACCACCGAGTTCGTGACGTAGTAGTTGTAGATCTCGCGGATGTGCGGGATGTCCCGCTCTTCGGCGGGCCGGATGGTGAACGAGAACGCCGGCTCGACGGCGGGCGCAGGCCGCAGGCGGGCGGGCAGACGCCGACGCCCCTTCTCGTATTCCTCCTCGAGCATGGGCGCCAGCCTACGTCAGCGCCGTTACGCCGTGATTTCGGGGAGCCGCCAGTCGACGGGCTCCGCTCCCTGACGCTCGAGCAGCTCGTTGGCGCGCGAGAACGGGCGCGAGCCGAAGAAGCCCCGGCTCGCCGACAGCGGCGAGGGATGCGCCGACTCGATGTACGGCGTCGTCCCGAGCAGCGGCCGGAGGTTCGACGCATCCCGCCCCCACAGAATCGCGACGAGCGGACGGTCGCGCGCCGCGAGCGTGCGGATGGCGTGCTCGGTCACCTTCTCCCAGCCCCAGCCGCGATGGGATGCGGGCGCGCCCGGCGCCACCGTGAGCACGCGGTTCAGCAGCATGACGCCCTGGTCGCTCCACGCCGACAGGTCGCCGTGCGCGGCGCGCGGGATGCCGAGGTCGGATTCGAGCTCGGTGTAGATGTTCGCGAGGCTGCGCGGCAGCGGCCGGACGTGCGCGTCGACGGCGAACGACAGGCCGATCGGGTGCCCGGGCGTCGGGTAGGGGTCCTGCCCCACGATCAGCACCTTGACATCGTCGAGCGGGCGGCCGAAGGCCCGCAGCACGCGATCGCCCGAGGGCAGGTAGTGGCGGCCGGCGGCGACCTCGGCCCGCAGGCGCTCGCCGAGCGCGGCGATGTCCGGACCCACGGGCTCCAGGGCAGCGGCCCAGCCGGCATCCATGAGGCCCGCATCCGCGAGCTCGGGCAGCGACATCGCCATCAGCGGACCCGCCCCCTCTCAGGCCGGGCTCACGGCGCCGGAGTCCTCCTCGACGACCGTGCCCCGCGCCGACCACGGGAAGTCGATCCACTGGTCCGTCGACGCGAAGGAACAGATCGCGCGGGTCGCCGCGCCGAATCCGTCCCAGGTCAGGACTTCCCGCCCCTGCATCATGCCGTGCCGCCCATCGTGCTCACCAGGACGCCCTGCTCGGACGTCGTCACCCGCCAGACGCTCCCCGCGCCGGCCACCCGCAGCGCACCGCTGCCGGCGATCAGCGCGGTGTTCTCGTCGATCCCGACGCCCGCATCCACCAGTCCCGCCTCGACCGCCGCCACCAGCCGCGACAGCGCGCCCCATTGCGCGACATGGACGTCGACCGAGACGTCGATCAGGCCGATGCCGGGAAGGACGGTGACCTCCTCGAGGTCCTCCGCCGTGTCCTCGGGACACACCGGCACGCCGCCGATCAGCCATCCGCCGACGAGCGCGTTGCTCGCGGCGATCGCCGCACCGGCGGAGAAGCCCAGGTAGGGGACGCCGTCGCCGACGAGATCCCGGATCGTGCCGAACTGCGGCGCGAGCGCATCGCGGTACGCGGGAGTCAGGCCGCCGCCGACGATGATCCCGTCCACATCCGCGAACGCGTCGTGCGAGACGCGAGCGCCCTCCGGCACGGCGGTGACCCACGGGTCGATCTCGCCCGCCGGCTCGAGGGCCGCGAGGAGCTTCGCCGCGTGATCCGCGGCGTCCTCGCGGATGGCGACCACGGCGACCCGCGGGGTCTCACGTCCTTCTGTGCGGCCGCGTTCGGTCGCCTCGGCGACGAAGGCCGCATACGCCCGCCCGTCGGGCTCGTCCTGCCAGCCGCCGCCGACGAGGTGGATCCCCACGCGTCAGCCCCTGACCCGCAACGGACCGCGGGCGAGCAGGTGCGCGGCGGACTGCGCCACAGGGCGCATCGTCACGAGATCGAGATTGACGTGCCCCGGCGCGTTGAGCGCGTAGGCGATGACGTCGGCGACATCCTCCGCGCTCAGCGGATCCTCGACGCCGTCGTAGACCTTGGATGCCGCGTGCTCGTCGCCGTGCAGCCGATTGAGCGCGAACTCCTCGGTGCGGACCATGCCCGGCGCGATCTCCACCACGCGGATCGGCTCGCCGTTCAGCTCGAGGCGCAGCGCGTGAGCCAGCATCGCCTCGCCCGCCTTGGCGGCGTTGTAGCCGGAGCCGCCCGGGTAGGCCAGCTGGGCGGCCGTGGAGGTGACGAACAGCACGTCGGCGTGCGGCACGCCTCGCGAGTCCGGATCGGATGCCGCGTCCCGCAGCTGCGGCAGCAGGGCCGCCGTGAGTCGCTGCACCGACAGCACGTTGGCCTCGAACATCCAGCGCCAGTCCTCGGGATCCCCGTCTTCGACGCGCTCCGTGCCGCGGGCGCCGCCGGCGACGTGGACGACGGCGTGGACCGGGCCGGACTGGAGCAGCCAGCCGGCGAGGGCGTCGATGTCGCTCTGCTGCGTGAGATCGGCCGCGAAGGCCGCCACGCCGGTCTCCCCCTCGAGGGCTGCGAGACGGTCGGCCCGCCGCGCGACCGCGACGACGTCCCATCCACTCGCCCGAAGCGCCCGTGCGGTCGCCTCTCCGATCCCCGAGCTGGCTCCCGTGACAACAGCGCGTCTCGTCATGCCCCTACGCTACCGGCCGCGCCGCGGGCGCCGGTTACGCAACATTTCCCTTCCGTTGTCGCCATGGCCAGGCAGTCGTACTGTTCGAGGAGACCCGATCAGACCACAGGAGTTCGAACATGACCGCTACCGAGAACTGGCGCTTCGAGACGAAGCAGATCCACACCGGCGCCCAGCCCGACCCCGTCACGAAGGCCCGTGCGACGCCGATCTACCAGACGACGTCGTACGTGTTCGACAACGCCGACCACGCCGCGAACCTGTTCGCGCTGGCCGAGTTCGGCAACATCTACACGCGCATCCAGAACCCCACGCAGGATGTCGTCGAGCAGCGCGTCGCCGCGCTCGAGGGCGGCACCGGCGCACTGCTGGTCGCGAGCGGCCAGGCGGCCGAGACGTTCGCGATCCTGAACATCGCCGAGGCCGGCGACCACTTCGTCTCGTCGACCTCCATCTACGGCGGCACCTACAACCTCTTCAAGTACACGCTCGGCAAGCTCGGCATCGAGGTCACGTTCGTCGAGAACCAGGACGACCCCGAGGAGTGGCGTCGTGCGGTGCGCCCGAACACGAAGCTCTTCTTCGCGGAGACGATCGGCAACCCGAAGATCAACGTGCTCGACATCCGCGCCGTCGCCGATGTCGCGCACGAGGCCGGTGTGCCGCTCATCGTCGACAACACGATCGCGACGCCGTACCTCATCCGTCCGTTCGAGCACGGCGCCGACATCGTCGTGCACTCGGCGACGAAGTTCCTCGGCGGCCACGGCACGGTCATCGGCGGCGTGATCGTCGACGGCGGAACGTTCGCCTGGTCGAAGAACGTCGAGAAGTTCCCCGGCCTCACCGAGCCCGACCCCTCCTACCACGGCGCGTCGTACACGACCGCGGTCGGCGACGGCCTCGCCTACATCATCAAGGCGCGTGTACAGCTGCTGCGCGACCTCGGTGCGGCCATCTCGCCGAACAGCGCCTGGCTGCTCATCCAGGGCATCGAGACGCTGTCGCTGCGCGTCGAGCGGCACGTGCAGAACGCGCAGGAGATCGCCGAGTGGCTCGAGAACCACGAGGACGTCGCCTCGGTGAACTACTCGGGCCTGCCCACGTCGCCGTGGTACGCGGCTGCCAACACGTACGCCCCGAAGGGCGTCGGCGCGGTGCTGTCGTTCGAGCTCAAGGGCGGTGTCGAGGCGGGCCGCGAGTTCGTCAACTCGCTGACCCTCTTCAGCCACCTGGCCAACATCGGCGACGTGCGCTCGCTCGTCATCCACCCGGCCTCCACGACCCACTCGCAGCTGACCCCGGAGCAGCAGCTCACGACCGGTGTGACGCCGGGCCTCGTGCGCCTCTCCGTCGGCCTCGAGAACGTCGAAGACCTCAAGGCGGACCTCGACCAGGCCCTCGCCGCAGCGCGTCGGCTGTCGGAGGCCGCTCGCGCGTAAACCGTCCGACCCTTGAGCCCGTCGAAGGGCGGTCCCTGAGCCCGTCGAAGGGCGGACCCTGAGCCCGTCGAAGGGCGGTCCCTGAGCCCGTCGAAGGGCGGTCCCTGAGCCCGTCGAAGGGCGGTCCCTGAGCCCGTCGAAGGGCGGTCCCTGAGCCCGTCGAAGGGCGGTCCCTGAGCCCGTCGAAGGGCGGTCCCTGAGCCCGTCGAAGGGCGGTCCCTGAGCCCGTCGAAGGGATGGATGCCGCACACCCTCGGGTGTGCGGCATCCATCGTCTCCTCTAGGTGCCGCGCACGCCGGTCTTCTCGCTGACACGGAAGGCGGTCGCGGCGAGGACGTAGAACGCGATGTCCGCGACGAGCTTGCCTGCGATGAGGCCCCCGGCGACGTGCGGCAGCAGCTGCACGCCGATCATGATCGCGACCGGCCGCACGAGGAAGGTGTCGAGCAGCTCGGCCGACCCGAACTCGAAGAGCAGCAGGCCGAGGACGCGGGTCAGGATGCGGACACGCCCACGCTCGGGAAACGCTCGACGCTGTTCCCTCCAGACCGCGATCCCGGCGACGGCGTAGAAGCCGACGCCCTCCGCCACGGCCGCGGTGACGCCCACGAGCCAGACGGGAGCCCCGAGCGCGGAGACGGCGACACCGGCGAGCACCATCGTGAGCGTGCCGGCGATCTCGGGCGGGGCATAGCGCTTGATCCAGAACCACAGAGCCCGACGCCGCAGGTTCCACAGCGCGGCCACGGGGGCGGCCTGCGTCTGCTCCTCGACGACGGCGGCGGTTTCCATACCGGACGGAGCGGCCGCGCCCTCCGACTGATACCTGGATGCCTGTATCCGCACCCGCGATTCGCAGCCGAGACGCCGCAGCGAGGGTGCGTCAGGCCCCGTCCCACCACCGCAGGACGCGCAGCGCCTTCAGCGTGATCCAGCGGCTCGGCGCGCCCTCGCGCTGGTCGAGGCCGAACCACGTCGGCCCCTCATGGATGTTCTCGAGCCGGAATCGCCCATCGGCATCGGCCTTGCCGCGCAGCAGCTCCATCGCCTCGGCGGCACGCTCGTCGCGCAGGTCCGCACGGCGCAGGTAGTCGAGCCCGCGGAGCATGTCGTAGAACCAGCGCGTCGGGTACGACAGCATGGTGAACCGGGGATCCGCGACCTCCCCGGTCGACTTGCGGCGGAACAGCCCGCGCTCGAGGAGGTACTCCTCACCGGCGTGACGCGCGGCGGTCGCGGGGTCCGACCGTCCGCTGTGCTGCTCCCACGCGAGGAGTCCGTCGAGGGCGCAGATCGTCGAGTGGAAGGACGAGACGCGCGAGCCGTACTCGGCCCAGCAGTTCCAGCCCCCGTCGGCGAGCATCGTCTCGACGAGCGTCTCCGTCACCCGCTCCCCTCCCTCGCCGACGTAGGCGGCGGTCGCGAGCACCGTGCCGTTGATGCACGGCTCGATCTCGCCGTCGAAATACGGCCGTCCCTCCCACGTGGCGTTGTCGCGCACCAGCGTGAGCGCGCGCTGTGCCTGGGCGCTCGCCGGATCCAGCCCGAACTCGCGCAGCTGCTCGAGCGTGAAGTGCGTTGCGGTCCACGCGTCGAAGAAGGGCCGGTCCTCCTGCGCCCACCCCGGCCGGTACACGCCGCCGTCCCAGAGGCCGTCATCGCCCTGCAGCGCGAGCAGCTGAGCACCCCACCCCTCGGTCGCGACCCTCGCACGCTCCGCCGCGACGTCCGCCTCGGGCGCGTCGGTCAGGTCGCGCAGGACCTGCCACCGGATCGCGGGGTCGGAGTCCAGCATCCACTCGATGACGTCCATGCGCGCGACGCTACCGACACCCGCCGACACGCACAGCGTGCCGCTAGCGAGCGTCGCCCGCGTCATCGTGCGAGCTCGCGTACGCGGCCCGCAGCTCATCGCTCGTCCGGGGCGCTCCCGCCGGCAGTGGGATGCCGGGGTGCGCGTGAGGAGCGTGTCCTCCTCACTCTCGCTAGCCTCGGACGAAGCGATTGCAGAATGCAATCGGTCGTCGGCGAAGGAGCGTGGTGTCATGAATGCGGTGCTGGCGGATGTCTCGGTCTCGCTGGACGGATTCGCCGCAGGCCCGAGAGTGAGCGTGCGCGATCCGATGGGCCTCGGCGGGGAGCGCCTGCATCGATGGCTCTCGCCGTCGCCTTCGGATGCGGTGGATGCCGAGGTCGTGCGCAGAATGGCGGACTCCGTCGGTGCCGTGGTCCTGGGCCGGACGACCTACGACGTCGGCAGGGCCCACTGGGACGGCACTCCGTTCCCGGCGCCGACGTTCGTCGTGACCCATCGGACGCAGGACGACATCGCGACCGGCACCGGCGTCTTCCACTTCGCGGGCGGCATCCGCGAGGCCGTCGATCGCGCTCGGGAGGCTGCCGGCGACCGCGATGTCGCCGTGATGGGGGCCGCGGTGACCCAGCAGGTGATCGCCGCGGGCCTCCTGGACGAGTTGCACCTGCACGTCGTCCCGGTGATCCTCGGCGACGGCGTGCGCCTGCTCGAGGGTCTCGGCGACGACCGCATCGAGCTGGAGCCGCTGCAGGTCCTCTCCTCCGACCGGGTCACGCACCTCCGCTACCGCGTGCGCAGCTGACCGACCCGTAACAGACGGGGGCACACCGCACCCATCCGGGAGAATGGACGGATGGACTGGCAGACCTCCGAAGACACGGTGCCCTCGGCACCCGTCACGGAGGCCGACGCCCGGTCGCTCCTCGGCCGTCCTCCGGCGAGCGGGGCGTGGCGCGACGGCGACCCCGTCGGCGATCGACGGTTCGCGACGTTCCGCGACTTCCGCACCGAGGGCGGGCGCGAGCTGCCGGTGTTCCGCATCGCGTACGAGACGTGGGGCGAGCTCAATGACGCCGGCGACAACGCCGTCCTCGTGCTGCACGCGCTCACGGGCGACAGCCACGTACGGGGAGCGGCGGGCCCGGGGCACGCCACCAGCGGCTGGTGGGACGACATCGTCGGCCCGGGCGGTCCCATCGATACGGATCGGTGGTTCGTCGTGGCGCCGAACATGCTGGGTGGATGCCAGGGCTCCACGGGTCCCGCGAGCATCGGTCCGACCGGCACCGAGTGGGGCGCGCGGTTCCCCTACCTCACGACCCGTGATCAGGTGGCGGCGCAGGAGCACCTCGCCGACGCGCTCGGCGTCGGGACGTGGGCCGCGGTCATCGGCGGCTCGATGGGCGGCATGCACGCGCTCGAGTGGGCGGCGACCTTCCCCGATCGCGTCGCTCGCGTCGGCATCCTCGCCGCTCCCCCGGTCAACACGGCCGACCAGATCGCGCTCAACTCCGTGCAGCTGGAGGCGATCCAGATCGATCCGCGCTTCCAGGGCGGCGACTACTACGACGCCGGCGACGGCGACGGACCCCACCGGGGCCTCGCGCTCGCGCGGCGCATGGCCCTCCTGAACTACCGCAGCCCGGCCGAGCTCAACCTGCGCTTCCAGCGGTCATGGCAATCGGGTGTGAGCCCGCTCGGGCACGGCGGTCGCTTCGCGGTCGAGTCGTACCTCGACTTCCACGGCAACAAGTTCACACGACGCTTCGACGCGAACAGCTATATCACGCTCGTCGAGGCGATGAACTCGCACGATGTCGGCCGCGGTCGCGGGGGCGTCGAGGAGGCGCTCGCATCCATCACCGCGACGGCCCTCGTGCTCGGCATCGACAGCGACCGTCTCTTCCCGATCGACGGGCAGCACCGCATCGCCCGCTCCATCCCGAACACGCTCGACGGCGACACGGCCGTCGTCATCTCGAGCGACTTCGGCCACGACGGGTTCCTCATCGAGACCGCCGTCGTCGGCATGCACCTGCGCCGGCTCCTCGACACCCCGGTCTGACGCGTCAGCTCGTGCAGGTGTAGAACCGATCCTGCAACAGGACCGCGGGTCCGCCGAGGATGGTCGCCGTGGTCGCTCCAATCCGGATGACATCCGCCACGACGTCCGGAGGCGCGCAATCGCGAGGCGACAGGTAGATAGGCCCGGGTGCAGCACCCAGCAGGGTGGCCGCTGCAAGCGCGTCGGGGAAGTTCTCCCCGGACGCGATGTATGCATCCGCCGAGGTCGCCGGCGAGGCGAGGTGTGCGATCGCGACCGCTGTCTCGTAGCGATCCGCACCTGCCACACGGTCCACCGTGACGTTGCTGCCCATCGTGGACGCAACCCCTGCCGAGATGGCGTTAAGACCTCCGAGGACGGTCACGCGATCGGCGCCGAGGCGGGCCAGCTCGGCGGCTGTCGCGCTCTCGACGGCCGACGCGCTTCCGTTCACGAGCAGGATCGGTGCGGAAAGCGCCGCAGCTGCGGGAACCGCTGCTTCGGCGTCGGGGTAGTTCGCGCCCGTCGCCACCAGCACGCGTGCGCTCGAGCCCGGCGGATACGCGGACTCGACGACGGCGCGAGATGTGGCATATCGGTCTGAACCCCAGATTCTGGTCACCGCGGGAGCGAGGCCCCGAAGCTGTGCGAGCACCGTGTCCGACACCGCTGCGGGACCGCCAACGACGACGATTCTGGCCGGACGGAGCCGAGCCAGTTCCGTCTGCGTCGCTGGGGGAAGTCCTGAGGGGTCGGTCAGGAGCAGTCCCGCGTGCGTCTTCGTCACGACGGGCCCCACCGACAGCGCGTCTGCGAACGAGACGCCGGACGCGACGTAAACCGTCCCGGGACCGTCTACGGGAAACGCAGTCCGTGACATCGCCGCGGCGGTGGCATATCGATCATCGCCGCTGACGCGGCCGACCGTCACACCGACGACATCCGCCTCGTAACAGGATCTCAGGCTTGTCGGCACACCACCGGGGACGGTGGCGGTCTCGAGGATGCAGACACGGTGGCCGGCCACGGTCGGCGGCACGAGTAGGTCGCCGCCCGGAGACGCCTGAGCGAGAACCGTGACGACGTCCGGGTTCGTTAAGTCATCCGCCAGCACGAGTCGATCGACGACCGCAGCATCATCGGGAGACCAGACCGCAGGGGATGCACGGACGCTCGTTCCGACGCCGAGGGTGGCAGAGGCGGGGGGTGTCCACGTCTTGGTGTCGTAGGCGGACGTGATCGTTGCCGTCATGCATGAGCTGGGAGACGACACCGCAGCGGTGGAGTCCGTGAACCTTGCGCAGATACTGTAGGTGCCGGGCGGCGCAGGGTCGATGACTGTTGTGACCGGCGTCAGGCCCACAACTCCAGGATGCTGGGCCGAGAGGGTCGCGGAAGGCGCGCCAAAATACGGGCCTCCTTGGATCGGCCCGGCAGGATGGTCGGCGGCCGGGACACCATCGGTGTATGAGACGTCGAACTGCGCATAACCGGACTCTTCGCTCCAGCTGTCGCTCATCCAGCCGTCCACATACAGGCCGGATTGACCGGCGTGCGGGCCGATCGAGGTGATCGCACCCCCCATCACGCGCGCGGCCACCGTGACCGTCGCGCACCCGAGACTCGCCCAGCTTCCGGCGGTGGGAGTCGGGTATCCCGGCGCGACCTGGACGCACGCCTTGTAGACGCCCGGCTTGTCGACCCGGGCCGAGGTCCAGAAGCCATGGTGAACGACGCGACCGAAAGAATCGGCGACCGGATGGTCGTCGTAACCGTTCGAGAATTGAAGAGTGGCCAGCAGCGGCTGGCCGATGTCGGTCGGTACGGCGGCCCCGTCTGGGCCGGTAAGAGTGACCTCTACGAGATTGTTGTTACCGTTCTCCGGCCCGATCGTATCGGTCCACCCGTACACGTTGAGTTGAGGTCCGTACGAGTACGTGACCGAGATGCCGTCGACTTGGCCCGTCATGCTCGTACTGGCGGCTGCAGGCGAAGCCGAAATCACTCCTGCGAGCGCCAGCACGACCACGAGGACGGGTGCGAGAAACCGGCGCATCGACGCATCCTTCTGCGCGCTTGTCTATCGCGCGGATCGACCTTACTCCAAAGCTGGGCGAAACTCGGGGCCTTCTCACGCCTCGCCCGTGCGGGTGTAGACCCAGGGCAGCGAGCCGACCTCCAGGCGGTGACGCGCCGAGCCCGCCGCATCCCCGTCGTACTCGGCGTCGTCCGGCCACAGCAGCATCGGCCCAGATGCGCCGCGGCGCGCGGACGTCGTGAAGCGCTCGAAGCGGATGCCGGCGACCAGCGTGGCGAAGTCCGGCGTATCCGCGATCGCCGTGAGCGTCACCCACGTCGGCGGGTAGAGGGTCGCCTCACCGCTCGCATGGCGGTCGAGCAGATCGCGCGGACGCACCCACTCGGCCCCGACGACCTCGCCCTCGGCCAGTGCCAGGTCGCCTGCCGGATCGGCGGCGAGGAAGAACCACGTGCGGATGCGCGGCTTCGCCCCGGCGGGCGGATCCCACACCGAGAGGGTCGCGGCGGGCCGGATGACGAGGCCGGCCTCTTCGAGCGTCTCCCGCACGGCCGCGCGGCGCGCGACATCCTCCTCGGTCGCGTCCTCGGGCAGCCCGTCGCGATCGGATGCCTCGAGCTTGCCGCCCGGGAACACCCACGCGCTCGCGAAGGAGCCCGTGTCGGGCCGCTGGATGAGCAGGACCTGGATGCCGGCATCCCCGTCGCGCACCACGAGCGCGGTCCCGGCGACGGGCAGCTCCCGGTCGTCCGAATCGCCCGCGGCGGAACCATCCACGAGATCCCTGAGTGCGCGGTCCAGCGGCGTATCCGGCATCCCCTCAGCGTAGGCCCGCGCGCCGCCGCGGGCGCCGCTCAGAGCGCGTGCACCGGCACCGCGGCACGGCGACGCTCGATGCCGAGGCTCGTCAGCGCGAGCGCCAGTCCCGCCACGGCGAGCACGGCGCCGACCCACGCCGGGGCGGCGAAGCCCCAGCCGATCGCGATGACGATGCCGCCGAGGAAGGCGCCGAGGGCGTTGCCGATGTTCAAGGCTGAGTGGTTCAGGGCGGCCGCGATGGACTGATTGTCCTGCGCGACATCCATCAGCCGGGTCTGGATGGTGGGGCTGAGTGTCGAGGCGACGGCGCCGACCGCGAAGACGAAGAACGCGAGCACGATGATCCACTGCGCGGTGAGGGCGAGCAGGACGAGCACCGCGGCCAGTCCCACGAGGCCGACCAGCAGCGTGCGCGCGAGGTCGAGGTCGGCGAGGCGCCCGCCGACGAGGTTTCCGACGGTCATGCCGACGCCCATGATCACCAGCACGATCGGCACTGCCCATGTGGGCGCGCCGGCGACCTCGGTCACGAGCGGAGCGACGTAGCTGTAGACGGCGAAGAAGCCGCCGAACCCGATGGCGCCGACGCCGAGGGCCAGCCACACCTGTCCGATGCGGAACACCCCCAGCTCCTTGCGGAGCGTGCGCTCGGGGCTGCCCTCGTGCTCCGGCACCCAGAAGGCGATGGCGACCGTCGCGATGGCGAAGATCCCCGCCACGACCATGAACGCGGCGCGCCAGCCGAGCTGCTGACCGAGGAAGGTGCCGAGCGGCACGCCCACGACGTTGGCGACCGTGAGACCCGTGAGCACGAACGCGACGCCTCGCGCGCGCTTGCCGGGACCGAGCACGTCTGCGGCGACGAGCGCCCCGATGCCGAAGTACGCCCCGTGCGGGAGGCCGGCGAGGAAGCGCGAGACGGCCACGAGCTCGAAGTTCGGCGCCAGGAAGGTCAGGGCGTTGAACACCGTGAGCGCGAGCGCGAGGCCGAACATGACCCGCTGCCGGGGAAAGCGCGCGACCGCCCCCGCGATGGTCGGCGCGCCGACGACGACGCCCAGGGCGTAGAGCGAGATGAGCCAGCCGGCGTGCGCGATGCCCGTCTCGGGGCTCGCCGCCCATTGCCCGGGCAGCAGCGCCTCGGCGATGTTCGGCAGCAGACCCATGACGACGAACTCCGTCATGCCGATGCCGAAACTGCCGATCGCGAGGGCGAGCAGCGCGCGCGACGCGGCGCCGCGAGACGCGGTGGCGGAGGTCATGCGTTCAGGCTACCGCCGACGACCTGCCGTCGTCGAATCGATTCGAGAGCCTCCCGCGGGACGTTGTGGGCCGCCCACGGGAGGGACGCGCGGCGCGATCAGAGGTCGATGTCGTCGGCCGGCGTGTCGACGGCGTCGTCGGCGGTGGCGTCGAGCGCCGCTTCGAGCCGCTCCACCTTCGCGTCGAGTTCGCCGACGTATCCCGGCCGGATGTCGGCCTTCAGCACGAGCGACACCCGGGAGCCGAAGGCGCCCACGGCCTCGGTCGCGCGCTTGACGACGTCGAAGACGTCATCCCACTCCCCCTCGATCTCGGTGAACATCGACGTGGTGCGATGAGGCAGACCGGACTCGCGGACGATCCGCACGGCAGCGGCGACGGCGTCGTGGACCGAGCCGTCGGCACGGCCCGTCCCGCTCGGGGCGACAGAGAAGGCGACCAGCATCCTTCCACGCTAGCGCGCCGCGATCGCGCGGGGTGCGCGCTCGCGTCCCGGCACGGGCACCGCCACGAGCCGCACGACGGTCCACACCAGCAGGGCGATCTCGAGCGCGCTGCGCAATGTGAGGATGGCCTCGGCGAAGGCCTGCGCCTCGAGCACCTGCTCGTAGAAGATCGGATACTCGAGCAGCGTCACGAAGGCGAGCACGAGTCCGAGCGTCGCCGGGCCCGCCCAGCGCCGCCGGTCGATCACGAGTCCGACGACCAGAGGCGCGGCGACCCACGTGACGTACTGCGGTGAGCCGACCTTGTTGAACACGATGAACGCGAGGACGAGCCCGAGCGCGAGCGGCGGGAAGAGGGCGTGGAAGGATGCGCGGTGCCAGGCCTTGTACGCGCCGATCACGGCGAGGGCGAGCACGGCGATCGCGAGCAGCGGCGTCATGAAGGCGACGACGACCTCCTCACCGGGACCGTGCACGTTGAAGGTGTTGAGCCGGGCGTCGTAGAAGATCCATGAGGCGGGGAGCCGCGCGACGGCCTGCCAGACGTACACGGTGGAGACCGGCGCCTCGACCTGCAGTCCGCGGCCGGTCTGGTCGCCGATGAAGTTGAACGCGTAGCGGCCGCCTCCGGCGACCACCACGCCGAGGAGCGTCAGCGCCGACACCACGACGGCGCCGCCGAGGACCGCCAGCCGGCGGCGGACGGCGATGATCGCCGCGGCGACGAGCGCGGCCGGCCACACCTTCATCCAGGTGGCCACGGCGAGCAGGATGCTCCCCAGCCACGGCCGTCCCACGAGCCAGAGGCATCCCGCGATCGCGAGGGGCACCGTGACGCCGTCGAGGCGGTACATGCCGATCGGGCCGAGGAGGGCGATGAAGCTCAGCCAGAACCACGCGCCGACATTGCGCCCGACCGAACGGCCGCGACCGACGAGCATCCAGAACGCCAGCGCGTCGGCGCACGTCACGAGGAGCGCCCATGCGACGGTGTAGGTCCCGGTCATCCACACGAACCCGTGCGCGAGGATCATCGGGATCAGGGCCAGCTGGGGATACACCCACGGCTCGGTGATGCCGACGATGCCGTGGCCGGTGATCGCCGCCGTGGACCACGGCTGGTAGACCTTGTAGACGTCGCCCATCGGCTCGGTCGGCAGCAGGTAGCCGAGCAGCGCGACACCGGCATGGACGATCAGAAAGGCGACCCACAGCACGGCTCGTCTCGACACGAGGACCAATCCTAGGGTGCGTCCATCGACGGCTCCTGCACACGCGTCGCACGACCGTCGCGCGTCTTACTCCGGGCGGGGCACCGATCCGACCACCACGGCGACGGCGCGGGGAAGGCAGGCTGCGACGTCCATCGCGGTCATCGGTCCGCCGCGCGGCGCCATCTGGCCCGCGCACATCGCCGCGGCCTGAGAGTGCAGCCACACACCGGCGGCGGCATGGCGGGCGAGGGATGCCGTGTCCTGCGACGGCGGTCCACCCGCGACGACCGCTCCGATCGTGCCCGCGAGCACGTCGCCGGCGCCCGCGGTGGCGAGCCACGGCGGCGCGAGGTGGACGCGCGCCGTCCACCCCCCGGGCTCCGCGATCTCGGTCACCGCCCCCTTCAGCACGACGACGGCGCCGAGGACGGTCGCGGTGTCCAGCGCGGATGCCGCCCGGCGGGCTCCATCGGAGGGATCGACCTCCGGCAGGCCCAGCCGGGCGCGCAGCCGCGCGTGCTCCCCGTCGTGCGGCGTCAGGATCCAGCGGCCTCCGCCGCGATGGACCAGGTCGAGGGCGCCGGCGTCGACGACGACGGGCTCGGGACCCTCCAGGATGCCGCGCAGCGCGTCGGTCTCGTCGTCGCTGCGGCCCTCGGCGGACGTCCCCGATCCGATGACCCACGCCTGCACGCGCCCGACGCCGACGACCGTCTCCGGCCGCTGCTGCAGCACGAGGTTCTGCGCGCGCTCCGGACCGACGTACCGCACCATGCCCGCGCCCGCGCGCGATGCGGCCTCGACGCCGAGGACGGCGGCGCCGGGATAGGCCTCCGAGCCGGTGCGCATGCCCACGACCCCGCGGGTGTACTTGTCGTCGTGGGTCGTCGGCATCCGCACGATGCCGGCCGTATCGGCGAGCGTCCACTCCATCGACTCAGGCTACGCCCGGTCCTCCGCATCCGTCCCGGGCGTCACCGTCGGCGCCCGCGGCGCGTCGCATCCTCCACCTCGCCGACGAGCTCTTCGAGCACGTCCTCGAGGAAGAGGACCGCCGTGGTGCCGCCGGCCTCGTCGCGCACCTCGCCGAGGTGGCGACCCGAATCCCTCATCGCGGCCAGCGCATCCTCGAGGTCCGTCGACTCCTGCAGCGGCACCATCATGTGGATGCGCCTGGCCTCGATCGGCCGCATGGCGACCGTCTCGGCATCGGGCCCCTCCGAGGCGCGCAGCACGTCCTTCAGGTGCACGTAGCCCACCGGCGCACCGGTGTCATCGACGATCACGTAGCGCGAGAACCCGTGCTTGGCCACCGCGCGCTCGATCTCGTCCGGCGTCGTGGTCAGCGGCATCGTGACGAGCGAGCCGACGGGCACCGCGACGTCCTTCGCCTTCTTGTCGGTGAACTCGACGACGGCCGCGACGGTTCCCGCCGCGTCGTCGAGGACGCCCTCGGCACGCGACTGCTCGACGATCGTCGCGACCTCGTCGAGCGTGAAGGTCGAGTTCGCCTCGTCCTTCGGCTCGACCCGGAACAGGCGCACCACGTGGTTCGCCGTCCAGTTGAGCGCCACGATCACCGGCCGGAACACCACCGAGACCCACACGAGCGGCGTCGCGAGGATCAGCACGGCGCGATCGGGCATCGAGAAGGCGAGGTTCTTCGGCACCATCTCGCCGACGACCACGTGCAGGTAGCTCACGAGCACCAGCGCGACCGCGAAGCCGATGGCATCCACCGCCGCCACCGAGAGGCCCGTGAGTCCCAGCGGGCCGGCCAGGAGGTGGTGGATGGCGGGCTCGGACACGTTCAGGATGACGAGCGAGCAGATCGTGATGCCCAGCTGGCTCGTCGCGAGCATGAGGGTCGCATGCTCCATGGCGTACAGCGCGGTCTTCGCGGAGCGCGACCCGCGCTCCGCGCGCGGCTCGATCTGCGAGCGTCGCGCGGAGATCACGGCGAACTCGGCGGCGACGAAGAACCCGTTGGCGATCAGCAGCACCACGAGCCAGACGATTCCCGCCCAATCGCTCATCGGTCGCCCCCGTTCCGGGGCTCGGCGGGCGCGGGCGTGAACTCCACCCGTTCGACACGGCGCCCGTCCATGCGCACGACCTTGAGCGTGCCGCCGTCGGTCTCGACCTCGTCGCCGACCATGGGGATGCGCTCGAGCACGCTCATGAGGAAGCCGCCGACGGTGTCGTAGACGTCGCCCTCGGGCACGCGCACGCCGGCGCGGTCCCGCAGCTCGTCGGGCCGCAGATCGCCGGGGAACGTCAGCGAGTCCTCGCCGCGCACCACTCCCGCGCTGCGACGGTCGTGCTCGTCCAGCACCTCGCCGACGATCTCCTCGACGAGATCCTCGAGCGTGACGATGCCCGCGGTGCCGCCGTACTCGTCCACCACGACGGCCATCTGATAGCCGCGGGCCCGCAGCTCGGACATCACGGCATCCAGGTGCACCGCCTCGGGCACGCGCAGCGGCTCGGTGGCGAGGGCCGCCGCCGGGACGTCCGGGCGCCGCTCGCGCGGGACGCCGACGGCGGCCTTCAGATGGACGATGCCGACGATGTCGTCCATCGACTCGCCGTAGACGGGGAACCGGCTGTGACCGGTGCGGCGCGCCAGCTGCACGACGTCGTCGGCCGAGTCCTCCGCCTGCAGCGCGTGCATGCTCGGTCGCGGGGTCATGACGTCCGCCGTCGTGAGGCGGGCGAAGTTCAGCGAGCGGTCGAGGAGGGATGCGGTGTCCTCCTCCAGCACGCCGGCACTGGCGGAGCGGCGCACGAGGCTCGACAGCTCCTCGGCGGTGCGCGCACCGGAGAGCTCCTCCTTCGGCTCGAAGCCCATCCCCCGCAGGATGCCGTTCGCACTGCCGTTGAGCAGTGCGACGGCCGGCTTGAACACGGTCGTGAACCCGACCTGGAAGGGCATGACGAGCTTGGCCGTGGCGCGCGGCAGCGCGAGCGCGAAGTTCTTCGGCACGAGCTCCCCGAGGATCATCGACAGGATCGTCGCGACCGCGACGCCGATGAACACCGAGAGGGGTGTGGCGGCGGCCTGGAGACCGGCGCCCGCCAGCAGCGGACGGACGAGGCTCGAGATCGCCGGCTCCATCGTGTAGCCGGCGAGCAGCGTCGTGAGGGTGATGCCGAGCTGCGCGCTCGACAGCTGCGTCGAGGTGGACTTCAGCGCGCGGATCGTCAGCCCGAGCCGCGTCTCACCCCGCGCCTCGCGGGCCTCGAGGTCGGCGCGATCGAGTGTGATGAGCGAGAACTCGCTGGCCACGAACAGGCCCGTGCCGACTGTCAGAAGCAGCCCCACGCCCAGCATGACGTAGTCCATCACGCGTCACCCCCTCGATCGGGGGGCGGGTCGGTGGGGCGGGCGTCTGCAACTGGGCGGGTCGTCCATCGTGCGATTCATTGTACGGGAGGGTGGATGCCGGGCTCCGGCCTTCCCCCCGTGCGGCGATGCGGGCTACCAGCTCACGGGGAGGGCCTTGCCCTCCTCGTAGCCGGCGGCCGACTGCAGCCCGACGAGGGCGCGCTCGTGGAACTCGGGCACCGTCGCTGCTCCCGCGTACGTGAACGAGGACCGCACACCCGACGTGATCATGTCGATGAGGTCCTCCAGGCCCGGCCGCAGCGGGTCGAGGTAGATCTTCGACGACGAGATGCCCTCGGCGAACAGCTCCTTGCGCGCGAGCTCGTAGGGATCGAGCCGGCCGAACCGCTCGTGCACGGCCTTGGTCGATGCCATGCCCCACGACTCCTTGTAGAGGCGTCCCGCCGCGTCCGTCTGCAGCAGGCCCGGGGCCTCGATCGTGCCGGCGAACCAGGAGCCGATCATGACGGATGCGGCACCGGCCGCGAGCGCGAGGGCGACGTCGCGCGGATAGCGCACGCCCCCGTCGGCCCACACGTGCGCACCCATGATGCGGGCGGCCTCGGCCGTCTCGAGCACCGCGGAGAATTGGGGCCGCCCGACCGCGGTCATCATGCGCGTCGTGCACATGGCGCCCGGCCCGACGCCGACCTTGAGGATCGAGGCGCCCGCCGTGACCAGATCGTGCACGCCCTCGGCCGTGACGATGTTGCCCGCAGCGAGCGGGATGCCGAGATCCAGGTCGGCCACGGCCCGCAGGGCGCGCAGCATCCCCTCCTGGTGACCGTGCGCGGTGTCGACGACGAGCACGTCGACGCCGGCGCCCGCGAGCGCACGGGCCTTGGCGGCGACGTCACCGTTGATGCCGATGGCCGCGGCCACGATGAGTCGCCCCGAGCGGTCCACCGCAGGGCGGTACAGGGTGGAGCGCAGGGCGCTGCGGCGCGAGAGCGTGCCGACGAGCAGGCCGTGGTGCAGGATGCAGACCATCTCGGCGTCACTGTCGACGATGAGGTCGAACGCATGACGGGCGCTCTCGACGTCATCGGCGTCGATCGCCGTCGGGCGGGTGTGCGCGAGGTCGCCCAGGCGCGCGTCGGAGAGGGCGGTGCCGAGGCGCGCCGCGGGGACGATTCCGGAGATGTCCTCGATGCGGATGCCGTCGGCCGACGCCTCGGCGACGACGACGCCGTGGCCGTCGATCGGCGGCAGGAGACGGGCCGCGTCCGCCACGGTCGCGTGGGGCGGCAGCACGAGCGGCGTGTCCCAGGACACCGGCTGATCCTTGACCCAGCGGATCGCCGCATCCAGCTCCTGCAACGGCATGTCCTGCGGGAGGACGCCCATGCCGCCGCGGCGGGCGAGCGTCGCGGCGAGGCGGGCGCCGGTGACCGAGTTCATGTTCGCGGAGACGAGCGGGAGGGTCGCCCCGCTTCCGTCGCCCGGCGACAGATCGACATCGAGCCGGCTCGCGACGCCCGATCGGCGGGGAACCAGGAACACGTCGGAATAGGTCAGGTCGACCTCGGGCTCGTCGCCGTAGAATTCCATGCTGCCAGCCTAGTGATCGCGGTTCCTCCGTCTCCCGTCCTGCCCGAGCCGGGCGATACCTGGGAGCGCGACACGCCCGGACATCGGCTGAGGAGACTGGGTTAGGCTTAACAGTCGCGCGCGTGCCGCTGCACGCGTCCGCAAACACGATCCTCACCGATGAAAGCAGGCGATCGACTGTGTCGAGCCAGGTGACCGGCGCCGGTACCGCAAACGAAGGAGAGTTCGGAGCCAACGAGTGGCTCGTGGAGGAGCTCTACGAGCAGTACTCGAAGGACCGGAACGCGGTCGACAAGGAGTGGTGGCCGGTCCTCGAATCCTACGGCGCGGCACAGATCTCCAAGGATGCCGCTGCGGCGGCCGCGACGGCCGCGACAGCGGCACCCGCGCCGCGCACCACCCAGCCCCCTGCGGCGACGGACACCCGCCCGGTCACGGCTCCCGTCCCGGTCATCGGCACCCAGCCCGTCGCGCGCACCACGGCCCGTCCGGCCGCCCCGCAGCCGATCCCCGCGCAGGCGCCGAAGGTCGAGCCCTCGGTGGGCGAGGCATCCCCCGAGAACGATGTCGTCACCGTCCTGCGCGGCATGCCGAAGACGCTCGCCGCGAACATGGACGAGTCGCTCACCATCCCGACCGCCACCAGCGTCCGGACCGTCCCGGCGAAGCTGATGATCGACAACCGCATCGTCATCAACAACCACATGGCGCGCACACGCGGCGGCAAGGTCAGCTTCACGCACCTCATCGGCTGGGCCCTCATCCAGGCGATCAAGGAGTTCCCGAGCCAGAACGTCTTCTATGCCGAGATCGACGGCAAGCCTTCCGTCGTCGCCCCCGCGCACATCAACCTGGGCATCGCGATCGACCTTCCGAAGCCGGACGGCACGCGCGCCCTCCTCGTCCCGAGCATCAAGCGCGCCGACACCCTCACCTTCGGCGAGTACCTCGCCTCCTACGAGGACCTCATCGGGCGCGCCCGCGCCAACAAGCTGACGGCCGCGGACTTCCAGGGCACGACGATCTCGCTGACCAACCCCGGCGGCATCGGCACGGTCCACTCGGTCCCCCGCCTCATGAAGGGGCAGGGATGCATCGTCGGCGCCGGCGCCCTCGAGTACCCCGCCGAGTTCCAAGGCTCGAGCGAGAAGACGCTCGTCGAGCTCGGCATCGGCAAGACGATCACCCTGACGAGCACGTACGACCACCGCGTCATCCAGGGCGCCGGCTCCGGCGAGTTCCTGAAGAAGGTGCACGAGCTGCTCATCGGCCAGCGCGGCTTCTACGACGACATCTTCGCTGCCCTGCGCATCCCCTACGCGCCCATCCGGTGGAACGCGGACATCCACGTCGACATCGCCGAGCGCGTCGACAAGACGGCGCGCGTGCAGGAGCTCATCAACTCCTACCGCGTCCGCGGTCACCTCATGGCGGACATCGACCCGCTCGAGTATCGCCAGCGCATGCACCCCGACCTCGAGATCGAGACGCACGGCCTCACGTTCTGGGACCTCGATCGCGAGTTCGTGACCGGCGGCTTCGGCGGCAAGCGGGTCATGAAGCTGCGCGACATCCTGGGCGTCCTGCGCGACTCGTACTGCCGCACGATCGGCATCGAGTACATGCACATCCAGGATCCGGGCCAGCGCAAGTGGTTCCAGGACAACATCGAGGTCAAGTACCAGAAGCCCGGCCACGACGAGCAGATGCGCATCCTCGGCAAGCTCAACGAGGCCGAGGCGTTCGAGACGTTCCTGCAGACGAAGTACGTCGGCCAGAAGCGCTTCAGCCTGGAGGGCGGCGAATCGCTCATCCCCCTGCTGGACCAGATCCTGCAGGGCGCCGCGACCGAGGGCCTGGACGGCGCCGCGATCGGCATGGCGCACCGCGGCCGCCTCAACGTGCTGACGAACATCGCCGGCAAGACGTACAGCCAGATCTTCCGCGAGTTCGAGGGCTCGGTGGCCATCGGCTCCAAGAGCGGCTCGGGCGACGTGAAGTACCACCTCGGCACCGAGGGCACGTTCGTCGCCGACGGCGGCGAGGAGCTCCCCGTCCTGCTCGCCGCGAACCCGTCGCACCTCGAGACCGTCGACGGGGTGCTCGAGGGCATCACCCGCGCCAAGCAGGACCGCAAGCCCATCGGCACCTTCACGTGGCTGCCGATCCTGGTGCACGGCGAGGCCGCCTTCGCCGGCCAGGGCGTCGTCGTCGAGACGCTGCAGATGTCCCAGCTGCGCGGCTACCGCACGGGCGGCACGATCCACGTCGTCGTCAACAACCAGGTCGGCTTCACGACGACTCCCGTCGACGGCCGCACCTCGGTGTACGCCACCGACGTCGCCAAGACGATCCAGGCGCCGATCTTCCACGTCAACGGCGACGACCCGGAGGCCGTCGTCCATGTCGCCGAGGTCGCGTTCCGCTACCGCCAGAAGTTCCACCGCGACGTCGTCATCGACATCGTCTGCTACCGCCGCCGCGGTCACAACGAGGGCGACGACCCGTCGATGACGCAGCCCCTCATGACGAACCTCATCGAGGCCAAGCGCTCCGTGCGCCGCCTGTACACCGAGGCTCTCGTCGGCCGCGGCGACATCACCGAGGAGGAGTACGACCGGGCGAAGGGAGACTTCCAGGGCCGCCTGGAGGTCGCGTTCGCCGAGACGCACGAGGCCGAGACCGGCGCATCGCCGGTGGTGAACGCCGAAGCGTATCTGTCCCCCGTGGTCGGCGAGCCCGAGACGACCGGCGTGCCGGCCGAGGTGGTCAACCTCGTCGGCGACGCGTTCGTCAACAAGCCCGACGGCTTCACGGTCCACCCCAAGCTGCAGCAGCTGCTCGACAAGCGCTACGACATGAGCCGCAACGGCGGCATCGACTGGGCCTTCGGCGAGCTGCTCGCCTTCGGCTCCCTCCTCGTCGAGGGAACCAACGTGCGTCTGGCCGGACAGGACTCCCGCCGCGGCACATTCGTCCAGCGCCACGCCGTCTTGCACGACCGCGCGAACGGCCAGGAGTGGCTGCCGCTGGCGAACCTGTCCGACAACCAGGGTCGGTTCTTCGTGTACGACTCGCTCCTCAGCGAGTACGCGGCGATGGCCTTCGAGTACGGCTACTCGGTCGAGCGTCCCGACGCCCTCGTGCTGTGGGAGGCCCAGTTCGGCGACTTCGCGAACGGCGCGCAGTCGGTCGTGGACGAGTACCTCTCGTCTGCCGACCAGAAATGGGGGCAGCAGTCGAGCGTCGTCCTCCTCCTGCCGCACGGATACGAAGGTCAGGGACCCGACCACTCGTCGGCGCGTATCGAGCGCTACCTGCAGCTGTCCGCCCAGGACAACATGAGCGTCGCGCGCCCCTCGACGCCCGCCTCGTACTTCCACCTGCTGCGCCGCCAGGCGTACTCGCGCCCGCGCCGCCCGCTCGTCGTCTTCACGCCGAAGGCGATGCTGCGCCTGCGCGGGGCGACGAGCCCGGTGTCGCACTTCACGTCGGGCCGCTTCGAGCCGGTGCTCGACGACGACCGCGGCGTCGTGAAGGATGCAGTCCGCCGCGTCGTGCTCACTGCGGGCAAGCCGTACTGGGACCTCCGCGCCGAGCTCGACAAGAACCCGAACGCCGAGATCGCCCTCGTCCGCCTCGAGCAGTTCTACCCGGCCCCCGTCGCCGAGCTCAACCGGGTGCTCGGGCAGTACCCGAACGCGGAGCTCGTGTGGATGCAGGACGAGCCCGAGAACCAGGGCGCGTGGCCGTTCATCGCGCTCGAAGTCGCCCCGGAGCTCGGGGGCCGCAGCATCCGTGTCATCTCGCGTCCGCCGATGGCATCGACCGCGACCGGCTCCCCGAAGGTGCACGCCGCGGAGTCCGCCGGCATCCTGCACGCGACCCTCACGCTCTGACGGACGTCAGCCGGGGTGTGACCTCGGCGACCGCGCGCGGCGCTCAGCTCAGGCTGTGCGCCGCCTCCGCACGTCGGGTGCGGTGCCGCCGACGCCATCTGCGCCACAGGGTCACCCCGACGGCTGCGAGGGCGAGGATGATCGCCGGCGCGAGATGTGCGATGTTCAGCACGAGCAGCGCGATCGAGAGCACCGCGGCCACGAGCGCCATGTACCAGCCGGGCGTGCGCCGAGGCAGGATCCGCAGGGCCGCGATCATGCCCGCCGTGTAGATCGAGACCATGTTGCCGGTGTGGATCAGGATGAACGTCTGCAGGTCTCCACCGGTCGCGACCGCCGCGGCGATGTAGGCGAGGGCGATGCAGAACGTCAGGAGCAGTGCGCGCCGCGGCACGCCGCCCGCCTCCGCACCGGGGGCGAGGACGTGAGGCAGATCGCGTGCGACGGCGAGGGATGCTCCGAGCTTTCCGAACGCCGCGAGATACGAGTTGAGCACGCCCAGCGAGACGATGCCCGCCGCAGCGCCGACGACGACGGGCCCGACGCCCGGCGCCGCGTCGGCCGCCAGGGTCACGAGCGGCACCGTCCCGCCCCCGCCGGTGCCGCCCAGCACGCCGACGGTGACGATCTGGAGCAGGACGTACGCGGCGCCCGGGATCGCGAGCGCGATGGCGGTGGCGATCGGGATGGCCCTGCGCGGGTCGCGGAACTCGCCCGAGATGTGCGTGCCGACCTCCCACCCGGCGAAGGCCCACACGAACAGGCTGATCGCCGTGCCGACGCCGGCCCACCCGTGCGGGAGGAACGGCGCGAACCGCGCCGGCTCCACAGCGCGGACCGCCGCGGCCACCACGAACACGACGATCGCCGTCAGGGTGCCGGTCAGGACGAACTGCACCCACCCGGCCGTGCGCACGCCGAGCATGTTGATCGCGAACGGCGGGATGAGGATCGCGAGCCCGACGACGGGAGCCGCGGACGGCGCGATCCCCGCGATGGCCGTGACGTAGTCGCCGCCGAGCAGGACCAGGACGGGAAAGCCCGCCGCGACCCCGAAGTAGAACCAGTAGCCGGTCGCCCGTGCGGCGGTCGGCCCGATGGCGCGCCGCACGTAGTTCGCCACTCCGCCTGGATCGGGGTATCGGGACGCGAGCGCGGCGAAGGTGCCCGCGAGCGGGACGGCGAGCAGGATCACGGCGCAGACCGCCAGGACGGATGCCGGACCCGCGGCACGGGCCGCCAGCCCGGGCAGCACGAGCAGGCCGCTGCCGAGGATCGCGGCGACGTACAGCGCCGTTCCCTGCAGGACGCCGATTCCGTGGGCGCGCTCGCGAGTCACACGGCCCAGTATGCGGCGGCCCTCCGACACGCGACGCGCCTCAGGCGGGCCCGACCCCGGCGCGCTCGAAGGCGGATGCCGCGGCATCCGTCGACGCCTCGCGATCGGCCACGACGAGCCCCAGCCGGGTGCGGCGATCCAGCAGGTCGTCGACCGTGAGAGCGCCCTCCACCTCGACGCCCCACTGCAGCTCCTGCGCCGTGACGCCGCGCGCCGCGCCAGGACCGTCGGGCAGGCCGGCCGCGAACGGCGCCTCCGCGCCGTAGCGCCGCACGAGTCGAGGGGATGCCGCGACCTCGTCGAGACGCTCCCGCGGCCACGCGCCCACGAGCGGGAGCGAGTGGGTCTGCGACGCGGGCACGTCGCGCAGGCGCGCCGCCACGGCGTCGATGCCGTCCTGCGCCATGCGGCGGTAGGTCGTGAGCTTGCCGCCGACGACCGACAGGAGACCGGAGCCGGATTCGACGATCGCGTGCCGGCGCGAGAGGTCGCTCGTCTCGTCGCCGTGGGACGGCCCGGTGAGCAGCGGGCGCAGCCCTGCGAACGTCGCGACGACGTCGGAGCGCGTGAGGGGCGCGGCGAGCACAGTGCCGATCACGCCGAGCAGCTGGTCGATCTCGTCATCCGTCGCCTGCGGGACATCGGGCAGCGGCCCGTCCGCCGGGACGTCGGTGAGGCCGATGTACGTGCGGCCGTGCGCCGCAGGGAGCGTGAACACGAAGCGGCTCGACGAGCCGGGAAGCGGTGCGGTGAGCGACACGTCCGACCAGCCCAGGCGCGCCGTCTCGACGACGAGGTGCGTGCCGCGACTCGGCCGCAGGTGCACGTCCGGGTCGACCTCCCCCGCCCACACCCCGGTGGCGTTGACGACCGCGCGCGCCCGCAGCTCGAGCTCCCCGCCGCCGAGCTCGTCCCGCACCACGACGCGGTCGCCGGCCGCGCGGATCGCCCGCGCCCTCGTCAGGACGGATGCGCCGTACCCGGCGGCGGTCCGCGCGATGGCGACGACGAGTCGCGCGTCGTCGAACAGCTGGCCGTCCCAGCCCCGCACGCCGCCGCGCAGGTCCTCGCGGCGCACTGCGGGAGCGAGCCGCACCAGCTCGGACCGCGTGAGCGGACCCGGCGCGGCGAGGACGCTCCCCGGAGTCCGCGTCATGCGGCGCAGGCCATCGCCCAGCTCGTACCCGAACCCGATGTACGCGCCGCGGGCGATGTGCCCGGGGGCGTACAGCGGCATCACCTGCGCGAGCGGCCGCGTGAGGTGCGGCGCGATGCGGGTCATGAGCAGGTGCCGCTCGAACGCGCTCTCGTAGGCGATGCCGACCTGCCCGCTCGCGAGATAGCGGAGGCCGCCGTGCACGAGCTTGGAGCTCCAGCGGCTCGTGCCGAACGCGAGGTCGTGCGCCTCGACGAGCACGGTTCGAAGGCCGCGAGAAGCGGCATCCAGCGCCAGTCCGGCGCCCGTGACGCCGCCGCCGATGATGACGACGTCGACGCTCGGACGGTCGCCCAGGGCCGCGAGCTCACGCGCGCGGCGGCGCGCGTTCAGGGCGGTCGAGCACGGCGTCCGTCCGAGGAGCCTGGGCGCACGGGTCACGGCGCGAGTTTGCCATACTGTGCCCATGGTCGCGACGACGCCGCCCGAGCTTCCCACCGCCCGCCCCCGGATGACGTGGGACGTGTGGGGCGACGCATCCGACGCGCGGCGCCTTCCTGCGGTCGCCCGCTTCATCGCCGGGCGCGTCCTGCCGGGTGAGCCCCATCCCGTCCCCCGCGTCGCCTCCCCGGCACTCACGCCGTCACGCCTGGACGAAACGGATCTCGAGGCGCTGCGGGAGGCCGCCGTGACGGCGACGGATGCCGCGTCCCGGGCGCTGCACCTCGGCGGGAAGAGCACGCCCGACCTGCTCGCGCGCCGCAGCGAGCTGGTGCAGCCGGCGCCCGATGCGATCGTGCTGCCGGCATCTCACGCCGAGGTCGCCGCGGTGCTGCGGATCTGCGACGCGCGCGGCATCGCCGTCGTCCCCTTCGGCGGTGGGACGAGCGTCGTCGGAGGCGTCGAGCCCCAGGCAGGGGCGCACCGGGCCGTGGTCGCGCTCGACCTCGTGCGCACCGCCGGACTCCTCTCGTTCGATGAGACGTCGCTGCTCGCGACGTTCGGCGCGGGCACCACCGGCCCCCAGGCCGAGGAGCTGCTCGCCGCGCACGGCTGCACACTCGGACACTTCCCGCAGAGCTTCCGGTACGCATCGCTCGGCGGCTTCGCGGCCACCCGCTCGAGCGGCCAGGCGTCCAGCGGCTACGGGCGGTTCGACGAGCTCGTGCACGCCCTGCGGGCCGCGACCCCGGCGGGCGACCTCGAGCTGGGACGGGCTCCGGCGAGCGCCGCGGGTCCCGACCTGCGGGAGCTCCTGCTCGGATCGGAGGGGGCGTTCGGAGTCATCACGGAGGTGACGCTGCGGGTGCGACGGATGCCGGCCGCGACCCTCTACGGCGCGTGGCGGTTCCGCGACTTCGCGGACGGCGCGCAGGCGTTGCGCGCGCTGGCGCAGCGCGGCATCCATCCCGCCGTCGTGCGGCTCAGCGACCGCGTCGAGACGCGCATCAACGCGGCGCTCGGCGGTCACGTGTCGCGCCTGCGCGGATGCCTCGCCGTCGCGACCTTCGAGGGCGCGACGAAACGGGAGGCGCGAGCGGTGCGCGACGCGACGGCCGCGGTCTTCGCGCAGCACCACGGCAGGGATCGCGGTCCTGGGCCCGCGCGCTCCTGGGAGCGGGGCCGGTTCGCCGCCCCCGCGCTGCGCGACCCGCTTCTCGACATCGGGGTGCTCGCCGAGACGCTCGAGACGGCGACCACGTGGGCCGGCCTCACGGCGCTGAAGCATGCGGTGACCCGGGCGCTCGACGAGTCCCTCTCCGCGGAGGGCACGAAGCCGATCGTCATGTGCCACATCTCGCATATCTACCCGGCCGGCGCGTCGCTGTACTTCACCGTCATCGCCGCGCTCACGGCCGAGCCGGGCCCGCAGTGGAGGCGGGCGAAGGATGCGGCGACCCGCGCCATCGTGGCGGCCGGCGGCACGATCACCCACCACCACGCCGTGGGGCGCGATCATCGCCCCTACCTGGAGTCCGAGATCGGCCCCCTCGGCGTGCGCGTGCTCGAGGCCGTCAAGGCGACTCTCGACCCGAGCGGGATCATGAACCCCGGCGCGCTCCTCCTCGCCCCGCCCGCCGCCGCGCGAGACATCTCCGATGTCGTGCCTCCGCCGCAGGATGCGGACGTTCGCGACGTGTCGGCGGGGGCGGCCGAGGGCCTGTCGTGACCGTCGCGCTCGTCGCCAATCCGGCGGCGCGCTCCGGCGGCGGCGTGGCGCCGGCCGAGCGGGCGGCCGAGCGGCTGCGCGCCGGCGGCCTCGAGGTCGCGATGGTCAGCGGCGGCAGTGCGGCCGAGTCCACGCGCCTGCTGCGCGCCGCGCTCGACCTGGATGCGACGGCTGTCGTCGTCGCGGGCGGAGACGGCACGGTGCACCTGGCCATCCAGGAGGTGGCGGGAACAGGCATCCCGCTCGGGATCATCCCCATCGGCACGGGCAACGACATGGCCGCGGTCGCAGGCCTCCGCGAACTCGACCTGGATGCCGCTGCCGACGCCATCGTCGCCGGCGCCACACGCCACGTCGACCTCGCGCGCGTGACGCGCGGCGACGGCAGCGCGCAGCTTTTCGGCACCGTGCTCGCGAGCGGCTTCGACTCGCGCGTCAACGATCGCGCCAACGCCATGCGGTGGCCGCGCGGCGGATCGCGCTACACGATCGCGATCCTCATCGAGTTCCTGCAGCTGCACGGCGTGCCGTTCCGCCTCGACCTGGAGCTGGCCGACGGAACCCAGGAGACGCTCTCGGGCGACCTCGTGATGGCGACGGTCGGCAACGGGCGCACGTACGGGGGCGGCATCCCGATCTGCCCGGACGCCGATCCCGCCGACGGCCTCCTCGACGTGACCCTCGTGCGTCCCGGCGGCCGCCTGCACCTGCTGCGCCTGCTCCCCCGCGTCTACAAGGGGACGCACACCTCGCTCGACGAGGTCTCGACGCGGCGGGTCCGCTCGATCCGCCTCGACTCCCCCGGCGTCACCGCCTACGCCGACGGGGACCCCATCGGAGAGCTTCCGCTGCTCGTCGACGTCGTGCCGAGCGCTCTGCGCCTGTTCGTGCGCGCGTGAGGCTCAGACCGCCGCGGAGTCCGCCGCGCGGATCGTCGCCAGCACCTGCTCGCGCAGCTCGTCCGGCGCGTACTCGACGCACGCCCGCGCGACCGCCTCCGTCAGGGTGCGGGCCACGTGAGCCTCGTCCTGGCATCCCGTGCAATGGGCGAGATGCTCCTCGATGTCCGAACGCGTGGTCGTGCAGACCTCGTTCCGCAGGTACTCCTCGAGGTCCCTCTGCGCCTTCTCGCAACCGCAGTCGGTCATTTCGCACTCCTCGTTGACTTCGTGCCCCCGGACTTCACGGTCGCCGCGGTGTCGATGCCGCGCTCCCGTGCATAGTCCGCCAGCAGGTCCCGGAGCATTCGCCTGCCACGATGCAGACGGCTCATGACCGTGCCGATGGGCGTCTTCATGATGTCGGCGATCTCCTGGTAGGCGAAGCCCTCGACATCCGCGAGGTACACCGCCAGCCGGAAATCCTCCGGAATCGCCTGCAAGGCATCCTTCACGGCGGATGCGGGCATCCGGTCGATCGCCTCCGCCTCGGCCGAGCGCGTGCTCGTCGCCGTGGTCGATTCCGCTCCCCCGAGCTGCCAGTCCTCGAGGTCGTCGATGGTGCCCTGATAGGGCTCGCGCTGCTTCTTGCGATACGTGTTGATGTAGGTGTTGGTGAGAATGCGGTACAGCCAGGCCTTGAGGTTCGTGCCCTGCGTGAACGTCTTCCACGACGCGAAGGCCTTCACGAAGGTCTCCTGCACGAGATCCGACGCGTCGGCGGGATTGCGCGTCATGCGCATGGCGGCCGCGTATAGCTGGTCCATGTACGGGATCGCCTGCTCCTCGAACTGCGCGCGAGCATCCACGAGGGCATCTGCCTGATCGTTCATCACGCGCCAGTCTACGGCGAGGGCGCTCCCGGCCGATGAGTCTCCGGTGAGGTGCGCAGGGCGCTCGAGAGTGACGATCACGGCTCTCCTTCGCGGCTGGTGGGTGACCTCTTCAGTAGGGTAGAAACCGATGACGCAAGCGCGGTATTCCCCCGATCACGCCGAGACGGATGCCTCGGCTCCCACTGATGCGCCCGTGCCGCGCTCGGCGCGCCCCTGGCCGGCGCCGGCCGCGGGCGGTCCGCTCCGCTCGACGGTCACCGTGCCGGGCTCGAAGTCGCTCACGAATCGCGAGCTGCTCCTCGCCGCGATCGCCGACGCGCCGAGCCGCCTGACGGCCCCGCTGCACTCCGACGACTCGGCGCGCATGGTCGAGGCGCTGCGTGCGCTCGGCGCCGACATCCGACCGACCGTTGGTCGGGGCCCGTTCGGCGACGACCTCATCGTCAACCCGATCTGGCCGCTGACGGCGGGCACGACGATCGACTGCGGGCAAGCCGGCACGGTCATGCGGTTCATCGCTCCCATCCTGGGATTCGCGCACGGCGAGGTCACGCTGACGGCGCACGAGAGCGCCCTCCACCGCCCGATGGGCGAGATGATCAAGGCGCTTCGCGACATCGGCGTCGACATCGACGACGGCGGCCATTGGGCGCTGCCCTTCACCGTGCGCGGCCACGGTCACGTGCGCGGCGGCGAGGTCGTCATCGATGCGAGCGCGTCGAGCCAGTTCGTGTCCGGTCTGCTGCTGGCGGCACCGCGGTTCGACGTCGGACTGCACCTGATCCACGGCGGCGAGCGGCTGCCCAGCATCCCGCACATCGACATGACGGTCGAGACGCTCGCGCACCGCGGCGTGCACGTCGAGCGCCCCGCGCCAGGCGAGTGGGTCGTGCCGGCGAGCGCGGTGCGCGGCAAGGACGTCGCCATCGAGCCGGACCTGTCCAACGCGGCGCCGTTCCTCGCCGCCGCGATGATCGTCGGCGGTGCGGTGTCGGTCACCGGCTGGCCGCTCCACTCCACCCAGCCCGGCGCACTCCTGCCGGACATCCTGGGACTCATGGGCGCGCGGGCGGTCCGCCGCGGCGGGGCCCTCACCGTCACCGCCGGCGAGCGCATCCAGGCCGTCGAGATCGATCTGTCGGCGGTCGGCGAGCTGACTCCGACGATCGTCGGATTGGCGGCGTTCGCCGACGGCCCCTCCACACTCCACGGCATCGGCCACCTCCGCGGGCATGAGACCGACCGCCTCGCGGCACTGGCAGCGGATCTGCGGGCACTCGGCGGCGAGATCCACGAGCTCGACGACGGCCTGCGGATCGTTCCGCGCCCGCTCCACGGCGGGCTGTGGCGCGCCTTCCACGACCACCGGATGGCGACCACGGGCGCACTCATCGGGCTCGCGGTGCCCGGCGTGGAGGTCGACGACATCGGCACGACGGCCAAGACGATGCCCGAGTTCCCTGAGCTCTGGGCCGGGATGCTCGACGGCACCAGCCGAGACACCGCCCCTGTGCAGGACATGGCGTCCTGACGCGTGCACCTTCTGGATCCGGTTATGCGATGAGCTGGCTCGAGCCCGACGACGACGAGGACGACGACGAGTACGACGAGGCCGACGTCCGGATCCGGCCGAACCCGAAGGGGAACCGCCCGCGCACGAAGCGCCGCCCGGCACACGCCGATGCCCAGCTCGCTCGCGTGCTCGGGGTGGACCGCGGAAGGTACACGGTCCTGGTGGGCGAGGACACCGCCGACGAGCACGAGGTGACGGCGACGCGCGCACGCGAGCTGCGCAAGATGCCGATCGTGACCGGCGACCGGGCGCGCGTGGTCGGCGATACGACCGGCGACGAGGGCACGCTGGCCCGCATCATCGGCATCGACGAGCGCACGACGCTCCTGCGTCGCAGCGCCGACGACACCGACCAGGTCGAGCGGGTCATCGTGGCCAACGCCGATCAGATGCTGATCGTGGTCGCCGCCGCAGACCCCGAGCCGCGCGCCCGCCTGGTCGACCGGTACCTGGTCGCCGCGCTGGATGCCGGCATCCGTCCGCTCCTCGTCGTCACCAAGACCGACCTCACCGACCCGACGACGTTCCTCGAGCACTTCGACGGACTCGACCTCCATGTCTTCCTCAGCGCGCGCGGCGAGATGCCCGTCGACGAGATCGGTGCGGCGCTCGTGGGGCATTCGACCGTCTTCGTCGGCCACTCCGGCGTCGGCAAGTCGACGCTCGTCAACGCCCTCGTACCGTCGGCGGGGCGCGCCACAGGCCACGTCAACGAGGTCACCGGCCGCGGCCGCCACACGTCGAGCTCGACCGTGTCGCTGCGCTACCGGGGACCGCACGGCGGCGGGTGGGTGATCGACACGCCGGGCGTCCGCTCGTTCGGGCTCGGGCACGTCGCCCCCGACCACATCCTGGACGCGTTCACCGATCTTGCGGAGGTCGCCGAGGAGTGTCCCCGCGGCTGCACGCACCTGCCCGACGCGCCCGACTGCGCGATCATGGAGGCGGTGGCGGAGGGGCGGCTGGGGCCGACGGGACCGGCCCGGCTCGACTCGCTGCAGCGGCTTCTCACGACCTTCTCCGACCGCTGAGCGGATGCATCCCGCTCTAGGCTGGGGGCATGACCCTCGCACCCGGAACAGCTGCGCCCGACTTCACGCTCGAGGACCAGGACGACACCCCGGTCTCGCTGCATGAGCTGCGCGGGCATCCGGTGATCCTGTACTTCTACCCGGCGGCGATGACCCCGGGCTGTACGACCGAGGCGTGCGATTTCCGCGACAGCCTCGGCCCGCTGCAGGGCGCGGGCTACACGGTCGTCGGCGTCTCGCGCGACACCCCCGAGAAGCTGCGCGACTTCCGTGCCCGCGATGGGCTGACCTTCCCGCTGCTCAGCGACCCCGACCACGCCGTGCACGAGGCGTACGGCGCGTGGGGCGAGAAGATGAACTACGGCAAGAAGGTCGAGGGCGTCATCCGGTCGACGTTCGTCATCGACGAGCGGGGCGAGATCCAGCAGGCGCTCTACAACGTCAAGGCGACGGGTCACGTCGCGCGACTGCGCAAGACCCTCGGCATCGACTGATCCTGCGCGTCAGCTCCGCGCGGATGTGTCGTCCGCGTTCTCGGCCCCGACACGGCGGATGACGAGGACGAGGAGCACGAACACGATGAGCGCGGGGATGATGAGGCCGATGCCGAGGAGCGGATCGGCGCCCGCGCCGGTCATCGCGCCGACCGCGACCGCGATGATGAGCAGCTGCGTCACGATGCCGCCCGAGCGTCCCCACGACCAGCCGCGCCAGATGCCGATCGCGAACGCACCCACGGCGACCGCGCCGACGACGGTGAGGACGAGGAGCGCGATCGAGCTGACGGCCGAGTCCGTGTCGCCGCCCGCGACGGCGACCACCTGCCAGACCGCGACCCCGAGCACGCCCAGCGCTTCGAGGCCGACGAGCACGGAAGCCGCGCGCGCGAGCAGGGTTGTGGCCATCGGGCTAGCTTCTTTCGACTCGGGCAGTCGGTGTTGTACCCACCCTCCAAGGCATCCGGCGAACACATAGCCGAACGCGCAGAAACCGCCGGTCGAACTCTTGATTCGGCCGTGGCGCTGTGGAACCATAGAACACGTTGTGTGCTCCCACAGCGGCGTGGGGCGGGCCGAGGCCCGCGCACCACTCAGAGTATCCCAACCTCTGGCACCACCCGAAGTCCATCCGATCAAGGAGCACCACCTATGGACTGGCGCGACAAAGCCGCATGCCTGACCGTCGACCCCGAACTGTTCTTCCCCGTGGGGAACACCGGACCGGCCGTCGACCAGATCGAGAAGGCGAAGGCTGTCTGCGCTCGCTGCACCGTGACCGAGATCTGCCTGCAGTACGCCCTCGAGACGGGTCAGGACTCAGGCGTCTGGGGCGGCCTGTCCGAGGACGAGCGCCGCGCCCTCAAACGGCGCGCCGCCCGCGCGCGTCGCGCCGGCTGACCCGGCACTGATCCGCGCCGCGCCGGTCCACCCGGCGCGGCGCTTCTGTGTCAGTCGACGATCGCGATCTGCTCGGTGAACGGCTGGTCGATGTAGCGCAGGGGGATGTCGATCGTGACCTCGGTCCCGTTGCCGACCACCGTCTGCCAGTCGATCGTCCCGCCGAGCTCGCCCTGGATGAGCGTGCGCACGATCTGCGTGCCCAGGCCGCGTCCGACGTGACCCTCGGGAAGCCCCGCGCCGTTGTCCACCACGGACACGGCGAGGCGGTCGTCCGTGCGGTGCGCCACGATGACGACCTCCCCTTCGGTGCCGGCCAGCCCGTGCTCCACGGCGTTGGTGACCAGCTCCGTGAGCGCGAGGGCGAGCGGCGTGGCGTACTCACTCGGCAGCGTGCCGAACTTTCCGACCGTGCGGGTGCGGGCGTGCGTGCCCGCACCGGCGGCGACCTCCGCGACGAGCTTCAGCACCCGCGCGAACACCTCGTCGAAGTCCACGTTCTGCGCGAGGCCTTCCGAGAGCGTGTCGTGCACGACCGCGATCGCCGACACCCGCCGCATGGCATGGGTGAGGGCCTCGCGCGCCTCCTCCGAGTGCGTGCGGCGAGCCTGGATGCGCAGCAGCGATGCGACCGTCTGCAGGTTGTTCTTCACCCGGTGGTGGATCTCGCGGATCGTCGCATCCTTGGTGATGAGCTCCTGCTCGCGATGGCGCAGCTCGGTCACGTCGCGGCAGAGGACGATCGCACCGGTGCGCGTGCCGTGCTCGCGCAACGGGATGGCGCGCAGGGCCACCGTGACGCCCTGGGCGTCGACATCCGACCGCCACGGCGCACGGCCCGTCGCGACGAGCGGAAGCGACTCGTCGAACTCGCGCTTGGACGGCAGGATCTTCGTGATGATCTCGATGAGCGGCTCGCCCTCGAGCTCGTCGTCGAATCCCATCCGATTGAACGCGGACAGCGCGTTCGGGCTGGCGAAGGTGGTGACGCCCTCGGCGTCGACGCGGATCAGGCCGTCCGAGGCGCGCGGAGCACCCCGGCGCGGCGAGGTCGGAGCCGTCATGTCGGGGAAGTCGCCCGACGCGATCATGCCGAAGAGCTCGTCCGCGCAGTCGTTGAAGGTGATCTGCTGCCGCGAAGGCGTGCGGATCTCACCGAGGTTGGTGTGGCGGGTCACGACGCCGATGACGGGCGCGTGTCCCCCGTCGCGGGGGCGCTCCCGCACGATCGGCACCGCGCGCACGCGCGTGGGCGTCTCCTCGAACCAGTCGGGCGACGCCGAGTCGACGATCGTACCGGTGGCGAACGCCTCCTTCACCTGGGCGCGCCACTGCGGACGCACGCGCTCGCCGACGATGTCACGGTAGAAGAGCGTGGCGGCTCCCCCGGGCCGCGTGTGCGCGACCGCGACGAAGGACTCGTCCGACGTGGGCACCCACACCACGATGTCCGCGAAGGCGAGGTCCGCCAGCAGCTGGCCGTCACCGGCCAGGCGGTGGAGCCATTCGACGTCGGCGGCGCTGGAGCGCCCCTGGGCGTAGACGAGATCGCTGAGGGTCGACACGATCCCCAGCCTAGAGCCGCACGACGGCTTCCCCGACGAATCGCCGCATCGCCTGGGTCAGCGCAGACCGCGGAGCGGCGTCGGCGATCGGGCGCGCCGTGAGGAGCGCCGCATCCGCCGCCCGGCCGTCGGCCGGCACGAACCAGACGTCGCGGATGCCCGCGAACCGCTCCAGGGTCCGCCGGACCTGGCCGCGCGCGTCGATGCCCAGGGCGCCCGTGCGCAGCCTGTTGACGACCACAGCCACCGGCGTCGCTCCGACCGCGGCCCGCAACTCGGAGTAGCCGCGCAGGAAGCGCGAGATCCCGAGCGGATCCGCCGCGGCCACGGCGACGACGAGGTCCGCCTCGCGCAGGGTCGCCAGCGTCGCGGCATTGCGCCGGGGCCCGTCCATGACGTCGCTGACGATCTCCTCGTCGCGCTCGAGGGACGCCGACACGTCGACGACGGTGTGATCGGCCCACGCGCGGCAGACCTCGAGCGCACCAGCCACGCGCTTCTGCCCGAGCTCCGGCCACCGCGATGGACGGTTGATGCCGGTGAGCACGTCGATCGTGCCCCCGGGAACGGACACGGGGGCGGCGATGCGCGTGAGCTCAGAGGTCGTCAGCGTTCCGAGCTCCGCCTGGCGGCACGCGGCGGCGAATCCGGGCGCCTCGTCGGCGAGCCCCAGCGCGAGGGCGAGGGACGGCGCATGCGAGTCGGCGTCGACGAGCGCGATCCGACCGCCGCCGCGGGCGAGCTCGGCGGCCAGGCCGATGGCGACGGTGGATCGACCGGGCGCTCCCGCGGCACCCCAGACCGCGATGACGCGCGGGCCGGAGCGCGGCGCCTCTTCCTCCGCCACGGGGCGCACAGGGTGCGCGCGGAGGGCCTCGGCGACCACGGACGGGTCGTCGTCCGGCACGACGGGGCCCGCCAGACCGAAGGCCGCGGCGAGACGCTCGTCCTCGGGGGTCGCGCAGCGCGGGACGATGCGGATGCCGAGTCGATCGCACAGGGCCACGACACGGGCGTCGAGGGTCTCGCGCGAGGCGTCGAGGAGGACGACCTGCGCCTGTTCGAGCCGGCTCTGCAGGTCGGCCGAGTCCGCACCGAGCAGGCTGTCGGCGGCGAGCTCTGCGAGGGAGGCGGCGGGGATCAGCGCCAGGATGCCGACCCCCTCCCGGGCGAGGTCGTCGGCGAGGGCGCGGCCCGCAGGGCCGTCGACGGCGAGGACGACGACCGCCCCGCCGCCGACGGCCGCACGCGGGCTCACGGCGCCGCCGCCGTCGGCACGACCGACAAGGCCGACTTGCCGGCCATCGCCGACAGCACCTCCGACACATCGGCCCGCGGCACGACGAGCTCGAGGGAGGCACTCCCGCCGCCGATCATCGAGTCGTCGCGGGAGACGGAGACGATGGTCGCATCGGGGACGAGGATGCGCGGCTCGCCGTACGAGCCCTTGTCCTCGAGGGGCGCCGCCCAGACCTCCACGGTGCTGCCCGCCGCCAGCGACGCGGGCACGTCCACGGAGCTGCGTACGACGACCGTCGTGACGTCGGTGGCCGATGCATCCCCCAGCGCCGCCCGCGGCACGAGCTCCCCCTTGCTGACGGTCCGCGTCGCGACCGCGCCATCGGCGAGGTCTGCGCCGGACGGTGCGAGGTAGGCGGAGGCGGCGGCGCCGAGGGCGACCTGCACGACCTGCAGGTCGTCCGCTGCGACGCGCTGCCCGGGCGTCAGCGTGTGCGCGGCCGCGTACACGGGCGCGGTCTGCCGCGCCGCGGCCACCACGAACCAGACGCCGGCGATGGATGCGACGACCAGCAGGATGCCGAGCAGGAACCGGGCATCTCCCCAGGGCGCGCGACGGCGCGGGCGGATGGACTCGACGACTGTCATGACCTCATCGTCGCCGATCCGCTCAAAGGCGCCCGCAAGTTATCCACAGACCCCTGCCTCCCGTCCGACCCCCCTGGCACGCGGCCATAATGGGGGCATGCCCGAGTCCTCCTCTGCTGCGCGGATGGTGCCCCCGGCCACGGTGGCCGAGGCGCTGTCGGTGACGGTCGACGAGGTCATCGAGCTCGTCAAGCACGGGCAGTTGCGCGGGGTGCGCGTGGGCTCGCCCGGTCAGTGGCGGATCGATGAGTCCAGCGTCACGGCTTACCTCGACGACCAGACCGAGATCGCGCGGCGCATGGCCCTGTGGGAGCAGTCCAACGAGGCGAGCTTCCCCGAGCTGTGGGGAATCGGCGCCGTCCGCCACGGCGACTGACACCTGCCGCTCACGCGAGCGCGGAGAGCTCTTCGAGCCCGATCCACGCGATCGAGGCGAACGGCACGAGGCGATAGCCGCGCACCTCTGCAGCACGCCGGGGCGCGCCGGGATCGTGAAGGGCGAGGTCGAGGTGGTCGGCCCCGGCGCGGTCGATCGTCCCGGTGAAGGTGCGACCGACGGTGTGCAGCACCACGGGAAGACGCCGCCGGGCGAGATCTCGGAGCACGAAGCCGATGGTCATGCGCTCCGACAGCCCACGGGCGGGAGGGACGTCGGGGCGTGCGCTGCGCAGCAGGTCCGGCTGCGACGCGCCGACGGCCAGCAGTCCGCCGAAGGGCGCAAGGACGACTCCACGCGTCGTCTCGAGCGAGATGCCCACCCAGTCGCCGCCCACGGCGCAGACCTCGCCCGTGACCACAGTGCCGTCGACGAACTCGAACGCGCACGGGTCCGCCGCGGACAGCCCGCGCAGGCGGTCGCCGAGCGCAACACGGGACAGGCGAAGCCGCTCCGCCTCGGTGTCGAGCGCGGCACGCTCCGCCTCCCACTCCGAGGCCAGCTGATCCTCGAGATCGTCGAAGAATCCGTCCCACCGCACGCCGTGAGCGTAGCCGTCTCGCCTGCGCGTGACGGAGTTATCCACAATCTCATTTATGCCTTGGGCGTGATTGATCACTTTGTTGGACTGAAACCTCCACGTTTCCTGAGAGGCCCCCATGCCGTTGCCCCACAGCATCCCGGTGACCAGCGCCGTCCGCGCGACCGACCCCGAATTCTTCGCGCCCCAGCGGACGGCCGCGGCAGAGCTGCCCGACCCCGAGCCGCTCCTGAAGAACCTCAGCGTGGGGGTGCTCGAAGTGCTGTCGGGAGCTCGCGAGGTGGAGCAGCTGTCGCGTTGGATGACCGAGGACGCCTACCGCAAGCTGACTGCGCGGGCCAGCCTTGCCGCTCGCGCCCGCAGTGCCCGCGGCGTGCCCGCCACCCGCCCGAGCTACGCCCTGCTCTCGGTGCGTCACTCCAGCCCTGCCGAGAGCGTCGTGGAGGCCGTCGTCATCGTGGCCGGCCCGGCGCGCACGCGCGCCATCGCCATCCGGCTGGAGGGCATGGACCGCCGCTGGCGCGCGACATCCCTCGCCCTCCTCTAGCGGCGCGCCGGCTCAGTCCTCGCCCTGATCCTTGTCGATCAGGTCGAGGAGCTTGCGGAGCGCGTCCTCGATGTCGTCGTGGTCGTACTGCCCCGCGCGGCTCTCCGCGGAGATCACCCCGGAACGGTGCACCTTCGTGAAGTCTCCGTACGGGAAGCTGTAGGCCTGCTTCGTCTCCGGATCGGCGTCGCGGTCGACTCCGAGGTGCCAGTGGGAGAAGGCCGTCCAGCCCTCCCGCTCGATGAAGTCGTTCTCCTGCTGGGCCGTCGGCGCCGCCTCCGACCAATCGTCGCGCTCGTCGCGCACAACCTTTCCGTCGCGGATGAGCGAGCGGGCCTGCTCGACGGCGGGCTTGTTCAGTTCGGTAGCCATGACGCCACCGTAGGCGGCGGCATCCGTTCTTCCCAGGGGGTTGACTCCTACTGCCGGTAGGACGAGAGGAAGTTGCCGATGCGCTCCACCGCATCCGCCAGCACCCGCGCCTCCGGCAGCGTGACGATGCGGAAGTGGTCGGTCGTGCGGAGGTTGAACCCCGTGCCCTGGACGACGAGCACGCGCTCGGCGACGAGGAGATCGTAGATGAACTTCTCGTCGTCGTGGATCTCGTGGACCTCGGGGTCGAGTCGGGGGAACGCGTAGAGCGCCCCCTGCGGCTTCACGCACGAGACGCCGGGGATCGCCTCGAGGCCCTCCCAGGCGACATCGCGCTGCTCGTGGAGCCGCCCCTGCGGCGCGATGAGGGCGTCGATCGACTGGACGCCCGACAGCGCCGCCTGGACCGCATGCTGCGCCGGCACGTTCGGGCACAGGCGCGTGGATGCGAGGAGGGTGATGCCCTCGAGGAACCCGCGCGCGTGCTCCTTCGGTCCGGTCACGACCATCCAGCCGGAGCGATAGCCCGCGACGCGGTAGGTCTTCGACAGACCGTTGAAGGTGAGACACAGCAGGTCGGGCGCGAGCGTCGCGAGGCTGATGTGCTTCGCGTCGTCGAAGAGGATGCGGTCGTAGATCTCGTCGGCGAGCACGAGGAGGGAGTTCTCGCGTGCGATGTCGACGATCCCCTCCAGCACCTCGCGCGTGTAGACCGCGCCGGTCGGGTTGTTGGGGTTGATGACGACGATCGCCTTGGTGCGCGGGGTCACCTTGGCGCGGATGTCATCGAGATCGGGTTGCCAGCCGGATGCCTCGTCGCACCGGTAGTGCACGGGCGTTCCGCCGCCGAGGCTCGTCATCGCCGTCCACAGCGGATAGTCCGGCGCCGGGATCAGCACCTCGTCGCCCTCGTCGAGGAGCGCCTGCATCGTCATCGTGATGAGCTCGGAGACCCCGTTGCCGAGGTACACGTCATCGGGGTCGAACGGCGGGAAGTCCGGGATCTCCTCGTAGCGCGAGACGACCGCCCGCCGCGCCGACATGATGCCGCGGCTGTCGGAGTAGCCGTGGGCGTTCGGGATCGCCTCGATCATGTCGCGCACGATCTGGTGCGGCGCCTCGAAGCCGAAGATCGCCGGGTTGCCCGTGTTCAGCTTCAGGACCGAGTAGCCGTCGGCCTCCAGGCGTCCTGCCTCGACGAGTGCCTGGCCTCGGATCTCGTACAGGACGTTCTGGAGCTTCAGGGACTGGTCGAGGGAGCGGAGCGGGCTCATCGGTCAAGGATATCGCCGGGTCGGGGCGGCCAATCGACCGGCGCTGGACCGCAGCGCCGAGCGCCGACCGCCCCGGACTCGGGCTACTTGTTCGCGGCGCGGCGCTGGGCGCGGTTCATCGGCGCCTGGTCGGGCGCCGCGTCGACGCGCTGACCGAAGGCTCCGCGTGCAGCGGGCTGCTCCGGTTCGGCCGCAGGAGCCGCGGCCGCCGCCTCGGCCGCACGGCGCATCCGCTGCGTCGCCGCCTGCTGGACCTGCCCACGGTCGTTGCGCACCTCGACCTCGCCGTTGTCGTTCGACGCGGAGTACTCCAGCCGCTGGCTCTCGATCGACGGGATGGTGAGCCCCTTCGCCTCGACGCTCTCCTCCCCCTCGGACGCCTGGCGCACCTCGACCTCGAGGTTGTAGAGGAAGCCGACCGACTCCTCCTTGATCTGCCCCATCATCGTCTGGAACATCTCGTAGCCCTCGCGCTGATACTCGATCAGCGGGTCGCGCTGCGCCATGGCCCGAAGGCCGATGCCGTCCTTCAGGTAGTCCATCTCGTAGAGGTGGTCGCGCCAGCGGCGGTCGAGCACCTGCAGCACGACGCGGCGCTCCAGTTCGCGCATGGCCTGCTCGCCGAGCGAATCCTCGCGCTTGCGGTAGGCGATCGTGGCGTCCGACAGCAGCTCGCGCTTGAGGCCCTCCGGGGTTACGCGCCCCTTGGTGCCGGCCTCCGCGACGACCTCGTCGATCGTCACGCCCACCGGATAGAGCGTGCGCAGCTCGGTCCACAAGGCGTCGAAGTCCCAGCTCTCGGTGTGCCCGCTGCCGGTGTGCTCGTCGATGATCGCGCCGATGGAGTCCTCGATGAAGTGGTTCACGCGGTCGGCGATGTCATCGCCCTCGAGGATGTGGCGACGGTCGGAGTAGATCGCCTCGCGCTGCCGGCTGAGGACGTCGTCGTACTTGAGGACGTTCTTGCGGATCTCGGCGTTCCGTGCCTCGACCTGGCTCTGCGCGCTCTTGATGGCGCGCGTGACCATGCCCGACTCGATGGCGACGTCGTCCGGGAAGTTCGTGCGCTGCAGGATGGCCTCGGCGGCGCCGGACTGGAACAGGCGCATGAGGTCATCGGTCAGGGACAGGTAGAAGCGGCTCTCCCCCGGGTCGCCCTGGCGGCCCGAGCGGCCGCGCAGCTGGTTGTCGATCCGGCGCGACTCGTGGCGCTCGGTGCCCAGCACGTACAGTCCGCCGGCACCGACGACCTGCTCGGCCTCGACGGACACGCGCTCGCGGACGCCGTCGTACACGGCATCCCACTCCGCCTCGTACGCCTCCGGAGTCTCGACCGGGTCGAGGCCCTTGGCCTTCATCTCCTGCACGGCGAGGAACTCGGTGTTGCCGCCGAGCATGATGTCCGTGCCTCGACCGGCCATGTTCGTCGCGACCGTGACCGCCCCGAGGCGGCCTGCACGGGCGACGATCTCGGCCTCGCGCGCGTGGTTCTTCGCGTTCAGGACCTCGTGCTTGATGCCCTTCTTCGCGAGCAGGCGAGACAGATACTCGCTCTTCTCGACGCTGACCGTTCCGACGAGCACCGGCTGCCCCGTCGCGTGGCGGGCCGCGATGTCCTCGACGACCTGCGTGAACTTGGCCGCCTCGTTCTTGTAGACCAGGTCGGGCTGGTCCTTGCGGATCATCGGCTTGTTCGTCGGGATGGTGACCACGCCCAGCTTGTACGTCGACATGAACTCGGCCGCCTCGGTCTCGGCAGTACCGGTCATGCCGGCGAGCTTGTCGTACAGACGGAAGTAGTTCTGCAGCGTGACGGTCGCGAGCGTCTGGTTCTCGGCCTTGACCGGGACGTTCTCCTTGGCCTCGATGGCCTGGTGGATGCCCTCGTTGTAGCGCCGGCCGACGAGGATGCGGCCGGTGTGCTCGTCGACGATCATGACCTCGTCGTTCATGACGACGTAGTCCGTGTCGCGCTTGAACAGCGCGAGCGCCTTGATCGAGTTGTTCAGGAACGAGATGAGCGGCGTGTTCGCCGACTCGTACAGGTTGTCGATGCCGAGGTAGTCCTCGACCTTCTCGATGCCGGGCTCGAGCACGCCGATGGTGCGCTTCTTCTCGTCGACCTCGTAGTCGACGCCCGCCTCGAGGGACTTGGCGATCTTGGCGAACTCGGTGAACCAGCGGTTCGCCTCGCCCGACGACGGCCCCGAGATGATCAGCGGCGTGCGGGCCTCGTCGATGAGGATCGAGTCGACCTCGTCGACGATCGCGAAGAAGTGGCCGCGCTGCACGAGGTCGTCCTTCGTCCACGCCATGTTGTCGCGCAGGTAGTCGAAGCCGAACTCGTTGTTCGTGCCGTAGGTGATGTCGGCGTTGTACTGCTCGCGGCGGATGTCCGGCGTCTGGCCGGCGATGATCGTGCCGGTGGTCATGCCGAGCGCGCGGTACACGCGGCCCATGAGCTCGGACTGGTAGCTCGCGAGGTAGTCGTTGACCGTGACGACGTGGACGCCCTTGCCGGCGATCGCGTTGAGGTACACGGCGAAGGTCGCGGTGAGGGTCTTGCCCTCACCGGTCTTCATCTCGGCGATGTTGCCGAGATGAAGGGCCGCTCCACCCATGATCTGCACGTCATAGGGACGCTGGCCCAGCGTGCGCTTGGCGGCCTCGCGGACGGCGGCGAACGCCTCCGGCATGAGGCGGTCGAGATCCTCGCCCTTCTCGTAGCGCGCACGCAGCACTTCGGTCTCACCGCGCAGCTCGTCGTCGGTGAGCTTGCCGTACTCGTCCTCGAGGGCGTTGACGGCCTTCACCACCTGCTCGAGCCGCCTGAGGATCCGCCCCTCACCGGCACGGAGCAGTTTCTCGAGAGGGTTCGCCACGGAGTGTCTCCATCTGTCGGGTGTTCGGCGCGAATGGCACGCCGGCGGAGCCCGGGCATCACGGGCACACCTCGTCATGTTACCCGGCTGTGACTTGACAGTGGCTGGGACGAAGGACGAGGCTCGCACCGACCCGGCTGGTACCGGGTGCCACGGCATGCGGCATCCAGTCGCTCCATATGGAACCCGAGGGTTGCTCGGATTTGGTTCGGACACTCTTATTGCGCATGCTGTCAGTAGCAATCCGCGGTGAGAGCCCTGTCCACCCGGAGCGCCGCAGCATCGAGGCCCGCCGCACACCCGAATGCGGTGGGCCTTCCTCCGACGAAGACCGGCACGGCGAGGTGCCGCCAGATCGCACATGGGAGTGCCATGAACAAGGTCCGCCGGCCCCTGGTCGCCGTGGGCACCGCCCTCGTCCTCGTCCTCATCGAGGCCGTCGCCGACCCGACCGGACTGCTCGCGCTCGTCGGCTGGCCCGGCGGAGCACCCCAGCCGCAGCTCGGATGGCCGCTCGCCCGCTACGTCGTCTTCCTCCCGGTGCTCGTGGCCGTCGTGTGGTGGAGCGCCGCGCGCGCCGGCACGCGATTCTGGACGTCGGCGGCGGGTACGACCCTCGCCGTCCTGCTCGCGCAGGCGGCGACGGCGCTCGTCATGACCGGAGACGCGCTCTTCTCGGGCTGGGCCGGCGGCTACGTGACCGCCAAGGCGATCCCCGCCGCACTCATCGTCGCGGCCGCGACGCGCCTCGCCGGCGGCCGCCGCGGCCAGGTCGAACTGCGCGCGCCGGGCACTGTCTGGCCCTACGCCATCCTCCTCGCGGCCCTCGCTCCCCTCGTCGCAGGATCCTGGTGGACCGGCGCGACCTCCACGTCGGGGATCCCCGCACCCCGCGTCGACCAGGGGCCGTTCGCCGTGATCTCGGGGGTCATCCTGCTCGCCGGTGCCGCTCTTCTCTCGATGCGATGGATGCGTCGCCGCGTCGACGGTCTCCTCGGCATCTGGCTGGGCGCCCTCGTGGCCGGGGGGATGCTCGGCATCCTTCAGGCCCTCTTCGGGCTCGTCGCGGACGACGGCCTGCGCGGCGACATGTGGCCCCTCATGGCCGCGTACGTCCACATCGCCGACGGCTTGTCGTACGGCGCGGCGATCGGCTGGATCCCGGCGGTCGCCGCCGCCGTCGTCGACCGCATCCGCGGCTCGCGCACGGGGGACGTCACGGTCGGCGCCGCCGAGCGCTCCGAGGCCGCGGCATCGGTCGCCGCATCCGTCGTCGCGTTCGCGGTGGTGGCCGCCGTCGCCGCCAGCACGATCGCCGCGATCGCTCCCGCGCAGGCCGCGGACCCGCAGCCGACCATCCCGCAGGGCTTCTTGCGGGCGGAGGGCGGGCGCATCACCGACGGCAACGGCAACGACGTGCTGATGCGCGGTGTGAACGTGAACCAGCTCGTCGACTTCTACCAGCCCCGCAGGGACGTGCCGGCGACGCGGCCGCTCAGCGAGCAGGACTTCGCCGACATCGCGTCGTACGGCTTCGACGTCGTCCGCCTGAACCTGTCGTGGTCGACCCTCGAGCCGACTCGGGGCCAGTTGGACACCGCCTACCTCGGGCGTGTGAAGGATGCCGTGGCCTGGGCGAAGGAGAACGGCATCCGTGTCGTCCTCGACATGCACCAGGACGGCTGGTCGAAGGCGGCCACCACCGACGGCACCGTCTGCCGGCCCGGCACCGACCCGATGTGGGGGTACGACGGCGCGCCCGCGTGGGCGACGATCTCGGACGGCGCTCCGCGCTGCGCCTTCACCGGCCGCGACATCTCTCCCGCCGGGGACCGCGCCTTCGAGAACTTCTGGTTCGACACCGACGGCGTGCAGAGCGCGCTCGCCCGCACGTGGGGCGAGCTCGCCGCCGAGTTCAAGGACGAGCCGGCCGTCGCCGGGTACGACCTCATGAACGAGCCCGGCTTCGGCGAGACCGCTCCCGTCACGACCTCCCAGCAGCTGGGCAGGTACTACGACGCGGCGATCCGCCAGATCCGGACGGGGGGCGCCCCGCAGATCGTCTTCGTCGAGCCGAGCATCCTCTGGTCGGGCCTCGGATTCGACACCGGCCCGCGTCCGGGTTTCACCTCCGACCGCAACATCGTCTTCTCGCCCCATCTGTATGCGGAGTCGATCACGATGGACACCTCGCTCGGGCTGCCGGCGATCGTGAGCATCGAGCGGCAATTCGACCTCGCGGAGCGCGTCGCCGCCGAGTACGGCATCCCCCTGTGGTCCGGTGAGTACGGCTACTGGGGCGACGACGCGTCGATCGCGTCGCGCATCGACCGATACGCGACGGCGGAGGATGCCCACGCCCTCGGCAGCGCCTACTGGGTGTGGAAGCAGGCGTGCGGCGATCCGCAGAACGGCATCGGCGACGTCGGGCTCGGCCTCGTCCCGGAGAACTGCGCCACCGGCGCCGACGCCCCCGGCAACCGCCACTTGCTCGGAGTGCTCAGCCGCGCCTACCCGCAGTCGGCACCCGGGCGCATCGACACACTGCACGGCGACGGCGCGAGCCTGCTCCTCACCGGCTCGTCGAGTCGGCGCACGTGCGGGCTGGATGTCTGGATCCCCGGCACGACGAAGCCTGCGGTGCACACGACGGGCGTCGAAGGCGCGCGTCTCGAGCAGCAGCCGGGAGGGTGGCGCTTCACCGGCTGCGCCGACGGCGATTACCGCGTCACCACGAGCTGAGGGGTCAGCCCTCGCCGGCTGCCGCGCGAGGGGTTTCCCGGTATCCATATACTCGGCAAATAGATACCGAGTATGCACAGACGGGAGCCCGGATGTCGGTGCGCCAGAGCCTCCTCGCGATCCTCGACCAGGGGCCGTGCTACGGCTATCAGCTGCGCGCGGAGTTCGACCGCCGCACCGGATCGACCTGGCCGCTCAACGTCGGGCAGATCTACAACACGCTCGAGCGGCTGGAACGCGACGGTCTGGTCGCGAAGGGCGCGGCCGACGAGCAGGGGCATGTCTACGTCGAGATCACGGATGCGGGGCGCCTCGCGGTGCGGGGCTGGCTGGACTCCCCGGTCGAGCGCAGCACCGGCACGCGCGACGAGCTCGCGATCAAGCTGGCGCTCGCCGCGACCCTACCGGGGGTGGACGTCGCCGAGCTGATCCGCACGCAGCGCCGGGCTTCGCTCGCCCAGCTGCAGGCGCTCCGGGAGACGGCCGCCGAGAGCGTCGAGGGGCCGCAGGAGCTCGCCCGATCGCTCCTCGTCGACGCGATGATCTTCGCCGTGGAGGCGGAGGTGCGCTGGCTCGACCACACCGAGCAGCGGCTGGCGCAGCATCCCCGCCACGCGATCGCCCTCGAACTGTCGACCGAGCGTCCCCGACGAGGGCGGCCGGCGGCCGCCGCATCCCTCTGAGCGGACTGGGCACGCGCATCCTGTCGCTTCCCAGCCCACCCTCGCTACGCTGAACTGTGCACAACTCCGATACCGAAGACGCCCCGCTCGAGCCTGAGATCGCGGATGGCGCTCCCACGGTGCCACCTGCCGCGCCCGCATCGGCGCCGGACGCCGAGTCCGCGACATTCGCCGACCTCGGGCTCGGCGCGCATGTTCTGAAGGCTCTGCACGAGATCGGATACGAGTCGCCGTCGGCGATCCAGGCGGCGACGATTCCCACCCTCCTGGCCGGACGCGATGTCGTCGGCCTCGCGCAGACCGGCACCGGCAAGACGGCGGCGTTCGCGCTGCCGATCATCGATCGACTCGACCTCTCGCAGAAGACTCCGCAGGCGCTCGTTCTCGCGCCGACGCGCGAGCTCGCACTGCAGGTCTGCGAGGCGTTCGAGAAGTACGCCGGGCATCTGAAGTCGGTGCACGTCCTCCCCGTCTACGGCGGTCAGGGCTACGGCGTGCAGCTGTCGGCGCTGCGACGCGGTGTGCACATCGTCGTCGGCACGCCCGGCCGCATCATCGACCACCTCGAGAAGGGCACGCTCGACCTCTCCGAGCTGAAGTACCTCGTTCTCGACGAGGCCGACGAGATGCTCAAGATGGGCTTCGCCGAAGACGTCGAGACCATCCTCGCGGAGACGCCCGCCACGAAGCAGGTCGCCCTGTTCTCCGCCACCATGCCGGCTGCGATCCGCCGGATGGCCACGCAGTACCTGAACGACCCGGCCGAGATCATCGTCAAGGGCAAGACCCAGACGTCCTCGAAGACCTCCCAACGCTATCTCGTCGTGCAATGGCAGCAGAAGATGGATGCCCTCACGCGGATCCTCGAGGTCGAGAACTTCGACGGGATGATCGTGTTCGGACGCACCAAGATCGTCACCGAGGAGATCGCCGAGAAGCTGCGGGCTCGCGGGTACTCCGCCGCCGCCATCAACGGCGACATCGCGCAGCCGCAGCGAGAGAAGACCGTCAACCAGCTGAAGTCGGGCAAGCTCGACATCCTCGTGGCGACGGATGTCGCGGCACGCGGGCTCGACGTCGAGCGCATCTCGCACGTCGTGAACTTCGACATCCCGACGGATGCCGAGTCCTATGTGCACCGCATCGGCCGCACCGGGCGCGCCGGCCGCACCGGCGATGCGATCAGCTTCGTGACGCCGCGCGAGCGCGGGCTCGTGAAGATGATCGAGCGCGCGACCCGCCAGGACCTCACCGAGATGACCCTGCCGAGCGTCGACGAGGTGAATGTCACGCGACTGAACCGCTTCGACGACCGCATCACCGCCGCGCTCGGCGAGGCGGACCGGGTCGAGGCCTTCCGCGACATCGTCGCCCACTACGTCCGCCACCACGACGTGCCCGAGGTCGACGTGGCAGCCGCTCTCGCCATCGTGGCGCAGGGCGAGACGCCCCTTCTCCTCGAGCCGGAGCCCGAGCCCGTCCGCCAGCCGCGCCGCGACCGCGACGAGCGGCCGGATCGAGGCGACCGCTTCGAGCGCGCGGGCCGGCCGGAGCGCTCCGAGCGCCGTGCGCCGCGCGAGGGGTTCGCGACGTACCGCATCGCCGTCGGCCGCCGCCAACGCGTCGAACCGCGTCAGATCGTCGGCGCGCTCGCCAACGAGGGCGGCCTGCGCCGCGACGACTTCGGCGCGATCGACATCAAGCCCGACTTCTCGCTCGTCGAGCTGCCTGCGAACCTGTCGCGCGACACCCTCGACCGGCTCGCCGACACGCGCATCTCGGGCCAGCTGATCGATCTTCGGCCCGATACCGGGCGCCCCCAGCGCCGCCGCTTCGACGACGACCGCGCTCCGCGCCGCTTCGACGACCGGAAGCCGCGCTCCTCCGCCCGCCGCGACGACTGATCCGCAGGCGCATCCCGGCTGCCGCCCTCGGCGGCACGGCTGCACGCACGCGCGGTACGCCCTCAGCGAGCACTGGGCGCACGCTCGGACACCGACCGTAGGATCGGAGGATGGCCGGATTCTGGGGCAAGCGCAATCGTGAACAGGATGCGGCGGACGCCGATCTGGCGGCCCGCGCGCAGAAGGGCCTCGTCGAGGCCGACGAGCGGATGCGGCTCACGTCGGACGAGCTCGACTTCGCGATCGCCGAGCTCGGCGACAACGCGACCGCGGACCTGCGCGCCGCGCTCGACTCGGTGCGCGTGCACATGGGCGAGGCGTTCCAGCTCCATCAGTTGAACCACGACGAGATCCCGGACACGCCCGAGGAGCTGCGCACCCGCAACGCGCGCATCGTTCAGTTGTGCGAGTGGGCCGAAGCGCTCCTCGACGAGAAGACGGCCGCACTCGCGCAGCCGATCGCGCTCGCCCGCAACGCCCCGCAGATCCTGGCGAACGTGCGGACGGATGCCGTCGTCCTCCGCGAGCGCATCGAGCCGGCGCGCGAGACTCTCGCGCGCCTGTCCGAGCGCTACTCCCCCGACGCCCTCCGCCAGGTCGCGCAGACGCCTGAGGAGACCGCCCGCCTGCTGGACTTCGCCGTTCACGGGGCCGACATCGCCGAGCGACGCCGCGCGTCCGGTCAGCGCGAGCAGGGGAACATGGCCCTCGAGGCGGCGATCGAGTCGATGCGCCGCGCCGCGGCCATGCTGGATGCCCTCGAGACCTACGAGGTCGAGGCACTGCGCGCCGAGTCGACCCTCGCGGCGGTCATCGACGACTCGCGTAGCGATCTCGTCCGCGCGCGCACCGCTCCGCAGTCGCCGGCGGTCGTCGAGGCCGCGCGCGCATTGAGCGCCGCACTCGCGGCCCTGCCGGCATCCGGCGAGAAGAGCGATCCGCTCGCCGAGCTCACGCAGCTGCGCGAAGCGAACACGGCCCTGGACGCCGCCGTCGCGGCCGCTCTCGAGCGCGCCGCCAACCCGCTGCCGACGGTCGCCCAGGTCGAGCACGCCCTCGACGACGCCGACCGGCAGCTGTCGGTCGCGCGCGACGTCATCGCCGGTCAGCGCGGCTGGATCGGCGCCGACGCCCGCACACGCCTCGCCGAGGCCGAGCGGCTGCGTGCAGAGCTGCCGGGGGCCCGTTCGCTCGCCGAAGACGATCGCCCCGCCGCCGTCGACGGCGCACGCCGGGTGGCCTACCTCGCGAGCGAAGCTCTGCAGTACGCACAGCGCGACATCGACGACGCCCGTCCGTACGGCGGCTGGGGCCAGCCCGGGGCGTACCCGCAGCAGGGCTGGGGCGGCCGGCCGCGCAGCGGCATGGGCGACGTCATGGGCGGGGTGCTCGGCGGCCTGGTCATCGGCGGCCTCATCGACGACATCTTCAACTGACCGCCCGCACGACGACGGTCCCCACGCCCCGAGGGGCGTGGGGACCGTCGTCTGATCGGGTCAGGAGACCAGCGCCTCTTCCGGAGGCGCCATCGTCGTCAGCGAGATGACGCCGTAGTCCCAGCCCTTGCGCCGGTAGACGACGCTGGGGTGGTCGGTGCGCGCGTCGATGAAGAGGAAGAAGTCGTGCCCGACGAGCTCCATGCGGTCGACGGCATCCTCGACGGTCATCCACTCCGCGTCGAACCGCTTGGTGCGGATGACGACCGGCGTGTAGTCCTCCTCATCCTCGTTGCCGGTGATGATCGGGATCTCCCCGGTCGCCACGGCGCGAAGGACGTCGGCGGAGACCGGCTGCACGTCGACTCCGTGGATGGAACCGCTCTCCTTGTCGAGCTTGGCGCCGCGAGGGTGTTTGCGACCGTCGACGCGCTTCTCCTTGGCGCGCCGGAGCTGCTCGGCGAGCTTGTCGACGGCGATGTCGAGGGCCGTGAACTTGTCGTTGTCGACCGCCTCGGCCCGCACGACCGGGCCCTTGCCGGTCAAGGTGAGCTCCACGGTCGAATCCTCCATGCGACCGTTGTGATACGCGCGGTGCGTGACTTTCACCTCGAGACCCTGCGCGCGCGGCGCGAGGTGCTCGATCCGGGCCACCTTCTCCTCGACGACTCCGCGGAAGCGATCCGAAACGCTCACTCCCACACCGACGATGCTGGTATCCATCCGTGACCTCCTTGTTCCGGTCCCCCCGGCCAAGGGCGGACCTTCGTCGCCTTGTGCCCCCCACCCTAGACACGGATGACCGGGCTGTCACGTACGAGTTCAGAATGCGTTCACCCGCGCCGGGTAGTGCAGCGGAACGGCGGCGACGGCCGCCGCGCCGACGACTTCTGCTCCTTCCGCCCGCAGAACCCGGATCGCCTCGTCGAGCGTGGCACCGGTCGTGACGACGTCGTCGACGACGAGGATGCGGCGGCCCGCGGCATCCCGTGCGCGCATTGTTCCCACGACATTGCGGCGCCGTGCGTCGCGTCCGAGCTCGCGCTGATCGGCCGAGGCGCGCGAGGGGACCAGGAGGGACTCGACCCGCAGCCCGGCGTGCTGCGCGATGAGATCCACGACCCGGTACCCGCGTCGGCGCATGGCGGCGCGGGACGTCGGGACGGGCACGGCGATCACGGATCCGGGATGTGCGGCCGCCGCGGCGGCACCCAGCGCCGGCGCCAGCGAGCGCGCGAGGCCGGTGCGCCCGTCCTCCTTGAGCGCTCGCACGACCCGGGCCGCGACGCCCTCGAAGGCGAGCCCGGAGTGGACCTCGAGCCCGCCGGCCAGGGTCCGTGAGCGCGGACGCGGATGAAGCGCGCTCCGGCACGCACTGCAGAGTGCGACGTCGAGCTCACCGCATCCGGCGCAGTCGGCGGGGAAGAACAGCGAGAGCGCCTCAGCGAGCGCACTGCGGACGGCATCCATCCGTTCAGCGTGCGGCCGGACACCATACGGAAGCTCATCGCACGCACGATCGGTGGATCGTTCCCGACGACGCCCTCGATGGGGAGGACTACTGCACGTGCGCGAGCACCTGCACCCCGGTTCCGACCTGCTGCCAGTTCGATCCGCGGCGCACGTAGATCGCCCCGTCATCGCCCCGCAGGCGCACCGCGGCGATGGTGGAGGCCCCGCTGAGCGAGACTGCGGTCGCCGGGGCATCCAGCTGCATCGCGGTGCCGCCCACCTGCTGCTCGACCAGGGTGATGCCGTCCCCGTCGTGCGCGAGCGCACCGACCGTCGAGTCGTCGAGCCACGCGAGATCCAGCCCGTCGCCGGGGAGGGTTCCGACGATCACGGGGTCGCTGAGCTTGACCGGGACACCGGACCCGTCGCGCACGACCCCGGCGACCGCCAGGGCCGGTTGACCGCCGGTGACGACGATCGCGGCGAGACGGGTGCCGTCCGCGGACACCTGCATCGAGCTGATCCGGGAGACGCCGGGCCAGGCGCCCGCGACCGCGCCGCCCTTGCCGCCCGCGCTCACGGCGCGTACGGCGGTGGGATCGCCCCCGGGCACCGTCCACACGAATCCGCGGGCGTCGATCGTCGGGGCGATGAGGCCGGTCCGAGTGTCGAGGGAGGCGAAAGCGCGACCGGCGAGCACGACGCCGACGGTGCCGCTGGGGATCCGCAGCGCCGCGCTCTGCCGATCCGGGGCGAGCGCGATGGCGTTCGGCTGCTGCTGGGTGACCGCGGCGTCCAGACCCGGAAGAGGATCGACCGCAGCATCGGACTGGTAGAACCCGAAGCCCTTCGCGGTGAGCACCACGGGCTGCGCGGGCGGGGTCGTGGTGGGGAGGATGACCGACGCGTTGATCGGCGTCGACCCGAACGACATCCGCACATCGGAGAAGCCTGCCGTCGCCAGGCTCTGCGTGAGCTGCGTGAGCATGCGGTCGAGCGTCGTCTGCTCGGCCGACAGTGGCGAGCCGGTGAGCTCGACCTGTGCCGTGCCCGCGCTGTTCGTCACGGAGGGCTGCACCCCGACGTTGTCGGGGAACGCCGTCACGACGCTTCCCGCGAGCCACACGCTCGGCTTCTGCCGGATGAGCGCCTGCACGATGCGCGAGGCCGCATTCGTGGTCGGAAACCAGCGCACATCGGGCACGAGGTACGTCCACGTCGGGTCGTAGTACATGAGGGAGTACGGGTGGAAGACGCTCTCGAACGCGCTCTCGTCGAGGATGATCCCGTTGGGCGCCTTCGTGATGCGCCACTCGCCGTCTCGCTGTCGTGCGAGCGAGAACGACAGAGGCAGCGTCGTCGCGCCCACGGGCGTGACCGAGTAGGTGCCGTTCTCGTCGACATTGGCGACCGGCGTCACCGTCAGGTCGATCGTGTCGGTCTTGTCCGGCGCATCCGTCTTGTCGGGGGCGTAGGAGCGCTCCTTGAAGACATCGACGGTGACACCGGCGGTCGGCTTCCACGCGTCGCGGAACGAGGGGGCGAGGAACAGCCGCGCGGTCTGCCATCCGGCCGACGATCCCTGGCCCGCGCGGATGAAGCCCTCGACGATCTGCTGCGGGGTCGCGCCGGGCTGCGGACGGTCGGGCAGGAAGGAGACCGCGGGCGGTCCGGCCGCGGCGCCCGCCGGCAGCCCCTGCAGGACGGGGCCGTTCGTGGGAAGCCCCGCGCACGCGGTCAGCGTGACGGCGAGCGCCGCGACGACCGCGGCGAACGCGAACCGGCGCTTCATGACTTGCCTCCCGACGTCGCAGCGATGGGCTGGGTCGTACCGAGCGACGACAGCGCATCCGAGCCGGGATCCACGGGGATCGGCATGGCGCCGTCCAGACGCTGGCCCGCGCGCGGCAGCGTCAGGACGAAGTTGGAGCCCTTGCCCGGCGCACTCCAGACGGCGAGCGTGCCGCCGTGCAGGCGCGCGTCCCCGAGCGAGATCGACAGGCCGAGGCCCGTGCCCCCGATCGTGCGGGTGCGGGACGGGTCGGCGCGCCAGAACCTGTCGAACGCCCGCTCGGCCTGCTCTGGAGTCATCCCGAGGCCGAAATCGCGCACCGAGAGAGCGACCGCCTGCTGGTTGCTGTCGACGGTGACGACGATCGGCCGCCCTTCGCCGTGCTCGATCGCGTTGCCGATGAGGTTCCGGACGATGCGACGGATGCGGCGCGGGTCCATGTCGACGGGCGAGTAGCCGCCGGGTGCGACGAGGCGGACGGTCGTGCCGTGCTGCTCGGCGAGCTGGCTCATCGAGCCGATGACGTCCTCGGCGAGGTGGGCGAGGCTCGTCGGCTCGAGTTCGAGCTGCACGGACCCGGCATCGTAGCGGCTGATCTCGAGGAGGTCGGTCAGGAGCGTCTCGAACCGCTGCACCTGGGCCTGCAGCAGCTCTGCGGCTCGCGCCGTCGCCGGATCGAAGTCGTCCCGCCGGTCGTTGAGCATGTCGGAGGCGAGCCGGATGGTGGTCAGCGGTGTCCGCAGCTCGTGCGACACATCGGACACGAACCGCTGCTGCACGAGCGACAGGTCGGCCAGCTCCTTGATCTGCGACTCGATGCTGTCGGCCATCGCGTTGAACGAGCGGCCGAGGGTGGCGAGCTCGTCCTCGCCGCGCACGGGCAGCCGCTCGCTGAAGTCGCCGGCTGCGAGCTTCGCGCTCGTCTCGGCCGCGGCGCCGATCGGCGCGGTCAGGGACCGCAGGACGAACCACGCGATCGCACCGATCAGCACGATGAGGGCGATGCCGACGACCCACAGGGTGCCCTGGACGAACGACAGCGTCTGCGACGCGCCCCCCAGGTCGTACGCGAGATACAGCTCGTAGGGGCCGGCCTCGGGCACGACGATCTGCTGGCCGACGACGATCCCCGGCACCCGCTGGCCGTTGTCCGCCGGCAGCGCGACGGACTGCCACCACTGCGGCTGCGTGCCGGCGCGCACCTTGGCGCGCAGCTCGGACGAGATGACGTCCTTGTCGAGGCCCTGCGTGAAGTCGATGGGGGCGAGCGGCGTCGACTTGCCGATGCGGAACGCCGCGATCATGTCGGTCGACGACTGCTGCGCGAGCTTGTCGCGGACGCTGTCCATGAGGTTCTGGATCTGCACGGCGTCGCCTTGGGCTGCCGCGGAATCCAGTGTGGCCTGGGCCACCTCGGTCGCGCGGCGGGAGTCGGACTCCACCTGCTGCAGCCGGGACTGGAACAGGTCGTTCTGGATGGCGAGAGCCATCCACACGCACGCGATGAGGATCGCGAGCGCCGTCAGCGCCAGCGTGACGAGCACCGTGCGGAAGCGCAGCGACCGGCGCCAGAGGCTCGTCAGGCTCTCCGGCCAGGCCCGCCAGTCCCGCCAGGCCGTGACAGTCGGACGCGTTGCCGCGGCGGTCGCGCTCGCGGGAGTCATCAGGGCCTCACACGACGGCACCGGCGCGGTAGCCGACTCCGCGCACGGTGGTGACGATCTTGGGGTTGTCGGGGTCCTTCTCGACCTTCGCGCGCAGACGCTGGACGTGCACGTTCACCAGCCGCGTGTCGGCCTTGTAGTGGTAGCCCCACACCTGCTCGAGCAGCATCTCGCGCGAGAACACCTGCTGAGGCTTGGATGCGAGCGCGACGAGCAGCTCGAACTCGAGCGGCGTCAGCGCGATGGAGCTCTCGCCGCGACGCACCTCGTGACCCGCGACGTCCACCATGAGGTCGCCGATGCGCAGGTCCTCGCGCGTGGTCGCCACGGTCGGACGCAGGCGCGTGCGGATGCGGGCGACGAGCTCCTTCGGGTTGAACGGCTTGACGATGTAGTCGTCGGCGCCGGACTCCAGGCCCCGGACGACGTCGGCGGTGTCGGTGCGCGCGGTGAGCATGATGATCGGGATGCCGGACTCCGCGCGCACGCGCGTGCAGATCTCGATGCCGTCCATGCCGGGCAACATCAGATCGAGAAGGATGAGGTCGGGCCGCTGCGTGCGGAAGGCCTCCACAGCCTGCGCGCCGTCGGCGCAGAACGACGTCTCGAAACCTTCGGTGCGCAGGACGATGCCGATCATCTCGGCGAGAGCTGTGTCGTCGTCGACCACCAGGATGCGGGATGCCATCGGCGTGTGTCCTTCTGAGACGTGGAGGGCGCCCGCGAATGGCGGAAAATCAACCCCGGGCGCTTCCCAAAGACTAACCGACGGCACTCGGAGGGTGATGGAGGGACGCTGGGGCGGCGCCGAGAGGCGGCGCCGCCAAGCTGTGATGATCCTATGGCGATGCTGAGCGCCGCCACGTGGTCAGGCGGCTCCGCACGCGGGATCGCGTGAGCGTGGGAGGAACCCCCCGGTTGTGACAGCATGGGCACACGGCGCGCCGAGCCGTCGGATGGAGACAGCGTCGGATGGAGACAGCACAGTGACCGCGAACCCGGCATGGGGCATGCCGCCGCACGCGGGTCCGGCGTGGACGCCGCCCCCACGGCGAGGGATCGTGCCGCTGCATCCGCTGCCCTTCGGCACCGTGCTGGGACGCTCGTTCACCGCCCTGCGCCAGAACCCGCGAGTGCTCCTCGGCTTCGCCCTCGTCGTCCAGCTCGTGGCGTATCTCGTCGTCGGGGTCGTCACGGCCGGCGTCGCCGTCGGACTGTTCTCGCGGCTCGACACCGTTCGCGAGGGAAGCGCGGACTTCGACGCGATCATGGCGGGCTCCGTCGCGATCACGGCGGTCGTCGGCGGACTCCTCGCGCTGGCCGCGGGCGCCCTCGGCGTCATCGTGCAGGCGGTCGTCGTCACCGAGGTCGCCCACGAGGTGCTCGCCGAGAAGCTGACCCTCGGTGCGCTGTGGCGACAGGTCCGCCCCGTCGCCTGGCGCCTCATCGGATACGCGGCGCTGCTGGCCGGCGCGCTCGTGGCGGCATTCATCGTGGGCGTGCTCCTCGTGGGGCTGCTCTCGCTGGCGACGCCGGTCGCGGGCATCCTGTTCGCGATCCTGCTGATCATCGGCGGGATCGTGCTGGTGCTGTGGCTCTCGACGAAGCTCCTGCTGACGCCGTCGGCGATCATCCTCGAGCACGCCACGATCCGCGGCGGCATCGCGCGATCCTGGCGGCTCACCCGCACCCGGTTCTGGCCGGTGCTCGGGGTGGTCGTCGTCATCACGGTGATCTTCCAGGTGCTGGCGCAGCTCGTGTCGATCCCGTTCAGCCTGATCGGGTCGGCCCTCACGACCGTGATCGCCCCGACCGGTGCGGTCGACCCGAGCTCGATCATCGCCTTCGTCGTGACCCTGCTGGCGGTGCAGATGCTGACACTGCTCATCTCCGCGATCTCGACGGTCGTGCAGTCGACGGCGTCGGCGCTGCTCTACGTCGACTGCCGCATGCGTCACGAGGGTCTCGACCTCGATCTGCTCGCCTACGTCGAGCAGCGGGATGCGGGTGCCCCGAACCTGCCCGACCCCTACACGGTGGGCATCGGCCGCCTCGCGCCCGTCCGGTACGGCTACGCGGCGGCTCCGCCGCCGTACGGCGTTCCGCCCCAGTACGCACCGCCGCCGCAGTACGGACAGTACGCACCGCCGCCGCAGCAGTACGGACAGTACGCACCGCCCCCGCAGTACGGACAGTACGCACCGCCCCCGCCGTACCCGCAACCGACTCCACCGCCGTCCGCCGCAGAGGGCGAGACGCCGGCATCCCCCACGCAGTGGACCGCCCCCGGACAGCAGCCCGACGAGCCCCCCGGATCGTGAGCTCGCCGCGCTCATGATCCCGATGCTCGTCCTCCTCTCCGACGACGTCCCGCCCCTGGCGCCGGACGGCGACCAGGCGCGCCGATGGGCGCAGGAGGAGCTCGCGCAGCCGGTCTACGCCGCGGCGAAGCCGACACTCGCCGACCGCATCGCGCAGGCGGTGTCCGACTTCTTCGCCCACCTCTTCACGTCCGCGCCGACCGGCGCGTGGGCATGGTGGGTGGGGGTCGTCGCCGCGATCGTCGTCGTCCTTGTGGTCGTCGCGGCCTTCTTCATCTGGGGCCGGCCGCGCGCCGCCCTGCGCACTCGACGCGCGGCCGGCGAACTCTTCGGCGACGCCGAGGGCCGCACGGCCGCCCAGCTGCGCCGCGCCGCCGATGCGGCCGCCGCGCGCGGCGCGTGGGACGAAGCGGTCATCCTCCGCTTCCGCGCTCTCGCGCGGGGGCTCGACGAGCGCGACATCGTCTCGACCGGCCCGGGCGCCACGGCCCACAGCTTCGCCCGAGCTGCGGGGCGCCGCATCCCCTCCGCCGCCGCGGCGCTCGAGTCGGCGGCCGGCGCCTTCGACGACGTTCGCTATCTGCGCCGTCCCGGCTCCTCCGCTCTGTACGACCGGGTGCTCGACGCCGAGACCGCGACCACGGCCCCGGCCGTCGCGGGGGCGACGGCATGAGTCAGTCCACCGCTGCACGCCCCGCGTGGGCCTCGCCCCGCGGGCGGGGCCGCCGCGCCGCGGTCTGGACGGCCATCGGCATCTTCCTCGTCCTCTCCGCGCTGCTCGGTGTCGCCCTCTTCGGCGCCCAGCCCTGGGCAAGGAAGGCGCCGATGGATGCCGACTCCGCCGGTCCCGACGGAGCCAGGGCGCTCGTGCAGATCCTCGAGCAGCACGGCGTGCAGGTCGAGGTGGTGCGAGACCGGCAGAGCGCCCTCGACGCGCTGCATCGCACGGCGGCCACGCTCGCCCTTCCCGACAGTCCTTACCTCTCTGACAGCGCGCTGACGACTCTGGTGGATGCCGCGGCCGACACCGTCGTCATCGAACCGCGCGCGCGCTCGCTGCGGCTGCTCTTCCACGAATCGACGCCGGAGGGCTTCGCATCCCGCGCCGTCGCCCCCGCCTGCGAGCTGCCCACGGCCCAGCGCGCCGGCACGGTGTCTCCCGCCGAGGTCGCCCGCGCCGGCGTCGGGGTCACGGCGTGCTATCCGGCCGACGGTGGCGCCGTGCTGCTCCAGGTGCCCCGCAACGCGGCGACCGTCTCATCCCTCGACGGGGTGTCGCTCCTGTCGAACGCGCATCTGGCGGAGCACGGCAACGCCGCGCTCGGCATCGGGCTGCTCGGATCCCGCACGACCCTCGTCTGGTACACGCCCACGATCGACGACAGCGACCTCGCCGCGGCGCCGACGCTCGGGTCTCTCACGCCCTCGTGGGTCTCGCCCGTCATCGTCCTGCTGCTCGTGGCCGGCATCGCCGCCGGGATCTGGCGCGGCCGCCGCTTCGGCCCGCTCGTGGCCGAGAATCTGCCCGTCACAGTCCGCGTTGGCGAGACCGCGGAGGGGCGCGCGCGGCTGTACGCACGCTCGCACGATGCCGCGCACGCCCTGGACCAGCTGCGGTACGGCGCGCGACTCCGGATGGCGCGCCTGCTCGGCCTGGCACCCGCCACCGCACCGGATGACCTCGCAGACGCCGTCGCCGCGCGGCTGGGAGCCGACCGCGCCGCCGTACGCGGCATCCTGAACGACACCGTCCCCCACGGCGATCGCGACCTCGCGCGCCTCGCTGCCGACCTCACCGATCTCGAGGCCGCACTCCACGCGGCCATCCGTCCCGGAGGCTCCCGATGACCGATCCCGCACCCGCATCCATCGCCGACCAGCCGCAGGCGGCCGACGGCCCGTCCCTCCGGGAGGCGATGAACCGCGTCCGCCTCGAGGTCGGAAAAGCCGTCGTCGGCCAGGACGGCGCCGTGACGGGCCTGCTCATCGCGCTCCTCGCCCGTGGCCACGTGCTGCTCGAGGGTGTGCCGGGAGTCGCGAAGACGCTGCTCGTGCGGGCCTTCAGCCGCGCGCTCGGCCTCGACACGAAACGCATCCAGTTCACGCCCGACCTCATGCCCGGAGACGTGTCGGGATCGCTCGTCTACGACGCGCGGACGGCGGAGTTCGAGTTCCGCCCGGGACCGGTCTTCACCCACGTCGTGCTGGCCGACGAGATCAACCGGACCCCGCCCAAGACCCAGGCCGCGCTCCTGGAGGCCATGGAGGAGCGACAGGTCTCCACCGATGGCGTGACGCGCGCACTGCCCGACCCGTTCCTCGTCGCGGCGACGCAGAACCCGATCGAGCACGAGGGCACCTACACGCTTCCCGAGGCGCAGCTCGACCGATTCCTGCTGAAGCTCCTCATCGACGTCCCGGTGCGCGACGCCGAGATCGACGTCCTGCGCCGGCACGCCGCGGGGTTCCGGCCGCGCGAACTCGACGGAATCGGCTCGGTGGTCTCGACCGCCGAACTGCTCGCCGCCCAGCGGGCCGCGGCATCCGTCGACGCCTCCGAGGACGTGATCGCCTACATCGTGGATCTCGCCCGGGCGACCCGGCAGAGTCCGTCCGTGCAGCTCGGCGTGAGCCCCCGCGCCGCCACGTCGCTGCTCGCGACGGCGAAGGCGTGGGCGTGGCTGAACGGATCGCCGGGCATCACGCCCGACCACGTGCAGACGATGCTCGTGCCCACGTGGCGGCACCGCATCCGCCTCCGCCCGGAGGCCGAGCTCGAGGGCGTGTCCGTCGATGCGATCCTCTCCGCGGTGGTGCAGCAGACCCCCGTTCCACTCTGATGTTCCTGAGCGGCCGCCTCCCGATCCTCGTCGCCCTCGGCGTCGTGCCCGTCGTGCTGCTCTCGCTCGCCGGCACCCCGGCGTGGCTCGCGGCACTGGGGTGGCTCGTGCTGTGCGCGCTCCTCGCGGGGGTGGATGCGGTCGCCGCCCCATCGCCCCGCACCCTGGAGCTCTCCCGCGACCTGCCCAGGCGCACGCGCGTCGGCGAACCGGTCGCTGCGCGACTTCGCGTTCGCAACGGAGGATCGCGACGCATCCGCGGGCTGTTGCGGGATGCCTGGCAGCCCACGGCGGGTGCGCCGCCGAGCCGCGTCCGCATCGACCTTGCGGCCGGCGAGCACGAGACGTACACGGTGCCGCTCCTCCCCCGGCGGCGCGGTGAACTGCGCAGCGAGTTCGTGGTCGTGCGCTCGAGCGGTCCGCTCGGTCTCGCGGGACGTCAGAGCGTCATCCCCGCCCCGGGCGCGCTGCGCGTCCTGCCGCCGTTCACCGCGCGGCGGCACCTTCCGTCACGGCTCGCGCGGCTGCGGGAGCTCGACGGATCCACGAGCGTCCAGGTGCGTGGCGCAGGCACGGAGTTCGACAGCCTGCGCGAGTACGTCCGCGGCGACGACGTCCGATCGATCGACTGGCGCGCCACGGCGCGCGCGGGGACGACGATGCTCCGCACGTGGCGTCCCGAGCGCGACCGGCACATCGTGGTGGTGGTCGACACGGGCCGCACGGCGGCGGCGCGGGTCGGCGACGGAGTGCGGCTCGACGCCGCCTTCGAGGCGACGCTGCTGCTCGCCGCGCTCGCCCAGCGTGCCGGCGACCACGTGCATGTCGTCCTGTTCGACCGGGTCCCCCGCGCGCGGGTCAGTCGGGTCGACGGTCCTGCGCTGCTGCCGGCGCTCGTGGATGCGATGGCGCCCGTGGAACCACAGCTCATCGACACGGATTGGGATGCCGCGTTCGCCGCGGCCCGCTCCCTCCACTCACGGCCCGCGCTGGTCGTGCTGCTGACCGCGCAGGACGAGCCCGAGGCCTCGCGCGGCTTCCTCGCGAGCCTCCCGGCGCTGGCCGGCTCGCACGTGCTCGTGGGCACGGCCTCCGACGACGATCCGGTCGACGAGTCGGGCTCGGCATCCATCGAAGACGTCTACCGGGCCGCTGCGCGCGAGCGCTCGCATCACGACGCCGACCGCGTGGCAGCCGCCATCCGCCGCGCGGGGGCCGAGGCGATCACGGCACCCGCCGACGATCTGCCGCCGCGCATCGCCGACCGGTACCTCGCACTCAAGGCCCTCGGCCGGCTCTGACCGTCGGCTCTGGCCGACCCGCAGAGACGACGAACCGGTCCGGGCAGTGCGCCCGGACCGGTTCGTATCAAGCGTCAGGCGTGCTCGGACTCGGCCTCCGCGACCGTCTGCGGCAGCTTGTCATCCGCATTCAGCACCCGGAAGATGATCGCCGCGATGATGGCGCCGACGATCGGGGCGAGGAAGTACAGCCAATAGGCGCTCCACTCGAAGTGGCCCGTGATCGACAGACCCAGAGCGATCGCGGGGTTGAACCCGCCGCCCGAGATACCGCCGACCGCGACCGCGCCGACGAAGACGGTCGAGCCGATCGCGAGGCCGTAGAAGGAGTTGTTGGCGTTGTCCTTCGAGGTCGCGACGTTGAGCACCACGTACGCGAGCACGAGGGTCCAGAGCGCCTCGACGAGGAAGGCCGGACCGATCGCGATGTGCATCGGAGCCTTGGCGACCGGCCACAGGGCGAGGCTCAGCGCCGCGCCGAGCGCGGCGCCGACGAGCTGCGCGATGACGTAGAAGACCAGCGTCGCGACGTTGATGGCGCCGCGAAGCCAGACGCCGACCGAGACGGCCGGGTTCAGATGGGCGCCCGAGATGTGCCCGGTGGCGAAGACGAGCACCATCAGGGTGAAGCCGATCACCAGCGGGGTGAGGGGACTGGCGCTGTTGACCGCGCCGACGACGGCGAAGGCGAAGATGAACGTGCCGACCAACTCGGCGATAGCACTGCGAAGCGTGCCCGTCATGAGGTTTCTCCTCTTGTCAGAACGAGACGCGGAAAGGGCGCGTCACAGGGTACGCAAAGAGACTAGCCGACTGTCAGCGCTTTCCCAGGGACGCGCGCCGCCCCGCGCGACCCTGCAGACGCCTCCTGTCGCTGCAGCGTCTGCGCCTCAGGGATTGATCCACTACCGTCTATCCGGGGTCCTCTCCCCGGCCTCACCGAAGGAGCTTGCATGAGCGATTCCCCCCGCACGGCGCCGGCCTCGCCTTCGGCGTCGGGCAGCGGCACCGGCAGCGCCCTCATCGCCGAGGCGTTCGGATCGTTCCTGCTCGTCCTCGCACTGATCTCCACGGCCCTGTTCGCCGCAGGGTTCGGCGAAGGGACGGCGGCCGCCGACAAGGGCGTGGGCTTCCTCGGCATGTCCTTCGCCGTCGGGCTCGCCATGATCGGCGGCTTCTACGCGTTCGGCCCGATCTCCGGTGGCCATCTCAACCCCGCCGTGACGCTGGGACTCGCGGCCGCCGGCCGCTTCCCGTGGCGCCGGGTGCCCGGCTACGTCATCGCCCAGCTCGTGGGAGCCGCGATCGCCACGACGATCATCGTGCTCATCGGGCTCACCGGGCCGGTCGGCTGGCTGAAGACCGTCCAGGACGCCGGCTTCGTCTCCAACGGCTGGGGCGATCACTCTCCGTCGGGATTCGGTTTCGGCGGGGCGGTGATCGTCGAGCTGCTCTTCACGGCCCTGTTCGTGATCGTCTTCCTGGGCGTCACCCACCCCGCCCGCGGCACGCGCCTGGCCGGCGTGGCGATCGGGCTCACCCTGACCGTCATCCACCTGGCGACGATCCCGATCGACTACACGTCGCTCAACCCCGCCCGGTCGATCGCCACCGCGATCTACGGCGGCGGCGAGGCGCTCGCGCAGCTCTGGGTGTTCATCGTCTTCCCGATCGTCGGCGCACTCGTCGCCGGCTTCGCCTACCGCGCGCTCTTCGACCTGCCTGCCGACGGCGGTGTCACCGCCGACTGAGGGCGGTCAGCCGGCGACGAGGCGCTCGGTCCCGCGCTCGTACTCGGTCAGGTCGCCGGACTCGCCCGCGCGGTACGCACGTCCTCCGACGACGAGCATGTAGACGAGGAAGGCGGCGAGCGCCGTCGCGCCGATCGCCAGCTTGACCTGCCACGGCCACTCCCGCGGGGTCACGAAGCCCTCGATCGCGCCCGAGACGGCGAGGGTGCCGATGACGCCCACGGCGATGGTCGCGAGCGAGCGTCCCGCAGAGGCCAGGGCCTCTCCCCTCGGTCGCCGACCGGGCGCGACCCACGCCCAGAACAGGTGGAGCCCGGCGGCCGCCGCGACGAAGATGCTCGTGAGCTCGAGCAGCCCGTGCGGCGCGATGAACTGCAGCAGGATGTCGCCCTTGCCGAAGGCGATCATGACGGCCGACGTCGAGCCGACACCGACGGCGTTCTGCATCACGACGTAGACCGGCCAGATGCCCGTGATCCCGAAGAGCACGCACTGCACGGCGATCCAGGCGTTGTTCGTCCACACCGTCGCGGCGAAGACGCCGTTGGGGTTCTCGCGGTAGTAGTCGACGAAGTCCTGCTCGGCGAGCTTCTGCAGCTGCGCCCTCGAGCCGAGCGCGGCGAGGGTCGCGGCATCCTGTGAGATCCAGAAGGCCATGAGGGATGCGACGATCCCGAACCCGACCGCGATGGCCAGCGTGGTCCAGCGCACGCGGTAGAGCGCCGCCGGCAGCTGGTGGCCGAAGAAGCGGGGCAGCTGCCGCAGGACGTTGTCCGGCGAACCCGTCAGACGCAGGCGCGCCCGCGCCAGGATCGTGGAGACATGATCGCCCGCGACGGTCCGGCCGGCCGACGTCTTGATGTCCGCCAGATCGGCCGAGGCGGCGCGGTACCGCGTGACCAACTCGTCGACCTCCTCCCCGCTGAGGCGGCGCCTGCGACCGAGCTCGTCCAGGCGCGCCCACTCGTCGCGGCGCACGGCGACCAGGGCGTCGAGGTCCATGCGGTTTACTGTAGCCATGCCCGCACCGGTCGCGATCGCACAGGACGAGATCCTGACCGGCGAGGCCGTCGCCCTCGACGTCCAGCCGATCGGCTTCTTCCTGCGCGCGCTCGGGCTCGCCATCGACATGGTCGTGAGCATCGCCGTGCTGGTCCTGTTCACGTGGGCGGCGAGCTGGATGCAGAGCATCGGTCTCCTCGACGCCTCCACCGCCCGCATCCTGCTGCTCGCCGTGGTCGCGCTGGTCACCGTCGTCGTCCCGACGACGGTGGAGACCCTGTCGCACGGCCGCAGCCTCGGCAAGCTCGCCGTCGGCGGCCGCATCGTGCGCTCCGACGGGGGCGCCGCCGGCTTCCGGCACGCGTTCATCCGCGCGCTCGTCGGCGTCTTCGAGATCTGGATGACGCTCGGCGTCGTCGCCGCTGTCACCGGTGCGTTCACCCCTCGCTCGCAGCGGCTCGGCGACCTGACGGCCGGCACCTACAGCGAACGCACCCGCACGCCGAAGCTGCCCGCGCCGGGAGCGGGTCTTCCCGCCGGACTCGAGCCGTGGGCCGCGACGGCGGACGTCGCCCGGCTGCCGGATGCGCTCGCGCGCCGCTGCGCGCAGTTCGTCCGTCAGGCCGATCGCATGGAGCCGGCCGCACGAGCCCGGCTGTCGGCATCCCTCGCCGCCGAGGCCGTCCGCTTCACCTCGCCCGTGCCTCCCGTCGACGCGGAAACCTTGGTCCGCGCCGTCGTCGCGGTCCGGCGCGCCCGCGAGCAGCGCGCGCTGGAGCTCGAGGGCGTGCGCGTCGAGGAGCTGCTGAAGGGCGTGCGTCAGTAGCGGTAGTGGTCGAGCTTGTACGGCCCCTCGACCGGCACGCCGATGTACGCCGCCTGCTCCTCGGTCAGCTCGGTCAGCTGGACGCCGAGGGCATCCAGATGCAGGCGCGCCACCTTCTCGTCGAGCGCCTTCGGCAGCACGTGCACGCCGAGCGGGTACGCGTCGCGGTGGGCGTAGAGCTCGATCTGGGCGAGCACCTGGTTGGTGAACGACGCGCTCATGACGAACGACGGGTGGCCGGTCGCATTGCCGAGGTTCAGCAGACGCCCCTCGCTGAGGACCAGGATGCTGCGCCCGGTCGGCAGTCGCCACTCGTGCACCTGGGGCTTGATCTCGATGCGCTCGACACCGGGGACGGCGGCGAGGCCGGCCATGTCGATCTCGTCGTCGAAGTGGCCCACATTGCCCACGATCGCGAGGTGCTTCATCGACAGCAGATGGTCGACCGTGACCACGCGCGTGTTGCCTGTCCCCGTGATGACGATGTCGACGTCGCCGATCACGTCGTCCAGCCGGGCGACCTGGTAGCCGTCCATCGCGGCCTGCAGCGCGCAGATCGGGTCGATCTCGCCGACGATGACGCGAGCGCCCTGGCCGCGCAGCGCCTCCGCGGCGCCCTTGCCCACGTCGCCGTAGCCGACGACGAACACGGTCTTGCCACCGATCAGCACGTCCGTCGCGCGGTTGATGCCATCGGGGAGGGAATGACGGATGCCGTACACGTTGTCGAACTTCGACTTCGTGACGGAGTCGTTCACGTTGATGGCGGGGAAGAGCAGCTCGCCGGACGCCGCGAGCTCGTAGAGGCGGTGCACGCCCGTCGTCGTCTCCTCCGTCACACCGAGCAGGCCGTCGGCCATCCGCGTGAAGCGCTGCGGGTCGCGCGCGAGCGAGGCCCGGAGCGTGTCGAGGACGATGCGGTACTCCTCGGATGCGTCGGCCGCCGGCTCGGGGACCGCTCCGGCCTTCTCGAACTCGACGCCCTTGTGCACGAGGAGAGTGGCGTCGCCGCCGTCGTCGAGGATCATGTTGGGGCCGTCGAAGCCCTCTGCGGTCCAGTCGAAGACGCGGTCGGCCAGCTGCCAGTACTCCTCGAGCGTCTCGCCCTTCCACGCGAACACGGGTACGCCCTGCGGGTCGTCGACCGTTCCGTTCGGACCCACGACGACCGCCGCGGCGGCCTCGTCCTGCGTCGAGAAGATGTTGCAACTCGCCCAGCGCACCTGCGCGCCGAGGGCGACGAGCGTCTCGATGAGCACCGCCGTCTGCACGGTCATGTGCAGCGAGCCGGCGATGCGTGCGCCCTGCAGCGGCCGGCTCTCGCCGAACTCGGCGCGCAAGGCCATGAGGCCCGGCATCTCGTTCTCGGCGAGCCGCAGCTGGTGGCGACCGGCCTCCGCGAGGGAGAGATCGCGCACGGCGTAGTCGATGCGGGCGGAAACGTCGGTCTGCGGCATCCCGCCATTCTCCCACGCGGGCGCGTGAGGTCGGAGGGCGCGGCACTCGCCGTCACATGCGCATGGTCTCGTGACGGATGACGACCCATCCGCGCGGCACGGACAGCCGCTCGGTGTGTATCGCGCACAGGTCGTGCGCGTGCGGGTCGGCCTCGCGCCCCAGAGGCCCGACGGCCGCCATCTGATCGGCGTAGTCGTACGTCAGCGTCGCCACGGCCTCCTTGGAGCATCCGACCTTGGAACACTGTCTCTCGCGCATCGGCACCACGCTAGCGGCAGCCCGGGACACCGGCGAGCAGCCGCGCCGTCCGGTCCGGCGGAGTCTTGCGCGGGCGACGCGACTGCGCGCGGTCAGGCCGACCTAGGATGGTCGCATGCTGCGACGCCGGACGAGCCGAACCACGGCGACGCCCACCGCGCGCCCGTCGCGGCACGGGCGACACGGGCGGGAGGGGCGCAGCCCGGTCGTCCGGCCGCCGCTGCCGCCGCTCGAGACCCGGATCGACCGCTTCGACCTCGCCGTCGGCACGGCGGCGGAGTTCCTGCGCTCGGCATGGCCGGACCTGCGCGACGTGCGATTCGAGATCGGCGATCTGCCGCCCGCGGCCGATGGCGAGGGCATCCCGCGCTGGACGGTCTCGACGGCGGAGAAGCGCATCATCCTCTACCGCATCCCGATCGAGCGCCTGTCGCACCTGCACCGCAACGACGACCTGCACCGGCGGATGGTGATCGAGGCGAGCGTCTTCCGCGCGGCGGCCGAGTATCTCGACCGTGATCCGTGGGACCTCGGCCCCGAGCGCTTCCACTTCTGAATCGAGCGGTCAGCCCGAATACACGTCGATGCTCGCCGCGGCGGCCTCCCCGGGCCACACCGGGATGTCGGCGAGCGCACCCGAGCCCGTGAGGGTGACGGCTGCACGGACGTGTGCGCCCGCCTGCGGCTCGAGCGTGAACGATGAGCGCGCCGCGACCGAGACGTCGAGCGTCTGACCCGCCGGGATGGTGAGCGAGCGCGGTGCCGAGCCGTCCATCGGGGTCAGCTTCACGACCGCCGGCTTCGTGCCCGGATTCACGATCGACAGGACGGTCGACGGACCGTCCGGGACGGTGACGAGAGTGGATGCCGACACCTCCGGCGCCGCCGGGTACCATGCGAAGTCCGACCCCGCAGCGAAGCCCGTCGTCGACCAGACCGCCGCGACGACCCGGGCCTCCGAGTCGACGCGCACGGTGTGCCGCCCCGGTGCGAGGTTCGACAGCGCGACCTCGGCGGGAACCCCCGCCTGCAGCGGCACGCTCTGGCGCGACTCGGTGGCACCCGACGTGCTCAGCACCGTCACGGTCGCGGTCGACGTCGACGTCGCGGACAGCAGGCGCAGCACGGTGGTCGGATTGTCGTTCGAGCCCTGAGCCGGCGCAGCCACGACGGTCACGCCCGGGACGATCTGCGTGCGCTCGGCCGTCGGGACGGCGCTCACCTGGTCGACGCCGCCCGGAACCAGCGTCCGCGTGATGCTCGCCTGCAGGGCGGCGCGCACCGGCGCTCCGGACGCCGAGACGTGGACGACCGGCGCCTGCTCGCCGAGGATGAGGCCGGCCAGCGGCACGACGCGCTCGGTTCCCGGCGGGACGACGAGGGTGCCGCCCGGCGGCACCTGGCCGCCCGAGGCGCCGTACACCGTCAGCTGCACGGTGGCCGGCACGGTGCCGGGGTTCGCGAGCCGGACCAGATCGGACGCCCCGGTCGTGCTCGCGCCGCCGACGAGCCACGACTCCAGTCTCGGCTCCTGGCACGCGGAGGCGGCGAAGCCGGTGAGGTCGTCGGACTGCACGGTGGCCGAACCCGCTCCCGAGATGACCGAGCGCGCGCTGCCCACCGGCGGCGCCGTCAGCACCGGCGCGCCGCCGTTGCCGACGTCGGGCACCTCGACGGCGCTCTGCCGCGGCGCGGGCTGCCCGGCCGGCGAAGCGGTCGTCAGTCGCTCGGGCGCCGCGACCGAGAGTGCGCCGGCGTTCTGCGCGTTCCGTCCGAGCGCGAGGAGCGGGCCGCCGCAGACGAGGACCGTGTCGGTCGGGGCAGGGGTCGCGGTGACGCTCACCGGCTTCTGCGCATGCGTCGGCCACGGGATCGCGACGGCCGTGACGACCGCGATGACGAAGACGGCGGATGCCAGCACCCCGGCGAGCACGCGGGCGCCCGTGGTGGCGATCCGGAGCATACGGCGGTCGGTCATCGCGCCTCCTGTCCGCGAGGGCCGACGACACGCGGGGCGTGGCGGGCGGCGCGCCGCGAGGCGCGCGTCGGGATGGCCAGGAGCAGGGCGACCAGCAGCACGCCGAGCTGCAGTACGGCGATGAGGACGGCCGTGCCCCGCTGGTCGTCGGTGGCCGCGGCGCGGTCGGCGACGGCGTGCCCGACGCGCCACAGCGTGCCCTTCTCCGTGGTGCCCACCTGCTCGAGCCCGTCGCGCTGATCCAGGGCCGTCTTCGCCTGCATGCTCAAGGCGCGCGCCTGATCCGACTCGTCGCCCGGGGTCGGCGCGAGCACGACGAAGCCGATGCCCCGCGCCGCGAGGCGCGCGACGACGTCGGGCGATGTGCTCGTCACGAGATCCGCGGTCAGCGCGGCGACCTCCCGGTCCGCCCGGGTGGCCGTGGGGGTCGACGCCTGGATGGTCGAGTGGCCGGCGAGGGTCTCACTGCCGCCCCAGACGACGTCGGATGCCGCGGCGCCGCTGTCCAGGGGCGCGATCGTGAACGTGCCGATCTGGGCGTCCTGACGCCCCTCGGCGGCCACGTAAGCCGGCAGCGTGGAGGCCGGACCGTTGGTCAGGAGCGTCGTGCCGCGAGTCGCGGAGGTCAGCGCGGGAAACGCCACGACGGCCAGCGCCGCCATCACGAGCACGGCGAGTCCGGTACGCAGCAGCCGCACGCGCGCGGCGAGCCCGGCATCGAGGAACACGACGGCGGCGCCGAGCGCCCCGATCCACGCGAGGCTCAGGCCCGCGCCCGGCCAGATGGCCACCGCGATGTCGGCGGACGAGGCGACCGCGATGGCGGCGGCGGCGAAGGCGGTGCCGAGGCCGAGCGCGCTCACGGAGAGGAGCACGATGCCGGCGGCCCAGCGCGCCGTGAAGGGTGCGAGCAGCGCGAGGACGGCGATCGGCGCGACGAGCAGCGGCACCCACCAGGTCGCCGTGCCCCGGCCCCATTCGTGCAGGAGCGCACCCCAGCCGCCCGGGTCGGCAGTCGGGAACCCGGCGGCGAGCAGCGCGCGACCGTGGACGGATGACGCTGCTTGGGGACCCGCCCACGTGAGACCCGGATCGGCGAGGAGCCCCCACGGATTCCCCACCCGCAGCTGATGCCAGACCAGCGGCAGTGCGACGAACACCGTCGGCACGACGAGCCACAGCACGCGCGACAGCCCGCGCCCGGAGCGCACGACCGCCGTCAGCACGATCATGCCGAGCCAGATGACGATGACAGCGGGCGCGAGCGACGGCGAGCAGGCGACGACCGCCGCGACGACGATGGATGCCGCCCCCGCGGCCGCCCACGACCGGTGCGCGACGGAGCCGGCGAACAGCGCCCACGGGAGCAGCAGATGCACCAGGACGCCCGTGGGTCGCCCGTCGACGAGCGCGGCGAGGAAGGTGGGGGCGAGCGCCCATGCGGCGCCGGCCAGGATGCGCAGGAGCGGCCGCTCCGTGAGCCGGGTCGCGGCGAACCAGCCGCCGAGCACGGCGAGGGGCAGCGCCAGGATCCACAGCAGCACCATGGCGCGCGAGGGATCGGCGGGCGAGAGCGATCCGATGGCCGCGATGACCCCGGCGTACGGGTCTGCGGGCATCGCACCGTCGAGCCCGGTGCTGCGCAGCCCGTATGCTGCGTCCGCCCACAGCCTGGCGACGGTCGCGGGCAGCGGCTGCAGCGCGCCGCCACCGAGCACCGGCCACGCGAGGAGCGCGGGGAAGGCGGCGACGGACAGCACGAGCGCCCCCAGCACGGCCCAGGCTCCCCCACCGGTGAAGAAGCGGAGGTCGCCGCGCACGGCTCCCTGTTCCGCGGACCCGTCGTCGGCGTCCGCGTCGAAACGCTCGCGCAGCTGGGCGCGGCTGACGCGCAGCGGCGCGATCCTGGTCCACGGGATCTCGCGCGTGCGGCGGATGCCGGCACGTGCGCGGGCGATCTGATCCACGCGCACGAGCGCCACGAACGCAGCGCCCCACTCCGGGAGCACGCGCGCGGGAGTCTTGGCGACGAGCGCGAGGATCGTCCGCCAGAGCGCGAGCGGCAGCAGCGACAGCCAGTGCACCGGCACAGCCACGACCGGCGCATAGGCGAGCCGTCGCTGGAGCTGCGCACGCCGCCGTGCGTAGACGTTGTGCCTGCGCCGCGTGCCGTCCGACGGGATGGGCAGCCCCGCGGCGCCGTCTCCGGCCACGGCCACGATCGCACTCGGCACGAGGCTCACCCGCGTGCCGAGCAGCCGGGCACGCACCGAGAGATCCAGACCCTCGTCGGCGCCCGCGAGCCCGCGGTCCAGGCCGCGCAGGCGCTGCCACGCACCGGAGCGGACGAGCATCCCCCGCACGTCCGCACCGAGCACGTCCTCGTCGGCATCGCGCTGGCCCTGGTCGAGCTCGCCGTCGGAGAGCCCCACGGCCCGTCCGTAGCGGGTCATGCTGATGCCGAGCGATGCGATCTCCGTCCGGTCGTCCCACCGCACGAGCTTGGGCGCGGCGATGATGACGGAAGGGGCGAGCTCGAGCACCCCGAGCAGTCGCGCGAGCGTCTCGGGCTCGGGGGCGGTGTCCTGCGCGAGGAGCCAGACGGCCGCGCCGTCGCGGACGTCGTCGCCGCCGTCGTGGTCGGCCGGGCCGTCGCCCGCGCGGCGTGCGATGTCGAGAGCCGCCGCGAAGGTCGTGCCGGGGGGCGCGGTGACGATCGAGGCGGAACCGGATGCGGCGGCCGTCACCAGCGCGTCGTCCGATCCGCAGAGCACGACGGTCACCGCGTCGGGGCGACGGGTCTGCGCATCCACCGCGCGCAGCGTGCGCTTCAGATGGAACGCCGCAGGCGCGCGACCATCGGGACGAACGACGATGAGGGCATGGACTCGGGGGGGCATGACCCCGCCAGACTATGCGGGGCCTTCGCCCTGCCCGGGGCGCACGCGCCGCGGAGCGTGAATCACGCGCGACGCTTGAGCTTGCGCCGCTCGCGCTCGCTCAGTCCTCCCCAGATGCCGAACCGCTCGTCGTTGCGCAGCGCGTACTCGAGGCATTCCGACCGCACGTCGCACGAGGTGCAGATGCGCTTCGCGTCGCGTGTGGAGCCGCCCTTCTCCGGGAAGAACGCCTCCGGATCGGTCTGCGCGCAGAGCGCGTCGGTCTGCCAGGCGAGCGCATCGTCGTCCTCCGGACGCGGTTTGCGCACCGCATCCAAACGCCGCACACCGGGAACGCCGAGGTCGACTGGATCGACGAACCAGTCCTCAGGTGCACCGGAGCGATATTGTGAGACCCCCATCTCGCTTCCCCCCTCTGTACGACTCCGGTGCCGTGTCCGCCGGAACCCGGTACCGCCCCGGCAGTTCTGCCGGTACGCATAATTACACCGTTGTGATTCGCAGAGGTCAAGTCGCGGATATTAAAGCCTCATCCCGCAGTTGAACCTTCATGACGCGCCGTCGGCGTGTCACGATCCGGGCACGCCGCACAGGATTCCGTGCATCCCCCCGCGATAACCTGTGTGCACGATGGCGGTCTTCACCAAGCACCCCGTGTCGGCTCCGCCGGCACCGCCGGTCCGCGAGACGACCGGCCACCTCATGCTGCGCGCGTGGTGCATCTTCGTCCTGTTCCTCGCCCTGAGCGGTGTCGCGTGGGTGAACGCGTTCGGCGCCGTCGTGGCGGGAGCGGTCGCGATCGCGAGCGGCGTCCTCACGATCGTGCTCTGGGCGACGCTCCGCCCGTTCATCCAGTGGCGGCGCCTGCCGTGGGTGGTGTTCGCGTACGTCGCGTGGGCGACCCTGTCCATCGCGTGGTCCGCGTGGCCGGGCGTCTCGGCGCTCACGTGGCTCATGCTCGCGATCACCACGCTGCAGGCGCTGTTCGTCGGCGCGGTGCTGACATGGCGCGAACTGGTGCGGGCCATCGGGTCGGCGCTCAAGTGGACCTTGGGCCTGTCGCTGCTGTTCGAGCTCTTCGTCGGGATCTTCGTCCGCGGCCCCGTGCTCCCCGGCTTCGAGCGCCCGACCGAGCATTTCGACCCCATCGTCTACTGGTCGCGCGGCAACATCTTCAACTCCGGACGGATGCAGGGCATTTGGGGCAACGCGAATCTCCTCGGCGTCGTCGCGCTCCTCGCGATCATCGTGTTCGCGATCCTCTACGCCGCGCGCTCCCCGCGCCGCCCGATGCTGATCGTGTGGATCGTCATCTCGGCGTTCTTCTTCGTCCGCGCCGGGTCGGCGACGACCTATCTCTCGGCCGTCGTCGTCGCCGTCGTCCTCGCCACGATCCTCCTCATGCGCACGACGAAGCGCCCGGGCGAGCGCACGCGCTACTACATCGCGTACGCGGTCGTGGGGATCGGCGGCCTCCTCGCCGTCGTCGTCTGGCGCAAGGAGCTCTTCACCCTCCTCGGTCGATCCTCCGATCTGACCGGCCGCGAGCGCATCTGGGCCTCGGTCATCGCCCGCGCCATGGAGCGTCCGTTCGCGGGGTGGGGCTATGCCTCGCCGTGGATCGCGGGCGACCCGCACTTCGACCGCTGGATCATCGACCACGGCCAGACCGTCATGCAGGCGCACAACATGTGGGTCGACCTCTTCATGCAGCTGGGCATCGTGGGGATCGTCCTCATGGCAGGCGTCTACCTCGCGTACATCTGGCGGGCCTGGTTCTTCGCCGTCGACCGGCCGCGATGGGATCTCGTCGCCGACCGCCCCTACTCCTCCCTCACCCTCCTCCCCTCGCTCGTCGGAGCCGTGCTGCTCGTCCAGGGGCTCGCCGAGTCGGGACCGCTCATCCTGTGGGGCTGGATGTTCGTCGTGATGTTCAGCTTCAAGATCAAGCAGGCCCCGGTGATCGGCCAGGGTGCCGCGGAGGTCGGCGCGGCGATCGAGCGCGGCGAGGCCGTGCGCGCGGACGGGATGGCGCCGGCGGAGAGCGCAGGGGGATCGGCATCCGCTCCCGCCGACCCCGCTCCCGCATCCGAGCCGCCCGCACGCGCTGCCGGAGCGGGCTCATGATGGCCCGCACACCGTGAGCACGCCTGCGCACGGCCATCGGCCGATGCACTACCTCGCGGAGGTGCTGCGCTCCGCCGACCTCGCCCGTGCGTACACGCTGAGCGCCCTGGCGGCCGTGTTCGGCGGCTACGCGATCGAGCACACGACCAGCACCGTCACGTACGTCACGATCATCCTCGGGCTGGTCGCGATCGGGATCGGGATGCTCGTCGCCCGCCGCCGCGAGATCACCCTCGCCCGATTCGCCCCGCTCTCCGTGATCGCGTTCCTCGGGTGGGCGCTGGCGAGCGCGTTCTGGAGTTCGGACACCGAGGCCACCGTCATCCGCTGGTTCTCCGTCGGCGGGCTCGCGGTGATCGCGATCGTCATCGCCCACGTGCGCGACACGCTGCAGACGGCACGCGCGCTCGGCGACGTCATGCGGGTACTGCTGTCGATCTCCCTCGTGCTGGAGATCATGTCGGGGATCCTGCTCGACATCCCCTTCACGTTCCTCGGCATCCAGGGCAATATCGCCGCCCTCGGCCCCGTCCAGGGCATCTTCGGGACGCGCAACCTGCTCGGCTTCTACGCGGTCATCGCGCTCATCACGTTCCTCATCGAGTGGCGGACGTCCTCCGTGCCGACCGGGCTCTCCATCTACTCGGTCGTCCTGGGCGGGGTTCTCGCCGTCCTCTCGGACTCACCGACCGTCGTGGTGCTCGGGGTGTCGGTGGCCGCGGCGGCGGGCGTCCTCGTGCTCGTGCGGCACGCGGAGCCGTCGCGCCGCGCCCCGCTGCAGTGGGGCCTCGGCGCCGTGGTCGTCGTCGGCCTCATTGCGGCCTACTTCATGCGGCAGCCCATCGTGCAGATCATGGGCGCGGGCACGGACTTCTCGATCCGCACCAACCTCTGGCGCACCGCGATCACCTACTCCGGCTTCTACCCCGTGCAGGGGTGGGGCTGGTTCGGGCCGTGGGACCCCGACCAGTTCCCGTTCAACGTCATCAACCTCGTGCTGGGCGACAAGAACGCGTCTGCGCTGAACGCCTACATCGACGTGCTGCTGCAGCTCGGCTGGGTGGGGCTGCTCCTCTTCCTCACCCTGGCCGGGATCGCGCTCGTGCGGTCCTGGCTCGTGGCGAGCGAGCGTCGGTCGGTCGTCTACGCGTGGACGCCCCTCATCCTCGTCGCCCTGCTCATCGACTCGCTCTTCGAGAGCTTCACGCTCATGAGCGCCGGATGGGTGATGCTCGTCCTGTGTGCCGCGCGCGCCGGCCAGTCCCGCTCGTGGCGCGACCGCATCGAGATCGGCCAGCCGGCTGCGGGTCTTCCGACGGAGTAGGGGCGGTGAGTGCGCTCACCGTTTCGCCACAGGCCGCCAGGATAGGATGTGCTCCGCCATGCCTCTCGCCTCCGAAACTCCCCGCATGACTGAATCCACGCCGTTCGATCCGGCATCCGCGACGATCGTCGTCGTCACGTACAACCGCTCGGGTCTGCTGACGCGCCTGCTCGAGAGCATCGCCGTCATGGACCCGAAGCCCGGCCACGTCGTCATCGTCGACAACGCCTCGATCGACGACACGACCGCCGTCGTCGACTCGTTCCGCGAACGGGTGGGCACCGAGATCGTCTACCGCCGCCTGGACGAGAACACAGGCGGCTCGGGCGGGTTCAGCGAGGGGATGCGGGTCGCCTACGAGCTCGGATCTACCTGGATCTGGCTCATGGACGACGATGTCGAGGTCATCCCCGACGGCCTCGCGAAGATGGGTGCCTGGGCCCCGCGTTTCAAGAGCATCCAGGGTCGCCGCTACGACTACGACGGCAGCCCGTTCTATTGGCAGTACCGCATCGCGGAGCCTCTCGCCATCCCGATCCCCTACGCGCCTGCCGGCTTCGACGAGACGCGCTACAAGGTGATGAACAGTGGATGCTTCGAGGGCATGTTCATCCACCGCGACATCGTCCGGCAGATCGGCCTTCCTGACCCGCGCTTCTTCATCTATTGGGACGACCAGACGTACGGCTGGCTCGCCTCTCAACGGACGACCTCGGTGATCGTCGACGACTTCGTGCTGCGGCGCACGCGCGAGATCCGCCAGTGGGACATGGGCGTCCGCCACCTGAATGCCTCGAGCGATGCGTATCGGTACTACATCATGCGCAACCGCGCGATCATCAAGCAGTACTACCGCTCGGCCGGCGTCTACCGCCCCGCCCTGTTCGCGGCCGGCACCGCGTTGACGTTCGCGAAGGAGCTCATCCGCCTCGTCGCCGTCGAGCGCAAGGTGCGCGGAACCTCGAACCTCTGGAGGGGTCTGCGCGACGGCGGCAAGATCGCCCGCGACTCCGCCTGGCAGCCGATGCCTCCCCTCGCGGCCTGAGCGGCGCGGGCTGAGAATGCGATGGGGCGTGCGGGCCATGGTGTCACGCGACGAGCCGACAGCGCGCGGCAATTCGGCGTGCGCCGCCTAATGTACGCTCTTTCGGGTATGTCCCGAGATTGGATCACCGGATTTCCCCCGGCGGAGCGGAGTAGTGCAGATGGCCTTTGAACATGATGTCGTCGTTGTCGGTGGAGGCGGCCATGTCGGGCTTCCTCTTGCGATCGCACTGGCCAGTCGCGGCAAACGGACCGTCGTATACGACGTCGCCGAAAGCGCCGTGTCGCGCATCCGCATGGCGCAGATGCCGTTCATTGAGCCGGGGGCCGACGAAGTCCTCGCACAGGTGGTCGCTGACGGAATGCTGACAGCGTCCACAAACCCCGCGGTCGTGGCGACCGCCGAGAACGTCATCGTCGTCATCGGCACGCCTGTCGACGAGCATCTGAACCCCGACCCGAATGCGATCCCTCGGGCTCTGGCGACCTGCGCACCGTACTTCCGCGACGGTCAGCTGCTCGCATTGCGGAGCACGATCTATCCGGGCGTGACAGCGCTTGTACGAGACATGGTGGACGGCATGGGGCTTCGCATGGACGTCGCGTTCTGCCCGGAGCGAATTGCTGAGCACAAAGCGATGACGGAGCTTTTCGAGCTCCCTCAGATCGTGTCCGGCTACACCCCGGAAGCGATCGCTCGGGCCGGTGACCTGTTCCGTTCGCTGACCGACGCCATCGTCGAGCTGACCCCAGAAGAAGCGGAGCTGGCAAAGCTCTTCACCAATACATGGCGCTACATCAAGTTCGCGGCTGTGAACCAGTTCTACATGATGGCGAACTCGAAGGGCGTGGACTTCGAACGTGTTCGCGCAGGACTCACGCAGGATTACCCGCGCGCGCAGGACATGCCCGGGCCTGGCTTCGCAGCGGGCCCCTGCCTGTTCAAGGACACGATGCAGCTCGCCGCATTCAGCGACAACACGTTCCAACTCGGGCACTCGGCGATGCTCGTCAACGAGGGTCTACCGCTGTATATCGCGAGCCAGCTCGACGCCGCGCACGACTTGTCGGACAAGACGGTCGGCATCCTCGGCATGGCCTTCAAGGCCGGATCGGACGACATCCGATCGAGTCTCTCGTACAAGCTGCAGCGTGTTCTTCGATTCAAGGCTCGAGAGGTCATCGCGACTGACCCTCACGTGCCCGCCGGAGTGGACGGTTCCTTGCTCCCCCTCGAAGCTGTACTGGAGCGCGCGGACATCCTCATCATCGCAACGCCGCACCACGAATATCGTGAGCTCGCCACCGACAAGCCGGTCGCGGACGTGTGGAACCTGCTCGGCAACGGAGTTCTGATTTGAGCGAGGACCGGCCGCGCGTATCGATCGTCGTCCCGGCCTACAACGAGGGCGAGGCCATCGGTCCCTTCATCGACCGGGTGAAGAGCACCGTCAGGATTCCGTTCGAGCTCCTCATCGTCGTCGATACGCCCGACGACACCACCCTGGCTCCAGTGGCGGAGGCTACTGCACTCGATGCTCGCATCAGAGGGGTGATCAACACGCACGGCCGGGGCCCGGCGCAGGCCATCCGCTACGGGTTCGATGTGGCGGAGGCACCAACCGTCGTCGTTACGATGGCCGACGGCAGCGACGATCCGAGGCAGATCGACGCTCTTACCGAACTCGTCGAGCGCGGCGTCGTCGTCGCGGCGGGAAGCCGCTACATGGCCGGAGGGCAGCAGATCGGCGGTCCGCGATTCAAGCGGTCGCTATCGAGGCTGGCAGGCACGTCGCTCCATCTCTTCGCAGGCATCGGAACCCGAGACGCCACCAACTCATTCAAGGCGTACAACGCAGACTTCGTTCGCACGGTGACGATTCAGTCTCGTGACGGGTTCGAGATCGGCCTCGAGCTGACCGCGAAGGCGCGCCGCGCGCGGCTCCCCGTTGCTGAACTCCCCACCATCTGGCTCGACCGCACCGAGGGCCAGTCCAACTTCCAACTGCGGAAGTGGATCCCAAAGTACTTGCGCTGGTACTTCTTCGCTTTCGGGCGCCCACTCCCCATCAACGAGATCAAAGACGCCGCACACGCAGGCGCGAAGGGAAGCAAGTAATGCAGAAGGTCCTCATCACCGGTTCCGCCGGGTTCATCGGCGGTTACGTCGTCGAAGAACTCCTGCGTCAGGGTTTCAAGGTCGTAGGCGTCGACAACTATTCGAAGTACGGCCCCGTCAAGAAGTCGTACGACGAGAATCCGAACTACGAACTCGTCGTCGCAGACGTCACCGACGTGGCCCGGATGACCGAGCTCCTCATGGACTGCGATCACTTCATCGCGGGCGCGGCGCTAATCGGCGGCATTTCCTACTTCCACACCTACCAGTACGACCTCATCGCGGCGAACGAGCGCATCATCGCCTCATCGTGCGACGCGGCGATCGCTGCCAAGAAGGCCGGAAGCCCGCTGAAGAAGGTCACCTACATGTCGTCCTCGATGGTCTTCGAGTCGACGGACCGTTGGCCGTCCAAGGAGGGCGACGAGCTCATCGTCCCGCCGCCGCTCTCGTCCTACGGATTCCAGAAGCTTGCGGTGGAGTACTTCGCGCGCGCGGCGAAGGGCCAGTACGACATCGACTACACGATCCTTCGCCCGTTTAACTGCGTCGGCATCGGCGAGTCGCGCGCACTGGGCGATGTCGAGATCCACTCGGGGAACGTCCAGCTCGCAATGAGCCACGTGGTCCCGGACCTCGTGCAGAAGGTACTCAAGGGGCAGGACCCTCTCCACATCCTGGGTGAGGGAAACCAGATCCGGCACTATACATACGGCGGCGATCTCGCGCGGGGCATCGTGCTCAGCCTGAACCACCCGGCTGCGCTCAACACCGACTTCAATATCTCGACGCCCGTGGGCCACACAGTGACCGAGCTGGCGGAGGTCATCTGGCGGAAGATCAAGGGGGCGGATGTTCCGCTGACGCTCATTCACGACGAGGCGTTCGAGTACGACGTACAGAAGCGTGTACCGGATGTCACGAAGGCCAAGGAGGTCCTCGGCTTCGAGGCGACGACGACCCTCGAGGACATGCTGGACGAGGTCATCCCCTGGATCCAGAACGCGATCGCCGAAGGCACCATCTAGTCGAACAGCCGGCGGGTGCGCAGGTCTACGCGCGCACCCGCCGGTTTCGAAGATCACGAAAGTCTCCAGCCGTGCGCGCTCCCGATATGTCCCACATGCAGGACTTCCTTATTCGCAATCTCCGTCGCGGCGGAATTTTCCTCGCGATCGGCGGCTTGGGCTTCGTCGTCGACGCCATCGTCTACAACCTGCTGGTGTTCGCGGGCGGTGCAGGTCCTCTGCACTCGGCCCCGTTGGTCGCCAAGACCATCGCGGTCATCGCCGGGCTCGTCGTCACTTACGTCGGCAATAGGTTGCTCACCTACCGTGATCGCAAGGAGCCGGTCAGTTGGGCCCAGGTCGTGCGCTACGGCGTTGTCAACGTGCTCGCGATCGCGGTCCAGCTGGCGTGTCTGGGGTTCTCACGTTACGTGCTGCACCTCGACACAGTGCTCGCCGACAACATCTCCGGCACGTTGATCGGGCAGGCGCTCGCCACAATTCTGCGCTACGTCCTTTACACGCTGTGGGTCTTTCCCCATACTCCCGGTCACGACCTCATCACATACGTCGAGGACCACGCCGCCATCGACGAGCACCGCAAGAACGACGCCGTCTAACCGTAAGCGGTCGGCAGGTGGTGTGGTCGGCTGGCCGAGGGCCGGCCTCCGAGCGCGGAGTGGCCGGATCAGGACGTCACGCCGAGGCCGCTCCTTCGGACGCATCGCGACCACCTCCGTGGCCGTGACTTCCACGATGCGGTTCGCGACACGGTGACCACGGGGCGGTCGTCGAGATCGGCTTCAGCGACGGTGACGGCGCAATAGCGGCCAAGCCACCGCTTCGCCCAGCGCGGGGAAACTCCCATCGCCCCGGCGATCTGCGCCCCTTCCGTCGAGGCCCGGGCGCGGTGGGCATGCCCAGCGGACGCCTATTGACGCGCTACCACGCATAATCCGCCTGCATCCCCCGCCGCGAGACTCAGAGCGATCGACGAATCGAGACCGGTCAGCTCGTAGAGCCCTGGGGTCGGAATGTGCGTGCGCGTGTACGTCGATGTTCCATCGCCCTCCTTCGCGACTACGCCCACGTCGCCGGCGGTGGGCACGTAGACGAACTGACTCGCCGGATCGAACGCCAGGTACCCGCTCGATGGAGTCTCGCACGTCGAACCCTGCGGCGGCGCTGCGGCCTTGTGAACGGGAGTCAGGAACATGTTCACCCGGGCCTCGAGCAGGTCTGTCGGCGTGAACGGCACGGGCGTGTATTGACCCCGGGCGACGAATGAGCGGATGTCGGTCATCGTGAGCGTGGGGGCTACGAGCGCTGCCGGCGTCCTCTTGTCGAGCTCAGCGCGGCCGTCATCGATTGTGAGCGCCGCTGAGATCGCGCGATTGACCGTCTGTTCTCGCGCCGCGAGACCGCGCCCGAATTCGACCAAGCCGGCTGCGTTGTATCCGATGAGGATCACGAGGACGGCACAGATCGCGCCCACGGCCACACGGCCGTTTGCGGCGAGGCGGCTCAGCAATCGACCGACGACGGGCGTCAGCAGGCCCGCGTAGATATACACATACCGGCCGGCGGACGCGGCGTCGTTGCCGAGACCAACGCGTGTCAGGGCCGTCATGACGCCGAACGTCAGCGCTGCGAAGACCAAGACGTACGTGGGGTCGATTGTGCGCAATGAGGCTCGTCGCAGGTCCAAGACCATGCCGATGATCACTGCCACCGCCAGCGCGCCGGCGAGTCCAGCGAATGGCAAGACTTTGCCGATGCTGTCGACGAAGCCGTGGCTGAAGAACTCGGGAACCCTGAGCATGACGTCTTTGAGGGAGTGGATGCCGAATCCATCGGCACCGGTCGTCCCACGGGCGAAGAGCAAGTACCACGTACCGTAGACGACTGCGAAGACTCCCCCCACGATGGCGGTCTTCCGCCAGCCATGTCTGACCCAGATGTACAGAACGACTGCGAGCGCCAATGGGAGACCCGTACTCGCAAAGCCCACGCCAACCAGCAGCAGGACGCAGACCCATGCGGTCCGCCACGCGGTCAGGGGGCGCATCGCGAGCAACAGGGCACCGATACCTGTGACGAGCGGCGTGATGAATCCGACCTGGAAGGCCCACAGGCTGTTGTCGCCACCGGCTGCGAGAACTCCGAACAGGGTCGCCATCAGGAGCGCGATCGCAGGATGGACCGCGAGCCTCATCATGATGCGCCAGATCATGTGGATCGCCGCCAGATGCGCGGCGAACGTCAGGGCTAGAAAGGGCCAATACGAATGCAGCCCGACTACTCCCTTGACGAGGGTCGTCAGAAGCTGAGGAAAGAGACTGAGATGACCGTTGTGCGGGGTCAGCAGATGCCATTCGGCACGCGCAGCCAGGAAGTCCCACTCGTCGTAGTAGAACCAGAGGCCTCGGCCGGCATCGATCAGCACGATGGCGATCAATGCGAGGGTGATGAGATGCACCACCAACCATGAACGCGGAATCGGTCGAAGAATCGGAAAACCAGTATTCGTTGTTGCGTCGTCTGCCGTGGCGCTCATGAGACTTCGATTTTAGAGCATCCGAAGGTGGGTATCGGATCCGTGGTCGCACCCCGTGGGGGTCGCCCCCACACCGCCTCAGTCCGGACTATGCGCCGGTGTCAGTTGTAGTCGGCGTTGTAGCGGTCGAGGACCTCGGCGAGCGACGCATCCATCGCCAGACGTCCCTTGTCGAGGTAGAGGCCGCGCGTGCAGAACCGGCGCAGGTCGCTCTCGTTGTGGCTGACGAAGAAGAGCGTGCGCCCCTCGGCGAGCAGCTCATCGATGCGCCGGTAGCACTTCTCACGGAAGGCCTTGTCGCCGACGGCTAGGACCTCGTCTACCAGCAGGATGGGCTCCTCGAGCTGCGACACCACCGAGAAGGCCAGTCGCACCTTCATCCCGTTGGACAGGTGCTTGTAGGGCGTGTCGACGAAGTCGCCGAGCTCCGCGAAGCCGACGATGTCGTCGAAGCGACGCGCGACCTCGTCCCGACCCATCCCGTGGAGGCCGGAGGTGAGCCTGATGTTCTCGCGCACGGTGAGGTCACCGACGAATCCGCCCGTGATCTCGATCAGCGGGGCCACGCCGCCGTTCACCTGGACGCGGCCCTCGTCCGAGAGAAGCACGCCCGCGACGAGCTTCAGCAGCGTCGACTTGCCCTGCCCGTTGCGGCCGACGACACCGATCGACTCCCCCGGCTGGACATCGAACGTGACCTCGCGGAGCGCCCAGAACTCGTCCGGCGCGACGCGGCGCGACGCGCCGCCGAAGAGGTCCTTGATGCTGCGGCGTCCACGGCGATTGCGCCGGAAGCGGATGCCGAGGTCGCGCACCTCGATGGCGGGACGGTCCATCACAGCTCCTTCAGCACGGGGCGCTCGAGGGACCGGAAGACGAAGAGCCCGACGATCAGGAAGGCGAACGACATGATGAAACTCGCCACGACCGCGGGCGTGTCCCACTGATTCGGGAAGAAGGCGACGCGGTACATCGTGAAGATGCCGGAGAGCGGGTTGAAGATCGCGATCGACTTGAAGATCGGGGGAAGGTCGTGCATCCCGTAGATGATCGGAGAGACGTAGAAGAGCGCGCGGAGCACGAGCCGCGTCGTGCGCTCGAGGTCCTTCCACAGGACGCAGAGGGGCGCGACGATCAGACCGAGCCCCACCAGGAGGACGGCCTGCAGGATGACGGCGATCGGCAGCCACACCACCTGCCACGTGAGGTGGGCGCCGGTGAAGATGGCGAAGACGGCCAGCACCGGCAGAGAGTAGATGAACTCGATTCCCTTGCTGAGGACGATGCGGTTCATCCAGATCGAGCGCGGGATCGCCGTGGAGCGTACGAGCCGCGCATCCCGATTGAACGCCGTGGTGAAGTCGCTGACCGCCGCGTTGAACCACACCCACGGCAGCAGGGCGGACAGGAGGAAGACGATGTACGGCTGGTCGCCGACGTGGCCGCGGTGGAAGATCTGGGTGAACACGAACCAGTAGATGATGCTCATCACCAGCGGGTCGAGCACCGACCAGAGGTATCCGAGCGCGCTCGTCGCATAACGGACGCGGAGGTCACGCGCCGACAGCAGCCACAGGGAGTGTGCGTAGCGCCGCGGCGAGCCGGGCGCGCCGACGGTCGGGGCTGAAGTCACGGAGACGAGTCTATGGTCTTGCCCTGTCACCATCTGCGTCGCGAACGCTGGTTGGTGTCACCTCGGGATCGCATGAAAGGAAGCGATTGCCTTTCACCCAGGAGTTCGATGTATCCAGCCGAAACGCTGTGTCGGGGTTTCAATGACCTTGGCGACTCGGGACTGACGACCTCACGGGCACGGCGTGAGCGCATCTACAGCAGACGCTAGTGTGACGGTGCCGCCCAGAATCGTCACATGGGTCACTCCCTGAAGGGCGAGGTCGACGAGAGTCCGCTTTGGCACGCAGTTTTGAGGCACCGTATAAAGTGGAGCGCCCTCGGCTCCAGCGACGGCAGCTCCAGCCAACGCGTCTGGAAAGGAATATCCGCTTGCAAGGTAGGCGTGATCAGCTGTCGGAATCGCGTTGCCGGTCGCGTACAGCGATGTGCCGAATCGATCCTGGCCCCAGAGGCGATAGACGATATTGCTCGACACCATCATCCCTAGTTTGTTGTAGGTGTCCGGCGTGATCGTCGCTTCTCCTCCGACGACATAGAGTCGCGTGACCTTCATCGCACCGAACATGTCGACCATCTGGCCGAAGAGACTCGAGTCCCATTGATCCGAGGGCTTCGTCACATAGGTAATTGAGTTGCCGGGAACGACGATGAGCGGAGCCTTCCGTGCCCCCGCGGCAGACGCCGCCCCGAGCGCGTCCGCGAAGGATCTTCCATCGGCGACATACACGTCCGGCGCAGACGTCCAGGCATATTTCGCGATCGCTCGAGACGTCGAATACCGGTCAGCCCCATATACCCAGTCGAGTTCAGCCCCGGGTGCCGCCGCCGAGAGGGCAGCGCGTACCGTTGCGGACATGACCGCCGGCCCACCGACAGCGACGATCCGCGACGGGTGAAGTCGCGTGATCTCGGCTGCCACGTCGGGCATCAGAGTCCCCGGCGTCGTGAGGAGAAGGCTCGCCCCGACCTTTGCCGCCGCGGGTCCTGAGCTGAGAGCGTCCGGGAAGTCCGCACCAGATGCGACGTACACAACAGGGTTACCAGACGGGTATTTCGCCTTGCTTAATGCGATAGCCGTCTCGTAGCGCGAATCACCGGCGATGCGATCTGTCTCCGCCGATGGCTTCGTGGAAAGCCCGAGCGTAAATCGTGTGAGCGTATCGCCCGCTCCATAAGCGATATCGCCTCCCGGCGACACCCAGACGCCCGCCCAGCCTGCCACCAGGAAGGAGGCCAGTCGCTTGCCGGAGGTGATAGAGACCGCGTCGATCGTGTCGCCGTGAGCGGCGAGAAGGATGTTTCCATCCGGCGTCGCTGTCACCTGTGATACCGCGTTGTACATCACCCCGTCGATCAGGTTGCCGCCGAGCGGTGACTCGCCGCCGGTCTCCAGCCAACCATTCTGATCGGCCAATACTGCTCTCGTGTCATCTGAGAGCGGCACGATGTCGCTGATCTGGGGGCCGTAGGGACCGCTGACCGACTGGACCGCGCCCAATGTGGCCGCATCCAACGAGTATGAGATTCCCTGCTGGTCCGCCGGGAGAGTTCGAATGTATACATGTCGATCACCTGGGCCGAGCGCTATTCGCTGGATCGGCCCGCTCTGATACTGTCGCGCACTCCCGAGGAGTTGCCCCGAGGCCACGTCGCGAACCTGGAGGACGTCATATGCGGGCAGATAGGCCTTCGAGCCATCGGCTGTGATAGCAAGAGCACGCGCAGAGCAGCTCGCGATCAGTGCGGTCGGAGCAACCACCATCGTCGCGGTGTCGACGCTCAGTATTCGGGTCTGGTTTCCGAGCGTTGGGTCGCAGTAGTCGGTGATCACATAAAGAACGCGGTCATCCGCGCGCGTTGCGATAACGAGCGGCTTCTGGGGAAGCTCCACGCTGCGAACGACCGCGTCGGTCGCCGTTTCGATCACGGAGATTGTCATACCCGCGGCCACGAACGCCATGGCACCGTCGCCGGAGAACACGAGGTCGGCCGGATTGGAGATGCCGGTTCCGGTAGTCGCCAGCGCCGGCGTCGCGCCAACCGCAGTCGCAACGAGTGCGACGACAAGAGCGACGACAGTGATGCTTAAACGGCGCATCAGCATCAGTTCACCTCCACAGAGTCGAGGAACAGTAGCACGTTCGAGGCATACACCGTCGTGCCGAAGAGTCGGGACTCCAGCCGCGAACCAGCATTCGCAAAGTCCTTGGAGTATCGTTCAACGGTGCGAGGCGCTGCCCCGCCCGCTCATACGGAGAAAAATGAAGAGGCTTCGTCATACGACGCTCGCGGTCGTCATTCTGGCGGCCACCATCGCATTGCTCACGCCAACCCCGGTCGAGGCAATCATGCCGCCCACGGCCAGTGTGACGGGGACCTTCTTGGGCGACGTCCCAGGTTCCGCATCGCTCGCCCTTAATCCGTCGGATTCGAGCACAAGTGCCGGATTGCGCGTCGAGTTCTGGCGATACGAGCCCGGCGATGGTAGCTACTCATCGACACCGGCCCCGTTCGTCTGGATTCAGGATTCGAGCGGAGTGTGGACCGAGTCGGGCATCGAACCTGGCACCTACCGGATCGAGTTCGTACCCGTCCGCGAGGACATCGGCCAGGGATACTGGGAGCCGGCCGGACTGGCCCGCTATCTCGAAACGGCACCCGACGTCACGCTCACCGCGGGTCAAACTTTCGCGCTCGGGACCGTCAATCTTCCCCCCGTAGTCGAGGACGTCTCCCGCCTGCAGGGATCTGACCGCTTCGAGACCGCGGTCACGGTGTCTAGAGCAGCTCATCCAGGCAGTCCAACTGCAATCGATCATCCGGCGACGGTGACACCAGTTGTGTACCTCGTTGACGGGCTCAACTATCCTGATGCTCTGAGCGCTGGACCTGCGGCAGCCATCCAGGATGGCGAGATCCTCCTGACGTCGCCAACGTCGCTGCCGTCAAGCACCGCAACGGAGCTCGCGCGCCTGCGTCCCGAGCGTCTCATCGTCGTCGGCGGTAAGAGCGCCATATCGGACGGTGTGGCGGCGACCGCGGCCGACGCCGCAGGAATCACGACTCCGACGAATGTCGTGCGGCTGGGTGGGTCGGACAGGTACGCTACGGCGGAAGCCATTGTCCGCGATGCATTCGTTCCGTTGTCGCCCGGTACCCAGACCGTCATTGTCGCGACCGGCCGAGACTATCCGGACGCTCTATCCGCGGGCCCGGCTGCCAGCCGCCTCAGGGCACCAGTTGTGATCGTGGACGGGACCTTGCCCGAGCTTTCGGGTGAGACCACAACGCTCCTTACCGATCTGATGGTCAACAAGATCATCATCGTGGGGGGCGAGCAGGCCGTCTCCACAGGCATCGAGGCGCAACTCTCATCACTCTCCGGCGCGACCTACCCCGTGCAGAGAATCGATGGCGGAGATCGATTCTCAACCTCGATCCGCCTCAACGAGTGGGCGTTCCCGACAACGGACCGCGCGTTCTTGGCGACCGGCTTCAACTTCCCCGACGCCCTCGCCGGCGCTCCGCTCGCGGCGAGGCTCGGCGCACCGATCGCTCTCACTCGCCCCGAATGCCTGGATGCCGGCGGATACGTCGTGCTACGCAATGGACACGCGAACGGGGCCGTTCTTCTCGGCGGTCCGGCCGCCCTCTCGTCCGCTATCGGTAGCCTGGTGAACTGCGGCGACATAGATGCACCGAGCTACACCGTTTCGGGTGAACCAGTGCCCCTGAGCATCCCTGGTCCTCAATAGTTTCCCTCGGGTGGTGCTGACCCCCCGACGCGACGCCTCGGACACGGGCCCAGGCGAGACCGACGCCCTGGCTGTGTCCGGGCCGGTCAGCAACGCTGACCCGCCACCCCGCCCCGATGGATTACCGGCTCATCCCGTCGCACGTCACGCGAGCTGGTTGCTCCACATCGACAGCGCAGATCCGATCGCCATGTGCATGTCGAGGTACTGGTAGGTCCCGAGCCGCCCCCCGAAGAGGACGTCCTTCTCGCCCTTGGCGAGTTCGCGATAGCCGAGCAGACCGGCTCGGTCCTCCGCGGTATTCACCGGGTAGTACGGCTCGTCCTCGCGGGAGGCGAAGCGCGAGAACTCCCGCATGATGACCGTCTTGTCGGTGGGGTATCGGTCGGCGCGCTCCGGATGGAAGTGCCGGAACTCGTGGATGCGGGTATACGGGACGTCCGCATCCGCGTAGTTCATGACCGACGTTCCCTGGAAGTCGCCGACATCCAGCACCTCCTGCTCGAGGTCGATCGTCCGCCACGAGAGCGCGCCCTGGGCGTAGTCGAAATAGCGGTCCACCGGGCCGGTGTAAACGACAGGCAGCTGTCCGACGGTCGCCTTCTTGTTGAGTGGCTGCGACTCGTCGAAGTAGTCGGTGTCGAGCTTGACCTCGATGTTCGGGTGGTCCGCCATCCGCTCGAGCCACGCGGTATAGCCGTCCGTCGGAAGACCCTCCCACGTGTCGTTGAAGTAGCGGTTGTCGTAGGTGTAGCGGACCGGCAGTCGGCTGATGACCTCGGCGGGCAGGTCCTTGGGGTCGGTCTGCCACTGCTTGCCTGTGTAATCGCGGATGAACGCCTCATAGAGCGGACGGCCGATCAGCCCGATGCCGCGCTCCTCGAGGTTCGCGGCATCCTTCGCGTCGTACTCGCCCGCCTGCTCGTGCACCAGGGCGCGCGCCTCGTCCGGCGTGTACGCGGCCTGGAAGAACTGGTTGATGGTCCCGAGGTTGATCGGCAGCGGGAACACGACGCCCTTGTGGTTCGTGTAGACGCGGTGCACGTAGTTCGTGAACGTGGTGAAGCGGTTGACGTACTCCCACACTCCGGGATTCGACGTGTGGAACAGGTGCGCCCCGTACTTGTGCACCTCGATCCCCGTCGTCGGCTCGTCCTCGCTGTACGCGTTGCCGCCGATGTGCGGACGGCGGTCGATGACCGTGACTTTGCGACCGGATGCGGCCGCCCGCTCGGCGATCGTGAGGCCGAAGAAGCCGGAGCCGACGATGAGGAGATCCATGGATGACTCTTTCTGAACAGACGCGGCGTAGACGCGCACCGACTGGATTTCAGGTCGTGGCGACGGGCGGCTGCTGGGACATCAGCGGTCTGCGCACCCTGAACATCATCGCACCCACGGCGAGGACCGCTGAAATGACCAGGAGGAGTAGCGCCCAGCGGTCGAGACGGCTCGCGGGCGACAGCGGAGCGGAGTTGTACAGAACTACCGCCCAGGCGACCTGGACGACCGCGGCCGCCGTCGCGATGACGCGACTGCGGGATGCGAGCCATGCGAACGGGACGCAGAGCAGCACCACGATCCAGGTGTGCGACCCCTGGTGCACGATGGCCGCCCCGGGTAGGAACATCACTATCGCCCAGATGAGGATGCAGCCCACCATGCTGAGGACGATCATCACCGGCCAGCGCAGCTCCGCATCGAAGCGGCGGCGCAGGATGCCGACCACGGCGGCGATCAAAAAGGCGCAGAGGATGAGGGCGCCGACCGCGAGCGCGGGAGGGGTCGCGGAGAACTCCAGCGTCTGGCGCGCCGAGCGGGCTGCGGGAACCCAGAAATCGAGATCCGCCAGCACACCCGGATCGAAGGCGCGCGAGAGATTCGCTTCGCGCCCCTCAAGCCACGCGCCCCATCCCAGCTTCGAGTAGGAGTCGACAAGGGCCTCCGGGAACGACCGAGAATCGATGGGGATGACGCCGGCGAGATGCCACTTCAGCAGCCGGTCCCCGGGCGGGTACGCGAGTCGCTGGAAGAGAGCCCAGGGCAGGTAAAGAACGACAGCGACACCGAGAGCTGCGGAGACAGCACGCCACCGCCGAGGGGACCGAATGATCAGCACCAGCCACAGCACTCCGACCGCGGGCAGCACGAACGCGCCCCCTCCATGGGCGAGGACCCCGAGCACCGAAAGCGCCGCGCCCAGGACGCTGCCGGTCGAGACCGGGATACGGCCTCGAATGGCGGCCACGAGAACAGCAAGCGCGGCCACCATCATGCCGGCGGCCAGGAGTTTCGGCCACGTGTAGACGGTGTTGACGAACATCACGGGCACTGCGGCCGTGAAGAACAGGGAGGCCAGGACAACCCTGCGTCTGAAGCCCAGCGCCCACAGCAGGGCCGCTGCGGCGGGGACCCACACAAGCTGCGACGCGACGCTCGCCCCGAAGTCGAGCATCCGCGGATCGATGTGCGTCCACGGGGCGGCACGGGGCACCCAACCCAGCACGCGCGTCAGGAGAATGAGGCCCGCCCTGATGCGGGGGGCGGTCACTGGGCAGCCAGTCCCCGACAAGGAACGGGCCCGGTCCGGGGTTCACGACCCATGACGCGAGCAGACTCGGCAGCTCGTTGTCGCCCGGGAGCTCCCAGGGATAGAAGCGACGGCCCGCCTGCAGGAACGGATCGCTCGACACGCCGCGCAGATAGAGCATGCCGAGGTCGAAGAGGGCGATCGCGAGGACCACGGCGCCCCCCGCGACGATCGGGCGCCAGAAGATCCACACCGTCGTGATGACAGACACCACGACGGCGCACGCGAGAATCGCTGCTGCCAGGACCACTCCGAGCCATGCGGCGATCCACATGCCCGTGAAGACGGCCATGGAGGCGGTGCCGAGTGCGGCCAATCCGAAGCCGATCAACGCAGTCGGATGACGGTGGTGCAGGAATCTGTGGGCGGCCGCCGCGCCGGTACCGCCTACAAGGCCGAATGCGACCAGCGCGATGGCGATCCCCGGAGCGGCCGACCCGATCAACATCCGCCGCCTTCCGCACGTGCAACGACACGCCGGGATCCGGCGAGGAGTGCGCCGGTCCCCGCGGGTGCGGCCTGGGCGGCAAAGGCCATGCTCTGCGCTCCTTCGGGAAACGGCGCTCGCGTCAGCCTAGCCGTGGTGTGCAGCGCGGCAGCCGATGCGGCCCCCCTCGCAATGCCGGGATCCGGGAAGCCGGCAGTTTCGGAGCGCATCATGGCGAGGGGGTCTTCGACAGGACCTGGTCGACCGCCCTGCCGACCCAAGGGGTCAGCATTCGCACGAATTCCAGGTTGAGATGGTCTGCGTCGTAGTAAACGGGGATGCCGCCGACCACGGCGTAGCACTCGGCCTGATCGCAGACGGTGGACGTGGCGTCAAACAGCCGCACGTCGGGCCGGTGCAGGACTGTGGCCGCCCGCACGATCGGATCCGCCGGCTGCGCCTGGTCGCGCGGTCGGGCGCAGGTGGTGGGATCTCCCTGGTTCAGGAGCACGCAGTCGGGGCTGCGGACGGCGCCATTCAGGGGCGGATCCGCGATCGCGAGCACCTTGATCCCCTTGTCCGCCCAGCGCGTCCAGAAGGCATCGAGTCCGCGGACGAACTGCTCGCCCTGCGTCCGCCCCGAGCCGTCGTCGACCAGCTGCTCGCGCGCGGCCATGGAGGTGACCACGAGGTCGGGGCGCTCCTTCTGGATCTCGTCCGCGAGGTCGTGCGACCACTGCCGGCACAGGCCGTAGTCGGCCGGACCCCACGGGACTCGGAAGCCTGTGAAGGCGACATCGGCCACCGGGCATCCGCCGAAGTAGCTGAAACTGACCTGCCATCCCCGCTCGCGTGCGAGCTGGAAGACGGCGGCCTGCCATTGCTGGGCGTGAGAGTCTCCGACGAGCCACACGCGCGCAGTCGGTGCGCCGTGTGCGAAGTCGCACCGGCTGACGGTCGTCCTGTCGCCGTACTTCAGCACTGTGGAGTCGATCCTGCATTCCGGCGGCGTGTAGAAGTACTCGTTCTTCGCCGTCATCACGGCTGTCCCCGGCGATCCGAACCGATCGGGGCAGTGGGACGCGTTCGCCATGGCGGAGGGGCCGACGCAGCTGCCCGATGGGATGGGCGCGGTCGGCGTGTCGGCCGCCGTCCGGACCTTGTAACCCCAGAACAGCCCTGCCGCGAGGATCGCGACGACCCCCATGCCCACCAGCATGCTGATCATCGTGCGCCGCACGGAGTGCTTCCAGGCGTCGAGCCGCTGGCCCGGATCCTCGACGAGCCTCTTCGTGAGCCACGCGAGAACCAGTGCAAGCGCCAGGATGCCGATTTTCGCGGGCGTACGCACCTCCGTTCCCAGCACGAACGGCGCCGCCACGATGAGCGGCCAATGCCAGAGGTAAAGCGAGTACGACACCGCGCCGAGCCACTGAACCGGCCTCGATGCGCTGATGCTCGTGTGCCACAGGCGGGCACCGTCCGTTCCGGCGCCGATGATGAGTGCGGTACCGACGACGGGAAGCAGTGCGACCGCTCCGGGGAACGCCGTGGACGGACCGAACAGCGCGACCGCGGCGGCGACCATCAGGATGCCGAGTGCACTGAGCATCTGCGCCCACCAGCCGTGGAGGCGGATCCGGTGCGCCAGAAGGGCGATGAGCCCACCGACGGCGAACTCCCACGCCCGTGTGAAGGTGACGAAGTAGGCCTGTGAGGGCGCGATGGCTGTGCAGACGATGCTGGCAGCCAGCGAGAGCACTGCGATGGCTCCGAGCGTGAACACGACGGGCCGTCGCGGGCCGCCACGGCGTCCGGCTCTGACAGCGAGCACGGCGGCGCCGATCATGAGCAGCGGCCAGATCAGGTAGAACTGCTCTTCGACAGACAGCGACCAGTAATGCTGTGCAACTGTCGCCGAGTCATTCAGGGCCGAGTAATTCACCGAGAATGCCGCCAGGACCCAGTTCTCGGCGTACCCGGCACTGGCCGCGATCTCGATCGCGTTGCGGCCCCAGCGGGGGTACGGCAGGAAGGTCCAGACGAGGACAGCGCCGACGATCAGAACGAGCAGAGCCGCCGGCAGGAGCCTTCGCACGCGACGCGCGTAGAAGGCACCGAGCCTGACGCGCCCGGTCCGGGCGAGTTCGCCGAACAGATGCCCCGTGATGAGGAAGCCCGAGATGACGAAGAAGACGTCGACCCCGACATAGCCGCCGGTGAACACCGTCGGCCACAGATGATCCAGGACGACTGCTGTGATCGCTACGGCGCGCAGTGCCTGGATGTCCGTCCGGAAGCCGGCTCGCGACGCTGCCGCGGGCTGCACTGCGGCGATCGTCGTCGCGGAGTCAGAGGGCATCATCAGGTCTCACAGGTGGATGGGCGCACGGATGCGCGGCACGAGATCGGAGGGAGTCGTGGCGGCACCGGTTCCCCGAGCCGGCGCCCGCCGCGCGTAGACCATACCAAGCGTCCCTGGACGACCGGCCGTAGCGCGTACGCTTTTCGTCGATGGACTCTGCAGCCCCCGCGCCCGTGGTCGATCTCTGCATGCCCTTCTGGGGCGACCCCGATGATCTCAAGGCCGCCGTCCGGTCGATCCTCGATCAGACGGACCCGCATTGGCGTCTGACGGTGATCGACGACTGCTACCCGGTCGATGTGAAGCCGTTCTTCGACGGGATCGACGATCCACGCATCGTCTATCGGCGCAACGAGAGCAACGTCGGCATCACCGAGAACTTCCGCCGTGCAGTGGCGGCGGCGACCGGGCCCCTCGTGGTCGTCATGGGAAGCGATGATCTGCTGCTGCCCAACTACGTGCACCTCATGCGAAAGACGGCGCAGGCGAACTCGGACGTCGACATCTTCCAGCTCGGGGTGACCGTCATCGGTTCAGACGGCGAGCCGGGAGGATCACTCGCCGACACCGTGAAGCTCCGCCTGCTCACCCCTCGCCACGCCACGACGCTCCGCGGGGAGGACCTCGCGCGAAGCCTGCTCGTCGGCGACTGGCTGTACTGGCCCTCGCTCATGTTTCGCACCGATACGGTGCGCCGCTTCGAATTCCACGACGACCTGCCGATCATCCTCGATCTCGCCCTGCTGCTCGACCTCGCTCTCGACGGCCGGGCGCTGCGCTACGAGCCCACGCAGGCCTTCGCCTACCGCCGGCACAGCGAGAGCCTTTCGCAGCAGTCGCTCCTCGACGGTACGCGTTTCGCCGACGAGAGACGGTACTACCGGTCGATCGCGCAGATCACGCAATCGCTGGGCTGGAAGCGCGCTGCGCGTGCTGCGAAATGGCGGATCATGTCGCGCCTGCACGGCATCGCCCTGCTTCCGGCCATACTTCTGCACGGATCCTCCGCTGCGCGCGTATCCGCCCTCAAGCTGGCGTTCGCACCCTAGAACGGCGGCGCCTGCTCGCTTCGCGCCAGGCACGCAGAAGCATCCAGCGCGCCCGCAGCACGGGACCGATCGATCTCGGGCGCGGGGTGGAGGCATTCTCATTGTGCAGCCGGCGTTTGACCGTGACCGCGTCGACATGGGTCATCGCGCGCGCGTTGTTGGCGACCGTGGCAATCCACAGGTCGTGGGACTCCGTGAGGAACGGCGGGAACGGCAGCACGAGGTCCAGGACGTCCCTGCGTACCGCCATTGCGCAGCCGAAGTACGGGATCACTCCCGCGAGGATCCGCCACTCGTTGCGAAGAGCGTGCCGTGACTCGGCCGAATGCAGCCGCCACACTCGGCGCGTCACCGGCGAGCGCAAGCTCTCCCCCGTGCCGAGAAGGACCAGATTGGATGCTGCGACCCCCGACTTCGCCGCAGCGACCAATAGTGCGAGCCGACGCCCCTCGACCCAGAGGTCATCCTGGTCGGCGAGCATGAGGACATCCCCCGTCGCGCGCGTCATCGCCTTCTCGAACGTGCGGACGTACCCCTCGTTGCGCGTCTCGCGATGAAGCCGCACCCGAGGGTCGCCGAGGGCCTCTACGACTGTCGCGGTGTCGTCCGTGCTGGCGTCGTCGACGACGACCACCTCGTCGCCGGGTTCGAGCTCAGACAGGATGCTGCGCAGTTGCTCCTCGATGTAGCGCGCGCCGTTGTAGGCCGCCATGCAGACGCTGACGCGCGGCCGCGCTTCCTCGGTTGCATCGTCATGCGGCATCGCCGACAGTCTAGGTGCTCCGACCTTGGAAGTTCGGATGGGCGGTATCGGTCACGACCGCGGTCGGTGGGCGGCCCGGGACCGGGATGGGGCCCGTGCATGACCGATCGCTGGCCGTGCCGCTGCAGTGGTGGACCCGGGTCACCGGCACTCGGTGCGCAGACCAGCCGATGGCGGACGCTCCCCAACGGGCACCACGGACGGCGGCAGCCCAGGGTCCGCTGGTAGGTTGTTGACGCCATGCCCGACACTTCCGCCGCTGATGCGACCTCCCCTTCGCAGGACAGAATGCTCGCGGTCATGACGGTCTTCCGGCCGGGCGCGGAGGCGGCGCGGAACGCCTTCTCGATCGCCCAGCAGGTCGATGAACTCGTCGTGGTCGACGACGGCAGCGGCCCGGAGTCCTCAGCGACCCTCGCCGACATCGTGGCGAGCGGCGCAAACGTGATCCGCCTGACCGAGAATTCCGGCATCGCCGCAGCCACGAACGCCGGGATCGCGCAGGTCGAGCCCCGCGGCGGCGACCTCGTCGTCTTCTTCGACCAGGACTCCGCGGTGCCGCCGGGATTCGTCTCCGCACTGCGGGGCGCCATCGCGACCGCGGGTCGCCGCGGCGTCCCCGTCGGCGGGGCCGCTCCGGAGCACTTCGCGGGCGTCAGGCAGGGACGCACGGACCGCAATGGCCTTCTCCGGGTGGACATGCCGATCCAGTCGGGTCTCATGGTCACGGCAGACACGCTCGCCCGCGTCGGCGGCATGCGCGATGAGCTCTTCATCGACCTCGTGGACGACGACTTCGCGCTACGCGTGGCGGATGCGGGGCGGGTCATCGTCGGCGCGGCGGACATCCGTCTGCCCCACCAGCTGGGTCAGCAGGTCGCGGTCCCGTTCTTCGGGCGCCCTCTCGGGATGCGGGGCCGTCCCCTGGCCTTCACGGTCAGCGCGCCATTCCGCTACTACTACCGCGCTCGCAACCGGGTCCTGGTCTCCCGCGCCCACCGACGCCGTCATCGGATGCGACTTGCCGTGGACACCCTGGTGGAAGCGCGGCATTACGCGATCGTCCTCGCCGCCGTAAAGCAGCGAGGCGCACTCCTCGCTCTGCTCCGGGCCGGCCGCAGGGATGGGCGCAGAGGGGTCGGTGGTCGGATTCCGGCCGCACTCCAGCATGCAGCGGGCGGCATCGACTGGAGGTTCCCGCTATGACGGCCAGGAGCGGCGCGATCGCACTCGCCGCCTACCAGCCGGACGAACAGCTGTTCGCCCGCCAACTGCGCTCCCTTCAGGCTCAGACGGTCGAGGACTGGTCCTGCGTCATCAGCGCGGACGGCGGCCGCGAAGAGGTCGAGGCCGCCGTGCGGCGGGCCGTCGGCCGCGATGACCGCTTCACCGTCTGCGGCTACGACGACAGGGTCGGGTTCTATCGCAACTTCGAACGGGCCCTCCGCGAGGTCGAGCCCTCGGTCGCGTGGGTCGCACTCAGCGACCAGGACGACTTCTGGTACCCGCGAAAGCTTGAGCGTCTCATTCCGTTCCTGGAGGACCACACCATCGTCTCGGGGCAGGCACGCGTGGCGGAAGACGGGTCAGGGCGCACCATCGCCGAATCGACCGACCGGGTCGCCGCAGAACTCCTCGACCTCACGACCTTGAACAGGTTCTCCGGGGCCATGAGCGTCTTCCGGCGCGAGGTCCTCGATCTCGCCCTCCCCTTCCCCGTGATGGCGACCCCGGTCGAGGTTCACGATCACTGGATCGCGGTGTGCGCGGCGGTGCTGGGTCCAACCGCCATCGTCGACGACGTGCTGCAGGATTACGTCCAGCACGCCGGGAACGTGCTCGGGGAGGCCGGGGCGCCGGGGCGCTTCCGCGCCTCGTCAGCCTGGCGGACCCTCGCCGCGAGCTCGCAGCGGTACCAGGGCTCGCGGTCCCTTCGCGCGCTCGTGCGCACGGTGTATGACATGGGCTACGGGTGGCGCGCCCTCATTTCGACGACACTCGAGGCGCGACGTCAGCCGGGGGATGCCGCGGTCGCGCAGTTGTCGCGGATCTACGGGTCACACGCGAAGTGGGGCGCCGCGTTCGCGCACTTCGCGGCAGCCTCGGGCGGCGCCTCGAACACCGTGATGCTGGATGCCGGCCGGCTCATGAACGGCATGCAGCGCCGGCGGTCGCTCACGGCCCGCGCTGAGCCTGGCCCACGCTGATCGGGAGGGCGCCGTGTACAGAAGACTCCTCGCCTTCGTCGCCTCCGTGGGGCTCGTGACGATCGTGGGCCTGCTCACTATCCCCATGCTGATCTCCTCGATCGGCGAGACCATGTGGGGTTCGCTGGTCGTGCTGCAGACCCTCGCCGGCATCTTCGGAGTTCTCGTCGCTTTCGGTTGGGGTGTCACGGGCCCGTCGACCATCGCCGCAGCCGAACGATCCGCGCGTCCGGGACTCCTGCGAGAGGCCACAGCGACGCGCGTGTGTCTCTATGCCGTCTGCGGCCTCGCTATGTCGGTTGTCGCAACCGCCCTGCTCCACGGCGATGTCGCGCTCGCGTCCACGGGCAGCTTCACGTACCTCCTCGCGTATGTCGCATCTCCCTGGTACTTCGTGGGCGAAGCGCGACCCGATCGTCTCTTCCTTCTCAATACCCTGCCGACCGTCGTGGGCACCCTCGCCGGTCTGGTTCTCGCCGCGCTCACGCACAGCGCGCTCTGGTTCCTGTGCGCACAGGCAGCGGGCTACCTTGGCGCGATCGTCGCGGAACTCACGGTCGTCGTCTTGACTCACCGCTCGAACCGAACCGAGCCGCTCAGCATCCGGCGCATGGGCCGCACCCTCGCCGGCCAGCGTCACGCCGTCACGTCGTCGCTCGTGACGACGCTCTATGTGTCCAGTCCCCTGCTGATGGTCCAAGCGCTCGCCGCGCCCCTCGCCCCGACATATGCGGTGGCCGATCGGCTGTTCAAGTTCGCCTCCGTCGCCCTGTCCCCGTTCCAACAGTTCTTCCAGGGATGGGTGCCGGAGGCGGGGCCTGCCGAGATCCCCGCGCGGGCCCGCAAAGCCGCGCTCGCGGGTCTCGGCGCCGGACTCCTCGGCGGCACGCTCCTTGCCGCCCTGAGCCCGCTCGCATCCGACATCCTGAGCGGCGGCGTCATCCACGTCCCGCCCGCGGTTAGCATCCCGCTCGGCGTCGCGTTCGCGGCGATCGCGTGCTCGGCGCTGATCGGCTACGCATGCCTGACCCTGCTCGGCGGCATCCGATACGTCGCGCGTGGCTCGATCATCGCCGCGGTCGTCGGGGTTCCCCTGATGGTGATCGGCGCAGCGCTGCACAGCCTGCCGCTCGTCGCCGCGGCCGTCGCCGTCTCAGAACTCGTTGTGGGGATCTACCAGGCACTCGTGCTGAGACGCATGCTCGCTCAGCTGCCGCCGTCGGAGCCCGCGTCGTCCGGCTGATCGGATCGTGCGGAGAGGTCGCGCTCCTCCAGGGCGTCGAGCCGCGCCTTCAGGGACTGGATCTCGGTGCGGGCGATGGCCGACTCCTCCGCCAGACGGCGGATCTCGTCCTCCGCCTGGGACAGCTCCCACGACAGGTGCAGTCCGACACCGAGCAGCAGCAGGATCGCCATCGAGAAGATCAGGTTCGACGGTAGCTGAACGCCGAGGGCGGCCGTGAGCCACAGCAGCAGCTTCGGGAACAGGCCGAGGATCAGGACCCCGAGACCGATGATCAGCCACAGGGCCGCGTATTTCTCGCGCAGCTTGCGCGTGAGCAGCATCCAGAAGACCAGAACGATGATGACCGCCGCCAGGATGATTCCACCGACGACGATCATGCCGCCACTCCTTCCGACCTGTGTCCGCCTCGCACAGGTCGGCGCATGACGGCGAGCCCCAGCGCGAAGAGGGCTCGCAGCAGGTAGACCATCGACCCGATCGTCCCCTGGCTCGGGCGTCCGTGAACACGCGAGCGCATCGCGACAGGCACCTGGGTGACGGTGAGGCCTGCATGACAGGCCGCCACCAGCGAGTCGAGGGTGTCACCGAAGTACTCGGCGGGGTAGTACCTCACGTACTGCTCGATCGCGCGCGGTCCGGCCGCACGGAATCCGCTCGTCACGTCGGTCAGCCGCACGCGGGCGACCCTCGTCAGGACGGACGCGAGGAACCGCATCGCCCAGCGGCGCGGGCCGCGCACGTCGTAGTCGCCGACGCCGTCGAAGCGGGCCCCGATCGAGATGTCGGCGGTCTCGAGCCCCGCCAGCACCTTCTCAATGTCCTCCGGGTTGTGCTGCCCGTCGGCATCCACCTGGATGGCGCGCCGGTAGCCGTTCCGGTGGGCGTACGCGAAGCCCGTGCGCATGGCACCGCCGACGCCCAGGTTGAACGGCAAGGAGAGCACAGAGGCGCCCGCGTCACGCGCAACCGCGGCGGTGGAGTCCCATGAGCCGTCGTCGACAACGACGACGTCGTACTCAGGATGGGCCTCAAGGATCTCTGCGACGGTATTCCCGACGTTCCGCTCCTCGTTCCACGCTGGAACGATGATGAGCGTCGTCTCGGGAGGCAGTGGCATGGTCCGACAAGCCTACAAGAGGCCTCTGAACGCATATGGCAGGATTGACGGGTGAAAGGCATCATCCTGGCGGGCGGCTCAGGCACCCGGCTGCACCCGATCACGCTCGGCGTGTCCAAGCAGCTCATCCCGGTCTACGACAAGCCGATGGTCTACTACCCGTTGTCGACGCTGATGCTCGCGGGCATCCGTGACATCCTCGTCATCACGACGCCGCACGATGCCGCCCATTTCGAACGGCTCCTCGGCGACGGCTCCCAGTTCGGCGTATCGCTGACCTTCGCGCAGCAGGCATCCCCGGATGGTCTCGCCCAGGCATTCACCATCGGCGCGGACTTCATCGGAGACGACAAGGTCGCCCTCGTTCTCGGTGACAACCTGCTGTACGGTCCGGGACTCGGCACGCAGCTCAAACGGTTCGCTGACGTCGACGGTGGAGCGATCTTCGCCTATTGGGTGGCCGAGCCTTCCGCATACGGCGTCGTCGAGTTCGACGCGGCCGGTCGTGCAGTCTCCCTGGAGGAGAAGCCACTGGATCCGCGCTCGAACTATGCGGTGCCGGGCCTGTACTTCTACGACAACGACGTCGTCGATATCGCGCGCAATCTCGGGCCGAGCGCCCGCGGCGAGTACGAGATCACGGATGTCAATCGGGCATACCTGGACCGCGGGAAGCTCCAGGTCGATGTCCTGCCGCGAGGCACGGCATGGCTCGACACGGGAACATTCGACCAGATGACGGATGCGGCGGACTACGTCCGCACGATGGAGCGCCGCACCGGCATGAAGATCGGCGTCCCCGAGGAGGTCGCCTGGCGTCAGGGATTCCTTACGGATGCCGAACTCGAGGAACGTGCGCAGGCGCTCGTCAAATCCGGCTACGGCACCTACTTGCTCGATCTCCTGAAAAGAGGACTGTGATGTCGCGCCTCCTCGTGACCGGCGGAGCCGGGTTCATCGGCTCGAACTTCGTGCACCACGTCGTCGCCCACACGGACCACCACGTCACGGTGCTCGACAAGCTCACCTACGCCGGGAACCTCGCATCCCTCGCCGGACTTCCCGATGACCGGGTGATCTTCGTCCAGGGCGACATCGCCGACGCGGCTCTCGTCGACGACCTGCTCCCCGGCGTGGACGCGGTTGTGCACTACGCGGCCGAGTCGCACAACGACAACTCGCTGAACGACCCGCGGCCGTTCCTCGACACGAACATCATCGGTACCTACACGCTGCTCGAGGCGGCTCGACGGCACGGAACGCGCATCCATCACATCTCGACCGACGAGGTGTACGGCGACCTCGAGTTGGACGACCCGGCGCGTTTCACCGAGTCGACGCCGTACAATCCGTCATCCCCGTACTCCTCGACGAAGGCCGGCAGCGACCTCCTCGTCCGTGCCTGGGTGCGCTCGTTCGGCGTGCAGGCGACGATCTCGAACTGCTCCAACAACTACGGGCCGTACCAGCACATCGAGAAGTTCATCCCGCGGCAGATCACGAATGTCATCCGCGGCATCCGTCCGAAGCTCTACGGCGCGGGCGAGAACGTGCGCGACTGGATCCACGCCGACGACCACTCCTCCGCCGTCCTGACGATCCTCGAGAAGGGTGAGATCGGCCAGACCTACCTCATCGGCGCCGATGGCGAGAAGAACAACAAGGAGGTCGTCGAGCTCATCCTGACTCTCATGGGGCAGGATGCCGACGCCTACGACCACGTCACGGACCGCGCCGGCCACGACATGCGCTACGCGATCGACTCGACGAAGCTCCGCACCGAGCTCGGGTGGCGACCGGCGTATCAGGACTTCGAGGCAGGGCTCGCCGCCACGATCGAGTGGTACCGCGAGAACGAGGACTGGTGGGCGCCGGCGAAGGACGCCACGGAAGCCTTCTACGCCGCGAAGGGCCAGTAGACGATCCCGGCGACGTCGCGAGATCTGGAGGACGACATGGCAGAAGCGCGCCGCGCTCTCATCACAGGCATCACCGGACAGGATGGCGGTCATCTGGCGCTGCAGCTCCACGAAAAGGGCTACGAGGTCTACGGCCTCATCCGCGGCCAGAACAACCCGCGGCGCGCCGCACTCGAAGCCGAGATGCCCAATCTCACCCTGATCGAAGGCGACCTGACGGACCCCACATCGTTGATCCGCGCGGTGGAGGTCTCGAACCCCCACGAGCTCTACAACCTGGCGGCGATCAGTCACGTCGGGTATTCCTTCAAGAACCCGACGCTCACTGCGGATGTGACGGCCACGGGCGTGCTCAACGTCCTCGAGGCCGTCCGAGTGACCGGCCGGGATCAGTCGACTCGCATCTACCAGGCGTCGACCTCGGAGATGTTCGGCGGCCTCGACTACAACAGGCCCGGGGCAGGCTACAACGAGGACTCCCTCTTCCATCCCCGCAGCCCTTATGGGGTCGCCAAGCTATATGGACACTGGATCGCGCGCAACTACCGCGAGGCGTACGGCATGTTCGTTTCCTGCGGGATCCTCTTCAACCACGAGGGCGAGCGGCGCGGCCTCGAGTTCGTCACGCGCAAGATCACCCACGGCGTCGCACGCATCAAGCTCGGCCTGCAGGCGAATATCGAACTCGGCGACCTCTGGCCGAAACGCGACTGGGGTTACGCAGGCGACTTCGTCGAAGGCATGTGGAAGATTCTCCAGCATGACGAGCCCGACGACTTCGTTCTCGCGACCGGCGAGACGCACTCGATCGAGGAGTTCCTGACCTTGGCATTCGCGGAGGTCGGCATCGACGACTGGCGGCCCTATGTGATCCAGAATCCGACGCACATGCGCCCCACGGAGGTCGACATCCTGCTCGGTGACCCGAGCAAGGCCGAGCGGGTCCTCGGTTGGAAGCGCCGGGTGGACTTCCCCGAGCTGGTGCGGCTGATGGTCGAGCACGACCTGAAGCTGGCGAGGATGCAGCGCGCGCTCGCATGACCGGGCGTCTGGTCATCACCGGCGTCGACGGGTTCGTCGGGCGCCACCTCGCGCATGCGGCCGCGGATGCCGGCCTCGATGTCTTCGGCATCGCCCGCGCGCCGATCAGCGATGCGGCGCTCCTTCCGTGGCTGGGCGGGCACGCAGCGGTGGACCTGCGATCGGAGTGGCCTCGAGAAGCTCCGCTCGACGAGCCGATCGTCCATCTCGCGGGTCTCGCGGCTGTAGGCCCGTCGTTCGATCATCCGCAGAGATACATCTCGTCGAACAGCGCGATGGTCACGAAGATGTGCGAGGCGCTGCTGCGAGCCGGGACCGCACCTCGTGTGGTGGTCGTCAGCTCGGGCGCCGTGTACGCGCCGAACGACGAAGATCCGTTGCGCGCGGAGACTGACCCGGTGGCCTTCACATCGCCGTATGTCGTGAGCAAGGTGCTGGTGGAGAATCAGGTCGCCTATTACCGTCGACGGGGTCTGGACATCGTCGTCGCGCGACCGTTCAACCACATAGGACCCGGACAGAGTTCCGGGTTTCTCGTGCCGGACCTGCTCGTGCGGCTCAAGAGTCTGGGCGACAGCGATGTGCTCCGAGTGGGGAACCTCGCAACGCGGCGCGACTACACCGACGTGCGCGATGTCGTGCGTGCGTATCTGTCACTCGCATCGGCGCTCACCCTCGACCACGACGTCTACAACGTCGCCTCGGGCGTCTCGCGATCGGGTGAGGAGATCCTCGAGATGCTCTGCGCGTGCCTTGCCATCGCCACCCCACGTCTGATCACCGAGGACGAGAAGATTCGGGCCACCGATCCAGCCATCATCGTCGGACGCGCCGAACGCATCGCAGCCGATGTCGGATGGCACCCGACCATCCCCTTCGCCCAGACGATCGCCGACGCGGTGTCGGCGAGCGTCTGAAGCATCACGCGCACACGCCCGGCCCCCCGACCACCACCTGTCTCGGCTTCACCTGAGAAGATTGACGAGTGAACGGATTCATGCTCCCCGTCAGGTCCCATAGCAGTTTCCACAGCGCGAAGGGCCAGTGATGACGGAGTTCGGCAAGCAGCTCGGACCCGTCGAGACCGGCATTCCCGGTCTCGTGCTCTGGGAGCTTCCCGTCCACGGCGACAGCCGCGGGTGGTTCAAGGAGAACTGGCAGCGCGAGAAGATGACCGTGCTCGGGCTCGATGACTTCGGCCCCGTGCAGAACAACATCTCGTTCAACGACGCCGTCGGCACGACCCGTGGCATCCACGCCGAGCCGTGGGACAAGTGGGTCTCGGTGGCGACCGGGCGCATCTTCGGCGCGTGGGTCGACCTGCGCGAGGGCCCGACGTTCGGGGCGGTCTTCACGGCCGAGATCGACCCGTCGCGGGCGATCTTCGTCCCGCGCGGCGTGGGCAACGCCTACCAGACGCTCGAGCCCGACACCGCATACACGTACCTGGTGAACGACCACTGGTCGCCCGAGGCTGCCTACACATTCCTGAACCTCGCCGACGAAACAGCCGCCATCGCGTGGCCGATACCGCTCTCGGATGTCGAGATCTCTGCGAAAGACCTCGCGCATCCGAGGATCGCGGACGTGACGCCCATTGCGCCGCGCAAGACGCTCGTGGTCGGATCGAACGGCCAGCTCGGTCGTGCTCTTCGCGCGGAACTCGGGGATGCTGCGTACATCGAGTACGCCGCACGCGCCGACCTCGACCTCTCCTCGAACCTCTCGCGTGCGCGCCGCTGGCGCGAGTACGACACGATCATCAACGCCGGCGCGTACACCGCGGTCGATCTCGCTGAGACGCCTGAGGGACGGGTGGATGCCTGGACCGCCAACGTCACCGGAGTCGCGGCGCTCGCGCGCGTCGCGGCACAGAACGGCGTGACGCTCGTGCACATCTCGAGCGACTACGTCTTCGACGGCACGCTGGACCGCCCGTATCGCGAGGATGACTCCGTGTGCCCGCTCGGCGTCTACGGACAGACGAAGGCGGCCGGCGACGCGGCGGTCGCAACCGCTCCGAAGCACTACATCGTCCGGACCTCATGGGTCATCGGCGAAGGGAAGAACTTCGTTCGCACGATGGCCTCGCTCGCCGAGCGCGGCATCGACCCGAGGGTGGTCGACGATCAGATCGGCCGCCTCACCTTCACGGACGACCTCGCGCGAGGGATCGTCCATCTCGTACGGTCCGGCGCTCCGTACGGCATCTACAACCTCACGGGTGGCGGCGAGCCGACCTCGTGGGCCGACATCGCCCGCACCGTGTTCGAGCTGACCGGACACGATCCCGCGCGGGTCACCGGCGTGTCGACCGAAGAGTACTACGCGTCGGCTGCGGGACCGGTCGCCCCGCGTCCGCGCAACAGCGTGCTCGACCTCGCGAAGATCGCGAGCGCAGGGTTCGATTCTCCCCATGCCGAAGCATCTCTGCGCGCTTATCTCGCTGAATAGCGCTCTCGGCTCGTCACCGCGCCTCTCCGCAGCCGATGATCTGATAGAGGCGCGCGTTCTTGCCCTGACTGTCGATCAGACGGACAGCGGGTGACCCCTGTAGGTCGCTGACGCCGCCGAAGTCGTGGTGCGCGCCATGGACTTCCTGCGTTCCGAAGTCCAGCACGTATCGGACGTGCTCGCGCTCGACCGCCTTGCACACCGCGCTGCCGGGGGTCGCATCCCTCAGATGCGTGTTGATGAGGTCCGTGTCCTTCGTGGTGTCGGTGAAGATGTGCGGCATCAGAACCCGCCGATCGGCCAAGGCGTAAACGAGCGAAGTGCCGGTCCACGGGCTCCCGGCGATGATCGCGTTCGCGGGCACGTTCTTGTCAACGCGTTGGATGAGCGCCAATTCCTCCGCAGTGAGCAGGGGCGCGGTGCTCGTCGCGGCGTACGTGAAGTTAGCTCCATTGACGGCATCGCGCATCGACCATTGCGTCCACCCGATGATGACCAGAAGACCCGCTACCGCGGCGATCCCGCGCACGGCGGGCCGGGGCACAGAAGTCCGGGACGGTGACTCATCTCTCCGGCTGAGCAGGCGGACCACGAAGTCCCACGCCTTCGCCATGCCGAACGCCGCCAGAGGGACAATGGTCATCGGCAGGATTGCCGCCAGCCGTGGCGTGTTGTCGTACCACGCGCCGACGAACAAGTCGCGCAATCGCCAGTAAGGAAGTGACGCGCAGATGATGTAAAGGGCGCCCGCGATTGCGAACGCGGAGGCCGCGAACACTGCACTGCGGGTGCGAAGCCGAATCGAGTAGACGAAGCCCACGATCAGGAACACGGCCGTGATCGACACAGGCGCCCAGTACATCGAAGCTGTGAGCGCCTCGCCGAACGCTTGCCCCACGGTCATCACGATGGGCCACGTCCGTGCTGCGTCCGGCGGGCGGAGCACCCACAGCGCAATGCCCGCGAGTGCGGCGAACACGGCGAGGGCCACCCACGTCCTGATCATCGCCCGCCGTGGCGGGCGGGACGCGAAGTAGAACGCTGCTGCCACGACCGCGGCCACGGCCACCATTGCGAGCCACGCCATGAAGGCGCCCGGGTGGGCCAGGGTGAGGCCGGGCAGGCATCCGACCACCACCACAATCCACACCCACCTCGGATAGGTCGCGCAATCCTGTCCGAGCCGAAGCAATTGCACCGCAGCCACGACCGCCGCGGGCAGCACCGCCAACCCGAGGAAGAAGGGGAACAGAACGCCGTACGTAATCATCAGCAGCGGAAAGGCCGGAAGCGCACATGCCGCGACAGCCGCGCCGATGGTCACGGCGCGACGGCTTCCGAAGAGCGTCCGCGCGAGGAGCACCGCACCCGCTGGCCAGACCAGAGCCGCGAAGACCACCGTGATCGCGTTCGCCGCCACCGGGATCGAGACTCCCGTCACCGACACCACCAGCGCGCCCAGCGCATGCCATGCATCGGGATAGAAGGGAAGACCACCGCGCGGGCTGGTCATCGTTCCGATCCACAGGGGCGATGCGTCGTGCGTCTGGAGAATGTAACGGATGGCGTCGAGGTGGAACACGTTGTCGAACGTCTGAGACACCGCACCCGGTGCGCCGATCGAGAGAATGACCTGGATCGTTATCGCCACCGCTGCCGCCGCGAGTCCGCCGACGGTCCACCAGCCGCTGGCGCGCTCGATCCGCTGGCGCCGAGGCCCATTGAAGCGACGCAGCAGCACGCGCACCACCGCGACGAGCGCGATCGAGACGACGGCGAACACGAGGACCGCCCACAAGGACCATTCGACGTGGACGAACGGGAGGATCACGCTCGCGACGGCAATGATGGACAGGCCAAACGGTGCGGCCAGGGCCCAAAGCGTGAGACCACGCAGTCGCAGCACGAGTCCAGCCGCCAGGCCGGGCACGATCGTGGCGAATACCACGGCAGCAGAGGCGGCGAGCAATGTCAACCAGGGCATCAACAGGGTCCTCCGGAGTCAGGCATGTCCACGAAATCCTAGGGGACGCGCGCTGTGAGCCGTCTGTCATGCGCCGCCCGGGTATCTCAGCGCTCAGAGCTCACACAGGTGCCGCGGATCGAACACCCATACAATCGTTCATCGGGCCCGTCGCGCGCGGGTGACTTCCCCGGACCCCACCCAAAGGTTAAATCCACATGCTTGAGCGTCGCCCGCGAGTGACCATCGTGATCAGGACCAAGGATCGGGCTCCCCTTCTGCGTCGTGCACTGGACGACATCCTGGCCCAGACCATGTCCGACTGGGAGGCGATCGTCGTGAACGACGGCGGCCGCCACGCGCCGGTCGATGAACTCGTCACGGAGCGCGAGAAGCAATGGGAGGGCCGGCTCGACGTCATCCACGTCGAAGGGGGTACCGGCTCAATGGAGGCCGCGGCGAACCTCGGCGCGCAACGCGCGCGAGGCGAATTCGTCGTTGTCCACGACGACGACGACACGTGGGCGCCCGACTTCCTGACCGCTATGGTCGACGCGCTCGATACGGATGAGGGAGCCGTCGCTGCCGCGGCCCGCACGGAGATCGTGTTCGAGCGCCTGGAGGGCGATCGCACGACCGAGATCGGTCGTGCGCCATTCGTGCCACCTGGGGAGATGGTCACGATGTACGACCTGCTCCAGACGAATCGGATTGTGCCGATCGCGCTGGTGGTGCGGCGAAGCGTTTACGACGAGATCGGCTGGTATGATCCGGCCCTCAAGGCTGTAGGCGATTGGGAGTTCAACCTGCGCCTCGTCCGCCACGGGCGCGTCATCTTCGTCGGCGACGAGCCGCTCGCCTTCTGGCATCAGCGCCCGCATGCCAAGGGCCCCACGTCGAACAGCGTTTTCGGGGAGAGCCTCGATCACATGCAGTTCGATCGTATGGTGCGAGACCGCGCGCTGCAGGAATACATAGACCGTAACGGCATCGGCGGACTTCTCTATCTCTCGAAGCACATCGAGGACACGGTCCGCTACTACTCCATCCAGCAGACCGTCAGGCGTGCAGGCGCGCGCCTCTCCTCGAAGCTGCGTATCGGTCGCCGTCGCTGACCGCCTCATCTCTCATATCAGAAAGGTCCCACCAGCGTGAGCCAACGCGTCGCTGCGGTCGTCGTCACCTACAACAGGCTGGACAAGCTCAAGACGGTCCTCGAGAAGCTGCGCGCCCAGACCATGGCGCCCGAGTGGATCGTTCTCGTCGACAACGCTTCGACAGACGGCACCGCCGAGTTTCTCGCCGAACAGACCGACTCGGTCCTCGACATCACCACGCTGACGGCGAACACGGGTGGCGCTGGCGGCTTCGCAACGGGGATGAAGCGTGCATACGATCTGGGCGCCGACCTGTTCTGGTTGATGGACGATGACTGCTATCCCGAGCTCGATGCGCTCGAGCATCTCGTCGACGGCCACGCTGTAGCGATGACCTCAATGCCGGGCGGCGTGCCATTCGCCTGTTCCTTGGTGTATTTCGACCATCAGGAGCTCGCGGAGATGAACATCCCCGCCCCCGACTGGAAGTGGGCTCGGCTCTGGGTTCAGGGGCAGCGAGCGGTCCTCGTACAGACGTGTTCCTTCGTGTCCGCGCTGTATACCCGAGACACGGTGGAGCGGATCGGTCTGCCCTTGCGCGAGTACTTCATCTGGTTCGACGACGCCGCCTATGCACGGATGGCGAGCGTCGGAATCGGCCCCGGCGTTTGCATTCTCGACAGCAAGGCCTACCACGACACACCCACAAACGTCGCCGGAGACTTCTCCAAGGTCGACGACGGGAACATCTGGAAATTCGCGTACGGCGCCCGCAATGAGGGGTCGTATCACCTCCATCACGAGTCGCTTCTGTCCTATCTGCGGTTCTTCGCACGAGTGGAGATTCTCATGCAGCGCGGGCGCGTGCCATGGCGCTTACGACGCCGGATCACGGGCCGCCTGTTCGCAGCCATACGATTCAATCCGCAGGCCGAGCGGGTGAAATCCGTTCAACCGGCCGGCTAGAAGTCAAAATCAATGTGAAGCTGCCCATCGCGGCAGGAAATCCGGTGCCCGAAGGGGATCCATGCGCGTCGACATAGGGGATGCCGCCGTTCTTGAAGAGCCAGGCCGCAGCCGCGGTCTCCTCGACGTCTTCGGACATCGTCATCTGCTGTCACTGATCGTCCGCAAGGAAATCCAGATCCGGTACCGTGGATCGATCTTCGGCTGGCTCTGGTCGTACGTCAAGCCTCTGGTCCAGTTCCTCGTCTTCTACGTCGCGCTGGGCGTATTCCTCGGCCTGAACAAGAGCATCGACTTCTACGCGATCTACATCCTTGCGGGGATCACGATCGTGACGTTCTTCAACGAGGCGTTCTCGAACGGCACTCGATCCCTCGTCGACAATGCGGCCCTGATCAAGAAGATCTACTTGCCTCGCGAGATGTTCCCGGTGTCAAGCATGTTCGTGGCGCTCGTCAATACTCTGCCGCAGATCGCGGTGGTCCTCGTGATCGCGGTGTTCTTCGGCTGGGCTCCCTCGATCGGCCAGCTCGGCGCCATCATCCTGGGGCTCATCATCATCGCGGTGCTCTCCACCGGTCTCGGCATGCTCTTCGGCGCCGTGAACGTCACGTTCCGGGATGCGCAGAGCTTCGTGGAGATCATCGTCATGTGCGCGGTCTGGGCCTCGCCGGTCATGTACCACTGGGACATGGTGGCCTCGAAGGTGCCGCCATGGCTCTTCACGATCTATTGCCTGAATCCGCTCACGCCGGCAGTGGAGCTATTCCACTACGGCATCTGGTTTCCGCTTCATCCCCGCGACGCGCAGCCACTGCCCGACCTGTGGCTGTTCTCGGGCCTGGCCCTGGTCATCTCGCTGGTGATCCTGATCTTCGGTCAGTTCGTCTTCCGCCGACTGGAGGGTCGCTTTGCCCAGGACCTCTGAGGCCATCCTGCCTCGCATCATCGTCGACGACGTCCACAAGGATTTCAAACTGCGCCACACGCACTCCATCAAGGAGACGTTCGTAGCGGCCATTAAGCGCAAGCCTCTGACGACGGACTTCCACGCGCTCGACGGCATCACATTCGAGATCGGCGAGGGCGAAGCCGTCGCGCTTTTGGGCTTCAATGGCTCGGGCAAGTCGACGATGTTGAAGCTCATCTCGGGTGTGCTGACACCCGATCAGGGGAAGGTGCTCACGAGGGGCAGAGTCGCGGGTCTGATCGAAGTCGGTGCCGGATTCCACCCCGACCTGTCCGGGCGTGAAAACATCTACCTCAACGCCGCGATCCTCGGCATGAGCAAGAAGGAGACGGAGGCGCGATACGAGCAGATCGTCGCATTCAGCGAGATCGAGAAGTTCATCGATACCGAAGTCAAGCACTACTCCTCCGGCATGTTCCTACGGCTGGCGTTCTCCGTGGCGATCCACACGGAGGTGGACGTCCTCCTGATCGACGAGATCCTCTCCGTCGGCGACGAGCCGTTCCAGAGGAAGTGCCTCGCACGGATCAGGGAGCTGCATTCGCAAGGCAAGACGCTCGTTGTTGTCAGCCACGATCTGGGCATGGTGACCTCCCTGTGCGAGCGCGGCATCCTGCTTCGAGATGGAAAAGTCCTGTTCGACGGTTCCAGCGCGGACGCCGTCGCGGCGATGCGCGCCTGACCGCCATACTTCAGGGCCGCGGCACGACACCCGGCCGGCGCAGGACATCGAAGAAGTCCGACTTCGAGCGCGCGAGCATCTCCCATTGGCCGTGATCGTCGTCCGTGAACCTGTACTCGACTTGCGCGCGATACAGCGCGTAACCTGAGCGAATTGCCTGCGCCGAGAGCCAGATGTCCTCCAGGAAGTGGTAGGCGACGGGCAGACGACGCGCGACCCTCCTAGATGCCAGCAGGCCGACGTCGCAGATCGAGCCGCCGGTGCCGACGTAGGTGGCGGGTTTCCCGTCTTCAACTTCAGATCGGTCCCAGTAGTCGCCGTGGATGCGCCAAGCCCAGACGCCGCAGTAGCCGCGCGGACGCCACGACCCGAGAAGTCGCGCGATGAAGTCCGCCTGCACCTCCTGATCGTCATCCAGCATGATCAGCGGACCAGCGTAGCCCTCTTGAGCGAGTCGACGGGCGACCACGAACCTCGCTGCTCCTCCGATGTTCCGGGGGCAGTCGACGAGGTCGACCCGGGCAAGTGCACCACTCAGTTGATGTGCTGCCAGTTCGCCACGGTAGCGGGCGGTCGTCGTGGGGTCGTTGTTCCAGAAGACGACGCGGATTCGCGACGCAGCTCGTTGCGCCTCCAGCATCCGGAGGATGGGCATCAGTCGATCGGTGCGTCGCCACAGGCATACGACAACGACGACATCCGTCCTCGCGTCCACGCTGAGCACAGGAGTCAGGGGCGCCGCAGAGACCAACTCCGACCGATAGCGGACCGCTACTGGCAGATTCGCGATCGCTGCTTTCGCCCGGCGGAGTTGCAGGCGGGGACGGGGGCGCACCACCAAAACGGTACCCGCTCCAGACCTGCCCTCCAACTTCACCTAGGACGCCTGCGACGGTCTCCGTCCAGAACGCGGCGGCCACAAACGCCGCCGCAGCCTCACCACTGTCTGGCCGAGGGAGAAGTATCTCGACTGCCGCTTGATCTGCGAATCGAGCGCAGCGCTGGAGCGCTGCATGGCCTGCTCGAGCGCATCGAGACGCTCGATGATACGGCGTTCAGCGTCACCGAACCGCTCATCGATGATCTTCGACAGGTAAAGCAGCTGCGCGACGTCTGCGGTGGCGTTCTCGCTCTTGAGGGCCCGCTCCCGAACCAGGCGGTCGAACTTGAAATGGGCGGTCTGCTCGGCATGAACGCTGTTGCCGAGCGGCCCGGTCATTGCCGGGCGCTGGCGCCAATACGCCAGCACCGGGCCGTCCAGATAGGCAATGGTGCCGCGGGCCGCCAGGCGGAGGTTGAACTCCCAATCGCCGACCACGTCGAGGGTCGGGTCGTAGAGTCCGATCTCGTCGTACGTCGATCGCCGGGTCAGCATGCTGATCGGCACGACGCGGTTGTGGAGGATCAGATCGAACAGTGTCACCACGTTCCCGGGCGGCGACCACAGGTAGCTGCTTCTCTCGACCCACTGTCCGTCTTCGAGTTCTTCGTAGACCACCTCTGTGGGCACGGCGACCGCTGCAGCATCGGGTGTCGCGTCCAGAAAAGCGACCGTGCGCTCCAGGAAGTCCACGTGCCAGAGGTCGTCGTCATCGTGCAAGGCGACAAAACGGCCACGAGCTGCAAGGACTCCGTCATTCGCAGTGGGCCATCTTCCGAGAGAGCGCTCGTGATCGATCCTCACCACCCTCGCCTGATCAGACTCCGAGAACCCGGCAATCACGCCTGCGATCGTCGCCGGGTCGCCGCCATCGTTGACGACGATGACTTCGAGGTCCACGAAGCTTTGGCCGAGGATGCCGCGGAGCGCCCGTTGCAACATCATGGGCCGATCCTTGGTGCGCACCACGACGGAGACGACAGGGGCTTCTCTTGCCCGGGGGGTAGCCTGCGAGGCGGTCATACGGATGGACTCCTGGTCGGGTATCGAGGATGCCAGGCGACGATCGCACCCGCCATCGATCCGAGCTCGCATATTCAGCGTCGAATGGGCTAGCCGGTCGAATCAGCATAGTTGCAGTCCTCGGTCACTGATGAATGCCAGCCTGAGTGCACCGCAGCACGCCGAGCGTCAATCGCTCGCCGTCAGTTCCGTCCAAGAACGATAGCCTAGCCGAGTGCTGGAATTGACCCGCTCTCGCCGAAGCCGTAGTGCTATCAGCGCTGCCGGCAGGAACTGCAATTCAGGGTGCGCCGCAACGTCGCGCGTCCGGCCATTTCCCGCATGACCACTTCAGCCTTGCGCGTCTCGGTCATCGGCTGCGGCTATCTCGGCGCCGTCCATGCGGCTGCGATGGCGTCGATCGGTCACGACGTCATCGGCATCGACGTGGATGCCCGCAAGGTGGAATCGCTCTCCCGGGGAGAAGCGCCCTTCTTCGAGCCCGGACTCCCGGAGATCCTCGGGGACGGTCTCGCATCGGGCCGCCTGCGGTTCTCGACCGACATCGCCGACACGCGCGGAGCGGACGTGCATTTCATCGCTGTCGGCACGCCGCAGCTGCCCGGAGCCCACGCTGCCGATCTGCAGTACGTGGATGCGGCAGTGACCGCTCTCATGCCCGTCCTGCGGCCGGGCGACATCGTCGCCGGTAAATCGACGGTTCCTGTGGGCACCGCCGCGGACCTCGCCGTGCGCATCGCGTCGGTCGGAGCGACCCTCGTCTGGAACCCCGAGTTCCTGCGCGAGGGCTGGGCGGTTCAGGACACCGTCTCGCCGGATCGGATCGTGGTCGGTGTCCCGGCGGGCGACGCCGGAGTCCATGCGCAAGCGATGCTCCGCCAGGTGTACCACACGGCGGTCGCGGCCGACACGCCGTTCCTGACGACCGACTACGCGACGGCAGAGCTCGTCAAGGTCTCGGCGAACGCCTTTCTCGCCACGAAGATCTCGTTCATCAATGCGATGGCCGAGATCGCCGAGGTCACGGGCGCGGATGTCACGCAGCTCGCCGACGCCATCGGGCTGGATGAGCGCATCGGGCGACGCTTCCTCGGGGCCGGAATCGGATTCGGCGGCGGATGCCTCCCCAAGGACATCCGGGCCTTCTCGGCTCGCGCCGAGGAGCTGGGCAAGAGCGAAGCGGTGGCCTTCCTCAGGGAAGTGGATGCGATCAACCTCCGCCGACGCGATCGTGCCGTTCAGCTGACGGTCGACGCTCTCGACGGAAGCGTCTTCAACAAGCGCGTCACGGTCCTCGGCGCAGCATTCAAGCCCCACAGCGACGATGTCCGCGACTCGCCCGCCCTCGATGTGGCGGTGCGCCTTCACGGACTCGGCGCCCAGGTCACGGTGACTGATCCCGCTGCGATCGAGAACGCGCGCCTCATCCATCCGCAGCTGACGTATGTCGCCGACCGGGATGACGCCCTGCGCGCTGCGGATATCGTCGTGGTCGTCACGGAGTGGGACGAGTACCGTCGTCAGCTCTCGCCCGAGCAGGCCGCAGCCCTTGTGAGTGGACGGGTGGTCGTCGACGGCCGCAACTGTCTCGATGCTGCGGTCTGGCGAGCATCCGGGTGGACCTACTACGGCATGGGGCGGCCCTGATTCCTCGCACTCGCGATGAGATGTCAGCAGCGCACCGACGACAACACATCGGCGTCCAGCGCGTCCGGGCCCCCGAAGAGGGTCGCCGTGGTCGCACCGCGAGAGATGAGGAAGTCCTTCGTGACATCCGCCATACACGTCGCCGGCGTGGTGAGTAGCGGCGACTTGAGTCGCCCTGCCATGACAGCACCCGCGAGTGCATCCGGGAAATTCGTACCCGACGAAATGAACGATTGCGATGCCGAAGGCGCGTCCGCGGCCAGCAGGACACTCGTCTGGTACCGGTCTGAACCCGCCCTCCGATCGACGGTGATGCCCAGGCTCGAGAGTTGAGACGCGATCCCATCCGAGATGGCCTGCGAACCGCCCGCGATGATCACCTTGCCGATATGCAGAGTCTGCAGCGCGGTGGCCAGAGCCGGGCCCAGCGACGTCTGAGCACCATCTGTGAGCAGCACCGGTGCGCCCGCTGCACCTGCGACGGCAGACGCCGCCAGTGCATCCGCGAACCCGCTGCCGGTTGCGAGGTATGCGACCGGTGCAGTCTTCCAACCGGAGTCCACGATGGCCAACGAGGTTGCGTACCGGTCCGCACCGCTGACGCGGCTGACGTTGGTCTGCCCCACGATCGCGCCCACAGCGTTGAAGACAGCCTGAGAGACAGCGGTCTCACCTCCGAGAACGACGACGCTCGCGGGGTGGAGCGCCGCCAACGCGGCCGCGGTCGGTTGAGGCAGCGTTCCGGCGGCGGTGAGCAGCATCGGCGCGGACTTGAGAGCGGCGAGTGAGGCTCCTGAGAGGGCATCCGGGAAGCTCTCCCCCGATGCCAGGTAGACCGTCGTCGCGCCGTTGGGGTTGCTCTGCTGCGCGATGGCTGCGGCGGTCGAGTAGCGGTCCGCGCCTGCGATCCGGGCCGTCGTGTAGGAGACGGGAGGCGCGGCAACGAGATACTGCGAGGCCACCCACATGATCTGGCCGTTGAGACGGACCTGGGTCCACGTGTCCCACGTTCCCAGACGGGTCAGGATCGTCCCCTGCGGAAGTGACACGATTCCGGTCGGGCACGACGTCGAGGGCGCGATCCGCCCGTTCAGCGACGCGACGTTGACCAGGAACTCACCGCTGCCCGGGGTGATCTGCGCAGCGGTCGGCGGCGTGCAGGCATTCGCGGGAATCTGCGTGGATCCGAACCAGTCCACGAAGTAGTTGTAGAAGTTCCGATTTCCGTACGCAGAGCAGGAGTCACCCGTTCCGTAGCCTGCGGCAAGCGCGGCGGCGTTCGGCGTGTAGGGCGTGTAGTAGTACAGGTCCGCTGTGGCTTGGTTCTTGACGTACACGGCCTTCGTCCCGCAGGCCGTATTCGGGTTGTAGAGGATGTTCCACGTGTGTCCGGGGGCGTACCACGTGAAGTAATTGCTCGTTCCGGACGGGTTCGCGTAGCGCTTCAACTGCCATGCGGACTTGTAGACCTGCGCGAAGAAGCCTGCGCTGATGCTGTTGCAGCCGGTCGTGTCGGGACAGTCCGCTCCCATGGCGTGGGCGTAGGCCCAATCCGAAGGCCACACGCTCGTGATCAGGCCCTGCTCCTTCTGCATGGTGACGAGAAGCACTTGCGGATTGATGCCGCACGCCTGGGCGACCTTGTAGATGATGGCCGACGCACGCTCGCTGTATCCGCCCGGATACGCGCCGCACATCGGGTCGGCCGCCACCGACTTCGTCACGGTGTAGTAGTTCTTGACGCAGGTCGCCGACGGCGCGCAGGAGGTCTCCTTACCTTCGAGGAAGGACTGTATCTGCGCCTGCGACATCGACCCGGTGTAGAAGAAGACCGAGTCGCTGATGATGTTGCCGGGATCGAACTGCGACAGGTCCGCCGCCCGTGCCGGCGCTGCGGCAGCCACAGGCAAGAGCACCCCTCCGATGACGACCAGAACAGCGCCGAGCGCCACCCCGATACGTGCTCTGACCCCATGACGCACAGATGTCCCCCGACCCGACTGCATGTGACCAGTGTGTCGTATGTGGCAGAAGTGCGCCACTGTGGGAAAATCCCTGCTCACAATTCGGCGTGGAGCTGCCACACCCGATCCGCGGCGTCGCGCCACGCGAAAGCCCGCCCACGGTCCGCGGCGAGCACCGACATCCGCTCGATCGCCTCGTTCGAGGCCAGCGCCTTCTGCATCGCGGCGCCGAGGGCGTCGGCATCCGCGTCGGCGAGCGCACCGCCGTCGGCGATCACATCGCGATGCACGTCGGATGCCGCGGCGACCACCGGCACGCCGAGGGCGAGCGCATCCACGACCCGCCAGGGGAAGGCACTGCGCAGCGACGGCGCCACGACCACGAGCGCGCTGTCGAGGAGCGCCGCCCGATCGGCGTCGTCGAGCCTTCCCCGCACGTGCAGGTGCGATCGCGGGATGCCGGCGGCGGTGGCGCGATCGGCGACGAGAGGTTCATCCCCCTCCCCCGCGTCCAGGACGACCACGGGCAGATCCACACCGGCGAGCGCGGCGAAGGCGAGGTCGGCCCCGTCCACGCTCGCGAGGACGACGGTGCCATCGGGGATGCCGAGGGTCCTCCTGCGGCCGACGGCATCCACCGGCACGGCGAAACCGGTCGGCGCCGCTCCGGAGACGACCCGAACCCGACCACCCAGCCGCGAGCGCTCCGCGAGCCGCTCCGCCATGGCGTGGGTGGGCACGACGACCGCGTCGGCATGCTTCTGCGCACGCTTGAACATCGCCTTCTGCCAGGCGACGGCAGAACGCGAGAGGAGGTCGGGACGCTCCCAGACGTCGAGATCCCAGACCGTGACGACGGTCTGATCGTTGTCGTGCACGCGATCGTGCCGGGTGAGCGGCGCGAGGAGCGACGGCGCGTGGATGAGGCCTCCTCCGACACCGGCGGTGACGCCGAGCTGCCAGGCAGCGAGGAGCTCCCTGCGGGCGAACGAGAGGCGCCGGACATCGGCGAGTCCGGGGACGGCCTCCTCAACGTCGGCGCCCGACGGTGCGATGGCGGCGACCTCGCATCCTGACGGGGCCGTGCGTACGAGGGCGCGTCCGAGCTGCACGGCGGCCGACGCGATGTCCGGCTCGGCGCCCGTGTCGAGCACGAGCCTGAGCGAGGCGGTCACCCGATCACCCCTTCGTGCTCGGCGACGCCGACGGCGGGTGCAGCATCTTCTGCACCAGTCCGTGGATGTAGGCGACGTCGGGGTGGAATTGATCGACGTCCGCAGACGGATCGAGCACGATCGACGGCGACGGATGCGACTTCGACTTGACTCCGAGGTCGGCGAGGTAGCCGAGCATCGACTCGGGGATGTCGGTCTTGAACAGCTGCGTGCCGGCCTTCGCGACCTCCTGGAAGTGCGTCAGCAGGTTCGTCGGGGTGACCTGGTGGAGGATCGCGTCCTGCAGCTGCGACTGCCGCTTCACGCGGTCGAAGTCGCTCGTCGTCTCGCGCGAACGGGCGTACCACTGGGCGGTGTTGCCGTCCATGTGCTGGGTGCCGGGCTCGATCCAGCCGGTGGCCCACTTCTGCACGGGCTGACCCTCGTACGCCGGTCCGCCTTCGGGCAGGCGTTCGGTGACCGTGATGTCGACGCCGCCCAGGGCGTCGACGAGCTGCGCGAAGCCGCCGAAGTTCATGAGCACGTAGTACTGGATCTTGATGCCGAGGATGCCCTCGACTGCGTCGCGCGTCGCCTCGATGGACGGCGTCGAGCCCTGGCTGACCGCATCCGGGTACAGGTTCTTCCCGTGCCCGCAGACGCCGACCTCCGTGTTGAGCTGGTTGATGCCTCCACCCCAGCCGCATTTCGCGGAGGCGTGGCCGGTGTGCACCTTCGGATACAGCTGCCGCATCGGGCTGCCCTCGACGAACGGGAACCCGGCGAGGTCACGAGGGATGCCGGTGCGCGCCACCTGGCCGGTGTCGGCGTTGATGGAGACCACCGAGATGCTGTCGAACCGCATCGAGTCCCGTCCGGCGGAGTCGTCGCCGCCGAGCAGCATGATGTTGTAATAGCCGTCGCTCGGCGGCTGCGAGGGTCCGCTGGCCGCGAAGATGGAGCCGAGCGCACCGCGCGCGGCGTCCGCGTAGGCGACCCCCTTGGCGGTGACCGCGCTGCTGGCGACCAGCAGTGAGACGGCGAGGATCGGGATGCCGGCCCGCGCCCACCCGCGGATCTTGACGAAGCGCACGAGCCGCAGCGTGTCGACGGTGAGGATGACCCACAGCGCGATGTACGCGGTGAGGACGACCTCGACGGCGAGCAGGAACCACGTGTTCGTCACCAGCGTGATGAGCGCGGTGCGCCACAGCAGCACGGCGACGACTCCGACGATCGCCGCGATCCAGAGGAACAGGGTGGCCGCGACGCCGACCCGTCCCAGCCGTCGATTGCCGGCGAGCACCTGCGCCGACCCGGGCAGCAGGAAGTTCATGCCGACGAGCCACCAGCCCCGGTTCTCCATGAACTGCGGGGAGGAGGCATCCGGGTACCTGAGCGGTCGCTCCTCGATGAGGACGCCGCGCGACATGCCGACCGCGCTCACAGCGACGCCTTCAGCCGGCGGTTCTTCTCCTCCACCTGGGCTTCGAGGTCCCGCGCGTACGCCTCGATCCGGTCGGCGACGGCGGCGTCGCCCGCGCCGATGATGCGCGCGGCGAGGAGCCCGGCGTTCTTCGCGCCGCCGATCGACACGGTGGCGACGGGGATGCCGGCGGGCATCTGCACGATGCTGAGGAGGGAGTCCATGCCGTCGAGCAAGGCGAGCGGGACGGGCACGCCGACGACCGGCAGAGCCGTGACCGATGCCAGCATGCCGGGCAGGTGCGCAGCGCCGCCGGCGCCGGCGACGATGACCTTGAGACCCCGCCCGCGCGCCTCCCGCCCGTAGCGGACGAGCTTGTCGGGAGTGCGGTGTGCGGACACGACCTCCACCTCGTGCGGGATGCCGAGCTCGGTGAGCACCGCAGAGGCATCGCCCATCACGCGCCAGTCCGAGTCGGAGCCCATGACGACGCCGACGAGGGGGGACGAGGACGAATTCAGCGGCTCAGTCACCCGTCCAGGCTAGGCCGATCGCCTGCGAGAACTCCGCAACGGCACGGCCACCCGGGGCGACTCCGTGCCTGTCAGTCGAGGAACCGCGCCGCCGCCGAGCGGGCGACGTACGCCACGTCATCCAGATCGTCGCCGACGGCGTTGACGTGACCGACCTTGCGTCCGGGGCGCGGCGTCTTGCCGTAGGTGTGGATCTTGGCGTCCGGATGATCCGCCATCGCGGCGGCGAACCGGGCGTCGAGGGAATCGGATGCCGGTCCGCCGAGAATGTTCACCATCACCGACCATGCCGCGCGGGAGGCCGGATCGCCCAGCGGAAGGTCGAGCACGGCACGCAGGTGCTGTTCGAACTGGCTGGTCGCCGCCCCGTCCTGCGTCCAGTGCCCCGAGTTGTGCGGGCGCATGGCGAGCTCGTTGACGAGGATCCGCTCGTCGGTGGTCTCGAAGAGCTCGACGGCGAGCATCCCCGTGACGCCGAGTCCCTCCGCGATCTCAGTGCCCACGCGAGCCGCCGCCTCCGTCAGTCGGTCGCCCGCGTGCGGCGCCGGTGCGATGACCTCCGCGCAGACGCCGTCGCGCTGCACGGTCTCGACGACGGGGAATGCGACGACCTGGCCGGAGGGCCGGCGGGCGACCTGCTGTGCGAGCTCGCGCGTGAACTCGACCAGCTCCTCGACGAGCAGGGGCGCTCCCGCGCTGAGCCAGTCCGCGGCGTCGGAGGCCCGCGACACGACGCGCACGCCCTTCCCGTCGTACCCGCCGCGTGGCGTCTTCACGACGGCGCGCCCGCCGTGGTCGTCGAGGAACGCCTGCAGCGAGTCCTCGTCGGAGACGGATGCCCAGTCCGGCTGCGGCATCCCGAGCTCGTCGAGTCTCGCGCGCATGGCCAGCTTGTCCTGCGCGTAATGCAGGGCATCGGGCCCGGGGCGCACGGCGACGCCGGCGTCGACGAGGGCGTGCAGCACCGGCTGCGGCACATGCTCGTGGTCGAACGTGACGACGTCGACGTCGCGCGCGAACGCCAGGACCGTGTCGGCGTCGCGATAGTCGCCGACCGATGTGGCAGCGAGGGATGCCGACATCCCCTCCGCCTCCGCGAGCACGCGGATCTCGACTCCGAGCTCGACCGCCGGGGCGATCATCATCCGCGCCAGCTGTCCGCCGCCCACCACTCCGACTCGCAGGGCCATCCCGCTCCTCTCGACCGGACCATTGTCCCGCACCCGACAGGCGCGGTGATGCGCGGTCAGGCCGGACGGGGCGGCAGGGGCGGCGGCGGATTCGGCGGCACCATGCCCGAGACGCCCTGAGCCGTTCCCGGCAGCGGCAGCTCCCGGTGCGCCAGGATCTGGTTCACCTCGACCTGGTCGACGAGCACCTCGTGGACGAGCACGGCACTCGGGATGTCGACGAGCCGCAGCGGCTCGTCGATGCCGTTGCGCAGCGTCAGCGTGCCCGTCCCCCACATCCGCTGGATGGGCCCGCGGCGCATGTCGATCGTGTACCCGCGCACGTGGGACAGCTCGCGCGTGCCCCCGCCGCCGATCCCCCCGCGCGCGATGACCCGGCGCGTGGTGATCGTGTAGACGCGGCCCCACCAGACGAGGAACGGGATGAGGACGAGCAGCAGCACGATCGCCACGGCGGCGCCCACGAGCATCCAGTTCGTGAAGGGAGCCGGCAGGCGGCCGTAGAAGTAGCCGAGCGCGCCGGCGGTGACGATCAGCACCAGCGCGGACCAGGTCAGCCTGCGGGCGTGGCCGCGGAAGCGGGCCACACGCAGCTCCGGCGTCGGGATGCCCGGCGCCGGCGTGAGCGGGCGTCCCCCGATGCTCGGCTGCGTCACGCCTCCATCATGACACCGGGGCTGCCCGCGACCCGTCAGCGCAGATGTACGATATCGCCCGCTGCGACGACGGACTCCGTGCCGACGAGCGGCTCGATCACGAGGGCGCCGTCCGACGTGAGCCGGCGCGCTGTTCCCAGGACCTCGGATCCGTCGGGGAGGAGGGCGCGGACGTCGCGCCGGAGCGTCACGCAGAGCGCCTCCACTTCACCCCGTATGCCGGATGCCGCGACATCGCCGTTCGCCGCCGCGAGCGCGGAGATCTGCTCGCCGAGGGCCCGGAGGTAGGCGAACAGCAGCGCGTCCTCGTCGACGTCGACGCCGAGCGCCGTGAACGAGGTGGCCGTGCGGACCGGCAGATGCTCGCGCGGAATGCGGGTGTTGATCCCCGCCCCCACGACGACCAGCCCGGGGTGGCCCGGCACGCCCTCGGCGAGGATGCCGCAGATCTTCGCGCCGTCGACCAGCACGTCGTTGGGCCACTTCAGTCCGGCGGTGTGCGTGGTCCCCTGCAACGCGGCGGCGACGGCCCGCGTCATCGCCGCGCCCGCGATGAGCGGCACCCAGCCGCGGGCTGCGAGCGGGATACCGGTGACATCGAGGACGACCGACACGGCCAGGGCGGTGCCCGCGGGCAGGACCCACGTGCGGTCGAGCCGGCCCCGGCCCGCGCGCTGATCGTCCGTGAGGAGCACGGACAGGTGCGGCCACGCACCCGGATGCGTGGCGACGAGCGCCACGAGATCGGCATTGGTCGAGCCGGTGGACTCGACGACCTCGATTCGGGGGGATGCGGTGCGGGAGAGCGGTAGATCGTCCATGCCGTCACCCTATTGCCGTCACCCGGTCCGCCGCGATGATTCTGACAGCAGTGCGCTCGAGGACTTGTGCGCACCCTCCAACCGGGAAAACGCGCCGCTCGCTAGGGTGGAACGGTGACCGATGAGCCCGACCTCTCCACGACCGCCGGCAAGATCGCCGACCTGCGCCAGCGCTTCCAGGAAGCCGTCGTCGATCCCGAGAAGATCTCGCTCGAGAAGCAGCACGCCAAGGGCAAGCTGACCGCGCGCGAGCGCATCGAGCTTCTCGTCGACCGCGGGTCGTTCGTCGAGCTGGACGAGTACGTGCGCCACCGCACCACGGCGTTCGGCATGGACAAGGCGCGCCCGTACGGCGACTCCGTCGTCACCGGCATCGGCACGATCAACGGCCGCACCGTGGCCGTCTACGCCCAGGACTTCACCACCTTCGGCGGATCGCTCGGCGAGGCCGCGGGCGACAAGATCATCAAGGTCATGGAGTTCGCACTGCGCAACGGCATGCCCTGCATCGGCATGCTCGACTCCGGGGGCGCCCGCATCCAGGAGGGTGTCATCGCGCTCGGCAAGTACGGCGAGATCTTCCGCCTGAACACCGCCGCGTCCGGCGTGATCCCGCAGATCTCGATCATCATGGGTCCCGCCGCGGGCGGTGCCGTCTACTCCCCCGCACTCACCGACTTCGTCGTCATGGTCGACAAGACGAGCCAGATGTTCGTCACCGGCCCCGACGTCATCAAGACGGTCACGGGCGAGGACGTCGGAATGGAAGAGCTCGGCGGCGGCTACACCCACAACACCCGCTCGGGCGTGGCGCACTACCTCGCCGACGACGAGGACGACGCGATCGACTACGTGCGCACACTCCTCGGCTTCCTCCCCGACAACAACATGTCGGAGATCCCGCGGTACGAGTCGGGCTTCGAATGGGAGACGACGGATGCCGACCAGTTCCTGAACACGGTCATCCCGGACTCCCCCAACCAGCCGTACGACATGCACCAGGTCATCGCCCACATCGTCGACGCGGGCGACTTCCTCGAGGTGCAGCCGCTGTTCGCGCCGAACATCGTGATCGGGTTCGGCCGCATCGAGGGCCGGACCGTCGGCATCATCGCGAACCAGCCGTCGCAGATGGCCGGGACGCTCAACATCGAGGCCGGAGAGAAGGCGAGCCGCTTCGTGCGGTTCTGCGACGCGTTCTCGGTCCCGATCGTGACGCTCGTGGATGTGCCGGGCTACCTCCCCGGCACGGACCAGGAGTGGACCGGCGTCATCCGGCGCGGCGCCAAGCTCCTGTACGCCTACGCCGAGGCCACCGTGCCGCTCGTCACCGTCATCCTGCGCAAGGCCTACGGCGGCGCATACATCGTGATGGGGTCGAAGCAGCTCGGCGCCGACGTTAACCTCGCGTGGCCGACCGCGGAGATCGCGGTGATGGGCGGTCAGGGCGCCGTCAACATCCTCTACCGCGGGGAGCTCAAGCGGGCAGCCGACGCCGGCGAGGACATCGCCGCCGTGCGCACGCGCCTGGCGAACGAGTACACGTACAACGTCGCATCCCCGTTCCTGGCCGCAGAGCGCGGCGAGCTCGACGGCATCATCGAGCCCGCGCACACCCGCGTCTCGATCGCCAAGGCCCTGCGAGCGCTGCGCGGGAAGAGCGCCAGCATGCCCGCGAAGAAGCACGGTAACATCCCGCTATGAGCGGCGAGGACGACGCACAGCTCGCCATCGAGGTCATCCGGGGCACTCCCAGCGACGAGGAGCTCGCCGCCCTCATGGCGGTGGTCAGCGAGGCGTACACGAACGAGGCGGCCGATGCGGTCGCCGAAGAGCGGGAGCATCGCTCCGCATGGGAACTGTCGAGCCGTGGACTTCGCCAGCGCCTGCCGCGCGAGTACGGCTGGGGCAGCTGGACCGCATGATGTCCTTTCTCGCGTGATCCCGCGAGAATTTGTCCCCCAAAATACCTACAGACACGCACCGCACAGGTTTGTCAGACTTATGGAGCTGGAACGCTTCCGCGTTCGGCCGACCGGCTCGGACAGGGTTTGACGAGCTCCGGATACGGCCCCCTGCGGACGGTTTTCGGGTAACCGTCCGCTCAGGCGAGGGGCGGGCGGCTTCGCCGCCCCTCGCCTTCTTCTCTCTCCACCGCCCTGTCACTCCCCCGCCGGGTCGGTGAGATCCGCCGCGCGCCGACGACGAGCGCGGCTCACGCCGGGCGACGCGGGATCTCACGCCAGAGGTCGACCGTCTCGTCCTCGCCGCGGCCCGGGCCTCCGGCCGATCGGCCGACGACGGTCACGGCGACATCGGCGTCCGGCGACGTTCGCACGAACAGCCGATCCGAGTGCGCGGAGCCGACCGCTGCCGCGAGCTCCCGGCGGATGGTGACCAGCGCCGGCTCGGACAGGTCATCCAGCCCGCCCTCGTCGTAGACGGTGACCACGGCGCCGCGTCGGCGCGCCCGCTCGAGGGCCTCGCGGACGTCGTCGTCGAGCAGTCGTCCGCCGCGGAGCTCATCGCGCAGGCGCCCCTCGGCGATGGTCGCCTCAGCACGGTCGGCCGGCGAGATCGCGCCGCCGACCTCGATGGCACGCGTGAGCACGGGGCCCGCGATGGTGAGCGCGCGCTGCACCTGGACCCGCCGCTCGCGCCGGCGGCCGGACTGCGCGGCCTGCCAGGACGATGCGGCGGCCTGGAGCTCCTGCAGCTGCGAGGTGTCGCGCGCGGCACGGTCGAAGGAACGCATGAGCAGCTGAGCGACGCCGACCCACAGAATCGATCCGACGAGTCCCATCGCGAGGGCGTTGAGGGGGCCCAGCCACACGGCCGAGACGACCGCGAGCGCCGCCGTGCCCGCCCACGCCCACCACGTGCGCCGGCGCACCATCACGATCGTCATCAGGGCGCCGATGCCCCCGATGTACCAGGTCACATACGGGGCACCGGCCGATCCGGTGCCGGCGAAGAGGGTCAGGCCCGTCGGCAGCGCGATGGCCAGGGCGAAGGCGAGGGCCGCGGCCCACGTCGGAAGCGGGACGGGTCCGCGGGAGCCGGCAGTCAAGGGCACGTCGTGGTCGTCCGGGGTCGTGCGGCGCCCTCCGGCAGGCTCGACGAGCAGGCACAGCCACGTGATCAGGAGATAGACCACGAGCGACGCGATCATGCCGACCGGGCGCGCGACAGGTTCGGTCCACCACAGGCCGCGTGCGGACAGGTAGGCCGTGAAGGCGACGGCGAGCCCGATGAGGACGTGCCGGACGCTGAAGGTCATGCATCCTCCCCTTCATGGTCGGGCGAGGGCCAGCCCCACTCCAGCACGACCCGCGTGCCCTGTGGTCCGGTGTCCACGTGGGCGCGCCCGCCGACGGCCGCGACCCGGGCGAGGATCGAGGCGCGGATGCCGAGCCGGTCCTCGGCGACGCCATCCGCATCGAAGCCCGGACCCGAATCGATGATCCGCACCACCACCATGGGCGGGTCGGTCAGTCCTTCGACCTCCAGGCGCAGCCCGCGCCCTTCCGCGTGCTGGATCGAGTTGGCGATCGCCTGGGTGGCGGCGAGGACGAGGGCGCGCGCCACGCTCTCGGGCAGCGTGCCGGCGCGGCGGTCGATGCGCCGGGTCGTCGGAGGGACGACCCCGAACTCGACCCCGGCATTCTCGACCGCATCCGCCAGCGCCGTCATCGAGACCGGCGCATCCGTCCCGATCTCCGCGTCGCGCTCGGCGTTGGCGAGCCGGGTCAGCGCCTCGCGCGACATGGACACCGCCAGGGCCCGCTCGCGGTCGGAATGCGACCGGGCGAGGGCGAGCAGCGCCGCCAGGACGCTGTCGTGCATCAGCGCGGCGACCGACACGCGCTCCTGCTCGGTCGCCTCCGCGGCGGCTGCGGCCGCGTAGGTCTCGACCGCGCGGGCGCGCTCGCCGTCGACGTCGTCCGCGACGGCCCGGAAGACCCAGCCGAGCGACAGCAGGATGCCGCCGAGGATCAGGGCGAACGAGACATCCAGGCTCACCGTCATCCAGTACTCCCGCCCGAACCCGCCCTGCACGAGGCGGGTGAGTCCGTACAGGAGCGGGATCACGATCGTCGCGAGGATCTGGAGCGGAAGGCGGAACGCGAGGATCGTCATGACCGTCGCGACGTTGATGAGGTAGAAGATCCAGGGGTGGTCCGTCGGTGCCGTGGCGACGCCGCGGGTGGCCAGCGGCCACACCAGCAGCGCGGCCACGTAGACGAGCGGGAACTGCGCGCTCATCGGACGGACCGCCCGGCCCGCGAGACATGCGACGATCGCCGCGGCGAGGCTCGCGAACACGATCACGACGAAGGGGACGTGCCATCCCCGCGCCTCATCGTCCGGCCCGAGCGCCGCGAAGAACGCCTGCGATCCGAGCGCGAGGCATCCGATCGCGATGGCGAGCTGCAGTATGCGCTCGACGCGGGTGCGCGTGAACGAGCCGAGCGCGCGGGTGCGCCGGCGCGATGCGACCGCCTCAGCCGCCACCGGCGCCTTCTTCGACGTTGAGGATGCCGTCCTCCATGGCGCGGCGGAGCAGATCGACCTTGGTCGGCGCCGGCCGGCCGACGTCGATGTACTTCATGCGCACCCGGGTGATGTTCTCCTTCGCGGTGGAGTACGCGATCCCGAGACGATCGGCGACGGCCTTCAAGGGCAGCCCCGCGGCGTACAGCCTCAGCACGTCGCGCTCGCGCATCGACAGCTGCGCATCGGCGAAGAGCCGGTCGCCCTCGACGGCGCTGGCCCACTCGACGTTGTCCAGAAGCTCGCCGCGCGCCACCGTGCGGATCGCGTCGAGCACGTCCTCGGTCGGCGAGGCCTTGCTGATGACGCCTGCAGCACCCGCGGCGAGCGCCTCGCGGACCGCGTCCGGCCGGTCGGCGACCGAGTGGATGATGACGCTGGAGCCGTCGGATGTCAGCGCGCGCACGTTCTCCGGGATCGTCGTCCCGTCGCCGAGTGTGAGGTCGAGGACGACCACGTCGGCGGGCGGCGAGTCGCTGAACCGGCGCCAGTCGAGGTACGACGTGACCGTGCTCCCGGAGAACACGACGTGCAGCGAGCGGTTCCGGTCGCAGGCCGCTTCCAGCCCGAGCCGCACGGACTCATGGTCGTCGATCAGCGCCACCTGCGTCATGCCGCTCAGCCTAACGAGTGCGGGTCACGACCGCGTCAGTATCGCCACCGTCTCGACATGGTGGGAGTTGGGGAACAGGTCCAGCGCCCTGAGGACCGCGGGCTCGTAACCGTGGCCGCGGAACGTGGCCAGGTCCCGCGCGAGCGCGACGGGGTCGCAGGCGACGTAGACGACGGATGCGGGGGCCAGCCCCGCGATCGCGTCGACGACCTCGCGCCCCGCTCCGGCGCGCGGCGGGTCGAGGAGCGTGACGCCCGCCGCGAGACGCGATCGCTCGGCGGCGGACGCCGTGTCGGCGAGCTGACGCATCCACCGGTCCACCCTGCCGGTGACGGCGCGGGCCCCGACCCACTCGGCGAGGTTGTCTCCGGCGTGCTCGGTCGCAGCGGGGTCGGACTCGACGGAGGTGACGCGCGTGCGCGGCCCGCCGAGCTCCGCGAGCGTGGCGGCGAAGAGTCCGACCCCGCCGTACAGGTCGAGGTGCGCGGCATCCGGATCGACTCCGCCTGCCGTCGCGAGCCCCGCGCGGACGGCGGCGCTGAGCGCCGCCGCAGCGAGGCGGTGGACCTGCCAGAACCCGCCGGCATCCACGCGGAACTCGCGATCGTCGACGACCTCGACGACGGTCTCGGGCTTGTGGTGCGCACGCCTCGCCGCGGGACGGCGGAGGATGCGAACGCGCCCGTCCGCCGGCTGCACGAAGTCGACTCGCCCCGGCTCGGCGCCCGTGAGGCGGTCGGCCGCATGGGCGATGGCGCGGGTCGCGAGCGGCAGGTCCACGACCGGCACCACCTCGTGGCTGCGCGACGCGAACGGGCCGATCCGCCCCTTCTCGTCGACGTGCAGACTGACGCGCGTGCGCCAGCCGGTGCCGTCGACGGTTTCGTCGGCGCCGGCCGGGGCGACCGCGAGATCCCCGGGCTCGACCCCGCCCATTCGGCGCAGCGCGTCGGAGATCACCGTCGCCTTGAGCTCGCGCTGGTGCTCGAGCGCGATGTGGCCGAAGTCGGCGCCGCCGGGTCGCTCGGCCGCCGGCACGTTGATGTCGGCCTGCGGCCACACGTGCGGGCGGCGGTGGGGCGACGCATCCAGGATCTCGATCGGCTCCGCGCGCCAGAAGGACTTCGCACCGGCCTGGGTGAGGCGGGCGCGGACGCGCTCGCCCGGGATGACCTCGGGGACGAAGACGACCCGCCCGCGGGATTCGGCATCGCCCCCGTGGCGTGCGACGAACACGCCGCCGTGCGCGACGCCCTCGATCGCGAGCTCCACCTCGTCGCCCACGGCGCCCGTCGAAACCATGTGTCCGAGCATCCCACACCCGTTACCGTGAGGGGATGCGCGTGCTCCTGGCCTCGACCTCGCCCGCCCGACTCATGCTGCTGCGGCAGGCGGGCATCGAGCCCGAGACGCTCGCGCCGGATGTCGACGAGGAGGCGGTCATCGCCGCGGTCGAGCGCGTCGAGGGGCGGCTTCCGCCCGCCGACCACGTGCTGCTCCTCGCCCGCCGCAAGGCCGCCGACGTCGCGGCGCGCGCGGCCGCCGAGGGCTTCACCGGCATCGTCATCGGCGGCGACTCGATGTTCGAGATCGAGGGGCGTATCCTCGGCAAGCCGTACACCCCGGACATCGCGGCTGGGCGCTGGCACGGGATGCGCGGCCGCACGGGTGTCCTGCACTCCGGGCACAGCGTCTATCTGCTCTCACCGGATGCCGAGCCGGCCGAGGCGCACGCGGTGGCCGAGGCGTCCGTCTCGTTCACCGCCGACATGACCGACGACGAGATCGACGCTTATGTCGCGACCGGCGAGCCGCTGCATGTCGCCGGGGCGTTCACGATCGACAGTCTCGGCGGGCCGTTCATCGAGCGCGTGGAGGGCGACCCGTCGACGGTGGTCGGGATGTCGCTGTCCACGGTGCGGCGGCTCGTCCGGGAGCTCGGGATCGCCTGGCCGAGCCTGTGGACGCGCTCGTAGGTTCCCTGACACATATACAGGCGTTTCTTGTGGAGGTCACTCAAAACCCCCCCAACGCCCCTCTGTAGGCTGACATCCATGCCTCAGATCGCCAAGGTTCTCGTTGCCAACCGTGGCGAGATCGCCGTCCGTGTCATCCGCGCCGCGCGCGATTCCGGAAAGGCGTCGGTGGCCGTCTACGCCGACCAGGACCGCGACGCCCTGCACGCGCGCCTCGCCGACGAGGCCTACGCGCTCGAGGGCACCACGAGCGCCGAGACCTACCTCTCGATCGACAAGATCCTCGGCGTCGCCCGGCGCTCGGGAGCGGATGCCGTGCACCCCGGCTACGGCTTCCTCGCCGAGAACGCCGACTTCGCCCGGGCGGTCACCGCCGCGGGCCTGGTCTGGATCGGCCCCAGCCCCGAGGCCATCGAGGCCCTGGGCGACAAGGTCACCGCTCGTCACGTCGCCGAGAAGGTCGGCGCCCCCCTGGCCCCCGGCACGCCCGGCCCGGTCGCGGGCGCCGACGAGGTCGTCGCGTTCGCCGAGACCGTGGGACTGCCCATCGCGATCAAGGCCGCGTACGGCGGCGGCGGACGCGGCCTCAAGGTCGCCCGCGAGATGGCCGAGATCCCCGAGCTGTTCGACTCGGCGACGCGCGAGGCGATCGCCGCGTTCGGCCGCGGCGAGTGCTTCGTGGAGAAGTACCTCGACAAGCCGCGCCACGTCGAGACGCAGTGCCTCGCGGATGCCGAGGGCAACGTCGTCGTCGTCTCGACGCGCGACTGCTCGCTGCAGCGCCGCCACCAGAAGCTCGTCGAGGAGGCTCCCGCGCCGTTCCTGACGGCCGAGCAGAACGCCACTCTCTACGCGTCGTCGAAGGCCATCCTGCGCGAGGTCGGCTACGTCGGGGCGGGAACCTGCGAGTTCCTGATCGGCGCCGACGGCACGATCTCGTTCCTCGAGGTCAACACGCGGCTCCAGGTCGAGCACCCGGTGTCCGAGGAGGTCACCGGCATCGACCTCGTGCGCGAGCAGTTCCGCATCGCCGAGGGCGGCACGCTCGACTACGACGACCCGGAGCCCCAGGGCCACTCCATCGAGTTCCGCATCAACGGCGAGGACCCGGGCCGCGGATTCCTGCCGCAGCCCGGCCCCATCAAGGTCTTCAAGACGTTCGGCGGCCCGGGCGTGCGGCTCGACTCCGGCGTCACCGCCGGCGACACGGTCAGCGGCGCGTTCGACTCGCTGCTCGGCAAGGTCATCGTGACCGGCCGCGACCGCGCGGAGGCGCTCGAGCGCTCACGCCGCGCGCTCGACGAATTCGAGGTCGGCGGACTGCCGACGGTCATCCCGTTCCACCGGAAGGTCGTGCGCGACCCGGCGTTCACCGCGGAGGACGGCCGCTTCGGCGTCTACACCCGGTGGATCGAGACCGAGTTCGTCAACGACATCCCCGCGTGGGACGGCGAGCTGGACGGTCCTCAGGCGACCGAGACGCGCCACACCGTGGTCGTCGAGGTCTCGGGCAAGCGCCTCGAGGTGAGCCTTCCCGACCGCATCGTCGCCCCCGTCGCGCAGACCGCCGGCCGTCCCGCAGCGGTGCCGCCGTCGCGGCGCTCGCACGAGCACACCGTCGTCGCCGGCGCATCCGGCGACGCCGTCAAGGCGCCCATGCAGGCCACGATCGTCAAGGTCGCGGTGGAGGAGGGCCAGCTGGTCGTCAAGGGCGACCTCGTCATCGTGCTCGAGGCCATGAAGATGGAGCAGCCGATCCAGGCGCACAAGGACGGCGTCGTGGGCTCGATCAACGCCGACCCCGGCACGACCGTGTCGGCGGGGCACCAGCTGCTGCTCATCAGCTGACGAGGGTGTTCCACGGGGCCCTGTAGGTTCGCTTCATGCGTACCGATCGGGCGGCGACCCTCCAGGACATCGCCGACCGCCTCGGCATCTCCCGCTCCACGGTGTCGTTCGCGATCACCGGCCGCGGCCGGGTGTCGGAGGAGACACGACGCCGTGTGCACGAGGTCGCGGCCGAGATCGGCTACCACCCGAACACGCTCGCCCGCAGCCTCCGCGGCGCCCGGACGGGCATGATCGCCCTCGCGCTGCCGCGGGACACGTCGACCATGGCGTACTACATGGAGGCGACGTTCGGCGTCGTGGAGGAGGCCGACCGGGCGGGCCTGATCGTCTCGATGCTCACCGCCGACGCGTCGCCCTCTCAGCTGGACCGCGTGCATGCCGACGGCGTGATCCTCCTCGACCCGCTCGCGGACGACGAGTCGGCACGCGCGATCCTGTCCGGGCGGCTTCCGGTCGTGACGGGCGAACCCGTGCCGCCCGGGCTGCCCGAGCCGCGGGGCGACGTGATGAGCGACCACGCGAGCGGCGTCGCCGAGCTCATGGATCACCTCGCCGAGCGCGGGAGCCGGCATCCTGCGCTGCTGTCGCTCGACGTGCCGATGCAGTGGGCCATGACCGTGCGGGAGACGTTCGAGACCTGGTGCAGGGATCGCGGCATCCCTCCGCGTGTCGTCGCGCTCGCGCATCCCGCGACGCCCGATGGCATCCATCGGTCCGTGACCGAGCTGCTCGAGGGACCGGAGCCCGTCGACGCGGTGGTCACGACCGCGGACGGCACGGTCCTGAGCGTGGTCACGAGCGCGGAGCGCCTCGGCCGCCGGGTGGGCACGGACCTGCTGGTCGCGGCGGCCGTCGATTCCGCCGCGCTGGAGCTCACCCAGCCGTCGATCACCGCGATCGATCTGCACGCGCGCGAGTTCGGCCGGCGCTGCATGCGGGCGCTCGTCGCGGTGCTCGATGCCGATGCCGCGGGCGCGCCCCGGCAGTTCGTGCGCGAGGTCATCCCTCTGACGCTTCGCCGCCGGCAGTCCACCGCCGGACCCGTCGCACCGCCGCGCTGATGACCAATTCCGCCCTCCCGCCTCCGGTCGTCGCGAGATGCTGTAGCGATATTGCACTGCTGTAACGATATTGCTATCCTGGGCGGACCCGCACGGGAATCCCCCGGAGAAAAACCCGCGTACCGGGCACCAGACGTCGATGTCGAACCGGATGCAGCGCCGCATCCGTCCCGAAAGAGGAAAGAGCCTCCATGTCCGAGAATTCCGCCCCCGAAGCCTTGATCAGCCCGACGGAGGCGACGGCCCAGGTCACCGATGGACGCTTCCGGCGCGTTCTCGGCGTGCCGTCGCTCGTCCTGTTCGGTCTGGTCTACATGGTGCCGCTCACGGTCTTCACGACCTACGGCATCGTCACGCAGCTCACCGGCGGACGCGTCGTCGACGCGTACCTCATCACGCTCGTCGCGATGATGTTCACCGCGCGGTCGTACGCCCGGATGTCCGTCGCCTACCCGTACGCGGGATCGGCCTATGTGTACACGCAGCAGAGTTTCGGAGGCGCCATCGGCTTCCTCGCCGGCTGGTCGCTCCTGCTGGACTACCTGTTCCTGCCGATGATCAACTACCTGATCCTCGGGCTCTACATGAACAACGCCTTCCCCGCGGTGGCCAACTGGATCTGGATCGTGCTCGGGATCGCGCTCGTGACGGTTCTGAACATCATCGGCATCATCTCGGTGGCGCGCACGAACTTCGTGATCATCGCGCTGCAGGGGGTCTTCATCGTCGTCTTCCTCGCGCTGTCCATCGCGTCGGCGACCGGGCACGGCGTCGATCCGCTGCTCCCGTTCCGCGGCGACGGCTCGGTCTCGGGCTTCGCGACGTTGTTCCAGGGCGCCGCGATCCTGTGCCTGTCGTTCCTCGGCTTCGACTCGGTGTCGACTCTGTCGGAGGAGGCGAAGGATGCGAAGCGCACGGTGCCCCGAGCCATCATGATCGTCACGATCGCGGCAGGCATCATCTTCATCGTCATCTCGTTCGCGGCACAGATCGCGTTCCCCTCCAATGCCTTCCACTCGGCGGACACCGCCAGCGTCGAGGTCGTCACGGCCGTCGGCGGCCACTGGCTCTCGGCACTGTTCATCGCGGGCTTCACCGCCGGTGGACTCGGATCGGCCCTCACCTCTCAGGCGTCGGTCGCCCGCATCCTGTTCGCCATGGGACGGGACGGAGTGCTCCCCCGGCGGATCTTCGGACACCTGAGCACGCGCTTCGGCACGCCGGTCGTCGCCACTCTCATCGTGTCGGTCGTCTCGCTCCTCGCGATCGTCTTCGACCTGCTCACGCTGTCGAACATGATCAGCTTCGGCGCCCTGATCGCCTTCTCGTTCGTGAACCTCGCGGTCTTCAAGCACTACTTCGTCGACAAGCGGGAGCGCACCGGCGGCGCGTGGTTCAGCAACCTCGTCCTGCCGCTCATCGGCTTCGCCCTCACCGTCTGGCTGTGGACGAGCCTGGCGCCGGTGACCTTCGCGATCGGCCTCGCCTGGCTCGCCGCCGGCTTCGTCATCCTGCTGATCGTGACGCGCTTCTTCCGCCGTCCCACGCCGACCCTCGACCTCTCGGAGCGACAGTGAGCGACACCTCAGCAGACACGATCGTCCTCGCCCGCCGCATCCGCACGATGCTCGGTCGGGAGGATGCCGACTCCCTGGCCATCGCGGACGGGCGCGTGCTCGCGGTGGGCGACCGAGATGCCATCGCTGCGCTCGCCGGGCCCGACACCGTCGTCCTCGAGTTCCCCGACGCGACGGTCGTCCCCGGTCTGGTCGATGCGCACACGCACCCGATCCTGAGCCTCGACATGGTGCGGGGGACGTCGCTCACCGGCATCTCCACGCGCGCGGGACTGGTCGAGGCGCTCGAGCGCGGGCGCGACGAACAGGCCGGCGACGAGTGGTTCCTCGCGTGGGGACTCGATCCCAACGCCTTCGAGGGCGAGCCGATCTCGCACGCGATCCTGCATGAGGTGCTGGGTGCGGACCGGCTCGCGTACGTCAAGATGTTCGACGCCCATTCGGCGGTCGCGACGGATGCCGCCCTCCGCCTGGCCGGGATCACGGCCCCCGTCGTCAACGACGACGGCTCATCGGTCGTCGACGACGGCAGCGGCCGCCCTTCCGGCCACCTCCTCGAGTTCGCCGTCATGGACCGGGTGGAGTCGATTCTGCCGCCACGCTCCTTCGACGACCGCGTGCGGCAGCTGCGCGACCTGCTCACCCGCATGGCCGAGCGCGGCATCACGGCGACGCACGTCATGGATCTGGAGGCCGACGACGCGCTCGCGCTGCTCGAGGCGATCGAGGCGGAGGGCGAGCTGCCGATCCGTCTGCGGCTCTCGCCGTGGTGCGAGCCGACCTCCGACGACGCGGACGTGGAGCGCATCCTGGCGCTGCAGAAGCGCCACGGCCGCCGCTGGGCGGTGCAGGGCGTCAAGCTGTTCATCGACGGCACGGTCGAGGGCGGCACCGCCTGGCTCGAGACGCCGGACGCCTTCGGCAAGGGCACCGCGGCGTTCTGGAGCGACCACGAGGCGTATGCGCGCCGCATCCGTCGCTTCCACGATCTCGGCGTGCCCACGGCGACCCACGCCATCGGCGACCGCGGCATCCGCTTCGTCGTCGAGACGCTGTCGGACCTGCCCACGCCCGGACCGCAGCACCGCATCGAGCACATCGAGTCCGTCGACCGCGACGTGATCGACCTGCTGGCCGCAGGCGGCATCGCCGCCAGCATGCAGCCCACCCACTGCACGCACTACGTGCGGCCGGACGGCAGCGACGACTGGTCGCGCCGGCTCGGACCCCAACGCGCCCGACGGGCGTGGCGGACCGCCGACGTGCGGGCTGCGGGTGCCACCCTGGCTCTCGGCTCGGACTGGCCGGTCGTCGGGTTCGACCCGTGGGAGATCATGGCCGACGCCCAGCTGCGGCGGTCGTCGGAGCATCCCGAGGCCGATCCGGTCGCGCCCGAGCAGGCGCTGACCGCCCGTCAGGCGCTCGAGGGCTACACCACGCACGCGCACCGGTCCGTCGGGGTCGGCGGCGGGGCGCTCGTCCCCGGCGCGGTGGCCGACCTCGTGGTGCTCGACATCGATCCGCTGGCTGTGACGCCCGACGAGCTCGCGCACGCGCGGCCGCTGCTCACGATGCTGGACGGCTGCGTGACGGCGCGGCTCGAAGGCGCCGTGACGGCCGGGGGCGCACGCTGAGACTCAGCCGTCCTCGCGCACGACCTCCACGGAGTGCATGGCGCGCACGGCGTCCGTGATGCTCCCCGACAGCGACGGGAACACCGTGAACACCCGCGACACCTGGTCGACGGTGAGGCGGCGCTCCACCGCGATCGCGACCGGATAGATCAGCTCGGATGCGCGCGGCCCGACGATCACGCCCCCGATGACGGTGCCGCTGCCCCTGTGGGCGATGATCTTGACGAAGCCGTCCTTGATGCCCATCATCTTGGCGCGGGCGTTCGCCGCGAGCGGCAGCTTGTGCGCGACGCCCTCGACGAGGCCGTCGGCGATGTCCTTCTCCTGCCAGCCGATGGTCGCGATCTCGGGAGCCGTGAAGATGTTCGCGGCGATGCGCCGGCGCTCGAGCGGGATGACCGCGTCGCCGAGGGCGTGGAAGATCGCGGTCCGGCCCTGCATCGAGGCGACGGAGGCAAGCGGCATGAACGTCGTGCAGTCGCCCGCCGCGTAGATGTTCGGCACGGAGGTGCGTGCCACGCGGTTGACCTGGATGTGACCGGACTCGGCGAGCTGCACGCCCGCGTCCTCCAGGCCGATGCCCGCCGTGTTCGGAACAGACCCGACGGCCATGAGGCAGTGACTGCCCTCCACGGTGCGCCCGTCGCTCAGGGTGACCATCACGCCGTCCGGAGTGCGCTCGACCTTCGCGGCGCGCGACTTCGAGAGGACCTGCATCCCGCCGCGGGTGAAGACCTTCTCGAGGACGGCGGCGGCGTCCTCGTCCTCGCCCGGAAGCACGCGGTCACGGCTCGAGACGAGGGTGACCTTCGCCCCGAGGTTCATGTAGGCGCCCGCGAACTCGGCGCCCGTGACACCGGAGCCGACGACGATGAGGTGGTCGGGCAGGGCGGGCATGCTGTAGAGCTGCGTCCACGTGAGGATGCGCTCCCCGTCAGGCTTCGCCGACGACAGCTGGCGGGGCGACGCTCCGACCGAGACGACGAGCGTGTCGGCCTCGATGCGGTCGAAGTCGGTGCCACCGGGACCTGTCGACACGACGACCGCCCGGTTCCCCTCGAGCCGTCCGTGCCCCGTGACGATCCGCACGCCCTCTTCGAGGAGCGTCGCGCGCAGATCGTCCGACTGCTGGCGGGCGAGGGAGAGGAGCCGCTTGTTCACGGCGGCGAGGTTGATCGCCACCATCGGCTTGAGCGGCTTGCCCTCGGCTCCCTTCGCGTAGAACTCGACGCCCAGGTCGCTCGCCCCGGCGATGGCGACCGCCGCGTCGGCGGTCGCGATGAGCGACTTCGAGGGGACGACGTCGGTGAGGATGGCCGCGCCGCCCACACCCGCCCGCTCGACGAGGGTCACCTCCGCACCCAGCTGGGCGGCGGCCAGCGCCGCCTCGTATCCGCCGGGACCGCCGCCGAGGACGGCGACGCTCTGCGTTCTCTCGAAGCTCAGGGACATGGCATCCATTCTCCCCCGCCGCGCGCCGCCCCCGCATCAGCCCCCGCTCCGCGGCCCGCGGCCTCCCTCGCCTGAGCCCCGGGCCTTCTCTAAAGTGGGTCCATGTCAACGAACAGCGACAACCCGCTCGACGACCCGGCAGCCGACCCGTTCGAGGTCGCGCGCCGCGCGGCCGAGGACATCGCCCGGCTCACCGGTGTCGGGCACCACGACATCGCCCTGACCCTCGGCAGCGGCTGGGGCAAGGCGGCGGATCTCATCGGCGAGACCGTCGCGACCCTCCCGGCCACCGACGTGACGGGCTTCGGCACGCCGGCACTCGAGGGGCACGTCGGAAACCTGCGCAGCGTCCGCACGCCCCGCGGCAAGCACGTGCTGGTCATCGGCGCGCGCACGCACTACTACGAGGGCCACGGCGTCCGGCGCGTCGTGCACAGCGTGCGCACCGCCGCAGCGACCGGAGCGAGCACGATGGTGCTCACCAACGGAGCGGGCGGCATCAAGAACACGTGGAAGCCGGGCCGCCCCGTGCTCATCAGCGACCACATCAACCTGACCGGCGCCTCGCCGCTCGAGGGCGCGACGTTCATCGACCTCACCGACCTGTACTCGCTGCGGCTGCGCGATGTCGCACGGCTCGTCGATCCGACCCTCGACGAGGGCGTGTACTGCCAGTTCCGCGGACCGCAGTACGAGACGCCGGCCGAGGTCCACATGGCCAAGACCATCGGCGGGCACATCGTGGGCATGTCGACGGCGCTCGAGGCGATCGCGGCGCGGCAGGCGGGCATGGAGGTGCTGGGCTTCTCCCTCATCACGAACATGGCCGCCGGCATCCAGACGACGCCCCTCAGCCACCAGGAGGTGATCGAGGCCGGCCGCGCCGCCGAGCCGGTGATCTCCTCGCTGCTGGCCCGGGTGATCGGGCAGCTGTGAGCGCCGCGGAGGGCCTGCTCGCCGAGGCGCGGGCGTGGCTCGCCCAGGATCCCGACGCGCAGACGCGCGCGGAGCTCGAAGACCTCGTCGCACGTGCCGAGTCAGGCGACGAGGATGCGTCGGCCGACCTCGCGAGCCGATTCGACGGGCGCCTCGCCTTCGGCACGGCCGGGCTGCGCGGAGAGCTCGGGGCCGGCAGCGCCCGTATGAACCGCGTGCTCGTCACGCAGGCCGCGGCCGGTCTCGCCGCCTACCTGCGGGAGCAGGCCGGCCACGATGACGAACCGCCCACGGTGGTGGTCGGCTACGACGGACGACGCAACTCGCACGTGTTCGCGGTGGACTCGGCCGAGATCTTCGCGGGCGCGGGCTTGCGGGCGATCCTCCTGCCGAGGCTGCTGCCGACGCCCGTGCTCGCCTTCGCGGTGCGCCACCTCGGGGCGGCGGCGGGCGTCATGGTCACCGCGAGCCACAACCCGCCGAACGACAATGGCTACAAGGTGTACCTCGGCGGGGCCGACGACGGCTCGCAGATCGTGCCGCCGGCGGATGCGGACATCGCCGCGCACATCGAGCGCATCGCGACCGAGTCGACGGTGGATGCGCTCCCCCGCTCGGTCGGCTACGAGACCGCCCCCGAGTCGGTCGTGGACGCGTACGTGGATGCCACGGCCGCCGTCGCACCCGCGCCGGACGGCGCGGAGGGCCTGAGCTGGGTCTACACGGCGATGCACGGCGTCGGGTGGGAGACGTTCGAGCGCATCGTCGCCACCGCCGGCTACCCCGCGCCGACGACCGTCGCCGCTCAGATCGAACCCGACGGCGCGTTCCCGACCGTCGCGTTCCCCAACCCGGAGGAGCCGGGCGCCCTCGACCTCGCGTACGAGACCGCGCGAGAGAGCGGCGCGGAGCTGATCGTGGCGAACGACCCCGACGCCGACCGCCTCGCCGTCGCGATCCCGGATGCCGCCGCCGAAGGCGGGTGGCGCCGGCTCACAGGCAACGAGGTCGGGCTGCTCCTCGGCTGGCGCGCTGCGCGACTGGCAGCCGACGGCGGCCGAAGGGAGGGCGCATCTCTCGCCTGCTCGCTCGTGTCGTCACCGGGGCTCGCGGCGGTCGCGCAGCACTACGGGCTGGACTTCCACGCGACGCTCACCGGCTTCAAGTGGATCTCGCGGGCGCCCGGGATCGTCTTCGGCTTCGAGGAGGCCCTCGGGTATCTCGTGAACCCTGACACGGTGCGCGACAAGGACGGCATCTCGGCGGCCATCGCCTTCCTCGGCCTCGTCGCCGACGCGCGGGGCCACGGCCGCACGGTCGACGACCTGCTGACCGAGTTCGGCGACACCTTCGGGCACTTCGCGAGCGACCAGATCTCGCTCCGGGTGGAGGACCTCTCGATCATCGGGCGGATCATGGCGGGCCTGCGGGAACGCCGGCCCGAGCGCATCGGCGACGTCGACGTCGAGCGGTTCGACGACCTCGCCGAAGGCGTCGACGATCTGCCTCCCGGAGACGTCGTGCGCCTGCACCTCGCCGGCGGGTCCCGGGTCGTCGTGCGTCCCTCGGGCACCGAGCCGAAGCTGAAGGCGTACCTCGACGTGCGCGGTGACACGCGTGACGACGCACGGGAGCGCCTGGACGCACTGCGGGAGGCGGTCGGCGCGCTGCTGGACGACCTGAGCTGACCGGCGCCGGGGAGCTCAGCCGTCGATGACGGCGGCGAGCTCCTCGACGAACGAGGGGAAGTCCACGCCGTTGCGGATGATCCGCTGGACGCTGTCGCGCTCCGAGAACACCTCGACGAACTGCTCGAACACGGTCTGGAACGCCTCCCGGTCGGTCTCGGAGAAGGCGACCATGGCGACGACGTTCACGCGGCCGTCGCCCCACGGGATCGACGGGTCCGCGATGCCGACGGCGATGGAGGTGCGGAACGCGGTCATCGCCAGCGCGTGCGGCACCGCGAGCGCGTCGGTGAACGCCGTCGAGCTCATGCGCTCCCGCTCGATCGTGTGCGCGACGTAGTCCTCGTCGATGACGCCCTGGGCCACGAGCAGCTGCCCGAGGCGCCGGATGACGCCCTCCTCCCCGCCGCTGCCGTCCAGGCCGCGCACGAACGCATCCGGGGCGAGGTAGCGCTGGAGGTCGGCGCGGAGGGTCGCGAGGCGCCGCCCACGACGGATGCGCACGGCCGCGGCCTGCACGCGTGCCACGTCGGCGTCGGTGAGGAACGGCTGGATGCGGACCACCCGCTCGGAGGCCACCGGAGCCTCGATCGTGGTCAGGATGAGGTCGGTGTCGATGCTCGCCCAGTCCGGGTCCATGCGCGTCTCCACCCAGACGACCTCGATCGCCTGGCCGAGGGAGCGGTCGATGCTCGAGCGCAGCAGCTCGTGGAGCTCCTGGTAACCGGGGCACACGATGGTGGCGGTCAGGAGGCGCTCGGAGCGCCGGTTCCGCTCGATGCGGCCCCCGACGTGCATGGCGATGTAGCCGATCTCGTCATCGACGATCGGCGTGCCGAGCCGGTCCTGGAGGCCGCTCGCGACGAAGACGGCGACCTCGAAGATCATGGGATGTGACGACTTGAGCTCGCGCGTCAGCGGGTTGCGCGGAACAGCTCCGGCCCGCGCCCGGTGCAGGAGGTTCTGCACGTGCAGGGCGAGGCGCAGGATGAAGTCGTCGTGCGCGATGTCCACGAGGTACTCGGATGCCGCCTGCTCCACGACCTCGCGGACGGCGTCGACGACGGCCGGATCGAGCTGCGCCCGGATCGTCGCGGCGCGGGACTCCGACCCGGGCTCCACGACGCGCGTGAGCACGATCATCGCGAGGTGGCGTCGGTCGCCCGCGCCGAGTTCGACCCCCAGGTCGTCGGAGACGAGCCGCGCGATGAGCGCCTCGATGTCGTCGGCCTCCCGAGGGCCGTCCTCGGCGAGTCCGAGCGGGTGGCCCCGGGCGGCGCGATCGGCCGCGATCACGATGTGCGCGATGACGTCGGCGATCGCGAACTCGTTCACGAAGAAGCCGAGCTCGGTGAGTCCGGCGACCAGGTCGCCCTTGAGCTTCGCCGACGCATCCATCGACACGGAGCCGCCGACCGAGCGCCGCAGCACGTCGAGGTCGAAGGAGCCGGCATCCATCTCGTCGTGCGCCAGCCGGCTGAGCAGCCGCCGACGGGCGAGCTCCTCGCCGCGCAGCTTGGCGCGCGACGCCGAGCGCTCGAGTGCGAGATCCATGCCGCTGAGCAGGGTGCGCACGCGCATGAGGTCCGCGTCGATGGTGGCGCTGCTCACGTGCAGCTCGTCGGCGATCTCGTACACGTCGATGCCGTCCGGGGAATCCAGCATCCCCCGCACGAGCCGGTGCAGCCGGTCACGCGGCGTGCCGCGCTCGACCGCGTTGGCGCGGCCCGCGGACGACGCCGCCGGACCGACGCGGTAGCCGAGGGGCCCGGATTCCACGACGAGCGCATTCGGATCGCGCGTGTTGAGGGCCGTGACGTACGACCGGATGCTGCGCGGCGTGACGCCGAGGGCGTCAGCCAGCACCGCTGCCGTGGCCCAGTCGTTCTCGTGCAGGAGCAGGCCGAGCAGGCGGTCCTGTCGTGCTCTCGTCACTCGCCCTCCGTGCGGCCGCATCCGTCTTCACCGTCGCCCGGCCAGTAAATCACGGACGCCGCTGCGCCGGGGCGGAACCGCCAGGGCATGTTCCGCGGGGGCGGAAAGTTGTCTGCCTCCCGCCCCGGGCACGCAGCTGCGCACAATGTCGGAGAAGGAGGCGGATCGATGAGGATCCTCGTTGTCTGCGGTGCGGGCGCGTCCAGCACGTTCGTGGCGCAGCGGGTGCGCTCTGCCGCGGAGGACAGGGGCATTCCGTGCGAGGCACGCGCCGGGAGCGAGAGCAGCATCGGGGCGGACCTCGACACCCTCGACGTCGTGCTCGTGGGCCCTCATCTCGCTCCGCGCATGGAGCTCATCCGCGCGGGCGCGGCGTCCCGCGGCGCCGTCGCGGTGCTCCTGCCCGGCGACGTCTTCTCCGACCTGGACGGATCGCGAACCCTCGCCCTCGTGCAGGAGAGCATCGCGTCCAGCCGCATCACGGCACCGACCCAACGAGAGGATCACGATGACTGAGATCGCGCGCACCGTGCGCATCGGCTCGTCCCACGGCCTGCACGCACGGCCGGCCAAGATGTTCGCCCAGGCGGCGAAGGAGGCCGGCATCCCGGTGACCGTCGCGAAGGGCGCCGGCGCTCCGGTGAACGCCGCGAGCATCCTGGGCGTGATCGCGCTCGGCGCCGAGCAGGGCGACTACGTCACGCTCACCGCGGACGGGGAGAACGCCGAGCAGGTGCTCGACACCCTCAGCGAGCTGCTGACCACCGACCACGACGCGGCGTGACGAGGGGTGACGACATGTCTCAGATCCGCGGAGTAGGCATCGGCCAGGGCGTCGCGCAGGGCCCGATCGCCCGCATGACCCCGCCCCTGGCCGCGCCGATCGACGAACCGGCGACCGCCGGCGTCGAGGAGGAGACCGCCCGCGTCCGGGAGGCGATGGGCGTCGTCGCCCGCGACCTGGAGGAGCGCGGCGAGCGCGCGGGCGGAACGGCCCGGGACGTGCTCGAGGCCCAGGCGATGATGGCCGAGGATCCGGCCCTCGAGTCCGAGGTCGACTCGCGTCTGGCCGCGGGCAAGAACGCCGAGTGGGCGGTGTTCGACGCGTTCGCCTCGTTCCGCGACCAGCTGACGGCCCTCGGCGGCTACCTCGGTGAGCGCGCCGCCGACCTCGACGACGTCGCGCAGCGCATCATCGCGCGGCTGCGCGGAGTCTCGGCACCCGGCATCCCGGATCCGGGACATCCGTTCGTGCTGGTGGCGGAGGATCTCGCCCCCGCGGACACCGCGCTCCTCGATCTCGACAAGGTGCTCGCACTCGTCACGACGCAGGGCGGACCGACCTCGCACACGGCGATCCTCGCGCGGGAGAAGTCGATCGTCGCCATCGTGGGCGCCACGACCGCCGACCGGCTGCGAGACGGCGAGACCGTGATCGTGGATGCCGCGGCCGGCCTCGTCATCTCGGAGCCGTCGGCGGACGACCTCGACCAGGCGCGCCGCCGCGCGGACGATCGGCTGCGCACCGCATCCGCCCCGCTCACGCCCGGCGCCCTCGCGGACGGGACGCCGGTGCCGCTGCTCGCGAACCTCGGAAACCCGGATGCGACGAACGCCGTCGCCCTCGGCGCCGAGGGCGTCGGGCTGTTCCGCACCGAGTTCCTGTTCCTCGGCAACCAGTCCGCGCCGACGATCACCCAGCAGCGGGAGTCCTACGAGCGGCTGCTCGGGGCCTTTCCCGGCAAGAAGGTCGTGGTGCGCGTGCTGGATGCGGGCGCCGACAAGCCGCTCGCGTTCCTCAACGACGCGCACGAGGAGAATCCGGCGCTGGGCCTGCGCGGTCTGCGCGCCCTGCGGGCCAGCGAGGACATCCTGCGCGAGCAGCTGACCGCGCTCGCGGAGGCGGACGCCGCCGTGCGCGCCGCCGGCGAGGCCGCCGACCTGTGGGTCATGGCGCCCATGGTCTCGACGACCGAGGAGACCGAATACTTCGTCACGATCGCCCGGGAGTACGGCATCCGCACGGCCGGGGTCATGGTCGAGGTGCCGTCCTCCGCCCTGCTGGCCGACCGCATCCTCGCCCACGCGGACTTCGCGTCCATCGGCACCAACGACCTCACCCAGTACACGCTCGCCGCCGACCGCCTGCTGGGCTCGGTGGCGGGCTTCCAAGACCCCTGGCATCCCGCGGTCCTGCGCCTCGTGCGCGAGGTCGGGGATGCCGGGCGCCGCACCGGCAAGCCGGTCGGCATCTGCGGAGAGGCGGCGGCAGACCCCCTGCTTGCCGTCGTCCTCGTGGGCCTCGGCGCCACGTCACTGTCGATGGCGCCGACGGCGCTCGCCGACGTACGTGCGTCGCTCGCGACCCACACCCTCGACGATGCCCGGCGCATCGCCGAGGCCGCACTCGCCGCAGACGACGCGGCGTCCGCCCGAGACGCGGCCATGTCGGCCGCCATCCCCCGAGAGAGGCAACTCCCATGACAACGACGTCACCCCCACAGGCCCCGAGTGCGGGCCGCAAAGCGCAGGTCCACATCCAGCGCTTCGGCACGTTCCTCTCCGGCATGATCATGCCGAACATCGCGGCGTTCATCGCCTGGGGCCTCATCACCAGCCTGTTCATCTCCGCCGGATGGCTGGGCTGGTGGCACCCGGTCGCCGACATGCTCGGCGGCTTCGGCAACGCCGACCAGATCGGCTGGAGCCACGCCATGACGACCCTGGCGACCGGGGCCGACGGCAAGACCTTCCCGCAGTATGTGGGTCTGGTCGGCTCGATGATCACCTACCTGCTGCCGCTGCTGATCGCCAACCAGGGCGGTCGCATGGTCTACGGCGAGCGCGGCGGCGTCGTCGCATCCATCGCCACCATGGGCGTGATCGTCGGCACCACCATCCCGATGTTCCTCGGCGCGATGATCATGGGTCCGTTCGCGGCGTGGGTCTGCAAGAAGATGGACCAGCTGTGGGACGGCAAGATCCGCCCCGGCTTCGAGATGCTGGTCAACAACTTCTCGGCCGGCATCCTGGGCATGATCCTGGCCGTCGTGGGCTTCTTCGCCTTCGGACCGGTCATCACCTTCGTGAGCGAGGGCCTCGGCTCGATCGTGCAGTGGCTCGTGAACCAGAGCCTGCTGCCGCTCCTGTCGATCATCGTCGAGCCGGCGAAGGTGCTGTTCCTGAACAACGCCATCAACCACGGCGTCTTCACACCGCTCGGCATCCAGCAGGCCGCGCACACCGGCAAGTCGATCCTGTTCCTCATCGAGGCGAACCCCGGCCCCGGCCTGGGCGTCCTCCTGGCGTACTCGTTCTTCGGCGTCGGCATGGCACGCGCCTCCGCACCGGGTGCGATCATCATCCAGTTCCTCGGCGGCATCCACGAGATCTACTTCCCGTACGTGCTCATGAAGCCGATCCTCCTGATCTCGGTGATCGCCGGCGGCATGACGGGCGTCGCGACGAACCAGTTCCTGGGCGGCGGTCTGCGGTTCCCCGCCGCGCCGGGATCCATCATCGCCGTGACGATCGCGGCCCTGCCTCCGGGCGTGCCGAACCTGCTGGTCGTGCTCCTGTCGGTGCTGCTGGCGGCGACGGTCTCGTTCCTGCTGTCGTCGGTCTTCCTGCTGCGCACCCGCCGTCGTGACATGGCGACCGAGGGGGCGGGCGACCTGACGAGCGCCATCGCGCAGACCGAGGCGAACAAGGGCAAGGAGTCGGCAGCGCTGTCGGGTCTGCGCGCACGCGCCACGGCCAATGCGGCCGCGGAGGGCGAGCAGCTGGACACGTACGGCTCCGAGGCGGCGGATGCGATCGCCGCGGGCACCGTGGTCTCCGAGCGGCCGATCCACAACATCGTGTTCGCGTGCGACGCCGGAATGGGCTCCTCCGCGATGGGGGCGAGCGTCCTGCGGAACAAGGTCAAGAAGGCGGGCGTGGAGAACGTGACGGTCGTCAACAAGGCCATCGCGAACCTCGACGGCTCGGAGGACCTGATCATCACGCAGAACCAGCTCACCGATCGCGCACGGGCCAAGGCGCCGAACGCGATCCACGTCACCGTGGACAACTTCATGAACTCGCCGCGGTACGACGAGGTCGTGGACACGGTGCGCGAGCAGCAGAAGCACGGCGAGTAGGTCACGAAGGGGATCTCACATGTCTGACGATGTTCTGACCCGCGACCGGGTGCGCATCCACCCGGAAGCAGCGACGCAGGACGAGGCGATGCGGGAGGCCGCCGGCATCCTGGAGGATGCCGGCGCGGTCACCGCCGCGTACTACGGCGCGATGAAGGATCGTGAGCAGACCGTGTCGACGTACATGGGCAACGAGCTCGCGATCCCGCACGGCACGAACGAGGCGAAGGACGAGATCCTCTCATCCGCGCTCTCGCTCGTGCGGTACGACGGCGGTGTCGATTGGGGCGGAGAACCGGTCCGCTTCGTCGTCGGCATCGCCGGGAAGGGCGACGAGCACCTCGAGATCCTCTCCCGCATCGCCATCCTCTTCTCGGATGACGACGACGTCGCACGGCTCAAGGGCGCATCGAGCGCGGACGAGCTGTTCGACCTCCTGGCGAGCGTGAACGAGACATGAAGGCGGTCCAGTTCGGCGCCGGCAACATCGGGCGCGGCTTCGTCGGTCTGCTGCTGCACCAGGGCGGCTACGAGCTGGTCTTCTCGGATGTCGCCGCCGCACTCGTCGATGCGATCGACGCGACGCCTCAGTACACGGTGCACGCCGTGGGCGAGGGCGGCGGCGACACCGTGGTGACGGGATTCCGCGCGCTCAACAGCGCGGTGGACCCGGATGCCGTGGCCGACGAGGTCGCGACAGCCGAGGTCGCCACGACCGCGGTGGGCCCGACCATCCTGCGTTTCGTCGCACCCCTCCTCGTGGAGGGGCTGCGGCGGCGCTCGGCATCCCTCGCCCCGCTCCAGGTGATGGCGTGCGAGAACGCGATCAACGCCACCGACCTGCTGCGGGGCGAGATGCAGGCCGTCGCCGGCGACGAGTGGGAGGCGCTGGCCGCCCGCGCGGTGTTCGCCAACACCGCGGTGGACCGCATCGTGCCGGCGCAGCCGGCCGGCGGCGGCGTGGATGTCACGGTCGAGGCGTTCTACGAGTGGGCCATCGAGCGCCCGCCGTTCGGCGACGATCCGCCCCGCATCCCGGGCGCGCACTTCGTGCCCGACCTCGCGCCGTACATCGAGCGCAAGCTCTTCACGGTCAACACCGGCCATGCCGCGACCGCGTACTTCGGGGCGCGCGTGGGTCGGGAGACGATCGCGGATGCGCTCGCCGACCCCGCCGTCGCGGCCGGCGTCGAGGCAGCCCTCGAGGAGACCTCGGCGCTGCTCGAGGCCGTTCACGGGCTCTCCGCCGCGGACCTCGCGGAGTATCGCTCCACGATCCTCCGGCGGTTCCGCAACCCGGCTCTGCCCGACACCGTGTGGCGGGTCGGCCGGCAGCCGCTGCGCAAGCTCTCGAGGAACGAGCGCTTCGTGGGGCCCGCCGCCGCGGCCGCCGAGCGCGGGCTGCCGACGCGGGCGCTCGTCGCGGCGATGGCCGCGGCGCTCGAGTTCGACGACCCGGCCGACGAGCAGGCCGTCGAGCTCCAGGTCATGCTGCGCGACGTGGATGCCGACACCCTCACCTCGACGGTGACCGGGCTCGAGCCCGACCATCCGCTGTACCGACCGGTGCGCGAAGTCGTCGCCGCCCGGCAGGCGGCCCTGCGCTCGGTCGCCGCGCCGGAGGAGGGCGCTTAGGCTGGATCGGTGGAATTCGCGACCCCCGTCACGCTCGAGAACGCGCACGTCCGCCTCGAACCGCTGGATGCGGCGGCCCACGGAGCCGATCTGGCGCGAGCCTGCGTCGGGCTCGAGCACGCGTGGTACACGAGCGTGCCGAGCCCCGAGGACGTCCCCGACGACGTCGGAGCGCGGCTCGCCATGCGGGATGCCGGGACCATGAATCCCTTCGCCGTGCGGCGGCTCGCGACCGGCGAGATCGTGGGGCAGACGACGTTCTGCAACATCGACCAGCCCAGCCGGCACGTCGAGATCGGGTACACGTGGCTGGGGCCGGCGGCGCAGCGCAGCGAGGTCAACACGGCGGCGAAGATCCTGCTGCTGACCCACGCTTTCGAGGCGTGCGACGCGATCGCCGTGGAGTTGCGCACGCACTGGCACAACCGCCAGTCGCGAGCGGCCATCGCGCGCCTGGGCGCCAAGCAGGACGGGGTGCTGCGCAACCACCGCATCGGACCCGACGGCATCCTCCGCGACACCGTCGTCTTCTCGATCATCGCCGGCGAGTCGCCCGCGGTGCGCCGCGGCCTGCAGGAGCGTCTGGCCCGCGGCTGACGTCATTGTGCGGCGGGACCCGCCGCACAGTGGATGCGCAGGCCCTACGATCGGCCTAGCGGCCTCGGTGCGTCGGGGTCCTGGGTGCAGCGAGCGGAAGGGGACGACGTTGGTGCTTTCCAAGCCGCCGGCGCGCGCATCCATCCGCGACGTCGCCGCACGGGCGGGGGTCTCCCGGCAGACGGTGTCCCGCGTGCTCAACGACCTGCCCGGCATGTCGGAGGAGACGGCGGCGCGCGTGCGCGCGGTGATCGCGGAGCTCGACTACCGGCCCAACCGCGCCGCACGCACCCTCGCCACCTCGCGCCACCGCACGATCGGCCTCATCACGACGGCGCCGCGCGAGTTCGGACCCGCCAGCATCGCCCTCGCCATCGAGCGCGCCGCGCGCGAATACGACTACGCGCTCGCCAGCGTCTCGGCGGCCTCCGACGGCGAGGAGGAGATCGCCGAGGCCCTGGACGAGCTCGTCCGCTGGGGCGTGGACGGCATCGTCGTGATCGCGCCCCAGGCGGCGAGCTGGCCCCTCATCCAGGAGCGGCTCGGAACGATGCCGTCGCTGACGCTGCAATGGTCGGGCGGCCCGGCCAACACGGCGGCCATCGACCAGCGCGTGGGCGCAGTGGCCGCCACCCGGCACCTCATCGGGCTCGGGCATCGCCGCATCCTCCATCTCGCCGGACCCGAGGGCTGGGCCGAGGTCGACCAGCGCATCGCGGGGTACCGGGAGGCGCTCGCGCAGGCCGATCTCGAGCCGCTCGCTCCGGTGCGCGGCGACTGGACGGCGGATTCGGGCTACGAGGTCGGGCTGCGCATCCTCCCCGGCCGTGACTTCACCGCAGTGTTCGCCTCGAACGACCAGATGGCGATCGGGCTGCTGCACGCCGCTCGGGAGGCCGGCGTCGAGGTCCCCCTCGAGCTCAGCGTCGTCGGCTTCGACGACATCCCCGAGGCCCGGCACGCGGCACCGCCGCTCACGACCGTCCGGCAGGGGTTCACCGCCCTCGGCGACACAGCGATGCGCCGCCTGATCGCGGTCGTCGAGCGGCGGCCGGTGCCCGACGGCGAGGTGCCGGATCAGACGACGTTCGTCGTGCGCGAGAGCACCGCGCCGCCTCAGCCCTGACCCGCGGACGCGGACGGCGAGGGCTGACCCTCCACCGTCACGCGGTAGACGACGGTCGAGTGCGGTGCGACGGTCGCACCGAACGACGAGCCGGCGCTCATGACCTCGCCCGACCACAGGTCGTGCAGCCGCAGGGCGCCCCCTCGCACTGCGATCGCGCGAGCCGTGGTGTCGATGCGCGTCGGCTGATCGCCCGCGTTGAAGAGCGCGACGGCCACGTCCCCGTCCGCGAGGGGCTTCGCGAGCACCCATGTCGTCCCCGCCTGCGACACCACGCGGGCCGGTGTCCCCAGCTCGTCCTGGTCGACGGCGATGAGGTCCCTGTCGCCCAGGATCGCCAGGGTCTCCGGCGTCGCCGAGCGCAGGTCGGTGCCGATGAGCAGCGGCGCCGCCATCATCGCCCACAGTGCGAAGTGGCTGCGGTACTCGGCATCCGTCATGCCGCCGTTGCCGACCTCGAGCATGTCGGGGTCGTTCCAGCGGCCGGGTCCGGCGTAGGCGGCGAGACGGACGTTCTGCTCGAAGATCGCGAGCATGCTCGCGTAGCGGTCCTTGATGTCGTGGGTCGTCCGCCACAGGCCCGCCATGGCCGGCGCCCACATCCACGGCTCGTGGATCCCCCACTCGCACAGGCTCAGCACGATCGGGCGGTCGACGCCCGCGAGCGCATCCGCCATGCGCTGGTAGCGCGCCCGGTAGCCCGCCTCATCGGCCGTGAAGTGCATGCGCCGGCCGTCGACGGTCACGGACTTGGCGCCGCAGTTGTCGTACTTGAGGTAGTCGATGCCCCACTGCGCGAAGGTGCGCGCATCGACGGCCTCGTAGCCGAGGCTTCCGGCGAGCCCCTCGCACGTCGTGGTGCCGGCGCTCTCGTAGATCCCCGCCTTGAGCCCACGGGCATGGATGTACGCGACGAGCGCAGGGATGCCGCTCGGGAACCGCCGCGGATCCGCCACGAGCCGGTGCGTCGACGCGTCGCGTCCTGCGGCGGCCCGCGCTCGGCTGCCGGGGGCGGCATCGCGCCCCGCCATCCAGCAGTCGTCGATGCCGACGTAGGTGTATCCGTCGTCGCGCAGGCCGGTGGTCACCAGCAGATCCGCCGCAGCGCGGATGTCGGCCTCGTCCACGTCGCACCCGAACGCATTCCAGTCGTTGAACCCCATCGGCGGGGTCTGCAGCACGGTCGGCGGGCGGGAGGCGGCCGGAGCCGTGGGCACCGGAGCGGCCGCCGTCGTGCACCCCGACAGTGCGCCGGCCAGCGCGGCCGCCGCGACAGCGAGGGCGGTCAGGCGGTTCCGCGTCACACCGCACACGATACGCGGCGGGCGGCGGACGCCTCGCGCGCATAACACTCCGGTGACAGACCGTTGTCCTCCGGAGAGTCCAGGAGTAGTTTCTACGTGACCGGTCACGTTGACCATTCCCACAGCACCGACGAAGGAGTCGCGAATGCCTCAATCCTTGTCTCACGTCACGCTCAACCGACGTCAGCTGTTCGCCGGCGCCGGCGCCGGCGCGCTGGCCCTCACGCTCGCCTCCTGCACGGGCGGGTCGGCCCCCAGCTCCTCGGGCACCGGGTCGCTCACGTTCGGCTCGAACGCCTCGGACCCCGTGCCCAAGAAGGCGTATGCCGACTTCGTCGCGGCCTTCGAGAAGAAGTCCGGCGACAAGGTCACCGTCAACACGAGCGACCACAACTCGTTCCAGGAGAAGATCAACAACTACCTGCAGGGCAGCCCGGACGACGCCTTCACCTGGTTCGCCGGCTACCGCATGCGGTACTTCGCCAAGAACGACCTGCTGGGCGACGTCTCCGATGTCTGGAAGAAGGTCGGCGGCAACTACAGCGACGCCATGAAGACCGCCTCCACAGGCGACGACGGCAAGCAGTACTTCGTGCCGAACTACAACTACCCGTGGGGCTACTTCTACCGCAAGTCGCTGTGGCAGGAGAAGGGCTACGCGGTGCCCACGAAGTGGGACGACCTGGTCACGCTCGCCAAGAAGATGCAGGCCGACGGGATCATCCCCATCCAGTTCGCCGACAAGGACGGCTGGCCGGCCATGGGCACGTTCGACTACATCAACATGCGCCTGAACGGTTACCAGTTCCACCTCGACCTCTGCGCGCACAAGGAATCCTGGGACCAGGACAAGGTCAAGAAGGTCTTCGACACCTGGAACGAGATCCGGCCCTACCAGGACCCGGCGGCCCTCGGCCTCACCTGGCAGGACGCCGCCCAGAAGGTCGGGAACAAGCAGGCCGGCATGTACCTGCTCGGCTCGTTCGTGATGCAGCAGTTCACCGACCCGGCCGTGGCGGCCGACATCGGCTTCTTCGAGTTCCCCGAGATCGCCATGGAGGGCCAGACGGCGCTCGAGGCGCCCATCGACGGCCTATGCCTGTCCAAGAAGGGCGCCGACTCGCAGGCGGCGAAGGACATGCTCGCCTTCATGGGCACCGGTGCCGGCCAGCTCGCGTACTGGAAGGCCGACCCCTCGAACATCATGACCGCGAAGGATGCCGACACCTCGTCGTACAGCGACTTCACGAAGATGCTCGGACAGGTCATCGCGAAGGCAGGCCACATCAGCCAGTTCTTCGACCGCGACGCGCTGCCGGCCATGGCCAGCAACGTGATGATCCCTGCGCTCCAGAACTTCACGAAGTCCGGGACGATCGATCTGGCGAACATGGAGTCGCAGGCGAAGCAGCTCTATTCGCAGCAGTGAGAAGGGCCCGACGTTGACCGCGATTCGCACGGACACCGTCGCCGCGGAGCGCGTGCCGGAGGTTCACGAGCCTCCGGCACGGCGCCACCGCCTGCGTCAGCTCTCCGGGGGCGACAAGGTCGTCCTGGCGATCATGATCGCCATCCCGACCCTCATCCAGGCGCTCCTCATCTGGATCCCGACGGTCGCCTCGGTGTTCCTCTCGTTCACGAAGTGGAACGGCCTGTCCATCACGAACCTGCGCTTCGCGGGGCTGGACAACTACCTCTACATCCTCAAGGACTACCCGCCGTTCTGGCCGGCGGTGCTGCACAACGTGATCTGGCTGGTCTTCCTGGCGGTCATCGCGACGCCCCTCGGGCTGCTGCTCGCGGTGCTCCTCGACCGGCCCCTGCGTGGCACCCGCATCTACCAGTCGTTCTTCTTCGTGCCCGTCATGCTCTCCCTCGCCCTCATCGGCGTGATCTGGCAGCTGTTCTACTCGCAGGACAACGGTCTGCTGAACAACCTGCTCGGCACCTCCGGCACGTCGCACGCCGTGGACTGGTTCGGCGACTCCCGTGTGAACCTGTGGGCAGCCCTCATCGCCGCGACCTGGCGGCACGCGGGCTACATCATGATCCTGTATCTCGCGGGGCTGAAGGGCGTCGACCCCTCGCTGCGCGAGGCTGCCGCCCTCGACGGCGCGAACGGCGCCCAGACGTTCTTCCGTGTCGTGTTCCCCGTCATGCGGCCCACGAACATCATCGTCGTCGTGATCACGATCATCGAGGCCCTGCGAGCCTTCGACATCGTGTGGATCATCAACGGCGGCACCAACGGACTCGAGCTCCTCTCCGCCCTGGTGGTGCGCAACCTCGTGGGTGAGGGCCAGGTCATCGGCATCGGGTCGGCGCTCGCCGTCGTGCTGCTCGTGATCTCGCTCGTGCCGATCGTCTTCTACCTCGTCCGCACCTTCGGGAAGGAGGCCGCCGAATGACCGCGGCTTCGGACGCCCTGACGACCAGCGCCATCGTCACCGGGCAGGACAAGCGCGAGGCCGCCGGGCGGCACGGACCGCGCCCTGCGCGCTTGTGGACGTACATCTTCCTCATCGTCATGGCGCTCATCTGGCTGCTGCCCCTCGCGTGGAGCCTCTTCACCTCGCTGCGGCCTTATGCCGATACGGCGAAGTACGGGTACTTCTCCTTCGGTGGCACGTTCAACGTGCAGAACTACATCGACGCCTGGAACCAGGGCGGGTTCTCGACGTACTTCATGAACTCGGTCATCTACGTGGTGCCGACCGTCATCCTGACGCTCTTCCTGGCATCGATGATGGCGTACGCGGTCAGCCGCTACTCGTGGACGTTCAGCCTGACCCTGCTCATCATGTTCACGGCCGGGAACCTCCTGCCCCCGCAGGTACTGGCGACGCCGCTGTTCGAGGCGTTCCGCCTGCTGAAGCTCCCTTACTGGATGAGCGATTCCGGCACCCTGCTGAACACCTACATCAGCGTGATCGCGGTGAACACGGCGTTCCAGATCGGCTTCTGCACCTTCGTGCTCGCCAACTTCATGAAGGCGCTGCCGACCGAGCTGTCCGAGGCGGCGAAGGTCGACGGGGCCGGCGTCTGGCGGCACTACTGGTCGATCGTGCTGCCGCTCAGCCGGCCCGCGCTCGCGGCTCTGGCCACCCTCGAGGTCATCTTCATCTACAACGACTTCTTCTGGCCGCTGCTGTTCATCCAGAGCGGCAACCGGCTGCCGGTCACCACCGCCATCAACAACCTCAAGGGCGAGTGGCTGACGAACTACAACCTGCTGGCGGCGGGCGCCATGATCACGGTCATCCCGACCCTGGTCATCTACCTGCTGCTGCAGCGGCATTTCATCGCCGGTCTGACGCTCGGAGCAAGCAAGGGATGAGGGACGCCATGCCCGCACGACAGGTGTATCTGGAGGGCGGGGGCACGGGCATCCTGCTCGATGTCAGCGACGGCGATGTCGTCGTCGTCCATTGGGGATCGGCGCTGCCCGCACCCCTCCCGGACGCGAGCCTCCTGCTGCCCGCCGTGCCGCACTCGATGTTCGACGTCCCCGTGCGTGCGTCGCTCGTGCCCCAGGCATCGCGCGGCTGGCGCGGGCGCCCCGGCATCCGCGGAGCCCGCGACGACGGCGGCTCGTACTCGCCCCTCCTCGTCGTCGAAGCGGTGGATGCCGACACCCGCCGCGCGGTCGTCCGGCTGTCCGGCGACGGGCTCGCCCTGGCGATCACGCTCGCCATCGACGAGCAGGGCATCCTTCAGGCCGACGCGGAGCTGACCAACACCGGGGACGGCGTCTATCGCCTGGACGCGCTCGAAATCGCCCTGCCGGTGCCCGATCGCGCCACCGAGATCCTCGACTACGCCGGACGCTGGGCAAAGGAGAAGCAGGAGCAGCGGCACGGCGTGCGCTTCGGGACGTGGACGCGCGAAGCGCGGCACGGCCGCACCGGCCACGACGCGACGGGTCTCCTGGCCGTCGGCACGACCGGCTTCGGCTACGGTCGCGGCGAGGTGTGGGGCATCCACCTCGGCTGGAGCGGAGACCACGAGCACCGCGTCGAGCGGATCGGCTCCGGCACGACGGTCGTCGCGGCCGGGGAGCTGCTGCACGCCGGCGAGATCGTGCTGACCGCGGGCGAGAGCCACCGCACCCCGACGCTGTACGCGGCCCACTCCACCGCGGGGCTCGACGGCGTCAGCGCGCGCTTCCACCGCCACCTGCGCGCGCGGCCCGGTCACCCGCACAGCCCGCGGCCGGTGGTGCTGAACACGTGGGAGGCCGTGTACTTCCGCCACGACCTCGATGAGCTGTCCGCGCTCGCCGAGACGGCGGCCGAACTCGGCGTCGAGCGGTTCGTGCTCGACGACGGCTGGTTCCTCGGGCGGCGGCGCGACACGCGCGGTCTCGGCGACTGGGTCGTCGACCCGGAGGTGTGGCCCGAGGGGCTCGGACCGCTCATCGAGCGGGTCGAGGCGCACGGCATGCGCTTCGGTCTGTGGGTCGAGCCGGAGATGGTCAACGAGGACTCGGACGTGGTGCGGCAGCATCCCGACTGGATCTCGGGGCCCGCCGGACGGCGATCCCCGGAGTGGCGCTCGCAGCAGGTGCTCGACCTCGTGAACCCCGAGGCGTTCGCGTACGTCCTCGCGCGTCTCGACGACCTCCTGACGGAGTACCCGGGCATCGCGTTCCTCAAGTGGGACCAGAACCGCGACCAGACCGAGCTCGGGTCCAGAGGGCGATCGAGCACCCGCGCTCAGACGCTCGCCGCGTACCGGCTCTTCGACGAGCTGCGGGCGGGCCACCCCGACGTCGAGATCGAGTCGTGCTCGTCCGGCGGCGCGCGGGTCGACCTCGGCATCCTCCAGCGCACCGACCGCGTCTGGGCCTCCGACACGAACGACGCCCTGGAGCGGCAGTTCATCCAGCGCGGCACGCACGTCCTGCTGCCGCCGGAGCTCGTCGGCTCGCACGTCGGGCCGCCGACCGCGCACACCACGGGCCGCACGCACGACCTGTCGTTCCGCGCGATCACGGCCCTCATCGGGCATTTCGGCATCGAGTGGGACGTGCGCACGGCGTCCGACGCCGATCGCGCCGCACTGGCGGCGGCGATCGCGTTCTACCGGGAGCACCGCGCGCTCCTGCACTCCGGGCGCCTCGTGCACGCCGATGACCTCGACGCGTCGGTCGGCGTCACCGGCGTCGTCGCCGACGACGGGTCGAGCGCCGTCTTCGTCTGGGCGGTCCTGGCGGCGACGCCCGCGGAGGTGCCGCCGCCCATGACGTTCCCCGGTCTCGACCGCGAGCGCGTCTACCGCGTGCGGGTCGGGCTGGCAGTGGATGCGCACAGTGCGCAGGACCGGCGGCATCCGAGCTGGTTCCCCGGTCCCGTGGAGCTGACCGGCGCAGCGCTCGCCGACATCGGACTCCCGATGCCCGCACTGCGACCCGAGCACGCGATCGTCTTCGAGGTGACGGCGCTCTCATGACGGCTCCCGACGTCGTGCCGCAGGGCACGTGCGCGCCTCGGGCGCGATTCGAGACGGATGCGCGCATCCTGAGCCTCGACGGCGAGTGGGCCGTGCGGTGGTCGGACTCCCCTGCCACGGCCCCCGACGACCTCGCGGACCCCGACCTCGATATCGCCGCGTGGGATCGCATCCCGGTGCCCTCGAGCTGGCCGCTGCACGGGCACGGCGCTCCGCTCTACGCCAACAAGCGCTTCCCGTTCCCGGTCGAGCCGCCGCACGTGCCGGACGACAACCCGGTGGCCGATCACGCGGTGCGCTTCGACTGGACCCCCGGCGGCCGCACCCTCCTCCGGCTGGACGGCGTCGATGCCGCCGGGACGGTCCTGGTCAACGGCATCCTCGTCGGCACGACCCGCGGCAGCCGCCTGGTCCACGAGTTCGACATCACGGATGCGGTCCGCCCCGGGTCGAATCTGCTCGTCATCCGCGTCGCGCAGTGGGCGCCCACGAGCTACCTCGAAGACCAGGACATGTGGTGGCTCCCCGGCGTCTTCCGCTCCGTCGCCGTGCTCGACCGGCCGGCCGGCGGCATCCGCGACGTGCGCGTCGAGGCCGATTGGACGGAGGGCCACGGGACGCTCCGGGTGGAGGTGGATGCCGAGGACGGCGAGGCGCGCTCCGTCCGCATCCGAGTGCCCGAGCTCGGCCTCGACCTCGCCCCCGGAGAGACCGCGACCGCCGTCGCAGAGCCGTGGTCGGCCGAGTCACCGCGGCTGTACGACCTCGAGATCGCGTCGGCGGTGGAGACCGCGCGCCTGCGCATCGGCTTCCGGACGGTCCGGATCGACGGCGTCCGTCTGATGGTGAACGACCGGCCCCTGCTGCTGCGCGGCGTCAACCGGCACGAGCACGATCCCGACCTCGGTCGCGTCGTGCCGCGCGAGGTCGTGGAGCACGAGCTGCGGCTCATGAAGCAGCACAACATCAACGCCATCCGCACGTCGCACTACCCGCCACATCCCGACGTCCCGGCGCTCGCCGACGAGCTCGGGTTCTGGGTCATCCTCGAGTGCGACTTCGAGACGCACGGCTTCGAGTACGTCGACTGGCACGGCAACCCCACAGACGATCCGGCCTACGAGACGGCTCTGCGCGACCGCATGGCGCGCACGGTCGAGCGCGACCGGAACCATCCCAGCATCATCATGTGGTCGCTCGGCAACGAGTCGTACGCGGGGTGCAACATCGCGGCGATGGCCGATGAGGCGCGCCGACGGGATGCCTCGCGTCCGCTGCACTACGAGGGCGATCGGTCGTCGGCGCACGTGGACGTGTACTCCCGCATGTACGCGCACCCCGAGGAGGTCGCCGTCATCGGCCGTGGCGAGGAGGAGCCCCTGGGCGACGCGGCGCTGGATGCGCACCGCCGCGGCATGCCGTTCATCCTCTGCGAGTACGCGCACGCGATGGGCAACGGACCGGGCGGCCTCCGCGAATACCAGGAACTCTTCGAGTCGAGCGACCGAGCGGCCGGCGGCTTCATCTGGGAGTGGCTCGAGCACGGCATCCGCCGGCACACCGCAGACGGGCGCGAGTTCTCCGCGTACGGCGGCGACTTCGGCGAGCATGTGCACGACGGCAACTTCGTCGCGGACGGCCTGGTGGATGCGGACCGCCGCCCGCGGCCCGGCCTCGCCGACGTCGCGAAGGTCTTCGCACCCGTCCGCCTCACGATCGGCGAGAGTGCCGTCACCGTCGAGAACCGCCACGACGTCGTCGACCTCTCGCATCTGCGAGGCGTGTGGTCGCTCGACAGCGCACGCGGCACGTTCGACCTGCCCGGCATCGGGCCCGGCGAGTCGGCGACGGTGCCACTGCCGCCGGGGGCACAGGGGCCCGGGGTGCTCACGGTCGCGGCCGTGCTGGCGGACGACACGAACTGGGCCTCCGCGGGGCACGAGGTCGCGTGGGCGCAGCGCGGTGCCCCCGTCGCCCCTGCGGCCTCGAGCGCTTCCGCCGTGCCGGAGCGCGGCGGGCGCGGCATCCATCTCGGCCCCGCGAGGATCGACGCGGTGACCGGCCGTCTCTCCCTCGGCGGACTCGACCTGGCCGGCCCCGAGCTCGTCCTGTGGCGCGCGCCGACGGACAACGACCTCGGCGCCGCGCACGCCGCGCCGTCCAGCGGCCACGACCTCGACCCGCCGGAGGCGGCGGACTGGGACGCTGCGGAACTCCCGCGCCTCATGACCCGCGTGCTCGGTGTGGATGTGGAGCCCGACGCCGTGGTCGTCCGCACGCGCGTCGCCCCCGCCGTCTTCGGGTGGGGTGCGCTCGTCGCGCTCCGCTACGAGTCGGACGGGGATGCGATCGGCCTGCACGTGCGCGTCGATCCGGACGGCACGTGGCCGTGCACATGGGCGCGCGTCGGACTGCGCATCCACCTGCCGTTCACGCCGTCTGTCCGGTGGACGGGCCTCGGCCCCGACCAGGCCTACCCCGACACGGGCCTCGGCCAGCGCCTCGGCGCGTGGGAGGCGACCCTCGAGCAGTTGCGCACCGACTATGTGCGGCCGCAGGAGAGCGGATCGCGCGCGCAGGTCACGGAGCTGGAGATGACGGATGTCGCCGGCTCCGGCCTGCGCATCACCGGCGACGGCTTCGCCTTCACGGCCAATCCGTGGACGGCTGCCGAGCTCGCCGCGGCCGCGCATCCGACCGATCTGCCGACGCCGCGCGACGGCTGCTGGCTGACGATCGACTTCGCGCAGCACGGCGTGGGCACCGGCGCGTGCGGGCCGGGCGTCCTGCCGCCCTATCGGCTCGAACCGAGGTCGGTCGAGGGCCGGGTCGCCCTGCGGCTGCTGCCCTGAGCAACTCGACTAGCATCGGCTGGTGACCCTCGTCCTCGCCGGAATCGCCGTGTTCATCGCGGCCGTCATCCAGCGGATCACGGGACTCGGGTTCGTCCTGGTGCTCGTCGGACCGATCGTGCTGCTGTACGGGCCTGTCGAGGGCGTCACGATCGCCGTGCTCCTCGCCTTCGTGGCGTCGCTCAGCGCCGTGCCGCTGGTGTGGCGCCATGTCGATGGGCGGCGGACGTGGTGGCTCATCTGGCCGGGCCTCCTCGCGGCCCCGCTCGGCGCCCTCTTCGTGCGGGTGCTGCCGGATGCCGCGCTCCTCCTGCTCATCGCCGCGATGGCGTACTTCGCCCTGGTCGCGGGACGCATCCGGGCCCTCTCCGGTTCGCTGACCGGACGCACCGGAGCGGTCGTCGCGGGAGCCGCGGGTGGCTTCATGAACGTCGCCAGCGGCCTGTCCGGACCGCCGCTCGCCGCCTACGCGGTCGGCGACCGCTGGCCTCAGCGCAGCTTCGCCGCGAGCGCGCAGGTCATCTTCGTCGTGTTCGACGTCGCCTCGGTCGCCCTCCGCGGCCTGCCCGCCGCACCCGCTCAGGACGTGTGGATGCTCGTCGCCGTCACGGTCGCCGGCATCGCGATCGGGTCGATCCTCGCCCGGAACGTCTCGCCGCGGATCGCCCGCATCGCGATGCTCGCGCTCGCCTGGGCCGGGGCCACGGTCGTGCTCATCCGCGGCGTCCTGGCACTGTTCGCCTGACCCGCGCCCCCCGCGCGCCCCGCCCCTGCGCCCCGCCCCGCCCCCGCCCCCCGCGCCCCGCGCCGCGCGCCCCGCGCCGCGCGCCGCGCGCCCCGCGGCCTGCAGAACTCCACGGATCTGCGCGCGGTGGGGCGTGTTTCCCTCCGGGGATCGGTGTGTCACGTCTGATCCGTGGAGTTGTGCAGGCGTCTCCTCCGGAAGAGAGGCGGGAGCCGCAGCAGTCCACACCTGCGACCCACGGCGGACGACGACGCCGCCGACCGCGCTTCGCTGGGGGATGTCGAGCACTGACATCCGCGCGACGGCGAAGGCCGTCCTGTCTGCGACGTTCCTCACCCCGCACCGTGTGAGGGAGATGGGGCTCACCCGTCATCGCCTGGCTGCTCAGGTCGCCGTGGGAGCCCTCTGGCGCGTGCGGAAAGGTCGCTATGTCACGCCGGACACGCACCCGTCCCTCGTCGAGGCGGCGCGCTACGGCGGCCGTCTCGACTGCGTCTCGCTCCTGGCGGCGCTCGGCGTGTTCGTCCGTGAGAGGCCGGGGTCGCATTTCCAGTTCACGCCGGGTACGACCCGCCTGCCCGTGCGACCGCCCGAGGTCATCGCCCATTGGCGGTTCGTGGAGGCCGGCGACGACGCTCTCACCGCAGATCTCCTCGGAGCGCTCGTTCAGGCGTGCAGATGCCAGTCGCCGCGTGACGCGATCGCCACGCTCGACAGCGCGTGGCACCACGGCCTCATCGACGAGGCGGATGTCGCGGAGATCCTACGGCGCCTCCCGCGACGATTCCGTCCACGTCGGGCCCTCCTGGATGCCCGCAGCGAATCGGGCGCCGAGACGCTCATGCGACTGATCCTGGTGGAGCTCGGGTGCCGCGTCGACGTACAGGTCGAGTTGCCCGGGGTGGGCCGCGTCGACCTCATTGTGGACGGCTGGCTCATCGTCGAATGCGACAGCCGGGCATTCCATGAGGGATGGACGGCGCAGGTCCGCGACCGCAGGCGAGACCTGGCGGCAGCAGCACTCGGATACGCGACGATCCGGCCGCTTGCCGAGGACGTCTACTACCGGTGCGAGGAGATCGTGAGCACGATGAAGGAGATCCTCTCGTGGGGCCCAGGCCGTCTGCAGGACTCCACGGATCCCGTCCCTCTCGGGCGCGCACGCTGAGCGCGGGCGCCTCGGGCTCCCTCTCCGTGGAGTTCTGCAGGCCGGGCAGAGCGTCAGACGTCGAATCCGTCGGTGATCAGGTCGATCAGCTCCTCGCGCTCCTCCACCGGGAGGAAGGCTCCGGCGGCGGCGTTCAGCTGGAAGACCTCGAGGTCGTCGAGGTCGTAGTCGAACGTCTCGACCAGCAGCGCGAGCTCGCGCGTCAGCGACGTGCGGCTCATCGTGCGGTTGTCCACGTTCACGGTCACCGAGAAGCCGAGCTGGTAGAGGAGGTCGAACGGGTGATCGGCGAGCTCGCTCCCCCAGCGCTCGATGGCGCCGGTCTGCAGGTTCGACGACGGCGACAGCTCGAGCGGGATCTCGCGGTCGCGCACCCAGCGCGCCAGGTCGCCGAACTGCACGAGGACCTCGTCGCCGGCGCGCGAGACGACCTCGAGGTCCTCCGCGATCCGCACGCCGTGGCCGAGGCGCAGGGCGCGGCCGTCGATGAGGGCTGAGCGGATCGAGTCCAGACCGGCCGCCTCTCCGGCGTGGATGGTCACCGGGAAGAACTCCGAAGCGAGGTACTCGAACGCCGGGCGGTGCCGCGACGGCGGGAAGCCGTCCTCCGGGCCGGCGATGTCGAAGCCGACCGCGCCGCGTCCGCGGAATGCCACCGCCAGCTCGGCGATCTCGAGGGAGCGGTCGGCGTGCCGCATCGCGGAGACGAGTTGGCCCACCCGGATGTCCTGGCCACGGGACTCCGCGGCATCCTCCCCCTCCTCGATGCCCTGCTGCACGGCTTCCACGGCCTCCACGAGGCTGAGCCCTCCGGCCAGGTGCTGCTCGGGAGCCCAGCGCACCTCGCCGTAGATCACCCCGTCGGTCGCGAGGTCCTCGACGAACTCGCGTGCGACGCGGGTCAGCGATTCCGCGGTCTGCATGACGGCCGTGGTCAGGTCGAAGGTCTTGAGGTACTCGACGAGCGAGCCGGAGTCGCTGCGCGCAGCGAACCAGTCGGCCAGGGCACCCGCGTCGGACTCGGGCACCTCGACCCCCGCCTCGTCGGCGAGCTCGAGGATCGTCTGCGGCCGCAGCGCGCCGTCGAGGTGGTCGTGCAGCGAGACCTTGGGCAGGCCGCGCAGCGAGACGCCGTCGACGAGCGCGTCGCCGTTCTGATCGATGGGCATGGTGGTTCCTCCGTGGGGGTGGGAGTCAGGCGGTGATGCGTTCGCGGACGAGCGTGCGATCGGTGGATGCCGAGGCCGCCCCCGGCTCCCCCACCTCCCACGCGCTCTCGAGCGCCTCGAGCGCGCGCGGGAAGCGTGCGGCGTCGTCTGCGAGCAGTGTCAGCACCGGCTGCCCGGCGACCACGGTGTCGCCCGGCTTGACGTGCAGGTCGATGCCCGCGGCGTGCACCACGGGATCCTGGGCGCGGGCGCGGCCCGCCCCGAGCCGCCACGCGGCGACGCCGAAGGGCAGTGCGTCCATGCGCGTCACGACACCCGAGGCGGGGGCCGTCACGACGTGGGTCTCGCGCGGCTGGGGCAGCGCAGCATCCGGATCGCCGCCCTGCGCCGCGATCATGGATCGCCACGCATCCATCGCCCGGCCGTCCCGGAGCGCGGCCTCGACATCGGCGTCCGGCTGTCCTGCCAGGGCGAGCATCTCGCGGGCGAGAGCGACGGTGAGCTCCACGACGTCGGCAGGACCGCCGCCGGCGAGCACCTCGACCGACTCGCGCACCTCGTTCGCGTTTCCGATGGTGAGGCCGAGCGGCGTGTTCATGTCGGTCAGGAGCGCGGTCGTCGCGACGCCCGAGTCGGTGCCGAGCTCGACCATCGTGCGCGCGAGCTCACGTGCACGGTCGATGTCGTGCATGAACGCTCCCGAGCCGAACTTCACGTCGAGCACGAGCGCTCCCGTGCCCTCCGCGATCTTCTTCGACATGATGCTCGACGCGATGAGCGGGATCGCCTCGACGGTGCCCGTGACGTCACGGAGGGCGTAGAGCTTCTTGTCCGCCGGCGCGAGCCCGGAACCGGCGGCGCAGATGACGGGGCCGATGTCGCGCAGTTGGGCGAACATCTCCTCGTTCGTGAGCGCAGCGCGCCACCCGGGGATCGACTCGAGCTTGTCGAGGGTGCCGCCGGTGTGTCCGAGCCCGCGACCCGACAGCTGCGGCACGGCGACGCCGAAGCATGCCACGAGCGGCGCGAGCGGCAGCGTGATCTTGTCGCCGACGCCGCCGGTCGAGTGCTTGTCGGCCGTCGGCTTGCCGAGCGAGGCGAAGCTCATCCGCTCGCCCGATGCGATCATGGCGTCGGTCATGACGCGGATCTCGTCGCGGCTCATGCCGCGCAGGAACACGGCCATGGCGAAGGCGGCCATCTGCGGATCGGTGACGTAGCCGCGGGTGTAGGCATCCACCATCCAGCGCAGCGCGTCCTCGGGGACGGCCCCGCCGTCGCGCTTGGCGCGGATGACGTCGACCGCGTCGAAAGCCTCCACGGTCATTCTCCGGCCTCTTCCGGTCCCTGAGCGTGTCGAAGGGTCATCGGGCCGCCTCCTCGAGATCGCGCGGGCCGAAGGCGTCGGGCAGCACTTCGTCGATCGTGCGGATGCCGGAGACCGTCTCGAGGAGCATGCCGGGCAGCGCGTGCTCGAACAGCAGCTGGCGGCAGCGGCCGCACGGCATGAGCGTCGCGCCGTCGCCGTCCACGCACACGAACGCGACGAGCTGGCCGCCCCCGCTCATGTGCAACTCGGAGACGAGACCGCACTCGGCGCACAGCGTCACGCCGTACGACGCGTTCTCGACGTTGCAGCCGGACACGATCCGGCCGTCCGACACGAGTGCGGCTGCGCCCACCTTGAACCGCGAGTACGGGGCGTACGCCCTGTGCATCGCATCCGTCGCCGCAGCGCGCAGCTCGTCCCAATCGATATCGGTCACGTCACCCCTTGATATACGGCTTGCCGTCCGCGGCAGGTGCGCGGATCTGCCCCGCGAACCCGACGACCGCGAGGATCGTCACGACGTACGGCAGCATCAGCATGAATTCGCTCGGGATCGGCGTTCCGAGCACGTTGAGCAGGTTCTGCAGGTTCGATGCGAAGCCGAACAGCAGGGCCGCGAGCGTGGCGCGGATCGGGTCCCAGCGGCCGAAGATGACCGCCGCCAGGGCGATGAATCCGAGACCGGCCGTCATGTCCTTCGTGAAGTTCGGCACCGAGACGAGCGTGAAGTAGGCGCCGCCGATGCCTGCGATCGCGCCGGCGAGCAGCAGGTTCCAGAACCGCGTGGGGTTCACCTTGATGCCGACGGTGTCCGCGGCCTGCGGGTGCTCGCCGACGGCGCGCAGCCGCAAGCCCCAGCGTGTGCGGTAGAGCGCCCAGGCGACCACGGCGACCGTGACGTACATGAGGTACACCAGGAAGGTCTGGTCGAACAGCACCGGACCGATGACCGGGATCTCGGAGAGCACGGGGATGGCGACCGGCTTGAACGGCACCGGGCTGTTCAGCGCCCCCGCATTCGGCGCCAGCACCGCGGTGTACAGGAAGCCGGTGAGGCCCGACACGAGCACGTTGAGGACGACGCCGACGATGACCTGCTCGACGATGTACTTGATCGCGAAGACGGCCAGGACGGCGGCGACGAGCACGCCGCCGATCATGGCGCCGATGAGCCCCACGAACGGATTCTTCGTGACGCTGCCGAGGATGGTCGCCGTGAACGCTCCGAGCAGGAACTGACCCTCGATCGCCACGTTGACGACGCCGCCCCGCTCGCCGATCACACCGCCGAGCGCACCGAAGATCAGCGGCACCGCGAGCGAGAGCGAGCCGCCGAGCAGCCCCACGACGGGGACCGCTGCGCTCGAACCGGCGCCCGACCACGTCAGGAACGCGAACATCGCGAGAAGGGAGTACACGATCGACAGCCAGATGGGCGTCGGTCGATACCGCATGGCGAGCACCAGCGACCAGACGCCGAGCAGCGCCGCGATGACCCACGAGATCCAGATGGCCGGCTGCGCCGGCACCGAGATCGAGCCGAGCTTGATCACCGCGCCGCTCTCGGCGAGCCGGTAGACGGTGTCCCCGTGCGCCGGGGCGAGCAGGAACAGCAGGCCGAGCAGCGCGGCCAGCACGAGGAGCGTCAACGGCACCTTGAGCTTGCGGACCTGCACGACGGCGAGCTGGACGGTGCCGTCCGGGGCGGTCTGCGCCTCTGCGATGGTCATGCCGCCGCCTCCTTGCGAGCCGCCTTCTTCGTGGACTTTCGAACGGCGTTCGCCGTCTTCTCGGCCTCGGTCTTGGGGAGGAAGAAGATCGCGCGGATGAGCGGGGGCGCCGCGATGAACAGCACGATCAGCGACTGGACCACCAGCACGATGTCGACGGGGATGCCCTGGAGCGCCTGCATCGTGAACGAGCCGGCCTTGAGCGCACCGAACAGGATTCCGGCGAACAGTGTGCCCCACGCGCGGCTGCGGCCGAGGAGCGCCACGGTGATCGCGTCGAAGCCGATACCCGCATGGATGCCGGCATCGAAACCGCTCGTGATGGTGCTCTGGATCTGGATCATGCCTGCGAGACCGGCGAGACCGCCCGCGAACAGCATGGCGTAGACGAACATCCGCGGCACGCTGATGCCCGCCGCGCGGGCCGCGCTCGGGTTCTCGCCGACGGCGCGCATGCGGAAGCCGAGGCTCGAGCGCTCGATGAGCCACCACACGAAGAGGGTGGCGACGAGTACGACGGGGAAGGCCCACGTGAGCTGCGGATACTGCGGGCCGAACAGCGCCGGGAAGACCGCGTTCTGCGGCGTCGGCGAGGAGATCGGCTGGTTGGTGCCGGGCTTCTGCAGCATGCTCGGCGTGCGCACCATCCACGAGACGAGATAGAAGGCGATGTAGTTGAGCATGATCGTGAGGATCACCTCGTGCGCACCCGTGCGGGCCTTCAGCACGCCCACGATGCCGCCCCACAGCGCACCGCCGATGATGCCGACGATCAGCGTGATCGGCAGCTGCAGGATCATCGGCAGACCGAGGTTGAACGTCAGCAGCGCGGATGCCGCGCAGGCGATGAGCATCTGCCCCTGGGCGCCGATGTTGAACAGGCCCACCCGGAAGGCGAGGGCGACACCGAGCGCGGCGGCCGTGAGCGGCGCCGCGAAGCCCAGGGTGCTCGTCAGCGGCAGGATCGCCTGCTGGAACGACGTCGCCTGGAAGTTGATGATCGACCCCTGGAACAGGGCCGAGTACGCGCCCCACACGGCGTTCCAGATCGCCGCGAACGTGTCGATCGGCCGCGCGAAGAAGTAGCCGGCGGCCTTCTGCACCGCGGGGTCGGTGAGCGCGATCAGGATGCCGCCCACCAGCATGGCCAGCACGATGGCGAGGATCGTCGTGACCACGCTGCCGCGCATGATGTCGCGGATGATGAGGTTCTGCCGCGGGGGCGGCGCGATCGTCTGAGCCGTGCCCGCGGCGGTGTCGACGGTGGTGGCCGTCGTGGTGGCCGCGCCCGGCGCCGCCTGGACCGCGCGGTCGGCCTCGGGCGCGCCCCCGGGTTCCGCCTTCGGGTCGGACGTGGTGTCGCTCATGCTGCCGACTCCTCAGGCTGCTCGCCGGCCATCATCAGGCCGAGCACATCGCGAGGCGTGTCCCCGGGCACGATCCCGACGATACTCCCGCGGTACATCACCGCGATGCGGTCGGCGAGGGCCGCGACCTCATCGAGCTCGGTCGACACGACCAGCACCGGGATGCCGGCATCCCGCGTCTTGATGATGCGCTTGTGGATGAATTCGATGGAGCCGACGTCGACGCCACGGGTCGGCTGGGAGGCGAGCAGCATCTTCAGGTCGCGGCTGAGCTCGCGCGCGATGACGACCTTCTGCTGATTGCCGCCGGAGAGGGCCCCGGCGGGGGTCTGCGGGCCCTGCGTGCGGATGTCGAACTCGGCGATGCGCGCCCGCGCGAACTCATCGAGCACGCCGCGATTGATGGTGCCGATCGAGCTGAACGCCTTGTCGCTGGAGCGATCGAGGATGAGGTTCTCGGCGACCGAGAACGCGCCGACGAGGCCATCCTCGTTCCGATCCTCGGGCACGAAGCCGATGCCGGCGTCGAGCGTGCCGCGGACGGCGACCCCGGCGAGCTCCTCGCCGTCGAGGACGATCGAGCCGGTGACACCCGAATGCAGTCCCATGATCGCCTCGGTGAGCTCGGTCTGCCCGTTGCCCTGGACGCCCGCCACCGCGAGCACCTCCCCCGGACGGACGTCGAACGAGATGTTGTCGACGAGCACGGTGCCCGTCGGCGAGATCACCCGCAGGTTGCGCACCTCGAGGCCGCCCGCCGGCTTCACCTTCGGCGCGTCCTTGTGCACCGTCAGCTCGACCGCACGGCCCACCATCATCGAGGCCAGCTCCGTGTTGGACGCGGTGGGGTTCGCCTCGCCCACGACCTTACCCAGGCGGATGACCGTGATGCGGTCCGCGACCTCCCGCACCTCGCGCAGCTTGTGCGTGATGAAGACGATGGACGTGCCCTCGTCGCGGAGCTGGCGCATGATCGTCATGAGCTCGTCGGTCTCCTGCGGCGTCAGCACGGCGGTGGGCTCGTCGAACACCAGGATCTTGGCATCCCGCGAGAGCGCCTTGATGATCTCCACGCGCTGCTGGACGCCGACCGGAAGGTCGCCGACGGTCGCGTCGGGATCGACCTCGAAGCCGAAGCGCTGGGCGACGTCTCGGACGTGCTTGCGCGCGGCCGCGAGGTCGAGCGAGCCGAGGGCCTTCGTCTGCTCGTGGCCGAGCATGACGTTCTCGGCGACGGTGAAGACCGGGACCAGCATGAAGTGCTGGTGCACCATGCCGATGCCGGCGTTCATGGCGTCGCCGGGACCGCGGAAGTGATGCGCGACACCGTCGAGGAGGATCTCGCCCTCCTCCGGCTGGTAGAGGCCGTAGAGGACATTCATGAGGGTGGATTTGCCCGCGCCGTTCTCGCCCAGGAGGGCGTGGATCTCGCCCGGCTCGACGGTCACATCGATGTGATCGTTCGCCGTGAAAGACCCGAAGCGCTTCGTGATTCCACGCAGCTCGAGCTTCATGTTCTGCACCTTATCCGTTACGTGCGGACTTCGGGGAGAGGCCACGGACAGCACGAAGCGACGACCGTGGTCGCCGCTTCGTGCTGTCCGTCCGCAGGGATCAGCCGGCCGACGCCGCCTTCGGCGACGAGGGCGACTGGACGACGATCTTGCCGTCGATGATGTCCTGCTGGAGCTTCTTCAGCTCGTCGGTCAGACCGGCCGGCAGCTTCGACTCGAAGTCGTGGAAGCTGGAGAGGCCGACGCCCTCGTTCTTCAGCGTGCCGACGTACGTCGTCGGGTCGAACTTGCCGGTCCCGCCCGCCATGACGGCGTCGTGGACGGCGACATCGATGCGCTTGAGGATCGACACGAGCGTGATGTCGGCGACACTCGGGTCGGCGACGACGAAGTCGCTGTCGACGCCGAGCATGACCGTGTCCTTGCCCTGCGCGCGGATGGCTGCCGCGGCGCTGAGGTAGATCGGTCCGCCGACGGGCAGGATGACGTCCGCACCCTGGTCGAGGATGCCCTGGGCGGTCTGCTTGGCGGTGTCGTTCGCCGCGAAGCCACCCGTGAAGGAGCCCTTCTGGGTCGCCTTGTCCCAGCCGAACGACTGGACGCTCTTGCTCTTGTCGCTGTTGTACTTGGCGACGCCGTCGACGAAGCCGTCCATGTAGATGCTCACCGGCGGGATCTGCATGCCGCCGAAGGTGCCGACCTTCTGAGCGTGCGAGTACGCCGCCGCGGCGTACCCGCCGAGGTAGGCGGCCTGAGCCGTGTCGAACAGGAGCGGCTTGATGTTCGGGGCATCCGTCTTGCCGTCGTTGTTCGCGTCGGCCGGGTCATCCACGATGGCGTAGTCGATCTTCGGGTTGGCCTTGGCGGACTCGATCGTGGCGGCGGAGAGGTTGAACCCCACCGAGACGATGTAGGTGCAGCCGCCGGCCACGAGCGCCTGCATGTTCGGCGTGTAGTCGCTCGCGGACTTGGACGTCACCTGGGTGAACTTGATGCCGAGCGAGTCGGCGGCCTCCTTCATGCCGTTCAGCGCCGCCTCGTTGAACGAGTGGTCGTTGAAACCGCCGCTGTCGGAGACGATGCAGGGCTTGAAACCGGCGACGGCCTTCGTGCCGGCGCTGCTCGAGGTAGCGGTGGGCGCCGAGCCGCAGCCGGCGAGGGCAAGGAGCAGGCTCGCGGCAACCCCAGCGCCGACGAGCTTGCGGGTGGTAGAGATGGTCAACTCACGCCTCCACGTCTTTTCCCCAGCGGATCTCGCGAGGGCTGTATAGAAGTTACCCAGCATGACGGCCGATTTGCATGCGGACAAAGCCCCTGAGGTGAATGGTTATGAACCCGAGATATCGGGGCTCACAGCACGTCGGTTCCGCCATTCAGCTTGAGGGCGTCGACGATGCCCTTCACGCGCTGCGCGTTCTCGCTCGTGGTGACCAGGAGAGCGTCGTCCGTGTCCACCACGACGATGTCGTGCACGCCGATCAGCGAGATCACGCGCTTAGTCTGCGAGACCACGATCCCGCTGGATGCGTCGGCGAGGACGCGGGCGTTGGGGCCGAGGATGGCGAGGTCGTTCTTGCGCCCGTGGGAGTTGAGCTTGATGAGGCTCGCGAAGTCGCCGACGTCATCCCAGTCGAAGTGGCCCGGAATCACCGCGAGCCGGCCCTTGGCCGCGGCGGGCTCCGCCACGACGTAGTCGATGGCGATCTTGGTGAGGGTCGGCCAGACGCGATCGACGACCGGGCCGCGTCGCTCTCGGTCGTCCCAGGCCTCGGCGAGATCCATGAGACCCGCGTAGAGGTGCGGATCCTGCTCGGCGATCTCGCCCAGCAGGACGTCGGCGCGGGAGATGAACATGCCCGCGTTCCAGAGGTACCGGCGGTCGGCGAAGTACTCCTTCGCCGTCTCGAGGTCCGGCTTCTCGACGAACCGCTCGACGAACGCCGCCTCGGGCGCGCCGTCGACGGGGAGCTCGTCGGACTTCAGGATGTAGCCGAATCCGATCGACGGCTCCGTCGGCTGGATGCCGATCGTGCAGATGTACCCCTCGCGCGCCACGGCGACCGCCTGCTGGACGGCGAACTCGAAGGTCCGCAGACCGCGGATGACGTGATCGGCGGCGAAAGAGCCGATGATGACGTTCGGCTCGCGCCGGCTCAGGATGGCCGCGGCCAGCCCGATCGCGGCGGCCGATTCGCGCGGCTCCGACTCGAGGAAGACGTTCTTGTCCGGGATGCCGGGGAGCTCCTTCTCCACCGCGGCACGGTGGGCGCGCCCCGTGACCACGGCGATGCGGTCGGCGCCGGCGAGAGGCTCGAGCCGATCCCACGTGTCGCGCAGCAGCGTCTGACCGGACCCCGTCAGGTCGTGGAGGAACTTCGGTGCGTCCGCCCGCGACAGCGGCCAGAGTCGACTGCCGACGCCCCCTGCAGGGATGACGGCGTAGAAGTCTTCGATGGGCTGCGGCATGGGCACCAGCGTACGGGAGGCTCCTGCCGGCCACCTGGCGGTGAGGGTGCCCTCGCCCGCACCACCTCCTGGCTGGGAATAGGATGAGTGAGGCGCCCGCGAGACGCCAGAGGCTCCCCAGCCTCTCCCCCGGGGCTCGAAGCCCACCGTTTTCGATCAAGGAGGACGGCCGTGTCTGCACCAGCACGCCTCACACCGCAGATCTCGGAAACCACCTCCAAGGTCCCGCGCGGCACGCTGTATCGCGGCCGCGAGGGGATGTGGTCCTGGGTCCTGCACCGCATCACCGGCGTCGCGATCTTCTTCTTCCTGCTGGTGCACGTCCTCGACACAGCCCTCATCCGCGTGTCGCCGGCGGCGTACGACGCCGTGATCGGCACGTACAAGAACCCGATCATGGGCCTCGGCGAGATCGTGCTCGTCGCGGCGATCACCTACCACGCGTTCAACGGGCTGCGCATCATCCTCGTCGACCTCTGGTCGTGGGGCACGCGCCACCAGCGGCAGTTGTGGTGGGGCGTCATCGGACTCTGGGCGATCACGATGCTCGGCTTCATCCCCCGTCAGCTCATGGTCATCGTGGCCGAGATGTCCGGCGCGAAGTAAGGGAGACGACGACATGACCTCCGACACCATCGCCGCCCCCCGCACCCCGGCCCCGTCCCGCCGCAGGGGATCCAACCTCGAGAAGTGGGGCTGGATCTACATGCGGGCCTCCGGGGTCCTGCTGGTCGTCCTGATCTTCGGGCACCTGTTCATCAACCTCGTCGCCGGCGAGGGAGTGCGCCAGATCGACTTCGCGTTCGTCGCGGGCAAGTACGCCACGCCGTTCTGGCAGTGGTGGGACGTCATCATGCTCTGGCTCGCCCTCATCCACGGCGCGAACGGCATGCGGACGATCGTCAACGACTACGTCATGCACGCCGGCACCCGGCGCGTGCTCGTCTGGGCGCTGTGGCTGGCGGCCGCATTCCTCATCCTCCTCGGCACGCTGGTCGTCTTCACCTTCGACCCCTGCCTGGGAGTGACCCCGGGCAGCGAGCTGGCCGCCCTCTGCACGGCGTGAGCCTGCGCAGGGACGACGGCGACGCACCAGGATCACCAGCGACACGACGTAGAGGCAAGGGCATACATCACGTGAGCACGCAGACCGCGGATTCCATCGTCAAGGACGGCGTCCACTACCACCAGTTCGACATCGTCATCGTGGGCGCCGGCGGCGCGGGGATGCGGGCGGCCATCGAGGCCGGCCCCGGGGCGAAGACCGCCGTCATCTCCAAGCTGTACCCCACGCGCTCGCACACGGGTGCGGCGCAGGGCGGCATGGCGGCGGCGCTCGCCAACGTCGAAGAGGACTCGTGGGAGTGGCACACCTTCGACACCGTCAAGGGCGGCGACTACCTCGTCGACCAGGACGCGGCGGAGATCCTGGCGAAGGAGGCCATCGACGCGGTCATCGACCTCGAGAACATGGGCCTGCCGTTCAACCGGACGCCCGAGGGCAAGATCGACCAGCGCCGCTTCGGCGGGCACACGGCCGACCACGGCAAGACCCCGGTGCGCCGCGCATGCTACGCCGCCGACCGCACCGGCCATATGATCCTGCAGACGCTGTTCCAGAACTGCGTGAAGCTCGGCATCAACTTCTTCAACGAGTTCTATGTCCTCGACCTCATCACGGTCGGTGAGGGCAGGAACAAGCAGATCGCCGGCGTCGTGGCGTACGAGCTGGCCACGGGCGACCTGCACGTCTTCCAGTCCAAGGCCGTCATCTTCGCCACGGGCGGCTTCGGCAAGATCTTCAAGACCACCTCGAATGCGCACACGCTCACCGGCGACGGCGTCGGCATCGTGTGGCGCAAGGGCCTCCCCCTCGAGGACATGGAGTTCTTCCAGTTCCACCCGACGGGGCTGGCCGGACTCGGCATCCTCCTCACCGAGGGCGCGCGCGGTGAGGGCGCGATCCTCCGCAACGCGAGCGGCGAGCGCTTCATGGAGCGCTACGCCCCCACCATCAAGGACCTCGCCCCGCGTGACATCGTGAGCCGCTGCATGGTCCAGGAGGTCGCGGAAGGCCGCGGCGCCGGTCCGCATCGCGACTACGTGCTGCTGGACTGCACGCACCTGGGCGCCGAGGTGCTCGAGACCAAGCTCCCGGACATCACCGAGTTCGCGCGCACGTACCTCGGTGTCGACCCCGTCGTCGAGCCGGTGCCGGTCATGCCGACCGCCCACTACGCGATGGGCGGCATCCCGACCAACAACAAAGCCGAGGTCCTCTCCGACAACACGACCGTCGTGCCCGGCCTCTATGCCGCCGGCGAGTGCGCGTGCGTGTCGGTGCACGGCTCCAACCGGCTCGGCACGAACTCGCTGCTCGACATCAACGTGTTCGGCAAGCGCGCCGGCCGCAACGCCGTGGAGTATGTGAAGACCGCCGAGTTCGTCCCGCTGCCGGAGAACCCGGCCCAGGCCGTCTCCGACATGATCGAGAAGCTGCGCAACAACGCCGGCACCGAGCGCATCGCCGTCCTGCGCAAGACGCTGCAGGACGAGATGGACCGCAAGGCCCAGGTGTTCCGCACGGACGAGTCGCTGGGCGAGGTGCTCGGCACGATCGAGGAGCTGCGCGACCGCTACCTGAACGTGCACGTCGACGACAAGGGCAAGCGGTACAACACCGACCTGCTCGAGGCCGTCGAGCTCGGCTTCCTCCTCGACCTCGCCGAAGTCGTGGTCTACGCGGCCCGCAACCGCAAGGAGAGCCGCGGGGGCCACATGCGCGATGACTACCCCAAGCGCGACGACGAGAACTACATGCAGCACACGATGGCGTACCTGACCGGGGACGCGCACTCGTCGGACGCGTCGGACCACATCACGCTGGATTGGAAGCCCGTCGTCGTGACCCGCTACCAGCCGATGGAGAGGAAGTACTGATGTCCACCGCTCTCGTCGATCCGGATGCGGTCTCCGAAGTCGAGGAGACGACGGCGGAGACCGGCATCCAGTCGTTCCTCGTCACGTTCATCATCCGCCGGTTCAACCCCGAAGTGGACGAGGAGCCGCGCTGGGTGGACTACGACGTCGAGGTGTACTCGACCGACCGTGTGCTCGACGCGCTCCACAAGATCAAGTGGGAGGTGGACGGGTCGCTCACCTTCCGCCGCTCGTGCGCGCACGGCATCTGCGGGTCGGATGCGATGCGCATCAACGGCCGCAACCGCCTCGCGTGCAAGACCCTGATCAAGGACCTCGACATCTCGAAGCCCATCTACGTCGAGGCGCTCAAGGGGCTGCCGCTCGAGAAGGACCTCGTCGTCGACATGGAGCCGTTCTTCGCCGCGTACCGGGAGGTCAAGCCCTTCCTCATCGCGGACTCGAAGCCGGAGCCGGGCAAGGAGCGCATCCAGTCGGTCGTCGAGCGCGAGCGCTTCGACGACACGACGAAGTGCATCCTGTGCGCGGCGTGCACCTCGTCGTGCCCCGTGTTCTGGACCGACGGCCAGTACTTCGGGCCTGCCGCGATCGTGAACGCGCACCGGTTCATCTTCGACTCGCGCGACGATGCCGGCGATGTGCGCATGGACATCCTCAACGATAAGGAAGGCGTGTGGCGCTGCCGCACCACCTTCAACTGCACCGAGGCGTGCCCGCGCGGCATCGAGGTGACCAAGGCGATCGCCGAGGTCAAGCAGGCCGTCCTCCGCGGTCGCTGACGCGCCGCACCGTCCGCCACGCGGCCGCGGCGACGGCGGATGCGGCGGCTGCGACTCGCTAATCTGACTCCGTGACCCGTCCCGGAGTCGAACACGGCGCTGCCCCTTCGTCGAGCGACAGCGCGAAGTCCTCGCGTACTGCTGCCGCCCAGGCGGAGCGCGACGAGAAGGACCTCCGGGCACGGTTCGAGGAGCGGCAGGAGACGCTGCGCCAGCGGTTCGACGAGCCGATCGCCCGCGCCACGGCGCTGACCCAGCGCACGCTCGCGTGGTTCCCGGTGCGCGTCTGGCGCAACTTCCTGCAGCACGACGGGTTCATCCTGGCGGCGGGCGTCAGCTATCAGTCGCTGTTCGCCGGCTTCGCCGCGCTCTACGTCGTGTTCGCGATCGCCGGGCTGTGGCTCGGCGACAGCGTCAGCGCCGCGAACGAGCTCATCCGGATCATCAACAACTACTTTCCCGGTCTGATCGCCGAAGACGGCGTGATCAAACCCCACCAGGTGCAGGAGATCGTGAGCGCGAACACCGGGACGCTCACCATCACCGGCGTCATCGCCCTCGGCACCCTCGTATGGACGGCGATCAGCGCGATCTCGTACGCACGGCGCGCGGTGCGCGGAGTGTTCGGGATCCCGCCCGACCGCCGCAACTACTTCTGGCTGAAGAGCCTCGACCTCGTGGCCGCCCTCGTCTTCGGCGCTGGTCTGTTCCTCGGCACGGTCCTCGTGACCTTCGGCACATGGGCCCTGCAGTTCACCTTCGACCTGATCGGACTGAGCAACTCGTCGAAGGCCTCGCTGCTCACTGTCCGGCTCGTCACAGTGCTCGCGCTGCTCATCGTGAACATCCTGCTGATGGCCGGCCTGTTCCGCTTCCTGACGGGGACGCAGCTGACGTGGCGGCGCATCATGCCCGGCGCTGTGCTCGGGGCGAGCGCGACGACGGTCCTGCAGCTCGGCTTCGGCCTGTTCCTCAGCTTCACGCCCTCGAACCCGCTCGTGGCGACGTTCGCCGTCGCGATCGTCCTGCTGCTGTGGTTCCGCCTCATCGGCATCGTGCTGCTGGTGGCGGCATCGTGGATCGCCGTGGCCGCGAAGGACAACCACATCCCGCTCCTCCCCGTCACCGAGGCGGAGCGCCTCGCCGCCGAGCACCAGGCCCTGCTGCTGGCAGCCCGGGTGCGCCTGCGCACGGCGCAGGAGGCGCGAGCGACGGCGCCGTGGCACCGACGGTGGGCGGCCGACCGCGCGGTGCGAGAGGCCGAGGACGAGCTCGAGCAGGTCGAGGCTGCGACGCCGGCGGTGGCCGCCGCCACCGCTTCGCACCACGGGCTGCACGCGCAGCCTTCGGACGAGGCGGGGCGGCATTGAACGTCGGAGGGCCTCGCTAGGCTGGCGTACATGCCCCGCCGCGTACGTATCGCCTCCATCAACGTCAACGGCATCCGTGCGGCGACGCGCAAAGGGATGCTCGAATGGCTGGCGGATGCCGATGTCGACATCATGGCGATGCAGGAGGTCCGGGCGACCGCCGAGCAGCTTGCCGCCTCCTTGCCGGGATGGCGGATCATCGGCGACGAGGCCCTCGCGAAAGGCCGCGCCGGCGTGGCGATCGCCAGCCGCGAGGATCCGGTCGTGGTGCGACGCCTGTTGGCGGGCCCGAAGCGGCTCGATGCATCCGGCCGCTGGCTCGAGGCGGACTTCGTCATCGACGGCGAGGACCTGACGGTCGTCAGCGCCTACGTGCCGTCGGGTGAGGCCGATACGCCGAAGCAGGACCAGAAGTGGGACTTCCTGAACGCGATGGAGAAGCGGATGCGGCAGCTGCGCACGCTGCCTCTCGCCCTTGTCATGGGAGACCTGAACGTCGGCCACCGCGAGCTCGATATCCGCAACTGGAAGGGCAATGTCAAGAAGTCCGGCTTCCTGCCGCGCGAGCGCGCGTACTTCGATCGGCTGTTCGGGCCCGCAGGCACCATCGTGACCGGGGTCGACGGCTCGCGCGGTCGCGGCCAAGGCTGGGTGGATGTCGGTCGCCGCTTCCACGGCGAAGTCGACGGCCCGTACACCTGGTGGTCGATGATGGGCCGGGCGTTCGACAACGACACGGGGTGGCGCATCGACTATCAAGTCGCAACTCCGCAGCTCGCGGAGCGGGTGGCCGACTACAGGATCGTGCGGGCGCCTTCGTGGGACACACGGTGGAGCGACCACGCTCCGGTCGTCGCGGACTACGCCGTCGGGGCCTGATCGGGCTCCCATAGACTCGTGAGGTGACCAAACCGCGCCTCTACTCCGGAATGCAGCCCTCTGCCGACTCCCTCCAGATCGGCAATTTCATCGGGGCCCTGATGCAGTGGCGCGACCTGCAGGAGTCCTACGAGGCGTTCTTCTCCGTCGTCGACATGCACGCTCTGACGCAGCCGAACGACCCGTCCGAGCTGCGCGCGAAGACGCGGCGTACGGCCGCGCAGTACATCGCCGCAGGCATCGAGCCGTCGAAGTCCACGCTGTACGTGCAGTCGCACGTGCCGGCGCACGCCGAGCTGGCGTGGATCCTGTCGACGATCACGGGCTTCGGCGAGGCCGGACGCATGACCCAGTTCAAAGACAAGTCGCAGCGCTACGGTGCCGACGCCACCTCCGTCGGGCTGTTCACCTACCCGGTGCTGATGGCCGCCGACATCCTGCTGTACCAGACCGACATCGTCCCCGTGGGCGACGACCAGAAGCAGCACGTCGAGCTCACGCGCGACCTCGCGGAGCGCTTCAACTCCCGCTACGGCGAGACCTTCCGCGTGCCGATTCCCGTCATCCAGCAGGAGACGGCGCGCATCTACGACCTGCAGAACCCGACGGCCAAGATGTCGAAGTCGGCGGAATCGGATGCGGGTGTCCTGTGGCTGCTGGATGACCCGGCGCTATCTGCCAAGAAGGTCATGCGCGCGGTCACCGACAGCGAGGGCTCGGTGCGATACGACCGCGAGTCGAAGCCCGGCGTGTCGAACCTGCTGGTGATCTACGCGGCCCTGACAGGTCGCCAGATCCCGTCGATCGAGGACGAGTATGCCGGCCGCGGCTACGGAGACTTCAAGAAGGGTCTCGCCGAGGTCGTGGTGGAGGAGTTCGGCCCGGTGCGGGAGCGTGCCCTGGCGATGCTCGACGACCCGGCGGAGCTCGACCGCGTGCTCGCTCTGAATGCCGCGCGCGCGGAAGAGGTCGCGAACGCGACGCTCTCCGACGTCTACGACCGGGTCGGGCTCCTGCGCCGCGTGTGACCTTCCCCCGCTCATCCAGCCGGGCGGACTGCCCAGCTGGCTGCTGTCCCGTCGGCTGGCGGGCGGCTGCCGGCGGGGTCCTGCAGCCTGGCGGGCTGGCGGTCGGCTGGCGGGCTGCCGGCGGGCGGGCTGCCGGCGGGCTGCCGGCGGGCGGTCGGCTGGCGGTCGGCTGGCGACCTACCGGTGGGGGTCCTTCCGCGCTGCCGTTCTGTGAGCGTGGCGTTCAGGATTCAGTCTCCTCGCGCTGCCAGCGATCACGGGCGCACGAGTTCCGGGGCGATCAGGTTCATCCTGAGGCGCGGAGACTGAATCCTGAACGCCGTCGGTGTCGGGATCGGCGTTTGGGCGCATGCGCGGTCGGGCTCAGGGCGACCGGCGGTCCGGCTCAGAACTACCGGCGACCGGCGGTCCGGCTCAGAACTACCGGCGACCGGCGGTCCGGCTCAGAACTACCGGCGATCGGGCGGCACGGCTCAGAGCTACCGGCGACCGGCGGCCCGGCTCAGAGCTACCGGCGGTCCGGCTCAGAGCTGCCGGCGGGAGTGGATGAGGCCGCGGAGGCTTTCGACCACCGACTCCGGGCGATAGAGGATGTCCTCAGCGGCCAGCCGGAGGACGCAGAGGCCTTTCGCGGCGAGAGCGCGGTCGCGTCGATAGTCCTTGAGCCGCTGCTCCCACGTGCCGTGGAATGCTCTGCTGTCACACTCGACGACAAGCCAGCCGTCCAGAACCAGGTCGACCCGACCGACGCCTTCGAAGACGACTTGGAGGACGACGTGGCATCCGAGTCTCTGCGCCATCAGCCGGACCAGCGTCTCGGTCCCCGCCTGCGCCCTGGCGTCGACGAACCCACGCAGCAGCTGGAAACGCGCCGGCAGGCGCGCGAAGACCTCGGCGAATCCGACGTCATCGATCACCCCCAGATTCAGGGCGCTGTCCAAAGTGGCGATGGCGTGGCGCGGCTCCTGACAGCGGACAGCCGAGATCAGCGCATCGATGACGCCGACCGCGCCCAACCCGGGCTCGTCCGTCAGGCGCCTCCAGTGCAGCAGCATCGGCCCGCGCTTCCCGCGATCGGGCAGACGTCGGCGGCGACTCAGGCGCGACCGCATCCTGCTGTCACCTCGCTCCATGTGCACGTGCAGTGTCGAACCGTCGAAGACGAAGACGCCCAGCAGCGCGAGCAGTGAAAGACAGCCGAGGCGACCTCCGACGCGGACAGCATCAACCAGCGGCGGCGGCGCATCGCGGGCGAGGTAGCGGTCCTGCCGAGCACGCACGAGGTCGCCGGACTTCACCGCGGCGGTGATGGCACGGGAGCTGAAGCCGTCCCGGATGAGGTCGGCGCGGGTCAGAACATCGAACACCACCTGATCGTTGCGGCCCCGAGGCGCGCCCCGACGGGCGCGCACCCGCGGTGTGGATAGCCGAACGCCGGTGAGCCGGGTGCAGGAGACTCTGTTTCCCTGACCATGGCGTCCGTGCGTGCGCCGCGCTGCGGCCCACGGCGTTCGGGATTCAGTCTCGTCGAGCCCGCCGGACGTGCGCAGGGCCGGAAGTTCGCCGCCCGGCCGCCGCTTGTGCAACGAACAGACTGAATCCCGGACGACACGGCAGGGCGGTGGTCGGGGCGGGTGGGGCGGGTGGGGCGGGTGGGGCGGTGGTCGGGGCGGGTGGGGCGGGTGGGGCGGGTGGGGCGGGTGGGGCGGGTGGGGCGGGGCGGGTGAGGCGGGTGAGGCGGGCGGGCCGGGGCGGTGGGGCCGGGCGGGCGGGACGGGGCGAGACAGCGGCCCGGAGGTCGGTGGGGCGTGCCAGGATGGGCGCATGCCCGAGATGCCGGAGGTGCAGGGGCTGGTCGACTTCCTCGGCGAGCGCACGGCCGGCCTGCGCATCGTGCGGGCGATGGTCGCGAACATCGCGGCGCTGAAGACGTACGACCCGCCGGTCGAGGCTCTGAAGGATGCCGAGATCACCGGCGTCTCGCGTCACGGCAAGTTCCTCGACATCTCGACGGCGAAGGACGGTGGCGCAGGTCCGCACCTCGTCTTCCACCTCGCCAAGGCCGGCTGGCTGCGGTGGTACGACCAGTTGCCGACCACGCTCATCAAGCCCGGACGGACGCCGATCGCGCTGCGCGTGGCGCTCAGCGACGGCTCGGGATTCGACCTGACCGAGGCGGGGACGAAGAAGTCGCTGGCGTTCTACGTCGTGCGCGCAGCATCCGATGTTCCCGGCGTCGCGCGGCTGGGGCCCGATCCGCTGGCTCCGTCGTTCACGCGCGACGTGCTCGCCGGGATGCTGGCGGGCCGCCGCACGCAGATCAAGGGCGTGCTGCGCGACCAGTCGATCGTCGCCGGCATCGGAAACGCGTACTCGGACGAGATCCTGCATGCCGCGAAGATGTCGCCGTACGCCCTCGCCTCCTCGCTCACGGATGAGGACGTCGACCGGCTGTACGCGGCGACGATCTCGACGCTGACGGATGCCGTGTCCGAGGCGACGGGCAAGCCGCCCGCCGACCTCAAGGACGCGAAGAGACGCGGGATGCAGGTGCACGGCCGCCGCGGCGAGACCTGCCCCGTATGCGGCGACACCGTGCGCAGCGTGTTCTTCGCCGACAACTCGCTGGAGTACTGCCCGACGTGCCAGACCGGCGGGAAGGTCCTCGCCGACCGGCGCCTCTCGCGCCTGCTGAAATAGAGGGATGCAGGATCTCGAGACGCCCCGGCTGCGGCTGCGCCGGTTCCGGCCCGACGACGTCGACTTCGTCTTCGACACGTACTCGCGATGGGACGTGCAACGCTTCATCGGCCGCGTGCCACGACTCATGGCCGATCGCGCCGAGGCGATCGAGCGCGTCGACCGGTACGCCGTGTGGGACGACGAGGAGCCGAAGGGGATCTGGCTCATCGCCGACCGCAAGAGCGGAGAACGCTTCGGCACGGCGCTGCTGAAGGACCTGCCGGCATCCGGTCCCGCCGATCCGCTGCAACCGTCGGGCGAGACAGAGATCGGCTGGCACCTGCACCCGGATGCGTGGGGCCGCGGCATCGCGTCGGAGGCTGCGCAGAGGGTGCTGGAGTACGCGTTCGAGGCGGGGCTCGACCGCGTGCTGGCGGTCACGCACCCCGAGAACACGGCATCTCAGGCCGTCGCCCGCCGGATCGGCATGCGCGACGAAGGCCTCACCGACGCGTACTACAACACGACGTGCGCGCTCTTGCGCATCGACCGCATCCACGGCTGAGGCTGGGAGGTCACCGCGTTTCGACTCGCTGCGCTTCCTCGACGACCGGCATGACTGGTCCTGTGTCAGTCCACCCAGCCGAGGGACTTCGAGACGGCCTTCTGCCACGTGCGGTAGCGCCGGTCGCGCTCCTCGACAGGCATCACGGGCTCGAACCGACGGTCCTCCTGCCAGTGTGCGCGCAGGTCGTCGAAGCCGGCCCAGACGCCGGTCGCCAGGCCCGCCGCATAGGCGGCGCCGAGGGCGGTCGTCTCGACGACCCTCGGCCGGACGACCGGGATGCCGAGGATGTCGGCCTGGAACTGCATGAGCAGGTCGTTGTGCGTCATCCCGCCGTCCACGCGCAGCTCGTCGAGCTCGCGGCCGGTGTCCGCGGTCACGGCTCCGATCACGTCGCGCGTCTGGAAGGCCGTCGACTCGAGCGCGGCGCGGGCGATGTGCGCCTTGGTGACGAAGCGGGTGAGGCCGACCAGCGCGCCGCGCGCGTCCTGCCGCCAGTACGGTGCGAACAGGCCGGAGAACGCCGGGACGAAGTAGGCGCCGCCGTTGTCCTCCACCGACTCGGCGAGCGTCTGCACCTCCTGCGAGGTCCTGATGATGCCGAGGTTGTCGCGCAGCCACTGAACGAGCGACCCGGTGACGGCGATCGAGCCCTCGAGGGCGTAGCGCGCCGCATCCGTCCCGCACCGGTACGCGACCGTCGTGATGAGCCCATGCGAGCTGCGCACGAGCTCGGTGCCCGTGTTCACGAGGAGGAAGTTGCCCGTGCCGTACGTGTTCTTCGACTGGCCCTCGTCGAAGGCGGCCTGGCCGAAGGCGGCGGCCTGCTGATCGCCCAGGATGCCGGCGACGGGCACACGCCGCACGACGGCGGGCAGCTGAGCCGTCCCGACCACCTCGGACGAGGACCGGATGGCGGGCAGCATCGCGCGCGGGATGCCCCACACCGCGAGGAGCTCCTCGGACCAGTCGAGGGTCGTGAGGTCCATCAGCAGCGTGCGGCTCGCGTTCGTGACGTCGGTCACATGCTCACCGCCGGACGGACCGCCGGTGAGGTTCCAGACGATCCACGTGTCGGGGGTGCCGAAGAGGATGTCGCCGGCTTCGGCCGCGTCGCGGGCACCCGGCGCATTGTCGAGGATCCACGCGAGCTTGGACGCGGAGAAGTACGTCGCGAGCGGGAGCCCCGTGATCCCGGTGATCCGCTCGGCCTGATCGGCGAGACGGTCGAGGCGGTCCTGGGTTCGGGTGTCCTGCCAGACCACGGCGTTGTAGACGGGTCTGCCCGTGCGACGGTCCCATACGATCGCCGTCTCGCGCTGGTTCGTGACGCCGATGCCGGCCAGGTCCGCGGCGTTCAGCCTCGCCTTGCCGAGCGCGTGCGAGACGACCCACTCCGTATTGGTCCAGATCTCGACCGGGTCGTGCTCGACCCATCCGGCCCGGGGGAAGATCTGCGCGTGCTCGCGCTGAGCCGTCGCGACGATCGCCCCGTGGCGATCGAACACGATGGCCCGCGTGGACGTCGTCCCCTGATCGATCGCCATCACATGCTCGGCCACATCGCCTCCTCGATCGGATGCCGCGCCCCCGCGCGGCTCCGCCAGGCTATCGGTCCAGCGGCGCAGGTCGAAGGCTCCGCAGGCTCCGTCTCGTGCCGCTCGCGCCCGCTCGACTGCCCGCACGCGGGCCCGGGAAGCTAACGGGTGAGCGGGATGGGACCGGTCAGCGAGCCGCCGTCGTCGGTTCCGGACACCTCGTCGTGGCGCGCCGGCGCGGCGGGCACGAACGCGTCGACCTTGGCGAGACCGCGCTCGACCTCGAACGCCTGGCGCGCGGCATCCCATGCGAGGACCGGAGCGATCGCCTCCGCGATCTCCGCGGCCGCCTCGGGGGTCGCCCCGCCGGTGAAGGCGATGCTCGTGCGCCGCATGAGCATGTCGTCGAGGTGGACGACATGCTCGGTGCGGGCGAGATGACGCAGCTCGCCCGTGGAGTACGCGGGCGCTGCGGCGAGCGGGGCATCCGAAGGGTCGGCCGCGATCGCGCGGATGACGTCGGCCGCGAAGGTGCCGTAGCGGTCGAGGAGCACGGATGCCCGCGCGCCGGAGACGCCGGGGTGGCCGGCGATCCACTGCCGGCGCGCACGCTCCGTGGTCGGATAGCCGCGGCCGCCGCCGATGGCGAGGCCCTTCGTCGAGCGCACGCGGGAGCGCGCGAGCAGCCCGAGGACCCGGTCGGCGAGGTGCTCGGCCGAGGCGCGGAACGTGGTCCATTTGCCGCCGATGAGGCTCAGGACCGATGCATCCGTTCCCTCGCCCAGCGGCGCCTGCTCGATGCGGTAGTCCCGCGAGACGAAGCCCGGCGACACGTCGTCGTGGCGCGGCAGCGGGCGCACGCCGGCGAAGCGGTAGACGATCTGCGAGCGGTCGACCGGGATCCCCGGCAACACGTGGGCGACGAGGTCGATGAAGTAGTCGACCTCCGCCTCGGTGCACACGATCGGGTCGGCCATGTCGTGGTCGATGTCGGTCGTGCCCACGAGCACGCGTCCCTTGAGCGGGTAGATGAGCACGATGCGGCCGTCGCTATGCTCGAAGAAGAGCTCCCGCCCGCCGGTCGCGGCCAGCAGACGCGGGTGATCGAGCACGATGTGCGAGCCCTTCGTGCCGCCCATGAAGCGGGTCGGGCTGCCGAGCGCGGCGTTCGTGATGTCGGTCCAGGGACCCGAGGCGTTGACGACGACGGATGCGGCGAACCCGGTCTCCTCGCCTGATTCGACGTCGCGCAGCACGACGCGGCCGTCCTTGACGGCCACCGCCGCGGTGTAGTTGGCGGCACGGGCGGTGCGGTGCGCCGCATCCTCCGAGCGCGTGCGGGCGCCCGCCGCCAGCCCGTCGCGGACCAGGTCGAGCGCGAGCCGCTCGGGGTCGTGGAGCGAGGCGTCCCAATACGTCGCGGTGTATTTCACATCGGGGCTCAGGTCGGGAAGGTCGCGCAGCGACTGCGCACGACCGTGGAAGGCGTGCCGCGGCACGACGCCGTTCACGTGGAACAGCCCGCGCGAGAACGAGTCGTAGATGACGAGGCCGATCTTGATGAGGATGCCCCCGCGCTCGGAGGGCCGGCCCGACCCGTGCCGGAGGAAGCGGAGGGGAGCGCCGATCACGCCCGAGAAGGTCGAGAAGATCGGGATGGTCGTCTGCAGCGGGCGGACGAAGTGAGGGGCGGTGCGCAGCAGGGAGTTGCGCTCGGTGACCGCCTCGTGCACGAGCCGGAACTCGCCGTTCTCGAGATAGCGGATGCCGCCGTGGATCATGTGCGACGAGGCGGCGGATGCTCCGCTGACGAAGTCGCCGCGCTCGACGAGAGCGACGTCCACGCCTTGCAGCGCGAGGTCGCGGAAGGTTGCGATGCCATTGATGCCTCCGCCCACGATCAGGACGTCGGCGTACGGGCGAGCCTTGAGCGCGTCGTAGCCGTGTGCGACCGGCTCGTGGTGCGTCTCCCCGGAACGGTCGGGCATGCTTCCCCTTTCCCCACCTCCAGGCTACGTGGTCCCGGAGCCGATCAGGCCGCCATTCAGCGACTCGGAATGAAACGGTGCCGCCCGCGATTAGTAGACTGGAGACCGAAGAACGTGCTCCGGGGTCGGTGAGAATCCGAACCGGCGGTGACAGTCCGCGAACCGAGGCGATCCCTTCTCCGAAGGGCAGCGCCGAGGCCGATCCGGTGGAATTCCGGGACCGACGGTGATGCGGTGCGGCAGTCCGAGGACTGCGGCCCGCGAGTCCGGATGGGAGGCAGCACGGCGGCAGCCGCATTGCACGCCGTCGACCCGGTCACGAGGACACGACAGGAAGACGGATGACGGCAACCGACGTCGAGCGGCGCGCGCAGCGCGCCGACGTCGAGCGCGCGGCCATGGCACGCGCGCTCGAGATCGCGCAGCTCGGTCCCCGCGGCGTCAACCCTCAGGTCGGCGCGGTCGTCCTCTCCCCCGACGGCGAGGTGCTCTCCGAGGGATGGCATCGTGGCGCAGGCACCCCGCACGCCGAGGTCGACGCGCTCTCACGGCTCGCGCCGGGCGCCGCTCGCGGCGCCACGGCGGTCGTGACCCTGGAGCCCTGCAACCACACGGGCCGCACAGGCCCGTGCGCGGTCGCGCTCATCGAGGCCGGCGTCGCCCGCGTGGTGTACGCCGTCGCCGATCCGGGAGATCACTCCTCGGGCGGAGCCGACCGGCTTCGCGCGGCCGGTGTCGAGGTCGAATCCGGCGTCGGCGCGATCGAGGCCACTGCGCTCCTCGACTCGTGGCTCGAGGTGCAGCGGCTCGGCCGCCCGCACGTGACCGTCAAGTGGGCGCAGAGTCTCGACGGCCGCGCGGCCGCCGACGACGGCACGAGCCAGTGGATCACCGGCCCCGCGGCGCGCGAGGACGTCCACCGCCGCCGCGCGCTGGCCGACGCGATCGTCGTGGGGACGGGCACGGTGCTCGCGGACGATCCCGCCCTCACCGCCCGCGGTTCGGACGGGCGCCTCCTGGAGTCGCAGCCGGTCCCGGTCGTCGTCGGCACCCGTCGGACGCCGGCGGATGCCGCGCTCCGGCGCCACCCGCACGAGCCGCTGTTCTTCGACGGCCCCGAGCTGCGCCCGGTGCTCGACGCGCTGCGCGAGCTCGGCATCCAGCGCGTGTTCGTCGAGGGCGGCCCCGCGCTCGCCTCCGCGTTCCTGCGCGAGGGCCTCGTCGACGAGGTGCTCGCCTACATCGCCCCCGTCGTGCTCGGGGGCGGCCGACTCGCTCTCGGCGACATCGGGGTCGGCACGATCGCCGACGCCCGACGACTGGCTGTGACATCCGTCGAACGGCTCGGCGACGACCTGCTGGTGGTCGCCCGGCCCGCAGCGAGCAAGACAGAAGAAGGAGAGGCCTGATGTTCACGGGAATCGTGGAGGAGGTCGGCGAGATCACCGCCGTCGCACCCTCGGGAGACGGCGTGCGGCTCACCGTGCACGCGCCGAAGGCCGTGTCGGATGCCGGGCACGGCGACTCGATCTCGGTCAGCGGCGTGTGCCTCACCGTCGTCGACCAGGGCGCGGACTGGTTCACCGCCGACGTCATGAAGCAGACTCTGGACATGTCCACGCTCGAGCGGGTCGCGGTGGGTCGCCGCGTCAACCTCGAGCGCGCCACGTCCGCGCACGGCCGCCTCGGCGGCCACATCGTGCAGGGTCACATCGACGGCACCGGAGAGATCCTCGAGGTACGGCCCGGCGCCCAGTGGCGCGTCATCCGCATCGGCCTCCCGCACCACCTCGCGCCGCTCGTGGTCGACAAGGGGTCCATCGCGGTCGACGGAGTGTCGCTCACGGTGAGCGCGGTGTCCGACCCCTCGACAAGCTCGGGGACCGGGAGCGGCTCGGGGACCGGAGACGGATCGGGGACCGGAGACGGATCGGGGACCGGGGACGGATCGGGGACCGGAGACGGAGACTGGTTCGAGGTCTCGCTCATCCCCGAGACGCTCACGGCGACCACGCTCGGCGAGCGCGCGCCGGGCGAGCGTGTGAACCTCGAGACCGACATCCTCGCGCGCCACGTGCAACGGCTTCTGTCTTTCGCGGCACCGGCCGCACCCCGCGAGGCGACTTTCACGGAAGGAGGCTCACGATGAGCCTTGCCACCATCCCCCAGGCCCTCGACGCGCTGCGCGCCGGGCGCCCCGTCATCGTCGCCGACGATGAGAACCGCGAGAACGAGGGCGACGTCGTCCTCTCGGCCGAGCTGGCGACCCCGGAGTGGGTCGCCTGGGCGGTCCGCTGGTCGAGCGGATTCCTCTGCGCGCCGATGCCGACAGACTGGGCCGACCGCCTCGACCTGCCGCCGATGGTGGCCGTGAACGAGGATGCGCGGGGCACGGCGTACACCGTCAGCGTCGACGCCGCCGATCGCATCTCGACCGGCATCAGCGCGACCGACCGCGCGCACACGCTCAACGTGCTGGCGAACCCCGCATCCACCCCCGCATCCGTCATCCGTCCCGGGCACATCCTGCCGCTGCGCGCCGTCGACGGCGGCGTCCGCGAGCGCGGCGGCCACACGGAGGCGACGGTCGAGCTCATGCGGCTCGCCGGCCTGCAGCCGGTGGGTGTCATCGGCGAGGTGGTCGCGGAGGACGGCGGGATGATGCGTCTGCCGGGCCTGCTCGAGCTCGGCGAGCGTGACGGCGTGCCTGTCATCACGATCGAGCAGCTCATCGAGTACCTCGACGAGAACGAGCCGTGCGACCCGGCCAAGCGCGCACAGCACAGGCGACGGGTGAGCCTGCGCGCGGAGGCGCACGTGCCGACGTCGCACGGATCGTTCCGCTTCCTCGCCTACAAGGACCGCGTCACGGGCACCGACCACATCGCGGTCGTGTCGGGCGAGCTGCAGGGCGGCGCCCCGCTGGTCCGGGTGCATTCGGAGTGCCTGACCGGCGAGGCGTTCGGCTCGCTCAAGTGCGAGTGCGGCCCCCAGCTGGAGGCGGCGCTCGACGCCATCGAGCAGGACGGCGGGGTCGTCATCTACATGCGCGGCCACGAGGGCCGGGGCATCGGGCTCATCAACAAGCTGCGCGCGTACAGCCTGCAGGAGCGCGGCCTCGACACCGTCGATGCCAACCTGGCGCTGGGTCTTCCGGCGGACGCGCGCGACTACGCGGCGGCGGCCGGCATCCTCGCGGATCTCGGTGTCGAGAAGGTGCGCCTTCTCACCAACAACTCGGACAAGGTGAACCAGCTGCGCGAGCTCGGCCTCGACATCGTCGAGCAGGTGCCGCTGCTCGTGGGGATCGGTCCGAACAACCACCAATACCTCGCCACCAAGCGCGATCGGATGGGCCACATCATCGCCGACGACGACTTCGAAGAAGCGCTCGCCGCCATGCACGAGGCGGCCGAGAAGTGAGCGGGCACGGCGCTCCCGAGCAGGAGCGGGTGGATGCCTCGGGCCTGTCGGTCGTCGTCGTGGCCGGCACGTGGCACGAGGTCATCACGAACGGCATGATCGCCGGCGCCGCGCGGACCCTCGACGCCTCGGGCGCCGCCTGGCGCCTCGTGCGCGTCGCGGGCTCCTTCGAGCTGCCCGTGGTCGCGAAGGCGGCGCTGGATGCGGGCGCCGACGCGGTCGTGGCGCTGGGCGTCATCATCCGCGGCGGCACGCCGCACTTCGAGTTCGTCTCGTCGGCCGCGACCGACGGCCTGACCCGCGTGGCCCTCGACACGGGCAAGCCCGTCGGGTTCGGCGTGCTCACGCTCGACAACGAGCAGCAGGGTCTGGATCGCGCCGGTCTGCCCGGCTCGAAGGAGGACAAGGGCGCGGAGGCGGCCGACGCCGCCCTGCGCACAGCGCTCATCCTGCGGGAGCTGCGCGCCCGCGCCTGACCGATCCGCCCGATGTCGGTCTCGTCCTCGACGTCCAGGAGCCGCGGACGCGCCTCGTGCTGCGTTTGCCCGCGCACTACGGGCCGGAGGCGAGCGAGGCGGTCACCCTTCGATGGTGACCGCCTCGCTCTGTGGATGCTCTGCGTCGGCTATGGCTTCCAGATCATCAGGATGACGACGACGACCAGCAGCAGCGACGCGATGCCGTTGGTCGCCGCGATGGGCCCGTAGCCCGCGGGCCGCACCGGCGCCGAGCCCTCGGGCGTCGCAACCATGGCGTCGGCCGCCTTGCGCATCTGCGGCACGACGACGAACGCGTTCAGGACGAACGCGACGATGTAGAGGATCGCGGACCACAGGATCCACGGAGTCGTGAAGGTCAGGTGGTAGCGGGCGGGCGCCATCGACATCGCTCCGAAGCCGAACACGAACGTCAGCAGCGACAGCCAGGTGAAGAGCATCGTGGAGGTCGCGAGGGTGCGAACCTGGGCGGCGTTGCCCGCACGCAGAGCGCGCAGGCCGGTCATCGGGATGATCGCCATCGGGCCCACGATGAACACCGCGGTGCCCACGTGGAGGATCGTGATGAGAGTGTCCATGCCCGTCAGCATACGCTGAATCCGGCCAACCTTTCGACCACCTGAAGGTCGCCCGATCGTGCGGTCAATCGAGGAAGAGCGCCCGCAGTCGTTTCGTCGTGAAGACGAGGCCGATGCCGATCATGACGAGGTAGTAGAGGACGTGCCACCACATGTCGGGGACGAGCACGCCGGTCGTGAGTCCCCGGACCAGCTCGACGCCCTGCCACAGCGGAAGCGCCATCACGATCACCTGCAGCCACTCCGGGTAGATCGTGATCGGGTAGAACGTCGCCGAGAACAGGAACATGGGCAGCAGGACGAAGTTGATGAGGTCCATCTGCTGGAAGACCTTCATGTAGCTCGTGACCGCCATGCCGAGCGACGCGAAGCCGAACGCGATGAGCACCACCGCCGGGAGCGCCAGAATCGCCGTCCAGGCGAGGTTCAGGCCGAAGATCTGCATGATGATCATGAAGCCGGTCGCGTACACCAGGCCGCGCAGCAGCGCGTAGACGATCTCGCCGAGCGCGACGTCGAGCGGGCCGAGGGAGGTGGCCAGCATCCCCTCGTAGAGCTTCGCGTGATTGAGCTTGAAGAAGACGTTCCACGTCGAGTCGTAGATCGCGCCGTTCATCGCCGAGACGGCGAGCAGGGCCGGGGCGATGTAGGCGGCGTACGGGATCGGGCCCGCGGGCGTCTGCACGTCGCCGATCAGGCTCCCCAGGCCGATGCCCATGGATGCCAGGTACAGCACGGGCTCGAAGAAACCCGACAGCACCACGACCCAGCTGCTGCTGCGAGCGGCGATGAACCCGCGCTGCACGACGGAGCCGGGGTTGCCGGCGTAGAGGGCGCGAACGCCGCCGCCGCGGATGGGCGCCTCGCTCGTGCGGACGTCTGCGGTCGTCATCTCTCCACCTCCCTCATGCTTCGCGGCCTCATGCGCCCAGCCGCCGCACGAAGATCCTGCGCGCGGCGAGGTAGCCGCCAACGGTGAGCGCGACGAGATAGACGATGTGGACCACGGTGAGCCACACCGGCTCGGCCGCCCCGTACGTCACGACGCGGCCGAGCTCGGTCGCGTGCCACAGCGGCGAGATCCAGCCGATCCACTGCAGCCAGATCGGCAGCGCGGTGAGCGGGTAGAACGTGCCGGAGAACAGGAACATCGGCATGAAGACGAACCGCTGAACCATGGCGAACTGGCCTGCGTCGTTCTGCAGCGACGCCGCGTAGGCCAGGAGCGGCATCCCGAACGACCAGGCCGCGAGCACGCCGATCGGGATGGCGAGCCAGCCGCTGCCGCCGTGGGGCACGGCCTGGAACAGCCAGACGAAGACGAAGTAGCCCGCCGTCGCGAGCAGGACGCGGGCGCTCGCGCCCACGGCGACACCCGTCGCGATCTGCTGCGGCGAGATCGGGGACGCGCTGAACCCGTAGAAATAGCGGCGCCACTTGAACCCGTCCATGACCGGGTAGCTGAACTCCTCGCTCGCGACCTGGATCCCCGCGGTCATCAGGAGGGCCGGAGCGACGAACACGAGGTACGGCACGTGCTGGCCCCACGCGTCCGTGACGGACCCGCCGATGAGGGATGCGAGGCCCACGACGAGCCCGACGAGATAGAGGATGGGCTGACCCAGCGCGCCGACGATGATCGTCCAGCCGTACGCGCGCATGGCGTGCACGACGTGATCGGCGACATAGAGCGCGCCTCGGCGGCGCGGCTTGCGACCCCACGCCATCGCCTCGGCGCGCAGCTCGTCCAGCGACGGCTGGGCCGCAGAGCCCGGCGCCTGTGGTTCGACAGGCTCACCAACCGGCAGGAAGGTCATTCGATCAGCGACCTTCCCGTCAATCGCAGGAAGACGTCCTCGAGCGAGGACCGGCGCACGAGCGACGTGATGGGTTCGAGACCCTCGGCGATGACGCGCTCCAGGACGGCCTCGCCGTCCTCGGCGTAGATCAGGATGCGGTCGGGCAGCACTTCGACGCGCTCGCCGAGGCCCTGCAGCTGCGGGGCGACCTCGTCGTTGCGGCTCGCTCCGAAGCGCACCTCGAGCACCTCACGGGTGGAGTACTCGCGGATGAGCGCCGACGGCGACCCCTCCGCCATGATCCTGCCCTTGTCGACGACGATCAGACGGTCGCACAGCTGCTCGGCCTCATCCATGTAGTGCGTCGTGAGCACGAGTGTCGTGCCGCGCTCCTTGAGGCGGAACAGCCGGTCCCACAGCACGTGGCGGGCCTGCGGGTCGAGACCCGTCGTGGGCTCGTCGAGCAGGAGGATGCGCGGGTCGTTCACGAGCCCGCGCGCGATCGTGAGGCGGCGCTTCATGCCGCCGGACAGTTGATCGACCTTGCTCTTGGCCTTGTCTTCGAGCTGCGCGAACGCGAGGAGCTCGTCGGCCTTCGCGTGGCACGCCTTCGCGGGCAGACCGAAGTACCGCCCGTAGATGAAGAGGTTCTCACGCGCGTTGAGCTCGCCGTCGAGGTTGTCCTGCTGCGGGACGACCCCCAGTCGCGAGCGGATCTCAGGCCCGTAGCGATCGGGGTCGAGACCCAGGATGCTGAGCTCCCCCGCCGTGCGCGTCGAGACGGCGCCGATCATCTTCATGGTCGTCGACTTGCCGGCGCCGTTGGGGCCGAGCAGCCCGAACGACTCGCCCGGAGCGACCTCGAAGCTCAGTCCGCCGACGGCGACGACCTCCGGCTGCCCCTTCGACCGATAGGTCTTGACGAGGTTCTCGGCGTGGATGACGGGCTCTGGCACCCAACGAGACTAGCCCGGGCCGGGGACACGATGGCGTCCCCGGACCGGGCTCGACTCAGCGGCTGCGGCTCAGTACCAGCCGGTCGACTGGGAGTGCGCCCACGCGCCGCACGGCGTGCCGTAGCGGCCGGCGATGTAGTTGAGGCCCCACGTGATCTGGACGACCGGGTCGCTCTGCCAGCCCGCGCCCATCTTCGATCCGGGGAGCGCCTGCGGGATGCCGTAGGCCCCGCTCGAGTTGCTCGCGGTGACGCGCCAGCCCGACTCGCGGTTCCACAGGGCGTTCAGGCACGCGAACTGGTCGGCGCCCCAGCCGCGCTGGGCGGCGAGCTGCTGGCCGATCGCGCGCACGTCGCCCGCCGGGACGGACACGGGAGCGGGCGCGGCGACCCGCGGCTTCGGAGCGGGCTTGGCCACGACCTTGGGCTTCGGCTTCGGCGCCGGTGCCGGTGCCGGGGGCGCGGGGGGCGGCGGGACGTAGGGCACGCCGACGATCGTCGGTGCGTCGTCGCTGAAGGCGGCGGTCTTCATGACGTGCGTCTTGCCCAGCTGGAGCTGGTCGTAGTCCGGCCGGACGGGCTCGAGGGCGACCTCAGCCTTTCCGAGCACGAGCTGGTCGTTGATCGCCGTGGCGACCTCGACGGGCTTGACGGCGGTGGATGCGGTGTCGCTCGCGTGGGCGGCGGACACCGCGGTCGGGATGGCCACGGCTGCCACGACGGCGGCGACCACGGCGATTCGGGTGGCGGTGGTGAAGGAGGGCACGGGGCTCCGATGATCGTGCTTCCCTGCTTTGTCCGCCCGGCGCGCACGCCGGGGAGCGGACGCGGTCGCGCCCGTGCAGGCTGGTCGCCTCGCACAACGAAACGGTTACGGGTAGTCGCCGCCTCGTCGGGTCGAGGCATCCGTCTTGACGCACGCACGTGCACGCTTTGTCGAAACGTTGCAGAACCGTGATCAGGCGCTACCGCTTCAACGGACTCGTTCACGCTATGGGCGCAACCTGGACGCTTCATCCAAAACTCCTGGACAGAACAGGGCGTCAACTCAGGTTGACGGCCCGGATCGTGTCAACTAAAGTTGACGCGACGAAACGGAGCGGAGATGAGCGAAGGCCTTCCGGCGGCGATCGCCGCTGCGGGCGGCGAGCCGCTCGCGGAGCTTCGGCGCATCCGCGCGTGGCAGACCGAGCTCGCCCGCGCCGAGGCCGAGCAGGTGCGCCGCGCCCGCGCCCGCGGCTACTCGTGGGTCGCCATCGCGGACTCCCTCGGCGTCAGCCGTCAGGCCGTGCACAAGAAGTACGGGCGAAGATAGTCTTCTCCCCCGATCGGAACACACGAGGTCACCCATGTCCATGACCGCCTCCCGTCGCGGCCGCCGTACCGCCCCCGAAGGCCCGCGCGCACGCCTCACGCAACTGCTGCCGTTCCTCTTCGAGCACAAGCGCGTGCTCGTGATCGTGGTGCTGCTGAGCATCTTCGGCGCTGTCGCGACCCTCCTCCAGCCGCTGGTGGTCGGCAAGGTCATCACGCTCGTCGAAGCCGGCGCCCAGGGGCAGGGTCAGCTCACGCCGTACGTCTGGGCGCTCATCGCGCTCGTCGTCGCGTCGTCCCTGCTGTCGGGCTACCAGCACTACCTGCTGCAGCGCACCGGCACGGCGGTCGTCTACTCGAGCCGCCGCAAGCTGATCTCGCGCATCCTGCACCTGCCGATCGCCGAGTTCGACGCCCGGCGCACCGGCGACCTCGTGTCACGCGTGGGCACCGACACGACACTGCTGTACGCCGTCATGACGCAGGGTCTCGTGGATGCCGTCGGCAACGCCCTGATCTTCGTCGGCGCCATCATCGCGATGGCCGTCATCGACCCGGTGCTGCTCGGCATCATCGTGCTCGTGCTGGCGATCGCCATCGCCGGCGTCGTCGCGCTGAGCGGACGCATCCGGGTCGCGACCCGACAGCAGCAGGAGAAGGTCGGCGAGCTCGCATCCGGGGTGGAGCGGGCCATCGGGTCGATCCGCACCGTCCGCGCCTCGGGCGCCACCGCCCGCGAGGAGGCGTCCGTGAGCGGGCTCGCCGAGGAGACCTACCGGATCGGCGTGCGCATCGCGAAGGTGTCGGCGCTCGTCGTGCCGGTCGCCGGCATCGCGCTGCAGGTGTCGCTCCTCGTCGTACTCGGCGTCGGCGGTCTGCGCGTCGCGTCGGGCGCGATCACGATCGCGAGCCTCGTGACGTTCATCATGTTCCTGTTCATGCTCATCGCGCCGCTCGGCTCGTTCTTCGGCGCGATCACGTCGGTGAACCAGGCGCTCGGGGCGCTGGGTCGCATCCAGGAGGTGCTGGACCTGCCCATCGAGACGGCGGATGACGCGGCCATCGCGGCCTCGCTGACCGGAGCCGATGAGGGTGCGACCCCTCGACAGGCTCGCGGACCGGAACAGGCTCGGGGACCGGAACAGGCTCGGGGACCGGAACACGCCCGGGGACCGGAACAGGCCCGCGGACCGGAACAGGCGCCGGCGGCGATCGAGTTCCGCGACGTGCACTTCCGCTACCCGGCCGCCGTCGTCGCGGCACGCGTCAAGGCCGAGTCGGAGGCTGCGACGCTGCTCGAGTCCGCCCATGTCGCGGTCGCCTCACCGCTGCAGGCGCGAGCACCGGAGAACGTCGAGACGGACGCCGACGGCGATGTGCTGCGCGGCGTCTCCTTCGCCGTGCCGCACGGCGCGCGGGTCGCGCTCGTCGGGCCGTCGGGCGCCGGCAAGTCCACGACCCTCTCGCTCATCGAGCGGTTCTACGACCCGACCGGCGGGGCGATCCTCCTCGACGGCGCCGATGTGCGCACGCTCGATCGCGACGACCTGCGCGCCCGGCTCGGCTACGTCGAACAGGATGCGCCGACCCTCGCGGGCACGATCGCCGACAACCTGCGGCTGGCCTCCCCCGATGCCTCCGACGAGGCGTGCGAGCTCGTGCTGCGCGAGGTGAATCTCGGCGACGTGCTCGACCGCAGCCCGCTGGGGCTCGAGGCCCCGGTCGGCGAGGGCGGCGTCATGCTGTCCGGCGGCGAGCGTCAGCGGCTCGCGATCGCCCGTGCGCTGCTGGCCGCTCCCCCGATCCTGCTGCTCGACGAGTCGACGTCATCCCTCGACGGTCTGAACGAGCAGCGGATGCGGGATGCCATCGACGCCGTCGCATCCGGTCGCACGCTCATCGTGATCGCGCACCGTCTGTCCACCGTCGTCGACAGCGACCTCATCGTCGTGCTGGACCACGGCCGCGTCGTTGGTCAGGGGACGCACTCGGAGCTCGTCGCATCCACGCCCCTGTACCGCGACCTCGCCCGCCACCAGCTGCTGGTGTGAGCGCCGGCCCGGGTTCCGGGACCCGGGAGGAACGCGGGCCCCGGAACGAGTGCGTTCAGGCTCGCTGCAGGCGGTAGCGCAGCGCGGCGAGCTCGGACTGCAGGGCGGCCGGGATCTTGCCGTCGAAGGTCGCGTAGAACTCCTCGGTGAGGTCGGCCTCGCGCTCCCACGACGTGCGGTCGATGGCGAAGAGCTCGTCGAGGTCCTCGGCCGGAATCCGCAGGCCGAACAGGTTCAGATCCTGCACGCGCGGCAGGCGCCCGATCGGGCTCTCGATCGCCGGGACCTCGCCGTCGATGCGGCGGACGATCCAGTCGATCACGCGCGAGTTGTCGCCGAAGCCCGGCCACAGGAACCGGCCGTCCGCGCCGCGGCGGAACCAGTTGACCTGGAAGATGCGCGGCAGGCGGTCGAAGCGCGCCGCCTGGCCGACCTTCAGCCAGTGGCCGAAGTAGTCCGCCATGTTGTAGCCGCAGAACGGGAGCATCGCGAACGGGTCGCGGCGCAGCTCGCCGACGGTGCCCTCCGCGGCGGCGGTGCGCTCCGACGAGATGGTCGAGCCGAGGAAGACGCCGTGCGTCCAGTCGGTGGCCTCGACCACGAGCGGGACGTTGGTCGCACGTCGCCCGCCGAAGAGGATGGCATCCAGCGGGACGGCCTCCTCCCAGTCCGCGGCGATCTGCGGGCATTGCGCGGCACTGACCGTGAACCGCGAGTTCGGGTGGGCGGCGGGGCGGCCGGATGCCGGCGTCCAGGGCTTGCCCTCCCAGTCGATGAGCTCGGCCGGCGCCTCGTCGGTGAGGCCTTCCCACCACACGTCGCCGTCGGGGCGCAGGGCCACGTTGGTGAAGATCGTGTTGCCCCACAGCGTCTCGACGGCCGTGACGTTGGTCGACTCGCCGGTGCCCGGCGCGACGCCGAAGAAGCCCGCCTCCGGGTTGATGGCCCACAGGCGCCCGTCCTCGCCCGGGCGGATCCAGACGATGTCGTCGCCGAGCGTCTCGACGCGCCAGCCGGGGATCGTCGGGCGCAGCATCGCCAGGTTCGTCTTGCCGCAGGCCGACGGGAAGGCGGCGGCCACGTGGTACGCCTTGCCGCGCGGGTCGATCACCCGGATGAGCAGCATGTGCTCGGCGAGCCATCCCTCGTCGCGGCCGATCACCGACGCGATGCGCAGCGCGAAGCACTTCTTCGCGAGGATCGCGTTGCCGCCGTAGCCGGAGCCGAACGACCACACCTCGAGCGTGTCGGGGTAGTGGACGATGTACTTCTCGTCGTTGCAGGGCCACTCGGCATCCTGCTCGCCTTCGGCGAGGGGCGCACCGACGGAGTGCACGGTCTTGACCCACGGCTGGCCGCCGGCGATGAGGGCGGTGACGGCGTCGCCCACGCGCGTCATGATGCCGATGGATGCCACGGCGTACGCCGAGTCGGTGATCTGCACGCCCAGGTGCGACAGCGGGCCGCCGACGGCTCCCATCGAGAAGGGTACGACGTACATCGTGCGTCCGCGCATCGAGCCGGCGAACACGCCCGTCATCGTGGCGCGCATCTCGGCCGGGTCGGCCCAGTTGTTCGTGGGACCGGCATCCTCTTCACGCTCCGAGGCGATGAACGTGCGCCCCTCCGTGCGGGCGACGTCGCTCGGGTGCGAGCGGGCCAGGTACGAGCCGGGGCGCCACTCGGGGTTCAGCTTGATGAGCTTGCCCTCGGCGACCATCTCGCGCACGAGGGCGTCGTTCTCGGCGCGCGATCCGTCGACCCAGTGGATGCGGGCAGGCTGCGTCAGTGCGGCCACCTCGTCCACCCAGGCGACGAGGGCGTCCATGCCGGCGCCGGTGTAGGCAGGACGGGCGCCGAACTCGCGCAGCGCCGTCACGGGACGTGTGATCGGGCCGGTCGTCCGGGTGAAGCTCTCTGCCAAGGCCATCATCGCTCCTGTTTCGTCAGATCTGAGGTCTATGACAACTCTCCCCCTCCTCGCAGGACTCTTTCGCGCCGATCCGGTGCAAAGAACCGCGATTCTTTCGCTATGCTCAAGGAATGACCGCCTCCGGCATCGAACTGGCCACCCTGGGCCACCGCATCCGTCACCACCGCCTCGAGAGCGGCATGACCCTGGACGAGCTCGGGGCACAGGTCGGCGTCGCAGGGAGCCACCTGAGCCTCATCGAGAACGGCAAGCGCGAGCCGAAGCTCTCGCTGCTGCAGGAGATCGCGCGGGCCACGGGGGTGGAGCTCGCCGACCTGCTGTCGACCGAGCCGCCGAACCGCCGCGCCGCCCTGGAGATCGAGCTCGAGCGGGCGCAGGCGAGCACGGTGTTCCGGCGCCTCGGCGTCACGCCGGTGAAGGTCAGCAAGGCCATGAGCGACGACACGCTGGAGTCCATCCTCGGGCTGCACCGCGAGCTGCACCGCCGCGAGCGCGAAGCCATCGCCACACCGGAGGAGGCGCGTCGCGCCAACACCGAGCTGCGGCTGCACATGCGCGAGCGGAACAACTACCTGCCGGAGATCGAGCGGCTCGCGGAGAAGCAGCTGAAGTCGGCCGGCCACGTGTCGGGCGCGCTCACGCACCGCACCGTGAGCCTCATGGCCGAGCAGCTCGGCTTCGAGCTCATCTACGTCACCGATCTCCCCCACTCCGCGCGATCGGTCACCGACATCCAGAACGGGCGCATCTACCTGCCGCCGGCATCCATCCCCGGCGGGCACGGCCTGCGCTCGATGGCGCTGCAGGCGATGGGGCACCGGATGCTCGGCCACCAGCCGCCGACGTCGTACGCCGACTTCCTCCAGCAGCGGCTCGAGATCAACTACTACGCCGCGTGCTGCCTGATGCCCGAGACCAACGCCGTGGCGTTCCTGCAGCAGGCGAAGAAGGACCGCAACCTCGCGGTCGAGGATTTCCGCGACGCGTTCGGCGTCACGCACGAGGCGGCCGGGATGCGGATGACCAACCTGCTGACGCACCACCTCGGCATCCCCCTGCACTTCTTGCGGGTGGACGGGACGGGCGCCATCTCGCGCGTCTACGAGAACGACGACCTGCCGCTGCCGATGGACGTCACGGGCTCGGTCGAGGGTCAGATGGTGTGCCGCAAGTTCCTCGCGCGCTCGGCGTTCGAGGAGCAGAACCGCACCACCGAGCACTACCAGTACACCGACACCCCCGCCGGGTCGTTCTGGTGCTCGACGCAGACCGGCTCGACGAGCTCCGGCGAGTTCTCGGTCACCGTCGGCGTTCCGTTCGACGACGCGAAGTGGTTCCGAGGGCGCGAGACGCAGAAGCGCGCGGTGTCGACGTGCCCGGACGAGACGTGCTGCCGGCGGCCGCCGACGGATGCCGCGGCCCGCTGGGACGGCAAGGCCTGGCCGAGCGCCCGCGTGCACATGCAGATGTTCTCCCCGCTGCCGAGCGGCAAGTTCCCCGGCGTCGACGCGACGGAGGTCTACGCCTTCCTCGACCGGCACGCCGAGGGCTGAGCCCTGCTGAGGTCGTGTGACTGCGGAGTTGCGCGCAACAGCGGAGGCCTCGGCTTCCGCGGATCCGCGGGAGCGCAGAAGTCCGCGGGAGTGCAGCCACCGGCGGAAGGGGCGCGTGAGACTTACAGGGTCGACGAGAGGTCGTTCGCCCAGCCCTTCAACAGGGCCCCGTAGGCGCTCGACACCCCCTTGTTGCCGGTGAGCGCCACGAACGAGGCCAGGTCGGACTTCGCCAGGGTGTGGTTGCCGGCGTTCAGGGCGCTCTGCGCGGCGCTCAGGTACGACTGCATGCTCGAGGCAACCGACGACCTGATGTAGCCCATCGAAACCCCGTAGTCCACGGCCGCCTGGAGGCCTGCGATCGTGGCGCGGACGGTGACCGTGAAGGTCGACGTCGAGGTGTTGCCCACGGCATCCGTCGCGGTGATGACCACCGTGTGCACCCCGGCCGCGAGGGTCTCCCCGACGATCACCGTGCCGCTCGCGACGGCGACCCCGTCGAGGGTCGCCGTCACGGCAGCGACCCCGGATGCGGCATCCGTCGCCCCGAAGGCGAGCGCGATGCGCTGCGACACGTCGTAGGAGGTGCCGTTGGTGGGGGCGATGCTCGAGGAGGTGATCGCGGGCGGGGTGTTGTCGAGCACGAAGGTCCGCGTGACGATCACCGAGTTGCCCGCCATGTCGGTCACGAGCACCGAGACGGTGTGCGTGCCGTTGCCGGAGAGGCCGGTGATGGTGACGGTCGCGGCGTAGGCCACGGGCGCGCTGTAGGCGCCGCCGTCGAGCGACACCGACATCGTCGTGAGCCCCGCCGGTGCGCCCGAGAACGACAGGGCGAGGGATGCCGTGGTGCCCGCAACGTAGACGGTGGTGCCGACGGTCTTGCCGTTGCTGATCGTGACGGTGCCCGTGGGCGGCGTGGCGTCGATCACGAGGGTCCAGGCGGCCGAAGGGGCGGACGTGTTGCCGTAGGCATCCGTATCGGTCGCCGTGACCGAGTAGGTGCCGGTGGCGAGCGCCTGTCCGGTGTACACGACTCCCCCGACGTAGATCGTCGACGACACGGCTCCGGCCGCGAGGGTCACGATGAAGCGCGGCGCCGTCACGTTGGTGATGCCGTCGGATGCCGAGACACCGGAGTCGTCCGCGGAGTTCAGGACGATCGTCGGCGGGGCCAGTGGCGATGTCGACTTCAGCAGCGTCACGGTGAACACCGTCGTGTTGCCCGACGGCTCCGTCTCGGTGACGGTGAAGACGATGGGTCCGTCCTTGAGCGGCGTGAGGTAGATGTTGTTGACGTTCCACTGGCCGCTGCCGTTGACCGGCTTGCTGTCGCCCACCGTCGTCGTGCCGTCGGTGAACGTGTAGGCGATGGTCGCTCCGGTCTGGCCGGTCGTGTAGAACCAGTAGCTGCCCGCGTTGGACGAGGTGATGGAGGCCGGGTAGTTGATCACCGTGAGCGGCGGCGGGATGGTGTCGAGGGTCGCGGTGACGACGGTGGATGCACTGACCCCCGCGCCGTTGGTCAGGGTGACCGTGATCGTCAGCACGCCGTCGACGAGGTTCGACACGTCGACGGGGATCACGACGGTGCCGTTCGTGCCGACCATGTCCATGCCGTTGGCCACCCGCGCGATGGGCGACGAGGTGTCGGTGATCACGACGTTCGCGATGGAGCCGGCCTGCCCGGTCACCGTCACGGTGAAGGTCGTGCGGGTGGCGAGGTTGGCGTACGCGGCGACGCCGAGCGTCGGTGAGGGTGGCGCGACGCTGTTCTTGCCCATCACCGACGTCATCGTCGTCACCTTGCCGGTGGGGCTCGTGACCGTCACGGCGACGTTGATGCCGCCGTCGGCGAAGCCGGAGAGGTCGAGCAGAGCGCCGAACGTGCCCGCGGCCGAGATCGTGCCCGTGCCGGTGACGCTCAGCGTGCCCTGCGTGAACGAGTAGGCGACCGTGCTGCCCGGCGCTCCGGCGACGAGGAACGGCACGCTGGACGCGCCGGCCGGGTTGGTGCCGGACGGCAGGTTCACGCCCTGGCCGGAGGGCAGGGAGAGCATCGGGAGCATGGCCCCGCCCACGACTCCGGACGACGACCCCATGCCGGAGGAGTTGAACGGCCGGATGTTCGCCGTCTTCATGACGTCGATCGCGGTGCCGCCGAGGTTCTCGGGCATCTGGTTGAACGGCGACCCGGTCTGCTGATGCCACGCGTCGTCGTGCTGCAGGACGAGGCCGAGCTCGCCGTACGGCTCTCCGTTGCGGGATGCGAGTCCCTGGTACCTGTCGTCGAAGGCCACGTAGCGCGTCATGAGCGTCTGGTCGGCGCCGTCGCTCTTGGACAGCGCGTACAGGAACTCCGGCAGGAACGGCTGCAGCGTGCGGCTGACGGCCGGCATCCCGAACTGCGAGAACGGCACGTAGTAGCTGTTGTGGTTGCCCACCCAGTCGATGAGGCGGTCGCCGCCGGTGCCGGCGAAGTAGATGTCCTGGCCGGCGCCGCCGTAGGCGAGGGACTCCCAGGCCGGCGTTCCGAAGGTCGGCGTCGATGTGGGCAGCGTGAACGAGTTGCCAGTGCCCCGCACGAGGTCGGGAACCGGGCCGTCGTTCAGGCCGTTGTCGACGGAGGTGTTCGCGCGGACGTCGATGAGGTCGTTGCCCCAGCCGCCGTACACCCGCACGCGACCCATGCCGGCGACGATGTAGTCGTTGCCGAGGTCGCCGAAGATCGCCTTGTCTCCGGTCACCGGCATCTGCGGGTCGCCCGTGCCGGGGTACCACGTGAGGTCGAGCGGCAGACCGTTGTCGGTCGGGTCGAAGGTGAGGAAGAACGGCAGGCAGCCCTGACCCAGTGCGGTCTGTCCGGCCGCCCAGGTGCACAGGATCGGGCTGGGGCTGCCCAGCACGAAGTTGTTCGTCGGGTTGGGGCTCAGGAACACCTCGCGCCGCGGATCGGTCGGGTCGAAGTAGCTCGACTTGCCGGACATCCCGGCGCGGGCGGCGTTGCCGTTGCCGTCGTCGCCGAGCGGGAACCATCCGGCCGGGTTGCCCGGGTTGAAGGGCCGGTACCAGTCGGATTCGTATGGAGCCGAGTTGAGGACCGAGCCGTCGAGCTTGAAGTTGTCGAGGTAGCCGAGCTCCGGCGCCTCGGCGCCCGACACCGCGGACTGTCCGGGACCGGCGTGGATGACGCCGTTGCCCCAGCCGCCGTAGATGATGTTGTGGCCCATGCGCGGCTGGTAGTGGGCGCAGATCGCGTTCTGCTTGCAGCCGGTCGAGAAGCTCGGTGCACCGGTGGCCGCGGCCGCCGGATCCCAGTTGTACGGCCACAGGACGGCGGTGTAGGTCAGGGCGCCGGCGACGTTGATGACCGCCTGCTGCACATTGCCGGGCGTCGTGATGAGCTCGCTCAGCTGCGCGGCCGGGATCGGCGCGACGCCGTACAGCGGCTCGCCGTAGCTCGAGCTGTTGCGGCTCGCGAAGCAGCGCCCGCCGCCGCCGATGATGCACTGGTCGCCGCGGCCACCCGAGACCCAGTTGTCGGCGTAGCCCGTGATGATCGTGTCGTTCTGGCCGCCGCCGTAGATGACGTCGTTCGCCGGGCCGCCGTAGATGAACGCGTCGCCGGACTCTGCGTGGATCTCGCTGCCCTTCATGAGCGGCACGCCGTCGACCGTGATCGGGGTTCCGCCGATGTCGCCGACGCCGTTGGTCGCCTTCGACCCGACGACCTGCGGGCCGGTGGCCTGGCCGGCGAGGTCGGGTCCGCCCGGGGTGTTGTCGAGCAGGTTCACCGCACGGGCGATGATGCGCTCGGTCGCCGTCAGGTAGCCGTTGACGTCGTAGTTGAAGTTCAGGTAGCCGATCGAGGTGGCCACTCCGGTGCTGCCGACCCCGTTCGCGCCGTTGACGCCCACGAGACGGATGACCTCGCCGTTGTTCGCCAGGATGACGTTCGCGTCGTGCGCGTGCCCGTTGGGGTTCGTGATGCAGTGGTTGTTGGCATCCAGATACCCGTCGCCGCAGTCCTCGCGACCCGCGTTCAGGCCCGATCCGCCGAAGATCAGGTTCGACCCGCTCGCGCGCTCGCCCGGCAGCGTCAGGCTGAACATGTCGGAGTTGCCGCCGATGATGTCGTTCTGACCGCGGTTGGCGAAGATCGTGTTGTTGCCGCGGCCGCCCTCGACGTAGCTCTGGCCGTCGGTGGCTGCCACGGTCGCCGACGCGGTGCACGGCAGGGAGGTGCAGGATGCGGGGGCCGGCGCCCCGGTGACGGTGAGGACGTTGCCGCTCACGGCGCTGACCACGCCGACGGCGACACCGTTGACGTTCAGCGTCTGGCCGACCGCGAACCCGCCGTCCGCCCAGTACTGGCCGGTCGGGAGCGTCATGGTGTGGGCGCCGAAGGTGATGCTCGTCGTCACCGTGTACTCGAGCGGGTAGTCGTTCACGGACGGGTTGATGAGCAGGTTGTTCCCCGAGTCGCGGCACGCGCCGACGCGGTTGCCGAGGAAGGAGGCGCGGAAGCTGCAGGTCGCGGCCCCGCCGAAGACGCTGCCGATCGACGGCGAGCCGTTGGAGGTCGTGGGGTAGCCGGTGGCGGACGGCGGCGCCGTGATGTCGATCGAGCCGTGCGCCTGGATGATGTTGTCGTTGGACTCGCCGAAGATCATGGCCGAGCCCGAGCCGCCGGCGATGTAGTCGGCGCCCTTGTAGGCGGAGTCCTCGAGCACGGTTCCGTGCGTGGTGTCGCCGAGCGGGACCGAGAGCAGGATGCCGCCGGTGCCGGAGAGGAAGTCGCCCCACCACGCGTGCCCGGTCGGGTCGTTCTGGGCCACGCCGTTGGTCAGGCTGTTCGTCAGCGTCGCCGTCGTCGTGCTGTAGATCTGCGTGCCCGTGAGGTCCTGGAACCGCGCGTTCGTGTAGTTGAACAGGTGCGCCGACCGGCTCAGGACGGCGCTGCCGCCGACGATGAGGTTGCGTCCAGGGCCGCCCTGGATGTCGTTGTTCCCGTCGCCGCCGATGATGATGTTGTCGCCGCCAGATGCGTAGATGCGGTTGTCACCGTGGTTCTGCACGGCATCCGATGCGGCGCCGAGGATGTCGAGGGTCGTCTGGATCTTCTCGAGCCGCGGGTCGTGCCAGGGGGTCGTGCCGCTCGGTGCGCAGTACTGGTTCAGCGAGACGGTGCCGGTCGGGCGGCAGTAGCCCTGCGCCGGACCGATGGTCATCGTCGTGCCGGTCGCGGTGACGGCCGCGCCGCCCACCGGGTCGCGCGAGAGGGTCGCGGTCTTGAGGTCGCCGCTGACCGCGGTGATGATCGTGCCCGCGGACAGGAGCGGCCCGTCGCTGACCATGAGGCCCACGTCGGAGGCCTGGAAGCAGGCGGCCGCGCAGGTGAGCGTGGCCAGGCCGTTGAGCGCGCTACCGGAGGGCACGTGCCCGGCGAGTGTGCCTGTCACGTCCCGCTGCGTGTTCGGGATTTCGCCGACCGTCGCCTCCTGCGTGTCCTGTGTCACGATGCCGAAGGCGCCGAAGATGAGGTTGTTATAGTCGCCGAACCGGTCGGTGGTCGTGGCGTTCGGGACCTCGCCGTAGATCAGGTTGTCGCCCGCGACGAGCGGGTCGGCATCCTGATACGTGCTCGTGTTGACGGTCGGGAACGAGACCGCGCGCGTGATCGGGTTCACGTTCACGCCGTTGGCGCCGAGGATGATGTTGTCGCCGCGGCCGCCGTAGATCGTGTTGTTGCCCGAGCCGCCGGCGACGAAGTCCCCGGCCTGGCTGCCCCAGATCGTGTCGTCGCCCGAGCCGCCGTAGATGGTGAGGCCGATCGACGGCACCTGGCCCTCCGGCACGTTCGCGAACAGCGTGTGCGCGTCGATGATGTTGTTGCCCGCGTGGCGGTACGGATCGGCGACGGGGAACACGAACTGCGGAGTCCCGACGCCGACTTGGTTCGGGAACGGCTTGGAGCCGAAGACCCGGCTCGTCTGCGTGTGCGTGTCGCCGCTGTACCAGATGCCGTCCTGCGACGTGTCGCCGTAGACGACCAGCGGCGACGGCGCGTACCCGATGACGGTGACGCTGACCAGGGAGTTCGTGAAGGCAGGCCCGGTCAGGGTGAGGGTGAGCGCGGTCACCCCGGTGATCGTCCAGGCGGGAAGGCCGCCCACCTGCAGGACCATGCCGTCCACGAACCCGTCGGCGATCCAGGACCCGCTGGAGCGCGTGAGGAGTGTCGAGCCGCCGGAGGTGCCGGGCGTGAACGTCCCGCTGATGGTCGGCGGGACGGCACTGGGACCGGGACCGGCACCTCCGGTGATCGTGAAGACGTTGCCGCCGTAGCGCACGGCGTTGTTCGACGCGGATGCCTCGGCGACCGTCGCCGTGCACGTGCCGCCCACGCCGCAGCCCAGCGGGTCGATCGTGCCGGAGCCGTCGAGGACGAGGATGTCCTGCGTCGGTCCGGTGATGGAGCTGATCTTGCCCGCGACGACGCCGTCGATCGTGACCGTCTGGCCCTGCGAGAAGCCGGCCTCGACCCACGAGCGCATGTCGGTGCGGATCAGCTCGTTGCCGACGACGTGGACGTTCGCGGTGACGGTGACGGCCGGGTCGAACACCGCGACCGTGCCGTGGAGGCTCGTGCCGGCGGCCGGGCCGATGCCGTGGAACGTGACCGTCGGGCCGCTGATCGCGGTGACCACCCCGATCGGAACGCCGTTCCACATCAGCTCCTGGCCGACCGCGAACTGGTCGGTCGCCCACGGGGTGCCGTCCTTGCGCGTGATCGTGCCTCCGGTCGCGGTCGAGGTGATGTCGAAGATGCCGGTGATGCTCAGGAGCGCGCCGCCGCCGCCGTTGAGGCTCGTGAGTCCGCCGTGGACGAACGTCGTGCCCGGGGTGCCGTCCTCGTTGGTGAACGGTCCGCCGACGAGTGTGCCGGTCACCGTGAGGGTGTCGTTGCCCTGGCCCTCCATGAGGTTCAGCACCTGGATGGTCGACAGGCTCGCGTTCGTCTGGATCTGGCCGGTGGCCGGGTCGACGGTGATCGAGCCGAAGCTGATGCCGCTCGGGAACACCGGAGGCTCCCCGAAGGTCGGGTGCGACGGGTCGCCCGGCACGTAGCCCTTGTGGTGGCTGAAGTCCACACCCGGGCCCATGCCGTAGCCGCTCAGGGCCGTGGAGCTGAGCGTCCCGACCTCGTTCTGCTGCGCGCCGTCGTCGAAGATGTTCAGCACGTTGACCTGCTGGGCCTCAGGCGGCTGGATGCCGATGCCGAAGGGCTGCGCGTTGCCCTCGCCCGGCATCATGACCGGGAGGTTGAGCGCGGCGTGGTTGTCGACCGTCGGGCCGCCCTCGACCGATAGCGGACCGCGGATCGCCGACAGCAGGTGCGCGATCTTCGGGAAGCTCAGCAGCGACTGGTTGCCCGGTGGCACGTTGAACTTCGGGTCGGCGACGACCGGGATGGCCACCGGCACGTACCAGTTGCTCGGCGTGAAGGTGAGCTCGGCGGCCCACTGGGTGAGGGTGAGGGTCATCGTTCCGGATGCGCCGAGGACGCCGGCGAGAGCTGTCTTGTCGGTGACAGTCAGGATGTCGACGCGTGACGAGTCCGTGCCGGTCAGCGACTGGATCTTGAGCATGACGCCGGATGCGCCGATCTTGAAGATCTGCCCCTCGAGGAAGCCGTCGTCAAGCCAGCTCGAGCCGTCGGTGCGCGTCAGGGTGCCTGCTGTCGCGTCATAGGCCACCGAGCCGGTGAACAGTCCGGCATTCACGATGCGGGCGATCGTCACAGAGTGGGAACCGCTTCCGGGTGTGGTGCTCAGAGTGATCGTGGTCGCGGTGACCGCGGTGGTCGTCGCGGTGAAGGTGGCACCGTCGCCCGTGACCTGGACCAGCTGACCTTGCTTGAAGCCGTCTGCGATGAAGCTGCCGAGCTCCGCGGCGCCGAGCGTGATGACGGTGCCCGCGACGGTGACGTTGCCGGTGAAGAAGGTGACGGCCTTCTTGGCGCCGAACGCCGCGTTCGTGATACCGCCGCCGGTGACGATGTCGGTCTGGCCGTCGGTGACCATGGCGACCGTGACGTTCTGCGTCGGAGCCGACGCGAGGCGCAGGCTGAAGCTCGAGCCGGGGCCCGGTGTCGTGCACGCCACGTCGGCGCACTTGGTGACGACCATGTTGTCCGGCGCCTGCACGATGCCGGCGGCGGTGAGGTCGTTCATCACCAGCACGTCCCATGGCGTGGAGCTGTTGTCGACGCCGATGTAGCGCGGGTCGGCCGTGCTCGTGACCGTGGCGGTCAGGTAGGAGTTGTGCGGGTCCGCCGTGCTGAACCAGAGCGCGGCATCCTCGCGCACGACGACCGGCTTCGACCAGTCGGACGTCGAGAAGGTGATCGTGTAGACGCCCGCGTGGATGCCGTCGGGGTTCGAGACGACGTGGAACCGCGGGTCGGTGCTCGACAGCTGGATGCGCGGGTCATTGGCGGCCGTGATGCTCACGGTGACCGATGCGGTGGGCGCGGCGGCCAGCACCACGGACGAGAAGCCCGAGATGCCGGTCGTCGCGTTGCCACTGCCCCCCAGGATCAGGTTGCTCGCGTTGCGGTCCGGGATGGCGAAGACGACGCCGGAGGCCGCCGACACGCCGAGCGACAGGGTCGCCGTGGTGCCGTCCGCGGACACGGACTGGATCGTGTCGCCGACCGGGATGGCGCTGCCGGTGTCGGCCTCGATGATCGCCCGTCCGATGTCGCCCTGGTTGAAGCCGGCGCTGGCCGAGGTGATCGTCGAGCCGCTCGTCACGCCGTCGCGGTACTGCTGCACGGACGAGAGACGGGCCGGGAGGGCGAATGCGATGCCGGTGCCGGCGGCGACGCCTGCCGAGAGCGTCACGGTGTGCGCGTCGACGACCGCGAGGATGACGGTGTTCGCCGGGATCTTCGCACCGCCGTCGATCTCGCTGATCGGCTGGCCGACGTCGTTGAGCGTGAAGTCCGCGGTCGCAGAGGTGAAGGTGCTCGTACCGTTTCCGACGCCGTCCGAGAAGCGCGAGTCGATCGACGTGCCGGTCGTGTTCGTGTTGCCGAGGTCGGTCACGAGGATCGCCGGGCTGCCCGGGTCGATCTTCTCGACCTCGACGTTGCGCACGACGGCGTTGTCGTAGAACGGGTCGGCGCTCAGCACGCTGTGGCTGATCTCGTAGTGACGGATGCCGTCATCCAGCCCGTCGTTGATGGCGCCGGCCCACACGACCTGCGGGATCTGCCAGTTCGTCGGTGTGAAGACCAGCACGAGCGCGCGCTGCGGCAGGTCGGTGGCCGTCGCATCCATGATGACGTGCTGGTAGAAGTCGCTGTTCGCCGTCGTCGTGCCCACGTTCGGGACCGTGCCGAGCGGCGCCGTGGCGAGCAGGATCGAGTCGCCCGCGGGGTTCGCCTGCTGGTTGAGCCGGATGTCGGGCTCGGCGTTCACCGCGATGTAGACGTTCGACGTCGGGGCCTGCGCGAGCCGCACGGTGTACGAGTCGATCGTGCCGATGGGCGGTCTGGTGACCTGGCCGTTCTGCGTCTCGGAGACGACCGTGCCGCCGCCGTGCTCGGTCACGATGACCGCGCCCTGCGAGCCCTGTGCGACGCTCAGCGCGACACCCGGGATCACGACGTCCTGGTACAGCTGGTCGTTCGTGATCACGGAGAGGTTGATCGTGCCGCTCGTGCCGTTGATGTCCTTCGAGTAGACGTTGCCGCTCACGTCGCCGGCGACGTTGACCTGGTTGCTGCCCAGGCCGCCGATGACGCGCACCGCCACGCCCGGTGGCGTGGAGAGGACGTCGATGACGTCGTCGCCCTCGAGCGCGTCGACCTCGATCACCTGGATGTTGCGGAAGGTCACCGACATGCCCGCGCCGAAGATGCCGTGGTCGGTCACCACGATGTGGTCGGCGAACTCCGTGCCCAGGATGATCAGCTTGTTGAAGCCCGTGCCGCCGTCCACCGACACCGGCGCGTTCATGTTGTACTCGACCTGGTTGTTGCCCGCGCCGGTGCGCACGTCGGTCTGCGCTGCTGTCGAGTATCCGTTCGTCGTGATCGGGATCGGGATGCAGGCCGGCGCCTCGATCGTCGTGCAGCCGCCGGGCAGAACGATGTTGCCGCTGTTGTCGACCTTGGCGAGCGCGAAGCCCCGGACGATGAAGAGGTTGTTGCCGCCGTCGCCCTCGAGGTGCAGCACCGCGTGGTTCGAGTACACCGTGAAGGTGTTGTTGCCTGTGCCGCCCTGGGCGACGAGCGGTGCGCTCGTGCCGCGCGACAGCCAGCCGCGTGTGGTCGCGACGGTGGCGACGTCGAAGACGTTCTCGGCGGCCAGGTTGCCGGATCCGTTGAAGCTCGGGGGCGGGTTCTGCGCCACCGGACCGGCGTTGCGGCGCAGGCCGTAGAGCTGGCCGATCTGGAACTGGTTGTCGCCCGAGCCGCCGTCGAGGTAAGTGGAGGCCGCGTTGTCGTCGACGGCGAAGTAGTCGTTGCCGCCGAGCGAGTAGACGTGCAGGCCGCCGTTGATCGCGGAGTCGTAGTTGATCCGCTCGACCGCGAACTGGCCGTTCACGCCGGTGGTCTGCGTGCCGCCGATGTTCGCCTGGGAGTTCGCGAGGGACGTGTGCAGCTGCGCCACGAAGCCGGAGCCGCCCGAGAACGGGTCCTGGCCGCCGGCCGGGTTCGCGCCCGTGCCCTGGTAGATGCTCGGGCGGGCCGCCGTCTCGCCGACGATGCCGGAGGGGGTGCCGCGGAGCAGGAAGATGTCGTTCGTGGCGTAGTCGGCCTGCGTGCTCGGATCGATGCCGGTGTTGTCCGGGGTGCTGCCCGTGTAGGTGTCGTAGCCGTAGATGTTGAGGGTGTCGGTGCCGTCGGCGGGAGCGTGCGAGCCCAGGACGTTCACCTCGTAGTTGTTCGCGCCGGCCGCCTTGCTGCCGCTCGTGAAGACCGAGTAGACGTTGCTGCCGCCCTGGCCGTCGAGGGTGAGGGTCGAGGCGAGTGCCACGTCCGAGCCGACCGCGACCATCGACTGGAGGCGGTTGACGACGAAGCTGTCGACGCACATGTTCGGAGGCCCGTTGCACAGCGGCGCGTACACGCCCGCCTGCGTCGGCAGCTGGTCGCCGTACGCCCGCGTCTGCCCGACGAGGATCGTGCGGTCGAAGATGAACGTGTCGGCCTCGGAGTTGCCGAAGACCCGTGTCAGGGTGCCCGAGCCGCCGTTGGCGATCTCGCCGGGCAGCATTCCGGATGCCGGTTGCCCGCTGCGCAGGACGATCACGGTGCCGTCGCCCTGCGTCGGGTCGGGCTTCGTGGTGTCCAGCGTCGGCATCGCGCAGGTGCCCGTCCCGTTGTGGCAGTCGCCGTAGACGTCGATGTTGCCCGTGGTCTTCTTCGACTGGTTGGGGTCGGTCGTGACGACGCCCGGGTCGCCGCTCATGATCGTCGCGATGATCCGGCTCGACGGATCGGTGACGATGTCGTCGGCGGAGCGCAGGACGACATTGCCGCCGTCGGCCTCGATGAGGCCCCACGGCACGGTCTGCGGCGCGTTCTCGACGACGAGCGTGGAGCCCGAGTGGATGAGGATGATGTCGTTGCCCTCGACACCGGTCTCGGTGGTGGTCAGGCGCACGCTGTCGGGTCCGGCGACGTGTCCGGCGGCCTCGCCCGCGTGAGCGAGAAGCACATTCATGGAGCCGGACACCTCGGTCAGGTCGATGCTGCCGCCGGCCTGCGCCGCGACCCAGCAGGTGGCGGTGACGGCGCGGTTCGCATCCGTCGTGTTCTGGTAGTTCGCCCCCTGGTACAGCAGCGTGTACTGACTCGTGCATCCGCTGCCCGCCGCCGAGTCGAGCTTCAGGTCGTTGCTGCCGTCGGCCGCGCCGATGCTGCCGTACTGCGCCCACAGGTTGATCGTGTCGCCGATGACGTTGGCCGCGGTGCCGCCGGCGCCGGCGTTGTGGCCGTCGGTGATCGAGCCGTTGTCGTTGGTCAGCGTGATGTTCGCGCAGGTGGTCAGGCTCGACCCGTAGCAGGTGGTGACGGTGTCGACGTGCAGGTCGCCGGTGGTCTGCGAGATGCGGATGACGCCCGGGGCCTGCGCGTTCAGCACACCGAAGGTGTCGTAGGACGACTGGATCTCGAGGAAGTTGCTGTCGAGGCCGATCGTGCCGGTCTGCGCCGTGAGGGTGATGTTGTCGCCGACCACCTCCGGGGTGGGCGTGCCCTGCGGGTGACCGGTCGCCGGCGGGTTCGGCGACGGCTGCGGAGCATCGTAGATCGATCCGGGCGCGGTCAGCGTCACGTCGTCATCGGTGCTTCTGATGAGCCCCGCGCGCAGGTCGCCGAGCTTCTCGGTGAGCGTGATGAAGCCGTTGGTGTCGGCGTTGACGGTGCCGTAGGTCGAGGCCGTGACGCCGGAGGCCGGCTGCTCGATCTGGACGAGCCCGATGATGTTGATGCGCGTGGCGCCGGCGGAGTCGTTGGCGGCGAAGACGTCGATCAGGCCGTTGGCCCCGTTGGAGCCGGCATCCAGCAGGCTGAAGTCGTACGTGCTCGCGGTCGCGTGCCCGCCCGTGGCGAAGGCTCCCGGCTCCTCGGTCGGGTTCGGGCAGCCGACCGCGTAGTAGCAATGCGCGCTGTCCGGGTTGTAGAACTTCGCGAACGTCCCGGACACGCCGTTCGGATTCGTCGCGGTCACCGTGATGCCCGGGATGGCGGGCACGCTTGTCTGGTACTGCGTGGCCTGCAGACGCACGTAGATGCTGTCGCCCGCGACCATGTGGTCGATGGCGATCACGTAGGCCGGCGTCTGCGGGTCGGTGATCGCCGGGTCGCGCAGCCGCGTCAGCAGGTCGATGTACTGGCTCGTGCCGGAGGAGGTCGTGAACTCGAGGGTGTGACCTGCCCACTGGACGAGGTCGACGTTCAGGTAGGTGCCGCTCGCGCCGATCGACGTTCCCGCGACGAGGTGCACGATGTTCGACTGCACGAGGTCGGTGTGCGGGCCGCTGAAGGCGGAGCTCGAGCCGTCGCGGACGGTCGACGACGAGATCGAGCCGGTGCTCGAGATGTCGGTCTCGCCGATCGGGTTCGTGATCGTGCCGTTGACCAGCAGATCGGGGCCGAGTGCGGGAGCGTCGTTCGTGATCGTCACGAGCGTCGGATCGACCTGGCGCACGATGGCGAACAGCGGATGCGTCGTCCCCCCGGAGGCGCTCAGCGTGACGACGGGCGACCCGATGTTGAGCACGTTGATGTCGTCGACGACGAGCCGCACCGTCGAGTGGTTGAGGATCGTGACCTTCTGCCAGTTGTCGCGGTAGTAGAAGGTTCCCCAGTAGTGCGCGGCCGTGTTCGACCCGCCGCTCAGGCTGTTCTCGATCGTGCCGTTCGTCGAGCTCATCAGGACGTCGCCGGTGTCGTGGTTGATGAGGTCGTTCACCTCGATGACGGGTCCGCCGCTGAAGTCCGTGCCCGGCGCCGGGTTGTGGACGCCGTTGACCATGATGTTGACGGCCGTCACCACATGACCGTCCGCACCGATGATGAGCAGCGGACTCGGGCCCTCGTGGATGACGACGTCGGCGTTCCAGTCCGCGACCCGCGTATCGGTGTTGTCGATCTGGTCGCCCGCGTTCGTCTCGGCCTGCACGTACAGAGCCAGGTGGTTCTGCCCCGACGGGTGGGCCAGGTGCCACGGCGACGGGTCGGCCGGGTCGAGGCTCTGGTCGTTGGTGTTCACGCCGTACTGGATGCGGGTGCCCGCCGTCACCGTCGCGCCCGAGTGCGCGGCCGCCGTCTCGGAGAACTGGAAGTTGTTGAAGCCGTCGCTGTACGACGGGCCGATGCACCAGCACTCGGGGTCGTCGTCCTGCGAGCGCGTGTTGCCGATGTGGAGGGCGCGCACGTCGACGCCGCTGTCGCCCTCGACCCACGTGCCGTCGCCCTCCTGGCCGTCGATCAGCGCCGTGTCGTGGCTCTTCAGCTCGGAGACGGCCTTGGCCGTCGCAAAGCCGGCGAAGGCGATGAAGATCGACCGCGAGTGGCTCGTGATGTTCGACCCGGTGGTCGTGGCGAGGATCTTCACGGAGCCGCCCACCACGTGGGCGCCGGCTCCGACCGCCGAGACGTTGTTGTCGGTCAGGTGCACCTCGGCGTGCGAGATCGAGCCGCCGGCGAGGCCGCCGCTCTCCGTGTCGGCGTCCGCATTCGCGATGAACTGCGAGGTGGATTCGACCCGCACCATGCCGCCCGCCGTGATGCTCACGCCGCCCGCGGTGACCTGCGTCGCCGCCGTGTTCCCCTGGATGCCGTCGGGCCCGCTGCCGACGAATGCGGAGGTGTTCGCCGTGCCGTCGACGTGCGAGGACACTCCGGCGCCGGAGATCAGGCCGCCCGAGCCGTTGCTCGTGGTCGCCTCGTCGTGGGTGTGGGTCGTCGCGGTGATGCCGACGTTGCCGCCCGCGGTGATCGACGTCGCCGCATCGTACGCGCGGACGGTCGGGTTGACGTTCGTCTGGGAGGTCTGCGACGTGAAGGAGCCGGCGCCGCCGCCGCCGCCGCTGGCCGCGGCCGTCGTGACGCCGTTGCCCGGGGGCGGCGATGCGGAGCGGAGCGAGGTGCCGTCCGCGGCGAGCAGCTTCTGGGTTCCGGTGAGCGAGCCGGTGAGCTCGATGATGAGCTCCTGCGCGCCGGTGCCCGCGGTGAGCGAGTGGCCGGCGAGGAACAGCGTCTGGTCGCCGTACACGTGATCGGTGGAGAGGCTCTGCCCGCTGAGCGTGATCTGGCCGGAGCCGTTGCGGCTGGCCACCGTGTAGGTCGCGCCGTCGGTCAGGCCGATGCCGACCGGGGCGAAGGCCTCGACCGCGCTCGACTCGGGCGGCGCCGAGATGTGGATGGGGGTCACGACCGAGCTGACCGGGCACGTCCCCGGGTCGCCGACGTGGCCGACCGAGTCGCAGTACGTCGCAGCGACCTTGATCGTGTAGGCGTCGACGCGGATCACGTAGTAGACGGCGCCGACCGTGAGCTCCGGGATCTTCTGCGACGCGTCGCTGATGCGGTAGGTGACGGCCTGGCCCGAGTGGAGGTTGTGGTCGGAGAGCGTCACCGCGTGGGTGACCGGGTTCACGTTCACCGTCGGCAGGTACACGTTGTAGGCGCCGCTGTTGTCGCCCGTGACGTTGCCGCTGCCGTCGACGTTCACGTCCACCGCGTGGTTGCAGTACGAGCAGGCCGGGTGGCCGTTGACCGCCGGTGTTCCCGGGCCGTGCACGAACGTGCTCTGGGGCGCGGAGCGGTAGGTGACCTGCTGGCCGGCCGTGAACGGCGTGCCGCCGATGAGGTTGCCGCTGACGTCCGACGTGTGGAAGACGCTCGCGGCCTGCACGGCGTCGGCCTGCGACGTGTACAGCGCCACGGTGTTCGGGTCGATGACGCGGACGTAGTAGATGCCGCCGTCCGTGAGGCCGATCGAGGTGGCGTGGGCCGGGTCGTACCGGTAGATGAGCGCGTCGCCGTTCTCGAAGTGGTGCGGGCCGCTGAAGCGCAGGAGTCCGCGCGCCGTGTCGGAGCCGGACTGCGTGGGCGTGAGGCTGAGGGCGTCGATGGATGCGCCGGCCCACGTCACGCCGAAGCCGACGTGGTCGGGGTCGGGCGTGCCGTCGACAGCGGTCGGGATGATGACCGAGTAGGTGTGGTTGTTGCGCAGGCCGCCGATCGGAGCGTTCGACTGGTAGAGCACCTGGTCGCCCGTGGACAGTCCGTGCTGCGGGAACAGTACCGTGTCGTCCGGCGCCGCCCCGCCGTTGACGTTCAGGCCGACGATGTCGTCCGTCAGCGCGGCGCCCTGCGGGTCCTGCAGGGACTCGGCATCCAGGATCACCGTCCCGCCGACGAGGATCGTCGTGCCGGCGCCGAAGTGCGCGTCGACAGTCGGGTCGGACGTGGCGTCGGCGGCCGGGAGGCCCACGTTCGCGATGCCGCCGCCCACGACCTTCGCCGTTCCGACGGCCTGCGCGCGGTGCGAGATCGCCTGCACGGTCAGCCCGTTCGTCGCCGCTGTGCCCAGCACGACGTGGACGTTCGTGCCGAGGGTGGCCTGGACGGTCGGGTTCGCCGTGGCCGAGCCGATCGCAGAGCCGATCGTGAGGCCGAGCGATCCCGCGCCCGCCTTGGCGCCGCCGCCCGCGACCGCGGAGTCGTCGGCGTTGACGGCGAGGGACGCGGGCCTGCCGTTCGTCGTTCCCACGGTCGCGCCGTTGTCGACGTAGGCCTGGACCGTGCCGCCGACCGTGCCGATGGCCTTCATGTCGGTGCCGGAGCCGAGGATGCCCCCCGCGCCGCCCGTGACGTTCGTGAGGGCGATCGCTCCGCGCGTGGCGTGCACCGTGATCGCGGTGGCCGCGCTGTGGATGTTCGTGGTGCCGGCGAGGGACGCGGCATCCGTCCCGTCGATGTTGCCGGTGGCGGACACGACGGATGCGCCGACCCCGAGCGCCACGGAGACGACGAACAGGGCCGTCGTGGCGGAGTCGGTCGCCCCGGTCTGGACCGTCAGCTGGCTGCCGCTCGCCATCTCGCCGCCGAAGGATGCGGTGCTGCCGCCGTGATCCTGCGCCTCCGACCCGATCGCGCCGACGCTGGCGCCGAGCGAGGCGTTGACGCTGCCGGTCGTGGACTGGACCGTGTTGCCCTTGGTCGCGCTGACCATCGCGGCACCGGTGAGCGTCAGAGTGCTGTGCGAGCCGACCACGGCGCTCACGAGGGCCGACGACTCGACGGTCGCGTGCGAGTCGTCCGCGCCGACGCCCGCCAGACCGCCGATGCTCAGCATGTCGGTGTTCGTCGTCGCGCTGTTCTCCCCGTTCGCGGTGATCGAGAGCGACGGCGCGTTCACGCTGTTGTCGACGGAGGCGGTCGTCGCGCCGGCGATGTCGGCCGTCGGCACGCTCACGCCGACGCCGAACAGGCCCCCGCCGGCACCCATCTGCGTGTGGGTGATCGCCGTGTTGTGCGACTCCGCGTCGAAGGTGACGGGGCCCGAGCTCGTGATCGTCTGGACGCTGCTGCCGTAGACCGACAGCGCCTCGACCTTCGCCGCCGAGTGGATCTCGGCATCCGCGATGCTCACTGCGACACCCGCGAGGCCACCCGCGTCGACGACCAGCAGCTCGGAGTCGGCGCGGTTCGTGCCGGTCGCGCTCACGTCCACGCTCGTGGAGCTCGTGACGGCGCCGTCGAGCTCTGCGCGCACGGCGCCGCCCATGTTCGCCATGGCGGCGAAGACCGCGCCCGAACCCAGGAGCGCCGCGGTGAGCGACCTGCCGATGGCGATGGCCTCGTTGCGATCGCCCAGGGTCGTCTGGGCCGTGACGTTCAGCGCACCGGACGTCGTCACGCTGCCCGACACGGTGGCCTGGATGTCGGCCCCGTCCGAGACGGTCGCGATCGCCACGCCGACGCTCACGCCGATGGTGCCGGAGATGTTCAGGATGTCGACCTCGGCATCCGCCTTCTTCACGCCCGCGGCCTTGGCAGTGACGCCCGACGCACCGCCGACGGTCCCGCTGATCGTCGCGGTCGTGTGGCCGCTGACGGTGGCCATCGGGATCATCGCGGCGATGGCGGCCGCGCCGATCACCGCGCCCGGCGTGAAGGCGGACGCGACATCGGTCGCGGTCGATTCGACATCGACGGCTCCCGAGGTCGTCACGTTGCCGCCCAGCTCGGCCTCGGCGTTGCGCTCCTGCGTCGCCACGACGAGGGTGAAGCCGACCGAGAGGCCGCCGCCGACGGCGATGTTCACCGCCGTCGGGGCCAGCGAGCCGCGGGCGCCGGTCGCCTTGACCGTCACTCCCGCTCCGCCGATCGACACGGTGCCGTGGGCGAAGGAGACCGCTCGGGTCGTGCCGCTGTAGTCGACGACCGCGACGATGCCGCTGAGGGCGAGGCCCACGCCGGCCACGACGCCGACCGAGAGGATCGTCGAGGTGACGTTGTCGGTGGCCTCGACGTCGATGCCGCCGATCGCTCCGCCCGAGCCGATCGCGACGTCGCCGATGAGGGCCTGCGTGTCACCGCTGAGGTTGATCACCGAGACCGCGGCGCCGGTGCCCAGGGCGGCGAGGGTGATGCCGATCGCGTACGCGCGCAGCGTGCGGTTCGCCGTCGCGTCGACCTGGAGCAGAGTGCCCGCCGTCGGGATCGAGGCGCCGTCGTCGATGTGCGCCTTCTGCGAGCTCGAGTCGTTGAGCACGACCACCTGGGCGCCGATCGCGATGCCGCCGACCGCTCCCGCGACGCCGATGTCGAGCACGTGCTCGTTGTACAGCGTGTGGACGCCGACCGTGCCGGCCGCGCTGACCGATGCCCCGCCGTAGATGCCCGCGTCGACGACGTCGCCGATCGACATGACCGTGATGCCTGCGCCGAGGGCCCCCGCGCCGCCCGCCACCGCGCCGGCCAGGGCCACGGTGTCGACGTTCTCGCTCGCCCGCACCTGCACGTCACCGCCGAGCGAGTGGATCGTGCCGCACACGACGGATGCCGTGCCCACCGGGGCGTGCGACGGATCGCAGGCGACGGGAGAGGGCGTGGTCGCGGTGAACGCGTCCTGCGTCGGGCTCGTGCCGGAGTACGAGCTGTTCAGGCTCGACGTGCCGTTCGCCCCCGCACCCGAGACCTGCAGCTGGTAGTTGTCGTCGGCGAGCTGCCAGTCGGTCGTGTCGACGGTGGGGTTGGTGGTGGAGGTGAACGTGCCCTGCGCCTCGTAGTCGTGGCCGCCGAAGCTCACGAGGTCGCCGTGGTGGTACAGGTGCGCCGTGGTGAACGGGGTCGACGGGTCCTGGGGCGCTCCGTTGAGGGCGCCCTTCCAGCCGTCGGCCACGCCGTACCAGAGGTTGCCGGTGGCGACGTGTCCGCTGCCGTCGACCGCGTCGGGGTTCGGGCCGCCCGCCGAGATGTTGTCCGTCGCCTGGTACGTCTGGCCCTTGTAGGTGACGTAGTCGCCCTTGGTGTAGTTCGCGCCGGGGTTGAACGCGGGCGCGCCGGAACCGCTGCTGCTGCCCGAGGCCATGGAGTCGGCCTGCGACTTCGAGTCGGTGCCCTGGCCCTGCGTGGAGTCCTGGGGCGTGTCGAGCTTCCAGTAGCCCGAGGTGGTCGTCGGGTCCTGGCCCTTGTTGTTCTGCTGCGCGATGTAGGTGTGGCTGTCGGAGCCCGTGACGACGTCGCCGCTCGCGTAGTTCGCGGTACCGCTCCAGGCGTGGCGGTTGGGGCCGTGGTCGTCGGCCGAGTAGGTGGCGTTGGGCGCCGTGCCGACCGACCACACCGAGACCGCACCGGCGACGCCGACGAAGCCGCCGCCGACGCTCACCGCGTAGGTCTGCACGTGCTTGATCGAGAGGGCGTTGACCTGCACCGTGCCGCGGGCCCACACATCCGTCCCCGACCCGATCTGGCCGAGCACGCTGATGTTCGCGACGCCGATGTCGACGCCGCCCGCGACGCCGACGAAGCCGCCCGCGACGCCGCCCGCGAAGGTCAGCGAGTCGAAGATGTCGCTGCCGGACACGTCGACGCCCTGCAGGGTGTTCGTGTTGTCGACGATGTGGGTCGAGTCCTTGCGGTTGACGAACGTGCCGGAGGCGATGAACGCCTGCGTGTCGACGGAGAAGATCGTGACGCCGACGTTGCCCGTGACCCCGACCATGCCGGCCGCGATGCCCGCCACGAGGCCGAACAGCTTCTCGTGCGAGCCGGCCTGGACGACGAGTCCGTACTCGGTCTGCGTCGGGAACGACGAGTCGCCGAGCTGCCCGGTGTCGGCGCCGTCGATGCCGCCGCCGTTGCCGAGCGTGACGATGACGTCGCTGGAGCCGAGGTAGGCGCGCGTCTGCTTGGACACGACCGCGACATCCACGCCCACCCCGACGCCGACGTAGCCGGCGGCGATGGTCGCCGTGATGAGCAGCAGCTCGCTGTCGCTGTTCGCGACGACGCCGATGCTGCCGTTCGCCCGGACCGTCGTGCCGGTGCCCGTGTAGGCGTTCGTGAACTCGTTGATGACCGAGACGCCCACCGTGCCGGCGACGCCGACCGTGCCGCCGGCGGCCGCCGCGTTGACGGAGATGACCGCGTCGCTCGCGGTCGCGCGGACCTCGACGTTGTTCTTCGCGTTGACGACGGCGCTGCTGCCGATGGATGCGTCGGTGTGGAGCTCCTCGACGCGGACCGCGGCGGATGCGCCGACCCCCGCCGTGCCGGCGACGGCGATGGATGCCGCGACCCCGACCGTGTGGAAGTCGTTGACGGCGGAGACGAGCACCGACTGGCCGCCGTCGGCGCTCGGGTCGTTCGCCGCGCACGCCGAGTCGAGAGCGCCGCAGTCGATGTGGGCGCTGTTGCCGATCGAGGCGACGGTGTGGACGGTCACGACGGCGATCGAGCCGGAGATGCTCACGGCCGCGGTGCCGGCGCCGCCGGCCGCGATGCCGATCGTGGAGATCACGTCGCTGTTGGAGGCGGTGACCGCGACGCCCTGGAAGCCCGAGCGCGTCGGCGGGGTGACGGTCTGGGCGCCCTCTTCGGAGGCGTTGCCCGCGGGGAGCATGCCCGCCGGGACGATGCTCTGGGAGCGTCCGGCGCCGGTCGAGGTGAAGCTGATGATGTGGACGAAGCCCGGGCCGCCGGTCTGGTCGTCGCCGCCGAGGCTGACGCCGCCGCCGTTCTTCGGGGAGCTCTGGCAGATGCCGTCCGCGCCCTTGTCGACGCCGACCGCGTCGCAGTAGGTGGCCGCGAGCTGGAGGTGCTGCGGGTTGTTGTCGACGACGTAGTAGGTCGCTCCGTCGACGAGTCCGCCGATCGGGGTGCCGCCGCCCGCGCTGTAGACGACCGGGTCGCCGATGTGCGGGGTCTTGCCGCTGGGCCAGGCGTACGGGAGGACGATGAAGTTGGAGGCCACGTCGTTCGCGGCCGAGAACCGGAGCGAGGTGTCGGAGGCGACGCCGGGCTGGTCGGTGGGCACGAAGCGCTGGTTCTCGCCCATGAGGGCGCCGGCCGGCATCGACATGCCGCACACGAGGTTGGGGTCTGCGCAGGTCGGGTTCGACGGGGGCCCGCGCTGCGTGTACAGCTCGATCTCGGTGTCGGACACCGGGATGACGTAGTAGCTGGTGCCGCTCGTGAGCCCACCGATGGAGGCTCCGCCGCCGTTGTCGTAGACGACCTGCTGGCCGAGCTGGAAGCCGTGCTTGTAGCCGAGGTTGATGATGTAGCCGTTCGCCTCGAGGCCCTGGTTGATCGGCGCGTTCGGCGGCGCCGTCGGCCAGCCGCCCTGGAGGCCGCGCGGGTCGAAACGGATGTCCTGGCCGTTGGTCGCGTAGGAGCCGGCGTTGACGGTGCCGTCGGTTCCGGAGATGTGGCTGCCGATGCCGAGCGCCGTCACCGTCGCGCTCGACCCGATCGTGGCGTCCGTGTTCTTCGTGACGACGGGCACGGCGACACCCGCGCCGACCGCGGCTGTGCCGCCGACCGAGATGTTGCCGGCGAGGACGATGAGGTTCAGGGACTCGTCGGCCGACACGATGACGTTGCCGCCTGCCCGGACGTTCGCCGAGTTGCCGATCGACGCATCCGTGCACACGCTGACGACCGGGATCGCGGCGTTCACCGACACTGCGGCCGTGCCGCCGCCCGAGCCGCCCACCGAGATCGACTTGATGTCCTCGGAGGACTGCGAGGTCGTCACGACGTCGCCGTTGGCGTGGACCGTCGCCGAGTCGCCGATGGAGGCGGTCGTGGTCTTGTGGATGTCCTCGACGTCGACGCCGATGCCGACGCCGGCCGTGCCGCCCACCGCGAGCGCGCCCGCGAGGGCGAGGATCGTCGTGGTGTCCTTCGCCTTGACGCCCACCGCCTGGGTGTTGTCGACGCTGGAGTTCGTGCAGCCGACACCGCTGCAGTTCACGCTCGCAGACGAGCCGATGGATGCCGTCGTCACGTCGGTGTTGACGTCGACGACCACGGATCCGCCGACGCCGGCCGAGTCGCCGCCCGCGCCCGCGATCGCGGTGATGAGCAGGTTCAGCTCCTGCGTGGCGTTCACGGAGACGCCGGCCGCGGCATCCCCCTCCACGCTCGCGTTGTTGCCGATCGTCGCCGTGACCGTGCCGTTGCGCACGAGGAGGGCGAGGGATGCGCCGACCCCGGCGCTCGAGGTCGAGATGGCGACGTTGCCGCTGATGATGCTGATCTTGTCCGACGTGTCGGAGGCGGTGACCGACACGGCACCGTTCGCGTGCACGACCGCGCTGCTGCCGATCGACGCCGCCGTCGCCTGGTCGCCCGGGTTGACGATGATGACCGCGAACGTGCCCGCGACCGCTGCGCTGGAGTCGGAGGCGCTGCCGCCGACGACGATCTCGAGCAGCTGCTCGGTCGAGGTCGCGCTCACCGAGACGCCGCCGCCCGCGTTGACCTTGGCGCTGGAGCCGATGGAGGCGTTCACGGTCTTCGTCATGACGAGCACGATGATCGACCCCGCGACCGAGGACGATCCGCCGCTGAGGGCCAGACCGCCCGAGACGTCGACGATGTTCGTGTCGTCCTCGGCCGCGACGTTCACCGACTGCCCGGAGCCGCCGGTCGTCGTCTGGTTCACCTTCGCGCTGTTGCCGATGTACGCCTCGGTGTCGTACAGGAGCACGTCGACCACGATGGTCGCGCTGACCGCGAGACCGTCGCCGCCGACGGCACCGCCGAGCGCGAACGACGAGAGCGCGGGCAGGTGGTTGTCGATCGTGCTGTTGCCGGTCGTCGGCGCGAGGGGCGCGTAGGTGTCGGTCGCGGTCACGCCGATCGCGCCCGCCGCCTGCAGCGTCGTGGCCGTCGTGACGCTGTTGCAGTCGGGGTCGGTCGAGGCGTCGCTGCCCGAGCAGATCGCGGCGACCGTGGTGATGTTCGGCAGGATGTTGACCGCGAACGCACCGCCGATGCCCTTGCCGCTCGTCGAGAGGGCTCCGGACAGCGCCAGGTTCAGCAGGCGCATGTCGGTCGTGGCGTTGACCGTGATGCCCTGCGTCGAAGTGAGCGACGCACCCTGGCCGACGCGCGCCTCGGTGTTCAGGTTCAGCACGTTGATGCCGGCCGAGGCCGCGAAGCTCGTGCCCGACTTACCGCCGGCGGCGGCGAACGCCCAGATGATGAAGTCGTCGTGCTTGCCGGACGGCGTGATGGCCTCGACCGTGATGCCCGCGCCCGACACCGTCGTGCCGGTCTGGATGTGGGCCCGGTTGGTCATGTTCAGGTAGTTGAAGCCGATCGCCGCGCCGATCTCGGTGCTGCCGGAGGTCAGGTCGAACGCGGTGCTGATCGCCTGGGCGGTGTTGCCGGTGATGTTCGATGCGCTCACCTTGACGTCACCGCCGGTGGCCGTGACGGTGATGCCGGAGCCGATGCGGGCCTCGTTGGTCGTCTCGATCCAGTTCCAGGCGATGGATGCCGCGATGCCCGTGCCGCCGCCGCTCTGGCCGGTCTTGCCGCTCGAGCTGCTGTTCGCCGACGACGTCTGGTCGTTGGACTTCGGCGTGGTCTTGCCGTTCGTGCCGCCCGAGGAGTTCGGGCTGTCCTTGATCTGCTGGTCGGACTTCTTGTCGCCGCTGTTGTCGCTGTCACTGCTGCCGCGCGCGCTCGCCGTCGCCTTCGCGGTGTCGGCCATCTCGGACGTGGCCGTGATCTCGACGGAGGTGCCGGAGACCGACCGGTCGGTGGCCGCGAGCGTTCCCCAGTCGAGGACGACGTTCAGCGCGACGATGGCGCCGATCGCGACGTCCTTGCTCGCGGCCTCCGCCTTGCCCGAGGTCTCGATCTCGTTCGTGTGCTCGGCCGAGATCGTGACAGCCCCGGTCGCCGTGAGACCGGTGCCGGTTCCCAGGCGCGCGGTGACGTTGTCGTGGTTGTCGACCAGCAGCGCGACCGCGGGCGTGATCGCCGGGTTGTCGCCCGAGGTCTTCGTACCCGCCTCCGTCTCGGTCACGAGCTGGCGCCAGCCCTTCGCCTCGATGTCGACGTTCACGCCGCCGGTGACCGTGGCCCCGTTCTCGACCTCGGAGCGCACCCGGTTGTCGGAGAGGAGGGTTCCCCCGTCCTGCCCGAGGATGAGGTTCATGGCGACGGATGCGCCGATCCCGACGCTGTCGCCGACCTCGGCCTTGCTCGTCGCCTTCGACGTGTCGCGCTCGTTGCTGCGGCTCTTGAGCGTCAGGTCCGCCGTGCTGAGGGTGACGGAGGCGCCCGCCGGGATGACCGCCTCGGTGATGTTGTGGATGATGTTGATCGACACGGCTCCGGCCACGCCGACGGACGTGGAGTCGCCCGCGCCGGACTCGGCCTGCGCCTGGATCTCGTGCTCGTCGAGCCGGAAGATCTCGTCGGTCGTCGGCGACGCGGGCAGGTCGATGCCGTGCGCGAACGGACCGGCGACCGCGTTCCACGCGTGCCCGCTCGACGAGAAGCGGTAGAGACCCGCCGCGTGACCGAGGCCGTCGTCGGCCGTGAGCTGGTAGTAGTCCTTGTCCTTCGGGCCGCCGGTGGGCAGCTTGTCGCCGTTCTGGTCGCCGACGAACTTCCACGTCGAGCCGTCCCACATGTACATGCTGCCCTGCGGGTGGCCCGCGTTCGGGACGCTCAGCACGCAGAAGGCCGGGCTCGTCGAGTGGTCGCAGTCGGTCAGCTTGTCCTTCTCCTGCACGTCGCCGCTGACCACCGCGCTGCCCCAGCTGCCGCCCGACGAGTACTTGTAGACGCCCTTGCCGTTCGAGCCGTCGTCGGCGGTCAGCCGGAAGTACTGGTCGGCGTACGGACCGGGCAGGTCCTTGCCGCGGTCGATGACGTCCCAGCTCGTGCCGTTCCAGTGGCGCAGCACATCGTGGTTGTTCGGGTCGTTGATGTCGGTGATGCCCGCTTGGGCGTCGAGCCCGGTCGCGACGATGGTCGACGCGCCGGTGGTGGCGCGGTTCGTGATGTCGACCGAGTTCACGGCGACGCCGACACCGACCCCGACGGCCGCCTTGGCGGTGCTGTCGCCCTTGCCGTGGGCCGAGGCATCCGTGTGCGCGAGGCTCTTGAGGGTCAGGACGCCGGTGTCCGAGGTGATCGTGAGCCCGTCCGCGACGTTCGCCGTGCTGATCGTCGTGACGATGTTGATCGCGACGGCCGCGGCGAGAGAGAGGGACGGCGAGCTGGAGCTGCTGTTGTCCTGCCCGTCGGCGGTGCCGTCCTTCGGGGTCGAGGTCTTGCCCGAGTCCTTGCCGGCCGCGTTGTTGTCCTTCTGCTCCTTGTTCGCGTTCTTGAGGTTGTTGTCGGCCTTCTTGTTCGAGTCCTCGCCGCTGCCGTCGTCCTTGGCACCGGAGGTCGCGGCCGTCGCCTCGCTCGTCGTCTGCGAGCTGCCGGTCGCGGTGAACCCGATCGCACCGGTGGCGTGCAGGCTGCGCGCGGTGTGGGCGTCGACGGTGTGGTTCACGATCGCGAGGGCCAGCGACAGGCCGATGCCCGCGGTGCTGCCGACGGTGGTGTCACCCTTGGCGGTGGTGGTGACGGCGCCCGCGAAGGTCGCGCCCGCGGTGATGGCGCCGGTGGCGGTCACCAGCGGACCGGCGCCGAAAGCGGCTACAGACGATTCGTTCGCGATCGATACCGCAACGGAGGGCGTGATGGTGACTTTGCCACCCTGGCCACCCGCATCGGTCTCGTTCGTCAGCGCATCGGTGTTGGAGGACGTGAGAGTGATGTTGCGGGCTCCGGTGACCGGGGGTCCGTTCGCGGGGGTCCCCGTGAGGTCGAATCCGGTGAAGACGTCGTTGTTGACGAGGTTGAGGGCGACCGAAGCGCCGATGCCGACGGTCGCGCCGCCGGACTGGTTCGCGGTGGCGGCGGTCTTGCTGCTGCCGTTGGAGGTGGCCGTCATGGCGAGGTCGCCGGTGCCGGTGATGACGACACCGCCGCCGCCCAGCGGGTCGGCGTGCACCTGCGCCGTCGTCGTCGCGTTCTCGAGGTTCATGGCGAAGGAGCCGGCGAGGCCGAGCGTGCCGTCGGAGCTGGACGCACCGGAGGTGGCTTCGGCGTCGATCGTGTGCTTTCCGTCGGGCACGGTGTTCAAGATCGCCGAGAGGGTGACCCCGGTGGATGCCCTGACCGTGCTGCCCACGCCGATCGAGGCGTCGTTGGTGATGTCGACGAGGTTGATCGCGACGGCCGCGCCGATCGTCAGCGACGAGCCGGTGCTCGCGGTGCCGTTCGCGATGGACTTCGCGTGGGTCGTGTTCGTCGTCGCGAGGGTCACCTGGCCGCCGGTCGACGTGATGCTCTGGCCGTCCGCGAGCCGCGCGGTGGACGACGAGTCGATCAGGTTGAAGGCCACGGCGGCCGCGACCGTGATCTTGGAGCCGCCGCCGTCTCCGGTCGACGCCGACGGCGTCGAGGTCTTGGTGCCTTTGCCGCCCTTCGCGGTCGACGAGCTGTTGGCGAAGGATGCCTGCTTGTCGCCCTTGTCGTTCACCGACGACGTATCGCCGCTCGGGTCGGACCCGGACTTCTCGCCCTTCGCGCCCTTCGCGCTGGCCTTCGCCTCGGTGTCGCTGTCGCTGGAGCCGTTTGCCGTGAACGACACATCGCCGCTGTTCGCCGTGAGCGTGCGTCCGGTCGAGGAGTCGGCCTCGTGGTCGGCGAGCGTGATGGCCACGGCCGCGCCGATGGCGAGGTTGCCGCCATCCGTCGCACCCGTCGCCTTGGTCGTCGCCTTGGCGGTCTGGTCGGCCTGCGCGTCGATGTTGCCGGCGGTGGTGATGGCGGAGCCGTCCGCGAACCCGGCGGACGTCGTGATGTTGTCGACGCCGAGCGCGACGACGGCGGTGAAGACGAGGCTGCTGCCGCCCGAGGCGCCGCTCGTGGCCTCCGTGTCGCTGACGCTGTTGCCCTTCGAGCGGATGGTGAGGGCGCCGACGCCCGTCAGCATGCCGCTGGACGTGACGCCGGCGTTGGTGGTGTCGTTGACGATGTCGATCGAGACCGACGCGCCGACGCCGACCGAGTTGCCGGTGCCGTCCTTCTTCGAGGTCGTCGTCACGGTGTCCTTGACATCCGAGCCGGCGGTCAGGTTCAGGCCGGAGTCGACCGTGGCGTCGCCGCGCACCTCGGCGAGGGTCTTCAGCACCACGACGTTCACGGCGACGGAGCCGGCCACGCTCACCGAATCGCCGCTGCTGCCGGCCGCACCGGAGACGGCGGTCGCGCTGTACGCCGACTGACCGCTGCTCGTGGGCTGCACGGCTTCGACGGTGACGGTCGTCGCGTGGAGGGTCGCCCCGGTGCCGAGGTAGGCCTCGGTCGTGAAGACGCCCACGTCAACGGCGACGCCGACGCCGACGGCGCCCGCCCCGCCCGTGCCGTCCGCGTTGCCGCCGGAGGCGCTGGCCGCGTCGGTGTTGACCGCGCCCGCGTGGATCTTCTGGGTGCCGCCCGTCGTGGTGATCGTGACGGTGCCGGAGGCCGGCGCGATGTACGCGTGCGTGCCGCCGGTGAGCACGACCACTGCGAGCGCCGCTGTCAGATCGACGTTGCCGTCGGCGGTCTTCGAGTTGCCGTTCGCGCGGCTGGGGTCGTTCGCCGTCTTGTCGTTCTGGGTCGAGCCCTTGGCGCTGGTGTTGGCGGTGGATGCCGCGCCCAGCGTGCTGTCCGCGTTGACGGCGAGGTCCTTCGCCGTGATGGCGGTCGGCGAGTGGGAGTCGATGAACGACTGGGTGTCCTGGTTCACGTAGATGACGGCGATGCCGGCTCCGGCGGTCGCCGCGCTCGCATCGGCCGTCGCGTTCACCGTGACGTCGTTGACGGCGGCGAGCGTCGCGTCGCCGGTCGCACCGAGGCTCGCGGTGTCGGTGAGCTTCGTGATCGACGTGCTGAAGACCGTCACGGTGGCGACCGCGGCATCCTTCTGCGCACTGCCGTCCGCGCCGTTGCCGCTCTCGTCCTTGCTCGCGTCGGCGCCCGGATTCGCCGTGCCGGTGAGGTTCGACGTCGACGTGAACGTCATCCCGTTGCCCGTGAGCCGGGCCGCCCCGCCGATCGTGATCGTCGCGGAGTCGTCGAAGACGAGGTTGTCGGTGTACTTCTCGTTCGCCGTGAAGGTCGGCACGGTGGCGCTGGCCGTGATGGCGATGGCGCCGGTGCCGGTGTCGATCGAGCCGTCCGTGATCGATACGGCCGCGTGGTCGTGGACGACGATCCCGTAGAACGAGTCCGGTGTCACGCTCGAAGTCGCGGCGATCGTGAGGCTCGCGGCGTGCACCGCCGCGTCCGTCAGAGTGACGGCCGTATCGGCGCAGTGGGTGGCGATCGTGCCGTTGCCGAGGCATCCGATCACGTTCTTCACGCCCCCGGTCACCGTCTGCGATGCCGTCAGCGACACATCACCGGCAGTGAGGTCCGCCCCGCTGTCGAGGAAGATCTGGCGGAACGCGACGGTCAGGGCGGCGGCGGCCAAGTCGACCTGACCCGCGATGTGCAGGATGTCGTCGCCCGTGCCCTGGATCGTCAGCGACGTGGTCGGGTCGGCGAAGCTCGTCGTCTCCATGTTGTCGCAGGCCAGCTGCAGCTGGCCGCTGGACGGCGAGTTCAGCGTGCACGTGTTGTCGGCGGTGCCGAAGTCGAAGAGCGCTGCCGCCGCCGTCCCGGAGTTCATGGGCGCGATGTCCGCGTACTGCACGGTCGTGCGGTCGAGGACGATCGTGCCGGAGTGGTGGTCGATCGGCACCGACCTCATGCCCGAGGTCGTGCCGGCGAAGTCGAGCGAGTTGTAGCCGGTGCCGCCGTCGAAGCGGATCGTGATCGCCGGGTCCACCGTGCCGCGGTCCACGACGAGCGTGTCGTCGTGGCCGCCGAGGACGTCGATCTCGCTGACCGCGGCGAGCGTCGTGGACTGCGTGCCTGCGGCGGTCGTGAACGTCACGGTGCCGTCGGCGTGGAACGCGAGGGTGCCGGTTCCGGTCGCCAGCTGGAGCACCCACGGCGCCGGGGCAGCCGCGGGAGCCGCCGGGGCGCTGGTCGTGCCTGCCGCAGCGCTGGTCGTCGGGTCGGCGGGGGCCGTCGGCGCGGCCGGATCGGTGGGGGCCGTCGGGTCGGTGGGGGTCGTGGTCGTCGTCGGTGCCGGAGACGTCGTGGTCGTCGGGTCGCTGGGAGCCGTGGTCGTGTCCGTCGGTGCCGTCGGGTCGGTGGGAGCCGTGGTCGTCGTCGGCGCGGGAGTCGTCGTGTCCGTCGGTGCGGGCGCCGGGTCGGAGGTGGTCGTCGCGGCGGTCGCCGTGACCGGCGCGGGAGCCGGAGCGGGAGCCGGAGCGGGTGCCGGAGCCGGAGCCGGCTTCGGGAGCAGTGCCGCATCGACCGGGTAGCTCTGCCCGACCGAGAGCGTCGGCGTCATGACGGTGCCGCCGGTGTGCGCCAGGCCGAGCACGTGGCCGAGCTCGTGACGGACGACCGTCAGCAGGCTCATGTGCGCCGACGGGGCGGACGGGAACGAGACGTCCCAGCCCCAGCCTGCGGCTGTCGCATCGATGACGACGGCGCCGGAGGCCTCGCTGCCGAGCCATCCCGTGCCGAGGCTCCCGACCGATGCGCTGAACCCGGCGAAGCTCGCACCCGGGTCGACGGCGAGCCACTCGGACTTCGCCTGCGCGACCGCGGCATCGAGCTGCGCCTGCGTCAGGGCCGCGGATGCGTCCACCGGGGTAGCGGGCGACGAGTCCGCCATGAGAGGCGACGGTGTCGGGGCCGGAGTGCCGGTCGATCCGGTCGAGCCGGTGCCGGTCGAACCCGTGTCGGTGGATCCGGTCGTACCCGTCGAGCCGGTGCCCGTGGAGCCGGTCGATCCGGTCGATCCTGTGGAACCCTCCGATCCGGTGGAGCCGGTGGACCCCGTCGATCCGGACGAGCCGCCCGACCCCGTCGAACCGGAGCCCGACGAGCCGCTTCCCGCATTCGAGCTGGTCCCCGATGTGCACGTGACGGAGTTCCCGTCCGCGGATCGGGTGCAGTTCATCTGCGAGGTGGTCGACGTCGTGGGCGTGGTGGTCGGCGTCGTTTTCGTCACGACCGTCGTGGTCGGAGAGAGCACGAACGTGCTCTTCGTCGACCGGGACGTCTGCCGGGAGCCCACGCCGCGCCGGGATGCATCGGCCTGCGCACGCCGCACAGCGGCGTCGTACGTGGCCTTCGCGGCGAGGTACTGCTTGTACGCCGCCTCGTAGGCCGCGCGGTTCGCGATGGCCTGCTTCACGGCGATCGACGCGTCGACGTACTGGACGAACTGCTGGTCCTGCGCGGCGAGCGTCGCCGTGGAGGTGGATGCCGGATGCGCTGCCGCGGGCACCGCCGCGGGCTCTGCCGCCTGAGCCGTCGACGGAAGCGACAGGGCGAAGGCGGTGACGAACGCAGCGAAGAGCGAAGTCGCACGCACGATCAGGCCGTAGGCCCGTGGGCCCCGCGACCTCTTCGCGGCGCGCGACGCCGCTCCAGCCGACTTCGTGTGCACCAAGGCCTCCCCTAGCCCAGTACCACCAGCGTCATCCGCGCCCTGCACGCGGATACAGATGGCAGGTTTACGCCCCTGAAGAACACCCGTCAAGACCCCTGATACATAAATTCCCGAACCGTTCGCGTCGCGCTCGGCCGCGGAATTCCGAAGGTCACGCGCGACATGCCGATTGCGGAATGCGCACGTCCCGGCGTCAGTGCGGCCCCGTCCGCCGGATTTCCGGGCGGGCGGGGACGCCGCCCTGAAGGCAATCGCAGAGGGCGCACATGGTGCGCGCATAGCCGAGGCCGAGAAATGCCATGTCGGTGCGGGCCGGCACCCCTCGATCCGGCGCGCGGGTCAGCCCGCGACGAAGGCGGCGTACCGCTCCAACGCGGCGGCGATCTCCGCATCCGTCGCCGCGCCCGGAGCGAGCAGCTGAGGCACGGGGTCGTCGCGGTGGCGGCCCACGGCGAGCGAGTGCGTCCACACCCCGACGATCTCGCCGCGCGCCACGAGGATCGGCCGCACCATCCCGTTCGACCCCGGTCCGACGGGCGCGAGGAACTCCGGTGCGCACGGCACCGTGCGGTCGGCGTACGAGATGAAGTACTCCTCGAACGGCGGCAGCGCGAAGACCTCGGTCTGCCCCGATCGCCGCGGGCGCGGCGTCGACACCCAGCCGACCGCGCCGCCGGGCACCTCGACCGTGTCGAGACCGGATGCGGCCGCCGCCTGTCGGGCGACGGTGACCGGCAGCCCCGACCACCACGCGAAGTCCTCGGCGCCGGCCGGACCGTGGCCGTCGATGTAGCGGCGGAACAGCTCGGCGAGCGGATCGGCGGGGAGAGCGGCATCCCTCACCCAGTCCTCGACGAGGACGAACCGCTGCTCGCGCGCGATGCCCGTGGCGCGCTCGATCACCGGTCCCTGGCAGATGAGCCCTCGCACCGCGAGCGCGTAGAGGATGTGGATGCCCCGCTGCCCGGTCGGATCGATGCCCGCCTGCCGCTCGAGCTCGGCGAACAGCTCCGGCCGGCTCGCCTGCCCGCCTCCGGCCAGGACGGAGAGCACGACACCCTCGGCGCGCAGCATCGTCTCGGCGTCGAGACCGAGGGCGCGATGTCGGGATGCCGCCTGCCTCAGCTGCCGCTCCCCCGTCACCTGCAGCACCCACGCGAGATCCCGCGCGGGGATGGTGTGCAGCGTGCCGCGCATGGTCCACGTGCGCACGATCGCGCCGGAATCGAACGCGGCGTCGATGTCGCGCATCGTCGGATCGCCCTGGGTGCGGATGGCGAGCGCCCAGCGGCCGCCCCAGAACTCCTGGCTCTGCACGGCGAGCATGTGCGCGGCCGCATCCACGATCGTCGCCGCCGGGGCGGTCAGCCGCTGCGAGCGCAGGCGCTCCGCTCGGAGGGTCGCGAGGTCCACCCGCCCATGATGGCAGGAGGTCACGACATCGGCGGGCGCCTCACAGACCCAGGAATTCGCACGCCGCCGCGCGGAACTGCGGGGTGTGGAGGGCCGTCAGGTGGTCACCGGGCACGCGGAGGATGCGCGCATCCGGGAGCACCGCGGCGAGCCCCTCGAGCCCGCGCACGACCGGGTCGTCCACCCCGGCGAGCAGCAGCACGGGGATCTGCGGCGGGTCGGCGCGCGGGTCGAACGGGTCGGCGGCGATGCCCTGCACGAGGTCGAGGACCGCCTCCGGGTCCAGGCCGGGAAGCCGCACCATCCGTGCGACGGCCTGCGTGAGGGGGTCCGTGGGCTCCGGCCCGCCCGCGATCGCCGTGCGCGCCGCCTCCAGATCCACCCGCCGCAGCAGGTCGACGGGCTCGAGCCCGCCGAGCACCGCCCGACGAACGGCTCCGCGCGCGGCGAGCGACCATGCGAGCCGGGCCCCGAGCGAGTAGCCGACGACGTCCACGCCGCCGCCCGCGTCGTCCACGACCTCGGAGAGGAGATCGACGATGTCCGCCGCCGACAGCGGGGCCGGCGGCCGGTCCGACCTGCCGTGCGCGGGGAGGTCGACGACGAGGACGTCGCGGCCCGCCGCCGAGACAGGTCGCGCCCACTCGGCGTCCGGCCAGTCGACGCGCCCACGCGAGGCGAGCCCGTGCACGAGCAGCACCGGCGGCCCGGATGCGGGCGCCGCCGCGGCGACGCGACGGACGTACAGCGCCGTCATGATGCCCGCCAGGGCGCGATGAGATGGTCGAGCAGTGCGCGCTGACGCTCGGGCCGCGCCGTCGGGGAGCCCTGGACCTCGCGCAGCTGCAGCGCCTCGTAGACGGCGAGCAGCGCATCGGTCAGCACCGGCACCGGTGTCGACGGCACCAGCTCGCGGTCGTCGATCGCCTCGCGCAGGTGGGTCGACACCTGCCTCCCCCAGTCGGCCTCGACCGTCCGCGCCTGCTCGCGGAACTCTCCGTGTGCGGGCAGCAGCCCCCAGAAGCTCACGACGACGACGGCCTCGTCGCGGGTGGCGGGATCGTGGGGAAGGATGTCGAACGCCATCGCGTCGAGCGCGGCGAGGCCGCGTCGACCCACGCCGGCGGCCGCGATGCGCTCGTTGGTCTGGGTGTACACGCGCTGGAACGCGGCCCGCACGACATCTCCGTACCCGTCGAAGTAGTGCCACAGCGCGCCGGTCGAGATCCCCGCCTCGGCCGCGAGGGCGCGGCTCGTGGCGGCCGCGACGCCCGAGCGCGACACGATCCGCAGGTATGCGTCGACGATCAGCGCACGGCGCTCGTCGCGGTCGACCAGTCTCGGCATCCTCCGATCATCCCCTCTCGCACGGGATCACTGGACATCCGGCGCTGTCCCACCCTATTATTGAGCGATCGCTCAAACAAGTGGCCTGTCCACCGAGGAGTCTGCAATGTCGCACGAGCACCATCCCGCCGCCACCGCCGCCGCCGCCACCGCCACCGTGCAGGCCGAGATGTCGGGGGCCCCGCATCCGCACGACCCGCTGACCGGCGCCGAGATCGACGCCGCCCGCGCGATCCTCGTGTCCGCAGGGCTGCTCACCGAGACGACGCGCGTGCCGATGCTCCTGCCCGACGAGCCGACCAAGCAGGAGCTGGCGGCGTGGGTCCCCGGCGCGCCGATCGACCGCCGTGTCGACGTGACGCTCATGGATGCCGCGACCGGCGAGGTCGTCGAGGCCGTCGTGTCGGTGACCCGCGGCGAGGTCGTGTCGCAGCGGTCGCACCGCGCCTCCGAGGCGCCCTACGGTCAGCCGCAGTACCTCTTCGAGGAGTACGAGCGCGCAGAGTCGATCGTCAAGGCCTCGCCGCAGTGGCAGGCGGCGATGCGCCGTCGCGGCCTCGACGACCGCAGGGAGCTCGCCTTCTGCAGCCCGCTCGCGCCGGGCTTCGTCGGCCGCGAGAACGAGGTCGGGCGCCGGATCATCCGCTCGCTGACGTTCCTGCGCGACTCCGAGGACGACATCCCGTGGGCCCACCCCGTGGAGGGGCTCATCGTGCACATCGACCTCGTGACGAACGAGGTGATCGGCATCGAGGACGAGGGCGACATCCCCGTTCCGGCCGGCAGCGGCAAGTACACGCCGGATGCGGTCGGTCCCGCGCGCACCTCCCTCAAGCCGATCGAGATCACACAGCCCGAGGGGCCCAGCTTCCGCGTGGACGGCTCACGGGTGGAGTGGGAGAAGTGGTCGCTGCGCGTGGGCTTCAACGCGCGCGAGGGCCTGGTGCTCAGCGACGTCTCGTTCGACGACCGCTCGGTGCTCGCCCGCGCCAGCGTGCCCGAGATGGTGGTGCCGTACGGCGACACGTCGCCGACGCGCTTCTGGATCAGCTACTTCGACGCCGGCGAGTACCTCCTCGGCAAGAACGCCAATCCGCTGCAGCTCGGCTGCGACTGCCTCGGCGTCATCCGCTACTTCGACGGCTACGTCGCCGACGACCGCGGCCACGCCGTCAAGATCCCGAACGTCGTGTGCATGCACGAGGAGGACTACGGCGTGCTGTGGAAGCACACCGAGATGGGGCCGGTCGGCGCGCAGGTGCGCCGTTCGCGACGCCTCGTCGTCTCGTACTTCGCGACGATCGGCAACTACGACTACGGCTTCTTCTGGTACTTCTACCTCGACGGGTCGATCCAGGTCGAGGCGAAGGCGACGGGAATCGTGTTCGTGGGCGCCGGCATCCCGGGCTCGGCGAACCGGCACGCCCCGGAGATCGCGCCCGGCGTCTTCGCGCCCGTGCACCAGCACCTCTTCTGCGCGCGCCTCGACGTCGCGATCGACGGCGAGGACAACCGCCTCGTCGAGATCGACGCGGCGCGCATCCCGATGGGACCGGGCAACGAGTTCGGCAACGCGTTCACGTGGACCGAGACCCCGCTGCGCTCGGAGCTCGAGGCGCAGCGCGAGGCGGATGCATCCGTCGCCCGCGTGTGGGAGGTGCAGTCCTCATCGCGGGTGAACCGCGTCGGGCGGCCGACCGCCTACCACCTGCTGCCCCAGCCCACCGCACTGCTCCTGGCCGACCCGCAGTCGTCGGTCGCGGCCCGCGCGGCGTTCGCGACCAAGCACGTGTGGGCGACGGCATACGACCGCGACGAGCGCTGGCCGGGCGGCCGCTACCCCAATGCCCACCAGGGCGGGGCGGGACTGCCCGCCTACGCGGCCGACGACCGCTCGCTCGACGGCACCGACTTCGTGCTGTGGCACACGTTCGGGCTGACGCACATCCCGCGCCCCGAGGACTGGCCCATCATGCCCGTCGACTACGCCGGGTTCTGGTTCAAGCCGTACGGCTTCCTCGACGTGAACCCCGCGATGGACGTGCCGGAGGCCATCCAGGCCCACCGGGCCGACGGCGAGTCGGGATGCTGCGGCGGCGAGGCGTGCTCCTGCTGAGGAGGTCCGGGTGAGTCAGCGCAGGGCGATGTGGATCGTGAGGCCGGCGGCGGCGACGCCGAGGGCCACGACCGACAGCGCCATGAGCAGCGGCAGTCTCCCGCTCGAGACGAGCTCGGCGGCCTCGCTCAGCCGGCGGTGCGCCCGCCGGTATCGCACCGTGCACAGCACCCACGCGACGAGCGCGAGGACGAGCCCTGCGACGCCGATCATCATCGCCCACGGCCCCAGCAGCACGGCGAGATACCTGATCGCGGCCGCATTTCCCACCGCGAGCGCGAGGCAGGTGCGGCGCCAGGCGAGCAGGGTCCGCTCGAGCTGGAGTCCCGGGTCGAACGGGCGGCTGTGGGGCGAATCGGTCATCGCGCCGTCACAGGAACATCCCGATCACCACGACGATGACCGCCAGGACGAGCCCCGCGACGAGGATCGTGCCGATCGCAAGCCCGGGCAGCGCTCGCGCGAGCCGCAGGGCCCGCTCGGTGCGGCTCCAGCTCAGCCACGCGTAGCAGGCGGAGATCAGGCCGAGCAGGATGAACAGGATCGCCGCGATGAAGCGCGGGACCGCGTGGATGGGCACCGCCAGCGCCTCGATCGCGACTCCGACGGCGACGAGCGCCAGCGACGTGCGGATCCAGGCGAGGAACGTCCGCTCGTTCGCGAGGCTGAACCGCGGGTCCGGCTCCTCGCCGACGCCGTAGACGGACTTCGGAAACCGCGAGTCGGACATGCCGTCAGCCTATCGCCACGCTTCGGCGGATCGTATATAATCAAGCCCACTCCCGAGGAACGAGGTGGTTCCATGTCCACGACTCTCGTCGATGACGCGCTCACCACGATGATCGCCCACAACATCAGCGACTTCCGGACCGCCGTCAACGATTCGTTCGTGCCGCTGCAGGTGTCGAGCGATCATCCCGACCGATTCCGCGGGATGATCCGCGGCGCCGGCGTCGACGAGGTGCACGTGTCGGACGTGCGTGCGACCGACCACGTCGTCGAGCGCACTCCCGAGCTCATCGCCCGGGGCGATCGTCCGCACTTCAAGGTCAGCCTGATGATCGCCGGCTCGGGCCTGCTCATCCAGGACGGCCGCGAGGCGGTCCTCACCCCCGGAGATCTCGCCGTCTACGACACGAGCCGCCCATACACCCTGGCCTTCGGCGACGACTTCCGCACGATGGTCGTGATGTTCCCGCGGCACCTCGTCGCACTGCCGCCCGACATGGTCGGCCAGCTCACCGCGGTGCGCATCTCGGGGTCGGAGGGGCTCGGCTCCGTCGTGACGCCGTACCTCACGCAGCTCGCCCTCAACCTCGACCAGTTCGCGGGCACCACCGGTGCCCGGCTCGCGCACACCGCGCTCGACCTCGTGACGACGCTGTTCGCCCGGGAGCTCGGGCTCGACGGCGAGACCGCCGACCCCCACCGCGCGCTCATGCAGCAGATCCGCGGCCACATCGACCGCAACCTCGCCTCGGGCGATCTGGGACCGGCATCCATCGCCGCCGCCCACTACATCTCCACCCGGCACCTGCACGGCCTCTTCCAGGAGCAGGCGACGACCGTCTCGACGTGGATCCGCACGCGCCGCCTCGAGCAGTGCCGTCGCGACCTCATCGACCCGGTGCTCGCGAACCGGCCCGTCGCCGCGATCGCCGCCCGGTGGGGATTCGTGGATGCCGCGCACTTCAGCCGAGCGTTCAAATCGGCGTTCGGGGTCTCGCCGAGCGAGTTCCGCGCGACGCACTGACGGGGCCGCTGCGCCCGGACTGACAGGATGGACGGCATGCCCCGCATCCTCACGGCCCGCGCCGTCCTTCTCGACATGGACGGCACGCTCGTCGACTCCACCGCCGTCGTCGAACGGCTCTGGCTGGAGTGGGCCGCGTCGCACGGTGTCGACGACGGCGCGGTGCTCGACGTCGTCCACGGCCGGCAGGGCCACGAGAGCATGGCGATCCTGCTGCCCGATCGGGATCCGTCGATCAACGCGGCCGAGAACGCCGAGCTGCTGAAGCTCGAGGCCGAGCAGACCGACGGCGTCGTCGCGATCCCGGGTGCCGCGGAGCTCCTGGACGCCCTCGGCGACACCCCGCACGCGCTCGTCACGTCGGCCGACGTTCCCCTCGCCACCGCCCGTATGGGTGCGGCGGGATTCGACATGCCGATCGTCCGCGTCACCGCCGAGGACGTCTCGCGCAGCAAACCCGACCCCGAGGGCTTCCTGCGCGCAGCCGAGCTGCTCGGCGTGGATCCGGCCGACTGCATCGTGTTCGAGGACTCCGAGACGGGCATCGCCGCGGCTCTGGCCGCCGGAATGACGGTGATCGGCGTCGGCGAGCGGGCCGAGGGGCAGGGCGCCGCGCACGTGGTGGCCGACCTGACCTCCGTGCGCGTGCGTCCGCTGCGCAACGGCGTCGAGCTCGACCTCGACTGATCCGGCACCTCTCGGGCGGCTACATTCCGGCGTGGTCGAAGGCCAGTGTCGGCACGTCGACGATGTGCGCGCCGCCGTCCACGACGAGCACCGCTCCGGTCATGTACGACGACTCGCCCGATCCGAGGAACCGCACGACGGCCGCGATCTCCCGCGGCTGCGCGGCGCGTGCGAGCGGAACGTCGGCGGTGACGGCTCCGTACGCCTCGGCTCTGGTCCGCAGCCCCGCGTGCGCCGCGAACTCGTCCATCTCGGCGTCGGCCATCGGCGTCTGCACCCACCCCGGGCACACGGCGTTGACGCGGACGCCGTGCCGGCCGTAATCGCGCGCCAGCGTCTTGGTGAGTCCGATGAGGGCGTGCTTGCCGACGGTGTACCCGGCGACCGACGGCCCGGCGAACAGACCCGCGAGCGACGAGATGACGACGATCTGCCCCGTGGACTCGATGAGCGCCGGCAGCGCCTCGCGCGACATCACGAAGGCCGTGCCGAGGTTGGCCTCGAGGGATGCCGCCCAGGACGCGTCATCCGTCTCCCCCACCGCCGAGAATCCGTGTCCGCCGGCGTTGTTCACGAGCACGTCGATGCGTCCGAAGCGGTCCAGCGTCGCCTGGACGGCGGCGCGGGCCGACGCCGCATCCGCCGCATCCGCGACGACGACCGCGGCGCCGGTGCGCGCGGCGACCGCGTCGAGCGGCTCGCGCCGGCGGCCCACGACGACGACGTGCGCGCCCTCGGCCGCGTAGCGCTCGGCGACGGCGGCGCCGATGCCCGTCCCGCCTCCCGTGATCACGACGACCGCGCCGTCGACCTGTGCTCCTGTGTATCCCATGGGTGTCCTTTCGGGTCTGATCGAGACAGCTCTGTCAGGCGGGGAAGAGCCGGCATCCGCGAACCCGTCGAGTCCGAGGTCGCCCCGACTCATCGGCGTGTCCACGATCGACGGGCACACGGCGTTGACGCGGATGCCGTCCGCCGCGAATTCCACGGACGCCGCGCGCGCGGGCGACGGCACGGCCGATGCCGCCGGCTGCGCCCGTGACGGGGCGGTGCGGCCGCGCAGTCCGAGCTCCATCGCATCTCCCACCCGGCACTCCACTGGGACGAAGGGAACGCCGTCGCACCGATCATCCATCGTCTGCGACACCGGGCGGGGTTCTGTGCACGCACGCAACAGCCGTGATCGCTCAGCGACAAGCCGCCCCGAGAGCTCCGGCGCACAATCGAAGGGAGCGGAGCACCCGACGCGCCGCCACCCCTGGCAAAGGAGCCGACGTGACCGAACCCTCCACCGGAACGAGCCTGCGCACGAACACGCTCGGCGTCGCCGGCATCGTCTTCCTCGTCCTCGCCGCGGTCGCCCCGCTGACCGGCATGGTCGTGGTCGCCTCGCTCGCGATCGCGCTCGGCAACGGCGGAGGCGCCCCCGCATCCTTCTTCATCGTCGCGGTCATCCTGCTGCTGTTCGCCGTCGGCTACGCGCAGATGTCGAAGCAGCTCGCCAACGCCGGCGGGTTCTACGCGTTCGTCGTGAAAGGCCTCGGCCGCACCGGCGGACTGATCGCGGGACTGATCGCCACCCTCGGCTACAACTTCTTCGTCGTCGGCACGATCGGCACGAGCGGCTTCTTCATGCAGACGATCATCGCCCAGCTCACCGGCCTCGACGTGAACTGGTACGTGTGGGGCCTGCTCTCGATCGCCGTCTGCTTCGTCATGGCCCGCCGGGGCGTCGACTTCAGCTCGAAGATCCTCGGCGTCTCGCTCGTGCTCGAGACCCTGATGCTCGTCGTCTTCGACATCTCGGTGCTCGTGCAGACCGGCTTCAGCTGGGCGGCCTTCAGCCCGGCGGCCGTGTTCTCCGGCTCGCTGCCCATCGGCCTGCTCCTCGCGGCGACCGGCTTCCTCGGCTTCGAGGCGACCGCGCTGTTCAGCGAGGAGGCCAAGCGCCCGCTGAAGACCATCCCGCGCGCGACCTACACCGCCATCGTCGCGATCGGGATCATCCTCGGCGTCTCGACCTGGGCCGTGGTCAGCGCCACCGGAGTCGCGCAGGCGCAGTCGACGGCCCTGAAGCACCTCGACAGCGGCGACCTGCTGTTCTCCCTCATCCAGCAGTACCTCGGCACGCCGATGACGATCATCGCCGAGATCCTGCTGCTCGTGAGCCTGTTCGCCGCCATGCTCGCCTTCCACAACTCGGCGACGCGATACCTGTACTCGATGGGCCGGGCGCGGATCCTGCCGCAGTGGCTCGCCCGCACGCGCTCGAACGGCTCCCCCGCCTACGCCGGGCTCGTGCAGGCAGCCTTCGGCGCGATCGTCGCCGGCCTGTTCGCGGTCGCCGGCCTGAGCCCGATCGCCACGCTCGTGCCGGCGATGCTCGGGTTCGGCACGCTGGCCGTGCTCGTGCTGCAGGCTCTCGCGGCGATCTCGATCGTGGTGTGGTTCCGCCGCCAGCGCGACCCGCGCTGGTGGAGCACGTTCATCGCGCCGGGGCTCGGCTTCCTCGGCCTCACGACGATCGTCGTGCTCGCCGTCGTGCACTTCGACATCGTCGCCGGCTCGTCCAACCCGCTCATCCTCAGCCTGCCGCTGCTGCTCGTGCTCGCCGTCATCGGCGGCATCGTCTACGGAGCCGTGCTCAAGCGGAAGAAGCCCGAGGTCTACGACGCGCTCGCCACCGACCTCGAGAAGTTCAATGTCCACGCAGCCGAGCAGGGCAAGGACCCCGTCCCCGGCTTCTGACCGCACGCCGTTCGAAAGGAACCCGCACATGACCGATGTGAATCTCTCCGACACCTCCACGTGGCTGCCCCTGGACGGCCTGGCCCCCGGATTCGATGCGAGCAAGGCGCCGCTGTCGACCGACCTCGACGGCCGCACCCTCACCCTCGTCGACGAGCGCGGCACCCGCATCGCGCACACGTTCGGCCCCGGCGGCGTCTCGTGGGACTACCGTCCCGGCGCGGGCGACCCGATCGAGGCCGCACAGCAGACCGATCCATGCGAGGTCATCAAGGTCGATGACGACCTGTACTACGCGCAGTTCCACCACAACGACGACTACCGTCCGGATGAGTCGGTCTCCCTGTTCCTCGACCTCCGCAGCGGCTACGCGCTCGCGGTGATCGCGACTCTCGGCGAGCGCACGGTGGAGCAGGTGGCAGTGCAGCACGCGTTCACCGTGGCCCGCATCGAGGAGGTCTCCGGCGGCGTCGGCGAGGCGCCGGCCCCGACCCTGGAGCTCATCGGCCGTCGGGTGCTGTGGGTCTATTCCAGCGAGCACGCGTACGAGCACGTCTACCTGTCGCCGCACTGGTACACGTGGCAGTGCCTCGCCGGCCCCGAGCAGGGTCTCGCCGACACCGACGAGAACACCGTGTACCGGATGCGCCCCGGCATCTACGTGTTCACGTGGCGGGAGGGCGTCATCCCGTGCGGCTCGATCACCATCGCCGACCACCGCGACCAGAAGGCGATCCGCTCGCACGGCGTGCTGTTCGGCGAGGCGGAGGACCCCTCGGCTCGCCCCACGCACTTCACGTTCGGCGCGCACGGCCGCCTCATCTCGATGACCGCGCACCCGGCCGAGTACGACCCGGCCCGCGAGCTCGTCCGCTGAGCACGCGATGAGCGCTGATCTGATCCTGACCGGCGCCGTGGTGCGCACCGCGAACCGCGCTCGGCCGGTGGCGGAGGCGATCGCCTTCGCAGGCGGCACGGTGCTCGCCGTCGGCACCGCCGACGATGTGCTGGCGCATCGCGGTGACGACACCGAGGTGCGCAACCTCGCGGGCGCGGCGGTGTACCCCGGTTTCGTGGACGTCCACAACCACCACGCCGTCGCCGGCGTCACCGACCTGTTCGAGCTGTCGTTCGGCGTTGCGCTGTCGCTCGACGAGATCCTCGAGCTCGTCCGCGAGCGCGCCGCCACCCTTCCCGAGGACGCGTGGATCACCGGCGGATCGTGGGCGAGCACGCTCATGGACGAGGTGAACACGACCGCGGCCCGGCTGCGGCTCGACGAGGCCGCCGGGGGCCGGCCGGTCATGCTCTCCGACGACAGTCACCACAACCGGTGGGTGAACACGCGGGCGCTGCGACTGGCCGGCATCACGAAGGAAGCGATTCCGGCAGAGGGCGTGACGCTCGTGGATGCCGCCGACGGGGAGCCGAGCGGCGTGCTGCTGGAGGCCGCCGGCATCCTCGTCGCCAAGGCGCACGCCGAGGCCGGCGGGCTGACCGCCGACCAGCATCGGCGCGCGTCCGCGCGGGGGATCGAGCTGCTCAACGGCTACGGGGTCACGACGTTCCAGGATGCGGCCGTGTCCCTCGACATCCTTCGCGCCCTCACGTCCCTCGATGACGCGGGCGAACTCAATGCGTGGGTGGTGTCGTCCCTCACCGTCAACGACGAGATCTTCGGCTACGAGCTCGTCGGGCACGAGCTGATCGCCCGTGGCGAGGAGTTCCGCTCGGAGCACCATCGTCCGGATTTCGTGAAGATCTTCCTCGACGGCGTGCCTCCTGCGCGCACGGCGCTGTTCCTCGACCCGTATCTGCCCGACGACGTGCACGGAGCGCACTTCCACGGCACGACGACGATGGATGCCGACGAGCTGTACGGCTGGCTGCACGCCGTCGCCGACCGGGGACTCGGGGCCAAGGTGCACGTGACGGGCGACGGGTCCGCGCGCGTCCTCATCGACGTCGTCGAGCGCCTGCGCAGCGAGGGCTACACCGACACGCGGTTCCAGATGGCGCACGGTCAGTTCCTCGCGGGGGACGACATCGAGCGGATGGTGCGGCTGGGCATCGCCGCCGATATATCGCCGTTCCTGTGGTTTCCCGGAGTCATCCCGGATGCCCTGGCGTCGGTCCTCGGTGATCGGGCGTATCGCTCGCAGCCGAACCGCACGATCCTGGACGCCGGCGGCCTTGTCGCCGGCGGATCGGACTGGCCGGTCAGCGAGTCCCCGAATCCGTTCGAAGGGATGCAGGGTCTCGTGACGCGCGCGGACCCGCTCGGTCGGGCCCCCGGCGTGCTGTGGCCCGAGCAGGCGATCACCGCGGGCGAGGCGCTCGAGGTGTTCACCATCAACGGCGCGCGGGCGATGGGCCTCGAGGACGTGACGGGGTCGCTGGAGCCGGGAAAGTCCGCGGACTTCGTGATCGTCGACCGCGATTTCGTCACCGGTCCTGCCGACGCGATCATCGACACCCGCGTGCTCGAGACGTGGTTCGCGGGCCGGCGGGTCTTCACCGCGGGGTAAGACAGCGGAGTTGGTATACCATCGGGCTCGTGCCGTCGAAGGATGCCGTCAACCCTGCCGCGAATTCCGCTCGGAGCGCCGCCGTCCCGGTCGCTCGTCCGCTCGTGCGCCCGTTCGGCGCGGTGCAGGAGAGCGTCGGATTCCGAGCCCTGCTGGTCTCGAACGTGTGCTTCTTCAGCGGTGTCTGGAGCCACAGCTTCATCCTCGGCTGGATGGTCTACGAGCAGACGCGCTCCGAGGTCGCCCTCGCCGTCTTCACCGCGCTGCGGATGGCACCGCTGCTGCTCGGCCCCCTGGCCGGGGTTCTCTCGGACCGCTTCGACCGGCGGCGCGTCCTGCTCATCGCCTGCACCTGGGTGCTGGTCGCGGCGGCGACGATGGCCGCACTGGCGTCGTGGGGGCGCTCCCCTTCCCTCGTGCTGCTCGCCGCGGGCCTGGCGATCGGGCTCGCACACTCCCCCTCTCAGCCCGCGCGCTCGGCCCTGACCGTCGAGCTCGTCTCGCGCGCACGACTGAGCAACGCGAACGCACTCAATGCGCTGGTGCTGAGCACGACCCTCCTGGTCGGCCCGGCGATCGGTGGCGCCCTCCTGACGGCGTTCGGCGCCTCCACCGCCCTGTGGCTCACGACGGGCTGGTATGCCATCTCCTTGATCGCGCTGCTCGGGGTGCCCGCGAATCGCGTCCGCAGCCTGGGGCACCACGACTCGGCATGGCGGATGCTGACGCATGGGGCCGCCGCACTCCTGCGCAACCGCATCGTCGCGGCCGTGCTCGCGATCACGATCCTCACGAACGCGCTCGTCTTCTCGATCTACCAGGGATTCATGCCCGTCTTCGCAGGTCAGGTGCTCGACCTCGATGCCGCCGGCCTCGGTGCGCTCCTCACGTGCTTCGGCCTCGGCGGCATGGCCGGTTCGCTGGTTGTCGCGGCGCTCGGGGACTTCCGCCGCAAGGGCGTCGTCTTCCTCGTCGGCACGGGAACGATGGCGGTCTGCTGGGCGCTGTTCGCCCTCTCGCAGTGGTTCTGGCTGTCGTGCGCTCTGCTGATGTGCGCGGGGCTCGCGTCATCCGTCTTCGGCGTCCTGCAGACGACCCTCATGCTGGCGGCGACGCCGCACCGCCTGCAGGGGCGCGCGATGGGCCTGCAGGAGCTCGCGATCGGCATCACGCCGCTGGCCGCGATCGGCGTGGGCCTTGTCGCACAGCTGCTCGGCATCGCGTGGACGACGTTCCTGACGGCATCCCTGCTGGCAGCCGCCCTCGTCGTCATCGGCGTCGCCGTCCCCGCGCTCAGGCGCTACAACGGCACCGCCGAGGACCACCTCGTTCCCTGAGACCGGACCGCGGCCGCTCAGCGTGCGAGGAGTGATTCGATGACCGGCATCGTCTCGAAGCGCGACCGTTCCACATGTGCGAAGGCGAGCGAGCCTGCCAGCTCTGTCTGCCCGTTGCCGATCGCGAGGCACAGGTCGCGGTGCTCCCGGTGCAGCTGCTCCTCGTCCCGGTCCGCCACGAGGTGGAACAGCCGGCGGATGCGACCTTCCACCGGGATCATGAGGTTCTGCAGCAGCTGGTTGCTCGAGAGCACGAGGATCTCGTCGTGGAACGAGGAGGTCAGCGCCGCGATGGCCGCGTGGCCCCCGCCGTGCGCGGTCGCCCCGCCGTGCACGGCGGCGCCCGCGGCGTCGAGGCTCGCGATGAGACGATCCGGTGACGCGCCACGCGCGCACTCCTCGGCCGCCAGGCGCGCGGCGAGCACCTCCAGCGACAGACGCACCGCGAACAGCTCCTCGACATCGCGCACCGTCATCTGGGCGACGACGGCCCCGCGGCGGTGGAGGGTCTTGATGAACCCCTCGGACTCCAGACGCGGAAACGCCTCGCGGATCGGGATGCGCGAGATCTGCAGCTCCTCGGCGAGCTCGCGTTCGCGGATGCGCGCACCCGGCTGCAGCGTGCCGTCGATGATGCGCTCCCGCACGAGCTCGTACACCCGCAGGTCCAGCGCCTCGCCGGACGGCGCCAGCGAGGCATCCCGCGCGGTCGACTCCTCGTTCTGCGACACCGTCGCCCTCCCATCTGACGTCCGCCGCCTGGCAAGAGGGGGTCGTACGACGTCCGCGGCCGGCGCGTGGTCGCGTCCGGGTGGAGTCATTGTAGGGCCGCGAAGCCGGGTCCGCGGTGTTCCTCCAGGGCGCGGCGTTATCAATCTGGAATACCAGCCGACGATTTTGTTTCGGCTATGGGTTCCAAATCCCCTCCTTCTATGTAATCGTGTATACCAAACGACGACGTTGGGAGTCTCAGTGACACTGATGCTGCGGAACGGTCGCAGCCGGGAGGGTGCGATGGTCGACATCGCGATCTCGGCCGGCCGGATCGACTCGATCACCCCCGCCGCGGGATGCCTCGGCGACGGCGACGAAGACCTGGGCGGGCGAGCCGTCCTGCCCCTGCTCGTCAACGGGCACGCACATCTGGACAAGACGTTCCTCGGGGGCCCCTGGCAGCCGCATGCGGCGGGATCGACGGTGCGCGAGCGGATCGAAGTCGAGAAGCGGCAGCGCCGCCTGCTCGACGAGACCGCGCTCGAGCGGGCGATGCTCCTCGCCCAGCGCATGGTCGAGTTCGGCACGGGCACCCTCCGCGCCCATGTCGACGTCGACGCAGAGATCGGCCTCAGCGGAGTGGAGCGGATGCTCGCTGTCCAGGAGGCGTTCCGGGGCCTGCTCGACGTGCAGATCGTGGCGTTCCCGCAGAGCGGGATCCGTGGACAGGCCGGCGTGGCCGACCTCCTCGAAGAGGCGCTCCGGCTCGGTGTCACGGGCGTCGGCGGGCTCGACCCGATCTCGCTGGACGGCGATCTCGACGGGCACCTGGACATCGTCTTCGACGTGGCCCGCCGCTACGGCGCCGATGTCGACATCCACCTCCACGGGGTCGGCGCGGCTGCCGAGGCGGAGTACCGGGCCGTCGCACATCGCGCCGGTCGGCTCGCGGGTCGTGTGACCATGAGCCACGCCTTCGGCCTCGGCACGCTCAGCGACGACGTACGACGGGCCATCCTCGACCTGCTGGCCGAGAACCAGGTGGCCGTCATGACCAACGGCCCGGCCGGCCCCATGCCACCCGTGCGCGAGCTCGTCGACCACGGCGTGCCGGTCTTCGTCGGCACCGACAACATCCGCGATGCGTGGTGGCCGTTCGGCACGGGCGACGTGCTCGAGACGGCGCGGAACGTCGCCTTCCAGTCGTCGTTCTATCGCGACGAGGACCTCCGCCTCGCTCTGGAGCTCGTCACCGATCGCGCCGCATCCGCCCTCGGCCTCACCCGCTACGGGCTCGCCCCGGGCGCTCCCGCCGATCTCCTGGTGGTGAACGCCGCCAATGCGGCCGAGGCCGTCGCTGCACCGCCGGTCGCCCGCGATGTGATGCGCGGCGGCACGTGGGTCGCCCGCACGCGGGTCCAGGTCGAGTCGAGCGTCACGGCCTCCGCGACGGGCGCCACGCCCGCTGTGCCTTCGGCATCCCTCTCCGAACCCCTGTCCCCTGTCCACTGATCCGTACGACGCCGCTCCGCGATCGGAGCGGCGTGAACCCGAAAGGAATCCGATGAACCGCATGCACCTGCGAGCGACGATGCTCGTGACCGTCTCGGGAGTCGCCGCCCTCGCGCTCGCCGGCTGCGGCCTGCAGACCGGCCAGAAGCAGACGGCCGACTCGACCTCCGCATCCACTCGCATCGTCGTCGGCAGCTCGAACGTCGCAGAGACGCTCGACCCGCAGCAGGCGTCGGACGCGCACAACGACTTCAACGTCGCCGGTGTGTACGACCGCCTCGTCGACTACGACTCGGACGGCAAGATGATCCCGAAGCTGGCGACGGAGTGGAGGTTCAACTCCGACGCGACCCAGCTGACGCTGACGCTGCGCGACGGTGTCACGTTCCACTCCGGCAACGCGTTCACGGCGGACGACGTCGTCTACACGCTCGACCGCGTCAAGAAGATCGGCTCCGGCGTCGCCTCGTTCCTCTCCGACTACGTGTCCGCAACAGCGCCGGATGCGAAGCACGTCGTGATCACGCTGTCCAAGCCCGATCTGGACTTCATCGGCGCCCTGAGCCCGATCTACATCCTCGATGCGAGGACCGTGAAGGCGAACGAGGGCAGCGACGACGCTCAGGGGTGGCTCGGCTCGCATGAGGCGGGCTCCGGACCCTTCGAGATCAAGACCTACAAGGCGAACCAGGAGCTCGACCTCGCGCGCTACAAGAAGTACTGGGACTACACCGATCAGCGACCCGCGGCGCTCATCCTCCGCATGATCAGCGACCACACCGCGGCTCGCGACGAGCTGCTCGCTGGGAACATCGACATCACGATGGGCCTGAACGCGGTCGACATCGAGGGCATCTCGAAGAACTCCGCGTACGAGATCGTGAACATCCCGGCGTCGCGCGAGACCTACGCGTGGCTGAACACGCAGGGCAAGATCACCGGTGACGAGAAGGTGCGCGAGGCGATCCAGCTGGCCTACGACTACTCCGGCCACCTCTCCAGCGCTCTCGGCAACCAGGGATCGATCGCGACGAAGATCCTCCCCGAGGGCATCTCGTGCCGGGTCGACGCCGGCAAGCCCACGCAAGACCTCGCCAAAGCCAAGCAGCTCATCGACCAGGCCGGCGTGAGCGGCGCCACCGTCACGGTGGCCTACCAGCCGACGGTTCCCGAGTTCAACGCGGCCGGCACGATCCTGCAGGACTCGCTGAAGAAGATCGGCCTGAACGCGAACCTCGTCGCGGTCACCTTCCCGCAGTACTCGCAGATGGTGTCGAGCCAGGCGACGATGCCCGACATCGCCCTCGCGTGGGACTTCGCGGCCTTCCCGGCTGCCGGCCCCATGCTGCAGCGCGAATGGGACTCGTCCGCCGCGGGCAAGACGAACTTCACGTGGTACTCGAACCCGAAGGTCGACCGGCTGCTCGCCGACGCGCAGACCGCCACCAGCGCCGACAAGGCCTGCCAGGACTACACGGCCGTGCAGAAGCAGGTCATCGCGGACCATGCGCTGCTCTACATCGCGAACCCCTCGGTGGCGATGGTGTCCGACAAGAAGGTGCAGACGATCCCGTTCTCGCCGACGCAGCAGGACTTCAACGTCGGCACCCTGCGGATGTCCCGCTGACGGACCGATCACGGACCACGCCATGACCCGATTCCTCATCAGACGCATCGGCCTCGCCCTCTTCTCCCTGTGGGGCGTCGCGACGATCGTGTTCTTCATCTCGAAGCTGATCCCCGGCGACGTCGCGCGCGTCGCCGCGGGTCGGCTCGCGACACCGGAGCAGGTCGCGCACATCAGAGAGGTGCTCGGGCTCGACCAGCCGCTCATCGTCCAGTACTTCCAGTACCTCGGACGCCTGATCCACGGCGATCTGGGCACGTCCGTCATCACGCACCAGAATGTCGTCGCGGATCTCCGGGCCGTCCTGCCGACGACCGTCCAGCTGGTGGTGCTCGGCATGCTCATCACCGTCGTCATCGCAGCGCCGCTCGGCATCGTCGCGGCCGCCAACGAGGGGAAGGCGGGCGATGTCGCCGGCAGGATCATCATGGTGCTCGCCGGCGGCGTCCCCGTCTTCTGGCTTGCGATCATGATGCGGTGGGTGCTCGGCTCGCTGCTCGGCTGGTTCCCCATCTCGGGCACCAACAGCGTCGGGATGGCGCCGCCCGACGTGACGGGCTTCACCGTCGTCGACTCGTTGCTGTTCGGGAACGTCGGCAACGTCGTCGACTCGGTCGACCACCTGTTCCTGCCGGCTCTGGCGCTCAGCACTCCGTTCATCGCGACGCTGGCGCGCATCATCCGCTCGAACATGATGACCGCGCTGAAGTCGGACTATGTCACCTTCGCCATCTCGAAGGGCGTCCCGCGACGTCGGGTCATCCTGCACCATGCGCTGCGCTCGTGTCTCGGGTCCGTGCTCACGATCTTCGGCATGCAGTTCGGCTGGATGTTCAGCGCCGCGGTACTCGTCGAGGCCGTGTTCGGACTTCCCGGCGTCGGCAGCTACCTGTACCAGGCGATCTTCAATCACGACACGTTCTCGGTGCTCGCGGCCGTGTTCGTGATCGGCGCCGTCTTCGTCATCACCGCGCTCGTGGTCGATCTGTTCCAGATCGTGCTCGATCCGCGCATCCGTCACGCCCAGGTGGGAGCGCCCGCATGAACCACATCGAGCCCGGCATCGCGGTGGGTGGGCCGGCCGGTGCGACACCCGCGGTGCCGTTCGAGCCGGCACCACCGGTGCCGACGTGGACGTCGGCGATCGGGACCGGCCTCGCGCGGCCGATCCGCCGCGTGTTCCACCGGCACACCGCGATGCTCGACAAGCTCGCGTTCGTCCTCGTCGGGACGCTCGTCGTGTTCGCGATCGTCGGCCTCTTCTACCAGCCGTGGGACCCGTTCGACGTGGACACCCGCGCCGCCATGCTGCCGCCGGGCGCCGCGCACTGGCTCGGCACGGACGACGTCGGACGCGACGTGCTGTCCCGCATCCTCGCGGGCGCCGCGCTGACTCTGCTCTCGGCAGCCGCGATCGTCGTCATCTCCGCGGTCATCGGCGTGCTCGTGGCGTGCGTCGCGGCCCTTCTGCCGCGATGGGCGGACGAGATCCTGATGCGCGTCTGCGACATCTTCATGTCGATCCCGTCCCTCGTGCTCGCGCTCGGTCTCGCCGCGGCCCTCGGCCCCTCGATGACGTCGATCATCATCGCGATGGTCGCGGCGTCGTGGCCGAGCACCGCCCGACTCACGCGCGGCATCCTGCGCGAGACCATGGCGTCCTCTTTCGTGGAGGCCGCCCGCATCCTCGGGGTGTCGCGTCTGCGGCTCATGGTCCGTCACGCGCTGCCGAACTCGCTCGACGCCATCTACGTGCAGGCGAGCATGGAGATCTCCGGAACGATCGTCATGATCTCGGGTCTCGCGTTCCTCGGCGTGGGCGCCCCGCCGCCGAGCCCCGACTGGGGGTCGATGATCGCGCAGGGCCAGCAGTACATCACGACCGCCTGGTGGATCTCGCTCTTCCCCGGCATCGCGATCACGATCGGCGCCATCGCGTTCGGACTGGTCGGCGACGCGGTGCGCACCCTCGCCGACCCCGCCTCGAGGAGGTCCTGATGTCCGTGACATCCCCGTCGACGGCTCCGCTGCTGTCGATCGACGCGCTCACTGTCCACGTCCCCGAGAAGGAGCGCATCGGCGGAGGGCTCGGCGACCTGACGCTCGTCGACGACCTCTGCCTCTCGATCCGGCCCGGCGAGCGTGTGGCGCTCGTGGGCGAGTCCGGCTCCGGCAAGTCGATCACCGCCCGCGCCATCCTTCGGCTCGACCCGCACCTCCGCCTGGGCGGCTCGATCGAGTGGGAGGGGCGGGAGCTGATCGGCGCACCGCGCCACGTCATCCGCGCCCTCCGCGGAGCGGAGATCTCGATGATCTTCCAGGACCCGATGACGGCACTCAACCCGGTGCTGACGATCGGCGAGCAGGTGGCCGAGCCGTTGCTCGTGCGCGGCGTCTCCAAGAAGGACGCCTACCAGCGGGCGGCCGAGATGCTCGACGGACTGCGGGTGCCGAAGGCGGCGGAGCGGCTGAAGGCGTACCCGGGCCAGTTCTCCGGCGGCATGCGGCAGCGCGTGGTCATGGCGGCCGCGCTCATCGCCGAGCCGAAGCTGCTGATCGCCGACGAGCCGACGACCGCACTCGACGTGCGCGTGCAGGAGCAGGTGCTCGACCTTCTCGAGGAGCAGTCCCGCGAGCTGAATCTCGCCGTGCTGTTCATCACGCACGACCTGGCGATCGTGGCGGGCCTCGCGCAGCGCGTCGCCGTCATGTTCCGCGGCCGGGTGGTCGAGGAACAGCCGGTCGACGACCTGTTCGCCCGCCCGCAGCACCCGTACACGCGGGGCCTCATCGGCTCCGTGCCGCGGCTGGATGCCGACCCCGCTGTGCGGCTGATGACCGTCGCCGACTATCTGCAGGAAGGAAGCGCCGCATGAACGGCGATGTGCTGCTCCGCGTAGACGGCCTCTCCAAGCGGTTCGGCCGCGGCCGTCGCGCCCATCAAGCCCTGGAGGACGTCACGTTCGAGGTGCGTCAGGGTGAGATCCTCGGGCTCGTGGGCGAGTCCGGCTCGGGCAAGTCCACCATCATCCGCTGCGTCGTCGGGCTCGAGAAGGAGACGTCCGGCTCGATCCGGTACGACGGCATCGACCCGGCGCATCCTCGGCACGGCGAGCTCGAGCGCTACCGGCGCGAGGTCCAGATGGTGTTCCAGGACCCGTACTCGAGCCTCGACCCGCGCATGACGGTGCGACAGATCGTCGAGGAGCCGATGCTCGTCATCGGCGGGTTCTCGGCGCGGGAGCGTCGCGCGCGGGTCGACGAGCTCATGCATACGGTCGGCCTCCTGCCCGAGCACCTCGACCGCAATCCCCGGCATTTCTCCGGCGGTCAGCGCCAGCGCATAGCCATCGTGCGGGCACTGGTCGTCGGTCCCCGCGTGCTGCTGTGCGACGAGCCCGTGTCCGCGTTGGACGTGTCGGTGCAGGCGCAGGTGCTGAACCTCCTCAAGGACATGCAGCGGCAGCTCGATCTCACGGTCCTGTTCGTCTCCCACGACCTCGCGGTGGTCAAGTACCTCTGCTCGCGCATCGTCGTGCTGAACAAGGGCGTGATCGCCGAGGCGGGCAGTGTCGCGGACATCTACGGACACCCGCAGGACGACTACACGAAGGCGCTGCTCGAAGCGGTGCCCGTCCCCGACCCCGGGCAGGAGCGCGCACGGCGCGCCCTGCGCCTCGAGAAGCTGGCGGCGATGTCATGACCCGCATCGGATCGGACGTGAAGTTCCACGACGGTGCGACGCTGCTCGCCGACGACCCGTTCTCGACGCTGGCCGCCGTGCGCGAGCTCGGGTTCGAGGGCATCCTCGTGCGAACGGTGGATGAGGCGTTCCCGACGCTCGACGCGGGAGCCGTGCGGGAGTTCGCACAGGAGGCACGGCGGCACGGGATGTTCGTGCAGCTCGGCCTCGGCAAGGTCAACCCCTACATGACCGCCGAGCTCCCGCGCGTGCGGGACCTCGGCGACGGGAGCTACCTCGACGGCATGGTCCGCATGATCGAGCTGTGCGCCGAGCACGGCTGGACCGAGGCCTGGACCGCGACCGGCGGCTTCAAGCACGACCTTCCGGCGCCGTTCTGCGTCGACCGGTTCCGCACCGACGTCGACTGGAGCGACCAGCTCGTCGCGATCGCACGATTCCTGAGGCTCCTCGCTCCCGCGCTCCGCGCGAACGGCGTGCGGCTGAACCTCGAGACGCACGAGGAGATCACGACCTTCGAGATCCTGCGGCTGATCGACGAGATCGGCGCGGACGTGGTCGGCGTGTGCCTCGACCCCGGCAATCTCATGGTGCGCGGCGAGCCCGTCATGGATGCGGTGCGCCGCGTCGCGCCCTTCACCCACATGACCCACCTCCGCGACGCCGTGCTCGTACGCTCCGAGGAGGGGATCGCGCGCTTCCTGGCCCCCATCGGGGCGGGGGTGACGGACTGGGACGAGCTGGTCGGCATCCTGCTCGCCGCCCAGCCGGAGATCGACCTCGCGATCGAGGGCATCGGGGGGTCGCGGGCGGAGATGACGCTGGACCCTCGAGATGCGTTCTGGCGATCGATGCATCCCGACATGACCGAGTCCGATGTCACCGAGCTGGAGCGGCTCGTCGACCTGTACCCGGCGCAGGCCGACCGCGGCACCGTCGAGTGCGTCGACGTGCTGCGTGCCCGGCCGCCGGCACGCGAGGACTACATCGATTTCCTGCAGCGGTCGCGCGACGCCCTTCGCGCCGCGATCGCCGCCCGACAGCCATCCCTTCTGGAGTACTCGAAATGAATGAAGCATCCGTGATCACCGACCTCTCGACCCTCGCCGACGCCGTCGACTGCGACGTCGTCCTGCCCGGTGAGCCCGGCTACGAGTCGCTGCGCCGCGTGTGGAACGCGGACATCGACCAGCACCCGCTCGCCATCGTCCGCTGCCGCACCGCCCACGACGCCGCTGCCGCCCTGCGGTGGTGCCTGAGCACGCGCACCCCGCTGACCGTCCGCGGCGGCGGTCACAACCTCGCCGGCACCGCCGTCTCCGACGGCTGCGTCATGATCGACACCTCGTTGATGCGCGACGTGACCGTCGACACCGAGAGCCGCACGCTGACGGTGGGGGCGGGATGCCGCTGGGGCGACGTCGACCGCGCCGCCGAGCCATACGACGTGGCGCTTCCCGCCGGCGTCGTCTCGCACACCGGCGTCGCCGGCCTCACGCTCGGCGGCGGCCAGGGATACCTGTCGCGCATGTTCGGCTCGACGGTCGACTTCCTGCGCGAGGTCGAGCTCGTCACCGCCGACGGCGAGATCCGCCGGGTGAACGCCGACAACGAGCCCGAGTTGTTCTGGGCGCTGAAGGGCGCCGGGCACAACTTCGGCATCGCCACGCAGTTCGTGTTCGACTACGTCGACCTGCCCGGCCTCGCCACCGTCCGCCTCGCTCTTTACCCCGCGAAGCACCGCAAGGAGATCCTGCAGCGCTTCCGCGACCTCGCGCCGGCGATGCCCGACAACGTGGGGACCTTCGTCCGCCTGTACCGCGCGCCGGCGTACTGGTCGCAGCTGCCGCGCGAGCAGCGCGGCAGGCCGGTCATCTCGGTCGCCACCGTCACGTACGGCGACCCCGCCGACGAGCCCGAGCTGAGCGCCTCGATGTTCGAGGTCGGCACCCCCATCTACGAGAGCGTGCGCAGCATCCCCCATGTCACGCTGCAGCACGCGACCGACGACGAGTTCCGCTACGGCATCTCGCACTACTGGCGCCATGTGGCCTTCCGCGACCTGCCGGACGAGCTCCTGGACATCGCCATCGCCCACGCGGACGCATACCCTGGCCGCTCGCTCAACTCCAGCGCGTTCATCTCCCACCAGGTGATGTGCCCGTTCGAGCTCATCGCGGGCAAGGTCACGCCGCGCGACCACAGCAACGACTCGACCACCGACATCCATTCCCGCTGGTCCGGCAACATCGGCGCCGACTGGGAGTATGCGGACGAACGCGCCGAGCTCGTCGCCTGGGTGAAGCGGTTCTCGGCTGCGGTCAGCGAGTGGGAGCACGGCACCTACATCAATTTCGCGTCCGAGCACGGCGACGCCGCGTCGGCGCGCGAGATCTACGGCGCGAAGTTCGAGCGACTGGCCCGCGTGAAGGCCGAGTACGACCCCGAGAACGTCTTCGATCACGGGCTGGTCGACCTGGCGCTGGCGAGCTCGGGTACCGACTGGGCGGGGGAATGACCGGATGCTGCGCATCGGCGTAGACAGCACGAAACTCGCAGACTCCCGCGGCGCGCGCGGAGAGGACCTTCTCGCGCGCGCCGCAGAGCTCGGGCTCGAAGGCGTCTTCTTCCGGTCGATCCTGGAGCTCTCCCCGACTCTCGACCGCGGCGAGCTGGAGGCGGCCATGGCGGCCGCGCGCGAGCTCGGCCAGCGCGTCGAGGCCGGCGCGGGCAAGGTCAACCCGTTCGCGACGCCGGAGGCGCCCGGCATCCGGGCCCTCGGCGGCGGCGACTACCTGCGCGCGATGCGGATGATGATCGAGGCCGCCGGGTCGGTGGGGATCACGGAGCTGTGGTCGGCGACCGCGAACTACCAGTTCCGCCTCCGCGGTCTCTCCGCGTTCGACCGATTCCGCACGGACGTCGAATGGGGCGAGCAGCTCGCGGCGACGGAGCGCTTCCTGCATCGGCTCGCACCGATCCTGCGGGACAGCGGCGTCCACCTGAACCTCGAGACGCACGAGGAGATCACGACGTTCGAGCTCGTGCGGCTCGTCGAATCGGTCGGACCCGACGTGCTGGGCATCACGCTCGACACGGCCAACGTGCTCGTGCGCGGGGAGGACCCGACAGCCGCCGCGCGACGCGCAGCTCCGTACGTCCGCTCGACGCACATCCGCGACGCCGCCCTGTTCTTCCGCCCCGACGGCATCGCGCGCATCCTGCAGCCCGTCGGAGAGGGCGTCATCGACTGGGCGCTTCTGCTCGAGCCTCTGCGCGATCACGACCTCATGCTGTCGATCGAGGGCATCGTCGAGGACACCCGTGCCGAGATGACGCTGCAGATCTACGACCGGCGGTGGCAGGACGGGCATCCCGATCTCGACCTCGCCGAGGCGTTCGAGGTCGTCCGGCTCACGAGCTCCTACGAGGCCCGCGTCGCCGCGGGCGACGCTCCGGGCTGGCAGGAGCTGCACGCTCCCGTCGGCGACGGCGAGTCGCTCGACTTCATCCTCCGCAGCGCCCGCGCGCTGCGCGACCTGCTCGCCCGACCGGCGAGCGCACGACCGATCGAGAAGGCAGGAACCCTCGCATGACCGACATACTCACCCCTCTCGCGTACCCGACGCTGAGCCTCGCGGAGCGGGATCGACGCTGGGCCGCGATCCGAGCCATGCTCGTGGAGCAGGGCCTCGACGGCATCGTCGTCTTCGGCACCGGCCGCGACATGGCCGACACCTACCTCACCAACGAGGGCAGGGGAGCCATCACGCTCCTCACTCCGACCGAAGACCCCGCGCTCTTCCTGGGCGACGTCCCGCTCGGCCGGCTGGATGCGCAGGGAGCCCGCTGGGAGCGCTGGGTGACCGACTGGGTGCATGGCGACCCGATCGCGAACCTCGCGGCCACGATCCGCGACCGGGGCCTGGCGACCGCGCGCGTCGGTGTCGTCGGGCTCACCGGCCGATTCGTCGGCGAAGGCTCGGGCACGATCTCGTACACGACCTGGACGCGCGTGCTCGACCTGCTCCCCCGCGTGGAGTGGGTCGACGTCGCCGGGGTCTACGAGTCGATCGCCATCGTCAAGAGCCGCGAGGAGCAGGTGCTGCTGCGAAAGGCGGCATCCCTCGGCGAGGACGCGTGCCGCGCCTTCGTCGAGACCGCACGAGCGGGCGGCAACGAGCACGAGGTGTCTGCCGCCGCGTTCCAGGCGATCATCGCCGGGGGCGGCTGGGTGCGCGCGCCCTTCCTGCTCGAGCGCGCCGGCGCGAGCATGTTCGCGTGGGGTGTGCCCGAGTGGTTCGAGATGGGCGGCGCACCCCATGTCCTCCAGCAGGGCGACACGATCGCCGCCGAGATCTTCGCGTTCTACGGGGGTCAGGAGTCGCAGCAGCAGATCGACGTCTCCGTCGGCGAGCCCGGCGCGCTGCTGCGCGAGCTCGAGCAGGTCTGCGTCGACTCCTACCAGGCGGGGCTCTCGGCGCTGAAGCCGGGGATGCGGTTCTCCGAGCTCGCCGAGATCATGGAGCAGCCCCTGCACCGCTCGCGCACGTGGAACACCGGCCCGATGGTCCAGACCGTGTCGCCGATCTACAACAGCGCGACCCGGCTGCACCCGGAGGTCGACCCGGCGCTCGCGCACCTCGACCGCCTGCCGATCGGCGTGGGCCTCGACGGCGACTTCACCATCGAGGTCGGCCACGCGTTCGCGTTCGAGCCGAACGCCCTGCGCGACGGCCAGCGCGTCTGCGTCGGCGGCACCGTGCTGCTGACCGAGAACGGTCCCGAGGAGCTCAACGACATCCCGAACCGTCTCAACGTCATCTGACGCCCGCCCGCAGCCGCCGTGGCCGCTCTCGTCAATCGGCGAGGGCGGCCACGGCGTCTCCGATCGATCGGAGGATCGTCTGGTCGTACTCCGACCGCGGCCCGGGGATGTAGCGCACGCCCCGGAGGTCGCCGCCCGCGAAGGGGAACGACCGGTGATGCTCGTAGAGGTTCCAGTCGACGGGTCCGCCGTAGTCGTACCCCACGCTGATGCCCGTGAACGGTGCCATCCCGAGAAGCATCGGCACCGCGTCGATCAGCGCCTCGACGACTCCGTCGACCTCTGCCGTGAGCTGCCATCGCAGCTCGGGCAGCTCGTCGGCGCGCAGCACGATCCGGTGCGCGCCCGGTGCCGGCATCCGTCCCCGCGCCCGACGCATGGCCCCGTACGCGTTGTAGGAGACGAGCAGTCCCCGGCGGTCGATCGCAACGAGATAGCCGCCGCCCTGGTCGCCGTGGGCGACGAGCACGCCGGCGGGGTCCGCCCCCACCACGATGTCGATCTCGACGACGAACGAGCGCAGCACCGTCAGCGCGGCCGACCGGAAGCGCTCGAGCGGCGGCCGGAACGGCGGCAGATCCACCGGTCGCGCCAATCGTGCCTCCGTCGCCGGACGGGTCGCGTGCAGGGTGCCGTCGTCGTCCAGCGGGAACACCGTGTTCCGCCAGGCCTCGACACGCCACCGCTCGGCGAGCTCGGCGGCGAGACCGGGCAGTTCCGCCGCCACGTCCTGCGTCTCGGTCGGATCGGCGACGAGGTCGTACACCTCCCACGTGCCGCCCGCGGCCCCCTCCCATTTCCGCGGCGGTGGCGCGACGGCCTTGAAGCCGTCGAGCACCATCGCCCGTCGCCCGACGCACTCGAAGTACTGCGCCTCGCGTCCCGGCGCGCGAGGATCGGCCAGGACGGCGGCCAGGCTGCGGCCGTCCGGTTCCTGGGCGGGCGCGCCGTCGCGAGTGGCGAGCGGCGGCACCCCCGCGAGGTCGAGGATCGTCGGCGCGAGATCGGCCACGAAGACGAACTGATCCCGGATGCCGGGAGCCCGGCCTTGCGCGACGGCTGCCGGCCACGCGACGACGAGCGGTGCGTGCACGCCACCCTCGTAAACGGAGGACTTGAACGAGCGGAACGGCGTGTTGGACACCCGCGCCCACCCCGTCGGGTACTGGCTGAACAGCCGCGGTCCGCCGATGTCGTCGATCGGGCGCGGGACGTCGCCGACCCAGTCGTCGGGCAGCTCGCCGTGCTGGCCGAACTGCGCGAAGTAGCTGCGGGTGCCGGCCGGGCCGCCCTCGGCGGTGCCGCCGTTGTCGCTGAGCACGAGGATGATCGTGTTGTCCCGCTCCCCCAGCCGGTCGAGGTGGTCGAGGATCCGGCCGAGGCTCTGGTCGATCTCGTCGACGGCGGCGGCGTACACCTCCATATGGCGTGCGAACAGCGCGCGCTCGTCGGCGGTGAGGTCGTCCCAGTGCGGGATGCGGTCGCCGTCGGCGATCGCATCCGGCGGGAGGACCGCGTCCGCGGCCAGGATGCCGTGCTCGACCTGCCGCGCGAAGCGCTCGTCGCGCAGCCGGTTCCATCCGGCTTCGTATCGTCCGCGGTACTTGCGGATGTCCGCATCCTTCGCCTGGATCGGCCCGTGCACGGAGGTGTGCGCGTAATAGAGAAGGAACGGCTTGTCCGCGTCGTTGGCCCGCAGCTCGTCGATCATCGCGAGCGCCTGGTCGGTGAGGTCGTCTGTGAGGAAGTACCCGTCCGGGAACTCGCGCACGTCGACGACCGAGTTGTCCCGCACGAGACGGTGCGGGTGATGCAGCGAGGTGAAGCCGTCCATGCTCCCGTAATAGCGATCGAAGCCGCGCTGCAACGGCCAGGACGACTTGTCGGCCGCGTCGTGCAGACGTGATTCGAGGGTGAGGTGCCACTTGCCGACGTGGAAGGTCGCGTACCCGCCGGCGCGAAGCGACTCGGCGAGCGTCGGCGCATCCGCGGGCAGTTCGCATGTGAACCCGGGGTACCCGGGGTCGGTGTGCGCGACGAACCCGAAGCCCGCACGGTGCGGGTTGAGCCCGGTCAGCAGGGATGCGCGCGACGGCGAGCACATCGGCGCCGTGCGGTAGTTCGTGAACACCCAGCCCGTCTCCGCGAGCCGATCGATGTGGGGTGTGTCGATCTCACCGCCGAAGGGTCCGAGATCGCTGAACCCCAGGTCGTCGATGAGCATGACGACCACGTTCGGCGCGCCGGCGGGCGCGGTCGACCGCTCCGGCCACCACGGCATGGAGTCCGAGACGAACTCCTCGGCGCGGCCGCCGAACCCCTCGTACCCCCGTCGCTCGGCCACGTCAGTGCGCCCTCCGGATGAGCTCCAGGATCTCGGTGCGCAGCTCGGCGAACTCGGGGAGCGCACGCGTGCGCAGCTGGTCGCGGTCGGTGAAGTCGATGTCGAGGGTGCGGGTGACCCGCGCCGGACGCTCGCCGAGCACGATGACCCGGTCGGAGAGGTACACCGCCTCGTCGATGTCGTGGGTGACCACCACGATCGTCATTCCGAACTCGTCGCGGATCTTGAGGCACAGGTCTTCGAGCTCGAACCGCGTCTGGGCGTCCACGGACGCGAACGGCTCGTCCATGACGAGCACCTCGGGCCGATAGGCGATGGCTCGCGCGATCGCCACGCGCTGCTGCATCCCGCCGGAGAGCTGCCACGGATACTTCGCCTCCGCGCCCGTCAGGCCGACCGCGGCCAGCGCAGCCGAGATGCGGTCCTCGCGCTCGCCCTTCGGCAGGTGCAGGTGCTTCAGCGGCAGCCGCACGTTCTTCTCGACGGTGAGCCACGGCATGAGCGACCGGGTGTACTCCTGGAAGACGAGCGCCATCTCCTTCGGCGGGCCGTCGATCGGACGTCCGTCGATCATCGCCACCCCGGACGAGAGCCCCTGCAGGCCGGTGAGGCACTTCAGCAGTGTGGTCTTGCCGATGCCGGACGGGCCGACGATGCAGGCGACCTCGCCGACGCGGACGTCGAAGGTGAGGTCCGCGATGACCGGGACGGAGCCCTTCTTCGTGTCGTACGTCTTGGCGAGACCCTGGACGTTGAGCCGGACGGGGGCCTCGGTGGCGGTCTGGGCGATCATGAGTTCTTCTCCTGCTGTTGCGAGGCGATGTACCAGCGCAGCACCCGGCGCCGGAAGAGGGTGAACAGGGCGGTCGAGACGTACCCGAGGATGCCGAGCACGATGATCCCCACCCACATGTCGGTGATGGCGAACGACTGCTGCGCGAGCAGCGTCGCGGCGCCCAGTCCCGTGGACGACCCGAGCATCTCGCTGGCGATCATGACGACGAACGCCGTCATGAGGCTCACCTGCATGCCCGACAGGATGCGGGGGCTCGCCGCCGGCAGCGTCACCGAGAACAGCCGGTCGGCCCGGCCGAGCCGGTACACGCGCGACACCATGCCGAGGGTCGGCTCGGTCGCGCGGATGCCGTCCATGGTCGAGATCAGCACCGGGAAGACGGCGGCGATCGTGATCGACAGGATGCGCGTCTCGTTGCCGAACCCGATCAGCGAGACGAAGATCGGCACGAGCGCCACCGGCGGGATGGCCCGGAAGAAGTGGACCGTCGGCTCGACGAACCATGCGAGGCCGCGGACGAGGCCGAGAGCCGCCCCCAGCACGACGCCGATGACGCAGGCGAGGACGAACGACAGCACGAGGTTGCCCACCGACGAGCCCACATCGCGGAGGAAGGCCGGCGTCGGCGCGAGCTCCACCAGCCGCGCGAGGATGGACTGCAACGGCGGGAAGAACGGGTTGGTCGAGTCGGCCGACGCGACCCACCACCAGGCGACCAGCAGCACCGGGACCACGATCTCGGCGGCCACCAGCACCCATCGCGGCGTTGCGCGGCCAGCGTGCCGGCGGGCGACGGCGGTGCGCGACGGGATCGACGAGGTGAGGGTCATCAGACGACCGCCTTCCGGTACTGCGGGTGCCAGCTGAGCAGGCGACGCTCGCCCCACTGGCTGAGCCCCTGGATGACGAGGCCGAGGATGCCGAGGATCAGCACGTATCCGAACAGGTCGTCTCGGTTGCCGCCGATCTGGGCGAGCAGAAGGCTCTGGCCGAGCCCGGGGCCGCCGCCGAGGAGGCCGGCGACCACCGCGATGATGAGGGCGGTCGGCGCCGCGACGCGCACCGCCGTGCCGATGTACGGGAGTGCGCTGGGCACGACGATCCGCCACACCGTCTCGCCACGCCCCATGCCGTACGAGCGCGCGGTCGCCCGCGCGACGGGATCCGTGTCGAAGACGCCCGCGGCCGCCTGAACGGCGATGGCGACGAAGCTTCCGAAGAACACCAGGAAGACCCCCATCCCCGCCGTCGGGCCGAGCACCAGGACCACGATCGGGAGGATCACGATCGGCGGAATGGGCTTCAGGAACTCCAGCGGCACCCGCGTCGCATGCATCGCCAGGGGGGATGTGCCGATCCCGACGCCGAGGGGCACTCCGACGAGGATCGCGATCACGAGCCCCCCGAGCGCCATCGCCACCGTCACCGCCGTCGCCTGCCACATCGCCGACGTCGTGGTCAGCTGGAGCATCGCGGCGATCGCACTCGTCGCCGAGGGCAGCGGCGACCCGGCCAGGGGGCCCACCGTGGCGGCGATCTGCCAGACGCAGAGCGCCGCCACGACGCCGGCCGCGCCGATCCCGTACTGCAGCAGACGGGTGCGCATCGTCAGTCCGAGACGATCACGCCGTCGAGGGCGACGGCCTTGGGCAGGAAGCCGAGCTGCACCATGCTGTCGTCGACGCGCTGCAGGTCCGCCGCAGCCACCTTCGTCGGCCAGTAGGGGGTGATCACCTGATCGGCGGCCAGCGTCGACTTGGTATACGCGAGACCGGCCTTGATCGCCTCCTGGGGGTGGGCGTCGGCGTACGCGTTGGTCTTCGCGATGGCACGCTGGAAGGCCGCGATCACGGACTTCTTCGCTGCGACCGTCGAGGTGCCGCTGGTCCACAGACCGACGGCGCCGTCCTGGAAGAACCCGATCGAGGGCGCCGAGATCTGCCTCGCTCCCTCGGCCTTGGCCTGCGCGGTGAAGGGGCTGACCAGGCCCGCCGCATCCACCGTCCCGCTCTTGAGCGCGGCGACGGCGGAGGTGAAGTCGAGGACGACCCAGTTGACGCCCGTCGACGGATCGATGCCCGCCTTCTTGAGCGCCTGGGCGATCACGACCTCCATCTGCGCCTTGCGGGCGGGGACGGCGATCGTCTTGCCTTTGAGCTCGGCGACGGAGGTGACGCCGCTCTTCGCGCTCGCGAACAGTCCGGTGTCGTCGGACTGGGCCGGGTCCGAGCCCTGCGCAGCGCCCGGCGCATAGCCGTCGGCGGCGCCCACCACCTTCAGCTGGACGCCGTGGCTGAGCGCGTTCAGGAGCGGGATGCTGGGCGCGTACGCGATGTCGACCTGACCGCTCTGCACGGCGGCCAGGCCGGCGGGCGGGTTGGCGACGATGGATGTCTCGATCTTGAGCCCCTCATCCGCGAAGAAGCCCTTCTCGATGCCGGTCATGAGCCCGCCGTCGGACGTGAGACCGATGGTCGCCACCTTCAGCGTGGTGAGGCCGCCGACGCCGGGGGTCGACGAGGAGGTGCCGCCGCTGGAGCAGGCGGCGAGCGAGGCCGCCGCAGTGGCGACGGCGAGCGCCGCGATCAGGCGGCGGGGTCGAAGCAAACGGTTCATGTTGAGTCTTCCTTGACGGGTTCGGACACCGTTTAATCACCAGGTGGTGTTTTTAAACGATACGACGTAACCTTATTTCAGGCAATAGCTGACCGACTTTTTTCTGACCACATGGTTACGAAAGAGTCTGGACTTAGGATCGAACCGGACGGGAGCAGGGATGCCGAAGATCGTCGACCACGACGAGCGCCGCACGCATATCGCGGACGCTGCGATGAAGGTCATCATCCGGGTCGGGTTCGACCGCGTCACCATGCGCGAGATCGCCACCGAGGCCGGCTATGCCCACGGCGCGATCGCCCGCTATTTCCCCGACAAGAAGAGCCTGCTCACCGCGGCGTTCCTGCGGTCGTATCAGATCACCAACGACCGGATCACCGAACGGACCCGGGGCGTGCGCGGACTCCACGGCCTGCGTCAGATGTGCGAGGAGATCCTGCCGTTCGGCGAGGCCGGCCCCCTGCACGCGCGTCTGGTGATCTCGTTCTGGGACCACGCCTCGCAGGACGACGAGGTGCGCGCGATCCACCGCGTGAACAACATGCGCTGGCGCGACATGTTCCGTCGCTTCCTCATCGAGGCTCGCGAGGACGGCGAGCTCGCCGACGACGTGGACATCGACACGGCCGTCGGCGAGGTGGCGTCCCGCAACGCGGGATGGCAGATGATCTCGGTGCTGCTGCCCGACGTCGCAGGCGACGGGCGCATCGCCCGTGGACTCGACGCCCTGCTCGACGGCTTCCGAGTGCCGGTCCGTCACTGAGGCGAGCCAGAGCCGGTGGAGCGACGCGCCCACCGGCCCTCGCCGCACCGGCCTACCGGCGGCCCGGTCCGCTCACGACCTGCGGTACCGCGACCGACTTCAGCCCCTCGACGCCGAACTCCAGGCCGTAGCCGGAGCCCTTCACGCCGCCGAAGGGGATCATCGGGTGCACGCCGCCGTGCGAGTTGATCCAGACGGTGCCGGCTTGGATGCGGGCGGCCACGGCCCGCGCCGCATCCTGATCGCCCCACACCGAGGCGCCGAGACCGACGTCCAGACGGTTCGCGCTGGCGATCGCATCCTCGACGTCCGAGTAGCGGATGATCGGCAGGGCCGGCCCGAACTGCTCCTCGTCGACGATCGCCATGCCGTCGGCGACGTCGGCGACGAGGGTGATCGGGTAGAACAGCTCGCCGAGCTCCGAGGCGGGCGCGCCGCCGGTGACGACCCGGCCGCCGTGGGCCCTGGCATCGTCGACCAGGCGGCTGACGATGTCGAACTGCTGGCGGTTCTGCAGCGGGCCGAGCACGTTGCCCTCGTCGAGGCCGTTGCCCATCGGCATCTGCTCCGCGACACCGGCGAGCGCGTCCACGACCTCGTCGTAGATCGAGTCGTGCACGTACAGGCGCTTGAGCGCCGCGCACGTCTGCCCGGTGTTGATGAACGCGCCCCAGAAGAGGTCCTGCGCGATCGCCTGCGGGTCGGTGCCCGGCAGGACGATCCCGGCGTCGTTGCCGCCGAGCTCGAGGGTGAGGCGGGCGAGGTTGCCTGCGGAGGCCTCGATGATCCTGCGGCCGGTGGCCGTCGACCCGGTGAACATGACCTTGTCGATGTCGGGGTGGGAGGCCAGTCGCGCGCCGACCTCGCGGTCGCCGGAGATGCCGATCAGCACGTCGGGCGGCAGCACGTCGTTCATGACCGACAGGAGCGCCAGGACGCTGAGCGGCGTGAACTCGCTCGGCTTCACGACGACGGTGTTGCCCATGCGCAGCGACGGGGCGATCTGCCAGATCGCGATCATGAGGGGCCAGTTCCACGGACCGATCGCGCCGACGACGCCGACGGCTCGGTAGTGCAGCTCGGCGTGCACCTGGCCGTCGTCGACGATCACCTCGGGCTCGAGCGGAGTCGTCGCGGCCGTGCGCAGCCACGCGCCGCACGCGCCGAGCTCGAATCGGGCGTTCGGGCCGCCCAGGGGCTTGCCCTGCTCGCGCGAGAGCAGGCGGGCGAGGCCCTCGGCATTCGCGTCGATCGCGTCGGCGGCCTTCAGCAGCAGCGCGCTGCGCTCGTCGTGCCCGAGCGCCTCCCACGCCGGCTGCGCGGCCTTCGCGCGGGCGATCGCGTCGTCGAGCGCCGCCACGCCGTCGACCGGGGCACGCCCGATGATCTCGCGGGTCGCAGCATCCGGGATCTCGCGTCCCTCGCCCTCCGGGGCCTGGATGCGGGCCAGCAGCGCCGCCTCGTCCAGACCCGTGGCCTGGACGTCAAGGGTGGAATCGGACATCGGTGTCTCCTTCGTCGTTTCTCCCAGTCTGAGTCCGGTCACGCAGATCGACTTGACCCCGAGCGCGCCCCACTTGCCCGGGGGCGAAGGATGCCTCGTCACGAGGCCGGCCGGCCGCTAGGCTCGCGTGATCCCCTGTCGGAGAGGACGGGTCAATGCACCAGCGACGCTCGCTCATCGTCGGCATCGCGCTGCACGCGGTGCTGCTGGCCGCCCTCATCTGCGGGATGCTGCTCGACCTCACCGCGGGCCGCTCCCCGCATCTCGGGCCCGTGCTGATCGCCGCCTACGTCTGCGCATCGCTCGTGATCACGACGGTGATGTTCTGGCCCGCCGTCGTGCCCCGTCGGCGACCGGGCCGCGCCCGCGCGAGCCGATAGACTGACGACGTCCGGCCCCGGTCATTCGGTCTCGAAGGATCCGGCCGGTGCTCGCAAAAGGAGCACGCAGCGCGGCGGTGCACGACACGGCCCGTGCGAGACACATACGGAATCCATCCCGTCCCTGTCTCGAGAGGCTTCGCCATGCCCACTGTCTCCGCCCACGTCGCCGTCACCCTCGCCCGCCACATCGACCACGTCTTCGGGGTGATGGGCAACGGCAACGCGTACTTCCTCGACGCGCTCGAGCGCCAGACCCCCACCCGCTACACGCCGGTGCGCCACGAGGCCGGCGCTGTCGTCGCGGCCGACGCCTTCTTCCGCGCGTCGAACCGCATCGCCGCCGCGACCGCGACCTACGGCGCCGGCTTCACCAACACCCTCACGGCGCTCGCCGAGGCGGTGCAGGCCCACGTCCCGCTCGTGCTGGTCGTCGGCGACGAGCCCACGTCGGGCCCGCGCCCGTGGGACGTCGACCAGATCGCGATGGCGTCGGCCGTCGGCGCGCGCACGTACACGGTCGGTCGGGCGGATGCCGCGGCCACCACCGTCATCGCGATCGAGCACGCCCTCACCTACCGGGTGCCGACGGTGCTCGCGATCCCATACGACGTCGCCCGGCTCGACGCCGGTCCCGTCCCGGAGGCGCCCGAGCCCCGCATCCCCGCCCCGCTCACCCCGGCCGGCGCGTTCGCCGTCGCATCCATCGCGTCCCTCGCGCGCGACCTCGCCGGCGCGCAGCGCCCCTTCCTCCTCGCCGGCCGTGGCGCGTGGCTCGCCGATGCCGGCGAGGCCCTCGGCGCCCTCGCCGATGCGACCGGCGCCATCACGGCATCGACCGCCCTCGGCCGCGGTGTCTTCCCGGCGGCGGAATTCGATCTGGGCGTGACCGGCGGCTTCGGCGCGGACGGCGCGATGGCGCTCGTGCGCGAGGCCGACGTCGCCGTGGTCTTCGGCGCATCCCTCAACCAGTTCACGATGCGCTTCGGCGACCTGTTCTCCCCCGGCACGCGGGTCGTCCAGGTCGACGTCGCGCCGACCGCGACGCATCCCCATGTCGGCGGATTCGTGCGCGGCGACGCCGCCGTCGTCGCCTCGGCCCTCGTGGCGGAGCTCGACATGCTGGGCGCGATGCCGAGCGGGTGGCGGGAGTCGGTCGACCTCGCGCCCCTGCGCGAGCGCGAGCCGGGTGACGGCATCGCCGCCGACGGCCGACTCGACCCGCGCTCGGTCGCCCACCGCATCGGCGAGCTCCTCCCCGAGGACCGCGTGGTGGTCTCCGACGGCGGCCACTTCATCGGCTGGGCGAACATGTACTGGCCCGTCGCATCCCCCGACCGCATGATCATGGTCGGCACGGCGTATCAGTCGATCGGTCTCGGCTGGCCGTCCGTTCCCGGGGCAGCGCTCGCGCAGCCGGAGGCGACGGTCGTGCTCACGACCGGCGACGGCGGCGGGCTCATGGCGCTCGCCGACCTCGAGTCCGCGGTCCGCGTCGCGCGCGGTCGCGGCATCGCGGTCGTCTGGAACGACGCCGCCTACAGCGCCGAGGTCAACCTGTACGGGCTGAAGGGCCTCGCCGACGACCCGATGCGCATCCCGCAGGTCGACTTCGCGGGCCTCGCCGCCGCCGTCGGCGCGGAGGGCGTGGTCGTGCGGGAGCTCGCCGACCTGGACCGACTCGCATCCTGGGCCGCGACGCCGGCCGACCAGCGCCCCTACCTGCTCCTGGACTGCCGGATCTCGGGCGACGTCATCGCGCCCTACCAGCAGGAGATCATCCGCGTGAACTCCTAGCGCGCGAGCGTGACCTCGCGCCGAGCCGGCCGCACGACCGGGTGCGTGCCGGCCATCTTCTCCAGTACGCGGATCACCTGGCACGAGTAGCCGAACTCGTTGTCGTACCAGACGTAGAGGATGAGGGTGTCCTCGTCGGCGATCGTGGCGAGACCGTCGACGATGCCTGCGCGGTGCGAGCCGACGAAGTCGGTCGAGACCACGTCGGGCGACTCCACGTAGTCGATCTGCTGGCGCAGGCGGGAGTGCAGCGAGATGCGGCGCAGGTAGTCGTTGACCTGCTCCTTCGTCGCCGGTCGCTCGATCGTCAGGTGGAGCACCGCGAGCGACACGTCCGGGGTGGGCACGCGGATCGAGCTGCCGGTGAGCCTGCCCTCCAGCTGCGGCAGCGCCTTGGCCACGGCCTTGGCGGCGCCGGTCTCGGTGATGACCATGTTCAGCACGGCCGAACGGCCGCGGCGGTCGCCCTTGTGGAAGTTGTCGATGAGGTTCTGGTCGTTCGTGAACGAGTGCACCGTCTCGACGTGCCCCTTGACCACTCCGTACGCCTCGTCGATCGCGGCGAGCACGGGCGTGATCGCGTTGGTGGTGCACGAGGCGGCGGAGAGGATGCGGTCCGCCGGCGCGATCGTGTCGTCGTTGATGCCGTGCACGATGTTCTTCAGCGGGCTCTTGCCGGGTGCCGTGAGGAGCACCCGCGCGACGCCGGATGCCCGGAGGTGCTGCGAGAGCCCCTCCTCGTCACGCCAGCGGCCGGTGTTGTCGACGACGATCGCGTCGCGGATGCCGTAGGCGGTGTAGTCGACGGATGCCGGGTCGTCGGCGTAGATCACCTGGATGCGCGTGCCGTTCGCGATGATCTGCTGCGCATCCTCGTCGATCGACACCGTGCCCTGGAAGCGCCCGTGCACCGAGTCGCGCAGCAGCAGGCTGGCGCGCTTCTGCAGGTCGTTCAGCCCGCCCTTGCGCACGACGATCGCGCGCAGGCGCAGGCCGCTGCCGCCGCCGGTGTGGGAGATCAGGATGCGGGCGAGCAGGCGCCCGATGCGCCCGAAGCCGTAGAGGACGACATCGGCGCCGGCGGGGGCCGCATCCGCGTCATCCTCCCCGTCGGGGAGGATGTCCGCCAGCTGCGCGGACAGGACGTCGATCGCCGCGTCATCGCTCGCGCGGACCTCCGCGCAGAGCCGGCCCACGTCGATCGACGCCGCGCCCGGTGCGAGGTCCTCGAGCGCCGCGAGGACCGCGAGCGTCTCGGCGGGATCGAGCTCGTCGTGCCCGAGCTGACTCACGCGCTCGTGCACCTCCAGCAGTCCGATGGCGGAGAGGTTGATGATGCGGTGGCCGTGCAGCGACGTCACGACCCCGCGGTTGCGATACAGACGCCCGATGACGGGGATCATCTGCTCGGCGAGTTCCTCGCGCGCTGACCAGTCGTGGGTGCGCCCTGTGTCCTCGGCCAGCTCTGTGTCGACCACGTCGTCCCTTTCGTGCGGGTGTGCAGATTCGTGGAGGGGATGCGGTGCTCTCCGCCGGTTCGCGGGCACCAACGGTCCAGAGTAGTGGGCCACATCGGTAGACCAGCCGGCTTTACACCCGCTCAGCCGTCAAGAATCGATGTTCTTGACGAATCGGTAGAACGGTCCTCCGTCGGGATGCCACCCGGTGTCTCCCCCGGGAGGATGCGCACGCGCCCCCGCCCGGTCCAGGCTGAGGTCATGACACCCTTCCGATTCGGCGCCGTGGCCGCCGTCCGCGGCCCGGCGCGCGCGTGGCGGGACACCGCTCTGCGCCTCGAGAGCGCCGGATACTCCGTGCTGCTGACCCCCGACACGCTGTGGACGCCGTCGCCCTTCCCCGCCCTCGCCGCCGCCGCAGCCGCGACGACGACCCTGCATGTCGGCACGTGGGTGCTCGCGGCGCCCCTGCGCTCGGCCGCGGCGACGGTGCGCGAGACGCGCACGCTGGCCGAGCTCGCCGACGGCCGCCTCGAGCTCGGCATCGGCGCGGGCCGTCCGGGCGGAGAGCGGGATGCCGAGGCCCTCGGCGTGCCGTGGGGGACGCCGGGCCAGCGGGTCGATCACGTCGAGGCGACCATCGCCGCCCTGCGCGGCTCGCTCGGCGACGGCCTGCATCTCACGATGGCCGCCGCGGGCGACCGGATGCTGCGGATCGCCGGGCGGCACGCGCAGACCCTGGCGCTGCCGCTGGCCCCGACCGCGGACACGGCCGCCGTCGCCGAGGCGGTGGCCCGGGTGCGCGCGGTGACGCCGGCCGACCGGCCGCCGCTCGAGCTGGCCCTCCAGATCGTCGGCGTGGGCGACGACGTGCCCGAGTGGATGCGCCAGAACGCCGGGGTCACCCCCGAGTCGCTGCGCGCGTCGGGTGCGGTCGGCCTGCTGTCGGGCGATGCGGTCCGCGACGCGGACGCCCTGTTCGCCCTGCGCGAGGCGACGGGGGTGTCGTTCCTCACGGTCTCCGACGAGTTCTCCGCGCGGCTCGCGCCTCTTGTCGGCGTGCTGTCGGGCGCCTAGGAATGGAGCCGGTCGCCGAGTCTGTCGCCGAGCCTGTCGAGGCGTTGCCCCCACCGCGATCGCCGGTGCCACCCCTCGACAAGCTCGGGGACCGGGTTCTCACTCCCCCGTGAACTCGGGCTTCCGCTTCTCGCGGAATGACGCGAAGCCCTCCGCGTAGTCGTGCGTGTGCCGCAGGCCCTCCTGCTCGTGCGTCTCGGCGTGCACGGCATCCCACAGCCGCGCGTCGCGCAGACGCGCGATGACGCGCTTGGAGGCCAGGAACGCCTGTGTGGGCCCCGTCGCCGCCCGCCGCGCCCGCTCGCGCGTGACATCGAGCACCTCGCCCGCGGGCATCGACCGCGAGAAGAGCCCGGCGGACACGGCATCCTTCCCGGAGATCAGCTCGCCGGTGTAGATGAGGTCGAACGCGCGATGCGCGCCGAGCCGCTCGAACAGCAGCGCGTGCCCGCCGGAGTCGAGCAGGGCGCCGAGGTTCGCGAAGGGCGAGCCGAGCTTGGCGTCGTCGGCGACGTAGACGACATCGGTCGCGATCGCGAGGCCGAGCCCGACGCCGAGGCACGCCCCCTGAACGGCGGCGAACGTCGGCGCCGGGAAACCCGCGATGCGCCGCATGAGCGCCTCGGTCGCGCCGAGGTATCCGGGCACGTCGTCGGTCGCGGGATCCACGCCCGCGATGTCGCGCCCCGCGCAGAAGGCGCGGCCCTCGCCGCGCAGGACGACCGCGCGGGCGCCGGTCGCCTCACGGAACGCAGCATCCAGCTCCTCGATGCCCGCGAGGTCGAGCGAGTTCAGCTTCTCGGGGGCGTTCAGGACGATCTCGGCGACATCGCCGTCTCGCGTGAGCTCGATCATGTGTCGTAGTCCACTTCCACTTCGGGGGTCATCGGCACGGACTGGCACGTGAGCACGAACCCGGCCGCGATCTCGTCGGGCTCGAGCGCGTAATTCTCCTCCATGTCGACCTCGCCGCGCACGAGTCTGGCGCGGCACGTGCCGCACACGCCGCCCGCGCACGCGAACGGTACGTCGCCGCGGACCCGGAGCGCCGCATTGAGCACGGTCTCGCGCGAGTGCACGGGCGAGGTCACCGTGCTCGTGATGCCGTCGAGGCGGAACTGGATGCGGTGCACCTCGTCTGCGGCCACGACCGGCACGGCGGCACCGTGCTGTCCCGCGGGGCGCTCGGGGCGATCCGTCGTGAACAGCTCGTACCGCACCGCGTGCGGATCGACGCCGAGCGACGAGAGCAGGTCGCGACACGTCTGCACGAGCTCGAACGGGCCGCACAGGAACCATTCATCCACACCGTCCACTCCGATGACGTCCTCGAAGATGCGGCGGAGGCGGTCGGCATCCAATCGCCCCGACATGAGGTCGGCGCTGCGTCGCTCCCGTGTGAGCACGTGATGGATGCCGAGCCTCGCGGTCCAGCGGTCCTTGAGGTCGGCGAGCTCGTCGACGAACATCGCATCCATCGCGGTGCGGTTGGAGTAGACGAGATCGAACGTGTCGTCGGGCCGCTCGCTCAGGGTGTGCGCGATGACCGCCATCATCGGAGTGATGCCGCTGCCGGCGGCGACGCCGACGTAACGCGCGGGGCGGTCGGTCCTGACGTGCGGGGTGAACCGGCCCTCCGGGCTCATGACGTCGAGCGTCATGCCCGGGGCGAGCTCGGCCAGGGCCCACGTCGAGAAGACACCTCCGAGCTCGCGTTTGATCGCGACCTTCAGAACCCCCGGCTGTCCCTTCTCATGCGCCACCGGCTGGGGCGCCTGGCAGATGGAGTAGCTGCGGCGCAGCTGATCCCCGTCGAGCGTCGTGCGCAGGGCGACGTACTGGCCGGGCGCGTAGGAGTAGGCATCCGCGAGCTGCGGCGGCACCGCGAAGGCGACCTCGATCGCGTCGTCGGTGAGCGGGCGCACCTCCGACACCTCGAGGGCGTGAAAAGTGGCGCGTCGACGCGTCGCGGTGTCACCCGGCAGGCTCAACGCAGCTCCTTGAACCGGTCGAACGGCTCGTGGCACCGCTCACAGACCCACAGCGCCTTGCAGGCCGTGGATCCGAAGTGCGACAGTTCGCGCGTGTGCAGCGACCCGCAGCGCGGGCAGCGGATGCCGAGTCCGAGGCTCACGCGTGTGCCGACACGCGGCGCCGGCGGGGCGATGCCGGCGTCGGCGAGGGCGCGGCGACCGGTGTCGGTGATCCAGTCGGTCGTCCACGCGGGGCTCAGCACGACGTCCACCCGTCCGGGGATCCCCTCCCCCTCGAGCGCGCGCACGATGTCGTCGCGGATGGCGTCGACGGCCGGGCATCCCGAATAGGTCGGCGTGATCTCGACGATCGTCTGTCCGTCGTCGTCCAGCCGGACGTCGCGGAGGATGCCGAGGTCGGCGATCGACACCATGGGCAGCTCGGGGTCGGGGATGGTGGAGACCAGCTCGCGAACGTTCACCAGGCCGCTCCCGGGTGGCGTCGGGCGAGCACCTGCATCTCGGCGAGCAGGTGTCCCAGGTGCGGCGAGTGGATGCCGAGCCGCCCCCGGCCGCGGGCAGCCGGCACGGCCGGCACCTCGAGCGTCGCCTCCGCGATCACCGGCAGCACGGCCGCGTCGAACGCCGCGCGCAGCGACGCGGGATCAACGGCCACGCCGTCGGGGGCCGCATCCGCCGCGGGATCGTCGGAGAAGAGCTCGTCGACATACGGCCACATCGCGACGAGTCCGGCCTGCATCCGCCGGTGCGACTCGTCGGTGCCGTCGCCCAGGCGCAGCGTCCACTGCGTCGCGTGGTCGAGGTGGTAGGCGACCTCCTTCGCCGCCTTCGCCGCGATCGCGGCGAGCGTGGGGTCGGCGGATGTCTGGAGCTCGTCGTACAGGGCGACGAGGTACGCCGAGACCAGCAGCTGCCGGGCGATGGTGTGCGCGAAGTCGCCGTTGGGCTGCTCGAAGAGCCACCGCGAGCGGAACTCCTGCTCGTCGCGGAAGTACGCGAGGTCGTCTTCGTCCTTCCCCCAGGCGGAGCCCACGTAGGTGAGGAAGCCGCGCGCGTGCCCGAGCAGGTCGAGACCGATGTTGCCGAGGGCGACGTCCTCCTCGAGCTCGGGAGCGTGGGCGATCCACTCGCCGAGGCGCTGCGCGAGGATGAGCGAGTCGTCGCCGAGGCCCATGGCGTATGCGGCCGTCCGTTCGTCGGCGATCTCGCCGACGGCAGTGGTCCTGGGAAGTATGGCGCGGCTCACAGGTGCGGCACCCCCTCGGACGCGGTGTAGTACGTGGCGTGCCGGTAGTCCTTGCCGGCCGGCGACTCGAAGAACTCGCCGCGGGCATCGGGGTCGGAGGTCGTGATCGCGGATGACGGCACCACCCAGATCGAGACGCCCTCGCCCCGACGGGTGTAGAGGTCGCGGGCGTTGCGGACCGCCATGGTCTCGTCGGGCGCGTGCAGCGAGCCGGCGTGCACGTGGCTGAGGCCCCGCGACGACCGGATGAAGACCTCCCACAGGGGCCAGACCTCTGGCCCCTCGGCCGGATTGGTGCCCATCACGCCACCTTCCGCTTCCGCTTGTCCGCATACGCCGCGGCGGCCTCACGCACCCACGCACCCTCTTCGTGAGCGGCTCGCCGGGTCGCGACGCGCAGGGCGTTCGCCTGCCCGTTGCCGCGCAGCACCTCCCGGAACTCGTCCCAGTCGAGGTCGCCGTAGTTCCAGTGCCCGGTCTCCTCGTCCCAGCGCAGGTCGGGGTCGGGCAGCGTGAGCCCGAGGATCTCGGCCTGCGGCACGATCATGTCGACGAAGCGCTGGCGCAGGTCGTCGTTCGAGAAGCGCTTGATGTTCCAGGCCATCGACTGCGCGGAGTTGGGGGACGCGTCATCCGGCGGCCCGAACATCATGAGCGCGGGCGCGTACCAGCGGTTCACCGATTCCTGCGCCATCGCCTTCTGCTCCGCCGTGCCGCGCGACAGGGCGAGGAGGATCTCGAAGCCCTGCCGCTGGTGGAACGACTCCTCCTTGCAGATGCGGATCATCGCCCGCGCGTAGGGGCCGTACGACGCGCGGCACAGCGGCACCTGGTTGCAGATCGCGGCGCCGTCGACGAGCCAGCCGATCGAGCCCATGTCGGCCCAGGTCGGCGTGAGGTAGTTGAAGATCGACGAGTACTTCGCGCTGCCGTCGATCAGCTGCTGGGTCATCCGGTCGCGCGTGATTCCGAGGGTCTGCGCGGCCGCGTAGAGGTAGAGCCCGTGGCCGGCCTCGTCCTGGACCTTCGCCATCAGGATCGCCTTGCGCTTGAGGCTCGGGGCGCGCGTGATCCAGTTGCCCTCCGGCTGCATCCCGATGATCTCCGAGTGCGCGTGCTGCGAGATCTGCCGGATCAGCGTCCTGCGATACGCCTCCGGCATCCAGTCGGCGGGCTCGACGCGGGAATCTGCGGCGATCAGCTCGTCGAAGCGGGCCTGGCCCGCAGCATCCACGGCGCTGTCGTCGGTCTCGCGGGTGAGCACGCCATCCATCGATCCTCCTCGATCCCGCCGGAAGTCCTATTACTTACCGGTCGTTCAGTAATGGTACTCTCTTGTGCCATGGCGAACAACACGGCGGGCCGGGCTCTGGATGAGACGGCGGGCGCCTTTCGCCGCGGCAACGGACGCACCGACAGGCCGCCCTATGACCTCGACGCCGTGCTCGACGTCGCCGTCGCGACCTTCAACGAGCGCGGCTACGAGGCGACGTCGATCAGCGTGCTGGCCGAGCGGCTCGGCACGAGCAAGTCCGCGCTGTACTACCACGTCAGCGGCAAGGAGGAGCTGCTCGATCGCGCCCTGTCCCGCGCGCTCGATGCGCTCGAGGGCGAGATCGCGGATGCCGAAGCCCTGCCGGGCTCGGCCGCCGAGCGCCTCGAGGCGGCGCTCCGCGGAGCCGTGCGCGCACTCGTCGCGGAGCTTCCCGCCGTCACGCTCCTGCTCCGGGTCCGCGGCAACACGGAGGTCGAGCGCGAGGCGCTGCGCCGGCGCCGGTCCGTCGACCACCGGCTCTCCGCGCTGGTGGATGCGGCGCACGTGGAGGGATCCCTGCGGGCCGACCTCGACTCGGGCACGACGTCGCGGCTCCTGTTCGGCATGATCAACTCGCTCGTGGAGTGGTACCACCCGGACGGTCCGCTCTCCGCGCAGGGGCTGGCCGACACCCTGGTCTCCGTCGCGATGGACGGCCTGCGCGCCTGACTCCTCACGCCGGCCCGTGCACAACCGCGGGCCGATCGAGCGACACGCCGTGTGGCGGCATCCGTCCCGGTGTGTCGCCGTCCCGCACCCGCCGTTGTGCACGCTGCAGAACGACTATCCCTCCTTCGCCACCAGTGTCAGGACGTCGTACGTCGCGACGATCTCGTCGTCCTGGTTCCGGATGACGGCATCCCACCGCACCTCGCCGTAGTCCTCGCTCTCACGCGGGCTGATCTGCTTCGCCGTGAGCGTCACGCGCACGCGATCGCCGGGCGAGACCGGGGTGACGAACCGCAGGTTCTCGAGTCCGTAGTTCGCGAGCACCGGACCCGGCGCGGGGTCCACGAAGAGGCCCGCCGCGAACGACAGGAGGAGGTAGCCGTGTGCGACGCGCCCGGGGAAGAACGGGTTCGCCGCCGCCGCCTCCTCGTCCATGTGCGCGTAGAACGTGTCGCCCGTGAACTCGGCGAAGTGCTCGATGTCGTCGAGGGTCACCTCGCGCAGGTCAGACGCGAGCTGGTCGCCGACCCGCAGCGTCGCGAGGGACTTGCGGAACGGGTGGATGCCGGTGTCCGCCGCGGCGCCGGCCCGCCACTGGCCGGTGAGCCGGGTGAGCACCTCGGGCGAGCCCTGCAGCGCCGTGCGGCGCATGTAGTGCAGCACCGAGCGGATGCCGCCGAGCTCCGTGCCGCCGCCGGCGCGACCCGGTCCGCCGTGCACGAGGTGCGGAACGGGCGAGCCATGCCCGGTCGACGTGCGGGCGACGGATGCGTCGAGCACGAGCACGCGGCCGTGGAACGGCGAGATCCCGGCGACGAGCGCCGCGACCGTGTCGGGGTCCGTCGAGCACACGGTGGCCACGAGCGAGCCGTCGCCGCGGTTCGCGAGCCGCACGGCATCCACGAGGTCGGAGTAGCCGATGACGGATGCGACGGGCCCGAATGCCTCGAGGGCGTGCACCACGGGGGCGTCGGCATCCGCGAATCGCAGCAGGATGGGCCGCAGGAACGCGCCGGCGTCCTCGGGGCCTGTCGTGCCGTCCGCGCGCCGGACCTCCGGGGACTCGAGCGACCCGACGACCATCTCGCCGCCGCCGGCGAGGAGCTCGGCGACGCGCTCGCGCACCTCGCGCCGCTGCTCGAGCGACGCGAGCGGACCCATCGTCACGCCCTCCGCCCGCGGGTCGCCGAGGACGACCTTGGCCTCGAGCCGTGCGCGCACGGCGTCGATCACCGCGTCGACCCGGTCGTCCGGCACGATCACGCGCCGGATCGCCGTGCACTTCTGGCCGGCCTTCGCCGTCATCTCGGTGACGACCGAGGCGACGAAGGCCTCGAAGTCCGGCGACCCGGGCTCGACATCGGGACCGAGGATCGCGGCGTTCAGCGAGTCCGCCTCGGTCGTGAGGGTCACGCCGCGCATCGTGACGGCGTCGTCGCGGCGGAGGATGCGACCGGTGGATGCCGAGCCGGTGAAGCCGACGGCATCCCTCGCGTCGAGCAGGTCGAGGAAGCCGTGCGCCTGCCCGACGACGAGCTGCAGCGAGCCCTCGGGAAGAAGCCTGGAGTCGGCCATGACCCGCACGGCGGCCTCGGTGAGGTACGACGTCGGCGTCGCCGGCTTGACGATCGAGGGGACACCGGCGAGGAAGGCGGGCGCGAACTTCTCGAGCATGCCCCACACCGGGAAGTTGAACGCGTTGACCTGGAACGCGACGCCCGGCAGCCGCGACCACAGGTGCTGGCCCCCGAAGCTGCCGTCGCGCGAGAGCGATTCGGGCGCGCCGTCGACGATGGTCGTGGCGTTGGGCAGCTCGCGGCGACCCTTCGACGCATAGGTGAACAGCACACCGATGCCGCCGTCGATGTCGATCATGCTGTCGCGCGGTGTCGCGCCGGTCCGGGCGCTCACGGCGTACAGCTCGTCCTTCGCGGCGGTGAGCGCCTGCGCGAGCGCCTTCAGGATGAGTGCCCGACGGTGGAACGGCAGCTCGCCGAGCGAGGCCTGCCCGACCGTGCGGGCGTAGTCGACAGCCGCGGCGAGGTCGGGCGCTCCCCCGGCGGTCGCCACGAGGATGCCGGTCGCGGCATCCCTCAACTCGACCTCGTCGTCGACGGGTGCGGCGGCCCACTGGCCGGCGATCCAGCTCGAGACGGGCGGTGCAGTCGTCGTCGTGGTCATTCCTCACTCCATTCGTAGAATCCGCGGCCGGTCTTGCGGCCGAGTCGGCCCTCGGCGACCATGCGCCGCAGAAGTTCGGGCGGGGCGAACCGCTCGCCCAGTTCGCGGTGCAGGTGCTCGGCGATGCCGAGGCGCACGTCGAGTCCGACGAGGTCGGTCAGGCGCAGCGGGCCCATGGGATGCCGGTATCCCAGCACCATCGCCTCGTCGATGTCGGCGGGCGAGGCGACGTCCTCCTCCACCATCCGGATCGCCTCGAGCCCGAGCGCGAGGCCCAGCCGCGAGCTCGCGAAACCGGGCGAGTCACGGACGACGATCGCCGTCTTGCCGAGCGAGGCGACCCAGTCGCGCGCGGCGACGACGAGGTCGTGATGGGTCATGGTTCCCCTCACGATCTCGACCAGCGCGGACGAGGGCACGGGATTGAAGAAGTGCAGGCCGCAGACCCGCTCGGGTCGGCGCAGGGATGCGGCGAGCGCGTCGATCGAGAGCGACGACGTGTTGGATGCCAGCCACACGTTCGGGCCGACGGCCGCCTCGACCTGGGCCAGCACCGCGCGCTTGAGGCCCGCGTCCTCCGGCACGGCCTCGATCACGAGGTCGGCGCCCGCCAGACCCTCGACGTCGCCGACGAATGCGACGGTCGTCGCATCGCCCGCATCCCCGTTGGCCCGGATCGCGTAGCGCTCCATCGTGGCGGCGGCCCGCGCAACGGCAGCGGGATCCGAGTCGAGGATGCGCACCTCGGAGCCGGCCACGGCGAAGACGTGCGCGATGCCCACGCCCATGCGGCCGGCGCCGACGATGCCGACGACGGCCGGGAGGCTCATGCCTTGCGCCTCTCGAGGAAGGCCGTCATGCGCTCGCGCTTCGCCGGCGAGACGAAGCACTCCGCCTGCGCGTCGTCGTCGGCACGCGGGTGGGCATCGAGCGGGAGGCCCATGAGCCGCTTGGTGTGGCGGATGGCGAGGGGGTCCTGGGAGGCGATCCGATCGGCGACGGCGTCGGCCGCGGCATCCAGCATCTCCGGCGCATGCACCGCGGACACCAGACCCGCCGCGAGCGCCTCCTGGGCGTCGATGATCCGGCCGACGAGCAGCATCTCCTTGGCGAGCGGCTCGCCGACGAGCCGGGGCAGGCGCCACGTCGCACCCGCCGCGGCGACGATGCCGAGCGACGGCTCGGGGTTTCCGAAGCGGGCGCGCTCGCTCGCGATGCGGATGTCGGCCGCGTACGCGAGCTCGGCGCCTCCCCCGAGCGCCCAGCCGTCGACGGCGGCGATGACGGGCATCGGCAGGTGGGCGAGGCGGTCGAACAGGCGCGAGTTGATTCCCTGGAGCGCTTCGTCGCGGCTGCGCTGCAGGAGCTCTGCGATGTCGGCGCCGGAGGCGAAGACACCGTCCGAGCCGCACAGGATCAGGATGCGCGGCTTCCGCTCGAGCTCGTCGCACACCGCGTGGAGCGCCTTGACGGTCTCGAGGTCGATGGCATTGCGCACCTCGGGTCGGTGCAGTCGGATGCGCAGGCGGTCCGGCCGATCGTCGTCGCGCAGTATGGTCGGCATGGGTCGTCATCCTTGACTTACTGAACGTTCGTTCGTCACCATGATGACACAGATCGGGTCGCTCGAAGAAGGTGACAGCAGCCATGGACGATGACGTCTTCGCCACCGCGCACGCGCGCGACATGATCGCAGCCGACCAGGCGTCGGCGATGCTCGGCATCGAGGTGACGAGCGCCTCCCCCGGCGAGGCGATCGTCCGGATGCGGGTGCGGGCGGACATGCTCAACGGCTTCCACGTCATCCACGGCGGGCTCGTCTTCGCGGTCGCCGACACCGCGTTCGCGCTGGCCTGCAACGAGACGGATGCCGTGACCCTCGCCGCGGGCGCCGACATCGTCTTCCTGACCTCGGCCCACGAGGGCGAGGTCCTCACCGCGACCGCGCAGCGACGGTCCCTCGTGGGTCGAGCCGGCGTCTACGACGTGCGCGTGCAGGCCGACGACGGCCGGATGGTCGCAGAGTTCCGAGGCCGCAGCCTCACCACGCGCAGGCCGGTGCCCGACCGGTCGATCCCGGAGAAGGACATGCCATGACCTACACCGCTGTTCTCGATGATGCGGAGCGCATGTCGCTCGACGAGCTGCGGGCCGTGCAGCTGCGTCGCCTGCAATGGACCGTGCGGCACGCCTACGAGAACGTGCCGTTCTACACGCGGTCATTCGATGCGGCGGGCGTCCATCCGGACGACATCCGCGCGCTCGATGATGTCGCCATGCTGCCGTTCACGACGAAGGACGACCTGCGGGCCGAGTACCCGTTCGGCATGTTCGCCGTGCCGCGGGCGCAGGTGCTGCGCATCCATGCCTCCAGCGGCACCACGGGCCGCCCGACCGTCGTCGGCTACACGCGCCAGGATCTCGACACCTGGAGCACGCTCATGGCGCGGTCGATCCGCGCCGCCGGCGTCAGGCCCGGCGACATGGTGCACAACGCGTACGGGTACGGGCTGTTCACCGGCGGGCTCGGCGCGCACGCCGGCATCGAGGCGCTCGGCGCGACGGTCGTGCCGATGTCGGGCGGCAACACCGTGCGGCAGGTGCAGCTGATCCGCGACTTCCAGCCCGACGCGATCATGTGCACGCCGACCTACCTGCTGACGATCGTGGATGCGATGCGGGATGCCGGCATCGACCCGCGCTCGACGTCGCTGCGGGTGGCGATCCTCGGCGCGGAGCCATGGACCGACCAGATGCGCCTCACGATCGAGGAGTCGCTCGATCTGGATGCGTGCGACATCTACGGGCTCTCCGAGATCATCGGCCCCGGTGTCGCGAGCGAGTGCGTGGAGTCGAAGGACGGCCCGACCGTCTGGGAGGACCACTTCCTGCCCGAGATCGTCGATTCGGAGAGCGGGATGCCGCTTCCCGACGGCACGCAGGGCGAGCTGGTGTTCACGACGCTCACGAAGCAGGCGATGCCCGTCATCCGCTATCGGACTCACGACCTCTCGACGCTCCTGCCCGGCACGTCCAGGCCTGCGATGCGGCGCATGGCGAAGATCACCGGTCGGAACGACGACATGATCATCCTGCGCGGGGTGAACCTCTTCCCGACGCAGATCGAGGAGATCGCCCTCGCCATCCCGGACCTGTCGCCGCATTTCCTGCTGGAGCTGACCCACGAGGGGCACCTCGACCGGCTCACGGTCCGCGTCGAGCCCGATCCCGCCGCGTCGCACTCTGCGGTCGTCGAGGCCTGCGTGCTGCTGCAGCGCGAGATCAAGGCGCGGATCGGCTCGACGGTGACCGTGGTCACGGCCTCGGTCGGGTCGCTGCCCCGCAGCGAGGGGAAGCTGAAGAGGCTCGTCGACCTCCGCTGAGGCTAGGGTCTCCCGTGGGGGGACGATGGTGAGGTTGCGCATCAGGTCGGGCCCGGCGAAAGTCGGGTACATCGTCGTGTCGATCATCGTGATCCTGCTGATCGGAATCGCTCTCTCCTTCGCGGTGTCGCAGGTCGCGGCGCAGCTCGTCGCCCTGGCGGTCGGCGTGGCGCTGTTGGTTCTCGGTGTGCGTTCCTTCCGTGGGGCCAGCGAGGCGGTGGCGCCGCCTCGCGCGTGGTGGCGGATGACCGAGCGCCCCGTCGCGGGCTACCTCGTGGCCATCTACTTCTTTCTCGCCGGGCTGGGCTACCTCGTGGCGCCGTTCGCCGCACCCGCGATCGAAGCCCTCTACATCGGCGTGTACGCGATGGCGGTGGCGGCCTACGTTCACTCGTCGATCCGCCTGTCTCTTCGACCGCCCGAGGAAGGCGACACCGCGCCGCAGGAGTTGTAGGCGCTCACGCCGACAATCAAGCCAGTACTCCTAGAACGGTGGCGGGTCGGTGTCCAGTTCTGAGGCGCTCCCGCGCGCTCCCGGGACGAATCTGACCGTGGTCGCCGGGCGGTCCTCGTAGTGGCGGCCCGTCGGAGAGGTCCACTCGAGGATGCCACCCCCGACCTGCCGCACCGTCCACGCCGTGTGGTGCTTGATGGTGTGGTGACCGCGGCAGAAGTGCGCGAGATTGCAGATGCACGTTGCCCCGCCGAGCGCAGCATCGCGCGTGTGGTCGATGTCGCAGCGGTGCGCGGGACGGCGGCATCCGGGGAAGCGGCACCGCTCGTCACGCGCAGCGAGGTACGCCCGCTGCCTGGCGGTCGGCTTGTAGCGGTCGACGGCGACGGGCAGCCCCGAGGTCGGATCAAGGCACACCCGTTCCCATCCGGGCGCGTGACCGGCCAGCGTTCGTGCCGTGCCGATGGGGATCGGGCCGAATGTCGGCAAGACTGCGACGCCCGCCGTCCTCCCCGGGTCCGCATCTTCCGGCACGGCGTCGTCCGGCACGGCGTCGTCCGGGACCGCGTCGCCCGGCACGGCGTCGTCCGGGACGAGTGCGGCCAGCGGAACGGTGACCTGCACCACCGCTCGGATCGCGTCCAGCCCGTTGCCGTGAGCGGACGGCTTACCGGTCAGGAGCATGTCGGCGAGGATGTCCGCCCGCAGCTGGTCCATCGTCCGAGGATCGGCGGTTGCAGCATCCCCCGACCCGTGCTCGACGGCGCTGCCCGCGACTCCTCGGCCGCCCGGACCCGTGACGACGACGACGCGATCGTCCCGCTCCTCATTTCCGAGGTCGTTCATCCGCTCATCGCTCCGCGAATCCGCCGGCGCGGCCGCGTCACCGGTTCGGAGCGCCTTCGCCTGCTGGGTGAGGCGGTCGTAGATCGCGTGGATCAGCGTCGCCGGCTGGTCGAGGGTCAGCCGGGACAGATCGTCGTCGAGGTCGTAGATCCGCACCGTCCGCCGGGCGTCGGCAGCCGCGGCACGCCGGTCGACGGCCTGGGGGTCGACTCTCGCGGCCAACTCGCGTGCATGGCTGCGCAGGCGGGCCGCGGTCTCGCGCCCCGCGATCGGCAGCACGATGTCTTCGAACCGCGCCCTCAGATCGGGACGACCGAGGGCGGCCCCCGCATCCAGGATCGCCGCAACGTGCCGGGCGTCGATGTGCCCGTCGCGGAGGGCGGTGAGGGTGCCGGGAAAGGAGCCGACGAGCAACGATGCGTCGGTCAGATGCGCCTGCACGGCGCGCTCGCCGATCCGCAGTGCGGTCGCAAGTTCCGCCACGACCTCCCGCGCCGGGAGATCGGCCGCCATCCGCCGGCGCCCGTCTCGCAGCTCCTCGGCGCGAGCCGGGATCACGTCGGCTGCTGCCGCGAACAGCTCGGCCCGCTCGGCCTCCAGCTCGGCCATCGCCCTCTGGTTGGCGACAAGGCGATCGACCAGTCCATCGAGCACGCGCAGCGCCGGACTCGGCTCCCGCGGTGCGGAACGCGCGGAAGGGTCGAGCGGCAGTGCCGACATGGGGCGAGTCCATACGGATCGAGCGACAGCATCCTCACCACTCGCTCATCTCACCCGCATCAGCAGCCGACGAAGCGGCCACCCATCTCCCTGTGAAGAAACGCTATCGAACATATAGACGATACACAAGCCCCGGCGCGGACCCGGCTGTCGAAAGCGCGGCTCACACGGGCAGCAGGCATCCCGCGAAGAACTCGGCGAGCTCCCCGCGGGCGGTCAGCGGCAGCACCGCGGCCACGTACTGATCCGGCCGCACCACCACCACGACCCCGTCGCGCGACAGCCCGCGCTCGTCGAAGATCGACGGGGTGGCTCGGGTCGACTGCGTCGAGGCGTACACCTTCTCCCAGTCGGTGAGCCCGAGCGGCCCGGTCTTCGGCAGGAACACCGCCGGGACCTCTCCGAGGTCGACGTCCTCGAATGGGTCCTGGTAGACGACCTTCACGTCGAACACCGCATCCACATCCCCCTCGGCCGGCGTGTAGCGCGAGATCAGCGACGGCACCCACGCGGCCCACTGATTCAGCGAGGAACGGGATTCGTCCGCGAACGCATAGATCCGCCAGCGGCCGTCCGCCTTGGCGTGGTGACCGAGATGGATGACGTTGCCGTCGCCGACCCGCACGACCTCGGCGGACTTGAACCGCATCCCCAGCGGGAATCCGGTCGCCAAATCCTGGTGGCCCGAGGAGCCCTCGATCATCGACGGGCCGTACTGGGTCATGAACCCGGACGGGAACTCCGCGGTGCCGAGGTAGAAGGTGGCGAGCTCCTTCGGGTCGTCGATCTCCTCCGGCTTGCGCGCCATGAGCGACGACCACTCGCGGTCGAAGTCGATGAGCTGCTGCGCGACCGGCTGGCGCTCGGCCGAGTACGTGCGAAGCAGCGACTCGGGGCTGCGGCCGGTGAGCACCGAACCGAGCTTCCACCCGAGGTTGAAGCCGTCCTGCATCGACACGTTCATGCCCTGCCCCGCCTTCGCGGAGTGGGTGTGGCACGCATCGCCGGTGAGGAAGACCCGAGGCGCGTGATCCGCATCCACATCCACGTCGTCGAACTTGTCCGTGACCCGGTGCCCGACCTCGTAGACGCTGTACCAGGCGACCTGCTTCACATCCAGCGAGTACGGGTGCAGGATGTCGTTCGCCTTCGCGATGATGGCCTCGATCGGCGTCGAGCGCACCTGATGGTCGTCGTCCTCCGCGACCGCGCCGAGGTCGACATAGACGCGGCAGAGGTAGCCGCCCTCGCGGGGGATCAGCAGGATGTTGCCCGCCTCGGCGTTGATGGCGCACTTCGTGCGCCAGTCCGGGAAGTCGGTGTTGACGAGCACATCCATGACGCCCCACGCGTGGGCCGAGATGCCGCCGATGTGCTTGCGGCCGATGGCCTCGCGCACGCCGCTGCGGGCACCGTCGCAGCCCGCCACGTATGTGGCGCGGACCGTCCGCTCCTCCCCTACCCGGGGGCCGGCGGTGTAGCGCACGCGCACCTCGACGTGGTCGTCCCGCACGGTCAGGCCGACGAATTCGACGCCGTAGTCCGGCACGATCCGGGCCGGACCGTGGGCCGCCGCCTCGGCGAAGTAGTCGAGCACGCGCGCCTGGTTGACGATGAGGTGCGGGTACTCGCTGATCTGGAACGCGTAGTCCTCGGTGCGCACGGTGCGGATGATGTTGTCGACGTTCTCCGGGTCGGGCCCCCAGAAGTTCATCCAGCCGATGTTGTACGCCTCCGCGACGATGCGCTCGGCGAAGCCGAAGGCGTCGAAGGTCTCCACGCTGCGCGGCTGGATGCCGTCGGCCTGCCCCAGCACGAGCCGGCCGTCGCGGCGCTCGATGATGCGGGTCGTCACGTCGGGGTACCGCGAGAGCTGCGCGGCGAGCAGCATTCCCGCCGGACCCGACCCGACGATGAGCACGTCCATCTCGTCGGGCAGCTCGGCGGGCCGGTCGATGCCGGTGCCCGCGGCGGGCAGCACGCGCGGGTCGCCCGACACATAGCCGTGGTGGTGGAACTGCATGGGGAGCCTCCTTGCGCCCGCTTTCGCGAGGGTCGTGCCGTGGGGGCAGCGCCTGCCTCCGGCGGCCCTTGCCCTTCGAAGCAAGTGTTCTATAATCGAACTCACTGCTCTACTATTGAACAGATCGTATACGACGGATGCGACTGAGGACAAGACCCGACGGAGGGATGCCGATGGCCGACGCCCCCGCATCGCAGACCTTGAGCCGCGGCATCCGGATCCTCGAGATCCTCGCCGACGCGCGCGAGCCGCTCATGATCGACGAGGTCGCACGGCGCCTCGACGTGCACCGCTCCGTCGCCTATCGCCTGCTGCGCACGCTCGAGGACCATGGTCTCGTCGCCCGCGACGGCTCCGGCCGCGTGGAGCTCGGGTCCCGCCTCGCGGCGCTGGCCGCGGGAGTCGCCCACGACCTGCAGGCCGAGGCGCTCCCGGAGCTCACCGCGGCTGCGAACGACCTCGCGATGACGTGCTTCCTGACGGTGCTCGATCGCGACGAGAGCGTCACGCTCATGAGCGTCGAGCCGCGGCACGCCGTCGCCTCCGTCGCGCAGCGCCCGGGCTCCCGGCATCCCGTCGCCGTCGGCGCACCCGGCCGCGCGATCCTCGCACAGCTGCCGCCCGGGCAGTGGCCCGAGGGCGCCGACGCCGCGCAGATCGCGGATGCGGCGGCCTGTGGATACGCGCAGAGCCACGACGAGGTCATCCCCTCGCTCCGCTCCGTGGCGGTGCCGCTCGCGCTCCGCGGGCGCCCGCCGGTCGCCCTGGCGGTCGTCTACCTCGCGAGCGCGCATGCGCCGGAGGAGCTCGCCGAGCGCCTCACGCAGGCCGCGAACGGCATCCGCGAGGCGCTCGGCTCCTGATCAGACCTTGGCGAAGCCGCGGATCGGGCTGACCTCCTGCTCGGCCTCGTGATCCGGGCCGAGCGGGATGCCCGTGCGGTCGCGCAGCAGCAGCGTCGCGACGAGTCCGAGCAGCGTCATCCCGGCGAGGTACCACGTGATGCCGTTCGTCGACCCGGTCGCCTGGAAGATGGCCTGCGCGATCGTGGGAGCGAACGCGCCGCCGATGATGGCGCCGATGGCGTACGAGATCGAGACGCCCGAGAAGCGGATGGATGCCGGGAACAGCTCGGAGTACAGCGCCGCCTGCGGTCCATAGGTCAGGCCGAGGCCGATCGTCAGCACGATGAGCGCGACCATCAGCGAGAGGAGCGAGCCCGTGTTCGTCAGCGGGAAGAGGAGGAAGACGCCGACGAGCTGCACGATCCACCCGACGATGTAGGTGTTGCGGCGGCCGATCTTGTCGGAGAACCATCCCGCGAACCACGTCGAGATGAGCCACGTCACGCCGGACACCGCGACGACCCAGAAGACCGGGCCGGGGTTCAGCTTGATGGGCCCGGCCGGGTCGGTCGCGTAGTGCTGCACATAGCCGCCGGTCGTCATGTAGCCGACCGCGTTGTTGCCCGCGAAGACGAGCGCCGCGATGATCACCAGCAGCGTGTGCCGACGGAACAGCTGCACGATGGGCATCCGGCTCTGCTCCTTGCGCTCGGCGATCTCGTTGAACACCGGGCTCTCCTCCACCCGGCGGCGCACCCAGTAGCCGACGAGGATCAGCACGAACGACAGCAGGAAGGGCACGCGCCAGCCCCACGCCGCGAACGCCGCGCCGGGCGCGATCTGCGCCATGAGCGCCAGGACGAGGGATGCGAGGAGCAGGCCGATCGGCACGCCGATCTGCGGCGACGCGCCGAACAGCCCGCGCTTCGCCTTGGGCGCGTGCTCCACGGCCATCAGGACGGCGCCGCCCCACTCGCCGCCCGCCGAGATCCCCTGCACGATGCGCAGCAGGATCAGCAGGACCGGCGCCCACACCCCGATGACGGCGTACGTGGGCAGCAGGCCGACGAGGGTCGTGGCCGTGCCCATCATGATCAGCGTGATGACGAGGACGGGCCGGCGGCCGAGCTTGTCGCCGAAGTGCCCGGCGAGGAACGCGCCGAGCGGGCGGAAGAGGAAGCTGATGCCCACCGTGATGAAGGAGAGGATCTGCGCGAACTGGGGACCGGCGGGAGCGAAGAACAGATCAGCGAACACGACACCGGCTGCGAACGCGTAGATGAAGAAGTCGTACCACTCCACCGTGGTGCCGACGACGGTCGCGACCACGACCCGTCGGCGATCGGGGGTGCTCTGGATCGTCCCCGTGGGGGTGAATCCCGGATGCTGCGGCCCGCTGCTCATTGGCGACTCCTTCGTCTCGTCTGCCTCTGCACGGCGGAGGACCCGCCGCGAAAGTCGTGCTTGTTGCGATGAGACGGATAATATACGATTTCAGATACAACGCCAAGGGTAAGGGAGCTCATGAGCACGGACAGCCGTTCCAGGGACACGTCGGATCCCCGATTCGCCGCGCTTCCCACCCGCCCGGGGAAGATCATCGCGATCCACCTGAGCTACGCCTCCCGGGCCGACCAGCGCGGTCGGCGCCCCGCCGCCCCGAGCTACTTCTTCAAGCCGTCGAGCTCGGTCGCCGGGACCGGTTCGACGATCGAACGACCCGAGGGCACCGAGCTTCTGGCCTTCGAGGGCGAGATCGCGCTCGTCATCGGCACGCCGGGGCGTCGCATCCCGCCGGCCGACGCCTGGAGCCATGTCGGCTGGGTCACCGCCGCCAACGACTTCGGCCTGTACGACCTGCGTGCGAACGACAAGGGGTCGAACGTGCGCTCCAAGGGCGGCGACGGCTACACGCCCCTCGGTCCGGCCCTCATCGACGCCCGCGCCGTCGACCCCGCCGGCCTGCGCCTGCGCACGTGGGTGAACGGCGCCCTCGTGCAGGACGACACGTCGGCCGGCCTCATCTTCCCTCTCACGCAGCTCGTCGCCGACCTCTCGCAGCACTTCACGCTCGAGACCGGCGACGTCATCCTGACCGGCACCCCCGCCGGCTCGTCCGTCGTGCAGCCGGGCGACGTCGTCGAGGTCGAGGTCGACGCGCCATCGGCGGGACTGTCGACCGGCAGCCTGGTGACCCACGTCGTGCAGGGCTCGGGCGGCTTCGACGCCGAGGTCGGCTCACTCCCCCACGTCGACGACACGCAGCGCGCCGAGGCCTGGGGCTCGCGCGAGGCCGCCGGTCTGCCGGAGCCCGCGCCCGCGCTCACCCCCGAACTTCGCGCGAAGCTCGAGGCCGTCCCGGTCGCGGGCCTGTCGGGGCAGCTGCGCAAGCGCGGCCTGGACAACGTCACGGTCGACGGCGTGCGGCCGATGCATCCCGGTGTCAAACTCGTGGGCACCGCACGCACCCTTCGCTTCGTCCCCGGCCGCGAGGACCTCTTCCAGAGCCACGGCGGCGGCTACAACGCGCAGAAGCGCGCGTTCGACGCCGTCGGCGAGGGCGAGGTCATCGTCATCGAGGCCCGCGGCGAGAGCGGATCCGGCACCCTCGGCGACATCCTCGCCCTGCGCGCCCACGCGCGCGGGGCCGCCGGCATCGTCACCGACGGAGGCGTCCGCGACTACGAGGCCGTGGCCGCGGTCGGCATCCCGGTCTACTCCCGCGGCGCGCATCCCGCCGTCCTCGGGCGCAAGCACGTCCCGTGGGACGTCGATGTGGCGATCGGATGCGGCGGCACCACGATCGAGCCCGGCGACATCATCGTCGGCGACGACGACGGTGTCATCGTCATCCCGCCCGGCATCGCCGAGGAGGTCGCCGACGCGGCCCTCGCGCAGGAGGAGGTGGATGCCTGGATCGCCGATCGCATCCGCGAAGGCCACAAGGTCGACGGGCTCTTCCCCATGAACGCCGAGTGGCGCGCACGCTATGACGCGGAGCGGGAGTCATGAGTACGACGACCGACACCGCCAGCAAGTCCGAGCGCGCCTACGTGTGGATCCGCGAGCGCATCGCACGCAACGAGTTCAGTGCCGGGTACCGGCTCGTCCTCGCCCCCATCGCCGAGGCCCTCGACATGAGCGTCGTTCCGGTGCGCGAGGCGATCCGCCGCCTGGAGGCCGAGGGTCTCGTCACCTTCGAGCGCAACGTGGGCGCACGCGTGACCGTGGTGGACGAGAGCGAGTACGCCTTCACGATGCAGACCCTCGGGCTCGTCGAGGGAGCCGCGACCTCGATGTCCGCTCCCCTGCTCATGCCCGAGGATCTCGACCGCGCGGCGGAGGTCAACGACCGGATGCAGCGCCTCCTCGAGCACTTCGACGCGCACGTGTTCACGCAGCTGAACCAGCAGTTCCACTCCGTGCTGTACGAGCCGTGCCCGAACCCGCACATCCTCGACCTCGTCCACCGCGGCTGGGGGCGCCTGTCGAACCTGCGGGATTCGACGTTCGCCTTCGTGCCCGGGCGTGCACACCACTCGGTCGAGGAGCACACCGAGATCCTCGACCTCATCCGCACCGGCGCCGACCCGCTCGAGATCGAGCTGGCCGCGCGCAACCACCGCTGGCGCACGCTCGACGCCTTCCTCGCCGCGCGCCACGACCACTGAATCCGACAGGAGCACCGATGACCGACAACGCCCACGCGCACGTCCCCGCCGACCTGCCCGACCGCATCCAGCACTACATCGACGGCCGGTTCGTCGACTCCGTCGACGGCGACACCTTCGACGTGCTCGACCCGGTGACCAACGAGGTGTACGTGCAGGCGGCCGCCGGCAAGAAGGCCGACATCGACAAGGCCGTCGCCGCCGCCGCGCGCGCCTTCGCCGATGGCCCCTGGCCGCGGATGCTGCCCCGCGAGCGCTCGCGCGTGCTGCACCGCATCGCCGACATCGTCGAGTCCCGCGACGCCCGGCTCGCCGAGCTCGAGTCGTACGACTCGGGTCTGCCGATCACGCAGGCCCTCGGTCAGGCCCGTCGCGCCGCGGAGAACTTCCGCTTCTTCGCGGACCTCATCGTCGCCCAGGCCGACGACACGTTCAAGGTGCCGGGGCGACAGATCAACTACGTGAACCGCAAGCCGATCGGCGTCGCCGGCCTCATCACGCCGTGGAACACCCCGTTCATGCTCGAGTCGTGGAAGCTCGGACCGGCCCTCGCCACCGGCAACACGGTCGTCCTGAAGCCCGCCGAGTTCACGCCGCTGTCGGCATCCCTGTGGGCCGGCATCTTCGAGGAGGCGGGCCTTCCCCAGGGCGTCTTCAACCTCGTCAACGGACTGGGCGAGGATGCGGGCGACGCCCTCGTGAAGCACCCCGACGTGCCGCTCATCTCCTTCACCGGCGAGAGCCGCACAGGGCAGATCATCTTCGGCAACGCGGCGCCGTTCCTCAAGGGCCTGTCGATGGAGCTCGGCGGCAAGTCGCCCGCCGTCGTCTTCGCCGACGCCGACCTCGACGCGGCGATCGACGCCACGATCTTCGGCGTGTTCTCACTCAACGGCGAACGCTGCACCGCGGGCAGCCGCATCCTCGTGCAGCGCGAGGTGTACGACGAGTTCGTCGAGAAGTACGCGGCCCAGGCGAAGCGCGTCACGGTCGGCTACCCGCACGACCCGGCGACCGAGGTCGGCGCGCTCGTGCACCCGGAGCACTACGAGAAGGTCATGAGCTACGTCGAGATCGGCAAAGGAGAGGGTCGCCTCGTCGCCGGCGGCGGCCGTCCCGAGGGGTTCGAGGTCGGCAACTTCGTCGCACCGACCGTGTTCGCCGACGTCAGCCCGGACGCGCGGATCTTCCAGGAGGAGATCTTCGGACCGGTCGTCGCGATCACCCCGTTCGACACGGACGAAGAGGCTCTGGCCCTCGCGAACAACACGAAGTACGGCCTCGCCGCGTACATCTGGACGAACGACCTCAAGCGCGCCCACAACTTCGCCCAGGCCGTCGAGGCCGGGATGGTGTGGCTGAACTCGAACAACGTGCGCGACCTGCGCACTCCGTTCGGCGGTGTGAAGGCCTCGGGCCTCGGCCACGAGGGCGGCTACCGCTCGATCGACTTCTACACCGACCAGCAGGCCGTGCACATCACGCTCGGCAAGGTCCACAACCCCACCTTCGGCAAGAACTGACCGCCGGATCTCAAAGCAAGGACGCTGACATGACCGACCGCAAAGACATGACCCTCACCTCCTCGGGCTTCTACGTGAGCCAGGAGGCGCCCATCCACTCCGAGAACCCGGTGCCGACCCCCGCGGCCGCCCCGCCGGACGTGCTGCGCTGCGCGTACATGGAGCTCGTGGTCACCGACCTCCTCGCCTCCCGCGAGTTCTACGTCGATGTGCTCGGGCTGTACGTCACGGAAGAGGACGACACCACGATCCACCTCCGCTCGACGGAGGAGTTCATCCACCACAACCTGGTCCTGCGGCAGGGGCCGGTGGCCGCGGTCGCCGCGTTCTCGTACCGCGTGCGCACTCCCGAAGACCTCGACAAGGCCGTCGCGTTCTACACCGAGCTCGGCTGCGACGTGCGCCGCAACCCGCAGGGCTGGACGAAGGGCATCGGCGACTCGGTGCGGGTCGTCGACCCGCTCGGCTTCCCCTACGAGTTCTTCCACCAGACCGAGCATGTCGAGCGCCTCTCCTGGCGGTACGACCTGCACACCCCGGGCGAGCTCGTGCGGCTCGACCACTTCAACCAGGTCACGCCCGACGTCCCGCGCGCGGTCGGCTACATGCAGGACCTCGGCTTCCGCGTCACGGAGGACATCCAGGACGACGAGGGCACCGTCTACGCGGCATGGATGCGCCGCAAGCCCACCGTGCACGACACGGCCATGACCGGCGGCGACGGCCCGCGCATGCACCACGTCGCCTTCGCCACGCACGAGAAGCACAACATCCTCGCGATCTGCGACAAGCTCGGCGCCCTGCGCCGCTCGGACGCCATCGAGCGCGGCCCCGGCCGCCACGGCGTCTCGAACGCGTTCTACCTGTACCTGCGCGACCCCGACGGCCACCGCGTCGAGATCTACACGCAGGACTACTACACCGGCGATCCCGACAACCCGGTCGTCACGTGGGACGTGCACGACAACCAGCGCCGCGACTGGTGGGGCAACCCGGTCGTCCCGTCCTGGTACACCGAGGCGTCGCTCGTGCTCGACCTCGACGGCAATCCGCAGCCGGTCGTCGCCCGCACCGACACGTCCGAGATGGCGGTCACGATCGGCGCCGACGGGTTCAGCTACACCCGACCGGACGAGGGCGACGCATCCATGCCCGAGTGGAAGCAGGGCGAGTACAAGCTCGGCCACCAGCTCTAGGAGGAAACGGGATGCTGTCACCCGATGTCATCGCGCAGATCGCCGAGGAGCTCGCCGAGGCGGGCCGCACGCGCACGGTGATCCCGCGCATCACCGCGCGGTATCCGGATGCGACGATCGAGGACTCGTACGCGATCCAGGGCGTGTGGCGCGACAAGCGTCTCGCCGACGGCCACCGGATCGTCGGGCGCAAGATCGGCCTCACCTCGAAGGCCATGCAGCAGGCGACGGGCATCACCGAGCCCGACTACGGGGTGATGTTCGACGACACGGTGTACGCCAGCGGGTCGAGCATCCCGTTCGACGACTTCTCGAACGTGCGCATCGAGGTCGAGCTCGCCTTCGTCCTCGCGGAGCCGCTCGAGGGCCCCGACTGCACCCTCGAGGACGTCCTGCGCGCGACCGCGCACGTCGTGCCGGCCCTCGAGGTGCTGAACTCGCACATCGAGCTGGAGGGCCGCACGATCGTCGACACGATCAGCGACAACGCCGCCTACGGCGCGATGGTGCTCGGCGACACCCGCAAGCGGCTCGACGAGGTCGACCTGCCGTGGGTGCCCGGGGTGCTCTCGCGCAACGGGCAGATCGAGGAGACCGGCGTCGCGGCGGGCGTCCTCGGAAATCCCGCGGTCGGCGTGGCGTGGCTCGCGAACAAGTTCCACCAGCACGGGGCCAGACTGGAGGCCGGCGAGATCATCCTGGCCGGTTCGTTCACGCGGCCGATGTGGGTGTCCCGCGGCGATACCGTGGTGTGCGACTACGGACCATTGGGGACCATCACATGCCAGTTCACCTGAGCACCACCATCCGCGAGCGGCTCGCCGCATCCGACCGCACGCTCATCGGCCTGTGGGCGTGCTCGGGCTCGCCCCTGGTCGCCGAGATCCTCGCGGGATCGGGCGTCGACTGGCTGCTCATCGACATGGAGCACTCCGCGAACACGCTCGAGTCCGTCCTCGCGCAGCTGCAGGCGGTCGGCGCCTACCCGGTGGCTCCGGTCGTGCGCGTGCCGCACGGCGACGACGTGATCCTGAAGCAGGTGCTCGACATCGGCGCGCAGAACGTCATCGTGCCGATGGTGTCGACCGCCGAGCAGGCCCGCGAGCTCGTGGCCGCCGTGCGCTACCCGCCGCGGGGGCGGCGCGGCGTCGGCTCGTCGCTGTCGCGCTCGGCGCGCTGGAACCGCGTGGAGGGATACCTCCAGGATGCCGACGACCACGTCTCGCTCATCGTCCAGGTCGAGTCGGCCGAGGCGGTGGAGAACGCGGCGGAGATCGCCGCCGTCGACGGCGTCGATGCGGTCTTCGTCGGCCCGGCCGACCTCGCCGCCTCACTCGGGGTGCTCGGGCAGCAGACGCATCCCGAGGTCCTCGCCGCCGTGCAGCGCACGTTCGAGGCCGTCACGGGCGCGGGGAAGCCCGTCGGCGTGAACGCGTTCGACCCGGTCGCGGCCGACGCCTACATCGCCGGCGGGGCGGCCTTCGTCGCCGTGGCCGCCGACGTGTCGATGCTCGCGCGCGGCTCCGAGGCGCTCGCCTCCCGATTCATCCCTGCGCCGGGCGAGAGCGAGCGCGCCTCGTACTGACCGCCGTGGGGCAGGCTCGACGCACGAGGAACCGGGTCGTGCGGTTCGCATCGCCCTGCGTGTTCGAGGTCGTCTGACTCACGCCCAGCCTCGCCTGACCGCTTCGGCACCGAGCTGAATGCGCGTCGTCACGCCGACCTCGTCCATGAGCTCGGCGACCCGCCGCTGCACCGTGCGCAGCGAGACGCCCAGCTGCGCGCCCGCGGCCGCATCCGTGAGCCCGAGCAGCAGGAGCGTCAGCAGCTCGCTGTCGAGCGGCGTGATCGTCCGGTCGCGGACGACGCCCTCGGATGCCGCGAGCACCGGCGCCGACCGCCAGGTCTGCTCGAACGTCTCGATGACGAGGTCGAGCAGCCCGCTCGGGTGCACGAGCAGACCGCCCGAGATCTTGCGCTCGCCCCGCGAGTACATCGGCAGCAGCGCCATCGTGTCGTCCGCGATGAACAGCCGCGTCGGCAGATGCGGGACGACCCGCACCTCCTCGCCGAACGGCTCGAGCTCGCGGACGGTCTCGACGAAGCCCGGCCGCTCCAGCACCGCGCGCTCCGCGACGACGCGGTAGCGGACGCCACGCGCGAGCGCGAGGTCCTCCTCGACGTTGTCCGGCCCGGACACGAGCGCGACGTCCTCCAGGACGAAGACGCACACCTGCTCCTCGGCGGACGCCTGCAGCTGCGCGAGACGCTGGACGACGGCCTCGGGCCCGAGCACGACGTCGACGACGTCGGCCACCTCGCGCTGCGCCGCCCCCTGCCGGTAGAGGTCGCTGAGCTGGACGAGCGCCTCGTGCGAGGCGGCGAGGCGGCGCTCCCGCTCCCGCAGGATCGGCAGCAGGGCGACAGCGGGTGGCGAGGCGACCAGCCGTCCCGGTGAAGAAGCCTGGCGCGCGATGAGACCGAGCTCCTCGAGGTCGTCCAGGATGCGGCGGGCCTGCCGCACCGAGATGGATGCCGCCTGAGCGATCTGCTCCACATCCGCCGACGGCATGCCGAGCACGACGCGGTACACCGCCGTGTGCTCGTCCGCCAGCCCGATGGCCTCCAGCATGTCCGCTCCCCACAGGGTCGATTGGCGGTTAACCGCCTGGGCACATCCCCGCCAGCACTTTATGCCACGGCCGTGTGACGGTGGATTCACCCCTACGAGAGGTGTTCCCGATCCCCATGCCCGCAGCATCCCGATCCCGCCTGCGCGGACCGCGCGCCATCACTGCGCTGGTCTGCGCCACCGCCATCGCCGTCACCGGCATCGGCCTGTCCTCTTCTGCCACTGCCGCGACCGGGAAGGGGCCCTCGGGCGGCGGCACCTCACCCGCGAAGAGCGCCGCGGCCGCGAGCAGGCCCGCCGATCACACGGTCACGCTGATCACCGGCGATCGCGTCCACGTGCACGGGCTGGCCGGCGGGAAGCAGACGGTGGACGTCGACACCGTCACCCCGGGCGCCGGGTACCGCACCGTCGTCGTCAAGGGCGACCTGCTCGTGATCCCCGACGTCGCCCAGCGCTACCTCGCCGCGGGCGTCCTCGACCGCGATCTGTTCAACGTCACCCGGCTCATCGCCGACGGGTACGACGACGCGCACGTGAAGGCCACCCCGGTCATCCTTCAGCTCGGCACGGGCCCGCAGCTCTTCGACGCGGGCGCCGCGGTGCCCGGCATCGACTTGGGCGTGCCCCTCCACAGCATCGACGGCGCAGCCGCGACGGCGGCCCACGCCGACGCCGCTGCGACCTGGACGGCCCTGACGACGGGACCCTCCACGTTCAGCGACAAGCCCACGCTGAGCGGCGGCATCACGTCGATCCACCTCGACGGCAAGGTCAGGGCCACCCTCGATTCGAGCGTGCCGTGGATCGGCGCCCCGCATGCGTGGGCGGAGGGCCTGACCGGCTCAGGCGTCACGGTCGCCGTCCTCGACACGGGCTACGACGACACCCACCCCGATCTCGCTGGTCGCGTGCTCAGCACCTCGACCAGCTTCGTTCCCGGCGAGGAGGTCGCGTCCGACCCGAACGGACACGGCACCCATGTGGCGTCGACGATCGCGGGCACCGGTGCCGCCGACGGCGGCACGCATCGCGGCGTCGCAGACGGCGCCGACCTCCTCGTCGGCAAGGTCCTCGGCGCGGACGGCTCCGGCCAGGACTCCTGGGTCCTCGCCGGCATGGAGTGGGCCGCAGCCCACGCGTCCATCGTGTCGATGAGCCTCACCTCCTCTGTCCCGTCGGATGGCTCGGACCTCATGGATCAGGCTCTGAACGACCTCTCCGCGTCCACCGGCGCCCTGTTCGTCGTCGCCGCCGGCAACGACGGCGCAGCCGAGCACATGGGCTCGCCCGGCTCGGCCGCCGACGCCCTCACCGTGGGCTCTGTGGACGACCCGAGCGGTGCGCTGTCCTGGTTCTCGAACACGGGCCCGCTCGCACGCTCCGCTGCGCTCAAGCCCGACATCGCCGCCCCCGGCAACGACATCACCGCCGCGCGCTCGGCCGACTCTCCCGGCGAGGGCTCCTACGTCACGATGAGCGGCACGTCGATGGCGACCCCCCACGTCGCCGGTGCGGCCGCACTCGTCAAGCAGCAGCATCCCGAGTACACCGGCGCACAGCTGCGCGCCGCGGTCGTGAGCAGCGCCAAGGACGTCGGGCTCAGCTCGTACCAGGCCGGCACGGGCGCCCTCGACGTCGCCACCGCCGTCGACACCCCCGTCATCGCCTCGGGATCCGGCGACTTCGGCATGCTCTCGTTCGGCGCCACCCCGACTCCCGTCACGCGCAAGGTCGAGTACGCGAACCGCACGGCGCAGCCGGTGAGGGTGGCTCTCTCGGCATCCTTCCTCGACAGCACGCCGGGAGCCGGCGGGTCCGACGACTCCCGTGCGCTGACCCTCGACGCGAAGACGCTCGACATCCCGGCCGGCCAGACGCGCTCCGTCTCGATCACCGCCGATCCCGGTGCGGTGAAGGCGGGCACGCAGCACTCGGGGATGCTCATCGCCTCCGTCGACGGGGCGCCGGTCGCGCGCACCGCCCTCGGCCTCGTCACGGAATCAGAACGCTACGACCTCACGCTGACGGCGACCGGCTTCGCCGGCGAGGCGCTGGACGCCTTCCCGACCCTCTACAACTTCGACACGGGCGACTACTACTTCCCCGAGGTGTCCGGCACGATGACCCTGCGCCTGCCGGCGGGCCGCTACTCCGTCACCGCGTTCATGGACGCGAACCGCACACCCGACACGTTGGCCAACGTGTTCGTGGGCGACCCCTCGTTCACCCTCAAGGCAGACAGGACTGTCGCGCTCGATGCCCGCAGGGCCACGCAGGTCACCGTCGACGTCGGGAAGAAGGGGCTCGAGCAGCTGGTCCGCCGTATGGACATCTCGGTCGACGGCTTCTCCAACGGTGCACTCGAGCCGGTGTGGATCGACGAGATGTGGGCGCAGCCGATGGATGCGCCGAGCGCGAAGCACGTCGACTTCACGACGCGCTGGCGCCTCACCCACGCCCGGCTGGATCTGGCCATCGGCGGCACGGCACTGGACGTGATCCCGCAGTACGGCTCCACGCCCCTCGAGGGTCGCCTGCAGTCGACCGCCGTCGCCGCCGGCGACGGCAGCCCCGCTGCTCTCGTGGCCGCACACGCCGGCGGGCAGGTGGCCGTCGTCACCCGCTCGTCGAGCGCCACGCCGATGCAGCAGGCGGCGAACGCGGCCGCGGCCGGTGTGAAGCTCCTCGTCATCGCGAACGACGCCGACGGGGAGTTCAGCGAGTACGTCGGCACCGAGGACGGCGCGACCGTCGGCATCCCCGTCGTGGGAATCAGCGGGGTCCAGGGCCGCGCCCTGCTCGCCGATCTCGCGAAGCATCCGCGTCGGTCGGTCGACGCCACGGGCGAGCCGTACTCGAGCGAGGTATGGGATCTGGTCCGCTACAGCGACGGCGGCATTCCGAGCGACCTCACCTACCGCCCCGGCAAGCTCGCGCGCGTCGACACGACGTTCTACGGGAAGAAGGGCGACCCGATCAGCGAGTTCCGGTGGGACATCGAGCCGACCGGTGTGTACGGCTTCGGCCTGCCCATGCCGATGGAGCGCGGAGTCGTCCGCACCGACTGGGTCGATCCCTCCGTCGGGTGGTCGCAGAGCACGTCGACCATGGTCGGGGGCTGGGTGATCCGCGACGTGCTGCGGCATTACACGGCGGGCGATCGAACGGCCGCCGCCTTTTACGGACCCGTCATCCGACCGTACGTCGGGCAGGGGTATTGGGCGCCGGCGCGCGTCGGCCCCGGCCTCTCGCTCAACATCCCCGGCTGGAGCGACGGCGGCGACGCCCTGCACACCGGATCGCTCGAGATGTCCGAGCCCGTGCCGTCGGGCACGATCAGCACCGACCTCTACGTCAACGGCGAGCTCGTGAAGCAGTCGTCGTGGCCGGACACGAACTACTGGGAGATGCCGGACGGGTCCAGCACGGTGCGCGCGGTGGTGACCACGACGCAGGACGGCACGCTCATGCCGTCGTCCACCAAGACCGTGACGGAGTGGGACTTCACCTCCACCGGCACGTCCGACGACTGGTCGAACGTCCTGCAGCCGCTCATCCAGGCGTACTACGGGGTCGACCTGGATGCATCCGGCACCGCGGGCGCGAACCGGAAGAAGGGCGCCGCCCTGCCGCTGCGCCTCGAGCTCGGACACCTCGCCGGTGCTGCCGGCAGCGGCGCGATCACCACGACGACCGTCGAGATGCGCGTCGCGGGAGGCACGTGGGCCCCTGTGCCGCTCACGCTCGTCTCCCGCGACACGTCCGGGCCCGGCGAGCCGCCGACGGACATCTTCGCCGAGGGGCGCGCGTATGTCGCCGCCTACTCGGCAGCCCTTCCCGTGCCGGATGCCGGCGGATGGATCGACCTCCGCGTCACCGCGTCCGACACGGCGGGCAACAGCTTCAGGCAGGAGATCGAGCGGGCCATCGAGGTGTCCCCCGCGCAGGGCCAAGGCTCTCGCGGCTGAAGGTGGCGGCGACTCTCCCCCCGGAGTCGCCGTCGCAGCGGGTCGGCCGGATTCCCCCCTTCGGCCGGCCCGCTCTCTTGTGAGAGGCTCGTGTCGATCAGAGGTCTGCCGGATCGTCATCATCACGCCAGCATCCCCACGGAAGGACGGATCATGCGATACACGCTTCTCCTGCAGTATGCCGAGATGACGGCGGACGAACTCGACCCCGAGACCCTGGCCGAGGGCATGCGTGCGTTCGACACGTACGCGAAGGCCCTCGACGCCGCAGGCGTGCTGCGCAGCGCCGAGGTGCTGCAGCCCTCTGCCGTCTCCACCACCGTGCGCATGCGTGACGGCCAGCTCGTCGTGCAGGACGGCCCGTACGCCGACACGAAGGAGCAGCTCGGCGGTTCGTTCGTGATCGAGGTGGATGACCTGGATGCCGCGATCGAGTGGGCCTCGAAGGCACCGTCTGTCGCCTGGGGCGCCGTCGAGGTGCGCCCCGTTGCGACGCGTTTCGCCGACGGCGCCTGGCAGGGCGCGGCGCCCGTCCGGTAACCGCCGTGGCGACGGCAGACCTGGAGGCGGCGGGCGCCGCGGAGCGCGCGGTTCGCACGTCGTACGGCCGGCTCGTCGCCCTCCTCGCCGCCGGCACCGGCGACCTCGCCCTCGCCGAGGACTGCCTCGCCGACGCGCTCGAGCGCGCGCTGCGGCTCTGGCCCGAGACCGGCGTACCGGACAACCCGGAAGGATGGCTGCTCACCGTGGCCCGCAACCGACTCCGCGACGTGCTCGGCTCCGCCGCGCGCCGCACGAGCTCATCGCTCGACAGTGCGGAGGCGATGGCCGGCGACGAGGACATCGCCGCATTGCTCGAGCGGGGCGACGCCATCCCCGACCGGCGGCTCGAGCTGATGTTCGCGTGCGCGCACCCGGCGATCGATCCCGCCATCCGGACGCCCCTGATGCTGCAGGCGGTGCTCGGATTCGACGCCGCGCAGATCGCTGCGGCCTTCGACGTCGAGCCCGCCGCGATGGCGCAGCGGCTCGTGCGGGCGAAGCGGAAGATCCGGGATGCCGGCATCCCCTTCGTCGTGCCCACGCGCGCCGACATGCCCGCTCGCACGGCCGCCGTCCTCGAGGCGATCTACGGGGCGTACTCGCTGGACTGGCTCGACCAGCAGGACGTCCGCACCTCGCTCGCCGATGAGGCGCGCTGGCTCGCCGTGCTCACGGCGACCCTTCTGCAGACGGATGCCGAGGCCTGGGGCCTCGCGGCGCTCCTGACTCTCGCGCAGTCGCGGGCACCCGCGCGCGTGGGCGACCCGTGGCCTCCCCTCGACCGGCAGGACACTGCGCTGTGGGATCGCGAGCTCATCTCGGAGGGCGAGGCGCTCCTGCGCACGGCTGCCCGCGTGAAGGGCGACGATGTCCCCGGCCGCTTCCAGCTCGAGGCCGCGATCCAGTCGGTGCACTGCGACCGCGCCCGCACGGGAGTCGTCGACCGGGCCGCACTGCGCACCCTGTACCGCGGGCTCGTCCAGGTCGCACCCACGCGCGGCGCCTTGGAGGCTCTCGCCGCCGTCGAGTCTCAGGACTGACGACGCCCGCGGGAACCGGGCGATCAGCGGCCCATGCGCTGACGGGCCGTGTTGCGGCCGGCCGCAACCGGCACGTGCGCGGTGGCCCGCGCGAGCCCGAACAGCGGCATGTCGCTGTAGACCGTCTCGCTGTGGCCGGCGGGGACTTCGTAGGTCTCGTGCCACACGCCCACATCGCCGCTGCCGGCGAACGTCCGCTGGAACTCGCGCCACGGCTCGAGGTGCGGAGCGTCCCGGTCCGCGGCGAAGCGCTGGAGATGCTCCGAGCTGCGCCAGTACGACAGCAGGATCGTGGTCCGCCCGAACCACTGCTCGAATCCCAGCAGCCCCGCATCCGGATGCGTCATGAGGTGCCGCAGCATGGGCGGCATCCGGCTCGCGATGCGCATCACCCGCCCGAGCCGCCACCAGCGGTTCGCCCGCATCCCGATGAGGAAGACGGTGACGGTCTCGCCGTCGATGTCGGCCGTGTATCGGCCCGGAAGCACCTCTCGACTCATGACACACCCCTTGCGGATTCGATCCATAACATCGTTACGTAACGATGTTACACATACAATGGATGCGATGGCCAGACCTTCCACGTATGACGACGCGCTCCGCGCCGATCTGCTCGCCGCAACCGCCGACGCGGTCGCGGCGGCCGGGCCCGACCGCGTCTCGCTGCGTGAGGTCGCACGCGCGGCAGGCACGTCGACCTCCGCCGTGTACACGCTCTTCGGCGGCAAGGACGAGCTGCTCGTCGCGGTCATCGCCGACGGCTTCGCGTCGTTCGCGGCGTCACAGCGGGATGCCGAGCCCGACGGCCTGCGCGCCCTCGGCGTCGCCTATCGCACGTGGGCGCACGAGCATCCGTCGCTCTATCGCCTGATGTTCGGCGGAGCCCTGGCCTCCTACGAGGGCGAGGGCACGGAGGACGCGCTCGACCCCCTCATCCGCTCGCTCGCCGCGCGCGGGGCTGCGGATCCTCTCGCCGCCGCCCTCACGGTGTGGGCGCATGTGCACGGAGCCGTCAGCCTCGAGTTCGCGGGCGTCTGCCCGCCGCCTGTGGACCCGGACACCGTGTACGAGGGCGTCCTCGACGCGGTCGAGCGGCTCTGGCCGCGGCCCGTGTGAGGTCGGACCGGCGTCGCGTTCCTCGGCATCCTTCGAATCCACGGTGATCCGGCGAAAATCGGGTCCCGCGCGCCAGGCCGCCCGATTTTCGCCGGATTGCCGACAAACCGGCGACGGCGTCACCCGGGGATGCGAGCGCCGCTCAGGCCAGGGTGCGCTCGGCGGCCTCGACGACGTTCGTCATCAGGAGGGCCACCGTCATCGGGCCGACGCCGCCGGGGTTCGGCGAGATCCAGCCCGCGACGTCGGCGACGCCGGGCTCGACGTCGCCGTAGACGCGGGCCTTGCCCGTCTCCGGGTCGATCTCGCGCGTGACGCCGACGTCGAGGACTGCAGCGCCGGGCTTCACGTCCTCCGCGCGAACAAGGTGCTTGACCCCCGCCGCCGCGACGATGACATCCGCCTGCCGCAGGTAGAACGGCAGATCCACGGTCCCCGTGTGCGTGAGGGTCACGGTGGCGTTCAGCACCCGGCGGGTCAGCAGCAGGCCGATCGACCGACCGATCGTGACACCGCGGCCGACGACGACGACATGCTTGCCCTTCAGGTCGTAATCGTTGCGCAGCAGCAGCTCGATGACACCCCGCGGCGTGCACGGCAGCGGGGTGTGGATCGGCCCGTTGACGTTGAGGACGAGCCGCCCGAGGTTGGTCGGGTGGAGCCCGTCGGCATCCTTGGCGGGATCGATGCGCTCGAGGATCGCGTCCGTGTCGAGGTGCTTCGGCAGCGGCAGCTGCACGATGTAGCCGTGGCACGCCGGATCGGCGTTGAGCTCGTCGATGAGCGCCTCGACATCGGCCTGTGCGGCGTCCGCGGGCAGCTCGCGCTGGATCGAGTTCATCCCGACCTCGACGGACTGCCGGTGCTTCATCGCGACGTACAGCTGCGAGGCGGGGTCCGCGCCGACGAGCACCGTCGCGATGCCCGGAACGACGCCGCGCTCACGGAGCGCGGCGACGCGCTCCGTGAGCTCGGCCTTGATCTGCGCGGCGGCCGCGCGGCCGTCGAGGATCTGCGCCGGCATTACTGCTGCAGGCCCGGGTACAGCGGGAAGGCCGCGGTCAGGGCGGCCACACGCGCACGCAGCGCCTCGACATCCGCCCCCGGCTGCAGCGCGAGCGCGATGACGTCGGCCACCTCGGTGAACTCGGCGTCGCCGAAGCCGCGGGTCGCCAGCGCGGGCGTGCCGATGCGCAGCCCCGACGTCACCATCGGCGGACGCGGGTCGTTCGGCACGGCGTTGCGGTTGACGGTGATGTGGATCTCGTGCAGGAGGTCCTCGGCCTGCTTGCCGTCGATCGCCGCGTCGCGCAGGTCGACGAGCACGAGGTGCACGTCGGTGCCACCCGACCGCACTGCGATGCCGGCATCCTTCACGTCCTGCTGCGAGAGCCGCTCGGCGATGATGTGCGCACCTCGCAGGACCCGCTCCTGGCGCTCGGTGAACTCGGGCGTGCCCGCGAGCTTGAACGCCGTCGCCTTGGCGGCGATGACGTGCATGAGCGGACCGCCCTGCTGCCCCGGGAAGACGGCCGAGTTGATCTTCTTGGCGATGTCCTCCTCGTTGGTGAGGATGAAGCCCGAGCGGGGTCCGCCGATCGTCTTGTGCACCGTCGAGGAGACGACGTGCGCGTGCGGCACCGGGTTCGGGTGCAGGCCGGCGGCGACCAGGCCGGCGAAGTGCGCCATGTCGACCCACAGCAGCGCGCCGACCTCGTCGGCGATCTCGCGGAAGCGCGCGAAGTCGAGCTGACGCGGGTACGCCGACCAGCCGGCGATGATCACCTTGGGCTGGTGCTCGCGGGCGAGGCGGGCGACCTCGTCCATGTCGATGACGGAGGTCTCGGGGTCGACGCCGTAGGCGACGATGTTGTAGAGCCGGCCCGAGAAGTTGATCTTCATGCCGTGGGTAAGGTGGCCGCCCTGGTCGAGCGAGAGACCGAGCAGCGTGTCGCCGGGCCGCGCGATCGCATGCAGCACCGCGGCGTTGGCCGTGGCGCCGGAGTGCGGCTGCACGTTGGCGAAGGCGGCGCCGAACAGCTCCTTGGCGCGCTGGATGGCGAGCTCCTCCGCGACGTCGACCTCCTCGCAGCCGCCGTAGTAACGGCGGCCCGGGTAGCCCTCGGCGTACTTGTTCGTCAGCACGGAGCCCTGCGACTGCAGGATCGACACGGGCACGAAGTTCTCGGAGGCGATCATCTCGAGGTAGCCGCGCTGACGCTCGAGCTCCCGCTCGAGCACCTGGGCGATCTCGGGATCGACCTCGGCGAGCGGGGCGTTGAAGAACTGGTCGGTCATGGCTTCCCTTCACGGCTGCGATCGGTAAAAGAACACATCGGCCCAGGCGCGCGGTCGAATGCCGTGAAGTCGCTCCCCGGTGGTGACCACCTCATACGCCAGTCGCGACAAGCCGAGCATAGTCGAAAGGCCACTTGTCCGTCCCGTCGCCTATTTGTTAGGTTTCCTTACATGAAGCGCACCGCGGCGGTCGGTATCGTCGTGCTGGCCGCGGTGGCGCTGGCGGCCTGCACACCCGGCTCCGCCGCATCCCACGCCCCCTCCGAAGAAGGATCATCCGTGACCGCAGTCGTCCCTCTCCCGGCATCGCAGAAGGCGGATGCGTCCGCGAAGCCCTTCACGCTCGGCACGTCGTCGACGGTCCGTACGGAGGCGACGGATGCCGAGGCCACGGCTCGGCTCGCGGTCCAGCTGCTCGGCGCGGCCACCGGACTGCGGCTGCAGACGGCGTCGGGCGCCGGATCGGCGCACGACGTCGTGTTGCGCATCGCGGCGGGCGCGTCGCCCGAGTCCTACACGCTGCAGGCGAGCGCCGCCGGGGTCACCATCACCGGCGCCGACGAGGCCGGCCTCTTCTACGGCGTGCAGACGCTCACGCAGCTGCTGCGAGAGCGCGACGGCACGTGGCAGGCCGAGGCGACGGAGATCTCCGATCATCCGCGGTTCGCCTACCGCGGAGCGATGCTCGACGTCGCCCGCCACTTCTTCCCCGTCGACGTGGTCAAGCACTACATCGACGACGCCTCGTCGCTGAAGCTCAACGTCCTGCACCTCCACCTCACCGACGACCAGGGATGGCGCATCCGGATCGACTCCCGTCCGAAGCTCACCGAGCGCGCCTCGACGACCTCGATGAGCGGCGACCCGGGCGGCTTCTACACGAAGGCCGACTTCGCCGACATCGTGGCCTACGCCGCCTCTCGGCACATGACGGTGGTCCCGGAGATCGACCTGCCCGGCCACACGCATGCCGTCGGCCTCGCCTACCCGGAGCTCGCCGAGGCGCCCGTCATCACCGACGAGATGAAGAAGTTCAACCAGCAGATCCCCGTCGCCGGAGAGCCCTACACCGGCGACGCCGTCGGGTTCTCGTCGCTGAAGATCCACGATGAGGCGACCTACACGTTCGTCGAGGACGTCGTCCGGGAGCTCGCCGTGATGACGCCGGGTCCCTACATCCACATCGGCGGCGACGAGCCGCACAGCATCGCGCCCGCGGACTACCGCCTGTTCGTCGATCGCGTGACGAAGATCGTCGCCGATGCGGGCAAGACGCCGGTCGCCTGGCACGAGGCGGGGGCGTCCACCGGCATCGCCCCGAGCACCGTCGGACAGTACTGGGGCTTCCGGACGCCGACCGACGGCATGGACGATCAGGCACGCACGTTCGTCGAGAACGGCGCGAAGGTCGTCATGTCGCCGGCTGACGCGGCCTACCTCGACATGAAGTACGACGCCTCCACGGCCCTGGGTCTCACATGGGCGAACGGCCCGACGAGCGTCGAGAGGTCCTATTCGTGGGAGCCGACGAAGATCGTCGACGGCATCGGCGAGCAGAGCATCCTCGGGGTCGAGGCGCCGCTGTGGTCGGAGACCCTGCGCACGGCGGACGACATCGACGAGATGGCCTTCCCCCGCCTGGCGTCGGCGGCCGAGATCGCGTGGTCGCCGGCGCCTGCGGCCCACTCGTCGGCGGAGTCCGCCCCCGACGCAGAGCGCACGTGGAGCGGCTTCCGCGCGCGCGTCGGGCAGCTCGGCCCGCTGTGGACGCGCGAGGGCATCCACTTCTTCGCCTCTCCCGAGATCGATTGGGCCGCGAGGTGACGGTCGACCGCGTCATCCACTCCGTCCGTCTCGCGGAGGAGGCGCACGGCCGTGGGGCCGATGGCTGGGTGGCGTTCGACGCCGGGCGGGTGGTGGAGACCGGGGCGGGAGACGGATGGCGCGACCTCGCGCCGCGCGCCGCGTTCGACGGTGCGGGCTTGCTGCTCGCCCCGGGATTCGTGGACATCCACGGCCACGGCGGCGCACGCGTCGCGTTCGACGACGGACCCGCTGCCGTGGCCGCCGCGCGCGCGCTCCACCGGTCGCACGGCACCACCCGGGCCGTGCTCTCGCTCGTCACGGCGACGATCCCCGCGCTGGCGGCGCGGGCCGCGATGGTCGCCGACCTCGCCGAGACGGATGCCACGATCCTCGGCTCCCATCTCGAGGGACCGTTCCTCGATCCGGGGCACAAGGGCGCTCACACCGCGTCCCTGCTCCGCGCACCGACGGCGGAGGACATCGACCTGCTGCTCGCCGCGGGCCGCGGCACCATCCGCCAGGTCACCGTCGCCCCCGAGCTGGACGGCGGCCTCGACGCCGTGCGTCGGTTCGTGGATGCGGGCGTCGCCGTCGCCGTCGGCCACACCGGCGCGGACTTCGAGACCGCGCAGCGCGCCTTCGACGCCGGAGCGACGATCCTGACCCACGCGTTCAACGGGATGGACGGCATACATCACCGTGCCCCCGGACCGGTCGCCGCGGCGCTCGCCGACGACCGGGTCACGCTCGAGCTCATCGCCGACGGCATCCATGTGCACCCGGCCGTCATGCGCCTCGCCTTCGCGAGCGCGCGCACCGCCGACGGGCGTGGTCGCATCGCGCTCATCACCGATGCGATGGCCGCCGCGGGCGCGGGCGACGGCCGCTACGACCTCGGCGGGCTCGCGGTCGACGTCGTCGACGGTGTCGCCCGGCTGGAGGGCGGCGGCTCGATCGCGGGATCGACGCTGACGCAGGATGCGGCCGTCCGCCGTGCCGTGCAGGAGGTCGGTGTGCCGGTGATCGACGCGGTCGAGGCCGCCACGCGCGTGCCCGCCCGTGCCGTCGGCCGCGGCCACGACCTCGGGTCGCTGCATCCCGGATTCCTCGCCGACGCCGTCCTGCTCGACGACGAGGTCGCGGTCAGAGCGGTGTGGGTCGCCGGCGACCCGGCCTGACGGCCCTCACAGGGTTTGCGCTAACTGGGGATGCGCCGGGCCCTCAGCCGGGTCACCGGCGACGGAGTCGGGGCCGGCCGGCTCTCCCCCGAGGCCGGCCGGGCCCCCGCGGACGTGTCATGTGACGTCGCCGCTCCGCACTCCGCCCCCTCACGAATCCCCCCGTTCCGGGGTGCGGTCTCCACCCATGAGACGGGGGATGCCGCGATCCATGACGCGACTTCCCGAAAAAAGTCGGAAAAAGTTCCTGGAGCCCCGAAACGCCCGTGAAGACACGGATCCGGGTTTGCCGTGGCATCCGTCCGACGGCAGAATCGAGGGGTCGCGTCACCCGAACAGCGCGGCCCGCAGAAGGACCATGTCACCGGATGACGCGCCCCCCGCCGCGGCTCATCTCACCGAGTTGAGCGACGGCGATCTCGTGCTGCGCTCGCGCTCTGGAGACGCCTCCGCGTACGGCGAGCTCTGGCGCAGGCACTACCGGTCGGGCATCGTCGTGGCGCGTTCCATCACGTCGAGCATCGACGCCGACGACCTGGTCCAGGAGGCGTACGCACGCATCTTCCAGGCCATCACGCGCGGGGGCGGGCCCACGGGGGCCTTCCGCGCCTATCTCTTCACGAGCATCCGCAACACGGCCGCCGGATGGGGACGCTCCCACAGGGAGACGGCGATCGACGAGCTCGACGCCGTCGAGGATCCCGAGGCGAGTGCGCACGCCACCGACGAGGCTCTCGACCGCAGCCTCACGAACCAGGCGTTCCGGAGCCTGCCCACGCGGTGGCAGGAGGTGCTCTGGTACACCGAGATCGAGCAGATGAAGCCCGCCGAGGCGGCGCCCCTGCTCGGCATGAGCGCGAACGCCGTCGCCCAGCTCGCCGTGCGCGCACGGGAGGGCCTGCGAGAGGCGTGGATCCAGGCGCATCTGCGGTCCATCGAGGACGGCTCCGAGTGCCAGTTCACGATCGAGAAGCTCGGCACGTACGCGCGCGGAAACCTCGGCATCCGCGCGAAGAACCGTGTGGAGGCCCACCTCGCCGAGTGCGCGCGCTGCGCGATCGTCGCGTCGGAGGCCAAGGAGGTCTCGCGCCGGCTCGCCCTCGTGCTGCTGCCACTCGTCATCGGGGTGGGCGGAGCCACGGCCTACCTCGCATCGCTGCAGGGCGGCGGGGCGGCGGTCGTCGCGGTGGCGGGGATGCCGTCATCCGTCATCCCGGGTGCCGTCGTGGCCGGCAACGCGGGGGCAGGAGGCGCCGGCGGCGCCGGCGGCGCCACTGCCGGAGCGGGCACGTCGTCCATGACCGTCGGCGCCGTGGCGGCCGGGATCGCGATAGCCGGCGCCGTCGCGCTCGGGTTCGTGCTGGCGAACCAGCCGCACCCCGCTCCCGCCGATCGCGCGCAGGCCGCGGCTCCCGCCGCCGCACCGCCTCAGACGACGGACTCCGCTGCCTCCGGCACCGATCCCGCTCCGGTCGCGCCCGCCACGGTCTCTCCGCCGCCCGCACCCGCACCGGTCGCGCCGAGGGCGACGGCGCCCGTCGCGTCGGCCCCGGCGCCCGCGCCCGCGCCCGCTCCCGCTCCCGCTCCCGCGTCGGTGTCCACGACCGCCCCGGCGATCACCGCTCCTCCGACGACACCGCCGCCGCCGGTCGCACCTCCCGCTGTCGTGGCCCCGTCACTGATCGGCGTGCAGGTCACGCGCAGCGGCGGCAACACGGTCACGATCACCGCGACCGTCCGGACGAGTCCCGGCGCGACGATCACGGCGACGGCCCGCGGCTTCGTGCGCGGCACCGCGGTCGCCGGGGCCGACGGCATCGCGACGATCGTGATCACACCGAAGGTGTCGGACGTCGTGCAGAACGCGTCCGTGTCGTTCCTCGTGCCGGGTGCGACGACGCTGCAGATCGCCATGGGCGATCTGCTCAGCCGGGCCTGAGCCGCCAGGGGTGCAGCCGACCGGTGCGGCCGACGAAGCACCGCACCCGATCGGCGCTCCCAGCGGTCCGCCGTAGAATCGAACGATGCCCGAGAACCCGCCCCAGAGCGCCCTGCCCGCCGGCACGCGCCCGCCGCTGTCAGCCGTGGACGTCATCGCATTCTTCTGCGAGCTCTTCGCCTTCGGCACACTCGCGTTCTGGGGCTTCGCGGCGTTCGCGCTCCCGTGGAACGTCATCGTCGGCATCGGCGCGCCGGTGCTCGCCATCCTCGTGTGGGCGCTGTTCGTGTCGCCGCGCGCCGTGCTCGCCGTGCATCCGTTCGTCCGGGGGGTCGTCGAGCTGCTGGTCTACCTGGCCGCCACGCTCGCGTGGTGGGGAATGGGCCTCGCCTGGGTGGGCCTCGTCTTCGCGGTGATCGCGATCACCGTCGGCGTGATCGCCGGGCGTCGCCGCTTCGACTGATCCCCGCTTCGCGCTCGAAGCCCCCGGTTATGCGCAGAACCGGGGGCTTCCGGCATCCGCGTCTCTACTTCACGCTGCCCGCGGTGAGTCCGCCCACGAGTCGCTTCTCGATGAGCATGAACAGCACGACGACCGGCACGACGGCGACGACGGACACGGCGAACACGTACTGCCACGACGTCGCATACTGGCCGACGAACTTCGTCAGCGCGACCGAGAGAGGCTGGTTGTCGGCCGTCTGCAGGATGACGAGGGATGCGGCGAACTCGTTCCAGCAGGCGACGAACGTGAAGACGACAGCCGTCACGATGCCCGGCCAGACCAGGGGCAGGTTGATCCGGAAGAGCACGGTGAATCGCCCGGCGCCGTCGATCTGCGCCGCCTCGTCGACCTCCCGGGGGACACCGGCGAAGAAGGCGTGCATGATCCACACGGCGAACGCGAGGTTGAACGCGGCGTTGATGAGGATCATCGCGGTCCACGTGTCGATCAGGCCCATCGCGAAGAACTGGCGGAACAGACCCGACGTGAGCACGGCCGGCTGCAGCATCTGCGTCACGATCACGAGGAACAGGAACACCAGCCGCCCCGGGAACCGGTAGCGCGCCGTGTAGTAGGCAGCCGGCAGTGAGACGAACAGCACGAGGATCGTCGCGCACACCGAGATCACGATGGTCGAGACGAGGTTGTGGAAGAGCGGTGTCTCGGGCGTCGACCACATCGTGAGGTAGTTCTCCCAGTGCCACTCCGTGGGGAAGTACGTGGGAGTGACCGAGCGGATCTGCGCCTGCGTCTTCACCGACCCGAAGAACATGATCAGGTACGGGAGGATGAAGAACAGCGCGACGACGAGCCCGGCGAGCATCCGCCAGAGCATCCGCGACAGGGTGATCTGATCGCTCGTGTACCGCTTCTTGCGGGGCTTCACGGGTACGCCCGCCGCCGGGGCGGGAAGAGTGGTGGCGGTCATCGCTCAGGCCTCCTGCATCGGCTTGACGATCTTCACGTACAGCGCGACGATGCCGATCACGATCAGGAAGGCGACGACCGACAGGGCGCTCGCCACATCGACGCGATGCTGATTCTGGATGTACTTGAAGATGAGGGTCATGAACGTGTCGGCGTCGTATCCCGGTATCGAGCCGGTCATCACCCGCAGGATCGGCAGCGAGTTGAAGACGTTGATGATGTTGATCAGGATGGCGACCGCCAGCGCCGCCCGCAGCTGCGGCAGCACGACCGTGAAGTACGTGCGCGCCGGGCTCGCACCGTCCACCCTGGCGGCCTCGAGCGTCTCCGTCGGCACCGTCGCGAGCCCCGCCAGGATCGTGTACGTCGTGAACGGCAGCGACACGAAGACGGCGACCACGATCGACCACGCGAAGGCCGTCGTCGCGTTCCTCGTCCAGCCGAAGCCCTCCGGGTCTGCGATGAGCCCGATGTCGTAGAGGAGCTTGTTGATGATCCCGAAGTACGGCTCGAGGCCGTAGAACACGACCATCGTCGTCATGACGACGGATGCGGCCCACGGGATGATGACGATCATCCGGACGAAGCGACGGCCGGGGAACGCCTTGTTGAGGATCTGCGCGAGTCCCAGCGAGAGCACGACCGTGACACCCACGACGACCACGACCCACACGATGGTGCGCAGGAAGATCGGCCAGAAGGAGGGGAACGTGAAGACCTCGACGTAGTTGTCGAAGCCCACGGAGCCCTTGTCGATGCCGGCGATGTCGATGCGCCGCGTGGAGTTGAAGAACATGACCCCGGCGGGGAAGAACACGACGCCGAAGATGAGGATCAGGGCCGGGGCGAGCCACGGCAGGGCCGCGACGAGGTCGCGCCCGCCCGGCTTGCGGACGCGGCCGACGGAGTCGGATGCAGCGGCCTTGCCGGAGCGGGGGCGGCCGGTGGCCGCCCCCGCCTGGTTCGGCGACGTCTCGGTGGAGGTGCTCATGCGCGTGTCACCGAACCTTTCCGGGGTGTCAGCCCTTGTCCGCCGCGGCCTGGATCTCGTCCAGGACGTCCGTGGCCGGCTTGGTCTGAATCTGGCCGAACAGGGACTTGAACGCGGCATCCGTGGCGTCCCACTTGGGGTTCGTCGACGGGTAGAACTTCGCGCTCGGCAGCACCTCGAGGAACGGCTTCAGGTCGGGCTCGTTGTCGAGCGCCGTCGCTCCGGACTTGGTGACCGGCAGGAAGCCCTCCGACTTCACCCACGGCACGTAGACGTCCTTGGAGTAGAAGTAGTCGAAGAACTTCTGGATGGCGGCCTTCTTGTCCGTCTTCGTCTTGAAGGCCATCAGCTGGTCTTCGACGCCGAGCGTCATGGCACTGCCGTCCTTCGTGGGGATCGGGACGATCGAGTAGTTCAGGGAGGGGTTCTTCTCCTTGATCTGGCCGACGGTCGGCGGCAGGCCCACCTGCATCCCGATCTTGCCCTGGATGAAGATGTCGAGCAGCGGGGTGCGGTTCGTCGAGCCGGGGTCCTTCTCCGTCGCGCCGGCGTCGATCATCTTCTTGATCTGGTCGCCGCCGGGCAGGTTGGACGGGTCGCTGACCGTGATCTTGTCGGCGTTGCCGAACGTGCCGCCGCCGCCCCACAGCCACACGGCCGCCTCCGCCTGAGCCTCCTCCGAGCCCAGGGGCATGCCGTAGCCGGCGACTCCGTTGCCGAGCTTCGAGATCTTGACCGCGGCGTCCAGCTCCTCGTCCCACGTCTTGGGCGGCGTCGAGACGCCGGCCTGCTTCAGCAGGTCGTTGTTGACGAACAGCGCACGGGCGGAGGCGATGAACGGCAGCGCGTAGGCGGTGCCCTTGTACTCCTCGTTCTTGACGAAGGCATCCTGGAAGTCCGACATCGTGCCGTTCGAGACGACGTCGCTCGCCTTGTACAGCAGGTCGTCGGAGGCGAAGCCCACGAAGGGACCGCCGTTGTAGATGTCCGGCGTCTGGCCGCCCTGGATCTTGGTGGTGATCACCGTCTGCAGGTTGTCCCACGACTCGACCTGGAGCTTGACGGTGATGTCGGGGTACTTCTTCTCGAAGCCCTTGATCACGGTCTGCCAGTTCTGCTGCGTCTTGTCCGAGTAGCTCGGGACGAGCATGTTGAGCGTGGTGGCGCCGCCGGACGCATTGCCGGACGATCCGCCGCCGTACCCGCACCCGGTGAGCGCGAGCGCTGCAGTCGCCGCGATCGCGGCGCCTCCCAGCAGGTGGGTCTTCTTCATGTGCTGCATCCTCACTGTCTCGTGCAAAGGGTGGTGCTCGGGCGGCATCGCTCGGGCTGCGGGTGCAGTTCCTCGGCTTCGTCGCCTATAGTCCCTTTTGTTAGGACTCTGAGCATATTGCCAAGCTCTCATGGCCGGCGCATATTTCGATCAGGATACTGATTGAAAATCGGCGTTACAAGCACTTTAGATCATGCGCTATGCTCATTCCTGCAAACTACGAGCAAACAGGAGCAGCCGTGATCGAACAGGACCCCACCGGCCGTATCGCCGAGCACATGGCGCGAGAGCTCGCCTCGCAGCCCGAGACGTGGGCGCGGGTCGCCGGCCTCGACGCCGTGCGCGCCGGCATGCCGGCCGCCGGCCGCCGGGTCGCGATCGTCGGATGCGGCACCTCGTGGTTCATGGGCCAGTCCTACGCCGCGGCCCGCGAGTCCCTCGGCCTCGGCGAGACCGACGCGTTCGCCGCATCCGAGGCCTTCGTCGTCGACCGGCATTACGACGACGTCGTGCTGCTGTCGCGCTCGGGCACGACGACCGAGATCCTCGAGCTCGCCGATCGCCTCACCGGCCGCGTGTCGACCATCGGCATCGTGGGGGATGCCTCGTCCCCACTGGTCTCCGCCGTCGACAGGCCGCTCCTCCTGCCCTTCGCCGACGAGCAGTCGGTGGTGCAGACGCGCTTCGCGACCACGGCCCTCGCCCTGATGCTCTCCTCGCTCGGCGTCGACCTCGCGCCCGCGATCGCGGATGCCGAGCGAGCCATCGCCGAGGAGCTCGACCCGGAGCTCGTCGGCGCCGAGCAGTACACGTTCCTCGGGCAGGGCTGGACGGTGGGCCTCGCCCACGAAGCGGCGCTGAAGATGCGCGAGGCATCCCAGTCCTGGACCGAGTCGTACCCCGCGATGGAGTACCGCCACGGGCCCATCTCGATCGCCGCGCCCGGCCGCGTCACCTGGCAGTTCGGCGACGCGCCCGAGGGCCTCGCACAGCAGGTCGCGGCGACCGGGGCACGATTCGAGCAGGGGTCGCTGCATCCGCTCGCCGAACTCGTGCGTGCACAGCGCGTCGCACTCGAGCGCGCCCGCGCCAAGGGCCTGAACCCCGACGAGCCCCGCTCGCTCACCCGTTCTGTCATTCTCGAACCATGACTCTCTCGCTCGGCGACGGCCGGCCGATCCTCGCGTTCGACGTCGGCGGGACCGACATCAAGTCCGCCCTGTTCGACGCCGGCGGCCACGCTCTCGGCGTCGAGCGCACACCGACTCCCCTCGCCGGCTCCGAGACCCCTGTCGCGCTGACCGCGCGCCTCGCCGAGCTCGCCGCCGAGCTCACATCGCGCTTTCCCCGCACGACCCCGACCGCGGCGGGCGTCATCGTGCCGGGCATCGTGGATTCGACGCGCGGCATCGGGGTCTACGCGAGCAATCTGGGATGGCACGACGCGCCGATCCGCGAGCTCGCCGCGGACGCGCTCGGCATGCCGGTCGCATTCGACCACGATGTGCGGGCTGCCGCATGGGCCGAGCACCTCATGGGCGGAGCCCGCGCGTTCGACGACGTCTTCGTCATGGTGATCGGGACGGGCATCGCGGGCTCGCTCATCGTGGACGGCCGGCTGCATCCCGCCGGTGGCTACGCGGGTGAGATCGGCCACTCCCCCGTCGCCGGCGGATCGGAGTGCCCGTGCGGGGCCTACGGGTGCCTGGAGACCGTCGCCTCGGCCGGCGCCATCGCCCGCCGCTACACCGAGCTCTCCGGTCACACCACCGACGGCGCCCGCGCGGTCTTCGCCCGCGCCGCGGCCGGAGACACCGTCGCGACCGCCGTCGTCGATGCCGCCATCGATGCCCTCGTGCTCGCGCTCGCTCAGCTGACGGCGATGCTCGCGCCGCAGGCCGTCGTCATCGGCGGCGGCCTCTCGCGTGCCGGCGATGCACTGTTCGAGCCGCTGCGCACGCGCCTGGACGCGCGCCTGAGCTTCCACCGCCGACCGCAGCTGCTGCCGGCCCAGCTCGGCGAGGACGCCGGGCTCCTGGGAGCCGCGATCATCGCCCGCGAGCGAACGGATGCCGCCGCATGAGCCGCGCGCAGACGGGACGGATCGTCGCCGTGACCCCGAACCCGGCGCTCGACATGACCTGGCACGTCGACGGCCTCTCGGTGGGCGAGAGTCACCGGGTGGGCCCGGCACGCGTGCGCGCAGGCGGCAAAGGCCTGAACGTCGCCCGGGTTGCGGCGCAGCAGGGTGCCGATGTCGTGGCCGTCACGACGTGCGGGGGGTCCACCGGCGCGGAGTTCGCCGCCGAGCTCGCGGCGAGCGGCATCCCGCACGTGCTCGTCCCGGTCGATCCGCCGACGCGGCGCAGCGTCGCGATCGTGGATGCGGCGACCGGCGACGCGACCGTCCTCAATGAGCGCGGCTCCGATCCGGGCGCCGCCGCGTGGCTCGCACTTGTGGCTGCGACGACGGATGCGGCTGCCGCCGCAGCCGTCCTGGTCGTCTCCGGCAGCCTGCCGCCGGGCGCTCCCGACGCGGTCGTGCCCGAGCTGGTCGGCATCGCGGCGTCGCGCGGCATCCCCTCGATCGTCGACACCTCCGGAGCGCCGCTGCTCGCCGCCGCCCGGGCCGGTGCCACCGTGCTGAAGCCCAATCGTGCCGAGCTGGTCGAGGCGACCGGCATCGACGACCCGGTCGCCGCCGCCCGCACGCTGCTCGAACACGGCACTCGACTCGTCCTGCTCTCGCTCGGCGCGGGCGGCATGCTCGCGGTGACGGCGGACACCGAACCGCTGCATGCACGTCTGCCCGAGGTGCTCGCGGGCAACCCGACGGGAGCGGGGGATGCGGCGGTGGCCGCCGCATCCGTCCTCCTGGCATGCGGGGTCCACGACCCGGCGTCGCTCCTGCGCGCGGCGGTCGCGTGGTCCGCCGCGGCGGTCCTGGAGCCCGTCGCCGGCGAGATCTCACCCGCACACGTCGAGTTCGCCCAGCGCATCGACGTGTTCCCACTCTCGAAGACATTTCCGATGACGGAGGCCCGATGACCCTCGCCCACGCCCGCGACCTCGTCGCCGACGCCGCCGACCGCGGTACCGCGATCGGCGCGTTCAACGTGATCCACCTCGAGACGGCCGAGGCGCTCGTCCGCGGTGCGGAGACGGCGGGCCTGCCCGTCATCCTCCAGATCTCGCAGAACTGCGCGGACTACCATGGCGCTCTGGCGCCGATCGGTGCGGCGACCCTCGCGATCGCCGACGCGTCGACCGTCCCGGTCGCGGTGCACCTCGACCACGCCGAGCGCGAAGAGCTCGTCGCCGATGCGATCGCACTCGGCTTCGGCTCGGTCATGTTCGACGCCTCGACACTCCCCTATCAGGAGAACGTACGTGCGACCGCCCGCGTCGTGGCCGCCGCCCATGCGGCCGGCGTCTCGGTGGAGGGCGAGCTCGGCGAGATCGGCGGCAAGGACGGCGCCCATGCGCCCGGTGTGCGCACGGACCCGGACGAGGCCCGCGACTTCGTGGCTGCGACGGGAGTGGACGCCCTGGCCGTCGCCGTGGGATCATCGCACGCCATGACGAGCCGCACCGCCCACCTCGATCTCGAGCGCATCGCGCGCCTGCGCGCCGCCCTCGACGTCCCGCTCGTGCTGCACGGCTCATCCGGAGTCCCCGATGACGTCCTGGCGGCCGCGATCCGCGCCGGCATGACGAAGATCAATGTGTCGACGCACCTGAACGGCTTCTTCACCCGCGCCATCCGGTCCTCCCTCGACGGGGACCCGACGATGGTCGACTCGCGCAGGTACGTGTCCGCCGGGCGGGCCGCCGTGGCGGCCGAGGCGGAACGGATGCTGCGCCTGTTCGCGCTCCAGACCGACGCGCTGCGGGTCGCCTCATGAAGCGTGCCGAGCGACTCGCGGCGATCATCGAGCTGCTGGCCGCCTCGGACGGCGTCGAGGTCGACGAGCTCGTCGACACCCTGGGCGTCTCGGCCGCGACCGCGCGTCGAGACCTGGACGCCCTCGCCGAGCAGCGGCTGCTCACCCGCACCCGCGGCGGTGCTGCGCCGCTGAGCGTCGCCTACGAGCTGCCCCTGCGGTACAAGAACCACCAGCGCACCGCGGAGAAGCAGCGGATCGCCCGCATGGCCGCGCAGATGATCCCGACCGGGTCGGTCGTCGGACTCACCGGTGGCACGACGACGACCGCGATCGCGGCGGCCCTCGCGATGCGGACGGATGCTGCGCCCGCCGCCGCGCTCCACGCGTTCACGGTCGTCACGAACTCGGTCAACATCGCCGCGCAGCTGGCGACCCGTCCCTCCCTCAAGATCGTGGTCACGGGCGGCGTGCTCAACGCCCGCTCCTACGAGCTCGTCGGCGGATACGCGGAGCAGGTGCTGCGCGGCCTCACGATCGACGTGGCGTTCATCGGCGTCAACGGCATCGACGCGGAGGTCGGCGCCACCACGCACGACGAGCGCGAGGCCGCGGCCAATAGGCTGATGGCCGCGCGCGCCCGGCAGGCGGTCATCGTCGCCGATTCGAGCAAGATCGGCCGCACCGCGTTCGCCGTGATGGGCGGCCCGGAGCGGTTCCCGATCGTCCTCACCGATGCCGGCATCACCCCGGAACAGCGCGCGGAGCTCGTCGAGCGCGGCTACGACGTCCGGGTCGCGGAGTGACCCGTGCGCACCTCTCGCGAGCCCTCATCCATTTCCCGAGCCCACAGCCGATTCGCGTGATCTGAGTGTGGGTTCGGTCATGGAGCGAGGGCTCGCCGAAACGCATCTCTAGGCTGAGAGTGTGACCTCCGACGTCCTCGACCAGCTCCGCGACGCGCTCGGCGAGCGCGTCGACACGACCCCGGGCGCCCTCGACGGGGCCCGCGCCGACAAGTCCGGGCACGCGGCATCCGCCCCGCCCGTCGCCGTCGTCCACGCGGCCTCCGTCGCCGACGTGCAGGCGGTGTGTCGCATCGCGACGGCGACGGGAACACCGGTCGTCCCGCGCGGCGCCGGGACCGGACTCGCGGGAGGAGCGAACGCGGGGCGCGGCGAGATCGCGCTGTCGCTGCGGTCGATGACGCGCATCCTCGAGGTCCGCCCCGACGATCTGCTCGCCGTGGTCGAGCCGGGCATCCTCAACGGCGACCTCAACGAGGCGCTCGCGCCGCACGGACTGTGGTGGGCGCCGGACCCCGCGAGCCGCGCGATCTCGACGGTCGGCGGCAACATCGCCACGGGCGCCGGGGGGCTTCTGTGCGCGAAGTACGGGGTCGTGCGCGACGCCGTCCTCGCACTCGACGTCGTGCTCGCCGACGGCAGGCTGATCCACGTCGGCCATCGCTCGGTCAAGGGCGTCACGGGGCTCGATCTCACGTCGCTGTTCATCGGGTCCGAGGGCATCCTCGGCATCGTCGTCGGCGCGACACTCAAGCTCACGCGGCTCGTCCCGGGCGCGCCGCGGACGATCGCGGCGACCTTCCCCCGCGGCGTGCGCTCGGCCGCGCAGGCCTCGGCAGCCGTGACGGCGGCCGGCATCCAGCCCGCGATCATGGAACTGATGGATACGCAGTCCCTCGCGGCTGTGCACGCCCTGCTGGGGCTCGCAGCCCCGCCCGTCGGGGCCGCGCAGCTGACGGTCCAGACGGACGGCCCGGCCGCGGCGACCGAAGCGGACGAGATCGCGGCGGTCCTGCGCGACGCCGGCGGTCAGGTGGCGGTCTCGCAGGATCCCGCCGAGGGCGAGCGGCTGCTCGCGATCCGCCGGTCGATGCATCCCGCCATGGAGTCGCTCGGCCGCACCCTCATCGAGGACGTCAGCGTGCCCCGCAGCGCCCTGCCGGCGATGTTCGATGAGATCGCGCGGGTCGAGCGCGAGTACGGGATCGCGATCCCCACGGTCGCGCACGCCGGCGACGGCAACCTGCATCCCAACTTCATCATCCCCGACGGTGAAACCGACGTGCCCGATCAGATCTGGGCGGCCGCGGACGACCTCTTCCGCGCCGCTCTGCGCCTCGGCGGAACGCTCACCGGAGAGCACGGCATCGGCGTGCTGAAGAAGCGATGGCTCGCGGACGAGCTCGGCGACGATCAGTGGCGCCTGCAGCGCGACATCAAGCGCCTGTTCGACCCCCAGGGCATCCTCAATCCCGGCAAGGTCTTCCCGTGAGCGCAGCGCCCGCGGAGCGCGTGATCCGGGTCAGCGCCGTCGTGGTCACGGATCCGTCCGGGCGCGCGCTCGTCGTCCGCAAGCACGGCACGGCCGTCTTCCAGCAGCCCGGCGGCAAGCCCGATCCCGGGGAGGGGGCGCTCGAGGCCGCCGTCCGTGAACTGCTCGAAGAGACGGGGATCGTCGCGGATCCCGCCTCGTTCACGCCGCTCGGGATGTTCCGGGATGCCGCGGCCGACGAGCCCGGTCACACCGTCGTCGCGGACGCGTTCGCGCTGACGCTGCCCGGACCCGAGGCGCTCGCCGGTGCGGAGATCGACGAGCTGCGCTGGATCGGCGAGGGCGACGTGGATGCGACTCCCCTCGCCCCGCTCAGCCGCAATCAGCTGCTGCCCCTCGCCTGGCGCTGAGACGCGGTACAGCTAGCTCGTGAAGTCATCGAACGGCGTACGCGACGAGCAGTCCGCCGCCGATCGCCCACGTCAGGCGGGCGTCGCGCCCGGTCTCCGTGAGCACCTGCGCAGAGCCATTCGTCATGTCGTCAGAGTAATGGCGCGCGCGACGGATCTACAGGCCCTGCCAGGCGGGCTTGTTCGCGTACGTGTAGCGGTAGTAGTCCGCGAAGCGCAGGTGCGATGCCGCGGCCTCGTCGACGACCACGGTCGCGTGCGGATGCAGCTGGATCGCGGAGCCGGGCAGCGACGCCGTCACCGGACCCTCGACAGCGCCGGCCACGGCCTCCGCCTTGCCGTCGCCGAAGGCGAGGAGCACGAGGTGCTTCGCGCGAAGGATCGTTCCGAGCCCCTGCGTGATGCAGTGCATCGGCACGTCGTCGATGCTCGGGAAGAAGCGCGCGTTGTCCTCGCGCGTCTGCTCGGTCAGGGTCTTCACACGGGTGATCGACGCGAACGACGACCCCGGCTCGTTGAAGCCGATGTGCCCGTCGGTGCCGATGCCGAGCAGCTGGAGGGCCACTCCCCCGGCCGCATCGATCGCGGCCTCGTAGTCGGCGCCGGCGTGCTCGATGCCGTCTGTGCGCCCGTCGGGCACGCGGATGCGCGCCGGGTCGAGTCCCAGCGGCTCGACGACCTCGCGAGTGATGACGGAGCGGTAGCTCTCGGGATGCGCCGGATCGATGCCGACGTACTCGTCGAGGGCGAAGCCGCGCACCTGCGACACGTCAACGTCGGCGACGCGCGAGCGCAGCGCCTCGTAGACGGGCAGCGGCGTCGAGCCGGTCGCGAGTCCCAGCACGACGGACGGGTCTGCGCGGATCAGCCGCACGATCTCGTCGGCGACGAGAGCCCCCGCCGCAGCGGCGTTCTCGACGATGACCACTTCAGCCATGGGCAAGGACCTCCTCGGTATCGCGGTCGGCGCCGACGAGCGCCGCACCGATCGCGGCGACCGGCGAGCCCGCCGGAAGCACGCGCACGCGCTGGTCGAGGCGGAGCGAGCGGATGAACGGGGATGCGTCGGCGCTGCGCTCGAGCTCAGCACCCACGACGGCCATCAGCCGATCGCCCAGCATCGTTATGCCACCCCCGAGGACGACGGTACCGGCATCCACCGTCAGCACCAGGGCGCGGATCGCGGCGCTCACGCCATAGCCGATGCCGTCGCGCAGCTCGATCGCGAACGCGTCACCTGCATCGGCGGCGTCGAAGACGTCGCGGATCGGCAGCTCGCCCGGGCGATCCCAGCGGCGCGCGACCGCGCCGCCGCCCGAGAACGCCTCGACGCAGCCGTGCTGGCCGCACGTGCACAGTGGCCCGTCCGCATCGATCGACAGGTGGCCGACCTCACCGGCCGTGCCGGATGCTCCGGCCCACAGCCGCCCGTCCACGACGATGCCCGCAGCGACGCCGGTGCCGACGTTGAGGTAGGCGAGGGTTCCCGTCGCGCCGACGAGCGCCGCGGCGCCGAGAGCGGCCGCTTTCACGTCGTTCTGCACGGCCACGGGCAGCCCGAGCTCGGGACCGACGGCGGCGGCGAGGTCGAGCTCGTCAATGCCGAGGTTCACGGCGTGCCGCACGCGCGTGGAGCCCGGCTCGATGCGTCCCGGGATGCCGATGCCCACCGAGGCGAAGGCGGCGACGGGCAGCCCGAGCTCGGCAGCGAGCGCCGAGACGGCGTCGACCACGGTGCGGACGACCGCATCCGATCCCCATCCCGTCGCGAGCCGCACCCGAGCCCGCACCGTCCCCGCCCCGTCGATCGCGACGGCGTCCGTCTTGGTCCCGCCGATGTCCAAGCCCGCTCTCATGAGCCGCTCTCCCGACGGGAGGCGGCTGCAGCCTGCGCCCGCATCAGCCCTTGACCGCCCCGGCCGACATCCCGACCACGAGGTGGCGCTGGATGATGAGGAAGAAGACGACGACGGGGAGCGCGAACAGCACCGAGGCCGCCATCTGCCCGCCATAGTCCGTGCCCGTGACGGGCGAGGAGAACGACACCAGCCAGATCGGCAGGGTGTACATCGCCTGCTCCTTCATGAAGGTGTAGGCGAGGATGTACTCGTTCCAGGCGGAGATGAAGGCGAAGATGCTCGTCGAGATCACACCCGGGACGACGAGCGGGAACAGGATGCTGCGCAGGATGCGCCATGTGCCCGCACCGTCCATCATCGCGGCCTCTTCGAGCTCGACCGGGATCGTGATGAAGAACCCCCGCAGGGTCCAGATCGCGAACGGCAGCACAGCCGCGACGTACGCGAGCGAGAGGCCGAAGAACGAGTTCAGCAGACCCAGGTTGTTGAACATCAGGAACTGCGGGATGAGCAGCGCCGTGCCGGGCAGCATCTGGACCGCGAGGATCAGCACCATGATCGTGCGGCGCCCGCGGAAGCGGAACCGGCTGAGTGCCGCCGCGGCGAACAGCGAGAGCGCGAGCGCGAAGACCACGGCGCTCACGACGACGATGATGCTGTTCTGGAGGTTCGTCAGGAACGACGTCTGCGTGATCGCGACGATGAAGTTCTCGAGCGTCGGGTTCAGCGGCAGGAAGTGGGGTGTCGAGGTCATGACCTCGGGCCGCGGTTTGAACGCCGTGTTGACCATCCAGTACACGGGGAAGATCCAGACGACGCTGAAGACGATCGCGATGGCGGTCGCCCAGCCGTGACGCTGGCGGCGCCGCCGCCGGGGCCGCGTGGGCCGCGCTCCCGTGCGCGTCGCCGCGGCCGTGGACGTCGACGACGCGGTGGTGATGGTGCTCACAAGTCCTCCCCCGAGCGAAGCAGGCTGCGGATGTAGAAGCCGCTGATGATCATGAGCATGATCGTGGTGATCACGGAGATCGCGGCGCCCGTTCCGATCTTGAAGGTGTTGAAGGCGGTCAGGTAGGTCCAGATGCCGAGCGTCGCCGTCGTGTTGTTGGGCCCGCCCTGGGTGACGAGCCAGATCTGGTTGAAGACGTTGAAGTCCCAGATGATCGAGAGCACCGTGACGAGCAGGATCGTCGGCTTCAGGTAGCTGAGGACGAGCGTGAAGTAGATGCGGGGCTCGCTAGCGCCGTCGATGCGGGCGGCCTCGAGCATCGACGTGTCGATCTGCGTCTGCGCCGCGTAGGTGGTCAGCGCGATGAACGGCACCGCTTGCCACACGACGAGCATCCAGATGCACAGCAGAGCGAGGAAGGTGTTGTTGGCCCACGACAGGTTGGTCACGTCGCCGAAGATGCGCAGCTGGGTCAGCATCCAGTTGATGACGCCGTAGCCCGGCTGGAACAGCCAGTTCCACACTTGCGACGACGCCACGTTCGGCATGCCCCAGGCGAAGATCAGCACGATCGTGACGACATAACGCATCACGGTGCCCAGTCGCATCATGAGCTCGGCGACGCCGACTCCGATGATGAGGCTGCCGACGACGAGTGCGGCCGTGAAGCCGATCGTCAGCAGCGTCGACCACCAGAACTGCGGGCTCGCAAGGGTCTTCGTGTACTGGTCGAGCCCGACGAAGCTGAACTCCCCCGTGAAGAGGGTCCGCTGGTTGAAGTCCGTGAAGGACGTGAAGACGAGAAAGACGATCGGCGCCAGGATCAGCGCGGCGATCACGATTCCGGCCGGCGAGAGCAGCCAGAGCGGCGCGTAGCGCGCCTGCGCGGTGTAGCGGCGAGGGTGCCGTGGCCGCCGCCCGGGTCGGGCGGCGGCCACACCCTCGCCTGCGACGCTTGTCGCGGTCGAGGCGATGGTCATCTTCTCCGTGTCCTGCTATCGGTCGATCACTGGTTGAGGGTCGAGTTGACCGTGGCGTCCCACGTCTTCGCCGCGTCGGACGTCGACTGGCTGCCCGAGGTCACCGACTGGAAGAACTGCTTCATGCCGGGGTCCTCCAGCGACGCCCAGCTGCCCGAGGCCGGCGTGGCCTTCGAGTTCTGTGCCGACGTGAAGAACGCCTTCTGCAGGTCCGACAGGGTGCCGCCGTCGACCGCGGCCTTCGAGCCCTCGACGCTGTTCGGGATCCAGCCGTCCTTGCCGAAGACGTAGGTGTTCTGGATGTCGGGGCTGGCAGCGATCTTGACCCATGCACGGGCCAGCTCCTGGTTCTTGCTCTTGGTCGCGATGCCCCAGTCCGAGCCTCCGAGGTTCACCGGCTGGTTCTTGCCCGAGACGCCCGGCATCGGGAACGAGCCGAGGACGTCGTTCGTCATCTTCGGGTTGTCCTTCTGGACCACGCCGATCTCCCAGCCGTTGGCGATGATCGCGCCGGCCTTGCCGTCGGCGAACACCTGGTCCTGGTCGGGCTTGTCGGTGTTGAGCGTCTGGCTGGCGGCCGACGAGTACGCGTTCTGGAAGGCCTTCCAGTCGCCGAGGCCCTTCTGCGCCTCAGGCGTCGAGAAGCCGGCCGTCCACTTGCCGCTCTTCTGCGTGGCGATGTCGCCGCCCTGGTCCCACACCCACTGCATGCCGGCGTACCAGTACTGACCCGGGAGGTAGAAGGCGGAGAAGTCGGTGCCGGCGTTCTTGGCCTTGAGCTTGTCGAGGTCGGCCTTGAGCTCGTCGTACGTGGTGGGGGCGGCGGTGATGCCCGCATCCGCCCAGATGGTCTTGTTGTAGAGGACCGCACGGGCGCCGGCGAACGACGGGACGGCGTACAGCTTGCCGTCGACGGTGGCCGGATCCTGCAGACCGCCGAGCCACGTCTGGCCCTGCTGGAACTCGCTCTTGTACTTCGACAGGTCGGCGAGGCCGCCGCTCGAGGCGAAGGTGGCGACCTGGGTGTTGCCGAGGTCGAGCACGTCCGGCGGGGTGCTCGTGGCGAGCGCCGTGGTGATCTTGGTCGCGATGTCGGTCCACTGCTGGGTCTCGATCTTGACCTTGGCACCGGTCTGCTTGGTGAACTCGTCGTTGATCGCCTTGAGCGTCGTGTCCGAGAGGTCGCCGGTCATGGCCCAGACGGTGAGCGTCTTGCCCTTGCCGTCGACCGCGCCGCTGGTTGACCCAGATCCGGAGCTGCTGCCGCAGGCGCTCAGCGCCAGGGCGGCAGCGACGCCGACAGCGCCGACGGCGACGATGCGTGAAGTGCGCAATTTGTCTCCTCGTGTTTGGTGATTTCTCTTGGTGTGCGACGGGCCTTGCGGCTCCGTCTGGGGGATGTCAGGTCCTAGGACACGCCCAGCTGTCCGGACAGGACCATGACGGCCGCGCCGCGCAGGACGATGTCCTGGCCTTGCTCCGTCATCCGCACCCGGATGCCGTCGTGCAGGACGGTGAGGATCCGGGAGCGGAGGGTCTCGAGGGTCGCCCGGGCGAGCGGTCCGTCGAGAAGTTCAGGGGGGCCGGAGAGGACGACCTCCGACAGGTCGAGCGCACCCACGACGGGTGCGAGCGCGATGCCGAGACGCTCCCCGGCGTCGTACAGGATGCCGTCGCGGTCGGCGGGGTCGGCATCCGCGGTGCGAGCCGTGAGCGCCGGAGCCGAGAGCCACGCCTCGAGGCAGCCGGAGCGGCCGCATGCGCACAGCGGGCCACCGTCGGTGCCGACCGTGACGTGGCCGATCTCGCCCGCCGCCGAGTGGCTGCCGCGCACCGGCCGCCCGTCGATGACGAGCCCCGAGCCGACGCCGCGGCCGATCTTCACGAGCAGGACGTCGTCGGCACCGCCGAACGTGTACTCCGCGAGCACGGCCGCGTTCGCGTCGTTGGCGACGATCACGGGGACGTCGACGGCCGCGCGCAGCGCCGACTTGAGGTCGTAGTCGCGCCAGCCGAAGTTGGGCGCGGTGAGGACCACGCCCGCGTCGTCGACCACACCGGGGGTGCCGACGCCCATGCCGAGGATCGGCATGTCGGATTCTGCGGCGAGCTCACGGGCGAGCCCGATGATGATGCCGGCCGCGTCGTCGAGATGCTCGACGTGGTCGACCACGCGACGGCTGACGATCCGCCCGTCGAGGGTGAGCACCGCGCCGACGAAGCGGTCGCTCGCGGAGAGGTCGAGGGCGAGGATGCGGTGCCCCGTGCGGTCGAGGTCGATGAGGATCGCGGGCTTGCCCGGGCCGGAGGCCTCGCGCACGCCCACCTCGACGATGAAGCCGTCGGCGATGAGCTCGGCGACGAGGTCGGAGATCGTCACGCGCGTGAGGCCGGTCTCGCGCGACAGGTCGGCGCGGCTCATCGCCCCCTCGTGGAAGAGCGTCTGCAGGAGGAGCGCCCGGTTGTGCCCGCGGGCGTGCTCGGGAAGCACCTTGGCTCCCTGACGCAGTGCACGGCGGGGACCATAGGGATTCTCGTCGCCGTGGGTCGTGGGCGCGGGCTCGATCGTGGAAGAGCCGCGCTGCGCTTCCGGTGCAGTCATGTTTGTTAGTAGACCTTACGAACAAACATTCCGCAAGCCCTCGACCAGGTTTGCGCGGCCTCTTTACGAATTCGTTATATTCGCTGCCGGCGCGCGGCGTCGGCCATCGAGACCCAACCGTCACCGTCTCCGATCCGGCGCTCAGGCCGTCCCCGGTACAATAATGCTCGGGCAATTCGGGGGTTGACTGTGGCAGACACGGGCGAGCAGGGGGATGCCGGGAAGACCGGGGCTGATCACAGCACCGGCACCGGCGCGACATACGCGTGGGCACCGGCGGAACCGGCCCACCGCAAGCGTCACCTCGGCGCGTGGATCGGCGTACCCACAGGCATCGTCGCAGCGGCCGTCGTCGCGATCTCCCTCGTCCTCATCGCCCCCGGCGCCTCCGTCGCGAGCGTGCCCGTCGGAGGGATGACCGCGGGCGCCGCCGCCGACGCCATCACCGCGAGGCTCGCCTCGACGCCGGTGACCCTGTCCGGGCCCGACGGCCGAACGGTCACCATGACCGGCGCGGACCTCGGGGCGAGCGTCGATGCGGCCACGCTCGCGCAGGACACGTACGCCGACCACCCCCTGTGGAACGTGGCCGCGTGGTTCCCCTCGTCGCGCAAGGCCGACGTGAAGGTCGACCACGCCACGGTCGCATCGAAGCTCCACACGGTCTTCCCCTCGCTCTACGTCGCCCCCGTCGACGCGACCGTCTCCTTCGACGGCGCCACGGGCTCGTACACCGTCACGCCGGCGGTCGACGGCACCAGCGTGAACGTGGATGCCGTGCAGACCGCCATCCAGAACGCCTTCGCCGCCGGCTCGGCGAGTGCGGCCGTGACGGTGTCGACGACCCCGGTGGCCGCGGCCACGACGACCGCGCACGCGCAGGAGGTCGCCGGCAAGCTCAACAAGATGCTCGACACCGTCGGGTTCTACGTGGGCGACGAGCGGACGGTACCCGTCGACCGCGCGACCGCCGCATCGTGGATCACCGTGGCGGACAAGCCGGACGGCACCATCGGCGTGAGGGCCGACGCATCCAAGATCCAGAGGGTCGTCGATACGCTTGCGGCGTCCGTGAACCGTGCGCCCGCCGACGGCTCCGTCATCACGAACTCGTCCGGCACGGTGCTGCGCACCATCGCCGCCGGGCACAGCGGACGCACTCTCGGCGAGACCACGGGCGTCGCCGAGGCCTTCGCGAAGCAGCTGGCCAACCTCGACGGGGTGTACAAGCTCACCGTCTCCGAGGTCCCCGCGAAGATGGCGACGGCGCAGCGCCTGCTCGAGGTCAACCTGACAACGCAGACGCTGTACCTCAAGGAGAACGGGCAGGTCGTGGACTCGTGGCTCATCTCGAGCGGACGCACGTACCCCACGAAGACCGGTCACTTCCGGATCAACTCGCACATCACGTCGATGACGATGCGGGGCAACAACCCCGACGGCACGACGTACGCGCAGCCGGACGTCCCGTGGGTCATGTACTTCAACGGCGACCAGGGCTTCCACGGCGTGTACTGGCACCACAACTGGGGCCACACGATGAGCCACGGCTGCGTCGGGATGCCGATCCCCCGCGCCAAGCAGCTCTACGACTGGACCCCCACCGGCACCGACGTGTGGGTGCACAACTGACCCACGCGTGAGCGTGCGCGACGTCAGCCGGGTCAGCGCGACGCGACGGAGACGAACGCGCTGAGCGGATGCTCCGGCCCGACGCCCGGCAGTGCGGCGGCGCCGTCGAGGCCGGTGCCCCGTGCGCTGACGAGGTGCACCGCCACCGAGCCGTCGGCCAGGAGCTGCGCGAAGCGCGAGCGGATGAGCCCCGATGCGAACACGCCGCCGACGGCGCCGACGGCCCAGGATGCGTCCGCGTCAGCCTCCTCCGCGACCCGCTCGAGCGCCGCCGTGACCGATCGCGCGAGCTCCCCGGCCGCACGACGGCAGATGCCCTCGGCGACCGGGTCCGCATCCGCGAGGTCGGCGACCGCGGGGGCGAAGGATGCGACGATCCTGATGCGGTCGGGATCGCCCTGCAGGTCGATGTACGCCTCGTCGAGGTCGGGCCACCGCTCGCGCATGACATCGGTCAGCGGCGTGCGCGGACCGCGCCCGTCATAGGCGCGCATGCCGGCATCCAGCGCCTCTCGGCCGATCCAGTACGCGCTGCCCGCGTCGCCCATGATGTTGCCCCAGCCGTCGACGCGCGCGACGCGAGAACGGCCGACGGCGAGGGTCACGACTCCCGTGCCCGCCGCGACGACCGCCCCGCGATCGCCGCCGAGGGTGCCGAGGAACGAGGTCACCGAGTCGTGCGTGAGACGGGCGAGCCTCGTGCCGAGGTCCCGCGTCGCATCCAGCAGAGCGGTCGCGTCCGACTCGCGACGCGTGAGGCCCGAGACACCGGCCGACACCTCGGCGATCCGATTCCCGGCGGCCGCGGCACGCGCTGCGGCTGCCAGCTGCGGGATGAGCTCCTCGTGGGTGCGCACGCCCGCGAGAGTCGTCTCCCGAGGTGCGGCGCCGGGGGCCGTCATCCGGATCTTGATCCCGGTCTGGCCCGCGTCGATCGCGAGCATCGCTCCGTCGGTCACCCGTCGCCTCCTTCACGCGGCGCGGGCCGGCGAGGTCTCCCCCGCCGGCCCGTCCGCACTGATCGTCCCGGATCGTGTCGAGTCAGATGCCGTCGACGATGCCGTTCAGCGTCGCGGACGGACGCATGACCTGCGCCACCAGGTTCTCGTCCGGGTGGTAGTAGCCGCCGATGTCGACCGGCGAGCCCTGCACAGCGAGCAGCTCCTCGACGATCGAGTGCTCGTTGGCCGCGAGCGCCGCGGCGACCGGCGCGAACGCGGCGGCGAGCTCGGCATCCTCGGTCTGCTTCGCGAGCTCCTGCACCCAGTACAGCGCGAGATAGAAGTGGCTGCCGCGGTTGTCGATCGTGCCCAACGCACGGCCGGGCGACTTGTCGTTCTCGAGGAACGTGCCGGTCGCGGCATCCAGCGTGTCGGCGAGGACCTGCGCTTTCGCGTTGCCCGTGAAGCCGGCGTAGTGCTCGAACGACGCGGCGAGCGCGAAGAACTCGCCCAGGGAGTCCCACCGCAGGTAGTCCTCGGCGAGGAGCTGCTGCACGTGCTTCGGAGCCGAGCCGCCGGCGCCTGTCTCGAAGAGTCCGCCGCCCGCGAGCAGCGGCACGATGCTCAGCATCTTGGCCGAGGTGCCGACCTCGAGGATCGGGAAGAGATCGGTGAGGTAGTCGCGCAGGACGTTGCCGGTGACCGAGATCGTGTCGAGGCCCTGGCGCATGCGCGCCAGCGAGTACCGCGTCGCCTCGGCGGGCGGCAGGATGATCGTCGTGATGCCCTTGGTGTCGAGCTTGCCGAGGGAGGTCTGGACCTTGGCGATGAGCTGCGCGTCGTGCGCGCGGTTCGCGTCGAGCCAGAACACCGCCGGCACGCCGGTCGCGCGGGCGCGGCCCACGGCGAGCTTCACCCAGTCGCGAACCGGGATGTCCTTCGTCTGCGTCGCGCGCCAGATGTCGCCCGCCTCGACCTCGTGCTCGATGAGCACCTCGCCCTCGGAGTCGACGATCTGCACGCGGCCGGCGGTCTCGATCTCGAAGGTCTTGTCGTGGCTGCCGTACTCCTCCGCCGCCTGCGCCATGAGGCCGACGTTGGAGACCGTGCCGATCGTCGCGGGGTCGAGCGGACCGTTGGCGATGACGTCGTCGATCGTGGCCTGGTAGACCCCCGCGTACGACGAGTCCGGGATGACGGCGAGCGTGTCGTCCTCTCCTCCGTCGGCGCCCCACAGCTTGCCGCCGTTGCGGATGAGCGCGGGCATGGATGCATCCACGATGACGTCCGACGGAACGTGCAGGTTGGTGATGCCCTTGTCGGAGTTGACGTACGAGAGGCGCGGGCCGCGGTCGAGGTCGGCCGCGATCTCCTCGGCGATCTCCGCGCCGCCCTCGACGCTCGCGAGGCCGTCCAGAATCGCACCGAGCCCGTTGTTGGGGCTGAGACCCTCGCGCGCGATGACGTCGCCGTTGCGGTCGAAGACGTCGGCGAAGTAGGCCTTCACGACATGGCCGAAGATGATCGGGTCGCTGACCTTCATCATCGTGGCCTTCAGGTGCACCGAGTAGAGGAGGTTCTCCGCCTTCGCCGTCTCCAGGGTCTCGGCGAGGAAGGCGTCGAGCGCCTGAGCCGAGAGGAACGTGGCGTCGACGATCTCGCCGGGCAGCACCTTGAGCCCGCTCTTGAGCGTCGTGACCGCGCCGTCCTGAGCGACGTGCTGGATCGTGAGCACGTCGTCGCTCGGGATGACCACGGACTTCTCGTTCGAGCGGAAGTCGTCATGGCCCATCGTCGCGACGCGCGTCCGGGAGCCGGCGGCGAACGCCTTGTTGCGGTGCGGGTGCTTGCGTGCGTAGTTCTTCACCGACAGCGGGGCACGGCGGTCGCTGTTGCCCTCGCGCAGGACGGGGTTCACGGCGGACCCCTTGATGCGGTCGTACCGGGCGCGCACGTCCTTCTCGTCGAGGGACTGCGGCTCGTCCGGGTAGTCGGGGATGTCGTAGCCCTGGCCCTGCAGCTCGGCGATGGCGGCCTTCAACTGGGGGATCGACGCCGAGATGTTGGGCAGCTTGATGATGTTGGCCTCGGGCAGCGTCGCGAGGCCGCCGAGCTCGGCGAGCGCGTCGCCCACCTGCTGCTCGGGCGTGAGCTTCTGCGGGAAGGCTGCCAGGATGCGGCCGGCCAGCGAGATGTCGCGCGTCTCGATGTCGACCCCGGCCTGCCGGGTCACGGCCTGCACGATGGGGAGGAAGGATGCCGTCGCGAGCGCCGGTGCCTCGTCGGTGTGGGTGTAGATGATGGTCGAGTCGGGCACGAATCGTCTCTCTCTTGAAGGGAGGAGCCCTTGCGGGCGAGGCTGTGAGGGGCGTCGGATGCGGCCGCCGCACGCCGGTTCTCCGCGCGCAGCGACGCATCCGCCAGACTATCGCACACGCGAAAGTATCTCGACATCGAGATATCTCCCTATGGATGCGGAATCAAGCCTGCCTCTGGGACCAATGTGGGCATTAGCCTGTGCGTATGGCAGAACTTCGGCTGGAAGAACTGTCCGCCTCGACGATCGTGGCGGTCAACAACATGTCGCTGAAGCCCGGGCAGGAGGAGTTCCTCTCGCCGGTGAGCTACGGCATCGCTGCAACCGTCGTGAATCCGCAGACGTCCTGGCAGCGGGTCGTCCTGGACGGCGACGACATCGTGGGTTTCATCAGCGCGAACTTCGATCCGGACTTCCCGCAGGAGCACTTCCGCTCCGTGCTGTGGCGCATCAACGTCGACGCCGAGGACCAGGGCAAGGGCATCGGCCGCTTCGCGGTCGAGTCGCTCCTGGCCGAGGCGCGCGAGCGCGGCATGGACCACGTGAACGTGATCTACGAGGCCGGCGAGGGCGGGCCGGCGGCGTTCTTCGAGCGCGTCGGCTTCACGCCCGTCGGCGAGACCGAGTACGGCGAGATCATCGCCGAGGTCGGCCTCTAGCACCAGTCGATCGCACGGATGCCCGACTGGGCCCGAGCGCCGTGCTCGCCGAACCCGCAATCGCCTCACGATCCCTCACCCGATTGCGCACTATCGGCTGAGGGATCGATGAACGAGTGAGGGATCGGCGAAAAGGGGTGTGTCGCGCGTCGGGCTGACCCGGTTCCCCCCGCGCGGCCGCGCGGCGTGAGGCCGAATCGGGCGAGGCGCTGTTCGAAGGTCGCGGCATCCGCGATGTCCGCCGTACCCCAGCGGACCACGCGCTTACCGGTCATCCCCCTGATCCAGTCCTCGCGCCTCTTCTCCGCGACGACCACCTCCTCGATGCCACGACCGCCGCGCAACACCGGATCGATGTACTTTCCCATCCCATCGAACTCGCCGAATGCACCATCCAGCTCGAAGTCGACGTAATACGTCGTGCCGCCCGGTCCTGGCACCTGTGCCTGCAGGAGAGGCGGCGGGAACCCGATGTCCCGCAGGTAGAGATGGCTGACGGACTCGCCCGGCGACTCGATCCGACCGTCTCCCAGCATCAAGATCTCCCGCCCACGGCGCACTCCTCGTCCACCCTTCGGCAGGTATCGACCGATCTGCGCGCGCAGGGTCTCCGCACGATCGACGTCGTAGGTGCGGCTTCGGTCGCACCATGCGCCTCTGCGGAGGGCCGCATCCAGGACCGCGATCCCGGTCTCTCGCGGAGCGCTCCGTACGACCTCCGCGACGGCGCGCGGAAGGGAGGTGCAGCTGATGCCGCCGATCTCGACGATGTCCTCGTCCGGGACGGGAACCTCGTGGCGCGCGACCGTCGGCTTGCATGCGAGCACCTGTCCGTTCGCCGCCGACCCGCTCAGATGGACCCGGGCCGGCTCCATCCGGAAGAGCGGAAGCCCGTGCATGACGGCGGCCGACGCGTGTGAGAAGACCAGGCTCGTCCCCCGTTGTCGCTCGGCGGCGGCGACGACCCGTAGAAGGTGACGACCTTCGACATATCTCGAGCGCCACAGGGTCATTTCGACATATCGACCGTGATCCACCCGGTGCAGGTCGCCCCTCGCAAGGGATGCGCGGAGCATCTGCACTGTCGTGCCCCGGCGCTCGAGGTCTTCCCGGCTGAGCAGCGAATTGCGGGCATCATCGATCTCCATTGCGCCACGGTCGCACTCCCGTCGCCCCCGGATCGCGCCCACGCGCAGTCGGTGGATGGCACGACATCGACCATCCGCGCCGCGGAATCTCGGTCGCACCTCCACCCTGCATGACGGGACGGGCGCCGAGCCCTCACTGGTTAGTCGAACCCTCAACGAATATGCGTAGATCCGGTGGGGGTTCGGCAAACCGGTGTGGGCTCGGCGGAAGAGGGGCAGGCCGCCCCTGCGTGTCAGACGAGCGACGCCCGCCACGCGGAGTGCAGCTGGGCGAACTTGCCCGTGCCCGCGATCAGTGTCTCGGGGTCGTCGTCCTCGATGATGCGCCCGTGCTCCATCACGAGGACCCGGTCGGCGATCGCCACCGTCGAGAGCCGGTGCGCGATGATGATCGCCGTGCGGTCGGCGAGCAGCGTCTGCAGCGCCTCCTGGATGAGGCGCTCCGACGGGATGTCGAGCGACGCCGTCGCCTCATCGAGGATCAGCACCGCGGGGTCGGCGAGGAACGCGCGGGCGAACGAGATCAGCTGGCGCTGGCCCGCCGACACGCGTCCGCCGCGCTTGTTCACGTCGGTGTCGTAGCCGTCGGGCAGCGCCTGGATGAAGCCGTCGGCGCCGACCGCGCGGGCCGCGGCGCGGATCTCGTCGAGCGTCGCATCCGGCTTGCCGAGCGCGATGTTGTCCGCCACCGTCCCGCTGAACAGGTATGCCTCCTGCGTGACCATCACGATCGCGCGTCGCAGGTCGTTCGGGTGCAGGTCGCGCAGGTCGACGCCGTCGAGCGTCACCCGGCCGCGGGTCGGATCATAGAACCGCGACACGAGCTTCGCGAGCGTCGACTTGCCCGCGCCCGTCGTCCCGACCAGCGCGATCGTCTGCCCCGCGGGGATGTCCAGCGTGAAGTCCGGCAGGATGGTGCGCCCGGACGCATAGCCGAACTCGACGTCGTCGAACCGCACGTGCCCGGTCGAGGTCCACAGGTCGACGGGCTTGATCGGATCCGGCACAGACGGCTCCTCCTCCAGCACGCCCGACACCTTCTCGAGCGCGGCCGTGGCGGACTGGTACGAGTTCAGGAACATCGCCACCTCCTCCAGCGGCGAGAAGAAGTTGCGCACGTACAGCAGCGCGCCGAGCAGCACGCCGACCGCGAGCCGCCCATCGGCGACGCGGAAGGCGCCCCACAGCAGCACGACCGACAGCGTGATGTTCGAGAGCAGGATCATGCCCGGGTCGAGCACGCCGTACAGCTTCACGAGCTTCAGGTTGACGGACCGGTAGTCCGCCGAGATCTGGCCGAACTCGGTGTCGTTGCGCCTCTCCTTGCGGAACGCCTTGACGGCGCGCACGCCCGTCATCGTCTCGACGAACTGCACGATGAGCTTCGCGCTGACCACGCGCGAGGCGCGGAAGCCCTTCTGCGACTCGATGTAGAACCAGCGCATCAGCACCGACAGCGGGATGCCCATCAGCACCAGCACGAGACCGCTCTGCCAGTCCAGGAAGAACAGCGCCACGAGCGTGAACAGGCCGTAGAGCGAGCCCTGCACGAGCTGGTTCAGGCCGCCGTCGAGCAGCTCCCTGATCGACTCCAGGTCGCTGGTCTGCCGCGAGATGATGCGCCCCGAGGTGTAGCTCTCGTGGAACTCGAGGCTCAGCCGTTGCGTGTGCCGGAAGATGCGCGTGCGCAGGTCCATGAGGATCGCCTGCGTGAGGCGCGCCGACAGCAGGACGTACCACGCCAGCAGTCCCGCGCCGAGGCCGCCCGTCGCGACGTACAGCGCCGAGACCATGAAGGCCGGCATCCAGTTCGCGTACTGCACAGCCTGCGGAAGGGCCTGGTCGATGCCCCATGCGATGAGCGACGGACCGAGCACGCGCAGTCCCGTCGAAGCGACGATGACCAGCGCGGTCAGCACGAGCAGGCCCCGCATGGGCTGGATGAGCGAACCGAGGAGCTTCAGGGAGCGGCGACGGATGGCGCGGCTCTCGTCCTTGGTGTAGTCGTGGCGGTCCTCGCCACGGGTTCCCAGAACGGTGGTCACAGGTTCACCTCCATCTCCTGTCGAACGGGTTCGGGTCTCGGCCGCCGCTCGTCGGCGGCGGCGGCCTCGAGGCTCGAGATCACGTGCCGGTAGTGCGCGCTGTCGCGCAGCAGCGCCGAGTGCGTGCCGACGGCCGTGATGCGGCCGTCCTCGAGCACGGCCACGCGGTCGGCGAGCGCCACGGTCGAGGGGCGGTGGGCGACGATGAGCGCCGTCGTCGTCGCCAGCACCCGGCGCAGGGCCGCCTCCACCAGTGCCTCGGTGTCGACGTCGAGGGCCGACAGCGGATCGTCGAGCACGAGCACCTTCGGAGCCGCCGCCACCGCGCGCGCGAGCGCGAGGCGCTGGCGCTGGCCGCCGGAGAGGCTGAGACCCTCCTCGCCGACCATCGTGTCGACGCCGTCCGGCAGGTCGTAGGCGAACCCCGCCTGCGCGATGTCGAGCGCCTCACTCAGCACAGCCTCGGCCTCCGGACTGCGCGGATCGAGCCCGTCACGCCCGATCAGCACGTTCTCGCGCACGGTGGTGGAGAACAGCGTCGCATCCTCGAAGGCCATCGCGATGTGCGTGCGCAGTTCGTCCAGGCGCAGGTCGCGCACGTCGACGCCGTCGAGCTCGACGCTGCCCTGCGTCACGTCGTACAGGCGCGTCGGGAGCGTCGTGAGCGTCGTCTTGCCCGAGCCGGTCAGGCCTACGAGCGCCATGGTCTCCCCGGGCTCGAGCACGAGGTCCACGCCGTCGAGCAGATCGCGCTCGGCTGCTGCGGCATCCGGGTAGCGGAAGTGCACGTCGCGGAACGCGAGCTCGCCGCGCGGCTGCGGGATCGTCTTCGGCTCGGCGGGGTCGACGATGTCGTTCTCCTCGTCGAGCACCTCGAAGACGCGGTCGGTGGCCGTGCGCGTGTCGACGAGGAACGAGAACAGGAAGCCGAGCGACTCCAGCGGCCAGCGCAGCGCCGTCGCCATCGCGAAGAAGGCGAACAGCTCGCCGACCGTCAACTGGTCGGAGCTCACGAGCCAGATGCCGAGCAGCAGGCACAGTCCGAAGGCGACGACCGGGACGGCCTCCAGCCAGAACCAGAGGATGCCGACCTCTTTGGCTTTGTTCATCTCGGTGCCGCGGAGCGTCTCGACCTGGCGGGTGAACTTCTGCAGGGCGTGCTTGCCGCGGCCGAAGGCCTTCAGCACGCGGATGCCGTGCACGCTCTCCTCGACCGCGGTGGCCAGGTCGCCGGCCTGGTCCTGGCTCTGCCGTGTGAGCCCGCCGTAGCGCTCCTCGAAGCGGTAGCCGAAGAACCACAGCGGGATCGACACGACGAGGAACGTCACCCCGAGCGACCAGTGCCAGCGGAACAGCAGGAACGTGCCGATGATCACCGTGAGGACGTTGACGACGAGCAGGATGGAGCCGAACGCGAGCCAGCGACGGATCAGGTTGATGTCCTGCATCATGCGCGAGAGCAGCTGGCCCGACTGCCACTTGTCGTGGAAGGAGACGGGCAGGCGCTGCAGCCGCTGGTAGAACGACTGGCGGATCGCGTACTCGACGCCCGTGGCCGGCGTCAGGACGAACGCGCGGCGCAGGTAGACGAAGACGGCCTCGAGGATGCCGAGTACGAGCACGCCGGCCACCGACAGGATGATCAGCTGCGTGTTGCCCGATGCGATGGGACCGTCGACGGCGACCTGCAGGACGAGCGGGATGATCAGCGAGACCACGGCCGCGCCGAGCGCGACGACGAAGCCCCCGATGAGACGCGGCAGGACCGGTTTCACGAAGAGTGAGAGGCGCCCGAGCGCCTGGAGAGTGCTGAGTTTCGGAGGTGCGGAGAGTGTCATGTTCCTTGGGCCAGGGTCGGTGACGTGTGTTTCGGCAGGGCATGGCAGGGCATGCTGACGCCCGAGGCGCCTGATATGCAGTGGTCTGCGGGGTGTAACGCGATGTGCGGCGATCGAATGCCGCGGGGACGGAGAAGTCCGGTTAGCCCTCGAAGACGTGCCGGCCGCGGACAGCGGGGAGGAAGACGACCGGCTTGGCTGCGATGACGGCCTGATACATGTCTTCCTCCTTGTGTCACGGAAATGTGGCTGTCGCATCGTCGTAGGACGCGACAGCCCACCAGCCTAAACCTGGACGAACGCTGAATGCAAGATCTGGATGAATTCAGAGCCGCGCGACGACCATGCCCGCGTCTGCGGGGGCGGCATCCATCGCCACGAGCGCCTCGGCGGCGCCCGCGAGGTCCGTGACCCGTCCGACGAGCCGACCCGGATCCAGCGCGCCGTCCACGATCAGCTGCAGCATCGCGGGATAGTCGGCGGCCGACATGCCGTGCGAGCCGGACACCTCGAGCTCCCACGCGATCACCCGATCCCACGGGAGCGGGGCGGATGCTGCGGCCCCCAGCATGAGCCCGACCTGCACGTGACGGCCGTGCCGGCGCAGGCTGCGGACCGCGGCATCCGCCGTCGCGGCCGAGCCGAGGGCGTCGATCGTGACGTGCGCTCCCCCTCTGGTGGCTGCGATCACCTCGTCCACCGGCGTGCGGGAGAGCACCGTGGCGGCGGCACCCAGGTCCTGCGCACGCGCGAGCGCGCGCTCCGAGAGGTCGACCGCGGTCACCCGCGCGCCGAGCGCCCGGGCGATCATGATGGCGGAGAGGCCGACGCCGCCGCATCCGAACACGGCGACCTCCTCGCCCGCACGCACGCCCGCCTGCCCGACGATCGCGCGGAATGCGGTCGCGAACCGACAGCCGAGGGATGCCGCGGTCACGGGATCGACCTCGTCCCGCAGTCGCACGAGGTTGAGGTCGGCGACGCGGACGATCACGTACTCGGCGAACGACCCGTCGCCGGTGAAGCCCGGCTGCGTCTGGTCGGGGCATACCTGCGCCTGGCCGCTCCGGCACCACTCGCAGGCGCCGCATCCGTTGACGAACGGCGCGGTGACGCGGTCGCCGACGGCGAAGCCGCGCACCTCGCGGCCGACCTCGGCGACGATGCCGGCGAACTCGTGCCCGGGGATCATCGGCAGCGGCACCGGGTCGTGCCCGCGCCAGGCGTGCCAGTCCGAGCGGCAGACGCCAGTCGCCTCGACCCGGACGACGGCACCGTCCGGCGGGCAGTCCGGCGCGGGGAGGCGATCGATGCGCGGCGAGGATCCGTACTCGTCGTACACCACAGCGCGCATCGATCCGTCCATGCCCCGATTCTCTCGCGGCCGCACGCCTCAGGCGATCGCCGCCTCCCGCGCGAGCAGGCTCTCCTTGACCTCGAGGCCCCACGCGAAGCCGCCCAGAGACCCGTCCGTGCGCAGCACGCGGTGGCACGGCACGAACAGGGCGGGGGCATTGCGGGCGCAGACGGATGCGGCGGCCCGCACCGCCGAGGGCTGCCCGAGCTGCACGGCGAACTCCGTGTAGGTCAGCGGCCGGCCGGGCGTGATGTCGCGCAGGGCTCGCCATCCGGTCTGCTGCATCGCCGTTCCATGCTGACGCACCTCGACCGCGCCGACGGCGTCGAGGTCGCCGGCGTAGTAGGCGGCGACGGCGGTCGCGGCATCCGTCTCACCCTCTACGACCGTGTCCGGCCGGAGCGAGGGATGGATGCGCGCGAGCGCGGCGTCGGGATCGGCGGTCCACCCCGAGGCGAGGACGCGGCCCGCGTCGTCGGCGACGATCGTGAACGGGCCGTCCGGGGTGTCGATGGTTTGGATGACAGCGGTCATGACAGCTCCTTGGTCGGGGTCTTCGTGGACGGTGTGCGCAGCCGTGGGGGCACGGCGCGCCAGAGGTGCGCGGTGAGGTAGCTGCGCCAGGGCGCCGTCCGCGCGGCCCAGGCGACCAGGCCGGACGCATCGGAGGGGATGCCGAGAGCCGCGGCGCCGGCGCGGGCGGCGACGTCTCCGGGCAGCAGCACGTCCGGGTCGCCGGTCACGCGCATGCGGACGTAGTCCGCCGTCCACGGGCCGACGCCGGGGAGCGCGAGGAGCGCTGCGCGCTGCTCGAGGGCGTCATCGCCGCTCGAGAGCCGCAGGTCGCCGCACGCGACGGCGCCTGCGGCACCCGTGACGGCACGGATGCGGGCGGCAGGCCCGCGCAGGACTTCCGCGCCGCGCTCGGCGATGGCCTGCATGGTCGGGAAGAGCAGGGCGCCGTCGGGGGTGCGCTCGCCGAGCGCCGCCGCCAGCGAGCTCAGTGCCGTGCGGGCGGCCACGACCGTGATCTGCTGGCCGATCATCGCGCGGATGAGCATCTCGTGCGGGTCGGCGGCTCCCGGCACGCGGATGCCCGGGATGGCGGCGACCGACGCCGACAGCTCGGGGTGCGCGGCGAGCGCCGCATCCACCACCAATGGATCGGCATCGAGGTCGAACAGGCGCCGAGCGCGTGCGACGAGCACGGTGAGGTCACCGAGGTGCGCGAGGCGTGCGCGGAGACGGATGCGCTCCTCGTCCTGCCGGAGCTCGAACCACGCCGGGCCGCCGGGGAGCCGCAGAGTGCGCGAGAAGGAGGCGTCGCCCGCCTGCTCCACGTCCGTGACGGCGCGCGCCGCCATCCACGCGAAGAGCCCCGCGCCGTCGAAGGGTCCGCGGACCGGCAGCAGGAGGTCGATCTCGCCGAGAGGCGTCGCGTCCGGTGTGGTGTGCCGTCGCGCCCGCAGGTCGAGCGGGGTCATGGCGAACACCTCGCGGACGGTGTCGTTGAACTGCCGCACGCTCGCGAAGCCCGCGGAGAACGCGACGTCCGCCGCGGACATGTCGGTGCCGACGAGCAGCATGCGGGCCGTGTGCGCGCGCTGCGCGCGGGCCAGGGCGAGCGGACCCGCGCCGAGCTCGGCGGTGAGGACGCGCGTGAGATGCCGGGGCGAATAGCCGAGTCGGGATGCCAGTCCGGGGACGCCCTCGCGCTCGATCACGCCGTCGGCGATCAGCCGCATCGCGCGTCCGGCGACGTCGCCGCGGAGATTCCACGCGGGTGAGCCGGGCGCCGCCTCGGGCAGGCACCGCTTGCAGGCACGGTAACCGGCCTCGTGCGCCGCCGCCGACGTGGGGAAGAATGTGACGTTCGACGGCTTCGGCGTGCGTGCCGGGCAGCTGGGGCGGCAGTAGATGCCCGTGGAGCGCACCGCGGTCACGAACTGGCCGTCGAAACGGACATCGCGCGACTCGATCGCTCGATAGCGCTCGTCGAACGTCATCGTCGTGAGGGTGTCCATGCATCCAGAATCGCACGCCCCGCCGACACGCTCTCGCGGAAATCGGACATCGCGGCGATGCCCGATTCGTCCGCGCCCGGGGCCTACCCCCGGATCTGCGCGTCGAGGTCGCGGAGTCCGTCGAGGTAGGCCTCCGAGAACGTCGGGAACGGCTGGATGACGTCCAGCAGCACGTCGAGCGGCGTCTTCGCACGGACGGCGAGCGTCGCCTGCTGCAGCCACTCCCCTGCCTCCGGGCCCACGGCGAAGGCGCCGGTCAGCACGTGTCCGTCCGAGACGAGGGTGAGAAACCCCGCATCCTCGTAGTCCCGCGTGTAGGTGGACGTGCGCGCGACCGCGCCGAGGTCCGTGGTGCTGACGTACGCGCCCTCGGTCTCGCCGACGGCCGCGGCCTCGGGGTCGCTGAAGACCACGCGGGGAACCGCGGTGTAGTCCGCGACGCGCGCGCGGCCGAGGATGTTGTCGGCGACGACACGGCCCTGATACTTGCCCACGTGCGTGAGGTCCCACAGCCCGGTCACGTCTCCGATCGCCCAGAGCCCGTCGCCCGCCGAGAGCCGATCGTCGACGGGAATGCCCTTCTTCGTCGGCTCGATGCCGACCGTCTCGAGACCGATGTCGTGGATGCGGGGTGCACGGCCGGTCGCGGCCAGCAGCCGGTCGGCGCGCAGCTCGGCGCCGTCCGCGAGCGTCAGGACGTATTCGTCGCCCTCCAGCGCAGCGTGCACGGCATCCCCGAATCGCACGTCGATGCCGTCCGCCTTCAGCGCCGCGAGGACCCGATCGCCCACCGACGGCGCCTCGCGCGGCAGCACGCGTTCGCCGTGACCGACGAGGGTTACGGACGAGCCGAAGCGGGCGAGGGCCTGGCTCATCTCGACGCCGACGGGACCCGCGCCCAGGACGATGACACGCGCCGGCACCTCCTTCATGCCCGTGACCTCGCGGTTGGTCCACAGGCCCGGAAGCTCGCGCAGCCCCTCCACCGGGGGGATGGCGGCGGTGGACCCGGTGGCGATGACGATGTGCTCGGCGGTGAGCGTGCGATCGCCGACGGCCATCGTGTGCGGTCCGGCGAGCCGTCCGTGGCCGCGGACCACGTCGATGCCCGCGCCGGCCGCCCACGTCTCCTGGCCGCTGTCGTCGTAGCCGGAGACCTGGAAGTCGCGCCACGCGAGCGCCTGGGCCACGTCGATGCCGCCCGTCACGGCCTCGCGTGCGCCGGGCACGGTTCGCGCGGCGGCGAGCGCCTCACCGGGCCGCAGCAGGGTCTTCGACGGGATGCACGCCCAGTACGAGCATTCGCCGCCGAGGAGCTCCCGCTCGACGACGGCGACGCGCTTGCCTCCCGCGGCGATCGCTCCTGCGCAATGCTCTCCGGGCGACCCGCCGCCCAGGACGATCGCATCGTAGTCATAGGTCATGCCGGAAGTCTGGCCTGCTCGAGGTGGCCCCGCCAACCCCTGGACAGTGCAGCGGGATGCGGGTACAACGGTGGGGATCCATATCAGGGAGACCGAGATGTCTGATCGTGATGCGGGGATGCTGTTCCAGGGTTCCCTCCCGGACGCCTACGAGGACCTCATGGTGCCGCTCTTCTTCCAGCCGTTCGCCGAGGACCTCGTCGCCCGCGCCGCCGCGCTCGAGCCCGTGGACGTGCTGGAGATCGCGGCCGGCACCGGCGTCGTCACCCGGGGTCTGGTCGGGTCGCTGCCGGGCGATTCGACGATCGTCGCGACCGACCTCAACAGCGACATGCTCGCCGTCGCCGCGGCACTCGAGGGCGAGCCGACGGAGGGGACCGGTGACGTGACCTGGCGCGTCGCCGACGCCCAGCGGCTGCCGTTCGACGACGGCTCGTTCGACCTCGTCGTCTGCCAGTTCGGCGTGATGTTCTTCCGCGACCGCCCCGGATCCAACGCCGAGGTGATGCGGGTGCTGCGCACGGGCGGGAACTACATCTTCTCGGCATGGGACTCGATCGCGACCAACCCCATCCCGTCCCTCGTCGACGAGGCCTACCGGCGCGTCCTTCCGGACGCCCGGCCCAACGTGATCACGAGCGTCGCCCACGGCTACCACGACCACGACCGGATCCGCGCCGACGTCGAGGCGGGCGGTCTCGTCCTGGGAACCATCGACACCGTGGACCTCGTCGCCGTCGCGGACTCCGCTCAGATCGCCGCCGCGGCCCTCGCCTACGGCTCCGCCCTCGCGGCCCAGCTGGACGGCTATCCGTCCAGCGCGCGCGAAGAGATCGAGATGATCGCCACGCAGCTCATCGAGCACGAGTTCGGCACGGGTCCGATTCGGGCGCCCATGCGGGCGTTCGTCGTCACCGCATTGCGTCCCTGACCCGGACCACGACGGTCGCCCGCGCCGGCGTCAGTGGAAGAAGTGCCGCTCCCCGGTGAAGAACATCGTCACGCCGCGCTCGCGCGCGAGCGCGATCGTCTCGTCGTCGCGCACGGACCCTCCCGGCTGCACGATCGCCGAGATCCCGGCATCCATCAGCACCTGCGGTCCGTCGGAGAACGGGAAGAACGCGTCGGATGCCGCGACCGACCCTGCCGCCCGCGACCCCGCGCGCTCGACCGCGAGGCGGCACGAGTCGACCCGGTTGACCTGGCCCATGCCGATGCCGACCGTCGCCGAGTCCTTGGCCAGGACGATGGCGTTCGACTTGACCGCGCGGCAGGCCTTCCACGCGAAGATGAGGTTCTGCATCTCGTCCTCGGTCGGGCGCTCCCCCGTCACGAGGTCCCAGTTCTCCGCGACCGACTCGATGTCGTCGGGGAAGCGATCGGCATCCTGCAGCAGGAGGCCGCCCGAGACCAGCCGGACGTCGATGCGCTCCTGGCGCCAGTCGGCGGGCAGCTGCAGCACACGGAGGTTCTTCTTCAGCGCGAAGACCTCGAGCGCCGCCGGCTCGAAATCGGGCGCGACGACGACCTCGGTGAAGATGTCGCGGAGGTTCTCCGCCATCTTGAGGGTCACCGTGCGGTTGGCCGCGATCACTCCGCCGAAGGCGGACACCGGGTCGCATTCGTGGGCGCGCAGGTGCGCGGAGGCGATGGGGTCGAGGGCGTTCGGCGCCGTCACCGCGATGCCGCACGGGTTGGCGTGCTTGATGATCGCGACGGCGGGCAGCACCATGTCGAAGGCGGCGCGCAGAGCGGCATCGGCGTCGACGTAGTTGTTGTACGACATCTCCTTGCCCTGCAGCTGCGTCGCCTGGGCGATGCCGTGGCCGCCGGTGCGCGAGTAGAGGGCCGCGCGCTGATGCGAGTTCTCGCCGTAGCGCAGGATGGCGAGACGCTCCGCGCGGACCGTCAGATGCTGCGGCAGGTCGGTGCCCTCGACGAGGGTGCCCTCGGCGAACCAGGTTGCGACAGCACGGTCGTACTCGGCCGTGTGCGCGAAGGCGCGGGCCGCGAGCTCCCTGCGCTGGGCGAGGCTCGTGCCGCCCTGGCCGAGGGCCTCGATGATCGCGGGGTACGACTGCGGCGAGACGACGATCGCCACGTTGGCGTAGTTCTTCGCGGAGGCGCGCACCATCGCGGGGCCGCCGATGTCGATCTGCTCGACCACGTCGTCGCCCTGCGCGCCGGCTGCCACGGTCTCCACGAACGGGTAGAGGTTCACGACGACGAGCTCGAACGGCTCGATGCCGAGGTGCTGGAGCTGCCCCTCGTGGTCCTCCAGGCGAAGGTCGGCGAGAAGGCCGGCGTGCACCGCGGGATGCAACGTCTTGACCCGGCCGTCGAGCGACTCGGGGAAGCCGGTGACCGCCGAGACGTCCGTGACCGCGTGCCCGGCCTCGCGGATCGTCGCCGCCGTGGAACCCGTCGACACGATCTCGACGCCCGCGCCCGAGAGCGCCTCGGCGAGGCGGAGCAGGTCGGTCTTGTCGCTCACCGACACCAGGGCGCGGCGAACCGGCACGACATCGCGGTCACGGTACAGGGACGGGTCGTGGCGGGGGCCGGCCATGGATTCCTCCGGTTCGGGGGTGGGGTTCGGGGGCTCAGGGAGACGTGAGGTCGAGATCGCCTGTGGCGACACGGCGAACGACGTCGATCAGCAGACGGCGTTCGACGGGCTTGATGCGCTCGTGCAGCGAGTGCTCGTCGTCGCCGTCGAGCACGGGGACGCGCTCCTGGGCGACGATGGGACCGCTGTCGACGCCGGCGTCGACGACGATGACGCTCGCGCCGGTCTGGGGGACTCCGGCTTCGATCGCGTCGCGCACCGCGTGCGCGCCGGGGAACTCGGGCAGATACGCCGGATGGGTGTTCACGAGGTTCGGCGCCCATTCGTCCACGACCTCGCGGGGAAGCAGCCGCATGAGACCGCTCAGGACGACGAGATCGGGCTGCCAGACCGCGAGCTGCGCCGACAGCTCCGCGCCCCACTCCTCGCGGGTCGCGTAGTGCGCATAGGGCACGGTGAAGCTCGGGATGCCGAAGTCCTCCGCGTGCGCGAGACCGTCGGCTTCGCGGTCGGCTCCGACGACGACGACGCGCGCCGGGTAATCGGGATCCTCGGCGGCTTCCAGGAGGGCTCGCAGATTCGAGCCGGTGCCGGAGATGAGGACGGCGACCGAGAGCACGGGACCGAGTTTACTAAGAACCGTCCCTCCCGCCGGGCGCCGCTGCCGGCGGCAGCGGATTCGGCCGGTTCGGACCGAGATCCGGGCGGGATGCCGCGGGCGGCGGCGGCTTGGGCGCCTCGGGCTCGACCGGCTCGGGTTCGACAGGCTCGGGTTCCGGCTCGGGTTCGGCTTGCGCCGCGGGCACGGGCGGGAGGACGATCGGCCCGGTCCGGGCGTCGGCATCCATCTCTCCGGCGGGCGCCCAAGTGTCAGCGCCCGTCGGCGGCTCGACGGGCAGCGGCTCGACGGGCAGCGGGGCGACGGGCAGCGGGGCGACGGGCAGCGGCTCGAGGGGCGCTGTCACGTCGTCCGCCGGCGCCTGCGGGGCGGCCGGGCGCTCCACCGTGCGTTCGCGGCCGCGGTCCGATGCCGGCGACAGCAGCATGATCGCCGCGCCGATCAGCACCTCGATCCCCACCGCGAGCGCCACAGGACCCGGCTCGGGACCGGTCTGCGCGAGCCGGGCGGGCCCCAGCGACCCGGATGCGGCGGCGCACAGCGCCGCGGTGCCGCCTGCGGACAGCACGGCGATGCCGGCGGCGACGGTCGCGCGCAGGCCCGAGCCGGCGTGCACGACCTCGTGGGTCGACGCATCCGGGTCCGCGAACCGCGAGCGCACCGCCCAGCCTGCGAGCGCCCCCACGGCGACGGGCAGCAGCACCACGACGAGCAGGAACGGCGATGTCGTCTCGGGAAGCGCGCCGAGCGCCGGGATGCCGGGCACGACCCCGAGCTGCGTGCCCGCGGGCGAGACCGTCGTGCCGACGCCGACCGAGAACCCCGGACCGGCGACGAAGGAGAGCCCCCAGACGACGAGCGTGGGCAGGTACGCCAGCTGCCCGAGCGCGACCACGACCGCGCCGATCAGATCGACATGTCCCGCCTCGAAGAGCGCGATGACGTTCCCGCCGCGGACGATCATGGCCGCTGCGAACGCGAGCGCGCCGAGGCCGATGAGACCCGCGAGCGCGATCCCTGCTCCGCGGGCCGTCAGCTCGACGACCCGATCCCAGCCGTGCCGCCCGTGCGCGACGCGGGCGCGCATGCCGTCGAGCGTGCGGTGGCCCGACGGATCGGCGTGGATCCATCCCGCGACCAGGGCGCCGCCCGCGGCGCCGACCGCATAGATCGCGACGGGGAAGATCACGCCCTGCCACAGGTGGATCGCTGCGATCGGGTTGCGCGCCGTCAGCCCGGCGAGGGTGGCGAGGACGGCGAAGACGACGGTCCCGGCGATCGGACCCGTGGCCGCCGCATCCGCCTGCGCCGCGCGCACTCCCGAGCGCGCCGCGAAGATCGCCGTGAACGAGGCGAAGGCGAGCGGGGCGAGCGAGATGACGAAGGATGCCGCGGACTGGTCGATGCCCGTCACTGCGAGGTACTCGGCGGGCAGGTGGATGTGCAGCGGCACGAGGTGTCCGAGCTGCCACACCGACACCGCCGTGGGCCAGAGGGCGCCCCACGGCAGCGTGCCGCCGATGAGCCACAGCAGCGCGAGCGGGGCGAGTGCCGCGGCAACGCCGACCACCGCCGCGAGAGCGGCGTCCAGAGCTGCGAGGAGGGCGACGACGAGGCGATGCATGCCTCATCGACCCTACCCAGCGACCGTGGACGCTCCCTGTCGGCGCGCGCATCCCGCCCGGCATCGGAGCGGCCCTAGGGTGGAAGCGCCCGCGGCGCGGACTGTGGTCACACCGTCGGATCCGCGGCCCGGCAGGAGGTGCGCCATGGGCGATGCGCCCGAACATCCCGTCCTCGAGCTGCGCGTGCACGGGATGAACAACACCACGCCCGCCGCCCTGCTCGACCTGGAGTCGGAGGACATCCGGCTCGTGATGGGTGACAAGCTGGGCAGCTTCTGGCGACCGAAGCGCAAGGCGGTCGCGAAGCTCGAATCCGGCGAGCAGGGCTATGTCCCGCCGGGCATCCGCCGCGAGGCCTACTCGTGGGGCGGGATGGTGCGCACGATGCCGGATCTCGGCGGAACCAGCACGGGTGGGATCATCGCGAGCGTCTTCGCCCGCATCGGCTACGCGCTGCTGCTGCCGTTCGCGCTGGCGAACGTCGTGCAGTGGATGCGCCGCCTGCCGCCGGCACCGCCCGAGCCCGCGGATGACGCGCCCGTCACCGAGCGCGGCGGCCGCACCACGGCCGGCTTGACCCGCCTGTTCGGACTGCTCCTCACGCTGCTGCTCACCAGCACGGCGGTGACGCTCGCGCTCGACCTCGGCGCGGCGCAGTGCGCGGCGGCCGCCGCGCTGTGCGGGCCGGCGAAGGATTTCTTCTCGATGTTCGCGACGTGGACCGCCGGCCAGCGGCTCGCGCTGTTCGCCCTCGTGCCGGTGATCGCGGTCGCAGGCATCTGGGCGCTGTCCGCCCTGTCGCGCCTGCGCTACGACGTGCTGCCCGGAATGGGCGCCCACCGCGCCGCGCGCGCGGGTCTCGCGCGCGACCTCGCCGGTGGCGTCGCTCCGGCCCAGCCCTCCGCCCTGCTCACGAGCCCCGGCTTCTGGTCGAACCGTGTGACCCGGCACCTCGCGCACGCGCACTTCGCCGGCGCGATCTTCTTCACGATCGCCCTGACCGCGGGGCAGGCCTCGTTCGGCTGGCACACGACCTGCCGCGGACTGGGCGGGTTCGAGCACTGCATCGGCGCAGCGTGGGGCCGCGCGGACTTCGACACCGCCATCGGGTTCGCGGCCCTCGGATGCGTCGGCCTCGCCGCCGTGCTCGTGGTCGCCTTCGTCCTGCCGACCACCGTCCCGGCCACCGAGGAGCGACTCCCCCGGGCGGCCGTGCGATGGGCCGACGGTCTGCTCATCGGCTCGGCGGCCGTCTTCGCGGCGCTCGAGATCGTGCTCCTGTTCGCCACAGGGCCGCAGTCTCCCGGGCGGCTGTACGGCGCCGGAACCGCACCGCTCGCGATCGTCAGCGCGGCTGCGCTGATCGCGGTGTCCGGGGTCTTCTGGCGACCGCGGGCGGGCCGACGCGCCACGCTGTGGCTCGGCTGCGGTCCCGCGGGCTTCATGTCGTTCGCGCTGGCCGTCGCCGCCGCGATGAGCGCCATCGTCACGACGACGGTCGGCGACTGGCTCAACGGAGTGCTGCCCGCATCCGCCCTCGCGCGTGGACAGGTCCTTGCCGGCGTCGCACCGCCCACCGTGTACATCTCGGGCAGCTACATCGCGCTGGGCTTCGGGGTCCTGGTCGGGACGGCGATCCTCGCCGTGATCGCCGCGGCCATGCTCGTGCGTCCGCGCACGGTGGACGCCCGCGCGAAGGCGTGGGGAGCGCCGACGACCGTCGCCGACTTCCCGACCCCCGCGCGCAGTGTGCTGCCGCCCTCGCCGGGGGCGCTCCTGTCGGCCATCGAGAGCCGGCGCTCGCTGGCGGCGCGCGTGCAGCTGGCCGAGCCTCTCGGCGCGACCGCGGCGCTGACGCTCGGTCTCGGCGTCGCGGGCGGCGTCGTGTGGTCGTGGGTGACCTACGCGCACCCCGGCGCGCCGCTGTGGGATCCAGCGCGCATCGGCGGGGGGTGGCCGTCGATTCTCCACCCGCTGCTGGACGTCGGGATGCTCGCCCTCGCCTGGATCGGGCTCGCCCTGCTGGCGCTGCTCGTCGCCGGCGCCTCCAGCGGCGCCGTCCGCCCCATCGCCGTGGTGTGGGACGTCGTGTGCTACCTGCCGCGCACCGGCCACCCGTTCGGGCCGCCGGCGTATGCCGAGCGCGCCGTGCCCGAGATCGCGGGCCGGCTCTTCGAATGGCTGGATGCCGGCGGCGAGACCGACCCGGACCGCATCCATCTCATCGAGCACAGGCGCGCCGTCCTCGTCGGACACAGCATGGGCGCCGTGCTCTCGGTGTCGGCGCTCGCCCTGCTCGCCTCGAGTCCGCAGACGCGACCGGTGCTGCAACGGATCTCGCTTCTGACCATCGGAGTGCAGCTGCGCGCGTTCTTCGGGCGCATGTTCCCCGAGCTGCATGGCCCGGAGGTGCTCGGCACCGAGCCGTCTCGCGCACCCCGGGCGTTCGCCGCGGACTCCGACCCGTGGTCGGTCGACTTCGCGCAGACCGGGCTCGTCGATCGCGCGGGCGGCCGCCTGTCGGGCACCCTGCTCGCCGGCTACGGCGTACCGTGGCGGAGCCTGTGGCGTCCGACCGACATCCTCGGCTTCGTCGTCGACGGGCCGCATCCCAATTCCGTCGACGTGCTCGCCGACGAGCTGGACCTGACGGGCTATATGGTCGCCGTCGACGGCCACCGCGTCTACTACCGGGCCCCGCAGTTCCAGGCGGAGCTGCTGGCCCTCGCGGAGCTGCCTCCCGAGTAGGCGTCAGCGCAGCGGCGTCCAGCCCGGAGGGAGCGGCCCGTCGAGGTCGGCCCGCTCGGCATCCGCCCGCGCCGACCAGCCCTGCGCTTCATCGACCGTGTCGAACCCGCCGCGGGCCACGCGGAAGCCGACGTCCTCGTGACGCATGCGCGGCCCGCCGCCGCGCCGCGTGGACGCCCGGACGCTGAACGCGTCGTCGGCGAAGCCGCCGCCGCGGAACACCCGGTAGTCGCGGTAGCGGGCGGGATCGAGGAGGTCCCAGCACCACTCCCACACGTTGCCCAGCGTGTCGAAGAGGCCGTTGAGGTTCGGGAGCCTCCCGCCGACGTCAGCCGGCGCAGAGAGGCCGTCGGCGCTCGTCCACGCGATCTCGCTCAGCGGGCCGTAGTGCGGCCCCGTCGAGCCGGCACGGCAGGCGAGCTCCCACTCGGCCTCGGTGGGAAGGCGATATCCGTCGGCGTCGACGTGCCACGTGACATCCTCGCCGTCGAACGAGTACGCCGGGTCGAGGCCCTCCCACTCCGATGCCGCGTTGCAGAACCGGATGGCCCGCTGCCAGCTGACGCCGACCGCCGGGCGGCGAGGGTGCGCCGCCGTGATCCCGAGCAGCTCGCCCAGCTGCGCCTCGGTCACGGCGAACACGCCGATCTCGAACGGCTCCAGCTCGACGCTCCAGCGGACCTTGCGGCGCGCGTCGTGCAGCGTGACGACGCCTCCGCTGATGCGCTCGAGCTCGATGTCCCTCACTCGCGCGGGATCACGCGTCGTTCGGCTCGAGCACGAAGATCGCGATCTGCCGATCGGTGCGGGTCTGGTAGGTGTCGTAGTCCGGCCATGCCTGCGCCGCCCGCGCCCACCACTCGGCGCGCTCGTCGCCGGACAGCTCGCGCGCGGTGTAGTCGCGCTTCACATCGCCGTCCTGCAGCTCGACATGCGGATGCCGGCGCATGTTCTCGGCCCACTTGGGCTCGTCGGGCGCGCCGCCCTTGGATGCGACGACGGCATACTCGCCCTCGTGCTCGACGCGCATGAGCGCCGTCTTGCGGAGCGCGCCGGTCTTCGCCCCGACGGTCGTCAGGACGATGATCGGCTTGCCGCGCAGCGTGTTCGCCTCGGCTCCCTGCGACGCCTCGAAGGACTCGGCCTGCGTGCGTGCCCATTCGGCGGTGCTCGGGAGGTACTCCCCGTTCAATGGCATGTCGTCCACGCTACCTGCGGCTGCGACCCCCGGGCGCCGGAAACGACGAGGGACGGATGCCGCGGCCCTGAGCCGCAGCATCCGTCCCTCGTGACGTGGGGTCAGAGACCCCTGATGATCTCGCGCATCAGGTCGGCGGTCTCGGACGGCGTCTTGCCGACCTGGACGCCCGCGGCCTCGAGGGCCTCCTTCTTCGCCTGCGCGGTGCCGGCCGAACCGGACACGATGGCGCCGGCGTGGCCCATCGTCTTGCCCTCGGGGGCGGTGAAGCCCGCGACGTAGCCGACGACCGGCTTCGTGACATTGGCCTTGATGAACTCGGCCGCGCGCTCCTCGGCGTCGCCGCCGATCTCGCCGATCATGACGATCGCCTTGGTCTCGGGGTCGGCCTCGAACGCAGCGAGCGCGTCGATGTGCGTGGTGCCGATGACCGGGTCGCCGCCGATGCCGATGGCCGTCGAGAAGCCGAAGTCACGCAGCTCGTACATCATCTGGTACGTCAGGGTGCCCGACTTCGAGACCAGGCCGATGGGGCCCTTGCCGGTGATGTTCGCCGGGGTGATGCCGACGAGCGACTCCTCGGGGCTGATGATGCCGGGGCAGTTCGGGCCGATGATGCGGGTCTTGCCGCCCTTGGCCTTCGCGAGCGCCCAGAACTCGGCGGAGTCCTGCACGGGCACGCCCTCGGTGATGATGACGAGCAGGGGGATCTCGGCCTCGATGGCCTCGACGACGGCGTCCTTCGTGAACGCCGGAGGCACGAACGCGATCGAGACGTCGGCGCCGGTCGCCGCGATGGCCTCGGCGACGGACGCGAAGACGGGCAGCTCCACATCGGAGCCGTCCTTCGCCGTGTGCAGCACCGTGGTGCCGGCCTTGCGGGCGTTCACGCCGCCCACGACCTGGGTGCCGGCCGCGAGCATGCGGGCCGTGTGCTTCGATCCCTCGCCGCCGGTGATGCCCTGGACGATGACCTTGGAGTCCTTGTTGAGGAAGATCGTCATGACTGTTCCTTACGCGTTCGCGAGCTCGGCGGCCTTGTCGGCGCCCTGGTCCATGTTCTCGGCGAGGGTGACGAGCGGATGCGCCGCCTCCTCGAGGATGCGGCGGCCCTCCGCCACGTTGTTGCCGTCCAGGCGCACGACGATCGGCTTGTCGGCCGTCGAGCCGAGCTCGGCGAGCGCGCCGACGATGCCCTTGGCGACCTGGTCGCAGGCGGTGATGCCGCCGAAGACGTTGACGAACACGGCCTTCACCTGCGGGTCGCCGAGGATGATGCCGAGGCCGTTGGCCATGACCTCCGCGGAGGCGCCGCCGCCGATGTCGAGGAAGTTCGCGGGCTTCACGCCGCCGTGGTTCTCCCCGGCGTAGGCGACGACGTCGAGGGTGGACATGACCAGGCCCGCGCCGTTGCCGATGATGCCGACCTCGCCGTCGAGCTTGACGTAGTTGAGGTCGAGCTCCTTGGCCTTGGCCTCGAGCGGGTCGGCCGCGGCCTTGTCCTCGAGCCTGGCGTGCCCCGCGTGACGGAACTCGGCGTTGTCGTCGAGCGAGACCTTCCCGTCGAGGGCGATGACGTCGCCCTCCTCGGTGAGAACGAGCGGGTTGACCTCGACGAGCGTGGCGTCCTCGCCCTTGTAGACGTCGTAGAGCTTGACGAACACCGGCGCGACCTTGCCGACGAGCTCGGCGGGGAAGTTCGCGGCCTCGGCGATCTCGGTCGCCTTGGCGAAGTCGATCCCGACGGCCGGGTCGACCTCGATGCGGGCGAGGGCCTCGGGCTTCTCGACGGCGAGCTGCTCGATCTCCATGCCGCCCTCGACGCTCGTCAGCGAGAGGTAGGAGCGGTTGGCGCGGTCCAGCAGCACCGAGAAGTAGAACTCCTTCGCGATGCGGGCGCCCGCGGCGACCATCACGCGCTTGACGACGTGGCCCTTGATGTCGAGGCCGAGGATCGCCTGCGCCGCCTCGTACGCCTCATCGGCGGTCTTCGCGACCTTGACGCCGCCGGCCTTGCCGCGGCCGCCGACCTTCACCTGGGCCTTGACGACGACGACACCGCCGATCTTCTCCGCCGCCGCCTTCGCCTCCTCAGGAGTGTCGGCGATGATGCCCGGGAGTACCGGCACCTCGTACTTCTCGAAAAGGTCTCGTGCCTGGTACTCGTACAGATCCACAGTGATTCCTTTGCAGGGGGGCGACTGGGCGGAATGACGCCGAAAGCGTCTTGATGTCGAGAGATCGACCAGTCCCCCAGCCTACTACCGCTCGCCAGGGTGCCCTGACGGGAGCGACGCGCCGTGGGACCGCCACGGCCGCGCGCTCCGTGCAGGCGCGCGCGGGATGCGGCATCCCCGAAATGTGCGCATTAGGCTCTCTCCGAGATGACCGACACCGCCGCCGCCTCCCCGAGCCTCGCCGCCTCCCGCGCGGCCGTGGTCGCCGCCGCGCTCGAGCTGTTCGCCGAGCAGGGGTTCGACCAGACGTCGGTGGAGCAGATCGCCCAGGCTGCGGGCGTCTCGCGCTCCACGTTCTTCCGTCAGTTCGGCGGCAAGGACGACGTCGTCTTCACCGATCACGAGGTGCTGATCGACCGCCTGCGCGAGTTCCTGGCCGAGCCGCATCAGGATCCGTGGGCCGCGGTGTGCGAAGCATCCCTCTTCGTCTACGCGCACTTCGCCGCCGACCCCGACCTCGCCCGCCGCCGCTATGCGGTCGTGCGCGGGGTCCCCGCGCTGCGCGATCGCGAGATCATCACGGTGTTCCGCTACGAGCGGCTGTTCGACGAGTACCTGCGGGCCGCACTTCCCGGCCTCGACCCGCTCGATGCGGTGGGCTTCGCCGCACTCGTCACCGCGATCCACAACCACGTGCTGCGCTCGCTGCTGCGCGGGTCGAAGAAGGTGCCGGTGTCGGTCCTGCGCACGGCGCTGGACGAGGCGAGGCGCCGCTTCGGCGTGCTTCCCGAGGGTGAGAACGCGCCGGCCGACGACGAGATCGTCGTCGCCGTCTTCCCGCGGACGATGCCGACCGCAGAGCTCGCACGACGTCTGCGCGAGCACCTCGACGACTGACGTCGGATCCTTCCGCTCCTGCGGCGCTGTGCGGCTGTATGTTGGGCCCCATGAGCGCTGTGGACACCTCCGCCGGTACACCCGCGAACAAGCCCGCGGACGTCCCTTGGTACACGCAGGATCCCGATGCGGTCGTCGCCGCGCTGGGCAGTGATCGCGACCGCGGGCTGAGCGCCGCCGACGCCGCGAAGCGTCTCGCGGACCACGGCCCCAACTCCATCGCCGCCGAGAAGCCGCCGTCGGTGTGGCAGGTCGCCCTGCGGCAGCTCGCCGATCCGATGAACGTGATGCTCGTGGCGGTCGCCGTCATCAGCATCCTGATCGGACAACTCAGCGTCGGCATCCTCGTCGGCGCCCTGGTCATCCTGAACGTCATCCTGGGCTCGAGGCAGGAGCTCAAGGCCAAGGCCTCGGTCGACGCTCTCGCCAAGATGCAGATTCCGCAGGCGAAGGTCGTGCGCGACGGGAGCCTGCTCCAGCTGGATGCCACGAACCTCGTGCCCGGCGACATCGTCTCGCTCGAGGCCGGCGACATCGTTCCGGCGGACGGGCGAATCCTCCGCTCGGCAACGCTCGAGACGCAGGAGGCCGCGCTGACCGGCGAAAGCGCGCCGATACCGAAGGATGCGGCGGCGCTCGCCGATCCCGAGACGACCCTCGGCGACCGGACCGATATGGTGTTCCAGAACACCCAGGTGACCCGTGGCACAGCCGTGGTGGTCATCACGGACACCGGGATGCAGACCCAGATGGGCCGCATCGCGTCGATGCTCTCCTCGGTGAAGCCCGCGAAGTCGCCGCTGCAGCGGGAACTCGACTCGCTCACCGGCGTGCTCGGATGGATCGCATGGGGCGCGGTCGCGGTCATCGTCGTCACCGGCCTGCTGCGCGGGCAGCCGGCGGCATCCGTCATCCTCCTCGGCATCTCCATGGCCATCTCGGCGATCCCGACCGGCATGCCATCGTTCGTGCAGGCGATGCTGTCGTACGGCTCGCGTCAGCTGGCCGAGCACAAGGCCGTGGTCAAGAACCTCACCGATGTCGAGACGCTCGGGGCGACGAGCGCCATCAACTCCGACAAGACCGGCACGCTCACGATGAACGAGATGACGGTCGAGTCGCTGTACTTCGCCGGAGCCTGGTACTCGGTCGGCGGGAACGGCTACGAGAAGACCGGCGAGATCCTCGGAGCGGCCGGCGGTCCGGTTCCCGATTTCACGCAGCTCGCGCTCGCGCTCTCCCTGTGCGGGGACGCGACCGTCTCGGATGACGGCGTCGTGATCGGCGACCCGACCGAGGCTGCGCTCGTCGTGCTCGCGGCCAAGATGGGCGCCGACGCGGAGCTCACCCGGGGTGCGTACCCCCGCGCGGCGGAGGTGCCGTTCGACTCGGCCTACAAGTTCATGGCGACCTACCACCAGGTGCCGCGCGATGGCGGGACGCAGCTCGTGATGCTCGTCAAGGGCGGTCCCGACGTCGTCCTGGACCGCTGCGGCTCGGTGATGACCCCCGACGGCACGGTGCCGATCGCCGAAGCCCGCGACGCCGTGCTCGATGCGAACAGGTCTCTGTCGGAGCAAGGACTGCGCGTGCTCGCCTTCGCTTTCCGTCGCTTCGAGCCGGGAACGCCGGTGCCCGACGACCCGATGGCAGAGGTCACCGACCTGACATTCGTGGGCCTCGTCGGCATCATCGACCCGTTGCGCCCGTCGTCGAAGGAGGCGGTGCGCATCGCACAAGACGCCGGCATCGAGGTGCGCATGATCACCGGAGATCACGCGATCACCGCGGCCGCCATCGGCGCGAAGCTGGGCCTCGGCGAGGGCGCCGCGAGCGGCGCCGAGATCCAGGCCATGAGCGATGACGAGCTGAAGGCCGCGCTGCCGCGACTGCACATGTTCGGGCGGGTCACGCCCGAGGACAAGCTGCGCCTCGCCCGCCTCATGCAGGAGCAGGGCGCCGTCGTCGCGATGACGGGCGACGCCGTGAACGACGCCGCGGCCCTCAAGCAGGCCGACATCGGCGTGGCCATGGGCTCCGGCAGCGACGTGACGAAGCAGGCGGGGAAGATGATCCTCGTCGACGACAACTTCGGCACGCTGGTGACCGCAGTGCGGCTGGGTCGCTCGATCTACGAGAAGATCGTCAGCTACGTCCGATATCAGATGGCGCAGCTCTTCTCCCTCGTACTGCTGTTCCTGGTCGCGAGCATCTTCGACATCAATCACGGTGTGCCGCTCACGCCGATCATGGTGCTCTTCCTGAACTTCTTCGTGTCGATCTTCCCCGTGATCGTGATCATGCTCGACCCCATTCCCGAGGGGATCATGCAGAAGCCCCCGCGCGATCCGAAGAAGACCATCGCCAACCGTGCGGCGGTCGGTCAGTGGTTCCTCTACGGTGCGCTCATCTTCATCACCTCGCTCGTCCCCCTGCTCATCTACCCCGATCAGCTGAGCTCGACGAAACCCAATGTGCCGGTGACGATGACGTTCGTCGTCGCCGCGTTCGGCGCGATCTTCGGCGGCCTCGTGATGCGGCGCGACCCTGACTCGGGGCTCGCTCCGCCGATCCTCGTGGCGCTGAAGTGGCTGTCGATCCCGCTGCTGCTGACCGTCGCCGCCGTCGAGGTCGGATTCCTGCAGCGCCTGATCGGCACCACGGGCCTGTCGGGCCACGAGTGGCTCATCGCCCTGGGACTCGGGTTCATCGTCCCGGTTGTGGTCGAACTCGAGAAGTGGATCCGCCGCATTCGCATCCGCCGACGTTCGGGCATCGTCGGGAGCTGACCCGACCACGTTCGCGAAGCGCGCGTCATCCCACGGATGGCGCGCGCTTCTCGTGGTGCGGGCGCCCTGTTGAGACTGAGTACTATGAAACGTGGCATCCAGTTCCACGCCGCGCGACGGTGATCGGATGCCGCACCATCTCCGCCTCGCATCAGGAGTCCGCATGACCGACTTCACTCCCCGCCCCGGCCAGAGCGTCGAGGGGTACGCCGTGACCGCTCGGCGCGGCACCGATTACTACGGCGTGTTCGCCGACATCCCCGAGGACGATCGCGCGGCATGGGAGCGGGCGCAGGCCTACATCGACGAGGTCGGCACGCGCATGCTGGATGCCTGGGACACCGGCGACTACCCGCTCGACATCGCGATGCGCGCCGGCGAGCTCGACCTCTTCAACGACGGCATCGACCACCCGTCGCTCACGCGCTTCTCTCCGCTCGCGGCGGGACTGGTGAACATGGAGATCTCGCGCGGCGACGGGTCGCTCGGCACGGTCCTCGCCGTCCAGGGGGGTCTCGCCCTGCGCACGCTCGCCCTCTTCGGCAGCGAGGAGCAGCAGTCGCGGTGGATCGTGCCGGTCGCGCGTGGGGAGGTCCCCGCATCCTTCGCCCTCACCGAACCCGACCACGGGTCCGACTCGGTGTCGCTCGAGACGGTGGCACGCAGGGAAGGCGACGCGTGGGTCATCGACGGCACGAAGAAGTGGATCGGCAACGGCGCGTCCGGCGGGATCACCCTCGTCTGGGCGCGCGTGCAGGCGGAGGGCGATCCGGATGACGGCGCCGTGCGCTGCTTCCTCGTCGAGCAGTCGACTCCGGGCTATGCCGGCACCGTGATCCGCGGGAAGGCGTCGCTGCGCGGCATCCACCAGGCCCACATCGTGCTCGACCAGGTGCGCGTGCCGCTGACGGCGGTGCTCCCGGGTACGCATTCGTTCAAGGATGCCTCGACCGTGCTGTACGCGACGCGCTCCGGTGTGGCGTGGTCCGCGCTCGGGCATGCCACGGCCTGCTACGAGGCAGCGCTCTCGTATTCGCAGCAGCGGATGCAGTTCGGCAAGCCGCTCGCCAAGTTCCAGATGGTGCAGGAGCGGCTCGCGCAGATGCTCGAGGAGCTCACCGCGATGCAGCTCTACTGCAGATGGATGGCCGATCTCGAGGCCCGCTGCGAGCTGCGGCCCACCCAGGCGTCGCTCGCGAAGCACCACAACACGCGCGCCGCACGGCGCATCGCGAACGTCGCGCGCGACATGCTCGGGGGCAACGGCATCCTGCTTGAGAACGGCGTCATGCAGCACATGGCCGACATCGAGGCGATCCACACGTACGAGGGCACCGAGAGCATCCAGGCGCTGCTGATCGGCCGGGACATCACGGGGATGAGCGCGTTCGCCTGATCCGCGGGTCTTCGACGGCGGATGGCCCGGCGCAGGCACGCCGGGCCATCCGTCCGAGTCGTCAGCTCACTCGTCGCCGGGGTCGTCGCCGGAGGCGATCGCGGCGATCAGCGACTGCGTCGGGATGCGACCCGAGCTGATGAGCTCTCCGCCGTTGCGGCGCACGGCCACGGCGAAAGGCGCCGCCCAGGTGTTCTCCCACACGACCACGCCTGCGACGCTGCCCGGCTCCATCTCGTCGGCGATGTCCACGAGGTCCTCGTCGGCGAGCATCTGCGCGATCGTGGCCTCGAGCACTCCGACCGAGCCGAGGTCGCCGAGGTTATCGGCCTCGAGCACGTCGATCTCGCCGTCCTCGTCCTTGTACACGACGACGACGTCGAGCAGGCGCACCGTGCCCGCGTCGGCGAGCGCGGCGAGCTGCGCGATCGCCTCGCCCGTGAAGGTGCTCTCACCCGCGGGGAACTCGACGACGAGATACTCAATGGGCCCCAGTTCGTCGTCGGCGGCGGCCTCTTCGAGAGCGGTCAGCGCGGCGACCAGGTCCGCGTCCTCCTCGGTCTCGGCGAGCTCCTCGGCGATCTGCGCCGCGTCGGTGTCGACGACCTCTTCGCTGTCGTTCCGGATGTCCGTCATCGGTGTGTCCCTTTCGTCACGGAGGGTGGTGCGCACCAGTCTCGACCGCTCGCGTGACACCGGCCAGGCGCGGGAGGTGGACATCTCGTGAACTCTGGCCGCCGGGGCGCCGATGCCCGCGAGGCCTTCTCGACCGCTCCTGACTTTGTCGGCGGTGCCCGGCAGGATGGACGCATGCCCTATGAGATCCCCGCTCCGATGCTCGCGAAGGCCGTCGCCGACATCCCGCGCAGCGAAGGCCTGAGCTTCGAGCCGAAATGGGACGGGTTCCGCGCCCTCATCTCGTGGGACGGCACCGATGTCGAGATCGGGTCGCGGGGCGCGAAGCCGCTCACGCGGTACTTCCCGGAGCTCGTCGAGGCCTTCGCGCGGCTGCTGCCCGAGCCGTGCCTGCTCGACGGCGAGATCGTCGTCCCCGTGGACCGCGACGGGCGGCGCCGGCTGGACTGGGAGGCGCTGTCGCAGCGCATCCACCCCGCGGCCTCGCGCGTCAACAAGCTCGCGCAGGAGACACCCGCGATGTTCGTCGCGTTCGACCTCCTCGCGATCGGAGACCGTGACTTCCAGGCCGAGCCGTTCGCCGCGCGCCGCGCGGCGCTCGTCGACCTCCTCCGGGACGTCCCCGATCCGGTGCATGTCACGCGAGCGACCCCCGATGCCGACCTCGCCCGGCGGTGGCTCGCCGAGTTCGAAGGGGCGGGGCTCGACGGTGTCGTGGCGAAACCGCTCGACCAGCCGTACGCGCCGGGCAGGCGGACGATGTTCAAGATCAAGCACGCGCGCACCGCCGACGTGGTCGCGTTGGGGTACCGCATCCACAAGTCGGGTCAGGGCGTCGGCTCGCTGCTCGTCGGCCTCTACAGCGAGGACGGCACGCTCTACCCGGTCGGCGGCGTCGCCGCGTGGAGCGACAAGCGGCGCCTCGAGCTCATCGACGAGCTCGCACCGCTCGTCGAACGCGACGAGTCCGGTGAGGCGATCCGCGGCGAGGGCGAGAAGTCGCGGTTCCAGGCGGGCCGCGCAGACTCGTCGTTCGTGCGGCTGCGGCCCGAGAGGGTGCTCGAGGTGCGCTACGACCAGCTCGAGGGATGGCGGTTCCGCCACACCGTCCAGTTCGAGCGGTGGCGTCCCGACCGCGACGCGCGGTCGTGCACGTACGACCAGCTCGAGGTCGTCGCCGCGTACGATCTCGCGGACGTCCTCGAGGACTGACTCACTCGGGCTTCGGCCAGTTCTCCGGGTTGATGCGGCTCGGCTGCACCCGCGGCGGTTCCCCCGGCATCTTCGGGAACTCGGGCGGGAACGGCAGCTCGCCGAGTCCGTTCTCGAGGTCGCGCCGCCACCAGTCGAGCAGCGCGTCGATGCGACCGGGTGCGGCGCCGAACTCCGCCCACGGATCGCCCGTGTCGGCGAGGCGCTGCGGAACCGATCGCACCGTGAACGACGCCGGGTCGACCGCATCCAGCTCGTCCCACGACAGCGGAGTCGACACGGTGGCTCCGGGCAGCGCGCGAGGGCTGTAGGCGCCGGCCATCGTGCGGTCGCGATTCGCCTGGTTGAAGTCGATGAACATCCGCTCGCCGCGTTCCTCCTTCCACCAGTTCATCGTGACCTTGTCGGGCAGGCGTCGCTCGAGTTCGCGCCCGGCGGCGATGACAGCATGGCGGACGTCGAGGAACTCGTGCGTCGGCTCGATCGGACAGAAGACATGGATGCCGCGGCTCCCGCTCGTCTTGATCCAGGCCTCGAGACCCGCCTCGGCCAGCACGTCGCGCAGGGCGGGTGCCACGGCCGCCGCCTCTGCGAAGCCCGTGCCGGGCTGCGGATCGAGGTCGATGCGCAGCTCGACGGGGTTGTCGGTGTTCGAGGTCAGCGATGCCCACGGATGGAAGACGATCGTGTTCATCTGCACGGCCCAGACCGCGGCCGCCGCCTCGGTGAGGACGAGCTGCGGATGCCGGCGCCCGCTGTTGTAGGTCACGGTGACGGCTTCGACGAATGCCGGCGCGCCCTTCGGCGGGTTCTTCGAGAAGAAGCTCTCGCCGCCCACGCCCTCGGGGAACCGCTCGAGCGACACCGGCCGGTCGCCGTTGGCCGCGAGGAACGGGCCGGACACGGCGACCACGTACTCCGCCAGCTCCTGCTTGGTGATCCCCTGCTTGGGCCAGATCACGCGGTTCGGATTCGACACGCCCACCTCTCGGTCGCCGTGCGGGCCGGGGACGGTCAGGGTGATGCGCTCGGTTGCCACCCGTTCACGGTATCGATCGGATCGGACACGACGCCAGGGCCAGGCTGACAACGCCGGATGCCCGACGTACCGTCGGGCCTGACCTCGATCACGGCCTCCCTCACAGTGTCCGACGGTCCCGCCGCCCTGGACTTCTCCCGAAGAGCCTTCGGGGCGTCTCGCCCACGGCGCCGGATTCTGCACACGAGCAGACTTCCGCACTTCTGCGGACCGTAAGTCGGGAAGGCGTCCGCGGTTATGCAGATCTCCGCCGTTGGGCGGGCGCGGGGGCGGGCGCGGGCATGCGCAACGGCGGAGGCCGGTCAGTGCCCTCGCGAGGGCAGCCGGCGATCGAGCAGCACGAGGGCGAGAACCGCGACCCCGGCGATGAGCACAACGACTGCCGACACGTGGAGACCCGCATCCGTCGCCCTGCCCGGGTACGCGAGCGCGATGAGCGCCGACGCGAAGATCGCGCCGAGGTACGACGCGGTGCGCGCGAGGCCGGATGCCACACCGATCTGGTCGGCCGTCGTCTGCGTGTAGAGCGCGGCCTGGTTGCTCGTGCCGGTGAAGCCCAGTGCGACGCCGAACAGCAGGCTGAGCGCGACCAGAAGCACGATGTTCGTCGTGCTCGTGACGACCATCATGGCCGCGCCGCCGGCGATGAGGGCGACCGCGCTGATCGTCAGCGGGCCGCGGATGAGCGCACGCCGCGAGATCACGGCAGCACCCGCGGCGGCGACGACCGACATCGGAAGCATGATGAGTCCGCTGACGCTCGCCGGGTAGCCATGGCTGTCCTCGAGCCACTGCACGTATCCGTACAGCACGGTGTACGCCGCTGCGAGCGCGATGGTCTGGCGCAGATAGGTGCGCGTGAGCGGGCCGTTGCGACGCAGCATCCTGACGTCGATGAAGGGCTGTGACGCACGCAGCTCCCACAGGATCAGCGCTGCGAGCGCGACGACGAAGACCGCGACGAGCCACCAGGCGAGATGGCGCACGTCCGAGAGGACGGCGATGAGCGCGACGACGGATGCGGCGAACAGCAGCATGCCGAGCGGGTCCAGGGCCCGCGCGAGCTCACGACCGCCGCGGCGCGGGCGCGCGGCATCCTTCGGCAGCCAGATGAGGGCCATCGCGAGGCCGATCAGCCCCAGCGGGATGTTCACCGCGAACGCCGCCGGCCATCCCCACACGCCGACGAGCACACCGCCGAGCGGGAGTCCCAGCGCCGCGGACGACTGCGCGGCGATCGAGATGCCGCCGAGGACTCCGCCGGGGATGCCGATCCTCGCCGTGTCGGCGCGGTGACGGATCATCGCCATCGCCGTGGGATATCCGGCCGCCGTGCCGATGCCGATGAGCGCCCGCGACACGATGAGCCAGGCGAAAGTCGGGGCGAAGGTGCCGACGATGCCGGCGATCGTGAGGACGACGAGTCCGCCGACGAAGACCCGGCGCGCGCCGAACTGCTCCCCGAGACGGCCCATGGCCGGCTGCGCGACGGCGCTGGCGACGTAGACAGCGGCCACGAGCACGGCGGTCTGCCCGGCGCCCACGCCGAACGCCGTCCCGATGGCGACGAGCGAGGTCGCGAGGATCGAGGAGTTGATCGGGTTGAGCGACGTGCCCCACAGCAGCGGAGTCACGAAGCGCGCGCCGAACGGGTGAGGGCTGCCCTCACGCCGCTCGCGCGCCTCCGTACTCCGGGAGGTCACCGCCCGTTCGCCGCCAGAAGCTCGAGGATCTCGTCGGTCGTGCCGGTCTCGCTGATGCGGGGAAGGATGCGGGTCACCGCGTGCTCGTGGTTCACCGGATCCATGTCGGCCACTGCATCCGTCGCGATCGTGACGTTGTAGCCGTGCTCGTGCGCCGCCCGCGCCGTGGACTCGACGCCCGCGCTCGTGGCGATGCCTGCCAGAACGACCTGGGTCGCACCGGCATCCCGCAGCCGCTCGTCGAGGTCCGTGCCGTGGAAGGCGCCCCACGTCTGCTTCGTCACGCGGATCGTGCCGGGCGCGTCCGGGCGCAGCTCGGGCAGCAGCTCTGCCCAGTTCTCCGGGCGCGGGGCGTTCGGTCGGGCACGCTCGACGCGACCCGGCGCTCCGCCCGTCACGTTGACGAGCACGACCGGCAGACCCGCCGCGCGGAAGGCATCCGCGAGCCGTACCGCCTGCGCGACGACGGGTTCGGCGGCGGGAGTGCCCGCGATGCCCTGCTGCAGGTCGATGACGACGAGCGCGGACTGCGGGTCGAGGGTGGTGACGGTCATGACGCCCTTTCGGAGAACCTTCATACAGGTTAACTATGCAGTCGACCTGTCTGGGTCGTCACTCCTCGGCAGCGGCGAAGGCGGAAGCCAGATCGGCTCGCGAGAGCTGGATCCAGGGACCCGCGGGATCCACGACGATGCCCGTGAGTCCGTCGTCGCCCTCGAAACCCGAGGCGAGCTGGTCGATGCGGATCGGCATCGGCTGGTCGCCGCGTCCCATCGCGAGCACCTCGAGCGGGTGCGAGAACACCTCGAGGAAGCGCTCGCCCGACGCGTTGCGGGACTCGGCGAGGCCCCACTCGTCCTCTTCACGCGCGCGGTTCGCCGCGAGCCACAGCGGGACATGGGGCAGCGCCGCCGCAACGAGCGCCGGGGTCTCGGACGTGCGCTCACCCGCGAGCAGCGTCTTGACGGTGAACTCGTCATCGCTCTCCTCCAGCGCCCGTTCGATGAGCTGGCGCGGAATGACGATCGGGCTCTGGCGCGATGCGTGGTCGAGGATGATCCCGCCGTAGGGGCCGGCGAGCACCGAGCGCAGCACGATGCCGGCGTCCTGGCTCATCGCCGACGAGTCGAGCTGACCGTCGGCGCGCACCGCGGCCTGGAGTGCCGAGCCGCCGCTGAAGACCAGCACGAAGGGGGTGTCCTCGATGGATGCCACAGCCAGCGGCAGCTCCTTGCCCTCGGCCGCGAGCGAACGGGCATCGCCGCGCACGCGCAGGAACAACTGACCCTGCAGCAGCTGCCGGGCGACGCCCACGACCTGTGTGCCGTTGGCCTCCTCGGGGAGGGCGGCGATCGCATCGCGCAGCAGGATGTTGTCGGTGAGACCCGGGATGCCGTCGGCTTCTGCCTGCGGGGCGGCGGCGGCGCTGGCGGACGCCGGCGTCGGAGCGGCGCCGAGACCGCCGAAAGAGGAGACCGAGATGCCGACCTGGGGAGTCTCCTCGGCGGAGGCGGAGGCGGACTCCTGCGTCTCCTGCGTCTCCTCCGATTCGGCTGTGGACGCGGCGTCGGGGGTTCCCGCATCCTGCTCGGAAGACGACTTCGGACGACGCGAGAACAAGGCCATGCGTCGAGCCTAACCGCCGCTTCGAGGCGGCTCACTCGCGAGGCGAGCGCGGCCCGCCTGTGATTCCGCCTCCGCTCAGATCTTGGTGATCGGGGCGACCTTGATCAGCAGCTTCTTCAGGCCGCCGGAGTCGAAGCGGACGTGCGCGACACGCTTCGCACCCTCGCCGGTGACGGCATCCACACGCCCCTCGCCGAAGTCGTCGTGACGGATGCGGTCCCCCGCCTCGAGCACCATGTCGCCGTTGTCGCGCAGCTTCGCCGGGATGCGATTCGGGAACCGGTCGAGCGACGTCGACTTCGGCGCGAGCGCCGGCGGATCGTCGTGACGGATCTGCCGGCGGCCCCACCCCGATCCGCCGCTGCCCGGCCGCGCGTTGAGCGCGCGCGACTGGGTGCCGCCGCGGGAGTTCACGTCGCCAGGCGACTGGCGCCAGTCGACGAGCTCGCCGGGGATCTCCTGCAGGAAGCGACTCGGCATCGCCACCGAGATCTCGCCGAACTGCGCGCGCGTCATCGCGAGCGTGAGGTAGAGCCGCTTGCGCGCACGGGTGACGCCGACGTAGAAGAGGCGACGCTCCTCCGCGGGGCCACCGGGCTCGTTCGCCGAGATGCGGTGCGGGATGAGGTCCTCCTCGACACCCGTGATGAACACGGCGTCGTACTCGAGGCCCTTCGCGGTGTGCAGCGTCATGAGCGACACCGAGCCCGACGCATCCTCGAGGTCATCCGTGTCGGAGACGAGCGCGACCTCGGCGAGGAAGTCGATGACGGTGCCCTCGGGGTTGTTGCGGGCGAACTCGCGCGCCACCGCGATGAGCTCGTCGACGTTCTCCAGTCGCGCCTCGTCCTGGGCGTCGCGGCTCATCCGCAGCGCATCGCGGTACCCGCTGCGGTCCATGAGCAGCGTGAGCCCGTCGGCGACCGCGGTGGGTGGAGCGAGCTCGCCGGAGGCCGGCAGCATCAGGTCCGTCGCATCCGCCAGCACCTGATCGAGCTGCGCGATCGCGGCCTGCATCTTCGGACCGACCCCGAGCGCCGACGCGTTCGCGAGGGCGTCGCGGAACGTGATGCCCTCGTTCTGGGCGTACCGCGCGATCGCCTCGACCGTCACGTCGCCGATGCCGCGACGCGGTCGGTTGATGATGCGGCGGAGGGCCATCTCATCCGCTGGGTTCGCGACCGCGACGAGGTAGGCGAGGGCGTCCTTGATCTCGGCGCGCTCGTAGAACCGCGTGCCGCCCATGATCTTGTAGGGCACGGCCGCGCGGATGAAGATCTCCTCCAGTGCACGGGACTGCGAATTCGTCCGGTAGAACACCGCCATCTGGGAGTAGTCGACGCCCGTGCGGCGGAGCGCATCCACTTCCTCGGCGACGAACTGGGCCTCGTCGTGCTGCGAGTAGCCCGTGTAGCCGACGATCTTCTCACCGGGCCCGTCCGCGCTCCACAGGCGCTTGTCCTTGCGGTCGAAGTTGTTGCTGATGACCGCGTTCGCCGCACTCAGGATGTTCTGCGTCGACCGGTAGTTCTGCTCCAGCAGGACGACCTTCGCACCGGGGAAATCTCGTTCGAACTCCGTGATGTTGCGGATGTCGGCGCCGCGGAACGCGTAGATCGACTGATCCGAGTCGCCCACGACGGTGAGGGATGCGCCTTCCCCGCCGGCGTCCCGACCCGACGGCCGGTCCGGCTCGAAGATCATCATGCCGTTCGACTCGAACGGCTCAGCGACGGAGTCGGAGATCGGGCGCGTCAGCTCGTGGATGAGCGCGTACTGGGCCGCGTTCGTGTCCTGGTACTCGTCGACGAGGACGTGGCGGAACCGACGCCGGTAGACATCCGCGACTCGCGGGAACGCGCGGAACAGGAACACCGTCTGGCCGATGAGGTCGTCGAAGTCGAAGGCGTTCGCGCGCTGCAGCTCGCGCTGGTAGTCGCCGAACAGCTCGACGAACACCCGCTCGGCGGGGTCGTTCATGTTGGCCTGGCGGGCGTAGGACTCGGCATCCGCCAGTTCGTTCTTGAGCTTGGAGATCCTGCCCTGAACGGCCGCGGGAGTCAGGCCGAAGGCATCCGCCTCACGCTCCTTCACCAGCCGCTTGATGAGCGCGCGCGAGTCACCGGAGTCGTAGATCGTGAACGACTTCGTGAAGCCGAACTGCTCGGCCTCGCGTCGGAGGATGCGCACGCACGCCGAGTGGAACGTCGAGATCCACATGCCCTTCGCACTGTTGCCGACGAGCTGCTCGACCCGCTCGCGCATCTCTCCCGCGGCCTTGTTCGTGAACGTGATCGCGAGGATCTCGCTCGGCCACGCCTCGCGCGAGCGCAGGAGGCTCGCGATGCGGCGCGTCAGCACGCTGGTCTTGCCCGAGCCCGCGCCCGCGACGATGAGCAGCGCCTGTCCGCGGTAGACGACCGCCTCCCGCTGCTGCGAGTTGAGGCCGACGAGGAGGTCGTCGTCGGGTCGGGTCTCGCCGGCGTGCGGACCGTGGTCGCCTCCGACGATGATCCCCACACTCCCTGCGGGCATCGCCGGTGCGCTGCGTGGAGCCTCGGAGCGCGTGGGCCCAGGGGTGGATGCGTCGATCATGGCCCTTCGAGTCTAGGCGGCGGCGCCGACAGCGACACCGGTCGGGCGATCGCCGGCGCCGCCGCGACGGAGTCCGCACGCGAAGGCGGGGCCCGTCGATGACGAGCCCCGCCCTGCGTTTCAGTACCGGTGCGTCACTTCACCGGGGTGAGGAGCGCTTCGCTCTCGCCCGCGGCGTTGTCCGGCACCACCGTCATGACACCCAGCGGCTTCTGCGCCGCGAACGCCGAGGCGCTCAGGGCGACATTCAGCTGCTGCGTCGCGCCCGGCGCGACAGCCGGCCCGCCGTCACCGAAGCTCAGCGCCGGCGTCCACGGGTTGTAGGTGGCCACACCCGCGACCCCGTCGGAGCCGCCGTTGACGGAGGAGAATCCCGCTGCGGCGTAGCTGAACGTCCCGTTCGTCGACGAGAGACCGAGGTCGCTCGCGAAGACCGGAAGCAGCGCGGTGCTGCTGTCCGTCGGCGCCGAAGCGAGGAACCCGGTGGAGCCGAGCGCCCGGGTCGCGATGTCGTAGACGAACACGCCCGTCCGGCCGTCGGGTGTGCCCGACGTGACCTGACCGTAGTCGGCCGAGAACACGATGTGGTCCGCGGCGCCGTCGCCGTTGGTGTCGAGATCGATGTCGAACTCGTTCTCGGCGGCGTTGTTCCACTTCTTCCACGTGTTGACGGCGAAGACCAGCAGCTGGTCTCCCCCACCGACGTCCCACGACTGCACGCCGACGGCGCGGACGTCGTAGCCGGTGTCCGACGAGGACACGTCCCGCGCGTCGCTGAGACCCCACGTGTAGGCATCGGTCTGACCCGGGAGAGCCGCGCCCGGGTTGCGCAGCGTGATCGCCTTCGAGCTGTCGGCGTTCGTCATCCACTGCCCCGACACCTGTGCCGACACGCGGCTGAGCGAACGGGGCACCAGCAGGTACGGCACGCGCAGCGCCGACGAGCCGGAGGTCAGCAGCACGTCGCCCGAGATCTCGTAGAACCCGAAGGTGCCGGCCGTCGACGTCGGAACCGCACTCGGCGCCGCCGACAGCGAGACCGAGAACTTCGCGGTGCCGTGCGCGGGAACCGTGATCGACGGCACGCTGAACGTCACAGTAGAGGCACGCGACTGCGTGGATGCCTCGGCGGTCGGCGTGTACGTCACCGGGCTGTCGCCGTGGTTGGTCAGCTGCACCGTCTTCGTGCCCTTGAAGCCCTGGGCGGACTCCTGGAACCCGAAGTTCAGAGCGGTCTGACTCAGCTTGCCGTCCGTGGTCGTGTAGGTGTCGCCGGATGCGGTCACCTGGGTCGCCACCACGCCAGCGGCGTTGACCAGTCCCACACCGCCGAGGGTGAGCTTCTGGTGAGCGACCTTCGACGGATCGGCCGTCGACACGACGGCCTGCGCGACATCGTTGCCCGACCACGTGGGATGGGCCTGCACGGCGAGAGCCGCGACACCGGTCACGTGCGGAGCCGCCATCGATGTGCCCGAGAGCACTTCGCTGTCGCTGCCGGTCCCCACTGCGGTGGAGCGGATCGAGACGCCGGGCGCTGCCACGTCGACGCCGAGTCCGGAGTCGCCGTTGCGGGGGCCGCCCGAGCTGAACGATGCATAGCCGCGGAAGCCCGGGTTGGCCAGGTCTGCCGCCGTCACCGTGGCGGGGTTGCCGCTCACGAAGGCGCTCGCATCCGTCGAGCGGACACCGAGGAACGGGATGGTGACCGTGTACGCCTCACCCGTGTCGGGGTTGCTCAGGATCGCGCCCTCGAACGGCGGGTAGTCCGTCGAGGTGTTGATCATGAGCGCCGCCGCAGCCCCGGCCTTCTGAGCGAAGATCGCCTTCGCGACACGCGCGCAGGTGCCGCGGAGCGACACGGCCAGCTGGTTGCCCCCGGGGACGACGCCCGCCTTCGTGTACGCCTCGGTCGAGCAGCCGAGCGCCTCGTTCTCCGCCGTGTTCGGGTCGTCCGTCAGGCGCACGACGGTCATCTGCGGCAGACCCGCCAGGCTCGCGCCGTTGGCGTTGATCGCCGACACGTTCTTGCCGCCCGTGGCGACGTTCGCGCCGGGGAAGGTCGCGGTGCTGTCGACCGCGGCGACCGAGATGACGCCGTCACCCGTCGACGGCGAGCCGACGATGTAGGGGTTCGGCCCCGAGTTGCCCGCGGAGGCGACGACGACGACTCCCGCGCCCACGGCGTTGGAGGCGGCGACCGCGTCCGCGTCACCGGGTCCGCCGAACGACGAGCCGAGAGACATGTTGATCACGTCCATGCCGTGGTCGACGGCCCAGTCGATCGCCGGCACGACGACATCCGTCGAGCCTTCGCAGCCGAAGACGCGGATCGCGTACAGGTCCGACTGCGGCGCGACGCCGGGGCCGATCTTGAAGCTCTTCGCGGGTGTCGACGAGTCGTACGGTCCTGTGTAGGTGCTGCCGTCGGGGTTCACGCCGTCACCGGCGGCCGTGCCCGCGACGTGGCTGCCGTGGCCCTGGCAGTCGAGCGGGTTCGCGTCGGGGTGAGGGGTCGGCTGGTACGTGGCCGACGCAGGGTCGGCGTTGTAGGAGTCGCCGACGAGGTCGGTGCCCCCCTTGACGCGCGGCGCAGTCGGGCCGAACAGCGCGGGGTCCGCCGGCTGGGTCTCGTTCGCGTGAGCAGCGGTGTACGCCGCCACGGTGCCCGGGCCGCCGAAGTTCGCGTGGGTGTAGTCGATACCGGTGTCGATGATGCCGACCTTGACGTTCCTGCCCGTGAAGCCGGTGTTCTGCCACACGTCCGGAACGCCGAGGAAGGGCACCGAGACCGCGTTGTCGAGCGTGTAGGTGCGCGCCGGGTAGACGGCGACGACGTTCGGCAGCGCCGCGATCGCGTCGACCGCCTTGCGCGGGACGGACACCTGGATGCCGTTGTAGGCGGACTGCATCTGGGCGACGACCTTGCCGCCCTTGCTCGCGATGGCGCCGATGATCGCATCCTGCTGCTTCTTGAGCGTGCCCTTCACCGAGTCGCGCTCCGCGGCCGTCAGCTTCCGGCCCTGCTTGGCCTGGACGACCGACGTGGGGTCGCCGCTCATCTGCACGATGACGTCCACGGTGCCGTCGGCGGCGACGGATGCCGGCACGAAGTTCGCGCCGGTCGCACCCCGGGGGGTCGTCTCGAACCGTGCCGCTGGTCCGTTGTCAGGGGATGGTGGGGCGGCCATGGCTGCCGTGGCCGGAATCGAGAGCGCGATGGCGCCCGCGATCGCCAGTATGCGTCGATGCAAGGGATCACCTCTTCCTCGTGCACTGGGGGTGCACTCGAGATCGAACGCTATGCGCCAGTTCATGGGGAGTCAACAGGATATTTTCAGATTGAGCAGATCGCTCAACCCACGGCCGCTCGGGTCGCTTTCGTGGCCCGTAGCGCCCCGCTGCCGGATGTCGCGGACACCGAGAGACACACAGCGAAACCTCATGTCTCCCTGACGATGGATGCGGGTCCCCCCGGCTAGCGTGAGTTCATCGCGGCGATCCGGGCGGTCCCGGGCACCGGCTCATAACCGGTTGTGCTGCGGGTTCGACTCCCGCCGTCGCGTCCACGTCGGCGACCCTCAGATCCCAGGTTTTCAAGGGATTTCGGGCCGTGTTTCTTCCGCACTGAACCCCTTTGACCACATTTTGCCCACACTTTTCGGACATCGAGGCGCGCCGAACTCAGGCGAGTCAAGCCCACCGCCGTCGGAATAATGGTCAACGCGACGTGACGGCGGCGTTCCTGGCGGCGTTGAGCGAGGTGGAGACGGCGTCGAGGTCGTCGTCGAAGAGGTCGGCATAGACATCGAGGGTCATCGCCGCGGAGGCGTGGCCGAGCATCCGCTGCACGGCCTTGACGTGGGGTTCGACGTCAGCGAGGTCTACGGTGATTGGGAACGACATCCCCTCAACGACACGTCGACAACGATCATCATCGTCGCGCACGCTCGCTGACGGACCGGCTTGCGAGTCGCGGAAGCGTGGTTCGCTGAGCGAGCCGGCCACATCACCTCGCTCGGCAACCGGTTCTATCCCTCTTCACGCGATCCGTTGTGGGGCGGACGCGCCGGCCGCCGATCTGCAGGCTTGGCTATCTCGCGAATGATCAACGAACTGCCCATCCGCGCCGCTGGCTTCCCGGCGTTCCTGACCGAGATGGCAACGGCATGGCGCTGGGCGGGCGCTCAGCCACCGAAGTGGGCTTGGATGACGAACTCTGTCTGGTTCGCCGTGCAGGCGTCGCCCACCTGGGTCCCGATCGGCTGTGTGACGGACTGCGATGAGCCCGGCTTCAGGGCAGGGTCCCTGAGCCGCGGTACGAGCTGGGTGAGCAATCCCTTCAGCGGCGACTGCGACGACGCCGCCTGTGCGGCGAGATCCGTCGCTGCCTGATCGACTCTCGTCCTCCACTCGTCCGCACCGAATGCCTTCGTCAAGTACCCGTTGTCGGCGTCCGACAGCTCGCCGGCGACCCAGGAGAACTTCTTGCAGTCCATCGTGACGGCCGCATCGCGCGTGAACTCGTCTGTCGAGAAGTGCGGCACTGCGGTCCAGTCAGCATTCGCGGGGATCAACACGTGAAGGGTTCCGTCCATGCCGGCCACAACCGGCCACGCGAACTCCTTCGTGCCGCCGCACCTTCCGTGGTAGGGCGCATCGTCGAGCATCATCGCGTTGCCACGAGTCGTCCGGTCGCCGAACCCGACTTCGAAGAACGTGCCGCCGGTGCACTGGAAGTCGACGACGACCGAGCGCGCACCCGCCGGGATCGGCATCGTCGCGCCCACGGACGGGTCGCCCGCGGAGGTATGCCCCGCCAGCGGTGTGGGCGGGGGCATCGTGATCGCCGGAGTTGATGTCGGCCTGGTGGTCGCGGGAGTGAATGCGGTTGCCCGCGCGCTCGTCCCGCTATTGGCCGCACAGCCGGCGAACGCGAGTGCCATCGGGACGATCAAGCAAGCCACGAGCAGGGTCCGTCCGCGCGGGTAGGGGCTGGCCATCGGTCTCCTTCTGTACGCGACGGCTCAGAATATCAACCACATTTCGAGAAACGTACACGAGGGGTCCACGAACGTTGACGCGCCAGTTGTCGCCGACACCGACCAAAGGCCGGGGACGGGATCCACAGGCGCGCCTTACCAGCCCGACCCTTGCCCGCTGAGCGACCGGTCGGAGTGCTGGCCAGGGCCTCCTATCGCGCGCCGAACCAGGACTTGTCGCCCTCGGCGTCACGACTGAGGACGCAGATGCTCAGTGACCCTCATGCACGTCTCCGAAGACGCGCGATCAGCCGAGTACCTCGCGATCGCGTCCCAGCACATCACCGATGGCTTCGCGATCGCACACACCGCACGGATCTGGGTGTTCGGCGCTCCCGGGCCGCGCATCCGGGGCCTTCGGGCGGCCAACCCGGATGCGGGTGTTCCCGCGGCGTGCGTGCAGGCCATCGCGGGGTTCGCCGCTGACGCACACAGCGTCCGACCCCCGGACTCGTGCGCGGCATCCCGTCGTCCCGGCTCGGACCCACCGCGACGGACGGACCCATCATCCCGGCACTCGTGGTGCTGATCGCGGCTCAGGCGGCGCCCTCCGGCGGCATGCACCGAATGGCGCGCATGTCTCCATCGAGGGTCACGTCGCCGACTCCCTGGGGCACGAGCACGACGTCCCCGGCCAGGAGCGGCAGGTGATCATCCGCCCATCCAAGAGTGCCCACTCCCTCGGTCACGACGAGCACAGTGAACTGTGCCGGCAGCCGCAGACCTGGTCCGCGCTGCAAGACGACCGACTCCGCGCGGAAGAATCGCCGCGCGGCAGCGGGGAACAACACCGAACCGCTCTGGGCGGGGACGGCGCCGACCGTCTCGGCGAGACGATCCGAACCGAAACGGCTCCGATCGATGCAGCTGAGCGCGGTCGTGACATCCAGACCGAGCAGCCCGTCCTCCCGGGCAAGCCGCTCGAACGGCGCGTACTCCAGGATCACCGAGAGATCGACGGGTTCCTGGAGTTCACCGGTGTGGAGCAGCTTGCAGAGGATCTGCGGGTTCGCGCCGAATCGCGCGACATGCTCCCGTCCGAGGAATCCGACAGGATCGGCCTCGATGAGCTCGCGCAGGTACACACTGTCTACCAGTGTCAGTCCTTCTTCGGCGTGGCCGAAGGTCGTGACCACCGAGGCGAGGCGGTCCTCCGGCGCTCGATCCTCGCCCGACGGGCTGACCCGGCGGAATCGTTCGATCGCCGCGCCGCCGCGGTACGGACGCGGCACAGGTCTGTTCATCGGCAGCCGGATGGGGCGGAGGTCGGACGGCATCAGCGGCTCCATTCCGAGACATTGGCGAGGGGGAGCGCGGCGAGGAATCCGCCGCCGAGAACTCTCGACGGATCGCTCCGGATGCCGTATCGGCGGCCGAGCCGCGTTCTCTTCGGCGTGTTCCGCTGGGCGAGCCTGATCAGGAGAGCGCGGCCCGCCAGTACGTCCCATCGGGGAATCGGAACTCCTCGATCGTCGCAGGGAGGATCTCGGCGCTGTACCCGGGACGGGACGGAACGACATATCGAGCACCCTCGACGACGCACGGGTCTGCGAAGTGCTCATGCAGGTGGTCGACGTACTCGGTGACGCGGCTCTCGGTCGTCCCCGTCAAGGCGATGTAGTCGAAGATCGAGAGGTGCTGGACGAGCTCGCACAGTCCCACGCCGCCCGCGTGCGGACACACCGGGATCCCACGCTTCGCAGCCATCAGGTAGACGGCGAGGATCTCGTTGATGCTCGCCATCCTGGCGGAGTCGATCTGGCAGTAGTCGATCGCCTCGGCCTGCAGGAGCTGCTTGAAGAGCACACGATTCATGCCGTGCTCCCCCGTGGCGATGCCGATCGGCGCTACTTCGGCACGGATGGCGGCATGCCCGAGCACATCGTCGGGACTCGTCGGCTCCTCCACCCAGTACAGGTCGAATTCGGCGAGGGCATTCACCCAGTCGATCGCCTGCGGCACGTCCCACATCTGGTTCGCGTCGATCATGAGCTTGACATCGGGACCGACCGTCTCACGCGCGAGGGCGACACGGCGCCTGTCCTCGTCGAGGTCGCGACCTACCTTGAGCTTGACGTGCCTGTAGCCGTCCGCGACCGCACGGTTCAGGAGCCGCACCATCTTCTCGTCGTCGTAACCGAGCCACCCGGCGCTCGTCGTGTAGCACGGGTAGCCGCCGGCGACCCGGAGGTCTGCGAGACGACCGGCTCTCAGCGGCTCCGTCGCCCGGAGCATCTCGATCGCCTCGTCGCGCGTGATCTCATCCGAGAGGTAGCGGAGGTCGAGTGCGTCGACGAGCGTCTCCGTGGGCAGCTCGACGAGATATCGCCACACCGGCTTCCCGGCTCGGCGGGCCGCAAGGTCCCACAGGGCATTCATCACGGCTGCCATCGCAAGGTGCACGACGCCCTTCTCGGGGCCGAGCCAGCGCAGCTGCGAGTCCGAGGCGAGCATGCGGTAGGCGCCCCCGAGGTCGCCGACCAGGTCGTCGAGCTCGCGGCCCACCAGATGGCGGGCGTACTGGGCGGCTGCGGCTGCGCAGAGTTCGTTGCCGCGACCGATCGTGAACGTGAAGCCGTGGCCGCGAAGGGGCTCGCCGTTCACGCTCTCATCGGTCAGCAGGATGACGTAGGCGGCCGAATAGTCGCCGTCCTGATTCATCGCGTCGGAGCCGTCGGCGGTCAGGGATGTCGGAAAGCGAAGGTCGTGGATCTCCACGGCGGTGATGGTGCTCAAGAGCATGGCCTCGTATCGGTGTGTCCGGCGTCGGCGACCCACCTGAGTTCGCCGGGGGTCAGGGTGGTGAGTCGTCCCGGATGCGAACGGATGGAGATGGTCACGCGGCTGTCTCCGAACGGTGGATGCGGTGGATGACGGCTGTGCTCATCGTGTCGTAGTCGTGGGTGTTGTCCACCTCACCGCGCACGGTGAACCGGTCCATCACGATGATCCGATCGGCGAGCGTGACCATCTCGGCGAGGTCGCTCGAGATGAGGAGGATCGCGAGCCCCTCGTCCGCGAGCTTCCAGATGAGTTCGTAGAACGCGCGCTTGGTCTTGACGTCGATGCCGACGGTCGGCTCGTCGATGATGAGGATCCGGGTCTTCGCCGCCAGCCATTTCGCCAGCGACACCTTCTGCTGGTTTCCGCCGGAGAGCTGCCCGGCGAGCTGATCCTGCGTCGAGATCTTGATCTCCAGCGCCTCGACGAACTCGGTCACGGTGTCGCGCTCGCGCTTGTACGGCACGCGTCCGAGGAAGCGGCTGAGCTCCGTCCAGACGGTCACCGCGATGTTGCGGGTGATCGATTGCAGGAGGAACACGCCCTCCTCCTTGCGGTTCTCGGTCACATAGCCCATGCGGAAGCGCTGAAGTGCGTCTCGGACCGATCGGATGCGCACGGCAGTGCCGTCGACGAGCGTCTCTCCGGCGGTGACGCGCTCGAGACCGAGGATCGAACGGGCGAGCTCGGTGCGACCGGCGCCGACGAGTCCGTACATGCCGACGATCTCGCCCGGATGGACCGAGAGGGATATCGCGCGGTGGCCGGCCGACGTGCTGACATCCCGCAATTCGAGTGCGGGTGTACCCGTGCGATCGACGGTGCGCACCTCCACTTCCATCGCACCCAGTGTGCGGCCGACCATCGTGCTCACGACCTCCTCGCGACTCGTGTCTGCGATGGGCCTCGACTCCATGACGGTGCTGCCATCGCGCAGCACGGTGATCGCATCGCAATGAGCGAAGACCTCGTCGAGCTTGTGGCTCACGAGCACGATCGCAGTGCCCTGCTCGGCCAGTTGGTGGACCACCGTGTAGAGACGGTCGGCTTCGTCGTTGCTCAGCGACGCCGTGGGCTCGTCGAGCAGCAGCACCGTCGCGCGACGGTAGAGGCCGCGAGCGATCTCGACGAGCTGTGTCTGCGCCGCCGAGAGATCGCGCATCGGCGTGCGGGGGTCGAGATCGAGATCGAGCATCTCCAAGCACCTCCTGGCCTCGCGCCACACCGCAGGCCAGTCGATGCGGCCCGCGCGGCGCGGCATCGCGGACAGGGCGATGTTCTCCCCGACGGTGAAATCGCGCACGACGTTGCGCTCCTGATGCACGACGCCGATGCCGGCATCCATCGACTCGAGCGGGTTCGAGAACGAGACCGACGTGCCGTGCAGGAGCATGGCGCCCTGGTCTGCCGGCTGCACACCCGTGACGATCTTGATCAGCGTCGACTTGCCTGCGCCGTTCTCGCCCATGAGTGCGTGGATCGACCCCGCCTCGACCGTGATGTTGGCATCGGCGAGCGCCACGACACCCGGGAATGTCTTGCGCAGATTCTTCACCTGAAGTGCGACAGTCATCCGGCCACCTCCGCAAGCGCCGCTTCCGCGCGCCTGGATCGAAGAATGCTGGCGCGACGCGCCGCCTGGACTTCACGCAGCCGGCCGAGGGCGACCGTTCCCAGGACCACGGCACCGACGACGAAGTTCACGGCGCTGGTATCGAACTTGAAGATCGCGCTGGCGGCGTCGACAAGGCGTACGACCATGGCCGCCAGGACCGTGCCCAGCACGGCCACCGTGCCTCCCGCCAGGCCGACCCCGCCGATGATGGGCGCCGCGAAGCTCGGCATGAGCCAGTCACCGCCGATGGAGGAGTTGACGCCCGGCAGGATCGCGAGGGTCACGAATGCCGCGGCGCCGCAGAGCAGACCGGAGAGCGTGTGGGCCACGACGAGGGTGCGGTCGATCGAGATGCCGGCCAGTTCCGCGGCGTGGGCGTTGCCGCCGCTGGCGAGCAGACGCCTGCCCGATACCGATTGTGAGAAGAACAGCGCCACGACACCGGCGACGAGCAGGGTCAGGACGAAGACATTCGGGATGCCGAGGACCTCCGCATCCCCGAAGTCGGTGACGGGGCTCCATGCGCTGCTGCCGAAGGTGCGCGTCCCGACGAGTCCGTACTGGACGCCGATGAGGATCTGCGTCATGGCGAGTGTCACGATGAACCCGTTGATGCGGGTTCCCACGACGAGCAGTCCGTTCGCAAGGCCGAGCAGGGCTCCCACCAGGACTGTGGACAGTGCGCCGATCCACGGGGGCACACCCCATGACGTGATCATGACCCCGGCCGCGCACGCGGCGACGCCGCCGATCGCACCGACCGCCAGATTCAGCTGACCCACGCACAGCGTGATCATCTGCGCGAGGCCGATCAGGATTGGGACGCTGAGGTAGGTGAAGAAGGCTGTCATCGACACCGGACCGAAGAACCTGCCCGAGGTGGCGACTCCGAGCAGCGCCGCACCCACGACGACGACGCCGACCAACAGCAGGTTGTTCGCGCTGATGAGGCGTTTCATCGGTTGCCCTCCGCATCCTGGAGCTCGACGGCGAGTGTGGCGATGGATTCCTCCGCCTTCGGAGGCCGTCGTTTCGCGAGCAGCAGCCGGACACGGTCGGTGGCGAGAGCGGCGAGCAGGATGGCGCCGAGCAGCACGTTGAGCGCCTCGATCCCGACTTGGAACAGCAGCAGCCCGTTGCGGATCACCGAGGTCAGCGTGATGCCGAGGAAGGTGCCGATCACCGAGACGGCGCCGCCGGCGAGAAGCGTTCCGCCGAGGATCGGTCCGAGGAAGGACGGCAGCATGAATTCGCTCCCGATCGCCGGGGTGAACGATCCCGTGCTGGCGGCGAGCATGAACCCGGCGACCGCGGCGAGGAGCCCGGACGCAGCATGTACCAGGATGAGGCGGCGCTTGGTCGGGACGCCGGAGAGCTCCGCAGCGTGGATGTTGCTGCCCGTCATGAGGGTCTCGCGACCGATGCGGGTACTCGAATAGAAGTAGCCGACCAGCGCCATGCAGACGAGCGCCGGGATGACGAGCAGAGGCACAGCGGTCGAACCGCACGTGTCGCGCCAGCAGATGTCGGCGAACGTGCCGGTGCCGAGCTCGGCGAATCCCGGCGGTTGGACCGTGAAGGCCTGACCCGTGCTCCAGCTCGAGTACAGCGTGGGGATGAGTCCGAGCAGGGTGAAGTTCATCGCGAGGGTCACGATGAACGAGTTGACACCGGTCTGGGCGATGATCCAGCCCGCCAGACCGCCGAGGGCCGCCCCCACGACGAGACCGATGGCGAGGCCGGGCAGCAGCGGCAGCTTCAGGTTCTGGAAGCAGGCGCCCATGACGAGTGAGGAGACTCCCGCCAGCTGACCGACGGCGAGATTCATGTGGCCGACGGAGAGGACCATCATCTGAGACAGCCCGACCACCGTGAAGATCGAGATCGTGGTCATCAGCGGCGCGATGGAGAAAGGGCCGTTGAGGAACATCGGCTTGAGTGCCGCGAAGGTCCCGAAGAGGACGACGATGAGGATGACGAGCAGCGAGCGCGGCGAGCGGAGTTCCGCGCGGCCCCAGCGACCCAGTCTCGACTCGGTCATGCGACGATCCTGTTCTCGATGGCGTCGCGATTCCAGTCGATGCCGAGCCCGACGGTCTCCGGTGCCAGAGCCCGCCCGTTCTGCACCGTCATCTCGGAGTCGGTGATCGCTCGCAGCTGAGGGATGTGCTCGACATACCGACCATTGGGCACCGCGGCCACGAGGCTCACGTGGAGCTCCATGAGGAAGTGGGGGCACACGTCGATGTTGAAGGTCTCCGCGAGGTGAGCGACTTTCAGCCATGGGGTTATTCCGCCGACGCGCGCGACGTCGACCTGCACGATCCCCGCCGCCCCTCGATCGAGGTATTCGCGGAACTGGCCCGCGGAGTACAGGGACTCGCCGACCGCGATCGGTGTCGAGGTCGAGCGCGCGAGGCGCACGTGCCCCTCGATGTCGTCGGCCGGCAGAGGTTCCTCGATCCATGCGAGACCGAGGTCTTCGAACATGCGGGCACGGCGGATGGCCTCCGTCGAGGTCATCGACTGGTTGGCGTCGACCATGAGGTCGAAGTCCGATCCGACGGCCGCGCGGACTGCAGCGAGGCGCTCACGGTCCTCGTGGCCGCTCGGCTTGCCGATCTTCACCTTGACGCCGCTGAGGCCCTTGCGCCGCGAGTCGAGTGCACCTTCGACGAGCTCATCCTGCGAGAGGTGGAGCCATCCCCCTTCCGTGTCGTAGAGCGGGACATCGCGGCGGAAGCCACCGGCGAGCCGCCACAGTGGCAGACCGGCGCGATGTGCAGCGATGTCCCACAGCGCAGTGTCGACCGCGGCGAGCGCGAGCGATGTGATCGCGCCCGTCGTCGTCGCGCGAGTCGAGGCGAACAGGCAGTGCCAGATCGCCTCGATGCGATCGGCTTCGCGGCCGATCAGCAGGTCGAGCAGGTGGTCGCGCAGCATCGACAGGACTGCGCGACCCCCTGTTCCGATCGTGTACGAGTAGCCGCGGCCACGAAGACCGTCGCTCGTGGTGATCTCGACGAAGATCGTCTCCTGCTTGACGAAGCTCTGCACGGCATCCGTGCGCTGCGTCTCGACGGCGACATCTATCAGATAGGCACGGGCGTCGGTGATCGTACCGGCCATGGTCGTCTCCTTAGCGCCGGATCACTTGCAGCTGAGCAGTTCGTTCTGGAACTTGCTCTTCAGCGTCTTGCCGAAGTCCTGGCGCTGCTGGTCGTAGGTGTCGGCGTTGTCCTTCGTGACCACGAACGAGCCCGAGTCGACGACGACGCCGGGCTGCTTCATCGTGCAGGCTTTGGTGGCGAGCTGGCCGAGGACCCATCCGCCTACGTATGCCTGCGCGCCCGGGTTCTGTACGACGGTGCCTGCGATGGAGCCCTCCTTGATGCCGGCGATGATGGTGGGGTCGTCGTCGATCGCGATGAGCTTGATCGGAAGGCCGGCGGCCTTGATCCCCGCAGCGCTCGCGACCGCCGGGTTGTACGCCGTGGTGACGATGCCGTTGATCTCCGAACCATGCGCGGCGAGGAGGTCCGAGACCGCCTTCTGCGCGGTGGCGAGGTCCTTGTCGATGTCGGTGACGGTCGTCAGCAGTGTGACAGCGCCGTTCGTCTCGTCGACGGCCTTCTTGACGCCCGCCTCGCGGCGCTGCGTGTTCGAGTCGACCGCGTTGCCGGTCAGATGCACGAGGTTGCCCTTGCCACCCATCGCCGCGATGGCCGCCTTGGCGGCGAGGTAGGCAGCCTGCTGCGTGTCGGTCGAGAGGCAGAAGTCGGCATCGTTGGTGTCGCCCGCGGGGCAGGACGCCAGCGAACCGACCGAGATCCCCGCGCTCTTGAGCTTCTTGAACTCCGAGTTGATGTCCGTGGGCGAAACGCCGAAGATGCCGATCGCGTTGTACCCGTTGGAGACGAGCGAGTTCAGCACGTCGTTCTGCTTGGACTGGTCCCAGCCGGCAGTCTCGTTGAAGGTGAAATCGCCGAAGCCGAAGTCGGTCTTCGCCTTGGTGCCCCACTCCTTCCACGGCTGGAAGTAGGGATGCGCACCGCCGGGCACGAGCGCGAGCTTCACGGAAGACGCGGACTCCGCCTTGCCTCCGCCGGTCGAGCCGCTGTTCTGAGCCGCCGAGGTGCAGCCGGTCAGGACGAGGAGGAGGGCCGCGGCAGCGGCGGCCGCCGCGATTCCCGCACCAGGTCGGGTGATGCTTCTCATCATTGAGCCTCTCAAGATCGGATATCGTAGATCGTATTGGATCTTCGGTTGCTATGATGTGGCGTCATGGGGTTGGTGTCAAGTCGGAGGAATCGATGACGAGCATGGGTCAGCTGCCCGCTCTGGGGACCGGCGTGCGAGTCATGCTGGGCGACGAGGTCTACGCGGTCCTCCAGCTGGCGATCATGGACGGCACGATCCCACCCGACGAGCGACTCAATGCCGGCGAGCTCGCCCGAAGGTTCGAGGTGTCCCCGACCCCGGTGCGCGAGGCCCTCGCTCGCCTCGAGTCCGACGGTCTCGTGGAGAAGCTGCCGCTCAAGGGGTACCGCACAACGAATCTCCTCAACGAGCAGGAGCTGATCGACCTGTTCGAGCTCCGGCTGCTGCTGGAGCCCGGAAGCGCCGCGCGCGCCGCCGAACGGCGCACCCCGGCTGACATCGCCGAGCTTCGTCGCGAGATCGAGATCGCTGTGTCGGCGATCGGACGTGCGGACGCCTACGCGGTCCTTTCGCAGCACGACATGCGACTGCACGATCACGTCTTCCTGGCAGCCCGGAACGAGACCGTCCGGCTCGCGTACACGCGCGCCCACTGCCACCTGCACACGTTCCGCCTCGCCTACACAGGCTCTTATGTCGCGGACACCGTGCACGAGCATGCCGCCCTGGTGGATGCAATCGCACGGGGCGACATCACCGGGGCGGAGACAGCCATGCGCGAGCACATCGAGCTGTCGCGCGAACGCCTGCTGCAGGTCTTCCGCTGATCGGTTCAGATCATGCGACTTCTCGGAGGTACTCGATGAAAGCAATCGTTGCGACGGATCGCACCGCGGGAGCATCCGGGATCACTCAGCTGGAGCTGCCGCAGCCGACGCCGGCGATCAATGACGTCGTGGTGGAGGTCCGCGCGTCGGGCTTCGTCCCGGGCGAGTGGGAGTGGCCCTCGACGTGGGCCGATCGCTCCGGTCGAGGGCGGTCCCGGCCGGTCCTCGGGCACGAGTTCGCCGGGGTGGTCACAGCTCTCGGCTACGGCACGACAGGGCTCTCCATCGGGCAGCGGGTGCTCGGGATCACGGACTGGCATCGTGACGGGACCCTGGCCGAGTTCGTCGCGGTGGAAGCCCGCAACCTCGCTCCCCTGCCCGGGGATGTCGACTTCACGGTCGGTGCGAGTCTGCCGATCTCGGGGCTGACCGCCTGGCAGGGCCTCTTCCCGCACGGCCGTCTTCGGGCAGGCCAGACGGTGCTCGCCCACGGCGCAGCCGGTGCGGTCGGATCCCTCGTCACACAGCTGGCCCGCGAGGCCGGTGCCTATGTCGTCGGCACGGGGAGGGGGAGCGACCGACAGGCGGCGCTGGAGTTCGGTGCGAACGAGTTCCTCGACCTCGACAACGAGAGCATCGGCGATCTCGGTGGGGTCGACCTGGTGTTCGATGTCATCGGCGGCGATGTCCAGAAGCACTCGGCGCGCATCATCCGCCCCGGTGGCGCGCTGGTATCGATCGTCGGACCGGTGGAAGAACGCCCGGCAGACGGCCGCGCCGTCGACTTCGTGGTCGAGGCCATTCCGGGTCAGCTGCGGAAGATCGTGCAACGCGTGCGCGACGGGCGTCTTCGCCCGCACATCGGCCTTGTCGCCACGCTCGACGACGCGCCTGCCGCCATGAATCCGACCGAACGGCGCCGGGGCAAGACCGTCATCCGCGTTCGCATGTGACGACCCGGGGAGCTCATCCGCCCCATGCGAAACGAGTCGTGTTCAACGAGGCTGAAGAGCCATCCGACCGACGCCCCTCCACCTGCCGGCCTTCCCGCCATCCCGTCGGCTCATCACGTCCGAGCCGCGGCGAGACTGTCGGCGATCGAGTCCGCCCACCCCTCGATGACGTCCCACTCCCGGAAGTCCCCCTCGGGCAGGATCTCGCGGATGCCCGGCATCCAGGCCACGATCCGGTCCCCTCCCCGGATCTTGTCGTGGTGATAGGCCCCGCGGAACACCTGAGTGCCCCGCGGATGGATGAGTTCGGCGTACGTGGCGAACTGCTTCGGCTCTGCCCCCTTCAGCACGTCGTTCCCGTCCTTGTCCACGGTCTCCGTGCCGAGCGGGCCGCTGCTGAAGAGCCAGGTCGGGTGCGCGGCGAGCACATCGGCGTGGTGCTTGACGAACGTCCGCGCACCCTTCCGCCAGCGGAATTCGTAGGTGGCCGAACCGACGACGTAGGCGTCGAATCCGGATGCGTCGCCGATGTCGCTGCAGCGCACGACCTCCGCCTCGAGCCCGCGTGTGCGCAGTCGCTCGCCGATGCGCTCGGCGATGCCCTCCGTCGCGCCGTACTTGCTCTCGTAGGCGACGAGTACCTTCATGTCGAACCTCCTTGGTCTCCGACCGGTGGATGTGCGGGGGCGAGCGGCGCGCGCCCCGCATCCACATCCGCCCTGACTGTCCATGGACGCTGGCTGTAGAACTCCAGCAGCTGGGCGCCCAGCCCGAAGAAGACCATCGCGATCCCCACCAGGATGTTGAGCCAGGGGATCTGCAGCGCGGTGATCAGGATCACTCCCCCGACGAGAGACTTCACCGCTGGATGCTCCCGGCCGCGCAGCAGCAGCCGCCCGATGTAGAACGCGCCGTACACGAACGTGAACAGGATCAGGACGGTCCAGATCAGGATGCCCGCCAGGGCCAACGGCGCGCCCACGATCGTGACGAGAAGGAAGAGCAGTGCGACGGGGACGACGATGGATGCCACGAAGCCCACCAGCAGCGCCTTCCACGGCGAGGGCACGAGGTGGTCGGTCACGCGTCGCAGCCAGCGCGGGATGAGAAGTCCCGCGAGCGCGGCGACGATGGTCAACGCGACCAGCGCGTAGAGCAACCCCAGGAACCACCCGAGCGCCACAGCCCATGGCGAGACCTCGACGGCGCGCGGCCGCGTCGGCTTCACGTGGTGGACGGTTCCGCTCACCGCGCCAGCCGCGATGTGCGCAGGAGTGTCGCTGTAGTACGTGACGTTGCCGCCGACGGAGCCGTCGATGCTGAGGTGTCCGACACTGACGACCATGTCCCGGCCGACCGTGCCCGCGATCCCGATGTCGCCGGCGGCGGCCACGACGTCCTGTCCGACGGACCCTGCGTCGCCGAGGCTGACGTTCGTGCCGAAGAGGGTGCCGCTGCGTGCGACGGTGCCGGTGATGCTGATGTCCTGGCCGGCTAGTCTGACGTTGCCCTCGACTGTGCCCGTGATCGAGATCGTCTGGCCGGCAGCGATCACGTCGCCGGTGACATCACCGCTGATCGTCACGCTCTGACCGGCCGCGTAGACGTCTCCGTCGATGTGTCCGGGGACGTCGACGAACGTGCCGGCGTAGAACTGCGGACCTGTGAGATCGCCCGCCGCGGCGGGCGCCGCAGCCCCTGCGGAAGGGGCCGTCGGCGACGCGCCGACGGCGCCCGTGCCTGAGCCGATGACGAGGATGCCCGCCAGAAGGGCTGCGCCGGCCACCGCGAACCTGCGGCTGTATGACAGAACTCTCATCGGTCGTCGCCTCCTGGACCCGGGGGCACATCGTCGGGATGCGCCAGACCAGTGTGCGCGATCACCCGAGACGCGCTGCAGGGCCGAAGGTCCCGTCGACCGGACCGGCAGCGTTCCGCCTGCAGCGAATCCGTCCGTGCCGGCCGACACTCCGCAACAGGATGGATGCATGCCCGTTGCAGGAGTCGGTGTCACCGCGGTCGCGGTCGCCGCGGCCCGCGCCCTCGAGTCGGCTCGTCCGGATGCCCTCGTCCAGGACCCGTGGGCGGCGACGCTCGTGCGCGCATCCGGCATCACCGTACCGTTCCCGCAGCGGTGGCCCGAGAGCCTCGACGACGTCCCCGCGATCGAGCATTCGATGCTGCTGGGCGCGATGTACATCGGCTTGCGCACGCGCTTCATCGACGACGAGCTCCGCAGGGGCGGACTGACGCAGGTCGCCATCCTCGGCAGCGGTCTCGACACGCGCTCGTGGCGACTGGACTGGCCCGACGGGACCCGCGTGTTCGAGCTCGACGCGCCGGACGTGATCGACTTCGTCGACAGGGCGATGGATGCCGCGCCCTCCCCCGCGACCGCGCAGCGTATCGCCGTGCCCGGCGATGTCACCGAACCGCGGGCGTCGGACGTCGTCGCGGCCGGGTTGCACCCCGGCATCCCGACGCACTGGGTGCTCGAGGGGCTCCTGCCCTACCTCAGCGCCCACGACCAGAGCGGCGTCCTGGACGACGTCCTCGCGCTGTCCGCACCCGGCTCCCGGGCCGTGATCGAGCGCGCACCGGCGCTCCCCGACACTCCGCAGACCCGCGAGCGGCTCGAGACCTTCGCGGTCGCGACCGGCATCCCCTTCGACGAACTCCTCGCCCGGACCGACCCGCCCGACCCAGCCGACGTGCTGCGCGCCGCCGGCTGGGTCGTCGAGGAGGTGTCTGTCGTCGACCTCGAACGCCGCTACGCGCGGCCCCTCGCGATCGATCGGACGGAGCGGTCGGACGCATCCCAGCGCGGCGGCTTCGTCACGGCGTATCGACGTGACGCAGGCTGAGCCCGCAGCCGTCTCACGGCCGAACCGTGGCACGATCGGATCGTGCGCACGCTCCTCAACATCTTCTGGCTCATCCTCTGCGGCTTCTGGATGTTCCTCGGCTACCTCGCGTTCGGACTGCTGCTCTGCATCCCGATCATCACGATCCCGTGGGCGATCGCGTCCTTCCGCATCGGCGTGTACGCGCTGTGGCCGTTCGGCCAGACGATCGTCGCCAAGCCGAGCGCCGGCGTCGGCTCGTTCCTCGGCAATGTGATCTGGGTGATCTTCGCGGGTCTGTGGCTCGCCCTCGGCAACATCGCCTTCGGCATCGCGCTGTGCATCACCCTCATCGGGATCCCGCTCGGCATCGCGAGCTTCAAGCTGGTTCCGGTGTCGCTCATGCCGCTCGGCAAGGAGATCGTGCCCGTCGACGCCGTGCGCGCCGCCGCGTAACGCGGCGCCGCAATCAGGGGAGGTCGGATGCGGCGGCCCGCAGCCGCCGGAGCGCTTCGGGCAATCGGTGCAGGTGCGACTCGGCATCGGTCCGTGCAATGGCCTCGATGAAGGGGTAGGCGTCCGAACGCTCCCCCGCGCGTGCGGCGAGCACGCCCTCGCGCACGACGTGCTCCGCGAACAGCAGTGCGTCGCGGTGCCCTCCGAGCGAGTCGTGCAGCGCATCGCCGGCCCCGGCGAGATCCTCGACCTCCGCAGCGTACAGACCGGGTGCCGCGTCGGCCACGGCCTCGGCGACGTAGCGCAGGCGCCGGGCGGCCTTGCGCAGCGCGTGGTACGCGTCATCCGACCCGTCGAGGCGGTGCGCCGCCTTGCCCACCCGCCGCGCTTGCACGCGCAGCACCTCGGCTGCGACTTCCGCGGCGGGAGTGTCGGCGCCGACGATCGCCGGAGCGGCGACGAACGCGCGGAGCATCTCTCGGCGGGCGACCGCGCGTGGTTCGCCGGCGAGCTGCACGAGCCGGGCATGCGCACCGTCGTAGGCGTGGCGTTCCGCCGAGACCAGACGCCGGACGACATCGACATCGTCGACGCCGGCGCGCGCGAGCATCTCCTCGGCGACGGCAGCGCGCACCTCGATGTCACGCACGACCCCGAGCTCGCGTCCCCACTCCGCGTACGCCACGCGCACCCGCTCAGCGGCGCGCGTGTCGAGCTCGTCGCGGAAACCCGCCAGGATGCTGCGCAGCCGCCGGACCCGCACACGCTGCTGGTGCACGCCGTCCGGCGCGTCCGCGAGCGCGGCCTCCTCGGTCGCGGCGATTTCGGCCGCAGCCTTGGTCAGTGCCGGGGCGAGCACCTCGCCGATGGTGCCGATCGATTCGCCTCTCACCTCAGATGTCCCCCTCCGCGTGCCCGTGGCGCCTAGAAGCGGCTCGGCACATATCGGAACGGATAGTGCGGGTCGACGTAGTCGCCCGGATCCTGTCGCTCAGGAAGCACCGGCTCCTCCCGCGGCACCTGCTCGTACGGGATCTGGGTCAGCAGGTGCGAGATGATGTTCAGCCTCGCGCGCTTCTTGTCGTCCGAGACGGCGACGTGCCAGGGAGCGTTGGGGGTGTCGGTCGCCGCGAACATGTCGTCGCGGGCACGCGAGTAGTCGTACCAGCGGCTGTACGATTTCAGGTCCATGTCGGAGAGCTTCCAGATCTTGCGCCCGTCGGTGATGCGAGCGGTCAGCCGCCGCGTCTGCTCCTCGGGGCTGACCTCGAGCCAGTACTTGAGCAGGAGGATGCCCGAGTCGACCATCGACTGCTCGACGAACGGCACTTGCTGAAGGAACTTCTTCGACGTCGCCTCGTCGGTGAACCCCATCACGCGCTCGACCCCGGCCCGGTTGTACCAGCTGCGGTCGAAGATCACGACCTCGCCGGCCGCGGGGAAGTGCGCGATGTAGCGCTGGATGTACATCTGGCTCTTCTCGCGATCGGTCGGCGCGGGCAGCGCGACGACGCGGAAGACCCGCGGGCTCACGCGCTCGGTGATCGCTTTGATCACGCCGCCCTTGCCGGCACCGTCCCGACCCTCGAAGACGATGCAGACCTTGGCGCCGGAGTGCTTGACCCACTCCTGCAGCGCTACCAGCTCGACGTGGAGCTTCTTCAGCTGCTTGTCGTACTTCTTGCGGGACAGAGCTTTCTTCTTGCGGGACAGGGCTTCGTCGGCCGTGTCCTTCTCGTGCTTCTTCGACAACGCCGTCTCCTGACGCTCACACACCGCTCCGCATCGGCGGCGTGGCGCCAGCCTAGACCTGAGCCGTCGACGGATGCGGGGTTCCCCCGGCATCCGTCTTCCGGCGTGACCGCGCCCACGGCAGCGCGAGCAGCACGCCGAGGATGAGCAGTACGGCGCCGAAGCCCGCGGCCGCCCAGGGGGTCACGTCCGGGATGCCGAGGTAGGTCGTGATGCCGAGGATGCGCGACAGACCCCACGGCAGCAGGCCCATCTCGTCGTTCCACGCGGTGAGGGCGGTCTCGAGGCCGATCGCGCCGACCGCGACGGCGGGCACGAGCAGTCCGGCGCCCACGGCGGCGAGGACGAAGCCGGTGGCGCGCCGCGCGCCGAACTGGGCGGCCAGCGCCCAGCCGGCGGCGACGAACACCCACACGAAGAGGGCGAACGCGACGGTGATGTAGATCGTGCGGAGCCCGGGGTCGGTCCAGAACGCGAACCAGTACCCGCCCGGGCCCGTGAACGAGAGGGCGAACAGCGTGAGGACGCAGCGCAGAACGATGACTCCGCCGACGGCGGCGATGACCGGCCACGGCGACCGGCGCCACAGGAACAGCCGCAGCACGACGGCGAACACGAGCCACGCCCCGATGATGACCGCGAGATGCGTCCACGACAGGAAGGAGGTCTGCACGGCCCGCGTCGCGACGAGCAGGGCGGCCGGAACCATGAGCAGGAGCCACCGATCGAGCTCGAGCATGCCGAGGGTCGACTCGCGGGCGCGCCACGGCCGCAGCGACGCGATCCACGCGGCGCGCGCCGCCGCCGCACCGGGCCTGGCGACGAGGCTCGTCCGGGCGGCGATCATGCCGATGACGAGCCACGCCAGCGACAGCGCCAGCAGGCCGCGGGCGATCCACGCCATCGCCTCGTCGCGCTCCCCGCGCTGCACGCCGAGCTGTGCGGCCGTCAGGTTCAGCGCCGGGTGATCGACATCCCCGTCATAGGTCGCGAGGTGCGCGGCAGCGAGCTTCTCGAACCGGGCACGGTCGGAGTCATAGGCAGCCTCGGCAGCGGGCGAACTCGTGTCGTGCCACTGGCCCTGGTGCAGGATCATCGACCGGTATGAGCTGAGCAGCGTGATGGTGTCGAGCTCGTAGTCGAGCGTCGACACGAACGCGTGCCGCATCTCAGGGGTGCGCCAGGTCGAGGCATCCGTCGACGTGACGAGGTCCCGCATCCGCTGGACGTCTGCGATCGCCTTCTGTCCGTCCGCGATGGCGGACTCGACTCCCTGTGCACCCGAGTCCCGCACGATCGCGTAGAGCACGTCGAGCACCGCGGAATCGCCGGTGAGGATGTCCCACTCGAAGATCCACATCATGGGCGGCGGCTGGAGGCCGATCGCGAAGACGCGCTGCTTCGCGAAGGGCGCGACATAGATGCCGTGCTCGATGGCGTCGCGCGAGCTCGTCATCGCCTTCGTGATCGCGTCGACGGTCTTCGGGTCGTCGGAGAACCACTCGCGCGCCCACTTCTCCGTCACGGCGGAGACGTCCGTCTTCGGGTCCCGGGCGAGGGATGCGGCCAGCTGCGTGTTCAGCTCGTACAGCTGCCAGAAGCCCGACTTGAGGTACAGCGACATGGGGCCGGCGCGCCAGGGACCGCCGTCCTGCGTCCACGTCCAGACGCCCTCGATCTTGGGGTTCGCGGCCAGCAGCTTCTGCATCGCCCACTGATACTGGGTGCCGAGGTCGTTGGGGAAGGCGCCGTAGTTCTCGAACTCGCGCCGGCTCTGGAACTCGATGATGCGCCGCTGCGACCCCTGCTCGAGCGTGGTGTTCAGCGGCAGCCACGAGTAGAAGTCGCCGAGCGTGTACTTCGTCGACACGATGAGCTTCGGCGAGTCGATGCCGTCGAGCACCGCCCGGTAGGATGCGTCATCCGTGTGCATGTCGCCCACGTCGCCCACCCCGACCGACCAGGTGCGGAAGATGAGCTCGCGATCCGATGCCTCTGCCTGCTTCGTGAACGCGGTGAGCATCGTGCGCACGGCCTTCACGGACGTGACGTCGAGGGCGGAGTAGTAGTCCCAGCCGGCGACGCCGTAGACGGTGCCCGCCTCGCCGATGCGGATGAGCACGCCGTCCAGGTTCGGCGTGGCCGTGTAGAGCTCGTCGAGGCCCGCGGTGTACACGTCCCACAGCTTCGGGTTCTCGGCATCCAGCGACCCGAACCTGTTCTTCAGGAAGGTCTCGAGCGGCCCGGTGAGCGCGAGCATGTCGGTGCGGAGGTAGACCTTCACACCGAGCTCGTGCGCGCGCGCCCAGAACGGCGCGAACGCCTCGCGCATCGCGAGCGCGCGGGCGCGGTGCTCGTCCCCCCGGGCGTACACGGGGCCGCCCGGTACGTCGTCGAACGTCATGAACTCGGCGAAGCCCGGGAAAGCGACGGCGTTGTACCCGTTCGCGAGCGAGTGCCGCAGGAACGTGTCGAAGTCCTTGTAGGCGGCCGCCAGCGCCGTCTGGTCGATATAGGGGGCCTTCGCCAGGAAGACGTCCTCGAACGCCTTCGACGCGTGGGAGTAGTCGGTGCCGGGAACCCACTGCGCCGGGTCCGGTGCGACCCCGACCGCGCCGAGATCCGTCATCCGCAGGGGCAGCTTCGACGCGGCGTGCGTTCCGATGAGGGTGCTGAGCGGCTCGGATGCGCGCACCTGCGCGGCCAGGTCGTAGATGCCGCGCACCGCACCGGACTCCGTGGATGCGTGGATGCGAAGCGCAGACGCATCCCCCTGGAGCGTGTACCCGTCGTCCGTGCCCTGCGGGGCGTCGTCGACCGCGATCGAGACGGTGCCCGCATGTGTCGTCGCTGCCCCGACGGCGGACCGCAGTTCGTCGAGCGCGACGCCGACGCGCATCGACCGCGGAGCGGAGATCGTCCCGAGTTCGGGCGGTGCGACGGCGACGGCCGCTTGGGCTGCCACGGGAGCGGCGGGCTGCATCTGCTCGGCGTGCTCGGTGCGGATGCCGAGCGCATCACCGACCTCGTAGGCGACTCCGAGACCCATCGCCAGGAGCACGATCCCGGTGACGACGGCGACGATTGCGCGTCGCCTCGCCGTGATCATCCCTAGATCCTAAGTGCGGGTTAACGGTCGTTCACACGCTTTCGGTGACGGCGCGATAACGATCGGCCGCGGGTTCACCGCATCCGGCGGCTCGTGGACGGTCAGCCCTGGAACGCGCGAACGCCCAAGTCGGCGTGGTCGACGAACACGCCGTCGACGCCGAGGTCGCGGATCGCCGTCCACTCCCGCCGGTAGTCGCCGAAGGCGGCGACACCGCCGATCCGTCGGTGCCGAGGAGAGAGGAAGATGTTCTCCGGCCGGCACGTCCAGGCGAAGACGGTGAGGCCGCGTTCGTGCGCGTCGGCGACGACCCGTGGATGCCGGCGCAGCAGCACCTGCTTGTCCACGCTGATCCCGTCGACCCGGCCGACGAGGGCGTCGAGCCCGGCCGGCGACATGAGCTCGGCGTAGGGCACGGGTTCGCCGGCGGCGACGAGGTCGTACGGGCCGCCGGAGGCCTCCATGAGGAAGACGGAGGTCGCCGCGACGCCGGCCTCCTTGACCCGGTCGAGCACGGATGCCTCGAACGACTCGATCCACAGCGGCCTCTGCCCCGTCGCCCAGTCCGCGTTCCGGAGCTCCGCGGCGACGAGGGCCGAGACATCCCACCCGATCGATGCGAAGTAGGTCGCGTGCTTGATCTCCACGACGACCCCGAGGTCGCGACCGGTGCGTGCCGACTCGTCGCGGGCGAGATCGAGCACGTCGCGCAGACAGAGGATGGGCTCCTCCCCGTCGTGCTCGGCGCTCGCCCGGCGGATGCGAGGCAGCCGCTCGCGGGCGCGGAGGGTCGCGAGCTCGGCCCAGTCGAAGTCCTCGGCGAACCAGCCTGTGAGCTCCTCGCCGTCGACTGTCCTGGTCGCGCGGCGGTCGGCGAACTCGGGATGCTCCGCCACATCCGTCGTCCCGGAGATCTCGTTCTCGTGCCGCACCACGAGCACGCCGTCGCGCGAGACGACGACGTCGGGCTCGACCGCATCCGCTCCCATCGCGAACGCCAGCAGATAGGAGGAGCGGGTGTGCTCGGGACGATAGCCCGGGGCGCCGCGATGCCCGATGACGATGGTCACGCAGGAAAGGCTATGCGGCTCCGAGGGGTCTCCCAGTATCAACCGAGCACTCGGCGGTGTCCGACGACTATCGTGGGGATGGACATCACAGTGGTGTCCACCAAACAGGAGTGTGACGAGCATGGTCTCGGCGAACCCCGCCTTCAACAACCCGGCCTTCCAGGATCCGCGCAAGACCCAGGGAGCGACCGTCGGCGGTCAGACCGCCTACACGCCGCCGCCCGCCGTCGATGTGGCGACCCAGGCAAAGCTCGAAGGCGCCTTCGCGGCGCCCCCGGCCGGCGCACGCGAGACCGGCCGCATGACCATCGAGGACACGGTCTGGAAGACCGTGGGCCTCTTCGCGATCCTCTTGGTCACATCGGTCGTCGGATGGGTCTGGACGATGGCGCCGGTCACGGCGGCCAACCCGCAGCCCACCGCGATGCCGTGGATCATCGGCGCCCTCGGCGGCTTCGTGCTCGCCATGGTCATCTCCTTCTCGAAGAAGGTGCGCCCGGCGCTCATCTTCGCGTACGCCGCGCTCGAGGGTCTGTTCGTCGGATCGATCTCGGCGTTCTTCGAGTTCCTCTTCCCGGGCATCGTCGTGCAGGCCACGCTCGCGACCCTCTCGGTCGTCGGCGTCACGCTGGCGCTGTTCGCCAGCGGCAAGGTCCGTGCGTCGAAGCGCGCGACGAAGATCTGGATGATCGCGATGATCGGCTACCTGGTCTTCTCGCTGATCAATGTCGTCCTGATGCTCTTCCGTGCTCCGATCGCGGGCGGCGCGTTCGGGATGCTGAGCCAGCCGAGCTTCCTCTTCGGCATCCCGTGGGGCGTCCTGATCGGCGTCTTCGTCGTCATCATGGCGGCGTACTCCCTCGTGCTCGACTTCGACATGATCCAGCAGGGCGTCCGCAACGGCGCCCCGCGTCAGTACGGCTGGATCGGCGGCTTCGGCATCATGGTGACGGTCGTCTGGCTGTACATCGAGGTCCTCCGCATCCTCGCCATCGCGCGAAGCAACTAGCTGCAAGACGTACGACGGCCGCCCGGGATCCCGGGCGGCCGTCGTCGTTTCCGCGCGTGAGCCCTCATTCCGAGCAAGCTCACATGAGACCGCCCTCATGTGACATTCATCCGTCGTTCTCGACGCCGATCATCGGCCGTCTCCCCGCATCCCTAGCGTGCTCGAGGGGATCCCCCAGCGGATCCCCGGCAGGTCACGACCTTCGGAAGGGACATCATGCACGAGGCACGTCAAGGCGCCGGCGGACAGCCGCAGCGCAAGCGTCGGCTGAGCAGGCGGGCGCTGTTCATCAGCGCGGCCGCCGGCTGCGCGGTCGCCGTCGTCGGCGGGGGCATCGCCACCGCGTCGACGATCGGTTTCGGCGCCGACCAGGTCGGCACGCAGTACAGCGAGGGCATCCAGATCTCCGACAACCAGATCATCAAGCCGATCGGCGATCGACTGGTGACGAACAACGGAAAGTTCATGGGCTCGACCGTGAGCCCCGACGGCCGCTTCCTGGCCGCGACCAGCACCGACAAGTCCGTCGCACTGCAGGTCTTCGATCTGCAGTCGTACAAGCTCATCTGGACCGTGGGGACCGCCTCGGGCGTCAACGAGAAGCTCTCCGACGGCACCGTGGGCCAGGAGGGGCCGACATTCTCGCCGGATGGGAAGTTCCTCTGGCTCCCGGAGGCGACGGGCCTCACCCGCTTCCCGGTGAACGCAGACGGCACGCTCGGCGCCGGCGTCAAGGTGACGATCCCGACCGTGGCCGGCACGCGGGCCCTCACCGGCAAAGCCGTCTACTCCCCCGACGGCGCGACGCTGTACGCCGCGGTCAACGGTCAGAACACCGTCGTCGCGATCGATCCCGTCGCGGGCACGATCAGCCGCACCTGGAACGTCGGGATCGCACCGCGCAGCCTGCAGTTCGTCGGCGATCGGCTCTACGTGAGCAACGAGGGCGGCCGCACGGCGACCGCGGGCGACACGACGATCAACTCCTACGGCACCCAGGTGCCCGCGGACGCCTTCCTCGGCACGTCGACCACGGGAACGGTCAGCGTCATCGACACGACGGATCCCGCGGCCGCCGTCGCATCGGTCGGCGTCGGCCTGCACCCGACGGCGATGCACCTGGAGGGCACCACCCTCTACGTGGCGAACACCAACAGCGACACCGTCTCGGTCATCGACACCACGACCGACCAGGTCGTGCAGACGATCAGCACGCAGCCGTGGACGAAGTCGACGGTCGGCTACGAGCCCACCGGCATCGCGGTCGTCGACGGACACCTGCTCGTCACGCTCGGCCGTGCGAACGCGATCGCGGTGTACTCGGTCGAGAAGGACCCGCGCTCGCCCGCCAGCCTCGTCGGACTCCTGCCCACGGACTACTACCCGGCGGCGATCGCGAGCGCGAACGGCCGGATCGTGGTGACCAACACGCGCGGCATCGACGCGCGCGGGCCGGAGCTGACCTTCAACAAGGGCCAGGGCACCGTCTCTGCGACCGGTCACGGCACGCACTCCACCACCGCGTCGCTGACACGGTTCGCGCTGCCGAGCGACAAGGACATCGCGAAGTACACGGCGACGGTGTTCGCGCAGAACGGCTGGACCGACAACTCGCTGCAGCAGGCGAACGGCCAGAAGGCCGCCGCCGTGCCGGTCCCCGCTCGTGTCGGCGATCCCTCCACCATCAAGCACGTGTTCCTGCTGGTGAAGGAGAACCGCACCTACGACCAGGTGTACGGCGACATGACGCAGGGCAACGGCGACGCGACGCTCGCCCAGTTCGGCCAGAAGGTCACGCCGAACCAGCACGCGCTGGCGACGCAGTTCGGGCTGTACGACAACACGTACGACATCGGCACGAACTCCGCCGAGGGCCACAACTGGCTCATGCAGGGCGACAACCCCGAGTACACCGAGTCGAGCGCGGGCGAATACACGCGGTCGTATGACACCGAGGACGACGTGCTCGGCCACCAGCGCTCGGGCTTCCTGTGGACCGCGGTCGCGCAGGCGGGCGGCACGGCGAAGAACTTCGGCGAGTTCACGCAGTTCGAGACGAAGCCGGCGACGGCGACCTGGCAGAACTACTACTGCGCGGCGAGCAGCGTCATGGGCGGCGGCGACCCGGCACAGCTGACGGATGCGTCGATCAAGCAGGACACCGAGTCGCCGATCCCGTCGCTCAACGCGATCACGGACCACGACTACCCGAAGTTCGACACGGCGATCCCGGACACCTACCGGTACGAGATCTGGAAGCAGGACTTCGAGAAGAACGGGCCGGCGTCGCTGAACATGATGTGGCTGTCGAGCGACCACACGGGCGGCACCGCCGACCCCGAGGCGCAGGTCGCCGACAACGACCTGGCGGTCGGCAAGATCGTCGACGAGATCTCGCACAGCAAGTACTGGCAGGACTCCGCGATCTTCGTGCTCGAGGACGACAGCCAGGACGGTGCCGACCACGTCGACGGCCACCGCTCGCCGGTGCAGGTGATCAGCCCGTGGGCGCAGCACGGCAAGACCATCGACACGTACTACTCGCAGATCTCGGTCGTGCGCACGATCGAGCAGATCCTCGGTGCCCAGCCGCTCAACGAGAAGATCGCGGCGGCCACGCCGATGTATGACGCGTTCGCCGGCAAGGCCGACACGACGCCGTACACGTCCGTGCGCAACGAGGTCCCGCTCACCGAGGGCGTCGTGACGGCTCCGTCCTGCGGTCTGGACACGCTCGGCCAGACCGGCGCGGCAGCGGCGAAGGTGAACGCGGATGCGGCGGCCGCGGCATCCGTCCCGGCCTCCGAGAAGGAGGTCGCGGCCAAGTGGGAGAAGTGGGCCCAGGGCGAGGCTCTCACCGGCAACGGTGCAATCCCCGACGAGGCCGACCCGGCTCTCATGAACCGCTGGACGTGGTACCAGACGCACAACTGGACCACCCCGTACCCGGGCGGCAAGAAGATCCTCGCGCCCGACCAGGTTGCCCCGACGGCGGCCGGCACGACCGACGCCGACGGCTGATCCATCAGACGACGAGAGCCCCCGCGCGTTGCGGGGGCTCTCGTCATGAGCAGCGGGCGCGGAGCGCGGCGCGCTCGCGGCCATCTGACGGCCCTTCCGCCGTCGGCGTTCTGCTGTGGGCGGAAGACCGGGACGGATGCCGACCCCCGGCCTATCGTGGCGACATGGCCGAGATCATCCCCTTCCCCGTACGACCGGTCGTCCCCGAGACCGCGCCGGCGCATCCCGCGCCGCCCGAGCTCGCGCCGCTGTGGCGGGAGGCCGTCGGCGATGTGCTCCGCACCGCCCGGCACGAGCGCGGCGATCGCCTCAGTGACACTGCACGGCGGTCCGGCGTCTCGCCGCAGTACCTCTCCGAGATGGAGCGTGGACTCAAGGATCCGTCGAGCGAGATGCTCGCCGCCGTCGCGGGTGCTCTCGACCTCACGCTGCACGATCTCACGAGGGCGGTCTCGGAGCGGCTGGCGCCCGCATCCACCGGTGCCGTCCTCCGCGTCGCATAGCTCAGCCGCGCTCCAGCACGCGGTCGACCAGCCCGTAGGCCACGGCGTCGGCCGCCGTGAAGACGCGGTCGCGGTCGGTGTCGGCGCGCAGGCGCGCCGCATCCTGTCCCGTGTGCTTCGCGAGCAGGTCCTCGACCTCCGCCCGCACGCGCACCAGCTCATCGGCCTGCAGGATGAGGTCCGGGATCGCCCCGCGCCCCTGCCCGGCGGGCTGATGCAGCACGACCCGGGCGTGCGGCAGCACCGCGCGCTTGCCCGGCGCGCCGGCTGCGAGCATGACCGCGCCGACGCCGACGGCCTGCCCGATGCACGTGGTCGCGACATCCGGACGCACGTGCTGCATGGTGTCGTAGACGGCGAGCATGGCAGCCTCGTCTCCGCCCTCGCAGTTGATGTAGAGCTGGATGTCGCGCTCCTGGCTGTCGGCATCCAGGTGCAGCAGCTGCGCGATGAGCGCGTTGGCGACGCCCGCGTCGATCCCGGTGCCGAGATAGACGACCCGCTCGGCGAGCAGATGCGAGTAGACGTCCATGATGCGGTCGCCGCGCGGATCGCGGCTGATGACGCTCGGGATCGTGTAGCTGCTCATGCCGCCACCCCCAGGCCCGCGGGACGCTTGCGGCGGGGCGAGATCTCGGCGAAGTCGGCCACGATCGCGTCGATGAATCCGTAGTCGAGAGCCTCGGACGCCGTATACCAGCGGTCGTGCAGCGAGTCGTCGAAGATCCGCTCGAGCGGCTGACCGGTGTCCTGCGCGACCAGGGCGAGCACGGTGTCGCGGGTGTAGCGCAGGTCGGCGGCCTGCACCTCGACGTCGACCGTCGTCCCGCCGATGCCCGCCGAGCCCTGGTGCATCAGGATGCGCGCGTGCGGCAGCGCCCGCCGCTTGCCCGGCGTGCCCGCGGACAGCAGGAACTGCCCCGCGCTGCACGCGAGACCGAGGGCGAGGGTCGAGACATCGTTCGGGATGAGCTGCATCACGTCGCGGATCGCCAGCATCGCGGGGACCGATCCGCCCGGCGAATGGATCCAGAGCGCGATGTCGGAGGACGCATCCTCCGCGGCGAGTGCGAGCAGCTGCGTCGCGAGCAGGGTGCCGTTGTCGTCGTCGAGGGGGCCGTCGAGGACGAGCACCCGCTGCTGATAGAGCTCCCGGCGGGCCTCGCCGCCGAACACCGGGATCTTCGTGTCTTCTGCCATGGCCCCACTGTCGCGCGGTCTCTGCCGCGGCAGGCGGTGTTCGTCCCGCGGCGGATCCGCCGCCCGCGGATCCGCCCAGCGCAGAAGGATCGGTTCCTCGTCGCCGAGCGATCGCCGTCGGCGCCTCACCTCGCGCGGCGCGTTCGGGATTCAGGAGATCCGGCGGCTGACGGGGTCGACCCCGCGGAATCGCGGGAGGCGCCGGCCGCGCGGCAGTCGCTTGGACTGAATCGTGAACCTCGAGGCACGAGTAACCTGGCGCTCATGGCAGGGCGAGCCGAGACGTTCCTCGAGATCGGCGACCACGAGGTGCGCGTGTCGCACCCGGACAAGGTCGTCTTCCCCGAACCCGGGCTGACGAAGCTCGACATCGTCGAGTACTACGTCGCCGTCGCCGACGGCGCACTGCGCGGTGCGGGGGGCCGGCCGATGGTGCTCAAGCGCTTCGTGAAGGGCATCGACGCCGAGCCGTTCTTCCAGAAGCGGGTGCCCGAGCATCCGGACTACATCGGCACCGCGGTGCTGCACTACGCCTCGGGCCGCTCGGCCGAGGAGGCGGTGGTGACGGATGCTGCCGGCCTCGCCTGGATCGCCAACCTGGGCTGCCTCGACCTGAACCCGCACGGCGTCCGCGCCGACGACCTCGAGCACCCGGACGAGCTGCGCGTCGACCTCGACCCGATGCCGGGCGTGGACTGGCCGCAGATCGTCGACGTGGCGTTCGTCGCGCGCGAGGTGCTCGATGACCACGGTCTGGTGGGCTGGCCGAAGACGAGCGGATCGCGGGGCATGCACATCCTCGTCCGGATCCGGCCGGAGTGGGATTTCGCGACCGTGCGCCTCGCGGCGGAGACGCTCGCGCGCGAGGTCGAGAACCGGGCTCCGGGCCTCGCCACCGCTCGGTGGTGGAAGGAGGAGCGGGGCGAGAGCGTGTTCGTCGACTTCAACCAGAACGCGAAGGACCGCACCGTCGCATCGGCCTATTCGATCCGTCCGCTTCCGGATGCCCGGGTGTCGACCCCGCTCGCGTGGGACGAGGTGCGCGTGCGCCGTCCGGAGGGGTTCACGGTGCGGTCGGTCCGCGAGCGCTTCGCGGAGATCGGCGATCCGCACGAAGGCATCGATCGGGATGCCGGTTCCCTCGACGCGCTGCTCGCGCTCGCGAAGGAGCTCGGCCCCTCCGAGAAGCCTCCGCGCGGCGGCGACGGATCGGGACGCCGGGTGTCCACGATGCCGCTCATCGAGGTCGCCCGCACCAGGACCAAGCCCGAGGCGGTGGACGCGCTCGAGCAGTGGAAGGCGTCGCACGCCTCCGTCGCCGCGCAGCTGCAGCCGGCCGACGTACTCGTCGACGGCATGCGCGGCTCGAGCTCCCTCTGGTACCGGGTGCGCATCAACCTCCAGCACGTGCCCGAGGCCGAGCGGCCCGCGCAGGAGGCGCTGATCGCGGACTACGATCCGTGGGCCGGGAAGGTCTGGCCGGGAAGGGAGGACCCGTCATGACCGACGGAGACCGCCCGCAATGGGTGGAGCATTTCCTGCTGCTGTACTTCTCCGAACGGGGAGCCCGCGAGCGCATCGGCGCGCTCTTTCCCGCACACAACGCGTACGGTCAGCGCTTCCGCACAGAGCGTCCCGGAGAGCTCGTCATGATCGGCCCCTTCCCCGTGCCGGAAGACGATCAGCCCGGAGCGATGGCGATCTTCCGCTCCGCCGCGAGCGCCGAGGAGTTCGCCGCAGCCGACCCGTTCGTCATCGAGGGGGCGGTGAGCGAGTGGCGGATCCGGCCGTGGCTTGTTTCGCCGTCATGACGGCGTGCGGCGCGACGGCCGGGATACGGCGCCCTCGATCGCCGCGATGAGCAGGCCGCGAACGACATCCGGCGCGAGGTCCGCCGCCACCTCCGGAGCCCGCGCCGCGAGCACGGCGCGCCTCTCGTCGTCCCGCAGGAGCGCGATGACCGCGTCGGCGAGGCCGTCGATGTCGCCGGACGGCACGACGATCCCGGCATCCTGGATCGTCTCGCGCGGTCCGTAGCGCACGTCGTACGAGACGGCGGGGATGCCGCGCGCCAGTGCCTCCGCCGTCGACAGGCCCTGCCCCTCGTAGGCGGACGAGGCGAGGAAGAGGGATGCACCGGCGAACACCGCCTCGCGGTCGTCGACGTGGCCGTGCAGGGTGACCGACCCGGCGAGGTCGAGCTCCTCGATGAGCTGCTGCAGCTCGTCGCGCAGCGGTCCCCCGCCGTAGACGTCGAGGGTCGCGTCGGGAACCGCCTCGACGACCGTCGCCCATGCCCGGATGGCGTGGTCCACGCGCTTCTGCGGCGCCAGCCGGTTCAGCATGACCACCCGGTGGGAAACGGCCGTCGAGCCCGTCGAAGCGTCGCGGCCCGCGCCGTGCGCAGGGCTCGACCCCTCGACAGGCTCGGGAGCCTGGGTGGAGCGCGCGATCTGCTCGACCGCATTCGGCACGACGGCATACGTGTCGTGGCCGCCGAAGCGCGCCGACACCTCCTCGCGCTGCGCGGCCGTCGGCCAGAGCACCACGTCGAAGCTGCCGGCGACCGCGAACCAGCGACGCCACAGCGCGTTGATCGGACCGTCCGGGTCGTCGTACGGCGGCTCGAGGTGCGAGTTGTGGATGGTGTGGACGATCCGCACACCGGGGTCGTCCCATCCGGCGATCAGCTCGCCGAGCTGCCGCGACTCGCACACGAGCACGACGACGCGCTCCGGGGCATCCGCGCGCAGCTCGTCGACGACGTGCTGAAGCCACGCCAGGTACAGCCCGCGGAATCCTGCGATCACGCCGGCGCCGCGCACGACCACCGCGGCATCGGTGAGGTGCCAGTCCGGGTCGCCCGGGATGACGGGGATCGACACCACCCCGCCGACATCGCGGTACCCGACATCGGGCGTCGGCTCTCCCGGCACCGCGGCATCGCGCAGCCACGAGGGATCGGCGAGAGCGTCGTCGAACAGGTTCCGGAAGCGGTCGACGGATGCCGCGTCCCCCCGCCGCACGAACTCCGCGCGCTGCTCGGCGTGCGCCTCGGGTGCCCCCGGGTCCACAGTCAGCAGCGTCACCGTGCCGGCGCCGGCCTCCTCGAGCAGTCGCGCCCGGGCGAGTGTCGCCACGGTGTAGCCGCCGTCCAATCCCGGGATGAGCCGGCTCGACAGCACAGCGTATGCGGCATCGGGCAGCGTGGGTCGGGTCACCGTCTCATCCTCCCGCACGGCCCCCAGACGACGGATGCCGCGGGCACAGGCCCGCGGCATCCGTTCACGTTCACTCCCACTCGATGGTCCCCGGGGGCTTCGACGTGACGTCGAGCACGACGCGGTTCACCTCGCGCACCTCGTTGGTGATGCGGTTCGAGATCTTCGAGAGGACGTCGTAGGGCAGGCGCGTCCAGTCCGCGGTCATGGCGTCCTCGCTGGAGACCGGACGCAGCACGATGGGGTGGCCGTACGTGCGGCCGTCGCCCTGCACGCCGACCGAGCGCACATCGGCGAGCAGCACGACCGGGCACTGCCAGATCTCGCCGTCGAGCCCCGCCGTGCTGAGCTCCTCGCGCGCGATGGCATCCGCGTCGCGCAGGATCTCGAGGCGATCGCGAGTGACTTCGCCGATGATCCGGATGCCGAGGCCCGGTCCCGGGAAGGGTTGGCGGCCGACGATGGCCTCGGGGATGCCGAGCTCCCGGCCGATCGCGCGCACCTCGTCCTTGAACAGGGTGCGCAACGGCTCGATGAGGTCGAAGTCGAGGTCGTCGGGAAGACCCCCCACATTGTGGTGCGACTTGATGTTCGCGGTGCCGGTACCGCCGCCGGACTCCACGACATCCGGGTACAGCGTGCCCTGCACGAGGAACTTGATCGGCGCGCCCTCTGCCTTGGCCTCGTCGACGAGCTCGCGCTGCACCTTCTCGAACGCGCGGATGAACTCGCGGCCGATGATCTTGCGCTTCTCCTCGGGGTCCGTCACGCCGGCGAGGTGGCCGAGGAAGGTGTCCGCGGCATCCACCGTGATCAGGCGCACGCCCGTCGAGGCGACGTAGTCCTGCTCGACCTGTTCGCGCTCGCCCTTGCGGAGCAGGCCGTGGTCGACGAACACCGCCGTCAGCTGGTCGCCGATGGCCTTGTGCACCAGGGCGGTCGAGACCGCGGAGTCGACACCGCCGGACAGGGCGGAGATGACCCGCGCATCGCCGACCTGCTCGCGGATGCGCTCCACCTGCTCGGCGATGACGTTGCCGCTGTTCCAGTCGGCGGGAAGGCCCGCCGCCCGGTGCAGGAAGTTCTCGATCACGCGCTGGCCGTAGTCCGAGTGCTTGACCTCGGGGTGCCACTGCACGCCGTAGAGGCGCTTCTCGTCGTTGCTGAAGGCCGCGACCTCGGTCGCCCCCGTCTTGGCCAGGACCGTGAAGCCCTCCGGCGCCTCGGCGACCTGGTCGCCGTGGCTCATCCACACGTTCTGCTCGCTCGGCTGGCCGCCGAGGAGCACGCCGCCGTCGCCGGTGATCACGGCATCCGTCGCGCCGTACTCCCGCAGCCCGGTGTTCGCGACCCGCCCGCCCAGAGTCTGGGCCATGACCTGGAAGCCGTAGCAGATGCCGAGCGTGGGCACGCCCAGCTCGAGCACATCGGGGTCGAGGCGCGGAGCGCCCTCCTCGTACACCGACGAGGGGCCGCCGGTGAGGATGATGCCCACCGGGTTCTTCGCGGCGATGTCGGCGGCCGTCGCGTCGTGGGGCACGATCTCGCTGTAGACGCCGGCCTCGCGCACGCGACGCGCGATCAGCTGCGCATACTGTGCGCCGAAGTCGACGACGAGGACGGGACGCTGTGAGGTCTCGGGCTGGTCGGTCATCGAGCTCCTTCGGATCGCGAGGGGGTGGCCGAGCTTTCGGAATCGGTGGATGCGTCGCCCGCCATCTCGGCGACGACGGCGGCCTCGCGCTCCTGCATGTACCGCTTGACGTCGCGCGCGACGATGCCCTCCATGATGAAGGACAGGAAGGGCACGATGCCGCCGGCGGCCAGCAGCAGGAAGCGCCAGAACGGCCACCGCATGAGGCTCCACACGCGGAAGCACGAGAACAGGTAGACGACGTAGAACCAGCCGTGGACCACGAGGATCGACATCGACACGTTCAGACCGTCGCCCGAGGACTCGGTACCGTGCGGACCTTCGATCACGGGTGCGAAGGAGAGGAATCCGCCGGATCCCCCGAGGAAGAGCTCGTGTCCGAAGGCGTACTTGACGATCATCTCGGCGCAGAGCAGAAGCAGGAACGTACCCGTGATCACCGAGCAGATCTGATAGAACTTCAGCGCGCCGCGGATCGCCGGAAAACTGGCGATCTTGGGGGCGGGAGGCATGCCTCCAGTCTAGACTCCGCGCTCATCGACGCCGGCCGAGAGCTCCTCCAGCTCCTCGACCTCCTTCTCCCACGCATCCTTCGCGAGGCGATACCAGAGGTAGAACGCGAAGCCGGCGAACACGGCCCACTCCGCGGCGTAGAAGAGGTTCAGCCAGTTGACGCCCTGGCGCTCGTCCGGCGCGGGCGACGAGATCGCCTGGAGGCCGCCGAGCGGCGTGGCGCTCGTCAGGTAGGGGCGGTAGACGTCGAGTCCCTGCACGTCGTGCCAGCGGCTGAGCAGCGCCGCGGGCGACATGCGCGTGAGCTCGAGCGGGTCGCCGTTCGGGTCGGGCACGATCGGCCCCTCGTCGGAGATCAGCCGTCCCGTGAGGCGCGCGCCGCCGGAGGAGGCGTTGAGCGCGGATGCCACGGCATCCGCCTTCGCCCGATCCGGCGTCCAGCCGACCGCCACGGCGAGCGACGTCGGCGTCGCCGTGTCCTTCAGGCGGAGCTGACCGGTGACCCAGTAGCCCTCCACGCCGTCGTTGTACCGCGACGAGACGACGATGAAGTCGCCCGCGACCCAGTCGCCGTCGACGGCCACCTTCTGCCCCACCAGCCGGTCGTCGAGGTACTCCCCCGGCTTCACGACATCCGCGATCGGCTTGACCTGCTCGGACGTGCTCTTCTGCACCGGGGCGGTGTCGATCGCGCGGCCGAGCTGCCACTGGCCGAGCCAGGCGAACACCCCCGCGACCACCAGGCACAGCAGCAGCATGGCGATCCACCGGGGACGCACCATGACCTCGCGGAGTGTGGGCGGGAAGACCTCGATGGGCGCGTGGGCCGACGGCGGTTCGGAGACGTCGGGCATCAGTACGGCGCGACGACGACCTCGACGCGCTGGAACTCCTTGAGGTCGGAGTACCCGGTCGTGGCCATGGACTTCTTGAGCGCGCCGATGAGGTTGACGGTCCCGTCGGCGACGGGTGCGGGCCCGTAGAGGATCTCCTCGAGCGTGGCGACGTGCTCGACGGCGACGCGACGGCCGCGCGGCAGGTGCGGGTGGTGCGCCTCGGCACCCCAGTGGAAGCCGCCGCCCGGCGCATCCGTCGCCCGCGCCAGGGCCACGCCGAGCATGACGGCGTCGGCGCCCATGGCGATCGCCTTGACGATGTCGCCCGACGTGCCGACACCGCCGTCGGCGATGACGTGCACGTAGCGGCCACCCGACTCGTCGAGGTAGTCGCGACGCGCGCCCGCGACGTCGGCGACCGCAGTGGCCATCGGCGCGTGCAGACCGAGGGTCGCGCGGGTGGTGGATGCGGCTCCCCCGCCGAAGCCGACGAGGACGCCCGCTGCCCCCGTGCGCATGAGGTGCAGCGCGGCCGTGTAGGTCGCCGCGCCGCCGACGATCACGGGGACGTCGAGGTCGTAGATGAACTTCTTGAGATTCAGCGGCTCGGCGACGGACGACACGTGCTCGGCGGACACGGTGGTGCCGCGGATGACGAACAGATCGACGCCGGCGGAGACCACGGTCTCGTAGAGCTCCTGCGTCCGCTGCGGGGTGAGGGCGCCGGCGACGGTGACGCCGGCGGCGCGGATCTCCGCCAGCCGGTCGCGCACGAGCTCGGGCTTGATCGGCTCGGCGTAGATCTCCTGCATCCGTCGCGTCGCGACCTCGTCATCGAGTGCGGCGATCTCGGCGAGCAGCGGCTCCGGGTCGTCGTAGCGCGTCCACAGTCCTTCGAGGTCGAGCACGCCGAGCGCGCCGAGACGGCCGAGCATGATGGCCGTCTGGGGGCTCACGACCGAGTCCATCGGTGCGCCGATGACCGGCACCGCGAACGGGAACGCGTCGATCGTCCAGGCGGTCGAGACGTCCTCGGGGTTGCGCGTGCGGCGCGAGGGCACGACGGCGATGTCGTCGAACGTGTAGGCGCGGCGCGCGCGCTTGCCGCGGCCGAGCTCGAGCTCCATGGTCACGTGTTCAGCCTACCCTCAGGCCTTGCGAGGGCCTGATGGCCGCCTGAAAGGCCGCGGGCTCAGTCCGAGGCGAACTCCGCGGCGACGGCGGTGCGCAGCGCTCGCGCTGCCGCCGAGGGTCGCCGACGGGTCGCGACGAGCAGCTCCCATTCGATCAGGGTGTCGAGCGGATGCAGGTCGACACCCACCACGTCGGACGGCACAAGTGAGCGCGGCATCACCGCGACACCGAGGCCTGCGGCGACGAACAGCGGCATCTGCGCGACGTCGGCGATCTCGATCGTGGTGCGTCGGGCAAGACCCCGCGCGGCGATGGCGCTGTCGAGCGCCGTGCGGTTTCCGAAGCCCTCCGGCGAGTCGATGAACGGCAGGCGCACCAGCTCGGCCAGAGGAACGATGTCCTGTTCCCCCAGGGGGTGACCGAGGGGGAGGATCGCCACGAAGATCGATCGGGCGAGCGGCTCCGCCTCGAGATCGGCCAGCGGCATCGGCGCGCCGCCGAGGAATGCCAGGTCGATGCGGCCGTCGGCGAGGTCCCGGGCGAGTCCGGCGGACCCCGTCGGACTCGGCGAGAGCTGCAGGTCCACACCGGGATGCTGCGCCTGGAAGCGCCCCAGCACCGAGGACAGGCGCATCCCGGCCACGACATTGGTGAGCGTGCCGACTCGGAGCGTCCCGCGCAGCACGCCGTCGTCCGACGCGACATCCCGCAGCCGTCCGAGCTGGTCGAGGAGCTCGCGCGCCAGGGGCAGGACCGCGGCACCCGTCGGCGTCTGGGCGACCCGCCGCGTATCGCGCTCGAACAGCACGACCCCGAGATCGGATTCGAGCGCGCGGATGCCGGCCGACACGGTGGACTGCGCGGCATGGCAGCGCTCGGCGGCCCGCGTGAACCCGCCCTCTTGCGCCACGGCGACGAAGTACTCCAGCAGGCGCGTCTCCATGTCGCGATCATATATCGATGTCAACGATGAGAGTTAGCGAATCCGTTCGCTTCCATCGATAGGACGCGACGCGCACGATGGAGACATGAGCACCGGGACCGCATCCACCCCCACCGCAGCAGTCCGGCAACGGCGGCATCGACTCGGATTCGGCATCGTCACGGCCGCCTTCCTCACGACGATGGCCTTCACGACCGTGCCGACGCCCCTCTACGGCTTCTACCAGCGCGCAGACGACTTCCCGACCTGGGTCGTCACGGTGATCTTCGCCGCCTATGCCATCGGCGTCCTCGGTGCACTGTTCCTCGTGGGACACATCTCGGACTGGGCCGGGCGACGGCGGATGATCCTCATCGGAATCACGCTGGAGATCGTCGCCGCCGTGCTCTTCCTGCTCTGGCCGGGAGTGGCCGGTCTCATCGTCGCCCGCGTCATCTCGGGCGCGGGCATCGGCACGCTCATGGCCACCGCATCCGCGCATCTCGTCGAGCTGGCCGAGGTCGCCGAGCCTGAGTCGGGGCCCGCACGGGCCACGACGGTGGCCACGGTCGTGAACACCGGCGGCCTGGCGCTCGGTCCGCTCGTGGCTGGCGCGGTCGCGACCATGTTCCCTGCGCCGACCATCACGCCGTTCGTCGTCTTCCTCGTTCTGCTGGCGATCGCCGCGGCGGCCCTGATGGCGGTGCCGGAGACGGTCGACCGCACGGCGAAGCGTCCGCATTATCGCCCGCAGCGCGTCTCCCTGCCCGAGGGAGCGCGTGGCGACTTCGCCGCGGCCGCGACCGCCGCCTTCGCCGGGTTCGCGGTGTTCGGCCTGTTCACGTCGCTCGCTCCCAGCGTCCTCGCGCATGTGATGCACGTGGCGTCGCCGCTTGCCGGAGGGGCGGTGAGCTTCTCGGTGCTCGCAGCTGCCGCGGCCTCGCAGCTGGTCTTGGCCCGGTGGGCGATGTCCCGGCAGCTGCCGGTCGCGCTGGGACTGATGGTCGTCGGGCTCGCCGCCCTCGCGATCGGCGCGCTCACGGCGGATCTCCTCCTGTTCGTGGCATCCGGCATCCTCGCCGGAGCCGGTGTCGGGCTGGTCTTCCGCGGTGCAATGCTGACGGCCGGCGCTCTCGCACGGCCCGAGCGGCGCGGCGAGGTGCTGGCGGGCATGTTCCTCGTCGCCTACGCGGGGCTCGTCCTGCCGGTGCTCGCGGTCGGCGTCGGCGTCGCGTTCTTCCCGATCCCGGTCGTCCTGTTGGTCTTCGCGATCACCGTGGCGGTGCTCGTCCACGTCGCGACGATCCCGATGATCCGCCGGGGCGGGCGGGCATGACCGGTTGGCGGAGGACGTGTTCGGGATGCCGACCACTCACTACCAGGTGACGATCGATCCGTCGAAGGTGAATGGTCCGACCGGCGATGAACTCAAATCCCTATCGAGCGGTAAGGACATCACATACGACTATTGGCTGGATGCGAAGAACCTGCCGCTCCAGTTGAAGTACGCGTTCGAGGTGCAGGGCCGAATGGCGACGGCGACCGCTCAAATGAGGGACTGGGGCGTCGTCCGGCCCCTCACTGCCCCTCCCGCCGACCAGCTCATCACGCTCGAGCAGGCCGGGCTCGGCGGCTGAGTCCAACCTCGCTCCGCGGAGTTCGGCCCTTCTGAACCCGGCCCGACCCGACTCAGCGGGCTCTCGCCACCCGGGCCTCGTCCCACACCGGCTCATTCGACTCGTACACGCGGCCGTCCGCCCCGAACACGAGGAAGCGGTCGAAGGAGCGCGCGAACCAACGGTCGTGCGTGACGGCGAGGACCGTCCCCTCGAAGCGCGCCAGGGCATCCTCGAGAGCCTCGGCCGAGACGAGGTCGAGGTTGTCGGTCGGCTCGTCCAGCAGCAGCAGCGTGACACCCGAGAGCTCGAGCAGCAGGATCTGCAGGCGCGCCTGCTGGCCGCCCGACAGCGACTCGAAGGGCTGCTCCGCCTGGGCGACGAGCCCGTAGCGGTCGAGCGCCGAGCTCGCCGCATCCCTCGGCATCCCCGGCCGCTCCGCGTCGCCGCGATGGAGGATCTCCAGGAGCGTGCGGCCCGTGAACTCGGGATGCCGGTGGGTCTGGGCGAACCAGCCGGGAACGACGCGCGCGCCGAGGACGGCGCGGCCGGCGTGCGCAACCGGCTCCAGCGTCGCACCGACTGCCGTGACGTGGCCGAGCAGCGCGTCCGGGTCGGATCCACCGCCTGCGAGCAGGCGCAGGAAGTGCGATTTGCCGGACCCGTTCGAGCCGAGCACGGCGACCCGATCGCCGAACCAGACCTCGAGATCGAACGGCCGCATGAGGCCGGTGAGCTCGAGACCCTCGACGACGACGGCGCGTTTGCCGGTGCGCGAGCCGCGGAGGCGCAGCGTGAGGTGCTGCTCGCGCGGCCGCTCCTCGGGCGGTCCGACCTCCTCGAACCTGCGCAGCCGTGTCTGGGCGGCGCGGTACCGTGAGGCGAAGTCGTCGCTGTTGGCGGCCTTGACGCGCAGCGTGGCGACGAGGTTCCTGAGCTTGGCGTGCTCCTCGTCCCAGCGACGGCGCAGCTCGTCGAGGCGGGCCATCCGGTCCTCGCGGGCCTGGTGGTAGCTCGCGAAGCCACCGCCGTGCACCCATGCCGAGCTGCCCGCCGCCCCGACCTCGAGCGTCACGATGCGCTCTGCAGCGCGCGCGAGCAGCTCCCGATCGTGCGACACGAGCAGCACCGTCTTGGGCGTCGCCCGCAGCTGCTCCTCGAGCCAGCGCTTGCCGGGAACGTCGAGGTAGTTGTCCGGCTCGTCGAGGAGCAGCACCTCGTCGGGTCCGCGCAGCAGCGCCTCGAGCGCCAGTCGCTTCTGCTCGCCGCCGGACAGGGACTCGAGATCGCGGAACCGGGCGCGCTCGAAGGGGATGCCGAGAGCCGCCGTGGTGCAGGCATCCCACACGGTCTCGTGCTCGTAGCCGCCCGCATCGGCGTAGTCGGCGATCGCGGTCGCGTAGCGCAGCTGGGTGTCGGTGTCGTCGCGCTCGATGATCGCGATCTCGGATGCGTCGAGCTCGCGGGATGCGCCGCGGACGCGGTCGGGCGCCACGGCGACGAGCAGGTCGTGCACGGTCTGGCCCGGTCGGCTGTGGCCGACGAACTGATCCATGACCCCGAGTCCGCCCCCGACGGAGACGACACCGCTGTCGGGAACGACCTCGTCGCGGATCATGCGCAGGAGCGTCGTCTTGCCTGCGCCGTTGGCGCCGATGAGCGCGGTGGTGCGCCCCTCGCCGACGCGGAACGAGACCTCGTCGAGGAGCGGCCGGCCATCGGGCAGCGTGAAGCTCACGCCGGCGACATCGATGTATCCCACGGGGCTGTCCCTCCGCCCCGCATCGCCATTCGGATGCAGAGCCGACCAGACTAGCGCAGTGCGACTACTTCTTGTAGTTGGGCGCCTCGACGACGATCTGCACGTCGTGCGGGTGCGACTCCTTGAGCCCGGCCGCGGTGATCCGCACGAAGCGCCCCTTGGTCTTGAGCTCCTCGACGGTGCGGGCGCCGACGTAGAACATCGACTGCCGCAGGCCGCCGACGAGCTGGTAGGCCACAGCGGAGACGGGGCCGCGGTACGCGACCTGACCCTCGATGCCCTCGGGGATCAGCTTGTCGTCGCTTGGAACGTCGGCCTGGAAGTAGCGGTCCTTCGAGTAGGAGGTCTTCTTGCCGCGCGTCTGCAGGGCACCGAGCGAGCCCATGCCGCGGTACAGCTTGAACTGCTTGCCGCCCTGGAAGACGATCTCGCCCGGGCTCTCGTCGGTGCCGGCGAACAGCGAGCCGATCATGACCGCGTCCGCGCCCGCGACGAGCGCCTTGGCGATGTCGCCCGAGTACTGCAGGCCACCGTCGGCGATGATCGGGACGCCGGCCTCGCGCGCCGCGAGGGATGCCTCGTACACCGCGGTGACCTGGGGCACGCCGACGCCCGCGACGATGCGCGTGGTGCAGATGGAGCCCGGACCGACGCCGACCTTGACGGCATCCACACCCGCGTCGATGAGCGCCTGCGCGCCCTCGCGGGTCGCCACGTTGCCGCCGATGACGTCGATGTGGTCGAAGGTCGGATCGGCCTTGATGCGCTTGACGATGTCGATGACGCCGGCGGACTGCCCGTTGGCGGTGTCGACGACGAGCACATCGACACCGGCATCGCGGAGCGCCTCGGCGCGCTGCCACGCATCGCCGAAGAACCCGATCGCCGCGCCGACGCGCAGGCGCCCCTGCTCGTCCTTGGTGGCGAGCGGATACTTCTCGCTCTTGTCGAAGTCCTTGATGGTGATGAGGCCGGCGAGCCTGCCGTCGTCGTCGATGAGCGGAAGCTTCTCGACGCGGTGCTTCGCGAACGTCGCGATGACCTCGCCGGCTCCGATGCCGACGTGACCGGTGACGAGGTTCTCGCTCGTCATGACGTCCTTGACGTAGGTCGACTTGCGCTCGAATCCCGACACGAACCGCATGTCGCGGTTGGTGATGATGCCGACCAGGCGCCGATCGTCGTCGATGACCGGGAGACCCGAGACGCGGTACTGCGCGCACAGCCGGTCGACCTCGTCCACGGTGGCGTCGGGGGTCGTCGTGATGGGGTTCGAGATCATGCCCGACTCGCTGCGCTTGACGCGGTCGACCATCGCGGCCTGGTCCTCGATGGGCAGGTTGCGGTGGATGATGCCCAGACCGCCCTCGCGCGCGACCGCGATCGCCATCCGCGCCTCGGTGACGGTGTCCATCGCGCTCGAGATGAGCGGCGTGGCGACCGTGATGCGACGCGTGACCCGCGACGACGTGTCGGCCTCACTGGGGATGACGTCGGTGTGCCCCGGCAGGAGCAGGACGTCGTCGTACGTGAGTCCGACGAAACCGAACGGGTCAGGCTGCTCCATGGGATTCTCCTCCAGATGCCGCAGTGGAGTGATCCCGCGGCGGGGTGGGACGACGACGACCGGGGCGGGACGCGGGTCCCGGCCTACCGATTGTAAAGCGCGCCGCCTGAGCGTTTCATTCCCGTGACGGGCAGACGGATGCCGCGGCCTCAGGCCGCGGCGCGGGACCGTCGGACGCTGCGCAGCGAGTCGACCGTCAGCAGGATGAGCGCGATCCAGACGAGCCCGAATCCGATCCAGCGCGCCGGGGGCATCGGCTCGTGCAGGATCGCGACGCCGACGAGGAACTGCAGGATCGGCGTGATGAACTGCAGCAGGCCGACGATCGTCAGCGGCACGCGACGCGCGCCCGACGCGAACAGGAGGAGCGGGACCGCGGTCACGACGCCCGCCATCAGCACGAGCACGGCGTGCCATGGCCCGTAGCCGAAGATCGTGAGTCCGCTCGTCATCCCGACGACGATGAGTTCGACGATCGCGACGGGCAGCAGCCAGAACGACTCGAGGGTCAGGCCGCTCACGGCATCCACCGCGGTGCCGATCCGCTTCTTGACGAGTCCGTAGAAGCCGAACGAGAACGCGAGGATGAGCGCGATCCACGGCACGTCGCCGTAGGCGACGACGCTCACGATCACGGCGACGACCACGATGCCGATCGCCACCCACTGCAGGACGTCGATGCGCTCACGCAGTACCAGGACACCGAGCAGCACGGTCACGATCGGGTTGATGAAATACCCGAGGCTCGTCTCGACCACGTTTCCGGTCAGCGTTCCGATGAGGTACGTCTGCCAGTTGACGTAGATGAGGACGCCGGCCGCCGCGGTCCAGCCGAGCAGCCGCGGCTGTCGAACGATGGCCAGAAGCTTCGGCCACGTGCGCGTGACCGTGAGCAGCAGCGCGCAGAAGACGAAGGAGAGGATGATGCGCCACGCGACGATCTCCCACGGCCCCGTCGGGGCGAGCAGGAGGAAGTACAGCGGGAACACGCCCCACAGCAGGTAGGCGGAGAACGTGTAGACGACCCCGCGCCGCCGCTCGCGATCGGACGCGGCGACCGGCACGACACCGGTGCCCAGCACCTCCGTGCAGTCCGCGAGAGCCTCGACCCGAGCCGCCTCCGGGCCGCCCGCGGGCCCGGGGGACGAAGGGGGAGGACTCACCGCACCAGCCTACGCGCGGGGTGCGACGCGGGGACGCAGAAGGGCCCGGATGCCGTGGCATCCGGGCCCTTCGGAAAGCAGGTGTCGCCGATCAGCGGACGACGACCGCCAGCACGTCGCGCGCCGACAGGACGAGCAGCTCGTCACCGCCGAACTTGACCTCGGTGCCGCCGTACTTGCTGTAGATCACGCGGTCGCCGACGGCGACGTCGAGCGGGATGCGGTTGCCGTTGTCGTCGATGCGGCCGGGGCCGACCGCCACGACCTCGCCCTCCTGGGGCTTCTCCTTGGCGGTGTCGGGGATGACCAGACCGCTCGCGGTGGTCTGCTCGGCCTCGACCTGCTTGATGACGATCCGGTCCTCGAGCGGCTTGATGGAAACCGACACGGTGTACCTCTTCCTTCTTGGAGTGAAGACTCGTTAGCACTCGACGCATGTGAGTGCTGATGAAAGTGTAGGACGACGACTGGCACTCATGCAACGCGAGTGCCAATCGACGACACAACCGGATGCCTAGGCTGGGTGCTGTGGAGATGAGCGAGCTGCGGGCCCTGCTGACGCCCGAGGGGCTGCAGCTCCTCGACGAGACGAAGGCGACAGACATCCGGGATGTCGCTCGTGCGGTGTCGAGGCTGCGCGCGGCGGGACACTCGGCCGACCTCGTCTCGGCGGTCGTGGGCCAGGCACGGCTGCGGGAGCGAGCGGAGGCCAAGTTCGGTCCCTTCGCCGAGCGGATGCTGTTCACGCGCGCCGGGCTCGAGCAGGCGACGCGCCTCGAGGTCGCGGCACGGCACGCGGGTCGATTCCGGGATGCCGGTCTCGGCAGCGTGGCCGACCTCGGCTGCGGCATCGGCGGCGACGCGCTCGGCTTCGCCGGCATCGGGATGCGGGTGCTCGCCGTCGACGCCGACGAGGTGACCGCGGCCATCGCGGCGTACAACCTGGCGCCCTTCGGGGGCGCCGTGACTGTCCAGCACGGGGAGGCCGAGGCATCCGATCTGTCCGCCGTGGAGTCGGTCTGGCTCGATCCCGCCCGCCGCACCGCGGGGCACACCGAGACCTCCCGCGTTCGCGCGGAGGACTACACGCCGTCGCTCGACTGGGCGTTCGAGCTGGCGGAGCGCATGCCGACCGGGATCAAGCTGGGGCCGGCCTTCGACCGCGAGCTCATCCCCGACGCTGTCGAGGCGCAGTGGATCGCCGTGGACGGCTCCACGATCGAGCTCGTGATGTGGTCCGGCGCGCTGGCCCGCCCGGGTGTGGCACGCGCGGCGCTCGTCGTGCGCAACGGTGTCGGGAACGAGCTGACGTCGGCGGTGGATGCGCAGGACGAGCCCGTGCGCGAGCTCGGCGCCTTCGTCCACGAGCCGGAGGGGGCCGTCATCCGCGCCCGCCTCATCGGCGATGTCGCCCGCTCGCTCGAGGCCGGGATGCTGGCGCCCGGCGTCGCCTACCTGACCGGCGACGCCGCTGTGACGTCTCCGTTCGTGTCGACCTTCCGGGTGCGGGAGACGCTTCCCGCCGACGTGAAGGGCCTCGGCAAGGCCCTCCGCGACCGGGGTATCGGGCGGCTGGAGATCAAGAAGCGCGGCGTCGACATCGATCCGGCGAAGCTGCGCACCCAGCTGAGGCTCCGCGGCGACGAGGAGGCGACGCTTCTGCTCACCCGACGCGGCGGCAGGCGGCTCGCGATCCTCGCCGACCGCGTCTGACCCGGCACGTGGCGCCGGCCTCCGGCCGTCAGGGCAGGGCGAGTGCGCCCTGGCTCGCCGCCCAGATCAGCCACCCCGCACTGTAGAGCAGCGACAGGCCCGCGAGCGCGATCGCCCAGACCGCGACGCTCTTCGGCTCACCGCGGCGCAGGGCGGAGCCGCCGCCGATGATGGCGACGACGCCCAGCAGGAAGCCCCAGCCGACGAGGAACGAGACGAGGAGGCCGACGATGGCGAAAGCCAGCGCCCACCCGCCGAATCGCGCCCGAGGCGCAGCCGCGACCCATTCCGCCGGCGTGTAGTCGAGCGCATCCTCCGTGCCGGGTTGCACCGGCGCGGACTCGATCGTGATGCTGACCGGTCCGGTGAGCTCGCGCGAGAAGCCTCCGCGGTGCGCACCCGGCAGGGGTGTGGCATCCGCCGCTGCGGTGAGGTCGGGCGGGGCGGCCTCGATCCGCGCCGCGCGGCCGTCGGGCGCAGGGCCCGGCGCAGGGCCGGGCGCAGGGCCGGGCGCGGTGCCCCCGTTCTGCGGAGATCCTCCGTTCTGCGGAGAATCCGGCGCGGATGCAGCCGCTCCTGCGCGGATCTCCTCCGCTGCGCCGCCGTCGGTCGGGTCACTCATGCCACGGCGACGCTCTCGGCGACCTGGATCTCGGTGACAGGGAGGGTCGAGTCCGCCCCGAACTCGAGCGTCGAAGGCTTGCGGCCCGACCGGATGAGCTCGGCGGCGAGTCCGGCGATCATCGCCCCGTTGTCCGTGCAGAGACTGAGCGGCGGGATGCGCACCGTGACTCCGGCCTCGGCCGCACGTGCGAGCGCGACATCCCGCAGACGCCGATTGGCGATGACGCCGCCGCCGAGAAGGAGCCTCGGCACGCCGTGGTCGGCGCACGCCGCGAGCGCCTTCGTGACGAGGACGTCCACGACGGCCTCTCGGAAGGACGCGGCGACATCCGCGACCGGCAGCTCTCCGTCGTACTGCTCGGTCCAGCGGGCGACCGCCGTCTTGAGTCCCGAGAACGAGAAGTCGTAGCGGTGCTTGTCGAGATCGCTCGCACGCGAGAGCCCCCGCGGGAAGCGGATCGCGTGGGCGTCGCCGGATGCCGCGGCCCGGTCTATCTCCGGACCCCCCGGATAGGGAAGCCCGAGCAGTCGTGCGACCTTGTCGAACGCCTCGCCGGCGGCGTCGTCGACCGTCTCGCCGAGGAGCTCGACGTCGGTCGTGAGGTCACGGACGAGCAGCAGCGACGTGTGGCCGCCGCTCACCAGCAGCGCCACCGTCGGGAGCTCGAGGGGAGGCGCGGATGCATCCAGGATGTCCGCGGCGATGTGCCCGACGAGGTGGTTGACGGCGTAGAGCGGCTTGTCGAGCGACACCGCGAGCGCCTTCGCCGCGCCGATGCCGACCATCAGTGCGCCCGCGAGGCCCGGCCCGCTCGTCACCGCGATGGCGTCCAGGTCGTCGAGCTGTACGCCCGCCTCGCGGAGCGCAGCCTCGATCGCGGGCTGCAGCGCCTCCAGATGGGCCCGAGCGGCGATCTCGGGCACGACGCCGCCGTAGCGGGCGTGCTCGTCCATCGAGCTCGCGATCGTGTTGGACAGCAGCGTCCGACCGCGGACGATGCCGATGCCCGTCTCGTCGCAGCTCGTCTCGATGCCGAGCACCAGCGGGTCGTTCACGTGCAGACTCCTCCGTCGGTTCCGGCCGCCGCCGATGCGTGGGCCCACCGCTCCAGGTCGAGGCGCATGATGACGGCGTCGACGTCATCGGGCTGGTAGTAGCCCGGACGGCGCCCCAGCTCGGCGAAGCCCTCGGATGCGTAGAGACCCTGGGCGACCGGGTTGTCGGCACGCACCTCGAGGAACACCTGCGCCGCTCCGCGCTCCTGCGCCGCGGTCAGGAGGTCGCGCAGCAGGGCGCGGCCCTGCCCGTGGCCGCGTGCCGAGGCGTCGACCGCGATGGTCTGGATGTCGGCATCCTTCGACCCGCTCAGCGCGCGCACTCCCCCGTACGCGACGATGCGGCCCGCGGTCTCGATGACGAAGTAGCGGTTGTGGGACGACTCGAGCTCGGCGCGCATCATGGTCTCCGACCAGGCGTCGGTCGGGAATGAGGCTCGCTCGAGGGCCATGATCGCGTCGAGGTCGGCCACGGTCGCGGCGCGGCTCACGCCGTCACCCGCTTGTGTGCGCCCGGGAGGGTCACATCCGGTGACCGGAGGTAGAGCGCATCGTCCGGCCCGATCGTGCGGCCGGCGGCCAGGGCTCGGGATGCCGCGACGCCGATGAGCGCGGCGGGCACGGCGGGGGCGTCCAGCCGCAGCGCTCCGAGCTCCGCGAGGCGTGCATCGAGGTCGTCGCGAGGGATGAGGGCGGGCTCGGTCGCACGGACGGGGAGGCCGTCGGCATCCATCCCGTCGTAGACGGTGTACGCGAACTCGCGCCGGCGCGCATCCGTGACCACGGCGATCAGCTGTTCGTCGTCGCCCGTGACGGCCGCCTGCAGGAGGTACCCCAGAGCGACGGCGTCATGGCTCACGACCGGGATCACCGGGATGCCGCGGCCGAGCGCGAACGCGCGCGCCGCGGCGATGCCCACCCGCAGGCCGGTGAACGGTCCCGGCCCCATGCCGGCAGCGACATGCGTGATCGAGTCGTCGGTGCGGAAGGTCACCCCCAGAGCGGGAGTGACGGCCGCGTCTTCGAGCGCGCGGGCGATGAGGGTGCCGATGACCTCTGCGTGTCCGAGCGGGTTCTGGCTCGACTCCGCGGCGCGCACGACTCCGTCGGGGTCGACGACGGAGACGCTCGTGCCCACCGAGGTGTCGATGCCGAGGATCATCCCTCCAGGGTAGTCGCGGCCGTCGTAGTGTCGGCATGTGCGGGGATCGGCGGGACGACGAGCGGCGCTCGCGGCGCTCGTGTGCGCGCTGGCGCTGGCCGGATGCACCGCGGGGCCGCCGGCGCCCAGGCATGTCGTCACAGCGACGTCCTCCACCCCGCCCGTCTCGGGATGGACCGAGATCGCTCCGCCCGCATCCGGTGCGCGCGTGCTCGCGATGACGACCACCGGTCGCACGCTCCTCGCGTTCGGCTCGGTGCCGCACGGCTCCGCTCGGGCGCCCGCGGCGTGGACGACGTCCGACCTCACGCATTGGACGCGGCTGCGTACCCACGCCGTGACGGGCTACGGGGAGGTCGCGCAGTTCATCATGGGGACGGATGCGGCCGGACGTGTCGTCGCGTATGGCCAGGCCTACGGGGGCGCCCACAGCAACCCGCGGCCGACGACGTGGGCGGGCGACCTCCGCCGCCTCAATGAGCACGAGCAGCCGTACACGCTGTTCGGCGGCGAGGATGCGATCGGAGTGACGGCGATGACCAGCTCCGCGCGCAGGACGCTCATCTCCGGCGCCTGGGACGGCCCGCACGGCTATGGTGCGGCGGTGTGGCTGACGCAGGACGGGGTCCGATGGATGCGCATCGCCGATGCCGCGGGGCTCGCCTCGGACCCCGGTGAGCAGACGTTCGCGAGCGGCGCGACCTCGACCGTCGAGGGCTTCCTGCTGTCCGGCTCGACGATGCGCGGAGCGCGCACCTCACCGCTCATCTGGCGATCGGCCGACGGCGTCCGCTGGTCTCGCACCCCGCTCTCCTCGACGACGGATGCGCAGGCCCGCGCGGCCGCATGCGCGGAAGACGGATGCGTCGTCATCGGCAGCACCGTGAGTAGCGCTCAGCGCCTGGAGTGCTGGCGAACAGATCCGTCCGGCGCGCAGACAGCGGCATCCGAAGGCCCCGGACACGGGCTGATCGACGTGACCCAGGTCGTCCTGACGACGGACCGGGCCCTCGTGGTCGGATCGATCGACCACGAGGCGACGCTGTGGTCGGTGGGCGTGGACTGCACCGGGTGGTCAGCGGTGCCGATGCCGGCGAAGACGGAGGATGCGGCGGCCGCCGCCTTCGACGGCCACATCGTCCTGGCGACCACGACCCCGCAGGCCAGTCGGCTGTGGGTTCGCGCCGCGCGGTGAGGCTAGGGCCGTCGGCTGATCGTCACGATGCGGGGGGAGTCGGCATCCAGCTCGTCCGCGTGCGCGACCACGCCGCACGCGGTGTCGACGCCTCGACCATGCCACGACCTGTCCAGCTCGACCTCCCACCACGCGTCACGCAGGCCGTCGACCATGCCGCGACCCCACTCGACGACGACGACGGAGTTGTCCACGTCGACGTCGAGGTCGTCGAGCTCGGCGGCGGAGCCGAGCCGGTACGCGTCGACGTGCACGAGCGGAGCGCCCCCGACGAGCGACGGGTGCGTGCGGGCGATCACGAAGGTCGGGCTCTGCACGGGCCCGCGCACGCCCAGTCCCGCCGCGATGCCGCGGGTGAGAGTGGTCTTGCCGGCGCCGAGCGGACCCGTGAGCACGACGAGGTCGCCGGGGCGCAGCATCCCGCCCATCCGCGCGCCGAGGGCCTCCATGTCTGCGGGAGCGACGATCTCGTGCCGCCCCTCCAGCTGCTCGAGGCTCATCCCCGCACCTGCCTGCGCGGCACCCGCGGGCCGATCCGCGTCACGATCTCGTAGTTGATGGTGGATGCGGCGTCCGCCCACTCCTCGACGGCCGGCGCGCCGAGCGTGGGGTCGCCGAACAGGGTCACGTCGTCGCCTATCCGCACGGGCGCATCCCCGACATCGACGACGAACTGGTCCATCGCGATGCGTCCGGACACGTGGAACCGCTGACGCCCGATGACCACCGGCCCCGCACCCGACGCCTGGCGAGGCACGCCGTCGGCATAGCCGAGCGGGACGAGGGCCAGCGTCGTCTCGCGCTCGGTGCGATACGTGTAGCCGTACGAGACACCCTGGCCCGCGGGCACGCGGCGCACCGCCGCGACCTCGCCGCGCAGGGTCATCGCGGGCCGCAGTCCGAGGTCGCCCGACGTGCGATCGGCGAACGGCGACAGGCCGTAGATGCCGATGCCGATGCGGACGCAGTCCAGGCGCGCCTCGGGGATCTCGATCGCGGCGTGCGTCGCGGCGATGTGCCGCAGCTGCGGGCGGATGCCGATCCGCGCCGCGGCGTCGACACCGTCGAGGAAGGCCGCGAGCGCGGCACGGTCGTCCTCCGCGGAGGTGTTGGAGAGGTGGCTGAACAGGCCCACGATCCGCACACGGCCGATCCGCTCGAGGCGTGCGGCCTCGGAGAACACCGCGGCGTAATCCGCCGGTGCGATGCCGTTGCGACCGAGGCCCGTCTCGAGCTTCAGGTGCACGCCGGCCGCGTGCTCGGAGGATGCGGCGGCGGCCGCCGCCTGCAGCTGATCCATCGTCGAGACGCCGATCTCGATGCCCGAGGCCGCAGCCTCGGCGAACGACTGCCCCGGCGCGTGCAGCCAGGCGACGACCGGCGCGTCGATGCCGCCCCGCCTGAGGGCGAGCGCCTCCGCCACGTCGGTGACGCCGAGGCGGCTCGCGCCTCCGGCGAGCGCGGCCGCTGCCGATCGCACGGCCCCGTGACCGTATCCCTCGGCCTTGACGACGGCCATGACGTCGACGCCCGTGAGCCGCCGCATGTGCCGCGTGTTCTCCTCGATGGCGCCCACGTCGATGAGCGCCTCCCGCAGGACGCTCACGCGCGAGCCTCCGCGTCCGAGAGCCGCTCGGCGATGACATACGCCGTCGCGAGTCCCGCGTCGTGCGACAGCGACAGATGAAGGGCGTCGATGCCGCGGGCCGCCACGATCGCGGCCGTCTCTCCGGACAGCGCGAAGACCGGTTTGCCGGACGGCTCCGATGCGATCTCGATCTCGCTCCAGTGCAGCCCGTCGGAGTCGCCGAGCGCCTTGATCAGGGCCTCCTTGGCGGCGTAGCGCGCCGCGAGCGAGTGCAGCTTGAGCTGCCGCTCCGCCTCGGAGAAGAGCCGCGCCAGCAGCCGCGGCGTCCGCTCGACCAGCCGCTCGAACCGCGGGATGTCGACGAGGTCGACGCCGATGCCGATGATCATGTCGCCTCCCGCCGGTCTCGTTCGCTCGCCGGGCGCGTCCGGGCGCACGGCATCCTCGACCCTATCGCGAGCGAATCCCGCCCAGCGGGCAGTCGCTCACTCGACGGTGACGGACTTCGCGAGGTTGCGCGGCTGGTCGACGTCGAGGCCGCGCGCGGTCGCGAGGCCCATGGCGAAGATGTGCAGCGGGACGACCGCCAGCAGCGGCTCGAACATCGCACCGGCGAGCGGGATGTGCAGCACCTCGTCCGCGAACGGCAGGACCGCGGCATCCCCCTCCTCCGCGATGACGATGACGCGCGCGCCCCGAGCCTGGATCTCCTGGATGTTCGAGACGACCTTGGAGTGCAGCAGAGCCGAGTGGCGCGGCGACGGCACGAGCACGAACACCGGCTGGCCGGGCTCGACGAGCGCGATCGGGCCGTGCTTGAGCTCGCCCGCGGCGAAGCCTTCGGCGTGGATGTACGAGATCTCCTTGAGCTTCAGCGCGCCCTCGAGAGCGATCGGGTAGCCCACGTTGCGGCCGAGGAACAGCACCGAGCGGGTGTCGGCCATCCAGTGCGCGAGCTGCTCGATGTGCGCCTGCTCGAGCGTCAGCACGCGCTGGATCTTGGCCGGGATGGCCTCGAGCTCGCGGACGTGCTCGGCGATGTCGACGGCCGCGATCGTGTCGCGGATGCGACCGACGTGCAGCGCGAGGAGGTACAGCGCGGTGATCTGCGCGACGAAGGCCTTGGTCGACGCGACCGCGACCTCCGGACCGGCGTGCGTGTAGACGACGGCGTCCGACTCGCGCGGGATGGTGGCCCCCTGCGTGTTGCAGATCGACAGCGTCTTGGCGCCCTGCTCGCGCGCGAACTTGACCGCCATCAGCGTGTCCATGGTCTCACCCGACTGGCTGATCGAGACGACGAGCGTGCCGGGTCCGATCACGGGGTCGCGGTAGCGGAACTCGTGGGCGAGCTCGACATCCACCGGAACGCGCGCCCACTTCTCGAGCGCGTACTTGCCGACCTGGCCCGCGTACGCGGCGGTGCCGCACGCGATGACGACGATGCGCGAGATTCCCGAGAAGAGATCGTCGAGTCCATCGAGCTCCGGAATGACGACCGTGCCCTCGTGGATGCGTCCGCGAATGGTGTTCGCGACGGCCTCGGGCTCCTCGGAGACCTCCTTGGCCATGAACGACGACCAGCCGCCCTTCTCGGCGGCCGCGGCATCCCACGTGACCTCGAAGGGCTCCGGCTGCACCGGGTTGCCGTCGAAGTCCGTGACCTGGACGCCGTCCGGCGTGATGGCGACGATCTCGTCCTGGCCGATGGCGAGAGCGTTGCGCGTGTGCTCGACGAAGGCCGCGACGTCGGAACCGAGGAAGTTCTCGCCCTCGCCGAGGCCGATGACGAGCGGCGAGTTGCGGCGTGCGCCGACGACGAGGCCGGGCTGGTCCTGGTGCACGGCCAGCAGTGTGAAGGCGCCCTCGAGCTGCGCCACGGTCGCCCGGAACGCGGCGACCAGGTCTCCCCCGTTCGCGCGGTACTCGCGACCCAGCAGCACGGCCGCGACCTCGGTGTCGGTCTCGCTCTTGAACTCGTAGCCGTCCGACAGCAGGTCGTTCTTCAGGGCGGCGAAGTTCTCGATGATGCCGTTGTGGATGACGGCGAGCTTGTCGTCGTCGGCGAGGTGCGGGTGCGCGTTGACGTCGGTCGGGCCGCCGTGGGTCGCCCAGCGGGTGTGGCCGATGCCGGTGGTGCCGTCGGGCATCGGCGCGGCCTTCAGGTCCTCGCGCAGGACGCCGAGCTTGCCCGCGCGCTTGCGCATGTCGAGCGAGCCCGCATCGTCGATGACGGCGATGCCGGCGGAGTCGTAGCCGCGGTACTCCAGTCGGGCGAGGCCGGACAGCAGGATGTCCTGGCTCGGGCGAGGGCCGACGTATCCGACGATTCCACACATGCGTTCCAGGGTAGGCGCAGGCGATTGCTAATCCCCTGTACAAACCCGGTATCGGCTTCGCATCACAGCTTGCGGAGCAGGACGCTCTCCACCTTGTGGTCCGCTCCCTTGCGCAGCACCAGCGACGCCCGGTGCCTCGTGGGAAGCACGTTCTCCTCGAGGTTCGGGAGGTTGATCTCGTTCCAGAAGCGCATGGCGCGCTCGATCGCCTCGTCGTCGCTGAGCTCCGCGAACACGCGGAAGAACGACGTCGGATTGGCGAACGCGCTCTGGCGCAGCGCGAGGAAGCGGTCCACGTACCACTGGGCGATGTGGTCGGCGTCGGCATCCACGTAGACCGAGAAGTCGAACAGATCGCTCACCGCGACGTCGTTGCGGCTCGGCGGAGGCTGCAGCACGTTGAGGCCCTCGACGATGACGACGTCGGGGCGACGCACGGTGATGTGGGCATCGGGGATGATGTCGTACCGGACGTGCGAGTAGACCGGCGCCTTCACCTCCGGCTCACCCGATTTCACCGCGGTGAGGAAGTCCAGGAGCGCCCGGCGGTCATACGACTCGGGGAAGCCCTTGCGGTCCATGATCCCGCGGCGCTCGAGCTCGGCGTTGGGCAGGAGGAAGCCGTCGGTCGTGACGAGCTCGACGCGCGGGGTGTCGGACCAGCGGCTCATGAGCTCGCGGAGCAGGCGCGCGATCGTGGACTTGCCGACGGCGACGGATCCCGCCACGCCGACGACGAACGGGGTCGTGACGTCGGGCTCGCCGAGGAAGTCGCTCGTATCCGCCCCGAGGCGCTTCGTCGCATTCGCGTACAGGCTGAGCAGACGGCTCAGCGGCAGGTAGACCTCGCGGACCTCCGCGAGATCGAGCCGGTCCCCGAGCCCGCGGATCTGCACGACCTCGGTCTCGCTCAGCGGCTGCGGAATGCCCGCGGCGAGGCGCGCCCATTCGTCGCGGTCGATCTCGCGGTAGAGCTGCGGGGCGGCGGCCGTGCCGGCCGAGGGGTCTGCGGACATCGCCGATCATCGTACCCGGCACCCCTGCGCGCCGATGTATCAGCCCCGGGATGCATCCCTCCTCCCGAATACGTGGACCATCGCGTCGCTCGTTCGTCGCATACCTGGAGGAGAGAACATGACCCGCCACGGCTCGTACACCGTCGACATCGTTCCGCCGCGATCGAAGTACTACGACTCGGGCCGGTTCGGCCGCATGTTCGGCTCGCTGCCGCCATTCGCCGCCGACACCCCTGAGATCCGCGCCGCGCTGCTGGACATCGGCAAGCCCGGCGGAATCATGGATGCCCAGGACGACCTCGCCGCAGGGCCGGTTCAGCTCATCGTCGATCCGGCGCTGTCGCAGCACAACCGCAACAGCACGACGCACGTCGCCGGCGACACGTTCCTCGGGCAGTTCATCGACCACGACATCACGTTCGACCCGACCTCGAGCCTCTCGCGCGCGGTCGACCCCGAGCAGATCTCGAATTTCCGCACGCCGAGCCTCGGTCTGGACAACATCTACGGATCCGGGCCCAACATCTCCCCCCATCTGTACGACCAGCATTCCGGCGGCATCGCCATGCTCCTCGAAGAGACCGGCACCCCCGGGAAGAACGACGTGCCGCGCAACAGCCAGGGAGTCGCGCTCATCGGCGATCCCCGCGACGACGAGAACCTGATCGTCTCGCAGCTGCAGACCGGGATGCTGCGCTTCCACAACGCGGTCCTCGACCATGTGCGCAGCGACCTCGGGATCACGAATCCGGGCGAGGCCTTCACCGAGGCGCAGCGGATCGTCCGCTGGCACTACCAGTGGATCGTCGTGCACCACTTCCTCACCAAGACGTGCGGCGACGACGTCGTCACCGACGTCCTGACGAACGGCCGCAGGTTCTACTCGTGGAACAACGAGCCGTTCATCCCCGTGGAGTTCTCGGTCGCCGCCTACCGCTTCGGCCACAGCCAGATCCGCCCGTCCTACCGCGCGAACTTCACCGGCAACCCGGGCGGCACCCCGTTCTTCGGCATGATCTTCACCGCCGACTCGCTGCCCGGCGGCGACCCCGACGACCTGTCTGGGGGATGCCGCGCACCACGCCGCTTCGTCGACTGGCCGACGTTCTTCGACTTCGGCGACGGCAACGTCCGCCCCAACAAGAAGATCGACACGACCCTGTCGACCGCGCTGTTCACGCTGCCTGGGTCGGTGGTCGCACGGCCCGACGCCAAGACGAACCCCGCATCGCTCGCGCAGCGGAACCTGCTGCGGCATCTGACGTTCTCGCTCCCCTCGGGGCAGCGCGTGGCACGGGCCATGAACGCTCCCGAGCTGCGCGGGAGCGATCTCGCCGACCTGCAGCAGTACGGCCTCGACGACCGCACGCCGCTGTGGTTCTACGTGCTCCGCGAGGCGGACGTGGCGGGCGACGGCGAGCGGCTCGGCCCGGTCGGCGGACGCATCGTCGCGGAGGTCATGCTCGGCCTGATCGAGGGTGACAGCACGTCCTACCTCGCGCAGGATCCCGACTGGCAGCCGTTCCTGCCGACGATCGATCCCACGCGTCAGCACACCGACTTCCAGATGATCGATCTGCTGCGCTTCGCCGGGGTGGCCTGACCGGCCCGCGTCGACCGTGGAGGACTCGCCGCCCGACTCCCTCCGGGCGACGGCAGCGGGGCGCCGGTGTCATGCACCGGCGCCCCGCGATCCCGACCCGATACGCTTCCCCCGTGCGCCTCGGAGTCCTCGACATCGGCTCGAACACCGTCCACCTGCTCGTCGCCGACGTCCGCCCCGGCGGGCGGCCGCTGGCGACGACGAGCCGGCGCACCGTGCTGCGCCTCATGCGGTTCCTGCAGCCAGACGGTTCGATCAGCGACGAGGGCGTGCGCGGACTCGTGGATGCGGTCACCCAGGCCCGCGAGATGGCCGACGCCGAGAATGTCGACGAGCTCCTCGCGACGGCGACCTCCGCCGTTCGCGAGGCCACGAACGGCGACAGCGTCATCGCGCAGATCGAGAAGGCCCTGGGCCAGCCGCTGCAGGTGCTCGGCGGAGAGGCCGAAGCGCAGTACACGTTCCTCGCCGTGCGGCGGTGGTTCGGCTGGTCGGCCGGTCAGATCATGCTGTTCGACATCGGCGGAGGCTCGCTCGAGCTCGCGTCCGGTCCGGACGAGCTGCCGGAGGTGGCGGCATCCGTCCCCCTCGGCGCGGGCCGCATGACCGTCCAGTTCCTGCCCGTCGACCCGCCCGGAGAGGATGCGGTCGAGCAGCTGCGGGCCCACGCCCGCAGCGCACTGGCGCCCGCGGCAGAGAGATTCCGCTCTCAGCCGCGCCCGGATCACGTCGTCGGCTCGTCCAAGGCGATCCGCTCGCTGGCGCGCCTGGCCGGCTACCCGGTGCCCGGCTGGAGCGGCATCGAGCGCATGGTGCTCCCGCGCTCCGCGCTCGGCTCGTGGATCCCGCGCCTCGCACGGATCCCGGCATCCGCCCGCCAGGAGCTGCCCGGCATCACGCCGGACCGCACCTTCCAGATCGTCGCGGGCGCGATCGTCCTCCACGAGGCGATGCGCGCGCTCGATGTCGACGAGCTCGAGGTCTCGCCGTGGGCGCTGCGCGAGGGCGTGCTCCTGCGCTACATCGAGTCGATGGCCTGGGGCTGATCCTCAGAGCGAGATGCGCTCTCGCACGACGTCGGCGAGGCGGTGCGCCACGTCGTCGGCGACGGATTGGTCGGCCGCCTCGACCATGACGCGCACGAGCTGCTCGGTGCCGCTCGGCCGCAGCAGCACCCGGCCGGAGAGGCCGAGCTCGGCGGTCGCGCGGGCGACCGCATCCTGCACGCCCTCGTCGTCCACACGCGCACGGTCGACGCCCGTGACGTTCACGAGGATCTGCGGGAACACGGTCATGATCGACGCGAGCTCCGCGAGGGTCTTGCCCTGTCGCGCCATCTCGGCGACGAGGTGGAGGCCGGTGAGCAGACCGTCGCCGGTCGTGGCGTACTCGCTCATGATGACGTGGCCGGACTGCTCGCCGCCGAGCGAGAATCCGCCCTGGTCCATGCGCTCCAGCACGTAGCGGTCGCCGACAGCGGTCTGCTCGACGCGGATGCCGTGGTCGGCCATCGCGCGGTGCAGGCCGAGGTTGCTCATCACCGTCGCCACGAGCGTGTCGTCCTTGAGATGGCCGCGCTCCTGCATGGAGACCGCGAGGATCGCCATGATCTGGTCGCCGTCGACGACCTTGCCGTGGGCGTCGACCGCGAGGCAGCGGTCCGCGTCGCCGTCGTGGGCGATGCCGACGTCCGCGCCGTGCGCGACCACGGCGGCGGCGAGCTTGTCGAGGTGCGTCGAGCCGACGCCGTCGTTGATGTTGAGGCCGTCCGGGTCCGCGCCGATGACGGTGACGCGGGCGCCGGCGTCACGGAACGTCTCGGGAGAGACGCCCGACGCGGCGCCGTGCGCACAATCGAGGACGACGTGGATGCCGTCGAGCCGATGCGGCAGCGAGCCCAGCAGGTGGACGACGTATCGGTCCTCGGCGTCGGCGAAACGGCGGATGCGGCCCACCTCCGCGCCCGTCGGCAGCAGCTTGGGCCCGCTCATCGCGCTCTCGATGCGCGCCTCGACGACGTCGGGCAGCTTGACACCGCCGCGCGCGAAGATCTTGATGCCGTTGTCGGGGGCGGGGTTGTGCGAGGCGGACACCATGACGCCGAAGTCGACGTCCATGTCCGCGATGAGGAATGCCGTCGCGGGGGTCGGGAGCACGCCGGCGTCGAGGACGTCGACCCCCGACGATGCCAGACCCGCGGCCACGGCCGCACTGAGGAACTCGCCCGAGATGCGCGGGTCGCGGGCGACGACCGCGGTCAGGCGCTTGCCGGCGGCCTTGCGCGCCTCCGCAGAACGGCCCTGGCCCAGGACGACGGCAGTCGCCTGGGCCAGGGTGAGCGCGAGATCGGCGGTGAGGGGGCCGTTGGCCAGTCCCCGCACCCCATCCGTGCCGAAGAGGGGCATCGGACCGATCAGCGCTTCGAGTACTGAGGAGCCTTGCGGGCCTTCTTGAGACCGGCCTTCTTGCGCTCCTTCACGCGAGCGTCGCGCGAGAGGAAGCCGGCCTTCTTCAGGGTCGGGCGGTTGTTCTCCACGTCGATCTCGTTCAGCGCGCGGGCGATGCCCAGGCGGAGCGCACCGGCCTGGCCCGAGGGGCCGCCGCCCGAGATGCGGGCGATGACGTCGTAGGCGCCGGTGAGGTTGAGGACCGTGAAGGGGTCGGTGACCAGCTGCTGGTGCAGCTTGTTCGGGAAGTAGTCCTCGAACGTGCGGCCGTTGATGGTGATGGTGCCCGAGCCCGGGATCAGGCGCACGCGGGCGATGGCCTGCTTGCGGCGGCCCACGGCGGCGCCGGGGACGCTGAGCACGGGGCGCTCGACGGCGACGGCGGCCACGTCGGCCGGGGTCTCGGTGGAGTAGCTGGTGGTTTCTTCGATGTCTGCCACGAGTATGTCCTTATTCTGGGCGGCGCTTACTGGGCGACCTGGTCGAAGGTGTACGTCTTGGGCTGCTGAGCGGCGTGCGGGTGCTCGGCACCGGCGTAGACCTTCAGCTTCGAGAGCTGCTGGCGGCCCAGGCTGTTCTTCGGGAGCATGCCGCGCACGGCCTTCTCCACGGCGCGGACGGGGTTCTTCTCGAGAAGTTCCGAGTAGGAGACCGCCTTGAGACCGCCCGGGTAGCCCGAGTGGCGGTACGCCATCTTCTGGGTGAGCTTCTGTCCCGTCAGCGCGACCTTGCCGGCGTTGACGATGATGACGAAGTCACCGGTGTCGATGTGGTTCGCGAAGGTCGGCTTGTGCTTGCCGCGGAGGAGGGCGGCCGCGTGCGAGGCGAGTCGTCCGAGGACGACGTCGGTCGCATCGATGACCAGCCACTCGCGCTGGGTCTCGCCAGCCTTCGGGGTGTATGTGCGCGTCACGATAGTGCTGCTTTCTTGTCGAACGGAGAGGTTCGTGAATCCCGCTCCGGGGTGGTTCCGCCTTGTGGTCCCCGGCCGGTCCCCGAGCTTGTCGAGGGGTCGAGGGGTGGAACACGCCAGTGGAGGGCTCACGTTCGTGGTGTCACGCCAGCAGGGCGCGCACACCAAAGCAAGAGTCTACGCGAAGACGGATGCAGACGCCAATCGACGCCGTGCGCGAGAGGCTACTTGCGCAGCGAGTGCCGCGACGCGTGGATCGGGATGGCGAGGGCCGCGCAGACCGCGAGCAGACCGAGCATGAAGAACAGGGCTTGGAACGGCGCGAGCGAGAACGACAGGCCCATCAGGATGATCCCGCCGACGAACAGGATCAGGCAGACGATGTACATTCCAGGGCTCCCTCGGGTCGAGTCGACCACCCCAGCCTACCCACCTCCGGCGTCTGTCTCCGTGCCCTGCTCGGCGGGGCTCTCCTCGGCGAGGCTCTCCTCGGCGGGGCTGCCCTCCGCCGCGCCCGCGGATGCCGGCGGCGTCCCGACCTCGGCCGTGATGAGCACGGGCAGATGGTCGCTGAGGCCCTGCGGCAGGGTGCGCACCGCTTTGATGTCGAATCCCGATGACGTCGCGAAGTCGTAGTGGCCCCGGAAGAACCGGTAGCGCGTGTACGTGTGGGCGTCGCTCATGCTGAGCTCGTACCCCTGCTCGCGGATCTTCTGCCCGAGATTCTCCTTGAACACCGGGTAGTTGTAGTCGCCGACCATGAGTGCGGGCAGGCCGGGGCCGAGCTCTTCGAGCTCTTCGAGCGCGGCGCGGATCTGGTGCCGCCGCAGCGAGTTGAGCGCGGTCAGCGGTGCCGCGTGGAACGACGCGACGATCATCTCGCGACCCGCGTCGATATCGTGCAGGCGAACACCGAGCATGCGCTCCTCCGCGGGCTTGAGCACCCGGTCGTGCAGCGACTTCTTGAGAGCCATCGACCGCACCTCGAGGGTCCGGTATGAGTTCTCGCGGTAGTACACCGCGAGCCCGAGGCGGTTGCGCTGGGTGGAGTCCGCCAGGCGCAGCCCCGCCAGCTCGAACGGCATGTCGGTCGTGTCGCACTCCTGCAGGCACAGGATGTCGGCGGCATGCGCCTCGACGATCGCCGCGAGTTCACCCACGGCTCGGTGTTTGCGGAGGTTGTACGAAATCACCCTCATGATCACTCCCACCATACGTGGATCGCACCGCCGGGAGTGCCTTTCCCGGAAAGCCGACAGCCGCCGCACATCCGCGGTCGAGGAGGAATCGATGAGCACGACGCACGCGAACGTCCACGAGGCCGTGGCCGCCGCCCGCAACGCCCGCGAGGAGGCGGAGCGCGCCCTGCGGCTGAGCAGGCGCCGACGCGCCGACGCCGCCCTGGCCCTGGAGCACGACCTCTACCCGATGAGGATCGACGAGGCAGAGCGCGCCCGCCGTCGGCGGGTGGTCGCGGATGCCGACGCCGACGTGGCGGTGCACAGCGAGGCACTGCTGCGCGCTCGGGCCGTCGAGGACGCCGCTTCGGCGCTCGCCGCCGCGGTCTCGGGCACGGACTTCGCGGAGAAGGCCGTCGCGTCGACCGTCGTCAGCCTCCTCGGCGGGCCCGCCTCGGCCGCCCCGGTCAGTCGATCGCGCGTCGAGACCGCGTCCGTTCGGCGCGCGCCGCGGGCGGCTCGTCGTCCGGGCAACCGACCTCTTCCGGCGTAGGGCCGCACCGGTCGATGCTCGGCGCGGTGCCGGCGAGAACGGCGCCGGGACGAAGCCTCGAGCCCACGTCGACCCTGTCGTCCGACGTGACGGCGATGTAGACTCCCGCGCAGGTCTCACCCGAGGATGACTGCTCCGCGAACCACTGGGGAACGCGGATGCACCGACGGTCGACCTCTGCGGGCTGCCGAGCAGTGGGATGCTCGGCGTGGTTCGTGGTGCTATCTGGGGAGAGCATTTTGGAGAGCCCGCACACGCGTGCGCGCGGCGTCGTTGTCGCGCACGACTATTTCACTCAGCGCGGCGGGGCGGAGCGGGTGGCGCTCGAACTCGCGCACCGGCTGGGCGCCGTCGAGGTCGTGACGTCGGTGTACCAACCCGATCAGACATTCGGGAGTGCGCGGACCTACCCGATCCACGAGCTCGATTCCCGGATCGTCAAGCGCTTCGGCTCAGATCCCCGGAAGGCGCTCCCCTTCCTCGCCTCCGCATGGAAGGCGCATCCACCCATCGAAGCCGACGCTCTCGTGTGCAGCAGCTCGGGCTGGGCGCACGGGCTGCGGGCGGCGGCAGGCACCCGCAAGATCGTGTACTGCCACAATCCGGCACGGTGGCTTTATCAGCATGAGGACTACACGCGCGGCATGTCCGCAGCCGTGCGGTTCGCCCTCGCGTCGTTGTCGCCGTCGCTTCGCCGGTGGGATGCCGCCGCGGCCGCGAGTGCGGACGTCTATGTCGCCAACTCCACTTCTGTCGCCGACCGGATCTACCGCGTCTACGGAATCGAGGCGCAGGTGGTGTATCCGCCGATCTCCATCGACGTCACGGGGAGTGCGGAGTCGATCCCCGGGCTGGACGGCGGCTTCTTCCTCACCGTCGCTCGCCCGAGGGGATACAAGGGCACCGAGGTCCTGCACGACGCTTTCGCGCTCATGCCCTCACAACGGTTGGTCGTGGTCGGAGCCGACCGCTCGCAGCCGGCCCCCGATAACGTGACGGCGCTCGGCCACGTGTCCGACGAGCAGCTGCGATGGCTCTACGCCCACGCTCGCGCGCTCATCTCGGTCTCTCACGAGGACTTCGGCCTGACGCCGATCGAGGCGAATGCCTTCGGCACGCCGGCGCTCGTGCTCAGGGCCGGAGGATTCCTCGACTCGACCCACGAAGGCGTGTCGGGGCTGTTCATCGAGCACGATACGGTGTCGTCGGTGGTCGAGGCCGTAAGCGCGTTCCCCGACCGCTTCGATCGCGCCGCGATCGTCCGGCACGCCGCCCGGTTCTCACCCGAAGAGTTCGGTGCGCGCATGGACGCGATCATCCGCGGGACGCAGGCGTCCGCCGGATCGCACCACGGCGCGCAGCATCCTGCGGCGGCCTGACGGAGCCCTCGAGCCGTTGCTCGGTCCCCCGTCATCGCGGCCGTCCGAGCAGTCGACCGCATGCCCTGTCACCTACTCGCTGTCGCGACGCGCGCGCGTCTGTTCCGCTCGGTCGGCGAGGAGGTCGTCGGCGGGGTATCCGACCGCGACGAGCGTCAGCCCGCGCGCGGCGAGGACTTTGAAGTCACTCGTCCGCTCGCGCGCATCCCGGAGGGCGACGACGTCCTCGACATCGAGCCGGCCCTCCCCCACGGCGACGCAGGCCCCCACGAGAGCGCGGACCATGCTGTGGCAGAAGGCGTCTGCACGGATGTTCGCGATGAGGACCCCCTGCTCATCGCGCCGCCAGTCGAACTCCAGCAGGGTGCGGATGGTGGTGGCCTCCTCGCGCGGCTTGCAGTAGGCGGCGAAGTCGTGCAGTCCGATGAGTGAGCGGGATGCCGCATCCATCGCCTCCGCAGCGAGGCGGCCGCGCACGGTGGTCGTGCGGTGCCGCTCGAGCGGGTCGTAGCCTGCCACGTCGTCCGCGATGCGGTACTCGTACCGGCGCCACACCGCCGAGAACCGCGCGTCGAACCCCTCCGGCGCGCGTCTCACGCGTGACACCGTGACGTCGGAGTACGCCCCGACCACTCCGCGCACACGCGCGGCGAGGGCCTCGACCGTATCCCCCGCCGGGTCCCGCCGCCGCGGCGCGAGCCGCTCCCACTGCGCATCGGTGAGATCCAGGTGAGCGACCTGGTCGCGCGCGTGGACACCGGCGTCCGTGCGCCCGGCCACCACGAGTTGGGGCGTGCCGCCGAGGATGCGAGCAAGGGCGTCTTCGAGGGTGCCTTGAACGGTCCGGAGGCCGGGCTGGCGCGCCCATCCGCGGAAGTGTGTTCCGTCGTAGGCGATGTCGAGACGGATGCGCACGAGATCAGATTATCGCTGTGTCCTTTCCGGCCTCGGCCGGGTAGACTCACGGTCGGTACGCACTCTGGGGGTACGTCCAGCCGGCAAGCAGATCACATGTGGGATGTGATCTGACGTTGTCGGATCCGCAACCGTCTCCCCGGAGGTCTTCTGGGGAGGCGGTACGTTTGTGGGCTTTACGACAGTCGTTGCTCACGACGATCTGGCACAGCGCTGTGAACGGCTGATCGTTCTGCGCGCCGGAGCGATTCAGCGGTCGGTGCGCGCATGGCACTGAGCGAGCAGATCGTCGGTCTGACGAGGAGTTCCGCCGCACGCTCACAGGCCGATGCGGTCCGAAGTCCTCGTGCCGCCTGGGAGCAGCGGCTCAGCCGACTTCTCTGGGCCTCCGACCTCGTGATCCTCATCGTGGTCACGTTCGGAACGCAACTGGCCTGGTTCGGGTTCGCCGACAGCGCGGTGGTCACTCGCGCGACCACGCTGATCAGTGGGCTGCCGTACTGGATGTTCTCGACGATCCTCGTCATGGCCTGGATGTGGTGCCTCTCGCTGACGGATTCGCGGAGGGCGCGTGTCGTCGGCGTCGGGAGCCTGGAGTACGTGCGGATCGTCACCGCGAGCTTCCGGCTGTTCGGGACGATCGCGATCCTCGCGTTCATCTTCCGCGTGGACGTCGCTCGCGGGTATCTGCTGATCGCGCTGCCCGTCGGCGTCGGCCTCCTCGCGGGTTCTCGCTGGGCATGGCGTCGGTGGCTCGTGCGCCGTCGCGTTCGCGGTGAGTACACGGCGCAAGCGCTGCTCGTCGGATCGACGGCATCCGTCCGCCATATCGCGCGGGAGCTCGCCGCCTCCCCCGAGGCCGGCTATCGGGTCGTCGGCGTCTGCGTCGACGACCGCGCCGCCGGGTCGACCATCGGCGATGACTGCGACGTGCGCGTGCTGGGAGACTTCGGGTCGGTCGAGCGCGTGCTGGCGGACACCGGCGCCGACACGGTCATCGTGACGAGTGGTCACGATCTGCCCCCCGAGCGCGTGAAGCGCCTGTCGTGGGGACTCGAGACCGGGCGTCAGAGCCTCGTCCTCGCCCCGAGCATCATGGACATCGCCGGTCCGCGCCTCCACACTCGCCCCGTTGCGGGTCTTCCGTTGATCCACGTCGAGACGCCGCGGTTCACACAAGGCCAGCGCATCGCCAAGCGATCGTTCGACCTGATCGTCAGCTTCGTGCTGCTCGTCTTGCTGAGTCCTGTCCTCCTCGCTCTCGCGCTCGCCGTGCGGTTCTCGAGCAACGGTCCCGCACTGTTCAGCCAGGTGCGCATCGGCCACAACGGTCGACCCTTCCGGATGTTCAAGTTCCGCTCCATGGTCGTGGATGCCGAGGACCGGCTCCCCGCGCTGATCGCACGCCAGAACGCCGGCAATGAAGTGCTGTTCAAGCTCGCCGATGACCCGAGGGTCACCCCGCTCGGCCGCTTCATGCGCCGTTACAGCCTCGACGAGCTGCCGCAGCTGTTCAACGTGTTCATCGGCGATATGGCACTCGTCGGGCCTCGGCCCCCGCTGCCGAGCGAGGTGTCGAAGTACGCCGACCACGTCCACCGAAGGTTCATGGTGAAGCCGGGCATCACAGGCGCGTGGCAAGTGGGTGGGCGCTCGACGCTCACGTGGCAGGACTCGGTTCGCCTCGACCTCTCGTACGTCGAGAACTGGTCGCTCGCCGGAGACTTCGTCATCCTCCTGAAGACGTTCCGTGCAGTCTTCGCGCCGGGCTCAACCGCCGTGTGACAGCACCCGGGTGCGGCCGCGGCGCTCTCCCCCCAGCGCGTCGCCGAGGCACTCACCGTCGACAGGCGCAGATGCCGAAGCGGAAGGCCCGCACCCCCAGGGGTGCGGGCCTTCTCGACGTGCGATGAAGGGCCTTACTCGGCCTTCTCCTCGGCGGCCTCCTGGCCCTCCTCGGCAGCAGCCTCGGCCTCGACCGGAACCTCCTCGACGGGCGCGTCCTCGACGCTCTCGGGGGCCTCCTCGACCGGCGCCTCCTCTACCGGAACGGCCGGCTTCTCAGCGGCCGGCGCGGTCTTCTTGGCCTTCGGCTTCGGCGAGACGGGCTCCAGGACGAGCTCGATCACGGCCATGGGGGCGTTGTCGCCCTTGCGGTTGCCGATCTTCGTGATGCGGGTGTAGCCACCCTCACGGTGCTCGACGAGCGGCGCGATCTCGGCGAAGAGGACGTGCACGGCCTCCTTGTTGCCGAGGACCGACAGCACGCGACGGCGGGCGTGCAGGTCGCCGCGCTTGCCGAACGTCACGAGACGCTCCGCGAGCGGACGCAGGCGCTTCGCCTTGGTCTCGGTGGTGGTGATGCTCTTGTGGATGAACAGGGCCGAGGCCAGGTTCGCCAGCAGGAGACGCTCGTGTGCGGGGCCGCCTCCGAGGCGGGGTCCCTTGGTGGGCTTGGGCATTCTCAGTTACTCCAGGGGTGAGAGTCGGTACGCGCCGCTGTCATGAACCGGCGGTCGCGATGTGTGGACGCTGCTCAGACGGTCTCGTCGTCGTATCCGCCGTAGAAGTGCGCGCCGTCGAACCCGGGAACCGAGTCCTTCAGCGACAGGCCGAGCGAGACGAGCTTGTCGCGCACCTCGTCGACCGACTTCTGTCCGAAGTTGCGGATGTTCATGAGCTGCGTCTCCGACAGGGCGACGAGCTCGCTGACCGTGTTGATGCCCTCGCGCTTGAGGCAGTTGTACGAGCGAACCGACAGGTCGAGGTCCTCGATCGGCATCGAGAGCTCGTTGGAGAGCACGGTCTCGACCGGCGCGGGACCGATCTCGATGCCCTCGGCCTCGACGTTGAGCTCGCGCGCCAGGCCGAACAGCTCGGTCAGGGTGCGGCCGGCCGACGCGACGGCGTCGCGCGGGGCGATCGAGGGCTTCGTCTCGACGTCCAGCACGAGCTTGTCGAAGTCGGTACGCTCACCGGCACGCGTCGCGTCGACGCGGTAGCTGACCTTGAGCACCGGGGAGTAGATCGAGTCGATCGGAATCTGGCCGGCCTCGGCGTACTCGTTGCGGTTCTGCGTGGCCGAGACGTAGCCGCGGCCTCGCTCGATGGTGAGCTCGAGCTCGAAGCGCGCCGAGTCGTTCAGCGTCGCGATGACCAGCTCGGGGTTGCGCACCTCGACGCCCGCCGGAGCGGAGATGTCGGCGGCCGTGACCTCGCCCGCGCCGGTCTTGCGCAAGTACGCGGTGATGGGCTCGTCGCGCTCGCTCGAGACGACCAGCTGCTTGATGTTGAGGATGATCTCGGTGACATCCTCCTTGACACCCGGAATGGTGCTGAACTCGTGCAGCACGCCGTCGATGCGGATGCTGGTGACGGCCGCACCGGGGATCGACGACAGGAGGCTGCGGCGCAGCGCGTTTCCGATCGTGTAACCGAAGCCGGGCTCCAGGGGCTCGATGACGAACCGGCTGCGGAACTCCCCGATCTTCTCCTCGGTCAGGGTGGGACGCTGTGCGATGAGCACTATGGTTCCTTTCGGCTGAGTGCCCGCTATATGACACTCGCTAGTTGGATGAGGTGTGGAGTTGTGATCGGGATGCCTCGACGCTTCGCCAAGCTCAGCGACCGGCATCCATAAGACACGCGTGAGCCGGGACGCACCCTACGGCGCATCCCGGCACAGCGAGATCAGACGCGGCGACGCTTCGGGGGGCGGCAGCCGTTGTGCGCCTGCGGCGTGACGTCCTGGATCGACCCCACCTCGAGGCCGGCGGCCTGCAGCGAGCGGATCGCGGTCTCGCGACCCGATCCCGGACCCTTCACGAAGACGTCCACCTTCTTGACGCCGTGCTCGGCGGCCTGACGGGCGGCCGACTCGGCGGCCATGCCGGCGGCGTACGGGGTCGACTTGCGCGAGCCCTTGAAGCCCACGCCACCCGACGACGCCCAGCTGATGACGGCGCCCGACGGGTCGGTGATCGAGACGATCGTGTTGTTGAACGTCGACTTGATGTGGGCCTGGCCCAGCGCGATGTTCTTCTTCTCCTTGCGGCGCGGCTTGCGCGCAGCGGTCTTGGCCTGTGCCATGAGTCTTCTTCTCTCCTAAACCTTCAGGGCGCGCTTACTTGCGGCCGGCCTTCTTCTTGCCGGCGACGGTGCGCTTCGGGCCCTTGCGGGTGCGAGCGTTCGTCTTGGTGCGCTGGCCGCGCACGGGCAGACCGCGGCGGTGGCGAAGGCCCTCGTAGGAGCCGATCTCGACCTTGCGGCGGATGTCGGCGGCCACCTCGCGGCGGAGGTCACCCTCAACCTTGTAGTTGCCCTCGATGTAGTCGCGCAGCGCGATGAGCTGGTCGTCGCTGAGGTCCTTCACGCGGATGTTCTCGTCGATCTCCGTCGCGGTGAGGATCTCGTTCGAGCGGGTACGGCCGATGCCGTAGATGTAGGTCAGGGCGATGACCACGCGCTTGTCGCGCGGGATGTCGACGCCGGCGAGACGTGCCATGCGGCTCTCCTAGGAGTGTCGGGAGGTGTGGAGCAGGATCGGTGCCCGGGCCTCCGACCCGGGGTGTCCCCCTTGCGGGTTCTGATCCTGCCTGTTGTTTGTTCAGTTGTGGAGCCGGATGCCGCGGGCCGCGGCATCCGTCGAGCAGATGCTCAGCCCTGGCGCTGCTTGTGGCGCGGGTTGCTCTTGCAGATGACCATCACGCGGCCGTGGCGGCGGATCACCTTGCAGTGATCGCAGATGGGCTTGACGCTCGGGTTGACCTTCATTTGTCTGTTCCTGTTCGCTGTCTTCGCCGGGCGGGCACACCCCTCGACAAGCTCGGGGGTACCCGGGGCGTTACTTTCCGACCGGTCTAGCGGTAGCGGTAGACGATGCGGCCGCGGGTGAGGTCGTAGGGGCTCAGCTCCACGACCACGCGGTCCTCCGGAATGATGCGGATGTAGTTCTGCCGCATCTTGCCGGAGATCGTGGCGAGCACCTTGTGCCCGTTGGTCAGCTCGACGCGGAACATCGCGTTGGGCAGAGCCTCCGACACCGTGCCCTCGATCTCGATGACACCGTCTTTCTTCGCCATACGCTCGCTAACACTTCAGCAGACCGGTCGGTCTGCGGTGGATGGATGGAGTCGGTACCAAGACACGCCGAAGCAGGCGCAAGGCACCAAGGATCAAGTGTATGCGATACGGGATGCTGCGGCAACTCGGTGCCGCAGCATCCCGTATCGCGACGTCGACTACTTGAGGTGCGGCGTGATGTCCGTCGCCGGGTTCATCGTCACCGGGATCTGCGTCCCGTTGACGACGAGCGTCGGCGTGCCGGTCGCGCCCTGCGGCAGCTGCTGCGCCTGCACGTACTTCTGGTACTTGTTGGACGTGATCTCGCTCTCGAGCGCCGGCGTCATGTTCACGCCGGCGTTCTTCGCGACATCGATGATCTGCTGGTCGGTCAGACCGGCCGAGCCCTCCTGGGGCTGGTTGGCGTACATCGCCTGCATGAAGGCGTACGCGTTCGCGTAGTCGTGGATCACGACGGAGTACATGGCTGATCCGGCGCGGCTCGAGTAGCCGGCGGGGTTGCTGCGAGTGTCGAGAATCGCCACGGGCACCACCTCGAGGGTGGTCTTGCCTGCATCCACCGCGGTCTTGATCGTGGCTCCCTCGCTCTGCTCGAACTCGTTGCAGATCGGGCAGAGGAAGTCGATATAAGTGGTGACCGTGTTCGTCTTGGAATCGCCGAACACGATCGCGCCCGAGGAGGTGATGTGCGAGGACTGCGGCTTGTCACCCGGAGAGGACGCCTGGGTGTTCATCACGACGACGAGGACCGTCACGACGGCCAGGACCGCCACGACGGCGATGCTGACCCAGATCGCGAACCAGTTCGTCTTGCGGGCTGTGGTTGCCATGTACGTCTTCTCCGTGTTCGAGCGGGGTGCAGCCCCATTTTCCACGAGATCTCTATGCCGATCCCGTGAGCGACCTGTCGGTCGCCAAAGTGTTGTCGGCGCCGCCGACGAGATCTCAGTCGATCGGCTGCGGGACCACTCCGTAGGGCGCAAGACCGGCGGCCCCGCCGTCGGGAGCCGTCAGGACCCAGATGCCGCCGTCGTGGACCGCCACCGAGTGCTCCCAATGAGAGCCGTCCGAGCCGTCGATCGTCGAGACCGTCCAGTCGTCGTCCTCGACGAAGGTCGCCTCGCTTCCCGCGACGACCATCGGCTCGATGGCGACCGCCAGGCCCGGGCGCACCTCGGGACCCGGATCTGCGACGCGGTAGTTGAAGATCGACGGCGACTCGTGCATTTTGCGGCCGATGCCGTGCCCGACGTAATCGCGGAGGATGCCGTAGCCGTGCCCCGCATCCTCGATCGCGTCCTGGATGGCCGCACCCACCTCACCGAGGTGCTTCGCCTTCGCGAGGGCGGCGACGCCCACCCACAGCGACCGCTCGGTGACGCGCGAGAGCTCCTCGCGGGCGGCGACGAGTTCCGGCCGGGACGGATCGGGGACGACGATCGTGATCGCCGAGTCGCCGTTCCACCCCTTGAACTCGGCACCGGAGTCGATGGAGACGATATCGCCGGGCTCCAGGACGCGGTCGCCCGGGATGCCGTGGACGACCTGCTCGTTGACCGAGGTGCACACCGTGTGGCGGTAGCCGCGTACCATCTGGAAGTTCGACACCGCACCGCGGCCCGTGATGACGGCGTTGGCCGCCGCATCCAGTTCCAGCGTCGTGACGCCGGGCCGGACGAGCCGGCGCACGGCGTCGAGAGAGGCGGCCGTGATCCGCCCGGGCTCGACCATCGCCCGCAGCTGCGCGGGCGACTTGTAGATCGACCGCCGCAACCCCATCAGCATGTCACTCGGTGCGGACGCACGTCAGGCCGCAGCCCGGCGCACCAGTCCGCGTGCCTCGAGAGAGTCGACGATACGGTCGGTGATCTCGTCGAGCGTGCCCACACCGTCGATCTCCTCCACGATCCCGCGCTCGCGGTAGACGTCGAGGATCGGCGCCGTCTCGCGCTCATAGATCGCCAGGCGATTGGCGATGACCTCGGCCGTGTCGTCCGTGCGACCCTGCTCGGCCGCCCGCAGCTCGAGCCGCGAGATGCTCTCCTCGCGGGGAACGCTCAGCTCGATGACGGCCGTCAGCTGCTCGTCGCGGTCGTCCAGGAAGGCGTCGAGGTCGGCGACCTGGCTGAGGTTGCGGGGGTAGCCGTCGAGGAGGAACCCCGCAGCGGCGTCCGGCTGAGCGAGACGGTCGCGTACGACCTCGCCGGTCAGCGCATCGGGAACGAGATTCCCCGCCTCGATGATCGCCTGCACCCGTCGCCCGAGCTCCGTGCCCTGTGCGATGTTCGCGCGGAACACATCTCCGGTCGACACCGTCGGGATGCCGAAGATCTCGGCGATCCGTGCACCCTGCGTGCCCTTGCCCGAACCCTGGGGCCCCACGATCAGGAGCCTCGCCGGAATGCCGGTCCGCGTCATCGGAGGAGCCCTTCGTAGTGGCGCTGCTGCAGCTGCGAGTCGATCTGCTTCACCGTCTCGAGGCCGACGCCCACCATGATGAGGATCGACGTGCCGCCGAACGGGAAGTTCTGGTTCGCGCTCACCGTGGACAGGGCGATCAGCGGGATCAGCGCCACGAGACCGAGGTAGACCGAGCCCGGCAGCGTGATGCGCGTCAGGACGTAGTCGAGGTACTCGGCGGTCGGCCGGCCGGCACGGATGCCGGGGATGAAGCCGCCGTACTTCTTCATGTTGTCCGCGACCTCGACCGGGTTGAACGTGATGGCCACGTAGAAGTACGTGAAGCCGACGATCAGGAGGAAGTAGAGGAGCCAGTACAGCGGGTGGTCGCCCTTGGTCAGATACTGCGTGACCCACACGACCCACGCCTGCGGAGTCTGGCCTGCCTTGGGCTGGTTGAACTGCGCGATGAGGGCGGGGATGTAGAGCACCGACGAGGCGAAGATGACCGGGACGACACCCGCCATGTTGACCTTGATCGGGATGTACGTGTTGGTGCCGCCGTACGTCCGGCGCCCCACCATCCGCTTCGCATACTGCACGGGGATGCGTCGCTGGGACTGCTCGACGAACACGATGAGACCGATGATGACGATTCCGATCGCGATCACCAGGAAGAAGACCTCCCAGCCCTTCGCAACCTTGATCGCCCACAGGGCAGCGGGGAACGACGCCGCGATCGACGTGAAGATGAGGATCGACATGCCGTTGCCGACGCCACGCTCGGTGACGAGCTCGGCGAACCACATGATGAGGCCGGTGCCGGCAGTCATCGTGAGGATCATGAGCATCATCGCCCACCACGCGTCGTTGGTGAGGAGCTGGTCGCAGGCCGCGACACCCTGGATGCCGAACAGCTGGCTGCCGCCCGCGCGGGCGACGGTGACGAGCGTCGTCGACTGCAGGAGCGCGAGCGCGATCGTCAGGTAGCGGGTGTACTGCGTGAGGCGGGCCTGTCCGGCCTGGCCCTCTTTGTAGAGGGTCTCGAAGTGCGGGATGACCACGCGCAGCAGCTGGATGATGATCGTGGCCGTGATGTACGGCATGACGCCCAGCGCGAAGATCGAGAGGTGCAGCAGTGCGCCCCCCGAGAACAGGTTGACGAGCGAGAGCAGGCCCGACGCGCCGCCGCTCGCCGCGAGACACTGCTGGACGTTGCCGAAGTCGACGAACGGCGTCGGCACGTGGGCACCCAGGCGGTAGATGGCGATGATGCCCAGTGTGAAGAGGATCTTCCGACGCAGGTCGGGAGTGCGGAAGACCCGCGCGATGGCGCTGAACAAGAGGATTCCTCCAGAGGGATGCCGGCGCGCACGGTGCACTGGTCAGTGCACGACGCGCAGACCACCAGCGTAACCCAGGGCGGAAGATCCCACGGCCAGGTTGTGGAGGGCTGCGGCGCGGGGCCGGAGTGACGGAAGGGGCCGGGAGGTGTCCCCCGGCCCCTGCCTGTCGATTTACTTGACGGTGCCGCCTGCGGCGACGATCTTCTGCTCGGCGGAACCCGAGACCTTGTCGACCGTCACGTTGAGCTTGACCGAGATGTCGCCGTTGCCGAGAACCTTGACCTTCTCGTTCTTGCGGACCGCACCCTTGGCGACCAGGTCGCCGACGGTGACGTCGCCACCGGACGGGTACAGCTCGGCGAGCTTGTCGAGGTTGACCACCTGGTACTCGACGCGGAACGGGTTCTTGAACCCGCGCAGCTTCGGAGTGCGCATGTGGAGCGGCATCTGGCCGCCCTCGAAGCCGACCTTCACCTGGTAGCGGGCCTTCGTGCCCTTGGTGCCGCGGCCGGCGGTCTTGCCCTTCGAGCCCTCACCACGGCCGACGCGCGTCTTGGCGGTGTTGGCGCCGGGGACCGGGCGCAGGTGGTGCACCTTCAGAACGCCGGGGCGGGATGCCGGGGCATCCTTCTTCGCGCTCTTGGCGGTGTCCGCAGCCTTCTTCGCGGGGGTAGCCTTCGCTGCCGGCTTCTTGGCAGCGGCCTTCTCGGCAGCCGGCTTCGCCGCGGCCTTCTCGGCAGCCGGCTTGGCGGCGGCCTTCTTGGCGGGCTTCTCGGTCGCGACGGTCTCCGCCGTCTCATCCTTCTTGTCAGCCATTAGTCGATCTCCTCAACCTTCACGAGGTGTGCGACGGTCCGGACGTAGCCGCGCGTCTGCGCGTCGTCGGGACGGACGACCGAGTCGCCGATCCGCTTCAGACCGAGCGAACGCAGCGTGTCTCGCTGGTTCTGCTTCTCGCTCACCTTGGACTTGATCTGCGTGACCTTCAGACGCGCAGCCATCAGGCACCTACCTTCTGCTCGCGCGCAGCCGCGGCCGCGTCGGCCTCGGCGCGCACCAGACGCGCGGGCGCGACCTGGTCGAACTCCAGACCACGACGGGCTGCGACGGCACGCGGCTCCTCGAGCTGCTTCAGCGCCGCGACCGTCGCGTGCACGATGTTGATCGTGTTCGACGAGCCGAGGGACTTCGACAGGACATCGTGGATGCCGGCGCACTCGAGCACCGCGCGGACAGGACCGCCCGCGATGACACCGGTACCGGCGGCAGCGGGGCGCAGCAGGACGACGCCGGCAGCGGCCTCACCCTGCACCGGGTGCGGGATGGTCGAGCCGGAGCGCGGCACGCGGAAGAAGTTGCGCTTGGCCTCCTCGACACCCTTCGAGATCGCCAGGGGCACCTCACGGGCCTTGCCGTAGCCGACGCCCACGACGCCGTTGCCGTCGCCCACGACGACGAGCGCCGTGAAGCTGAAGCGGCGGCCACCCTTGACGACCTTGGACACGCGGTTGATCGTCACGACGCGCTCCAAGAACTGGCTCTCGTTGCGATCGCGCGAACCACGGTCACGGTTGGGGTTGCGCTCGCGGCCGCCGCGACGGGGCTCGCGCTCCGTCTGGGCCTGCTCGGGCGCGGCCTGCTCGGTGGCGGTCACTTCGGTCTCCTTGATGTCACTCACAGGTTCAGCCCTCCCTCGCGGGCGCCTTCGGCGATCGCCGCGACGCGGCCGGCATAGCGGTTGCCGCCACGGTCGAACACGACATCCTCGATGCCGGCGGCCTTCGCCCGCTCGGCGACGAGCTCGCCGACCTTGCGGGCCTTGGCGGTCTTGTCACCGTCGAACGAACGGAGGTCGGCCTCGAGCGTCGAGGCGGAGACGACCGTGTGGCCCTTGCTGTCGTCGACCAGCTGCACGAAAACGTGGCGCGCGGAGCGGTTGACGACGAGACGCGGACGCAGCTCGGTGCCGACGATCTTCTTGCGAAGGCGGGCGTGACGACGCGAACGCGCGTCGGACTTCGACTTCACAGCCATGGTTACTTACCAGCCTTTCCGGCCTTGCGACGCACGACCTCGCCGGCGTAGCGCACACCCTTGCCCTTGTACGGCTCGGGCTTGCGGATCTTGCGGATGTTCGCAGCGGCCTCACCGACGGCCTGCTTCGAGATGCCGCTGACGGTGAGCTTGTTGTTGCCCTCGACCGTCAGGGTGATGCCGGCCGGCGGCTCGACCAGGACGGGGTGCGAGAAGCCGAGCGCGAACTCGACCGCCGAACCCTTCTGGGCGACGCGGTAACCGGTGCCGACGACCTCGAGGCCCTTGGTGTAGCCCTGCGTCACGCCGATGATGTCGTTGTTGATGAGGGTGCGGGTCAGACCGTGCAGCGAGCGCGACTCGCGCTCGTCGTCGGGACGGGTCACGATGACCTGGCCCTCTTCGATCTTGACCTCGATGGGGCGCGCGACGGTGAGCGAGAGCTCGCCCTTCGGGCCCTTGACGGAGACGTCCTGGCCGTCGACCGAGACGGTCACACCGGCGGGGATGTCAATGGGAAGACGTCCGATACGAGACATGAATCGTCACCACACGTAGGCGAGAACTTCTCCGCCCACGCCCTTCGACTCGGCCTGACGGTCGGTGAGAAGACCGGAGGAGGTGGACAGGATGGCGACGCCCAGGCCACCGAGGACCTTGGGGATCTCGGTGGACTTCGCGTACACGCGAAGACCGGGCTTGGAGACGCGCTTGATGCCGGCGATCGACCGCTCGCGGTTCGGGCCGTACTTCAGCGTCAGCGTGAGGGTCTGGCCGACGCGGGCGTCGGACACCTCCCACTGCGCGATGTAGCCCTCCTGCTTGAGGATCTCGGCGATGTGCGTCTTGAGCTTCGAGCTCGGCAGCGACACAGAGTCGTGGTGCGCCGAGTTCGCGTTGCGCAGACGGGTCAGCATGTCTGCGACCGGGTCTGTCATCGTCATGATTGGTTTCCTTTGATCATGAGGTTTCGGCAGCCGTTACACGACTGACGACCTGCAATGAGATGCCATATTCAGTTGTGACATGGGGATGCCTGGCGCTGTGGCCAGGCATCCCGCAATTGTGTCAGATCACGCCTGAGCGTCATCCGCACGGAACGGGAAGCCCAGGTGGCGCAGGAGCGCGCGGCCCTCGGCATCCGTCTCCGCCGACGTCACGATCGTGATGTCGAAGCCGCGGACGCGATCGATCTTGTCCTGGTTGATCTCGTGGAAGACCGACTGCTCCTGCAGACCGAAGGTGTAGTTGCCGTGACCGTCGAACTGCTTGCCCGACAGGCCGCGGAAGTCCCGGATGCGGGGCAGCGCCAGGTTGACGAGGCGGTCCACGAACTCCCACGCGCGGTCGCCGCGGAGGGTGACGTGCGCGCCGATGGCCTGGCCCTCGCGCAGCTTGAACTGGGCGATCGACTTGCGGGCCTTGGTCACGACCGGCTTCTGGCCGGTGATCTTGGTGAGGTCGTCGACCGCACCCTCGATCACCTTGCTGTCGCGCGCGGCCTCGCCGACACCCGTGTTCACGACGACCTTCACGAGGCCGGGGATCTGCATGACGTTCTCGTAGCCGAACTCGTCCTGCAGCGCCTTCTTGATGTCGTTGTTGTACTTCTGCTTGAGGCGGGGCTGGATCTTGCCAGCCTCCACGGCAGCGGTGGTGCTCATCAGAGGTCCTTGCCTGACTTCTTGGCGTAGCGCACACGCACGGTGCGCTTCTTGCCGTCCTTGATCTGCTCCTCCACGCGGTGTCCCACGCGGGTCGCCTTCTTCGTCGACGGGTCGACGAGGGCGACGTTGGAGATGTGGATGGAGGCCTCGAACGTCTCGATGCCGCCCGTCTTGGTGCCGCGCTGGGTCTGGCCCACGCGGTTGTGACGGGTGGCGTAGTTGACGCCCTCGACGATCACGCGGTTCTGCTCGGCGAGGACCTCGAGGACCTTGCCCTGCTTGCCGCGGTCGCCGCCCTTGGCCTGCGTGCGACCCGTGATGACGACGACCAGGTCGCCCTTCTTGATGTTCGCCATGATCAGATCACCTCCGGTGCCAGCGAGACGATCTTCATGAACTTCTTGTCGCGAAGCTCACGGCCGACCGGTCCGAAGATGCGGGTGCCGCGGGGCTCCCCGTCGTTCTTCAGGATGACGGCGGCGTTCTCGTCGAACTTGATGTACGAGCCGTCGGCGCGACGCGTCTGCTTGACGGTGCGCACGACGACCGCCTTGACGACATCGCCCTTCTTGACGTTGCCGCCCGGGATGGCGTCCTTGACGGTCGCCACGATGATGTCGCCCAGGCCCGCGTAGCGGCGGTTGGAGCCGCCGAGCACGCGGATGGTGAGCAGCTCCTTGGCGCCGGTGTTGTCGGCGACCTTGAGCCGGGATTCAGTCTGGATCACTTCGCCTTCTCCAGGATCTCGACCAGACGCCAGCGCTTGGTGGCGCTCAGCGGGCGGGTCTCGTTGATGAGGACGAGGTCGCCGATGCCGGCGCTGTTCGTCTCGTCGTGCGCCTTGACCTTCGACGTGCGACGGATGACCTTGCCGTAAAGCGGGTGCTTCACGCGGTCCTCGACCTCGACGACGATCGTCTTGTCCATCTTGTCGCTGACGACATAGCCACGGCGGGTCTTGCGGTAGCCGCGCGCGTTGACGTCACGGACGTCGTGCGCGGCGCTCTCGTGACCGGTCGTCTCGACCTTGTTCTCTGCAGCGGCCATCACTCAGCCTCCTCCTGCGCGGCGGGCGCCTCGGCGTCCGCCTTCTTCGTCTTCTTGGCCTTCGCGGCCTTGGCCGGCGCCTCGATCGGCGTGGGCGTGGCACGGATGCCCAGCTCGCGCTCGCGGATCACCGTGTAGAGGCGCGCGATGTCGCGCTTGACCGCACGGATGCGGCCGTGGCTCTCGAGCTGGCCGGTGGCCGACTGGAAGCGCAGGTTGAACAGCTCTTCCTTGGCCTTGCGCAGCTCCTCGACGAGACGCTCGTCTTCGTACGTGTCGAGCTCGCTCGTGGCGAGCTCCTTGGTGCCGATCGCCATTACGCGTCGCCCTCCTCGCGCTTGATGATGCGTGCCTTCAAGGGCAGCTTGTGAATGGCACGGGTCAGGGCCTCACGAGCGAGCTGCTCGTTGACACCGGCGACCTCGAAGAGGACGCGACCCGGCTTGACGTTCGCGACCCACCACTCCGGCGATCCCTTGCCGGAACCCATGCGGGTCTCGGCCGGCTTCTTCGTGAGCGGACGGTCCGGGTAGATGTTGATCCACACCTTGCCGCCACGCTTGATGTGACGCGTCATCGCGATACGAGCGGACTCGATCTGACGGTTGGTCACGTAAGCGGACGTGAGCGCCTGGATGCCGAACTCGCCGAACGACACCTTGGTGCCGCCGGTGGCCTGGCCCGAGCGGCCCGGGTGGTGCTGCTTGCGGTACTTGACCTTGCGGGGGATGAGCATTACGCCGACGCTCCTTCTGCCACGGGGGCCTCGTTGCGGCGGTCGCCACGGTCACGAGGGCCGCGACGGTCGCCACGCTCACGCGTCGGCTTCTGGTTCGCCTGCTCGCGCGCGAGCTCCTTGTTCGTGAGGTCGCCCTTGTAGATCCAGACCTTCACGCCGATGCGGCCGAAGGTGGTCTTCGCCTCGTAGAAGCCGTAGTCGATGTTCGCGCGCAGCGTGTGCAGCGGCACACGACCCTCGCGGTAGAACTCCGAGCGGCTCATCTCGGCGCCGCCGAGGCGGCCGGAGACCTGGATGCGGACGCCCTTGGCGCCCGCGCGCTGTGCGCCCTGCAGACCCTTGCGCATCGCGCGGCGGAACGCCACGCGGGCGCTGAGCTGCTCGGCGATGCCCTGGGCGACCAGCTGAGCGTCGGCCTCGGGGTTCTTGACCTCGAGGATGTTCAGCTGGATCTGCTTGCCCGTGAGCTTCTCGAGGTCGGCGCGGATGCGCTCGGCCTCGGCGCCGCGGCGGCCGATCACGATGCCCGGACGGGCGGTGTGGATGTCGACGCGGACGCGGTCACGCGTGCGCTCGATCTCGATGTTGCTGACGCCGGCCCGGTCGAGCTGCGTCTGCAGGAGCTTCCGGATCTTGATGTCCTCGGCGACGTAGTCGGCGTAACGCTGGCCCGGCTTCGTCGAGTCCGAGAACCACCGCGACACGTGGTCCGTGGTGATGCCGAGGCGGAAGCCGTACGGGTTGACCTTCTGTCCCATTACTTGCTCGCCTTCTTGTTCTTGTCGGCGCCTGCCGAGCCTGTCGAGGCGCTCGCCAGCTCCGGCGTTGCGAGCTGCACCGTGATGTGGCTCGTGCGCTTCTTGATCTGGAACGCGCGACCCTGGGCGCGGGGCTGGAAACGCTTGAGCGTCGTCCCCTCGTCCACGAAGGCGTTCTTGACGAAGAGGTCGCGCTCATCCAGGTACTCGCCGGCCTGGTCGGCCTTGACGCGAGCGTTCGCGATCGCCGACTCCACGAGCTTGTAGATCGGGTCGCTGGCGCTCTGCTGAGCGAACTTCAGGATGGCGAGGGCCTCTTCGGCCTGCTTGCCCTTGATGAGAGCGACGACACGACGAGCCTTCTGAGGGGTCACGCGGATGTGTCGCACGCGTGCGATGGACTCCACCATTTCTCTCTCCTCTTGCACCACCGCGTCAGCGGCGGCGGCCCTTCTTGTCGTCCTTCTCGTGGCCGCGGAAGGTGCGGGTGGGCGCGAATTCGCCCAGCTTGTGGCCGACCATGGTCTCGGTCACGAACACAGGGATGTGCTTGCGACCGTCGTGGACGGCGATCGTGTGACCCAGCATGGCGGGGACGATCATCGATCGGCGCGACCAGGTCTTGATGACGTTCTTGGTACCGGCTTCGTTCTGGACCACGACCTTGCGGAGCAGGTGGTCGTCGACGAAGGGGCCCTTCTTGAGGCTGCGAGGCATCTTCCTCTACTCCTACTTCCGCTTCTTGCCGGCGTTGCGACGACGGACGATGTACTTGTCGCTTTCCTTGTTCGCGTGACGGGTGCGACCCTCGGCCTGACCCCACGGCGACACCGGGTGACGACCGCCGGACGTCTTGCCCTCACCACCACCGTGCGGGTGGTCGACCGGGTTCATCGCGACACCGCGGACGGTCGGGCGGATGCCCTTCCACCGGTTGCGGCCGGCCTTGCCCCAGTTGATGTTCGACTGCTCGGCGTTGCCGACCTCGCCGACGGTCGCGCGGCAGCGCGCGTCGACGTTGCGGATCTCGCCCGAGGGCAGACGCAGCTGGGCGTAGGGGCCGTCCTTCGCCACGAGGCGGACGGCCGCACCGGCCGAGCGCGCCATCTTGGCACCGCCGCCCGGACGCAGCTCGATGGCGTGCACCACCGTACCGGTCGGGATGTTCTTGAGCGGCAGGTTGTTGCCCGGCTTGATGTCGGCCGACGGACCGGACTCGACGACGTCGCCCTGCTGCAGCTTGTTCGGCGCGAGGATGTAGCGCTTCTCGCCGTCGACGTAGTGCAGGAGCGCGATGCGCGCGGTGCGGTTGGGGTCGTACTCGATGTGTGCGACCTTTGCGTCGATGCCGTCCTTGTCATTGCGACGGAAGTCGATGACACGGTACTGACGCTTGTGGCCACCGCCGATGTGACGCGTGGTGATCCGGCCCTGGTTGTTGCGGCCACCCGTCTTGGAGAGCGGGCGCAGCAGAGACTTCTCGGGCGTCGATCGCGTGATCTCGGCGAAGTCGGCGACCGACGAGCCACGACGACCCGGGGTCGTCGGCTTGTACTTGCGAATTGCCATTTTCTAGTCCTCTATCCCGACCGTCAGCCGACTGCCGTGAAGATGTCGATCGTGCCCGACTTCAGCGTGACGATGGCGCGCTTGGTGTCCTTGCGCTTGCCGATGCCGAAGCGGGTGCGGCGGGCCTTGCCGACGCGGTTGATCGTGTTGACGGATGCGACCTTGACCCCGAAGATCTTCTCGATCGCGAGCTTGATCTCGGTCTTGCTCGAGCGGGGGTCCACCAGGAAGGTGTACTTGCCCTCATCGATCAGGCCGTAGCTCTTCTCGGAGACGACCGGCTTCAGGATGATGTCGCGCGGGTCCTTGTTCACCCGGACGGAACGACCCGTCTGGTCGGTTGCGTTCGCGGCGGTCATGCCGAGACCTCCTCGGTGGCGGCGCTCTCAGTGGATGCGTCCTTGTCGAGCCGTGCGGCGACGAAGGCGTCGAACGCGGCCTTGGTGAAGACGATGTCGTCCGAGACCAGCACGTCGTAGGCGTTGAGCTGGTCGAACGAGATCACGTGCACGTAGCGGAGGTTGCGGACGCTCTTCAGCGTGATCGCATCGTCGTGCTCGATGACCACGAGGACGTTCTTGACGGCAGTCAGCTCGGCGAGAACCGCAGCGGCGGACTTCGTCGAGGGGGCGCCGTCGATGCCGAAGCTGTCGACGACGTGCAGGCGCTCGCCGCGGGCGCGGTCGCTGAGCGCGCCCAGCAGGGCGGCCGCGATCATCTTCTTGGGGGTGCGCTGCGAGTAGTCGCGCGGCTTCGGGCCGTGGACGATGCCACCACCGGTCATCTGGGGCGCGCGGATCGAGCCCTGACGGGCGTTGCCCGTGCCCTTCTGCTTGAAGGGCTTGCGGCCGGCGCCGGAGACCTCGCCACGACGCTTGGTCGAGTGCGTGCCCTGACGAGCCGCGGCCAGCTGGGCCACGACGACCTGGTGGATGAGCGGGATGTTCGTCTTGACGTCGAACAGGCCGGCGGGCAGCTCGATGGAGCCGGCCTTCTTGCCGTCTGCCTTCACGACGTCCAGAGTGGAGTCAGCCATGATCAGGCACCCTTCACTGCGTTGCGGACGTAGACGATGCGACCGCGCGCACCGGGGACGGCGCCCTTGACGAGCAGCAGGCCCTTCTCGGCGTCGACGGCGTGCACCGTGAGGTTGAGGACGGTCACGCGCTCGCCACCCATACGGCCGGCCATGCGCATGCCCTTGAAGACGCGGCTCGGGGTCGACGATGCGCCGATCGAGCCGGGCTTGCGGTGGTTGCGGTGAGCACCGTGCGAGGCCGAGACGCCCTTGAAGTTGTGGCGCTTCATGACACCCGCGGTGCCCTTGCCCTTGCTCGTGCCGACGACGTCGACGAGCTGGCCGGCCTCGAACGTGCCGTCCACCGTGAGCTCCTGGCCCAGCGCGTAGTCCGCGGCATCCGCGGTGCGGATCTCGGTGACGTGACGGCGCGGCGTGACGCCGGCGGCGTCGAAGTGGCCGGTGAGGGGCTGGTTGACCTTACGGGGGTCGATCTGACCCGACGCGATCTGGACCGCGTTGTAGCCGTCCTTCTCAGGCGTGCGAACCTGGGTGACCACGTTCGGAGCGACCTGGATGACGGTGACGGGAACGAGCTTGCCGTTCTCGTTCCACACCTGGGTCATGCCGAGCTTCGTGCCCAGCAGGCCCTTGGAAACCTTGCTATTGATGTCAGCCATGTCGAACCTCAGAGCTTGATCTCGATGTTGACATCGGCCGGGAGGTCGAGACGCATCAGCGAGTCGACAGCCTTGGGCGTCGGGTCGATGATGTCGATCAGACGCTTGTGGGTGCGCATCTCGAAGTGCTCGCGGCTGTCCTTGTACTTGTGCGGCGACCGGATGACGACCACGACGTTCTTCTCGGTCGGAAGGGGCACGGGGCCCACGACGGTCGCGCCTGCACGGGTCACGGTGTCGACGATCTTGCGCGCGGACGAGTCCAGTCCGGCGTGATCGTACGACTTCAGGCGAATGCGGATCTTCTGTCCCGCCATTGTCTGCTCTCTCTCTTCTCGCGTCATACGTCTGCTGACGCATCGGACGCACGTCGGTGCTTGCGCACTTTTCACAGTGCTGTCGCACCGGGGCACTTCTCCCGCGGTTGCGGGGATGCTGCACCGCTGTTCTGCTGTCAAACCGGCTGCCGAGGCATCCGGCTCCCCTTTCGCCCGCACGCATGCGCACGGTGCCGGTCGCCCGGCTGAAGAAGGGGGATGTCGCTGTTCTACTGCCCGCGGCCTAGGTCCTCGCGCATCCATCCCGGTGAAGGGATGCTGCGCCGCCTATGCACTGCCCTGGCAGTGATCCGGCGCGCGCTGAGCGCACCCCGGAATGTGGAACCTCACTAGTGTACGTGTCGCCCGGGCGTGTCGCAAACTCGGGCGTGTCGCGCTCGGCGCATCCTCAGGCTCGGCCGGCAGCACGGATCATTTCGACGCGGATCCCATCAGAGCGCCGCAGTTCGCGTCGATGGTGACCGGGGTGTCCGTGACCGTCGGGGTGTGACGCAGCTCGAGCGCGCCCAGCGGGCCCTCGGGCAGCTGCACGGTGTAGGCCACGGTGCGCGTGTGCCCCTGCCGGAGCGCGATCGTCCTGCTGATCGCCGTGTTGCCCTTCTCGACCCCCGCGCGATTGAGGGACTTGACATCCCCCGTACTGGGCGTCGTGGCGACGATCTTCGCACCCGGCGGCGCGAAGAACAGCACGTCGATCATCATGTCGCGCCCGGACAAGCCATAGCTACCGTTGCGCAGACCGAGGACGTAGTAGTCGAGCGGGCTGCTGGGGACGGAACTGGCCAGGGTCATGGTCACCGTCGCCGTCCGCTTGCCCACGTCGCACGCCGCGGAGACGGAGGTCTTGAGGTAATACTCCAGCTTGCCGACGGAGTAGTCGTTGAGGTAGATCCCGAGCTGCGTCTTGGTCTTGTTGTCCGCGCGCAGTGCGCCGTCCAGTCCATACTCGACAGCCATAGCCTGCTCGTCCGCTCGCGAGAACGCGAGGTACACGCGCTGTTCGCCGGCCGCCTTCTGCAGCACGGCGAGCATCTTCATCGGGTCCCACGTCGGCGTCGTGAGGTGAAGGAAGCCGCGGGAGGCGACATCCGCGAAGAATGCATTCGACTCCGGCCCGGTCGGATAGCGCGCGTATGCGTCGCTCAGCAGCGCCTTGACCGCGTTGTCCGCCCCGATCTCGGTGCCGTCTCCCGCCCGGAACGGCCCCGCCACCGACAGCATCTCGGCGAACACCACCGGATCGACCGATACGACACCGTCGGGCCTCGTGCCGCTCGTCTGCTGCCAGAGGTTCTCGAAGAGCTGCGCGGTCGTGGGGAAGTCCGGCGTCATCGTGAAGTCCTGGCTGTTCCGGTTCACCGTCTTGAGGTAGAGCGCAAGCGTCTCGGCAGGCAGTGAAGCGAACTGCGCGTTCCGGCCCGCGCTCGCGAATGTCGTCGAGTTGGCCTGGCTGTCGAACGTCACCCTGCCGTTGTCGACCGTGACGACCATGCTGACCGCCGGGTTGCCCCCTGTCGCCCGGATCTCCGCGTTGTTCTGGAAGATCAGGAGGTAGTGGCGGGGTCCGTCTCCACCCGCGATCTTCAACAGCGTCGGCATCACCGACTGGACGCGCTGCAAGGTCGGCGCCGTCTGGTCGATCACCGTCAGCAGCTGTCCGATCGCCTGATCGACGATCGGCAGCAGCGCCTTCCGGTCGATCCCCGCGACCTTCTGCTGGGCCTCGGCGAACGCGGCATTGAGACTCGGCAGGTCCTTCATCGCCGCCTGGAACGGGGCGAGGTCGATCCCTCCGCCGGCGAGCTTGATCTTCTCGGGACGCAGGTTCGTCAGCAGCCGCACGCCGACGGGAACGGCATCGCGGACCAGGATGTCGGTGGCCTCCGTGGCGTCCCGCACCGCCGCGACATTCTGACCGATGAAGGGGACGTAGGCCCCGATGGCCCACAGCCTGCCCTGCACCGTCTGATTGGCGTGGGTCGTCGCGGCGAGCGCGCGTTCCGAGGAGGCCTGGATGCCGGCTTGGTCTCCCGTGGACACCTGGACCGACAGCAGGCCGAGTTCGTGCTTCGCGGTGCTCAGATCCGCTTCCACCGTCTTGGCCTGCTTGTACAACTGGTAGGTCGCGAAGCCGGAGGCGGCCGCGATGCCGAGGAGGAGGACGAAGCAGCCCAGGAGGATCCAAGGCCAGCGTCGGCGGTGTCGGCGCGGCGAATCCCCAGTCGCAGCGCGCCCGTTCTCAGAGGACACTCCTCGATCGTACGGTGCGCGCCCTGATATCTCACCGAGAGACCATGACATGCGGAAGGGCCGCATCCTCTCGGATGCGGCCCTTCCGGTAAGTCGAAGGACTTACTTGATGATCTTGGTCACCGTGCCGGCGCCGACGGTGCGGCCACCCTCACGGATCGCGAAGCCGAGGCCCTCTTCCATGGCGATCGGCTGGATGAGCTCGACCGTCATGTCCGTGGTGTCGCCCGGCATGACCATCTCGGTGCCCTCGGGCAGCGAGATGACGCCGGTGACGTCCGTGGTGCGGAAGTAGAACTGCGGGCGGTAGTTCGTGTAGAAGGGGTTGTGACGGCCACCCTCCTCCTTGGACAGGATGTACGCCGTGCCCTCGAAGTTGGTGTGCGGCGTGACCGAACCCGGCTTCACGACGACCTGGCCGCGCTCGACGTCGTCACGCTTGGTGCCGCGCAGGAGCAGACCACAGTTCTCGCCGGCCCACGCCTCGTCGAGCTGCTTGTGGAACATCTCGATACCGGTGACGATCGTCTTCTGCGTCGGGCGCAGACCCACGATCTCGACCTCGGAGTTGATCGCGAGCGTGCCGCGCTCGGCGCGACCCGTCACGACCGTGCCACGGCCGGTGATGGTGAAGACGTCCTCGATCGGCATGAGGAACGGCTTGTCCTTGTCGCGCACCGGGTCCGGGATGGACTCGTCGACGGCCTCCATGAGGTCGAGGATCGACTGCGTCCACGCCTCGTCGCCCTCGAGAGCCTTCAGGCCCGAGACGCGCACGACGGGGGCGTTGTCGCCGTCGAAGTCCTGGGACGACAGCAGCTCGCGGACCTCGAGCTCGACGAGCTCCAGGATCTCCTCATCGTCGACCATGTCCGCCTTGTTCAGCGCGACGAGCAGGTAGGGCACGCCGACCTGCTTGGCGAGCAGCACGTGCTCGCGCGTCTGCGCCATCGGGCCGTCGGTGGCGGCGACCACGAGGATCGCGCCGTCCATCTGAGCGGCACCGGTGATCATGTTCTTGATGTAGTCGGCGTGACCCGGGGCGTCGACGTGAGCGTAGTGACGCTTCGGGGTCTCGTACTCGACGTGCGAGATGTTGATCGTGATGCCGCGCTGGCGCTCCTCGGGAGCCGAGTCGATCGATGCGAAGTCACGCTGGACGTTGGTGGCCGACGGGTACTTGTCGGCGAGCACCTTCGAGATGGCGGCGGTGAGCGTCGTCTTGCCGTGGTCGACGTGACCGATCGTTCCGATGTTCACGTGCGGCTTGGTCCGCTCGAACTTGGCCTTAGCCACTGGGTCCTCCTCAGGACGGTCGTGTAGACGAGCCGGGCACTGGTTTGCGACCGGTTCGCTACGGGGATTTCTCTAGCTTAGTAGAGGGGTTCTGTTGAAGCAGTGTGAAGTTGTGGACCCGGGATACCGCGGGCAGCGGCATCCCGGAAGGACTCACTCGCCCTTGGTCTTCTGGATGATCTCGTCGGCGACGTTCCTCGGGACCTCGGCGTAGCTGTCGAACTCCATGGAGTAGACGGCCCGGCCGGAGGTCTTCGAACGCAGATCGCCGATGTAGCCGAACATCTCGGACAGCGGCACGAGGGCGCGCACGACCTTGACGCCGGCAGCGTCCTCCATCGACTGGATCTGACCGCGGCGGCTGTTCAGGTCGCCGATGACGTCACCCATGTACTCCTCGGGCGTACGCACCTCGACGGCCATGAGCGGCTCGAGGATGACCGGGTTCGCCTTGCGGACGGCCTCCTTGAAGCCCATCGAACCGGCGATCTTGAACGCCATCTCCGAGGAGTCGACGTCGTGCGACGCGCCATCCATGAGGATCGCCTTCACACCGACCATCGGGTAGCCCGCGAGGACGCCGACGTTCATCGCATCCTGGAAGCCCTGGTTGGTCGGCTCGATGTACTCGCGCGGGATGCGGCCACCCGTGACCTTGTTCTCGAACTCGTACGTCTTGTCGGCCGTGACCTCGAGCGGCTCCAGCGCGAACTGGATCTTCGCGAACTGGCCCGAGCCACCGGTCTGCTTCTTGTGCGTGTAGTCGTGACGATCGACGGTCTTGCGGATCGTCTCGCGGTACGCGACCTGCGGCTTGCCGACGTTGGCCTCGACCTTGAACTCGCGCTTCATGCGGTCCACGAGGATGTCGAGGTGCAGCTCGCCCATGCCCTTGATGACCGTCTGGCCCGTCTCGGAGTTCTGCTCGACGCGGAACGTCGGGTCCTCCTCGGCGAGCTTCTGGATGGCGACACCCAGCTTCTCCTGATCGGCCTTGGTCTTGGGCTCGATCGCGACCTCGATGACCGGCTCCGGGAACGTCATCGACTCGAGGACGACCTGGTTGTCGGAGTCCGATAGCGTGTCGCCCGTCGTGGTGTCCTTCAGACCGATCACGGCGTAGATGTGGCCCGCGGTGACCGAGTCGACCGGGTTCTCCTTGTTGGCGTGCATCTGGAAGATCTTCCCGATGCGCTCCTTCTTGCCCTTGGTCGCGTTGACGACCTGCGAGCCGGAGTCGAGGTGACCCGAATACACGCGGATGTAGGTGAGACGGCCGAAGAACGGGTGCGACACGATCTTGAACGCGAGCGCCGCGAACGGCTCCTCGCGGTCGGCGTGACGCTCGATGACGATCTCTTCGTTCTTCGGGTCGTGCGCCTCGATCGAGGGGACGTCGAGCGGCGACGGCAGGTAGTCCACGACCGCGTCGAGCATCGGCTGCACACCGCGGTTCTTGAACGCCGAGCCGCACAGGACCGGGTAGAGCTCGCCCGAGACGGTGAGCTTGCGGATGGCGCCCTTGACCTCGGCGACCGTGAGGCCCTCACCGCCGAAGTACTTCTCGAGCAGGTGCTCATCCGACTCGGCGACGGTCTCGAGCAGCTTCTCGCGGTACTCGGCGGCCTTGTCGGCGAGGTCGGCCGGGATCTCCTGGATCTCGTACTTGGCACCCATCGTCACGTCGCCCTTGGCGTCGCCCGGCCACACCAGCGCGCGCATCTCGACCAGGTCGACGACGCCGACGAAGTCGTTCTCGACGCCGATCGGCAGCTGCAGAACGAGCGGCTTGGCCTTCAGGCGGTTGACGATGGTGTCGACCGTGAAGTAGAAGTCGGCGCCCAGCTTGTCCATCTTGTTGACGAAGCAGATGCGCGGGACGTCGTACTTGTCGGCCTGACGCCACACGGTCTCGGACTGGGGCTCGACGCCCTCCTTGCCGTCGAACACGGCGACCGCGCCGTCGAGGACGCGCAGCGAGCGCTCGACCTCGACCGTGAAGTCCACGTGGCCGGGGGTGTCGATGATGTTGATCTGGTGCTTGTCCCAGAAGCAGGTCACGGCGGCGGACGTGATCGTGATGCCGCGCTCCTGCTCCTGCTCCATCCAGTCGGTGGTGGCAGCGCCGTCGTGCGTCTCGCCGATCTTGTGGTTGACGCCCGTGTAGAACAGGATGCGCTCGGTCGTCGTCGTCTTGCCGGCATCGATGTGCGCCATGATGCCGATGTTGCGGACCTTGTTGAGGTCGGTGAGCACTTCTTGTGCCACGGGGTGTCCTTACTTGTGGTGTCGGGTGCACTCGCCGGGTTCGGGAACCGTCATCCGGTTCCCGAACCCGACGTGGCGATTACCAGCGGTAGTGGGCGAAGGCGCGGTTCGACTCGGCCATCTTGTGGGTGTCCTCGCGGCGCTTGACCGCGGCACCCAGGCCGTTCGAGGCATCCAGGATCTCGTTCTGGAGGCGCTCGGTCATCGTCTTCTCACGACGGCCCTTGGCGTAGCTGACGAGCCAGCGCAGCGCGAGCGTGTTGGCGCGGTGAGGCTTGACCTCGACCGGCACCTGGTAGGTCGAACCGCCGACGCGGCGGCTCTTGACCTCGAGGGTCGGGCGCACGTTGTCGAGCGCCTTCTTCAGCGTGGCGACGGCGTCCTGGCCGTTCTTGGCCTCGACACCGCGCAGGGCGGTGTAGACGATCGACTCGGCGATGGACTTCTTGCCGTCGACGAGGATCTTGTTCACCAGCTGCGTGACGATCGGAGCACCGTAGACCGGGTCGTTGACGACCGGACGCTTCGGGGCGGGTCCCTTGCGAGGCATCTAACTCAACCCTTCTTCGCGCCGTAGCGGCTGCGAGCCTGCTTACGGTTCTTGACGGCCTGCGTGTCGAGCGCGCCGCGGATGATCTTGTAACGGACGCCCGGGAGGTCCTTCACGCGACCGCCGCGGACGAGCACCAGCGAGTGCTCCTGCAGGTTGTGGCCCTCACCGGGGATGTAGGCCGTGACCTCGGTGCCGTTGCGGAGCTTGACACGGGCGACCTTGCGCATCGCCGAGTTCGGCTTCTTCGGGGTGGTGGTGTACACGCGGGTGCACACGCCTGCCTGCTGCGGGTTCGACTTCAGGGCGGGCGCCTTGGTCTTCGAGACCTTGGGCGCGCGACCCTTGCGAACCAACTGCTGAATGGTTGGCACGTTCTCTCCTATGTAGTGCTGCACGGTGACAGCGTCGTGGGTTTCACCACAGATCCGCCCAGCGCTTCGCAGCGCTCGTCAGGGGGTGGATATGCCGTGGGGGTGACCTGTTCGCAGGTCGGTCCCGGAGATGCTGCGCACAGCAGCCGAGACCGCGCCGAGGCGCAGCGGACGGCGCGCAATGCGCACACTGACTCCATCATACCCGCGGCCGGGCGTGTCGGCAAACGAGGCGAGCTCAGCTCCCGGGGCGCGGGACGATCGCAGGATCGGGCGGACGCGGGCGGTACACGGTGTTCTCCGGCTGACCGCTCGAGGCCCTGCGGCGGGGCGTTGAGGGAGGGACGGCGGGCCTCTCGGCGACCGACGCGCGTGGGCTCGGGCGCGGACGGACGACCGTCTCGTCCTCGGTCACGGATGCCTCCGTGCCTTCGCTCGCGGGCGGCTCAGCCGCTCCGGGCCGTGGCCGGTGACTCACGACCGTCGCCTCCTCGCCGCGACGGCGCGCGAGGGTGTCGTCGTCGGTGTCGCTCACGGCTCGGTGCGGGTCAGGCGGAGCTCGGCGTCTCCGAGGAGGAACCGCTCGCCGATCGTGGCCGTGCCGCTCTCGCCGATCTCGATCTCGGCGCCGTCGTCGGCGACGAGCGCCACGCCGTTGGTCGAGGCGAGGTCGGTGACGGTCCACAGATCGTCGCGGCGCTCGAGGCGGGCGTGCGTCTTGGACATCGTGCGGGTCTCGTCCGCGATGGGAACGAGCTGAGCACCGGGATGCCGCGCATCGGCGACGGGACGACGACCGACGACCACGACGTCGGACGTGAGCGGGATGGCGGCGCCCAGCGGAGGGATCAGCATCCATCGCGGGCGTCGCCGCGGGGCGACGATCGTCTCGTCGGACAGCCCGTCGTCGGGAACCTCGGGTGCCTTGCGCTGAGCCGAGACCGACGATCGAGCAGACATCGGTCCGCCCAGCGCCGGGGCGCCGACGACCGCGGAGACCTCGCCCGAGGTGTCCTCGGCGGCACCTCCGGAACCATCGGCCGGCTGCGCCCAGGAGTCGCGAGCGACCGCGGATGCCGGGGAGTCGGGAACGGCGCTGATCGGCGCCCGACGCGGACCCGGGGCGGGAGCGCCCGCGGAGGTCGTGCCGACGATGCGGGCGTCGTCCCCGCCTGAGTAGTCGCCGTAGTACTCGTCGTCGAGGTCGTCGAACTCGTCGTCGAAGCCCCTTCTCGCGGCCTGTGCGGCGGGCGCCGGGGGCCGCGGTGCGAAGGCCGACACCGGGGCGCTCGGGTCGGCCGGGGCGGCAGAGCGCGCCGGGGAGGGAGCCGGCGCAGGGCTCGACGGCGCAGGGCTCGACGGCGCAGGGCTCGACGGCGCAGGGCTCGACGGCGCAGGGCTCGACGGCGGCGCCTCGACGGCGGGGACGGCGTGAGCCGGCGCAGGACGGGCCGGTGCGGGTGCGAACTGCGTCCCGAGCCCATCGGCAGCCCGCGCGGGTGCGGGCGCGACATCCGGACGGGGATCGAATGACGCCCGCGCGGGTGCGGGCGCGACATCCGGACGGGGATCGAATGACGGCCGAGCGGGAGCCGGCGTGAACTCGGGCCGGGACGCCGCCGCAGGAGCAGATTCGGTGGGCGTCCCCGCGGGCGGTGCGAGGCGCGGCGATGCCGAAGCCGGGGCGGGCGTGAAGCCGGAAGAGGGGACGGGCGCGGGGGCCACGGCATCCATGCCCCCGCCGAGACGCGCGTCGAGATCGGCGTTCGCCGTCCGCAGCGAGCCGCGGTGCGGGCCGCCGAGCCAGCGTGCAGAACCCCAGCCGAGGACGCTGAGCCAGATCGGTGGGAGCAGCACGGCGAGGACCGTCATCCCGCCGCCGTAGCCGAACGAACGGCTGATCCGGTAGTACGCGACGATGAGGATGATGAAGACGGCGATCTCGCCGACCACGGGGATGAGCAGCAGCAGGATGTTCCAGCCGGACAGCCCGCCGAGTTCGAGCAGCACGAAGATGTTGAGGAACGGCACCCACGCCTTCCATCCGCGCTCGCCGGCCTTGCGGAACAGGGCCGAGAGGGCGAGCGCCATCCAGACGTATACCGCGACGGCGATGAGCACATCGATGACAATGGCCGCGGTGTAGGCGGAATCGTTCATGTCGTGGGACGCCGGCGATCGGCGTCGTCTCCTCTCCGGTCCGACGCGAATGATGACAACGATACGGCCGCGCGCAGACGTCGTCGGACGGTGCGTCCCTCGCCGAGCGCTCGTCGCTCGGCCTCGACGATCGCCCAGAACGCCTGGGCGTCGGCGTCGCTCGGCTCCGCCTCCGAGAACGTGGCCCGGTCGGCATCCATCGCGAGCCCCGCCGCACCGGACGTGGCATATGCACTCGCCAGTTCGGTGCGCGTGCGGACGCCGGGACGCGGCATCCCGTAGTCGACCGCGGTGTCGACGAATTCGTCCCAGCCGGCGGCGAACCGTCGTCGCGGACTCGCCGCCTGTCGGCGGCGCCGGCGGCGGACCGTCTTCAGCCCGACGATCCCGAGGAACGGGGCGGCTAGCAGCGCGAGGGCCAGCGCCGCCGCCCCCGCGATGCGCAGGCCCGCCCACAGCGGCTCGAGGTCGATCCCGTCGGCCGCGCGGCTCTCGGCGTTCGCGGCGTCCTGGTGCACGGGGTCCGGCGGCACCACCTCATGGGCGGTCTGCGGCCGCACTTCCGTGGCGTTCTCGGGGTCGCGCTCGCGCGTCGTCGTGGGGTCGAGCCCGTTCTCGTGCTGCGGTGTGGCATCGACGGCGACCCACGAGCCGTCGCGGTCGCCCACCTCGGTCCACGCGGCGAGATCGCCGCCCGTGCACACTCCCCCGCCGCACGCGGGAAGGTCGGATCCGGTGAGACGAACCCCGACCACGACTCGCGAGGGAAAGCCCAGTGCCTGCGCCACGAGCGCCGCGGCGACGGCGAACTGCTCGTCGTCTCCCACGGCGGCGACGAGGCCGGCGCTCCCGGAGGCTCCGATCGACGCGTCGGCGGCGAGGGGAGAGGGAGTGGGGAGGGATGCGGAGTCCGACGGCGTGTCGGCAGTCGGCGTGACCTGGCCGACGGCGTTGCTGCGCTCGACGAGCGACCGGAAGAGCTCGTCCATGCGGGCGAGCGAGTGGCCGGCGGCGCTCGGCTGGAAGACGTACGCGTCGCCCAGCGGTCGCTCCCAGGCCGCACCGCCGTCGGAGACCGCGAGCGCGTGGCTCAGGTAGCCGCGGGCGCGCAGGCGCTGGATGAGGGTCTGCAGACCGCCGCCGTCGCGGGCGACGTGCTGCGCGGCGATCCAGTCGGCGAGGCTCTGGGGAAGATCGACATCGGGGCGGGCGCCGGAGGGCTGCAGCGCGGCCAGACTGCGATGCGGGGCGACGGTCGCGGAGACGTCGTAGCTCGCGCCGTCCCGCAGGCCTGCCGTGTCCACCGCCGCGTCGGTGCTCCCGTCGTAGTAGAACGCGTCGTCGAGGGCCGCGGCATCCATCCCGCGGAAATCCATGCGCGCGAGCGACCCGAAGGTGGGCAGCCAGATGCCGCGCAGACCCGCCACGCGGATGCGGACGGTCGACGAGGTGCCGGGATCGGGGGCGCGGCCGTCCGGCACCCGGGTGAACAGGCCGTCGCCGCCGTCCACGCGGTACTGCGCGCCGTCGTACGACGTGAGGGTGGCGAGGCGCATGCGATCCGGCACGGGGCCGCGCACGCGCTGGACCGAGAAGAGCGGAGAGGTGAAGGCGGCGTCGCCGAAGCTCGCACGGTAGGCGGCGAGCGGGCTCACGGCGGTGCGGATGGCCTCCTCGGGACCGGTTGCCGTGCGCAGCACGTCACGGGTCCGCCCCTGGGCCACGAGCGGCGTGGTCGCGATGCCCGCGATCACGGCGACGGCCAGCATCCCGGCCGCGAGCGCCGTACGCCGCGCATGGGCTCCCGAGGCCTTTCGTGCCACGCGGATGCCGCTCGCGTCAGCCACGCGGAGCAGAGCCTCGCGCCGCTGCTCACGCGTGCGCCAGGAGAGCCACGCGACAGAGCCGACGAGCGCGATCGCCCCCACGGCGAGCTCGCGCGGGGCGGGGACGACCAGGGCGCCGATGCGCAGCGCGTCGCTCGCGACGGACGAACCGAACAACAGGCCGAAGCCCGACATGGCGATGGCCGGCGCCGCGGCCCACGTGCTCCGAGCATCCCTGCGCCAGGCGAGGAGGAGGGCGCTCAGCGTTCCGATGAACAGGACGGCGAGTGCCGGAACAAGAAGGTTGCGGTACGTGCCGACGGGAAGGTCGACGGTCAGCAGGTCCTTCCAGCCCGTGACGAGTCCCGACGCGGTCTGCCGCAGCGCGTCCACCGCACCGGGCGGCGTCGGTGTGAGCGGCACGGCGAGTGCGACCGAGAGGACGAGGAGAACGAGCGCGGCGACGAGGACGACCAGCCACCCGCCCCAGCGCCAGATACGGGATGCCGCGGCCAGGAGGAAGGCGGCCGCGACAGCCGTCACCGCGAGCCGGAGGTAGGCCGGCGCGACGGGCACGCCGTAGATCGGCGCCGCCGCGAACACCGCGAGCGCCGCCATCACGACGACGTAGAGGCTGCCGGCCGCGACGATGCGGGTGCGGAGGCCGGAGAAGTCGGGCCTCACGTCTGGACCCCCCGGGCGAGCAGGCCCGACAGGTCCTCGAGCACGCCGACGGTGAGGACGGTGAGGGCGCCCATCGGCTGGCGGCGAGGATGCGCGCGCTCGTCGCACACGACGGCGACGACGGCGGTGTCCACGGGGAAGGCCAGGGCCGCCCTGCGGAGGCGCTCGACCGGCACGTTCGAGCCGCACACGAGGAACGAGAGGGACAGGTCCGGCATCGTCTCGACGACGAGACGGCACACCTCCTCGAGGGGCATCGTCCGCTCGAGCGCCGAGACTCGCGAGAACTCGTCGAGCAGCGTCCTCGGGGTCGGTGCGGACAGCGTGCGGATCGCCCGCATCCTGCCCTGCGCGACCCGCGGGATCTCGGCGCCGCACACGACCTCGAGGTCGCGCCCGTCGCGCAGCGCCTGCTCTGCGAGGGATGCCGCGACCGAGACGCCGAGCTCGAACTCGTCGTCGGAGGCGAAGTCGGAGCCGGCGAGGCTCAGCACGACCGCGAGGCGGGCGCGCAGCGTCTCCTCGAACTGACGGACCATGAGCCGGCCGGTCTTCGCCGTCGATTTCCAGTGGATCTGCCGGCGGGCGTCGCCGGGCGCGTACTCGCGGATGGCGTGGAAGGAGATGTCCGAATCGACGAGGCGCCGGCTCGCGCTGCCCTCGAGGTCACGGACGAGGCCTGCGCTCGTCGCGGGCACCGTCACGGTGCGCGGATGCACGTACAGCTCGTGCATGTCGTCCCACTCGCGCTCCCGGCGGACGAGGCCCACGGGGTCGGTCCTGATCGTCACCGCCGGACCCACGGGGATGACGCCGCGCCGCAGCGCCGGGATCGAGACCATGCGATCGATCGCGTGCCGCGATCTCAGCAGCGGGACGGCGACCTCGACGAGTCCGTCGCCGATCGGCAGATCGACGCGGCCGGGGAGGGCCGTCGTCCGGGCGGTGTTGCGGACGCGCAGGCTCGCGTCGACCGTGGAGCCGGCGACGACGTGCTCATGGGCGACGTCGAGCGTCACGTCGTAGCCGCGCGCACCGAACAGGAACGGCACGGACAGCGCGAGCAGCACGACCGCGCAGATCGCCGCCACGATCGCCTCGACCCACCCGAAGACGAGCCCTGCGACGAGGCCCGCCGTTGCGGCGACGAGCACGAGCCATCCGGCCGGCGCGACGCTCGCCCCGACTTCGCGGGCGGCGGAGGCTGTCGCATCCCGCACCCGCCCCCAGCCCGCGGCCACGACGACAGCCCCGCGCACCAGGCGCGCGCGGGCGGCGCCCACGCGTCCCCGGACTCCCCGCGACGCGCCGGCGGACGCGGGGATCGTCGTCACCCGCGTGCGCGACGTCGTCTCGGTGACGGCCGTGCGCCCGATGCCCGTGCGGGAGTCATCGGCGCGGGTGATCGCGGGAGTGGGGGTCGACGGTGCCATGTCAGACGACGGCCTCGCGATGGGTCGGTGGAGCCACGTCGAGCAGAACGCTGCCCACGACCGCTTCGGCGGTGACACCGTCGAACTCGGCCTCGGGATGCAGGATCAGCCGGTGCGCGAGGACGGCGGTGGCGAGCGCCTTCACGTCGTCCGGCGTCGCATAGGTGCGGGCCTGCGACGCGGCGCGGGTGCGTGTCGCGCGCGTGAGGGCGAGCGCGCCGCGGATGCTGACGCCCAGACGCACCTGCTCGGCCGAGCGCGTCGCATCCACGATCCGGGCGATGTAGTCGAGGACGAGCGGATCGACGTACACGTCTTGTGCGAGATCGGCCATGCCGACGAGCGCATCGGGCGTGATCACCGCGTCGAGGTCGCCGGTGGCGATCGCGGCGCCGCCGAGGATCCGCACCGTCGCGGCATGGTCGGGATACCCCAGCGACGTGCGGAGGAGGAAGCGGTCGAGCTGCGCCTCCGGCAGACGGTAGGTTCCGGCCTGTTCGACCGGGTTCTGCGTCGCGATGACGAGGAACGGCACCCCCACCGGCCGGGTGATCGCGTCGACGGTGACGCGCCCCTCCTCCATGACCTCGAGCAGCGCCGCCTGCGTCTTGGGGCTTGCGCGGTTGATCTCGTCGGCCAGGACGATGTTGGCGAAGACCGGTCCCGCGTGGAACTCGAACTCCCCCGTCCTCTGGTCGTAGACCGTGATGCCCGTGATGTCGCCGGGCAGCAGGTCGGGCGTGAACTGGATGCGCGTGTTGGTGCCCTGCACGGACTGCGCCAGGGCGCGGGCGAGCGAGGTCTTGCCGGTGCCGGGGACGTCCTCGAGCAGCACGTGGCCGTCGCTCAGCATCGCGGTGAGCACGAGCTCGATCACATGCCGCTTGCCGATGACCGACTGCTCGACGTTGTCGGCCAGCTGCCGGAAGGTGTCGGCGAACCAGGTGGCCTGTTCGTGCGCGATGGTCATGGATGCTGCTCCGTCGGGGTCGTATGGATGGTCGTCGCCGGCGCTCATGGCGTCGGCGCGGGGGTCGGGTTGCTCGGCAGGTTCGGGTCGCACGTGCCGCCGAAGGTCGCCGCAGCGGGGGCGAGGCCCCAGTTCTGCGCCGACCAGTCGACCGTCACCGACAGGCCTGCGACGCGGGCGGCGCCGACCGGGACGTCGCCGTTCGAGGCCGCCGGGAGCACCCGCCCGTTCGTGTCGTAGTACACGACGGCCGTCCGGTCCACGGTGACGGCGGCGAGGCTTCCCGTCGACGATGTGGAGACGCCGAGCGGCGAGCCGCCGGTGCAGGCCGATACCGCCCATCGCGCCTGCACCTGGTACGGCGCACTGCCCGCACGCGGGGTGACGCCGACCCAGGCGGACTGGGTGCCGAGGACGCTGTTGACGAACCGGACGCGGATGCCCGGGTCACGGTCGAAGACCGTCGACGGCCACGCGTCGAACTCCGGCTGGCTGTTGTGCGGCACGCGCTGCGACGAGGTCGGCGCATCCCGCACGATCCACTGGGCGAGGTCCTGCGACATCTGCGGCGCGGGCGCGATCTGGAAGGTGTAGCCGGTGGGCAGCTGGGTCTGCACCGCGTTGACGCTCGCGGTCGTCTCGACGCGGCCGAACGAGTCGCCGCCGAACCAGGACTCCGCGCACAGCCGGAAGGTGTACCGCGAACCGGCCGGCAACGAGCGGAACACCGCCGTCGAGCCGCTCGTCGACACGGCGCACGGCTGACCGTCGCGCACGATGCCGTAACGGATCGTGGAGCCGTCGCCGCCCGAGGAAGCGGTGCCCGTCGCCGCGACGTCCACCGTGTCGTCCGCGTTGGCGGTCACGTCGAGCGTCAGGCGCGGTGCGAGGGGAGCTCCGATGCCGTTCGTGTTGATGGTGCGCGCGGCGCCGGACGGCGATCCGCCGAGCCCCGGCGGCAGGCCGAACCGCGAGTAGGGGGTCACGGTGACGGGAGTGAGTGCGTTGGAGCCGACGCGGTACTGGTCCACGGTGACGGTCGAGTCGTTGCGCCGCACGGGCACCTGCACCGTATCGCCCGTCGGGCTCGATATCTGCAGCATGCCGGTCTGGGTGGGATCGATCCCGCGGATGACGAGGGAGACGATGCCGCCGGTGCCGTCCGACGTGACGACCGGTGCGGCCGTCACATCGGCGGGCGCGCCCGGCGAGGCGTACGCCCATGCGATGGTGGAGACGCTGCCTCGGGATTCGCCGACCGCGTTGACGGCCGTGGCCGTGTAGGTGCGCTCCTCGCCGTTGGGGGCGGAGATCGGCGGGCAGACACCGGCCGCCGTACAGGTCGCCACGACCGAGCCCTGCGCGCGGATCGTGAAGCCTGCGAGCGCAGGGTACGCGAGGCGCGCGTCACCGGCATCCACCCTCAGCGTGAGCGTGCCGTCGCCGTAGGCGGTCTGCGTCACGGCGGCCGGCGGCTTGGGATAGCCCTGCAGATCGAGAAGGGCGTGCCCGTCACGCGCGCCCGCCGTGATGCGGCCCTGCGCGTCGCGCAGCACGAAGGTCGCAGCACAGGTCTGGCCCGGCGCATCCTGTGCCCACGACGCCTGGATGCTGGTCGCCGACACCGCCGAGAACGTGACGCCGACGCACGCCGCATCGGCGGAGGCCGCCACGACCTGCAGCGGCGTGCGCGGCAGTGGGTTGACCTCGCCGGTCGCGCCGACGACCGTGATCGTGCACGACGAGCCGGCCGCCTCGGTGCAGCGGCCTGTGGCCGTGCCGCCCTGCGGCAGGGTGCTCGGCGCGGCCCCGACGCGAAGCACGAGCCGCGCAGGCGCGACGCCCGGATGGCTCGTGATCGCGATGAGGGCGGCATCCTCCGCCCCCGGCGTCGCGGTGTCGGCGCCCGTGACCGTGAGCGTGGTGCCCTTCAGCGCCACCTGGAACGACGATCCGGGCGGAGTCACGGCGTAAGCGACGTGGTCCCAGTCGGTACGGCCCTGCCACGTCGTCATGGTCTTGAGGTCGTAGCTCGCCGTCTCTCCCGGACCGACGACGACGGCCGCCGCCCTCAGCTCGGGCTGCGGCGCGAGCGCGCGGATCCGGATCGGCACGGAGAGGTACGTCCAGTCGCGGCGGGCGAGTGCCTCGCCCGCGATCCGCACCGGAACGATGCAGGCATCGGCCCACGGTGCGCCTTCGCCGGCGTCGTAGCGGACGGCCGCGCCGCTGCCGCGGGCGCAGACCGCACCCGCGCGGGCGCCGCTGGTCGCGACATCCGTCCCCACCTCCAGCCGGGCGCCCGGGGGCAGGCCGACGAGCGAGGCCATGTCCCACGTGACCGAGCCCTTCTCCGTCACTTCGGGCATGCGTGCATCGGCGCGCAGCGCGATCGTCAGGTCGTCGACGCCCGGGATGCGCAGGAACCCGTATGTCGTGACGGTCTCGCCGGTCGAGCCGGTGCCGCTGAGGGCGAACGGGATGACGCGAGCCTGCGCGGTGGGCGCACCTTTGAGCCGGTCGCCGTCCACGACGACGCCGTCCGGAGCGCCCCAGAGGCTGAGCTTGAGGTGACGGATGTCGCCGCCCGACCACGACACCTTGCCGCTGACCACGTCGACACCCGAGGAGAACCGGCTCCGCGTCTGCGCCGTGAGGACCGTATCGGAGACCACGGGGTAGTCGGGCACCGCATCCCGCACCACCTTCACCACGATGAGGCCGCGCGCCGTGTTGCCGGTCGAGCTCTGCACGTCGTAGAGGTAAGACATCGTGCCCGGTGCGACGCCGGCGGCGATGTCCACCTCGCTCGACGTGCGGCCGCGCAGCAGGGCCTCTTCGCGGCCGAACTCCGGGTTCGCCGATCCGTCGGAGAGGGTCTGCGAGACGCTGGGACGCACCCCTGTGAGGCGCAGCGTTCCACCGGTCGGATCGAGGTCGTTCGCGAGCGGGCTGACGTGGGCGACGTCGTCCACGCCGGCCTGCAGGTCCACGTAGTCCGTGAAGGTCACCGGGCTCGGGTTGGCCTCGGCATCCAGCACGCCGACGCGAGCCGTCGCGGTCCCGGTCATGCCCGAGCTGTCGACGACCTGGTAGGTGAAAGACACCTGTCCGCGGAAGCCGGGCACGCCCGCATAGACGAGCGATTCCCCGTCGGCGGACAGCGTGGCCGACCCGCTCTCGGGCTGGGTCAGCACGCGATCCAGCCGCACGGCGTCGCCATCGGGGTCGACGCCGAACGAGGAGAACGGGATGGTCGTGGTCTCCCCCGCGAGCGCGCGCCCCTCGAGGGTCACGGGTCGAGGTGCACGGTTGTCCTTGTTCGAGATGACCGTCACGTGCACGGTGGCGGTGTCGGCGAGCGCGGGGGAACCGGATGCGTAGATCGCGTAGTCGACGCGGTACTCCCCCGGTGCGCTCGGCGCGAGGTAGCGCAGCATCCGTCCCGACGCGAACGCGAGCGCCTTCGGCGTCGACGAGTGCACCGAGGCCGGATTGAGCGTCACCGTGCCGCCCGCGGCGGCCACGTCGTTGTCGAGGACGGGGATGTCGACCTGGGCGCCCGCGCGGACGACCACGGTGTCGTCGACGGCGATGGGGGCGAGCTCCGGCGCGGGCGGCAGGAGCGACACGGTCGCCTCGCCCTCGATCCGCGCGCCCTGGTCCTCGGTGCCGTCGGACACGGTGTACCGCACGGTGCCCAGCAGGCCCGGTGCGCCTGACGCGGTGTTCCCCGAGATGCGGAGGTAGCGCTGACCGACGACGTCCACCGACAGGCTCTCACCGGATTCTGCGACGGGCCGGATGTCGCTGAGCAGCAGCACGCGGTGCGTCGGGTTGGCCACCGCCGCGAGGACGTCGACGGTCACGTCCTGCGTCGGGTGGACGAAGGCCACCACGGGAGCGGTCGCCAGCTGGGCCGGAGCGCCCCGCGGCAGCAGGGTGATGCGCGCGGTGGCGCTCGCGTCGCTGACCCCGTCCGACACGGTGTAGCCGACACGGTACGTCCCCGGCGCATTCGCCGAGAGATCGAACGTCGTGCCGCCCGCGGTGGGCACGGCCTGCGCGGCGGCGTCGTCGAGCACGTGCACGGCCGTGAGGACGAGATGCCCCTGCGTACCCGTCACGTGGGGGGCGACATCCACCGTCAGTCCCCCGCCCTGCGTATCGGTGACGGCGAAGGAGGACGCGGTGATGCGGGGCTCTCCGGCGATGCGCACAGCGAGCTGCTTGGTCGCCTGCCGTCCGCGGGTGTCTGCGACCGTGACGGTGAGCTCGACGACACGCGGCCCCGCGTCGGAGGCGTTGGGATGCTGATACACGACCCTGCCGGTCGGGGTGGCGGCCACGGAGCCGACCCCCGAGGGGTTGTCCACCGAGACGAGCATGAGCGGGTCGCCGTCGGGATCCACCCAGCCGTCGAGGACCGGTACCGACACCGTGCCGCCGGGAGCCACCTCGGGCGACGGCCACGTCGCGAGGCACCCGGGCACGCCGCACCACTGCGGCGCCGCATCCACCCCCTCGCCGACCACGGTGAGAGTGACCGTCGTGGGCTTCGAGTACAGGCCGCCGTCCTGCGCCGTGCCGTCGGTCACCCGATAGGAGAAGGTCGCGCTCCCCTGGGCGCCCGGCGCGACCTGCACCGCGAGGCGCTGGCCGTTGTCGGTGACCGTGAGCGTGCCGAACCGGGGATCGAGTCCCGTGGCACTCGCCGGGTCGACGCTCAGGACGTCCTCATTGGGGTCGTGGTCGTTGAGCAGCACGGGCAGCGCCGCGAGGCGCCCCGCCCTGACCCCGAACGTGTCGGGCTCCGCCACCGGCGGCCTCGGGTCGATGACCACCGTCGCCTTCTCCGCAGTCTGCTGGGTCTGCGGTGCGCGACGCTCGTCGAGCGTCCAATCCTGGCTCGACGGAAGGAGGGCGCCGGTGCGCGCGTTCCACACCCACCCGCTGCGCGTGTCGTTCAGGATGAGGCTCGCGGCCGACGCCGTGAACACGGGTCGACGCTCGCCCGAGAGGCTGACTCCTCCGTACGACAGCTCGCTCTCGCCGCGATCCGATCGCCACAGTGTGCCCGATGCCCGCCCGAGCCACGCCGCGTGCACCACCCCGTCGAACACGATCGGCCGCGCCGGCGTGCCGAGGTCGCGGTCGCCGCCGCCGACCGCGCGCGAGGGTGGGGCGCCGTCGGTCGGCAGCCGGACGAGCCCCGCGTCGTCGGCGATCCACGCCGCGTCCGACTGCGCGACGGCTCGGCCGGGTGCGAGGTCGCCGACGAACGAGACGGATGCCGGCGCATCCGCTCCGCGCCGCCAGACCCGTTGCGCATTCCCGTCGGCGAGGAACCACACGCCGTGGGCGGCTGTGAGCGCGAGGGCGGCGTCGGCGGCGGGCGGGCGCGGCACGGAGTCGCGGCCGATCGCGCCGGCGGTCGGGATCGCGTAGCGCTCGACGACATGGGATGCGGATGAGTATGCGAACAGCGTCCCGCCGTCGTCGACGGCGATCGCCGTGGCGGCGAGCGGGCGCGTGTCGCCCGCATCCACCTGCACAGGCGCCGCACCGAGCGCGCCCGCCCACACCGCGCCGCTGTCGGTGCGATAGGCGACCCATCGCCCGCCGGTGGCGACCTCCACCGTCCCTGCCGGCGTCGACGGCGCCGCACGCAGCGCCTCGTCGTCGAGGTTCGCGGGCAGCGCCGCATCGATGCGCGTCAGCTTGCCGAAGCTCTCGGAGAAGAGGAACGCCCCGTCGTCGGTCTGCGCGACCGCGGAGGGGTTGGCCACATCGCGCACGGTGTCGAGCTCGCCGATCGCCGTGTTGACCCGGGCGTAATGCCGCCCGGATCCGGTCTGCAGCGCCCACACCGCGCTGTCGGTCGGCGGAGTCTGCTTCGCGTCGAGTCCGGGCCACACCACGCTGACGACGACGATGGATGCGACCACAGCCGCACCCGCGACCAGCGCGGCGATCGCGCTGCGCCGCCTCACCGGCCGACCGCCTGCAGCCACCACGCGGCGCCGACGGCGACGGCGGACACGACCCCCGCGCCGAGAGCCCACGGCCACACGCGGCGCCGACGCGGCACGGCGGCCATGGTGGTGGAGTCCTCGTCACGCGCCTGCGCCACGAGCGACGCAGGGTCGCGGGTGCGCCGCGAGGTCGTGTGCTCGACGCTCGACCGCACGGCGCGCGGCGCGGCATCCGCGAAGTCCACCGCGGCCGCCTGCGGCGCCCACTCGTCGACGGCCACCTCGACCGGCGTCTGCGCGAGGCCCACGCGGCGCTGCACGTCCCGCAGCGCCTCGGCCATCGCGAGGGCGCTCGGGTAGCGGTCCGCCGGATCGCGGGCGAGCGCCCTCGCCAGGACCGCCTGGAGCTCGTCCGGGACGTCCGCCCGAGGGATGCGGGGATACGCAGCCCGCTCGATGCGACGGCGCAGCTGCTCACGGGAGTTCTGTCCCGCCTCCGGCCGCTCGAAAGGGCTGTGCCCGGCGAGCAGGGAGTAGATCGTGGCGCCGAGACTCCAGATCTCGCTCGCGACGGTCCCGGGCGTGTGCTCGGCGACGACCTCCGGAGCACTCCACGGCACGCTCATCGCGAGGATCTCGTCGCCGCCCGTCGGGGTGAGCGCCGCCGAGATCCCGAAGTCGGCGAGCACCGGCACGCCGAAGCTCGTGATCAGGATGTTGCTCGGCTTCACGTCTCGGTGGACGAGCCCCGCGCGATGCGCGGACTCGAGCGCGCTCGCCATCCGCACCCCGATCGCGAGCACCTCGTCGACCGGAATGCGCTCCCGCCGATACCGCTGGGCCAGCGAACCGGGGCAGTACTCCATGACGATGTAGGCGCGGCCGTCCGCCGAGATGCCCGCCTGGTACACGGTGACGATGGACGGATGCGCGCTGAGGTGCGCCAGCACGTCCGCCTCCGCGTTGAACATCCGCAGAAGTCCGGGGTCGCGCACATCGCTCGGCAGCACCTTGACGGCGACCGCGCGACGAGGCATGTCCTGCTCATAGAGGAAGACGTCGGCGAAGCCGCCCGAGCCGAGCGGACGTACATAGGCGAGGCCGGGGAGGACCGGCGGCGTCGACGGGAGGCGCTTCGGCATCGAACCCCCGTGCATGCTGGTGGAGCCTCAGCAGGACCGGCGGTGAGGCCCGACCATGCTAACAAGGGGTCCTGACGGCCGATCCCGGGCTGTGGACAGCGGGAGGCTCCGCTCGTCGCGCCGCGGCGCGTGGAGCGGATGCGCGGCGAGAGAGCGGGATTTCCGCGGTGGAAAGCACCGTCGGGATACCGTTGTCGTGTGGAGCGCTCGCTCGAGACGCAGGTGAGCCAGGCCGTCGACGCCTGGCTGCGCTGGCTGCCGCGCTGGCAGCCGGCGACGCACCGCGGCCGGGTCGCGCCGTGCCGCCTGTGCCTGGGCTCCCCCGTGCTGTCCGCCGCAGGGCTCGGCGCCGACGTTCCGCATGCCGTGCAGCACGGGCTCTCGGTGCGGATCAAGACGATCGTCGACCGCGCCGTCGCGGAATACACCTCGCGCAACCTGCCGATGCTGCAGGCCGAGCTCGACCAGCAGGCCGCGCGCAACCGGGCTCGCAGCTACCGCCCGACCGAGGATCTCGAGCCGGAGTTCGAGGGTCTGCCGCTCGACCCCGACCCGCTGCCGGGTGCGCCCTTCCTCTTCACCCTCGCCGGCCTCGCGGCAGAGGCGGACGCGGTCGTCCCGGCGCTCCCACCCCTGACCGAAGAGGCCAAGGCGGCGCTCCGGCAGGAGGTCGGTCTGGCCGACGACTACGCCAACATGGTCGGGCGGGAGATATGCACGGTGCTGCTGCACCACCGGCTGCGCATCCAATCGGCGGTCGGCGAGTACGTGGAACCCCAGGTCGAGGCGATGCTCGAAGAGCTCACGCGATCGCTGGATGCGCCGTTCGACCCGCGCGACGGCGCATCCGGCGAGTTCGACGGTCTGTGATCGGCACCGGCCCGTCCTGAGCGCTACTGCGGACGCTTCTCCCAGGGCCAGCGCGGACGGTCGGCGTGCGTCCGGACCAGGGCGATGCCCGCCCACGCGGCGATCAGCGCCGCCCCGAAGACGACCAGGCCGTACCAGTCCGTCGCGAGGCTGCCCACGGTGCCGACGGCCGCCGCCGGGTCGGCGCCGACGATCATCGCGACCACACCCACGCCCATGAGGTAGGCGAGGAACGCCGCGATCGCGACGACCAGGGCTCCCCAGAACGAGGGCGGACCGCCGCGCCCCGCCGCTCGGGGCGACGCACCGGCGGGACGTGGAGAGGCGGTGCGCACGAACGCCCAGAGGACCCCGGCGAAGGCGACAGCCGCGAAGACCGGACCGAAGATGCCCGGGAACTGGCCGAATCCCGGCGTCGAGATGACATCGGTGCCCGTTGCGAGGCTCGTCATGCCGAGGCCGAAGATCATCAGCGCGACGAAGCCGAGGAGCGCGAACGCGAGAGCGATCGGCGGGCGCACAGGCCCCTGCGACGCGTCGGATTCCCGGTCAGCGGCCACCCCTCCAGACTACGTGCGCAGGGGCACCCGGCGCCGGGCTCGCGTGCACGCCGTCAGCGGCGACGGCGCCGTTCGATCACGGCACGTGCAGCTGCGGGCCGGCCTCGAGCGTGCGCTCGTACTCGCGCTGCGCCTCGAGGTTCTGCAGCGTCACCCTGCGGCCGCGGGCGGCGACCCAGGTGCCGAACCAGATCGTGAGCTCTCGCGCGATGATGAACGAGGCGACGGCGAGGGGGCTGAACAGGTGCGTCTCGACGAGTCGGCGCGCCTCGCCGGCCGTCACCATCCAGAACGGCGCCTGGCACACCACGCCGAGCAGGTAGCCGCCGTAGGCGACGAATCCGACGAGCAGGCCGAAGATCACCCACAGCCCCCAGCGGCCGCGGTTGATGATCGCGCCGAGCAGCCAGAAGGCGAGGAAGAAGACGACGACCGGCACCCACAGCGTCCACGTCGCGAGAGCGGCGCCGAGCCAGTCGAGGATCCCGGTGAACGAGGCCTTCTTCGAGAGCAGGTCGGTCGAGAACCAGACCGCCAGATAGAGGACGGCGAAGGATGCGGCGGCGACGAGGCCGATCGCGCCTGCTGCGCCGCGATTGCCACGTGGGCGGGGCGCCTCGGGCGCTTGGACGAAGATCGGCTGCTGGGCGGGGTAGCTCGCGGCGGGCGCGGCAGCCGCGGCGGCAGCCGCAGGGGCGAGGGCCGGCTCGCTCGCGGCGATCGGAGCGGCGCCGGCGGTCGACGCGACGGTCTCGGGGGACGAGTATTCGGGCGTGTACGCGAGCGACGCGGCTTCCGGCGACTCCCACGGATCGGGCTCGGCAACGGCCTTCTCGGCGGGGTTCTCGACGGGCTTGTCCGCCGGCGCGACCGCCTCCGGCTTCTCGCCGGGTGCCACGGACGCCGGCTCGTCCGCCGCGGCGGGCGCATCGTGCGCGTCGGCCGACGCGGCGACCGGCTCGGATGCACCGACCGGCTCGGATGCACCGGCGGGCTCCGCGGGGGATGCGGGCGCGGAGACGGGTACGTCGCCGGCGGCGGCGCCCGTGCGAGCGGCCTCGGCATCCGAGAGCCCCTCGTTGGCGCTTCCGACGACGTCATCGACGCCGCTCGGCTCCTGGACCGGCTCGCCGACGCGCGGCTCGTTGTCGCTCATTCCGCTGCTCCTCACGCGGGGAGCGCCCCTCCCCGCAGTGCGAGGCTAGCCTGCGGTGCCGACGCGGCAGAGGAGGCGTGCCGGGCGAGTGTCGATCCGCCGTGTGTCGTCCCGGATCGTTATGGTGTGGCCATGCGACGACGCAGAGGCATGCTGGCGCTGCTGACGGCGGCATCCATCCTCATCGTCGCCGTGGCCGTCGTGCTCGTCAGCTGCGCGCCCGACCCGACCCCCACGCGGTCGAGGTCGGCGTCGGCCGCCGCGAACGCACCCGACGACACCCCGAGCGCCACTCCATCGCCGACGTCCACTCTCGTGGCGATGCCGACCGACTGCCGCGCCATCGTCTCCGAGGGGGTTCTCGCGCAGCTGAAGGACGTTCCACTGAACGATCCGGCCTTCGGTCCCTCCGGCGTCGTGAACGGCGGCCTCGTGTGCATCTGGGGCTCGCCGAGCGCCGACACGACGAACCTCACCACCCGGATCACGCGGATGTCGCGCGGACCGGCGCTCGACAAGCTCAACCAGTTCGCCGCCCAGGGGTACACGTGCTACACGCCGGACGGCGGCACCCGCTGCGAGAAGACCTGGCAGGACGCGCGGTACCCGGTGACGGACGGCCGCACGCTGTTCTGGCGCGACGGCATCATGATCGACACCGCGTTCTCGAATCTCGCGCCGAGCGGCTACACCAGCAGCGTCGTCGCCCGCGTCTTCGGCTGAGACGCATCACGGCCAGAGGCGCGCCGCCAGCTGGTCGGTGTACCCGGGTGGATGCCAGCCGGTCTCGGTCGTCGACAGCCACATGCCGTCGCGCACGATCTCGTCCTCGATCGTGGTCCCCGTCGTCTTCGTGCAGCGGATGCCGTCACCGCTCGCGACGCACGCGAAGCCGGCCGCCGTCAGGGCCGGCTGCGCGACATCGGAGGCCGCAGCATCCACCGTCGCCAGAGTCGTGGAAACCGATCCGCCGGCACTGTCGCGCCACAAGCACGTCATGCGGACCTTCGGCTGGAGCGCATCGCGCACCGCGACGGCCGACGTCGCCGGAAGCGCCGTCGACTGCGCCAGCACGACCTCCGGGTTCCAGCCGAGCGCGATCCACAGCAGGCCCGGATAGAGCGACCGGCAGTCCTCGGTCAGCGGCACGTCGGTCGGCAGGGCCCGCGGCTCGTCCCACGTCGGGGCGGCGTTGCGGAGGGTGTTCCCGACGAAGAGGACGGCCGAGGGCACGGCGGGCGCGGCAAGCCACACGAGCCCACCGACCACGCCGGCGCACAGCAGGCCGGCGGGCCAGGCGATCCAGCCGTTGCGGCCGCCGATCATCCCCATCACCCCCCTTCACGGTAAGGGTGCGCGACGGCATCGGGCGCGCGGCGCGCCCTCCGTGACCCGCTCACGACCCCGACCGGGAGACGACGAAGACCCCCGGCCGCAGGCCGAGGGTCTTCATCGAGTTCACGGGATGCCTCGGCGTGAGGCATCCCGATCGGCTCAGTTGTGTTCGCGACGTCGTCGCTCGACGACTTTCCATCGGCTCGGCTGAACGAGCAAGCTCGCTCGCCTCGCCTCGATCAGTTGTAGGTGCCGGGCGTGAAGTCGTCCGTCGAGAAGCTGTCGAAGTCGACGAAGCTCAGGTCGGCCTCCGAGTACGCACCGTCGGACGCGAAGATGCGGTTGGGGTACCGCTCGCTCTTGGCCTCCTCCGTCGCCTCGACCGAGACGTTGCGGTACTTCGCAAGTCCGGTTCCGGCCGGGATCAGCTTTCCGATGATGACGTTCTCCTTGAGGCCCATGAGCGGGTCGCTCTTGCCCTCCATCGCCGCCTGCGTCAGGACGCGCGTCGTCTCCTGGAACGACGCGGCCGACAGCCACGACTCGGTGGCGAGCGACGCCTTCGTGATACCCATGAGCTCCGGACGACCCGACGCGGGGCGCTTGCCCTCGCCGACCGCCTGGCGGTTCATGTCGATGAAGCGACGCGAGTCGACGAGCTCACCCGGCAGCAGGGTCGTGTCGCCGTGGTCGACGACGGTGACCTTGCGCAGCATCTGGCGCACGATGACCTCGATGTGCTTGTCGTGGATCGGCACACCCTGCGAGCGGTAGACGCCCTGCACGCCGCCCACGAGGTACTTCTGCACCTCGCGAGCACCCTGCACGCGCATGATCTCCTTCGGGTCGAGCGTGCCGACCAGGAGGGGCTGGCCGACCGTGACGTGCTGCCCGTCCTCGACGAGGAGGGTCGCACGACGCAGCACGGGGTAGACGTGCGGCTCGTCGCCGTTGTCGGGCGTGAGGATCACCTTGCGGGCCCGGTCGGTCTCCTCGATCGTGATGCGTCCGTCGGACTCGGCGATCGGGGAGGCGCCCTTCGGAGTGCGGGCCTCGAACAGCTCCTGCACGCGCGGCAGACCCTGCGTGATGTCCTCGGCCGACGCCGAACCACCGGTGTGGAAGGTGCGCATCGTGAGCTGCGTGCCGGGCTCGCCGATCGACTGGGCCGCGATGATGCCGACCGCCTCGCCGATGTCGACGACCTTGCCGGTCGCGAGCGAGCGGCCGTAGCACTGCGCGCAGACGCCGACGGCCGACTCGCACGTGAGCACCGAGCGGACCTTGATCGACTCGACACCCGCCTCGACCAGCTTGTTGATCAGCACGTCGCCGACGTCCTGTCCCGCCTCGGCGAGCACGGTGCCGGACGCGTCCACGACCTCGGCGGCCAGGGTGCGCGCGAACACCGAGTTCTCGACGTTCGCGTCCTTGACGAGCTCGCCGTCCAGGCCCGGAGCCGCGATCGTGAACTCGAGACCCTTGCTCGTGCCGCAGTCCTCCTCGCGGATGATGACATCCTGTGAGACGTCGACGAGACGACGCGTGAGGTAGCCCGAGTCGGCCGTACGCAGGGCCGTGTCGGCCAGACCCTTGCGGGCACCGTGGGTCGCGATGAAGTACTCCGCCACCGACAGGCCCTCGCGGTACGAGGAGATGATCGGACGGGGGATGATCTCACCCTTGGGGTTGTTCACCAGACCGCGCATACCGGCGATGTTCCGGATCTGCAGCCAGTTACCACGCGCTCCCGACGACACCATCCGGTTGATGGTGTTGTCCTCCGGGAAGTTGTCGCGCATCGCCTTCTGGACCTCGTCGGTCGCCTCGGTCCAGATCTTGATGAGCTCCTGGCGACGCTCGGCGTCGGTCGTGAGACCCTTCTCGTACTGCGCCTGGACCTTGGCAGCCTGCTTCTCGTAGCCCGCGACGATCTCGCCCTTGTTGGGGGGCGTCAGGATGTCGCTCAGCGCCACGGTCACACCGGAGCGCGTGGCCCAGTGGAAGCCGGCGTCCTTGATGCGGTCGAGGGATGCCGCGACCTCCACCTTCGGGTACTCCTCGGCCAGCTTGTTGACGATCTGCGACAGCTTGCCCTTGTCGGCCTGCTCGCGAACGAACGGGTAGCCCTTGGGGAGCGTGTCGTTGAAGATCGCCTGGCCGAGCGAGGCATCCACCAGCCCGTGACGCTCGTAGCCCTCGGGGGCCTCGCCCTCGAGGAAGGACAGACCGGGGATGCGGATGCGGACCTTGGCCTGCAGGTCGAGGGTGCCCTCGTCCTTCGCCAGGATCGCCTCGCCCACCGAGCCGAACACGCGCCCCTCGCCGGCGGCGCCCGCCTTGACCGTGGTCAGGTGGTGCAGACCGATGATCATGTCCTGCGAGGGCAGGGTGACCGGACGGCCGTCCGACGGCTTGAGGATGTTGTTCGACGCCAGCATCAGGATGCGCGCCTCGGCCTGGGCCTCGACGGACAGCGGCAGGTGCACAGCCATCTGGTCGCCGTCGAAGTCCGCGTTGAAGGCGGCGCAGACGAGCGGGTGCAGCTGGATGGCCTTGCCCTCGACGAGCTGGGGCTCGAACGCCTGGATGCCGAGACGGTGCAGCGTGGGCGCACGGTTCAGCAGCACGGGGCGCTCGCGGATGATCTCCTCGAGCACGTCCCAGACCTCGGGACGCGTGCGCTCGACCGCGCGCTTGGCCGCCTTGATGTTCTGCGAGTGACCGAGGTCGATCAGGCGCTTGATCACGAACGGCTTGAAGAGCTCCAGCGCCATCTGCTTGGGCAGACCGCACTGGTGCAGCTTCAGCTGCGGACCGACGATGATGACCGAACGGCCCGAGTAGTCGACGCGCTTGCCGAGCAGGTTCTGACGGAAGCGGCCCTGCTTGCCCTTGAGCATGTCGGACAGCGACTTCAGCGCGCGGTTGCCGGTACCGGTGACCGGACGGCCGCGGCGGCCGTTGTCGAACAGGGCGTCGACGGCCTCCTGCAGCATCCGCTTCTCGTTGTTGACGATGATCTCGGGGGCACCGAGGTCGATCAGACGACGCAGGCGGTTGTTGCGGTTGATCACGCGGCGGTACAGGTCGTTGAGGTCGGAGGTCGCGAAGCGGCCGCCGTCCAGCTGGACCATCGGGCGCAGCTCCGGCGGGATCACCGGCACCACGTCGAGCACCATCGCCGCGGGGCTCATGCCCGTCGACAGGAACGAGTTGACGACCTTCAGGCGCTTGATCGCACGGATCTTGCGCTGGCCCTTGCCCTCCGAGATCTGCAGGTGCAGGTTCTCGGCCTCGGCGGCCAGGTCGAACGCCTCGAGGCGGCGCTTGATGGACTCGGCGCCCATGTACGCCTCGAAGTACTGGCCGAAGCGGTCCTGCAGCTCGTGGAACACGTCGTCCTCGGGCTTCAGGGCGCCGACCTCGAGCGTGCGGAAGTCCTCCCACACGCGCTCGAGCTTGGCGATCTGCTCGTCCGCGCTCTTGCGGATGCCGGCCATCTCCTTCTCGGCGGCGTCCTTGACCTTCTTCTTCTGGTCGGCCTTGGCGCCCTCCGCCTCGAGGGCGGCGAGCTCCTCCTCCAGCTTGGCCAGGCGGGTCGCGATGCGGGCATCGCGACGGTCGCCGAGCGTCTTCAGCTCGAGGCGGATGTTGTTCTCCTGCGTCGGGAGGTCGCGGTGGCGCGCCTCGTCGTCGACGGAGATGACCATGTACGCGGCGAAGTAGATGACCTTCTCGAGGTCCTTCGGCGCCATGTCGAGCAGGTACCCGAGGCGCGAGGGCACGCCCTTGAAGTACCAGATGTGCGTCACGGGCGCGGCGAGCTCGATGTGGCCCATCCGCTCGCGGCGGACGGAGGACTTGGTGACCTCCACGCCGCAGCGCTCGCAGACGATGCCCTTGAAGCGGACGCGCTTGTACTTGCCGCATGCGCACTCCCAGTCGCGGGAGGGGCCGAAGATCTGCTCGCCGAAGAGGCCGTCCTTCTCGGGCTTGAGCGTGCGGTAGTTGATGGTCTCGGGCTTCTTGACCTCGCCGTAGGACCAGCGACGGATGTCGTCGGCAGTGGCGAGACCGATGCGAAGCTCATCGAAAGTGGTTGACTCGAGCACTAGTTCTCAGTTCTCCTGTGTCGAAAATTCAGTTCGAATTCGGGGTTGAGGTCGAGGTCAGATCTCGTCGATCGACGACGACTCGAACCGGGTGGAGATGTTGATGCCGAGCTCCTCCGCCGCGCGGAAGGCGTCGTCATCCGTGTCGCGGAGATTGACCGCCGTGCCGTCCGCGCCGAGGACCTCGACGTTCAGGCAGAGCGACTGCATCTCCTTCATGAGCACCTTGAACGACTCGGGGATGCCGGGCTCCTGGATGTTCTCGCCCTTGACGATGGCCTCGTACACCTTGACGCGGCCGAGGATGTCGTCGGACTTGATCGTGAGGAGCTCCTGGAGCGCGTACGCCGCACCGTAGGCCTCAAGGGCCCACACCTCCATCTCACCGAAGCGCTGGCCGCCGAACTGGGCCTTACCGCCGAGCGGCTGCTGGGTGATCATCGAGTAGGGGCCGGTCGACCGGGCGTGGATCTTGTCGTCGACGAGGTGGTGCAGCTTCAGGATGTACATGTAGCCGACCGAGACCGGAGCCGGGAACGGGTCGCCGGAGCGGCCGTCGAACAGCAGGGCCTTTCCGCTCGAACCGATGAGGCGCTCACCGTCGCGCGTGGGGTTGGTCGAGTCGAGCAGACCCGCGATCTCCTCCTCGCGCGCGCCGTCGAACACCGGGGTCGCGACCTTCGTGCCGGGAGCCGCCTCACGGGCGCTCTCGGGCAGGTCCTTCGCCCATTCCGGCTGACCCTCGACCTTCCAGCCCTGCTTCGCGACCCAGCCGAGGTGGGTCTCGAGCACCTGGCCGAAGTTCATGCGGCCCGGGATGCCGAGCGGGTTCAGGATGACGTCGACCGGCGTGCCGTCGGCGAGGAACGGCATGTCCTCGACCGGCAGGATCTTCGCGATGACACCCTTGTTGCCGTGGCGGCCGGCGAGCTTGTCGCCCTCGGTGATCTTGCGCTTCTGGGCGATGTAGACCACGACGCGGCGGTTCACGCCCGAGCCGAGCTCGTCGTCGCCGTCCTCGGCGTTGAACTCCTTGACCGCGATGATCGTGCCCTGCTCGCCGTGCGGCACCTTGAGGGACGTGTCGCGCACCTCGCGGCTCTTCTCATTGAAGATCGCGCGCAGCAGCCGCTCCTCGGCCGACAGCTCGGTCTCGCCCTTCGGCGTGACCTTGCCGACGAGGATGTCGCCGGGACGCACCTCGGCGCCGATGCGGACGATGCCGCGCTCGTCGAGGTCCTTCAGGAGCTCCGGGCTGACGTTGGGGAGATCACGCGTGATCTCCTCCTTGCCGAGCTTCGTGTCACGCGCATCCACCTCGTACTCCTCGATGTGGATCGACGAGAGCACGTCGTCCTTCACGAGGTCCTGGCTGAGGATGATGGCGTCCTCGAAGTTGTGCCCCTCCCACGTCATGAACGCGACGAGGAGGTTCTTGCCGAGCGCGAGCTCGCCGTTCTCCGTCGCGGGGCCGTCGGCGATGACCTCGCCGACCTCGATGCGCTCACCGGCCGAGACGATCACGCGCTGGTTGTAGCTCGTGCCCTGGTTCGAACGGTCGAACTTGCGCAGGTAGTAGTCCTGCGTGCCGCCCTCGTCGAGCTGGATGGTGACCTTGTCGGCCGACACCTCGGCCACGACGCCCGCCTTCTGCGCGGTGACGACGTCACCGGCGTCGATGGCTGCGTAGCCCTCCATGCCGGTGCCGACGACAGGCGACTCGGAGCGCAGCAGCGGCACGGCCTGGCGCTGCATGTTCGCACCCATGAGGGCGCGGTTCGCGTCGTCGTGCTCGAGGAACGGGATGAGCGAGGTCGCGACCGACACCATCTGGCGCGGCGAGACGTCCATGTAGCCGATCTCCTCCGAGTGGAAGAGGTCGACCTCGCCGCCGTTTCCGCGACGGGCGAGGACGCGGTCGGTGACGAACTTGCCGCTCTTGTCGAGCTCCGCACCGGCCTGGGCGACGATGTAGTCGTTCTCCTCGGACGCGGTGAGGTAGTCGATGTGGTCGGTGACGTGACCGTCGACGACACGGCGGTACGGCGTCTCGATGAAGCCGAACGCGTTGATGCGGGCGAACGACGCGAGCGAGCCGATCAGACCGATGTTCGGGCCTTCCGGCGTCTCGATCGGGCACATGCGGCCGTAGTGCGACGGGTGGACGTCGCGGACCTCGACGCCGGCGCGCTCACGCGACAGACCGCCGGGGCCCAGGGCCGACAGGCGGCGCTTGTGGGTCAGACCCGCGAGCGGGTTGTTCTGGTCCATGAACTGCGACAGCTGCGACGTGCCGAAGAACTCCTTGATCGCGGCCACGACGGGGCGCACGTTGATCAGGGTCTGCGGCGTGATCGCCTCGATGTCCTGCGTCGTCATGCGCTCGCGGACGACGCGCTCCATGCGCGACAGGCCCGTGCGGACCTGGTTCTGGATGAGCTCGCCGACGGCGCGGATGCGACGGTTGCCGAAGTTGTCGATGTCGTCGATGTCCAGGCGGATCTCGGCGGGCTTGCCGCTGCGGATGCCGTCGTACGACGTGTCGCCCCGGTGCAGTCGGACGAGGTACTTGATCGTCGCCACGATGTCCTCGACCGTGAGCACAGAGTCGCTCAGCGGCTTGTCGAGGCCGAGCTTCTGGTTGATCTTGTACCGGCCGACCTTGGCGAGGTCGTAGCGCTTCGAGTTGAAGTAGAAGTTGTCGAGCAGCGCGCGGGCGGCCTCGGCGGCCACCTGCTCGCCCGGACGCAGCTTGCGGTAGATGTCGCGGAGGGCGTCCTCCTTGGTGAGGATCGTGTCCTTGGCGAGCGTCTCCTCGATCGAGTCGAAGCCGGCGAACTCCGCACGGATGTCCTCGGTCGTCAGGCCCAGGGCCTTGAGGAAGACGGTGACCGACTGCTTGCGCTTGCGGTCGATGCGCACGCCGACCTGGTCGCGCTTGTCGATCTCGAACTCGAGCCACGCGCCGCGGCTCGGGATGACGCGGGCGGAGATGATGTCCTTGTCGGACGTCTTGTCGGCCACGCGGTCGAAGTAGACACCGGGCGAGCGCACGAGCTGCGACACCACGACACGCTCGGTGCCGTTGATGATGAACGTGCCCTTCTCGGTCTGCAGCGGGAAGTCGCCCATGAAGACCGTCTGGGTCTTGATCTCACCGGTCTGGTGGTTCATGAACTCGGCCTCGACGTACAGCGGCGCGGCGTACGTCTTGCCGCGCTCCTTGCACTCCTCGATCGAGTACTTCTCCGGCTCGAGGTAGGGGTTCGTGAAGCTCAGCTGCATCGTCTCGCTGAGGTCTTCGATCGGGGAGATCTCCTCGAAGATCTCCTCGAGGCCGCTCTTCTCCGGCACGTCGGTGCGACCCGCGGCCTTGGCCTCGGCGACGCGTGCCTTCCAGATGTCGTTGCCGACGAGCCAGTCGAACGACTCTGTCTGCAGTGCGAGGAGGTCAGGGACCGTCAGGGTGTCGGAGATCTTTGCGAACGAGAGGCGGGATGCTCCGCGGCCGTTCTTGAGGGGGGTGGTGGATGCGTTGGGCGCAGCAGCCAAGGGGATAACCTCCATGGGCCCCGGGGGGCTCGAGTTCCTTGTCGTGGGTGGACTGCTCGATCGTCCCCGCGGCCCGCACGTCGCACCTCACCGGAGTGAGGGAGCGCAGGCACCAGCCGACCACCATATGAGGGCAGGGGGAATCCAAGAGCGCAAGGACCCACCTTACGCCTTCCGACGCGCCGTGTCCAGTCGGATCCTTGACGAGTTTCGGATGCGGGGGCATAATGCCCCCGCTCACGGCCCCGCGACCGGCCCGCCGACCTCGCCGCGGGCGAGGGCGACGGCATCCTCGCGCGTGCGCACATCGAGCTTCGCGAAGATGCCGTTGACGTGGGTCTTCACCGTGGACACCCCGATGAACAGCTCCGCCGCGATCTCGCGGTTGCCGAGGCCGTCGGCCGCCAGCGCCAGCACCTCGGCCTCTCGCGCTGTCAGCTGAGGGAAGCGGCGGGAGACCGCATCCGTCGTCGTTCGGGCCGGAGCGGGCGCGGACAGGCTGCCGATCACGACCGCCTGCGCCTCGGCGCCGAGGATCGCCTGGCCCCGCGCCACCGCCCGGACGGCGGCCGCGAGCTCGGCGCGGCCGGCGTCCTTCGTCAGGTAGCCGGCGGCGCCGGCGCGCAGCGCCGCGAGGATGGAATCGTCGTCGGCGTAGGTCGTCAGGACGAGAACCGCCGCGTCCGGCACGTCCGCGCGCAGGCGGCGCGTCGCCTCGACGCCGCCCATGACCGGCATCCGCAGATCCATGACCACGACATCGGGATGCTGCTGGACGGCGAGCGCGACGGCCTCGCGGCCGTCGGCGGCGGCTCCGACGATCTCGACGTCGGGAAGGAGCCCCAGGACGGTCACGAGCCCGTCGCGGATGATCGCCTGGTCGTCCGCGACGAGGACGCGGATCGCCCGGCCGGGGTCGTCGGCATCCATCATCGGATCAGCTCCGCGGCCACGGTGAAGACGCCGTCGCGCGCGCCGCTCGCGACGGACCCGCCGCGGGGAAGGGCCGTGAACCGCTCCTCCATGCCGATGAGGCCGTAGCCCGCCCGCCCGGGGCCGGCCGGGTCCTGCGTCAGCGGATTGGACACGGTGAGCGTCACCCGCCCGGCACCCCAGTCGAGACGTACCGACACCGGCGCGCCCGGCGCGTGGCGGCGGGCGTTGCTCAGCGCCTCCTGCAGGGCTCGCTGGATGGCCTCCCCCTCGACAGCCGTGAGGGTCGACGGCTCGCCGGACACGGCCACCGTCGCCTCTCCGCCGAGCGACCGGTGCGCGGCGACGAGATCGTCCAGCGACGCCTGCAGCTCGGCGGGCGGGACATCGGGCTCGTCCGCCCGCGCGGACGGCATGCGCAGCGCCGCGACCGCGCGGCGGGCCTCGGCGAGGCCTGCTCCCGCGAGGTCGCGGGCTGCAACGACGCGGGTGCGGGCGGATGCGGCATCCCCGGCCTCGAGCAGCGCGTCGACGGCATCGAGCTGGATGGCGAGTCCGCCGAGGGTGTGCGCGAGCACGTCGTGCAGGTCGCGGGCGATGGCGACGCGCGAGGCCTCCTCGCGGGCGGCGAGCTCCTGCTGTGCGAGCAGGGCCTCGCGCTGCTGGGAGCGGCGCAGCTGCCGACGGCTGTAGCCGCCGAGGAAGCCCAGCACGATCGCGCCGAGCAGAGCCGCGAGGGAGAGCACGGGAACGGGAGCGACGACCGCCCCGGCCGCGACGAGACCCAGCGCCACGAGAGCGGCAGCGGCCCCCAGGGTGATCGGCAGCTCGTCGTCCGAGAGCAGGAGCGAGACGCACACGGCCGCGGGGACGACCGAGGCGCCCTCGGTACCCGCAGCCGCGAGCGCGCCGGTCGCCACGCCGAGCAGGGTGAGGACGAGGGTCGTGCGCCGCCAGCCCCGCATCGCGGCGCCGACGCGGAGCACCCACGCGGCCACGGACACGATCCCGAGGGCGACGGCCCACGCGGGGTGGATGTCGGGCCTGACGAGCATCCCCCACAGCACCAGGACCGCGCCGCCGACCGTCAGCGCCGCGCCGAGCGGGGTCGGGCGGGGGTTCACGGAACCATCATGCATCCGCACGTTCCGCCGCGGCGGGCAGCGACGACCCGGGACGGACCGAGGCGGCGCGCATGCGGTCGAGGCGGAGGCCGATCATGCCGGCGCGGGCGGCCCGGTTCGCCGCGAGGAGAAGGAGGATGACCCCGGTCGTCGTCGCCGCGTGCGCGCCGAGGCCGGAGGCGAGGACGTCGATCCCGATGCGCACCGCGATGACCACGAGCCAGAGCGCGAGCCCCCACCATCCGGTGCGGGTCTCGAACTGCGCGGGAGCGGTCGCCGCCGCGGGCACGCGACGGAAGTGTGCGATCGCGCCCATCCACGCTCCGACCCCGAGCGAGACGACGAGCTCCACGACGAGAACGGCCGCATCGAGGCCGGTGAGGACCGCGTGCTGCTGCACGAGCATGAAGACGCCCACGACGCCCATGATGAGCGGCGCGCGCATCAGAGCACCGGGGATCGCGGGGCGCCAGGTCGTCTGACGATAGGCGACGACGGCGAGGATGACGAGGGCGAGGAGCACGTTGCCGATGATCTGGATGTCCATGCCCTCAGCATCGATCCGACGGCGGGAGGAGCGCGGGCCGGGCGGGTGGAGATCCGGGTGGAGATCAGCGTGAGAAGGGGTGGAGAGCGCGTCGCCGGCGAACGGGCGCCGCGCTCTGTGCGCGAGGGCGGGAAACCAATACAGTGACGGAAGAGCGAGGGAGCTGGGGCCTCTCGCCGAGACAGGGAACCGTGGCCTTCGACTCATCCGATCCGGTGGCCCTCGAGGGCACGTGGCCGCTCGTGGGCCGCACCGCCGTCGTCGAGCGCATTCTCGCGGTCCTCCTCGCCGGCTCCCGCGCGGTCGCGCTGCACGGCGCTTCTGGTGTGGGCAGGAGCCGGATCGCCGCGGAGGTCGTCGAGGCCCTCGAGGACGACGGATGGATGTCGGTCACGATCGAGGGCAATCCGGCGCTGCCTCCTGTGCCCCTCGCCACCATCGCGCCCGCACTCGCGCCCGAGATGAGCGCACCGCTCGTGCGCGCCGAGGACGGGGACGCTCTCTTCGCCGCCGCGCGCGGCGCCCTGAGGCGGATCGGGGACGGACGGCGGCTGCTGGTCGTCCTCGATGACGCCGCGGCCGCCGATCCGGTCTCGGTGGCCCTCATCGCCCGGCTGGCCGAGGAGGACGGGCTGCAGGTACTCGTGACGCTCGACCGCGGGGATCCCGAGCCGGACGGGATGCAGAGCGTCCTCACGGCGGAGAGCGCGGTGCGCATCGAGGTGCGCGAGCTCGACGCCGACGAGACGGAGCAGCTGCTCGTGCTGGTGCTCGGTGCGACGGTCGCCGCCGGCGCTGTCGCGGAGCTGCATCGGGTCTCCGGCGGCAACCCCCTCTTCCTCCGGGAGCTGGTCATCGCGGCGAGCGCGTCGGGCGCCCTCATCCGCGGATCACGGTCCTGGCGGCTCGGGGACGAGGGGGTCGGCTCGCCCGGTCTCAAGGAGCTCATCCGGGGACGATTGGGCGGACTGACGCACGAGGAGCTGGACGTCGTCCAGCGCCTGTCGTTGTGCCAGCCGCTCGCGCTCGACGAGTTCGCACGCCCTGGTGCTCCCGAAGCGATCGCCGACCTCGAGCAGCGGGGGCTGGTGCGCGTGCAGGAGGCGCGCGGTCGCATCCGCATGTTCCTCGCGCACCCCCAGCACGGCGCCGCGATCCGCGAGACCATCCCGCGGGCGCGGCACGTGTCGCTGCTCGCCCAGCAGGCCGACGTCGTCGCCCGTCGCAATCCGTCCCCCGCCGACGACCTGCGGGTGGCTGTGTGGCGCCTCGATGCCCGGCGACCGTCCGATCCGGACCTGCTGCTGCGCTCCGCCTGCCTCGCGGAGGAGACGAGCGACCACCGCTTCGCCGAACGGCTCGTGTCGGCGGCGATCTCGTCGGGAGCAGACACGAGCGCCGCCCACCTGCTGCACGCGCGGCTGCTGCAGCGGCTTCTGCGGCTCGCGGAGGCCTCGTCGGCCGTCGACCGCGCGGACGAGCGGGCCCTCGGCGCCGCCGACGCCGACGCGGTCGCCGTGCAGCGCGCCGAGATCCGCCGAGCCAGCGCGGACGCGCACGACGAGTGATCGGAGGGACCGCGGCGCCCGTGCCGGTCAGCGGGCGTGGCGGAAGCGGATGCGGGTGCCCGGCCGCGCCTGCCCGAGCAGATCGAGCGCCGCATCGGTCACCACCGCGATCACCGGATATCCGCCCGTCACCGGTCCGTCCGCGAGGAGGATCGTCGGCCGGCCGCTCGGCGGCACCTGCAGGGCGCCCGGCACCATGCCCTCGCTCGGCAGCTCGACGGTGCGGGCGCGCGGCAGCTCCGGACCGTCGAGGCGGATGCCGACCCGGTCGGCCTGCGCCGAGACCGTCCACGTCGACTCGAAGAGCATCGGGAGGGCGGATGCGGCGAACCAGTCGGCGCGGGAGCCGGGAGCGAGCGGGACATCGAGGTCGTCGGGCGGCGCGCCCCAGGGTGCGAGGTCGATCGCCGGGATCGGGCTCAGCGGCTCGGGGCCGATCGTGAGCTCGTCGCCCTGCTGCAGGCGCGCCGGGCCGAGGCCCGCCATCGTGTCGGTGCTGCGGGAGCCGACAGCGGGCGGGACATCGACGCCTCCGCGGACCGCGAGGTACGCCCGGGCGCCGTGGGCGAACCAGTCCAGGTGCAGCTCGGCGCCTGCCGGCCACGGGTGGGCGACATCGAGATCGAGCTGACGACCGGCGAGGGTGACCCGGCCCCACGCTCCCGTGACGGCGAACCAGGTGTCCGCGGTGGCGACGGCGCTCCAGCCGCCGATCGCGACCTCGACGCCGGCGGCGTCCTCGGGGTTGCCGACCAGGCGGTTGGCGGTGCGCAGCGCGCCGCGGTCGAGCGCCCCCGAGCGTGCCACCCCGAGCGCCGCGCGGCCGGGTCGACCGAGGTCCTGGACGGAGGAGAAGAGGGCGGGATCGATGATGCGGATGCGCCGATCCGCGCGTTCGCGGCCCCGCCGGGTGGGCTCGCGAGGCGGCGGCGCGACGTCGCGAGGCGGTGGCGCGACGTCGCGAAGCGGCGCGATGAGCTCGCGCACCGCGCGGAAGCGCACGCCCGCCCCCGGTGCGAGCAGCGCGGAGGATGCGGCATCCGCCGTCGGATCGAACAGGGGCGCCGCACTGCGCCCGACCAGCCGCCATCCACCTGGCGTCTCGCGCGGATATGCGCCCGAGAACCCCGCCGCGAGACCCACCGACCCGGCCGGGACGCGCGAGCGCGGCGACGCGAGCCGCGGCACGTCGTACGGCCAGTCCGGACTCACCAGGTAACCGAAGCCGGGCGCAAAACCGGTGAAGGCTACGCGCCAGTGGGCGCCCGTGTGCGCGGCGACCAGCGCTTCCGTCGAGGCCCCGAGAAGAGCGGCCGTCTCGGTGAGATCCGCGCCGTCGTAGACGACGTCGAGCACGACCTCCCCGGATGCCGAGTCCGCCGGGGCCTCGGCATCCCTCGCTATCCGCTCGACCCACGCCCGCGCCGTCACGAGCGGCAGGCGCCCCGGATCCACCCGGACCAGCACGGTGCGAGCAGCCGGCACGAGCTCGACCACGCCGTCCGGGCGGGATGCGTCGAGCCCGGCGTGCAGCGCGAGGACGGCGTCGAGCGAGTCGACCTCGGCGAGAAGCGCGGCCTCGCCCATCGGGCGGATCACGAGCCCGGACACGCTCACCAGGGCGCCTCGACCGCGATGCCCTCGGCGTCGAGCGCGGCACGCACGGCGCGGGCCATGTCGATCGCGGCCGGCGAGTCGCCGTGCAGACAGAGGGAGGCGGCATCCACCCGCACGATCGAACCGTCCGCCGCGACGACCGTGCCCTCGGCGACCAGCCGCACCGCCCGTTCGGCCGCCGCCCGCGGGTCGTGCAGGATGTCGCCCGGCTCGCCGCGCGGGACGAGCGTGCCGTCCGGGCGGTATCCGCGATCGAGGAAGGCCTCGCGATGGAACGGCAGGCCGGCCTCCGCCGACGCGGCCTCGATCGCCGGGCCGAGGCCCAGGATCGGAACCGGCCGCCCGAGAGCCTCGGCGAGCCCCGCGACCGCGCGCGCGACCGCCCGGGCGATCCGCGGGTCGGCACCGGCCGCGTGGTACAGCGCGCCGTGGGGCTTGACGAACCGGATGTCCGCACCCGCATACCGCAGCGCGAGCAGCTGCGCGCCGACCTGGCCGTGCAGCGTTCCGGCGTCGACATCCATCGCCGTCCGCCCGAAGTTCGCGCGGTCGACGTACGACGGATGCGCGCCCGTCGCGACGCCCGTGCGGGACGCCCGCTCGACCGCCGCGGACATCGATGCGGCATCCCCCGCGTGCCCGCCGCACGCGATGCTGGCGCTCGAGATGACCGCGAACATGGCCTCGTCGTCGCCGGTCGGCACGCCGTCCACCGTCTCGCCGAGGTCCGCGTTGAGGTCGATCGCGCGCATACCCCCACGCTACGCGGGGAGTCACGGTCCGGCGTCGTCCACTATTCAGGAAATCCCGGCCACGGTGCGCCGAACATCCGCGCGATTGCGCAGGCGAGGCCGAGCAGGCTTGCCGTTCGTCCTGAATGCCGAACAGCGCGGCGCGGGTAGCGTGGTCGGCATGGGCCGCCGAGACACCCCCGAGCCGCCGTCCGCACGGCTCTCGAGCGGCGTCATCGCGCGCATCGTCCCGGCCCCGTACACGAGCGGATACGAGCTCGAGGTCGACGGCACGCCCCAGTCGCACGTCGACCCCGACGATCCGACCTACCTGAGCTTCGAGTACGTGGCCCGGATGGGCGCCGTCATCGACCGCCTCAAGCTGCCGGGTCAGCCGCTCACGGCCGTGCACCTGGGCGCGGGCGCCCTGACGATCCCCCGATACGTCGAGGCGACGCGGCCCGGTTCACGGCAGCAGGTGGTCGAGATCGAGCCGGCTCTCATCGACCTGGTGCGCGAGCACCTTCCGTTGCCGCGCGGCGCCGCGATCCGCATCCGCATCGGCGACGCGCGTGCCGCGCTCGCCAAGCTGCCGCCCGCGATGACCGGCCAGGTCGACCTTCTGGTCAGCGACGTGTACTCCGGCGCGCAGACTCCCGCGCATCTCACGAGCGTCGAGTTCTACCGGGCGGCGGCGCGGATGCTGGCCCCCGACGGAGTCCTGCTCGTCAACGTCGCCGACGGCGCGGGCCTGGCGTTCGCGCGCGGGCAGGTGGCCACGGTCCGGGCCGTGCTGCCGCATGCGATCGTGCTGGCCGAGGTGCAGGTGCTGAAGGGCCGCCGGTTCGGCAACCTCGTGATCGCGGCATCCCCCTCTCCCCTGCCCACGCAGTGGCTGCCGCGTCTGCTCGCCGCGGGCCCGCATCCCGCGAAGGTGGCGGAGGGCGCGGAACTCGACGAGTTCGAGCGGGGAGCGCCGCCGGTGACGGATGCCTCGGCCGTCGACTCCCCCAAGCCAAAGGAGTCGCTCTTCGAGCGCTGAACCCCCCATCCTTCTCGCGCCACGTGCGGGTCGTGACGGCGGATGACATCGCGACGACAGCGCCACGACAGGGGAGAGGAATCCCGAGAGCGGCGTGCCCGACCGGGGATCGCCGTTGCGCACGGCACACTGGATGAGGGAAGAGATGGGACGGCCTCCCGCCCGTGCGTCGGCGCTGCGGGGCTGCGTTCCGGGTGCGAAAGGTATGAGACGGTGAACTTCATCCGCAGCTACGACCCCGAGACCCTGCGCGAGATCGTCGACGAGAGCGCCTGCGCGGAACGGCTCGAGGACCTCGGTGTCCAGCGCAGCCTCCCGGCCCTGCTCGAGCGCGTGTGGCTGCTGAAGGTGCTCGGCGAGCTCGAGGAGGCGCTCGAGGTCTCGGAGCAGTCGGTGCGCGTGGCGCGCATGGCCGGGACGCGCAAGGATCTGCTGCGGGCCCGCATCCTGCATGCATCCGTCCAGCAGTACCGCGAGCAGTTCGGCGCCGCCGAGCAGGAGCTCCTCACCGTCGCCGAGGAGGCGGAGGGGCAGGAGTGGTGGGCGGTCGCGGCGTTCGCGCAGCAGCATCTCGGCCGCGTGTATTTCGACATGGAGGACTTCGGCGACGCCCGAAAGGCCTTCAAGCGTGCGCTCTTCCTGCGCCAGCAGGCAGGGACTCCCGACGACCAGCTCGAGTCGACGCTCCTCGCGATCGACGCCGCCGACCGGCGCGGCGTCGAGACGAGTGTCGCGAGCTGATTGTCGTAGGTACGTTCTAGCCTGACGGATATGTCGGATCTTCAGGAAGTGCGGGCGACGGCCGACGCGCTGATCGCGAGATACCTGGATGCGTCGTGGTCGTTCGCGTTCGACAACGCCAAGCGCCGCGCGGGCCTGTGCGACTACCGGGCGAAGCGCATCAGCGTGTCCCGCTACCTGGCAGCGCGCTACGACGACGAGACCAACCGTCAGACGCTCCTCCACGAAGTGGCCCATGCCCTCGCCGGGCCCAAGGCCGCGCACGGCCCCGCCTGGAAGCGCACCGCGCGCTCCCTCGGCTACGTCGGCGGCACGACCCACAGCGGCGAGACGGCGACCGAGCTCGCGCCCTGGGTCGGCGTGTGCCCGGCGGGGCATGTCGCCTATCGACATCGCAAGCCGGTGCGGCTCACGTCGTGCGTGCGGTGCGCTCCGCGGTTCGACGAGCGCTACCTGTTCGACTGGTCGCGCCGCGAGATCACCGCGGCGACGAAGCTCGCAGCCCTCACGCCCCGTTAGCCGGTCGCCCGGTATCGAAGCGGACGAACGATCCGTCCCGCAGCACCGGCACGACGTCGGTCGCGTCGATCGCCGACGCGTTCAGGACTTCGTCCCGCAGACCGCGCTCGAGCAGCTCCTGGCCCGACCCGCTCGCGGTCATGAGGTGCCGCGCCGCCCCACGGAGTCCGCGGAACGCCTCGCATGCCACCGCAGCCTCCGGCGAGGAGTGGTCGAGACCGAGTGCCGCGAGCGCGTCGACGACGGCCCCGGCGCCCAGCTGATCCTCGGCGGCGAAACGCAGCTCCCCTCCCGACAGCTCGCCGCCGGCGATCACCGCGACGCTCGTGCGGTCGCCGCGGCGCACCTGCTCCGCGAGCACCGCATGCGCGACGGCGGCCGCATTGCGCAGGCATCCGAGCAGGACGAGCGCACCCGTTTCCGCCGCGGCCTGCGCGACGGCGGCTCCGTTGACCGACGCGGTGAGCGCCGCGTCGTCCAGTGCGACCCGCTCGCCGCGGGCCACCGCATCCGTCACCGTCGTCGAGAAGCGGAGCACGTCGACCACCACGACGATGTCGGATGCCGCGAGCCGCGCCAGACCCTCGGCGCCCCACTCGAGGCGCACCTGATAGCGGGACTGGTCGAACGGATGCATCCCGCCAGCGTAAGCGGTTGCGGGCAGCGGGATGGCGGTCGGTCCTGGTGCGACACTGGAGCGCATGCGGATCCTGCTGAAGTTCGAGATCGACTGCGACCCCGAGGCCGCCTGGCGGGCGCTGCACTCCCCCCGCGCCGTCGCCGAACTGTACGGTCCCGTGATGGATGTCGCGCCGATCGTGCCGGACGGCCTGCCGACGTCATGGACGCCGGGCGACGACATGCCGGTGCAGCTGTCGGCCTTCGGTGCGGTGCCGATGGGGCGACAGCTCATCCACGTGAGCGAGCGCTCGGTCGAGGAGCCCGGCGGCCGCGTGCGCATCTTCCGCGACAGCGGCATTCCGCTCACCGGCCCGCTGGCGAGCCTCGACGTCTGGGACCACCAGATGGCCGTCTCGCCCGCGGCGGGCCGGCCCGGCAAGACGCTGTGGCGCGACCGCCTCGTCATCGGCGGGCCGACGGCGCCGCTGCTCTGGCCGGTGCTGTGGGGCGTGTGGCAGTGGCGCGGCGCGCGCGTGCGCGCTCTCGCCCCCACCTGGGCGTACGATCCGGAGCCGGCCGCAGACACGGGGGACGCGAGCGTCGAGCAGCCGGCGTAGGCGGTTCACGGCCGCGGGATGACGGTCAGCACCCGGGCCGTGTACTCGGCGAAGCGCTCCATGAACATCGTGAGGAACTCGCGCGTGCTCTCGACCGTCACCTCGCCGTCGGCGTCGATGAGACCCGGCGTGAAGTGGATGTAAGCCTCCGGCGAGGTCATCTGGCGGGCGTTGAGGAAGCTGAGGGTGCTGCGCAGCGTCTGCTGCCCCACGGCGGTGCCGATCGAGCCCCCCGACGCCCCGATGACGCCCGTCGGCTTGTCCGCCCACACGCTCGTCCCCCACGGACGGCTGCCCCAGTCGATCGCGTTCTTCAGCGGCCCCGGGATCGACCGGTTGTACTCCGGCGTCACGAACAGAAGAGCGTCGGCCTGACGCACGGACTCCTTGAAGTCGAGCGCGACCTGAGGGTAGTCGGCATCCAGATCGCGGTTGTAGAGCGGGAGCCGGCTGTAGTCGATCTCGGAGAACTCGAACTCCGCGGGCGCCAGCTTCTCGAGCGCTTTCGCCAGCAGGCGGTTGATGGATGCGGTGGACAGGCTGCCGATGAGCACGCCGAGGCGGTAAGGCGGGGTGTGCTCGATGATCTCGATCTTCATGTGGACCTCCTGCGTCGAGCGTGCCGCACATCCGTCGACGCCGGAAGGACGCCTGACGCACTGTCGGAGGATGCACAGGGCCGCGCGCCGGACCGGGTTCCCGATGCCCGGTCCGGCGCGAAGCCCCGTGGGGGCGGTCGGCTACTCGGCGAGAGCCGCCACCGGCGAGACGCGCGTCGCGAGCCGCGTCGGCGTCACGGCCGCGACCAGCGTGAGCACGGCGGTGGCGACCACGATCGCCACGACCGGCCACAGCGGCACGGCGGGCCAGACGATGCCTGCGGCGGCTGTCGATCCCGGCGCGTGCACCGAGCCGAGGAGGGACTGCGCCGCGGCCCAGCCGTAGAAGACGCCGAGCACGAGGCCCGTCGCCACGGCGGCGACCGTGATGTGCGTGGCCTCCAGCAGCACGACGCGGCGCACCTGCGTGTTCGAGAGCCCGAGGGCCCGCAGCAGCCCGAACTCGCGCCGGCGCTGCACCACCCCGAGCGTCAGCAGGTTGACGAGTCCGACCGCGGCGATCACGGCCGAGACCGCGACCAGGCCCATCATGATGCCCGAGAACGTGTCGATCACGGTCGCGAACGGTGCCGGCAGCGTCCCCCCGAACGCGGCCGCGAACACCCGCTTCACCGACTCCGTGGCCACCGCGAACATCGTGACGAGCGTCACACCGATGACGACTCCGATGGCCATGCGGCTCGACCGCTCCGGGTAGCGCAGCGCGTTCTCGGCCGCCAGGCGCGCCGGGGCGGAGCCGCCGAACAGGCGACCCACGAGCCGGAGCACGGGCGGCATCACCAGCGTGGCCCCGAGCGCGAGACCCGTGAACGACAGCACCCCGCCGAAGAAGGCGACGATGACGCCGAGCGGACTGACGAGCCCGACCGCGATCCCCGCCGCCAGGAGCGCGGCCCCCACGACGATGAGGGTGATCGCGACGCCGTTGCGTCCCCGCCGGCGCGCGAGGTCGCGATGGGATGCCTCGACCGAGCCGCCGAGCGCCTGCAGCGGCGTCACGGTCAGCACGCGGCGGGAGCCCGCCCACGCCGACACCCACGTCGTGAGCACGACGATGACCGCGGGCACCACGAGCAGCGGCTGGACGACGGCGTAGTGCACGGTGTCGAGCGACCAGACGCGCTCGGCCACGACCACCCCGACGACCGCGACGGCCGTTCCGCCGATGAGTCCCAGGAGGGCGCCGATCGCACCCACGACGAGTCCCTGCCGGGCGACCTCGGCCCGCTGCGAGCGAGCCGTGGCACCGATCAGGCGCAGCAGCGCGATGCGACGCGTGCGGCCCGCGATGACCGTCGCGAAGGTGTTCGCCGTCACGATCGCGGCGACGTAGACCGCCACGCCGAGGAGCACGAAGACGATGAAGCTCAGGACGAAGGCCACGGTCCCGCTGTCGCGCGTCGCCGGATCGGACTTCAGGATCGCGCCGATGAAGCCGGTCGCCGAGATCAGCACCGCACCGAAGGCCGTCGCGATCGCCGTGACGAGCATCGACGCGCCCATGCCGCGATCGCGCAGCCAGGAGGTGCGGGATGCGCCTGCTTCCGCCGTCGCCGTCCCGCTCATGCCGGCACCGCCGTCGTGGGCGCGGCGGCGGCCGGCACCGCCGTCGTGGACGCGCCCCCAGCCGTCTGGGCCGTGCCGAGCTCGGCCGCCAGCATGTAGGCCGAGATCTCCTCGGCGCTCTGGCGCGGCTTGTCGGCGACGATGCGCCCGTCGCCGAGGAAGAGCACGCGGTCGGCGTGGCTCGCAGCGATCGGGTCATGCGTGACCATGGCGATGGACTGGCCGTGGTCGCGGCTGGCCGCTGCCAGGAGGGCCAGCACCTCGCGGCCGCTGCGCGAGTCGAGGTTGCCGGTGGGCTCGTCGGCGAACACGAGGTCGGGGGCGGTGGCGAGCGCACGGGCGATCGCCACGCGCTGCTGCTGGCCGCCGGAGAGCTCGTGCGGCCGGTGCCCGAGACGCGCGCCGAGGCCGAGCGTCTCGACGAGCCCGTCGATGCGAGCCTTCTCGAGCGCGCTCGGCCGCCGGCCGTCGAGGTCGATGGGCAGGCGGATGTTGCCCAGGACATCGAGCGTCGGGACGAGGTTGAAGGACTGGAAGACGAACCCGACGCGACGCCGGCGCAGCAGCGTCAGGTCCAGGTCGCTGAGACCCGTGATCTCGGTGTCGCCGATCCACGCGCGACCCTGGGTCGGCGCATCCAGCCCCGCCATGATGTGCATCAGGGTGGACTTGCCCGATCCGGAAGGCCCCATGATCGCGGTGAACTCTCCGCGCCGCACGCCCACCGAGACGCCGTCGAGCGCGCGCACCTCCCCGTCGCCGCGGCCGTAGGTCTTCGTCAGCTGCTGGACCCGGGCCGCAAGGCCCAGGTCGGTGGTCGTGATCTCCATGCCTCCGACGCTACGGAGCGGCTGCGCAGCCGTCGTCGGCCGTGCGATGCATCCGTGTACATCGCAAGGATGACGTCAGCGGGCGGCGATCGACTCGCGCACCTGGCGGTGCAGCTCCTCGTGGTCGTCGCCGGTGAGCGCCTCGTCGCCGGCGAACAGGTAGGGCGTGCCCTGGCCGGTCTCGATGAACGTCTTGAGGCTGCCGTTGACGAACATGCTCCAGGCGTTCGAGCAAGCGCCGTAGCACTCGCCCTCCGGGGTGAGCCCTTCGTGGGTGAACGTCACGGCGGTGCCGGCATCCGTCGGCTCGATCCCGAACCGCACCGTCGTGCCGTTCCACTCCTGCTTGTCGTCGACGAAGTCGACGTGGCTCCCGGTGACGAGCCACGCGATGCGACGGCCGGGCTCCAGCTCGGTGACCCGGAAGCCGGAGTAGTGCAGGCCCGGCACGACGTAGACGAACTCGTCGCCGACGGCGGTCGTGCGCCCGGTGATGCGCCCCCACCAGCCCGAGACGTCGCTGATCGCGTCGTACGCCTGCTGCGGCGTCGCGGCGACGGTGATGGTGGTCGTGTAGTCCGCGGACATGTGCGTGCTCCCTTGCGTCGGCATCCGTCGACGGATGCAGTGACTTGCGTGATGCAAGTCACGGTAGCGCTGTCGCTTGCATGACGCAAGTGGTAACGTCGGACCATGCTCGGCCGGACGTACGACACGCAGGTGTGCTCGATCGCACGATCGCTCGAGGTCGTGGGCGAGCGCTGGAGCCTGCTCATCATCCGCGACGCGCTCTTCGCCGGGGTCACGCGGTTCGGGGACTTCCAGCACAACCTCGGCATCGCCACGAACGTCCTGACATCACGGCTGGAGTCGTTCGTCGAGGCCGGCATCATGCAGCGCCAAGGCTTCGCCGACTACGTGCTGACGGAGAAGGGCGGCGCGCTCGGCATCGCCCTCATGGCCCTGACCGAGTGGGGCGACGAGTGGGCATCCCCCGTCGATCCGCCGATCCTCTACGCGCACGACGGGTGCGGTGAGGCCGTGCATGCCGCCGCGGTGTGCGAGGCGCACGGCGTGGTGCCGGCTGCTGAGGTCTCCGCGCGCATCGGACCGGGAATGCCGGCCGAGTACCTCGCGAACCGCCGCGGGGGCACGCGCGCCGGCTGAGCGGACTCAGGATCCCTCAGACGATCCCGCCTCGTCGGAGGTCAGCAGGATGACGTTGCCGTCCGGGTCGTCCACCATGGCGGCGTACGGGCCGACGGTCTGGGCGGGCGCCATCCGGCCGTGATAGCCGGCGGCGACGAGGTCGTCGAAGGTGCTGTCCACGGCCGCATCCTCGCCGACGTAGAACTCGAGCATCTGCGAGTAGCCGCCCGACGGCGGCGTCCACGCCGGGTCGTAGGCCGGCGCGAATCCCTTCATGAGGAGCAGGCTCACACCGCTTCCCATCCGGTGGATCACCATCGGCCGCTTCGGGTCCGGATCCGGGAGGTCGAGGCCGAGCCTGCGGTAGAAGCGGATCGACGCCTCGAGGTCGCCCACCTCGAGGACCACCATGCTGAGCTGCAGTTCCATGCCCCGATTCTGCTCGATTCGGTCTGCACAACTCCACGGATCCGGGATGGAGAAGCCCCGTCGGCGCCCGTGACGGGGCCGCGGCGCTGAGATCCGTGGAGTTGTGCAGGGCGCCCGTCAGGTCAGGCCGTGCTCGAAGGCGAAGACGACGAGTTGCACGCGATCGCGCAGGCCGAGCTTCGCGAGGATGCGGCTGATGTGCGTCTTCACGGTGGCCTCGGAGAGGAACTCGCGCGCGGCGATCTCGGCGTTGCTGAGGCCGCGCGCCGCGAGCGCGAAGATCTCCCGCTCGCGGTCGGTCAGGGCCGCGTACTCCTCGGGCACGGCGCGGGGCACAGGATCCGCGAAGTGCGCGAACAGGTCGCGGGTGGCCGACGCCGCGATCACCGCCGAGCCGGCGTGCACGGTGCGGATGGCCGCGAGCAGGAACTCCGGGTCGGCGTCCTTCAGGAGGAACCCGCTCGCACCTCCCCGGATCGCCCGCGCGGCCGCCTCGTCGAGGTCGAACGTCGTCAGCATCACGACGCGCGGGGGCGCGGCGTCTCGCAGCAGCTCGGCGGTCGCCGCGAGCCCGTCCATGATGGGCATCCGGATGTCCATGAGCACGACGTCCGGCCGCGTCGCACGGACGATCGCGACGCCTTCGGATCCGTCCGACGCCTCGCCGACGACCTCGAGGTCGGGCTGGGAATCGACGAGCATCCGCACGCCGGCGCGGAACAGTGCCTGATCGTCCACGAGCGCGACGCGGATCATGCGACCACGATCCGGGCCGGCAGGGTGGCGCGGACGACGAAGGACCCGGCATCCTCCCCGGCCTCCAGCGCACCGCCCGCGAGCTGGGCCCGCTCGCGCATGCCGATGACCCCGTGCCCCGATCCCGGTTCGGCGCCGGCGCCCAGGCGGTTGCGGACGACGAGCTCCACCCGGTCGGGGTGCCACGACAGGTTCACCTCCACGGGCGATCCGCCGTGGCGCAGCGCGTTCGTGAGCGCCTCCTGCAGGATGCGGTAGACGGCGAGCTGGATCGCGGCGGGCGGGTCGGCCAGCGGCGCCGGATCCACGGTGACCCGAAGGTCGACCCCCGCGGCGCGCACCTGCCCGTACAGCGCGTCGAGGTCGGCGAGCGTCGGCTGCGGACCCTCGCCCTGCGAATGCCGCAGCTGCGTGAGCAGCAGTCGCACGTCGGCCAGCGCCGCGCGCGCCGTCGTCGAGATGGTCTCCAGCGCGCCCGTCGCCGCCGTCGGATCGGTCGCAGCCGCGTACCGTGCGCCGTCGGCCTGGGCGATGACGACGGCGAGCGAGTGCGCCACGACGTCGTGCATGTCGCGGGCGATGCGCACGCGCTCCTGCTCCGAGGCCGCCTCGCTCTCGGCGCGCATCTGCGCCGCGCGGTTCTCGCGGGCGCGACGGGCGGTGCGCACGAGGGCGCCGATCGTCCAGCACAGCAGGAGGCCGAAGGATGCCGCGATCCACATGAACCCGGCGAGCGTCACGTTCTGCCAGCTGATCTGGAGCCCGAACGCGTTGCGCAGCAGGTACAGGTACACCGTGATCACGAACGCGCCGACGATGGCCGAGGCGAAGCCGAGCCAGAAGACGAGCCGCGTCCCGTAGGCCGCGGTCACGTACAGCACACCGAGGATCGCCGCGTTGCTCGCCATCGGGTCCAGGCCCGCGCCCATCTGCACGAAGGCTCCGCCCCAGGCGATCGCGAGGGCGAGTCCCGGCGAGAGCCGGCGCACGGCGAGGGCGCCCGCCATGACCATCCCGACGAGCACGGTGGCCATGGCGTGGAAGGTCACGATCGAGCCCGCGATGCCGACGAACCCGGTCAGCAGGAAGAACACCGCCGCGACGATGATGTCCGTCACGAGCTGGCGGGTCGAGAGCTGACGGATCACGCCTCGACGCTACGCGAGTGCGGATGCGGGCCGCATCCGTCTGGCGATGTATCCCCCTTGCCGGACCTCGCTCGCAGGCTCTACGGTGCGGACACGGGCAAAACGACGAGAGCGGGGATGCGATGACGACGGTGCGAGCGGCGATCAGCCAGACCACGTGGACGGGCGACAAGGATTCCATGCTCGACAAGCACGAGGGATTCGCACGGGATGCCGCCGCGCAGGGCGCCCAGGTCGTGTGCTTCCAGGAGCTCTTCTACGGGCCCTACTTCGGCATCACACAGGACAAGAAGTACTACCGGTTCGCGGAGGCCGCCGACGGCCCGATCGTGCAGCGCTTCGCCGCGGTCGCGAAGGAGCTCGGCACGGTCATGGTGCTGCCGATCTACGAGGAGGCGCAGACCGGCGTCTACTACAACACTTCGGTGCTGGTGGATGCCGACGGCACGATCCTCGGCAAGTACCGCAAGAACCACCTGCCGAACCTCGACCGGTTCTGGGAGAAGTTCTACTTCCGCCCCGGCAACCTCGGCTACCCCGTGTGGGACACCGCGATCGGCAAGGTCGGGATGTACATCTGCTACGACCGCCACTTCCCCGAGGGATGGCGCGAGCTCGGCCTCAACGGCGCGCACATCGTCTTCAACCCCAATGCGACCAAGCCCGGTCTCTCGAACCGGCTGTGGGAGGTCGAAGGGCCGTGCGCCGCCGTCGCGAACGGGTACTTCGTGCTGCAGCCCAACCGGGTCGGCCGCGAGGACAACGAGTACGGCGACCTCGCCGTCGACTTCTACGGCACGAGCCAGGTGATCGACCCGCGGGGCAACTTCGTCGGCGAGCGCGGCTCGAGCGAGCACGAGGAGCTGCTCGTGCGCGACCTCGACCTCGACCTCGTGCAGGCGATGCGCGACGACTGGCAGTTCTATCGCGATCGCCGGCCCGACACCTACGGCGACATCACGGCACCCTGAGCGGATCGAGGAGCACCATGGCCACCACCCTCATCTCCGGCGGGACCGTCGTATCGGCGACCGGCAGCACTCCCGCAGACGTCCTGGTCGACGGCGAGACCATCGCCGCGGTGCTCGCGCCGGGCTCGCAGCTGCTCGGCACGGACCTCGCCGCATCCGTCGACACCGTCATCGACGCGACCGGCAAGTACGTGATCCCGGGCGGCATCGACGCCCACACCCACATGCAGCTGCCGTTCGGCGGCACCGAGGCGTCCGACACCTTCGAGACGGGCACGCGCGCGGCAGCCTGGGGCGGCACCACGACGATCGTCGACTTCGCCGTCCAACGGTACGGCGAGCGCGTCCAGGACGGGCTCGCCGCCTGGCGCGAGAAGGCCGCGGGGAACTGCGCGATCGACTACGGGTTCCACCAGATCATCGGCGGTGTGGATGCGGAGGCCCTGGCCGCGATGCCGGGCCTCGTCGACGAGGGCATCACGAGCTTCAAGCTCTTCATGGCGTATCCGGGCGTCTTCTACTCCGACGACGCGCAGGTGCTGAAGGCCATGCAGGTCTCGCGCGACACCGGGATGCTGACGATGATGCACGCCGAGAACGGGCCGGTCATCGACGTGCTCGCGGCTCAGCTCGTCGAGCAGGGGAAGACCGACCCGTACTTCCACGGCATCGCGCGCGCCTGGGAGATGGAGGAGGAGGCGACGCACCGCGCGATCATGATCGCGCACCTCACCGGCGCCCCGCTCTACGTCGTGCACGTGAGCGCGAAGCAGGCGGTCGAGCAGCTGGCCGCGGCCCGCGATCGCGGGCAGAACGTGTACGGCGAGACGTGTCCCCAGTACCTCTATCTGTCGCTCGAGGAGCAGCTCGGCGCATCCAGCGACGAATGGGGCTCGTTCGAGGGCGCGAAGTGGGTGTGCTCGACCCCGCTGCGCTCGCGCGCCGAGGGTCACCAGGACCACATGTGGCAGGCGCTGCGGACGAACGACCTGCAGATGGTCTCGACCGACCACTGCCCGTTCTGCATGAAGGATCAGAAGGAGCTCGGGCGCGGCGACTTCCGCGCGATCCCGAACGGCATCGGGTCGATCGAGCACCGGATGGACCTGATGTACCAGGGGGTCGTGACGGGGCGTATCACCCTCGAGCGCTGGGTGGAGCTGACGTCCACGACCCCCGCCCGCATGTTCGGCATGTACGGCAGGAAAGGCGTGATCCAGCCGGGCGCCGACGGCGACATCGTCGTGTACGACCCCGAGGGGCACACGTCGATCGGGCTCGGCAAAGCCCACCACATGAACATGGACCACTCCGCGTGGGAGGGCTTCGAGATCGACGGTCACGTCGACACCGTGCTGTCGCGCGGCAAGGTCATCGTCGACGGCGGCGCGTACCTCGGCGCCAAGGGCGACGGCCGCTTCCTCAAGCGCGGCCTCTCGCAGTACCTGGTGTAGCCCGATGGACTTCGGCGTCGTCCTGCAGACGAACCCGCCCGCCGCGCGCACGGTGCAGCTCGCGAAGCTCGCCGAGGCGCACGGGTTCAGCCACGTGTGGACCTTCGACTCGCACCTCCTGTGGGAGGAGCCCTACGTGATCCATTCGGCGATCCTCGCCGAGACCAAGCGCATCGTCGTCGGGCCTTTCGTGACGAATCCGGCGACTCGCGACTGGACGGTCACGGCATCCGTGTTCGCGACCCTCAACGAGATGTACGGCAACCGGACGATCTGCGGCATCGGCCGCGGCGACTCCGCGGTCCGGGTGACCAACGGCAAGCCGACGACGATGGCGGAGCTGCGCGAGTCGATCCACGTCATCCGCGAGCTCGCGAACTCGCGACCGGTCGAGTACAACGGTGCGACCCTGCAGTTCCCGTGGAGCCGCGGCTCGACCCTCGATGTGTGGGTCGCCGCGTACGGCCCGCTCGCCCTGAAGGTCGCCGGCGAGGTCGGCGACGGCTTCATCCTGCAGCTCGCGGACGTCGACATCGCCGCGTGGATGATCACGACGGTGCGGGATGCCGCGGCCGCCGCCGGCCGCGACCCCGACGCGCTCGCCTTCTGCGTGGCCGCCCCCATGTACATCGGCACCGACTGGGAGCACATGCGCGACCAGTGCCGCTGGTTCGGCGGCATGGTCGGCAACCACATCGCGGACATCGTCGCGAAGTACGGGCACCACGGCGCCGTCCCCGACGAGCTCACCGCCTACATCGAGGGTCGCAGCGGCTACGACTACAACACGCACGGCCGGGCGGAGAACGACCACGTCGACTTCGTCCCGGACGAGATCGTCGACCGGTTCTGCATCCTCGGCTCCGCCGAGCACCACATCGCGAAGCTCGAACAGCTCCGCGACCTCGGCGTCACGCAGTTCGCGGGCTACCTCCAGCACGACAGCAAGGAGGAGACGATGCGCGTGTACGGCGAGACCGTCATCCCCGCGCTGTCAGCGCACGTGACCGCGAAGCGCTGAGGTCACCCGGCCGCCGCTTCGGCGGCCGCGAGGAGCACGCAGGTGGCCACGGCATCCATCGCCTTCTGCACCTCGTCGAGCGGCGGCATGCTCGGCGCGAGCCGGATGTTGCGGTCGTCGGGGTCGTGCCGGTAGGGGAACGTCGACCCCGCGGGGGTCAGCGCGACGCCCGCCGCCTTCGCCAGCTCGATGACCCTCGACGCGGTGCCGGGCACGACGTCGAGCGACACGAAGTAGCCGCCCTTCGGCGTGGTCCAGGATGCGATGCCGAGGCCGCCGAGACGCGCCTCGAGCACGCGCTGCACGGCCGCGAACTTCGGCGCGAGGATGCGGCGGTGCTCCTGCATGAGCGCCCGCACACCGTCGGCGTCGCGGAAGAACAGTGCGTGCCGCAGCTGGTTGACCTTGTCCGGGCCGATCGACTGGATGCCCAGGTGCCTGCGGAACCACGCGATGTTGTCCGGGGATGCGCCGATGAAGGAGACGCCGGCGCCGGCGAAGGTGATCTTGGAGGTCGACGCGTACATCAGGACGCGATCGGGATTCCCGGCCTCGGCGGCCAGGCGCAGCGCGTCGGCCGACGGCGTCTGCTCGTCGGTGAGGTGGTGCAGGGCGTAGGCGTTGTCCCACACGATCCGGAAGTCGGGCGCGGCCGTCGGCATCGACACCAGGCGACGCGCGACCTCGGTGGTCACCGTCGAGCCGTCCGGGTTCGCGTAGGTCGGCACGACCCACATGCCCTTGATCCGGGGGTCGTCGGCGACGAGTGCCGCGACGGCCTCCGCATCCGGGCCGTCCGCCGTCATCGGGACGGGGATCATCCGGATGCCGAGCTCCTCGGTCACGGCGAAGTGCCGGTCGTAACCCGGCACGGGGCAGATGAAGGCCACGGCCTCCTCGCGCGACCACGGCCGCGGCGAGCCCGGAACCCCGAAGAGCATCGCGTACGCGAGGGTGTCGTACATCAGCGTGAGAGTCGCGTTGCCCTGTGCCAGCAGCTGCGCGACGGGGACGTTCAGCAGCTCGGCGAAGATCGAGCGGAGCTCGGGGAGGCCGTCCAGGCCGCCGTAGTTGCGCACGTCGGTGCCGTCGGCGGCGGTGAAGGCGTCGCGCCCGGGTAGCTCGAGCAGGTCGCGGGACAGGTCGAGCTGCTCGGCCGACGGCTTGCCGCGGGTCAGATCGAGGCGAAGTCCGAGCGCCTGCAGCTCGGCGTACGCCGCGCGGCAGGCGTCGAGGTCGAGCGCGGACGAACGGTCGGGAGCCTCTGCGGGGGTGGTCACGCCCGCGACTCTACCGGGGCGCGCGCCTGCTCACGCCGGTGCGATGGGCCGGTTCTCGTAGAAGGTCTGCAGCACGATCGTCGTGCGCGTGCGCACGTTGGCCGCCAGCCGGATGTCGCGGATGAGCCGCTCCAGCTCCCGCGGCGACGCGACGCGCACGAAGAGCATGTAGCTGGCGTCGCCCGCGATCGAATGGCAGGCCTCGATCTCGTCGAGGTGCTCGAGCAGCTCGGGCGCGTTGTCGGGCTGGGCGGGGTCGAGTGGCGTGATCTCGACGAAGGCGGACAGCGGCTTGCCCACCGCCTCGGCGTCGAGGATCGGCCGGTAGCCCGAGATGACGCCGCGCGACTCGAGGCGGCGCAGCCGCGCCTGCACGGCCGACACGGACAGCCCGACCTCGGCCGACAGCTCCGACAGCGTCGCTCGCGCGTTGCGTGAGATCGCGGCCACGATGACGGCGTCGGGAGCGTCCAGACGCTCCGGCGTGGGCGCGGCCAGGCCCACGCGCCGCGAGGCCTCGGGCAGCGCGCCCGCGCTGTTCGGAGTGGGCGGGGGGACGGTCATGCCGTAAGATTATCGGCATCCGGGCCTCTTCACCGGAAATGTTCCGTACATCACGCCGCGAGCGCGGCCAGACTCCACGATCGGAGGTTTCCCCCATGTCCCTCACCCACGCGCACGACCAGGTGATCATCGGCGAGCCAGAGGTCGTCGAGGACGTCGAGAACTCCGTCGCCTGGCTCGCGCTGAAGGATGCCGCGACCGAGCTTCAGGGCCTGCAGGCGCAGGACGGCAGTGTTCCGGCCGAGGGCGACAGGGCTCGCGCCGCCGAGCTCGTCGAGACGATCGTGCGCAGCATCCGCGCCCTCGCCCCGCTGTTCCTGCACGATGCCGCGTACCTCGACGCGCTGCCCGTCGACTTCGAGCGATGGATGGCGGGCGGCTTCGGCGTTCCCGACTTCCTCGACTCGCTCGTGGCCTTCCAGCCGCAGCAGCACCGCGTGGACGGCATCCGTCACCTCGTCGTCTTCCCGATGTACACGCAGAACGGGTCGTCGAACCGCCACGTCGAGGCGCTGCTCGTCGAGGTCATCTGGCCCGAGTTCATCGCGCAGCTCGAGACGGAGTACACGAACCGGCTCTTCGTGTCGCTGCGCCTCGTCGACTTCACGCCGGGCTATGACACGAACTCGGCGGTGCTCTTCCCCGAGACGGTCGCGATGCGCGAGATCCCGACGTTCACGTGGGGCGCCATCTTCCAGGACCGCGAGGCCGCCCGCTACCGCCGCGTCGTGCGCGCGGCGTCCCAGATCACGAAGCTCGACCTGCCCGCCGACGCCGCCGCGATGCTCGACGACCAGGCGCTCACCGAGAAGACGTTCGTGATGTGGGACATCATCCACGACCGCACCCACATGCGCGGCGACCTGCCGTTCGACCCGTTCATGATCAAGCAGCGGATGCCGTACTTCCTGTACTCGCTCGAGGAGCTGCGCTGCGACCTCACCGCCTACCGCGAGTGCGTCGCGATCGAGAAGCGCCTCTCTTCGGTCGCCGGCCTCGGCTCTTCGGTCCCCGAGCTCGGCTCTGCGGTCCTCGAGCTCGGCTCTTCGGTCCCCGAGCTCGGCTCTTCGGTCCCCGGCCTCGGCTCTTCGGTCCCCGAGCTTGTCGAGGGGTCGACCGAGCACGAGATGCTGCAGCACGCGAAGCTCGTGCAGTACGCGGTGATCTTCGACCGCATCTTCCGGTTCGCGATCACCGGCAGCCGCGTGCGCAACTACGACGGCCTCGGCGGTCAACTCCTGTTCGCCTGGCTGCACCAGCGGGGCGTGCTGCACTGGACCGACACCGCGCTGACGTTCGACTGGGATGCCGTGCCGGCCGCGGTCGTCGCCCTCGGCGACGCGATCGACCACCTCTACTGGCAGTCGATCGACCGGCCCAAGACGGCGCACTGGCTGGCCGCCTACGACCTCGTGCGCAGCACGCTGACCCCGAATCCCGCCTCGGCGTGGGCGCGCGGGCTGCCGGATGAGATCCTCGCCGGCCCGCCGAAGGGCTACACGGATGCCGTGATGGATGACGAGTTCCCGCTCTCGATGTTCTTCGAGGCGCTCGACAAGAAGATGAAGCCGGTGATCGAGTCGACCGCGGGCATCCGCGGGAGCGACGTCTGACAGACCTCGAAGCGCGCCGGGTGCTGGGGGCTCGGCGCGCTTCGTCGTTCCCGACGCGGACCCAGGTCCGTTGACCGCCGTCGGCGCTGTCGCTATCTTCAGCGCATGACCGCCGGCACCCGCACATGATCACCGCGGCGGAGCTGCGCGGCATCAAGGCCTTCGCGCAGCTGCCGCAGGCGGCGATCGACTATCTCGCGACCTCGGTCGAGGACATCCACCTCGCCCCGGGCGAGTACTTCGCGCACGAGGGTGACGACCGCGCGTTCTTCGTCGTGATCGACGGTCGCGCCGAGCTGACGAAGGTCGTCAACGGCGAGGAGCGCGTGATCGGGGAGCGACGGCCGGGGATGTTCTTCGGCGAGGTGCCGATGACCCTGAGCACGCCCTTCCCGGCGAGCGGGCGGGCGGCGGAGCCGACGCGGATCATCCGGCTCGACCCCCAGGTGTTCTACACGCTCGCGTCGATGGCTCCGTCGGTGCCGGCCTTCGTCGCATCCCTCGCCCGCCGGTATCTGGACTGGCTGCAGGCGGTCGCCGCGGAGCAGCCCGAGGCTGCCGCGCGGGTGATCGCACCGCGCTCGGATGCCGCCACCCGCGAGGCCGTGGTGTTCCTCACGCGCAATCAGGTGCCGTTCGACCGCGTCACGATTCCGGACGAGGTGGATGCCGCGGCCTACCCGATCATCGAGCTCCCGAACGGCCGGCGGTTCGAGGGGCCCGCGCTGCGCGAGATCGCCAAGCTCGTCGGACTCGAGATCGAGCCGTCATCAGGACGCTACGACGTCGTGATCCTCGGCGCCGGTCCGTGCGGGCTCACCGCGGCCGTGAACGCCGCCGCCGAAGGGCTGCGCACGCTGGTCATCGAGTGCCTCGCGCCCGGCGGCCAGGCGGGCACGAGCACTCGGATCGAGAACTACACGGGCTTCCCGTTCGGCATCTCCGGCGACGACCTGGCGAGCCGGGCGCTGCGGCAGGCCCGGCGCCTCGGCGCAGAGATCGTCGTCACGCGCACGGCGGAGGCCCTGCGCCCGGAGCGCGAGCAGATCGTCCTCGACGGCGGCGAGACGCTCAGCGCGCCCGTCGTGATCATCTCGACCGGCGTGGCGTGGCGGCGGCTGCCCGTTCCCGACATCGACCGCTTCCTCGGCAACGGCGTCTTCTACGGCGCCGCCCGGAGCGACTCGACCGTCGCCCGGGGCGCCGACATCGCGATCGTCGGCGCCGGCAACTCGGCCGGGCAGGCGGCGATCTTCTTCTCGCGCTTCGCGCGGTCCGTCACGCTGCTGGTGCGCGGCGAGTCGCTCGACGCCAGCATGTCGAGGTACCTCATCGACCAGATCGCGGCCAACGAGGACATCCGTGTCGAGACGCGCAGCGAGGTCGTGGGCGTGCACGGCGAGCGCAGTCTGCAGGCCGTGGACGTCATCGACCGGGCCACCGGCGAGACGACGACCCGTCCCTACGCCGTCCTGTTCGTGATGATCGGGGCGGATGCGGTCACCGACTGGCTCCCCGCGCAGATCGCCCGCGACGAGCACCACTACATCCCGACGGGCGGGGATGCGGCGGCCACCCCGCAGTGGACGTCCGACCGCCGCCCGTTCGGGCTCGAGACGAGCGCGCCCGGGATCTTCGCCGTGGGGGATGTCCGGTCGGGCTCGGTGAAGCGGGTCGCGGCGGCTGTCGGCGAGGGCGGCATGGCCATCGCCCAGGTGCACCAGTACCTCGCGCTCGCACGCTGACCGCACTCACTCCCCTCGGCCCATTCGACCACCGCACCACGGCGGGTGCACGGTCGCTCACCCTCCGATGCCAGCCAGAGGCCCGACGACTTAGGCTGGTGGATCGTGACCACGATCCACGACACCGCCGTCCGCGGCTTCGCCTCCGACAACTACTCGGGCGTGCACCCCGAGGTGCTCGCCGCCATCGCCGCCGCCAACGAGGGCCACCAGATCTCGTACGGCGAGGATGCGTACACCGAGCGCCTGCAGGAGCTGTTCGTCGAGCACCTGGGCGAGGGCGTCGAGTCGTACCCGGTGTTCAACGGCACCGGTGCGAACGTCACGGGACTCCAGTCGATGCTCCCCCGCTGGGGCGCCGTCGTGGCGGCATCCACCGCGCACATCAACGTGGATGAGGGCGGGGCGCCCGAGCGCGTCGCCGGCATCAAGATCCTCAACGTGCCGTCCGACGACGGCAAGCTCACTCCCGAGCTCATCGACCGCGAGGCGTGGGGCTGGGGCGACGAGCACCGTGCGCAGCCGCTGGCCGTCGCGATCACGCAGTCGACCGAGCTCGGCACGCTCTATTCCGTCGAGGAGCTGCGCGCCATCACCGACCACGCGCACGCGCTCGGCATGCGCGTCTACATGGACGGGGCGCGCATCTCCAACGCGGCCGCCGCCCTCGACCTGCCGCTGCGCGCCTTCACGCGCGATGCGGGGATCGACGTGATGAGCTTCGGCGGCACGAAGAACGGCGCCCTGCTCGGCGAGGCGATCGTCGTGCTGAACCCCGAGGCATCCACGGGTCTCACCTACCTTCGCAAGCTCAACATGCAGCTCGCGTCGAAGATGCGCTTCGTGTCGGCCCAGCTCGTCGCGCTGCTCGAGAACGACCTGTGGCTGCGCAACGCGCGGCACTCCAATGCGATGGCGCAGCGCCTGCGCACCGGAGTCGAGGCGGGCATCGCCGACGGCTCGATCCGCGGGGTCGCGTTCACCCAGAAGACGCAGTCCAACGGCCTGTTCGCGACGCTCCCCGACGGCGTGGCGGACCGGCTGCGCGAGCACTTCCGCTTCTACGACTGGGATGCGTCGCGCAACGAGGTCCGCTGGATGTGCTCGTTCGACACCACCGAGGACGACATCGACGCGTTCGTCGCGGCCATCGCGGAGATCACCGGCGGCTGACGCCCGGTCCGCCGCTCGGGGGATGACGGATTCCTCCGCGCTCTCGGAATACCCATAGGGTCGACGCGGTTAGATTGACGCGTCAACCAAACGGGCCGATGAGGTCCCGGCATCCCCCTCGAGAAAGACGGCCATGCCCCTCGCATCCGATATCGCCCCCCGTTTCGCCCAGACCGACGCCCCCCTGATCGGCGCCCTCGTCGAGCGCTGGAGCCCCCGCGCGTACGATCGCGACGCCGTCGTCTCGCCCGACGTCGTCGACGTGCTCCTCGAGGCCGCCCGCTGGGCGCCCTCCGCCAACAACTCGCAGCCGTGGCGCTTCGTGGTGGCACACCGGGGATCCTCGGAGTTCACCGCGATCCACGACGCGCTGATGGGCTTCAACCAGGCATGGGCCGACTCGGCCGCCGTGCTCATCGTCAACATCGCCGAGACGACGGATGCCGAGGGCCGCGAGCGCCCGTGGGCGACCTACGACCTCGGCCAGGCCGTCGCGCACCTCTCGGTGCAGGCGCAGCACGAGGGCCTGCACACCCACCAGATGGGCGGCTTCGACGGCGAGGCGCTCAAGGCCGCCTTCAGCCTCGGCGAGACCCTCAAGGTCGTCTCGGTGATCGCGCTCGGCGTGCCCGGAGACGTGGATGCGCTGCCCGACGCGCTGCGCGAGCGCGAGGTGGCTCCCCGCCAGCGCCTGACGCTCGACGAGCTCGTGCTCCGCAGCGCCTGAGTCGCCCGAAGGCCGGTTGCTGCGATCCGGCGGATTGGCGGTGATCCGGCGGAAATAGGGCGATCCTGCGTTGGCTGCCCGATATCCGCCGGATCACCGCTGTTGCGCAGGGGAAGGGCCGCGGCCGCCCCCGGCATGTGCTGGGGGCTGCGGTGATCAGACCTCGGGCTCGCCGGCGATGAGGCCGCGCAGCCAGTCGCGCGCCTCGACGAAGACCTCGTCGGAGTAGCGCTGGGGGTAGCGGATGATGACCCGGTCGGCGCGCGGGTAGGAGCCGAGGAAGACGACCTTGGGGCTGAAGCGGCGCAGGCCCAGGAGGGCGTCGGCCATGCGCTCGTCCTCGATGTGCCCGTCGGCGTCGATGACGAACCGGTACCGGCCGAGCTCGTCGCCGATGGGACGGGAGGCCAGGAGCGACAGGTTGATGCCGCGGGTCGCGAACTGCTCGAGCAGATCGAGCAGGGCGCCGGGGTGGTCCTCGGGCAGCTCGACGATGAGCGAGGTCTTATCGGCGCCGGTGGGCGCCGGCGGCGGTGCGACGCGGCTGACGAGCACGAAGCGCGTCACGGCGTTGGAGTTGTCGCCGATGTCCTCCGCCAGCACCTCGTACTCGTGGTGCGCGACGACGCCGGGAGCGGCGACGGCGGCATCCGCACCGCTCGTGCCCTCCGCGATGCCGAGCGCGCTCGCGACATTGCTGGCCGCCGGAAGGTGCTCGTGGCCCGGGATGTTGGTCGTCAGCCACTGCAGCGACTGCCCGTAGGCCACCGGGTGCGCGGCGACCACCGTGACGTCCTCGAGCCGCGTCCCCGGCCGGGCGACCAGCACGAAGTTCACGGGCACGAGATACTCGCCGACGATCCGCAGCCCGGGGATCGTCGCCAGGGCGTCCTGCGTCGTGGTGACGCCGCCGTCGACCGAGTTCTCGATCGCGATCATGGCTGCGTTCGAACGCCCCTCGACGACGTCGGCGAGAGCCTCGCCGACGTTGCGCACCGGACGCCACTCCTGGCCGCGGGCCTCGGGGACCTGCGCGAGCGCGGCCTCCGTGAAGGTGCCCGCGGGTCCGAGATAGCTGTAGACGCGACGGGATTCCAGGGGCTCTTCGCTCACCCCGCAAGCCTAGTAGCGGCATCCTGCCGCGGTGGCGTATTTCTATCAGCGCTGTTATATTAGCGCTGTGACATCTGATCAGCAGCGGCGGCCGGCATCCATCGAAGAACTGCCCAGCGTCTGGCGACCGCTTGCGACGATGCGCAAGCGCATGGATGCCAGCCTCGGCGACCTCTACGACGAGCTCGGCATCGAAGGGGTCAGCACGCGCTTCAGCATGGCGGTGATGTTCCTCGCCGACGAGGATGCGACGATCCGCTCGCTCGCCGAGCGCTGCGGGGTCACGCACTCGGCGATGAGCCAGTCCGTGACGGCGATGAAGAAGGCGGGCCTCGTGACCTCCGAGCCCGGCGAGGATGCGCGCTCCCGCGTCGTGACCCTGACCCCGAAGGGGCGGCGTCTCGCGCCGCTCCTGTGGGACGAGTGGTACGCCACCGAGGCCGCCGTGGCCGAGCTCGACGCCGAGCTGACCATGCCGCTCGGCGCTCTGGTCGCGGAGGTCGACGCCGCCCTCGACCGCGAGTCCTTCGCCGATCGCGTCCGCCGCCATCTGGAGGGGCGGCGCGCGTGATCCGCTCGTACCTCGTCGACCTGCGCCCGCTGCGCACCAGCCGGCCGTTCCGCGCGTTCTGGGCCGGCACCGCGATCTCGCAGTTCGGCGGCAGCATGTCGTCGTTCGCCCTGCTCTACTTCGTGTGGGACGTCTCGCGCTCCGCCGTCGTCGTGGGTCTCGTCGGGCTCGTCGTGGCGATCCCGCTCGTCCTCTTCGGCCTCATCGGCGGGCACCTCGCCGACACCGTCGACCGGCGCGCGATCCTGCTGTGGGCACGCTCCGGGCAGCTGGTCGTCAGCGTCGGCACGGCGACGATCGTCATCGGCGGGGTGCGCAGCATCCCGATCCTGTTCGTGATGATCGCGCTGAACGCGGCGCTCTCGTCGCTCAGCGCGCCGGTCGCCCAGACCGTCCCGCCGATGCTGCTGGCCGGCACCGACCTCTCCGCGGGACTGGCGCTGACCCGGCTCGCCGGCCAGCTGGCCCTTCTCACGGGACCGGCGATCGGCGGCGTGCTGGTCGCCACCGTCGGCGTCGGCGCCTGCCTCGTCGTCGACGCCGTGACGTTCGTCGCCGCGCTGTGGGGCATCTCCCGGCTCCCCCGGCACGTGCCGCGCGCTGCGACGACGGACGGCGCCGAGCCCGAGCGGGCACGCATCCTCGGCGGGCTGCAGTTCGTCGTGCGCACGCCCGTCATTCTCGGCGCGTTCCTCGTCGACATCTGCGCGATGGTCCTGGCGCTGCCCGCCGCGCTCTTCCCGGTCATCAACGCCGAGCGCTTCGGGGGCTCTCCGCTCACGCTCGGCCTCATGCTTCCCGCGATCGGTCTCGGCGGCGTGATCGCCGGCCTCTTCTCCGGCCGGCTCACGGCATACCCGCGGCAGGGGCTCATCATGCTGACCTCCTGCGCCGTCTGGGGAGCCGCCACGGCGGCGTTCGGGGCGAGCCCGACCCTCCCGCTGGCCCTCCTCTCGCTCGTGGCCGCAGGCGCGGCGGACACCTTCACGGTCGTCAGCCGCGGCACGATCGTGCAGACGGCGACCCCCGACGCCCTTCGCGGGCGTGTCAGCTCCCTCGACTACCTCGTCGGTGCGGGCGGCCCGAGCCTCGGCGACCTCCGCGCCGGCGTCATCGCGGGTGCCACGTCCGGCGCGGTCAGCTGCATCCTCGGCGGCCTCGCGTGCGTCGCCGGTGCGGGCGCGATCGCCGGGGCGACGCCGCGCCTGCGTCGCTGGAGGCTGGGATCACGCGCTGCCTCCGCTGCGGAACCCGCGACATGAGCGCACAGCCGACGTGACCTCGCGGCCGGATCGGGGCAGACTTGCACCATGAGCCGAGCTGGACATCCTGCCGAAGCATCCGATCTGATCGACGTCGACGAGCTGATCAACGCCTACTACGACAGGAAGCCCGATCCCTCGGTTCCTGAACAACGAGTGGCGTTCGGCACCAGCGGCCACCGCGGCTCATCGCTGTCGACGAGCTTCAACGAGGTCCACATCCTCGCCACCACCCAGGCGATCGTCGACTACCGCACCGAGCAGGGCATCCACGGCCCGCTGTTCCTCGGCCGCGACACCCACGGCCTGTCGCTGCCCGCCGAGCGCAGCGCGGTCGAGGTGCTCGTCGCGAACGGCGTCGACGTCCGCCAGGACGCCCGCGACTCGTGGGTGCCGACGCCGGGCGTGAGCCACGCGATCCTCACCTACAACCGCGGGCGGGATGCCGACGACCCCGGCCGCGCCGACGGCATCGTCGTCACGCCGAGCCACAACCCACCGCGCGACGGCGGCTTCAAGTACAACCCCCCGCACGGCGGCCCGGCCGACACCGACGCGACCGGCTGGATCGCGGATCGCGCCAACGCGCTCATCGCCGCCGACCTCGAGGGGGTCAAGCGCACCAAGTGGTCGGACATCGACTCCGACAAGATCGGCGAGTACGACTTCCGCGACGCCTACGTGCGCGACCTCGTGAACGTCATCGACATGGAGGCGATCAAGAAGTCCGGCATCCGGATCGGCGCCGACCCCATGGGGGGCGCATCCGTCGACTACTGGTCGCTCATCGGCGAGATGTATGAGCTCGACCTCACGGTCGTCAACCCGACCGTCGACCCGACGTGGAAGTTCATGACGCTCGACTGGGACGAGAAGATCCGCATGGATCCGTCGTCGCCGTCGGCCATGGCCGGACTCGTCGCGCGCCGGTCCGAGTACGACATCCTCACCGGGAACGACGCGGATGCCGACCGCCACGGCATCGTCACGCCGGATGCGGGACTCATCAACCCCAACCACTTCCTCGCCGTCGCGATCGACTACCTGTACTCGCACCGGCCGGGCTGGTCGCAGGATGCCGCGATCGGCAAGACGCTCGTCTCGTCGATGATCATCGACAAGGTCGCCGCCTCCCTCGGCCGCAGGCTCCTCGAGGTGCCGGTCGGGTTCAAGTGGTTCGTCCCGGGTCTGCTGGACGGCTCCGTCGCCTTCGGCGGCGAGGAGTCCGCGGGAGCCTCGTTCCTCCGCATGGACGGCGGCGTCTGGACGACCGACAAGGACGGCATCCTGCTGTGCCTGCTCGCCTCGGAGATCCTCGCGGTGACGGGCAAGACACCGTCGCAGCGGTACGCGGAGCTCGAGGCGGAGTTCGGCTCGTCTGCGTATCAGCGGGTGGATGCGCCGGCCACGCCGGCCCAGAAGGCCGCGCTGTCGAAGCTCTCCCCCGACGCCGTCACCGCGACCGAGCTCGCCGGCGAGCCCATCACCGCCAAGCTCTCGCACGCACCGGGCAACGGGGCCGCGATCGGCGGTCTCAAGGTCCAGACGGACGACGCCTGGTTCGCCGCCCGCCCGTCGGGCACCGAGGACGTCTACAAGCTGTACGCAGAGTCGCTGCGCGGCCCCGAGCACCTCGCCCGTGTGCAGGTCGAGGCGCGCGAGGTCGTCGACGAGGCGCTCGGCGAGGCCTGAGGCCCGCCGCCGCAGACACCGAACCGGCCCGGATGCTCGCCACGCGCATCCGGGCCGGTTCGGTCTGCCCGCCGACCGGGGTCAGCGGACCTTCACGCTGAGCGGCTTGCTCGTCGTCTCGCCGGCGGCGTTCGTGAACGTCACCGTGTAGGTGTGCGTCCCGATCGCCGCGCCGGCGACATCGACGGACGCGTGCTGCGCACCCGGCGTGGCCGCCGTCAGGCTGCCGGAGCCGATCACGGTGGCGCCCTCGCGGAAGGTGTAGGAGGTCGCGTTCGTCCCCCACCACATGTCGGCCGAGAGCGTGAACGAGCCGTCGGAGCGCGGCGTGCTCGCCGAGAGCACCGGCGTTCCGGGCGACGCATCCGTCACCTTCACCGTGAGCGTCTGGGTCGCCGTCGTCCCCTTCGAGTTCTCGAGCTGTCCGGTGAAGGTGTAGGTGCCGTTCTTCAGCCCGTCGATGTGCACGACCGCCTGCTGCGCGAGCGGCGACATCATCGGCAGGCGCACGGACGTCACGAGCGTGCCGTCCCGGTAGAGCTTGAACAGCTGCCCGTTGACGCCCCACCACAGGTTCATCGTGATGTCGAACGTGCCGTCCTTGAGGCCCGTGTCCCACCCGTCGTCCGAGGAGAGCACCGCTTTGCCCGGCGCGGAGGTCGCGCCGTCGTTCGACGCCACCTCTGGCAGCGTGACAGGAGCGGATGCGGCGGAGGCGTCGCCCTCGCCGAGCTGGTTCACGCCCGACACCGTGTAGGTGTGCGTGGAGCCGAGGTCGACGCCCGTGATGGTGCACGAGGTGTCGGCGGTGGTGCACACCGGGGTGGTGGCATCCGCCTCGTACACCCGATAGCCCGTGAACCCCAGGCCGGTCGGCGACGAGGCGGTCCACGAGACGGTGACCGACGTGTCCCCGGCCACGACCGCCTCCACGTCGGTCGGGGCGGCCGGCTTCGTGATGTCGGCGACGGCGAGCCACGAGATGACCGGCATCGAGCTGCCGGCTCCCTCGTTGGTCACGAGGTAGTCGACGGTCGCGGGCTGGGCGAGGGTGAACGTGAGGTCCGCCGTCAGCGGGGTGCTCGAGCCGGAGAGCGCGATGCTTCCCTTCGCGAGCTCCGTCCCGTTCACCGAGACCGTCTGGTACATGGGCCGCGTGACGTTCCACCACTCGGTGAATCCGCCGGTCAGCGTGTAGGTCCCGGCCGGAAGCGGCAGGTGGTAGATGAGCTTCGTCGTGTTCTGGTACAGGCCGGTGGAGTACTTGTCGTTGATGTCCGTCGAGCCCTTCGTCACCATCCCGGTGGCGTCGTAGCCCCACTGGCCGGCCGTCGTCGACGCCTGGTCGACCTTGTCGTTGCGCAGGCTCGGCACCGCCTGCGCGACCGCCGAGTACTCGGGCGATGCGACGCCGTTCGTGCCCGAGTCGATGAAGTAGACGACCCCCTTCGGGATCACCTCGTACGAGGCGACCACGGCCACCTCGTCGGCCCCGATCGTGCCCGAGACGGGCAGCTTGCCGTACAGCGTGCGCTGACGGGCGATGGATGCGTCGTCCCACGTCACGGCCGTGTCCACGCCGCCCACCTTCACGGTGTGCGGGAGTGCATCGGTCAGGCCGAGCGTCCCCTGCACACCGAGATCGCGCGGCAGCGTCTGGACGTAGACGAGGGCGAGTCGGGCGTTGTAGCCGCTCGTGCCGTTCGTGCCGAACTCCAGGTCGACGACGGCGGGCGCGTCCAGCGTGATGCGCTGCGCGATCGGCGTCGCAGCGCCGGTCGACACCGCCGTCTGGGTCGTCGCCGTGCCGCCGCGGACGCCCACCTTGGAGTAGATGTTCGTCGTCAGGCCGGCGCGCGGCGCCTGCACGCCCACCACGTTGTAGCTGCCCGCGGGCAGGCTCAGGTGGTACGTCACCGGCTTGCTGAAGTCGGCGCCGACGTAGCTGGAGCCCCAGTCGGCCGGCGTCCCCGCGGCGACGGTGGTCGCCGCTGTGGAATAGCCCCACGTCGAGCCCGCGGTCGTGCCGTCCCACTTCTGGTCCGGCACGCCGTTCTGCAGCCGCGGGTACAGGGCCGCGACAGACGAGTACGCCGACGCTCCCGTGGTCGCCGAGGCGCCCGAGTCGATGAAGTACGCCAGGCTGCCCGGCACCATCAGCACGGTGACGGTGAAGCGCTGGTACACCCCGGCCGAGGTCTTGTCGGTCGTGCGTCCCGTGGCCGTGAACGTGCCGAGCTCTGCGGTGGAGGCCACGCTCGCGAGGGATGCGGCATCCCACGTCACGGCGAGGTCCGAGCCGTCGATCGCCATGGTCGTCGGCAGCGCACGACCGGCCGTGGCGACCGCGGTCATGCCGAGGTCGCGGACGTCGGTGCTGACGTCCTTGGGAACGAGCGCGGCGATCGCGGACGTGAGGCGAGCGATGATCGCCGCTGCCCCTTCGGCGTCGAGGCCGAAGCCGGCGGGGTCGGCGACGGCTGCGCGGGCACCCGTCAGCGCCGCGCTCACGAGCGCCCAGGAGTCCGCTCCCCAGTCGCCCGCGGTGAGTGCGTCGCCCTTCGCGACCGCCCCGGCCAGGGCCGTCGTGTCGACCTTGCTCGCGTCGGCGTCAGCCGTGATCACGCCGACCGCGTCGACGTCGATCGGGCTCGCGTTGGCGGTGGAGATGACCACCGTGTGCGTGCCGTTCTTCAGGCCGCGCAGCTCGAACGCGGTGCGCTCGCTGCCGGCGGCGAACGTGGGAGCGCCTGCCAGCAGCTGCGTGCCGTCGACCGTGACGTTCAGCGTCGGCTGACCGGTGTTGGTGCCGATGAGGTCGAGGCCCGTGCCGGTGAACGTGAAGGTCATCGCGGCGCCCTGGCGCGTGCTGTTGGACGCCGTGCGCTGGTACTCGAACATGCCCTGGCCGTTGATGCTGCTCCAGCCGCTGTCGAACTGCAGCACCGGCGTCGAGCGGTCGGCCCAGCTGGTCTGGTGCATGCCGTCGATGAGCTGTGCGTAGTACGGCGTGTACCCGGGAACGGTCGTGATCTTGAGGTTGTCGAAGTCGACGAAGTTGAAGCTCGACCCGAGCTGGATGCGGCCGGTCGCCTGGGGCGACGCATCCGTGTAGGTCGCCACCTGCCTGCCGTTGATCGAGGCGCTGTAGACGCTGCCCGCGACTGTCACCGCGAGGGTGTTCCAGACGCCCGCGCCGGCCGTGAATGGGACGGCGGCGTTGCCCGCGACTGTGCCGCTGGCGACGGTCGTGCCGAAGCGCATGAACGTCCAGGCGCCGGTCGGGTCGACCTTGAGCTCAGCCGCCGACACGTTCTGCCCGTTCGCGGTGCCGCCCTGCTCGCGTGCCCCGATCGTGGCGTACTGGCCCGATGCCGTGGCCTCGAACTGCACGTCGGCCGACACGGTGTAGTTGGCCCAGCGACCGTCGCCGATCGTGGTCTTCGGGTCGCCCGAGTTCCAGGCGCTGCCCGCCATGCCGGGGCCGACCTGCTGCCGCAGGACGCGGCCGTGGGCCGCGTCGGCGGTCGACACCGACTCGAAGGCCCCGTTCGTGTCGTCGGTGTAGCGGGGGGTCGCGCCGTTGTCCGCTGTCGCCACTCCCGGGGTCCCGGCCGGCTTCGCCTTCGCCCCTCGGCTGTCGAGGTACGACTCGCCGCTGTCGACGAGCTTTCCGGTCGCCGCGTCGTAGGTCTTGACGTTCCCCGAGTTCGCGTAGTCGAAGTCGTCGTCGTACAGGTACGCGTCGTCGGTCACCCCGTTCGTGCTCCCCGTCGCGTCGGTGTCCAGCACGTCCCGACCGCCGTCCGCCGCCGTGTACTCCTTCGACGTCGGCAGGGTGTTGCCGTAGCCCGCCTTCGGCGTGAGGGTGCCGTCGGCGGCCTTCGTCGCGTGATCCAGTGTCGTCGCGGTCAGCGCAGACCACGGCTTCACCGTGAACGTGTACGAGCCGTCGGCCGCGGGCTGGATCTCGTCCACCGGCTTCAGGTAGTTCGCGTCGTACGGCTGGCCCGCATCCGCCGCCCGCGTCTCCCACAGCTCCATCGTCTTGTCGTCACCGAGGCTGAGACCGTTCGCGGCGATCCGGTACGTCCGGGTGTAGGAGCTGTCGTTGACGATGACGGTCGAGAAGTCCGACGCATCCGGTGCCGCGAGGGTCGTGTACGACGCTCCGCCGGTGCGGGCGCCGCTCGGCGGGTTGCCCGTGCCGAGCTGGCTCGCCGAGGCCTGCGGGATCGCCCGCCAGATGCCGGCGGTGTTGTCCGAGTTCTCCCACCCGAGCTTCGCGAACTGCGTGAACTGGGCCAGGACGTCCAGGCCGCCGTCGTAGGAGATCCAGCCGGACCACGGGTCGCGGGCGCTCACCAGCTCCTTCGACGAGTACTGCATGCCGTCGTAGAACGACCCGATCGCGGGCTGGAAGATGCTGAACGTGCGGTTGGATGCGGCGAACCCCGTCGTGATCCAGTTGCCCATCTCGAGCGCGCTGTTCGTGCCGCCGAACTGGGTGCCGCTGCCGCCGGCCTCGTTGTTCGCGTTGTTGTTCGGCCGGTCGGCGGAGCTCGAGAAGGTCGACTGCCCTTCGGAGTTCCAGACCTCCTTGTCGAACTGCTGCGCGAGCTTCTTCATGTTGCCGTTGGCGTCGTCGGCGCTGCTGTAGTGGAAGCCGACGACGTCGACGGCGTTGCGCAGCGTGGCGTCGGTGCCGGTCATCGCGTTGCCGAACGACAGGGGCGGCGTGCCCACGGTGTCGGCCGCGATGGTCTTGATGCTGTGGAAGAGCTGCTGCTCCTGGGAGCTCTGGAAGCCGTTGTTGGGGTCGCCGGCCGTGGCGCCCTCGTAGCCCTTCACGTCGGTGCGGAGCCACCCGGAGAACGACTCGTACAGCGCGATGTTCGGGCTGCCGGTCTCGTTCGTGTCGGGGTTGATCGAGTCGACCATGATGCCGTACTCGCGGTAGGCGGCGAGCACGGTGTTCTTGAACCAGATGTACTGGTCGGCATCGGAGGTCACCCACGTCGGGCGGCTCCACCGCAGGAGGCTGACGTGCACCGTGCCCTTCGCGACCTTCTGCGCGTCGGCCGCGAGCTGGAACCCGGGTTCCCGTTGTACGTTCGGGTACTCGGCGCGGGTGCGCATGGTCGCGGCCTCGGGACCCGTCGACGTGTTGCGGTCGTTGCCCATCTCGATCTTGACGGTGTTCATGATCGGGTTCGAGCCGCCGAAGAGCGTCTGGATCAGCTGCCAGTACTGCTCGGGATGCTGGGCCTTGTAATCCATGAGCAGCGAGCTCGTCGAGTTGCCCGACAGCAGGCCGAAGCCCTTGAAGGTGAGGCCGTTGACGTTCTTCGCGGCGGTGGCCACGTCGGAGCCGTTGAGCGTGACGACGACGGGATCGGTCACCGCCGCCTCGGCGATCGCCGGGAACCCGATGGATGCCGCGACCACCGCGGCGCTCACGGCCACGGTCAAAGCGGCCCTGCGGGCCTTCCGTCCGAAGCCGGCACGGGGCGTCGTCGCCTCCGACATCTCTGTCTCCGTTCTCCGCCTCCACGACGAGGCGATCTCCTTCTGCGGTGACATCGTCCACCGCCGTGCACCGGGGCGGAATCGAATCGAACAGAAACGATCGCGATCGCACTGATTCGCAGTGAGGTGATACGTTCCGGACACATCGCCGGTATCGTGGCGCGACATGAACGAGACCTCGGACCCGCCGGCCTTCGCGGTGTCGCGGCGCGAGCGCATCCTGGACGAGCTGCGGCGGACGGGCTCGGTCCGCGTCTCGGATCTCGCCCGGCAGCTCCATGTCGCCGAGCTCACGATCCGGCGGGACATCGGCCACCTCGCCGACCGGGGCCTCCTGACCCGCGTGCACGGCGGGGCGACGCTGCGCAGCCGACTCGACACGACGGTCCCCGTCGCCGGCTCGACGGATGCGCCGATCCGGTTCCGCGTCGGGATGGTCGTGCCGTCGCTCAGCTACTACTGGCCGCAGATCATCGTCGGCGCACGGTCGGCGGCCACCGAGCAGGGCGTCCAGCTCGTCCTGCGCGGCGCGAGCTACTCCGTCGACGACCAGCGTCGGCAGATCGCGACCCTCGTGTACTCCGGCACGCTTCACGGCCTGATCGTGGCGCCCGAGACCCTCGGGGCGGACGGCCGGGCGCTCCTCGGCTGGCTCGAGTCGCTCCCGATCCCGGTCGTGCTGGCCGAGCGCCGGGCCCCGTCGTCGCTCGCGGTCACGAGCCTGGAGTGGGTCACGACCGACCACGTCTTCGGCGGCTCGCTCGCCGCCGGCCATCTGGCCAGCCTCGGCCATCGGCGCGTCGGCATCCTCACCTCGACCGGCTCGCCGACGTCATGGCAGCTGCGCCGCGGGTGGGACCGGGCGACCGGAGAGCTGGGCCTCGAGTGCATCATCGACGTCGCCGCGACGCTCGAGGAGATGGATGTCGACGCCCGGCAGGTCTACATCGCCGACCTGCTCGAGCGCTGCCGCGAGACCGCGACGACGGCTCTGTTCGTGCACTCCGACCCGCAGGCCGTGCTGCTGCAGCAGCATGCGCTGGACCACGGCTGGTCGATCCCGGACGACCTCGCGATCATCGCGTACGACGACGAGGTCGCACCGAGCGCCGAGCCGCCGATCACCGCGCTGCGCCCGCCGCGTCAGCACGTCGGCCGGCTCGTCGTCGAGACGATGGTCGCCCGGCTCAGCGAGGGGGCGCGACGGCCCGTGCAGCGCACGTACGTACTGCCCGAGCTCAACGCCCGCGCGTCGACGCGCGCGCCGGAGCCCCTGACCGCATCGGCGCTCACGGCATCGGCGCTCGCGACGTCGGCGCTCGCGGCCGCGAGGGTCAGCGCCGGGTCGCCAGCAGCTGCGCCATGAGCTCGAGCTGGGCCGGGTCCTCGAGGGCCGAGCCCACAGCCGCGACCCGCACGCCGGCGGCGAGGTAGTCGCCGACGTTGGCGGCGTTCAGGCCGCCGGTGGCGACGAAGCGCACCTGCGGGAACGGCCCGCGGATATGCGCGAACCAGCCGGTGCCGAGCCACGTCGCGGGGAAGGCCTTCAGCCACGTGAGCCCGAGCCCGAGCGCCGCCTGCACCTCGCTGGGCGTCGCCACGCCGGGCAGGATCGGGATGCCGCGCTCCTGCGCGGCCCGCACGATGGCAGGGTCCAGCCCCGGCGAGACGAGGTAGCGCGCACCGGCGGCGAGCGCCGCATCCACCTGCTCGATCGTGAGGATCGTGCCCGCGCCGACGACCTTGCCGCGCTCCTCGCCGAGGCGCACGACCTCACGGAGCGCCGCGTCGTCCTCCGCGGTCTGCAGCGGCACCTCGACGGCGTCGATCCCCAGGTCCCACGCGGTCGTCGACAGCGCCACGGAGCGCTCCACGCCCATGCCCCGCAGGATCGCCATCAGCGGCGCGTGGGCGAAGGCATCCTCGAACCAGTCGGTCATCGTCGTTCTTCTTCCGGGTCGTCGGGCCAGTCGGCGGTGGTGGTGAGGGTCAGGGCGGCGCGGGCGTGCCCGGCCTGCAGCCGGGCGTCGATCGGGGCACGATCGAGGAGCGCGGCGAGGTAGCCGCCGGCGAAGGCGTCGCCGGCACCCACCTCCTCGACGACCTCGACCGTGCGGGCGGGGACGAACACCTCGTCCTGGCCCGCGAACGTCGTCGCGCCGTGCGCGCCGTCCTTCACGACGAGCTCGCCGACGCCGGGCAGCAGCGCGCGCACCTCGGCGGGCGTGGCCGTGCCCCACAGGCGCTCGGCCTCGTCTCGTCCGACGAACACGATGTCGGCTCGGGCCGCGACGGGCTTCAGCGCAGCTCCGGCGGTCTCGGCATCCCACAGCGCGGGACGGTGGTTGACGTCGAAGCTGACGAGCACGCCGGCGTCGTGAGCGCGCGTGATGATGCGGTCCAGGAACTCCGCGGCCGACGGCGAGATGACCGCCGTGATGCCCGACACGTGCAGCACCTGCACGCCGTCGAGGTCGACCGCATCGGCATCGGCCGCGCACAGGAACGATGCCGCGGAACCGGCGCGGTAGTAGTGCACGCCGTGCCCCGGGTCCTTGACGTAGAGGCCGGTGGGGTGCGCCGCATCCCGGATCACGGTCGAGACGTCGATCCCGCGCGCCGTGAGATGCTGCAGGATGCGGTCGCCCAAGGGGTCCGCGCCGAGGCGGCTGAACCAGGCCGACGGGTGGCCGAGCGCCGCGACATGGCCGGCGACATTCGACTCGGCGCCTCCGGAGTCGACGCGGAAGGCCTGCGCCGCGTGCAGGCGCTCCGCCTCGCGCGGCGCGACCATCGCCATCGTCTCGCCGGCGGCCAGGAGCATCCCGGTCACCTGAGGTCGGTCACGGGCGCCGGGTCCATGTCGTCGAATGTCTGGTTCTCTCCCGCCATCGCCCACACGAACGAGTATGCCGCGGTGCCGACACCCGAGTGCAACGACCAGCTCGGCGAGATGATCGCCTGGCGATCGGCGACGACGAGGTGGCGGGTCTCCTCGCGCTCGCCGAGCAGATGGATGACGCGCGCGTCCGCCGGCACGTCGAAGTACAGGTAGCACTCCGTGCGCCGGTCGTGCGTGTGCGCCGGCATCGTGTTCCACATCGACCCGGGGTGCAGCTGCGTGACCCCCATCACGATCTGGCAGCTGCGGATGCCGTTCTCGTGGATGTACTGATTGAGCGTGCGCCGGTTGCTCGTGACCTGGTCGCCGAGCTCGCGCACGGTCCCCTCGCCGGGCGAGACGAGCGCGGCGGGATAGGCGGTGTGCGCGGGAGCGGAGAACAGATAGAACTGCGCCTGCTCGCCCGCGAACGACACCTCGCGGATGCCGCGGCCGAGGTACAGGCACGCGCCGGTCACGAGCTCGTAGGCCTCGCCGTCCGCGGTCACCGTGCCCGTTCCGCCGACATTGACGATCCCGAGTTCGCGGTGCTCCAGGAAATACTCGCTGCGGATCTCGGGGTAGCCGCCGAGCTCCAGCACACCGCCCGCCGGTGTGGCGCCGCCGAGGACGATCCGGTCGTGGTGCGTGTAGGTCAGGCGGATCTCGCCCGGGACGAACATCTCGGGGATGAGGTACGTGTCACGCAGGTCCTTGGTCGTCATACCCGGGACCTGGGCGGGATTGGTCGCGTAGCGCTGCTCGATGGGGATGGCCATGATGCTCCTGTTCAGTGTCGGCGGGGTTCGCAGGGCTCAGCGCACGAGCCAGCCGCCGTCGACCGGCACGATCGCGCCGGTGACGTAGGCCGCGGCGTCCGAGGCGAGGAAGACGAAGACGCCCTGCAGGTCGGCGGGCGTGCCCCAGCGTCCGGCGGGGATGCGGGAGACGATGGATGCCTCGCGCCCCTCGTCCGCGCGCAGGGCCGCGGTGTTGTCGGTCGCCATGTAGCCGGGGGCGACCGCGTTCACGGTGACACCGGAGGCGGCCCACTCGTTGGCCAATGCCTTGGTGAGCCCCGCGACCGCGTGCTTGGACGCTGTATAGGCGGGCACGAACACGCCGCCCTGGAACGACAGCATGGACGCCACGTTGATGATCCGGCCGCTGCCCCGCGCGATCATGTGGCGGCCTGCCGCCTGCGACAGGTGGAACACCGCGTCGAGGTTGACGGTGAGCACGTCGTCCCAGTCGCCGGCGGAGTACTGCGCGGCGGGAGCCCGGCGGATCGTGCCGGCGTTGTTGACGAGGATGTCGAGACCGTCCAGCTCGGCGATCGCCTCGGCGACCGCATCCGCCAGCTCGCCCGGAGCGGCCGAGGCGAAGTCGCGGCGGATCGGGTGGACGCGGCGGCCGAGTGCGCGGATGCGGTCCGCCGTCTCGGACGCGTCGCCGCGGTCGAGTAGCGCCACATCGGCGCCGGCCTCGGCCAGCGCGATCGCGGCACCCTGTCCGAGCCCGCGGCTGGAACCGCTCACGAGCGCGACCTTGCCGTCGAGGCGGAACGAATCGAGGATCATGCGGGCGCCTCCAGTGATGCCGGTCGTCGAGCGAAGGGCGCGCCGGCGCCCGAAGACGCGACACCGTGAGGCCGCAGCGAGGGCCGAGGCGTTTCGTCTCGCTCGTTCCTCGCTCGCTCAACGACCGGATCCGGCGATGCGACGAAGCGGGTCGTGAGCTCGCCGATGCGCGAGATGCGCACCGTGACGGCGTCGCCGGCGGCGAGCGGGCGGTGGGCCTCCTGCGCGGCGGAGAGCTTCTGCGGCGTCCCGGTCGAGACGACATCGCCGGGCTCGAGCGTGAGCACCTGGCTCAGGTGGTGGATGACGAACGCCACGCTGAAGATCGTGGTCGACGTCGACTGCGACACCGTGACGACGCCGTCGCGCACGACCTCGACGAGCAGGTCCTGAGGGTCGGGCACCTCGTCGGGTGTCACGACCCACGGGCCGAGCGGCGCGAAGCCGTCGGAGCACTTTCCGAGCGCCCACTGGCTCTGCCGCCGCTGCCATGCCCGGTCGGAGACGTCGTTGAGGATCGCGTACCCGCCGACGTGGTCGAGCGCGTCCTCGATCGGGACCCGCTGCGCCCGGCGGCCGATGACGACCGCCAGTTCACCCTCGTAGTCGACGTCGGTGGCATCCGGCGGGATGACGACGGAGTCCGCGGGACCGCCGAGCGTGTTCGGCGTCTTGACGAAGACGTCGGGCCACTCGGGGTCGTTCGCCGTCGGATCGACGCCGTCCGGCACGTGCCCGCGGTAGTTGTAGCCGAGGCAGAGGATCTTGCCGGGCCTCACCGGGGCGGCCAGAGCGACGGATGCGACGGGCGGGAGGGCCGCGGCATCCGTCGTCTCGACCGCCGCGCGCGCCCGCGCGAACAGGGCCCCGTCGGCCAGGATGTCCTGGACGCGCGCGGCGATGCGGGACAGATCGAGCAGGCGATCCTCGCCCGCGACCGAGACGACCGCGGCGGGTCGCTCCTCCGCGGCGGCGCGATACGTCACGAGGCGCATGGCGTCTCCTGCTCGCGAAGCGCCGGGCTCACCAGTACAGCCGCCAGTCGGGGTCGACCGTCCGCTGCAGCGCCTCCATGTAGAAGTAGTCGCCCCAGAGGTTGCCCTCGTCGACGCCGTGGTCGCCGGGCAGGTTGTAGACGCCGTGCAGGATGAGGGCGTCCGAGTGATCGCCGGTCGGTGTGTAGTTCGCGATGAGCGAGCCGAGGATGCGGTCGGCAGCCTCGGTCGCCCGCGCCGCGGACTCCGCGTCGTCCTCGGCGATGGCGAGCTCGCGCAGGCCCGACACGGCGATGGCCGCGGCGGAGCTGTCCCGCGGGGCGTCGCTTCCGTCGGTGTAGACGAGGTCCCAGTAGGCGACGGCGTCGGCGGGCAGGTGCGTCAGGAAGTACGCGGCGCAGCGGCGCGACGCATCCAGGAACCGCTCGTCGCCCGTGGCGCGGTAGTTGAGGGCGAAGCCGTAGATGCCCCACGCCTGGCCGCGCGCCCAGCACGAGTCGTCGTGCGCGCCCTGCTCGGTCGCACCGCGCAGCGGCTCGCCGGTCTCGACGTCCCAGTAGAACGTGTGGAAGGTGGAGTCGTCCGGCCGGAGGATGTGGTCGCGCAGCTGGAGGGTGTGCCGCTGCACGGCGTCGGCGTAGCGCTCGTCGCCCGTCTGCTCGTATGCCCATGTCAGGAGCGGCATATTCATGAGGCTGTCGATGATCGTGCGGCCCGCCTGGCGCGGGTCGGCGAGGTCGCCCCACGCCTGGACGATGCCGGCGGGCTCCAGGAAGCGGGTCATCAGGTGGTCGGCCGCCGCGAGCGCGGCCTGACGCGCATCCTCGTCTCCCATGAGACGCCATGCGGCGACGCACGCGAGGCTGTAGAGGAAGCCGAGGTCATGGGTGTCGAGGTCATCGCCCTCCTGCATCCGGCGCTCGAAGTCGCGGGCGTGGCGCAGCGCGGCTTCCTTGAAGACGTCGTCGCCGGTGGCCTCCCACGCGATCCACTGCATGCCGGGCACGAAGCTCGTCGTCCAGCCGTGGTTGCCGCCCTCGGGGATGTCCCGCCACGCCGCGCGCGGCGGGTAGACGCCGTCGACGGTGGTGTCGTCGGGGTAGCGCTCGCCGAACTTCTGGATGTTGGCCCGGGTCGTCGCGATGGCGGCCTCGAGTGCCGTGCGGGCTTCGGTCTGGATCGCTCCGGTGTGTCCGGGCGCGGAGGAGAGAGAGGTCATGCGTGGCAGTCCTTGTCGAATCGTCGGGGGTCAGTCGGTCACCGGCTCGGCGGCCGGAAGCACGGGGCGCAGGGTGTAGCGGCAGTTGGCCCAGATCAGGTACAGCGCGGCCGCGGCGGTCACGCCGACGGCGATGGCCGGAAGGTTCGCGAACAGCGCGATCTGCACGGCCGCGATCAGCAGCGACACGATCGTGAGGTACCAGCGGCGTACGCCGAGGAGGAGGGCGGCGCGCAGCACGTCACGCAGCCGCGCGACGGGCACCTCCGCGATCGCGACGAGCGCCAGCATCCCGGCCGCGAGTGCCAGCACGCTCAGCATGAGCAGCACGGGCACGACCACCACGCCGAGCGCGGAGGCCGCAAGCGCCCGCACGTCGACGAGCAGCACGACGAGCAGTGCCGCCGTGGCCGCGCCGATCCCGAGGGCTTTGCGCCACGTGGCCTTGTAGCCGCGGAGGAAGGCGCGCACCGGGCCCGCGCCGCTCCGCCCGTGCTCGTGGAACACGGTGAACGCGGCGCTGACGCCGGGAGCGGCCAGCGCGGCGGCCGCCGCGAGGTAGGGCCAGGACTCCGCCGGGTTCGTGCCGATGGCCAGCACGAGCAGCGGGAGGCACGCGAGCGCGAGCATGGCGTTGGTGGCGACGCCGAGGTAGACGACCTCGAAGGCCGTCGACGCGAAGCCGTGCGAGATCCGTCGCATCGCCGTCATCCCTTCAATCCGCTGGTCGCGATGCCCTCGATGAAGTACTTCTGCCCGAGGAGGAACACGACCGCGATGGGCACGACCGAGATCACGAGGCCCGCGAACATCAGCCCGTAGTTGGCGGCGTACTGGTTGCTCACGAAGGTCTGGAGACCGAGCTGCAGTGTCCACAGATCGGGGTTGCGCAGGTAGATCAGCGGCCCGAGGTAGTCGTTCCAGACCGTGACGAAGGTGAGCAGCGTGAGGCTCGCGATGGCCGGCACCGACAGCGGCACCATGATGCGCCACCAGATGCCGTACTCGCTGAGGCCGTCGATGCGGGCGGCCTCGGAGAGCTCCTCGGGGATCGTCTCGTAGTACTGCTTCATCAGGAACACGCCGAAAGCGCTGAACGCCTGGAGCAGGATGATCGCCCACAGCGTGTTCGCCAGGTGCATCTTCGACAGCATGATGAACTGCGGGATCATGTACGACTGCCACGGCACCGCGATCGTCGCGATGTACGCGAGGAACAGCACGTCGCGGCCGCGGAACGTGATGCGGGCGAAGCCGTAGGCGGCGAACGAGCCGGTGAACACCTGCAGGATCGTCACCGTCACGGCGAGCACGAGCGTGTTGCGGATCCAGACCAGGATGTTCGAATGCGTCCAGATGTTGACGTAGTTGGAGAAGTCCCACGTCTCGGGCAGCCACTTCACGGGGACCGAGAAGACCTCGTTGGCGGGCTTCAGCGAGCTCGAGACCATCCAGAAGAACGGCACGAGCAGGGCGAAGGCGGCGATCGCGAGCGCGACGTAGCCGAGGACGCGGGCGAGACGACGCACGCCGTGGCGGGGAGCGCCGGTGTCACGCTGCGGGGGACGCTCGGCCAGGTCCTGAAGGCTCCGCTGCAGCGTGGCGGGCTCGGTGATGGCACTCATCAGGCACTCCGTCGCTTGTTGATGAGGAACTGGATGATCGTCACGACGATGCAGATGAGGAACAGGACGATGGATGCCGCGGAGGCGTAGCCGAACTGGTTCTGCACGAAGGCGGTCTGGTAGATGAACTGCGACAGCACGAGTGTCGCGTTGCCCGGTCCGCCGTTTGTCATGACGAGGATCAGGTCGAAGATCTTGAACGAGTTGATCGTCAGCATGACCGTCACGAAGAACGTCGTCGGCCGCAGGCACGGCATCGTGACGTTCCAGAACCGCTGCCACACGCCGGCGCCGTCGACGCGCGCCGCCTCGTGCAGCTCGCGGGGCACGGTCTGGAGCCCTGCGAGGAACAGGATCATGTAGTAACCCATGTCGCGCCACGTGCTGACGATGACGGTGGCGGGCATCGCCCACGTCGTCGACTGCAGCCAGGTCGGCGGGTTCTGGATGCCGATGACGTGCAGGAACTGGTTGATCGGGCCGTACTGCGGGCTGAACAGCAGATTCCAGACCACCGCGATCGCGACGATCGACGTGATGTACGGGAAGAAGGCGGCCGTGCGGAAGAACGCGACACCGCGCAGCTTCGTGTTGAGCAGGAGCGCGAGTCCCAGCGAGACGACGAACGTCAGCGGGATGTGCAGGATCGCGTAGTAGAAGGTGTTGAGCACCGCGGTGTGGAACGTCGTGTCGCCCAGCAGCCGCTGGAAGTTCGCGAGACCGGTCCAGGTGGCGGTGCCGAAGATGTTCCAGTTCGTGAAGCCGAGGTAGAACAGCGTCACGACGGGGATCAGCGTCAGGAGCGCGAAGCCCAGGAAATTCGGGAGGATGAAGCTCCAGCCGATGAGCGTGTTGCGCATCCGCAGCCGCGACCTGCGCCTCGGGTGGGGCGGAGTCGGCGACGTGTCGACGTCGGTGGCGATCGCCGTCATTGCTCGTCCTTACAGTTCGGGGAAGTGAGGGGGCGGGTGGGGCGCGCCGGGGAATCGCACCCCACCCGGGGAGTCAGGTCAGCCGGCCTGGTTCTTGAACTGGGCGCCGGCGTCGGTGATGGCCTTGTCGAGCGGGGTCGAGCCGGTCATGATCGCGCTGTGCATCGCGGTGAGCGCGGTCGACGCGATGGGCGTCTTGGGCGACGGCGGGTTCTGCGGCGCGATCTTCTGGCTGCCCCACGCGAACTTCGACAGCGAGTCGGTCGGGATGCCGGTCTGGCCGAAGTAGGTCTTCGTGACGGAGTCGGTCACGAGCGCCGGCGTGATGCCGATCTGCGCGAGCGACTCGGCCGCCTTCTCGCTCTCGACGTAGGCGAGGAACTGCTTCGCGGCGGTGAGCTTGGCGCCCTCGGTCTTGATGTTGATCGCGAAGCCGGTCGGGTCGCCGAACGTCACGGGCGTCTTGTCCGTGCCCGCTGTGGCAGAGGTGCGCTGCGGCACGGGAGCCATGCCCCACTGGAAGGTGTCGGCGTCGCCGCTCTTCTGCTGGGCGAGGAGCGTCGCGACGTACCACGAGCCCATGAGCTCCATGGCGGCCTGCTGCTTGCCGAACTCGGCCTGGTAGGTCGTCTTGTTGGCCGACGCCGTGGCGAACGGCAGCTGCAGGCCCTGGTCCTGCATCTTCAGCGCCTGGTCGTAGTACGGCTTCATGTACGCGTAGTTGCCCGAGAGCATGTCGGCCTTCGGCGACTGCGCGGTCGCGAAGCCCTGCACCTGCGAGTTCCAGGTGTGCAGGTAGGCGGGCAGGGCGGAGCTGCCGGCCGACTTCAGACCCGTCTTGAGCTTCTCCGCGGCCGCGGTGTAGTCGTCCCACGTCCAGGTGCCGTCGGGCGCGTCGACGCCGGCGGCCTTGAAGAGGTCCTTGTTGTAGAACAGGACGTTGCCGTCGAGGCGGTAGGGGATCGCGTACTGCTTGCCGTCGAGCTTGTACGAGCTCGCACCCTTGATGCCGTCGGTCAGCTTGAGGTCGGAGACGTCGACCAGCTGCCCGCCGGAGGCGAAGGTGACCATGTCGGTGACCTGCTTGATCGCGACGACGTCGGGGGCGGTGCCCGCGGCGAGGTCGGCGGTCAGCAGTGTGGCGTACTGCGCGGCGTCGTAGTCCTTGACCTGGACGGTCACGTTCGGGTGCTCCTTGTGGAACCCGTCCGCGAGGACCTGGAACTCCGGCGTCGTCGCGAGGCTCCAGCCCGACACCGAGATGGTGACCGGCTTCTTGTCGTCCGAGGCCGACGGCGCCGCCGCCGGGCCGCCGCTGCAGGCGGCGAGTGACAGCGTCGCGACGACGGTGACGGCCGCCGCGGCTGCGTACTTGCGATTCATGTGGATGCTGCTCCTTTGCAATTGGTTCCGGACCCGCGTGGGACCGGGTCCGGACTACCGATCCGTCGGGGTTGCGGACCGGAAGAGGGTGAGGTCATGGGTCGTGGCGACGCCATCGGGCCAGGTCACGGCGGCCTGTCCGCCCTGGACAGCGACGGAGGCGCGCTCGACGTCGCCCGTGCCGGCGCCGTCGAGCGTGACGAGGACGGCGGTCCACTCGTCGGCTGCGCGCGCATCCCGCTCGATGACCGGGACCGATGCGACCGAACCCAGCGGGCTCGCGTCGTCGCGCTCGATGATAGCCGCCGTTCCCGAGCCCGCGAGGAGGCGGACGCTGCTCTCGAGCCGGCCCGCACCGCGGGGGATGACGGCGCGCGCGGTGGATGCGTCTGCCGAGACCGCCGGGGCGACATCCGCCGCGAGCGGCCACCCGCCGATGCGGAGCGTGCGGGCAGCGGAACCGACGGCCTCGACGTGGACGAGTCGGACCTCCCACGGACCGCGCACGAGGGAGATCGTGAGGATGCGCCCCGCCGGGGTCGTGTCACCCGTGATGCCCGAGCCGTGACGGTTCTGCACCGTGGCCGGCTCGATCCAGTGCGCGTCTGCGACGGATGCGCCCACCGCGACCTCGCCGTCGATCCGGGTGTCGATGAGCTCCATTCCGGCCCGGTGCGATGCGCGGCCGCCGTCATCCACGAGGGCGACGGTCTGCTCCAGCGGCTCGCGCCAGGCGCGGCCGTCATGCAGCGGCGCGGTCGCCGTGCTGTAGCCGAGACGTGTGTAGATCGGGGAGTCGCCGACCGACGAGCCGGGCACGGAGTGATCGGTGCCGTGGTTCACGACGCGGACGATGCCGTCGGTCTGGGTGCCGGAGATGAGCCACCCGGCGGCGCGCACCACGCGCAGGTCGTCGCCGGCCTCGACGGGCAGCGGCGCGGTGGGTGCCGTCCACACCGGGTGATCGGCGGGGAGCGAGATGCCGAGCATCCCCTTCGTCGCCCAATACGGGGATGCGGGGCCCGAATAGGACTGCGCGAGCCGGCGCCACTCGCCGTGCCACCCCATCGTGAGGAGGTCCTGTGCGTCGGGCGCACCGATCTCGTCGAAGTGCGCGACCACGAGGTTCGCCGCGCGCCGCAGCTCGCCCGCGGGCGTCGACGGCACGTCGGCCAGCACACCGGCCCAGAAGGGAGCGGCGGCCGCGAAGCGATAGATGAGGCTGCGGCCCTGGATGAGCGGCGAGCCGTCGGCGCCGATGAGGGCCACGGCATCCCTCAGGTAGCGATCGAGCGCGGCGACGTCGTTCGGTGTGCGACCGCCCGAGAGGTCGGCGGCGCCCTGCATGCGCGACCAGAGGATGGGGTAGAAGTGCAGCGCCCAGCCCGTGTAGTGGTCGAACGAGCGCTCGTCGCCGTCGGCGATCCATCCGTCGGCGCGCACGTAGGAGTCGTGGCGGCCCAGGTCGTCGGCGATGTCCTGCGCCGACCACGGTCCGCCCACCGAGCGGAGGAAGGTCTCGACGACGATCCGGAACCACAGCCAGTTGTTGCGCGGGTAGGTGGTGTCCCCGACGATCGCGGTCAAGTAGCCGATCACGCGCTCCTGCGTGCGGGCGTCGAGCCGGTCCCAGATCCAGGGACGCGTCATGTCGAGGATGACGGCGAGGGATGCGGCCTCCACCTTCGCCTGCGCGTGCTCTTCGGGTCGCACCCAGCGATCGGTCGCGTCGGGGTCGACGCCCGTGGCGATGCCCTTCACATAGAAGTCGATGAGGTCGTCGACGCCCTGCCCGCGCTCTCCGGCGATGCGGAAGCCCGCCAGAAGGAACGTGCGCGCGAATCCCTCGAGCCCGTCGACGGCGTTGCCGTAGCCGCCCTCCGCACCGGGAGGGGTGATGCGTCCGTGGCCCGGAGACGCCCACCGGCGGGCGCCGGCGAGAAGGCGATCGGCGTGCGCGGTCCACTGGTCACGGGTCCAGTCCGTGCGGGTGGCGACCTGCGCAGTGCTCACGGATTCTCCTTCGAATAGGTGGGGCGGGACCACGATCATCGTGATCACTTTGGGAGATTAGCAAAGGAAAACAGACACCACAACACCAAATGCGATCGTGATACGATCATTTTCGATCAGCCATGACTTCGGGCGCAGACGCCCGTTGCCGCTCGGAGAGGAGCCCCCGGATGACCGGAGCCACCGCATCCCCCGCCCGCGATGTCTTCCGCGGTCCGCTCTCCGATGCACTCGGCGCGGATGCCGCAGCCCTCCTCGTACCCGCCGACCGTGCACTGCCCGTCCCGTCCGCGAGCGATCGCGCGGCCTGGGCCGCGGTCGCCGCGGCCCACACGACCGTGGACCGCATCCTGGCCGCCGCAGCGGAGGAGCACGGCACGCCGTGGCCGCAGCCCCTCGCGAGCGCAGCCGTGCGGTATCACCGCGACGGTGATCGCTCGGCCTGGGAGGACGCGGCCTTCGCCCGCCAGCGCCGGCTCAGTCGCGCGGTCGTCGCGGCGGCGGTGACGCTCGACGACGCGCGGATCGACGACGTCGCCGACGGCATCACCCTGCTGTGCGAGCAGAGTTCGTGGTGCTGGCCGGCGCACGACGACTCGTTCGAGCGGCACGGCTCCGTCGTGCCCGTGGCCGATGACCCGTACCTCGACCTCGGCGCCGGCGAGGCGGTGGCCCAGCTCGCGTGGGCCGATCACGTGCTCGGCCAGGCCCTCGACGAGCGCTACCCGGGGCTGCGGGCACGCATCCGGTACGAGGCATCCCGCCGCGTCTTCGAGCCGTTCCTCCACCGCCGCGACTGGTGGTGGATCGGGCACGAGCGCACGCCGATCAACTGGAACGCGTGGATCCACGCCAACGTCCTGGCAGCCGCCCTGCGGCTGCTCGACGGCCCCGACGACGCCGAGCTGCGGTCGCGGGTCGTCTCCACTGCGGTCGCGGATCTCGATCGCTTCGTCGCGGTGCTCCCGGCCGACGGTGCGATCGATGAGGGCTACGGCTACTGGTGGGAGGGCGCGCTGCGCGCGCTCGAGGCGCTCGACCTCCTCCGGTACGCCACGGATGGAAAGGTGGATGCGTACGCCGCCGGCATCCCGGCGCTGCGCGCCACGGTCGCCTACCCGCACTCCATGCAGCTCGGCGACGAGTGGTTCGTCAACGTCGCCGACGGCCGCGCCAAGCCGCCGTCGGGCCTGCCGTGGTCGGCTCTGCACCGCGCGGCGCGCCGCTTCGGCGATGCCGGCGCCGAGGCGTTCGCCGCGTCGCACCGCGTGCCGGGCACTCCGGCGGCGACCGAGGAGCAGGGCCTCGGCCGGCTCCTGCGCGCCCTCACCGACCCGGCGTGGATGGGCGCCGCGCGCGCCGCAGCGCCGCTTCCCCGCGACATCTGGCTGCCGTCCGTCGAGCTCACGGTCGTCCGTGAGAGCGGCGGCACCGCCCGTGGCCTGGCGCTCGCAGCCAAGGGCGGCCACAACGGCGAGTCGCACAACCACAACGACGTCGGCTCGTTCATCGTGGCGGTCGACGGCGTGCCCGTGGTGGTGGATGCCGGGCGTCCGACGTACACCGCCCAGACCTTCGGCCCGGATCGCTACGACATCTGGACCATGCAGAGCTCGTGGCACTCGGTGCCGGAGGTGCGCGGCATCCCCCAATCGCCTGGCACCGAGTTCGCCGCGCGCGCGGTTCGGCCGCACGACGGCGGGCTCGCCCTGGATCTGGCGGGCGCCTACGACGTGCCCGGCCTGCGCAGGTGGCACCGCCGCATCCGGCTCGATCGAGGACCGCGGTCACGGGTCGTCGTGGACGACGCCTGGGAGCTCGACGCCTGGACCGGGGCCGAGCCGGAGCCCGAGACGACGGTCCGGATGCTTCTCGCCGGCGGAGTGCGTCTCATCGACGGCGCCGCGCATGTCACCGCTCTCGAGGACGCCCGCCCGCTCGTCGTGCGCTGGCCGTCGGACATCCCGGCCCGCACGACCGAGCTCGAGCTCGGCGATCCGCTCCTCACCTCGGTATGGGGCCCGCGACTCACCCGGCTCGACCTCGTCGTCACCGACCGGCGGTCCCTGTCGGTCACGGTAGAACTGTTCACATCGACCCCGGAGGAACTCCGATGAACGACAACGGCATGCACGCCCTGCTCGCCCCGGCACGTCGCGCGCACGTGCTCGCATCGCTCTCGCGGGACGGGGTCGTCCGCATCTCGGAGCTCATCGACGAGCTCGGGGTCTCGCCGGTGACCCTGCGCCGCGACCTCGCGCAGATGGAGGAGGAGGGGCTCCTCGTCCGCATCCACGGCGGCGCCGTGCCGGCGACGGGTGAACCGGACACGGTGGCGGAGGTCCCGGAGACCGTCGGCGGCCCGTCCGGGACCATCGCCGTGCTGGTGCCCTCGCTCGCCTACTACTGGCCCGGAGTGGTGCGCGGCATGCAGGCCGAGGCCAAGCGGCGCGGCATGAGGCTGCTCGTGCGAGCCGCCTCCTACGAGATGCAGGACGAGCGACCCGTTCTCGAGCGCCTCGTCGGGACCGAGGACGTGCGCGGCCTCGTCGTCGCACCGAACCCCGGAACGCCGCACTCCCAGGACGTCATCCAGTGGATCCAGGAGATCGGCTTTCCGAGCGTGCTCGTCGAGCGGGATGCGGTCGTCCTGCCCGCGCGGACGCCTGTCGAGAGCGCGGTGACCGACCATGCGCTCGGCGCCGTGCTCGCCGCGCGCCACCTCGCCGAGCTCGGCCACCGCACGGTGGGCCTGATCGTCGCCCGGGACTCGCCCCACCGCGACGAGATCGTCGCCGGATGGGAGAAGGCGTGCGCGGAGCTGGGGCTCGACCCCTCGCAGCACTTCGAGGAGAGATTCCCGCCGCGGACGAGCCCGGACTTCTCGGCTCGGGTCGATGACGTCCTGGAGACCACCCTGGCTCGGGGCGTCACGGGTCTGCTCGTCCACTCCGACGCGGAGGCGATGGCGTTCATCGACCTCGCCCTCGACCGCGGTCTGTCGGTTCCCGGGGATCTGTCGGTGATCGCCTACGACGACGAGGTCGCTTCGCTCTTCACGCCGCCGCTCACCGCCGTGCGTCCGCCGCGCGAGGCGATCGGAGCCGCCGCGATCGACCTGCTCGTGCGCCGCATCGAAGACCCCGACCGGCCCGTGCACCGGGTCAGCGTGAGCCCCGCCCTGAACGTGCGCGCCTCGACCGCGCCCGTCTCCGGACCGTGAGCGCGGACGGCATCCACCGCCACCGAGTCGGTCAGGCGGATTGTGCGGTGGACCCGCTCGACTACTCGCCGTGGAGCTTCTGGGCAGAGGCGGACGCATCCGCGCAGGAGCGCCAGCGCGCGGCGCTGCGGCGGCTCGCAGCGCGCCCCGACCATGAGCTCGGCGACGGATGCTTCGTCTCCGAACTGGCCTCGGTGGACAACGAGGAGCTGCGGCTCGGTGATCGGACGTACATCGCGGCCGGAGCCTATGTCACGGGGTCGCTGCGCGCCGGCGCCGACTGCAGCATCAACCCGTACACGGTGGTCCGCGGCCGGGTCGAGCTCGGCGACGGCGTGCGGATCGGCGCGCACGCGTCGATCCTCGGCTTCAACCACACGATGAGCGACCCGGGCCTGCCGGTCTTCCGGCAGCCGCTCACGGCGAAGGGCATCCGGGTCGGGCACGACGTGTGGATCGGGTCGCACGTCGTGGTCCTCGACGGCGTCACGGTCGGCGACCACTCGGTGCTGGCGGCCGGGGCCGTCGTGACGAAGGACGTTCCGGCCGGTGCCATCGTCGGCGGGAATCCCGCGAAGCACCTGCGCTGGCGCATCGCCCCCGCGGGCGCGGCGTCTCGCAGCGATCTCGGCTCGCGGCTCGCCGCCTTCGCCGATCGGGCGCGCGCGCAGGCGGCCGGCATCCTCGACCGATCCTGGCGCGAGGACCTCCGGCTGTTCGTCGACCGGCCCGGCGACGATCCGACCGTGCGCGCGCAGGCCGACGCGATCGAGATCGCCGACCTGCTGCTCGGTGGCGCACCTGCGCAGCTGCCGGCCGACGAGCAGGTCGAGCGGCTGCGCGGGTGGCAGGACGCGGCGACCGGCCGCGTGCCGCGCCTGCGGCCCGACGGCACGCTCGACGATCCGCGCGACTCCGACGATTCGGCGTATCACGTCCTTTCGGTGGGCTACGCGCTCGACCTGCTCGGCTCGGGCTTCGCGCATCCACTCAGCCTGGTCACCGCATCCACCGCCGGAGAGGTCGTCGCCCTCTGCGAGGGTCTCCCGTGGGAGACGCGGGCCTGGCACGCCGGCGCCGAGGTCGACGCCCTGGGCACCGCCCTCCTGTGGAGCGACCGCCGCGGCGACCTCGTGCCCTCCGGGATCCGCGAGGCCCTCTTCGGCTGGCTCGTGACCCATGCCGATCCGGCGACGGGGATGTGGGGACGCATCGCGGCCGACGGCAGCAGCCTGCAGCTCGTCAACGGGTTCTACCGCGCGTCCCGCGGCACGTTCGCCCAGTTCGGCGTGCCCCTCCCCTCCCCCGGACGCGTCGTCGACACCGTGCTGGCGCACGTTCGGGACGACCGCTTCTTCCGGCCCGATCGGCACGATGCCTGCAACATCCTCGACGTCGCGCACCCCCTCTGGCTCACGCGTGCCACCGGCCATCGCTCGGACGAGGTGACCTCGACCGCCCGCCGACTGCTCGAGGCCGCACTCGGCCGGTGGGTCGAGGGCGAGGGGTTCGGCTTCCGCGCCGGGAGCGCCGATGACCCGGCCCGGGCCGCATCCATCCCCGGCCTGCAGGGCACCGAGATGTGGCTCGCCACCGTCTGGTACCTCGCCGACCTCGTCGGAGTCTCGGACGCGCTCGGCTACCGACCTCGGGGCGTGCACCGCCCCGAGCCCGCCCCGCTCACCTGAACGACCAGGAGAACCCGTGCCCTCATTCACCATCGGCGACGCCGACTTCCTGCTCGACGGCGAGCCGCACCGCATCCTGTCGGGTGCGATCCACTACTTCCGCGTGCACCCCGACGACTGGGCCGACCGCATCCGCAAGGCCCGGCTCATGGGTCTGAACGCCGTCGAGACCTATGTCGCCTGGAACGCGCACGAGCCCGTGCGCGGCGAGTGGGACGCGACAGGCGCCAACGACCTCGCACGCTTCCTCGACCTCGTCGCGGCGGAAGGCATGCACGCGATGGTGCGCCCCGGCCCGTACATCTGCGCGGAGTGGCACAACGGCGGCCTGCCGGTGTGGCTGACGGGGATGGATGGCGTCGGCCTCCGCCGCTCGGAGCCGCAGTACCTCGAGGCGGTGAGCGGGTTCCTGCGGCGCGTGTACGAGATCGTCGTGCCGCGGCAGATCGATCGCGGCGGACCCGTCATCCTCGTCCAGATCGAGAACGAGTACGGCGCCTACGGAGACGACGCGGACTACCTCGAGGAGCTCGTGCGGCTCACGCGCGAGGCGGGCGTCGTCGTGCCGTTGACCACGGTCGACCAGCCGCAGCCCGACATGCTGCGCAACGGGAGTCTGCCGACGCTGCACCGGACGGGATCGTTCGGATCGCAGGCGGCCGAGCGCCTCGCGACCCTGCGCGAGCACCAGCCGACCGGTCCGCTCATGTGCTCGGAGTTCTGGGACGGCTGGTTCGACTGGTGGGGCGGCGCGCACCACACGACGAGCGCCGCGGACTCCGCGCGTGAGCTCGACACGCTCCTGGCGGCCGGCGCATCCGTCAACATCTACATGTTCCACGGCGGCACGAATTCCGGGCTGACCAACGGCGCGAACGACAAGGGTCGCTACCTGCCGATCACGACGTCGTACGACTACGACTCCCCGCTCGATGAGGCCGGCGACCCGACCGAGAAGTACGAGGCGTTCCGCGAGGTGATCGCCCGCTACTCGCCGGTGCCCGCCGAGGCTCCTGCGGCACGCGCCGACCGCCCTGCGTTCACCGTCCCGCTCGCCTCCACGCCGGTGTCGATGACGGATGCCGTGGCCCTCGCGGTCGAGGGCTGCGACGAGCCGCCCACGTTCGACCAGCTCGGTCGCAGCTCGGGGCTCGTGCGGTACACGGCATCCCTCCCTGCGGGCGGCGTGCTCGTGGTCGGCGAGGTGCGCGACCGCGCGTGGGTCGCGGTCGACGGCGTGCGGGTCGGGATACTGAGCCGCACCCGCCACGACCGTGCCATCGCCGTGCCCGCCGGCGACACCGTCGAGCTGCTCGTCGAGGAGCAGGGGCGGGTCAACTACGCCGACCGCCTCGGCGAGCCGAAGGGCCTGATCGGTGGCGTCACGCTGGACGGCGTGCCGCTGCGCGGCTGGGCGGCGCAGCCGATCGACCTCGACCGGCTGGCCGCCTCGGCGCTCTCCGCCGACGCCGAGTCCGCGCACGGCCCGGTCGCCGGGCCGGCCGTGCTCCGGACGGTGTTCGCACTCGCCGAGGCGACCGATCTCTTCCTCGACACCGCCGGCTGGGGCACGGGCTTCGCGTTCGTCAACGGCTTCGCGCTCGGCCGCTATGCGGCGACCGGACCGCAGCGCACGCTGTACGTGCCGCGGCCGGTCGTCCGCGCCGGCGAGAACACGCTGGTGGTCGTCGAGCTCGAGGCCGTCATCGAGCCCGCGGCATCCTTCGTGCCCGGCGCGCTGCTCGGCGACACCGAGGAGTAGCGCAGCACGGATGCGGCACGGGCGACGACGTGATCACGGCAGAACACTCCGCCCTACGAGCCCGACCAGCCGCTCCAGGAGTCGACGCGGATGACGATGACGGGCCCTTCCGGGCGGTGCTCGCGGTACTGCTCGTAGCGGCGGACGAGGGCGTCGACGGGATGCCGCATCCCCTCGGCATCGTCGATCACGTCTGCGACCCCGTCCACTCGCACCCACCACAGCCGGGTCCAGTCCTCGCTGTACTCGTCGGCGAGCAGGGCCACCCGCGGGTTGTGTGCGATGTTGCGCAGCCGCCGCAGCCTGCGCGTCGACTTCGGCTTGTGATCGACGGCCGTGAAGATGAGGTCGTCCTCGACGGCGAAGGTGATCGGCACGAGGTGGGGGCGCCCGTCATCCCCCACCGTCGCGAGCGTCGCCGTGCGCGCCGCATCCACTCGTGCCCGCGCGTCCTGCTCGCTCAGCCTCACCCCTCGATCATCCCCGGCGCTCACACGAGCTTCGTGGTCGTCCACTCCCGTTCGGACTCCAGACTCTTGCCGGTGCCGGGAGAGCCGGTGGCGGTCGCGCTGCTCGTGACGGATCCGCTCTTGATGTCGTCGTCCGTGATCGTGACCCGTGACGTCGCCGTCATCACCGCCCCCGGAGCGAGCTCGCCCGGCGCGGCCGGCCAGACGCAGTCGGTCGCGGCGGGCGGCGCGAGCGAATCGGAGATGTGGACCCCCGTCAGGGGATCCTTCCCCGCGTTCGTGACCCTGTAGTGGTACGTGATCGTGTTCCCCGCCGTCGCACCGGAGATCCGCGTCGGATCGGCCACCTTGCTCAGGAGCAGGGCCTTGGCCGCTGCGGGCGCGCCGATGCCGGCGGCCTTCAGCACGGCGGCGTTCGCGCTCTCGGCCGACTTCGTGGCGAAGTAGAATGCCACCGCGCTGCCGGAGCCGGCGACCATGCTGCCGATGAGCACGTTCTGCAGGCCCTGATCGCTGCCGCCGAGCGTCGCCGCCGTGATGATCAGCACTCCGGCGACGAGGCTCACGGCGATCCACGCGCGGACGACGCTGTTGCCCTCGGTCTTGCCCGTCGACTTGTTGAGCAGCCCGTAGAGCAGCAGCGCCACCATCGCCAGGACCATGGCGGCGCCGATGATGGCGACCAGGACCCACGACTCGAGTCCGGGCGGCAGCGCGTTCCCCGAGAACTCCGGCGGGGAGCTCGCCTGCGGCGCCGGCGACGCGTCGCCCGTCGCGGCGGCGCGCAGCATTCCCGGCACGCTCGAACCGACCACCAGACACCTCCGCACAGCGCGGGTGACTTCCCCGACGATGGTACAGCCACAGGATAGACCTGCGCCGTTGCCGCGGACAGGGGTCCCCGGGCAGCGGCGTCATCCGGCGCGGAAGGCGTCGACGAGATACGGTTCGGCGTCCGCCTCCTTGAACCCCAGTGCGTGGCCCGGAGCGGAGCGGTCGGGCACGAGGTCTCCGCCGACGAGCGGCGGCACCCCGTCGAAGAAGAGCTCCTCGATGCGCTGGTGGTCGTGGAAGTACTCCACGTTGATCGCCTCCTCGTGGGCGGCGGCGACGGATGCGTGCAACGCCGGCGCCGTATGAGCGCTGAGCGGCACGCCGAACGCGCCCGCGAGCGCGGCGGCGACGCCGAAGCCGGTCACCCCGCAGCGGGTCGCGTCGGCCTGCAGCACGTCGACGCATCCGGCCACGAGCAGGTCGCGGAAGTCCGTCGGCCGGTAGGCGTACTCGCCGGCCGCGACGCGCACGGGAGCGGGGATGCGCGCCCGCAGCAGGTGCAGGCCCTCCCGGTCGTCGCTCGACACGGGCTCCTCGAACCAGGTCACACCCTCGCCCACGAACTCCTCGGCGAGGTGCAGCGCCGTCTTGCGGTCGTAGGCGCCGTTGGCGTCCACGAACAGCTCGACGGCGTCCCCGATCGCCGCTCGCGCGACCTGCACGCGCCGGAGGTCGTCGCCGGGGACCGATCCGACCTTCATCTTCACCGCCCGGATGCCGGCACCTGCCCACGATGCGAGCTGCTCCGCGAGCTCGTCATCCGTGTAGTCGGTGAAGCCGCCGCTGCCGTACGCGGCGATCCGGTCGTGCGCGCCGCCGAGCAGCTGCGTGAGCGGCACGCCCAGGAAGTGCGCGGCCAGGTCGTGGACGGCGATGTCGACGGCGGCGACGGCGCTCGCGCCGACGCCCGGCCAGCCGGAGTTGCGGGATGCACGCGCCATCGCCCAGAACAGCCGGGCGGTGTCGAGCGCGTCGCCGCCCTCGACCTCGCCCCAGAGGATGTCACGGACGAGGCCGAGCGCCGCCGGAGAGGTGTAGGCGTAGCCGAGGCCCGTGGCATCCCCCGCCGTCAGCCGCACGACGAGCACGCCGGTGCTGCTCCACTCGATCGTGCCGTCGCTCTCCGGGCGCTCGCGCCCGCCGGTGGCCGTCGGGACGGTGTACGCGCTCGCCCGGATCGAGTGGATGCGGGTGCCGGAGTCAGGACTGTTCATCGTCGTCGGCGTCGTCGTCGCGGTCGCCCAGGTGGAGCGCGTCCTTCAGGCGCGCCTTGCCCTCCGCGAACATGGACTTCGCGGAGTCCGTGATCGCGCCCACCGCCAGCGGGTCGCCCTTCAGGAGCGCCTCGGCCGTGTTCTTCGCGAACTCGAAGGTGATGTGGGGCGGCAGCGGCGGCACGTTCCGGCTCGTGTGGGCGTCGATCAGGGTCACGCCGGGGTGCGCGAACGCGGCATCCCACACCCGGCCGATGTCGTCGTCATCCGTGACCGAGACCCCGTTGAATCCCAGCAGACGGGCCCAGCCGGCGTAGTCCACCGACTCGACGTCCTGAGACGTCGACCACACCGGGTTCGCATCCTCGGTGCGCATCTCCCACGAGACCTGCGTGAGGTCGTTGTTGTGGAGCACCAGCACGATGAACGTCGGATTCGCCCACCGCGCCATGTACTTCTTGACCGTGATGAGCTCGTTCATGCCGAGCATCTGGAACGCGCCGTCGCCGATGGTGCAGACGACGGGGTTCTCGGGGTACGCGAACTTCGCCGCGACGGCGTAGGGCATCGCGGCGAGCATGGTGGCGAGCCGGCCCGAGAGGTCGCCCCGCATCCCCGCGCGCAGCCGGATCTGCTGCCCGTACCAGTCGGCGGACGTGCCCGCATCCGCCGTCACGATCGCGCCCGCCGGAAGCCGCTTGTTCAGCTCGCGGTAGACGTGGCTCGGGTTCATGCCGTCGTCGTACCGCACCGACGCCTGTGCGGCGATCTCGTCGTCCCAGTCGCGCATCCCCTCGATGGCGCGGTTCTGCCACGAGAGGTCGGTCTTCTGCTCGAGCAGCGGGATCAGGCCGCGCAACGTCTGCGCCACGTCGGCCCAGATGCTGACCTCGGTCGGGTAGCGCAGGCCGAGCTGCTCGGGCCGCAGATCGACCTGCACGGCGCGGGCCTGGCCGGTCTTCGGGAGGAACTGGCCGTACGGGTAGTTGGTGCCGAGCAGCACGAGGGTGTCGCACGTCTTCATCTGCTCGTAGCTCGGCCGCGAGCCCAGGAGCCCGAGCTGCTGCGTGTGATACGGCACGTCGGAGGGGATCACCTGCTTGCCGCGCAACGTCGTGATGAGCACGGCGCCGGCCAGCCGCGCCGCCTCGAGCACCTCGGCGGTGGCGCCGCCGGCCCCGTGCCCGACCAGGAACGTGACCCGCTCCCCCGCGTTGATGATGTCGGCTGCCGCCTGCAGCTGCTCGATCGGCGGAGCGAGCGCGGTCGACGGCGCCACGGCGCTCGAGCGCGAGACCCACACCTCGGTGCCCGGCTCGACCATGTCCATGCCCTGCACGTCGTGCGGCAGGATGATCACGCACGGCTGCAGCCGCGTGATGGCCGTGCGGAACGCCGTGTCGACGACGGACTGCGCCTGCTCGGGCGACACGACCGTCTGGACGTAGGCCGCGACATCCGAGAACGTGCGCTCGAGATTGCTCTCCTGCTGGTTGAACGTGCCGAACGCGTTGAGCCCCTGCTGGCCGACGATGGCGACCACGGGCTGGTTGTCCATCTTCGCGTCGTAGAGACCGTTCATCAGGTGGAAGGCGCCGGGACTCGAGGTCGCGATGCAGACGCCCACCTCGCCGGTGAACTTGGCGTGCGCCGTGGCCATGAGCGCGCAGATCTCCTCGTGTGTGGGGCGGATGTACTCCACCCCCTCGCCGGCGCGCTCCGCCCGCTCGAGAGCGCCGTCGAACTCGCCGATGCCGTCGCCCGGGAAGCCGAACACTCGTCGCACCCCCCACTCGCGGATGCGCGCGATCACGAAATCGCTGACGTTTGTCATGCTGTCCCTCCTTCGAATGGTGCCCGCGTCGCTCACGGCTCCGGGCGATGGATCAGCCGCTCGGCCGCTCGTGCGGCGACGGCCATGATGGTGAGGGCCGGATTGGCGCTGCCCTGCGTGGGAAGCACGCTCCCGTCGGTGATGAGCAGGTTGGGCACCGCGAACGTGCGGCAATCGGCATCCACCACCCCCTGCGTCTCGTCTGCGCCCATCCGGGCCCCGCCGACGAGGTGCGCGTAGCGCTGCACGGTCATCGTCTCGCTCGCTCCGGCGGCCTCGAGCAGCTGCTCCATGGTGGCCTGGGCGGCCTTCGCGAGCGCGCGGTCGTTGTCGCACTGGGTGTACGAGAAGTGGGCCACCGGCAGTCCGTAGCCGTCCTTCTCGTCGGCGAGCGTCACACGGTTGTCCGGCAGCGGCAGGAACTCGCACAGCGCGCCGAAGCATGCCCAGTGCACGTAGTCCGACATGTAGCGGCGCAGGTCGGCTCCCCAGTGGCCCTGCGCCATCACGTGCTCCGCCCACGTGATGGGCAGGGGCGAGACCGTCTGGATCGAGAAGCCCCGCGTGTACGGCTTCGACGGATCGGTCTCGTAGAACTCCTCCGTGCTGACCTCCGGCGGGGGCGCCTTCCACATGCGGATCTCCGACTCGAACCGTCCCGCCGTCTGCGGAGCGCCCTGCACCATGAGGTAGCGCCCGACGAGGTCGAAGTCGTTGCAGAGGCCGTCGGGGAACCGCGCAGATGTCGAGTTCAGCAGCAGCCGCGGCGTCTCGATGGAGTATCCGGCGACGGCCACGATCCGCGCGCGCTGGAAGCGCGGTCGCCCGTCCTCGAGGTAGTGGACGCCGGTCGCCCGTCCCGTCCGCCCGTCGATCTCGATGGACGTCACCATGCTGTCGGCGCGCACCTCGGCGCCGTGCGCGAGCGCGTCCGGGATGTGCGTGATGAGCGGGGACGCCTTCGCGTTGACCTTGCACCCCTGCAGGCAGAAGCCGCGGTAGATGCAGTGCGGGCGATGCCCGAAGCGCCCGTTGGCGATCGCGACCGGTCCGACTTTCGCCTGGATGCCGGCGGCCAGCGCCCCGCGCAGGAAGGTCTCGCCGTTGCCCGACACGGGATGGGGGCGGTGCGGGTAGGAGTGCGGATCGCCCCACGGCCAGTCCTCGCCGGCGACCGGCAGTTCGGCCTCGATGTCGGCGTAATACGGCGCGAGGTCGGCGTAGTCGATCGGCCAGTCGGCGCCGACGCCGTCGCCCGAGAGGGTGTGGAAGTCGCTCGGGTGGAAGCGGGGCACATAGCCGGCGTAGTGCACCATCGATCCGCCGACGCCGCGCCCGGAGTTGTTCGAGCCGAGCGGCACCGGATCCGTCCCGCCGATCTGGCGCTGGTCGGTCCAGTAGAGGTGGTGCGATCCGGCCTCGTCGCTCACCCAGTCCTTCGCCGGGTCCCAGAACGGGCCGGCGTCGAAGGCCACAGCATCCCATCCCGCCCGAGCGAGCCGCTGCAGCAGCACCGAGCCGCCGGCGCCGCAGCCGACGATCGCGATGTCTACCTCGTGCGTGTCATCGAACCGGCGCATCTGCGCGGTCAGCCGCGGCTCGGCGCGTGAGCCGTCGGGCGTGAGGAGCCATGCGGAGCCGTTCCGGTCGCGCAGCGCCGAGGTCATCCGTGCGCCTCCACGCGCGGCACGTCTCCGGGCCGTGCGTCTTTCACCTCGAACGGCTCGAGACGGTCGACCCCGAGGTTCTTGTAGCCCCGGGGGTAGGCGGGGCCGGCGAAGCCGATCTCGTTCCATGCGTCCGGATGGCTGTAGAACGCGGTGCACGCATACCGGGTCCACAGGCTCCACAGCTGCGGACGGTCGAAGCCGCGCCAGGGGCCGGCGCCGTCCTTCACGTGGGCGAGCAGGTGGCTCTGCTGCTCCTCGCCGCAGTCCGCGAGCGCCGCGCCGTAGACCTCGCGCGCAGCGTCGTCCAGGGCGGCGAGGCTTCGCCGCCACGCCTCCTCGTCCGGGGGCATCGTGTCGTAGTGCCAGCCGTCGGTCTGGCCGTCGGCGAGGCGGCGGTCCACGAGCGCCGTCACCGGGACGCGGTCGCCGGGATGCTGGTCGAGCAGCCGGTCGAACAGAGCCGTCGCCGCCGCGGCTTCGATCTCGGTGAAGAACCGCAGAGGCGGTTGCGGGCCGACACGCGAGAGCACCACCGCACGGGTGACGTCGTCCCAGGCGCCCGCCTGACCGAGCACCTGGAATCCGGGGAAGCGCCCCGGCACGTCGTCGCGCAGGGAGCCGGGGGTCATCGCTCCCGCCTCAGGATCGCCGCGAGCAGTCCCATTCCCCCGACCAGCGTCACCAGGAGCGGCGCGAGCAGCGGTGGTCCCATCTCCAGGTTGTAGCGGAGGTTGCGCCAGCCGCCGGGTTTCTGGGCGACCCCGCGCGCGTGCAGGTACGTGCCCTGCAGGCCGTTGGCGATGATCGTGGCGGCGGCGATCGGCAGCACGGTCTTGGCCGCCGTCTTGCTGACGACACCGGCGATGCCGGCGACGGCCCCGATCGGCCCGAGGACGACGGGGACCCACATCCATCTGTTCCCGAAGCTCGCCTTGTCGTGCTCGAAGTAGATCTCACCGGCCGTGACGACTGCTCCGACTGCCGTCAGCGCCGAGAGCGACCGCTCGAAACGGCCTGTCTCGATGTTCCGCACCAGTCGGTCGATGCCCCGCAGGGCCGGTTCGGTGCGACGGATGCTCTTGCGGTGGATGCGGCCCACGCCGTCTCCCTTCGTTCCGTGCTTCCGCCCTCGCCATCGGCTCCGAGGGCGCACCCGTCTCTCACAGCCGTCCGAGGATCCCCTCGGCTCAGGCTCGGGAGCGGGGTCGTACGCGGTCGAGGGTGCGCGCCGATCGCGCTCCCGTCAACCCCGTTGCGGAACGCGTGGCGAAGGCGCAGGCTGTGCCGGGAATTCGGGGGAGAGGGGCTGCGGAGGGACGTCGCCGCTCCGCCGTCGTCACGCGGTGGCGGTGATCGAGAAGGCGTTGCCGTCGGGGTCGCGGAACGCGAACATCCGCGGGATCCCGGGCCACGCCAGCATCTCGTCGACGTCGACCCCGCGGCGCAGGAGCACGGATCGGGCCTCGTCGATGTCGTCCGTCGTGAAGCGGATGCCGATCGCACCGCGCGTGACGTCCGGCCGTGCCGGCTCGAGGGTCAGGATGACGTCATCCTCGGACGGCGCCAGCTCGATCCATCGGCCCCCGTTGGCGAGCGGCGCGTCCCGGAGCAGGGCGAAGCCCAGCGTCGCGGTGTAGAAGGCGAGCGCCGCCTCCTGATCCTCGACGGGGATGCTGACCGTCCGGACGCCCGTGATGTGGGTGGCGTTGCTCATGTTCGCTCCTTCGTCCCCCCGCACTCGCGGGCGGTTCACCACGATGACGATGCTGTGGTCGGCGGATCGACAGGCGGTGCCCTGGGCGCCCTGCGCGCCCCCGGATGCGTCAGTCCGGACGGCCGTCGGCGAGCCAGCCGGCGAGGCCGCGCAAGCCGTCGCGCCAGCGTCCGAGGTCGGTGTCGTCGTGGTCCACGATCACCGCGAGAAGCTCGGCGACCGCGGCATCCGTCATCCCGGCGTCGTTCAGGGTGAGGGCACGGAAGACGCGGACGGCATCCGAATCGGGGAACTCGCGCTGCGCCCGCTCGAGCGCCGCCAGCGACTCGTCGAAGCCCCCGAGCCACCGCAGCGTGCTGGCGTACTGGCAGAGACAGCGGCGCAGGACGTCACCGCTGAGGCCGATCGACAGCGCGCGCTCGTAATAGCCGAGCGCCGTCTGCTCCTCTCCCGCCGTGTCGTACGCGCCGGCGACTTCGTAGACCACGACGGCCTCGTCGGGATGCTGCTCCAGAAGCTCGCGGAAGTACGCGATCGTCGGGCCCATGTTCCCGCGGTCGCGCCGCTCGTATCCGAGGTCGATCGCAGCCTGCAGCGCCGCATCCACTCCGGTGGTCCGCCCGTCGGGGGAGGTTGCAGGGTCATCGGCAGCAGTCGCGCACACCGTCCCCACCCTACCCAGGCCGAGGGCATATCAGCGGGCGGGGAGCCGCGTCAAGCCTCGCTGGGCGTCTCATGCCCGACCGTACGCTGGTGGGGCAATCACGTATGCAGCGGAGCCCGATGTTCGTCGCCTGATCGGCGCCCGGCATGTCGTGACGACCCCGGCGGGTCGGGGGAACGTCCTGCCGGGGTCATCGCACGCCCTCGCACGTTGCGCGTCGCCCGATCGGCGAGAGCGACGGGGTTCGCATGCCTGCGCCGCGCTACTCCGCGGAGAGTACGCGCAGATACGGCGGCGGCCTGATGACACGGAGTCGACGCAGGAACAGGATGGACCCGACATGCGAATCGTCGAACGAAAGGGACCGCCGATGTCCGCCGCATCCAGCAACACCTCCGAAGATCTCGTCCGGCGCTCTCGCGAGGCGCTCTCCGCGCTCGCGGCCCAGTTCCTGCTGGGGATGGGCGCGAACCTCCTCGGCAGTCCCGAAGACAACACCGGTGCGGCTCGCATCGTCGCGGGGATCGTCCTCGGTCTGCACGCCCTCGTCGGAATCGGGCTGATCGTGGTCGCCGTGCGCGCCTGGCTGGTGGCGCGACGCGAGGGGATCGCCCGACGCGCGGCGCTGTGGGCCTTCATCGTCATCATCCTCACGTTCCTCGCGGGGGTCGGCACCATGTTCACGGGCAGTGACTGGCTGTCGTTCGCGATGTCGGTGGGATTCGTGGCCGCCGCCGCGCTGTACGTCGCCGTCGGCGCCATCGCCCTCGCACGGCGGCAGTCCGCGCGGACGCAGAGCCTTTCGTAGACCCGGCAGCGGGACGCGCGGCCACCGTGCCACAGTGGAGCATGCGCATCGCCGACTTCGCTCCGCCCGACACCGCCGCCGCGCGGGCCGCGCGCAGCATCGCCGTCGAGTACCAGTCGAAGGCCATCACGGATCACGCCATCCGCTCCTGGCTCTGGGCCGAGGGATTCGCGGTCGTCGAAGGCCTTCGCGAGTTCGACCACGAACTGCTGTACGTCGCGGCACTTCTCCACGACATCGGCACGGTCACCGAGTACGACAACCACACGATCTCGTACGAGCACGCCGGCGGGCACGTCGCAGTCGCCCTCACGGCGGGAGCGGGATGGGATGCCGATCGCCGGCAGCGTGTGCTCGACGTCATCGTGCGCCACAACTGGCCGAGCGTCGACCCGGAGTTCGACGTCGAGGGGCACCTGCTCGAGACGGCCACCGCACTGGACATCTCCGGCGCGCACGCGGACGCGCTCCCTCCCGAGTTCCTGCTCGAGGTGCTCGAGGAGTACCCGCGGGGCCGTCTCGCCGACGAGTTCAGCGCGTGCGTGACCGATCAGGCCGAACGGAAGCCGACGACCTCCGCGCGCCGACTCGTCGACGGCGGGGTCGTCCGCAAGCTGCGGGAGAACCCGCTCGAACGTCTGCGCTGACCACCGGCGCTGCGTGGCACCCCCTCACGCAACCCCTGCCTCGGCGCCGGGCGCGTAGCCTGAGCGCATGGCCGTGACCGCTCGCACCGCACTCGAGGTCGTCGACTGGCGCCAGCGGGTGTTCGCCCTCTACGCGGAGGTGCGCCGCACGGCGAACGCCGGGGACGCTCATGTGCTGTGGCGCCGAGGCCGGGACGAGCTCATGCTGCGGCATCCCGCCACTCCCCTTCTCCCCGAGGACAGGCCGGGCTTCCTCGGCCTGCCGATCGCGCCGTACGAACCCGACTGGCGCTTCGAGCTTCCGATCCTTCCCGCCGAACCAGGAGGCTTCGAGTTCGCGACCGGCACCGACGGAATCGTGCCGTTCGAGCGGCTCGGCCGCGTGGAGATCCCGGATGTCGGCTCCCTCGACGTGTGGCGACTGGCCTCCTACGGCGGGGGGATCTTCATCCCGCTGCGCGACGCCCTCGCGGGACGTGAGGAGGGCACCTATGGCGGAGGCCGCTACCTGATCGACACGATCAAGGGTGCGGATCTCGGTTCCGACGCCGGGCGGGCCACGATGGTGCTCGACTTCAACTTCGCCTACAACCCCTCCTGCGCCTACGACCCCGCGTGGGCATGTCCGCTCGCCCAGCCGGGCAACGTGCTGGCGGCGCCGGTGCCCGTCGGCGAGCTCTACCACGGCTGATCAGCGGCGCAGGTCCTGGGCGAGCATCACGAGGATGCCGCTCGGACCCCTCAGGTACGTCAGCTTGTAGACGTCCTGATAATTCGCGACACCGCGAAGGGGGTGGCATCCGTGTCGTGCGGCGATCGCGAGGGCCTCGTCGATGTCGTCGACCGAGAACGCGACGCGGTGCATTCCGACCTCGTTCGGGAGGGTCGGCGCGGTCTCGATCGCATCGGGATGGATGTACTCGAAGAGCTCGAGCTGACCGTGGCCATCCGGTGTCTCGAGCATCGCGATCCTGGCGTGGTTGCCGTCGAGTCCGACAGCGGTGTCCGTCCACTCGCCGCTGACCGTGTCGCGGCCGACGACGGTCAGGCCGAGGTCGGTGAAGAAGGCGATGGCCGCCTCGAGGTCGCGGACGGCGATGCCGACGTTCTCCAGCTTGATGGGCATGCGGTGCATGCTACCGAGAGCCGTCGAGCCTCGTGCCGACCGGCGCATCCGCGCCTCTCGGCCGACGCCGGCTCGCGCGGGTCGGATGCGGACGGGCTGGGCGCCTCAGCCGGCGACGGGAGTGAGCTGGAAGACGGGGATGCGGCGATCCGTCTTCTCGAGGTAGTCCCCGAACTGCGGCTCCTCAGCGGCGATCGCGTCATACGCATCCCGCCATTCGTCCCCGGTGATCTCTGTCGCCGTGACGTGCACCGTGACGACGTCGCCGTCCACGAGCGCCTCGATCTCGAACGTGGGGTTCACGCGGAGGTTGTGGTACCAGGCGGGGTTCTCCGGCGCGCCGCCCTTGGACGCCACCACCCGCCATCCGCCGTCGGTGCGGAAGCCCACGACCGGATTGAGGTGAATCTCGCCGGATTTCGCACCGATCGAATGCAGCACGATGAGCTTCGGGCCCCAGTAGTTCTCGGTGCCCTTGCTCGTTCTGAACGTGTCGATGACGTCATCATTCCAACCCATGGATGCGTCAACATCCAGGCCTCGCGGAACCTTCCGAGGATGTCGGGCGTCTTGGACACGGACGTCGCCGCGACCTGAGCCGACGGCGAGGAAGGCCGTCCCGAAGCACAGCTCGGTCCAGGAGGCATCCGACAGGCTGTCCTGCATCGCGGAGCGGATGGTCTCCCAGGGGCGCCGGTCGATCCACTCGTCGAGGGAAGCCGAGGTGCCGACCGCGGCGATACCGAACCGCGAGACCCAGCCGGGCGTCGCATCCGGCAGCTTGAGGTCGAGCACGACCCAGCGCCGCCCGCGCGACAGCGCCGCGGCGCCCTGGGCGACGACACGGCCGCACTCCGGCACCTGCGTCAGCGCGTAGGTGGACAGGATGACGTCGACCCCGTCGGGGAAGACGTAGTCCGCGGCATCGGCCTGCACGAGGCCGACGTTGCCCCATCCGCCGGCTGCGACGCGACTCCGTGCCCGCGCGAGCATGGCATCGGTCAGGTCGACGCCGACGATCCGCCCGTCGGGGCCGATCGCCTGTTCGAGGAGCGGGAAGTTGAGACCCGTCCCGCACGCGAGATCGACGACCAGATCGCCGGCGCGCAAGCCGAGGGCACGGATCGCACGCAGGCGCTGCGCGTGCTGGGGATAGCCGGGCACGGGCGAGAGCTGCGAGATGAGGTCGTAATGCTTCGCCTTGCGTCGGTACACCTCGAGAAGGTGCTCGCGGGTGCGCTCGGAGGTGCTCATGACGCACGTGCCCTCATGCCCGCGTCGGCCTCGACGGCAGCCTTGATCCCCGCCATCTCGATGTCGCTCACACGCTGGATCTGGCGCGCGAGCGCGAGCGCGGGGACGACGCGCATGACGTTGGCGAGGTCCACCTCGACCCACATCATGGCATCGGTGCGCCCGGCATCCACCGGTTCGAATTCCATCCCCCAGCGCGCCGGTGACGTCCACATCGTCCCCGCGAACGCCATGGACCCGGGTGGATCCACAACGGCCACGTGCTCGCGGCGGCGGTGACGCACGCCGAGGTCCCTGGCGCGCTGCTCTATCCACCCGTTCGCCGTCAACGGGCCTCCCCCGCTCACCCGGCACTCGACCACGGTCGGCGCCCATTCCGGCCAGCGCCCCACGTCGCACAGGTACGCCCACACGTCGACGATGCTCGCGGCGACGGTGAGGCGACTTTCCGTTCTGACGGTCATGGGCTCGACCTCGGTTGGGCTGATGCGGCTGTTCGACGGTCCCATCCGTAACACGAGCCGGCGGCGCCGACGGTTCACACTTCGGCCTAGAGCGGTGCGGATCACTCGTGCTCGGGCAGCAGCGGCGTCGACCAGCCCGGATCACGGCCGAGCTGCGCGGCGCGTGAGACCGATGCCGCGCCGAATCGATCGCGCACCGCATCCAGCACGGTGTCGAGGCGCACGCCCTCGTCCCAGTCGATGGGAAGCTCCGGCTGCACGCTGTCGGCGCGCGCCAGCTGTGTCAGGGACACCCCGATCAGGGTGATCCCGCGCTCCTCGATCTCGGGCAGTGCCGCAGCGAGCAGGCCTCGGGCGAGCGTGAGCAGCACCGCGGTGCGGTCGGTCGGCGAGCGAAGGCTGCGCGAGCGCGTCGCCTTCGCGAAGTCTCCGTAGCGCAGCCGCAGCACGACGGTCCGGCACACCCGGTCGTGGTCGCGCAGTCGCCGGCCGAGCCGGTCGACGATCTGGGTGAGGAACAGGTCGAGCTCCGCCGGCGACCGGGGACGCGTGCCGAGCGCGCGCTGCGAGCCGATCGATCCGCGCCGTCTCGTCGTGTCCACCGGACGCGGATCGCGCAGCCGGGCGAGCGCGTGCAGGTGCGCACCGGTCGCCCTGCCGAGCAGCCGTTCGGCGGTCGCCGCTTCGAGCTCGGCCAGCTGTCCGACCGTGTGGATGCCGAGCCGGTGCAGCTTCTCGGCGGTGACGGCGCCCACGCCCCACAGTCGCTCCACGGGCAGCGGAAGCAGGAACTCCTCCTCGCGCTCGGGCTCGACGACGAGCAGTCCGTCGGGCTTGCTGACCGCGCTCGCGACCTTGGCGAGGAACTTCGTGCGGGCCACTCCGACCGAGATGGCCAGTCCGACCTCCGCCCGCACCCGCGTGCGCAGCGTCACGGCGATCTGCTCCGGCGTGCCGGAGATGCGCCGCAGGCCGCCGACCTCCAGGAACGCCTCGTCGATCGACAGGCCCTCCACGAGCGGTGTCGTGTCGCGGAAGATCGCGAACACGTCCTTGCTCGCCGCGGAATACGCATCCATCCGCGGCGGCACCACCACCGCGTCGGGGCACAGGTCGCGCGCCTGCCGGCCACCCATCGCGGTACGAACCCCGCGCGCCTTCGCCTCATAGCTCGCCGCGAGCACGACACCTCCGCCGACGATGACCGGGCGACCGCGCAGTTCGGGCGCGTCCCGCTGTTCGACGGATGCGTAGAACGCATCGAGGTCGGCGTGCAGCACGGTCGCCTCGCCCCGCATCCCGCCTCCGTCCATCGAACCTATGTGCGAATCATCGCACGCCGCACCGACATCCGTGCCGACGATTCCGGATGCGGCGACGGCAGGACGTGCTCGCGGCGGGTGTCCAGCCCGGGGTGGCCGGCCGGATGGCAGGATGGTGAACTCAGCGACTACCCGACGACGTCATGCGAAACCTCATCCACATCCTCCGAACCCGTCTGCGGGCGGCCTGGCCGGCCCGCTCCGCCCGCCGCGCGCTCATCGACGTGCTGATCGTCGTCTTCGCCGCCGCAGGGGCGATCGCCCTGTCGCTGTGGCTCACGCCCATGCAGAAGGTGACGACGGCCGGCCAGACCGTGTATGTGGGCGTCACCGCCCCGACATGGAGCCTCTCGGGACCGGGACAGCTCGACCTGTTCGGCCAATCGCTTGCGACGACAGTCCAGTTCGACGGACCGATCCGGCCCCGGCTCACCCTGTCGCACATCACGCTGTCGGAGCAGCTCACCCAGTTCGCCGAGGGGAAGGCCGCCCCCGCCACGCTCGAGAGCGCCCTGATCGACGGGTGGCAGCGCTTCTTCATCTGGCAGCTGGTCATCGTCGCCGTCGCCGCACTGATGATCGCCGGCGCCGCCGCCGGATGGCTGCGGCACGGCTGGCGGGAGACCACCGCGCTGCTGGCGGGGACCCTCGTGCTCGCGCTCGCCGTGGATCTCGGCGGCGTCATGGTCACCGCCTACAGCGCCCCGGCCAAGCTCGAGGGGATCAACTCGCTCCAGGATCTCGTCGGCGGGTCACCGGCGCTGTCGCTGCGCTCGGCGCCTGTCAGCCCGGCGGATGCGGTGGAGCGCGTCGTCGTGATCGGGGATTCGACGGCCGCGGGCCTCGGCAACCGCCCGCTGGTTCCCGGCACCGACGAGGACAAGGCGTGCGGCCGCAGCCGAGACGCGTTCGCGGTGGACCTCGCCGTCGTCAACGGCTGGACGGTGACGAACCTGGCGTGCAGCGGCGCGTCGATCGGCAACGGAGTCCTCGGTCCGCAGTCGCTCGGCGATCGCACGATCCCGGCGCAGCTGCGGTCGCCGGAGATGGCGAAGGCCCAGGTCGTGATCGTGAGCATCGGCGCCAACGACGTCGAATGGATCTCCATGCTGCAGCTCTGCGCCGTCTCGGCATCCTGTTCGGACAACGCCCAGCAGGCGTTCTTCCAGCAGCAGCTGGCGACCTTCAGCAGCGACTACCTGCAGCTGCTCGACCAGCTGCAGCTGCTGCCGTCCCACCCGCTCGTCGTGATCAACCAGTACTACGACCCTGTTCCCGGCAGCGTGCAGTGCCTGAAGAAGCAGGGCATCACCCCGGCGAAGCAGAAGTCGCTGCAGGCCGACCTCGCCGCCTTGAACACGATCCTCGCGGAGGGCGCGAAGGCCGCCGACTTCGCGATCGCGAAGCCCGACTTCACCGGGCACGGCGTGTGCACGCCGTTCCCGTACGTGCAGGGCGTGACGGATGCCGCGCCTTTTCACCCGACCCCGAGCGGAGCGCTCGCGATCGCCCTCGCAGACGAGCACGCCCTGCGCCTGCGCTGAAGCAAACTCCATGAGTTACTAGCCTGTCTAGCGATTCGGGCGTATTCTCGAATGACCCCGAGGCGGGCTGCGGAGCTCTTCACGGGGGCCACTGACAACGGGAGGCGGAGCGGCGATGCAGAAGCTCTACTTCGGATCGTTGGTCGTAGACCTGACCGACGAGACCGCCGACCTCTTGTGGGCGTACCAGGTGGAGCTGGCTGCTCGCGATCGCTCGGCCGCCGTCGAGATTCCGGTCTCCACCGGCGGCACACCCCTCACGCTTCGCCTCAACCTCTCCGCGACGACACCGCTCGCCATCCTGCCCGTGCCCGGATTCACGGAGCCTCTGACAGAGCGCGAGGCCGCGCGCGTTCAGGCGGAACTGCTCGATGTCATGCGTCTGCAGCTCGCCATCCTCGACCACGAGGATCGCACGGTCGCCTGACTCGCGGCCCTCTCGCGCCCCGGTAGGGGTGAATGGGCGATGGCGGGGATGAATGACCTCGAGGGGCGCCTCTCCGCCCCGCGCAGAAATGCCGATCCCGCCTCGCGGAAATGGGACAGAAGTATACGCGGAACTCACGCCTGGGGGAATCTCAGAGCATTCTGAGATTGATCATCGTATGGTGGGCCGCGCTCCATTCACCCGACCCAGGAGGATCCATTGGCTCGCCACGTCATCACCAGCATCACCGACGATCTGGACGGCTCGGACGACGCTTCGACAGTCACCTTCTCGCTGGAAGGCCGGTCCTATGAGATCGATCTCTCGAAGGACAACAGGGCCGCGCTGGAGAAGGCTCTCGCGCCGTTCATCGCGGCCGGCCGCTCTGCCGGAGCCGCGTCCCGCAGCACCGGCCGCCCGCGTCGTCGTGGCAATCGCGAAGACAATGCCGCGATCCGGGAATGGGCACGCCGAAACGGACATCAGGTCAACGAGCGCGGGCGCATTCCCAGCAGCATCGTCGCAGCCTACAACTCCGCGAATTAGTCGACGCTTCGAAAAGCGGGATGTCCCGCGGGCTCTCCGCGGGACATCCCGCTTCCGGGCTGGGGTCGTCGAATCCGCCTACTTGCCGGCCTTCGGGCCGTGCTGCGGCGTCCGCTGGGACTTCACCGCGCCCGCAGTGCTCTTCGAGGCGGCGCCCTGCGCGCCGGCCTGGCTCGGGTGACCCCGATTCTGATCCTTGCCGGTGGAGGCGGCCACCGCAGCGGGCGTACCGCCGCCGTCGGACGTTCCCGCATCCACGGCGGCCGCGGGAATGTCCGAGGGCCACGTGGCGGGCACGCCGCTCGGCACCGTTGCGGGCACGACCCTCGTGGCGCCGTGGTCGCCCACGCCGCCTGCGGCCTGCATGGCGATCCCCCCGCCGAGGATGAACAGGCACGCGAACGCCGCTACTGCGAGGTATGAGAGGGCCATGAGCGGACGGCGTGCGCGCGTCGTACGGCTCCGTCGCAGCGGAGCTCCCGGGGGCACGGCCACGTCACCCGCGACGGTAGGAGAGGCATCCGGAACCATCGACCGGGGCGAAGCGGGAACCGACGCGACGGTAGCCTCCGCGGATGTCGGCACGTCGATCGGAAGGAGCGCCACGGCCGCGGCGACATCGCGCGCCGTGGGCCGCGCATCCGGGTCGTCGGCCGTCATGCTGCGGATGAGCTGCGACCACCGTGGGTCCAGTCCCTCGGGGATGCCAGGCGGCTCCAGCAGACGGGCCATGACGGCGCCGATCCCGGAGGCGTGCGGGAACGCGCGCTCTCCCGTGAGCGCCTCGAGCAGCACGAGGCCCAGCGCGTAGATGTCGGCCGCAGGCCCGCTGCGCTCGCCGCGCACCTGCTCCGGCGCGAGGTAGGCGCCCGTGCCGAGCACGAGGCCGGGCGTCGTCACGGACGGCGAGTCGGTCAGCTGGACCAGCCCGAAATCCGCCAACTTCACGTCGAAGCAGACGCCGGGCATGGACGACGGCGGCAGCAGGATGTTGGACGGCTTCACATCCCGGTGCACGAGGTTCTCCCTGTGCACCACCTGCAGTGCCGCTGCGAGCTCGGCGGCCAGGTGCGAGACGTGCGCGGCCGGAAGCGGGCCGTCGCGCAGGACGCCGGCGAGCGTGGATCCCTCCACGAACTCCATCACGAGGTACCGCGACCGACCCGCGTCGATGCAGGCGTCGAGCAGGGTGACCAGCGAGTGATGATGGAGTGAGGCCAGCGCGCTCACCTCGCGATGCACACGCAGGGGAGACGCGAGCACCTCTGCGTCCGGCCGCATCAGCTTGATCGCGACCGTGCGGCCGAGGAGCATGTCCTCGGCGCGGTACACCTCGGCGGTGCCGCCGGCACCGACGCACTCCAGCAGCTGGTAACGGCTGTCCAGCAGAGCCACCGTCTCAGGGTGTTCGAGCCCGGTCACGCGCTTGTCCTCCCCACCAGGAATCGCGACAGCATTGCGCTGGCTCCAGACAAGCTACCGTCGTGGCGCGATCGGGAATCGGGGGTTGACAAGCGGACCGATGATCCTCCGGATTCGGACGGATCAGGATTCGGAGGGCACCAGAGGAAGTTCGGGTCCGTAGTTCCACGAGAGGATGGCGGGCTGCTCGCGGTAGAAGCTGAGCACCGAGACGGACCCCGCATCCAGCGTGATCTGCGCGCCGAAGCGAGGAGCCAGCCGCAGATAGACGGCCGTCAGAATGCGCAGGAAATGGCCGTGCGCGACCAGGGCGACGTCCCCCTCCCCCATGGCGGGCAGCACACGGGTGAGCACGCGCGAGGCGCGCGCGGCGACCTCCTCCACGGTCTCGCCGGGCGTCTGCCCGCGAACGACGCCGTGCGTGAACGCGCTCCAGTTGTAGCCGAGCTCGGCGCGGATCTCTCGCGTGGTGCGCCCCTCGTAGCCGCCGTAGTCCCATTCGACGAGCAGCGGGTCGATCCGGGCATCCAGACCCGCCAACTCGGCCGTGCGCCGCGCGCGCTGCAGGGGGGAGGTCAGGACGAGCGAGAAATCGTAGCCCGTGACCAGCCGGCCCGCGCCGCGCGCCAGGTCTTCGCCGTGCGCAGTGAGCGGGATGTCGGTCAGACCCGTGTGGCGGCCTTGCCTGGACCATTCCGTCTCGCCGTGGCGCAGCAGCACCAGCTTTCCCGAAGGGTTGTCGGGGGCGGGGCGATCGGGCAGCGGATCATCGGTGGACACACGGCCACGGTACGACGCTCCTGCGCAAAGGGCGAGCGCCGTCGCGGAGACCGAGCACGCAGGTGCGGCATGCTCGGCGGACACGATGAGAGGAGCAGACAGAAGGACGGCGAAGTTCGGACGTGACCCGCTAAGTTGGCGAACAGGCGGACCGTCGCAATGGCGCCCGCAAGGCCCGATCGAATGGAAAAAAGCGATGTTCAACGACAATGGGTCGTTTCTTCTGGCCCTTTTCGAGTTCTTCCTGTTCTTCGCCTGGTTCATGTGCCTGTTCTGGATCTTCGGCGACATCTTCCGAAGCTCCGACATGGGCGGCGGTGCGAAGACCGCTTGGGTGATCTTCGTCATCCTCGTTCCGTGGCTCGGAATCCTGGTCTACCTGATCGCGCGCGGCGGCGGAATGCAGAAGCGTCAACTCGAACAGGCGAAAGCGATGCAAGCGGCTCAGGCCGAATACATCCAATCCGTGACCAAGTCGTCCGGCGGATCCGCGACCGAACAGATCGCCTCCGCGAAGTCGCTCCTGGACTCCGGAGCCATCACGCAGGCCGAATTCGACACGCTCAAGTCGAAGGCCCTCGCCCAGAGCTGATCGAACGCCGACACGGCGAGATCCGCGTGAACCGGCATCCCGGAGCGACGAGGGGATGCCGGTTCACCGCGATCTGTTTCCGCAGCCGGAGTGCGCGATAATCGCTCCCATGAGGCTGCAGACGCTCGCACTCACCGCCGCCTCCCTACTGCTGGCGGTGGGCACCGTTCTGGTGTTCATCGCGTTCGACTCGCATTCCCATTCGACGAGCGACACGATCCGCCCGTTCATCGTCACCATGGTGCCCATCTGGGCCGCGTTCGGGCTGACCGTCTGGGTGGCGGTGCGGGCCGGGTCCGGACGGCGTGACGGCGATTAGGCCGGTCTCGATCAGCGGGCGGTGTATTCCGTTCGGCGTCGCGTGCGGTGGCAGCGTCGCCGTCGAAGCGGGGGGTGCCATGCGCAGGAGCTACCGGATCCACAGCACCGGACTCGCGGTCGTCCGGGTCGTCCTTCTCATGGTGCGCCTTCTCATCCGAGTCGGCGGCACGATCGCGAGGCACGTCTCTTCCCCGCCCGGCGGGTCTGCGGCGGCGCGCATCTGACAACGCGCAGAATTCGACTTCCCGGGATTCGGCAGCTCCACCGGTCGCGACCGGCACGAGGGGCGGCATCCGTTCCTGTGATGCGCCTGGCAGGTGACCCCCATTCTCCGGCGTGCCCCTGCCTTCTGTCAGCCGTCTTAGCGTTCGGCACCTTGACTGCATCGAGCGTCCCGGCACCCGGGCGCGGGAAGGACATCATGATCCAGACCGGACTGGTCGACCCTCTAGGCCTCATCCAGGCCGCCGGTCCCTGGGCGCTGCTGGGAGTCTGCGCGATCGTCTTCGTGGAGACCGGCCTGCTGGTCGGCTTCTTCCTCCCCGGGGACACGCTCCTCTTCTTCACCGGCGTGCTCGCACTCACCGGGCACTTCAGCGAACCGCTCTGGCTGATCATCCTCGCGGTCATCGCGGCGGCGTTCCTCGGTGATCAGGTGGGGTACGCGATCGGCCGCCGCACCGGGCCCGCAGTGTTCGAGCGCAAGGAGTCCGGCTTCTTCAGCAGGGCCAGCGTCCAGCGCACGCAGGGATTCTTCGATCGGTTCGGTCCCCCCGCCGTGATGTTCGCCCGCTTCGTAGCCGTCGTGAGGACGTTCGCCCCCGTCGCGGCCGGAGTCGGACGCATGCGGTGGGGCCTGTTCTCGGTGTTCAACCTCGTGGGTGGGGCGGTCTGGGCGACGGCCGTCATCCTCATCGGCTACGGACTCGGGCACATCCCGGCGGTCGCAGACTTCGTTTCGAGCTACCTCGATCTCATCCTCATCGGCATCGTCGTCATCTCCCTCGTCCCTGTGCTCGTCCGGGTGATCGCGCTGCGGCGCGCCCGTACGGACTCCTAGGGCGGCACGGGTCGCCGAATCGATCGGCGTCGGAATCGTCGATGCCTGCGCGAGGTTCAGCACCCGCAGTGCGAAGATCCGTCAGCGGCGGTGAGCGTGGTAGTACGCGAGCAGAGCCCGGGTGGACGCATCCTGCGCCGCCGCCGCCTCCGCGTCGCCTTCGATGGCGGGCGCGATCTGCAGTGCGAGCTGCTTGCCGAGCTCGACGCCCCACTGGTCGAACGAGTTGATGCCCCAGACCTCCCCCTGAGCGAACGTGATGTGCTCGTAGAGCGCGATCAGCTCACCCAGGACGCGCGGGGTGAGGGCGTCCGCGAAGATCGACGTGGTCGGCCGGTTGCCGGGGAAGGTGCGGGCGGCGACAAGCGGTCCGGTGGTGCCTTCGGCCTCGACCTCTTCGGCGGTCTTGCCGAACGCGAGCGCCTTGGTCTGGGCGAGGAAGTTCGCGAGGAACAGGCCGTGCACGTCGCGGCCGTCATCCTCGAGCGGGTAGGCGGGGTTGGCGAACGCGATGAAGTCGGCGGGGACGAGTCGCGTGCCCTGGTGGATCAGCTGGTAGAACGCGTGCTGGCCGTTGGTGCCGGGCTCGCCCCAGAACACCTCCCCGGTGTCGCTGGTGACCGGTGACCCGTCCCAGCGCACGGACTTGCCGTTGGACTCCATCGTGAGCTGCTGCAGGTAGGCCGGGAAGCGGCTCAGCTGCTGCGCGTACGGGAGCACGGCGTGCGTCTGCGCGCCGAGGAAGTTCGTGTACCAGATGTTCAGCAGGCCCATGAGGACGGGGACATTCCCGCCGAGCGGAGTCGTGCGCACGTGCTCGTCGACCGCGTGGAATCCGGCGAGCAGCTCGTGGAACACGTCGGGGCCGAGAGCGATGGCGAGACAGGTTCCGATGGCGGAGTCGACCGAGTACCGGCCACCCACCCAGTCCCAGAAGCCGAACGCGTTCTGCGGGTCGATGCCGAATGCGGCCACCTTGTCGAGCGCCGTGGAGACCGCGATGAAGTGGCGGGCGACCGCATCCGTCCTGGCCTCTTCGGACGCGACATCCACCGCCTGCTCGCCGAGCCTCGCCCACAGCCAGTCCCGCGCCAGTCGCGCGTTCGTCAGCGTCTCGAGGGTGGTGAATGTCTTCGACGCGACGATGAACAGCGTCGTCTCGGGATCGAGGTCGGCCGTCTTCTGGGCCAGATCGGTGGGGTCGATGTTCGAGATGAAGCGGGCCTGAATCGCGGCATCCGCGTAGGGCCTCAGCGCCTCGAAGACCATGACCGGCCCGAGGTCCGATCCGCCGATGCCGATGTTCACGACGTGCGTGACGCGCTTGCCGGTGACACCGGTCCACTCGCCCGAGCGCACCCGGTTCGCGAACGCGGCGACGCGATCGAGCACGTCCTGCACGTCCGTGTCGACGTCCTGTCCGTCGACGACGAGCTCGGGGGATGCACCGGCCGGGCGGCGCAGCGCCGTGTGCAGCACGGCTCGATCCTCGGTCGTGTTGATGTGCGCACCGGCGAGCATCGCGGCGAAGCGGTCGGCAACGCCCGTCTGCTCGGCGAGGCGGACGAGCGACGCCAGGACCTCGTCGGTGACGAGGTTCTTCGACAGGTCGACGTGCAGGTCCGCCAGCGCGAAGGTGAACCGCTCCGCTCGGCCCGCATCCTCGGCGAACCACGCGCGCAGATCGGGCGCGAACGTCGCTTCGTGGGCGGTGAGCTCCGCCCAGGCGGGAGTGCGGGTGGCGTCGATGGGCGCGGTGCTGTCGGTCACCCGGTTCACGATACTTGTCCGCGGTGCCGATGGTCCGCCTCTACCGCGCCATCGGATGCAGGGATAAACTCCGGTCGGGGGCCACGTTCGCGCGCCCGAATCGCCGATGCGTTGCGCTTGGCCGGCGCAGGGATGACAACGCCTCCGGACGGGAAATCATCATGTTCGAGAACCTGATGGCGACGGCTGTCCTCCCGGCAGCGGACCTCGATCGAGCGCGGGCCTGGTGGCACGACGTGCTCGGCCGCGACCCGGTCTACGCCGACGACGAAGGCGGCAATATGTACTACGACGTCGGGGGCACCATGGTCCTGGTGTACCGGACCGACTTCGCGGGGACGGCTCAGAACACCGCGTTCAACCTCGTGACGGACGACATCGATCGCGACACCACCGCACTGCGCACCCACGGCGTCGTCTTCCACGATTACGACATGCCCGGGTTGAAGACGGTCGACGGGATCGCCGACCTCGGCGGCATGCGCGGTGCGTGGTTCAGCGACAGCGAGGGCAACATCTTCGCGATCGGCCAGCCGACACCCGAGATGATGGAGATGGCGAAGAGGATGCGCGCCGACTCCGCGGGCTAGGCCGCTCCGTCCGCCGATCATCGTCCCGTCAGCTGCTGCCGCAGCCGTGCCTTCTCCGAGTCGGGGAGGAACGAGGCGGCGATCGAGTTCTCGCAGAGCTTGTCGAGATCGCCGTCTGTCAGGCCGAACGCGTCCTGGATGCTGCGGAGGTTGTCGTCGAGATAGCCGCCGAAGTAGGCCGGGTCGTCGGAATTGATCGTGACGCAGAGCCCGTCGTCGAGCATTCGCCGGATGGGGAGCTCGGCCACATCCTCGACCACCCGCAACCGGACGTTGGACAGCGGGCAGACGGTCAACGGGATGCGGTCCGCGACCAGCCGTTGCACGAGCGCGCTGTCGTCGAGGGCGTGGATGCCGTGGTCGATGCGCTCGGCTCCGAGGACGTCGAGCGCCTCCCACACGTAGTCGGCGGGCCCCTCCTCGCCGGCGTGCGCGACGACGTGCAGTCCGGCGGCACGAGCATCCGCAAAGACGGCTGCGAACCTCGAGGGCGGGTGGCCGGCCTCGGCGGAGTCGAGCCCCAGCCCCGTGACCGCCACGTCCGCCGAGAGCACGGCCTCGAGCATGGCGTGCGCGGAGTCGACAGGCTGGTCGCGGAGGACGCACGCGATGATCGAGCTGGAGATGGCGAGCTCCTCGCGGGCTCGATCCATCGCGCGGCGCAGACCGCGCAGCACGGTGGTCTCCGCGACACCCCGCACCGAGTGCGCCTGCGGATCGACGAACAGTTCGACGTGTGCGATGCCGGCGATGCCTGCGCGGAGGAAGTACGCCCACGCCAGAGCGAAGAAGTCGTCCTCGGAGCGGAGGACGCGCATGTTGTCGTAGTAGAGGTCGAGAAACGACTGCAGGTCGGTGAACCGGTATCGGCGCGCGAGGTCGTCCTCATCGGCGTACGGGAGCGTCAGCCGCTGCTGGCGCGCGAGCTGGAAGATGGTGGCCGGCTCGAGGGTGCCCTCGATATGCAGGTGCAGTTCGCAGAACGGGCGGTTCACGGCGTCGGCTCGTTCTCCCCGATGTCCTCGGCCCACAGAGCCGGGTGGGTCGCGATGAATGCGGTCATCATCTCGACGCACTCGGGGTCGTCGAGGACCGTGACATCCACCCCCCTGCTCCGCAGCAGGTCCTCCCCACCGAGGAACGTGCGGTTCTCGCCGATGACGACGCGCGGGATGCCGTAGAGAAGCACCGCCCCTGTGCACATGTCGCACGGCGACAGCGTGGTGACCAGGGTCGCCCGCGCGTAGTCGGCCGCCGGAAGTCGACCGGCGTTCTCCAGGCAGTTCATCTCCGCATGGTGGATGACGCTGCCGTCCTGAACCCGGCGGTTGTGCCCGGTCGCCACGAGCGCGCCGTCGATGAACAGCGCCGAGCCGATCGGGATCCCCCCGGACGCGGCGCCGGCTCGGGCGGCTTGGATCGCGGGCACCAATCGGGTTCGAGTGTCATCGCTCATGGCTTCGATTCCTTTCTCGCACATCACCGACGCAAGGATCGGCCCAAACGGGCGGCGGCGCAACCCGGGCAGAATGGATGCCATGACCTGGCTTGTCACCGGCGGCGCCGGCTACATCGGCGCGCACATCGTCCGCGCTCTCTCCTCCGCGGGGCTGGCACCCGTCGTGATCGACGACCTCTCGAGCGGCCACGAGGCATTCGTCCCTTCCGGCGTGCCGTTCGTCGAGGGAACGATCCTCGACCGCGCGCTCGTCGAGCGCACCCTGCGCGACCACGACGTCGAGGGCGTCATCCATGTCGCCGGGTACAAGTACGCGGGCGTCTCGGTGCAGCGCCCGCTGCACACCTACCAGCAGAACGTCGAGGCGACCCGGATCGTCCTCGAGGCCATGCAGGCCGCGGACGTCGCGAACCTCGTCTTCTCGTCATCGGCCGCCGTCTACGGCACGCCGGACGTGCCGCTGGTGACCGAGGACCTGCCCAAGCGGCCGGCATCCCCGTACGGCGAGTCGAAGCTGATCGGCGAATGGCTGATCCGCGACCAGGCGATCGCCCTCGACGGCGCCCTGCGCCACACGTCGCTGCGCTACTTCAACGTCGTCGGCTCGGGCGACCCCGTCGTCTACGACACGAGCCCGCACAACCTCTTCCCGATCGTCTTCGAGAAGCTGCTGGCCGGGCAGACGCCGCGCATCAACGGCGACGACTACGACACCCCCGACGGCACGAACGTGCGCGACTACGTGCACGTGGCCGACATCGCGGCCGCTCACGTCGTCGCGGCGCAGCGCCTCGCCGCCGGGGAGCCGGTCGAGGCCGCCTACAACCTCGGATCGCAGAACGGCCTCTCGGTGCGCCAGATCATGGATGCGATGGCCCGCGTCACGGGCATCGACTTCACCCCCGAGATCGGACCGCGCCGGCCGGGCGACCCCGACCGCATCGTCGCCACCGGCGACCTCGCGGCCCGCGACCTGGACTGGAAGAACCGGTACACGGTGGATGAGATGGTCCGCACGGGCTGGGAGGCCCGGCGCGCCGCATCCCTCGTCTGACACAACCGCCACCGCGTGAGGTGACCCGGCCGGAGCCCGAAGGCCCCGGCCGGGTCGCGTGATCCGCTCAGCCGCAGAGCGTGCCATCGTACGAGAAGGAGTACGTCCCGCTGACGGTCGTGCCGGCCAGCTGCCCTGTGACGACCGCCGTGCCTCCGCTCCCGGGCAGCGCCGCCGTCTTCACCGGGAAGGCCAGCTTCTCCGTCGCGCCGGCGGCGAGGCCCGTGAGCGTCTTGGTGCCGAAGTCGGTCGTCACCGCCACGTCGAGCGGCGTGTCCGCCGAATTCGCCGCGGCGACGAAGAGCTGCACGCGGTCCGCCACGCATCTCGTCGTGACGCTCAGCCGCACGTCGAACGGCAGCACCGGTCCGACCTTCGCGGACGCCGTCGCGCCCGGCCAGAGCGGCTTCGTGCCGCTGACGACCGCCGCCACCGTGGCCCCCGCATCCGCCGCCGTCAGCGTGTACGTCGCACCGTGCGCACCGTCGATGGGTGCACCGTCGCGGGTCCAGCCGATGGTCGATGCCGTCCACGGCGTCGACCAGCTCGCCGTCAGCGTACGGCCGACGATCGGCGCGCCGGCGATCGAGACGGTCAGCGGCTGCGGGTCGGGGACGGTCTCCGGTGCCACGCTCGACAGCGTCGGCGCGACCCGCTGGAAGAGCCCGTCCGCTCCGATCGCGAGGCGGTCGATCGTCGTCTCCCGGTGCTGACCGTCGCCGCCCGGGATCGCGAACCGGTGGTACGCGATGTACCAGTCGTCGGTGCCCGGGACGTTGATGATCGAGCTGTGACCGGTCGCCAGGATGCCCTGGGACGAATCCTTCTGCAGCAGCACCCCTCGGGCGGTCCACGGGCCGTTGATGCTCGCGGACGTCGCGTAGCCGACGCGGTAGTCGGGCGACCCGGTGTCGTCGATCGAGTAGGTGAGGTGGTAGACCCCGTTCCGGTAGTTCATGAAGATGCCCTCACGGAAGTCGGTGAGCCCCGAGATCGCCGCGATCGTGCCCGGCTTGATCGACGTCATGTCGTCGCCCAGCTCGGCGTACAATGGCTTGCCGTTGCCCCAGAAGAGGTAGTACTTGCCGGTCTGCGGGTCCTTGAACGCCGCCGGATCGATCGCCTGGCCGCTCGTGACGGACTCGTTGTTGAGGATCATCGCCGTCGGCTGCGCCACGAACGGCCCGTCGGGGCTGTCGCCGACCGCGACGCCGATCGTCTTGCGGTTGTAGGTCGGGTTCTGCCCGCTGAAGTACAGGTAGTACTTGCCGCCCCGCTCGATGACCGTCGGCGCCCAGGCGTTGCCGGTCGCCCACGGCACGTTGCCGTTCGCCCCGTCGAGCGTCAGCACCGGATTGTCGGAGCGCGACCAGTTCACGAGGTCGGTGGACTTCCAGACGTAGAGGGTGTTGCCGCCCCATCCTGCGTACCCGTCCGACGTCGCGTAGATGTAATACGTGCCGCCGAAGACCGCGATGTTCGGGTCGGCGTACAGCCCCGGCAGCACCGGGCTGTCGACCGGCTCGGCCCGCAGGGTCCACGTCGCCTTCGTGCCGTCCGGCGCTGTCAGCGTGTAGACGACGGGCTGGGACAGGTCGACGACGTCACCGGATGCGGGGGATGCGGTGACCCCGGCGCCGACCACGAAGGTCGGAGCCAGCTTCGTCAGGTCGGTTCCCGGCTTCACCGGGTAGACGACCGTGCGGCCGGTCGCTTCCGTCACCGGATCGGTCTTCAACACGCTCGGGTCGGTCAGCGACGCGCCGACGAGAGCGGTCGTGTTGCCCGAGTCGGCGAGGATCTCCGCCGGGGTCAGTGCGCGGTTGTAGAGCGCGAACTCGCGGAACCTGCCCGTGAACCTCTTGTCGGCCGAGTACACCGAGCGTCCGAGGTAGTTGGCGGCCGTGAAGCCGCTGCCGATGTCCTTCGGCAGCGTCGTCACGCCGGTCTTCGCGCCGACCTGCACGCCGTCGAGGTAGATACGCGCCGTGCCGCCCTGCAGCGTGTAGGCGAGGTGCGCCCACCTGCCTCTGGGCAGAGCGCTGCCCTGGGTCACCGTCTGCTCGGTGGTCCAGTTGCCGGTCGCGATGCTCGTCCGGTACGCCGAGTTGCCGGTCGTGAAGAGGTACCCGCTGCCGGTGCCCGACGCATCCGTGTTGCCGAATCCGTAGAGGAAATAGCTGCCGGTCTGCGCGGGGTCGATCCACACGTCGGCCTCCACGGTCGTGTCGGTCACGCCGGCGAGCAGGTCGTCCGGCATGTCCACGTAGCCGTCGGTGCCGCCCAGAGCGAGCGAGCCGGACGACCACGTCGTGCCGCCGACGATCGTGCCGTCGTGGCCGTTGCCCGTGCGGTCGTGGACGACGCTGCCGGATCCGTCGGTGAAGTCGTACCGCAGGATCTGTCCGTCGGCATCGGCCTTCGCCGGAGCCGGCCCCGCGCTGAGCGCGGCGAGCTCCGCGGCCGTCACCGGGAGCACCGTGCCGTGGCGCGGCTTCGTCGGCAGGGTGTAGCCCGTCGAGACCTTCCAGTTCGGAGCCGCGATGTCGGGCGTCTCGAGCGGGATGTAGCCGCGGCCGCCGTACTCGTCGACGAAGAGGTAGTACTTGTCGCCGTTGACGTCACCCGGGTTCGACTTGAACACGGTCGGACCCTCGACCGCCGCGGTGCCGGCATTCTTGCCGATGCAGGAGGCGACCATCTTCCAGTCGGGCAGCGTGGCGCGCAGCTGCGTGGAGCTCTCCTGGATGATGTCGCTGCATCCCGTCGTGCCGGCGCCCTCGTCCTTCGTGAACCGCTGGTAGACGCCGTTCGCCTTGATGACCGTCGAGTCGATGCGCGATACCCCGTCCTGCCAGATCTGCGGCGTCGAGAACGTCACGAAGTCGCGGGTGGTGGAGTACAGCATCCGGTTGTAGGTGCTGCCGGTGTGACCCGGGTCGTCCGCCGCGTACAGTTTCGACGCCCAGAACACGACGTACGCGCCGATCGTGTCGTCCCAGTACGCCTCGGGCGCCCACGTGTTGCCGGCGTTGTCGGGCGAGACCTTCACGTGCCGCTGCGCCCCCCAGTGCACGAGGTCGTGCGACTCCCACACCTCCAGGTAGAGGCTGCCGGTGCGCTGCGAGGCATCCCACGACGTGCCGCTGCCGATCGAGAGATCGGTCGCGATCAGGTAGAACGTGTCGCCCTCGGGAGAGCGGATGACGAACGGGTCGCGCAGACCCTTCGTGCCGTACTGCGAGGTGAGCACGGGGCGCCCGCCGTTGACCTCGTTCCACTTCAGGGCGTTGTTGCCCTGGCTGGCGGCGAAGTAGATGTTCTCGCCCGCGACCGTGTCGCCCGTGAAATAGGCGAAGGCGTAGCCGGCCATCGGTGTGGACGGGACGGCCGCGCGCACGTGCGCGGTGAACGTGCGGGTGGTGGATGCGGTGCCCTTGACGAGCGACGCCGTCAGCGTGACGTCGGTGTCGGCGGACTGCCGGTGCACGACGCCGTCGGCCGCGACGACATCGGGATTCGAGGACTGCCACGACAGCTGGATGCCGTCGGGGGCGGCCGGAAGCGTCAGGTTGCCCCGGACGTCGTCGATGTTGGTGATGCCGAGCGCGGCCGCCGCGTTCGCGACGGCTGCGGTGTCGCCCGGCAGAGCGAGGACGGTGGCCGTGAAGGCCTTCGTCGTCGAGGCGCCGCCGCGGGAGAGGGTGGCGGTGAGGGTCACGCCCACGTCGGCCGAGCCGGCCGCGGGACGGGTGACCGTGCCGGTCGACGAGATGGCCGGGTCGCTCGACGCCCACGAGATCGCCGCGCCGTTGGCCCCGGTGGTCGGGAGGTTCAGGTCGGCGGTCACGGCACTGAGGTCGCCGAGGGAGAGGGCCGCGGCATCCCGCTGCACGCGGTCGGCGTCGGACGGCTGCAGCGACGCGATCTCGGCCGCGGTGAGGGCGTGGTCGTAGACGCGGAAGTCGCGGAGGTTGCCGCTCAGGTACTTGTCGGCGCTGTAGACGGAGCGGCCGATGTAGTCGGCGGTGGTGTGGCCGCCGCCGATGCCGCCGGGGGTGGTCGTCACGGACGTGCTGCGGGCGACCTCGGTGCCGTCGAGGTAGAGGACCGCGGTACTCGAGGCGTGGTCGATCGTGTAGGTGAGGGTCTTCCATGTGCCGCGCGCGAGCGCCGCGCTGGAATTCACGCCCTGCTCGGTCGACCAGTTGCCGGAGGCGACGGCGGCGCGATACGTGTCGCCGGTCGCGAAGAGGTAGCCGTTGCCGACGCCGCCGGAGTCGGTGTTGCCGAACGCCCACAGCATGTACGGCGTGGACTGCGACGGCTTCACAAGCACCTGCGTGCTCACCGTGATCGAGCTGAGGCCGGCCATCACGTCGTCGGGCAGCTTGACGTATCCCGTCGAGCCGTCGAGGGCGAGACCCTCGCTGCCCGTCAGCGTCGCACCGCCCTTCAGGGTTCCGTCGCGTCCGTTGCCGGAGCTGTCGACGGCCGTCGTCCCGGTCGTGCCGTCCAGGGCGTAGCGCAGGACGAGGCCGGCGTCCGCACCGGCGGCGGGGGCCGCTCCTGCGGTGAAGCCGGCTGCGACCACGGCGGTGGCGATCAGGGCTGCGGCGGTGGTTCTCAACCTGCCGAACATCGTGGGCATCCTTGCTCCTCTGTCTGCTCCTGCGTCGGAGTACGAAGATGTTAGCGGTAACATCAACGTCGGACACACCATAGGGGCGGATTGCTCCGCACGTCAAACGTCGTTACGGACGAGTGCTGGCCCGCACGACCAGAGGGGCCGGCATCAGCTCGGGCGCCGTCGCCGACCCGGTCTCGATGGATGCCACGAGCATCGCGAGGGCGCGCTCACCCAGGGCGTCGAAGTCCTGCCGGACAGTGGTCAGCGGAGGGCGGTAATCCGCGGAATCCGCGATGTCGTCGAAGCCGATGACGCTGACATCGTCGGGCACGCGGCGGCCGCTCTCGGCGAGCGCGCGCAGCGCCCCGAGCGCCATCTGGTCGTTGGCCGCGAAGACGGCCGTCGCGTCGGCCGGGAGGTCTCGGGCGACGCAGAACCCGGATGCGGAGCTCCAGTCGCCGCGGACGAGATCCGGGATGTCGGCGCCCGCCGTTGTGAGCGCTTCGCGCCACCCGCGCTCGCGCTCGGCGGCGGCGAACGAGCCCTCGGGGCCGGCGATGTGGTGGACCCTCGCGTGGCCGCGGGCGAGCAGATGCTCGATCGCGGCGCGGGCTCCCCCGGCGTGATCGGTGGCGATGACGCCGACCCGGGCCGCGCCGAACGCGGCGTCCGGCGGGGCGTCGACCACCACCAGGGCGAGGCCGGCCGGGATGACGGCATCCTGCGCGAGACGTGTGGCCTCGTTCAGCACGATCGCGCCGTCGACGCCCTGCTCGCGGAGCTGCTCGAAGGCGTCGCCCACGGCTCCGCTGGGGCCGAGGGTCACGACCGCGAGTGCGTAACCACGGGATGCCGCGGCATCCGCCACCGCCTGCAGCATGCGGGAGTTCCCGACCGTCGCGAGCGTCGCGGCCACGAGGCCGATCGTCTGGGTGCGGCCGGTGCGCAGGGCGCGGGCGGCGCGGTGGGGCCGGTACTCGAGCCGGCGCATCGCGGCCTCGACGCGAGCGCGCGTGGCAGGGTCGACGCGCGGGCTGTCGTTGACGACGCGGGAGACGGTCTGGCCGGAGACGCCGGCGAGGGCGGCGACGTCGGCCATCGAGACCCGCTTCGGCTCCATGGCATCCCTCCCTGCTCGCCTGTCGCAATCCTCGCCTGCAGCCGTCGTTCGTGACAGCTGAACGAACCCGCACTCGCTCGCCTGTCGGGATCACGGTCTGTGGCCCGCGAAGGCGACAGTCGAGCGGTGTGTTGACGATAACATAGCAGTCCTGTTAGCGTGTTGACGTGAACACACCGGAGATCCTCGGCGCCGGCGTCGTCAAGCGGGCCACCGTCCTCGCGGACGGCCGCGACCTGGTCTACTACGACGACCCCGACACGCAGCTCCCGCCCGACCGGTCCGTCGACGCCCGCACGCTCGACCCCCGGCCGGACACGGCGACCATGCGCCTCGACGTGCTGACCGGGGACTGGATCACGATCGCCGCCGCGCGCCAGAACCGCGTGATGCTGCCGGGTGCCGATGCCGACCCGCTCGCGCCGCAGACGCCGACCAATCCGAGCGAGATCCCGTCGCGCTACGACGTCGCCGTGTTCGAGAACCGCTCCCCCTCCTTCGGCCCCGCCCTCCCTCAGGCGATCGGCACCGCACCCGAGGCGATCGACCCGCCGCAGGGCCTCGACGACCTCGACCGGCTCGGCCTGGGCCGCACCCGCACGAGCGTCGGGCGCTGCGAGGTCGTGTGCTTCAGTCCCGAACACGCGGGCTCGTTCGGCACCCAGTCGGTCACGCGCGCCCGCACGGTGATCGAGGCCTGGGCCGACCGCACGAGCGCCCTGTCGTCGCTCCTCGGCATCGAGCAGGTCTTCCCGTTCGAGAACCGCGGCGAGGCGATCGGCGTCACGCTGCCGCATCCGCACGGGCAGATCTACGCCTACCCCTACGTCACGCCGCGCACCCGTCGCGTGCTCGACGCGGTGGCGCAGACGGGCCCCGACCTGTTCGCGCGTATCCTCGAGTTCGAGCGGGCGTCGGAGCGCGTCATCCTCGAAGGCTCGCACTGGAGCGCCTTCGTGCCGTTCGCGGCCCGCTGGCCGCTCGAGGTGCACCTCATGCCGCACCGGCATGTGCCGGACTTCGCGGCGCTCACCGGAGACGAGCGCGACGAGCTCGCGCCGCTCTACCTGCGGCTGCTGCGCGGCGTCGACGCCCTGTACGAGACCCCGACCCCGTACATCGCCGCCTGGCACCAGGCCCCGGTGCACGTGGGGCGGGATGCGGTGCGCCTGCACCTGCAGCTCACGTCGCCGCGGCGCGCCGCGGACAAGCTCAAGTTCCTCGCCGGATCCGAGGCCGCCATGTGGGCGTGGACCGCCGAGATTCCGCCGGAGACGTCGGCCGCGCGCCTGCGCGAGGCCGTGGAAGGAGTCACCGTATGACGACCCAGGACGCCCGTCGCGACGACGCGACGATCGCCACGGAGGACGCTGCCGAGGCCGCCCGCGCGCTGCTCGCCGTCCTGACCGGCGCCGAGCCGGACGGCGTCTGGTCGGCACCGGGCCGCGCGAACCTCATCGGCGAGCACACCGACTACAACGACGGGTTCGTCCTGCCCTTCGCCATCGACCGGCGCACGGTCGCGGCCGTGCGGGTGCGCGAGGATCGGCGGATCCGCGTGGCATCTACGTTCGATCCCGAGCCCGGGCCCACGCGCCCGGAGGGTCCGCTCGACGCGTCAGCGGCGAGTGGAGTAGGCGTGGGGATCGAGATCGACCTCGCCGACCTCGCGGGAGGAGAGTTCCCGCGGGACGCCGTGCCGGAATGGGCGGCCTACCCGCTCGGCGTGGCCTGGGCGCTGCTCGCGGCGGGCGTCGACGACCCCGTCGGCGTCGACATCGCGCTCGCCTCCGACGTTCCCGTCGGGGCCGGGCTCTCGTCGTCCGCCGCGATCGAAGGGGCCACGGCATCCGCTCTCCGCGACGTGTGGGCACTCGATCTCGACGCGACCGCCCTCGCCCGCATCGGCCGCCGCGCCGAGAACGAGGCCGTCGGCGCGCCCACCGGGATCATGGACCAGATGGCATCGATGCTCGGCCGCCGGGACGCCGCGATCTTCATCGACTGCCGCTCGCTCGAGGGCACGCCCGTCGACCTCGGCTTCGCCGATGCGGGACTCGAGCTGCTCGTGATCGACACCCGCGTCGCACACGCGCACTCGACCGGCGGCTACGGCGACCGTCGCGCCGCGTGCGAGCGCGGTGCCGCAGCGCTCGGTGTGACGGCGCTGCGCGACCTCTCCCCCGCCGACCTCGACCGGGCTCGCGAGCTGCTCGACGAGACGACCTTCCGCCGCGTGCGCCACGTCGTGACCGAGGACCAGCGCGTGCTCGACACCGTGCGCCTCCTGCGCGAGGACGGCCCGCTCGCGATCGGCGACCTGCTCGTCGCGTCGCACGTGTCGCTCCGCGACGACTTCGAGGTCTCGTGCCCCGAGCTCGACACGGCGGTCGAGGCCGCCCTGGCCGCCGGAGCCGTCGGAGCTCGCATGACCGGCGGCGGATTCGGCGGCAGCGCCATCGCCCTCGTGCACCGCGAGGAGGCCGACGCGGTCTCGCAGTCGGTCGCGCGCGCGTTCGCCGATGCGGGTTTCGCCGAGCCGGGCATCTTCGTAGTCGAGCCCTCGGACGGCGCCCGCCGGGACTCCTGAGACTGGCGGAGGGGATGCCGCGGGCCTAACGTCGAACGCAGGGTGTCGGCATCCCGCCCGCCCCGGAAGGAGCGTCATGGCATTCATCACGGTCGACCACGAGAACTCCGTCGACATCGACCTCTTCTACACCGACCAGGGCACCGGCCAGCCTGTCGTGCTCATCCACGGGTTCCCGCTGAACGGCGAATCGTGGGCGGCGCAGTCCGCCGCATTGCTGGATGCCGGCTACCGGGTCATCGCGTACGACCGGCGCGGGTTCGGCGCATCCACCAAGGCCGCGTACGGATACAACTACGACGCGTTCGCCGCCGACCTCAACGTCATCATGGAGCGGCTCGACCTGCGCGATGCGATGCTCGTCGGCTTCTCGATGGGCACGGGCGAGATCGCCCGCTACCTCGCGTCGTACGGCAGCGCGCGCGTCGCGAAGGCGGTGTTCATCGGCTCACTCGAGCCGTACCTGCTGCTGGGCGACGACAACCCGGAGGGCGCCGCTCCGGCCGAGTACTTCGAGGGCGTCTCTGCGGCGGTGCGCGCCGACCGCTGGGCGTTCCTCACGGGTTTCTTCCACGACTTCTACAACCTCGACGAGATGCTCGGGTCGCACATCTCGCCCGAAGCGCTCGCCGGCAGTGTGCAGGTCGCCAACCAGATGGGCAACGTCGCGATCGCCGCCGCGCCGCTGTCCTGGCCGACCGACTTCCGCCCCGACATCCCGAAGATCGACGTCCCCGCGCTCATCCTGCACGGCACGGCCGACAACATCCTGCCGATCGATGCGACCGCGCGCCGGTTCCGCACCTTGCTGCCCGATGCGGAGTACGTCGAGATCGAGGGCGCTCCGCACGGGATGCTGCTCACCCACGCCGCGGAGGTGAACGAGGCGCTGCTGTCGTTCCTGCGCGGCTGATCACCCCGACGACACCGCGAGCCCACACTCGATCCCCGAACCCACACCCGATGTGCGCACATCGGGTATGGGTTCGGAAAGAGAGTGTGGGCTCGCGGACGGGAGTGCGGGCTCGCGGCGTGAGCGGTCAGGCCTGCGCGTTCGCCATGGCGATGAGCCCGTCGATCATCTCCGGGCTGACGCTGCCGCCGTCGCCGGCGAGCGCGCCCATCATGCCGATGCGGCCGATGGGGAACGACTCCATCATCTTCGTGAAGTCGACGCCCTCGGGCATGATCGAGGCCGCGCCGTCGCCCATGCCGGCCATCATCCGGGCGAGCTGCGCCTGGACGATCGGGCCTGCGACCGGGTGGCGCAGCACCTCGCCCATCGAGGACGAGCGCGAGAGCGGCAGCGTGAAGGCGTCGCCCTCGACGAGCAGCGAGACGGACGAGCGGATGTCACGGCTGGATGCGGCGACCTCCACCATGTATTCGCCGCCCTCGACGACCCACCGGCCGACGCGGATGTCCCAGTACGCGAGGTCCTTGCGGCGCACCGTCAATGTGGCGGCCCTCGTCTGGCCGGGCTGCAGCTCGACCGACGCGAAGGCCTTGAGCTCGCGCGGCGCGCGCTGCACCGACGATCCCGGCAGCGACGTGTACACCTGCACGACCTCGCGGCCCGCACGCTCGCCGGTGTTGGTGACCTCGACGGTCACTTCGACATCGCCGTCCGCGTTCACCGCGGCCGTGGCATCCCCGTACGAGAACGTCGTGTACGAGAGGCCGTGGCCGAACGGGTACGCGACCTCCATGCGGCGCGCGTCGTACCAGCGGTAGCCGACGAACAGGCCCTCTCCATAGCGGACGTGCGAGAACTCGCCCGGGAAGTCGAGGAACGCGGGAGTGTCCTCGAGCCGCGCCGGGATCGTCTCCGTGAGCTTGCCCGAGGGGTTGACATCGCCGAACAGGACATCGGCCGTCCCCCCGCCGCCGGCCTGCCCGAGCAGCCAGCCCTCGAGGATCGCCGGGACGGATGCCGCGAACGGCAGCGCGACAACACCGCCGTTCGAGAGCACCACGACGACGTTGCGGTTCGCGACGACCACCGCGTCGAGCAGCTCGAGCTGCGCGGCGGGCAGATCGATGTCCTCGCGGTCGTAGCCCTCCGACTCGAGGCGGGCGGGCAGTCCGAGGAACACGACGGCGACGTCGGCGCGGGATGCGGCGGCCACCGCCTCGTCGCGCAGGGCCTCGGCCTCGTCGCCCGGGACCTCGAGCGCGGTGCTGAAGCCCCGGGCGTAGGCGACCTCTCCGGTCGCGAGCGCGCGGATCTCCTCGAGCGCCGAGTCGAGACGCGTCGGGCTGATCATCGACGAGCCGGCGCCCTGGTAGCGCGGCTTCTCGGCGAACTCGCCGATGACGGCGATCTTCGCGTCCTTCGCGAGCGGCAGCAGCGGTTCGGCGGGCTCGCCGACCGGGGCGTTCTTCAGGAGCACGATCGAGCGGCCGGCAGCCTCGCGGGCGAGGGCGTGGTGCGCATCGACGTCGAGCGGGCCCTGGACGGCACCCGCACCCTCGGTCGCCTTGCGGACCAGGTCGAGCACGCGGTTCGCCGCGACGTCGAGCACCGACTCGTCGAGCGAGCCGTCGCGCACAGCGGCGACGAGCTGCGCATCCGTCACGCCGTTCGACGAGGGCATCTCGAGGTCCATGCCGGCGGCGAGGCCCGGCACGCGCTCGTCGACGGCGCCCCAGTCGGAGACGACGAGACCGTCGTAGCCCCACTCGTCGCGCAGCACCTCCGTGAGCAGCCAGTGGTCCTGGGAGGCGTACACGCCGTTGATGCGGTTGTAGGAGCACATGACCGTCCACGGCTGCGCGTCCTCGACGACACGCTGGAAGCCGCGCAGGTAGATCTCCCGCAGTGGGCGCGGGTCGACGTCGCTGGAGGCCCGCATCCGGTCGTTCTCCTGATTGTTGGCGGCGAAGTGCTTCAGCGACGTGCCGACGCCCTTCGACTGGATGCCCGTGACGATCGCGGTGCCGAGCACGCCGGAGACGATCGGGTCCTCGGAGAAGTACTCGAAGTTGCGGCCGCACAGCGGCGAGCGCTTGATGTTGATGCCCGGGCCGAGCAGGACCGCGACGTTCTCGATCGACGTCTCGGTGCCGAGCGCCTCGCCGACGCGGTGGATCAGCTCGATGTCCCACGAGGAGCCGAGACCGACGGCCGGCGGGAAGCACGTCGCCGGCACGCTGTCGCCGATGCCGAGGTGGTCGCCGGATGCGCGCTGCTTGCGCAGGCCGTGCGGGCCGTCGGTCACCATGATGGCCGGGACGCCCACGCGCTCGACGGGCTTGGTGTACCAGAAGCTCGCGCCGCTGGTGAGCGACGCCTTCTCTTCGAGAGTCAGGTGGGCCCACGCGGCCGGAGGCTCGACGGATCGCGCCAGCGATCCGTCGAGTGGCCGTGGGGAGGATGCGGTGACGTCGGCCATGCGAGCGTCCTTTCGGTGGGAGGGGTGGTGGCCCGGGGGCGACGTCATCAGGATGCCGCGGCATCCGTCTGCGCCGCCCCCGGGGAGCGGGATCAGCGCGTCGCCTTGATGAACCAGACGCAGACGGCGCCGAGGATACTGAGGACGATGCCGACGGGGAAGAGGCCCGCATAGCCGAGCGACAGCACGATGGCACCGCCGACGGCCGGGGCGAGCGTCTGCGGCAGCGTGGCCGCGATGTTGACGACGCCCAGGTCCTTGCCGAACGACTTGGCCGACGGCAGCACCTGGCTCATGAGCGCCGTGTCGACGGCCTGGAACATGCCGAAGCCGAGACCCATGACGAAGGTCATGATCATCCACGAGGTCAGGGTCGGCGAGATCCACGGCAGCAGCAGGGCGAGGCCCATGACGACCGACGAGCCGAAGACGAAGGGCTTGCGACGGCCGACCTTGTCGGACAGCGGGCCCGAGACCGCTGTCGCGATGATGACGCCGGCGAGGCTGATCAGGCTGAGGAGCGGGATGACCGTCTCCGGCGACGTCACGTGCAGGTAGTCGGTGAGGATGAACAGCTGGTAGCCGATGACGCCGAAGTAGCCCGTGTACAGCAGGAGGCGGCCCGTGAAGGCCCAGAAGAAGTCCGGGTGCGTGACGGGGTTGACCCAGAAGGTGCGGAGGAACTCGGTGAAGCCGAACGGCTCGCGTGCGAAGTTCGTGCTCGGGTGGTCCGGGTTGAACACCACGAAGAGCGTCAGGACGACGACGGCGAACACCGCGAAGAAGATGTAGCCGACGGCGATGCTGTGGAAGAACGCCGCGCCGACGACCGAGCCGCCCACGGCGCCGACCATGAGGCCGATGCCGGAGAGCGTGGCGAAGGTGCCGCGGCGGGCGATCGGGACACGGTCGGGCATGACCGCGCTCAGCGGGCCCTGCGCGAAGTTGTACGTGATCTGCACGAGCGTCCAGGCGGTGACGAACCCGACGAGCGAGTTCGCGAACGCGAGGCCGACGAGCGAAAGCGCTCCCGCGAGCGCGCCGAGGATGATCCACGGCGCACGACGGCCGAAGCGCGAGCGCGTCCGGTCGGAGACCTGGCCCGCGATGGGCTGGGCGATCATCGCCGCGAAGGCGCCGATCGTGCTGATGACCAGCATGTTGGCGACCTTGTCGCTCGCACCGAGGGCGACCGTGACCTGCTGGGGCAGCAGCAGACCGGGAATCGAGCCCCAGATGGCGAAGATCGCGAAGTTCGCGGGGAGGATCCACCACAGCAGGCGACGGACGCCCTTGACGGGGGCGGGCGGGTCGACCTCGCCGGATGCGGTGGCGACGAACGTGGTCTCGGTTATGGGGGCGACCGATTCGGACGGCAGTGTCATGGGGCTTCCTCGGATGTGCGGGAACGCTCGCCTCTGAGCGTAAGAAAACCTTACGGCACTCGGTTTTGAGATTTCAAGTGCTGTTCGGGTTTAATCTCAAGTCATGGCGAAGAGGGGTTCGTACGCGAAGGGCGTCGCGAAGCGCGAGGAGATCCTCACGCGCGCCCTCGAGGTGATCGCCCGCGAGGGCTTCCGCGGCGCATCCGTCCGCGAGATCGCGGATGCCGTCGGCCTCAGCCAGGCCGGACTCCTCCACTACTTCGGCTCCAAGGAGCAGCTGTTCGTCGAGATCCTCCGCAAGCGCGACGAGGTGGACGCCGGTCGGTTCGATCCGAACGAGGTGGACCTCACCTCGATGCGCGAGGGCTTTCTGCGCGTCATCCGGCACAACAGCGAGGTCCCCGGCGTCGTCGAGCTCTTCTCGCGGCTCGCGGTCGAGGCCAGCGACACGGCGCATCCTGCGCACGAGTACTACCTGGAGCGCAGCGCTCTCATCCGCCAACTGTTCACCGAGACCGTGCGCAAGGAGCAGTCGGCCGGGCGCATCACCGACCGGGTCGACGCCGAGGTCGTCGGCCGCCTGTTCCAGGCCGCGTCGGACGGGATGCAGCTGCAGTGGCTCCTCGATCCCGACGTCGACATGGCTGCGACGGTCGACGCCCTGTTCCAGCTGCTGGCGCCGGCTCCTGCCCAGGCAGAGGCGGCATCCAGCTGATCCGTGCGGTCAGGCGGCCGCATCCATCCAGGACGTCCGAAGGAGGATCTCCCGCATGACCGAAGCTCTCCCCACTCCCGCTCCGACCGGGCGCGTGGCGCCCTCGGACGCCTTCGTCGAGGTCGACACGGCCGTCGGCCGGGTGCGCGGCGCATGGCGGCCGACCGTCGGCTCGGACGTGCGCAGCGCCGCGTTCCTCGGCATCCCGTTCGCCCAGCCGCCGGTCGGCGAGCTGCGGTTCGCGGCGCCCGTGCCGGTCGAGTCGTGGGAGGGCGTGCGCGATGCGCTCGAGTTCGGTGCGACGGCGCAGCGCGGCGACCCGGGTGTGACGCTCATCCCCGAGCCGTCCGTGCCGGGCGATGCCACCCTGAACGTCAACGTGTTCACGCCCGTGCCGGGGCAAGCGGATGCGGCGCTCCCCGTGCTCGTGTGGATCCACGGCGGCGGCTACTTCGCCGGCTCTCCCGCGAGCCCGTGGTATGACGGCCGCAACTTCAATCGCGACGGTGTCGTGACGGTGTCGATCTCGTACCGGCTCGGCTTCATCGGCTTCGGGCACGTCGATGGCGCGCCGGACAACCGCGGCGTCCGCGACTGGATCGCCGCGCTCGAGTGGGTGCAGGAGAACATCCGCGCCTTCGGCGGCGACCCTCGCCGGGTCACGATCGCCGGGCAGTCCGCCGGCGGTGGCGCGGTGCTGACGCTCCTCGGCATCGAGAAGGCGCAGCATCTGTTCCACGGCGTGTGGTCGCTGTCGCCCGCCCTCGCCGATGTCGCTCCGGAGCGGGCGCGGACGCTCACGGCGAAGGTGGCGAACCATCTCGGCGTGGAGCCGACCCGCGCCGCGCTCGAGGCGGTGGACGAGGACCGGCTGATCGAGGCGCAGAAGGCGGCCACCGACGCCGGCCGGGACGTCGCGGCGCTCCTCGACGGCGGCCTCGGGCTCGGTCCGTCGATCGACGGCGACCTGATCGTCCGCCCGACGTCGGACTCGCTCCGCGCCGGCGTCGGCGCCGACAAGCCGCTCGTGCTCGGCGCGACGGACGACGAGTTCGCGATGGCCCTCGCCGGTCAGGAGAAGAAGCTGCGGTGGATCCCGCTGTCGCTCCTGCTCGGGAGGATGGGTCTCACGGCACCTGCGCGCAGGGCCTACCTCGCGGCGAACAAGGACGTCGTCGCCAAGGGGCACGCCGCCGTGCTCGGTCGCTACGTCTCGGACAAGGTGTTCAAGATGGGCGTCGTGCGTGCCGCGGATGCGCGCGGGGATGCGCCGACCTGGGTGTACCGGTACTCCTACGCCGGTTCGCCCTTCGGCTCGGCGGTGCACTGCATCGACGTGCCGTTCTGGTTCGACTGCCTCGACTCGTCGGTCGGCATCCCGGCCCTTGCGGGTGAGCACCCGCCGCAGGCGCTCGCGGATGCGACGCACGGCGCCGCTGTGGTGCTCATCCGGGAGGGTCGCGCGGAGTGGCCGGCCTGGTCGGACGACGCGGGCGTCACCCGGGTGTTCGGGGGACCGGCATCCCGCTCCGACGTGCAGCGCGACGGCTACGCCGGGGTGCGCCCGCTGCTGTGAGCGGGTCCTCCCTCGCTCTCCTGCCGCACACCGACCCCTCGCCTGTCCCCACCTCGCTCACCTGCCGCACACAGACCCCTCACCTGTCTCCACCTCGCTCGCCTGCCGCACACAGACCCCTCGCCTGTCTCCACCTCGCTCGCCTGTCACGAACACGGGCTGCGGCCGGTGTTCGTGACAGGTGAGCGTCCCTCCGCCGCGCCCAGTTGTCACGAACACCGGGTGGCGGCCATGGATCGTGACAGGCGAGGAGTCGGGTCTGCCGGCGTCAGCCGAGGGCGGGGATGACCTCGCGCTCGAACAGCTCGAGACCCGAGGGGTCGTACGCGAGCTCCGGGAAGTAATGGATGCTGTATCCCATGCCGTGCTCCCCGCGCAGGCGGAGCTTCTCCACGATCTGCTCCGGCGTGCCGAACGCGTCGGAACCCAGGTAGTCGTGCTCGATCGCATCGGCGCGGTCCGGCCCGACGAACGGCAGCAGCCGGTCCTTCACCGCGGCCAGCCGGTCGCGCGCCTCGGCCTCGGTCGCGCCGACGATCGTGTTGAAGTTCGACGACATCGTGATCTCGCCCGCATCACGACCGATGTTCTCGCAGTGGCCGCGGAGCACCGCCGCCTTGTGGTCGAACTCCTCGATCGCGCCCGCGAAGTTCGTGTAACGGCCGTACTGGGCGGCGATCTTCAGGGTCACCTTCTCGCCGGCGCCGGCGATCCACAGCGGGATGCCGCCGTCCTGCACCGGCAGCGGACGCACGATCGCGCCGTCGACCTGGTACTCGCGGCCATCGAGGGTCGCCGTTCCGGTCGTCCACGCCTGGCGCATGATGTCGACGCCCTCGCGCAGCATCCGGAGCCGCTCGGGCACCTCGGGGAACCCGTATCCATACGCACGCCACTCGTGCTCGTACCAGCCGCCGCCGATCCCCATCTCCACGCGGCCGCCCGACACGTGGTCGACGGTTGCGGCGACCTTCGCGAGGTACGCCGGGTTTCGGTAGCCCATGCAGGTGCACATCTGGCCCAGACGGATGCGTCGGGTCGACGCAGCGAAGGCCGACATGAGGGTCCACGCCTCGTGGGTCGCCTCCTCGCTCGGCACGGGCGTCGTGTGGAAGTGGTCGTAGACCCACAGGGATTCCCAGGGGCCGGCGTCCGCGCGCTCGGCGAGCCCGCGCATGGTGTTCCAGTGTTCGTTCGGGTCGATGCCGACGAGGTCGAATCGCCAGCCTTGGGGGATGAATGTTCCGAAGCGCATGGCCCCAGACTATTGCCGCCTGTTAACTGTCAGGCGATGACGGTGGCATTCGGCACTCGGGTGGTCATCACCGCGACCGCTTCAGGGTTCTCGTCGATGAGCACGGCGTTCCTTCCGAGCGCGGACGCGACGGCTCCCGTCGTGCCGCTTCCGGCGAACGGATCGAGGACGGTGTCGCCGGGGCGGCTGGATGCCTGCACGATGCGCCGCAGGATCCCCTCGGGCTTCTGCGTCGGGTAGCCGGTCTTCTCCCGACCGGTCGTCGGCACGATCGTGTGCCACCAGACGTCGGTCGGCAGCTTTCCGCGCGCGGCCTTCTCCGCGGTCACGAGCCCCGGCGCCATGTACGGCTCGCGGTCCACAGACTCGGCATCGAACCAGTACCGCCGCGGATCCTTCACGTACACGAGGATCGTGTCGTGCTTCGTCGGCCATCGCCGCCGGCTCTTCGCGCCGTAGTCGTACGCCCAGATGAGCTCGTTGAGGAAGCGCTCCCGACCGAACAGGGCGTCCATCATGACCTTGGCGTAGTGCGCCTCGCGGTAGTCCAGGTGCAGGTAGAGCGTGCCATCGTCGGCGAGCAGCCGCCAGGCCTCGGCGAGCCGCGGCTCGAGAAAGCCCCAGTAGTCGTCGAACCGGTCGTCGTAGGCGCGGAGGTCGCCGCGCAGCCGCTCGTACTCCCGGCCGTGGAATCCCGTTCGCACCTCAGGCGTCCCGCCACTCCGGCGTTCAGGATTCAGTCCGGACGTGCGGGCGGGCCGGGCCATGCCCCGGTCTTCCGCGGAGTGCGCCGCGGAGGCATCCTGGGCAGACTGAATCCCGGACGTGGAGCGAGCCGTGACGACGGCCTTGGTCTGCTGGCGGCCGGTGTTGAACGGCGGGTCGAGGTAGACGAGCGTGAAGGAGCCGTCCGGCAGCGTCCGCATGATCTCGAGGTTGTCGCCCTGATGGATCGCGATTCGACCGACCGCGGGGGGCGACACCTCGACGAGCTCGGTGACCTCGACGGGCTCGGTTACCTCGACGGGCTCGGTGACCTCGACAGGCTCGGTGACCTCGACAGGCTCGGTGACCTCGACAGGCTCGGGGACCGCGAACAGATCCGTCACGGGACGCGGTTCAGCCACGCATCCGTGGCGAACTTCGAGGCGACCAGGGCCTCGGCCTCGGCATATTCCTCTTCGGTGATCGATCCGGGCACGGCGCCGTAGAGGTTCGAGAACGTGTCGATGAAGGTCGCGATGATGGCCTCGCGAGGCAGTCCGGTCTGGCTCCGGAGAGGGTCGACGCGCTTCGCGGCGGAGACGGTGCCCTTGTCGCTGAGCTTCTCGCGGCCGATGCGCAGCACCTCGGTCATGACCTGGCCGTCCATGTCGTAGCTCAAGGTCGCGTGGTGGAGCACTCCGCCGTTGGCGAGGCGCTTCTGGGCGGCGCCGCCGATCTTGCCGGAGGGTCCCGCGATGTCGTTGAGCGGCTGATAGACGGCGTCGATGCCGAGGGCGCGCAGGGCCTGCAGCACCCAGTCGTCGAGGAACGCGTACGAGTCGGCGAACGTCATGCCCGCGACGAGGGATGCCGGCACGTACAGCGAGTAGGTCACGATCGAGTTCGCCGCCATCATCATCGCGCCGCCACCCGAGATGCGGCGCACGACGTCGAATCCGTGCCGCTTCGCCCCCTCAGGGTCGACTTCGTTCTTCACCGACTGGAACGAGCCGATCACCACAGCGGACTCGTTCCACTCCCACAGCCGCAGCGTGGGATTGCGGCGCCCATCGCCGACGCGGGTCGTGAGCACCTCGTCCAGGGCGAGGTTCATGCGCGGCGACACGGGCCTGTCGTGCACCACCTCCCACGAGAAGTCCCGCCAGCCCGGCGCTGTGACCAGTGCCCGGCGTACGGCGGTGCCGACGGATTCCGGAGTGAATCCCAGCAGCTGCGCTCCCTCCGGCAGCGCGGCGCGGACCGCAGCGGCGATGGCCGCCGCATCCGTCTCCGCCGGAAGTCCGTTGACCGCCGCGTCGATGTCGGCCAGCGCATCGTCGGGCTCGAGGAAGAAGTCGCCCGCGAGACGGAACTCCGTGATGCGACCGTCGCGGACCTCCAGGTCGACGACGACGAGCTTTCCGCCGGGGACCTTGTATTCGCCGTGCATCATCCCAGCGTACGGGTCGTCAGTCGCGCGAGGGGTAGTGCTTGTCGAGCCATGCCAGAAGGTCGGCGCGCACCTCGGCCTGGTCCTTCTCGTTGAAGATCTCGTGCCGGTCACCGGGGTAGACGAGGGTCGTCACATCCCTGAAGCCGGAGCGCGAGCGGTATGCATCGGCGAGCATATGCACGCTGCGCGGGCCTCCCACCGTGTCCTCGCCGCCCACCATGAGGAGTGTCGGGATGTCACGGCCGAGGTTCTTGCGAGGCTTGCCGTACAGGCGCGCGGCCTCGACGATGCCGAAGAGCTGGGCGAGCGGCTTGTCGGTCGTGAGCGGATCGGCGGCGAACTCGGCGGCAACGGCCGGGTCGGTCGCGAGCCATTCCAGGCCCGTGGCATCCTTCCCCCGCCAGGGCTTGTTGAGATCGCCCGCGTTCAGGGCGCCGGGCCACAGAAGGGACGACCCGGACAGGATGAGTCCGTCATAGGCGTCCGGGTGCGCGTTGACGAGCTTCTGCGCGAGGAACGATCCCCACGAGTGCCCGAGGAGGATGAGCGGCAGCCCGGTGTTCTCGGCGGCGATCAGCTGCGTGAACAGCCACACCGCGTCGACGGCGGCGCGATGGCCGCCGGGGCCGAGCTGCCCCAGCTTGGCGGCCTCGCCGTGGTGGCCCATGCCGGTGCGGCCGTGGCCGCGATGATCGTCGGCGTAGACGGCGAAGCCGGCCGCTGTCAGTGCGGAGATGAGGGCCGCATAGCGGCGGGCGTGCTCCCCCACTCCGTGCAGCAGCTGGACGACCCCGCGCGCGGTGGTCTGCGGGGCATATGCATCGAAGACGATCTGGATGTCGTGCGCATCGGTGAACGAGCGTTCGACGGCCAGCGGACCTGCATCGCCGGAGGTGGGCATGGGGTCAGCGTATCGGCTGCGCCCTTCGTCGCCTAAGCGCCCACCGTGGGCACCGGCTCGGACGCCGGGACCTCGGAGGCGCCGGATGCGGCGGCCAGACGGGAGGATGCGGTCGCCATGTGCACCGCCATCGCCGAGGCGGCGGCATCCTCGTTGCCGCTCTGAACGGCGTCGAAGACCGTCGCGTGCTCGGCGATCGCGGTGCGCGCCTCGAGCTCGTCGTGCACCGCGCGGTCCGCGTATACCTGCAGCAGCGACCGCACGACGTGCAGCAGGTCGACGAGGGTGTCGTTGCCGGCCGCGACCGCGAGCGCATTGTGGAAGTCGAGGTCGGCACGGGCGAAGGCCTTCAGCTCCGCAGCGGTGGCCCGCATCCGCTCGAGTGAGGCGGACAGCGCGCGCAGATCGGATGCCGCCGCCCGGCCCGCCGCGAGCCGCGCGACGTAGATCTCGAGTCCGGAGCGCAGCTCCAGCAGCTCCGCCGTGTTCTTCTGCCCGATCAGCAGGCCCCAGCGCAGCGTCTGGGGCAGGAGCTCGCTCGCCGTGCCGCGCAGGTAGGTGCCCGAGCCGGGTCGCACGTCGACGATGCCCAGGATCTCGAGCGCAGCGAGAGCCTCGCGGACGGCGGAGCGGCCGACGCCCAGGGTCGCGGCGAGCTGACGCTCGGGGGGAAGCCGGGTGCCCGGATCGAGCTCGCCGCTCGTGAAGAGGTCCATGAGACGACGCGCCACCTCGGACACCGGCGTGCCGGAGGGCAGCGCGCCGAGGGCGGCCGTGATCTCGGCCGAGCGGTCGTCGGGGTAGGCGGGCATGCGAACAGGGTAGCCGTGCATCCGCCGCACAGGGAGAGATTCTGGTCAACCGGTTATTGCATTTGGTCAACCGGTTTGCCAGAATCGGACGAGCGACACTCTCGCGCCGAAGCATCAGGAGTCACCGTGGACCGCACCGCACACCCCGCCGAAACCCCGAGCGGCGGCATCCGATGACCCGGCTCTGGAATGAGCCGGCGGACTTCGCCGACGAGATGATCGACGGATTCGTCGCCGCGAACGAGCGGTACGTGCGCCGGGTGCCGGGCGGCGTCGCGCGGTCGACGACCTCCCCCGCGGGGCAGGTCGCGATCGTCATCGGAGGCGGCTCCGGCCACTACCCCGCGTTCGGCGGACTCGTCGGCCCGGGGCTCGCACACGCCGCGGCCATGGGCAACCTCTTCGCCTCACCGTCGGCCCAGCAGGTCTACGCGGTCGCGAAGGCCGCGGACAACGGCGGCGGCGTCTTCTTCACCTACGGCAACTACGCCGGCGACGTGCTGAACTTCGACGCGGCGCAGGAGCGCCTGAGGGCCGAGGGCGTCGCGTGCGAGACGGTCACCGTCACCGACGACGTCTTCAGCGCGACCCGGGACGAGAAGCACAAGCGCCGCGGCATCGCCGGCGACCTCACCGTGTTCCGTGCCGTCGCCGCGGCCGCCGAGGCCGGGTACGACCTCGGCGAGGTCGCCCGGATCGGCCGGCTCGCCAATGAGCGCACCCGGTCGTTCGGCGTCGCCTTCACCGGCTGCACACTGCCGGGCGCCGCGCAGCCGCTGTTCTCGGTACCCGAGGGACGGATGGCGATCGGGCTCGGCATCCATGGGGAGCCCGGCATCGCCGAGAGCGACATCCCCTCCGCCGACGGCCTCGCCGAGCTGCTCGTGCAGAAGCTGCTCACGGAGGTGCCGGACGGGATCGAGGTCGAAGCCGCCCGGGTCGTGCCGGTGCTCAACGGTCTCGGCTCGCTGAAGTACGAGGAGCTCTTCGTCGTCTACCGCCGCGTGGCGCAGCTGCTGACGGACGCCGGGATCGACATCGTCGACCCTCACGTCGGCGAGTACTGCACGAGCTTCGACATGGCCGGCGTCTCGCTCACCCTGTTCTGGCTCGGGAGTGCGGAAGAGGACGACGAGCTCGAGACGCTGTGGCAGACCGCCGTGGACACCCCCGCCTACCGCCGCGGGTCCGTCGCTCCCCAGGAGCGCGCGGATGCCGCTGCCATCGCATCCGTCGTCGAGACCGTCGAGCCGGGCGACGAGGCCTCGCGGTCCGTCGCGCAGACCGTGCTCGCCGCGGTGCACACGCTCGTGGACACCGTCGACGAGCACGTGGAGGAGCTCGGCCGGATCGACGCGGTCGCCGGCGACGGCGACCACGGCATCGGCATGCAGCGTGGATCGCACGCCGCCCTGGCTGCCGCGATCGCCGCGGTGGAGGCGGGAGCGGGCGCGCAGACCACTCTCGAACGGGCGGCGGATGCGTGGAGCGACAAGGCCGGCGGCACCTCGGGGGCGCTGTGGGGCGTCATCCTCGCCGCGGTCGCGAGCAGGCTCGGCGACCAGGGCCGTCCCGACGCCGCGTCGGTGGCCGCGGGCGTGGCGGCCGCCTCCCGCGGCGTCACCGACTACGGCAAGGCCGAGGTCGGCGACAAGACCCTCGTGGATGCGCTCGTGCCGTTCAGCGCGACGCTCACCCGGGCGATCGAGGCGGGCGCCGGACTCGTCGACGCCTGGCGCACGGCGGCCGATGCGGCGACCCGCGCGGCCGCCGCCACCGCAGACCTCCTGCCCCGTATGGGCCGTGCCCGCACGCACGGCCAGAACAGCGTGGGCACTCCCGACCCGGGCGCGATCTCGCTCGCGCTCATCGCGACCGCTGTGGGCGAGACGCTCGCAGCCTCCGCCTCACAGAAGGAGCACGCACATGGCTGACGCCCTGCGCATCGTCATCGGCGCCGACGACGCCGGATTCGACTACAAGGAGATCCTCAAGCGCGACCTCGAGGGCGATCCCGGCGTCGCATCCGTCGTCGACGTGGGCGTGGACGCGGACGGTCACACGCCCTACCCGAAGGTCGCCATCGAGGCCGCGCAGCGCGTCGCCGGCGGCGACGCCGACCGCGCGCTGCTCATCTGCGGCACCGGTCTCGGCGTCGCGATCGCGGCGAACAAGGTGCCCGGCATCCGCGCCGTCACCGCGCACGACTCGTTCTCCGTCGAGCGCGGCGTGGTGTCGAACAACGCCCAGGTGCTCACGATGGGCCAGCGCGTCGTGGGCATCGAGCTCGCCCGCCGCCTCGTGCGCGAGTGGCTCACCTACCGCTTCGACACCTCGTCGGCCTCGGCACAGAAGGTGGCCGTCATCGACGAGTACGAGACCACAGGCTCCTGCTGATGCCCCAGGTCACGGTCGGCGTGAGCCTGAAGACGTACTTCGGGCACGAGCGCGCGGCGGCGTGGTTCCTCGACGTCGCCCGTCGCGCCGCCGCGCACCCGGCCGTGGCCTCGGGAGCCGTGCGGTTCTTCGTCATCCCCACCTACCTGCAGATCCCCGCGGCGCTCGAGGCGTTCGCGGGCACGGCGGTGCTCGTCGGCGCGCAGGATGTGTCGGAGTACGAACCCGGCGCCTACACCGGCGAGGTGACGGCACCCGAGCTCGCCGAGGTCGGCGTCGCCGTCGCCGAGATCGGGCACGCGGAGCGGCGGCGGCTGTTCGGCGAGACCGACGAGGTCATCGCGGCCAAGACGGCGATGGCTCTGCGGCACGGGGTGACTCCGGTGCTGTGCGTGGGCGAGTCCGAGCCTCTGGCGCCGACGGATGCCGCGGCCGCGACGGTCGCGCAGCTCGAGGCGGACCTCGCCGACGCGCCGGCCGGGCCGATCATCGTCGCGTACGAGCCGGTGTGGGCGATCGGAGCGCCGGCGCCGGCGCCCGTCGAGCACATCGTCGCCGTCGCGCGGGCTGTGCGCGCGACTCTGGCTCTGCCGGATCGTGCGAGCAGCGTCGTGATCTACGGCGGTTCGGCGGGTCCGGGTCTGCTCGCGGAACTCGGGGAGGCGGTGGATGGGCTGTTCCTCGGCCGCTCCGCGCACGACGTCGAGGCCTTGCTCTCGGTGCTCGATGAGGCCGAGGCTGTTGCGCGCGAGCCCGGATCTTCCCGGTCGTCGAGCGAAGAGCGCAGCGACGCGACGAAACGCGTGCAGGAGAGCCGCGCATGATCGGGCTCGGCACGTACGCGTTCTTCTGGCAGCACTCGGACCTCGTTCCCGAGCCGCTCTCGCTCGTGGGCGCCTTCGAGGCGACGAGGGAGCTCGGCGTCGAGCTGTTCCAGATCTGCGACTACGCGCCCCTCGAGACGGTGAGCGCCGCCGAGCTCGAGGACGCCGCGGCCGCCGCGCGCGACCTCGGCCTCCGCATCCAGCTCGGCACGAAGGGCCTCGAGCCCGAGCGGCTCGGGCGGTTCCTCGACCTCGCCGGCGTCTTCGGTGCGACGCTCGTGCGGAGCATGCTGCACGGGCCGGACTCGCGGCCCTCCCACGCCCAGGCGGACGTCTGGGTGCGCGCAGCGCTGCCGGCGTACGAGGCATCCGGTGTCACCCTCGCCCTCGAGACCTACGAGCAGGTCGCGACTGCCGACCTCGTCGCCTTCGTCGAGCGCATCGGCAGCGAGCATCTCGGCGTCTGCCTCGATCCGGCCAACGTCGTCGCCGAACTCGAGCGGCCGCGCGACTGCGTCGAGGCCACCGCTGCGTACGTGAAGAACGTCCATGTGAAGGACTTCGCCTTCGCCCGCCGGCCCGGCTGGGTCGGCTTCACCTACGGCGGCGCCCCGATGGGCACCGGCCTGCACGACTACCCGCATCTGCTGAGCACCGTCCGCCCGCGCGAGCGCGAGATCGACGAGGTCGTCGAGCACTGGCTGAGCTGGCAGGGCGACCCCGAGACCACCATCCGAACCGAGCGGGACTGGACCCGCACCACTCTCGAATACCTGAGGAGCACGACATGACGATGACGACCGACCCTTCGACGAGCTCAGGGACCGGGGTGGCAGGACGCTACCGGATCGCCGTCATCGGCGCCGGCGGCAAGATGGGGATGCGCGTCTCCGACAACCTCGCGGGGACCGACCACACGGTCGCGTACGTCGAGAACTCGCCGGCCGGCCGCGAGCGCACGCTCGACGCGGGCCGTGGACTGACGGATGCGGCGGCAGCCGTGGCCGGCGCCGACATCGTCGTCTTCGCAGTGCCGGACCTCGCGCTGCAGTCGGTCACCGCCGACCTCGTGCCGCAGATGAAGTCCGGCGCGATCGCGCTCACGCTCGACCCGGCGGCCGCGTACGCGGGCCTGCTCACCGACCGGGAGGACGTCATCCGCGCGGTGGCGCACCCGTGCCACCCATCGATCTTCCTGCAGCGCACGACTCCCGAGGAGTACGCCGACACGTTCGGGGGCATCGCCGCACCGCAAGATGCGATCGCCGCGATCGAGTCCGACGACCCGGCCAAGAAGCACATCCTCGACGCCACGGTCCGCGCGATCTACGCCCCCGTGCTCGACGTCCACTACGTGACCATCAAGCAGCTCGCCCAGCTCGAGCCGACGCTCGTCGAGACCGTCGCGTGCATGATCGGCGCGCTGCTCAACGAAGCGCTCAGCGAGGCTGTGAGCACCATGGGCGTGCCCGAAGCGGCGGCGCGCAGCATGCTGTACGGCCACACGCAGGTGGCGCTGGCCAACGGGCTGCGCGGTGACAACCCGTTCTCCGATGCGTGCCTCATCGCGATGGACTACGGTCGCGAGAGCATCATCAAAGACGACTGGAAGAAGATCTTCCGCGACGACGAGCTCGACAAGAACCTCGCGCGGATGCTCCACCTCGACCACATCGAGCGCTGAGGACCGACATGGGACAGCTGGAGGGCAAGACCGCGCTGATCACGGGCGCGGCGCTGGGGATCGGGCTCGCGGTCGCCAAGAGGTTCGCGCGGGAGGGTGCGCGTGTCATCCTCGCCGACCGCAACGGCGCGGGCGCGGCGCAGGCGGCCGCCGAGATCGGCGCCGCCGCCCGGGCGGTGACGATGGACATCTCCGATGAGGACGCGGTCGCTGCGGCGTTCGCCGAGATCGAGGCCGACGGCTGGGCGCCCGACGTCGTCGTGGCGAACGCCGGGGTGCAGCTGTTCGGCCAGGACGCGCCGGCGGCCGACCTCGACCTCGAGGTCTGGCGCCGCACGATCGACGTCAACCTGACCGGTACGTTCCTGACGGTCAAGCATGCAGTGCGCTCGATGCTCCGCGGCGGCGAGGGGGCGGCGTCGCGCCCGGGCGGCGGGTCGATCATCCTCACCGGCAGCCCGACCGGGGTGAACGGCGAGGGCAAGGACTTCACCGCCTACAGCGCGTCGAAGGCCGGCATCCACGGGCTCGGACGCACCGTCGCCGCCGCCTACGCCGACAAGAACATCCGGGTCAACACCGTGCAGCCGGCGTACACCGAGACCCCGCTCGTGGCGGCGATCAGCGAGGATCCCGAGTCGCGCGCCGCCATCATCGGCCGCATCCCGATCGGCCGTGCCGGAACCCCCGACGACGTCGCGGGCATCATGGTCTACCTCGCCAGCGACGACGGGGCGTTCGCCACAGGCGCGCTCTTCTGCGTCGACGGCGGGATGACCACCCTCTGACATGAGCCGGCGGCCGGCATGATCTGGAAGACAGCGGGGCGGGAGTGGCGCAGCGGAGCGTGGTCGCTCGAGCTGCGTGACGACGAGCTCGCCGACATCGCGTTCGAGGACCGCATCGCGCTCCGCTCGGTGCGCGCCGTCGTCCGCGACCGCAACTGGGACACGGCACGGCTCGCGATCGACGACATCGAGGAGGGTGACGGCGAGCTCCGGCTGCGCGTGCACACGGAGGGGCTCGGCGCAGACCTCGCGGGCACCCTCCGTGTCATCGCCGCCGACTCCCGGCTCACGGCCTGTCTCGACCTCGTGGTCGGCGAGAGCTTCTGGACCAATCGCACCGGGCTCGTCGTGCTGCACCCCGCCGGCGTCGCCGGGGAGGCGCTGCGGGTGCGCCACTCGGGCGGGCGGCACGAGGCGACCCGCTTCCCCGCCGACATCAGCCCGCACCAGCCCGTCGTCGACATCGCGGAGCTCGACTGGAGCCACGCAGGACTCGACGTCTCGGTGCGGTTCGCCGGGGACGTGTTCGAGATGGAGGACCAGCGCAACTGGACGGACGCGTCGTTCAAGACGTACAGCCGTCCGCTCGACCTGCCGTTCCCTTACGAGCTCGGCGCCGGCTCGCACGTGAAGCAGTGGGTCGAGGTGCGGGCGCGTCACGCCGAGCGCCTGTCGCCCGCATCCGCACCCCGTCGACGCGCCGCCGACGTCGTCGTGCTGGAGGAGGGCGGAGCGTTCCCCGAGATCGTCGTCGGGGCGTCGACGGCGCCGGATCCGGCGCCGCAGCCGGATGCCGTGGGCTCGGCGGTGCTCGTCGAGCTCGACCTCGCGACGCCGAACTGGCGCGCCGCGCTCGACCGCGCGACCGCAGGGCTGCCGCTCGACGTGCGGTTCGTGCTGGCGGAGGACGACCCGGCCGCCCTCATCGCGGGTGCGCAGGCTCTGCGCGGACGCGACGTCGCGCGCGTCACGGCCTTCACGCCCGGCGGGGAGGCGCCCCATGTGTCGGATGTCGCGGCTGTCGCGTCCCTGCGCACGGCGCTCGCCGAGGCGGGCGTGACGGCGGCGGTGGTCGGCGGAGCGCGGTCGCATTTCACCGAGCTCAACCGCGAGCGTCACCGCCTGCCCGACGACCTCGACGGCATCGTCTTCAGCGTGACGCCGCTGTTCCACACCCCGAGCACCGCGCAGCTCATCGAATCGCTCGCCATCCAGCGGATCGTGGCGGCCCAGGCCGTCGACCGCGCAGGCGGGAGCCCCGTCCACATCGGCCCGGTGACCCTGCGTCCACGGTTCAACAACGTCGCCACGACGCCTCCACCGATGCCGGGGCATGCCGACCTGCGCGAGGGCTACGGACCGCAGCTGCTCGATGCCGACGACGAGCGTCAGGATGCCGAGGAGCTCGCGGCGTGGACCATCGCGAGCGCCGCCGCCCTCGCTGTGCCCGGCGTCGCGAGCGTCGCGTTCTTCGAGGAGTGGGGTCCGCGCGGCCTCCGGCGCTCCGACGGGAGCGCGCGGCCCGTCGCCGCGGCCGTCACGGCCCTCGCCGCCCTGAGCGGCACCCGCCTGCTGCACGGCGCGAGCCCCGACGGGCTTCTGTGGGCCGTCGGCGGCGTCGCCGAGGACGGCGCGCAGACGCTGCTCGTCGCCAACCTCGACGCGGCCCCGCGGCTCGTCGACGTCCGCGCGCCGGGGGGATCGGCATCCTTCGCCCTCCCGCCCGGCGGCTGGATCCGCCGAGGCCGAGTCAGCGCCCCGTCAGCCGCGACAGCACCGCCCAGCGCTGGTCGTCGGTGATCTGCTGACCCTCCCAGGGCGCGTCGCCGACCTCGGCCTGCGCCCGCGCGAGCTTCTGCATCATGGTCTCGCGGATCTCGGCGTACGCCGGGTCGAAGTACACGTTGTTCAGCTCCTCGGGATCGGTCTCGAGGTCGTACAGCTCCCACTCCGGCGGGTACTCGAAGAAGCCGGCCCCGGGCAGGCCCAGGCTCGCGTTGTAGAAGAAGATGATCTTGTACCGCTCGTCCCGGTAGCCGTAGTGGGCCGGCGCCTTGTGGAACCAGTCGTCGTTCTCCCAGTAGCGGTAATACATGCCCTCCGCGGGCGGGCTCGTGGGCTCGCCGACGAGGTCGCCGAGGAAGCTGCGCCCCTGCATCCGCTCATGCGCCTCGACACCCGCGGCATCCAGGATCGTCTTCGCGAAGTCGACGTTCGTGACGATCCCCTCGTGCGCCGCGCCGGCGGGCAGGGCGCGCGGGTAGCTCATGATGAGCGGCATCCGCAGCGACTCCTCGTACATGAAGCGCTTGTCGAACCAGCCGTGCTCGCCGAGGAAGAACCCCTGATCGGACGAGTACATGACGAGCGTGTCGTCGAACTCGCCGCGCTCGCGGAGCCAGTCGGTCACCCGCCCGACGTTGTCGTCGACGGATGCCACGCACCGCAGGTAGTCCTGCATGTACCGCTGGTACTTCCACAGGGCGAGCTCCTCGTACGAGAGGCCCTCGGGCGGGTCGACCTTCAGGTCGTCCTTGTTGAGGTAGTCGACGATCCGCATGAGCGCACGGCGGGCGGATGCCGAGCGCGTGCTGTAGTCGTCCCAGAACGTGCCGGGCACCGGGATCGGGTCGGCGTACATGTCCTGGTGCTTCTCGTCGGGCTCCCACGACCGGTGCGGCGCCTTGTGCCAGATGAGCACGCACCACGGGTCGTCGCCGTCGAGGGTCTCGACCCAGTGCAACGCGAGGTCGGTGATGACGTCCGTGGCGTAGCCCTCGACGTGGCGCAGGCCGTCCTTCGAGAGGAATCGCGGGTCGAAGTACTCCCCCTGGTTGATGAGCACGTCCCAGTAGTCGAAGCCCTGCGGATTCGAGGGACCGTCCTCGCCCATGTGCCACTTGCCGACGATCGCCGTCCGATAGCCCGCCGCCTTCAGCTGCGAGACGAAGGTCGGCTGGCTCGCGTCGATGGGCGTGAACAGCGTCGTGACGCCGTTCACGTGGCTGTACGTGCCGGTGAGGATCGACGCACGGCTCGGTGAGCACAGGGAGTTGGTGACGTAGCAGCGGTCGAGGCGGACGCCGGCATCGGCCAGCTCGTCGATGCGCGGCGTCTCGTTGACGACGGAGCCGTACGCGCCGATCGAGTGCGCGGCGTGATCGTCGGTGAGGATCATGACGATGTTGGGACGGCGGCGGGATGCCTCGGCCATGAGCGGCTCCTGACTGTGGGTCTGTCGTTCGCCGACTATATGCTTTTTACCTTAGTTGTGCAACAGCATTCACGATCGGGATGCCGCGACCCACCGCTCGTCGGGCCACGCGGCGCCCGTACGCTCCACCACGTGCAGGAGCCTGCGGCGGGTCGTCGTGAGCCACGAGATGTGGACCGCCGCCAGCGCGTGGCCGCGCGCGTCACCCAGGAACCGGGCCTCTGCAGCCCAGTCCGGATCGAAGAGCGCGCCCGTCGCGGAGTCGCTCTCGGCCAGGAACCCGACAGGTTCGTAGTCGCGCTCCTGCGCGACCCGGTAGGCGAGCTCCGTCTCGACGATGCGCAGTGCCAGCACCGGCGAGAGTCCGCCGGCGAGCGCGAAATGACGTTGGAAATGCGCATCCATCGGGCGCGGGGTCGGCTCGAACGGCGCCTGCGCCCACGCGAGGAAGGATGCGACGCCGGCCGGGGTCGGGGTGTAGACCTTGGCATCGGGGCCGCCGCGCTCCGTGTCCACCGCGTACTCGAGCAGGCCGCGGTCGACCAGTGCCGCGAGCTGACGGTAGATCTGCGAGGACTGCGGCGTGTAGCCGAACACGCGGCCCTGGTCTTCGAGGTAGCGGCGCAGGTCGTAACCGGCCGCCGGCGTGCGGACCAGGAGTCCCAGCAGGACCGACTCCAGCAGGTTCAGGTCGGGCATGAGTCCACCGTTCTACGTGACTTTTCACATAGTAGCGCTCAGATGCCCCCGACGATGAGACCGTCGAAGAACTCCTTCAGCGCGTCGCCCATGTCGACGACGTCGCGGTCGAGCAGCCACTGCACCTGGAGACCGTCCATCAGGGCGATCGTGGCGATCGCCGCACGCTCGGGAGAGATGCCGGGCAGCAGCCGGCCGTCGGCGATGAGCCGCTCGAAGGTGCCGGTCAGGCTCTCGCGGACCGACACGTAGCGCCTCTGGAAGTACGCGTGAGCGGGATGCTCCGGCGCCGTGGACTCGGCGGACAGCGTGCAGTAGAGCTCGACCACACCGGGCACGGACGAGTTGTGGCGCGCCAGCGCCACGAGCCCGCGCAGCGGCTCGACGGCATCCTCGTCGTCGAAGTCGACCAGATCGCGCGACCGCTCGTCGCGCAGATCGAGCACGGCCTGGAGCAGGATGCTCTTGCTCTTGAAGTGGTGCAGGAGGCCGGCCTCGCTCATGCCGACGCGGTTGGCGATATCGCGCAGAGACCCGGAGTTGTAGCCGGAGGCGAACACCTCGAGGGCAGCATCGAGGATCGCCTCGCGCGTCGCGCTCGATTTCGCGTACTCGCCGCGCGGGCCCCGCCGCTTTCGCACACCCGTCGCCGTCTCGGTCATCCTCAGCTCACCGTACCCTTCGCATCCACCCGTTCGTGGACGCGCCGATGCAGGCAGTCTGCACCTTCCGAAAATAAAAACCTAGCGGTTACTAGCTTTTTGGCCCGAAAACCTAGTACTCACTCGTTTTTGCTGTTACGGTCCTTCCACAGAGCGATCCGCAGGGGTATCGCCAGACCGAAAGGGACCAAGGATGTTCCGTTGGAAGGCCACAGCAGCAGCCGTCCTCGCGGCCGCCGCACTCACACTCGCCGGATGCGCCGGCAGCAGCGGCGGCAGCTCGACCGGGAGCAACTCGGGCGGCACGCTCACCCTCGGCGCCATCGTCGCGCCCCAGACTTTCGACCCGGCCGGCGCCCAGTGGGGCAACGCCTCGCCGTACTACCAGGCCGTCTTCGACACGCTCCTGCTGATGAAGCCGGACGGCACCGTCGAGCCGATGCTCGCGTCCAAGTACGCCTACAACGCCGACAAGACGCAGCTCACCCTGACGATCCGCGACGGCGTCACGTTCACCGACGGCAGCAAGCTCGACGCGGCCACCGTCAAGGACAACCTCGTGCGCTTCCAGAAGGGCACGTCGCCGGATGCGTCGAACCTCGCAGGCGTCAAGAGCATCGAGGCGAACGGCAACGACGTCGTCCTGACACTGGGCGCCCCCGACCCCGCACTGCTCAACAACCTGACCCGCGACGCCGGCCTCGTGGCGAGCGAGAAGTCGCTGACCGCCGGCGACATCGCGACGAACCCGGTCGGCTCCGGCCCCTACGTGCTCGACACGAAGAACACCGTCACCGGCTCCTCGTACGTGTACACGAAGAACAAGGGCTACTGGGACAAGAGCCTCCAGCACTACGACAAGCTCGTCATCAACGTCTACAGCGACCCGACCGCCGCCCTGAACGCCATCAAGGCGGGCGAGGCCAATGCGGTCAAGCTCGTGAACAACGACGCGCTCGACCAGATCACGGCGGCCGGCTGGACGATCAACAAGAACGAGCTCGACTTCCAGGGCATCATGCTCTACGACCGCGGCGGCGCCATGAACCCCGCGCTCGGCAACGTCAAGGTGCGCCAGGCCATCAACATGGCGTTCGACCGCAAGGCGCTGCTGAAGACGGTCGCCAGCGGCTACGGCACGGTCACCGAGCAGGTCTTCCCGACCACGTCGGCGGGCTTCGACAAGTCGCTCGACAGCACCTACAAGTACGACCCGGCCGGCGCCAAGAAGCTGCTGGCGGATGCCGGCTACCCGAACGGCTTCACGCTCGACATGCCGACCACGTCGCTCCTGGGTGCGAGCACGTTCAATCTGATCTCGCAGCAGCTCGCCGACATCGGCATCACCGTCAAGGGCACGGACGTCGGCACGAACTACATCACCGCGATGCTCGCGCCGAAGTACCCGGCCGCGTTCATGGCCCTCGAGCAGAACCCCGACTGGCAGCTGATCCAGTTCATGCTCTCGCCGACCGCCACGTGGAACCCGTTCCACTACGGAGACGACACCGCCAACGCGCTGATCAAGAAGATCCAGTACGGCGACACGGGCGCGGTCAAGGACCTCAACACCTATGTGGTGCAGCAGGCCTGGTTCGCTCCGTTCTTCCGGGTTCAGGGCAGCGTCGCGTCGGATGCCAGCACATCCGTCACGATGATGAGCACGAACGCCTTCCCGGCCATCTACAACTTCGTCCCGAAGTCCTGACACCGGCCACCCGGCCCGCCCGTCCCGCCCTTCCGGGGCGGGCGGGCCGGATCCCCTGAACCCCGGGAGCGGAAATGCTCATGTTCATCGTGCGCCGTGTCATCTCCGGCGCGTTCATGGTGCTCGCGATCACGGTGATCGCGTTCACCCTCCTCTACCTCGGCGGCGGCAACATCGCCCGCCAGCTGCTCGGCACGAACGCGACGCCCCAGACGGTCGCGCAGAAGGCCCACGAGCTCGGCCTCGACCGCCCGCTCTTCGTGCAGTACTGGGACTGGCTGACCGGCGCGCTGAGCGGCGACCTCGGCCGGTCGTGGACCACGGGACAGCTCGTGGCCGTGAGCGTCTCGAGCCGCCTGGCCGTCACCCTCTCGATCGTGCTCGGCGCCATCATCGTCGCCGCGATCCTGTCTGTCGTCCTGGGCGTCGCCGCTGCGCGGCGCGGCGGCTGGGTCGATGGAACCGTCCAGTTCATCTCGGTCGTCGGCTTCGCCATCCCCGGCTTCCTCATCGCGCTCTTCCTCGTCGTGACCTTCGCCCTCAACCTCCACTGGTTCAAGGCCGTCGGCTATGTGCCGATCACGACCTCCGTCACGGGCTGGCTGTCATCGGTGACGCTGCCCATCACGGCCCTCGCCATCGGGGCCATCGCATCCGTCGCCTCGCAGATCCGCGGATCCGTGATCGACGCCATGTCCCGCGACTACGTGCGGACGCTGCGCGCCCGCGGCCTCAGCACGAACCGCGTCGTGTACAAGCACGTGCTCCGCAACGCCGGCGGCCCCGCGCTCGCCGTGCTCGCCCTCACGTTCGTCGGCCTCATCGGCGGCGCCGTGGTCATCGAGCAGGTGTTCGCTCTGCCCGGCATCGGCCAGCTGACCGTCCAGGCGACGACCTCCGGCGACATCCCCGTGGTGATGGGCGTGGTGGTCGCCACGGCGATCATCGTCATCATCGTGAACCTCGTGATCGACCTCGCCCAGGCCGCCCTCAACCCGAAGGTGCGACTCTCATGACCGCCATCGACGTCCCCCAGACCGTCCCGACGCCGCCTGTCCGCGCCTCGCTCTTCACGCGGCTCTACCGGCGCCCGCTCGGCTTCATCTCGCTGCTCTTCCTGGCATTCGTCGGGCTGATCGCGATCATCGGCCCCTGGATCGCCCCGCACGACCCCAACAAGGCCTCGCTCCAGCTCGTGCTCGCTCCGCCGAGCGCCGCGCATCCGCTCGGTGCCGACAGCAGCGGGTTCGACATCCTGTCGCGCCTGCTCGTGGCCACTCAGGTGACCATCTTCGCCGCCCTCGTCGCACTTGTGACCTCGCTCGTCATCGGCGTCATCTCCGGCCTCATCGCGGGGTACTACCGCGGCTGGTTCGACGGCACCGCATCGTGGATCACCTCGCTCGTCATGGCGCTGCCCGGCATGGTCGTCCTGCTCGCGGCCCGTGCGGTGCTCGGCCCCTCGGTGTGGCTCGCCATGCTCGTCTTCGGCTTCCTGCTCGCACCGGCCTACTACCGCCTCGTGTACGCGGCGGTCACGGCCGTGCGCAACGAGCTGTACGTCGACGCGGCACGCGTGTCGGGCCTCTCGGACATGCGCATCATCGGCCGCCACATCCTGTCGGTCGTCCGCGCGCCGATCATCATCCAGTCCGCCATCATCATGGGCATCGCGATCGCCATCCAGTCCGGACTCGAGTTCCTGGGCCTCGGCGACGCATCCACCCCCACATGGGGCCAGATGCTCGGCGACGCGTTCCAGAACATGTACAAGGCGCCGCAGAACATGATCTGGCCGTCGCTGGCGATCGCACTGACCGGCATCGCGCTGACGCTCCTCGCCAACGCCATGCGCGACGAGCTCGAGCGGACGGTCGTCGTCCGCCGGCGCCGCCGGCGCGCGGTCACCACGCAGACGGGCTCGGTCGCCGCCGTGACCACGTCCATCGCGACGAGCGGCGCGGACGCCGGCCCGATCGAGGACTCGACAGAGCTGCCGGTCATCGCCGAGACGATCGTGCACCCCGACGAAGCCGGCACCGTGCCGCAGCAGACGGTCCTGACCGTCCGCGACCTCACGGTCGGATACGACCAGTCCGACGGCTCGACCCTCGAGGTCGTGCACGGCGTGTCGCTCGACGTCCGCAAGGGCGAGATCCACGGCCTCATCGGCGAGTCGGGCTCGGGCAAGACGCAGACCGCCTTCGCGGTGCTCGGTCTGCTGCCCCGGGGCGGACGCGTCAGCGGCGGCACGATCGACTACGAGGGAACGGCCCTGCAGAACGCGTCCGACAGGGTGTACGCCGGCGTGCGCGGCAAGCGCATCGGCTACATCCCGCAGGAGCCGATGTCGAACCTCGACCCGTCGTTCAAGATCGGCAGGCAGCTGGTCGAACCGCTGCGCCTCAACCTCGGGCTCAGCACGAAGGAGGCGACCGCCAGGTCGCTCGCGCTGCTCGATCGCGTCGGCATCCCGAATCCGAAGCGCACCTTCGACGCCTACCCGTTCGAGGTCTCCGGCGGCATGGCCCAGCGCGTGCTCATCGCCGGCGCGGTCTCGACCGACCCGGACCTGATCATCGCCGACGAGCCCACCACGGCCCTCGACGTGACGGTCCAGGCCGAGGTGCTCGACCTCCTGCGCGACCTGCAGCGCGAGCGCGGCATGGCCATGCTGCTCGTGACCCACAACTTCGGCGTCGTCGCCGACCTGTGCGACCGGGTCACCGTCATGCAGCAGGGCCTGTTCGTCGAATCCGGGCCGGTGCGCACCATCCTGAAGAACCCGTCCCACCCGTACACGCAGTCGCTGCTGGACGCGATCCTCGACGAGGGTCCCGCCCGCGGTCCGCTGGTCACCGCCACGGCCGCCACCGCCGCCGGCGTCACCGAAGGAGTCGCACGATGAGCTCGCTCCTCGAGGTCGAGGACCTCGTCGTCGAATACCCCGGCAAGGGATTCCGCACCCCGCCGTTCCGCGCCCTGAAGGGCGTCTCGATCGACATCAAGCCCGGCGAGACCATGGGTCTCGTCGGCGAGTCGGGCTCGGGCAAGACCACCCTCGGCCGCGCCGTGCTCGGACTCGCGCCGGTCACCGGCGGCAGCATCCGCTACGACGGCCGCGAGATCGGCCACCTCAAGCGCCGCGACCGCCGGTCGCTGGCGGATGAGATCCAGGTCGTGTTCCAGGATCCGTACTCGTCGCTGAACCCGTCGCTGACGATCGAGGGCATCCTCTCCGAGCCGCTCACCGCCCGCGGTGTGTCGAGCAAGGCCGCCAGGACTCGGGTGCGCGACCTGCTCGACCGCGTGGGCCTGCCCACCGGGGCGGCCACGCGCCTGCCCCGCGAGTTCTCCGGCGGTCAGCGCCAGCGCATCGCGATCGCACGGGCGCTGGCGCTCGACCCGAAGCTCATCGTGTGCGACGAGCCCGTCTCGGCCCTCGACCTGTCCACCCAGGCGCGCGTGCTCGACCTGTTCATCGAGATCCAGGAGCGCACCGGCGTCGCCTACCTCTTCATCTCGCACGACCTCGCGGTCGTCCGGCACATCAGCCACCGCGTCGCGGTGATGTACCACGGCGAACTCGTGGAGACGGGCGACGGAGACCAGGTCACCGCGCACCCGCAGCATCCCTACACGCAGCGCCTGTTCCTCGCCGCGCCCGTGCCCGACCCTGACGAGCAGAAGGAGCGTCGCGCCGCGCGCCGGGCTCTGCTGGACGCGCCCGCCGGAGAGCAGGCCGCGTGAGCGAGCGCGACCTCTCCCCGCGCCGACTGGAGCTTCCGGGCGACTTCGTCTTCGGTGTGGCGACCGCGGCCTTCCAGATCGAGGGCGGCGTCGCCGAGGGCGGACGCGGGCCCAGCATCTGGGATGCCTTCACGGCGCAGCCCGGCGCCATCCACCATGCCGAGACCGCCGACGTGACGTGCGACCACTACCACCGCTGGGAGTCCGACCTCGACCTCATGGCCGAGCTGGGCATCCCCGCGTACCGGCTGTCGCTGTCCTGGTCGCGCCTCCAGCCGACGGGCCGGGGGCCGCTCAACCCGGAGGGCGTCGCCTTCTACCGCGACCTGCTGGCCGGCTGCCGCGAGCGCGGCATCGAGCCGTACGTCACCCTGTATCACTGGGACCTCCCGCTCGCGCTGCAGGATGCCGGCGGGTGGCCCGAGCGGCGCACCGCCGAGCTTTTCGGCGCGTACGCCGCGCTCGTCGCGGACGCCCTCGGCGATCTCGCGGAGCACTGGATCACCGTGAACGAGCCGGTGTGCGCATCCTTCCTCTCCTACTGGTGGGGGATGCAGGCCCCCGGCCACACCGATCTCACCGAGGCCGTGCGCGCCGCGCATCACCTCCTGCTCGGCCACGGGCTCGCGCTCCGGGCCTTCCGGGAGCGGCGCCCCGGGGCGAAGGTCGGTATCACGAACCTCGTGAGCAACCTCGCACCCGCGAGCGGGTCGGACGCGGACGCGAGGGCCGCGACCGGTCTCGACGTGCGCTTCAACCGCGTCTTCCTCGAGCCGGTCTATCACGGCTCCTACGGCGCAGAGGTGGCGGCGGTGTTCGCCGCGCAGGGGCTCACCGAGGCCGAGACCGACGACGGACTCGTGCGACACGGCGACCTCGCGTTCATCTCGGCGCGCGGCGACTTCGCCGGGGTGAACCACTACACGAACACGCTCGTCGCAGCGGACCCGGACGCCTGGAACGGCGCCCGCATGATCCAGGTCGAGCCGGCGCCGACGAACTTCGAGTGGTCGGACACCCCGGAGGCGCTGAGTGCCGTGCTGCAGCGCCTCGCGCGCGAGTTCACCGACCTTCCGCTCCATGTGACCGAGAACGGGGCGACCTTCACCGACTACGTCACGCCGGACGGCGAGGTGCACGACCCCGAGCGCGTGCACTACCTGGCCGGCTATACCGCGGCCCTCGCCGATGCGCGTGCCGCGGGCGCCGATGTGCGCGGGTACTTCCTGTGGTCGTTCCTCGACAACTTCGAGTGGTCGTGGGGCTACTCGCAGCGCTTCGGCATCGTCTACACCGACTTCGGCACCCAGCAGCGCATCCCCAAGGACAGCGCGTACTGGTACCGCGACCTCATCCGCGCGAACAGCCGCGCCCTCGTCTCCTCCCTCCCGTCGGACTCCGAAGGATCCTCCTCGTGACCACCCCCGCGACCTCCGTCCAGCCGGCGAGCGTCTCGCACCTCGTCCCGCTGCTCGCGAAGCTGACGCTCGAGCAGAAGGCCGCGCTCGTGCAGGGCGCCGACTTCTGGACCACCGTGCCTCTCCCCGAGATCGGACTGCGGGCGATCACGCTGTCGGACGGACCCGCCGGCGTCCGCGGCCCGCGGTGGGACGAGCGCGAGCCGTCGCTCAACCTGCCGTCCGGCTCGGCCCTCGCCGCCTCGTGGGACGTCGACCTCGCGTATCGCTACGGCGCGGCCGCCGCATCCGAGGCCCGCCGCAAGGGCGTCGACGTCGTCCTCGGGCCGACCATCAACCTCCACCGTTCGCCCCTCGGCGGTCGCCACTTCGAGTGCTTCAGCGAGGACCCGGAGCTGACCGCCGAGCTCGCCGCGGCCTACGTGCGCGGCCTGCAGGACAACGGCGTCGCCGCGACCCCGAAGCACTACGTGGCGAACGACTCCGAGACCGACCGCTTCACCGTCGACGTGCAGGTCGACGAGCGCCCGCTGCGCGAGCTCTACCTCGCGCCGTTCGAGCGCGCGGTCGAGGCCGGCGCCTGGTCGATCATGAGCGCGTACAACTCGGTCGACGGCGTCACGATGACCGAGAACGACCTGCTGGAGACGCCGCTGAACACCGAGTGGGGCTTCGACGGCGTCGTCGTCAGCGACTGGACCGCCGTCCGCTCGCTCGCCGCGGTGCCCGCCGGCCAGGACCTCGCGATGCCCGGTCCGGCGCCGGCCTGGGCGGACCTCGTGGCTGCCGTCCGCGACGGCCGCGTGCAGGAGGAGGATCTCGACCGGAAGGTGCTGCGCATCCTGCTCCTCGCCGAGCGCGTGGGCGCCCTCGACGGCGCGGAGCAGCTCGAGCCGGCACCCCTCGACGGCCCCGCCTTCGCACGGGAGGCCGCCGTCGCGGGCACGGTGCTGCTCGCGAACGACGGGGTGCTGCCGCTGGATGCCGCATCCCTCCGCAGGGTCGCCGTCATCGGGCACAATGCGCGCGAGGCCCGCACCCAGGGCGGCGGCAGCGCGACGGTCATCCCGGAGCACGTCACGTCGCCGCTCGACGGCATCCGTCAGCTCTTCGCCGTCGCGGACGTCCGATACGAGCTCGGCGCCGTCGTCCAGGAGGGCGTCGCCGAGATCCCGCTCGCCCAGCTCACGAATCCGGTGACGGGCGAGCCCGGCGTCCGAGTGACCTTCTTCGACGCCGAGGGCGCCGAGATCTTCGCCGAGGACCGCCGCTCGACGGCGCTCGTCTGGTTCGGGGGCGATGCCCCGATCGCCGCGAGCCGTCGCGTGGAGATCGACGGCTGCTTCACTCCCGCGGAGTCGGGCGAGGTCCTCCTCGGCTTCGCCGGGGCCAACCCCGGGCGCCTCTTCGTGGACGGCGAGCTCCTGCTCGACGACACCCCGGTCGTGGAGGGCACCGACCTCGGCGCCGCCTTCCTGAATCCGCCGTCACTGACCGCCGCGGTGCAGACCCAGGCGGGTGTCGCCCTGCGCATCCGCACCGAGCTGACGCTCGCGCAGGAGGGCGCGCTCGCGGGCGCGCTGTCGGTCACGGTCGGCACAGCGCCCGACGACTCCGACCCCGGCGCGCTCATCGCGCGCGCCGTCGAGGCGGCCGCCGCGGCCGAGGTCGCCGTGGTCGTCGTCGGCACGAACGCGAAGGTCGAGTCCGAGGGCTACGACCGCACCGACCTCGACCTTCCCGGACGCCAGGACGACCTCGTCCGCGCCGTCGCGGCGACCGGCACTCCCACCGTGGTCGTCGTCAACGCCGGCTCCCCCGTCGTGCTGCCATGGGCGGGCGACGTGTCCGCGGTCGTGCAGGGCTACTTCGGCGGTCAGGAGTTCGGGCCGGCGATCGCCGACGTCCTGAGCGGGGCCGCCGAACCCGGTGGGCGCCTGCCCACGACGTGGCCGGCCGCGCTCGGTGATGTGCCCGTCACCGACGTCACGCCGACGGACGGCGTGCTGCGCTACACCGAGGGTCTGCACATCGGCTACCGCGCGTGGCTGCGGTCCGACGCGGCGCCGGCATTCCCGTTCGGCCACGGCCTGGGCTACACGACGTGGTCGTGGGGCGTCGCCCAGCGCGACGGCGACAGCGTCGAGGTCACCCTCGCCAACACCGGCGCCCGTCCCGGCAAGCAGGTCGTGCAGGTCTACGCCGAGGCCGGGGGCTCCGCCGTGGAGCGCCCCGAGCGCTGGCTCGTCGGCTTCGCCACCGTCGCCGCCGGCGCGGGCGAGACCGTCACCGCGACGATACCGCTGCCCGAGCGACGCCTCGCCTACTGGAACGACGGCTGGGTCGTCGAGCCCGGCACCTACGCCCTGCGCATCGGATCGTCGGTCGCCGAGCTGCCGCTGAGCCTCGACTGGACGATCGACGCATGACAGGCCTCGAGGGGAACCTGAAGGGATGGGCGGACGACCGGCTCGGCGAGCTCGTCGCCCGCCTCGAAGGATTCCTCGCGGCAGATCCCGACCTCTCCTTCCAGGCCGCCGCCTACCACGAGGGCCGTCCGGTGCTCGATGTGTGGGGCGGCCCGCACCTCGACGAGACGTCGCTCATGGTGCCGTATTCGGTCACCAAGAACACCATCGGCCTGACGATCGGCCTGCTCGTGGAGCGGGGCCGGCTCGACCTCGACGCGCCGGTCGCCGATTACTGGCCCGAGTTCGCGGCGAAGGGCAAGGCCGCCGTGACGGTCCGGCAGCTGCTGTCGCACCAGGCGGGCCTCCCGCAGGCGACGCCGGCGTTGACATGGGCCGAACTCCTCGACCACCACGCGGCGGCCGAGCGGCTCGCCGCATCCCGTCCGCTCTGGCAGCCGGGGAGCGCGTTCGGCTACCACGCCGTGACGATCGGCAATCTCGCCTCGGAGCTCGTCTTCCGCGCCATGGGTCGCACGCTGCATGAGGTGTTCGAGGAGGACATCCGCGCGCCGCACGACCTCGACGTGCACCTCGGCCTGCCGCCCGAGCTCGATGACCGCCGTGTGCCGGTGCTGCCGATGGTCCGCCCGGTGTCCGACGCGCTCGTGCCGCCGTGGTCCGGTCTCATCGGCACGGCGATGCGGATGGCGGGTCCGCAGGTCGACCTCGCGAACGATGAGGCCAGCTGGCGTTTCGGGCACCCCGCCGGTTCCGGCACCGTGACCGCGCGCGGCCTCGCCCGCATGTTCGCGACCGCGGTCACCGGCGTGGACGGCGCCGAGCCCTTCCTCAGCGCGGACACCGTCGAGATGATCGGCCTGCAGCAGGTGCGCGGCTACGACGAGGTGCTCGGGCAGCAGGGTCGTGCGCACTCGATCGTCTTCCAGAAGCCGTCGCAGCAGCTCGCCTTCGGCGGCCCGCGTGCTTTCGGGCACGACGGCGCCGCCGGCGCGCTGGCCTGCGTCGACCCCGACACCGGCGTGGCATTCGGCTACACGATCGCCCGGGGCCCGTGGCCCGGCGGTGCGGATCCGCGCGCCGTCGCACTCGCCGCCGACCTGGGCCGCGTCCTGTCCTCCTGAATCGACCCGAAAGGCCGTCGTGACCACCCTGTTCAACCCTCTGCTGAACGGCTTCCACCCCGACCCGAGCGTCGTGGCCGTCGACGGCGTGTACTACCTGGCGACCTCGTCGTTCGAGTATCTGCCGGGCATCCCCATCCACCGCTCGACGGACTTCGAGAACTGGGAGCTCATCGGGCACGTCGCCACGCGGCCGGGGCAGCTGGAGGTCGAGGAGGTGCCCACGGCGGGAGGCGCGTGGGCGCCGACCATCCGACACCGCGACGGCGTCTTCCACCTCGTGATCACGGACGCGATGGGTCGCGGCACCCTGCACTTCACCGCGACGGATGCCGCCGGTCCGTGGTCCGACGGCGACCCGATCCTGCAGGCAGACGGCGTCTCGCCGATCGACGGCATCGACCCCGACATCGCGTGGGCCGACGACGGGACGGCCTACATCACGTTCTCGGGGCTCATCCTCAACGGAGCGGATGCCGGCCGGCACCTCGGCATCCAGCAGGCGCGGGTCGACCTCGACCGCCACATCGCGCTCGAGGAGCCGCGGTCGCTCTGGTCGGGCACCGGCGGCCAGTTCCCGGAGGCGCCGCACCTCTACCGCGTGAACGACCGCTGGTACCTCATGATCGCGGAGGGCGGCACCGAGCGCGGCCACGGCATCTCGATCGCGCGCAGCGACCGGCCCGACGGACCGTTCGAGACCGCGCCGCACAATCCGCTCGTGTCTGCCCGGTCGACGATCCGCCCGATCCAGAACACCGGCCACGGCGACCTGGTCGTCGGTCCGGACGGCGCATGGCTCTGCGTGCTGCTGGGCGTGCGTCCGCGCAGCATGACCCGCGCGTTCTCGGCCCTCGGTCGCGAGACGTTCGTGACGCCCGTGCACTGGGAGGACGACGGCTGGCCGTCGATCGAGCCCGTCCAGCTGAATCCCCGCCCGGGCACGCGCACCGAGGCGACGTTCGCGTCCGAGGCGGGCCTCGACGACGAATGGCTCGCCGTCCGCGCGACGCCGGCCGCCGTCGCCGACCTGTCGGCACAGCCGGGCAGGCTCGTGCTCCACGCCGACGGGTCGACGTTGAACGACCCGCGACCGGTGTTCCTCGGCCGCCGCCAGGAGCACCTGACCAACGCCGTCACGGTCCGCATCGACGTGGGCGCCGGCGTCGGCGGCCTCGCGGTCCGCTACGACGAACGCTTCCACGTCGAGGTCGAGGCCGGTGGCGGCACGGTGACCGCTCGCGCGGTCGTCGCCGACCTCGTGCAGGAATGGACGGCACCGCTCGACGCATCCATCGTCGACCTGCACCTCGAATCGCGCGCGCCGCAGCCGAGCGCCGGACTCCCCCGCACGAGCGACGTCTTCCACCTCGGCTTCACACCCGTCGGCGGCGAGCGCGTCGACCTCACCGAGGTCGACGGCCGGTTCCTCTCCGCCGAGGTCGCCGAGTCGTTCACCGGCCGGGTCATCGGCGTCTACGCGGTCGAGGGCGACATCGCCGTCGACAGCTGGGTCGCCGAGGGCCACGACGACTGACCACCACCCCTGCAGAACTCAGGAGACACCATGTTCGACCGCCGTTCCACCTTCGGCGAGGCCCTCGACAACCCCGCGGCGCGGGCGATCCTGGAGCGGTACCTGCCGGGCATCGCCGCATCGCCGATGGCGACGCAGTTCCGCGACGGTCGCCTGGGATCGCTGATCGCACTCGCGCCGACGCTCGAGCATCCGGCCGCCCGTGATGAGCTGTGGGCGGCGCTTGCCGAGGTCGGCGACGACGTGCAGCGCGCGCCGTACGCACCGGCGATCGACCCGGATCCCGCCTACGAGGACGAGTCCGTCGCGCGGGGATCGGCCACGCTGCGTCCCGTCGCGGAGGCCGCACGGTGGGGCGTGCTCGAGGTGCGCCTGGAGGGCCCGTCGCACGGAAACCCGTTCGTCGACGTCGAGCTGGATGCCGAGTGGACCCGGCCGGATGGATCCACCGTGCGCACCGGCGGGTTCTACGACGGCGACGGCTCGTACGCCATCCGGGCACTGGCGGATGCCGTGGGCCCGTGGTCGTTCGTCACCCGCTCGACTGCGCGCTCGCTCGACGGCATCTCCGGCTCGGCATCCGTCACTGCTCCCGTGGAGGGAAGCCACGGTCCGGTGCGCGTGGACGGCTTCCATTTCCGCCACGCGGACGGCACGCGCCATCGCCCGCTGGGAACGACGGCCTACGCGTGGACCCACCAGCCGGAGGCCCTGCAGAAGCAGACGCTCGCGACGCTGGCCGAGTCGCCGTTCACGAAGATCCGGATGTGCGTCTTCCCGAAGTCGTACCTCTACAACGCCAACGAGCCGAGCGACTTCCCGTTCGTCGGGTCGCTCGAGCGCGGCTTCGACCTCGAGCGGTTCGATCCCGCGCACTTCCGCCTCCTCGAGCAGCGCATCGCCCGGCTCGGCGCGCTCGGCATCCAGGCGGACCTCATCCTGTTCCACGCGTATGACCGCTGGGGCTTCGCCGACCTCGGCCCCGCGGTGGACGACCGGTATCTCCGCTACGTCGTGCGGCGCCTCGCGGCGTTCGAGAACGTGTGGTGGTCGATGGCCAACGAGTACGACCTGCTGTGGGCGAAGGACGAATCGGACTGGGAGCGCCTCGCCGCGATCGTGGGCGAGGAGGATGCCTTCGGCCATCTCAACTCGATCCACAACTGCCGTCCGTTCTACGACTACTCGAAGCCGTGGATCACCCACGTCTCGGTGCAGCGCGTGGACGTGTACCGCACCGCCGAGAACACCGACGAGTGGCGCACCCGGTGGGGCAAGCCGGTCGTCATCGACGAGTGCGCCTACGAGGGCGACATCGACCAGGGCTGGGGCAACATCACCGGCGAGGAGATGACGCGCCGGTTCTGGGAGGGCGCCGTGCGCGGCGGCTACGTCGGCCACGGCGAGACGTATCTGCCGGTGGATGCAGGGGGTGCGACGGACACGACGGCGACCGCCGGCGACGACCCCGAGGTGCTGTGGTGGTCGAAGGGCGGCCTGCTGCATGGCTCCAGCGCCGACCGCATCCGCTTCCTCGACGGCCTGCTCGCCGAGGCGCCCGAGGGCGTGTGGGATCCGCTGGTCGGCGACTGGGATGTCCCGTGGGGCGGCACCGAGGACCACCGCATCGGCTACTTCGGGTTCAACCGCCCGCGCTTCCGCAACGTCATGCTCTCCGAGGGCGACTGGACGATCGACGTCATCGACACGTGGAACATGACCGTCGACCGCGTGCCCGGCATCCACCGCGGCACGTCCCGCGTCGATCTGCCCGGTCGGCAGTTCATGGCGCTGCGCGTCGTCCGGGCCCGGTAGCCGACCTCACTGCACTGCAATTCTATTCATGTACGCATTCGAATTCGGTACGATGGGAGGAGGGGCCACGGGACGTACGAGCGCGTCGTTCCAGGCGCTAAGGTGAGCGCCAGCCCGAGAAGGGAGAACGGCTGATGTCGCAAGGGTACGCACGCCCGCTCGACGGACAGGTGCGCCTGCTCACCAAGGTCGCCCGCATGTACCACGAACGCGGCGTCCGCCAGGCCGACATCGCCACCGCGCTGAACATCTCGCAGGCCAAGGTCTCGCGCCTGCTCAAGCGCGCGGTCGACGTCGGCATCGTCCGCACGACGGTCACCGTCGCGCCGGGGCTCTACGCCGACCTCGAGGAGAAGCTCGAGCAGGGCTACGGCCTCGCCGAGGCGGTCGTCGTCGACGTCGACCCCGACGCCGACGACAGCGAGACCATTGCCGCGATCGGCGCCGGCGCCGCGGCCTACCTCGAGGCGACGCTCGCGGGCACCGACCGCATCGGCATCTCGTCATGGAGCCAGACCCTCCTCGCCATGGTCGACCGCATGCGCCCGTTCACGGTCCGTGGCGCGACCGAGGTGGTGCAGCTGCTGGGCGGCATCGGCGTCGCCGAGGTGCAGAGCCACTCCAACCGGCTGCTCGGCGAGCTCGCCCGCATGCTCGGCGCCGAGGCTGTGTACGTGCAGGCGCCCGGCGTCGTCGCCGGCCCCGACATCCGCGACAGCATCCTGGAAGGGGCGCTCGGCGAGGTGACGCGCCGCTGGCGCGAGCTCACCATGGCCATCATGGGCATCGGCAGCGTCGAGCCCTCCGACCTCCTCGCCTCGAGCGGCAACGCGTTCTCGGCGGAGGAGACGGCATCCCTCATCGAGGCCGGAGCCGTCGGCGACATCTGTCACCGCATCTTCCGCGCCGACGGGACCCCCGTCCTGGGCGCCCTCGACGACCGCATCATCGCCATCCCGGCCGACGACCTGCGCCGGATCCCGCGCCGCGTCGGGGTCGCCGGCGGCCCCCGCAAGCTCGAGGCCATCCACGGCGCCGTGGCCGGCGGGTGGGTGAACGCGCTCGTCACCGACGTGCACACCGCCGAGGCGCTGATCGACCGACAGCAGGCCTGATCCGCCCCTTCGCGCTCCAGGTGCGGCTGCGGACCGGCGCGCAGTCTTCTCAGGTCACGGAGTGAGCCCCACGCTCCGCTCGGCGGTGGTCCAATCGGTGGCCATCGCGTGCTGCGCCGCCTCGAGCGTCACCCGGCCGGAGCACACGGCCTGATGAAGGACGTCTTCCACGTCGTCTTTCGGGTTGCGCGTCGATGTCGCCCCGGGCCTGTTGGGTTCCACCCACAGATTGGAGGTGCTGCTGGAGCCGCCCAGCCCCAGGCTGATCAGATGATCCTCCTCGGTGCTCCGCTCGTACGCCTGCCCGTACGCGACCAGTAGCCGATGTTTGGGCGCATCCGTCTGCCGCACCGGGGGACGTACCGTCTTCGTGTAGCCGGTCGCGCAGATCGTCTGATGGATGTTCGCCTGCGTCACGGCCGGGTCGATACCGCCGGGCGTGCACGCCGCATCCGGCAGCACCAGCCCAGCCGCCGCATCCCGCACCCGCGCGTGACACGCCGCGGCTGCCAGGTGCATGTCGTCGACCACGACCCCGGGAGTGCGCACCACCCGGATTCCCCCCGGCGACGTCGGTGCCACCGCCGGTGACGAGGTGGCCCCGCTGAGCGGGTGAGTCGTCAGCGGGTCCGCCGCGAAATAGGCGCCGAGCGCACCGTCGACGCTGGCGCAGCCCGCCAGAACCGTCACACAGCAGGCCGCGATGAGGAGGGCGAGGATGCGCCGAGCCGGTGGGGTGGTCACCGACCAGATCCTGCCATACGGCCCGATGGACTCAGGCGCGGCTCAGAGCTCAACCCGCGTCCGGGGCGTGCTGGTCGGGGTGGCTCTCTTCTGGTTGCACCGTCCACGCGGGCGGCTCGTCCGCGCCGGACGATTCGTCGTGCGCGGCATCCGTACGGGTCTTCTGCACCACTCCGGGCGCATGGTGCGTCGGTGCATACACGGTGTAGAGCCGCAGCGGTTCGTCTCCGACGTTGATCACGTCATGCCATGTGCCGGCGGGAACCTGGATGGACCACCCGTCGGTGACGTCCTGCTCGAAGTCGAGCTCGTCCTCGGCGGGGCCCATGACCACCCTCCCGCGTCCGGAGTCGAGTCGGAGGAATTGGTCGGTCGCCGGATGGGCCTCCAGGCCGATCGACTCGCCGACGGGAATCGTCATCAGGGTGACCTGCAGATATCGCCCGGTCCACGCAACGGTGCGGTAGGTCTCGTTGCGGCGGGTGGCATCCTCGATGTCGAACGCGTTGGGGCGAGGCCCGATGTCCTTCATGGTGCTCTTCTCCTCCGTCATCCTGCTGATCTCATATCCCATGGCATCGGTCTACGTGCGCATCGCGGCCCGCGCCAAGGGCCGAAGGTCCCTCGACCCCGCAGGTGGATGCCGGCGCGTGGCGTCTGTGGCAGAGTGCTGGCGTGCTGTCCCCGCAATCACTGAGCGAACAGGATCGTCGGCTGGTCGCGGGGTGGGCAGCCGACTGCGCCGAACGCGTACTTCCGCTGTTCGAGGCCGAGGCCCCCGCAGACGACCGACCGCGGGACGCCATCGAGCGGGCACGGGCCTTCGCGCGTGGCGAGCTTTCCACGGCCGGTGAGATCCGGCGTCGCTTCGTGGCCGGTCGTGCGGCGCACTCGGCAACGTCGCCAGCGGGCGGCGCCGCGGCGCGGGCTGCCGCGCAAGCGGCCGGTGTCGCCCACATGGGCGCGCATGCGCTCGGTGCGGCCGCGTACGCGGCGACGGCGGCCGGCTTGGCATCCCGCGACAGCGCCGCCGACGCCGCCGATGAACTCACGTGGCAACTTCAGCAGGTGACGCCGCAGATCGCAGCCGCGCTCCGGAAACTTCCGCCGGTCGGCGAGGATTCCGCCGGCCCTCTCGGGCCGGGTCGTCTTGCTTCCGGCGACCTCGGACAGCACATCAGGCGCATCCAAGCGAGCCTCACCACCGCCGGCGATGATGTCGGCACGGACTGATCGACCCGACCGCCGCTGTGGCGCCGGCGAGCATGCGCCACCGGCGCCGCCGGCACCGGTCAGTCGTCGTCGAAGTCGACGTCCTCACCGCGCAACGAGGCGATCGCCTTGACCAGCAGCCGAAGAGCCGCGACGGCGACCACGACCGACACCACCAGGGCGAGCACGGGATCGAGCCAGTACAGTCCGCCCGTGAGCAGGATGACCACGCCGGCCACCGCGATCGCAGCAGCCGCTGCCGCATCCGCCAGCGAGTCCAGCAGCACGGATCGCATGTGCAGGTCCTCGCTCGCAGCGGACCGCCCGAGCACGACCGCTCCGGCGAGCATCACCAGCATCGTGATCACGGACACGATCACGATCGGCAGGCCCTCGACCGGCGGCGAGCCCGCCAGCAGACGGGACACCGCCTCGAGCACGATCGTGACCACGACCACGAGCAGGAGCGTCGCGTTCACGAGCGCGGCGACCGCGATCGGCCGCTGGGCCCGCGGATCCTCGGGATCCCGGTCGCGCATCCCGATCGCGATCAGACCCACGATCAGGCCGAAGCAATCCGCCACCGTATCGCCCGCGGCCGCGAGCACACTGACCGAGTTCGCCGCGAACCCGGCGACCACCAGGCCGACGATCAGCGCCGCGTTCAGGCACAGCACGATGAGGATGCGTCGGCGCTGAGTGCGCTGTGTCGTCCCGGGGGCCGCATCCACGTGTCCGCCTCCGTTCACGGTGCGTCGATCAGGCTGCCGATGGTCAGCCTACGACGCGCAGCGTCGGGGCAGCTGTCGGCGCGACACCGACGGCTCCCGAGACGGGGACTTCAGGGTGCCGTGCGCACCGTGGACGACGGGATCGCGCGCAGCCGACGGAACGGAATCGCGACGGCAGCCATCAGGACGACCATGAGAGTCGCCGCGAGCAGCATGACCCACACGCCCCGCGGTGACGTCGGCGCCAACGCGTCTCCCCCGATGGCGGGGACGGATGCCGGAATCCCGACGACCAGCACCAGGGCGGGGACGATGCACACCAACCTCAGCCAGCGCCGCCCGCCGCCGAGGGCATAGCCGCCCGCCAGTCCCCCGAGCGCGACGGCGACCGCACCCCCGCCGAGTCCGGTCATGAGCAGCGCCCAGAGCTGCCCGGGAAGCAGCATCGGCACGAGGGCGAGGAGGAGCACGGACAGCGAGCACCATCGCAACGCGACGCGGCCGCGTCGCGTGGACGGGTCGAGCCCCGCAGACGCGCCGATGGCCGCTCCGACGAGCATCCCGGGCAGCAGAATCCCGACGAAGGTCCGGAGCCAGTCGACGTGACTCTCAGACCCCGCGATCTCCGCCATGTAGGCCCGAAGCGCGGCGGACCACGCCGCGCCGGCGATGGCGCCCACGGCGATCGACGCACCGAGACGCACGGTCGGGGCGCTCAGAGCACCTGCGCGTGCGCCGGCTTGTTCGACCCGTCCCGTTTCCATGGCCTCTCCTCCTGCTCACCTACCGCCGACAGTAGAATCTGCGACACTCTGGAGACATCCGTGGAACCACGCAATCGGCCTGGGATCCACCGAACGGGGAGGTAGGGTGCCCGCGGCACGCGACGAGAGCGGGGGCGCCGCCCGGCTGCACCTCGACCGGGCGCGCGACGAGGTGCGCAACGGCTCGCTCGAGCGCGGGTGGCAGGAGTGCCTGGCCGCAGCGGCCATCGCCCGCAGCATGCCCGACCCCGAGCTGCTCGCGGAGGCCGCGACCGTCCTGTCCGAGCCGACCTTGATGTGGACCCGCACCGGTGCGCGCCAGGCGCTCTGCTTCGAGGCGCTCGGGCTGCTCGGAGCCCCGACCGCTGACGAGGCACCCACCCTCCCGCAGTGGCGCCGACGCGTGCGGGCTCACCTCGACGGGCTGTCGACCGGCTGGGCGGAGCACCGCGGCGACCTGTCGAGGGATGCGCCTCCAGACGCCTCGTTCCGATTCGCGGAGTTGCAGACCGCCTATCTGCGCTCGCTCGGCATCTCAGGCGTGTTCGATCGGCTGGTCCTGGCGCACCAGGCCGTACGGCTGGGCCGTGCCGCCGACGATGATCACATCGAGGCATGGGGATGGCACTGGCGAGCCGACGCGCTGGAGCAGCTCGGTCTGCGGGCGGACTTCCTGGATGCCGTCCGCGAACTGTCCGCCGTCGTGGAGCGCGCCGCGTCGCCGGTCTGGCACTGGCGGCTCACGGCGATCCACGCGAACATCGCCCTCCTCGAGGGTCGGATCGCCGACGTCGCTCCGCTCGCGCGCCGGGCGCTCGCCGAGGGGCGCAACGCGGGCGTCGCCGATGCCGATCTGTTCGACCTCATCCTGCGCGGCGTCGTCGCGGTGCGCACGGGGTCCGGCGTCGCCGGCGTCGAAGAGGAGGTGCGGCTGCTGATCGCCGATGCTCCGTACTTCGCGCAAGGCTGGCGCGCAGAACTGCTCCTCGCGCTCGGCCGCATGGACGAGGTCGAGACGATCTACCGCATGCTCATGGGCCGCCTCGATCAGATGCCGACGGACGTGCACGAATGGCTGGTCGGTCATGTCACCCTCGCCGAGATCGCGGTCGCCCTCGACGACCGCGACGGGGCGGCGCGACTGCGCGGATTGCTGCTCCCGGCCGCTCACCTGCACGCGGCCGGCCCCGCGACGACCCCTTACGGAGGCCCCGTCGCACTGCCGCTTGCGAAGCTCTCCGCCGTGCTCGGAGACCAGGATGCCGTGGGGCGCTTCGCCGCCGATGCCCTCGCTCGGGCAGAGGCGATGCAGGCCCCCTGGCACGCGACCGCCGCCCGCGAGTTCGCCGCCGCACGGCCGCATGCCCTGCCCCCGCTGTCGACGCGGGAAGACGAGATCGCCCGGCTCGTCGCACAGGGACGGACGAACCGGGAGATCGCGACGATGCTGTTCCTGTCGGAGCGCACCGTCGAACAGCACGTGCGCAGCATCCTGCACAAGCTCGGACTGCCGAACCGGGCCGCTGTCGCCGCATGGGTTGTCGAGCAGCGCTGAACCGGGTGCGGCGGGAGTTCCGGCATCCCCGAGCGACCGGGCGTGCCGGACTCACATGCGCAGTCTGATGACGAACAGGAAGAAGGACAGGATCGGGAGCGCGACGACCGACAGCACCGCGACGACCGTGCGCACGCGGTCTCGGCTTCGCAGGATCACCCTGAGCAGGAGGAACAGCAGGATGCCGATGAACCCTCCGAGGCAGTTCAGGATGACGTCGTCGATGTCCGATGCCCCCAAGGCGAACACGCCCTGGAGGATCTCCACCGCCACGCTCGCCGAGGCGACGATGAGCATCGTCCTCGCCATCGTCCACGTCGTCAGGACAGACACGTACGCCCCGAGCGGGATGAAGAGCAAGACGTTGCCGGCGATGTTGCCGAATGCGAACCTCCTCAGCTCGGAGGAACCGCTGAACAGGTAGTCCGCGATGCTCGCGAAGGGGACGAGGTTGAACGATCGCTCCGCGCCAGGTGTACGCGAGAACAGCAGAAGCTTCAGCGCGAACACGACGTAGAGGGCGAAAACCGCACAGATGACGACCGTCTCGATCTTCGCGCGGGTCGTCATGAGCCGCCAGCTCGACCGATCCGCGACCACCTCGCGCAGTGACTGCTCAGTCATCCCCGCACCGTACACGCTGAGCCTGTCCGCATGCTGCGGGTCGCCACGCGCCCCACCCATAGCGTCAGGACGCCAGGGGTGCCCCGAACTCACGCAGCGAAGGCGGCGAGGCGCTCGACCCCGAGCCGGGGGCTCGTCAGCACCGGCACATCGACATCGACCGCGGAGGCCGCGGACGCCATCGACGCCTGCGCGAGGACCACGACATCCGACTCGGCGGCCGCGCGAAGAATCGCCTCGCCGACGAGCCGGTCGTGCGTCGCCCGGTCGCCCGACGACACCGCGGCGAAGGCACCCTCGATGACTTCGCTCGACAGCTCGGGGTGCGCTCCGACGAGCGCGGCGCGCTCCTCGACGAGGGCGAGCGTCGGACGGCACGTGGTCGGCAGGGTCGCGAGCACGCGGATGCGGCTCCCGGCCCGGACCGCAGCATCCGCCATCGCCTCATCGACGCGCAGCACCGGGATGCCGGCCTCCGCCGCGGCGGGCGCGGCCAGCTCCGAGATCGACGAGCACGTGAGCATGACGGCATCCGCCCCGCCCGCCGCGGCGGCGCGCACGAGATCGTTGACACGCCCCGCCACCGAGTCGGTGCGGTCCGGGTCTCCCAGGTCGGCGACGATGCGGTCGTCGAGGTAGTTGACCACCGTGATGCCGGGAAGCAGCTCGGCGGCGAGCTCGCCGAACGGAGCGATGTTCACCGCTCCGGTGTGCAGGAACGCGATGCGGTTCAGGCCGGTCACGACGACATCATCCCTTCAGCGAGCCGGATGCGAGGCCCGCCATGATCTTCTTGTTGAGGAATACGAAGATGATCCCGAGCACCACGATGTTGATGGAGATCGCGGCGAACAGGGGTCCGTACTGCGTGGAACCATACTCGTCGTTGAGGCTGAGAAGGCCGACCTGGATGGTCGCCAGAGACGGATCGGTCGTGAACGTGAGCGCGATCAGCAGGTCGTTCCACACACTGAAGAACTGCACGAGCGCGACGGTCAGGATGGCGTTGCGCATGAGCGGCAGGCCGATCGAGAAGAACGAGCGCAGGGGTCCGCATCCATCGACCGTCGCCGCCTCGAAGATCTCGCGGGGCACCGAGCGGAAGTAGGCCGCCATGAGGAACGTCGTCAGCGGGATGCCCATCACCGTGTAGGTGATGATCATCGGCCACAGCGTGTCGGTGATGCCGATCTGGAAGTACGCGGTGAACAGCGGCACGAGGATCATCTGCCCCGGCACCATGATTCCGCCGAGGATGAGGAGCAGGGTGGCCTTGCGCCCGCGCCAGATCATGACCTCGAGCGCGTAGCCGGCCGCGACGCCGAGGAGCACGATCATCGTCACGGCGGGAATCGTCACGAGGATGCTGTTGCGGTAGTTCACCGCCACGTTTCCGCGCGTGAGCGCCTCGACGTAGTTGCTGACGTCCCAGCTCTGCGGCAGCGACCAGGTCGGATTCGACAGGAACTCCGTCTGCGACTTGAACGAGCCCATGATCACCCAGAACTGCGGGTAGAGCACGACGAACAGGAGGATGCCGACCGCGATCCAGATGGGCAGGCGGCGCAGGATGCGGCCGGTCCTGCGACGCGACGTCTGCCGGACCGGCGGCACGCCTGCATCCACCTTCCGGGACTCGGTGCGCGCCTGGACTGCGTTGTGGGCGGCGGCCTGGGTGGCGGTCATGTCAGGCATCCACCTTCCGGGTCGACGAGCGGAACACGGCGAGGGTGAAGACGAGGCACAGCAGCGTCAGCATGAGCGCGATCGTGCTGCCGTACCCGTACTCCGCGTACTGGAAGGCCGTGCGGTACATGTAGAGGGTGAGCGGGGAGGTGGACGTGCCCGGCCCGCCGTTGTTGAGGGCGAGCAGGCTGTCGAACACCTTGAGCGTCGAGTTGAAGCTGAAGATGATCGACGAGATCAGGATGGGCATCGACAGCGGGATGACGATGTGCCGCACGAGCCGGACGCCGCTCGCGCCGTCCAGGCGCGCGGACTCGATGATCTCGTCGGGGATGTCGAGCAGCCCGGTGTAGAGCAGGACGGCGTAGAAGCCCATCGAGCTCCAGTACGTCATGACGAGGGCGACGACCATCGTGCCGATCGTCGACGCGAGGAACTCGACGCTCTGCCCGCCGAAGAAGTTGATGATCGCGTTGATCGGCCCCTGGTTCGACCCGACCGAGACGAGATTGCGGAACAGGAGCGCCACGGCGACGGTCGGCAGGACCATCGGGAAGAAGACCGCCGTACGCACGAACGCCGAGCCGTTGCGCAGGACGAAGACGTACAGCAGCGCGAGAAGGTAGCCGAGCACGACCTGTCCGACGGTGGCCAGGACGGCGAAGATGATGCTGACCCACAGCGACTGGATCGCCGCCGGGTCGGTGAAGAACTTGGTGAAGTTCGAGAAGCCGACGAACTCGAAACCGCGCAGGGTGTTGCCCTCGAAGAACGAGAGCCCCAGCGACCAGGCGACCGGCACGAGCTTCAGCAGCACGTAGATGACGAGCGTGGGTGCGAGCAGGATGAGGATCGTCTTGCGATCTCCGAATACGCGCTTCATGGGATCTCCCGGATCCGCCGCGTCCGGACCGTCCCGAGGAACGGTCCGGACGCGATCATCGGATGACGTCCTCTACTGCTTGTTGGCGTCGACGCTCGACTGCAGCTGGGACATGTAGTCCTGCGGCGACATCTGTCCGGTGGTCAGCAGCGAGACGTTGGACTGCGCGAGGGCCGTGGACTTGGCATCCATCAGCGCCTCGAACCAGAGCACGGTCTGCTTGATGCCGGCGACCTTCTCCTGAACCATCTTCGTCGGTGCGGGGATGTCGGTCACAGCCTTGTTCACTTTGAAGCCGGAGATCACACCCGCGTCCTGCAGGGCCTGAGAGCCGTAGTTCTGCGTGATGCACTTCAGCCAGGCCGACACCTTCGGGCCGTACGACTTGGTGCTCATCGCCATCGCGGCGCCGGCGTTCGCGGCCCACTGGTCGATGCTGCCCTTGCCGCCGCTGACGGCGGGGAACGGCATCAGGCCGATGCTGTCGGCGCCGATCTTGTTCTGGGTCTTGTCGTTGATGTTGGCGAGCAGCCACGAGCCGTCGTACTTCATCGCGGCCTTGCCGGTGAGGAAGTCGTTGTTGGCGGTCGCCGCATCCTTCGAGATGAAGCCCTCGCCGAAGTAGCCGTCCTTCGCCATCTGCTGGACCTGGGTGGCGGCCTTCACGTAGGCGGCGTCGGTGAGCTTGGCCTTGCCGGACTGGATGTCCTTCATGGCGTCGGGCCCCACGTTGCGGAAGATGTACATGCCGATGAGGCGCGTGATCGGCCACGCGTCCTTGCCGTCGATCGCGAACGGCGTGTAGCCGGCATCCTTGACCTTCTTCGCATCGGCGAGCAGGTCGTCGAACGTCTGCGGCGGCGTGAGGCCGAGCTTCGAGAAGATCTCCTTGTTGTACCAGATGCCCTCGACGTTGTACTGGTACGGGAGCGAGACCATCTGGCCGTACACGCTCTGCACGGTGGATGACGCCGCAGGCAGAACGTCGTCCCACGCGCCGAGGTCGGTCAGGGCCTTCTTGTAGTCGAGCACGAGCTTGCCCTTGCCGAGGTCTCCGTCCGGCCGGACCATGGCGGTGCCGGCGATGAAGTGCGCGGGCAGCGAGCCCTGGCTGGCGAGCAGAGTGACCTTCTGCACGACGTCCGCCTGAGCGGTCGTCTGGTGAGAGAGCGGCAGGGCCTTGTTCTCGGCCTTGCACTGGTTGGCGGCGAGCGCGTCGAGCTCCTTGGCCAGCGTCGGGTTCTCGTTGGCGGTCAGCACCGTGAACGACGACGGATCCTTGCCGGTCGCGGCGGAGCCTCCGGCGGTGCTGGAGCCCGACCCCGCGCCCGAGGAACAGGCGGCGAGAGTGCCGGCTGTGGCGAGCGCGATGCCGACCGCAAGCATGCTGTGGCGGGTTCGGCGGGTGATCATAGCGTCCTCCTTGACGACGTCATTGCGGGTGTTCGATGACGGGGTATGCCACGACTGTAAGGTTTCAACCCCTGGTGTGTCAATAGTTGGTACTGAAATTCTATTCACTCTTGCGCCGCACCTCGGTTACACTGCATGAGCATGCAGTACTGCGAGAACTTGCATTCGTGCTCCTGAGCGGCGCCGTTGCCGTCGACCGCGAGGCGCATCAGACTGATCGAACTCGAGAGGAACCCCATGTCCACGAACTCCCCGCCGCGCGCGCACGCCCCTCTCCAGCAGCTCGGCGCCCGCGATGCCCGCTGGGCATCGGGGTTCTGGGCAGACGTGACCACGCGCACGCACCAGGTCACGATCCCCCGCATGTGGGACATGCTCGACGACCCGGAGGTGAGCCCCGGCATCCGGAACTTCCGCATCGCCGCGGGGCTCGAGGAGGGCGAGCACAGCGGCCCGCCGTTCATGGACGGCGACGTCTACAAGTGGCTCGAGGCGGCGATCGCGCAGCTCGAGACCGACCCGACGCCAGAGCTGCGCGCGATCGTCGACGACGTCGCCGGGCTGGTCGCCTCGGTGCAGCGGGAGGACGGGTACGTGCACACGCCGACGCTGATCGCGGCGCGCCACGACGGGGATGCCGCCGCCCTCGCCGACCGTTTCGCGTTCGAGACCTACAACCTCGGCCACCTCATCACCGCCGGCGTCCGCCACTACGAGGTCACCGGCAGCGAGATCCTGCTCGACGCGGCGCGCAAGGCAGCCGGGTTCCTCGAGGACCTCGCCGTGAACAAGCCGCGGGAGCTCGCGCGCAGCGCGATCTGCCCGTCGCACTACATGGCCGTCGTCGAGCTCTACCGCGCGACCGGCGACCGGCGGTACCTCGAACTCGCCGAGGCGTTCCTGCGCGTGCGCGACGACTTCGAGGAGGGCGGCGACGACAACCAGGACCGCATCCCCGTCCGCGAGCAGCGCGTCGCGGCCGGGCACGCCGTCCGCGCGAACTACCTCTATGCGGGTCTCGCCGATCTGGTCGCCGAGACCGGCGACCCGGAGCTGCGGGCGGTGCTGGAGACCCTCTGGAGCGATGTCGTCGACACCAAGCTCGCCATCACGGGCGGATGCGGCGCCCTCTACGACGGCGCCTCACCCGACGGATCGCCGTGGCAGGGCGACATCAGCCGCGTGCACCAGGCATACGGGCGTGCCTACCAGCTGCCTCACACAACGGCTCACAACGAGTCGTGCGCGAACATCGGCATGATCCTGTGGAGCGAGCGGATGCTGGCGCTCACGGCGGACGCGCGATACGCCGACGTCATCGAGCGCGTGGCCTTCAACAGCCTGCTCGCCGGCATCGGGCTCTCCGGCGCGGACTACTTCTACACGAACCCGCTGCGTCAGGTGCGCGACCTCCCCTACCCGCTGCGACGCCCGGGCGACACGGCGCTGCATCCGGTCCCCGCCCCACCGCCCTCGGACGCCCGACTGCGCCAGGAGTACCTCAGCTGCTTCTGCTGCCCGCCGAACACCGCGCGGACGCTCGCTCGGTTCCACGAGCGCGCCGCCTCGGTCGGCGACGACGGCCTCTACCTGCACCTCTACGGCGGCGGCGAGGTCCGCACCGTCTCGGGTGACCGGGTCCTGGCGCTGCACGAGCACAGCGACTACCCGTGGAGCGGCACGATCCGCTTCGAGGTCACCGCGGCCATGGCGGGCGGTGTGCCCGTGCACGTGCGCATCCCGGACTGGGCGAAGGATGCGTCGCTCACCGTCGCCGGCGAGGCCGCGCCCCTCGACGGCTCGGGGTATGTGCGTGTCGAGCGCGACTGGCGGGTCGGCGACGTGATCGAGCTCGAGCTGCCGATGCCCGTGCGGATGCTGCGCGGCCACCGGCTCGCCGAGGAGGTGACCGGCCAGGTCGCGGTGCAGCGCGGGCCGGTCGTGTACTGCCTCGAGAGCGCGGATCTTCCTGTCGGCCTGCCGATCGAGCGGGTGGCGATCCGCCGCGGCACCGCGTTCACGCCGGTCGAGACCGAGATCGCGGGCACCCGTGTGATCGCCCTCGAGGCCGAGCTCGCGCTGCTGCCCGCGGGCGGCGACGGCCGGCTCTACGAGGACCTCCCGGACGCGCCGGTCGAGGCCGTGCGCACCCGGCTCGTGCCCTACTTCGCGTGGGGCAACCGCGGCGCGGGCGAGATGTCGGTGTGGCTGCCGACGGTGTGGTGATCGCGATGACCGCAGAGCACGTGATCGCCACGTACGAGATCGAGACGTCCGTCCCGCTGGCGCAGGCGGCCGAGGTGCTCGCCGGGGAGCAGTCGACGGGCACCTTCGTGCGGGTCGAGCGCGAGTCCGACGATGTCCGCGCCCGCTTCGCCGCGCAGGTGGAGTCGGTCGAGGAGCTGCCGGCGAGCGGTTTCGCCCCGCTGCCGGGGTCGGTCGGCGACCCGGCCGACCGCCGCCGCGCGCGCCTGCGCATCCGCTTTCCCCTCGACAACTTCGGGCCCTCATTGCCGAACCTCCTCGCCGCTGTCGCGGGAAACCTGTTCGAGATCAAGGAGCTCGCCGCCATCCGCCTCGTCGACCTCGACCTGCCGCCGGCGTTCGCGCTGCGCTATTCGGGTCCGCAGTTCGGCGTCGAGGGCACCCGCCGCCTCGTGGACCGGCCCGACGGCGCCATGATCGGCACGATCATCAAGCCGAGCATCGGCCTCTCCCCCGGCGACCTCGCTGACGTCGTACAGGAGCTGTGCGACGCGGGCACCGACTTCATCAAGGACGACGAGCTGCAGGGCAACGGGCCGACGGCGCCGCTCGCCGAGCGGGTGAAGGCGGTCATGCCGGTCATCGAGCGGCATGCCGATCGCACTGGGCACAAGCCGATGTATGCCTTCAACATCACCGACGACATCGACCGGCTGGAGGCGAATCACGACCTCGTCGTCGCCGCAGGCGGCACGTGCGTCATGGCGTGCATCAACCTCATCGGGCTCGCTGGACTCGAGTACCTGCGCCGACGGTCTGTCGTTCCGATCCACGGGCACCGCGCGATGTTCGGCGCGCTGGGCCGTTCGTCCCAGATCGGGATAGCGTTCCAGGCATGGCAGAAGATCGCGCGGCTCTCGGGCGCCGATCACCTGCACACGAACGGGATCAGCAACAAGTTCTATGAGACGGACGCCGAGGTGCTCGCATCCATCGCCGCTGTGCGGACGCCCCTGCTGGGGCTGAACTCGACCGTGCCGGTGCTCTCGTCGGGACAGTGGGGCGGGCTCGCGCACGCCACGTATGCGGCTGTCGGCACGACCGACCTGCTCGTGCTGGCGGGCGGCGGCATCCACGGACACCCGGACGGCGCGCGCGCAGGCGTCGAGAGCATGCGGACGGCGTGGTCATCGGCCGCACGTGGCGAGACCCTCGAGGATGCGCTGGCCTCCTCGGAGCCGCTCCGCAGGGCGGCCGAGCTCTTCGGGCCGGCGCGTGTCTGACGAGCCCTCGGCCGCTCGTGTCGCCTTCTACGGAGACGACTTCACCGGCAGCGTCGACGCGCTGCTGCAGTTCGCGCGGCGCGGGTGGACGGTGCGGCTGTTCGTGGGCGTGCCCGATCGCGACGTCCTGGTGGATGCCGCGGCCGAGGTCGATGTCGTCGGCATCGCGGGCATCGCCCGCTCGCTCGGCGGCGAGGCACTGGACGACGAGGTGCGACCGGCGCTCGAGGCGCTCGCCGCATTGGAGCCCGGCATCCTCCAGTACAAGGCGTGCTCGACCGCGGACTCGTCCCCCGAGATCGGGAACCTGGGCCGCGTGATCGAGCTCGGCCGCCAGATCACCGGCGCCCGCGTCGTGCCGCTGCTGTTCGCGCAGCCCGACTTCGGCCGGTACACGGTGTTCGGCCACCACTTCGCGGCGGAGGCCGGGCACATCTACCGGCTCGACCGCCAGCCGACGATGTCCCACCATCCCGCGACGCCCATGACCGAGTCGGAGCTCGCGGTGCACCTCGCCCGGCAGACGGAGCTCGGCATCGGTGCGATCCCGTTCACGGCGTACTCCTCCGCGGAGGCGCTGGGTGACCTCCTCGTCTCCCAGGGGTCGGCTGCCGTCGTCCTCGACGCGCTCGACGACGAACACGTCGCGCTCGTCGGCCGTGCCGTCGCCCGGCTGCCCGCTCCCGTGTTCGCCATCGGATCGGGGGGCCTCAGCCTCGGGCTCGCGAGGGCCTTCGACGCGGAGCCCGTCGCCCTGCCGACGTCGACGCCCACACCCGGCCCGGTGCTGGTCGTGTCGGGCAGCCGGTCGGCGCAGACGCGCCGGCAGGCGGATGCGGCGGCCCGCGCCGGCTGGCACGTCCGGCCGCTGCCCGTGCCGGCGGACGACTCATCCCTCGACGCGGTCGTCGAACTGCTGCGGGCGGGAACGAGCGTCGCGCTCACCTCGGACGACGCCGACCTGCCTGTGGTCGGCGCGCTGGCGGAGATCGCCGCCGCGTCGGCGGCCTTCGTCGACGCCGCGGTGCGGGTCGCGGGGGCGCAGCGTGTCATCGTCGCCGGCGGTGACACCTCGAGCCGCGTCACAAGGCTGCTGGGCGTCGAGTCCCTGTCGATCGCCGCAAACCCGTGGGGCAACGTCGTGCTCCTGCGCGCGCACGCGCCGGGCTCACCGCTGGACGGCGTCGAGCTGCTCCTCAAGGGCGGTCAGGTCGGCGTCGACACCCTCTTCACCGACGTCGCGGCGCTCGGACACGATCGCCTGCGCGAGGGTGGGCGCCCCGGTCGTTGAGCGAGCGAAGCGCGTCGAAGCGACCGTCGTCATCCCGCACCCCGGTCGTTGAGCGAGCGAAGCGAGACGAAGCGACCCACACCATTCCGGTCATCCACATTCCTCGCCTTTATCTTCGAATGTCCGACCGGCATGCGATGATGGACCATGGCATTCTTCACCGATCTCGACCGGGCGCTCGACGCGCTTCGAGCCGCGCTCGGCGACGACGTGGAGGCGACCGATGCACCGGCCGCCGTGCAGCGGCTCACCGACGATGAACTGCTCTCGCTGATCGAGCAGGCTTCGGTGCTCGTGCGCGCCGGCGAGTCGATACGGATCGCGGCGACCGGTGCCGTCGCGGTGCGATCCGGCCGAGGCGCCGGGCATGGCGGACTGGCGCAGAAGCGCGGGCATCGATCCACGGTCTCGCTCATCCAGGACCTCACAGGAACGACGCGCGCCGACGCCGCCAAGCACGTGCGACTCGGTGAGTCGCTCGCTCTGGGGCTCGATGACGCGTCGGATGGGCGCGACGCAACCGGCGCGCCGTCGAGTACGGATGCCGCTGGCACCGCGTCTGCGCCGCGCCCCTGGCACACAGTCCTCGGCGACGCGCTGATGACCGGGGCGCAGACCTCGGCGCAGCACGACGCCGTCTACCGCGGGCTCGGCGAGCCGCCGACCTCGCGCTTCGATGGCGTGCGGCCGGACCTCGAGGTCGTCGCCGCATGGGAATCGGCCGCCGGTCAGCTCATCGACGAGGCCGGCGTGCGCACGGTGGAAGAACTGGCCTCGGCGGCCCGGACCATCCGCGATCTGCTCGACCCGGTCGGCGCCGAACGGCGGTTCGAGGAACGGTTCCAGGGCCGGGCCTTCCGCACCTGGCTCGACCGGGACGGCACGCGCCGTGGAAGCTTCGCATTCGATGACGAGGGGGGCGCCTGGGTCGACGCCATCATCGCAACGGCGCTCCGCCCTCGCCGCGGAGGGCCGAGGTTCGTCGACTCGGCCGAGAGGGCACGGGCCGACGAGCTGGTGAACGATCCGCGCACGAACGACCAGCTGACGTACGACCTCATCATGGACGTCCTGCGGGCCGGTGCGGTCGCCGACGCCGAGGCCGTGTTCGGCACCCGCCAGGCCGGCATCCGGCTCGTCACCACGACGGCCGCCCACCGCGACGCACTCGACGGGCTTCCTGCCGTTGCGCTGCTCGAGGACGCCGACACGGCTCTTCCCGGTTGGCTGATCGCCACGCACACCTGCGACACGGGCACGCGCTCCGCCGCGTTCGACGACCGCGGCAACCCGCTCGATCTCGGGCGCGAAGCGCGGCTCTACTCGACGAAGCAGCGGGTGACGCTCGCGATTCGGGACGGCGGATGCCGCATTCCCGGCTGCGACCGTCCCGCGTCGTACTGCGAGGCGCACCACATCGACCACTGCGCCGAGCACGGAGGCCGGACCGACATCGACCGTGGCGTCCTCCTGTGCCGCTTCCATCACATGAACCTCCACCACCACGGGTGGCGCATCACCCGCGAGGGCAAGGGCGACTTCATGCTCCACACCCCGGGTGCGCCGCCGACGCCTCTGCCCGCCCGACTGGCACGCCGGTACGCCTTCGGCGACCTTCAGCCACCGCCCCGAAGATTCCATCCCGCCGCATGAAGTGGGCGTGGTGGGAGGTGGGCGCAGTGGGAGGTGGGCGCAGTGGGAGGTGGGCGCAGTGGGAGGTGGGCGCAGTGGGAGGTGGGCGCAGTGGGAGGTGGGCGCGGTGGGATGCGCTCAGGATGTCGAGAGCCGAACGCGCCATGCGGTTCGCTCGCGCGGAACGCGGTCGTGCTCCGGGAGGGCGGGACCGACGGATGCCGACCCGATCCCCTGCTGGCGGTGGTCGATGTTCAGCCACACACGTCCCGAATCGACGAGCTGCGACGGGCGGGTCGCGCGCTCGAGGTCGACGGACGTCCAGCGACGGACGGTGAAGTCGAATGCGGGGCGACCGGTCACCCGCAGGGCGCGGTCGCCATCGCCGCTCACCTCGAGCCAGCGCGTCTGCACGTGGTTCCCGTTCTCCTGAGGCACCGGATACGGGGTCTGCAACGCATCGATCGATGCCGAGAACCGCCCGATGCGTGAGCCCTCGTACGAGTCGACGTAGGTCTCACCCGGCCCGCGGCCGTACCACTCGACCGTCTTCATTCCTTCGCGCACCCTGCCGCCGGGGAGTGCGAACAGCAGCCCGAGCCGAGGCACCCAGATGTCCCGCTGCTGATACGGCGTATCGCTCCACGGCCCCACGAAGTCGGCCTCGACCTCGAGCAGGACTCCGTCACCGTCCGCGGTCCACTGCATCGTCCACGCGACGCCGTGCGGATGGGAGGTGGGTGCCGTGCGGCCGGTCGTCCGCAGCCATCCGTCTCCGTGCTCGATGCCGTCGATGCGGTGCAGCATGCGGTTCATGCCCGTCGCGGCCCACACGGAGGCGACGTCGTTGAGCGCACCCTGACCGTGGTCGTTCTCGGTGGGAGCGCGGTGCAGGTCGAGCCACGGCCCGTCGAGCTCGACGCCGCCCAGCTCGACGAGCACCCCGGTGGAGGCGTCGAAGCGGGCAGGTCCGACGTCCAGGATGGGCGACGGTTGGGTGCTGCGAGTCGCACCCGTGTTGCCACCGCGCACGAAGGACCGTGCACCGACCTCACGGCCCTCCGGCACGACAGCCTCCCCAGAGCGTGCGATGACGGCCTGCCCCCACGCGACGACGTGCCCGGCGGGCGCCCACGAGGCATCCGCGGCGAGCGCCGCCTCCACCGTCGCGACGACCTCGCCCCGCGGGGGCTCCGCCCAGCGAGGCAGCACGACGGACACGGCATCCCCCGCCGCGACCGCAGGCACCGCGAGCGCCCCGCCGTCGAAGCGCACTCCATCGGCCTCCACCGACCAGGAGAAGGCGAGATCGGCCGTGGATGCGCCGTGGCGGGTGTTGCGCACCCGGACGGTCGCGGGCCCCGGGGAACCGGCATCCACCGAGATCTCGAGCGGAGCGTACGCCCGCGTGAGCTCCGTGAGCCCAGGCGTCGGGGTGCGGTCGCTGAAGACGAGTCCGTGCAGACTGAAGCGGCCGCCACGCGGCTCGTAGCCCGCCACATCGTCGCCGTGCATGATGAACGGCCGGCCGTCCTCGTCGATGGCGGTGAAACCGTGGTCGATCCACTCCCACACGAAGCCTCCGCAGATGCGGTCGTGCGCGGTCATGATGCGCCAGTAGTCCTGCAGCGAGCCCGGCCCGTTGCCCATGGCGTGCGCGTACTCGACCAGCAGGAAGGGCAGTGCGCGGCGACGGGCGTCGTCGGCATCCGTCACGCCCTCCGGACGCCGCTCCTCGCGCCGCCCGATCGCGTCGAGCTCGTCGAGCGTCGGGTACATCAGCGAGTAGAAGTCCGAGTCGCGGTACGAGGGGTCACGCTCGTAGAGCACCGGGCGTGCCGGGTCGCGCTCGTCGAGGTACCGGCGCATTTCGCCGAAGGTCGCGCCGCTGCCGCTCTCGTTCGCGAGCGACCACACGACGATGCTCGGGTGGTTCTTGTCGCGCTCCACCATCCGGTGCAGGCGATCGAGGAGGGCGTCGCGCCAGGCCGGCTCCGAGGGCGGGTTGCCCTCCCATCCCGCGAAGATGAAGCCATGCGTCTCGAGGTCGCACTCCTCGACGACCCACAGGCCGTACTCGTCGCACAGGCGCACGAAGTCGGGATGCGGCGGGTAGTGGCTCGTGCGGACGGAATCGATGTTCGCGCGCTTCATCATGAGCACGTCCTGGAGCATCGTCTCGCGGTCGAGCGCCCGACCGCGGTCGGGATGATGCTCGTGCCGGTTGACGCCGCGGAAGACCAGCGGAGCGCCGTTGGCGTACAGGACGCCGTCGCGCACCTCGATGCGGCGGAAGCCGATGCGCAGATCGACGGTCTCGCCCGGGCCCGCGAGGGTGCCGCGGTAGAGGCGCGGAGACTCGGCGCTCCACGGCTCGACGGGGACGACGACCGTCTCTCCGGCGGGGATGCGCAGGCCGAGCTCCGGCACCTCGACGGTTGCATCGGCGGATGCCTCGACCCGCAGCGTGCCGAGCCCCGTCTCGGCGTCGAAGTCGGCGTGGACGAAGAAGTCGTCGATCGCCCCCTCCGGGCGCTCGAGCAGCTCGACGTCGCGGAAGATGCCGGGCAGCCACCACATGTCCTGGTCTTCGAGGTACGTCCCGGCCGACCAACGATGCACGCGCACGCAGAGGACGTTCCGCCCCCGACGCACGGGCGCGTCGAACTCGAAGGGCAGGCGGCTGCCTGTCGACCAGCCGAGCTCCACGCCGTTGAGCCAGACCTTCGCGCACGAGTCCACCCCTTGGAATCGCAGCACCGCGGCATGCCAGTCATCCGGCCCCTCGAAGACGAGCCGGTAGTCGCCGGTCGGGTTCTCGGTGCTCACCCGTGGCGGGTCGAGCGGGATCGGGTACGACGTGTTGGTGTAGAGCGGTCCCTCCGTCGTCCCGCGCAGGGAGCGCGCGGAGCCGCCGGCCAGGGGCGTGAAGGGTTCGAGCACCCAGTGCGACGGGATGCGCATCTCATCCCAGCCGGAATCATCGAAGTCGGCGCGCAGGAAGTCGTCGCCCGTCCCCGCGGCCGTCGGCGAGAGCCGGAACCGCCACACGCCGTTGAGGCTCAGCACGCGGGCATCGCCCGGCGCCTGCGCGCGGGGCGCTCGTCTGCCGGCGCCCGGCTCGGTGCTCTCCCAGTACGCCGTCATCGGCTGCCGTCCTGCTCGTCGTCGATCGGGGTGGGCGCGGGCGGGAGCCGCTCGAGCTCCGACCACAGCTCGTCGGGAATGGATGCGGCGGCCATCGCCTCGAGCTCGACCAAGCGCCGCGGCGAGGAGACCCCGACGACCGTCGAGTGCACGAACGGCGCCCCGAGCGAGAAGTGCAGGGCGAGCGTGGGCAGCGTCACGCCGCGCAGCTCGCAGAGGTGCTCGACGCCGGCGACCCAGGCGCGCAGCTCGTCGGTCGCGGGGCGATAGCCGTAACCGGCACCGGACGCGGCGCCGTGGGCGAGGATGCCGCCGCCGAACGGCGCGGCGTTGAACACCGTCATTCCGCGCGCGGCCGCCCGCTCGAAGACGGCTCTCGCGCTGCGGTCCACCAGCGTGTACCGGTTGTGCACGAGCACGGCGTCGAAGACGCCGGTGTCGACGTAGCGCGCGACGAGCGGCGCCGGACCGGCCGCGATTCCGATCGCGCCCGCGACGTGCGACTCGCGCAACTCGATCAGCCCGGCGACTGCTCCGCCAGGGCCCATCGCCTCCTCGAACGAGACCGAGTACGGGTCGTGGAGGTGCAAGAGCGGAACACGATCAACCCCCAGCCGGCTCAGGCTCTCCTCCGCCGAGCGCAGCACCCGGTCGCGGTCGAAGCGGTGCGTCCGGGGGTCGGCATCCACCTTCGTCACGATGCGGGATGCCGCATCCGCTCGCTCCGCGTCCGCCGATTCGGCGAGCACCCGGCCCAGGGTCTGCTCCGAACGCCCGCCCGTGTAGGCGTTCGACGTGTCGACGAGCAGGCCGGAGGCGAGCATCGCGCGAGCCGTGTCAACGGCGTCACCCGAGGCATCCGCATCTCGGCCGAGGCCGGACGAGCCGAGAGTGAGAGGCGAGACGTCACCGATGAGCATCCTGCATATCCATTCTATAATGAATCCGCTTTCATCCTATGCTGCGCGGTGCTCCGATGACAATGCCGAGCCGAGCCGAGCCGAGCCGAGCCGAGCCGAGCCGAGCGACACTGCAGTTGGGCGGCGACGAGGGCATCGACCGCGCAGCCGCATCCCCTGCCCGAGAAGTCACAACGAGCAGGCGCAACCTCGAGCGCAGCTGTACAACGATGGAGAACACGGCGGGTGTTTCGCCGGCTCTCGCCGTCTGTTCCGACACAGGGGAACTCGGCCGGATCTCACGTTCCCTCATATGAATTGCACGCAAGGTGCCGAGAAAATCCCCATTCACATCCTGTTTTCGAAACCTGTGGGGGTGGCGCGAACGCTTCTGAGAATCAGACCTTTCCAAAAAGATTGCGCGCGAAATTTACCGCGGGATAACCTTCCAACGTTTTCCCCGACCCAATGCGAACCACACGACGGTGTCTGTCGGCCGGGGTACTTCAAAGAGGAGGAACCATGCAAGACCACGCATCTCAGGAAGACGAAACGACACGCAGCTCGCGGCTCTCACGGCGCGCGTTCCTCGGGGCGGGCGCCGCTGTGGTCGCCGGCGCGAGCCTGGGGCTGTCGGCGATGCCGGCGTTCGCGGACACGGGCGTTCCCGGCTCACCGTCCACGGGCGACCGCACCTTCGGTCCCGTTCCGGTGGGCACGGCGCGCGGGTCGTACGCTCGCGCCGTGCGACTCACTGCCTCGGCCCCTGCGGGCCAGGCGCAGACGATCCTCGCCACCTATCAGGGCGGACGTGGGTTCACGGTCTACCGGAGCGACGACAACGGCCAGACCTGGGCGCCGTACAGCAGCATCCCCACCACCGGATTCGCCCTGCAGCCCTTCCTGTACGAGCTGCCCCGTGCGTTCGCGGGCCTGCCCAAGGGCGCACTGCTCTTCTCGTGCAATCAGCTCGGCGGAGTCGGAACCAACATCCAGCTCTACGCGAGCACGGACGCCGGGCTCACGTGGAAGTTCCTCAGCACGGTGGCTCAGGGTGGGCCGGCCAACACGACCAACGGCGCCACGCCGGTCTGGGAGCCGTTCCTGCTGCTCCACAACGACGTGCTGATCTGCTACTACTCGGATCAGCGTGACCCGAACTTCGGACAGAAGCTGTCCCACCAGACCAGCACAGACCTGGTCACCTGGGGTCCGGTCGTCGATGACGTGACGGGGACGACGTATGCGGAGCGTCCCGGCATGACGTCGGTGGCACGCTTGCGGGGAGACCTGTGGATCATGACCTTCGAGTACGGCCAGCCCGTCGACCCGGTGAATCCGAACCAGGCCGATTACACCTACCACGTGCACTACCGCCTGGCAGCGGACCCGGAGTCGTTCCGCTTCTCCGAGACCATCCCGCTGCTCGACCCGAACGGCTACGCCCCGAACGCGGCGCCGATCGTGTCGTGGTCGGACACGGGCGACACCAATGGAGCCATCGTGGTCACGGACAACGATGACGCGGACTTCTTCATCAACCGCGACCTGGGCGATCCTGCCAAGTGGACGCGACTGTCGTCGCCGATGCCGCGTGGGTACAGCCGGTTCACGATCCCGCTCGACGGACCGGGCAGCCCCCAGGACCGCGGCCTCGTGTTCGTGATCACCGGCGCGCCGTACGGGACGTCGACCCCGATCACGTCGGGCATCGTCTCGGTGACCGGCTGAGCCTGACCGGCTCAGCGGGCCCGCCGGAGATGGTGTGCGCCCGGTCCGAACCGGACCGGGCGCACACCGCACGCCTCAGAAGGAGTGGGACCCGCCCACCACCTCGTGCACCGACCCGTCGGGCAGCACGACCTGCGCCGGCACACCGTGCGGCAGCTCGACGTCCAGCGTGAACCCGTCGGCATCCTTCTTCCACGACGTGGAGATCGTCCCCGCGCTCGACTCGTACGAGGTCGTCGCCCAGTCGATGCCCGGGCCGGGGACGGGCTGGATGCGCACGCGCGCGTAGCCCGGGGCAGCGGGGCGGATGCCGCCGACGACCTGGTAGATCCAGTCTGCGACGGCGCCGAGCGCGTAGTGGTTGAAGCTCGTCATCTCGCCCGGGTTGATGGTCCCGTCCGGGAGCATCGAGTCCCAGCGCTCCCACACCGTGGTCGCCCCCATCGTGACGGGGTACAGCCACGACGGGCACTCCCGCTCGAGCAGCAGGCCGTAGGCCTCGTCGACGTGTCCGGTGTCGGTCAGCGCCCACGTGATGAAGGGCGTGCCCGCGAAGCCGGTCGTCACGCGGAAGTCGCGCTCGCGCACGAGCTCGGCGAGCCGGTCGCCGGCGGCAGCGCGGTCGTCCTCGTCGAGCAGATCGAACGAGATCGCGAGCGCGTAGACGGTCGTGCAGTCCGACCGCACCCGGCCGCCCGTGACGTAGTGCTCGTTGAAGGCCGCACGCGTCCGGTCGGCGAGGGCGCTCCAGCGCGCCGCATCCTCATCGTCGCCGAGGATGCGGGCGACCTCGGCCGCGAACGACGCGCTGCGGTAGAGGCACGCCGTCGCGACGACCTGCGGGTCGGCCTTCGCCGCGGCGGGGTCGTGGGGCGAGGCATCCGGGTCCAGCCAGTCGCCGAACTGGAAGCCGGTGTCCCACAGTCCGTTCGGCGACAGCGCCTTCTCGACGGACTCGAGGTGCAGGACCATGGCGGGGTACTGCTCGGCGAGCTGCTCGCGGTCGCCGAAGGCCTGCCACAGAGCCTGGGGCACCCAGACGGCGGCGTCGCCCCAGACGGCGGTCGCGCCGAGCTCGGGGTGACGGAAGCCCTCCTCGAAGTGCGCGTACTTCAGCACATCGGGCACGACGATCGGCACGATCCCCTTCTCGGACCCGCGGGTCTCGGCGAGCACGTCGCGCAGCCAGTTGTCGAGGAAAGCGGATGTGTCGAACTGGAAGGATGCCGAGGCGGCATAGGCGGCGATGTCACCCGTCCAGCCGAGGCGCTCGTCGCGCTGCGGACAGTCGGTCGGGACGCTCAGGAAGTTGCCCCTCTGCCCCCAGATCGAGTTCTCGATGAGCTGGTCGACGAGCGGCTCCGAGCACTGGAAGGTGCCGGTCCGCCGCATCTCGGAGTGCACGACGACGGCCTCGAGCGCCGACGGGTCGAATGCGCCGGGCCACCCGGTGATCTCGGCGTAGCGGAAGCCGTGGAACGTCAGCGTGGGCTCGAAGACGTCGACGCCGCCGGAGAGGATGAACACGTCGGTCGCCTCGGCGCCGCGCAGCGGGCGCGTGCCGAGCTCGCCGTGCTCGAGCACCTCGGCGTGGCGGATCGTGATCTCGGTGCCCGCGGGCCCCTGCACCGTCACGCGGATCCAGCCGACGAGGTTCTGCCCGAAGTCGACGAGGGTGGCGCCGCTCGGGGCCGCCCAGCTCTTCTCGACCGCGCGGACCTCGTGGCGGACGATCGGCGGGCCGCTCTGCTCCACAAGGGTGGCGCGGTCTATGTCGGTCTCACGGACGGTCAGGCTCTCGCCGGCCCGGCCGCGCAGGCGCGCGTCGATCGTCTCGCCGTTGTAGAGCGAGTTGCGCGTGATCTCGGTGGTCTCCGCGGTCCAGTCCGGCGACGTGGCGATGCGCTGGGTCGAGCCGTCGGCGAACGACACCTCGAGCACGGCTGCGACCGCGATCTCGGTGCCGTAGTTCGCATCGGCGCCGCGGAAACCGAGGTCGCCGCGGTACCACCCGTTTCCGAGCAGCAGATCGATCCGCACGTCGCCCTCGCCGCCCTGCACGAGCGCCGTGACGTCGTGCCGCTGGACGTTCAGGCGCCACTCGTACGACGTCCAGCCCGGGTCGAGGACCGAGGTGGATGCGGGTTCCCCGTCGATGCGGGCCTCGTACACCCCGTGGGCCGTGGCGACGAGCACGGCGGAGGAGACCTCGCTGCGGGGCCGGTCGAGCGCGGCCTCGGTCGAGAACCGCACGGCGGCCGGGCGCGGCGCGTCGGCGGTGAGGAAGCTCGCGTCCTCGAGGGCTGCGCGGGGATCGGTGTCGGTCATGGCCGGGTGTTCTCCTTCGAACGTTGGCGGCGCCGCGCGCCGGTGTGGGTCACGTCTCACGCTAGTCGGCATTGAATCGATTCACAACATGTATGCCGCATCCTTCGCCCTGGTCGAGCCGGGTTACGCGCGCTCGTCGATCGCACCCGACCTCGACGGGTCGCTCGATCGCTGCGCGGCGCACGTCGACACGCCCCACGGCCGGCTCGCCGTGCGGTGGCGCCGCGACGGCGACAGCGCGACGATCGATGTCGAGGTACCGGTGGGGACGACCGCGGAGGTCGCGCTCCCCGCGGGCTGGACGACGGATGCCACCGTGCTGGCCGCGGGCCGGCACGTCATCGGCGCCGTCCGGTCGCGCTGACGAAGGATCAGTCCGCGGCTCGTCGTGAGCCCTGGCGCACCGAGCTCTCCCGGAGGACGAGCCGAGGCTCGGTGAGCTGGCCGAACCTCGATTCGGGCGCCCCGTCGAGGAGCGCGGCGACGGCCCGACTCGCGACCGCCGGGGAGTCCTGGCCGACGCTCGTGAGGGGCACGAGCGAGGCCTGGGCGAACACGGTGTCGTCGTACCCCGTGATCGCGAGCTCCTCGGGCACCCGCACGCCGCGGGCGATCGTCGTCCGCAGGAAGCCCAGCGCCAGGAGGTCGTTGGCGCAGGCCACGGCATCCGGCCGCTCGCTCTCGGGACGGGAGAGGATGCTCGTGGCGACCTCGCTGCCGACATCCACGGTGCGGTCGTCGACCGAGACGACCTCGAGGTGCGTCGCCGTGCCGTCCAGCGCGCGCCGGAGGCCGGTGAGCCGATCAGCGACTTGAGGGACGTCCGCAGCCCCGCCGACGAACACCACGCGCCGGCGTCCCGATTCGACGAGATGGCGCCCGATGAGCTCACCGCCGCGGATGTTGTCCGTCGACACCCACATCTGCTCGGGCGCCTCGGCGCGCTGACCGACGAGGACCGTGGGGGTGCCCCGGCGGCGGAGCGCCGCCAAGCGGTGTTCGATCGGCTGGTGCGAGGCGATGACGATGCCGCGCACCTTGTACTCCTCGAAGAGGGAGAGGTAGATGTTCTCGCGCTCGGTGACGCCGCGCGAGTTCGCGAGGAACACGCGGATGCCGCGCTCCTGGGCGACGTCCTCGATGCTCGTCGACAGTTCGAGGAAGTGGGGGTTGCTCAGGTCGGGCGCGACGAAGCCGATGACGTCGCTGACCCCGCGGCGCAGGTGACGTCCCGCGATGTTCGGCACGTAGCCGAGGGCGTCGATGGCCTCGCCGATCCGCTCCGCGGTCGCCGCCGCGACGCGCTCGGGGTGGTTCAAGTAGTGCGACACCGCACCCACGGAGACCCCCGCGTGCTCGGCCACATCTCGCAGAGCGACCCGCGTACTCGCCACCACGCCTCCTCGGGGGCGTGCCGGCACGCCCTCCTCCAGTATCCCGGCTCGGCGACAGGCCGGTGAGCGGGCGGCGCGCGGGCGGCGAAGAGCCGGGACCGGCAGCCGGCGCAACAGCCCGATCGCTAGAGTTCGTCCATGCCACGCACCGACAACCCCGCGCGGCCGAAGCTCGGCGACGTCGCCGCGCGGGCGGGCGTGTCGACGGGCACGGTCTCCAACGCCCTGAACCACCCCGAGAAGGTCTCGCCGGAGACGCTGCAGCGCGTCCACCGTGCGATCGACGAGCTGGGGTTCAGGCGCAACGGCGCCGCGAGCGCGCTGGCCTCCGGCACGAGCCGGACGGTCGGCCTGGTCGTCATCGACCTCATGAACTCGCTGTTCGTCGAGATGGCGCGCGGCGCTCAGCGCGCAGCCCGACGCCACGGCTTCGACCTCCAGCTCGCCGACAGCGACAACGACCCGCTGCAGCAGGAGGCGCACCTGCGCTTCTTCGGCGCGGCGCAGACAGCGGGCATCATGCTCGCCCACCTGGATGAGCCGGACGAGACCGTCCGTGCGCTCAGGCGCGACGGCATCCCCGTCGTGATGCTGAACTACGCGCCGAGGGATGCCGACTACTGCTGCGTCGTCATCGACAACGAGCAGGTGGGGTACCTGGCGGCGAGCCACCTCATCGAGCTCGGTCGTCGCCGCCTCGCGTTCGTCGGCGGCATGCACGACATCCAGCCGGTCGCCCTGCGCCTCGCGGGCGCGAGGCGCGCCGTCTCGGAGCACCAGGGCGTCGAGCTGATCGAGATCGACACGGTGGATCTCAATCCGCCGAGCGGAGCTGTGGCGGGGCGCGACATCCTGCGCCTCGATCCCGCCGATCGCCCCGACGCGATCATCGCGGTGACCGACCTGCTGGCGATGGCCCTGATAAACACCTTCGCTTCGGCGGGCGTCTCGGTGCCCGATGACATCGCCGTGATCGGCTGCGACCACAACTCGATGGCGTGGGGCGGCGCGATGCCGCTCAGCTCGGTGACGATGCACGGTCAGGAGATGGGCGAGCGCGGCATCGAGCTCCTTCGGCGCGAGCTCGTCGAGCCCGCCGCCGCGCACCGGCACGAGCGGATCGTGCTGACACCGGAGCTCGTCATCCGCGAGAGCACCGCAGGCCGCGGCGCGCAGGACTCCTGACGGATCAGCCGGCGGTCGACTGCCGCGCGACGAGCTCGGGCTGGAAGCGCACGTGCCGGTCGCCCGACGCGTGGTCGAGCTCCTTCATCAGCAGGTCGACCGCCGTGTAGCCGAGCAGATGCGCCGGCTGACGCACCGAGCTCAGGGGGACCGTCGTGGATGCTGCGAAGTCGATGTCGTCGTAGCCGATCAGGGCGATGTCGCCCGGCACCGAGACGTCGGGCGCGGCGGTGAAGGCCTGGAGCACACCGACGGCGAGCAGGTCGTTCGCGGCGAAGACGGCGTCGGGCCGCTCGGCGGCGTCCCGGGCGGCGAGGGCCTCCCCCGCCGTGCGGCCGTGCAGCACGGTGAGCGCGGCGGTCTCGATCACCTCGAGCTCCGCTCCGGAGACCTCGCCGACGGCGCGGCGAGCGCCCTCCAGTCGATCCGACACCTGTCGGATCGACGGCGGCCCCGCGACGAACGCGAGGCGGCGGCGCCCTTTCGAGAGCAGGTGCGAGGCGGCGAGGTAGCCGCCCTGCACGTCGTCCACCGCGACCGAGACGAAGCTGCCGTCGCCGATCTCGCTGTCGACGAGGATCACCGGGATGCCCGCATCCTGAACGCGCTGCAGCCGCGGGACGTCACTGGAGGCCGGCGTGATCAGCACACCGTTGACCCGCTGCTCCCGGAACAGATCGAGATAGCCGTCCTCGCGGTCGGCGTTCTCATCGCTGTTTCCGACGAGGACCGACATGCCCTCCTCCGCGGCACGCGTCTCGGCGCCGCGGACGACCTCGGCGAAGAACGGGTTGCCGACGTCCAGCACGACGATGCCGATGCTGCGGCTGCGGCCGGCCCGAAGCTGGCGGGCGGCGTCGTTGCGCACGAACCCGAGGTCGTCGATGGCCTGCATGACCCGCTCGACCGTCGCCGGCGCCACCTTGGCCGGGCGATTGAGCACGTTCGACACGGTCCCCACCGAGACGGACGCAGCGGCTGCGACGTCCCGCACGCTCACTCCCACGACATCCCCTCCCGTGCGCTACACCATACCGGCGTCCCGAGGACCCGGGCTTCAGGGACGCGCAAGGCTCGGCTTCGTGACGCGGATGCGGTGGCGCCCGGCGCCGAGCTCATGGGCGGCGCCGCCTCCGTCGACCTCGACGGTCGACTCGTCGGTGATGGGCAGGTCGAGCAGCCCGCGCGAGCCGAACGGGATCTCCACCTCGGCGTCGAACGCCTCGGCCGTCGCCGTCCACGAGATCGAGAGGGTGCCCAGCCGGGTCTGGATCGACGCATCCGCCCGGTCCAGTCCCACCGCGGGCCGGGGCGCGATCCGCACGGTCCGGTAGCCCGGTTCGGCAGGCTCGAGTCCTGCGACGGTCCGGTACACCCAGTCGATCATCGCGCCGTAGGCGTAGTGGTTGAACGACAGCATGCTGTCGCCCTCCTTGGTGTCCATCGCCCCGGAGTGGATGGATCCATCGGGCAGGATCGCATCCCACCGCTCCCACACCGTCGTCGCTCCGCGGTCGACCTGGTACAGCCACGAAGGAGCGTCGCGCCGCAGCAGCATGCGATACGCCTCGTCGAGGTACCCGGCGTGCGACAGCGCGAAGAGCACGAGCGGCGTGCCGAGGAAGCCGGTGGAGATGCGGCCGCCGGTGCGCCGGACGTCCACGGCGAGCGACGCGGCGATCTCGTCGCGACGCGCCTCCGGCGCGATGCGGAACTCGAGGGCGATCGCGGCGCCGGTCTGGGTGGTGACCGCCTCCTCGCCCCATGCCTCCCACGTGCCGGCGGCGACGCGGTCGGCGAGTTCGTCCATCTCCAGGGCGTGCTCCGGGTCTCCGACGATCCGCTCGGCCCGCGCCAGCAGTCGCGCGGACTGCGCGTAGAACGCGTTCGCGACGTAGTCGCTCGAGACCTTGGCCTGCCACGGGCGGTCGCCGGGCGCGTCCGGGTCGAGCCAGTCGCCGTACTGGAAGGGCAGCGTCGGCATGACGACGCCCTCGCCCGCGCGCCGGCGCAGCGTCTGGACCCACCGCCGCATGCTGCTCAGCTGCCGCACGAGCACCTCGTCGCTGCCGTACGCGTCGTACACGGCGAGCGGCACGATCGTGGCGGCATCCGCCCAGCCGGCCAGGCCCATGCCGGTCTCCTCGCGGCCGCCCATGTGCATGTCGCCGGGCCCGATGATGTTCGGGACGACGGATGCGACGCCCCCGTCGTCGGTCTGGTCGATCTCGAGGTCGCGCAGCCACGAGATCCAGAAGGTCTCGGCATCCATCAGCGTGCTCGCCGTCGGCGCGAACGCCTGCGCGTCGCCCGTCCAGCCGAGCCGCTCGTCGCGCTGCGGGCAGTCGGTCGGCAGCGACACGAAGTTGTCGCGCTGCGACCACAGCACGTTCGAGTGGAACCGGTTCAGCGCCTCGTGCGAGCTGCGGAAGCTGCTGCGCACCGGCAGATCGCTCGAGACCGCGATCGCGCTGGCCGACACGACGTCGGCCCCCTCGACATCCGCGTACCGGAAGCCGTGGAACGTGAAGACCGGCTCGAGCACGTGCTCCCCGTCGCGGTCGAGCACGTAGCGGTCGATCGCCTTCGCCGTCCGCAGGGCGGCGGTGAAGAGGTCGCCGCTCTTCGGGTCGAGGATCTCGGCGTGCCGCACGGTCACGGTGTCGCCGGCCTTGCCGCGCACGGTGGCGCGTACCCAGCCGGTGATGTTCTGGCCGCCGTCCAGGCGGGTGGCGCCGCTGCGCGCGGTGGCTTCCATCGGCAGCTCCGCGACGACGCGCACCGGCGGCGCGACGCGGGGCTCGAAGACGGTCAGGTCGGCGGGGACGACGGATGCCGCGATCCACGTCGAGTCGTCGAAGCCGGGACTGTGCAGGCCCTCGGGCGTCTCGCGCAGATCGACGGTGGTCCCGTCGTAGAGGGACGCGCCGCGCACGGCGCCGAAGCCGCCGCGCCACGTCTCGTCCGTCGCCACGACGATGCCGTCCTCGGTCTCGAGCTGGGCGAGGGCGCCGGAGCGGTCGCCGTAGATCTCCGTGCGGTTCGCGAACCCGAAGCGGCCGCGGTACCAGCCGTCGCCGACCGCCAGCACGATGACGTTGGCGCCGGGGCGGACGACATCGGTGACGTCGATCGTGTCGACGAGCACCCGGCGCTGGTATGACGTCCATCCGGGCGTCAGGATGCTGCTCACCTTGACGCCGTTGACCCACGCGTCGACGAGTCCGAGAGCCGAGAGCCGCAGGCGGGCGCGGACAGGCGCCCCGTCGAGCGCGAACTCGCGGCGCAGCAGCTGCACCGGGCCCTCGATGGGGCTCGGGATGCCGATCACCCGCGCGGTGAGGTCGGCGCCGGCGAGACCCGCCTCCAGCGTCAGCGTGTCGCTCCACGGCGTCCAGCCCGCCTCGGTCGCCACGCGGACGGCGACGTCACGGCGCTCCCCGGGGGCGAGATCGCCCGCCTGCACCCCGATCGACGAGCCGTCGGCGACCGGCTCGCACTCGCGCAGGGATGCGCCCGCGGGCGCGTCGGCCAGCTGATAGCCCACCTGGCGGACGGATGCGCCGGCATCGGTCGCGACGAGGCGCCAGTCGAGCCGCAGGCCGTGCGCCGGCACTCCGAGAAGATCGCCGTACTGCGAGCGCAGTCCGGTCACGCGGGTGGAGGAGTCGACCGTCGAGAGGTCGGGAAGAGCGGGCATCGTTGATCCTTCCGGGGGGCGTCGTCGCATCCCCCTCCCATCCTGAAACGATTCACTAGCGGATGTCAATCGTCCGCGGCTGCACAGCGACAGCGTTACCGATTCGTGATGAAGCGTTTCAATCCGCCCCTTGACCATCCGGCGCCCTCCGCGTACGGTGGGCGTCAGTTGAATGGTTTCAATACCCCTCGACAGCACGACATACCCGAATCGGCGGAACGGACCGCCGACATACAAGGAGGTACGGGATGAACAGCTCCCCCACGCGGAAAGTGGTCATCGCCACCGCGGCGCTCGCCGCGCTCGCGCTTCCCCTCGCCGCCTGCAGCGGCGGCTCGGGCAGCAGCAGCTCGGGCGGCAAGGTGCAGATCAGCTACCTGACCCAGAACGACGCGGCCAACTCGGCCCAGGGCAAAGCCCTGATCCAGGCGTTCGAGAAGAAGTACCCGAACATCACGGTGAAGATGGACACCCAGCCGGGCGGCACGCAGGGTGACAACCTGATGAAGACGAAGCTGTCGACGGGGTCGATGGACGATGTCTTCCACTACAACTCCGGCTCGCTGTTCCAGGCGCTCAACCCCAAGACCACGATGGCCGACCTCTCGAACGAGGCCTGGGTGAAGGACCTCGACAAGAACTTCACGAGCGTCGTCTCCGTCGACGGCAAGGTCTACGGCGCTCCCGTCGGGACGTCGTTCGCCGGCGCGATCCTCTACAACAAGAAGATCTACGACAAGCTCGGCCTGAAGGTGCCCACCACGTGGGACGAGTTCATCTCCAACAGCGAGAAGATCAAGGCATCCGACCCGAACGTCGCCCCCATCCTGCAGTCGTACGCCGACACCTGGACGAGCCAGCTGCTCGTGCTCGGCGACTTCGCCAACATCAACGCGCAGGACCCGAAGTGGGCCGACAACTACACCAACAACAAGGGCGACGCGAAATACGTCAACGAGCCCGCGTTCGCCGGTTTCGAGCACACGGCCGAGATCAAGAGCAAGGGGCTCGTCAACAAGGACTTCGCCTCGATGACCAACGCGCAGGCGATGGACGCCCTGGCCAAGGGCACCGGCGCGCAGTATCCGATGCTGTCGGCGTCGATCGCGACGGTGGAGCAGAACGAGCCGGATGCCGTCAACGACATCGGCGTGTTCGCCATCCCGTCCGCCAACGCGTCCGACACCTCGCTGACGATCTGGGAGCCCAACGGCATCTACGTGTCGGCGAAGACGAGCGGCGACAAGCTGGATGCGGCGAAGAAGTTCGTGGCATTCGTGAACTCGCCCGAGGGCTGCGACGTGCAGAACAAGACCGGCGCCGCTGCCGGCCCGTACTCGATCTCCACGTGCAAGCTGCCGTCCGACGTCCCGGCGCTGATCGGCGACATCCAGAAGTACATCGCGGACGGCAAGGCGAGCCCGGCGCTCGAGTTCCTGTCGCCGATCAAGGGCCCGAACCTCGAGACGATCCTCGTGGCCGTGGGCTCCGGCATCACCCCGGCCAAGGACGGCGCCGCGCAGTACGACGCCGATGTGAAGAAGCAGGCTCAGCAGCTCGGCATCAAGGGCTGGTGAGCCCGACCTGATCGGGAGCACAGGGGCCGGCGGCGCGCGTCGCCGCCGGCCCCTCTTCACGAAGGAGTGAAAATGACCACCGCAGTCGCACCCACCGGCACGGTCCGGGGGGACAAGCGCGCCGAGCGCTCGGCGAAGAAGCGCAAAGGCATCCGCAGCCCGTACCCGACCTGGTTCTACATCCCGGCGGCCGTGCTGTTCCTCGTCTTCTTCGCCGTCCCGACGTTCGCGTCGTTCTACTTCTCGCTGACGCGATGGACGCTGTTCACCACGCAGTTCATCGGCTTCGACAACTTCGTCCAGTTCTTCCAGGACCCGGCGCTGTCGCAGGCATTCGTCAACACGTTCATCTACGGCTTCGTCACCTCGGCCGCCAAGGTCGTCCTCGGCCTCGCCCTCGCGCTGCTGCTGACGAGCCCGATCCTCGGCCGCGGCTACCTCCGGGCCGTCGTGTTCTTCCCGGTCCTCGTCTCGACGATCGGCGTCGGCCTGACGTTCAAGGCGCTGCTCGACCCGTTCCACGGACCGGTCAACGCGGTGCTCGGCTTCCTGCACCTGCCGCAGCCCGGCTGGTACACCGACCCGAACCTGGCCCTGCTGACGATCGCCGGCGTCGACATCTGGAAGGGCGTCGGCATCGCGACCCTCATCTTCATGGCCGGCATCGTCGCGATCCCGTCCGAGTACTTCGAGGCAGCCCGGGTCGACGGCGCGCACGCCTGGGCCGTGTTCCGCAACATCACGCTGCCGCTGGTCCGCCCGGCCATGGGAACCGTCATCATCCTGTCGCTCATCGGCGGGCTGCGCTCGTTCGATCTCATCTGGGCCATGACCAACGGCGGCCCGGGCTTCTCCAGCGACGTCATCGCCTCGGTGATCTACAAGGAGTACCAGGCGGGCTTCTTCGGCCTGTCCACCGCGGGCAACGTCATCCTGTTCGTCGTCGTCACCGCGGTGATGTGGCCCGTCTCGTGGTTCCTCAACAGAAGGGAGGCGGAGCTGTGAGCGTCACCCGAGCCATCACGACCGCCGACATCGAAGGCGCGCCGAAGTTCAAGAACGACCGCCGCCCGATGACCGCCCGCCGGTTCGCGCGGAAATACCTCATCGGCATCATCGCGATCCTGGTGTCGTTCGTGGTCTTCCTGCTCCCGTTCGCGTTCATCGTCCTGCAGGCCGCGAAGGACCCCCGCGAGGCGGGCCTCATGGGCTTCAGCTTCCCGACGCAGTGGCAGTTCTTCCAGAACCTCGTCGACGTCCTGCAGACGAACGACTACCAGGTCGTGTGGGCGTTCATCAACACCGTCGTCATCACGGTGTTCAGCGTCGCGATCATGGTCGTGCTCGCCGCGATGGTGGGCTACCTGCTGCAGCGCAAGAAGTCGCGGTGGAACCCCGTGGTCAACTTCTTCGTGCTCGCCGCGCTCATCGTCCCGCCGGCCGTCGTGCCCACGATCTGGGTGCTCCAGGGCGTCGGGCTGTTCAAGACGATCCCGGGCATGGTCCTCATCGAGGCGACCTTCGGTCTCGCGTTCGCCGTGCTGCTGTTCCGCGCCTTCGTCGCCACGATCCCGCGGGAGCTCGACGAGGCGGCCATCATCGACGGGGCCGGCTCCATGCGGCTCTTCTTCCAGGTGATCCTTCCGCTGCTGCGCCCCGTCGTCGTCACGGTCATCGTGGTGCAGTCGGTGTTCGTGTTCAACGACTTCCAGGGACCGCTGTACTTCCTCCCAGGAAGCGACACCCCGACCCTGCAGCTCGGCCTGTACAACTTCCAGAGCCAGTCCGTCAGCCAGTTCAACCTGCTGTTCATGTACATGCTGCTGATCACGATCCCCCCGCTGATCATGTACATCTTCTTCAACCGGCAGATCGTCGCAGGCATGACGAGCGGCGCCGTCAAGGGATGACCCGTGCCACCGTCCGTGCCACCGTCAGGAGAACTCGACGGGCACCCCGCCGCGGAGCCACGCGAGCTCGTTGTCGCGGATGAAGGTGGACAGGGCCTCGTCCCCGTCCATCCCGTCCGCGAGCCACTCGTCGAGCAGGCGCAGCAGCGGCTCGGCCGTCGCCGTCCCCGGCTCGCTCACCGCTCGGTCCCACGCCTCGACGAACCCGTCGGGCGTCGGGATCGAGCGGACGAGCCGCGACACGTACTTCGGACCCTGCATCAGCACGTGAGCCTTCGCGAGCGCGGCGCGTGCGGCGGCGAGCGTCAGGTGGACGGCCGCGTGGCGCACCAGGAACGGATCGCCGTGCTCGACGCCCTGGCGCAGGAAGTAGCCGCCGTAGAGGCGAGCCTGCGCGACGAAGGAGCGCACACGGTCGTCCCACGCCTCGTCCGACAGCTGTGGGATGCGGCGCACCACCGCCGCGATGTCAGCCTGTCGCGAGAAGGCGACCTCCGCTCCCTGGAACGACGCCCGCGTCGGATCGTCTCCCCGCTCGGCCGCGGCCTCGAGGTACGACGGGCTCGCGAGCTTGATGTCGATGTACGAGCCGGGGTAGTCGAGGCCGCGGCGATCCACCCATGCGAAGCGGTCTGCGGACGTCTCGCGCGCGAAGCGCTCGTCGGCGACCACGAGGTAGATGTCGACGTCCGAGTCGGCGCGCTCGCGGCCCTGGGCCACGGAGCCGACGAGCACGACCGCGATCACCTCGGGGTCGTCGCGCACCGAATCCACGTACGCCGCCAGCGCTCTGCGCTGCTGCTCCATCCACGCCTCCTCGCGCCCCGCGCTCGCGGGCGGTCGCCCCGCCCGTCGAAGGAGACGTTATACGGCGGCTTGACGAAACGTTGGCCGAGGTTTAGGGTTGAAACGATTCATTCCGCGACGACGGCGACGTCCGCGGAGGCCGCGAACGAACCACGAGAGGTACACCGATGACGACGACGTCACCGCAGCGCGTGTGCTTCGAGCTGCGCATCCGGCCCGACCTGATCGACGCGTACGTCCAGCGGCACCGCGCGGTGTGGCCGGAGATGCTGGCCGAGATCGCGACCGCCGGCCGGCGCAATTACACGATCTTCCTCGGCGACGGGGGACGGCTCATCGGCTACTACGAGACCGACGACGACGAGGCGGCCCAGGCCTACCTCGCGAGCTCGGCGGTCGCCGCCCGCTGGGAGGCCGAAATGGCCCCGTTCTTCGCGGGCCTGGGCGGCCGCCCCGATCAGGATGCTCCGGTCCTGACCGAGATCTTCCACCTCGCGGACCAGCTGGCCGCGGCATCCCCCTCCCCCCAGAGCCCCGAGAACACACGAGAAGGCGACGCACATGGCTGACCTCACCCCCGACCACCTCGCTGCACTGGAGCAGCAGGCCATCGAGCTCCCCAGCTGGGCGTTCGGCAACTCCGGCACCCGGTTCAAGGTCTTCCCGACGGCGGGCACCCCGCGCGACCCGTACGAGAAGATCGCGGATGCGGCGCAGGTGCACCGTTTCACGGCCCTCGCCCCGTCGGTCGCGCTGCACATCCCGTGGGACATGGTCGACTCGTTCGACGACCTGCGCAGGCACGCCGAAGACCTCGGCGTGCGTCTCGGGACGATCAACTCGAACACCTTCCAGGACGACGACTACAAGTTCGGCGCGCTGACGCACGAGGACGACCGCATCCGTCGGAAGGCGATCGACCACCACCTCGCCTGCATCGACGTCATGGATGCCACCGGCTCGCGCGACCTGAAGATCTGGCTCGCCGAGGGCTCCAACTATCCGGGCCAGAACGACCTGCGCGCACGCCAGGATCGCCTCGCGGACTCGCTGCGCACCATCTACGACCGGCTCGGCGACCACCAGCGCCTCGTGCTGGAGTACAAGTTCTTCGAGCCGTCGTTCTACCACACCGACGTTCCCGACTGGGGCACGTCGTACGCGCAGGTCGCAGCGCTCGGCGACAAGGCGATGGTGTGCCTCGACACAGGGCACCACGCCCCCGGCACGAACATCGAGTTCATCGTGATGCAGCTGCTGCGCCTGGGGAAGCTCGGCTCGTTCGACTTCAACTCGCGCTTCTACGCCGACGACGACCTCATCGTCGGCGCGGCCGACCCGTTCCAGCTGTTCCGCATCATCGACCAGGTGATCCGCGGGGGCGGCCTGAACAACCCCGACGTGGCCTTCATGCTCGACCAGTGCCACAACCTCGAGGCCAAGATCCCCGGCCAGATCCGCTCGGTGCTGAACGTGCAGGAGATGACCGCGCGGGCACTGCTCATCGACCGCGAGGCGCTCGCGGCCGCGCAGACGGCGAACGACGTGCTCGCGGCGAACGCCGTGCTGATGGATGCGTTCTACACCGACGTGCGCCCGGCCCTCGCCGAGTGGCGCGAGTCGCGCGGCCTGCCCGCCGACCCCATGGCCGCCTACGCCGCCTCCGGCTACCAGCAGCAGATCGAGGCCGACCGCGTCGGCGGGGTCCAGGCGGGCTGGGGCGCGTGACCCGCACGGGCGATCGCATCCGCCATCGCATCCCGCTTCCCCTGTCACGAACACGGGCGACACCCCGAGATCATGACAGGCGAGCAGGAGAGCATCCGTTCAGCTGTCACGAACACGGGCGACACCCCGAGATCGTGACAGGCGAGCAGGAGAGCAACCGTTCAGCTGTCACGAACACGGGCGACACCCCGAGATCGTGACAGGCGAAGCACGCATGACAAGGACCATGAAATGACGAACCCCACCGCCGCCGACCTCATCGCCCGGTCGAATCGCCTGGGCGCCGACCCGCGGAACACGAACTACGCCGGCGGCAACACGTCCGCCAAGGGCACCGAGATCGACCCGGTCACCGGCGAGCCGGTCGAGCTGCTCTGGGTGAAGGGCTCCGGCGGCGACCTCGGCACCCTGAGGCCCGAGGGTCTCGCCGTCCTGCGCCTGGACCGGTTGCGCGCCCTCGTCGACGTCTACACAGGCGCCGACCGCCCGTGGCACGAGAAGGACGACGAGATGGTCGCGGCGTTCGACTACTGCCTGTTCGGCAAGGGCGGCGCGGCTCCGTCGATCGACACCGCGATGCACGGACTGGTGGATGCAGCGCACGTCGACCACCTGCATCCCGACTCGGGCATCGCCATCGCGACGGCGGCCGATGGCGAGGAGCTCACGCGGCGGATCTTCGGCGAGAAGGTCGTGTGGGTGCCGTGGCGGCGCCCCGGCTTCCAGCTCGGCCTCGACATCGCGGAGATCAAGGCGAAGAACCCGCAGGCGATCGGATGCATCCTGGGCGGCCACGGCATCACGGCCTGGGGCGAGACGTCGCAGGAGGCGGAGCAGAACTCCACGCAGATCATCGCCAGCGCGGCCGAATACATCGAGAAGCACGGCAAGGCCGAGCCGTTCGGTGGAGTTCGGCCGGGCTTCGAGGCCCTGCCTGAGGCTGAGCGGCGGGCGAAGGCCGCGGCCCTCGCCCCGACGATCCGCGGACTCGCGTCGACCGACAAGCCGATGGTCGGCCACTTCACCGACAGCGACGTCGTGCTCGACTTCCTCGCGTCCGAGAAGGCGCCGGCCCTGGCCGAGCTCGGCACGAGCTGCCCCGACCACTTCCTGCGCACCAAGGTCAAGCCGATGATCCTCGACCTGCCCGCCGCGGCGACGGTCGAGGCATCCATCGACCGTCTCAAGGAGCTGCACGAGCAGTACCGCGCCGCCTACACCGCCTACTACGACGCGCACGCCTCGACGGGCTCCCCTTCGACAGGTTCAGGGACCGCCGAACCGGCATCGCCCGCGATGCGCGGCGCCGACCCGCTCATCGTGCTCGTGCCGGGTGTGGGCATGTTCTCCTACGGCGCGAACAAGCAGACCGCCCGCGTCGCCGGCGAGTTCTACGTCAACGCGATCAACGTCATGCGCGGCGCCGAGGCACTGTCGACCTACACCCCGATCTCGGACGCGGAGAAGTTCCGCATCGAGTACTGGGCGCTGGAGGAGGCGAAGCTGCAGCGGATGCCGAAGCCGAAGACCCACCAGGGTCGCATCGCCTTCGTCACCGGCGCCGCCTCGGGCATCGGCAAGGCCATCGCCACCCGCCTCGCGGCCGAGGGCGCGTGCGTCGTGGTCGCCGACCTCGATCTCGATAAGGCGCAGGCGGCGGCTGCGGAGCTCGGCAGCGCCGACGTGGCGATCGGCGTCGCCGCGAACGTGGCCGATGCCGAGGGCGTCCAGGCGGCGATCGACGCCACGCTCCTCGCGTTCGGCGGGGTCGACCTCGTCGTCAACAACGCCGGTCTCTCGCTCTCCAAGCCGCTGCTGGAGACGACCGAGAAGGACTGGAACCTGCAGCACGACGTCATGGCCAAGGGCTCCTTCCTCGTCTCGAAGGCCGCGGCGAAGGCGCTCATCGAGCAGGGCCTGGGCGGCGACATCATCTACATCTCGTCGAAGAACAGCGTGTTCGCCGGCCCGAACAACATCGCGTACTCCGCGACGAAGGCCGATCAGGCCCACCAGGTGCGCCTGCTCGCGGTCGAGCTCGGCGAGCACGGCGTGCGCGTGAACGGCATCAACCCCGACGGCGTCGTGCGCGGCTCCGGCATCTTCGCCTCCGGCTGGGGTGCGAACCGCGCCGCGACGTACGGCGTCAAGGAGGAGGACCTCGGTCAGTTCTACGCGAACCGCACGATCCTCAAGCGCGAGGTCGTGCCCGAGAACGTCGCCGACGCGGTGTACGTGCTCACCGGCCCCGAGCTCAGCCGCACGACCGGCCTGCACATCCCCGTGGACTCCGGCGTCGCCGCCGCCTTCCTCCGATGATGCGTCCCTCTGCGCTGCGATCCCGGGTCTCCCCTTCGCGGGTCGTTGAGCGAGCGTCAGCGAGTCGAAACGAGGTCGCGCTTTCCACGTTTCGTCTCGCTCCGCTCGCTCAACGGCCGGTCCTCAGCCATGCGGGGAGCCCGCGATGAGCGGCAGTGTCGCGGCGATCGACCTGGGGGCGACGAGCGGGCGGGTCATCGTCGGCCACGTCGGGGCCGAGACCCTCCAGACCGAGCAGGTCGCACGGTTCCTCAACACGCCCGTGCAGACGTCGGACGGACTGCACTGGGACATCCTCTCGCTCTACGCGGGAGCGACCGAAGGACTGCGGGAGGCCTTCCGCGCGAACGCCGACATCGCGAGCATCGGCGTCGACGCGTGGGCCGTCGACTACGGGCTCCTGCGCAGCGGGCGCCTCCTTGGCGAGCCGTACCACTACCGCGACCCCCGCACGGCGGCGGGCGTGGCGCGCGTACACGAGCGGATGCCGCACCCCGCGCTGTTCGCCCGCAACGGGCTGCAGTTCCTGCCCTTCAACACGCTGTACCAGTTCGCGGCGGAGGATCCCGACATCCTGGCCTTCGCCGACTCGGCGCTGCTCATCCCCGACCTCATCGGGTACTGGCTGACGGGCGAGGCGCGCGCGGAGCGCACGAATGCGTCGACGACCGGGCTGCTGCGCGCCGGCGAATGGGACGACGAGCTCGTGGCCGCACTCGGCATCCCTCGCCGCATCCTGCCCGAGCTGATCTCGCCCGGCGAGGCGCTCGGCCCGTTGCGTGCAGGCCTCACCGCGGATCTCGGCGGCAGCGCCACCGTCACCGCGGTGGGATCGCACGACACGGCGTCCGCGGTGGTCGCCGTTCCGATGCGACCGGATGCCGCGGCCTACATCTCGTGCGGCACGTGGGGGCTCGTCGGCGTGGAGGTCGAGCGGCCCGTGCTGTCCGACGCCGCCCGCGAGGCGGGCTTCACGAACGAGGGCGGCGTGGACGGACGCATCCGCCTGCTGCGCAACGTGATGGGTCTGTGGGTGCTCAGCGAGACCGTCCGCACGTGGCAGCGCGACGGCCATGCGATCGACCTGCCGTCGCTGCTCGCTGAGGCGGCAGAGGTGCAGGCTCCGATCTTCGATGTCGACGACCCGCGGTTCCTGCCGCCGGGCGACATGGTCTCGCGCATCGACGCGTGGTTCGCCGAGCATGGGATGCCGGCTCCGCGCACGCGCGCGCAGTACGCCCGCAGCATCGTGGAGTCCCTCGCGCAGGCGTTCGCGGATGCCGCGGCCGACGCCGGGCGCATCGGGGGCGTGGACGTGCGCTCGATCCACATCGTCGGCGGCGGAGCGCTCAACGCCCTCCTCTGCCAGCGCACCGCGGACCGCTCGGGTCTGCCGGTCGCCGCCGGTCCGGTCGAGGCGACGGCGCTCGGCAACGTGCTCGTCCAGGCGCGCGCCGCGGGCTTCGTCGGTGGATCGCTCGAGGCCCTCCGCGACCTCGTGGCCCGCACGCACGAGCCCGAGGTCTACCTGCCGCGCGCCTGACGGCTCACCTGTCGCCTTCATGGGCTGCAGCCCGTGAAGGTGACAGGCGAGCAGCGTCCTCGCGAGCCGGCGTCACTTTTACTTAGCAAGACTAATGAGCTATGCTAAGCATCGTATGAGCGCGACGACAGACCTGCAGACCAGCACAGCCGCCGACCTTCGCATGGCGACCTTCCGGCTCGCGCGCAGACTGCGGGCGCAGCGCGCCGTCGACACCATGAGCGACGGACAGTTCGCCGTCCTCGCCGCGCTGAAGGTGCACGGCATCCATACCCTCGGCGAGCTGGCCGAGCGCGAGCGGGTCACCGCTCCCTCGATGAACCGCACGGTCAACTGCCTCGAGGAAGCCGGCTACCTCACCCGCACCACCGACGCCGACGACCGGCGCAAGGTCAACATCGAGCTGACGCCCGAGGGTCTCGCCGTCGTGAAGGAGACGGTCCGCCGCCGCGACGCCTGGCTCGAGCAGGCTCTCGCTGCGCTGAGCGACGCGGAGCGCGCAGCCCTCGCCGAAGCGGCCGTCATCATGCGGAAGGTGGCCGACGCGTGAGTGTCCCCGCGCCCACTCCTCCCGCCGCATCGCGCGGAGCCCGGCGCGGGAGCGCCATGTTCCGGTCGCTCTCGCTCTTCAACTTCCGCGTCTGGATCATCGGCGCGCTGATCTCCAACATCGGCGGATGGATGCAGGCCACCGCCCAGGACTGGGTGGTCCTCACCGAGCTGACGCACAACGACGCCACGGCGATGGGCGTCACGATGGCGCTGCAGTTCGGGCCTCCTCTCGTGCTCGTGAGCATCACCGGCTGGGTCGCCGACCGCTTCGACCGTCGCAAGCTGCTCATGGTGACGCAGTCGACGCTCATGCTGCTCGCCGTGACCGTCGGCGTCCTCCTGCTCACCCACGTGATGACCCTGCCGCTCATGTGGGTCTTCGCCCTCTGCTTCGGCATCGCCAACGCCTTCGACGGCCCGGCCCGCCAGGCCTTCGTCTCCGACGTCGTCTCGCGCGAGAACGCGTCGAACGCGGTGGCGCTGAACGCCGCATCCTTCAACATGGCCCGTCTCATCGGACCGGCCGTCGGCGGCGTCATGATCGTCCTCGTCGGCACCGGCTGGATGTTCATCGTCAACGCCGTGACGTTCCTCGCGATGATCGTGGCGCTCCTCGTCATCCGCCCGGCGGAGCTCATCCCCCGCATCCGCAGTCACACCGCCGCGCGCCTGGCGGATGGCTTCCGCTACGTCGCGGGCCGGCGCGACCTCGTCGTGCTGTTCGTCATGGTCTTCCTCATCGCAGCGTTCGGCATGAACTTCCCGATCTTCGCGTCGACGATGGCGCTGGAGTTCGGCCAGAAGGCCGACGGCTACGGGCTCCTCAGCTCGGTGCTCGCGATCGGCTCCCTGGCCGGCGCCCTGATGGCCGCCCGGCGCGAGCGCGCCCGGATGCGGGTCGTGACCTTCGCCGCCGGCGGCTTCGGCGTCGCGTCGATGATTTCCTCGTTCATGCCGGTGTACGGCCTGTACGCCGTGATGCTCGTCTTCGTCGGCTTCAGCACCGTGTCGATGCTCACGACGGCCAACGGCTACGTCCAGACGACGACCGACCCCGAACTGCGCGGCCGCGTGCTCGCCCTCTACATGGCGATCCTCATGGGCGCGACGCCCATCGGCGCCCCCATCGCCGGGTGGGTGGCCACGACCTTCGGGCCGCGCGCGGCCATCCAGCTGGGCGCCACCGCCGGCCTCGTCGCCTGCGCGATCGGTCTCACGACTATGCTGTGGTCGGGCCGTGTCCACCGCGACAGCTCGACCCGATTCGGCGTCGCGATCGACGAGACACGCCCGCTGCGGGTCGTCACGAAGTAGGCCACCCGGCCGACGCGACAACGGGGTCGCGCCGGACGGGGTCGCAGCCGCATCCCCCACCCGCCGCCGGTATCACCGCGGGTCGCGTCGCCCTCTTCTCTGCGTTGGAATCCATCCGTCAGACCGCAGGAGGTCGACATGCCCGGCACATTCAAACTCGGCAAGCTCCCCGCAGTCCCGGGAGCCGTGAAGCTCAAGCTCTCCACGTATCTCGAGAAACCGCAGCTGCCCACGCCGCCTCCCGAGTTCGGGCACGACGCCCCGATCGCGCAGTGGGAGATGCTCGGCAACGACACCGTCGGCGACTGCGTCATCGCCGGTGCCCTGCACGAGACGATGCTCTGGACGGCCAACGGCAGCACGGAGATCCCGGTGTCGACGGACGCGGCGATCAAGAACTACTCGGCGATCACCGGCTACAACCCGAACGACCCCACGACCGACCAGGGCACCGACCCGGCCAAGGCGGCGAGCTACCGCCGCAAGACCGGCATCGTCGACGCCAACGGGAAGCATCACAAGATCGGCGCGTACCTCGCCCTCACGCCGGGCGACGTTCAGGAGCACCTGACGGCTCTCTACCTGTTCGGCGCCGTGGGCGTCGGAGTCGAGTTCCCGCAGAGCGCGATGGACCAGTTCAACGCCGGCCAGCCGTGGGACGTCGTGCCCGGCTCGAAGATCGAGGGCGGTCACTACATCAGCGCCGTCGCACGTCGCAACGGGATGCTCGTCATCGTCACGTGGGGCAAGGAGCACCCGATGACGGATGCCTTCCTCCAGAAGTACAACGACGAGAGCTACGCCTACATCTCGCCGGAGTACCTGAAGAGCGGCAAGAGCCCGGAGGGCTTCAACATGGCGCAGCTGAAGGCCGACCTCGCGGCGGTGACGACCGCCTGACGGACTACGCCTCGCGGGTGATCGTCACCTTGACGTTGAGGTTGGACTTGAACGGGCCGGCGTACACGCCGCGCAGCGGAGGGACGTCGCCGTAGTCGCGGCCGCGGCCGACCAGCACGTGCCGGTCGCCGATCTCGATGTTGTTGGTCGGATCGAACCCCTGCCATTCACCGGCGAACCACTCGATCCACGCGTGCGACTCGCCGGCGACGGCGACGCCGATCTCGGCGTTGGGGCGAGGGTGCAGGTATCCCGACACGTAGCGGGCCGGGATGCCGACCGCCCGCAGCGCGCCGATGGCGATGTGCGCCATGTCCTGGCACACGCCCTTGCGCGCCTCCCACGCCTCGTGCGCGGTCGTGCGCACGCCGGTGACGCCGCTCATGTACTCCACGGCATCCCCGATCGCCATCGAGATCTCGTGGGCCGCCATGCCGGGGTCGACGTGCTGAGACGCGATCGACCTCGCGATCTCGACGACCTCCTCATGCGGCTGCGTGCGGCCCGTCTGCGCCATCTGCTCCACCGTGGCGATCGAGCGCTGGGCCTCGCGGGCGAGGCCCTCCCACGTGATGCCGACGTGCTCGATGGGGCGCGGGCGCACCTCGACGAGCGAGCGCGCCGTGATCGACAGCAGGCTGTGGGGCGCGATGACGTCGAAGGCCGTCACCCGGGTGCCGAAATAGTCGACGTACGAGTTGACGGAGGTCGACGGCTCGACGTCGATCGCCGAGCTCAGGACGAACTGGCTGTCGGTCGTGCCGGGCAGCATGCGCGCCTCGTTGTACGACGCCGACACGTCGCCCGGGTACGAGAAGCCGGTCGAGTGCTCGATCCGCAAGCGTTTCACTGCTCCCGCCTCCCGGGTCGGCGTGGTTCGACGGGCTCACCGACCGGCACAAGGGTCATGAGATCTCTCCGATCCAGCTCGGCTCGGCCTGGGCCGGGAAGAACCGCTGTCGGATGGCCTCGGACGCCTCGCGGGTGACCTTCTGCACCTGATCCATGTGGGCGGGCAGCTCGCTCAGGATCTCGGCGAGCGGGCGGTACTCGAGGTCGTTGCGGATGCGCCCGAGCGCCCGCAGCACCTGGTTGGAGTGGCCGACGCGGTCGGCACGGGGGTCGATGGCGCTCATGCATCCCTCCGCCTGCGAGATGGAGTAGATGATCGAGCGCGGGAAGAGGCGATCGAGCAGGAGGAACTCCGCGGCATTGCGCGCGCTCGGCGTGCCGCGGTAGGTGCGCAGGTACGCCTCGTAGGCGCCGCACGATCGGAGGATCGTGGTCCACGACGGCCCGGACGCCTCCGTCAGCGTCCTGGTGGCTAGCAGGCGCGCGGTCATGTCGGCCCGCTCGATCGCGCGCCCGAGGGTGAAGAACTGCCACGCCTCGTCACGGCTCGTCGACGTGTCGACGATGCCCACCGCGAGTGCGGCGCGCTCGCGCACCCAGTGGAAGAAGTCGTGCACCTTGTCGATCTGCAGGCGCCGCGGCATCCGGGCGCTCGTCGTGTTCAGGCACTCCCACAGTTCGGTCGAGAGGATCTCGCGCGCGCGGCGCGCGTTCTCACGGGCCGACGTGAGCGAGTACGCGATGCTCGACGGCGTCATCCGGTCGACGGCAAGACGCGCGAGCACCTGGTCGCGCGTGACGCGCTCCGCGCCCTCGGGCAGGGACGCGCCCATGACGGCGAGGAGGGAGCGGCAGGCGCTGTCCTCGTCGATCCAGGGGTCCTCGAGCAGGAGCTGCAGCTGGACGTCGAGGATGCGGGCGGTGCCGTCGCTGCGCTCGATGTAGCGGCCGATCCAGAACAGGCTCTCCGCGATGCGGCTCAGCACGACGCACCTCGCGTCTGCTGCTGCTGCTCCTCCTGGCGACGGTTCTTCGCCGGCTGGTCCTGCGGCGAGTGGGCGACCTGCCGCACGGGCTCCGGATGGCCGGCGTCCTCCTCGTCCGTCGACTCCGAACCGGGCACCGAAGCCTGGTCGGCGACGAGGCCCGCGAGCCCCTGACCCTGGCCGTACTCGACGTGGGCGGGGGCGATCCCGCCGACGACCCACGTGTCCTTCGACCCGCCGCCCTGGCTGGAGTTCACGACGAGCTGGCCCGCGGGCAGCGCGACGCGCGTGAGTCCGCCGGGCAGCACCCAGATGTCGTCGCCGTCGTTCACGGCGAAGGGGCGGAGGTCGGCATGGCGCGGACGCATCCCGTCCTCCACCAGCGTCGGGATCGTCGAGAGCATGACGACCGGCTGCGCGATCCAGCCGCGCGGATCCGCGAGCAGACGGGTGCGGAGCGCGTCGAGCTCGGCGCGCGACGCATCCGGTCCCACGACGAGACCCTTGCCGCCCGACCCGTCGACCGGTTTCACGACGAGCTCGTCGAGGCGGTCGAGCACCTCCTCGAGCGCGGCGGGATCCTCCAGGCGCCACGTGTCGACGATCTGCAGCAGCGGCTCCTCGGAGAGGTAGTACCGGATGAGATCGGGCGTGTAGGTGTACAGCAGCTTGTCGTCGGCGACGCCGTTGCCGACCGCGTTGGCGATCGTGACGTTGCCCAGGCGCGCGGCCAGCATGAGTCCCGGGGCGCCGAGCATCGAGTCGGCGCGGAACTGCAGTGGGTCGAGGAAGTCGTCGTCGACGCGGCGATAGATGACGTCGACGCGCACCGGGCCGCGCGTGGTGCGCATGAAGACCTTGCCGCCGACGCAGAGGAGGTCGCGGCCCTCGACGAGCTCGACGCCCATCAGGCGGGCGAGCAGCGTGTGCTCGAAGTACGCGGAGTTGTACACGCCGGGGGTGAGGACCACGACGGTCGGCTCCTCGATGCCGGCGGGAGCCGACGCCTTCAGCGCCGCGAGCAGCTTGTTCGGGTAATCGCCGACGGGACGCACCTGCATCGAGACGAACAGCTCGGGGAGCGTCTGCGCCATCACCCGCCGGTTCGAGATGACGTAGCTCACACCGCTCGGCACGCGCACGTTGTCCTCGAGGACGCGCATGACGCCGTTCTCGTCGCGGATGAGGTCGATGCCCGACACCTGGATGCGCACGCCGTTGGCGGCGTGGATGCCGGCGGCCTGCCGGTAGAAGTACTGGCTCGAGGCGATCAGCTGGGCGGGCACGACGCCGTCGCGCACGCAGTTCTGCCGCCCGTAGGCGTCGTCGAGGAACGCCTCGAGTGCGCGAACCCGCTGCGTGACGCCCGCCTCGATGTGCGACCACTCGTCGTACTCGATGATGCGGGGCACGGCGTCGAGCGGGAACGGACGCTCCTCGCCCGCGAAGTCGAACGTCACGCCCTGCGCGAGATATGAGCTGGCCAGCGACTCCGTGCGGCCGCGCAGCTCCTCCTGCGTCATCTGTGCGAGGGCCTGATAGAGCTCCTCGTACGCGTCGCGCGCGGGGGCCGCTCCGGCGGTCTCGCCGAACATCTCGTCGAACGCGGGCATCCCCTGCGGGGTCTTGCGCGGCGCCAGCGTGGAGCCGTAGCCGTCGAACAGGTCACCCATGGAGAACGAGCCTACTGGCGCGCGTGTGACGGCGGTGTTTCGCATCCGTCGCCTGACCTTCACCGACTCCTCGCCGCTGCGCAACCTGTGGATCGACTATGCGCCACCTCGTGAGGGGCGCGGGGCCGGCGGAGACGTCGACGCCGACCGCCATGGGATCGGCGCCTGTCACCGGTCTGTCACCGAATCTCGGGGCCCAGCCACAGCCACCGGTCATACTCTGACGGGGTGGACGACTCGCACCCGTCGTATCCCCTCGCCGCCGTGGCCGGCGTGGCGTCCGTCGTGCTGGGCGCCGGCGTCGGAGAGCTCGTCGCTGCGGTCATCGATCCGACGTCGAGCCCCTTCGCCGCGATCGGGTCGGCACTGATCGACTTCGCGCCGCCGTGGGCGAAGGATGTCGCGATCTCGCTGTTCGGCACGAACGACAAGGCCGCCCTCCTCACCGGCATCGCGATCGTGGTCCTGGGGCTCGCCGCCCTGGCGGGAGTGCTCGAGGCGCGCTTCCCTCCGTGGGGGCGCGTGGTCGTCTTCGTCTTCGGGCTCGCCGGTGTCCTCGCCGCGCTGACACGTGCGGACGCGGGCCTGCTCGCGTGGCTCCCGTCGGCCGTGGCGGGCGTCCTCGCGGCATGGGTGCTCGGGCTGCTGGTGATCCGCCTCCGCCGGATCCCTGTTGCCCGCCCCGTGGCTCCGGCTCCCTCCCTCGCCGAGCCCATCGAGGCGTCGCGGGTAGGGTCGACCGCGATCCCGCGGACTCCGCCTCCCGATGCGACCCCTCGACAAGCTCGGGGACCGGAGGGGAGCGCTCGGGGGCCGGAGGGAAGCGCTCGGGGACCGGAGGGAAGCGCCCCGGGACCGAGGCCCGATGACGGGACATCCCGCCGGACGTTCCTCCTGTGGACGGGCGCGGCGGCGGCGATCGGCATCCTCGCCGGCGTGGGCGGCACGGTCCTGCGCGGCGGCTCGCGCTCGGTGGCCGCCGTGCGCAACGCGCTGAAGCTGCCCGCGCCCGCGAAGACCGCCGCGCCGATTCCGGCGACCGCGGACTTCCGCATCCCGGGTCTGGCCCCCGTCATCACGCCCAACGCCGACTTCTACCGGATCGACACGGCGCTCATCGTGCCGCAGGTCGACCCCGCCACCTGGAAGCTGCGCATCCACGGCCTCGTCGACAAGGAGGTGACGCTCACGTGGGATGAGCTGATCGCGCTGCCGCTGCAGGAGAGCACGACGACCCTCACGTGCGTGTCGAACGACGTGGGCGGCAACCTCATCTCGAACGCCGTGTGGCTCGGGTACCCGATCCGCGACCTGCTGAGCCGCGCCGGCGTGTCCTCGAGCGCCGACATGGTGCTGTCGACGTCGATCGACGGGTTCACGGCATCCACCCCGCTCGAAGCGCTCACCGACGGGCGGGACGCGATCCTCGCCGTCGGCATGAACGGTGAGCCGCTGCCGGCCGAACACGGCTTCCCCGTGCGGATGGTCGTGCCCGGCCTCTACGGCTACGTGTCGGCGACGAAGTGGGTGACGGACCTCGAGGTCACCAGGTTCGCCGATGCCTCCGCGTACTGGACCCAGCGCGGCTGGTCGGAGCGCGGCCCGATCAAGCTCGAGTCGCGCATCGACGTGCCGCGCGACGGCGCCTCGGTCACCGCCGGAACCGTGATGCTCGCCGGCGTCGCCTGGCAGCAGCACGTCGGTGTGAGCGGAGTCGAGGTGCAGATCGACGACGGGCCGTGGCAGAAGGCCGAGCTGGCCACCGCGATCTCGGACGACACGTGGGTGCAGTGGCGGCTGCCGTGGTCGGCGGCGTCCGGCTCGCACACCGTACGGTGCCGGGCGACGAGCGCGACCGGCGAGCAGCAGACCAGCACGCAGGCGCCCCCGGCCCCCGACGGTGCGTCAGGATGGCATCAGATCGCGGTGTCGGTGGTGTGACCGCGCCGCGTCCGGCGACGACGGAAGGAGCGCGATGAGCACATGGAGCGACACCCTCGGAACGGTGGGCGTGTGGCGGGGATTCACGCAGGTGGATGCCGCGTTCGCGTCCGAGATCGAGAGCCTGGGCTATGGCGCGCTGTGGCTCGGCTATTCGCCGGGAGCCGACCTCGAGGCCGTGGAGCGGATGCTCGACGCGACCGAGCGGCTGCACCTCGCGACAGGCGTCGTGAACATCTGGAAGGCCGACGCGGCGGAGGTCGCCGCATCCTTCCACCGCATCGACGCGAAGCATCCCGGGCGGTTCCTGCTCGGCATCGGGTCGGGGCACCGCGAGGCGACGCCCGAGCGGGTGCGTCCGCTCGACGCGACGAACCGCTACCTCGACGTGCTCGATGAGCACGGTGTGCCGACGCACCGGCGGGTGATCTCGGCGCTCGGGCCGCGGATGCTCCGGCTCGCCGCGGAGCGCAGCGCGGGCACGCATCCGTACCTGACGATCCCGGCCCAGAGCACACAGGAGCGCGAGGCGCTCGGCGACGGGGTGCTCGTCGCGCCCGAGCAGACGGTGGTGCTCGACTCCGACGAGGAGAGGGCCCGCGAGTCCGCGCGCACGTTCCTCACGCGCTACCTGGGCATGTCGAACTACACCACCACGATGCGGCGCGGCGGATTCAGCGAGCAGGACGTCGAGCCCCCGGGCAGCGACCGGCTGACGGACGCCATCGTCGCACAGGGGGATGCCGCGGCCCTCGCCGCACGCATCCGGGAGCATCTGGACGCCGGGGCGGACCACGTGTCGGTGCAGGTCGTGCCCGCGCGCGACGACGCCCTCCCCGCCCTGCGCGCGATCGCCGCCGAGCTGCGACTCGCCTGACCGAGTTCCGTCTCGGCCGACCCGAGTCAGCCGCGGGTGGGCACGAGTCAGTCGCGGGTGGGCACGAGGCCCTGACGCACCGCAACGACAGCAGCCTCGGCACGCGTGTGCACGCCCAGCTTGCGGTAGATCGCCTGGGAGTGATGCATCACGGTCTTCGGCGTCAGGCCGAGCGCGTCGCCGATCGCCTTGTTGCTGGCGCCACGCGCCAGCTCGATCAGAACGTCCCGTTCGCGCGGCGTCAGCGTGCTGGTCCCCGTCGCGGAGAACGCATCGGGGGCGACGGACGCGGGACCGGAGCCGGGACGAGAGAGCGCCTCAGCCAGCGCGCGACCCGCGCCGACGGCATCCGCCAGCGTCCACGCGGACGCCTCGTGGACCGCTCGCTCGACGTCGCGGGCGGTGAGCGTCTCGCGCCGACGGTCGATGCGGTCGCCGGCGGGTCCGAGCGCGAGCGCAGCCGCGCGCGGCGCGGCGCCGCGCAGCGCCTCCTGCAGCCGGACGGCGGCGAAGAGCTCGTCGCCCGCGGCCGCGCCGTGCGCGATCGTCGCGAGGGCCCCGACGGTCGCCGTCGCGGCACCGGAGCCTCCGTGCGACTCGACGAGCTGCAAGACCTCCCGCGCGACGCGCACCGCCTCCGCGGTCTCGCCCCGATGCAGGAGGGAGCCGGCGAGCAGGGTGAGGATCCGCGCCTCGAGGTGGCGATCGCCGAGGCGGCGCGCATCCGCCAGCAGGCGGGGCAGGCCGAGCGGACCCGACGCCTCAGCCACGTGCGCGGCGAGGCCGACCTCGGCGGCGAGCAGTCCTCGGGACGAGCCGGGGTTCCTGAGCAGCTCGCGGGCCTGCGCCATGGTGTCGAGAGCGGCGTCGGTCTGTCCATCCAGCGCCTGCAATACCGCCTCCCACGCGTGCAGCGGGGCGCACACGGAAGGATCGGCATCCAGCCCCCGTGCCGGGACGATCAGTCGCTCGGCCGCCGACGGCTCGCCGGCATCCATGACGGCCTCGACGGCGAATCCGACGGCCAGGGCGATGAGTACCGGATCGCCGAGGGCATGCGCCGCGGCGACCCCGTCGAGAGCGCGGCCGATCAGGGGACCTCGTGGCGTCGGCAGGTCGACCGCGTGCTCCACGGCCAGCCGCCCCGAGCGCAGCTGCGCCTGCAGCCGGAGCGCCGGCGAGGCCGCGTCTGCGGCCGCCTGGCGACGCCGCTCCAGTCGCGCGGAGGCTTCCGCATCCCAGCGGAGCGACAGCGACGCGACAGCGACCCCGAGCTCGAGCTCGAGCGCTCCGACCGCGTCGCCGACCGTGGACAGCTGGACCGCGGAGTCGCGCAGCGCCATCTCGTCGTCGCGGACGCGAGCCAGTGCCCGCAGGTCCTCCCCCGCCACCGAGAGTCGCGCGCTGTCGATCGCGAGCGCCCGGTAATGCCGGACGGCTGCCGTACGCGCCGCGCGGGGCGCCGTCATCGTCTCACGCGAGATCTCGCGCAGGGAGCGCGGAACGGCGAAGCGCGGACCGCCGATCCCGGTCGCCGACCGGGTGAGCACGCCCGCTGTCGTCAATCGCGCGAGCCCGGTGAGCACGGCCCCTTCGCTGCGTCCGAGCACGGCGACCGCCGCAGCGACCGTGAAGCCCGGCGGCAGGGCGGACAGGCTCGCCAGCAGGATCTGATCCACGTCCGACAGCTCGTTGTAGGTGCGCGTGATCGCGCCGCGCAGCGTGCGGTCGTCGGGCAGCACCACGTCTCCGAGCACGTCGAGCAGGCGTGCCTCGCTCAGACGTCGCAGCAGATGCTCGGGAGGTACGGCCTCCGACAGCACGGCCGCGGCCTGGACGGCCAGCGGGAGCCCTCCCAACTCGACGCACAGCGCAGCCACCTGGACGGGGTCGAGCTCGGCACGTCGCTGCGGCGCCACAGCTTCGGTGAAGAGCGCGACGGCATCCGGTTCGGGGGCGAGACGCTCGAGCCGGTACGGCCGCTCCCTGGGGATGCGCAGCGGGGCCAGGGAGGTCACGATCACCTGAGCCCCGGGCCGGCGCTGCAGCGTGCAGCTCGTCAACTGCCGGGCTCGCGACACGCTGAGGTCGGGCTCGTCCACGACGAGGAGCGCCCCCTCGGGCGCCCCGTCATCCTGCGCGTCGCGCACCGCGACGGGTTCGCGAGCGACAGCGGCCCGGTCGACGACCTCGCGGACGAAGCGGGTCTTGCCGATGCCGGATGGTCCGATGATCGTCAGGATCGGGACCGGCGCCGGCCCGAAGAGCAGCTGCTCCACGCGCGCGACGTCGCCGTCGCGGCCGATCAGAAGACTCACGAAGGCATCACCGGACCTCCGCGACGACGCCGGGCGGATGCGAGAAGCAGCAGCAGCGCGCAGATCGCGGCTGCGACCGGGAGAAGGGCATCGAGAGGTGCGCCCACGGCCGGTCCGGGCCTGCCGGATGCCGCAGAGACGGCGAAGCTCGTCTGCGGGAGAGCGACCGCGTCGCTTCGAAGCGGAAGCGCCATCGCCGCGGGCCCCGGGTTCACGGCCACGGCCGTGCGGGCGGAGCCGGCCGGCACCGGAGCCGCGACCACGGGCAGCACGCGCCGGACGCCGGGCGCGAGCGTCGGCAGCATGACGTCTCCGTAGCGGATGGATGCGCCGTGCTCGAGGCCCAGCACGTGTCCGAGCTCGTGCTCGAGGACGCTGAGGAGGTCCATCCGTCCCGCCGCGACGACGGCGCCTGTGGACCAGCCCCAGCCGGCGGCCGTCGCATCCACATAGATCGTGTCGCCGACGGTGTCCGCGAGCTCCGCGCCCGGCAGGTCGGTCACGACCAGTCGCACCGGAGCGAGGGTGGCGGCCTTCGCCCCCGCCGCGACCCAGGCCGCCCGGGCCTCACGCAGCACGGCAGCGGCGGCAGCCGCATCCAGCGTCTGGGTCGTCGGGGGTGCCGCCACCGCCGTGGCCAGCAGACTCGTGCCGGTGATCGTCACGGTCCCGTTGACGAGAGTGGCGCCGGACGGAGTCGGGTTCGAAAGCTGGAGGGTGAAGTACTTGCTGAGCGATCCTGCCGCGTGCGCGAGGATCGTGACGCTGACGGTCTGGCTCGTCGTGCCCGGAGCGAAGGTGAGGGTCGTCGTCAGCGACTGGTAGTCGGTGCCCGCCTTGGCGGTGCCGTCGACCGTCTTCAGAGTCACGGTCACCGTCGTGGCCGACGGGGCCGCGAGCGTCACCGTGACGGTGATGGCGCCCTTCTTCTTCGTCGGCACCGCGATCGAGCCGCCGGTGGCGGTGATCGTGACGGTCGGGGCGACGGCGGCGGCGATGGTGACGACGCCGGTGCCGGTGCCGATCGACATGCCGACCGGGCTCGAGAGGACGACGTTGAAGGTGAGGTTGCCCGAGACTCCGGTGCGGCCGTCGACATACACGGTCAGGGTCGCCGAGGTCTGACCGGCGCTGAAGGTCAGCGTGCCGGAACCGATCTCATAGTCGAGGCCCGGCGTCGCGGTGCCGGCCACGGTGGACCAGTCGATCGTCGAGCCGTCGGGCACCGATCCGGACAGCGTGACGGTGAGGGTCACCGCCGTCTGACCGGACGTGGGCCGCGTGACCGTCGCATTGCCGATGCTCGCCGAGGGGGCGACCGTGCCCGGCGCGGTCAGGGTGGCGCCGAGGTTGTTCCACGCGTTGAGGGCGATCTGCAGGTTGTTGATCCTCGTGGCATCGCCGCTCGCGAGCGCGGCGTTCACGGCGGCGACGAGCGTGCTCGCCGTCCACGGGTAGTCGATCAGGGCGCTCGTGGTGTTCAGGAGCGCGGCGACCGCGGCGCGCAGCAGTGCGTCCACGCCGCCGCCGCCGTTGCCGAGTGCCTGCAGGAGCGTCTCGTTCGCGTCGGCGCTCGGCATCGGTCCGAAGATCGACGACACCAGCTGGTCGTTGGTGAAGATCGGGCGACCGCTGCTGTCGGTCGGCCACAGGGTCGGGTGGTTCTTCCAGTACCCGGGGGTGAGTCCCTGGCCGGAGCCGGTCATGCCGTAGTAGCCGGCGATATCGGTGTTCGACGCGGTCTGGCCAGTCGTCGGCTGGATCGCGCGGACCGTCGCTGTGTTGAGGTAGGCACCGGCCTGAACCGTGGTGGTGGCACTGAACAGCCACGTCTCGGTGAGGTCGAGCAGGCAGTTGCCGTTGGTGTCGCCGACGTTGCACGGGTGCGCAGCATCCGTCACCGCCAGCGCGAGGAAGTCGTCCGCCGTGTTGTTGGGGGTGCCGTTGTCGTCGGTGATGCTCGTGATGCTCACCGGCGCATTGCCGGTGTTCGTGACGAGGTAGGTCCACACGGCGGTCGTGCCGACGAGGAGCTCGCGGGCGGGCTGGGTGTTCGCATCCTCGATGGATGTCGGGTGCCAGGGGTCGAGCGCGTCGATGGCCTTGACGATCTTCACGCCGGGCACGACGCCGAGCGAGTAGTTGAGGTCGTCGTCCCACACGGTGCCGCCGGCCGAGGTGCCGCTCACCCGGACCACATTGACGAACGGACCATACGCCGCCGTGTGGGTCGCGGTGAAGATCCAGACCTCACCGGGGTCGAGCACGTTGTCGTGGTTCGCGTCGCCGACGTTGAAGCCGCCCGACAGCACCGGGGTCGGCACGAAGTCGTCCGCCGTGTTCCCGGGAGTGCCGTTGTCGTCGACGACCGTGATGTTCGTGAGGGGCGTGCTCGTGGTCGTGCTCACCTGATACGTGTACGTGCCGGTCGCGCCGCGGGCGATGAGGATCGGGGTGCCCGGGTCGCGGGAGACCTGGCCGTTGAGCGTCTTCACGACCTGGATGCCGGCGTCCGTGCCGTAGAGGTTCGCGACGTCGCTCGCGCACAGGTTCGCCGCGGGGTTGGACGTGCAGGTCGACGCGGGGTTGGGCTCTCCCAGCACGGAGGCGTAGACCGTCGCGGTGTTGGTGTACTGGCCGCGCGCCACGATGCCGGTCGCGGAGTACAGCCACGTTTCACCGGGGTCGAGCACGCCGTTGTGGTTGACGTCTCCGACCACGAAGCCGTCCGCGGACATCACCGGCGCGGCGTCGAACGGAACGCCTCCGTTGTTGTCGTCGGCGACCTCCCACACATCGAGCGGCGTGCTGCCGAGGTTCGTGACCAGGTAGGTCCACGTGACGACGCTGCCGATCTGCAGAATGACACCCGGCTTGTAGTTCGCGTCCTCGTAGGCGGTGGGGTTCAGCGGGTCCTTCGCGTTGACGGCCTTCGTGATGGCGATCTTGTCGATGGCTCCGAAGTAGTGGCTCAGGTCGGTCGCGGTCGTGGTCGTGCCGAGGTGCGGTTCGGTCGCCGTCACCGTCACGGTGTTTCCGTACTGGCCGGCCACGGCGGCGCGGGTGACCACACCGGACGAGGTGTACAGCCAGATCTCGCCCGGGTCGAGCAGGCCGTTCCCGTTGGTGTCGCCGGACAGATACTTCGGCGCGAAGTCGTCGGCGGCGTTGCCGGGCGTGCCGTTGTCGTCGACGATGCCGGTGACCCGGATCGGGGTGTTGCCCGGGTTCGTCACCCGGTACGTCCACGTGAGCGCCGTGCCGATCGGCAGGTACTGCTCGGGGCTCGTCGTGTCGGCCTCTTCAGCCGCCGTCGGGTGCAGCGGATCGGCGGCGTTCGTCGCCTTCTTCACGACCACTCCGACGACGGTGCCGAAGTAGCACGCGAGATCCTGTGACGCGTAGGTCGTGCCGCCGGAGAGCGCCGTGATGGTGACGTTGTTGCAGTTCAGCCCCTGCAGCGCCGTGATGCTCGACGAGGTGAACAGCCACACCTCGTTCTTGTCGAGGACGCCGTTGCCGTTGTTGTCGCCCGAGACGTAGGTGGGGTGGAAGTCGTCGGCCGGGTTGCCCGGTGTGCCGTTGTCGTCGGTGATCGTGAGCGACGCCATCGTGAACGTCGCGTTGTTCGCGGTCGAGACGAGGTAGGTGAAGACGACCGGTCCGCCGGCGCGCACGTACAGCGGGTTGAGCGGGTCGTTCGCATCCTCCGCCAGGGTCGGCGCGGTCGGCTTGGCCGCATTCACCGCCTTGTGGATGACGATGCCCACCTTGGTGCCCGTGTAGTAGGTCGGGTCGGTCGCCGAGACGCTCCCCGCGCCGGCGAGCACCGGGGTGGCGGTCACCGACGAGGTGTCGAGCACGGTGCCAGTCAGCGCGGTCAGCGACTTGACGCCGGACGAGGTGTACAGCCACGACTCGCCCGGGTCGAGGAGACCGTTGTTGTTCGTGTCGCCGATGTTGTGGACGCCGTCCGTGCCGAGCACCGCCTTCGGGGCGAACCCGTTCGTCACATCGCTGACGACGACGTTGGTCAGCGTCAGGAACCCGTCGTTGACCACGAGGTAGGTGTAGACGACCGCCACGCCCAGCGTGAGGTACGCGCCCGGAGCCGTGTTGGCGTCCTCGTAGGTGGTCGGCGTCTGCGGGTGCAGCGCGTTCACCGCGGTGTGCAGCGTGACGTGCGCGCCGGCACCCGTGTAGCTCGCCGTGTCGGTGGCCGTGAGCGTCCGGCCGGCAGAAGTCAGCGTCGTCACGACCGCGGTGTTGGTGTGGGTATCGAGCAGGGCGGTGGTCGTGTAGCGGTACAGCCACTGCTCACCCGCGTCGAACGAGCCGTTGCAGTTGACGTCGCCGACGTTGTGGAGACCGCCGTTGCACGTCATCGTCACCGCGACGATGCCGTGGCCGAGCGAGACGTCGTCCGCCGTGTTCGCCGGCGTGCCGTTGTCGTCGACGATGCTCTGGATCAGCATCGGCGCCGCGCTCGAGTTGATCACGAGGTACGTGAACGTGAGCGTCGAGCCCTGCGCCACGGTCGGCCCCGGTGCGGCGTTCGCGTCCTCGCCGAGTGTGGGATGCGTCGGGTCGACGGCGTTCACGGCCTTGACGAGCGCGAGGCCCGTCGTGCCGAAGTACCACGCCGCGTCGTACGCGTAGTAGCTGTCGGTGCCGTCCGTGGCCACCACGGTCGCGGTGTTCTCGTTCCAGCCGGCTGCGGCGGTCGTGGGGGCGCCGGCGGCGCCGCGCGAGGTGTAGAGCCAGGTCTCGCCCGCATCCAGCAGTCCGTTGTAGTTGGTGTCGCCGGCGTTGTACTGCTGGCCCAGGAAGGTGACGAGCACCGGCAGCGGAGTCCAGTCGTCCGACGTGTCGGCGTTGGTGCCGTTGTCGTCCGTGATGGAGACGATGGTCAGGCCCGTGGCCGAGACGGTCGTGATGCGGTACGTGAAGACGATGGGGGCGCCGACGGCCAGGTGCGGTGCGTTGGCCTGCGTGTCTGCGCGCTCCGTGAGCGTCGGAGCGAGCGGGTTGGCGGCGTTGATGTCCTTGCCGAGCTGCAGCTCCGCCGGGGATGCCGTGTAGTTCGACTGCGCGGCGGCGCCGACGAGCACGCTCGTCACGGGCTCGAGCGCGGTGACCGTCACGGTGTTCTCGTGGGTGCCCGAGAGGGCCGCCGTGGGGGCGCCGGCGACGCCGGCCGAGGTGTACAGCCACGTCTCACCCGGGTCGATCAGGCCGTTGCTGTTGGCGTCGCCGGAGACGTACACGGGATGGAAGTCGTCCGTCGGATCGCCCGGCGTGCCGTTGTCGTCCGTGATCGACACGATCCGCAGCGCCGTGGTTCCCGGGTCCGTGACGAGGTACGTGAAGACGAGCCGGCCGCCGACCGTGAGGATGACGCCGGGCGCCACCTGCGCCTGCTCGACCTGCGTCGGGTGCAGCGGGTCGACCGCGTCGATCGCCTTGGTGACGGCGATGACGACACCCGGGTTGCACGGGCAGCCGACGCCGAGATCGACGAGGCCGCGATAGTCGATCTGCACGCCGGGGACGTTTCCGGGCTGCGGGTCGCGCGGGCCGCCGTGCTGGGCGTTCCAGTACGAGTCCTGCGGGGTCGACAGCGCGAGCTCGTCGAGCGGCGAGTTCGGCACGAAGGTCATGTCCTCGCCGCCGGCGACCGCGAGCGCACGGATGAAGTCGCGGATCCACGGGCTGAAGCTGCGGTTGACGACCGGGGCGCCGAACGGGCTGAACGGAACGATGAAGCTGTTGAACTCGCCGGTCCAGTCGTACATGCGCGCCCGGCCCGTGTCGGCGATCAGCACGTCGCGTCCGGCTCCGCCGTAGGCGAAGGTCGGGTCGGACCACAGCGCGTCCTCGGGCACGCGGTTGTGCTCGCCGTCCGTCTCGAGGTTCTGCGAGGACTGCAGCAGGTCGTCGCCGAAGCCGCCGAACAGCCAGTTGGTGTCGGTGCCGCCCACGAGCCAGTCGTTGCCGTTGTCGCCGTAGATGATGTCGCAGCCGTCGTTGCTCTTGATCGGGTTGCCGGCGGCATCCAGCATCGGCGCGCCGTTCGCGTCGAGGACGTACGGCGTGAAGTTGAGGAAGAAGTCGACCTTCTGGCCCGAGGCGCACGTGCCGTCGACACCGATGTCCTTGACCCCGCTGGTGCAGTCGTAGATCTTCGACCACGGGTCGTCGGCGTTGTAGTCCGCGAACTTCGTGGTGGTCGGGTTGTACAGCAGCGGGTTGGTCGGGTCGATGCCCCACGCGCTGAGGATCTGCGCCTGCGGGATGTCGGAGTAGTAGAACGGCAGCGCCTCGGCACCCGAGATGGCGTCGTCGCCGCCCTCGCCGTGGATCCAGTCGTTGCCGAGGCCGCCGTAGACGATGTCGGCGTAGCCGGAAGCGGTCGGGTCGGAGGCGTTGTAGCCGAGCAGACGCGCCTCGTTGAAGAGGTCGCCGGCCTGGAACGTGAGCGCCTGCGTGTACGGTCCGGGGATCGCCTGCAGCACATTGGTGGCGTTGGGCGCGTTGACGTCCCACAGCGGCTCGGTGCGCCCGTTGCGGCTGACGTTGAAGTAGCCGTCGTCACCCAGGATGCGGTCATCCCCGGTGCCGCCGTAGATGCGGTCGTTGCCGGTGCCGCCGATGATCGTGTCGTCCTGGCCGTCGCCCGCGAGCACGTCGCTGCCGGTCTGGCCGAGGATGACGTCGTCTCCGGCCTCGCCGTGCACCAGATCGGCGCCGCCGATGTCGGCCGGCCCCTGGATGCCGATCGTGTAGTCGAGATAGGTGTAGGCCCGCGGGATGATCGTCTCGAGCGTCGAGTAATTGTCGTAGTTGAAGGTGAGGAACGACAGTCGCGCCTTGGTCGCGCCGTTCGCATCCTTCGTGGGCGAGCCGCTCGCGCCGACGAGCTGGTAGATGTTGCCGTTGTCGGCCATGATCACGTCGGCGTCGTGCGCGTGACCCTGCGCGGACAGGTCGCCCTGATCGTTGATGCCCGTGCGGGTTCCGGCGCCGCCGTAGATCGTGTCGCTGCCGTCGGGGCGCTGGTCGCGCGTCGTGAGGCCGAACATCGATGAGCTGCCGCCGACGAGGTCGTCCTGCCCGAGCCCGCCGTAGAGGACGTCGTTGCCGGCGTTGCCCTCGATGTAATCGCGGCCGTCGGTGCCGGGGCCGGCGTAGTCCTCGACCGATGGGCGGGGGTCGGTGACGGTGTCGCGGGTCTGCACGTCGATCGTGATGCGGCCGGAGTCGTCGATGACGGAGCCGTCGCCCTGCACCCAGTCGTTGCCGCCCTGGCCGAAGATCACATCGTTGCCCGCGCCACCCGCGATGTCGGAGTCCGACGATGTGCCGGCCGGCGGGGTGAAGCTCTGGTCGTACAGGGTGACCGACCGGACGAAGACGCCGTTCGGGTCGGCCTGGTAGCCGTAGTCGAGGCAGGCGGGGGCCGTGGTGAAGGCGCCCGCGGAGTTGTCGACCCACTGGCAGGGCTGGGCTGCGCCGTTGAAGTTCGAGCCGAGGATGTTCGCGGCGCCGGTGCCGGTGTCGAAGATGTCGGTGCCGGTCAGGACGCGGAACCGCGGGCTGTACGTGCTGCCGGTGCGCAGGATCGTCGCGTTGTCGCCGGCGATCACGTCGTTGCCGGTGCCGCCGTCGAGGTAGTCGCCGTAGACGCACGAGCTCGACGTGACGCAGGCGCTGTGGCCGCCGTCGTAGCCGCCGGTGCCGTCGAACACATCGCCGTAGGCGACGTGGCCCGCGCTGAAGTCGACGCCGCCGTTGTAGCCGCCCGCACCGCCCGTGTTCGCGACGCCCGCGATCGCGGCGCCGGTGTTGCCGCCGACGATGTCGTCGTCACCGGTGTCGCCCGAGATGCGGTCGGAGCCGGCGCCGCCGATGAGGATGTCGTCGCCCGTGCCGCCGCTGATGAGGTCGTTGCCCCAGTTGGCCGTGCTCTGCGTGTCGATAGACGTCCAGCTGAACGTGTGGTCGTTCAGCGCGACGTTGAACGGCAGCTGCGACGCGTCGATGCGGCAGAAGGGGTTGTCCGAGGTCGGGTCGCTCGGCGCGGCGTGCGCGGACGGCTGCGTGCAGTCCACTCGCCCGAAGTCGCCGAAGACGAGGTCGTTGCCCTCGTTGCCCGCGATGGTGTCGCCACCGCCGCCGCCGAACACGATGTCGTTGCCGAGGTTGCCGTTGATCGTGTCGCCGACGCCGTTGGCCTGCTGCACGGTGGCCAGGTGCATCAGCTGGCCGGTGGTCTGGATGCGCTGCAGCCGCAGGTTCTGCTCGACGAACGTCTGCGCGGTCTGGTCGAACAGCCACTGGCGCACGTCCTGCACATCCTGCGTCACCACGCCGTGGTCGCCGAAGATGACGTCCTGGTCGTCGGCGTTGGCCGTCGCGGTGCTCGGTGCGGAGCCCGCTCCCTCACCCCAGATCGTGTCGTGGCCGGCCGCGAGGCCGTCGGCGTCGGGAGTGGTGCTGGCGTTCGCGGTCGGCACGGTCAGCACCCGCGTCAGGACGTCGACGTTGATGCCCGAGTCGCCGTAGATGAGGTCCTGGCCGCGCTGGCCGAGGATCGTGTCGTTGCCCGAGCCGCCGGCGAGGATGTCGCCCGTCTGGCTGCCGATGATCGTGTCGTTGCCCGCGCCGCCGTAGGCGACGATGCCGATGGTCGGAAGGTTCGAACTCGGGAGACCGGCATCCAGCGCACTCGCGTCGATGACGTCGTTGCCGGCGTATGTGAACGACTGCGCGACCGGGAAGACGAAGTCGGGCGCGTTGCCGACCGGCTCGATCGTCGGCTTCGGGCCGAAGTCGTGGCCGGACTGCGTGCTCAGGCCGCCGGAGTACCAGATGCCGTCCTGGCTGGTGTCGCCGTAGACGACGAGCGGTGAGGAGGGTCCGGGTGAGCCCTTGCCCTGTCCGTCGCCGTTGAGCACCGTGATGCGATCGCCGCCGATGCGGGCGTAGCCGGTGTTCGTCTGCAGCGGGTCGTAGATCGACACGGCCACGCGGTGGTCGTCGGTGCCGAGTTGACCTGCGGCGAGCGTCCCCCCGGAGACCGTCATCGTCGCGCCGCCCATCGCCGTGATCGTGAACTGCCCGGCCGCGTAGCCCGGGACGTTGATCCGCTGGCCGACCGCGAAGCCCTCTTCCGTCCACGTGCGCCCGTCGTTGCGGGTGATCGTGCTGGCCGTGAGGGTGAAGGTGCCGACGACCTCGAGCAGGCGGTCGCCGCCGCCCTGCACGACCGTCAGGACGCCCGCGAGCGACGGGATGCCGCTCGCCAGCTTGTCGTCGGTCGCCTGGTCGGGACCGGCGATGAGCGTGCTCGCGACCGTCAGGGAGTCGTTGCCCTGGCCGAGCATGACGTTCAGCACCTCGATCGTCGACTTCGACGCATCGGTGCTGTATGCCCCGGTCTGGGGATCGACGACGATGGTGCCGTAGCTGATGCCCCCGGGGAACGAGGCGGGCTCACCGAAGGCGGTGGCACCGGCGAAGTGCAGGTCGCCCGTCATCCCGAAGCCGGTGAGCGCCGTGGAGGTCATCGTGCCGGTCTGGTCGGCGTGCGCGCCGTCGTCGTAGATGTTGAGGACGTCGATCTGGCGGGCCTCGGACGGCTGCGCCGCGATGCCGAACGGCGGCGTGTTGTACTCCGCCGGGTAGAGCACCGCGCCGGTGAGCTCGTGGTGCTCGCCGCCGGTGCCGCCCTCGACCTGCAGCGGGCCGCGGATCGCGAGGCCGAGGTCGTGCGGCTGCTTCGGGAACGTGATGATGTTCTCGCGGCCGGCCGGGATCGTGAACGCCGCGTCGGCGCTGACCGTCACCGTGACCGGGATCCACCAGTTCGTCGCGTCGAACGTGATCGTCGGCGCGTACTCGGTCATCGTGATCGTGCCGGCCGAGAACGACGGCGGCGTCGTGAAGCTCATGCTCGAGAGCGTCGGGCCGGAGATCGCCTGGATCTTGTACAGGCTGCCGCCGATCATGACGAGCTCGCCCTCGAGGAAGCCGTCATCCAGCCAGCTCTTGCCGTCGGTGCGGGTGATGGCGCCGCCCGCGAGCGAGACCGCTCCGGTGAAGGTCTTCGCCCCGCCGACGACCGGCAGCAGGCACACCTTGCCGAGCGTTCCCGAGCCGCACGTGGAGTCGAGCGCGATGCTCACCTGGCCGTCGCCGACGATCGCGATCTTCACCGGCGCCGTGGGCGCCTGCGTCAGCCGCACCGTGTAGGTGTCGGTGCCGCCGCCGATCGGCACGAGCGTCGACCCGCCGGACTGGTGCACGTAGACACCCGGAGTGTTGTCGTCGTAGACGAGCACGTCGAGCGACGACGTCAGGCCGGTGTACTTCGGGTCGGTCGTGGTGACCACCGCGAAGTTCAGGGTCGTGTAGCGCGGGTCCTCCGGGTGGTAGTCGTTCACGGCCGCGACGGTGATCAGAAGCGGCGTGCTCCAGTCGGTCGCGCTGTTCGTGAATTTGACCGTGTAGGTCTGCACGCCCCCCACCACCGGGCCCAGGTGGAACCGCGAGTCGAGCGACGACAGGACGAGGCGCGCATCCGTCGGTGTGATCGAGAACGTGACGTCGCCCGCAGGGCGGCTCGGCAGCGTCAGCGCGAAGCTGTCGGTCAGCTGCGTCGTCGGCGAGCCCTTGATGACCGTGGTCGTCGTGTCGGCGCTGCCGCTGCCGTCGAGCTGCGTGATGTCGAGGCCCGGCGTCAGGTTGTCGTGGACCGTGACCTCGACATTGCGCACCACGGCGAAGTCGTACGTGGGGTCGGCGCTGACGACGCTGTGGCTGACCGCCACGACGATGTCGCCCTGCGGCTCGGTGTCGTTCGCGGCCGCGATCCACACTGTCTGCGGCGTGGCGTAGTCGTCCGGCGTGAAGTGCAGCACGAGCGAGCGGTTGGCGGGCGACGCCGGCTGGCCGTCGAGCAGCAGCGACCGGAAGAAGGCGGATGCCGAGCCGCACTGGGCCGCTGTGCCGCTGCACAGGTAGACGGTGTCGGCGCTCAGGCCCGCGGCATCCGGTCGCTGATCCTGCGGAGCCATCGACGCACTGACGGTGATCCACACGTCGCTCGTGGGCTTGGTGTTCAGGACGACGGTGTAGCTGTCGAGCGTGCCGATGGTGCTCGTGCCGATGTCGCTGCGGCTGACGGCGCTGAACCCGTCGCTGAACCCGCCGGACTCGTCGATGATGACCGCGCCCTGCGTCGGCCGCGAGACCGACACAGGGACGCCCGGCGCGACGACGTTCTGGTAGTTCGGGTCGGTCGACGAGACGAGGTGGTTGATCGTCGAGCTCGTTCCCTCGATGTCCTTCGCGTAGACGTCGCCCACGACGTCGCTCGCCACGTTGACGATGTCGCTGCCGAGGCCGCCGAGGACCCGGACGGCGACGTTCGGCGGCGTGGACAGGACGTCGATGGTGTCGTCGCCCTGCAGGGCGTCGACCTCGATCACCTGAATGTTGCGGTAGGTGACCTGGATGCCGGCGCCGTAGATGCCGCCCGTCGTGATGACGATGTGGTCGGCGAACTCGGTGCCCAGCACGACGAGCTTGTTGAAGCCGCTGCCGCCGTCTACGGAGACCGGGGCGTTGATGTTGTACATCACCTGGTTGTTGCCGCCGCCGGTGCGCACGTCGGTCTGCGCGGCGGTGGAGACGCCGGAGACGAGCACGGGGCTCGGCAGGACGCCGCTGACGGTGGCGCCGGCGAACGTGCCGCCCACGGGCAGTGCGACCGAGACCGTGATCGTGGAGGCGGTCACGGCGGTGATCACGTACGGGATGCCGGGCTGCAGAGCGAGGCTGCACGCGACCGGGGTCGTGAGGTTGTCGTCGCACGTGCCGGTGCCGGCGAGGGCGATGGTGTTGCCGACGAGGAAGCCGTCGGTGAGGAAGCTGCCGCCGTCCGCGCGGGTGATCGTGTTGCCGCTGACCGTGAGGCCGGCGCGGGTGAGCGGGCCGGAGGAGAGGGCGACGGTGTAGGCGCCGCCGACCGCGAGCGGAGCGGTGGTCGTCTGCTTCAGGTCGAGCGTGAGGGTGGATGCGGTCACACCGGCGATCACGTACGCCGTGGTGGCCGTGTTGTCGTCGGCGGTTCCGGTGCCCTTGACGACGAGGGTCTGGCCGACCGCGAAGCCGTCGTCGACGAAGCTGCCACCGTCGGTGCGGGTGATGGTTCCGGGGGCCGTGACCTGCACCGCACCGGTGAAGAGCGGGCCCATGATGATCGTGCCGTCGGCGGTGGTCTTCGCCAGCGCGAACGCCTGCACGAGGAAGATGTCGTTGCCGTCGTCGCCTTCCAGACGCACGGAGGCGTGGTTGGAGTACACGGCGAAGCTGTCGTCGCCCGACCCGCCCTCGGCGACCAGCGGGGCGCTGTTGCCCACGGACAGGTAGCCGCGCGTCGTGGCGATCGTCGCGAAGTACTGCGGCGGCGAGAGGCCGCTGTAGGTCTGGTCGCGGCGCATGCCGTACAGCTGGCCGATCTGGAACGTGTCGTTGCCGAGACCGCCGTCGAGGCTCGTGATGGCCGCGTTGTCGTCGACGGCGAAGTAGTCGTTGCCGCCGAGGCCGAACACGCCCAAGCGTCCGATGAGCCCATTGTCGTAGTTGATGAGCTCCATGAGGCCGAGGTAGCCCGAGGCGGAGGCGGCCTGCACGACATCCTGATGCGCCGTCACGACCGGGTGCAGGAGGGCGACGGATGCATCGCGGTTGTACAGCGACGGACGGCTCGGGCTCTCCCCGGGCAGCGACGCCGCACCGCGCAGGAGGAAGAGGTCGTCGGTGTTGTACGGGGTACCGTCGGCGCCCACGCCGTTCAGCGCGCCGTCGGCGCCGTAGATGTCGAGCGTGTCCTGGCCGTTGCCCGGTGCGCCGCTGTCGAGCACGTCGATCACGTAGCCCGTGCTGGCGCCCTGCGTGCCGTGGGTCCACACGATGTAGTGGTCGGTGTCGCTCTGGCCGTCGAGCACGAGGCGCGTGCCGGCGGGCATCGACTGGAGCTTGTAGACGACCATCGTGTCCTCGCCGTCACCGGCAGGCGAGTACTGCGTCGCCACCGCGGGGGCGACCGAGCCGTACACCCGCGTGATGCTGCCGAGGTACGTCTGGTCGAGCACGATGAGGTCGGCGTCCTCGTTGCCGAAGATGCGGGTGAGGCCGCTCGATCCGGCGGTCACCGTGCCGCGGAGGACGATGACGGTTCCATCGCCGGCCGCCTCCGCCGATCCGTCGCCTGCGGCATTCGGCAGCCCCTTGGGGTCGCACACGGTGTTCGTCGTGTCGTGGCAGTCGCCGTGGATGTCGATGTTTCCGGTGTTCGCCGTCCACAGGTTCGGGTCGGTCGCGCCGGTCCCGGTGTCGCCGGCCGCGGTGCTCGCGAGGATCTGGATGCTCGGGTCGGTGACGATGTCGTCCGCCGAGCGCAGGAGCACATTGCCGTTCTCCGCCTGGATGAGCCCGTTCGGCACCGACTGGACGTTCGCAGCGGAGACACCGGCCGCCGCCTCGCGGACGAGGGTCGAGCCGTCGTGCAGCACGAGCAGGTCGTTGCCCTGCACGCCCGTCTCGGTGGTGGTGAGCCGGATGCTGCCCGCCTGCGTCGGCGTGCCGCCCGTCAGCTGCTCGCCGGCGTGGGCGAGCACGACGTTCATCGGGCCGTTGACCTCGGTGAGGAAGATCGAGCCGTTCGCCTGCGCGGCGACGTGGCACGTCGCGGTGACCGCGCGCTCCGTCGCGGTGGCGTCGAGGTACCCCGGGTCCTGGTAGCCGAAGGTGAAGGTGCTCGAGCATCCGCTGCCCGCCGCCGAGTCGATCAGGAGGTCGGCGCTGCCGTCGGCCCTGCCGACGCTCCCGCCGCCCGCGAACAGGTCGATGCTGTCGGCGATGACGTTCGCTGCCGGGGCGAGGGTGCCGCTGCCGGACGCACCCAGCGTGATCGGGTTCGGGTTGGCGAAGCATCCCGCTGTCGTGCACCAGTAGCCGGACGCGCCCGTTCCCGCCAGCGAGTTCGCGAGCCGCACGCCGTTCGCGGTGACGATGGCGTAGTAGACGCCGCCGTTCACGAGGCCCGGGATGACCGCGCCGGTGGTGCGGTAGACGACCTGCATGCCGGTCACGAGCCAGCTCGGCGGGTTGGTGAGGTACACCGTGCCTCCGACCGTGGTCGGGGTGGCGGTGGCCGGTGTGACGACCGGGTAGGCGATCGTGCGGCCGTTCACGATCGATCCGGCGTCGGTCGTGAGGGTGACGTCGGCGCAGGTCGCGGCCGCGGTCGCCCAGCAGGTCGTCACGGTGCCGACGCGGAGGTCGCCGCTCGTCTCGGTGATGCGGATGACGCCGGGTGCCTGCGCGTTGAGCACGCCGTTGCGCGCGGTCGACGAGTCGACCTCGAGGAAGTTGGTGTCCGAGCCGATCGTGCCCGTGCCGCTCAGCCCCGCGGTGAGGGTGATGTTCACTGCCGAGATCTCGGCTGTCGGCGTCGCCTGCGAGGTGCCGTTCACCGGCGGCATCGGCGCGCCGCGCGGAGCATCGACGATCGCGTACGGCGCGTACAGCGTCACGTCGCTGTTCGTGGAGACGATCGTCCCGACGCGGAAGTCGCGGTTGGGGCCCGCGGCGATCGTGCTCGTGGAGTAGGCGAGGAAGGTTGTCGCATCCGGAAGCACGTCGGGGTCGATCACGAGGTGGTCGGCGGTGCCGTTCACGACCGACTCGGTCAGGGTGATGAAGCCGTTCGTGTCGACGTTGACGTTGCCGTTCTGGTGCACCTGCACGAGGCCCAGCACGTTGATGACGGTGTCGCTCGCGGTGTCCCCGGCTGCCCGCACGGCGATGCTGCCGTTCGCCGCCAGAGAGCCGGCATCCAGCTCGGTGAAGGAGTAGGTGCTCGCGACCGCGTGCGGGCTGGAGCCGAAGGCGCCGACCGAGAAGTTGCACGGGTACGTCGTGCCGGTGCAGAAGTAGTCCGGGTGGAAGAACTGGTAGTAGGTCGTCGAGAGACCGGTGTCCTTCTGGTCCTCGACGTAGACACCCGGCACGGCGCCCGTGCCGACGCCGTAGAGCGTCGGGCGCAGCAGCACGTTCAGGTCGCCGCCGGCGACGAGGTGGCCGATCGAGATGACGTACGGGAGGCCGGTGACGGCGGGATCGGCGATCGACGGGTCGCGCAGCCACGTGAGCAGGTCGAGGGATGCCTCGCCCGACGCGTAGACCTTGAGCGAGAGGTCGTGACCCGCGTACTGGATCATGTCGATCGGCAGCTGTGCGATGCTGCCCGCCGTGACATCCAGGTTCAGGATGTTGGTCACGATGAGGGTGCAGTGCGCTCCGGCCGCGCACGGGTCGGTACGGACCGTGCCCGCCAGCAGGTCGCCGCCCGTGACGAGGACGTCCGTCTCGCCGATGGGGTTGTTGATCGTGCCGCCGAGGGTCACGCTCGCCAGCGAGTCGATGACCACGAGGCTGGGGGTGACATCCTGCGTGATCGCGAACAGCACCGAGATGCTCGAGTCGTTCGCCGTCGCCAGCGTCACGCGCGGCTGGCTCGTCGACGAGACGACGTCGACGTCCTGCACCGTCATCGCCTGCGACGACTCATTGATGAGCGTCACCTTGCTGAAGTTCTGCTTGTAGTGGAACGTGCCCCACCAGTGGCCGCCGATGCACGCGTGGCCCGTCGAGCCGACGCACGCGCCGCCGGTGATCGTGCCGTAGTTCGCGGTCATGTAGATGTCGCCCATGGCGCCGTTGCGGATGTCGCCGACGGTGAAGGGCGCCGTGTAGTGCGTGCCGATCAGCGGGTTGGCGACGCCGTTCACGGTGACGTTCACTGCGTGGACGACGTAGCCGTCCTTGTCGACGACCAGATAGGGGTCGGGCCCGGCATTGACCACGACGTCGGAGAACCATGAGATGTCACGCTTCTCGTCGTTGCTGTTGTCGATCGTCGCCGGATCCTCGGACTGCACGTACAGCACCAGGGCACCGTCGCCGTTGCTGACCAGCGGCGAGGCCGGTGCGTTCGCCGATTCGTTGACGCCCGGCACGAGCCGCGCTCCGGCGTAGATCGTGACACCCTCGTGGCCGGCGACCATGTTGTGCGGGTGCACCTCGCTGGTCGGGTTGCCGCTGCCCCCACCGATGAAGCAGTAGCACGCGGCGGTCGAGGAGTTGTCGATCGTCTCGTTGCCGTGCCAGGCACGGAGGTCCACGCCGTAGCGGCCGGTGACGGTACCCGTATCGGAGCTCGTGCCGTCGAGCAGCACGGTGTCGTTCGAGTAGACCTTGACGGTGCCGTTGGCGGTGGCTCCGCCGATGAACGCGCCCATCGTCGCGCGCGAGCTCAACTGCTGTGCGCCTGTCGAGTTGGCGAGCACCCGCACGGTGTCGCCACGGACCGTGCCGCTGGCGCCCACCCCGGCCGCGGTGTTCTCGGTGACGGTCGTGGTGACGTTCGCGGTGTATGCGCCGATGAAGCCGCCGCCAGAGCTGTGGCCGTGGGCGTTCGTCTGCGTGCTGCTGGTGGCCGCGATGAGGACGTTGCCGCCCGCGACGATGGAGGCACCGGATCCGGCGACCTGCACGCTGCCGGAGTCGCCGCTGATCGTCGTCGACGGCGGGGTGCCGACCACGGCAAGGTTGTCGACAGTCTCTGTAAGGGTCGAGTTGACCACGCCGACCGCGATGAAACCGCCCGACCCGTTGTCGGTGGCGACGCCGTCGTTCGTGACCGCGGTGCTCGTGACCGCGACATCCTTCCCCGCGGTGAGGCTGCCGGCGACCCACGCGTGCACTTCCTGCGTGTCGGTCAGCGTCGCGGTCGGCACCTTGACCGACACGACACCACCGCCGCCGCCGGCTGCGGATGCCGTCGACGCTCCGTCGCCCGGAGGCGGCGAGAGCTGCCGCAGAGACACGAGCGAGTCGTTCGAGTGGTCGCTCGGGTTGTAGATGCTGTCTGCCGCATAGAGCGAGTACGTGCCGGCGCTCACTGTGCCCAGGGGGAGGTGGAGGTTCTCGGACCCGCAGGCCGAGGCGCAGGCGGTGAGGGCGAGACCGGCGGCGAAGAACTGGTGCGCGCCGAAGACGTCGGTCACCTGGCTGGTGCCGGCTCCCCCGGTCGACGTCGCCGTCGTCGTGAACCCGACCGGGTTGCCGCCGGCATCCGTGAGCGTGAAGCCGTTCGCGTCACGCGTCGCCACCGTGTAGGTGTACCCGCTCGTGAGCCCCCCGATCGCCACGGGTACGATCTGGTGCTCTCCACCACTCGGCCGCGTGATGTGGATCGGCTTGACCGGATCGGTCGTCGTGCAGTTGGTACCGCAGCTGTACGTGTGCGAGAAGGCGTCGTACTCGGTGGCGGCGAGCTGGATCGCGTGGTTGTTGAGCCGGATGACGTAGTAGGTGGTGCCGTTGCTGAGGCCGCCGATCGTGACGCCACCCGCCTTGGTGCGGTAGACGACCGCCTCCCCCGTCTGCAGGCCGGAGTCGGTGGTGCCGTCGCCCACGATGATGTCGTACTGGGTGGCGTCCTCGTTCTTGCACGCGTTCTGATCGGACGACGAGCACGACGGGCTGACGTTCACGACAGGGGCTTCGAACGAGATCGGCGACGGCGCGAGGTAGGTGAGGCGATCCCCGACGCCGAACGTGTTCGCCGCCTTGATGGTGGTGCTGTTGATGTTCGCGCCGTTGCTGGGATCGATCGTGACGGACAGCGGGTTCTTCGCGGCCGACGAAGTCGCATAGAGCTCGATCGTGTACGCGTCGATGACGCGGACGAAATACGTCTGCCCGCGGTTGATCCCGTCGATGGATCCAGAGCCGGCGATGAGCACGGGGTCTCCGGTGAGGAAGTTGTGTGCCGTCGAGAACCGGATCATCGCGCGGTGCGGATCCACGCCCGAGACGCCGGTGAGGTCGAAGGCGTCCACCTGACCTGTGAGGAACGCGTCGCCGAACTGCAGGTGGTCGCCGTCGACGCCGATGACCGTGTAGATGCGACCGTCGGCGAGTCCGCTGATCGAGTTGCCGAGGTACAGCACGCTGTCGCCGGTCTGCAGTCCGTGGCCGGGGAAGTACAGCGTGTCCGCGTTGCTGTCCACGTTGGCCACGCAGACCGTCGTGTGGTTCGTCGTCACGTCGTGGCATCCGTTGGTGACGCCGGGCAGCGTCCCGTAGGTGTCGAGGAACTGCGTGCCCGACGCGGCGCTCCGCTCCTCGGCGTCGACCGTCGCCGATCCCAGCGTGTCCACCGTCACGCCCGACGCGAGCCAGGCCAGCACTGTCGGGCTCGTCGTGGTGGTGGCGCTGGCCGCGCCGACGTCGACGACGCCGCCGCCGTAGCTCTTCGCGGTCGCATCCGCCTCGGCCGCATTCGAGATCGCCTCGACCGTCAGATCGCCGGTGAGCCACGCGCCCGCGGCGAGGGATGCCTTCACCGTGGGCGACACCGTCGCCTTCGTGATCGCGATGCCCACCGCGGCGAATCCGCCGTTGCCGGTCACGGTGAGCGCGCTCACGTTCGACGTGTCGTGCGCCTTGACGGCGAGGGAGCCGATGCGGTGAGCGCTGCTGCCGATCGTGGCACCGGACTCCACGCTCGCCTGGGTCGTGCCGCTGGTCTCGCCCGTGGCGGTCATCCCAGATGCGCCGACCGCGCCGCCGGTGCCGCCGGTCGCTGTCGGGGTGACGGCGCGGGTGCCTGTCGCGGTCACCGATACGTTCGTCGGGCTCGTGATCGAGGCGGTGGAGCCGAGGGATGCCGTCACGTCGCCGTCGGCGCTCGCGTCCGCGATCGCCGCGCCGACCCCGATGATGCCGATGGAGACGAGCAGCACGTCCGCACCGGCCGTGTCGCTGCCGGATGCTGCGACGGACAGGCTCGCCGCGCTCGTGAGGCCACCGGTGAAGGATGCCGTGACCCCGCCGTCACTCGCAGCCGTGGCCAGCAGTGCCGCGATCGAGATGCCTCCGCCGGCTCCTCCGTGCGCGCTGGCCTTGGCGGTGTTGATGCCCGTTGCCGAGATCTTCACGGCACCGGTAGCCGCGAGCGCATAGCCACCTCCGCCGACGCTCGCGGTGACGAGCGCGTCGCTGCCGATGTTCGCGACGGCATGCGCGCCGGAACCGGCGAAGATGCCGACCGCCACCGGTGTCGTGGTCGAGGTGGCGGCGTTCGTGCCGTTCGCCGTGACGGTGAGGCTCGCACCGCCGGTGACGCTGCCCGCCAGAAGCACGGAGACCGACCCGTCGACATCGGCCTCGGGCAGCGCCACGCCGATGGCCACGGCGCCGCCGCTTCCGGCGTTGGAGTCGGCGGTCGCGGTGTTGCTCCCTGTCGCGCCGAACGAGATGTCACCGGTGACTCCGATCGACGACCCGCTTCCGGCGCCGGCGCTCACCACGGAGTCGCTCGTGATCTTCGCGGTCGCTCCCGCGCCCGCGCCCGAGAACGTGCCGATGGATGCGACATCCGTCGTCGCGCTCGCCCGGTTGTCGCCCGTCGCGGAGACCGTGAGGCTGCTGCCCGCGGTGATCGTGCCGTTCATCTCGGCGTCCGTGCCGCCGGCGTTCTCGGCGTAGGCCAGCATGACCGAGACCGAGCCGATGACTCCGCCGGACCCACCATCCGACTCCGCCGTCACATCGTTGTGGCCCACGGTGAAGGTGCCCGTGGAATTTAGCGTGCCCTGCTGCGCCGTGACCTGGATCGCGCCCGCGACGGCGATGTTCGCGTCGGGTCCGATGCTCGCGGTGATGTCGGCGTCAGAGCCGATGTAGGCGAGGGCTGAGGCTCCGGCACCGCCTGCGAGGGACACCGACACCACCACCGCTGTCGCCTTGGCGGTGTTCTGCCCCGTCGCCTGGACGGTCAGGGCGCTCGCCTGGGTGCCGGTCGACGGCAGGGTGCCGTCGAACAGCGCCGTGACCGCGCCGTCGACGTGCGCGATCGGCACCATGACCGCGACGGCGAACGCCGCTCCCGCGCCTCCGGGAGCGCTCGAGGTGGCCGAGTTGACCGCTGTCGCGAGCACCGAGACGGCGCCGCTCGTGTTCACGGAGCCCGCCGTCACCTGAGCGACGGTGTCGCGGCCCGATCCGGCGTACGCGACCGTGATGCCCACAGCTGCGAGGCCGCCGATGGCGACATTCACGGTGCGGACGGAGACCGAATGCGATCCGGTAGCCGTGACCGTCAGGCCACTGCTGCCGAGGGATCCGGAGACCGCCGCGGAGGCCTGGGTCTTGCCGGTCAGGATCGCGACGCCGACCGCCGCACCGACGCCGAGACCGACGCCGCCCTGGACCGAGTAGACCTGGACGTCCACCGGAGTGGTGTCGTCGGCGGTCACGGTCAGCCCGCTGACGTCGCTGGTGCTCGTGACGCAGCCGCAGGTTCCGAGGGTCGTCGGGTCGCCCACCGTCGCGGTCGTGTCGCCGCTGACGACCACGACCCCGACCGATGCGCCGATGGCACCGCCGCCGATGCCGACGTTGATCTGCAGCGCCTCCACGGACCTGCCCGCGTGCGCCGTGACCGACGCCCCACTACCGGCTTTGACGAATGCCGCGCCGGCATCCACGTGCGCATTCTGGCTGGAGCTGTCCGTGATGACGACCACCAGGGCTCCGATTGTCACGGCCCCCGCCGCCGCGGCGATGCCGATGCCGAGTGTGGAGGCATCCATTCCCGCGCTGACGGCGATCTTCCCACCCGCCGAGAGGCTGCCGTACTGGCCGACTCCGGCGTTCGTCGGCGACTGGACGTTCAGCACCAGAATGCTCGCGCCCAGCGCGCCGAGCCCGCCCGACAGCGTGCCGGCCACCGCAACGATCGACAGCTGGTCGTGTGCGACGACCAGGATGTCGCCGCCCGCCACGACGGTGCCGCCGACGTACGCCGAGGTGCCCGCCGGGACCGCGGTCGAGCCGAGGGTTCCCGCGACGGTTCCCGCGGCGGGCGTCGCTCCGGCGAGCCCGGACTGAGCGGCTGTCGTGCCGGTCGACTGGTAGCCGCCGACCACGCCGGTGCTCGCATCCACCTGGCTCCAGTCGCCCTTCGTGGGGTCCATGTTCGTGTTGGCGACGCGTGCCTGGTAGTAGGCGCCATCGGAGGCCTTGACGACATCGCCGACGACGTACGCCGTACCGGCGTTCCACGTCGTGATCACGGGGGCGGGATCCATCGAAGCGGGGTCGACGCGCATCCAGTCACCGGCCGTCGGGTCGACGCCCGTCGACGCCTTCCGCGCGACGTACGACTTGCCGTCCGAGCCCTTCACGAGGTCGTTGGCGGCGTAGGACGTCGCAGCCGACCACGAGCCGCGGTCGACGGTGTGGCTGCCGTCCAAAGCACTGCCGTACTGGCTGCTGGAGGCCACCTGGTCGCTCTGCCCGCCGGTGTCACCACCGCCGGAGTGCAGTGCATCCTGGGCCTGCTGCACGACCCAGTGCGCGCTGTCGGTGTCGGGGCTCGCGGCCGAAGGGCCGACCGCCGCGATCGCGGCGTAGCGGTACGCGCCGAAGTCGACCATGTCGCCCTGTGCGTACGCCTTGGTGGAGTCCCAGGTGCCGCGGTAGCTGCCGAGGCCGCTGACGACCGCCCACTTCCCGCCCACGCTCGGCGCGGTCCCCGCGCCGACCGAGTCGGTGAGGCTCCAGCGCAGGTTCTGGTACGTGACCTGGTCGCCCACCTGGTAGGTCGTCGCGGCCGAGTAGGCGCCGCGATCCGGACCGGGCGATCCGGCGTACATCGCCGATGGCGCGGTGCCGAGGGTCCACACAGCGACGGACACGGCGATGCCCACCGCCCCGACGCCGACGCTGATGGCGAACACCATGACGTGCTGGCGGGAGAGGGCTGCGGCCTTCAGATCGCCCCGCGCGTCGACGGTCGCGTGGTCGCCGATGCCGGCGGTGACGGTCGTGTTGGCGACCCCGACGTCGACGCCGCCCGCCGCCCCGACGAGGCCGACGCCCGCGCCTCCGGCGATCGTGAGCGCCTGGAAGTCGTCGGTCGCGGCCACGGTCACGCCCTGGGTCGATCCGGCGCCGGCGGCGGCGTTCGCGATCGTGTTCAGCTGCGAGTACTCGCCGACAGTGGCGGTGGTCGTCGTTGTGAACAGGCGCACCCCGAACGCACCTGCGGCACCCACGATGCCGCCGCCCAGCGAGGCGGCGAGTCCGAAGACCGACTCGGTGGAGTCGGACTGCACCAGGATCCCGTGGAAGCCGGTCGTGGTGCCGAATCCGGTGTCGGTGTACGTGGCGTCGTCGACGGGGATCGGCGCGGCTGCGCCCGCCGCGAGTGCATCGGCCGTGTTGGAGGTGCCGAGGTAGGCCTCGGTGTCCTTGGTGATGATCGCGACGCCGACGGATGCGCCCACCCCGGCGTAGACCCCGACGGCCAGAGCCGCGGCGACCGAGATGAGGCTGGTGCGGTCGGATGCCGCGACGATCAGGTTGTTGTGCGCGAACAGCGTCACGTGGTCGGCGGTGCCGGCATGCGTCGTGTTCTTCAGCACGGTGACGTCGGCGACGCCGGCGACGCCGACCTGGCCCGCCGCACCCGCCGCGGCGACCGAGACGACGCTGTCACTGGTGTTCGCCGCGATCGTGAGGTCGCCGCCGTGCGCCTTCAGGGTGCTGGAGCTGCCGACGGTCGCCTCCGTGTCGAGCGTGACGAACCGCAGCGTGACGGCCACCGCGATGGCGGCATCGCCGGCGCCCGCGACGCTGGCGTCGATGCCGAGCTGGTGGAACGACTCCGCAGCGACGAGGCCGAGGTCTCCCGCGGACGTGATCGTCGCATTCGCGCCGACCGTGGCCTTCGTGGTGGCGTTGAGAACCCCGGCGGTGCCGGTGACGCCGACGGCGACCGATCCGCTCACCGAGGCCGAGACGCCGATGGCGGAGATGTCGTCGATGCTCGTCGCCGTGATGGCGACGCCGTGGAACGTCGAGGTGGAGGCCGACGTCGTGGCGGGGTTCTCGGCGGAGGCGGGGCCGGAGGGCCGCTCGCCCTGCCGCACGATGCTGTGCGACGTGCCGGAGGCTCCGCCGCTGAGGGCGATCACGACGCTGTTCGTCGCGTCATCCTTCGTGCGTGCGAGCTCGATCCGCTGGGTGCCGGTGTACGGACCGGCGCCGAGGACGATGACGTAGTACGTCTGACCGTCGGCGAGACCGCCGATCGGGGCTCCGCCGCCGGAGCTGTAGACCACGGCGTCGCCGGTGGCGAAGGTGGTCTGGTAGGGGAGGGTGATGACGTTGCCTGCGACATCCCAGCCCGGGTTGAACCGGGGGGCGCTGTCTGCGGGAACGGTGGGCTGGCTGGTGGGGACGAGTCGCTGCGACTCGCCATAGGCGCTCGTGGAGTCCAGGGCGCCGAGGTGGACGATGTCGCCGTTCAGCTGTGCCGGCGGGGGGTTCGCCGCCGTCAGGAGCTGCACGCAGAAGGCTGTCGCGCTGCATCCGCTCGGTGCGAGGTGGATGTAGTACGCCTGGCCCTGGGTGAGTCCGGCGATGGATGCGCCCCCGCCGTTGTCGTAGATGACACGGTCGCCCTCGCGGTACACGGAGTGGAGCGTCTCGGGCAGCGCGATGACGTCGCCGCCGGGAAGGCTACCGCGGCGCGGGTCGAATCGGTAGTCAGGGGCGGTCGTCGTGAAGCCGCCGCTGTTCACCGTGGCTGCGCCGCCGCCGCAGTACGCCGTCAGCGCGTCGTGGTCGCCGACCGAGGCCTGCACGGTCTTGGTGACGACCGGCACCGCGACCGCCGCGCCGATGGAGGCGCTGCCGCTGATCGCGATGTTGCCGGCGATGACGAAAACGTGGAGCGCATCGTTAGCCGAGATCACGATGTTGTTGCCGGCCGTGACCGTCGCGTACGGCCCGACGGTCGCCTTCACGGTGATGTTCATGACCGAGACTCCGGCGTTGAGGGCGATCGCCACGTCACCGCCGACCGAGCCGCCGGCCGAGATCGAGGTGAGGTCCTCGCTCGAGTCCGCCGTGACCTTCGCGTCGCCGACGGTGGCGGTGATGGTGGTCGGGAGCGCCTGCGTCGAGTTCACGACGGCCTCGGTGTCCTTGCTGATGACCTCGGTGTCGACGCCTACGCCGACGCCCGCGGTGCCGCCGATGGCCACGGAGCCCGCGACCGCCAGGATCGTGGTGTGGTCGGAGGCCGTGATCGCGGCGTCCTGGTTCCCGCTGACGCTCGAACCTGCACCCACGGTGGCCGTCGTCGTGTCGCTGAGCACGTCCACGATGACCGACCCCGCGATGCCGGCCTCGCCGCCCGCTCCGCCGCCGAAGGCCACGAGGTTCAGGCGGCCGACCTGGTGCGCGTCGATCGCGACGGAGCCGCCGGTCGAGGTGAGGGTGTCGCCGGAGCCGACGGATGCCTCCACCGCGCTGCTGCGCACGAGCACCGACACCGACACCCCGACGCCGGCCTCGCCGCCGACGGCGACGCTGCCCGCGTAGAGGCCGATGGGATCGGTCGCGCTGTTGCCGGTCGCCTGAACGGTGAGGTCGCCGCCGCTCGTCACCGAGCTGTTGTCGCCGATCGACGCGTAGGCACCCGTTCCGCTTCCCGCGTTGACGACGAAGACGAGGAACGATCCGGCGCCGCCGACCTCGCTGGATGCGCCGCCCGATGCCGCGACCGCGAGCACGGGGTCGGTCATCCCCGCCGTGATCTTCGCCGTCCCGCCCGTTGTGGCGGTGACGCCCTGGCCGACCGCGGCCCTCACGGTCTGGTCGGTGACGCTGACGATGACCGCGGCGCCGATGCCCGCATCCCCGCTCGTCGCGCCGATACCCCCCGCGACGTTCGTCTGGCTGATGTCGTCGCTGGCAGCCACCGTGAGCGTCTGGCCGGCGCCGCCGATCGTGTACGGCGCGTCCTGGTTGATGAGGGTGCCGTCACCGATCCTCGCCGACGCGGTGCGCAGCCAGACGTCGACGATGAACGACCCGCCGATCGCCGCGTCGCCGGTGCCTGCGCCGCCCGCGACCGCGACGGACGTCACGATGGGTGCGGACACGGTCGTCCCGGGGTCCGGCGAGGGAATCAGCGAGATGCCCGGGATGCCTGCGAGCCCGGTGAGCAGCATCGATCCCATGAGCGAGAAGTCGATGCCGAGCGGCGCGACGCTCGACGTGGCGCTCACCGTGATCGCACCGCTCGCGTCCAGGGTCGTCGGGTCGGCGAGGCTGGAGTCGATGAGGGCGATCGTGGTGATCGGGGTCAGCACGTTCACCGCGAGCGCCCCGCCGACGGCCACCCCGCCCTGGGCGAGCGCAGCCGCCACCGCGAGGTTCTGCAGCCCCATCGGGTCCGTGGCGACGACGTCGATGCCGCCCCCGGTCGCGGTCAGCGCGCTGCCGGCTCCGACCGACGCCGTGACGACGTACGACACCACGTTGAGGCCGATGGATGCGCCGACCTGCGGGTCCGACCTGCCGCCGGCGGCGGCGAAGCCCCATGCGATGACCGTGTTCTGCTCTGATACGCCCTGGTCGTCGAGCGGCGTGCCCGCGGACACCGTGATCGAGGCGCCGGTGACCTCCACTCCCGTGCCGAGGCTCGCGGTGTCGGTGACGTTCGCGTAGTTGAAGCCGACGGCCGCGCCGACGTTCGTCTTGGCCTGGTCGGAGAGGGCGATGCCCATCGCACGGGCGGCGACGGTCGTCAGCACCGGAGCCGTGACCTCGACCGCGCGCTCGGCGTCGATGCGGACATCGTCCGCCACGGTCGCCGTGGTGTCCGCCTGCAGCCAGACGACCGCGATGGCAGCTGCGACTCCGACGCCGCCGCCCGACTTGCCCGACTTCTCGCCCGCCTTCGCATTGCCCTGGCTCGCCGAGGCGTCGGCCTTCGGCACGCTGTCGGCCCCCTTGCCGCCGGCGTTGGGGTCGCCGGAGACCGCGCCGGACGTGGTCTGGTCGGCGGTCTCGCCGCCGTCCTTCTCGGACTTGGACCCGACGGCGCTCGCGTTGGCGATGGCCTGCGCATCGAGCGTCGCGGCCGCGTTCACGGTGACGGCGTCGGCCTTCACGTCGCGCCCGAGCCGGGCGGTCGTGGAGAAGCCGATGATGATCGGCAGCGCGACGGCGGCGCCCACTCCGACATTCTCCGCGATGACGTTGGCGTTCGCCCCGGTGGCGGACGCGTCCACGGTGTGCGTGACGCTCACGGCGACCTCGCCCGTCACGTTCACGGCGGTCGCGGACGTGCCGAGGATCGCGGAGGCGGTGTCTCCCGAGTCGACGACGAGCGCGAGTGCCGGGGCGATCCCGGTCCCACCCTTCACGCCGGCCTCGGCGAGTGTGGTGAGGACGCGCTCCGAGCCGGCCTCGACGGACACCGATTCGCCCGCCGTCACCGGAACGCCGTCGGCGATCTCGGCGAGGGTCGTGGTCGGGGTGAGTACCTGGATGGCCACGGATGCGCCGATCCCGGTGCCGGAGCCCTTGGCGTCCTGGCCGGTGATCTTGGTCGACAGGTCGCACGGCAGGTTCAGGAACTTCGCGCATGTCTTGAATCCGGCGCGGGCGGATGCCTCGGCTGTCGCATCCTGCGCGAACTCGGCCTTCACCAGGACCGCGCCGGCGCCCGCGTCGACGCTCGCGCCGGTCGGCACGGTGGCCTCCGTGTCGGCCGAGACGATGTTGATCGCGAGCGCCCCCGCGATGCCGAGCTTCTCGGCGTTGCTCGCACCCGCCTTGGCGACCGCCTCGACGGCGTGCATGGTGTCCGGGGCGCCCCCCGTTTCGCTCTCCAGCTCCGCCATCGTGGCCTCGACGTCGAGGCCCTTCGAGGCGATCGCGGATGCGCCGGTGGTGGCGATGTTGACGATCGTGACCGCGTTGACGGCGACGCCGGCGCCGATGCCGTCGGTGACCTTGGCCGCAGTCTGGCCGTTGCCCTCCGCCTTCACGTCGGTGTTCGCACTGCTCGCGAGCGTGACGACGCCTGTCTTGCTCGTGATGTTCAGGTGGTCGGCGAACCAGGCCTTCGAGGTCGTGTCGACGACGTTGATCGAGACCGCGCCGGCGACCGAGATCGAGGTGCCGTCGCTGTCACCCGCCTTCGGAGTCTCCTTCGTCGAGGACTTGCCGCCGAGTGCGGTGGAGAACCCGTTGCCCGATCCGAGCAGATTGGTCGCGACCATGTTGATGCCGCCGGTCGAGGTGCTCGGGGCACCCGGAGCGGCGGCATCCGTCGTCGTCTCGGTGACCGACGTGCCCGTCGCGCGCAGCGTGATGCCGCCATCGGCCGTGATGTCGCGGGAGATGCTCGCCTCGACGTCGTCGGAGAGCACGGCGAGCGCGACCGCCAGCGCGACGCCGATCGACTCGCCGTCCACGTCGCCGCTGCCCTCGCTCACCGCCTTCGCATGCTGCGTCGCCTCGAGGGTGACGTCGCCGGACACATCGAGCGCAGCTCCCGTGCCGATCGACGCCGTCGTGGAGAGGTTCGCGATGACGAGCGCGACCGACGGCGAGATCGCCTTGCTGCCGGCCGCGCCGCTCACGGCCTTCGTGTCGGCGCCGTTGCCGCTCTCCGCGACGACGTCGAGGTTCTTGCCGCCGGTCAGCGTCACACCGTCGCCGATGCCCGCCTGTGTCGTGACGTTGTCGATCGTGAGGGCGAACGAGGCGCCGATGCCCATCTTCGGCGGCTCGTCGGTGTTGGTCCCCAGGCAGATGTCACCGCTGTTCAAGGTCTGCGCGACGAGGTAGTGCGCATCGCCGGTGGCCTTCGTCGGGTCGAGCACCATGGCGTCGCCGAGGAACGCTGCCGCACAGGTCGAGGCGAGCTGGATGTATCCGGGCTTGACGACGATCGCGTAGTAGATGCGGTTGTCGACGAGCGTCGTCGGGCAGACGCCGCTCAGGCACAGCGGGTCGTCGACGATGCCGATCGGGTCCTTGCCACCGGTGTGGTAGACCACGGCCTGACCGGTCTGCAGGTTGCCGTCGATGAGCGCGTAGGCGAGCACGATAGTGGTCAGGGCCGTCGCGGTGGGGTCCGAGGGGTCGGCGATGATGACGCCGTCGCCGTTCGGGTCGAACGCGTCGCGGAACGGCGTCGCGCTCGTGAGCGCATCCGTGTCGTTCGCCGCCTTGAGGCTGACATCCTCGGCACCCGCGTCGACCGTCGTCGCTCCCGCCAGCAGCCGCGCGCTCGTCGCGCTCGCGACGATGATGTTGAGTGCGACGGAGCCGTTGATCGTGGCCGACGATCCACCGGAGGCCGCCGAGACCGCCTCGGCGCTGGCGGTGTTGACGCAATCGACCCCGACCGTCTCGCAGTCCTCGCCGCCGACCGGCGTCATCGTCGCGGACAGCGTCAGTCCGTCCGCCGTGATGTGTGAGCCTCCCGCGACATCCGCGGTGTTCGAGATCGTGATGGCATTGATCGCGACCGCCGCGCCGATGACCGCCGTCGCGCTCTTCGGACCCGCCTCGCCGTCGTCGTAGGCCGTGACGTCGGTGTTGCCGCTCGACGCGAGGGTCAGCGATCCACCCGTGACGGTGATCGTGAGGCCGGTCGGCAGGCTCGTGTCGCTGATCGAGGTGACCAGCTGGAACGACACCGCGGCCGCGAGGTTGATCGACGCCGAGCTGCCGGTCGAGTCCGGGGCCTTGGCCGCCGGGGTGCTCGAGTCCTTGCCCCCCTTCGTGCCGTTCCCGCCCGCGAGGGTCGAGCCCATGCCGAGGAGCTTGTCGCCGGCATCGTTGACCGAGCTGAACGGCGAGGTGTTGCTGTCGGGTGCACCCGCGGTGCCCGCCCACGTGGAGGCGTCCGTGGCAGACGTCCCGATCGCATGGAACCCGACATCCGCACCGGCGCTGAGACTGCGGGCGGTGGTCGCGTGCACCTCGTGGTTGACGTCGTTGACGACGATCGAGATGCCGATCCCGGCGCTGGAGCCACCCGTCGTGTCGCCGCTTGCGCCGCTGGAGACCGCCGCGTTCTGCGTCGCGGTCGCATCCAGTCCGCCGCCGAGGGTGAGAAGGGAGCCCGTCCCGATCGTCGCGTTCGTCGCGACGTTCGAGATCGCGACGGACACGACCGGCGTGAGCGCGAGGTTCGTGCCGGCCGACGCGGACTTCGACTCGAGCGTCATCGCGTTGTCGGTGCTCGCAGAGAGGCGGAGCCCGCGCGCCCCGGTCAGTGCCGCGCCGTCTCCGACCGTGGCCGACCCGGTGTCGTTCACGATGTTGACCGACACTCCGGCGCCGACGCCCGTCGAGTCGCTCGGGGTCTGCTGGAGCTGCAGGAAATGCCAGTCCCCCGCGGCGACGCTGCCGTCGAGCGGGAGCACCTCGTCCGAGGTCCACGTCGGGAACAGGAGGCTGGCGGAGATGAGCTGCACCGTCATGTGGCCGCTGCCGTCGATGGTGCACGGGTGGAAGATCGGGGCGCCGCAGTACACGTAATACGTGCCGAGCGAGACGAGACCGCCGATCGAGCTGCCCCCGCCGTTGTTGTAGACGACCTTGTCGCCGGTCATCGCGGGGAGCAGTGTCGCTCCGCCGTTCGTGTGCAGGAGCGGCAGAGACAGGGTGATGGCGTTGTCGTGCACGGCCGCGCCGGTGAAGTAGTTGCCCACGGGAACGGCCTTGGTCGTCGACTCGGTGGTGTGCTCGCTGACGAGGCTGACGTCGGGGGTTCCGCTGAGCGTGAGGACGGCGTTCGGGTCGATCGCTGCCGAGTGCACGATCGTCGGGATGTTCAGCGCGAACGAGCCCTGGAAGCTACCGCCGGTGCCGGAATGGAAGACGTTGGCCGCGGTGCCTGCGCCCGCCTCCGCCTTCGTGTCGAAGGTCTCGGCGGATGCCGGCGCCTCGATGGTCACGCCCTTTGCGGTCAAGCTCACCGCGCCGCCGACGTGCGCGGTGGTCGTGATCTTGGCGATGTCGATCGCAACGGCGACGCCGATGCCGGTGGCCGTGCGCAGCACGGAGTGGGCGTCGGCCGTGGTCGGTGCCGTGGTGTCGCCGGCGGCATGCACCGTGATGGTGCCGGTGCCGTCGCATACGGCCCCGGTTCCCACGCACAGACCGAAGGATCCGGTCGCGGGCGCGATGTAGGCCTCCGTGTTCGTCGTCATCTTCGTGACGGCGAGGGCACCCGCGGCATCGAGCGGGCTCAGCGCGGTGACCGCGCCGCCGAGGAATTGTGCCGGAGTGATCGGGTGGCCGCTGCCGTCGGTGTTCGACGTGGCGCCGTCGGGACTCGCGGCCGCCGTGGTCGTGACGGTGTTGCCGGTATCCGCGTTGACAGCGACGCTCTTCGCCGTGTTGCCCGTGGAGTGCGCGTCGATGTACGCCTGTGTGGTCTCGTCGAGGGTGGCCAGGGCGATCCCCGCGCCGACTCCGACCTGCATCGCGCTGCCGGTCGTGGTGAGCTTGGTGCCCGCGGTGCTCGCACTGATCGACACGTCGCCCGCCGCGGTGAACGACGTCGTCCCGGTCAGATACGCCTGGGCCGTCGTCGTCACATCGAGCTGGGAGATCCCGCCGACGGCGTGCACGTCTGTGGCGCCGGAGGTCGCATCCACGGTCGAAGTCGCGGAGATCGTGACGTTCCCCGAAGACGTGATCGTGGCGTTGTTCACGGCGACGACAGCGCTCGAGTTCACCGAGACGACGTTGACCTGGCCGGATGACGTCGGTGATGACGTGGAGGTCGCGGCCAGCGTGATGTCGCCGCCGATGAGCGTCGCGCCGCTGACCGTGATCGATGTCGTGGGCGTGGCGCTCGTGCTGTCGTCGGAGGCGACGGCCTCGAAGTCGATCGCCGCTGCTCCGGTGTTCACCGTGACGCCGCTGACCGTGATGGATTCGGCCTTGATGTCGAACTCCATGCCGATCACGGTGACGTTGCTGCTGAAGCTCACCGTGTCGAGTCCGGCGCCTCCGTCGAGGACGATCTTGGTCCCCGGGGTGACGGTGAACGACACGGACTCCATCGTCGGTGCGCTCACCGTGACGGTGCTGCCGCTCTGACTGATGGTGATGGCGTCGTTGCCGGAGGTGCCCGTGATGTTGACGACCGAGCCGACGCTCGTCAGCGTGATCGGGGCCAGCCCGTCGTAGCGGATGGAGACGCCGTCCAGGATGACGGTTCCCGCGTGCCGGTCGACCGCGAGGTCGGCGAACGTCTGTCCGCCCGCGACGACCAGCGTCCCGAGGCCGCCGCCGTCGAGGGAGGTCACCGAGCCGCCCTTGCGGACGGTGAAGGTCTCGCTCGTCCCGGTCGCGCCGACGAGGTGGGCGAATCCGTCGTACGCGACGCCGTTCACGGTGCCGCTGTTGACACCGGTCAGCGTCCACGCCGTCGTGCCGTTCGGCCCGGCGAGCGTACCGCCGGCGCTGCGCACGCTCAGCGTGAGGGGCGAGCCGGCGAGCGACGCGTCCAGCGTGAGGGAGTCGGATGCGCTACCGCCGACGACGACCGCCGCGGTCAGGCCGGTGACGGCGATGCCGTCGACCGCGCCCGCAGCGGTGACCAGTTCGAGCTGACCGGTGGTCGCGTCGTAGCGGAGGGTTCCCGTGAGGGTGCCGGATGCCGTGTAGGTCGCGGTCGTGCCGGAGACCGACCATGCGGTCGCGGGGGCCGGGGTCGTGGCGGATGCCGGGTCGCTCGATGCGGGCGCCGTGGTCGTCGGGTCGGTGGTCGTCGACGGCGTCGGGTCCGTCGTGGCGGGCGCCGTCGTCGTGTCGGAAGCAGAGGTCGGGTCGGTGCTCGTCGTCGGCGCGGGCGTCGGGTCGGTGGTCGTCGACGGCGTCGGGTCCGTCGTCGACGTGCCCGTCGTCGTGCTCGGGTCCGTCGTCGTGCTTGGGTCCGTCGTCGTGCTCGGGGCCGGCGCATCCGTCGTCGTCGTCGTGGTGGGTGCAGGCGCCGGGGCGGGTGCGGGGGCCGGCGCAGGGATCAACGAGCCGTCGACCGCGTACGTCTGGCCGGCCGCGAGCGTCGGCGCCATCACGGTGCCCGCCGTGTGGTCGAGACCGAGGACGTGCCCGAGCTCGTGGCGGACGGCGGTCAGGAGGTCGAGGTGCTGCGAGGGGCTGTCGGACGGGAAGTCCACCGACCAGCCCCATCCGCCGGCATCCGCGTCGAGGACGATCGTCGCTCCGCTCTCGGAGCCGATCTGCGGAGCGCTGAGCGTGCCCACCGAGGCCGAGACCTTCGAGAAGTCCGCCGTCGGGTCGGCGCCCTGCCACTCCTGCTCGGCCTGCGCGACAGCCGCCGCGAGCTGCGCGGCGGTGAGTTCGTTGCCCGGGGCGACCGGTGTCGCCGGGGCGGACGCTTCGTCGAGGGGGTTCGTGGTGCCGGTGCTCGGGTCGGTCGTACTCGTCCCGGTGCTCGGCGTGGTCGATCCGGTGCCGGGATCCGTCGTCCCCGTGCTCGGCGTGGTCGATCCGGTGCCGGGATCCGTCGTCCCCGTGCTCGGCGTGGTCGATCCGGTGCCGGGATCCGTCGTGCCGGTCCCCGTGCCCGTGCCGGTGGAGGGCGTTCCGATCGTCACCGTCTGGCCGGTCGATCCGGACGTCGTGGTGGTCGTGGTGCCGTTGGTCGTCGTCGTGGTCGTCGTCGTGCCGCCGGTCGTGGTCGTCACGGGGCACGAGACCGACTTGGCGTTGATGATCACGCCGGCGCCGAAGTTGCAGTTGCTCGCGCTCGGGGAGGGCGTCGGCGATGCGGGCGGCGCCGGAACGACGACCACCGGCACGTGCGATGTGACCCGGATGCGGCTGGATGCGCCGGGAACCGCGCCGACCGGCTGCTGGATGGTGACGACCTTGGGCTGCGCGACCGGTGCCGCCGTGCGCGCGACCGTCCGGAACAGGGGGGCGAAGGGGTTGCCCGTCAGCGTGTAGCGCGGTGCGGTCGGTGCTGCGGGGGCGACCGGCGTGGCGGCGTCCGCGGACGCGGCCGAACCGCCGATCAGGGCGACGGCCATGACAGCCGCCAGCATGAGGTTCAGCGACTGCGCGGCCCAGCGCTGCAGACCCCCCCGAGCAGATGCTCGAGGAAGTCGCAAATCACGCGGTCGCACACCCACGTGGCGCCTCCGCCCTGTGCTAGTCCCCAACACCGCCCGCGGATCCCCACCCACGGGTCAGTCGAGTGTCATGGTATGCGCGCGCCGACCCCGTGTATATCGGGCGTTTGCCCGGGGTGCCCGTGTGGAGGCCAAGTGGGGACCTAGGTCCCCAGGGCGACTCGCAGCTGCTCGACGGCCCAATCGAGCTCGGTTCCGCGGATGACGAGCGGCGGCGCGATGCGGATCGTCTGCCCATGCGTGTCCTTGACGAGCACTCCCCGCGCGAGCATCCGCTCGGAGATCTCTCGTCCTGTGCCGACCGCGGGATCGATGTCGATGCCGGCCCACAGGCCGGCGATCCGCACCTGCGTGACACCGTGCCCGACGAGGCCCTCGAGCAGCTCCTGCAGATGCGCGCCGAGCGCGCGGGCGCGCTGCTGGAACTCGCCGGTGGCGAGCAGCTCGACGACCCGCAGGCCCACCGCCGCCGCGAGCGGGTTGCCGCCGAAGGTGGATCCGTGCTCGCCGGGCTGGATCACGCCGAGCACGTCGCGATCCGCGACGACGGCGGAGAGGGGGAGGATGCCGCCTCCCAGCGCCTTGCCGAGCAGGTAGATGTCGGGCACGACACCCTCGCGATCGCACGCGAACGTTTCGCCGACCCGTCCGAGGCCGGACTGGATCTCATCGGCGATGAACAGTACGTTCCGCCGGGTGCATATGTCCCGCACGGCGGCGAGGTAGCCGGCGGGCGGGATGACGACGCCGGCCTCGCCCTGGATCGGCTCGATGAGCACCGCCGCGGTGTGCTCGGTGATCGCGGCCTCGATGGCCGCGGCATCCCCGTACTCCACCGAGACGAAGCCGGGCGCGAACGGTCCGAACCCCTCTCGCGCCGACGGGTCGTCGCTGAAGCCGACGATCGTCGTCGTGCGCCCATGGAAGTTGCCGCTCGCGACGACGACGGTCGCGGCATCCACCGGCACGCGCTTGACGCGATACGCCCACGCGCGCGCGACCTTGATGCCGGTCTCGACGGCCTCGGCGCCCGTGTTCATCGGGAGGACGAGGTCTTTGCCGCAGAGCTCGGCGAGCGCGGCCGCGAAGGCGCCGAGCTGGTCGTTGTGGAAGGCGCGGCTCGTCAGGGTCAGGCGTCCGAGCTGCCTCGTCGCGGCCGCGACGAGGGCGGGATGCCGGTGCCCGAAGTTCAGCGCCGAGTACGCCGAGAGCAGGTCGAGGTACCGCTTGCCCTCGACATCGGTGACCCACGAGCCTTCGGCCTCCGCGATCACGACGGGCAGCGGGTGGTAGTTGTGCGCGACGTGCTCGCTCTCTGCCGCGATGAGTGCGGCGGAGTCCGCTGACACGTCGATGTTCGTCACCGCGCACCCCGCAGCTCGAGCGTGCAGCACTTGATGCCCCCGCCGCCGAGCAGCAGCTCGGACAGATCGACGAGCACGGGGTTGTAGCCGCGCTCGCGCAGCTGCGCCTCGAAGCCGTGGGCGCGCGGCGAGATGATGACGTTCAAGCCGTCGCTCGCCGAGTTCAGGCCGAACACGGCGCCGTCCTCGTCAGCCACGCGGATCGCGTCCGGGAACCGCTCGGCCAGGATCCGCTGTGACGGCTCGTCGAACGCGTGCTCGAGGTACGCGATGTTGGCCTTCTCGACCCCGCCAGGCCCCTCCACCGGGTCGAGCACCGAGATCGCGGTGTCGAGGTGGTAGAACCGGGGGTCGATGAGCTTGAGCGAGACGACCTCGCGGCCGAAGACCTCGGAGATCTCCCGGTGGCTCTCGATGGACGAGCGGAAGCCGCAGCCGGCCAGGATCGTGTCGCCGGCGAGGAGGATGTCGCCCTCGCCCTCCTGGGCGGCGACCGGCTCGACGACCTCGAAGCCGAGCTCGGCGAAGCGGTCCATGAACGGCCGCTCCTCGCCGCGACGCTCGTCGACGCTGAACTTCACCCCGAGCGCCGTGCCGTCGATGATGAAGCCGCCGTTGGCCGTGTAGACCATGTCGGGCAGGTTCGGGATCGGGTCGATCAGCTCGATCTCGTGGCCCAGCTCGAGGTAGGTGTCGTAGAGCGACTGCCACTGCCGCACGGCCTTCGAGGTGTCCGTCGGGTCGGCCTTGTGCATCCACGGGTTGATCTCGTAGCTCACCGTGAAGTATTCCGGACGGCACATCAGGTAGCGGCGGTGCTGCTGGATGCGACCGGTCGTGGACTGGTCGGATGCGGTGGCCTTCGAGGTCGTGGGGGTCTGCGTCATTCTCGCTCCTTGACAGGCGGATCGGCGGACGCTGTCCACAGGCCCGGCGGCCCTTCGACGCGCTGTGCTCGCAGCGACAGCGGGGAAGGGGGCGACCCGGGCACGCCGCATCCATTGTCTCACGCGCCGTGCCGATCCCCGCCGACCCGCCGCCTCACTCCCGCGTGACGACCACCTTGCCGACGGTGTGGCCGGCGGCGAGGTGCGCCAGAGCCTCGCCGGCCTCGACGAGGGGCCAGGTCCGCTCGATGACCGGCGTCAGCCGGCCACCCGCCACCAGGGACAGCAGCTCGCGGAGGATGTCCGGTCTGGCCTTGGCGGAGAGCGGATGCAGCGGCCGCCTCGAGCGTACAGACAGGAGGGATGCGCGGGCGATGCGCGGGATCGGGCCCACCAGACGCCCTCCCTCGCCCGCGATGAGCACCGCCGATCCCCCGTCGCGGACGAGCCGCCGGAGGGTGCGCAGGGGGCTGTCGCCGGCGAGGTCGAGCACGGCGTCGAAGGTTCCCGCCGGCAGCGCGTCGAGCGGCGTCGCGGCGCGGTCGTACGTCGTCCGCGCGCCGATCGAGCCGACGAGGGCGCGGTTGCGCTCGGAGCACACGGCGTGCACCTCCGCACCGCGGAGCACCGCGAGCTGGACCGCGAACGTGCCCACCCCTCCGGAAGCGCCCACCACGAGCACCCGATGGCCGGATGCGACGCGGGCGCGGTCGAGCGCCTGCCAGGCGGTGCCGCCGGCGATCGGCAGTGCCGCCGCGAGGGCGGGGCCTACCGCAGCGGGTCGCGGCACGAGTCGCTCCGCGGCGATCACCGCATACTCCGCGAGCCCGCCGCCGAAGGCCAGCTCTCCGACGACCTCGTCGCCGACCGAGACATCGGGCACGTCGGGCCCGAGCGCGAGAACGCTGCCGGCGACGTCGATTCCGCGCACCGGCTGTCGGGGGCGCCTCCACCCGAAGGCGGCCCGCAGGAGCAACGGCTCGCCCGTCATCAGGTGGCGGTCCGCGGCGTTCAGGCCGGTCGCCCGGATGCGCAGCAGCACCTCCCCGGTCTTCGGCTGCGGCACGTCGATGCGGCTCAGGCGCACCTCGTCGACGCCGCCGTAGCGGGTCTGGGTCCAGGCATCCATCTGTTCCACGTCATTCCTCCGAGTACGGGAAGACATCGTCGAGTCCGACCCCGAGGGCAGAGCACCAAGGAGCACGAGGGCGCGGGGACGACGAATGCCGTCGTGCCCGCACTCGTCAGCCGAGCCCGAGCACCCGCTCCGTGTACGGGTTGCGGAACACACCCGTCGGATCGAGCTCGGTCATGAGCTCGACGGCGTCGTCGAAGCGCGGGTAGCGCGCATTGGCGTGCGCCTCCGCGAACCATTTGCCCCAGTGCGGCCGCGGCGCGAACGGCGCGAGTGCGGCCTCGATCTCGGGGAGGATCGCGGTGACCTCGGCTGGCCTGCTGTGCCACGTGAAGTGGATGGCCAGACTGTTCCGCTCGTACGCCGTGCTGAGCCACAGGTCGTCGGCGGCGACCGTCCGCAGCTCGGTGATGATCAGCAGCGGATCGATGCGATCCGCGAGCTCCCGCAACGCGGACAGAGCGGATGCGGCGTCCTCCAGCCCGACGAAGTACTCGGTCTGGATCTCGTCCCCCTGCGCGGACGGCTGCGTGTCGAAGCGGAAGTGCGGCAGGCGCGCGTGCCACGAACCGCGCACTCCCTGAACGGTCGTGTTGTCGTCCTCGTCGACCGGCCCGACCGGCCCGATCGGTCCCACCGAGCGCGTCCCGCCGCGCCACACGTCGGCGACGGGGAGGTCGCCGTCGTCCAGGCGCGCCTTGAGCCAGACCTGGTCCGTTCGGTCCCCCGCCCAGTGCGTGAAGACGCTGACGCTGTACGCCGCACCGAACACGCCGACGGGGTCGCCGAGCACCTCCTCCCACGGGACGCCGAGGTACACGTCCTGCCGCACGTCGTAGCGAGGTTCGAGGCCGAGCGTGAGATGGGTCACGACGCCGAGCGCGCCGAGGTGCACCACCGCGCCCGCGAACCGCTCGTCGCGGCGATCGATGCGAAGGATGCCGGCATCCGCCGTCACGAACTCGAGTCCGACGACCGCGGTCGACAGGTTGCCGTTGTGCAGCCCCGATCCGTGCGTCGCCGTGGCCGTCGCACCGCCGACCGAGATGTGCGGCAGCGATCCCAGGTTGTGCAGGGCCAGGCCGCGCTCGTCGACCGCGGCGGCGACCAGCGCGAACGGCAGCTGTGCGGCGACGCGGGCGGTCGACGCATCCTCGTCCACCTCGATGTCGGCCGGCATGTCCTCCAGCGACACGAGCAGCTCGCTGTCCGCGATATCGTTGAACGAGTGGCGGGTGCCGAGGGCTCGCACGCGCTGCGCCGAGCCGACGATCCGCTGGATCTCCTCGATGCTCCGCGGAGTCTCGATGCGTCCTGCGTAGGTGTGGGTTCCAGCCCAGTTCGTCTGTGCGCTCATGCTGCCATCATCCCGGTTCGTGCGGCCCTCGACGAGACGACGATGCTCATCGCAGCTGCAGTGCCGTCCACGACACGGGCGGCAGGGAGATGTGCAGTTCGCTGTCGACGAAGCGGGCACTGTCGTTGGGTTTCAGACCGACACGCTCCGACTGGTCGCGCGTGTTCGCCGCGTGGATGTCGTCGTCGTGGAGACTCACGATCGACTCGACCGAGACATCGCCCAGGATGCTGGTGTCGATCGAGATGTCCACGACGTCGGTGAGACTCCTGTTCACGAGGAACACCGCGGTGTCTCCCGTGGTCGGGTCGTGCGTCGCCACGGCGTCCACGACCGGGACCTCGCCGTATCGCTCGGTCCGGTAGGTCGGGCAGTCGAGCTTCAGCTCGAGCGTGCAGCCGCGCGCGAGGCGAGAGGTCACGGCGAACGGGAAGAAGGTCGTCTGCCGCCAGGCGCCTCCCCCGGGTTCGGTCATGATCGGCGCGATCACGTTGACGAGCTGGGCGAGGCTCGCCGCCGTGACGCGGTCGGCGTGCCGGATGAGAGAGATCAGCAGGTTCCCGAAGACCACGGCGTCGACGACGGAGTAGGCGTCCTCGAGCAGCCGGGGGGCGACGGGCCAGTCGTTCACATCCGTGATGCGGTCGACCTCGGCGTACCGGGACTGGTACCAGACGTTCCACTCGTCGAAGGAGATGTTGATCGTCTTCTTGCTGCCCCGCACGGCCTTGACGTGGTCGGCCGTCGCGACGACCGAATCGATGAACCGGTCCATGTCGACGGCGGATGCGAGGAAGCTCTCGTAGTCGCCGCCGACGGGTTCGTAGTACGCGTGGCAGGAGATGTAGTCGACCTCGTCGTACGTCTCCTCGAGCACGATGCGCTCCCACGTGCCGAACAGCGGCATGCCCGCGCCCGAGCTGCCGCACACGACGAGTTCCAGCGTCGGATCCACCTGGCGCATCGCCCGCGCGGTCTTCACGGCGAGCTGCCCGTACTCCTCGGGAGTGCCGTGACCCAGCTGCCAGGGGCCGTCCATCTCGTTCCCGAGACACCACATCCGGATGTCGTAGGGTTCGGCCGTGCCGTTGGCGATCCGGCGATCGGACAGCTCGGTGCCGGAGCGGTGATTCGCATACTCGAGGACGTCGAGCGCCTCCTGAACGCCGCGCGTGCCGAGGTTGACCGCGTACATCAGTTCGCCGTCGACCTTGCGCAGCCATCGCGCGAACTCGTCCAGCCCCACCTCGTTGGTCTCGGTCGAGTGCCAGGCGAGATCGAGCCGCCGCGGCCGCTGGTCCACGGGGCCTACTCCGTCCTCCCAGCGATAGCCCGACACGAAGTTGCCGCCCGGGTACCGGATCGTGGTGACGCCCAGCTCTCTGACCAGCTCGGCCACGTCGTTGCGGAAGCCGTGCTCATCCGCGTCCGGGTGGTCCGGCTCGTAGATCCCGTCGTAGACGCAGCGTCCGAGGTGCTCGACGAACGAGCCGAACAGGCGGCGGTTGATGGGGCCTACGACGAAATGCGGGTCGATCGTCAGGTGCGCAGTAGTCACGTTTCCTCAAGGTGTGAATGGGTGTGTGGCGGATGGCGGGCGGGTCGGGCTACTTCAGGCTGCCGATGGCAAGCCCTCCTCGCCAGTAGCGCTGCAGGGTCAGGAACGCGACGATCAGCGGGATCACCGACACGAGCGAACCCAGGATGATGATGCTCCACAGGCTCTGTCCGCCGGCGGCGCCGTAGGTGGATGCCGTGGACTGCCACAGGCCGATTCCGACCGTGACCGGGAAGAGCCGGTTGTCCGAGAGCATCGCGAGCGGAAGGAAGTAGTTGTTCCAGCAGGCGACCACCGACAGCAGCAGCACGGTGACCATCGCCGGCCGCAGCAGCGGCAACGCCACCTGGAAGAAGGCCCGGAACTCGCCCGCCCCGTCGACCCGTGCCGCATCCAGCAGCTCGTCTGGGACCGCCTCGCGCGCATAGACCGCCATCAGGTAGACCCCGAACGGGTTCAGCAGGCTGGGGATGATCACCGCCCAGACCGTGTTGGTCAGACCCGCCAGCGAGAACAGCATGAAGGTCGGGATGACCAAGGCGGTCGCGGGGACCATGACGGCCCCGAGCAGGATCGCGAACGACGCCTGACGACCGCGGAAGCGGTACTTGGCGAAGCCGTAGCCCGCGAGCACGGAGAGCGCGGTGGCGCCGAGGCCGCCGACGATCGCGTACAGGGCGGAGTTCAGCAGCCAGCGTCCGTAGATCCCGCCGCCGTACGTGAAGAGCGCGACGAAGTTGCCGATGTAGTCGATGTCCGAGCCGAACCACAGGGCGGGTCCTCCGCCGAACAACTCGGCCGTGCTCTTGGAGCTGTTCACGATCACCCACCAGAAGGGGATCAGGAAGTAGATGACCAGGATGCCGAGCACGATCTGCATCGGCACGCCCCCCGGCGTCCGAAGAGTGCGCCGGCGCTCGATGTCCGTGGCGCTCATGACAGGATGTTCCCTCTCTTGCGGGTGGCGAACATGAAGATGTAGACGCAGACGAAGACGACGGCTCCGAGGGCGAACGAGATCGCCGAGCCGTAGTTGTAGTTCGCCAGCGAGAACGCCTGCTGGTAGGCGTACATGTTCGGTGTGAAGTCGTTCGGAATGGCGCCCGCGGCCAGTGGCTGCAGGATCTTCGGTTCATTGAAGAACTGGAGCGTTCCGATGAGCGCGAAGACGAGGATCAGCACCAGCGCCGGTGCGACCAGCGGGATCTTGATGCGGAAGATGATCTGCCACTGCGACGCGCCGTCGATGCGCGCCGCCTCGTACAACGTCGGATCGATCCCCTGAAGCGCGGCGTACAGGATGATCATGTAGTAGCCCGCCCACTGCCACGTGACGACATTGAGCAGGCCGTAGAAGATCAGACTCGAGCTCAGGAAGTCCGGCGCGGGCATGCCGAACGCGCCGAAGATGTCCGCGAGGGGTCCGAAGTTCTCGCTGTACAGGAAACCCCACATGAGGGCGCCGATGACCGTGGGGATCGCGTACGGCAGGAAGATCATGAGCCGCGAGAAGCGCGCGAATCGGCTGACGACGATGTCGAGCATGAGCGCGATGGCGAGCGACACGGCCATCTGGAGCGGGATGAGGACCAGCGAGAAGCTGATCACGAACGAGACGCCGCTGAGGAACGACGGATCGGTGAACGCCTTGGCGTAGTTGCCGAAGCCGACGAATCTCGTTCCGCCGATGAGCGATTTCTGGAACAGGCTGAGGTAGAGCGCATAGCCGATCGGGAGCACCAGGAGCGCGAGGAAGATCAGTCCGAACGGGCCGACGAAAAGCCATCCGATGGCGTTCCGGCGGCTGCTCGTGGAGCGGCGGTGTCCTCGTGGTCTGACGGTGTCTTCACCGGCCTTGACGCGGCTGGTGGTTGCTGTGGTCATGATTCCTCCGGGTCGAGAAGGGATGGCGAAGGGCCGGCCCGTCGCGAGCCGACCCTCCGCGTCAGGTCACTTGACGGTGAACCCTTGCTCCTTCGCGTACTTCACGACGTCGGCCTGCAGCGCATCCGCCGCCTGAGACCCCGTCTTCGAACCGTCGTTGATCGCGGCGATCTGCTTCGTGAACGCGGAGTAGTAGTACTGCCCGATCGGCGTGTAGGTCATGCCCTTGTAGGCGTTGGCCGCCGGGACGTAGACCTCCTTGTTCGCCTGCTGCCCGTTGAAGAACTTCACTTCGGCGTTGATGAAGTTCGGGTCCTTCAGCACGTGGACGTTGAGCGGGAAGATGATCTGGTTCTGCCATCCGTCCTTCAGCGAGGCATCGTCGGCGTAGACCCCGAAGGCGACCTTCGCCGCGAGCTTCGGGTCCTTGGCCTGCTTCGTGACCGAGAACGCCGATCCGCCCCAGTTCACCGAGATGGGGTTGCTCGGGTCCCACTGCGGCAGCGGAGCCGTCGCCCAGACGTTCGCGTCCGCACCCTTGCCCACACCGGCACCCTGCAGATAGCCGGGCGCCCAGGCCGCGGAGAGATACGTCGCGTACTTGCCGCCGATCACGCCCGAGATGTACTCCGGGGTGAACTGGTCCTGCTTTCCGACCAGACCCTTCGACACGAGCCCGGCCCAGTAGTCGAGCACCTGCTTCGACTTGTCGTCGTTCAGCTTGATGCCGATGGTGCCCTTGTTGGCGGTGTTGTAGGTGAAGGGATTCGCGCCGTTGTTGTACAGCAGCGCCGTGACGTAGGCAGGCTGGTTGGCCGGGAAGTCGCCGAACAGCGGGCCGCCCGCATCCTTGACCTTCTGCGCATCCGCCGCGTACTCGTCCCAGGTCTTGGGCGGCGTCGTGATGCCGTACTTGTCGAAGATGTCCTTGCGGTAGATCATGCCCATCGGGCCGCCGTCGATCGGGGCGCCGTACACGCCGTCGCCGACCGAGACGTCCTTCCAGGCGCCGTCGCTGAAGTTGCTCTTGACGTCCTCGTAGCCGAGCTTCTTGAGGTCGACGAGCGCGCCCTGGACCTGGAAGGTCGGGATGCGGTCCGCCTCGAGCATGACCACATCAGGGGCACCGGTGCCGGCGCTGACGGCTGTCTGGAACTTGTCGTACTCAGCGCCACCCGCACCGGCGTTCGTCCAGCAGACCTGGACGTCGCTGTGCGCGTTGTTGAAGTTGTCGACGACCTTCTCGGTGTTCGGGTACCACGCCCACAGCGTGACGACCGGAGCGTCCTTCTTCACGATCTTGTTCGTGCAGTTGGACGAATTGCCGTTGGCGTTCGCGCTTCCTGTGCTCGCGCCGCCGCCACCTCCGGAGCAACCGGCGAGCACACCCGCCACCACCACGCTCGTCATGAGGGCGATGACTCTGTTCCTCTTCACTGATCGATTCCTTTCGGATGCTGGACCTCGTTGTCGGTGCACCGCAATGCGGCGAGAGCGCACGGCCGCCATCGGCCTCGCGTCCGTTCTCGAGCCGATGCCGGATTGCGATCTACAACGTTGCATTTCCAACGTTGTAGTACGACTATGACTACTGCGAGCATCGGTGTCAAGCGGTTTCCGCCGATTGATCGCAGCCGGTGCAGATCGGCCACGACGCGATCGCAGCACCACCGGCTGACGCCCGGCGGCGCCCCGGTCGGGACCGAAAGGAGTCGGAAATTGGGGTCGACCCTGCATGACGTGGCTCGAGCCGCCGGCGTCTCCATCAAGACCGTGTCGAACGTCGTCAACGACTACCCGTACGTCCGCGCGTCGACGCGCGAACGGGTGCTGCAGGCGATCGCCGACCTCGACTACCACCCGAACCTTTCGGCCCGGGGCCTGCGGTCGGGCAAGACCGGCGTGATCGGACTCGCGATCCCCGAGCTGCGGCAGAACTACTTCGCGGAGCTGGCGGACTCGATCATCCGGGCAGCAGGCGAATACGACCTGGACGTGCTCATCGACCAGACGGGTCCGACCCGGAGGGGCGAGATGGCCGTGCTCTCCGGCACCCGGCTGAGACGGACCGACGGGATCATCTTCAGTCCCGAGCGCCTGGGACCGGAGGACATCCCCCTGCTCCGGGTCGCCTTCCCGCTCGTCCTGCTCGGCGAGCGGATCTTCGGCGGGCCGACCGACCACATCACGATGCACAATGTGGAGTCCGCTCGCGCCGGCACCGAGCACCTGATCGGGATCGGGCGACGCCGGATCGCGGTCATCGGCGCCGACCCGCACAGCACGGATGCGACGGGTTCGGCGAGTCTGCGCCTGCGGGGGTATCGCGCCGCGCTCGCGGCGGCGGGCCTGCCGTACGATCCCGCACTGATCCGGCCCGCAGCTCCCTGGCATCGGGAGAACGGGGCCGCGGCGATGCGGAGGCTCCTCGAGGAGCGGCCGGACTTCGACGCGGCGTTCACGCTCAACGACACACTGGGACTCGGTGCGCTGCGGGCACTCGGCGAAGCCGGCGTGCACGTGCCCGACGACGTGGCGGTGCTCGGCTTCGACAACATCGACGAAGACAGGTTCTCGGTGCCGTCCTTGTCGAGCGTCGAGCCCGGGCGCGAGCAGATCGCGAAGGTGGCCGTCGACGTCATGGTCGCCCGCATCAAGGAGAAGGGCGACGTGCAGCCGCCGCGACAGTTCCTCGCCGACTACCGGATCGTCGCACGCGAGTCGACGGGCTTCAGGGAGCCATCCCTGCCATCCGACGCCATCGGTCCGCTCAGAGAGTGATCTCGGGGTGCGCGACGCGGATTCCAGCGTTGGAAACTTCGCTAATCTGTCAGCAGCATGGCCGCGCGGAGGGAGCGTCGATGGGATCCACCCTGCACGACGTCGCCCGGGTCGCCGGCGTGTCGATCAAGACGGTGTCCAACGTCATCAACGACTACCCGCACGTCCGCCCCCTGACGAGGGCGAAGGTCCAGGCGGCCATCGCGGAGCTCGACTACCGTCCCAACCTGTCCGCGCGCGGGCTGCGATCCGGCCGCACCGGCGTCATCGGCCTGACGGTGCCGAAGCTGCGGGAGAACTACTTCGCCGAACTCGCCGACGCCGTGATCCAGGCCGCCCAGGAGCGGGGGCTCGGCGTCGTCGTCGATCAGACCAACGAGCTCCGCGAGACGGAGATCCAGGCGATCACCGGGGGTCGTCTGCGCTTCATCGACGGCCTGCTCTTCAGTCCGGTCAGTCTCGGCCAGGACGACGCCCACCTGCTCGACGTCGACTTCCCGCTTGTGCTCCTCGGCGAGCGCATCTTCGACGGCCCGACCGATCACGTGACGATGCACAACACCTCGTCCGCCGAGGCCGCCGTCGAGCACCTCCTCGGCATCGGCCGCCGACGGATCGCCGCGGTCGGCGCGACCAGCGAGCGACCGGAGGCGGCAAGCTCGGCGAACCTCCGGCTTCAGGGGTACCGGCGGGCGCTCGAGCGGGCCGGCATCCCGTTCGATCCGCAGCTGGTGCGTCGCGCGGACAAGTGGACGCGTCAGGCCGGCGCCACGGCAACGAGGGCTCTGCTCTCGGACGGCGTGGAGTTCGACGCGGTCTTCGCGCTCAATGACACACTCGGCCTGGGTGTGCTTCGTGCTCTGGGTGAAGCCGGGGTCCACGTTCCCGATGACGTCGCCGTCATCGGATTCGACAACGTCGAGGAATCGCAGTTCTCCGTGCCGTCGATGTCGACCGTCGACCCGGGCCGGTTGGAGATCGCCCGACTCGCCGTCGACATGCTCCTGGAGCGCATCAACGAGAAGGGCGAGCGCATTCCGCCTCGCACGGTGCGCCCGGCCTTCCGCGTCGTCCGTCGGGAGTCGACCGGGTTCCCCGACCAGGTGGAGGGCCCGAGCTGACTCGCACCCCCGCAGCGCATCGAGGGGCTGCCGGCGGCAAGACGCCGCCGACAGCCCCTCTCCGCTACTGATCAGAGGCGTGCCGTGAGGTTGTCCACGATCCTCTGCGCCGACGATCCGAGGCTCGTCGCCTGGTCGTCGGTCAGCTTGCCCGCGGCTCGCAGGTTGTCGACCTGGGCGATGAACCCGTTGAGCACCTCGATGGTGCCGCTCGGGTCCTTCGGGATCAGCTTGTAGGCCTGATCGAGCTTGACCGTCAGGGCGTTGAGGTTGCCGCTGTTCAGGCTCGTCCCGGCCACGCCGGCCTTGATCGCGTCGATCTTGTCGCCGAGGAAGGCCTCGGGATGCCACAGGTAGTCGCGCGCGAACGTCGTGAACATCTGATCCCACGTGTTGAAGTCGTGCGCACCCGCGACGACCACGTTCTCCGAGAAGGTGTTCGTCAATGCCGCGACCTGCGCGGGGTTAGGGAGTCCGAAGTCCCATTTGCCGCCACCGAACAGGATGTACGGCACGTTGACATTCGTCGTGGTGTTGCGCACGCCGACGCCGCCACTGAAGACGCCGTAATACCCGAACTTCGTGGCATCGAAGTTGACGAGGTTGGAGGTCACCCCCGCGCCCGCGGACAAGCCGGCGAAGGCACGGTCCATCGCGTTGGTCGACACGTTGTAATGGCTCTCGACGAACGGAAGGATGATGTTGCGGAGGTTCGGGTAGCCCTGCGATGCGCTGCCCAGATAGTTGGTGTTGGTGGTGACCACGACCGCCGGCTGAGTGAGGCCGTCCTGCAGCAGGTTGTCCATGATGACCGGGACGTCGCCCATGTTCATCCAGTCGGACTGGTCCTGGCCGCTGCCGTGCTGCATGTAGATCGTCTTGTACGGCGTGGCGCGGTTGGGGTCGTATCCCGGAGGCAGGTAGACGCCGATCGTGCGGGTGGTCGTGCCGATCTGCACCGGCACGTAGCTCCAGGTGCCCTTGGCCGAGTCCGCACGGACGTTCTCGATCTGGCGCGCAGCCAGCGGTGCGTAGTTCTGCTTGGCGGCGTCATAGGGGACGAACACCTTGTTGAACGCGCGGCGCGCAGAGCCGGTCAGGCCGTCGGGCGCATAGATCGGCGAATTCGCCGGGTCGGTGATCCAGTTGCTCGTGTCGTTGTCGACGTAGAACCAATACTGGTTGGCGCCCGCAGCCAGCGGCACATCGGTGACCCAGTAGCCGTTGCCCGCATTCGTCATCTGGACGTCGTACGCCCCGCCGCCGCGCATCAGCCCGGGCTTGTACTGCTGCGGCTGGTACACCGTGGGGTCGGTCGTGTCCGCCCAGTTGCGCAGCAGGATGTCCGCGTCGAACCGCACACTCGTCGCCGTCGGGTTGTAGTACACGAAGTGGCCCGTGTAGCCCGTCGGAGACGTCGGATCCTTGATGATCGTCGGCCCCGGCGTGAGGTTCACGTCGTCCGCCTGCGCGGACACCGACAGTCCGACCACCATCGCCGACGCCAGCACGAGCGACCCGACGATCTTCGATGCCCGGCCGCGAGCCCGAGCGCGTGGGCTGCGGGTCGTCCCCCCGGAGGTCTCTCTACTCAATTCCAAAACTGTCATCACTGTTCCTCCTTGAATAGCAGCGAGCGCCGGATGCCGCCCGCGCGGTCAGGCTACCGACACATTTACTACGTTGTAAAGGATCAATTACAACGTAGTACTCAATTCTTGCCCGCAAAGACTACGAAGGGGGACGGCGCAGGCGCGCCTGTTCGCGACGATGGAAAGGACGATTTACGACGTTGTATATCGTATGCGGCGGAAATCGACTCATCCCGGACGAAGGACGGATTCCTCGCGGAGAGGATCGGGTGTGGTCCCCCACGCCCCCGGGATGGCCGGATGGTGGCAGGGCCACCCGAGTCGGTCAGATCACAGCCTCCGACCACGTGTCCGGGTTGCCGAAGCGGTGGGCGGTGATCGTCACCGACTGCTCGTGCACGAAGGGCAGCAGCTCGAGCCGGCCGGACGTCGTCACCTCGTTGTCGTAGACCGCGAGGTCGGGGCTTCCGCCCGTGGCCTGCGCGAGGTGGCGATGCAGGTCGGCGACGGCATCCCGCGAACCGACGAGCCGGGCGCGGGGCGCACTGGATGCCGAGACCCGGGCGATCCATTCGTCGTCGGACTCGACGTGCACCGCGACCCCGGCGTCCGAGAGGATCCGGCCGACGCCTGCGGGCAGACCCGTGGCGAGCGAGAGCGTGAACGACCCGCCCGCCCGCACGCCCGCGATGGCGACACGGAGAACCTCCTGCAGCGACGCGGCCGGGGCGGCGCGCACCGAGACCTCGACCGGGCGGTACCGGAACAGGTTGCGCTCGATGCCGAGCTTCGAGACATCCCGCACTCGCCCGAACTCGCGGTCCCAGGCGACGGCGTCCGACAGCGCGGCGCGCCGCAGCCAGTCGAACGCGGGGTAGTCCAGCGCCGGTTGGGCCGCCTCCATGAGCGTCGCGATCCGCGAATCGAGTCCGCGCAGGTGCAGGGTCGACGAGCCTCCGCCTGAGGACGCGCGCCACGACCCGAGCCCCACGAGGTAGTTGGGTCCGCCGGCCTTCGCGCCCGCGCCGACGGACGACCTCTTCCAGCCGCCGAACGGCTGGCGCTGTACGATCGCGCCGGTGATCCCGCGGTTGACGTAGAGGTTGCCGGCCTGCACCTTCTCGAGCCACAGGCGAAGGTCGTCGGGGCTCTGCGTGTAGAGCCCCGCCGTCAGGCCGTAGGCGACGGCGTTCTGCAGCTCGATCGCCGCGCTGAGCGTCGGCGCGTGCATGACGCCGAGCACCGGCCCGAAGAACTCCTCTGTGTGGAAGCGCGATCCCGCGCGCACGCCGACGCGGATTCCGGGGGACCACAGCCGCCCCTCCAGCTCGGGCCCGGCGTCCACCCGCCGCGGCTGGAGCAGCCAGTCCTCGCCGTCGTCGAGGGTCGTGAGCGCCCAGTCGAGCTTGCCCTGCGGCACCTCGATGACCGGACCGACCTCGGCGAGCGGGTCGGACGGCGGCCCGACCCGCAGGGAGGTCGCGGCATCCACGAGCTGTCGCGCGAAGCGCTTGGACCGCCCGACCGGACCGACCAGGATCGCGAGCGAGGCGGCGGAGCACTTCTGCCCGGCGTGCCCGAACGCACTCTTGACGAGATCGGATGCGGCGAGGTCGAGGTCGGCCGTGGGCATGACGATCATGGCGTTCTTGCCGCTCGTCTCCGCCAGCAGGGGCAGCTCCGGCCGCCACGAGCGGAAGAGGGCGGCCGTCTCGTACGACCCGGTGAGGATGACGCGATCGACGTCCGGGTGCGCGACCAGCTGCCTGCCGAGCGCCCCCTCTTCGATGTCCACGAGGGCGAGCACGTCGCGAGGCACGCCGGCCTCCCACAGCGCCTCGGCGATGACCGCTGCACAGCGCCGGGCCTGCGGCGCCGGCTTGAACACCACGCCCGACCCTGCCGCGAGCGCGGCGATGACACCGCCCGCGGGGATCGCGACCGGGAAGTTCCACGGCGGGGTCACGACCGTGAGCCGCGCGGGCACGAAGACCGCGCCGCTCACGCTGTCCAGCTCACGGGCCGTGGCCGCGTAGTAGTTCGCGAAGTCGACGGCCTCGCTGACCTCGACGTCGGCCTCGGCGAACACCTTGCCGGTCTCGGACGCGGCGACCTCGATGAGCTCCCCGCGTCGCGCCTCGAGGGCGCGCGCGGCCGCGAGCAGCACAGTCGAGCGCTCGGCGGCGGGCAGCGAACCCCAGGATGCCGCGGCCCCGCGCACGCCCGCGACGATCCGCTCGAGCGTGCCCTCGTCGGTGACGCGCGCGTCGGCGAGCGTCGCATCCCCCCGTGTCGACGACTCGATGCGCGTCACGATGTCGCGCGCCCATGCGCGGTTCGCGGGCAGTGCGGGATCGGAGTCGGGCGTGTTCCGGAAGCCCGGAGCGCCCTCAGCCGCAGCGCCCGATTCCCGGGCGGCGTAGACGGCGGTCTCGACGTAGTCGTCGTTGCCGAACCGCTGCGACTCGGCGCTCGGCGCGAGGGGCTGCGTGTCGCGGGGCTCCTCGTTCCGCGCGTCGCCGCGAGCGATGCCCAGGACGGCCTCGGTCAGCGCGTCGTCGTCGCCGCGCGCGGCAGTGCGGAGCCGCACGCGACCGGGGGGCGCGGGCTCGGCCGCGCGGTCCTGCCGGCGGTTCGCCCCGGTCGGGAGTGCCGCGTCCACGGAGCGCTCGAGCGATGCGAGGAAGCGGTCGCGCTCGCGCTCGAACAGCGTCGGCTCGTCGGCCAGGTGGAACGCGGCGGAGAGGAAGTTCTCGTCGGAGGCGTTCTCCTCCAGCCGGCGGACGAGATAGCTGATGGCGACGTCGAACTCGTCGGGGCGCACGACGGGCACATAGAGGAGCACCTCGCCGACCTCGCGCGTCACCGCCTCGACCTGGCCCTGGGCCATGCCGAGCAGCATCTCGAACTCCACCCGGTCCCGTACGCCGCGCTCGCCGGCGAGCAGCCACGCATAGGCGACGTCGAACAGGTTGTGGCCCGCGACGCCGATGCGCACGGCATCCACCCGCTCGCGCTGCAGCGCCACGTCGAGGCACCGGATGTAGTTCGCGTCGGAGTCGAGCTTGGAGCCGTAGGTCGCAAGCGGCCACCCGTGCATGACCGCATCCACCCGCTCCATCGCGAGGTTCGCGCCCTTCACGAGCCGGATCTTGATCGGCGCACCCCCGTCGGCGACGCGCTGCTGCGCCCACGCCGTGAGGCGCTCGAGCGCCGGGAGCGCATCGGGCAGGTAGGCCTGCAGCACGATCCCCGCCTCGAGCGTCTTCAGGCGCGGGTCGGAGAGGATGCGGGTGAACACCGCGATGGTCAGATCGAGGTCGCGGTACTCCTCCATGTCGAGGTTGATGAACGTGGCGTCCTGCGCGGCGGTCAGATACAGAGGTGTGAGCCGCTCGACCACCTTGTCGACGACCTCGTCGAACGCCCACATCGAGATGTGGCTGACGACGGCCGAGACCTTGACGGACACGTAGTCGACGTCGGGGCGGCGGATCAGCTCGTGGATGCCGTCGAGCCGGCGCAGCGCCTCGGTCTCGCCCAGCACGGCCTCGCCCAGGAGGTTGAGGTTCAGCCGGTGTCCGCCCGCACGGATCTTCTCGAGCGCCGCGCCGAGCTTGTCGGGGCGGGCGTCGACGATGAGGTGCCCGACCATCTCGCGCAGCACACGGCGGGCGATCGGCACGGTCGGGGTGGGCAGCACCGGTGCGACGGCTCCGCCGGCGCGGACGGCGGCCCGGAGATACCAGGGCAGGAACTCCGGCACGAGCGGCGCGACGCGATGCAGGTGGGATGCCGCGGCCGACAGGCTCTCCGGTCGCATCACGCCGTCGACGAATCCGATCGTGAACGGCAGACCGTTCTCATCGCGCAGCACGCCGGCGAGGCGCTCGGCGGAGGGGTCGACGTCCGCGGCGGCGGCCTCGCGCACCCAGCGCTCGGCGAGGGCGACCGCGCGGTCGGAGAGATCCGCGCCGATCCGGGGGGACGGCGTCGTGGGGACTGACATGAGGACCTGCTTCGCTGCAAGAGGGCAGAGGGGATGCTTCCAGCTTGCCTCGTGCGACCCATCGACAAAAGCGACCGTCTACGATGGGTACTGATCGAAGACTCTGAAGGGTTCCCACTGCATTGTTCGAGCTGCGCCGCCTTCGGCTGCTGCACGAGCTCGCACTGCGCGGCACGCTCGCCGCCGTCGCCGAGGCCCTGTCGTACAGCCCGTCGACGGTCTCCCAGCAGCTGGCCCAACTGGAGAAGGATGCCGGCGTCCCGCTGCTCGAACCGGACGGTCGCCGCGTCCGGCTCACCGAGTACGGCGCGGCCCTCGCAGCGCATGCGGCGCGGGCGCTGGAACTCGAGGAACGGGTGCGCGGCGAGCTCGCTGCTCTCGAACCCGGCTCGGGCCGCGTGCGCGTCGCCGCGTTCCAGACCGCGGCGCACGACATCCTTCCCGCCGCCCTCGACCTCCTCGCCGAGCGCAGCCCGCGCCTGCGCGTCGAGGTCGCCGAGCTGCCGCCCGAGGAGGGGCTGTTCGAGCTCGTCGCGCGCGGGGTCGACCTCGTCGTCGCCGAGCAGTACCCCGGCCACACCCGCGAGCGGGTGGGCGGCCTCACCCGCGAGACGATCGGGGGTGACGCCATCCGTCTCGCGACACCGCCCGACGACGACTCCCGTTCCCTCGCGGAGCTCTCCGGGCGCGCTTGGGTCATGGAGCCCGAGGGCACCGCAGCCCGCCAATGGGCCGTGCAGCAGTGCCGCGCCGCCGGTTTCGAGCCCGACGTCCGGTTCGAGATCGCCGACCTCACCGCGCACGCGCGGCTCATCGCAACGGGCCACGCGGTCGGGCTCCTGCCGGACCTCTTGTGGACCGATCAGCGGGCGAACGTCCGGCTCGTCGATCTGCCCGGGCACCCGACGCGTGAGATCTTCACCGCCACGCGCGCATCGGCGACGGCCCAGCCCGCGGTCGCGGCCACGCGCGACGCGCTGCGCGACGCTTTCGGCGCCCGGCGCTCACAGCCGTCGTTCACTCAGCCGACGTAGCATCGCTCGACCCGTCTCTTCGCGCCTCCGGAGCATGCCCGATGCCCTCCTCTTCGCGACGCCCTGCCCGCCCCCTCGCCTGGATGATCGTCGGCGCCGCCTGCCTGGTGGTCGGCACGCTGATCGTGACCGGTGTGTCGGCCGCCGCGGGGCGCACATCGCCTGCGGCCACGCACGTGAGCGCCGCGCCGATCGCGCACGTCCCGCGCGCCACGTCGGGGAGGATCGCCGCGCCCGGCCAGTGCACCCTGCACTACGTGGGCCCGGACATCCGCGTCGCGCCCGGGCAGCAGCTCATCGGCACCCTCTACGACCGGCTGCCCATCCCCCAGCGCAGCGGAGAGGTCTTCGCGGGGTGGTACCGCACGGCGGCGGGCGCAGCATCCATCGATCAGCTCGACCGGGTCAACGGCGGACAGGTCGTCGCCTGCCCGTCGGGGTCGCAGACCCTGTACGGGGGATGGATGACGTCGGCCGCCGTCGCCGCGGAGAAGGTCGGCGTGCCGATCCTGATGTACCACCAGTTCACCCAGAACCCGGCCGGTCAGAGCGGGCCGCTGAAGGCGAACTACGACTACATCGGGGCATTCCAGGAGAACATCGCGTATCTGTCCCAGAAGAGGTTCTACTTCCCGACGTGGGATGAGTTGAACGCCTTCATCGACGGAAAGCTGTACCTGCCGCATCGCTCGGTCATCGTCACCGACGACGACGCCGACCCGACCTGGGAGACGATGGGCGTTCCGATCGTGACGAAGTACAAGGTGCTGACCACGTCCTTCGTCATCACGAGATACCGGCAGGCCCCGTCGCCGTCGGTCTATGTGCTCCAGCGCTCGCACACGAACGACATGCACTCCGCCGGCGCCAACGGCAAGGGCAAGATGGTGAACTTCACGGTGCCGCAGATCGTCGCCGACCTGAACACCTCCGTGCAGATCCTCGGCGGCGCGCGCGCGGTCCTCGCCTATCCGTTCGGGCATTTCGACGCCACCGCCGAGGAGGGCCTGCGCGAGGCGGGGTTCGAGCTGGCCGTCACCACGGAGCACGGATACGTGCATGCGGGGGCGGCCAAGCTCGAACTGCCGCGGATGCGCGTCAGCTACGGCATGAGCCAGCAGCAGTTCGTCGACATCGTCGGCTGATCAGCTCGACCGCAGATCCGGCGGCGGATTGTTCGGCACCGGCGTGCGCTCGTTCTGCGCCCGCTGCGCGGCTCGCGTGTCCTGGCCGACGTAGGGGTCGGTCTCGTCCGCCTTGCGGCGCGTCTCAGCCTCCTGCGTGCGGAGCTTCTCGGCTTCGGTCCGGTGGTCGTCGATGACTCCGGAGCGACGCTGGGCGTCGACGGATGCCTGGGCCGCGCGCGCTTTGGCGTCCTCCGCTGCCGCGGCCGCGGCAGCGGCATCGGCGCGAGCTCGAGCAGCTTCGGCCTCGTGCTGCTGCGCCCTGATCGCGGTCTCCCGGGCGTCGTTGCGCATCTCCTCGGCCTTGTTGTGCTGGACCTCCAGGTGGTGCTCACGGCGCCCACGGGCAGTCGCGACAAGAGCGATGACGACGCCGGCGATCACCAGGACGACGATGATGCCGACGACGATCCAGATGAGGGTGCTCGGATTCACGGCGCACTCCTTCCATTACGCGCCGATCGGGACACCGGCGCTCGACGGTCCACGAAACCCGAAGAAGTGGCCTTCGCCTACGGGCTTGACCGAGGCGGAGCGGTGCGCTACCCGTCGCTCAGTGCCACACGCTGGGCGCCGGACGGCGCGTGGAGGGCAGGGCGGATGCGGCGGCCCATTCGTGCACCCACGGCTCGACGTCCGGCACACCCTCCGGACGCCCGACCGCGGCGAACAGCTCATCGTGCGACAGCGTGCCACCGGACTTCTTGAGCAGGCGGGCCCGCACGATGGCACGCGCGTACACCTCGCCGGCCACCACCGCACGATGCTCCATGTAGACCGCGCGGTCGTCGTGACCGAGCATGCGCGATTCGATGACGAACCGCTGCCACAGCTGCAGCGACTTGCGGAACGTGATGGTCTCCGACGACACCACCGCGTACCACCCGTGCGAGTTCATCGCATCCCAGATCCCCGTCCGAACGAGCAGATCCCAGCGGCCCAGATCGAAGAGCGACAGGTAGCGGCCGTTGTTCATGTGCCGCAGGATGTCGATGTCCGTCGGCAGCGTGGTCAGCCGGATGCGGCTCACCTCGGACGGCTCGAGCGCCTGCCCGCGACGCAGTCGACGTCGGGCCGCGAGGTGCACGAGGAGCGTTCGCCAGATCACGTTCACGAGGGGCGATCGTAGCCTTCCTCGATTGATCCAGGGATTCGATTGTGGAATGCCTACAGCACGATGTCTCGCCGGTGCGTCGTCGGCCGAGCGAATCAGGGACTCGCGGAGGGCTGCGGCATCCGCTTGTCAACCCCCGTTCACCTGGCGTTCCTTCGATTTCCGGTCAGCGCGGGACCCGCGTAGAGTCTCGCGCATGGCTACCGAGATGCACACCGAGGTTGTTGTCCGTCCGGTCCGTGACGTGGATGCGGAAGCCCTCGGCCGCGTGCACGCGACGTGCTGGCACGAGACATACGACCACCTGATCAGCAAGGCCGCGCTCGAGGCCGTGTCGCCCAAGCGCCTCGCTGAGCTGTGGACGCACTGGGCTGCTCAGGGTCCCGAGTTCACGATGCGCGCCGCCCTCGTCGACGGCGAGATCGTCGGCTTCGTGGGCTCCGGCCCCGCTCGCGACAAGGACGCGCCGCGCTTCCGCGAGCTCTACTTCATCTACCTGCTCGATGCCTACCACGGCACCGGCATCGGCCAGCAGCTGTTCGACGCGGCCGTCGAGGAGGGCGAGGGGATCTATCTGTGGGTCGCCGACGACAACCCTCGCGCACACCGCTTCTACGTGCGCAACGGCTTCCAGCTCGACGGCGCACAGCACACCGAGCCGTTCCTCGGCGAGACGCTGACCGAAGTCCGCTTCGTCCGCTGATCATCCGCGCGTGCTGACGGTCTGGACGCTGCCCGGCATCCCCGAGATCACCGCCGGCGCCGACCTCGTCGGCCTCATCGCGGATGCCGCGGGCGACACGCTGCGCGACGGCGACATCCTCGTCGTCACTTCCAAGATCGTCTCCAAGGCCGAGGGCCGTTTCGTGACGGCCGATGACCGCGAGGACGCGATCACGGCCGAGACGGTGCGGCTCGTCGCATCCCGCACCTCCGACACGGGCCACACGACCCGCATCGTCGAGAACCGTCTCGGCATCGTGGCCGCCGCCGCGGGGGTGGATGCCTCGAACACGCCGGAGGGGACCGTCCTGCTGCTGCCCGAGGACCCGGATTCATCGGCCCAGCGCATCGCCGCCGGCCTGCGCCTGCGGCTCGGGGTCGAGGTCGGCGTCATCGTCTCCGACACGCTCGGTCGCGCGTGGCGCGAGGGTCAGACGGACTCCGCGATCGGGGCGGCCGGCATCCACGTGTTCGAAGACCTGCGCGGGACGACGGATGCCGAGGGCCGCCCGCTCGTGGTGACCCTGCCGTGCGTCGCGGACGAGCTCGCCGCGGCCACTGACCTCGTCAAGGGCAAGGCTGCGCGGCTGCCGGTGGCGGTCGTGCGCGGGCGCGCGGACCTCGTCGGCCCGCTCGACCTGCCCGGGGCGCGCTCGATCGTGCGCCCCGCGGAACGCGACATGTTCCACCGGGGCGCCGACGAGGCGTACGCCGACGGATACGCCGCGGGCGCGGCATCCGTCAGCGACTGACCTCCGGATGCGTCAGCGCAGGCGCGCGATCGCCCGCTCGTGCACGCCCGGATCCGACCCCATACCGGCGGAGGACTCGGGGCCGTAGACCACGAGCTCGTCGAATCCCAGCTCGGCCGCGCGCTCGGCGGCGGCGACGTATTCGTCGACGCTCGTCGTGGGTCTCACCCGGCCGAAGCCGAGAAGCAGCGACCGTCGCACCGAGCGCGGATCGCGCCCCGCAGCCACGCATTCGTCGGTGAAGCGCGACATCTGCGCGTGAAGGAGGGACCAGAACTCCTCGGCCTCGAGGGCGGTGGAGCCCGGACCGCCGTAGGTGTTCCACGAGTCGGCGTGCGCGGCCGCGAGCGCGAGGGCGCGGGGACCGTGGGCGGCGATCATGAGCTCGGGCGCCTGGGTGCCCTCGGGCATGGCCGTCGTCTCGAGGCCGTGGAACGAGATGGTCCTCCCCTCCCAGTCCGTCGCTCCGCCGAGCACCGCGAGGTAGCCGTGCAGGACATCCGCGAACCGCGCCGACATCTCGCCGATCTCGTCGCGTCGCCCGTGATCGGCGAGCGCGCACGTCGGCGATCCCATGCCGAGCCCGAGGACGAGCCGTCCGCCGGTGATGTCCTGCACGGTCATCGCGACGCGGGCGAGCACGACCGGCGTACGCAGGACAGCGGACGCCACGAGCGTGCCGAGGCCGATGCGCTCGGTCGCCGCCGATGCGGCTGTCAACGTCGTGAACGCCTCGCCGAGCCACTGCCCCGGCGCGGTCACGTGGGTGAGATGGTCGTACGTGTAGACGACGTCGTAGCCGACATCCTCCGCCCACCGATACCACCCCACCTGCTCGCGCCACGGTCCGACGGGAGGGATGACGAGACTGATCCGGTCGAGTGCCATGGCGAACATGCTCGCACGTGGCGGCGGCGCGGACGAGGACTCGACACCCCCGACACGGACGAGGGGGATGCCGCCCGGCACCCCCCTCCTCCGTTCTCGTGCTCACTCCGTGGGCTGGAGCGTGACCTGCCCGGCGGAGACATGCACCTCGACCGTGCTGCCGGCACCCGAGTGGTTCCCGAGCCGGTTGTCGAAGTGACCGGCCGAGACGTCGGAGGTCACGTCGTACTCACCCTGCGGAAGCGACAGCGTCAGGGCGCCCGCATCCACCTGCACCTTCGTGCTGCTCGGCTGACTCCCGCTGAGCACCGCGGTCATGGCGCCGGCGGTGACGGTCAGGTCGGCGGTGTCCACGCCGGACAGATCCAGGTCGCCCTTGCCCGCGCTCGTCTTGGCGACGAGGTCTGTGGCCGATCCGTCGATGCGTGCCGAGCCGGCCTGCAGGTCGAGGTTCACCGCGCCGAACTGCCCGGTCGCCGTCAGATCGCCCGCGGCGACGGTCAGGGACGCATCCATCCCCTGCATCGAGGTCGGCAGGCGCAGCGTCGCCTGATCCGACGGCCCGAACAGGCCCTGCCAGCCGAAGCGGCTGTCAGGCGAGCTGACGACGAGCTTCGTGCCGTCCACGCGCATCGTCCACGGGCCGGAGGCCGCCGAGGACTGCGCCTCGATCTGCGGCTTCGGCACGTCGGCGAACTCGATCTCGAGGCGCCCCGCCGACAGGTGGACGTCGAGGCTCTGCACGCTCGAGGTGTCCGAGGCCGTCACGACGTCCGTGCGGTGGACGCTGGACAGGACGGTGCCCAGGGCGGCCGTGCCGGCCGTGCCGAGGATGACGACGGCGCCGAGCACCATCGCGACGATCGCGACCGCCCGGGAGGGGCCGCTCGGTCCACCCGCCGGAGGTGCTGCCGGTGCCGGAGGCGGCGGTGTCATGGTGGTGCTCATCGGAGGTCTCCCGTCTGCGGCTGCGCGCCGCTGTGCGAAATGTGCGCGAGCGCCGCGAGGACGCGGCGGTTGCCCGACTCATCGGGCTCGAGGTCGAGCTTCTGGAACAGCGACGTGATGTGCTTCTCGACGCTGCCCTCGCTGATGTGCAGCGTCTGGGCGATGGCCTGGTTGGACTTGCCTTCGGCGATCAGCGCCAGCACCGTGGACTCGCGGTCGGTGAGCCGCTGCATCCGCTCGTCGCGCGTGCGCCGCCCGAGCAGCTGCGCGACCACCTCGGGATCGAAGACGGTGGCACCGCCGGCGATCTGCCCGACCGTGTCGAGGAACTCCCCGACGTCGGCCACCCGGTCCTTCAGGAGGTAGCCGAGGGCGCCGCCGCGGCCGGCGATGAGCTCCGTGGCGTACCGCTCCTCGACGTACTGCGAGAGGACCAGCACAGGCAGCTCGGGGTTCTCGGCCCGCAGCCGCAGCGCCGCCCGGATGCCCTCGTCGGTGTGCGTGGGAGGGAGGCGGACATCCAGGATGCACAGGTCGGGCGCCTGCGTACGGGCGGCCTCGTCGACGCCGGAGGCGTCGGGGAGGGCGGCGACCACGGTGTGGCCGGCATCCTCGAGCAGGCGCACGAGCCCCTCGCGGAGCAGGACGGAGTCCTCGCAGATCAGAACGCGCATGGGATGCTCACCTCCACCGTCGTCGGCCCGCCGACCGGGCTCTCCAGGCGGAAGGTCCCGCCGACTCCGAGCACGCGATTGCCGAGACCGTCGAGGCCGCCGCCCGGCACGATCGTCGCGCCGCCGATGCCGTCGTCCTCGATCCGCGCCCACAGAATGCCGGTTCCGGCCGGTGCCGCGGACTTCCCCGGGGCGGGTTCGGCGACCCGCTGCCGGACCAGCACACGGCACTGCGCGGCGCGGGAGTGCTTGGCGGCGTTGGTGAGCGCCTCGGCGATCACGAAATAGACCGCCGCTTCGACATCCGGGCTGCACCGGTGCTCGAGCCGCACGTCGAGCACGACGGGCACGGGCGAGCGCGCGGCGAGCGCGGAGAGCGCGGCGTCGAGTCCGCGATCGGTCAGGACGGACGTGTGGATGCCGCGGGCCAGCTGCCGGAGCTCCGTGATGGCGGCCTTGGTCGAGGTGTGCGCCTCGGCGATGAGAGCCTTCGCCGCCTCGGGGTCGTCGTCGATCTTCTGCTGCGCGAGCCCGAGAGTCATCCCCACCGAGACGAGACGCGGCTGGACGCCGTCGTGCAGGTCGCGCTCGATGCGGGTGCGCTCCACGTCGGCCGCGCGCACCGCTCCGGCGCGCTGGGCCTGCGACGTGCGGGCCTGCTCGGCGAGCACCGCCTCGCGCGACGGCACGAGGATCACACGAGCCAGCAGTCCGGCGAGCCACGCCAGGCCGATGATGATCGCCACGCCGATGATGATCTGGCCGATGCCGACGGGTACGGCCCAGGCGACGGGGACGCTGATGCCCGTGCCGCCGATGCCGACCTGGTCCGATGTGGCCGTCAACGGCAGGAACAGCATCGAGATTCCCGCGGCGATGCTGCGCACTTGGGCGAGGACGATGACACCGAACACGGTGGCGATCGCGGCGCTCGCGACGGCGCGCCACATCGAGAGGTCGATGAATTGCAGCCACAGCGTGCGGAGGAACCCGGTGAAGCCGGGCCGCCCGCTCGTGCGGGGCCGGCGCGGCGCCAGCCCGAATCCGTACAGCCCCTCGACGCGCGCGACCTCGACCCACCCGAGTGCGAACAGCAGGTACTCGAGGGCGATGAGCAGGAGGATGCCGATGCCGAACACGACCAGCAGGCCGATGCCTGTCGCGAGCACGGCGAACATGATGCCGAAGTAGGCGGAGCCGATGGCGCCCATCGCGGCGAGCTGGAGCGCTGAGCCGGCGATGCGCCCGGGCGTCGCGATGCGGGACCGGGCGGGCGCCGAGGCCGTCGGGCCCATGCGCCCTGAGGCGGCAGGCAGTGGGCCCGCGGGATGAGGAGTCGTCGTCATGCCTCAAAGGTAGGACGGCGCATCCCACCGCGCCCCTGAGGCATCCGGACAGTTCTCTTCCGGTTATCCCCCGGGGGCCTCCCCCCGCGTCAGCGGCCGCTGACCTTGCCGAACAGGCGCGCGATGGGGGCGAGGACGAGCGGCCGGGCGGCGACCCAGGCGGCGGCGATGACGACGAGGGAGGCGACGAAGATCCAGAACCCGACCCAGTTGACGGCGTCGGAGGCGGCGTACATGTGGTTCAGGTTGCGCAGTGCCCCGGTCGCGAAGACGAGCGCGACGTGCACGATGATGAACAGCACGAAGTAGAGCATCACCGGGAAGTGCACCGCCCGAGCCCACTCGACGGGGTAGGCCTGGCTGAGGCGCTTCGCGTTCTTCGGCCACACCCCGGACATCCGCACGCCGGTGGCGATCGCGAGCGGGGCGGCGATGAAGACGGTGGCGAAGTACGCCAGCTGCTGCAGACTGTTGTAGTTGACCCAGCCGTCCTCGGTCGGCCAGTTCAGCGACACGTACTGCAGGGCCGCGGAGATCGCGTTCGGGATCACGGTCCAGGACGTCGGGATGATCCGCATCCACTGTCCGGTGACGAACAGCAGCACGATGAAGATGACGCCGTTGATGATCCACAGCAGGTCGAGCGACTGGTGGAACCACAGGGTCAGGCTGATCTTGCGCTTCGGGTTGCCCTTCGGCGACCAGAACACGCTCGGGCGCTTCTCGCCCCGGACCGTCAGGCCGGTGCGGATGATCAGCACCATGAAGAAGACGTTGAAGAAGTGCTGCCAGTTCAGCCATGCCGGGAACCCGACCGGCGCCGTGGCCGGCAGCGGGTAGGCGCCGGGGTAGGTGTGCAGGAAGTCCTGCATGAACGTCAGCGACAGGAACCAGCGCACGAATAGCACCGCCATACCGGCGGCGAACAGCAGCGCGGCGCCGCCGACGATGACGGCACCCGCCCACTGCAGGCGGGTGAACGGGCCGATGCGCTGCGGCTCGGGAGCGGCGATCGGGGCCTTGCGAGTGCGGCGGTCCGCGTTCCAGCGGAGAGCCGCCGCACCGGGGAACACCGTCCGCGGGAATGGGAGGGGCTCGAGCGGGCCGGTCGGCTCCGCGAGGGCAGTGGTCGCCGCGGGGGTGGATGCGGCCGCGGAAGCCGGTCCCTGAGCCTGTCGAAGGGCCGGGGCAGCGGAAGCCGGTCCCTGAGCCTGTCGAAGGGCCGCGGCACCAGAACCCGGTCCCTGAGCCTGTCGAAGGGCCGCGGCAGCAGAAGCCGGTCCCTGAGCCTGTCGAAGGGCCGCGGGCGGCCACGGCTCCCCACCCTTCACCCGCGGCAGACCCCGACGCACGGACGACGCCTCGACAAGCTCGGCGACCGGGGTAGCGGGCCCGGCGGACGACGCCTCGACAAGCTCGGCGACCGGGGTAACGGGGGCGGCGGAAGCCGGTCCCTGAGCCTGTCGAAGGGCCGCGGCAGCGGAACCCGGTCCCTGAGCCTGTCGAAGGGCCGCGGGCGGCCACGGCTCCCCGCCCTTCACCCGCGGCAGACCCCGACGCACGGGCGACGCCTCGACAAGCTCGGCGACCGGCATAACGGGGGCGGCGGGCTCGGCGGACGACGCCTCGACAAGCTCGGCGACCGGGGTAACGGGGGCGGCGGGCGACGCCTCGACAAGCTCGGCGACCGGGGCGGCGGGCTCGGCGGGCGACGCCTCGACAAGCTCGGCGACCGGGGTAACGGCGGCGGCGGAAGCCGGTCCCTGAGCCTGTCGAAGGGCCGCGGGCGGCCACGGCTCCCCACCCTTCACCCGCGGCAGACCCCGACGCACGGACGACGCCTCGACAAGCTCGGCGACCGGGGCGGCGGGGGCGGCGGGCGACGCCTCGACAAGCTCGGCGACCGGAGCGGCGGGGGCGGCGACCGGGGCGGCGGACGACGCCTCGACAAGCTCGGCGACCGGAGCAGCGGGGGCGGCGACCGGGGTTGCCGGGGAGGCGACCGGAGCAGCGGGGGCAGCGGGCGGGGCGTCGCCGCCGGCGGGCCAGGGCTCGCCGCCGCGAGTGCGCGGCAGACCGCGGCGCACCACTGCTCCGAACGTCGCCAACGCTCAGGCCTTCCGCGCCTTGAGCGCCTCGATCAGCTGCGGGACGACCGTGAACAGGTCGCCCACGACGCCGAAGTCGGCGATGTCGAAGATCGGGGCATCGCCGTCCTTGTTGATCGCGACGATCGTCTTGGCCGTCTGCATCCCCGCCCGGTGCTGGATCGCACCCGAGATCCCGATCGCGATGTACAGCTGCGGCGACACGGACACACCGGTCTGCCCGACCTGGTACGACTGCGGGACGTACCCCGCATCCACCGCCGCCCGCGACGCGCCCACCGCCGCGCCGAGCACGTCGGCGAGCTGGTCGACGAGCTCGAACTTCTCCCCCGACCCGAGTCCCCGCCCGCCGGAGACGACCTTGGCCGCTCCGCGCAGCTCCGGGCGGGAGGACGTCGCCTCGGCCGCCTGCACGTGGGAGACGGATGCCGCGGCCCTGCCCGAAGCCTCGACGTCGAGAGTCTCGACCTCGGGGGTGCGCGCCTGGGCCCGGTCGTCGATCGCGCCCTGGCGGACGGTGATCACGGGCGCGCCGAAGGTCGCGGCGGAGTCGACGCTGTACGCGCCGCCGTAGACGGAGTGATGCGCCACCACGCCCTCCGCGTCCCGCGAGACACCGACCGCGTCCACGGCAAGGGCGCAGCGGGTGCGGGCGGCGAACCGGCCCGCGATCTCACGCCCCTCGACCGAGTGCGACGCCAGCACCGCGTCCGGCCGCACCAGCGCGGCCGCCGCGGTCAGGGCGTCCACGGCCGGCACGGTCAGCGACGAATCATCCGCCTCCGCCACCAGCACCTGCGCGGCGCCGAGCTCGCCGGCGGCGCCGGCCAGCGACGCCGCATGCGGGCCGGCGATCAACGCGACCGGCGTACCGACCGAGGCCGCCGCGCCGAGCAGCCCGGCGGTCGACTTCGCGAGCTCACCGGTCGGGGTGACATCCAGGAGCACCAGGATCGAGTCGTCTGCGTAGGCCATCGTCATCCCCTTCTCACGCCAGCCGGTTCTGCACGAGGAAGTCGGCCAGCTGCTGCCCGGCATCCCCCTCGTCGACGATCTTCACGCCCGCCGCGCGCGGCGGCTTCTCGGCGATCGCGATCATGATCGACCGCGCCGCCGACGCGTCGTCCGGGTCGATGTCGAGGTCGTCCAGCGACACTGTCTCGAACGGCTTCTTCTTCGCGGCCATGATGCCCTTGAAGTTCGGGAACCGGGCATCGGGGAGGCGCTCGGTGATCGAGATGATCGCCGGCAGCGTCGCTTCCACCCGCATCGTGCCGCCATCCGTCGCCCGCTCGCCCGCCACTGCCGTGTCGGTCAGCTCGACGGTGTTCAGGCTCGTCGCATGCGGGATGCCGAGCACCTCCGCCACCATCGCCGGGATCACCCCGCCCGTTCCGTCGGTCGACTGGTTGCCCGCCAGGATCAGGTCGAAGCCCGTGCGCTGGGCTGCCGCTGCGAGAACCTCCGCCGTCAGACCCAGATCCGCGCCCGCCAGACGCTCGTCGACCACATGCACCGCCGACGCCGCGCCCATCGCGAGCCCCTTGCGGACCGTCGCGGCCGCCGACTCCGGCGACATCGACAGCACGACGACCTCGGTCCCGGGATGCGCGTCGGCGTGCGAGAGCGCGACCTCGAGGGCGCGCTCGCCGATCTCATCCAGCACGGTCTCACTGGCCCCGCGGTCGGCGAGACCGGTCTCGAGGTCGAGCTTGCGGTCACCATAGGTGTCCGGCACTTCCTTGACCAGGACGACGATCCTCATGAGCACTCCTTCGTCGTGACGAGTCTATAAACGGTTCTCGGGCCTGACATGGGCCGTGCGATTGAACCTCAGTCTCAGAATACGTGAACCTGAGTATCAGTGATTGCCGAAGGCCGGCGCGCGCTTCTCACGGAAGGCCGCCATGCCCTCCTTCTGGTCCTCGGTGTCGAACAGCGCGGCGAACGCCTGCCGCTCGAAGCGCAGCCCCTCGGCCTGCGTCGTCTCCAGCGCCGCATCCATCGCCGCCTTCGCCGCGTAGAGCGACGGCAGCGACTTCGCGGCGATCGTGTCGGCGACCCTCCCGGCCTCCTCGAGCAGTTCGGATGCCGGCACCACCCGCGAGACGAGGCCGGCACGTTCGGCCTCCGAGGCATCCATCAGCCGTCCGGTGAGCACGAGCTCCGCGGCCTTGTAGTAGCCGACCGCCCGCACGAGGCGCTGTGTGCCGCCCATGCCGGGGATCACGCCGAGGTTGATCTCGGGCTGCCCGAACTTCGCCGTGTCGGCGGCAAGGATGATGTCGCACATCATCGCGAGCTCGCATCCACCGCCCAGCGCGTAGCCGGACACCGCCGCGATCACCGGCGTGCGGACCGCAGCGAACCGCGCCCACCCGCCGAAATGGTCACCCATGAGCATGTCGAGGCCGCTCTTGGACTCCATCTCCTTGATGTCGGCACCGGCGGCGAACGCCCGCTCCGACCCGGTCACCACGATCGCGCCGATGCCGTCGTCGGCGTCGAAGCGGGTCGCCGCATCGACGACGTCGGCCATGACCTGCGAGTTCAGTGCGTTCAGCGCCTCGGGGCGGTTCAGCGTGATCCACCCCACGCGCCCCCGGATCTCGATGAGGATCGTCTCGTAATCGGTCATGCTTCTCCGCTCACTGGTGCTCGATCGCACGGGCAGGGGTCTCGCCCGCCGCTCCCACCCTAGCTTCGCGGGTCGACGCCCACCCGTGCGCGGTCGTCGGTCTCGGCGAGGGCCAACGCCTCGTCGACGCGCGACAGGGGAAGCGTCGCCGCGGTCAGCTCGCGCGAGGGGAGGTGGCGCCACGCGCGCTCGACCTGGCGCACGGCGGACCGCAGATCGCTCGCGGGCTCCGTGCCGGGAAGCGCCGGCCGGCCGGCGGCGACGTTGCACCCCAGCGGAGCGAGCAGCACGGCGGGCACGGCCGCATCCGACTTCACGATGTCCGTTCCCGCGCGCAGATGGATGTGCGTCGCGAAGGCGCCGCTCAGCTCCCATCCCGCACGCACGCGCTCATGGCCGTACTCGCGTGCCGAGAGGCAGTCGTGCCACGCACCGCGGGCGCAGTCCGCGCACGCGCCACACGGAGCGGCGATCGACCACACGACGCGATCGCCGCAGCGCAGCGGCTCACCGTCGACGTCGACGGCCTCCGATCCCGCCGTGACGACGCGCCCGACGCTCTCGTGCCCGAGGACGAGGGGCGCCGAGGCGGAGAGGTCGCCGTGGATCATCGCCAGGTCTGAGCGGCAGATGGTGGACAGCTCCACGGTGACCAGCGAATCTCCGGGCCGCAGCGGAACCTCGAGCACCGCCATCGGCTCGAGGCGCCGCCCCGGCTCCCACCACACCATCGCGGTCGCAGCCGGCTCGAGTCGGGCCGAGAACCGCGACAGCGGAGCCGGCGTGGTCTTCATCGGAACCACTCTGTCCGCTCCGCGACGCCCGGAACGGCCATCGCATCGAGCGTTCACGAGCTGTTCACGGGAAAGTCCGCCGCACTGCGCGGCAGTGCGACGGACTCTCGATCCCGCGGGGATGCGGTGTCAGCGCAGGCTGCCCCGCAGCGGCGCCTCCTTCTGCACGAGCACCGCGACGCTGCGAGCGGGGACGGTGACCGTACCGGTCGCGGTGTCCCACGTCGTCGTCCTCACAACCGCATCCGAACCGTTCGCCTGGGCGGCGACGAGCCGGAAGTCGCGCCCGGTGAGGGAGCCGATCGTCTGCGTGGTCGCCTGGGGCGACGCGTTGAAGACGACGAGCGCGCCATCCAGCGCCGGGTCGACGTCGGCACCGGCCTCGTCGTCGACGAGCATCACGAGGACTCCCGGCGTCGCCTGCGCGCCGCCGTTCGGGAACGACACCTTCTGCGAGATCAGATCGGCGGAGCCGAGCCGCAGGAGGCCCACCTGCGAGCGCACCTTCAGCAGGTCCATCGCGGCGGCGTCGGCGGCGGCCATGTCGGCCGCCTTCGGCTTCAGCGTCGGGTCGGCGAGCAGCGGCGCCATGATCGACCATTTGCCGCTGTTGTCGGCGGCGGGCGGCAGACCGGAGCCGAACGTGTTCTGCTTTCCGGTCCAGTCGATGCGGTTGAACCAGTCGCCCGAGTTGTAGCTGTTGCGGTCGAGCGACTTCGAGCGCAGGAGCTCCGTGCCGGCCTGCCAGAACGACGGCGTCTGCGACAGCGTGACGGTCGCCAGCTGCAGCGTGTTCATCCGCACGCGGTCGGCCATCGACGTGCCACGCGGCAGCTTGAACACCGACAGGTCGTACAGCGTCTCGTTGTCGTGGGCGTCGACGTAGTTGATCACCTCGTCAGGCTGGTCGGCGTAACCGGCGGCCTGGCCGTTGTAGTCGATCTGCGAGCCCTGCTTCACCGTGCCGTCCGACGTCAGGAACGAGTACGACCGCAGGTTGCCGGCGAGGCCGAGCTTCACGAGGTCGGTGTCGTGCCCGAGGGCCGCGAGCTGCTGGGCGCCCGACCCGTTGATCGCGTCGCCGTTCGGGTCCGTCGCCAGCCCGGTGCCGAAGCCCTGCACGAACGTGGATCCGCCGTCGACCGGGCTGCCGCCGTGCACCGCGTCACGGAGCCGGTCGTTGAACGTGCCGATGCCCGTCCCGCCCAGCTGACCTTGCGTGGCCTGCTCGAACAGCGCGTTGTTCGCGACCTCGCCGAAGTTCCATCCCTCGCCGTACAGATAGACGGCCTTGCCGTCGACGCCGTCCTTCTTGAGGGTCAGGGCGTCGAGCGCCGACCGGATCGCCAGCATGTTCGCCTTGGATGCGTGTCCCATGAGGTCGAACCGGAAGCCGTCGACCTTGTACTCCTTGGCCCACGTGACGATCGAGTCGACCATGAGCTTCTGCGCGACGGCGTGCTCGGTGGCGACGTTCTGGCAGCAGGTCGAGGTCTCGACCGCCCCCGCCGCATTGAGCCGCTGGTAGTAGCCCGGCACGACCTGGTCGAGCACCGAGGTGTCGGCCTGGCCGGAGGCCGTGGTGTGGTTGAAGACCTGGTCGAGGACGACCTGCAGCCCCATGCCGTGCAGCGCGCCGACCATCTGCCGGAACTCCGAGACGCGGGATCCACCGTTCGGGTCCACCGCGTACGAGCCCTCGGGAGTCGAGTAGTGGAACGGGTCGTAGCCCCAGTTGTAGCCGTCCGTGTCGGCCTGGGCCATCACGCACGCCTGCTGGTCGGGGGATGCCGCCCCCATCGTCGTGAGGTCGCAGTCCGGGGTGCTCTGCTTCGAGCGATCCTCCTGGATCGTCGCGAGGTCGAACGACGGCAGCAGGTGCACGGTGTTGATGCCGGCGTCGGCGAGCTCGCGCAGGTGCTTCGTTCCCGCGCTGTCTCGGGTGAAGGCCGAGTACGTGCCGCGCAGGGCGGCAGGAACCGTCGTGTCCGAGATCGAGAAGTCGCGGATGTGCAGCTCGTAGATGGTGTGGTCCACGGGCTTCGCCACGACCGGCGACGCCGTCTTGCGCCACTGGTCCGGCCGCCACTTCTGGTCGTCGAGGTCGACGGCGACCGAGCGCGTCGAGTTCGTCGTGAGCGCGACGGAGTACGGGTCGGTGACGCGGTTCGTCTCGATCCTGCCCGTGGTCGGGGCGTAGACCTTCACCTCCCACAGGAACTCGGAGCCCTTGAGCGCAGCACCGCCCTTGACCGTCCAGACACCGGATGCCGCATCCCACGTCGCCTCGCGACGGACGGGATCACCGGCGGCGGCGGTCCCTGAGCCCGTCGAAGGGTCCCACGTCAGCAGCGTCGCCGTCTGCGCCGTCGGCGCCCACACGCGGAACGTGGGCTGCGCACCCTGGAAGGCGACGCCGAGGGGCACCGCACCGACGGCCTTCGCATACAGGTCATCGAGGACGCCGGGGATCTGCACACCGGTGAACGCGCTCAGCGCATCCGCGCCGTCGCGCTGCGCGACGCGCAGCTGTCCCTTCAGCAGGGTGGCGACCCCAGCGCGGTCCTGACCCTCGACGTGCAGGGCCGTGTACCCCGCGAGCGCCGGGAACCTCGCCTTCTGCGCGTCGGTCAGGCCACCGGCGACCTTCGTGAGGGCGATCGGGTCGCCGCCGCCCGTGACGGCGCCGTCCTTCACCTCGAGGCTCGCGTCGGCGGAGCCGTACAGCTGCCACGTGGCCGCGGCATCCTTCGATCCGAGATCGGCGGGCCACGCGATGGTGGATGCGTCGATCCACTGCGCACGCGACTCCCCGAGTCCGGCCAGCGGCGGGTCGGTGACGATGATCTCCAGGATGTGGGTCGCCAGGGTGTAGCGGAACAGCACCTGCTTGCCGGTGGTGGCGCTGAACGACATGTTCGCTCCGCCCGGCACGCCGTTCGCGCCGTAGTTGACGTCCCAGCCGAGGTTGTGCGCGACCTTGACCTCGTAGGCGCCGGTCGGGATCCGGTCGGTCGAGAACTCGTACACACCGTCGCGGTCGCCGTCGCTCATGAGCGAGGCGAGGCAGTCCGGCGCCCAGTCGCCGGGGCATCCGATCGCGGCCTGGAACGAGCCGGGCAGCGTCACGATCGGACCGTCGTCCGTCGTCTGCACCTGGTTCGAGCGCGGGTCGAAGTAGAACGTCACCGTGCCGCCCGGGTGGTGCAGCGAGATGTTCGGTCCGTCCTTCACGCCGTTCGCCCCGAAGTTGAGGGTCCAGCTGTCGTCGATGGCGACCTTGTACTGGTAGTCGCCCGCGGGCAGGTCGAACGTGCCGGCCCAGATGCCGTCGGCGCGCTTGGTGAGGTGAGCCGCGGCGCAGTCGGGCTGCCAGTCGCCGGCGCATCCCATCTCGGTGTCGAGATCTCCCGGGATGCTGACCGAGCCGTACCCGGCCGTCGGCTGGTCGGCGGCGCCGAGGTTCACCGCATTGCCGACCGAGGCGTAGGTCGAGGCGGCGGAGCGGTGGCCCGCGGCATCCGTCGACACCGCGCGGTACTCGACCAGCGTGCCCTTCGCGAGCGTGTTGACGTCGTGGAAGACGCGCGGCGTGGTCGTCTCGGACGTGCCGAGCGCGTGCCAGTCGCTCGATCCGACCACACGCCACGCGAAGCTCGTCTCGCGCCAGGCGTCGTCGACCGTCGCCGAGACGGCGGCCGATCCGGTCATGGCGGCCCCGGCGGCGGGCGCCGAGATCGTGACGGCGGATGCCGCATCCGGCGCGCTCACCGAGCGGTCGGCCTTGTACACCACGGCGGACAGCGCCGGCACGGTGACGGACGTCTTGGCGGCGCCATCCGTCGTGAGCGCCGCTCCCCCGCCGTAGATCGACGCGTAGTGCGCGCCGGCCGTCAGGGTCGCGAGGCTCACCGTCTGCGGCGTGGTCGCGTTGTTCAGCGCGACGAGGTACTCGAGCTTGTCCGAGCGGTCCACGCGCGAGAAGGCGTAGACGCCCGCGCCGTCGGCGGCGTACCGCTCGATCTGCGCACCGTCCTGCAGCGCGGGGTTCGCCTTGCGCAGGGCGGAGAGCGCGGCGATCTGCGTGTACTCGGGCGTGCTCGTGCCGTAGTGCGCACCGGTGCCGAGCGGCGTTCCGTCGACGAGGCTCTGGTTCGCGTACTCCGCCACCTGGGTCGGGAACAGCGACTGGCGTGCGCTCTTGTCGTTGCCCGGATCCGCGCCCGCGTAGCCCTGCTCGTCGCCGTAGTAGACGACGGGCTGGCCACGGCTCAGGAACATGAGGTCGTGGGCGAGCAGGTCGCGCTGCAGCGGCTGGGACGTGTTGCGCAGGAAGTATCCGATGCGACCCATGTCGTGGTTGCCGAGGAACGTCGGCAGCGCCGTGGCCGAGGTCGTGGACGTCGTGTAGTGGTCGTCGCCGGCGAAGAGCGTCCGCAGACCCTTCGCCGAGTTGCCGGAGGCGTAGCTGGTCGCCGACGACTGGAAGGTGAAGTCGAGCACCGAGTTCATGTCGGTCTTGCGGACGTACGGCGAGAGTTTCACCGGGTCGGCGTCGTAGACCTCGCCGAACATGAAGAAGTCGGGCTTGCCGTGGCTGTGCGCGTAGTCGAGGACCTTCGTGGTCCACTTCTGCCAGAACTCGAAGTTCACGTGCTTGGCCGTGTCGATGCGGAATCCGTCGATGCCCGTGTCGATCCAGGTGTCGTAGACGTCGGCGAATCCGTTGACGACTTTCGGGTTCTCCGTCATGAGGTCGTCGAGGCCGCTGAAGTCGCCGTATGTCGTGGACTCCCCGGTATACGTCGAGTCGCCGCGGTTGTGGTACAGCGTCACGTCGTTCAGCCACGACGGCACCTTGATGTCCTTCTCGGCATCGGACACGACCGGTGTATAGGGGAACGACGTGGCCGGATCCATGGTCGGGAAGGTGTCACCGCCCGCATAGTCGGCCGGGTCGAACGCCTTGCCGGATGCATCCTTGTACGGCTTGGTCGCCTGGTCGATGTACGAGTACTGGTTCTCGGCGTAGGAGATGACGTCGGCGGTGTGGTTCACGATGATGTCGAAGTAGACCTTGATGCCCCGCGCGTGCGCGTCGGCGATCAGCGACTTGAGCTCGTCGTTCGTGCCGAGGTGCGGGTCGATCTGCGTGAAGTCGGTGATCCAGTAGCCGTGGTAGCCGGCGCTCGCGTCGGCGCCGGTGCCCTGCACGGGCTTGTTCTTGAAGCTCGGCGTGAGCCAGATCGCGGTCGTGCCGAGACCCTGGATGTAGTCGAGCTTCGAGTGGAGGCCGGCGAGGTCGCCGCCCTCGTAGAAGCCCTTGTCGGTCGGGTCGAACCCGGTGGTCATCCGGTCGCCGGTGAGACCGCCGGTGTCGTTCGACGTGTCGCCGTTCGCGAACCGATCGGTCATCACGAAGTAGAACTGCTGGTCGGCGCCCTTCTGACGCGCGGGAGCGGCGACGAGCGCGTCGTCGTCGGACGTGTAGCCGGCGCGCAGCGCCGCCGGAGCGACCTCGACGCCCACCTTGTGCGCGTTGTCGTCGAACTCGAAGCGCAGCTGCGTCGGCCCCGCGACCGTCAGAGGGATGTTGTCGCCCCCGCCGTTCAGGCCGTACGACTCGTCCCACGTGCCGTTGACGGCGACCTTGTAGTTCCAGGTGCCGGCGGGAACCGTGAAGTCCGCGGCGTAGATGCCCGGCTTGTCGGTGGACACGAGGGCGGTCTGGGCGCAGTCGGGAGCCCAGTCGGAGGCGCAGCCGAGCTCGCTCTGCAGATCGCCGACGAGGGTGAAGGTCCGCGCGGCGGCGGTGGCCGGGGTGGTCACTGCGACGATGCCGCCGACGGCGACGAGGGCCGCGGTGAGGGACAGAGCGAGTGCGCGCCAGGCGCGGGTCGTCTTCGACACGGGTGCTCCTGAGAGGTTCGGTTTCTCAGGAAGCTAACAGCGGCGCGGCTCTGACCGCAAGCGCTTACATGAGAATCTCCTCACGGTTCCTGCGTTCTCGACGGAAGTCGCGTTCAGGGATGCATAGAAACGCAAGCGCTTTCAGTGGGGAGGAGCTCCCGCGGACCGCCACGATAACGACGGAGATTCGCATTGCAGCGGACCCCCGCATCCCGTCCCGTCCGCAGAAATGCAGAAGTCCGCCCCGGCGCCGGCGCGACGGGGCGGACTTCGTGTCGGGGGACTCAGCCCGCGGCTTCCTCCGGACGGTCCGCAGTGGCGGCGGTCGCGGCATCCGGCACATGCCCGTCGAGGTGCCGCTCGTCGGGACCGTTGTACTCCGACAGCGGGCGGATGAGGGCGTTGGATGCCGCCTGCTCCATGATGTGCGCGGTCCACCCCGCGACCCGCGCCGCGACGAACAGCGGCGTGAACGTGAGGGTGTCGAAGCCCATCAGGTGGTACGAGGGACCCGAAGGGTAGTCGAGATTGGGGTAGATGCCCTTGCGGGAGACGAAGTCGGACTCCAGAGCGTCGTAGAGCTCGGCGAGCTCGTCGGCGTCGTAGTGCTCCACGAGGGTGTCGAGCGCGGCCTTCATCGTCGGCACACGGGAGTCGCCGCTCTTGTACACGCGGTGGCCGAAGCCCATGATCTTGCGCTTCGAGGCGAGGGCCTCGTCGAGCCACGGGCCGACGTTCTGCGCCGTTCCGATCTCGTCGAGGATGTGCATCACGGCTTCGTTCGCGCCGCCGTGCAGCGGGCCCTTCAGCGCACCGATCGCCCCCACGACGGCCGAGTACAGATCGGCCATCGTGCTCGTGATGACCCGAGCCGTGAACGTGGACGCGTTGAACGAGTGCTCGGCGTACAGGATCATCGACACGTTGAACGCCGCGGCCACGACCGGGTCCGGCTCTTCGTCGAACGTCATCCACAAGAAGTTGTGCGCGTAGTCGAGGTCGTCGCGCGGCTCGACGAGGCCCTGACCGCGCCGGCGTCGCTGGTCGTACGCCACCATGGCCGGGATCTTCGCCAGCAGCAGGCGCGACTTCTCGACGTCCGACTCGCGCGAGTTGTCGAAGGCTGCGGGGTCGGCGGCGCCGAGCACCGAGACGGCGGTGCGCACGACATCCATCGGGTGCGCCTCGAGGGGCAGGAGATCGATGGCCGTCTTGACGGCGGGGTCGAGCGTGCGGTTCGCCCGCTCGAAGGCGACGAGGTCCGCCAGCTGCTCCTCGGTCGGCAGCTCGCCGTGCCACAGGAGGTACGCCACGGCCTCGAACGGCTGGGTCGCGGCGAGCTCCTGCACGGGGTAACCGCGGTACAGCAGCGAGTTGGTCTCGGGGTTGACCTTGCTGATCGCCGTGTAATCGACGACGACCCCGGCGAGGCCCTTCTTGATGTCGGTCATATCAGTCCTTCGCAATGGTGAAGTTGAAGACGCTGGTGTCGAAGTGGTTGTACCGCTCGTAGTCGAGCAGGTCGTACAGGTCCGCACGGTGCTGCATCTGATCGAGCAGTCCCGTGAGGTGCCCCTCATCCCGGAGCGTGTCGAGGGCACGGCCCGCCGCCCCCATCGCGATGCGCAGGAGCGAGACCGGCCAGATGACGATGTTGACGCCGACGTCGCGCAGCTGGTCGACCGTGAACAGGTCGGACTTGCCGAACTCGGTCATGTTCGCGAGGATCGGCACATCCACCGCCTCTCGGATGGCGGCGAACTCGTCGAGCGTGCGCATCGCCTCGGGGAAGATCGCATCCGCCCCCGCGTCGACGAGCGCCCGTGCGCGGTCCTTCGCGGCCGACAGGCCCTCGACGGCGCGGATGTCGGTGCGGGCCATGACGAGGAAGTCCGGATCGCGACGGGCATCGACGGCGGCGCGGATGCGCTTGACCGCGGTGTCCTCGTCGACCACGGCCTTGCCGTCGAGGTGACCGCACCGCTTCGGGTTGACCTGGTCCTCGATGTGCATGCCGGACAGTCCCGCGTCCTCGAGCGTCTGGATCGTGCGGGCGACGTTCATCGGCTCGCCGAAGCCGGTGTCGGCGTCGATGAGGGTCGGGAGATCCGTCATCCGTGCGATCTGCTGCCCGCGGCCGGCGACCTCGGTGAGCGTCGTCAGGCCGATGTCGGGCAGGCCGAGGTCGGCGGACAGCACGGCGCCGGAGATGTACACGCCCTCGAAGCCCTTCCGCTCGATGAGCCGCGCGGACAGCGGATTGAAGGCGCCGGGGAACCGGAGCAGCTCACCGGAGGCGAGGCGCTCGCGGAATGCCCGGCGCTTCTCGTGCGCCGGAACCTGCGAGTACAGCATCAGAAGAGTCCCTTGGGGGCCGGGGCGAGGGCGAGCACGCCGAGCTTCGCCACGATCGACAGCTCGCGCACCTCGTCGGGGCTCAGTGCGGGGAGGCGCTGCACGAGCTCGAGGAACCGCTCGATCTCCGCGGGCTCCAGCACGGGCTCGGCGAGCGTGCGGAACTTGCGGATGTAATCCTCCCGCGCGAACGGGCGGGCGCCGAGCGGGTGGGCGTCGGCGACGGCGATCTCGTCGACGAGCTCCGAGCCGTCGGCGAAGCGGATGACGACGCGCCCGCCGAACGCCTTCTCGTCGGGGTCCTCGGAGTGGTAGCGGCGCGTCCACTCCTCGTCCTCGGCGGTGGTGATCTTCTTCCAGAGCTCGACCGTGTCGGGGCGCTGGGCGCGCTCGGGCAGGTACGAGTCGACGTGGTGCCACGTGCCGTCCTGGAGCGCGACCGCGAAGATGTACGGGATCGAGTGGTCGAGCGTCTCGCGCGAGGCGTGCGGGTCGTACTTCTGCGGGTCGCCCGCTCCGGAGCCGATCACGTAGTGCGTGTGGTGGCTCGTGTGCAGCACGATCGACTCGATCTGGGATCCCGGTCCCTGCCCTTCGACAGGCTCAGGGACCGACCTCAGTTCGGGCCGCTCGTTGTGCAGCTTGCGGGCGAGGTCGATCCACGCCTGCGCCTGGTACTCGGCGGAGTGCTCCTTCGTGTACGAGTCGAGGATCGCCCGCTTCGGCTCGCCCTCGCCGGGCAGCGGCACGTCGTACGACGCGTCCGGGCCGTCGAGCATCCACGCGATGACGCCGTCCTCGCCTTCGTAGATCGGCGAGGGGCTCGTCTCGCCGCGCATCGCGCGGTCGACGGCCTCGACGGCCATCTTGCCGGCGAAGGCGGGGGCGAAGGCCTTCCACGTCGAGATCTCGCCCTTGCGGCTCTGCCGTGTGGCGGTGGTCGTGTGCAGCGCCTGACCGATCGCCTGGTAGATCGTCTCGACGTCGAGCCCGAGAAGCGTGCCGATGCCGGCAGCGGCCGACGGGCCGAGGTGGGCCACGTGGTCGATCTTGTGCTTGTGCAGACTGATGGCGCGCACGAGGTCCATCTGGATCTCGTAGCCCGTCGCGATGCCGCGCACGAGCGCGGTGCCGTCGCATCCGACGTGCTGGGCGACCGCCAGGATCGGCGGGATGTTGTCGCCGGGGTGCGAGTACTCCGCGGCGAGGAACGTGTCGTGGTAGTCGAGCTCGCGCACGGCGACGCCGTTCGCCCACGCCGCCCACTCCGGGCTCGTGCGGCGCTCGAGCGCGCACCCGAAGATCGTCGAGCCCTCACCGCCCACCGACACCGGGTGGTCGAGCGCTTGCTGGCGCGCGGCGCTCACCGGTGCGCGGGTGAGGGATGCGGCGGCCACCGCCGCGTTGTCGATGATGCGGTTGACGATCATGTCGACGACGTCGGAGTCGACCTCCACCGGATCGGCGGCGACGCGGGCGATCGCCCACGCGAGCTGTCCCTCGCGCGCGAGGTTCTCGTCGCTGCGGTGCACACGGAGGTGGTGCGTGACGGTCATGGTGCTCCTTCTCTCGAGCCTGTCGGTCGCGTGTGGTTCGTGGAGTGGACCCCGGCCGCGTCGCCGGAGCCGAGCAGCGTGCCGTCCAGAATGCTCGCCAGGGCGTTGTGGAGGTGCACGTGCGTGGCATGGGCCGCGAGATCAGCGTCGCGCGTCGCGATCGCGTGCGCAATGAGGCGGTGCTCCGCGACGGATGCGGCGAGCCGCGCCGGCTTGTCACGGGCGAGTCTGCGCACCCTGACCAAGTGCGTGCGCACGGTCCGCAGGGCGGCGGCGAGATACGCGTTGGATGCCGCGGCATCCACCTCCGCGTCGAAGTCGGCGATCAGGGCGTAGTAGTCGTCCATGCCCTGGCCGGACGCGGCATCCGTCGCCTCGAACGCGTCCGCCAGCGTGGCGAAGGCAGAGGCATCCCCCCGCATCGCGGCGATGCGGACGGCCGTCTCCTCGAGCGCCCGGCGCAGCTCGAACAGCGCTCGGATGTCGTCCGGAGCGAGATCGGCCACGACGGTCAGCCGGGGCGACACCTCGATCACGAGGCCGTCGGCGGCCAGGCGTCCGAGCGCTTCGCGCACCGGCGTGCGACTGACCCCGAACCGGGTCGCGAGCTCGGCCTCGGCGAGCGCCGTCCCCGGCGCGAGCGCGCCGGACTGGATCTCGTCGAGGAGCGCCCGGTACGTGCGGTCGCTCGCTCTCATACGCACCCCCCTCGGATCACGCCGAGGTCAGTGTATACACAACAGGACAGATTGCGCTACTCAGGGGCTTGAGGGTGGTCGAAGGTATACAGAGGGCGACCTCGTCGGCGCCTGACGTGTCGGGCTACCTCTGCTGCCCGCGCCGGAGGGCGAGGAGCGAGACGAGGTCGTAGGCGACGTGGGATGCGGCGACCCCGGTGATCTCCGCGTGGTCGTACGGGGGTGCGACCTCGACGACGTCCGCGCCGATGAGGTTCAGGCCCTGGAAACCCCGGAGGATCTCGAGCAGCTCGCGGCTCGTGATGCCGCCGGCCTCCGGCGTGCCCGTACCGGGCGCATGCGCGGGATCGAGGACGTCGATGTCGATCGAGATGTACAGCGGACGAGCGCCGATGCGATCTCGCAGCTTGGCCACGACCTCGTTCACCCCCTGGTGGTAGACGTCGGCGCTGGTCACGATTCCGAAGCCGAATCGGCGGTCGTCCTCGAGGTCGCGCTTCCCGTACAGCGGACCCCGCGTGCCGACGTGGCAGAGCGCCTCGGTGTCGATGATGCCCTCTTCGAACGCGCGGCGGAACGGGGTGCCGTGCGTGTACTCCGCCCCGAAGTACGTGTCCCACGTGTCCAGGTGGGCATCGAAGTGGAGCAGGGCGACCGGCCCGTGTCGCTGGGCCGCCGCGCGCAGCAGCGGCAGGGCGATCGTGTGGTCGCCGCCGAGGGTGACCAGGCGCGTGTCGCCCGCGGTCAGGTCGAGCGCCGCCTGCTCGATCGTCTCGATCGCCTCGCCGATGTCGAAAGGGTTCACGGCGATGTCGCCGGCGTCGGCGACCTGGGCGATCTCGAACGGCGAGACGTCGAGCGCGGGGTTGTAGGGACGCAGGAGCCGCGATGCCTCGCGCACGTGGTTGGGGCCGAACCGTGCGCCGGAGCGGTAGGAGACGCCGCTGTCGAACGGCACGCCGGCCACGACGATGTCGGCGCGGGCGACCTGGTCGAGCCGCGGCAGGCGGGCGAACCCGTCGCGCCCGGCATAGCGGGGGGTGCGGGAGCTGTCGATGGGGCCGACCGGGGTCGTCATGGTGTCCCTTCCTGCCGTCGTGAGGCGACGGCGAACCGTTTCAGATGTGCGGCTCGAACAGGTGCGACGGCACGTGGACGAGGTTCACTCCGCCCGCGCGCGCGGCCCGCGACACGACACCGTCGAGCTCGTCGGCCGATCGCACGCGCCAGCCACGCGCGCCGAACGCATCGGCCAGCGCGGCCCAGTCCGGCTGTGCCAGCTGCACGCCGATCGCCGGGATGCCGCGATCGAGCTCGTTCTGCTGGATCTCCGCGTAGCCTCCGTTGTCGTAGCAGACGACCATCAGATCGAGGCGCTGCTCGACGGCGGTGGCGAACTCCTGCACCGCGAACATGAGCGCGCCGTCCCCGACGACGCAGACCACGGGCCTGGCCGCGGCGCCCCGGGAGGACTCCGCGACGGCGGCGCCGATCGCAGCGGGCAGGCCGTAGCCGAGGGTGGCATAGGCCGGCGTGTACAGGAAGGCGTGCGGCTCATCCTGGCGCACGGCGCTCGCCATGCCGAGGTACGTGATCTGCGAGGAGTCGCCCGCCACGACGGCATCGCGCGGCAGGGTCGCCGCGATCGCGCGTGCGGCCAGGGCCGTGAGCGCGTTGAACTCGGCCGCCTCCTCGGCGCAGGCGAGGCGCACGGCGTCGAGGTCTGCCCACGCGGGCGTCGATCCGGCGCCGACGGCCTGGAGGAGCTGAGGCACGACGGCTTGCGCGTGACCGACAAGGACGAGGTCGGACGCGACGTTCTTGTGACCCTGGCTGGCGAGGATGTCGATCCGGATGACGGGTGCGTCCGGCTGGATCACACCGCCCCAGAGCTCGGCCTCGCCGATCTTCGCGCCGACGATCAGCAGTGCGTCGCAGCCGTTGACGACATCGCGTGCGGCTTCCAGCCGCAGCTCGGCGCCGACGGCGAGCGGGTGCGACTCGGGTACGACGCCCTTGCCGTTCAGGGTCGTGACGACGGGCGCGCCGAGGCGCTCGGCGAGGGCCGTCAGGGACGCCGCGGCCCTGGTCGAGCCGCCACCGGCGATGATCGCCGGCCGGGACGCGCCCGCCAGGATCTGCGCGGCCTGAGCGATGAGCGCGTCGTCGGCCAGAGTGAAGCCCGGGTGCGGACGCGGTTCGCGGTCCGCGGCCGGCACATCCGCCGCGCCCTCGAGCACGTCCAGCGGCACCTCGATGTGGACGGGACGCGGGCGCCCCGTGCGGAACATGGCGAAGGCGTCGTGCACCGCCTGCACGGCCTCCGCGGCGGTGGCGACCCGCCGGCTCCACTCGACGATCGCTCCGCTGGCCGCCGTCGCATCCTTCGTCTCGTGCAGCGTTCCGACGTCCGCGAACTCCGCGCCGAGCGCAACACCCGGAGAGAGGATGATGAGCGGTCGCGACTCGCAGTACGCCGTGCCTGCGGCGGAGAGGGCGTTCAGCAGCCCCGGTCCGGAGGTCGTGATGACGACCCCGGGCAGACCCGTGCGCTGGGCCCACCCGTCGGCCGCATAGCCGGCCCCCTGCTCGTGCCGAGAGGTCACCGCGTGGATGCCGAGGCGCGAGAGGTGCCGGTAGAACTCGAGGTTGTGCGTGCCGGGGATGCCGAAGACGGTGTCCACCCCGTAGCCGCGCAGCGTCTGCAGCACCGCGAGACCGGTGTTGTCGATCGCGACGCCCGCGGCGCCGGCGGCCTCGGCCTCGGCCGCGTCGACAGCGTCGAAGTACGTGGTCAGGGTCATGGCTCAGTTCTCTCCCTCTGCCGTCGCCGCGATGTGGTGGCGGGTTCCGTCGATCCACGTCTGCAGCACGGCGATCTCGCCGATGGTCTCGGGGGCGACCTCGTCGACATCGGCCGCCAGCACCGCGAAGTCCGCGCGCTTGCCGACCTCGAGGGTGCCGAGGTCGTCCTCGCGGCCGATCGTGCGGGCGGCCTCGATCGTGTGGCCGCGCAGCGCCGTCATCGCATCGATGGCCAGGTCGTCGGGACCGAGCTTGCGGCCCCGGCGCGTCACCCGGGTCACGGATGCCTGGATCGCCTCGAGCGGGCGCGGCTCGGCGACGGGGGCATCCGAGGAGATCGTCACCGGGACGCCGGCGCGCACGAACTCGCCGAGCGGGTTGAAGCGCTCACCGGGCGTGCCGATGGCCTGCTCCACGCCCTCGCCCCAGTTGTAGTAGTGCTGGGGCTGGTTCACCGGCCGGATGCCGGCGGCCGCCATCCGCTCGATCTGCTCGGGGGTGGGTAGACCGCAGTGCTCGATGCGGTGACGGGCATCCGGCCGCGAGTCGGCGGCCTGGGCCGCCTCGATGGCCGCCACGACCATCTCGATGGCGGTGGGCGACTGCGCGTGGGTCGCGGTCTGCAGGCCCGCCTCGTGCGCCCGGGCGATCAGCGCCCGGTATTCGGCGGGCTCGTGGTACAGCTGGCCGGTGCGGCACGGGTCGCCGACGTACCCGTCGGGGAAGTAGGCCGTCCAACCGCCGAGCGTGCCGTCGGCGTACAGCTTGATGCCCGCGAAGCTGAGCTGCGCGTTGCCGAACTGTCCCCGCAGCCCCATGTCGAGGGCATCGTCGAGCAGGTGCGACAGGAGGTACATCGAGACGCGCAGGTGGAGGCCCCGACGCTCGGCCAGGCGCAGATAGGTGTCGAACTCGCGGCTCGACACCTGCGCATCCCCGATCGTGGTGACGCCGCCCTCGAGGAAGTTGCGCTGCGCAGCGGCCAGCTGGCGGACGTGCTCCTCGGGGGCATCGCCGAGGTGGAAGTTCGGGCCGTGGTGGCCGATCTTCACGCCGCTCAGCCCGGTGAGGATGTTGCACGCGGCATCCGACAGCTCCCCGGTGAGCTCCCCGTCGGCGCTGCGGAAGAACTCGCCGCCCTGGGGATCGGGGGTGTCGCGGGTCACGCCGTACTTCTCGAACGTGAAGCTGTTCACGACGCCGCCGTGACCGGACGCGTTCATGAGGTAGACCTCGCGGTCGGTGGCGACCTCGTCGAGTTCGAACCGGGTGGGGTGCCGCCGCTCGACCAGGTTGCGCTGCTCGTATCCGTAGCCGCGCACCGGCAGGTCGTCGGGCGTCCGCTCGGCGGCCTTGCGCAGCAGGGCGACGATCTCCGGGATGCTGCCGGCCCTGTCGGGTCCGCAGTCCACCCAGCTCATCATCTGACCCAGCATGAGCGGATGCGCATGCGCGTCGACGAACCCCGGCACGACCACGGCATCGCCGAGATCGTGCACCTCGGGCACGGCCGCGACGCGGCGTTCGGCAGCATCCAGGCACTCGTCGAGTGTGCCGGTGGCCGCGATGAGGCCGTTCACGATGAGCATCGCGGTCACGACGGTGTCCGCGTCGTCCAGCGTGCGGATGCGGCGGGCGACGACGATCTTCGCGCCCTGCTCGTCGAGCGGGCGATCGGGAAGGGAGAGCTTGCGCATGGGAGACCTTGGATCAGGAGGTGAGGGCCGGCGACGCCGGACGGTTGACCGGCGTGGCCGGAACGCCGTCGGTGAACAGGGAGACCACGTTCTGCGCCTGACGCGTGGCGTATTCGCGTCCGGTCCGCGAGGACAGATAGGCCATGTGCGGGGTCAGCACCACGCGGGGGTGGGTGCGGAAGGGATGGTCGGCGGCAGCCGGCTCGGTCGCCAGCACATCGAGACCTGCTCCGGCGATGTGCCCCGAGTCGAGGGCCGCCAGCAGCGCATCCTCATCGATCAGGCCGCCGCGGCTGACGTTCACGAGCACGGCGCCGTCGGGCATCGCCGCGAGGACGTCCGCGTCGACCATGCCGGCGGTCTCGTCGGTGAGCGGGACATGCAGCGACAGGACGTCCGAGCTCGCGATCAGCTCGTCGAGGTCCACCCGACGGATGCCGGCGCGACGGAGCATGTCGCGGGTGTCGGCGTCGTCCGGAAGCATCGGGTCGGTGCCGATCACCTCGCGGAACAGGGGCGCGGCGAACTCGGCGAACCGACGCCCGATCCGGCCCAGGCCGACGACGCCCACGGTGCACTCGGTGGTCGCCCGCGGGGCATCCTCCGCGCGCCAGGCGCCCGAGCGCGTGGCCCGCGCGGCCCGGTCGATCGAGCGGGCCGCGAGCACGAGGCCCAGGGCGTGCGCGGCCACCTCGTCGGTGGCGGCACCCAGGACGTTCGACACCCAGACGCCGGCATCCGTCGCCGCCTGCACGTCGACGCCGTCGACGCCCATCGATAGCGTCGCGATGATGCGCAGCCGCGGCATCCGCTCGATCATGTCGGCGGTGATCGGGTCGTATCCGATGAGGAGGGCCTCCGCCTCGGCGGCGGCGGCCACGATCTCGTCCGGGTCGTGGCTCTTGACACGTTCCACGCGGAACCCGGCGGCCTCGAGCATGTCGACGCCCGGTGTCGGGTCGATGTCGTCGGTGTCGAGATAGAGGGCCAGGGGGCGTTCAGTGGACATGGCTGAGGAACCTCTTCGTGCGATCGTGCTGCGGGTTGTCGAAGAACTCGTCCGGGGCGGCCTGTTCGACCAGGACGCCCGAATCGAACAGCGACACCTCGTCGGCGGCGCGGCGAGCGAAGCGCACCTCGTGCGTGACGACGATCATCGTCATGCCGTCCGCGGCCAGCTGCTCCATCACATCGAGGACCTCGCCCACGAGCTCCGGGTCGAGCGCAGAGGTGGGCTCGTCGAACAGCATGACCTGCGGGTTGAGCACCAGCGCACGGGCGATGGCCACACGCTGCTGCTGACCGCCGGACAGCTCGGACGGGAAGTGGCCGTCGCGCTCCCCCAGTCCGACGCGCTCGAGCATGGCGTACGCCCGCTCCCGCGCCTGTCCCTTGTCGACCTTCTGGACGTTGACGAGCGCGAGCGCGACATTGTCCAGGGCGTTCATATGGGGGAACAGGTTGAACCGCTGGAACACCATCCCGATCTGCCGCCGTTCGATCGCCAGCTTGCGCTCGTGGTGGTGATGCGGCTTGTCGGCCGTGCCCGTGGCTCCGATGCGGGTGCCGTTGAGCAGCACCTCGCCCTGGTCGGCCGGCTCGAGCAGGGCCATCAGGCGGAGCATCGTCGACTTGCCGGAGCCGCTCGGGCCCAGCACCGCCTTCACCTCGCCGCGGTGGATCTGGAACTCGACGCCCTTGAGCACCTCGAGGCCTTCGTACCTCTTGTGCAGCCCCCTGACCTGGAGGGTCGGGGTGGCCGCGTCTGGGATGGCGGTCATGCGTTCACGCCCTTTCGTGTGCCGCGAGACGTGCCCACCGCGATGAGCTGGGTGTCGGTCGCCGTCGCGGACAGCTGCTTCCTGGTGCCGCGCGAGCTCCAGGCGAACCGCTTCTCGATGCGCCCCTGGATCAGCGTGATGATGCTGACGATCACGAGGTAGTAGATGATCGCGACCGCGTAGTACTCCGCGTAGCGGAAGGTCGTGTTCACGCCCACCTGGGCGGTGGTCAGCAGCTCCTGCAACGAGATGACGGAGGCGAGGGACGAGTACTTCACGAGTCCGATGAACTCGTTGCCGGTCGGGGGCAGTGCGGTGCGGATCGCCTGCGGAAGGATCACCTTGCGCATCACCGATGCGGGCGTCATCCCGAGCGCGCGTCCCGCGAGACCCTGGCCTTCGTCCACGCTGTTGAGTGCGGATCGGATGATCTCCGCCATGAACGCGGCTTCGACCAGACCCAGTCCGACGGATGCCGCGATGAACGGCGTGTACCAGTCGGCCTTGAAGATCGGCAGCAGCTGCGGGAGGGCGTTCCACATGATCAGCAGCACGAGGAGCGCCGGGATCGCCCGGAACAGCCAGATGTACGCGCCGGATGCGGCGCTGCCCCACCGGTTCGGCGACGTCCGCCCGAGGGCCAGGAAGAACCCGAGGACCGTGGCGATGACCAGGGCAACCACGGCGACGCCGATGGACAAGAGCGCTCCCCAGAGGTACTGCGGATTGAGCAACTGCCCCAAGAAGATCTGCGGATCGAAACCCATGTCTCAACCTCCGTATTCGAGCCGGTCGACCGTCACTGGGAGACGTCGAGCGACGCGGGGTCGAGCTTGTACTGCGCGGCGATCTTCGCGAACGTGCCGTCGGTGTAGAGGGCCTTGAGCGCGGCGGCGACCGGCTCGCTGAGCTTGTCGCCCTTGCGCGTGAAGACGCCGAAGGTCGTCTCGGAGGGGAAGACGTTCTTGGCGACGGCGAGCTTGCCCTCGTTCTGCGACACGATGTACGCCGCGCCGACGTTGGTCTCGACGAGCGCGTCGGCCTTGCCGTTGATCAGCGCCAGCACGGTCTGCGCAGTCTGGGGGTAGTTGCTCTGGGTGATCGGCTTCTTGCCGCCGGCCTCGCAGGCCTTCGAGAGCGCGGCGACGTCGTCCGAGTTCGCGGATGCCGACTGCGTGACCACGCGCAGACCGCACAGGTCGTCCTTCGCCTTGAGCTTGGCGGCGAGCGCGGGCGCTGCGACGACGGTCGGGCCGGCCTGCATATAGGCGGACGAGTCGGCGATGGCCTTGCGCGCCTCGCTCTGGTAGAGGCCGCTCCACACGATGTCGCAGCGGCTCGCATTCAGAGCCGGCATGAGGCCGTCGAACGAGGTGACGTCGAACTTCGGCGTCACCCCCCAGTAGGTCGCGAGAGCGCGGGCGCCGTCGGCGTCGAACCCGACGACATCGCCGCTGGAGCCGTTCTTGTAGTACTCGAGCGGGGCGTACTCCGGGTCGATGCAGACCGAGAGGGTGCCTGCCTGCATGAGGCCGGCCGGAGCCTTGGCGGCCGCGGCGGTCGGGTGGGAGGCGCCGCTGTCGGACGCTCCGCTCGAGCACGCGCTCAGGAGCAGGGCAGCAGCGGCGACCGCTGCGAGACCGAGGACACGCTGGTTCATGGTTCTTCTCCCTTGAAGAGGTAAGCGGGGGCGGGTGAGATCGATCATGCCTGCTGGGATGCGGTCTGTCAATGCAGTTTTGCATTTTTGGAGACTGTTTCGTGCGTTTTCTTTTGCTTTGGAGCTGATACGGTGGCTCATCGCACCACCGACGATGCGGAATGGAGCAAAGTTGCTACCACAGACGGCGCCCGTGCGATACGTTTGGACCGTGGATGAGCTCACCGAACGCGCCATCGCTCTGCTGCGCCGCGACGGTCGCGCCTCCTTCAGCGATCTGGCCCGCCGCCTCGGCACGACGCGCGCCAACGTGACGCGCCGCATCGGGCCGCTGCTCGAGGACGGGTCGCTGCGGATCGTGGCAGCGGTGCATCCGCGCCTGCTCGGACTGGATGTCCTCGCCCACCTGATGGTGCGCGCCGAGGGCGACGTCAGCGCACTCGCGAAGCGGATCGCGCAGATCGACTCGACCGTCTTCATCTCGGAGATCACCGGCGTGATGCAGATCGTCGCGGAGCTGCATCTGACCACGCTCACCGAGCTGCAGAGCGCGGTGCGCGAGGTACGCGCTCTCCCGGGTGTCACGGAGGTCGCCGTGATGCTGTACGAGCGGATGCTGCGCAGCTTCTTCCTCGGCGAGGAGCCCCGGCTGATCCCGCACTCGCTCGACGAGGCGGATCTGCAGATCATGGAGCTGCTGCAGGCGGACGGCCGCCTCGGCTACGCCGAGATGAGCACGCAGGTCGGGCTCTCGATCAGCGGGTGCCGCATCCGGGTCGCTCGGCTCATCGAATCCGGCGCCATGCAGATCGGCGCCATCCTGCAGCGCGAGGAGGCGGATGCCGAGGGCCTCGCCTTCGGCTTCGGCATCGTGCTGCACGGCGACGACGCCCCCGCCCTCGAGGTGCTGCTGGCCGAGCCGACGCTCGAATTCCTCGCCTCCGGCGTCGGGCGCTACGACATGGTCGCGACCATCACGTTCCACACCCTCGCCGAGTTCAGCGACCTGCTGGCCCGCCTGCGCACCAGTCCGGGCGTCCGGCATGTCGACGAGTGGATGCATGCCCGCATCCACCAGGAGCGCTATCAGAACAGCCTCCATCGGATTCGAGCCGCCCGCGAGACCGCCGTCGCGTGAGCGACGCGATTCCAGGAGCTGTCGTCAGCCTCCGGGGTACAGGTCGGTGCGCCGGTCCGCGAAGGCATCACTCAGCCCGGCCAGCTTCTTGGTGCGACTGTCGAGCAGGTCGACGTCGGCGACGAGCGTCGTGACCTCGGACGATGTGTAGTCGGCCATGGCGAGCGGCCAGCCGTCGGCATCCACGATGAGGGATCCGGACGTCCAGTCGACGCCTCGCTCGGTTCCGACACGGTCGCAGACGGCGATCGCGACGCGGTTGATGGATGCGTCCGCCTGCACGCGGATCACCTCTCCCGGCCGCTCGCCGTCGGGCCGTGGGAGGTCCGGCCAGTTCCCGGGAGCGACGATGAGGTCCGCGCCCGCGAGGGCGGGGATCCGGACCCACTCGGGGAACTCGAGCTCGTAGCAGATCAGCGGCGCGATCCGCCCGTGCAGCGTCTCCACGACCGGCGGTGCCGCGTCGCCGGCGGTGAAGACCAGGCGCTCGCGGTCCCACAGATGCGTCTTGCGGTGCACGACGGCGGGCTTCTGCGGAACGAGCACGGCGGCGCTGTTGTACACCCGGCCGTCGTCGCCGAGTTCGCAGAACCCACCCACGACGACGACGTCGAGCTCGTCTGCGAGCCGGCGCCACGCGGTCACCGACGGACCGTCCACGGGCTCGGCCAGGCTGCGCGCCTCGTCGGCGTCGGCGAAGACATACCCGGTGGTCATGAGCTCCGGCAGCACGATGATGCGCGCGCCGCGGGCCGCCGCATCCCGGACAGCCTCGACGGAACGCGCGACGTTGCCGTCGACGTCGCCGAAGACGGGTGCGAGCTGGCAGCAGGCGATCCGGGTCATGGTTCCACTCCTGTTCGATGATGCCCTCTTCGACCGCGCAACGGAAAGCGGCACCGCTTGTACCGCGCCACGACCACCTGTCGTCGGGCCCCTGAGCCGGGGATCCCGAGACCCGCCGTATGGATTTCGTTTAGAAGTTTCACGATTTCCTGAAATCGGCGTACGCTCTCGCCCATGAGCGAAGTCATCCGCACGAGCGGACTCACGAAGCACTACGGCGCCGTGCACGCCCTCGACGGCCTAGACCTCACCGTCGAGGAGGGGCAGGTCCACGGCTTCCTCGGCCCCAACGGGGCGGGCAAGACGACCACCATCCGCATCCTCCTCGGCCTCGCTCGCAAGACGGCGGGCGACGTGAGCGTCCTCGGCGAGGAGCCGTGGCACAATGCGGCGGCCCTGCACACGCGCATCGCGTACGTTCCCGGCGATGTCAGCGTCTGGCCGAACCTCTCCGGCGGCGAGGCGATCGACTTCCTCGCGCGTCTGCGCGGGGCGAAGACGAAGGATGCCGCCTACCGGTCCGAGCGGGAACGCCTCATGAGCGTCTTCCAGTTCGACCCGCGCAAGAAGGGCCGCGCGTACTCGAAGGGCAACCGGCAGAAGGTCGCCCTGATCGCCGCGCTCGCCGTTCCGGCGGACCTCTACATCCTCGACGAGCCGACGAGCGGCCTCGATCCGCTGATGGAGGTCGTGTTCCGCGACGAGGTCGAGCTGCTGCGCAGCGCCGGCGCCACCATCCTGCTGTCGAGCCACATCCTGTCCGAGGTCGAGCTGCTGTGCGATCGCGTCAGCATCATCCGGGCCGGCACCGTCGTGGAGACGGGCACGCTCGCGGATCTGCGGCACCTCACGCGCACGCAGGTCTCCTTCGAGGCGACGGATGTCTCGGCCCTCGCCGGCATCCCGCAGGCGCACGACGGCTCGGTGGCGGAGGGCCGCGCGCGCTTCACCGTGGACAGCGACGAGGTCACGGGCGTGCTGCCGCTGCTCGCGCAGCACAACGTGGCGGGGCTCCGCATCGAGCCGCCGTCGCTCGAGGAGCTGTTCCTGCGGCATTACGGCGACGACGTCGCAGCGCTGCGGCGCGCCGAAGACAACGGCGACACGCGTGCATCGCGGCGGGCCGCCGCCCGGGAGTCCTGATGGGCGCCCTGCTCCGACAGCGGCTGCGGCGGGACTGGCTTCAGCTTCTGCTGTGGATCCTCGCCATCGTGCTCCTGGCATTCTCGGGCTATGCGGGCGTCACGCAGTCCTACGGCACCCACGCCGACCGCGTCGAGGTGCTCGCGGCGGTCATGGCCAACCCGGTCATCATGATGTTCCGCGGCCTGCCGTCGGGCGCATCCGAGGGCCAGTTCATGGCGTTCGAGATCCTGCCCTGGCTGACGATGCTCGCGGCGCTCATGAGCACCTTCCTGGCGGTGCGCCACACGCGCGGCGACGAGGAGGCCGGGCGCTCCGAGCTGGTGGCCGCCACTCCCACGGGCCGCACGCGGCCGACGGTGGCGACGATCATCCATGGCGCGGGGGCCAACGTGGTGCTCGGCGTGCTCGTCACTCTCGCCCTCATCGCATCCAAGGTCGACGCCCAGGGCTCGGTCGTCATGGGCGTCGTCACCGGGACCACAGGCATCGCCTTCCTCGGCATCGGGCTCATGGCGGCGCAGCTCATGCGCACGTCACGGGGAGCGAACTCGCTCACGGTGTGGATCCTCGTCGCGACGTTCCTCATCAACGGCATCGGCAACGCCGCCGGGACACCCAGCAACGACCTGACCCGCATCACGAGCTCGTGGCTCGTCTGGCTCTCGCCGTTCGGGTGGGCGGAGCAGGCACGGCCGTACGACACGAACGACTACCGGCCGGCGCTGCTCGGTCTCGTCTTCGGCCTCGTGCTCGCCATCGCGGCGACCGCTCTCCAGTCGATCCGCGACATGGGCGCAGGCTTCATCCCGGAGCGGCGCGGACGCGCCCACGCGCGCCCGGCACTGGGGACGCCGCACGCGCTGGTCTGGCGGCTGACATCCGGGTCGATCATCGGATGGGCGATCGGCGGCGCACTGACCGGCATCCTCGCCACGACCCTCAGCGGGCTCGCGGGGCAGATCTCGGGCCAGAATCCTGCGGTGGAGCAGATCCTGAACAAGATCGCCAAGGCGGGCTCGCTCGACGAGACCGTGGTGACGGTCTTCTTCACGATGCTCGGCATCCTCGCCGCCTGTGCGGCCGTGCAGACCATCGCACGCGCGCGGCAGGAGGAGGCCCACGGCACCGCCGAGAACGTGCTCGCCCGTCCCGTCGACCGGGTGCGATGGCTCGCCGACTACCTGCTTGTCGCGCTGTTCGCCATCCTGATCATCGTCGCCGCCGCGGTGGCGACGGGGTGGCTCGGGCTCGCCGGACACCCGAAGTCGGACCTGTTCAAGGTCGTCGCGATCGTCGGGCTCGGGCAGGGTGTCGCCGCGCTCGTCTTCGCGGTGCTCGCGGCGGTCGTGTTCGTCCTCCTGCCGCGGGCGACGATCCCCGTGGCGTGGGGGCTGGTGTTCCTCGCCACGGTGTTCGGGCTCTTCGGCCCGCTGTTCGGCCTTCCCGAGTGGACGACGAAGTTCTCGCCGTTCGCCGTGTCGCCGATCGTGTCCAACGGGAACGTGGACATCCAGGGCCTCTGGTGGCTCATCCTGATCATCGCGGCGGGGGCCGCGGCATCCCTCCTGCTCATGCGGCGGCGCGAGCTCGCGAGCGACGGCTAGCGTGGAGCCGGGGGACAGCATGGAGCACCGGGGCATCGAGCCGGCCGAACAGGCCGCGACCGTCATGACGGCGGCGGGCATGCCACGCATGCCCGCCCGGGTCATGATGGCGCTCATCGCCGCGCCCGAGGGGGGCTACACCGCGGCCGAGCTGTCCGACCGCCTCGGCATCAGCGCCGGCGCTGTCTCCGGCGCGGTGCGCTACCTGCTGACCACCCACTTCATCCTCCGCCGGTCGGTGCCCGGCGATCGGCGCGACCGGTACGACCTCGCGGCGGACACGTGGCACACGGTGCTCATGAGCAACACGCCCGTGTACGAGCGGATGGCCGACTACATCGAGCGGATCGGCGCGTCGGCGGCCGATGACCCCGCCATCACGACCCGCTCCTCCGAGATGGCGGCGTTCCTGCGCTTCATGGCGAAGCGCCTCCCCGAGATCGTCTCCGAGTGGGAGGAGCAGCGCGCGGCCGACGCTCAGCTCGAGGCGTAACCCAAGCCGTCGAGATCGAGCGGGCCTACCGCATCCAGCCGGAGCAGCTGCTGGACGCAGACACCGTGCAGCCACGACTTGTACTCGGGCAGCGGCCACGACGCATCCGTCACGAGCGTCGTGTACGAGTCATGGCTGTGCAGCGTGAACAGGATGTCGCCTGCCCGTGCCGCATCGACGTCCTCGCGGAGGGCGCCCATGCGGGCCAGGCGGTCGACGACCTGCTGCATGCCGATGCGCCGGCCGCGCCCGACGCCCTCCCAGTACGACACCACGGTGGGGTCGCTCGACGCGGCGCGGATCGCGGGCCAGAGCGGCGCAGCGCGCGCGTAGATGTCCACACCGTTGGACAGGGCGATGGCGAGCGCGCGCCCGCCAGTGGGAGCGTTCATCACGCGGGCGATCCACGCACGCTGCATCACGGGATCCGGATCATGCTGCCCCGCGGATGCGTAGTCCATCGCGGCGCACAGCAGCGCACCCTTCGTGCCGAACGTGTAGTAGACGGTCTGGACCGCGACCCCGGCGTCCTGCGCGATGCGCTCCATCGTGGTCGCGGGATAGCCGGGGGCTGCGAACAGCGCCGCCGCCGCCTCGACGATGCGATGCCTCGTCCCGCGCGCCCTCTCGGCGCGCGAGGGTTTGCGCGCGACCGGGTCTTGACGTGCGGCGTTCACGGGTTCATTCTATTGATGACTTCACTAGTGACACCACTAGCGAACTGGGGAAAGGAGTCGCCATGCCCGTCTTCACCAACTCGGTCGTCATCAACGCCGCACCAGAGGTCGTCTTCGACTTCGCCGCGGATCCGCGGAACGAGCGCGAATGGAACGAGGACCTGGAATCGCTCGAGCTGATCACCGAGGGAGACCCCGGTGCGGGAACGTCCTACTTCGCGAAGTGGAAGAGCGCGCCCGAGCGAGTGCGGGTCGACACGGTGGAGTTCGATCGGCCGAACCGCATCGTCCGCCATAACGGCGGGACGCTCGAAGTGACGGTGACGTTCGCCGTGGAGCCGGCCGACGGTGGCACGCGCTTCACGTCGGTCTTCGACGCGACGCCGCACGGGGCGTTCAAGGTGCTCTTCCCGCTGTTCGCGAAGAAGTTCCAGAAGGATGCGGCGGCCCGGCTTCTGCTCGTGCGGGACGCGATCGAACGGAGGGCCGCCGGCGAGCGCGCAGACCGGTCCGTCGCCTGACGTCAGACGAGGCGCTGCAAGACGTCCAGGATCGGCACCTGGCCCTTGACGAGGCGCAGGCGCGCCGCATCCGTCGTCGCCCACTCCGCGCGGTCGACCTCGGGAAAGCTCTGCAGCTTGCCGGAACGGGGCGGCCATTCGAGCTCGAACTCGCCGAACTCGAACGGACCGGGGCCCCAGTCCGTGCCGTCCTGTGCGAACACGGCGAGCCGCTTGCCCGACGTGACCGTGAACGCTCCGAGGTCGAGCACGTGCGCGTCGGGAGGGGCGACCCCGAGCTCCTCTCGGAACTCGCGGGTCGCCGCATCCCACGCGTCTTCGGTCGCCGCGTCGTACTCGCCCTTCGGGATCGACCACGCGCCGGCGTCCTTGCGGGCCCAGAACGGCCCGCCCATGTGCGCGATGAACACCTCCAGCGCCGGCGCACGCCGGTACAGGAGGATGCCGGCGCTGGTGATCATCCGATCAGGGCCGCGACGGCGCCGTCACGGACGGGTCCGCGGCGAGACCTCGTCGGTCAGCTTCGGGTCGCGCACCACGACGTCGCCGAGCGCCTCGTCGATGGCCGACATGACGTCGCCGTCGAGGACGATTCCGGATGCGGCGACGTTCGAGGCGATCTGCTCCGGCCGCGAGGCGCCCACGAGGGCCGCCGCGACGTTCGGGTTCTGCAGCACCCACGCGATCGCGAGCTGCGGCATCGCGAGGCCGAGGTCCTCGGCGATCGGCTGCAGGCGTTGGACCGCGGTGAGGACCTCGTCCGTCATGAAGCGCTGGATGAAGGCCGCGCCGCTCTTCTCGTCGGTCGCGCGCGAGCCCTCGGGCAGCGGCTGGCCCGGCAGGTACTTGCCCGAGAGCACGCCCTGCGCGATGGGGGACCACACGATCTGCGAGAGGCCGAGCTCCTCACTCGTGGGGACGACCTTCTCCTCGATCACGCGCCACAGCATGGAGTACTGCGGCTGGTTCGAGATGAACGGGACCTTCAGCTCGCGTGCGAGCTCGGCGCCGGCGACCAGCTGGTCGGCCGTCCACTCCGAGACGCCGATGTAGAGCGCCTTGCCCTGGCGGACGATGTCGGCGAAGGCGAGGAAGGTCTCCTCGAGCGGGGTCTCGTAGTCGAAGCGGTGCGCCTGGTACAGGTCGACGTAATCCACGCCGAGCCGCTTCAGCGACCCGTCGATGCCCTCGAAGATGTGCTTGCGGCTGAGGCCGACGTCGTTCGCGCCCTTCGGTCCGATCGGCCAGTAGACCTTCGTGAAGATCTCCAGCGACTCCCGGCGCTGACCGGCGAGCGCCTTGCCGAGCACGACCTCGGCGGCGGTGTTGGCGTAGGTGTCGGCGGTGTCGAACGTCGTGATGCCGGCGTCGAGGGCCGCGTGCACGGTGGCGATCGCCGCGCTGTCGTCGACTTGGGACGCGTGCGTCACCCAGTTTCCGTACGTGATCTCCGAGACCTTCAGGCCGCTGTTTCCGAGGTAGCGATACTTCATGTCTCCACGCTAATGCGCCCGGGAGCGGGGTCGGGCCTCAGGCCCGATCGGCGGGCTCGGCCGCCGCATCGGAGGATGCGGCGTTCCAGGTCCCGCGGTGGACGACCTCGTCGAACGGGCGCCTGTCAAGCCGCTTGATGACGGTCAGCGGCTTGTCGGCGGGATAGCCGGCGGACAGCACATAGGCGAGGAATCGTCCCTCCGGGAAGCCGAGCACCCGCTTCGCCTGCTCCTGATCGGCGACCGCGGCATGACCGGTTCCGACGCCGAGGTCCGCGGCCGCGACCATCATGGCGTATGTCGCCTGACCCAGGTCGTAATGCAGCAGGGCCGCCTGCTGGGCGTCCTTCGGCTCGGGCGCGACGATCGCGATCGCCGCGGCGGCTCGCGCGACATGCCCCGCTCCTCGCCAGACCTTGGACAGCTCGCCCAGCTGCGCCCCGTCCGTCACGAGCACGAAATCCCAGGGCTGCCAATTGCCCGCAGACGGTGCGCGCCTTCCGGCCTCGAGGATCCTGTCGAGCGCGTCGTCGCTGACGGGCTGATCCGTGAACTGCCGGACATTGCGCCGTGATCTCATCGCGTCCCAGGTCTCCATGCGGACATCCTGCACCCTCGAACCGTGTCGACGACACCTCCCAGAGCGCGTTCCGGGCGCGGGCTCGGTCCTCAGGCGGGCTCCGCCTCCTGGGCGGCGGTCGTCACGATGGCCGCCCTGTCGCGGAACCCTTCCGCGCTCACCCGGTCGAGCTCGACGCTCTTGCGGATGGCCGCCGTGCGCTCGTACAGGCTGGGCTCGCCGTAGCTCGTCAGCACCTTCACGAGAACCGGCAGCAGCTCGATCATGAAGAACAGCCCCGCGATCAGCCAGTGCGCCCAGAGGATCGCCGGCTGCTTCTCGCCCAGCGTGCCCAGCGCCGTGATCTGGCTCAGCAGACCGACCGCGCCGGCGTTGCCCTGGGCCACCGCATCCGCTCTCGCGTTGTAGGCCGCGAGCGCAGCGTCGTACTGCCTCTGCGCGGCGGGGAGCTCGCTCTTGGCCGCGGCGCGGTTGGTCGACTCGGATGCCGTGGTCTGGCTCTTCTCGGCCGCGGTCGCCGCGCCGAGCTGCGAGTTCGCATCGCGCAGCTGGGCGGCGAGCGCGTCGTAGGTCTGCTGGGCCTGAGCGAGCTGAGCCTGGGCGGCCGACGAGCTCGCGCCCTGACCCTTCACTCCGGTGCAGCCCGGGACGGTGCCGACGCCCTGCCCGGTCAGTTCGCACTGGTAGAGCGCACGGGCCGCGTCGATGACCTTCTGCTGGGCAGCGAGCTTCGCGGTCAGGTCGTCGACCGTGCTCTGGGCGGCGGACTGGGATGCGGAGTTGCCCGATGTGCCCGCGACGATGCCGGTCTTGGCCTGCTGCTGGAGTGCCGAGACCCGCTGGGCGGCGGCATCCATCGCCTTCTTCTCCGGGCCTCGCTCCAGCGCGTTCTGGTCGGACTGCGCCTGCACGATGTTGGTCGAGGCGACCTCCCGGGCGATGTCGTTGTGGAAGACCTGCAGGACGACGGGCTCGGCGACCACGAATCCGATCAGCGCGGCCATCAGCACACGAGGGATGGCGAGGGCGATGAGCTTCGGGATGCTGCGGGTCGACGACATCGTCGACGTGAGGAAGCGGTCGAGGTTGAAGATCAGGAGCGCCCAGAGGAGGGCGAGCGGGATCGCGATCCAGAGCCACGCCTGCGCGCCGGTGGTCAGCGCGAACAGCATCGAGATCGCGGCGACGACCGCCGTGCCCAGCAGCACGAAGAACATCTGCACGAACTTGGGGGTCTCGCCCGGCACGCGGTCGAGGATCGCACCCTCCGCGCCGCCGAGGATCGCGAGGGTGCGCGCGGGCCGCAGCGGCATGCGCTCCCGCTTCTCGCGCGGCGGGCGCGGCGCGCGGGGCTCGGGATGCGGGGCAGCCTGCGGCTCGACCGCGATCGGCTCGACCGGCTCGGTGGCCTGCGTCGCGTCCGGCTCGAACTCCCTCAGGAACGCCCACTCATCTGCGTCCTCGCCGCTGCCGGGTTCGTCGAGTTCGAACGAGATCCGTCCCTGGGAGTCCATGCGGCCGGGGCGGTGCGCGGAGAACGACATCCCACCACGCTAGAGAAGCCCGCCTGGGCATCTCGTGGGCGTCCCCTGGACGCCGCCTATGGGCGACCGCCCCGGGGCCCCCGCTGTGCGCTCGGCGTCAGGCGGCGCCGATGTGCGAGGCGAGCTCCCGATCGAACGTCTCGGCCTCGTCGAGGTGCGGCGCGTGACCGGCGTCCGGCAGCGCGACCTCACGGTACGTGCCGCCGCTCGCCGCGTAGCGTTCGAGCACCGCGCGCGTCTGCGTGACCATCGGCTGAGGCGGCGCGACCTCGGCTCCCGGCCATCCCGGGATGACGCCGAGCAGGCCGAGCTGGTTGAGGTCGAAGAACGAGGCATCGGAGACGATCGCGTCCTTCTCGCCGCGGATCCAGAGGATCGGCGGCTTCACCTCCAGCTCGACGATCCCGGAGAGATTCAGGTGCTGGGGGGTCATGGTGTTGAGCACGCCCCTCGTTCCTGCGGCGAAGCCCGGCCACTTCTCCGAGACGGCCGCGTCGCCCGGGTAGTTGTCCACGCCCGTCTTCGTGGTGAGCATCGAGGCGACCCACGCGTCCTCGTACGCATCCTGCAGTTCGGGCTTGGCGACGTACGCCGTGCGGTATACCGTGCGCGGAGAGGTCTGGGCGTCGGCAGAGGTGTCCCCGGCCTCCAGCCGCGCGACGAAGTCCGGGTTGGCTCCGCCGCCGCCCGTGCCCGCTCCCTCGGCGTCGTTGCGCTCACCGTGGGGTCCATGAGTGCCGCCGAAGCCGTACGGCGAGACCGGCGACTCGAGGACGAGCGACAGCACGCGCTCCGGCTCATCGAGCGCAACCTGCAGCACGACTCCCCCGCCCATGCTCCAGCCCACCAGGTGCACGGCGTCGAGGTCGAGGGCGTCGAGCACAGCACGGACGTCGTCCGCGAAGTCACGGAGGCCTCGCGTCGCATCCACCGGCTTCGTCTCACTGTCGCCGAAGCCGCGCAGGTCGATCGCGAGCGCGCGGACCGCCGCGGGAAGTGCGAGCATCGTCGGCTGGTAGAAGAGCGACGACGAGACGTTGCCGTGCACGAACACGACCGTCGTGTCGGGCGCGGAGGGATCGGATGCCGGCCGCTCGAGGACGTTGGCCGTATAGCGGTCCGTCTCGATGCGGTAGACGGTGATGCCCTCGAACAGCTCCGTCATGTCGGCTCCTTCGGCTCGGGTTCAGCGGGATGCGGGTTCAGCGGGATGCGGCTTCAGCGGGATGCGGCTTCGGCCACGCGCTCGGCGCCGCGGTCCGCGAAGAGGATCGTGTAGTGGTTGACGTCGTCGACCTCGACGATCTCGAGCTGGGGAATCAGGTCGCGGAACGACTCGAGAACGCCGGGCGCGTAGATGGGCTCGGCATCCAGGAGACCGCGTGGAGCGCGCAGCACGGTGACGGGCATGCGCAGCCCGCGCAGGGCGTCGAGGTACCACTCCGGTCCGTACAGCTCGAGGGCGTCCTGCATCATGGCTGCGGCCACGGTGGAGGGCCGCAGGTGAGGCGGCTCGCCCTCCAGGTCGTACAGGGCGTACGCCTCGACCGCGGGCGTCATGTCCCGCGCGAACGACGGATGCGCGCGCCAGAAGTCGAGGTAGGCCTCCGGGTCGGAGAATTCCATGGCGAGCCGGGCGGCCGCCGGACCCAGCAGCACGCCGGGGTCGAGGTCGTCCACGCTCGTGGCGCCGGGCGGCAGCTCGAGCGGGAAGCCGCCGTCGACGAGCACGAGCCTGTCGACGAGGTCGGGCCTCTGGGCCGCGAGCATCACCACGGCGAAGGCACCCATCGAGTGCCCGATCACCGTCCTCCCTCCGCCTGCGTCGGCGTCGATCAGCTCGGCGAGGTCGGCTGCATGCCGGCGGAGTCCGTAGGGACCGGGCATCCTGTTGCTGCGTCCGCGGCCACGCAGATCCGGCGCGATGATCCGCTGATCCGGCAGGTGGGCCGCCACGGTGTCCCAGCAGCGTCCGTTCGCCGTGATCCCGTGTACGGCGAGCATGGCCGGTCCCCCGGACTCCGGACCGAAGGTCGTGACGGCGAGACTCATTTGGCGCTCCACCCGCCGTCCATCGTGTACGACGAACCGGTGACCGAGGACGCGGTGGGCCCGCAGAGCCAGAGAGCGAGGTCTGCGACCTCCTCGGGTTCCAGCAGGCGCTTGATCGCGGCTTCCACGAGCATGACCTTCTCGACGACGTCGGATTCGGGGATGCCGTGCACCCGCGCCTGATCGGCGATCTGCTTCTCCACGAGCGGCGTGCGCACGTAGCCGGGATTGATGCAGTTGCTGGTCACGCCGCGCGGCCCGCCCTCGAGCGCGGTGACCTTGGACAGGCCCTCCAGCGCGTGCTTGGCGGTCACATACGCCACCTTGTAGGGACTCGCGCGCAGGCCGTGCAGCGAGCTGATGTTGACGATGCGGCCCCAGCCGCGCTCGTACATTCCCGGCAGGACCGCTCGGGTGAGAAGGAACGGCGCGACGACCATGAGATCGAGCATGCGCCGGAAGACGGCCGGGTCGAACTCGACGATCGGGGCGACCGTCTGGATGCCGGCATTGTTCACCAGGATGTCGGCGTCGAACGACCGCTCCGCCAGAGCGTCGACATCGCTGAGGTCCAGTGTGACGTCCTCGCCACCGATCTCCGCGGCGACCCGGGCTGCCGAATCGGCGTCGCGGTCCACGACGACCACGTGCGCTCCCGCACGCGCGAGTGCGACCGCGCACGCGGCGCCGATGCCGCTTCCCCCACCCGTCACGAGTGCGGTACGGCCCTCCAACTCGGCCCCCACTGCGGTCCCCAGCCCCGTCGCCATGTCTGCACACTAATGCAGGGTCGGAGGCAGGGGCGATGTGCAAAGCTGCACATCCACCGCGCGTTCACGCGCACGTCCGCTCAGCGGGACATCCTCTGGGGCGCGTCAGGCGAGCGCGGCCGCCGCAGCCTCGTCCTCCGTGGTCGCGACCAGCTGACCGCAGGCGCCGTCGATCTCCTTGCCGCGCGTGTCGCGCAGCGTCGTCGGTATGCCCGCGTCGTTGAGGCGGCGGACGAACTCGTCCTGAACGTGCTTCTCGGACGCCGTCCAGATCGAACCCGGAGTCGGGTTCAGTGGGATCGGGTTCACGTGCACCCAGCCGCGGCCGCGGGCGTTGAGCTTGTCCGCGAGGAGGTCGGCGCGCCAGGCGTGGTCGTTCATGTCCTTGATGAGCGCGTACTCGATCGAGACGCGGCGGCCGGTGCGCTCGAAGTAGCCGCGCGCGGCATCCAGCGCCTCGTCGACCTTCCAGCGCGAGTTCACCGGGATGAGCTCGTCGCGCAGCTCGTCGTCGGGGGCGTGCAGCGAGAGCGCGAAGGTCACCGGGATGTCCTCGTCGGCGAGCTTCTTGATGGCGGGTACGAGACCGACGGTCGAGACCGTGATGCCGCGGGCGCTCATCCCCATGCCGTGCTTCTTGTCGGTCATCACGCGGACGGCCTGCATCACGCGGGCGTAATTGGCGAGAGGCTCGCCCATGCCCATGAAGACGATGTTGGTCACGCGCTCCTCGTCGTGCCCCACGCCGCGGGGATCGCCGAGCCCGCCGGCGCGGATGAGCGCGTTGGCACGCACGACCTGCTCGATGATCTCGGCGGCCGACATGTTGCGGGTGAGCCCCGCCTGGCCGGTCGCGCAGAACGGGCAGTTCATGCCGCAACCGGCCTGGGACGACACGCACAGGGTGATGCGCCCGGGGTAGCGCATGAGCACCGACTCGACGAGCGCTCCGTCGTGCAGGCGCCAGAGGAACTTGATGGTGTCGCCGCGATCGGTCTCGAGCCGTCGCACCTCGGTGAGCAGGAGCGGCAGCAGTCCCGCGACCAGCTCGTCGCGACCGGATGCCGGCAGGTCGGTCATGTCCGCGGCATCCGACGTGTAGTGGTTCAGATAGTGCTTCTCGAGCTGCTTCGCGCGGAAGCCGGGCATCCCGAGCTCCATCACCTTCGCGACGCGCTCGTCGGGCGTGAGGTCGGCGAGGTGCACCGGCGGCTTGCCTCGGCGGGGACTCGCGAACTGCAGCAGCGGCCGGCCGTCGGCATCCTTCTTCTGCGACCAGCCCTCCGTCTTCGGCCGCACCTGGGGTGCAGCCGCATCCGCCGGGCGGGCCTTCGTGGGGCGGACGGGAGGGGTGTCGGTCATACGTCCAGGCTACCGGCGGCCACTGGACGAGTGCCGGGTGCCCTCATCCCCCTTGCGCGAGCCCTCATTCGTTTCCCGAACCCTCACTCGAATGAGGTCGATCGGGTATGGGCTCGGGAATCGGGGGTGGGCTCGCGACGGTACTATCCTGGCGCGATGGTGCCCACCGACCACCTCCTCGCCTTCACCGCCGCGGCGCTCGTGCTGATCGTGATCCCGGGCCCGAGCGTGCTCTTCACGATCGGCCGCTCCCTCGCCCTCGGCCGCATCGGCGGCCTGCTGAGCGTGCTCGGCAACGCCCTCGGGCTGCTGCCCATCATCGCGGCGGTCGCCTTCGGCATCGGCGGCATCGTCGCCGAGTCGGTTGTGCTGTTCACGATCCTCAAAGTGGTCGGCGCGCTCTACCTCGCCTATCTCGGCGTGCAGGCGATCCGGCACCGCAAGGAGCGCGCGGCCGCCGCCGCGGAGATGCCGCGGTCGCACGGGAAGCAGCTGGGTCAGGGCTTCGTCGTCGGCATCACGAACCCGAAGACGATCGCCTTCTTCGTCGCCGTGCTGCCGCAGTTCGTCGATCTGAACGCCGGCATGGTCCCGACGCAGATGATCGAGCTCGGCCTGGTCTTCTTCGTTCTCGCGCTGCTGTCCGACGGCACGTGGGCCCTCATCGCGTCTGGGGCGCGGGACTGGTTCGGCCGCTCCCCGCGGCGCATGGAGCGACTGACCGCGACCGGCGGCGGGATGATGATCGGACTCGGCGGCATCCTGCTCTTCACCGGCTCGAAGTCCTGAGCCTCCGAGCCGGTGTGCGCCCGGCTGCTACAGGAAGATGTCCGGGAACAGCTCGTCGTCGGGTGTGCCCGGCGCAGCCGCGTAGCCCGAGAAGTCCGTGATTCCGGCCGCCTCCAGCACGTCCTCGACGATCAGCGTCTGCCCCGTGTACTCGCGCGCCGGCTGCTGCAGCACCTCGTATGCAGCGTCGGCGTAGATCTCCGGCGTGCGGCTGACCTTCATCATCCGGTCGCCGCCGAGCGCGAACTGCACGGCCGCCGTCGCGATCGTGGTCCGTGGCCACAGCGTGTTGGCGGCGATGCCGTCGTTCGCGAACTCGGCGGCGATGCCGAGGGTCGCCATCGTCATGCCGAACTTCGCCAGCGTGTAGCCGGTGTGCGCGCCCAGCCAGCGCGGTGTGATGTTCAGCGGCGGCGACAGCGACAGAATGTGCGGGTTCGGCGCCTCCTTCAGCACCGGCAGCGCCGCGCGGCTGAGCATGAAGGTGCCGCGGACATTGACGTCCTGCATGAGGTCGTACTTCTTCGCGGCGAGGTCGAGCGAGCCGGAGAGGTCGATCACCGAGGCGTTGTTCACGACGATGTCGATGCTGCCGAACTCGCCCTTCGTCTCGAGCACGGCGCGGGTGATGTCGTCGTCCTCGCGCACGTCGCCGACGATCGCGAGGGCGTTGCCGCCCGCATCCCGGATCTGCTGGGCGGCCGTGTGCACCGTGCCTTCGAGCTTCGGGTGCGGGGTATCGGTCTTCGCGAGGAGCGCGACGTTCGCGCCGTCCCGCGCCGCGCGGAGGGCGATCGCGAGGCCGATGCCGCGGCTTCCGCCGGACATCAGGATGGTCTTGCCGGCAAGCGGGCCCACGCGCCCGGAGGCTCCGGGCGACGCGCCGGCGGCGGCTGGAGGGGGCGTGGGGATCATGGTGTCTCCTCGGTCTTCGGGCGCTGAGGTCGTCGGGAGGATGCGGCGGCGAACGCCGCGACCCGCGCCTTCGCGTCGGCCGTCTCGAAGGCCGCCCCGATCGAGCGCGCCTCCTCGGCGAGCTGCTCCTCGAAGGAGCGGGCGGGCTGCGAGCGCACGAGGCGCTTCGCCTGGCCGTACGCGGCGTATGCGTTGGACAGCCAGAAGCGGGCGACTTCCTCGGCACGGGCCTTCACCGCGGCGGCGATGTCGGCGGCGGTGGACGCCGCACCGTCTGCGCCGACGACCTCCGCGACGAGCCCCCAGTCGAGCGCTTCCTGCGCGGTGAGCAGGCGATCCTGCAGCACGAGCTGGAGCGCTCGGCGCTGGCCCACGGCGTGCGCGAGCTGCGCCGACACCGAGAGGTCGGGCGTCAGGCCGATGTTCGCGTACAGGCTGCCGATGCGTGAGTCGGCGCCGATGATCGCATAGTCCGAGCACATCAGGATGCCGAGTCCGCCGCCGGCGGTCGTGCCGTGCGCGGCCGCGACGACCGGGATGGACGACTCGGTGAGCGCCCGGATGCCGCGGTTGATGACGCCGGCGAGCTCCTCGATCTGGCTGCCGGAGCCCATCGTCTGGGCCATGTCGAGGACGTCGCCGCCCGCGCAGAACGCGGGGCCCGCGGCATCCAGCACGATCGCACCGACGTCGTCGCGACTCGTGGCCGCGACCGTGACCTCGGCCCACGCGTGCGCGAGCTCGGCGTTGAACGCGTTCAGTCGCGTCGGCCGGTTCAGGGTGAGCCGGGCCAAGCCGTCCTCGACGGAGAAGAGGATCGGGCTGTCACTCATCGCGGTGCCATCCGGATCGCGCCGTCGAGGCGGATCGTCTCGCCGTTGAGGTAGCCGTTGTCGACGATCGCCATGACCATGCGCGCGTATTCGTCGGGCCGGCCGAGGCGTGCGGGGTGCGGCACCTGCTGGCCGAGCGAATCCTGCGCCGCCTGGGGGAGGCCCATGAGCATCGGCGTCTCCATGATGCCGGGGGCGATCGTGCACACACGGATGCCGTAGCGGGCGAGCTCGCGCGCGATCGGCAGCGTCATCGCGTGCACGCCGCCCTTGCTCGCCGAGTACGCCGGCTGGCCGATCTGGCCGTCGAACGCGGCGACGCTCGCGGTGTTGACGATGACGCCACGGTCGCCGTCCGCGGTCGGCTCGGTGCGCGACATGTACGCGGCCGCCTGGGCGATGACGTTGAACGTGCCGACGAGGTTGATGCGGATGATCCGCTCGAAGTCCGCGAGCGACGAGGGCTTGCCGTCGCGGTCGAGCACCTTGGCGGGCGGGGCGATGCCCGCGCAGTTGACGACGGCACGGAGGGGGCCGGCGGTGGATGCGGCATCCACCGCGAGTGCGATCTCTTCGGGGCTCGTGACGTCGGCGGGGGCCCAGATGCCGCCCAGTTCGCCGGCGACCTCGAAGCCCGTCGAGGTGGGGAGGTCGACGATCGTGACCCGGGCGCCGGCGGCTGCGAGGCGCTCCGCCGTGGCCTTGCCGAGTCCGCTCGCGCCGCCCGTGACGAGGGCTGCGGCTCCTGCGATGTCCATGCGCTCTCCTTCGAACTGCCAGGGTTGGGATCGCGTGTCAGTCTAGGCGAGACTCGGTGTCACCGCGGACCGCATCCGATCCCCACCAGGCTACCGATGGGTGTTCACTGGAACGTATGGAGATCCGGATCGAGCGCGTGTACGAGGATGCGTCGCCCTCGGACGGATTCCGCGTCCTCGTCGACCGGCTGTGGCCGCGGGGTCTCTCGAAGGAGCGGGCCGCCCTCGACCTCTGGGCCAAGGAGGTGGCGCCCTCGACGGAGCTGCGCAAGGCGTTCCACCACGACGACATGTCGTGGGACGCCTTCGCCGCCGCCTACCGCGCAGAACTCGCCGAGAACCCCGCGGTCCCCGGGCTGCGGGAAGAGCTGGATGGGCACGGCGTCGTGACGCTGCTGCACAGCGTCCACGACGCCGAGCACAACCACGCCGTGCTGCTGCGCGAGGCTCTCATCGACCGTGCCCTCGAGCCTGGAGCCGCGACCGAGTGACGATCCCGATCGAGCCGGTCGCCGTGCCGGCCGCCGTGCGCGAACTCGCCGGCGCGGCGCCGGTGGATGCCGTCTGGCTCAACGAGCTCGGCGGGAGGACGTTCCGCATCGGCGACGGCCGCTACGTCAAGTGGCAGCCGTACAACGTCGAGACGTCGGTGATCGACGAGGTGCAGCGGCTCGAATGGGCGCGTGCGTTCACGCCCGTGCCGCGCGTGCTCGAGGTCGGCGCCGACCACGAGCACGAGTGGCTCGTGACGCAGGCGATCCGCGGGGAGTCCGCGGTCGCGCCGCTGTGGATCGCGGAGCCCGCCGTCGCCGTTCGCGCCGTCGGCGAGGGCCTGCGCGCGCTTCACGACGCGCTCCCCGTCGACGAGTGCCCCTTCGACTGGAGCGTGGCGACGCGCATCCGCGGCGCGGAGGGCCGCGGCATCCCGATCCCCGAGACGCTGCGCGACCCGCCCGCGATCGACCGCCTCGTCGTGTGCCACGGGGATGCGTGCTGCCCGAACACGCTCCTCGGCGACGACGGCCGATGGACGGCGCACGTCGACCTCGGCTCGCTCGGCGTCGCCGATCGGTGGGCGGACATCGCCGTCGCATCCATGAGCACCGAATGGAATTACGGGCCGGGCTGGGCCGACGCGCTCATCGAGGCATACGGAATCCCGCCCGACCGCGAGCGCCTCGCGTATTACCGCGACCTGTGGAACGCCATGTGATCCGGCGAGGCCCGCTCAGCGGCGGACCACGGACGGCGTCGAGGGATCCTTCCGGTTGACCGGCCCCTCGAAGAGCTGCACGACCTCTTCGACCGACTTTCCCTTCGTCTCCGGCAGGAAGAAGTAGACGAAGAAGATGCCGACGACGCACAGGATCGCGAACACGATCATCGTCCAGCCGAGGCCGATGCCCACCTGCATGAGCGGGAAGGCGAGCACGAGCCCGTAGTTCGCCAGCCAGTCCACCGCCGCCCCGATCCCGGATGCGCGGCCGCGCACCCCGGTCGGGAAGACCTCTCCCTGCAGGAGCCATCCGGTTCCGCCGATGCCGATCGCGAAGCACGAGATGAACAGCGCGAAGCCGATCATGATGACGACGAGCTGAGCGACACCGGAGAGGAACGAGGCGCCCCACGCTCCGATGACGAGGAAGACCGCCATGCCGATGTAGGCGCCGATCGCGAGCCGGCGGCGTCCGACGGTGTCGATGAAGCGGAACGCGAAATACGTCGCGATGACGTTGACCACGGCGAGGATGCCCGCCGCGACCACCCCGGAGATCTCCGACTGGATCGCGGACGTCCCGTGACCGGCGAAGTACGGCGTGAGCAGGTGGGGGCCGTAGTAGAACGCGACGTTGATGCCGGTGATCTGCTGGAGGACGAAGAAGACGCACACGACGAGGAGGGCGCGCTTGACCGGACGGGTCCACGTCGTCTGGTGCTCGGCCCGCGTCTTCGCCTCGTGCGCCGCCACCGCCTCGGCGTGGACCTGTGCCGGGGTGACGTCCATTCCGAGGGTCTGGAACGCCTTGAGCGCCTTGTCCTCCTTGCCCCGTTCCAGCAGCCAGCGCGGGGACTCCGGCATCCTGGCGCGCATCGCGAGCGAGATGATCGCGGGGATGAATCCGACGCCGAGGAGGATGCGCCAGTCCACGCTCTTCGCGGCACCGGGCGCGATCCACAGCACGATGAGCGCGATCACGTAGGCGGCCAGGATGCCGATCGTGATCATCCACTGCTGGATGATCGCGAGCGAGCCGCGCCTGCGCTTCGGCGCGAACTCCGAGATGTAGGCCGTCGCGATCGCGGAGTCGGCGCCGATCGCGATGCCGATGATCAGCCGCCCGATGATGAGCGTGACCGGCTCGAACGCGAACGCCGAGATGAGCGACCCGAGCGCGAACAGGCCGGAGTCGATGAGCAGCAGGGACTTGCGACCGAAGCGGTCGGTGAGCGGCCCCGCCGCGAGAGCCCCCACGAACGAGCCGAGCGACGCGCCGGCGACGATGACGCCGATGGCGAGCGGACTGAGGGTGAACGGGAGGAAGACGAGGGCGGAGCCGATGTTCGCGGAATCGAACCCGAACAGGAATCCGCCGATGGTGGCCAGAACCGCCAGGTAGATGTAGAACCGGCCGATGTCGCGTGTGTCGAGCGCCTCCAGGAGCCCGGCCTTCGTGTTCTCCATGCCCCGGGATGCTACGCCGATCCGGTCAGCCTGGAAGGGGGTTGCGAAGCACCTGGAAGCGGCCTAAACGCCGCCGCCGTCAGCTCCAGACGAAGCGGAAGGTGCCGAGGGCGACGGCGACGCTCAGCGCGACGACGATGATCGCGACGGCGCCTGTGAGGGCGACCGCATCCCGGTGCCCCACCGTGGACCGCCGCGCCCATGTGCGCGGGATGCCAGAGCCGAACCCGCGCGCCTCCATCGCCGTCGCGAGTTTGGTGCCGCGCCGGACCGCGAACACGAGCAGCACGAAGGCCATCGAGACGAGACGTCGGAGCGCTCCGCGATCGCCGACGCCGCGCGCGCGACGTGCAAGACCCATGCTTCGCCAGTCGTCGAGGAACAGCCCGAGAGTGCGGGCCCCGGCGAGCACACCGAGCACGAAGCGGCTGGGCAGATGCGCGACCTGCGCCAGACCGTCCGCGAGCTCGGTCGGATCCGTACGGCCGAACAGGAGGATCGTCGGAAGGGCGAGCGCGAAGACGCGCAGGCTCACGGCGATCGCGAGGACGATCGAGCCGCTGCTGATGGTGGCGTAGCCGAAGCTCCAGTAGACCTCGCCGGACGGCTGCGCGTAGAGCAGCATGCTCACGCCGGCGATCGGGGCGAAGAGGACGACCGGCAGGATGCGACGCGCGACGGCCGCCGGAGCGAGGCCGGTGAGCGGGATGCAGAGCAGCTCGAGCACGATGACGAGCGCCGCGCTGGTCGCGTCGATCGACGCCATGAGCGGAACGGCCAGGATGAGCGCGGCCACGACCTTGGTGACGGGATTGACCCCGTCGAGCCAGGCGCGGCGCGCGGGAGCCTCGACGAGGGTCATGCGTGGACCTCGGCCTCGAAGGCGACCCGCTGCCCGCCGAGGTGGTGGACGACCCCGCCGTCGTGCGTCACGGCGACGATCGACGTGCCCCGCGCGATCTCGTCCTGCAGCAGGCGCACGAGCTCGATCCATCCGGTCCGATCCTGGCCGAACGTCGGCTCGTCCAGGACGACGACGGGCGGGGATGCGGCGAGCACCGTCGCCACGGACAGCCGCCGCTTCTGCCCGCCGGACAGGGTGAAGGGGTTGACCAGGGCGAGCGGTGCGAGGTGCAGGCGCTCGAGCAGCTCGTCGACGATGCGGTCGACCTCCGCCGCGGGGCGCTTCAGCGCCCGCGGACCCACCGCGAGCTCGTCGCGCACCGTCTGGGCGAGGAACTGATGCTCGGGCTCCTGGAACACCGTGCCGATGCGGGTGAGCAGCTCGCGGGATGTCCAGCGGATGGGGCGCCGGCCCGACCGTCCGGCGAGATCGGGCGCGGACTGGATCTCGCCTGCGGCCTCGGGCAGGAGCCCGGCGAGGGTCAGCGCAAGAGTGGACTTGCCGACGCCGTTCGGACCCGTGACCACGGTGGCTGCGGCGCGGGGGACCCGCAGATGGATGCCGCCGCGTACGACGGTCCGGCCGTCGCGGCTGATGGCGAGGTCCTCGGCGGAGAGCACGGCATCCGTCCCGCTCGGCACCGGATCGAGCACAGGAAGCTCGATCGCGTGCCCCGGCACCCAGACCCCCGCCGCCGCGAGCGCGGCGCCGTGCCGCGCGAAGACCGCGTCCGGAGTGCCGTCGGCCACGAGGCCTCCCCCGGCATCGAGCACGATCACCCGCGTCATCAGGTCGACCCACGCCTCCGTGCGGTGCTCGATCACGACGAGGGTCGCGCCGGACTCGCCGACCGCATGCTCGACCGACCGCCGGACCTCGTGGACGCCGTCGGGGTCGAGGTTCGCCGTGGGCTCGTCGAGCAGCAGCACTCCCGGCCGCATCGCGAGCACGCCCGCGATCGCGAGCCGCTGCTTCTGGCCACCCGACAGCGCGTTGGTGGCGCGGGAGGGCGGCACGTCGAGTCCGACCGCCTCGAGCGCCTCGGCGACACGGGCGGGGATATCGGATGCCGGCACCCCGAGGTTCTCGCATCCGAAGGCGACGTCGTCGCCGACCTTGGACAGGACGATCCCGGTGTCGGGGTCCTGGAGCACGAGTCCCACCCGCCCGCGATGGGCTTCGGGCCGTTCGCCGTCGACCAGCAGAGCGCCGGTCTCCTCGCCCTCGTCGGCACCGCCGAGCAGGCCTGCGATCCCGGCGAGCAGGGTCGACTTCCCGGAGCCGGAGGCTCCGAGAAGCAGCACCCGCTCGCCGGGCTCGACGGTGAAGGTGACATCGCGGACGGCGGGCGCGCGGCGGCCGGCGTACCGCCAGCCCCAGCCCTCCGCGGTCAGCCGTCCCGCAGGGATGCGGGTCATGTCAGACCTCGCGGCGCGCTTCCCGCCCGGCGGCGAAGCGGCTGAGGGCCCCCGTGGCGGCGAGCGCCCGGACGAGCAGCCACCCGACGAGTCCGGCAAGCAGTGCGCCGGAGACGAGGATCGTGCCGAGGTAGATGAGGTTGAACTCGAGCGACTTCTGGATGTTCGCGCCGGGGCCGTAGAAGAGCTCGAAGACCCACGAGCCGACGCCGGCGACGGCGCCCGCCAGCATCGAGACCGGCAGCGTGAACCGGGCGTACAGGAAGATCGCGAAGACGAGCTCCGCCCCCACGCCCTGGACGAAGCCCTCGAACACCGTCGAGACGCCCCACACGTTGCCGATGAGCATCGACACGACCGACGCGATCACCTCGACGAGGATCGCGGCCCCGGGTTTGCGGATGACGAGGCCGCCCATCACTCCGCCGAGCAGCCAGATGCCGACGGCGATGCCGCCGAGCCCCGGGGTCAGGGCATCCATCGCGGTGAACCAGGCATAGCCGATGGTGTTCCATGCCCAGAAGATCAGCCCGATCGCGACGCCGAGCACGGCGGCGACGACGATGTCGACGACTCTCCAGCGGAGTCGCCCGGGGCGGGCTGTGGCGGCGGACGTTTCGGCAGGCGCGGACGCGTGCATATTCCTCTCCTCCCTGCGCTGGCATTATCCAGATCAGGTTCGACGGTCGAAGCCGGGTGCTTCCTCTCAGCCCAAGCGGGCTCCCGTGTGTGTGGGGAGAGTATAACCCGCCTGTCCAGTAGGTTTGGGTCGTGCTTCCCACGCCCTCTCCCGACGCCGCCGGTGCAGTGCCCGGCGCCTCCGGGCGTGCGGCTTCCTCCGCCGGGGGGGACGGGGACGTCACGGCGTCGACGATGCCGCTGCTCGCGCCCTCGCCCGTGTCCACGACGTCGACGACGGTGCCGGCGCCCTCGCCGACGGCGCTCGCGTGGGTGGATGAGCGCGTCTTCGCCGCAGGCCGCTCGAGCTCGACCAGCTGGCTGGCCGAATCCGACGGCGACCTCCTGGCCGAGCGTCCGCGACGCTCCGCGCTGCGTCCCGTCACGGTGCTGCCGATCGTGGTCGTGCTGCTCCTCGTGCTCGCCTACGTCGGCGCCGCGGCCGCGTGGCCGCTGGACGCCCTCCGCCCGCAGGTCTCGCCCGCGGCCGTCGACGGCGTCGCTGCCGCGGCCGCCGCCCCGGCATGGCCGACGCAGGGCAGCGCCGCCGTCGCGGTGGACGGATTCGGCGCACCCCTCGCCTCGACGCAGAATGCGACCACCATCGCGAGCATCACCAAGGTCGTCACGGCCCTCATGGTGCTCGACCAGAAGCCGCTCAAGGTCGGTGAGCAGGGTCCGTCCTATCGGATGACGTCGGCGGATGCCGCCACCTACCGCCGCATGCTGAACGCCGGCGAGTCGGTCCTCAAGGTCCCCGTGGGCAGCTCGCTGAGCGAGTACCAGCTGCTGCAGGGGATGCTCATCGGCTCCGCGGGGAACTATGCGGCCAAGCTCGCCGGATCGATCTGGGCGAACGACTCCGACTTCGCCGGCGCGGCCGGCGTGTGGCTCGGCCAGCACGGCCTGAGCGGCATCAGCCTGGTCGGGCCGACGGGCATCAGCAAGCTCAACAAGGCGGACCCGGCATCCCTCATCCCCCTCGGCAAGCTCGCGATGGCCAATCCCGTGATCGCCGAGATCGTCGGCACGAGATCGGTCACCCTCCCCGGCGCGGGTCTCGTGCAGAACACGAACGAACTCCTGGCGGAGCCGGGAGTCGTCGGCATCAAGACCGGCACCCTGGACACCTACGACCTCCTCGCCGCGAAGGATGTGACCGTCGGCGACACGAAGGTCCGCCTCTACGCCACGACGCTGGGGCAGGCCGACGACAAGGCACGCGTCGCCGCGGCGAACGCCCTCTTCGCCGAGCTGCAGAAGGAGCTGACGCCCTTCACGTCGGTGCCGAAGGGCACGAAGGTCGGAACGGTCACGACGAAGTGGGGCGAGACGGTCCCGATCGTGACGACGTCCGACGCGGATGTCGTGCTCTGGAACGGAGCCAAGGGGACGGTCGCCACCGACTTCGCCCTGAAGGATGCCGCGACCAAGGGCGACAAGGTCGGGACGCTGAGCGTCGCCGGACCCGTCGACAAGGCGTCGTCGGATGTGGCGCTCGCGGCGGACCTCGACGGCCCGAGCCTGTGGTGGCGGCTCACGCACCCGCTCGCGCTGCTCGGCGCGAGCTGACCCTCACGCTGCCTCAGACGAAGCGAACGGTGGCCTGCAGGCGCGTGCGCACGTCGAACAGCTCGTTGCCGCCGATGTCGCGCCCTCCGCTGATGCCCCGGCGCAGTGCCGTCGACAGGCCGGATCGGCTGACGACGGCGACCGGCACCCCACGGATGCGTCCGAGCTCCGTGATGGCCTGGGGCAGATCCTCGTCGGGCAGCACGACGAGCGCCGCACCGAACTTCACGCGGCCCGCACGGGCGATGAACCGCGCACGCGCGAGCAGGCGCGTCACCGGCGCACCGACGACCGCCGGTCCGACGATCTCGCCGCGGCGGAATCCGACCGGACCGCCGAAGTCCTCCGACATCACGGCGTAGAGTCCGCTCGGCCCGAGAACGACGTGGTCGAGCTTCTCCTCGGGGTCGCCGTCGGTCGCGACGTCGTGCCACACGGTGTAGCCCATGCCGAGGTCGCCCACGGTCCGAGCGGTCGCCTCCTCGGCGAGCGCGTCGGCGAGGAGGCGCCGCACCTCGAACGGAGCAGTGCGGACGAGGGCAGGATCGTACGGGTCGGGGAGCTCGACGCCGCGCCCGGCCCACTCCCGGATGAGGGTCAGGTACCGCTCGCGGCGCCACCCGCCGGGCTGCCCGAACGAGCGCGCACGGGGGCGGGTGTCGGGGCGGGCTGCGGGCGCACGCCATCCACCCCACTCCGGGGCGGCGGCCGCTGCGAAACCGTGCCCGCGATCGTAGGCGGCACGCGCATCCGTCGTGCCGAGCAGCTGCCACGCGAGCTGGACCTGCACGAAGAGCGCGGCGTCTCCCCCGGTGTCCGGATGCGTCACGCGCAAGCGCAGGCGATACGCCTTCCGGAGCGCCTCGTCGTCGACGTCGGGCGTGACGCCGAGGATCTCGTAGGCGGATGCGGAGAGCGGACTGTCGAACATCTAGCCCTCCCCGCGCCCCCTCGACCCGTCGCCGCCGCGCAGGGCGGAGCCGCCCGGGCCCGTCGCCCCGTGGCCCCAGAGCGGCACGTGCGGCACGTACGCGAGGGCGGATGCGGCGATATCCGGCGCGACCTCCTCGATCGTGGCCGGCTGCCAGCGCGGCGAGCGGTCCTTGTCGACGAGCTGCGCGCGGATGCCCTCCGGCAGGTCGGGCTGCGTGTGGGCGAACCACAGCACGAGGCCGTACTCCTGGGCGAGGGCCGCACGCACGTCCGGCAACTCGCGTGCGCTCCTGATGGCGCCGAGCGTGACGGCCAGAGAGGTGGGCGACAGCTCGGCGAGGGTGTCGGCGGCCGCGGATGCATCGGCCTCGGGTCGCGCACGCAGCCGCTCGACGATCTCGGCGACCGTGTCGGCCGAGAAGGCGTCGTCGATCCAGGCGCGGGCCGCCTCGAGCTTCGAGGGCTCGGGCGTCTCGTCGAAGAGCAGCACGAGCTCGGACGTGCCCGGGTCGGCGCGCGTCTCGAGCGCGTCGAGGAAGGCCGGCAGGCTCTCCGACGGGACGAGGGTGTCGGCGAGTCCCGCGTAGATCGCGTCCGCGGCATCCATCACCGCTCCGGTCAGGGCGAGGTACTCGCCGAGGCGGCCGGGAGCGTGGGCGAGCAGCCAGCTGCCGCCGACATCGGGGGTGAGGCCGATGCGGGTCTCGGGCATCGCGAGGCGCGAGCGTTCCGTCACGACGCGGATGGATGCGTGGCCCGCCAGGCCGATGCCGCCGCCCATCGTGACACCGTCGGCGAAGGCGACGACCGGCTTCGGATATTCGGCGATGAGGTCGTTCACGGCGTACTCGACGCGGAAGAACTCGCCCGTCGCATCCGCGTGCCCGCCGAGGACCATCTCGCGCAAGCTGCGGACGTCGCCGCCCGCGCAGAAGCCGCGGTCGCCGGCGCCGTCGAGGAGGACGACATCCACCGACGGGTCGTTCCGCCACTCCTCGAGCGCGGTTCCGATCGTCCGGAGCATGTCGACGTCCAGCGCGTTGATCGCGCGCGGGCGGTTCAGGGTGATGCGGCCAAGTCCCGCGCGGGCGCGGACGAGGACCGTCGGTTCGTCGTCGGTCACGACGCAACGCTACCGCCGGGTGCTGTGTGCGAGCGTGTTGCGCTGCCTCGCCCGCTCGGAGCGCGAGCGCGAAGCCGACGAGAGGCGCGCCGGAGGGGGCGTGTCGTCACGCGCGAATCACCCTGTCCGGGCGGGGCTTTTCCGGCAGGATAGGGGGAACGCCCGCGACGACGGAGAGGTGCCGCATGCCCGAAGGACTGGTGCTGGAGTTCGCGCGTCTCAGCAAACGGTTCGGCTCCGTGCATGCGGTCTCCGACTTGACGGCGAGAGTCGAGCCGGGTGCGGTCACCGGCTTCCTCGGCCCGAACGGCGCGGGCAAGACGACGACCCTCCGCATGCTCCTCGGACTCGTCCGGCCCTCCTCCGGCACGGCCACCATCGGGGGCGCCCCCTACGCGACGCTGAAGAAGCCCCTGCAGACGGTCGGGGCGGTGCTCGAAGCATCCAGCTTCCATCCCGGTCGCACCGGAGCGAACCACCTGAAGATCTACGCGCAGGCGGCGGGCCTCTCGCGCTCGCGCATCGACGAGACACTCGGGCTCGTCGGTCTCGCGGATGCGGCGGGGCGCAAAGTCGGCGGCTATTCGCTCGGGATGCGCCAGCGCCTCGGACTCGCGTACGCCCTGCTGGGCGACCCGGGCGTCCTCGTGCTCGACGAGCCCGCGAACGGGCTCGACCCCGAGGGCATCAAGTGGCTGCGCGGCTTCCTGCAGCAGCTCGCCCGCGAGGGCCGCACGGTTCTGGTCTCCTCGCACCTGCTCACGGAGGTGCAGCAGACGGCGGACGCCGTGCTGATCCTCGCCGACGGGCGGCGCGTGTTCAACGGCTCGATCTCGGACCTCGTCGATCCCGAAGAGCAGGTCACGGTCGTCGACTCGGGCGACCGCGCGGGGCTCGTCGCGGCCCTCCGGGACGCCGGGATCGCATCGGAGGTGCTCCGCTCGGGCGTGACGGTTCGCACCGCCGACCCCGCCGAGGTGGGCCGTGCCGCGGCTGCCGCCGGCATCCCGCTCACCGCGCTGCAGCGTCGCGGACCGGCCCTCGAGGAGGTCTTCCTCGATCTCGTGAGCGGTGTCCGGGTGCACCCGAGCGCCGATGCGGGTCACGACGATCGCACGACGTCGGTGGACGCTGCCGCGGCGGTGTCCCGGGCCTCCGCGTCCTCCGAACCGGCGGCCGCGGAGCCTGCAGCCGCTGAAACCCCCGAGGCTGACGCCGCAGCCGACGATGCCGTGATCACCGGCGGAGTCGTCGTCGCCCCCACGATCGCGGCAGCCGCCGAGACCCCGGACGAACAGACCGAATTCGATGCGCCGGCGCCGGATCAGGATGCCGACGTGCCGACGGCGCTGACGGAGCCGGAACCCGAGCCGCAGCCGGAACCCGAGCCGGAACCCGAGTCGCAGCCGGAGCCGGAACCCGAGCCGCAGCCGGAACCCGAGCCGGAACCCGAGCCGGAGCCCGAGCCGGAACCCGAGCCGGAACCCGAGCCGGAGCCCGAACCCGCACCGGCACCGCGGCCCGCCTTCGCCGTGGCCGGCACGGGCGTGATCGACATCGTCGCGACGCCCCTGCCGCCCGTCCACGAGCAGCCCGAGGAGGAGGAGCCCGAGGAGGAGCCCGAGGAGGAGGACTCCGAGGGCGACGAGCCCGTGGAGGAGGAGCCCGAGGGCGACGAGCCCGAGGATGACGACGAGGAATCGGACGACGTCGAGTCCGCGTACGTGACGAACTCCGCACACGCCGGCGAGGACGAACGGACCGAATCCGATCTCGCGGCCGATGCGTTCTTCGCCGCTTTCGACCGCGGTGAGATGCCCTCGGATCCGGCGGACGCAGGCGACGATTCCGCGCCGAGCGACGATTCCCCCGAGCACGCCGAGCGCCCGGACGAAGACTCCGAGAGCACCGACGCCCAGGCAGACGGCCCAGACGAACACTCCGAGAGCCCAGACGAGCACTCCGCCGAAGTTCGCCACGACGAGGAAGGGGCCGAGCGATGAGCCTGAGTACAGCCAGCCGGTCCGAGATCACGAAGCAGTTCTCCACAGCCGCGTGGTGGGTGCTCGCACTCGTGCTCGTCATCTACGTGGGCAGCACCGCCGCGGGGCTCGGCGCCGTGCTCGGCGCATCCGCCGCGGGCAAGCTCTCGGGTGCGAACGCGCCGCGGCTGCCTGCCGACACCATCGTCCCCGTGCTGTACAGCCTCGCCGCGTCGGTCGGATACGTCTTCCCGCTGCTGATCGGCACCCTCATGGTGACGGCGGAGTTCCGCCACAAGACGCTGACCCCCACGTTCCTCGCGACGCCTCGGCGCGGCCTCGTGCTCTTCGCGAAGGTCCTCGTCGGCATCCTGCTCGGCGCGCTCTACGCGGTGTTCGCGGTGATCTCCACCGTCGGTCCCGCCGCCGGCGTGCTCACGGGCTTCGGCATCGACGCGAAGCTGGGCGAGACGGACACGTGGGCCCTGCTCGGCCGGATCGTCCTGGCCTTCATCGTGTGGGCCCTCGTGGGCATCGGCGTCGGCACGCTGGTTCGCAACCAGGTCGCCGCGATCGTCATCGTGCTCGCGTTCACGCAGTTCTTCGAGCCGATCGCACGGGTCGCGGCATCCTTCGTCACGGGCCTGTCGGACGTCACCCGCTTCCTTCCCGGGGCGGCGAGCGACACCCTCGTCGGGCAGAGCATCTACAACTCGGCCCTCGCGAGCCCGGGCGGCACGCAGGCCGCGGCGAGCCACCCGCTCGAGTGGTGGGTCGGCGGACTGGTCCTGCTCGGCTACGCCGTCTTCTTCCTCATCCTCGGCTACCTGGCGAGCTGGCGCCGCGACGTCAGCTGAGCGCGCTTACTCCGCGACGAGTTCGGCGACGTCGGCCGGCTCGTCGCCGAGGTCGCCGGTGGCGAGCCGCAGTGCCTGCACGAGCGAGATGCCGTGGCGCGTCGTCAGCATGATCCGCTGGAATTCCGGGTGGCCCTCGAGGTCGATGACGACACTCGGCTTGCGTCCGCGCAGCAGCACGAAATCGCGGCCGCCCGCGGACTTCCACGAGCCCGCGGCCAGGGCGACGGGCAGGTAGGTGCCCGGGTCGGGGACGCCGCGCAGCCACGTCCACGCATCGTCCGTCAGCTGCACCTTCGCGATCGTGGACCGTTCGATGGTGATATTCCGGCGACGGAACGCGACCGCCCGCTCAGTGCGAGAGAGCACGACCTCCAGCTGCGCGGAATCGAGCAGCAGCGTGACCATGCCCCTAGTCTGCCAGCGCTCCTCCCGGGCGGGACCCCGGTTTCCTCACGGAGCGGCAACGATCCTGGACCGGCCTCCGACCCGTGCGCACTCTGCACGGTGCAAGACTGGGGTGGTGACCCTGTTCGCCGACATGGACCGCATCGACAGCGACATCGAAACGGTTCTGGATGCCGCCGCGCGGGGCGAACGGGTCGAGGCCGACGAGGCCGAGATCCTGCTCCACGCACGCGGCGACCGGCTGGAGCGCCTGCTCGTCATCGCGTCGCAGACGAGGGATGCGGGGGCCGCCGCATCCGGCCGCCCCGACGTCATCACGTACTCGCGCAAGGTGTTCATCCCGCTGACGACCCTGTGCCGCGACCGCTGCCACTACTGCATCTTCGTCGACACGCCCGGGCAGCTGCGCACGCTCCACAAGCCGGTCTACATGACGTCGGAGCAGGTGCTCTCCGTCGCACGCCAGGGCGCCGCGCTCGGCTGCAAGGAGGCTCTGCTCACCCTCGGCGACCGCCCGGAGGAGCGCTGGCCCGAGGCGCGCGCCTGGCTCGATGAGCACGGCTACGCCTCGACGCTCGACTACGTCGGCGCGATGGCCCGCCTCATCACGGCCGAGACGGGTCTGCTCGCGCACCTCAACCCCGGCGTGATGTCGCACGATGAGCTCGTCGCCCTCCGTCCGACGGCGCCGTCGATGGGCATGATGCTCGAGACCACGTCCCGGCGCCTGTTCGAGGAGCCCGGTCAGGTGCACTACGGCTCGCCCGACAAGGATCCGGCGGTCCGCCTCGCGGTGATCGAGGATGCCGGTCGCGCCCGCATCCCGTTCACGACCGGTGTGCTCATCGGCATCGGCGAGACCGCGCACGACCGCGCGGAGTCGCTCGTCGCGATCCGCGACGCGCATCAACGGCACGGGCATGTGCAGGAGGTGATCGTCCAGAACTTCCGCGCCAAGGACCACACGGCGATGCGCGCGGCGGCGGATGCCGAGACCCTGGAGTACGTGGCCGCCGTCGCGGTCGCCCGGGTCGTCATGGGACCGGACATGCGCATCCAGGTGCCGCCGAACCTCTCGGATCCGACCGAGCTGGAGCTCCTCGTCCGCGCCGGCGCCGACGACTGGGGCGGCGTGTCGCCCCTCACCGCGGATCATGTGAACCCCGAACGACCGTGGCCGCACCTCGACGACCTCGCCGCGAGGACGGCGGAGCTGGGGTTCGAGCTGCGCGAGCGCCTGACGGCCCAGCCGCCGTACGTCGTGTCGGCTGAGGAGTGGATCGATGAGGGACTGCGTCCGCAGGTGCTGTCCCTGGCCGCCCCTGACGGCCTCGCGGCAGTCACCCCCGCCGCCGCATCCCCCGCCGCATCCGCGAACCCACATCCGATGCCCGAGCCCTCATCCGATTCGCGCACAATCGATGTGGGCTCGGGAATGAAGCGTGGGCTCGCGGCCAAGGCGCTCATCGAGCGGGCCGCCGCATCCCCCGCCTCTCTCGACGACGCCGAGTGGGGCAGTCTGCTCCTCGCTGCCGGCGAGGACCTCGATGCACTCGCGGCGACGGCGGACGACGTCCGGCGGTATACGGTCGGCGAGGCGGTCACGCTCGTCGTCAACCGCAACCTCACGTCGACCGGCTTCCGCGCCGCGCTGGGCTCCGATCCCGATCCGGCGACCTTCACCCTCGACGACGTCACGGCGATCGCGATGGATGCCGCGGCCCTGGGCGCCACCGAGCTGTGCGTGCAGGGCAGGCTGCCGGCATCCGAAGACCCGTCCGCATATGTCGAGATCGTGCGGGCCGCCCGCGCCGCGGACCCCGCACTGCACCTGCACGCCTACCGCCCGCAGGATGTGTGGGACCTCGCCGACCGCGGCGGACTCGGCCTCGACGCAGCGCTTGGCGCTTTGCGCGACGCGGGCGTCAACACCGTCCCCGGCACCGGCGTCAAGGTGCTCAGCGAGCGCGTCCGCAGACTCGTCGCACCCGGCGACCTCGAGATCGACCGCTGGATCGAGGGCATCACCGCCGCCCACCGCGCGGGCTTCCGCTCCACGAGCGTCCTGTTCTACGGCCATGTCGAGACGGCGGCCGAGCGCATCGCGCATCTGCGCGAGCTGCTGCGCATCCAGGCCGACACCCGCGGGTTCGCGGAGTTCGTGCCGATCCCCCTGCCCCGTCCGGACGGCGGCGTGCCGCTCGTCCCGGGACGCAGTCCGCTCGACGAGCACCGCGCGATGGTCGCCGTCGCGCGGCTCATGCTCAGCGGGTCGATCCCGCACATCCAGATTCCGTGGACCCGCCTCGGGCTCGATGCATCCGGCGTGCTGCTGCGCTCGGGCGGCGACGACCTCGGAGGAGTGCTCCTCGACGGCCGCGTGAAGCCGGCGGCGGGCATCGAGCACGGCCTCGAGCTGCCCGTGAAGGACGCGGCGGCGCTCGCCGCCCGGATGTTCCGGCCGTTCCGCCTGCGCACGACGGACTACCGGTGGGTCGCTCGATGACCCTGACCCTCCCCACACCGCCTCCGGACGCCGCCGGCGCGTCCCGCGGAGCCTCTGGGCGCGTAGGCCCCTACGAGGCGGTCGTGGTCGGCGCCGGCTTCGCCGGTCTCGCCGCCACGATGGCGCTGCGCCACTCGGGCATCGACGATGTGCTGGTCCTCGAGCGCGCAGCATCCCTCGGCGGCACGTGGCGCGACAACACGTACCCGGGAGTCGCGTGCGACATTCCGAGCCACCTGTACGGCTTCGCGGACCACCCGAACCCCGACTGGTCCGGCGTCTATGCGACGGGCCGGGAGATCCGCGCCTACCTGGAGCGCGTCGCCGCTGACGAGGGCATCGTCCCGCGGCTGGAGAGCCCGCTCACCGCCGCGGCGTGGGACGACGAGTGGGGCGTGTGGCGCCTCCACATCGGGGGACCGCATCCCGTCGACGTCACCGCACACGCCCTCGTCCTCGCCTGCGGGCGGCTCACCGAGCCGCGCATCCCGGATGTTCCCGGGCTCGCGGAGTTCGACGGACCGGTCTTCCACTCGTCGCGCTGGCGGCACGACATCGACCTGGACGGCGCGCGGATCGCGGTCGTGGGCACCGGCGCGAGCGCCGTCCAGCTCGTGCCCGAGCTCGCCCGCACCTCCCACGTCACCCTGTTCCAGCGCAGCCCGGCGTGGATCGTCCCGCGCGGCGCCCGTGCGTACACGCACGCCGAGCGCCGCCGCTTCCGCGAGCGCCCCGAGCTGCTCGCAGCGCTGCGCGAGGACCTCTTCACCGAGGGCGAGGCGCGCTTCGCATCGCGATCGGGGGATGCCGCGGCATCGGCCCTCGCCCGCGATGTCGCCCTGGACCACCTGCACGACCAGGTCTCCGAGCCCGCGCTGCGCGCGAGCCTCACGCCCGGCTACGCCTTCGGGTGCAAGCGCGTGCTGCTCAGCGACGACTTCTACCCCGCCGTCGCGTCCGACGCCGTCACGCTCGAAGCCTCGGCGCTCGCGTCCGTCGAGGGCGGCACGCTCGTCGCCGCCTCGGGCCGACGGCACGAGGCCGACGCCATCGTCTTCGCCACCGGGTTCGTCTCGACGCAGCAGCCCTACGCAGACCTCGTGACGGGCGAGCACGGCACGCTGGCCGAGCACTGGTCGGACGGCATGACGTCGTACGCCTCGACGATGGTGAGCGGCTTTCCGAACCTCTTCGTGCTCGACGGCCCCAATGCGTCGCTCGGACACAACTCGTCCGTGCTGATGATCGAGGAGCAGGCCGCCTACCTCGCGCGCACGCTCGCTTTCCGCTACGAGGCGACCCTCGACGGCGTGCTGCGCGTCGACCCCGCGGCCGAGCGCGCCTACACCGCCGAGATCGACCGGGCCGCGGCATCCACTCCCTGGATCACCGGCGGATGCCGCAACTGGTACGTCGACGAGCGCTCCGGCCGGCTCACCCTGCTGTGGCCGGGGACGGTCACCGCGTTCCGCCAGCGCCTGGCCCAGGCCGAGGGGTCGGAATTCCTCCCCGCGCCCACGCGTGCGGGCTCATCCCCCCTTCAGAAAGAGGTCGCATGATGGTTCGACAGGCTGACCGGCAGCAACCGCTGCGGTTCGGATACAAGGCATCGAGCGAGCAGTTCGGGCCGAACGAGCTCATCGAGTTCTCGGTGCTCGCCGAGGAGATGGGCTTCGACTCGGTCTTCCTGTCCGACCACTTCCAGCCCTGGATGCACGACGGTGGGCATGCCCCGGCCGCGCTGCCGTGGCTCGGCGCCGTCGGCGCGCGGACCTCGCGCGTGCTGCTCGGCACGTCGGTGCTGACGCCCACGTTCCGCTACCACCCGGCGGTCATCGCGCAGGCCTTCGCCACCCTCGCCGTGATGTACCCGGACCGGATCATCCTGGGTGTGGGCACCGGCGAGGCGCTCAACGAGGTCACGCTCGGCCTCGACTGGCCGGAGCCGCCTGAGCGCTTCCAGCGCATGAAGGAGGCCATCTCGCTCATGCGCGCACTGTGGGAGAACGAGCGCGTCACGTTCGACGGCACGTATTACTCGGTGAAGGATGCGACGGTCTACGACCGCCCCGAGAACCCCGTGCCGATCTACATCGGCGCCTCCGGTCCCGCCGCGACACGGCTGGCCGGTCGCATCGCCGACGGTTACATCACCACGAGCGGCAAGGACCCGTCCCTGTACACGGACACGCTGCTGCCGGCGCTGCGCGAGGGCATCGAGAAGGCCGGTCGCGCCACAGGCGCCGTGGACACGCTGATGGAGGTCAAGGTCTCGCACCATCCCGACCAGGAGGTCGCCCTCGAGAAGACGCGGTTCTGGGCGCCGCTCGCACTGTCGGCCGAGGAGAAGCGCGACGTGCACGACCCGATCGACATGCAGCAGCGCGCCGCCGAGCTGCCGATCGAGCGCGTCGCCTCGCGGTTCATCGTGTCGACCGACCCCGACGAGCATGTCGAGGCGATCGGGCGGTACATCGACCTCGGCTTCCGGCACCTCGTCTTCCACGACCCCGGTTTCGATCAGCCCGAGTTCCTGCGGATGTACGGGGCGGAGATCCTGCCGCGTCTGCGCGCACGGTACGGGGAGTGACGCCGCCGGCGCGTTCGGGATTCAGTCTCGACGGTGGGCGTCGGCGCCCGATCCCGCGGCCCGAGGCGAAGGCGAGGTGCCGGAATCGACACGCAGACTGAATTCCGGACGGAGTGGACCGTCGTCATCCCCGTCAAACGCGCGGATCACGGCAAGTCCCGGCTGACGGTGCCGGGTGCCGGGCGCGCCGAGCTGGCTCGAGCGATCGCACTGGATACGATCGCCGCCGCCGTACAGGCAGCGCGGGTCGTCGTGGTGACCGCGGATCAGACGATCTCGGCCGAGGCGGCACGGCTCGGCGCACGCGTCGTCGACGACCCCGGCGGCGGGATCGATGCGGCTGTCGCCGCGGGTGCGCCGGCCGGCGGGTTCCGCGCCGCACTCCTCGGCGACCTCCCCGCCCTGCGCCCGGAGGATCTGGCCGCGGCGCTCGCGGAGGCGACCTCCGTCGATCGGGGCGTGGTCGCGGATGCCGAGGGCACCGGCACGACTCTCGTCACCGCAGCCCCGGGCACGCCGTGGGCGAGCGCGTTCGGCGCCGGCTCGTTCGCACGCCACGTCGCGCTGGGCTGCGTGCCGCTGGCGGTCCCGGATGCCTCGACCCTCCGCCGCGACGTCGACACGGTCGAGCAGCTCGACACCGCCGTCGCCCACGGGATCGGTCGGCGCACGGCCGCCGCGCTGGGTCTCGCGTCGTTCCGCGTACGCGCGGCACGCCCCGAGGACGTGGCGGCGATGGCCCGGGTGCATGTGCGGTCGTGGCAGGAGACGTACCGCGGGATGTTCCCCGATGCGGTGCTCGACGACCCCGGCTTCGTGGAGCGTCGCGAGCGGATGTGGGCGAACGCCGTCGCCGACACCGGCAGAGCGCGCCCCGCGGTCGCAGAGGTGGACGGAGAGATCGTCGGCATCGCGCTGTCCGGGCCCTCCGAGACCGCGGATGCGCAGCGCCAGCTGTACGTGCTCTACCTGCTCGCCGCGCATCAGGGCACGGGCGCCGCCGCCGCGCTGCTCGAGGCCGTCGTGGCCGCGGAAGAGGACGTCATCCTGTGGGTCGCCGACCCGAACCCGCGCGCACAGGCGTTCTATCGCCGGCACGGGTTCGCGGCCGATGGATCGGCGAGGATCGAGATGGACGTGCGGGCGATCAGGATGCGCCGCCGGCCCGACTGAGCCCGCTCACCGCCGGAGGGTCGAGATCATCTCGTGCAGCGTGTCGATCTTGGCCTCGAGATCCTTGATGTGGGCGACGGTCGCCGCCTGCTGCGCGGCATCCTGCACCGCGATCTTCTCGATGATCCAGGCGGCGAACGTGGCCGTGACGATACCGAGGAGGGCGATGCCGCAGAACATCAGCGCCGCCGCGATCAGCCGGCCCTGCGGCGTGATGGGCACCTCGTCGCCGTAGCCGACCGTCGTCACGGTGACGACGGCCCACCACAGGGCATCGCCCAGCGTCTTGATGGCGGCGCCGGGCGCCGGGCGCTCCGCATCCAGGACCGCGAGCGCCGCCACGAAGATCAGCAGGGAGGCGGCGCCCGCCACGTAGGTCGTGATGCGGCCGCGGAACGCGACCCCCGCGGTGCGGTCGAGTACCCGCAGCAGGGTCACGAACCGGAGCGCGCGCAGCGGTCGCAGCATCGGCAGCACGACGACGGCGAGGTCGAAGAGGTGGCTGCGGAACCACGCGGCACGCGGTTTCGCGAGGTAGAGGTTCATCCCGTAGTCGAGGAGGAACAATGCCCAGGTCAGCCCCTGGATGACCTCCGCCAGGATCAGGGCGGAGCCCTGGAGGTCGGCGATCACCTCCCAGGCGTACGCGACGAGGAAGACGAGGGCCGCCACCACGAGCGGCCATTCCATGGCTTTCTGCCAGCGCTGCTGATCCATGGCCGAATCGTACGACCCGAGCCCGGCGGGCGGGGAGTGTCCTCAGGCCGCCGCATGCGGCAGCGCGGGCAGCACCATCTCGAACCGGCAGCCGCCGTCGACGTTCCGCGCGTGCAGGTCGCCGTCATGGGCGACGACGATCCCGCGGGCGATCGCGAGCCCGAGCCCGGCGCCGCTGGAGCGTCCCCAGAGCGGAGCGGGGGTCCGGGACTCGGCACCCCGCCACCCCGCGCGGAAGACATTCTCGAGGTCGGTCGGAGGGATGCCACCGCCCTGGTCGACGACGCTCAGCACCGCGTGGCCGTCGGCGTCGACCTCCGTCTCGACGGCGACGGCGGTCCCCGGCGGCGAGTACTGGATCGCGTTCAGCAGCAGGTTCGAGACGGCGCGGCCGAGCTCCCGCGCGTCGCCGCGGACCAGCGCATCCTGATCCGGCGACTCGCGGATCGTGACGCGCCGCGTCTCCGCCAGCACGCGCAGCTCCGCGACCGCGTCGCTCACGAGGTCGTGCAGCGAGACGGTGTCCATCGCGAGGATCAGGCGGCCCGATTCGATCTTCGACAGTTCGAACAGGTCGTCGACGAGATCGGAGAGGTGGTCCACCTGCAGGCGCATCTGGCGGTGGAACCGCTGCGGGTCGTCGGCGAGTCCGTCCTCCAGGGCCTCCGCCATGGCCCGCAGGCCCGCGAGCGGCGTGCGCAGATCGTGCGAGATCCACGCGATGAACTCGCGGCGCGACTGGTCCATCGCGTCCACTTCGGCGTGGGCCTCCTCCAGCCGGAGGCTCGTGCGGGCGAGCTCCTCGGCGACGGCGGCGAGCTCGGAGCCCGAGGCATCCATCGGCACGATCGCCCCGTCCTCGCGCGCGCCGCCGAGCGATGCCGCGAGCCTGCGCACCCTGCGGGCCTGACGGACGAAGGTCACGGCCAGCACCGCGGCGACGCCGAGCGAGACGAGGGCGGCGATGCCGGCCACCCACAGGCTCACGACCAGGTCGTGGGGCGAGAGGAACATCGCCTGCGCGACGGCGACCATCCCGACGGCGACCGAGAGCGTGCCGGTCAGGACGACGATCGACACCTGCACCGCCATCGGCGCGCGCCGCGCGAGCCGCAGCGCGACGAGCCCGATCGCGCCGACCACCAGTCCGCAGACCACGGCGATGCCGACGATCGCGCCGAGGTCGCCGGCGCGGATCATGCCACGCCCGGTGTCGAAGACGGCGCCGGCACGAGCCGGTAGCCGACGCCCCACACAGTCTGAAGGATGAGCGGATGCGTGGGGTCGTCCTCGACCTTCTCCCGCAGCCGCCGCATCGTCACGGTGACCGTCGACAGGTCGCCGTAGCTCCATCCCCACACCGCGCCGAGCAGCTCCTCGCGTGTGAACGCGCGCTCCGGATGCTTCAGCAGGAACGAGAAGAGGTCGAACTCGCGGGCGGACAGCGCGAGGGGCACGCCGTCCTTCTGCACGAATCGCGCAGACGGATGCAGCGTGAACGCGCCGAGGTCGAACGGCGCCTCCGGCGCATACTCGGCAAGACTGCGGCGCAGCACCGAGGTCACCCGCAGCACCAGCTCGCGCGGAGAGAAGGGCTTGGTGAGATAGTCGTCGGCACCGGCCTCGAGGCCGTCGATCCGGTCGTCGGTCGCGCCGAGCGCGGTCAGCATGATGACCGGGATGTCGTGCTCGGCGCGGATGCGCCGGCAGACCTCGACGCCGTCGATCCCGGGCAGCATCCGGTCCATCACGATGAGATCGGGCAGCCGACGCGCGACGAGGTCCATCGCACTGAAGCCGTCGGGGACCTCGTCGACGATGTACCCGGCGTCCTCGAGATACGTGCGCACCACCTCGCGCACCGTCTCGTCGTCCTCGACGAGCAGGATGCGCCGATCCGTCAGCTCGCTCGTCGCCGCCTCGGTCCCCATGCGCTCAGGATAGGTCCGCCGTACCGCGGGTGTCCGCGCAATCCCGCGTCTGTCCTCGGTTCGTCACGCCTTACGAAACGGTGACACGGACCGTCACGGTTCGGTAAGCGGATGCCGGTTCCCCGCCCGAGCTCGCGGTGGGACGGTGATCGCATCCACCTGGAAAGGAACCACCATGAGACTCTCACTCAAGATCTCGGCGGCCGGCGTCGCAGCGGCCGCCGCGGTCGCCACAGCTCTGCTCGGCTCGGGCGCGGCCAACGCGTCCACGGGGCAGGACCCGGTCGGCGCCGTATTCGTGCAGACCGATGGCCTGTCCGGCAATGCCGTGGTCGCCTACGACCGGCTCGCCGACGGCACGCTGCAGCAGGCCGGCACGTACGCGACCGGCGGCAACGGCGTCCAGCTGGCCGGCTCGGTCGTCGACCACCTCGCATCGCAGAGCGGCCTCGCCCGCGGCGAGGGATCGCTGCTCGCCGTGAACGGCGGCAGCAACACGATCACGTCGTTCTCGATCCACGGCAGCCGGCTGGCCGATCGCGAGATCGTCGGCTCGTGGGGGCAGGCGCCCGTCAGTGTCACCGCCCACGACAATCGCGTGTTCGTCCTGAACGCGCGCGGCGGCGGCTCGGTGCAGGGCTACCTGAACTTCGGCGGGCACCTGGTCGCCGTCCCGTCGTGGCACCGCGACCTCGGGCTCGACCCGAACGCGACGCCGGAGTTCACGCACACGCCCGCGCAGATCGCGTTCACCCCGGACGGCTCGAAGCTCATCGTCTCGACGAAGGGCAACACGAGCTCGTTCGACGTGTTCCTCACAGACCACCGCGGGCTGTCGGCATCACCCGTGGTCACGAGCGTCCCCGGCGCCGTGCCGTTCGGGTTCCAGTTCGACGCCGCCGGCGACGTGGTCGCGAGTGAGGCCGCCACGAACTCGGTGGCGACCTTCCACGTCGGCGCGGACGGCAGCCTGACGCAGCTCGACATCGCCGCGACCGGGCAGGCGGCGACCTGCTGGATCGTCGTGGACGGCTCGTACGTCTACGCCTCGAACGCCGGCTCCGGCACGCTCAGCGGCTACCGGATCGGCGGCAGCGGTTCGCTCACGAGCGTCGGGGTGACCCACACGGATGCCGGCACGGTCGATGCCGCGGTGAGCTCGGACGGCCAGTACCTGTACGTGCAGACGGGACTCGCCGGTATGGTCGACGAGTTCCGCGTCGGCTCGGACGGGACGCTCACGGCCATCGGCTCGGTGCTCGTGCCGGGCGCCGCCGGTGGCGAGGGCATCGTCGCGAACTGAGGCATGCGCCGAGCGAGGCGGAACGCGGTCTGGGAAGCCGCGTTCCGCCTCGCTCGGCGACCGGCACCGGCCGTGAGCTCCGTCAGCGTTCGAGGCCGGCGGCGAGCAGTTCGATCAGCAGGCGCTCCACGAGCGCGGGCGGCAGCGCCTCGACGAGGGACAGCACCGGTGCCAGCGGACCGAGCCCCGCGGGGTCGAGCAGTCCGGCGGCGCCGAGGATCGCGACCGCGGTAGCGGAGTCGATCGTGCCGGCCGGAGCGACCCCGCCGAGGAGCCCCGCGGCCAGGGCGGTGCCGTCGAGGTGCGGCATGCCGCGCACCGCGTCCGCCGCGGCGGCCGCCGCCACGACGAGGTCGTCCACGACCTGCTCCGTAACGGGCGTGATCGTCAGGTGCGCCGTCGACGGCAGCATCGATCGATCGGGCTGGACGGATGCCGGCTGCAGCTGCACCACGAAGCCGTGGACCCGCATCTCGTCGGCCCAGAGGTGCGGGTCGACCCGGCGCTCGGCGGGGACGGATGCATCCGCCGCGAGCGCGACCATCGGACCGGTCGGCCGCCCCACGACGGTGAGGCCGTCGATGGCGTGCACGGCATCCACGATCGCCTCCGTCGAGGCGGCCATCGAGGCCGTGAGCTCGCGGAAGCCGGCGACGCCGAGCACCGACGCGATCGCCCACGCCGCCGCCAGCGGACCGGCGGAGCGGGAGCCGAGCAGCGTCGGGTTGACGACGGGGTAGCCGGGCCATGCGCTTGTGGCGAACCACTGGTGGCGCTGGCGATCGCGGCCGCGCTGCAGCAGCACCGAGACGCCCTTCGGCGCGTAGCCGTACTTGTGCAGATCGGCGGAGAGGCTCGTGACGCCCGGAACCGCGAAGTCCCACGGTGACGCGGGGGCGCCCGCGGCGTGCTCCGGCCAGAACGCGAGCGCGAACCCGCCGATGCAGGCATCCACGTGCAGGTCGACGCCGGCCTCGATCGCGGCCGTGGCGACCTCGGGGATCGGGTCGAGCGTCGCGTAGGGGTAGGACGGCGCGCTCATGACGACGAGCGCGACGTCGGGTGCGAGTCGTCCGGCGATGTCGGCCGCATCGGGACGACCCGTGGCGGGATCGACGGGCACGAGGTCGAGCTCGAGGTCGAACAGCGCCGCCGCCTTGCGGAACGCGGCGTGCACGGTGGTCGGGGCGACGAGCCGCGGCATCCCGCGTCCGCCGCGCGCGCGCCACGCATCACGGGCCGTCTTGACGGCGAGCAGGCAGCTCTCCGTGCCGCCGGAGGTCGCGGTGCCGACGACCTCGTCGTCGGCGTGGAAGACCCCGCGCGCGAAGTCGACGAGCTCGCGCTCGATCACCCCGACCGAGCGGAAGGTGGTCGGGTCGAGACCGTTGACGGGCTGCATCGCGCGGACCGCGGCCGCCGCAACGTCGTCGAGCTCCGGACGGCCCGAGTCGTAGACGTACGACAGCAGGCGGCCGCCGTGCGTCGGCGCGTCCAGGGCGCGCAGCGCCTCGAGCCGGGCGACGACCTCAGCGGGTTCGATCATGCGATGGCCTCCTCGGGCAGGTCGATGTCGGGACCGTCGATGTCGCTGCGGCGCAGACGGTAGCGGGAGAGGAACAGCAGGCTGAGCAGCGTCAGCGCGGCGGGGATGAGGCCGAAGGCCGCGGCGATGCCGTTGACCGCGCTCGCCGGCTGCTCCACGCTGTGACCTGCGGTCGTCTGGATGTAGCCGGTCACCGTCAGGACGACGGTCAGCGCGGCGGCGCCCAGAGCCATGCCGGTCGTCTCGCCGGCGGTCCACATGCCTCCGAAGACGCCGGCGCGCGGCGCTCCGGTGCGGCGGGCGTCGTGCGAGATCACGTCGGGGAGCATCGCCATCGGCAGCGCCTGCATCCCGGCGTACGCCGCGCCGGCGACCGCGACGGAGAGGTACATCCACGCGCCGGGCGACCAGATGGCGAGGCTCAGCGAGGCTGCGGCGAGCGTGAAGACGATGGATGCCGCCACGTACGAGCGCTCCTTGCCGGCGCGTCGCGAGATCGCGTTCCAGATCGGGGAGAACAGGATGGCGGGGCCGATCAGCGCGACGAAGAGGAATGTCAGGGCGTCGCTCGAGTGCATGACCCACACGGCGACGTAGTTCGCGGCCGCGAGCATCATGCCCGTGGCGAGCGCCTGCAGCACGAACGTGCCGAGCAGAGCGCGGAACGGAGCGCTGCGGCGCAGGGCGGCGAAGCCCTCGCGGTAGCCCTCCGAGACGGGGACCGCGGGGGCGTCCGGCTGAGGCACGCCCTTCGGAGCCACCGTCGTCGCGATGAGCATGCCCGCGGCGATGACCAGACCCGCGACGAGTGCCATGACGAGGTACCCCGTGTACGCGTTGCCGATGCCCCGCAGGATCGGGCCGCCGGCGCCGAACAGCAGGATCGCGACGCTCAGCACGGCGACGCGTGTCGTCAGCAGGCGCGTGCGCTGGTCGTAGTGGTCCGACAGCTCGGCCGGCAGCGCGATGTACGGCACCTGGAACAGGCTGAACGAGGTCGAGGCGAGGATGAACGCGATCGCGACCCACAGCCCCGCGACGACGGGCGACACCCCGGCCGGCACGGCGAAGGTCAGCAGGAAGAAGACCGGCAGGGCGACGGCGCCGACGATCATGACCCGGCGGCGGGACCCCGTGCGGTGCAGGTTCGTGTCGGAGAAGCCGCCGATCACCGGATCGATCAGCACATCCCACACCTTGGCCGCCGACACGGCGATGCCCGCGGCCCATGCCGCGACACCCAGCGTGTCGGTCAGGTAGAAGACGAGGACGAGCCCGGGCAGCGTGGCGAAGCCGCCCGTGCCGAGCGAACCGATCGCATAACGGGCGACCGTCGAGGTGGACAGGCGCGACGACGGGCCCACGCGCCCCGAGGCTCCGCGCGGCGCGCCGGCGCCGTGTGGACGCGTGGGGACCGTCGCAGGGGTGCGCTCAGGCACGGATTCAGGCATGAGAGCGATCCTACGTCCGCCGGAAGCTCCTCATTGACGCGTCGCCAATAGGGCGTTCAGGCGTCGAGCGCAGCGCGGACGATCGCGGCGGAGGCCGCCGCATCCGTCATCCAGAGCGGCGCGACGACCGCGCGGATGCCGAGTGCGTCCACCGCGGGGGCGAGGGATGCGTCTTCTTCCGCGATCAGCCACGCGTCGAGGATGCCGCCCGCGGAGCGGGCGCCGTAATGGGCGGCCACCGCATCGGCCCGGGTCTCCACGCCGATCGCGGTCAGGCAGACGTCGGCCATGCCGCGCACGACTCGTCCGCCGATGATCCCGGAGACCCCGACGACGTTCGCCTTCGTGGTCTGCAGAGCCTCGCGCACGCCCGGCACGGCGAGGATCGGGCCGATGGAGACGACGGGGTTCGAGGGCGCGAGCAGCACCACGTCGGCCTCGGCGATCGCCTCCACGACGCCGGGCGCCGGCACGGCGTCCACGATGCCGGGGTTCTCGAACGCGGCCGGCTCGAGGGCGGCACGGTGGCGCGTCCACCACTCCTGGAAGTGCATCCGCGAGCCGTCCGCGAGCAGGATGTGCGTGTCGACCTCGGAGTCGGTCATGGGCAGCAGGCGCACGCCGAGCGGCCACCGCCGCTGCATCCGCTCGATCACCTGCGTGGGAGTGAGACCGTCGCGCAGCCAGCCCGTGCGGGCCAGATGCGTGCCCAGGTCGAGGTCGCCGAGCGTGAACCACGGCCATCCCGCGCCCCACGCCTGCAGCTCCTCGTTGACGCGCTCCGAGTCTCCCGCGCGGCCCCAGCCGCGCTGGGTGTCGTTGACCCCCGCCAGTGCGTAGACGATCGAGTCGACGTCCGGCTGCAGGCGGACGCCCGAGAGCCACAGGTCGTCGCCCGTATTGACGACGACGGTGGTGTCCGCGTCGGCACCGAGCGCCTCGCGCACGCCGAGCGTGAACTTCGACCCGCCGACGCCGCCGGCCAGCACGACCGTCCGTGTCACTGGGCGGCCTGTGCCTCGGCGGCGGCGCGCGCGGCGCGGGGCAGCGCGCCGACGACGCGGCCGAGCGCCTCCTCGTCGTGCGCGGCCGTGAGGAACCACGCTTCGAACACGCTCGGCGGAAGCGAGACGCCAGCGTCGAGCATGGCGTGGAAGAAGGGCGCGTAGCGCCACGACTCCTGATCCTGCGCCTCGGCGTACGTCGTCGGCACCTCGTCGCGGAAAGCGAGCCCGAAGAGTGAACCGGCGCGCGGCACCGTGTGCGTGACGCCGGCGATGTCGAGCGCGCCCGCGAGGGCGTCGGCGACGGCGGATGCCGCGGCATCCACCCGGTCGTACACCTCGGGCGTCGCCAGCCGCAGCGTCGCGAGGCCCGCGGCGACCGAGAGCGGGTTACCGCTCAGCGTGCCGGCCTGGTAGACCGGGCCGACCGGGGCGAGGGCATCCATGACATCGGCGCGACCGCCGAGGGCGGCGAGCGGCATCCCTCCGCCGACGACCTTGCCGAACGTGAAGAGGTCGGGCAAGTAGGTCTCGCCGAGCTCCTGCTGCAGTCCCCAGAAACCGGCGGGGTGCACGCGGAAGCCCGTGAGCACCTCGTCGAGGATGAGCAGCGCGCCGTGGCTGTGAGCGAGATCGGCGAGAGCGGCGTTGTAGCCCGGGAGCGGTGGGACGACGCCCATGTTCGCCGCCGCGGCCTCGACGATGATCGCGGCGATGCGGTCGCCGTGGACGGCGAAGGCCTCCTCGACCGCGGACAGGTCGTTGTACGGCAGGACGAGCGTCTGCGCCGCAATGGGCGCGGGGACGCCGGCCGAGCCCGGGAGCGCGAGGGTGGCGACGCCGGATCCGGCCGCGGCCAGCAGCCCGTCGGAGTGTCCGTGGTAGTGACCGGCGAACTTGATGAGCAGGTCGCGTCCGGTGTAACCCCGGGCCAGTCGGATCGCCGTCATCGTCGCCTCGGTGCCCGTCGACACGAGCCGCACGCGATCCACCGGCCGCCGCTCGCCCGACACGACGCGCCCCGCGATCAGCTCGGCGAGCTCGACCTCGCCCTCGGTCGGCGCGCCGAAGGAGAGACCGCGGGATGCGGCCTCCCGCACCGCCTCGACGACCTCGGGCTCGGCGTGTCCGAGCAGCGCGGGACCCCACGACGCGACGAGGTCGACGTACTCGCGGCCCGCCGCATCCGTCACATACGGTCCGCGGGCGGACGCGAGGAAGCGCGGGCTGCCGCCCACGGACCCGTACGCGCGCACCGGCGAGTTGACCCCGCCCGGGATGACGCGTCGCGCCTCGTCGAACAGCTCATCGTTGCGATCGGTCATGCTGAGATGCTTCCTCTCCACGCTCTCGGTGTTCACGATTCAGTCTCCACCCGAACCTGCGGCGTCGCGGACCCGTGAGTCCAGGGACCTCCCCGGTCGTTGCCGCCCCCCCCAGACTGAATCCCGAACGTCGACGCGTCGCCATGTCACCGGGGCGGGGTGGCGGTGGCGGGGGCGGGGTGGCGGGGTGGCGGGGTGGCGGGGTGGCGGGGGTGCGGTGGCGGGGGTGGGGTGCGGTCACAGCGACGGGCGCAGCAGCCGGGCGGCCTCGACCGCCCAGTACGTCAGGATGGCGTCGGCCCCGGCGCGCCGGATCGACAGCAGGCTCTCGAGCATCGCGGGCTCACGCGAGATCCAGCCGTGCGCTGCGGCAGCCTCGACCATCGCGTACTCCCCCGACACCTGGTACGCCCACACCGGGATGTCGACGGATGCGCGCACCTCGGCGAGCACATCGAGGTACGGCAGCGCCGGCTTGACCATGACGATGTCGGCGCCCTCCTCGGCGTCGATCAGCGCCTCGCGCACACCCTCGCGGCCATTGGCCGGGTCGAGCTGGTACGTCCGGCGGTCGCCCTTCAGCTGGGAGTCGACGGCCTCGCGGAACGGGCCGTAGAACGCGCCGGCATACTTCGCCGAGTAGGCGAGGATCAACGTGTCGCTGAAGCCCTCGGCATCCAGCGCTGCGCGCACGTGCGCGACCTGGCCGTCCATCATGCCGGACAGGCCGAGCATCTGAGAGCCGGCACGTGCCTGCGCGAGCCCCATCGCGGCGTACCGCTCGAGGGTCGCGTCGTTGTCGACGGAGCCGTCGGCCGCGAGGACCCCGCAGTGGCCGTGATCGGTGAACTCGTCGAGGCACAGGTCGGTCTGCACGACGAGGGCATCGCCGACCTCCTCGACCACCGCGGCGGTCGCGACGTTGAGGATGCCGGCCGGATCGTCGGCGCCGGAGCCCTGCGCGTCGCGCACCTCCGGCACGCCGAACAGCATGACTCCGCCGATGCCGGATGCGGCGGCATCCGCTACCGCGCGACGCAGGGAATCCATGGAGTGCTGCACGACGCCGGGCATCGAGCCGATCGGCTGCGGCTCGACGAGTCCCTCCCTGACGAACATCGGCAGCACCAGCTGCGACGGCACGAGATGCGTCTCGCGGGCGAGGCGGCGGACGGCCGGAGACTGCCGCAGCCTCCGCGGACGGTGGGTCGGAAAACTCACGGCTGGAACTCGTCCAGGGCGTGCGGGAGGGGGAGCTTCGAGACGGCGTCGACCAGCGCGGTGACGGTCTGCGTCTCGGCGATGATGTCGACGTCGAGCCCCATGCGGCGCGCATCCTTCGCCGTGCGCGGGCCGATCGCCGCGACGACGGTGGCGTCGGGAAGGTCGGGGAACTGATCGTGCACCTGCTGGGCCACGGATCCGCTCGTGACGAGGATCGCGTTGATGCGGCCGGATGTGACATCCCGCATGATCCGCTCCGTCACGGGCACCCCGACGGTGCGGTAGGCGACCACGCTGCGGACCCGATGGCCCGCCTCGATCAGTCGTTTGGTGAGGACCGGCTTCGCGATCTCGCTGCGCAGGGTCAGGATGTCGCGCGCCTCCGGTTCGAGGGCGAGCAGCTGCTCCGCCATCCCCGCGGCCGAGTTGTCGCGGTCGGGCACGAGGTCGACGCGATAGCCGGCGGCCTGCAGCGCCGCAGAGGTCGTCTCGCCCACCGCCGCGACCTTGGTCGCCGCGGGGATCTTCGCGCGGTACGCGTAGAGCACGTCGACGGTGGTGGCGCTCGTGAGCGTCAGCCAGTCGAACTTGCCGGCGGCGAGGTCGGCGAGCGCCTGCTCGAGCGGCGCGACGTCGTGAGCGGGGGCGAAATCGATGAGCGGCGCCACGACCGGCACGGCTCCCTGCGCGCGGAGGGATGCCGCGACCCCGTCGCCCCAGGGGCCGCCACGGGGCACGAGCACCCGCCAGCCGGCGAGCGGCTTGGGCGGCGTCGTGTCGAGGGGGCCGGTATGAGAGCGGGGGGCTGTGTTCATGGGGGTCGATTCTCGTGGTGACACGTCAGCCGCCCCACGTTCGAGCAGCCGACAGGCTCTTGTCCCGATCGCGCGATCGCGTGTGAAAACGGGGTTCGTGCCGTCGGCAGCGTCCGCACCATTGCCACTGCCTTGCTTTCGAGCATACCCCGGGAGGTCGCCGCCTGGACCATCCCCCCGGCCCAGGCGTTATCGGATCGTCCCCTAACGGGTGTACAGGCGGACCAATCCCCACACGACGCCGCCGACCACCGCAGCGGTGGCGACGACAGCGGCCGTCACGCCGGCGGGGTTGCGCCTGGCGATGCGCCGAAGGACGACCACGCGCCGCTCGGTGGCCTCCGCCACCCGCTTGGGCACGTTGGCCTTCACCTCGATGGCGGCCAGTGCGGCCTTGAGCTCGGCGCGCGCCTGCGTGACCGGATCGGTGATGCCCGCGGGGACCGCCGTGGCCGGGAGGGGCTTGTCAGAACTCATCGGCCACATCCTTCACGATCTTGACGTCGGTGGTGATGGACTCCACCGGGTTCTCACGCCGCGTCAGCCTGCGGAAGCGCAGGATGCCGAGCAGCGCGAACAGCGCGACGAGCACGAGCGTGACCCCGAGCACCACGAGCGCGGACAGCCACACGGGCCACCACGACGACAGCCCCGCGATGAGAAAAGCGTCGAAGACCGGGATCGACCAGAACAGGAAGAACAGCGCGAGGGCCATCCATCCGGCACCGATGCCCGCGTCCTTGGTGGTCTTCTGCAGCCAGACCTTCGCGGCGTTGACCTCGGCGATGACCAGGTTGCGGAAGAGCTCCGGCAGCTCGCCGATCAGGGTCAGCAGACCGTCGTCCGCCCGATCACGGGACGCGCGCGGATTGGTCATGCGTCACTCCTCGTCAGCGGACTTCTTCGCAGCGCTCTCGGCCGCCTTCTTCGCCTTCGCAGCCGCCTCGGCGGCCGCCGCGCTCACGGCGTCGGCCGAGGTCTCCGCAGCCTGGGCGATGTCGTCGGCCGAGTCCTTGCCGGCGGCCATCGCGGCATCGAGCCGCTCACCCGCGGTGCCCCTGTTCTGCGCGGCCTTCGTGACCTTGACCGCGCCGTCCCACAGGGCGACGGGCAGCGCCATGGCGGCGGACTTGCCGAAGTCCTTGGCCTTGTCGACCTGGTTCTGCACGGGCTCGAGCTCCCAGAGCTTCAGCGCCTGCGCCTTGATCTGCTCGTATCGCTCGCGACCCGCGCGCGTACCGAGCACGTAGCCGATGGCGATTCCGATGACGAGTCCTGCCTTGCCTCTCATGAGGCCCCCTCACGCCTGGTCTTCGTGGGTTGTCGTTGACCCAGCGTATCCCTATATTCCGATTCCGGCATCCCATCTCAGGAGGCCGCCGGATACTCCCAGAGAAGGGCGTCGCGGATGCGGTCGGCCTCGGCGCGGGCATCCGGGACGACCTGTGCGAGGCCCGTGCCCGACAGCCACGCACCGGCGGCGCCGAGTCCGGGCACCGCCGCGATCGCCGTGCGCGCCGCCGAGACGACCTCGGGACGGCCGATGACCGCGGCCGGCTGCGACTGGGCGAACCGCGCGCGGCTCGCGCCCCGCAGGGACGCGGGCTGGAGCGGGATTCCGAGGAGGGCGGATGCCTCGGCGAGCGCCAGCTCGGCGGCTGCGGCGTCGTCGAGACCCGCGGTCGCCGGCTCCTCGCCCTGGGCTCCGAAAGACACCCGGACGGCGTGCACACCTGGGCCTGCTGCCCGCGCGATCCACTCCCATTTGGCCGTGGAGTGCGTGAGCGCCTTCGCGGTGTACGAGCCGGGGACAGTGAGCACGCCCGTGCCGCGGGGGGCGGCATCCAGCCGTTCGTCCGCGATGACGAGCGTGATGATCTCGACGACGGGCGACGGCCCCACCTCCGCCGCCAGCCCGGGCACCAGCGGTGCGAGAAGAGAGCGGGCGGCGGCCTCGTCGGTCGCCACGATGACGGCTGCGGCCGGGAGGGATGCCGAGACGGCCTCGGCGAGGGGGATCATCGACTCCGCCACCGGCAGAGCGGACGTGGCCAGCGGCAGGGCCGGCTCGTCGAGCGCAGACGGCTCGGTGACGACGACCCAGCCGCCGCCGGCGGTGGATTCGATCCGCGCCACCGGCGACTCCGTGCGCAGCTCGACCTCGAGATCACGCAGCCGCGCGACGAGCGCGTCGACGAGCCGCGTCATCCCGCCGTCGATGCCTCCCACGGCAGAGCCGGGCGCGGCGCCGGCGCGCTCGGACTGGAGGAGGTCCACGGCTCCCGAGAGCGACCCGGCGCGAGTGAGGGCGGCGTTCAGACCGGGCGCGGCGAGGTCGACGTCGATGTCGTCCGGGCTCGCGGAGTACACGCCCGTCGTCACGGGCGCGACGAGACGCTGGAGGACGAGCTGGCCCATGCGTGAGCGCACGAGCTTGCCCAGGCTGTGCTCGTGGCCGATCGTCAGGGGCGGACGCAGGCGGTCGACGTACGCGCGCCAGGAGCCGTTCGTGCCGATGATGCGGCGGACCTCCGGAGCCCAGGGATTCGAGGGGATGCCGAGCACTCCGCCGCCGGGGAGAGGGGCGGCATCCGTCGACCCGCCGAGTCCGGCGACCCACGCGCCGCCGGCGGCGGGCGTGACCACGTGGTCGCCGAGGCCGAGCTCGTCGATCAGCGCGCGCACGTGTCCACCGCGGGTGGCGAAGCTCTCCGCTCCGGCGTCGAGGCGCAGGCCCGCGACATCCGTCGCCCGCACGACGCCGCCGAGACGGTCGGATGCCTCGAGCACGGTGACCTTCAATCCGACCTTCGCGCATTCGTGCGCGGCGACGAGGCCGGCCATGCCTCCGCCGATGACGACGACGGGTGTCGCGTGGGCGCGCTTCGCGATGCGCTCGAGCGCGGATTCCGCGGCGAAGTCGGGCGGCGTGGGGGAGGGTTCGCTGGCCATCTCCTCCATCCTCGCACTCGCCGAATGGGACACTGGGGGCATGAGCCTGCACATCACCGCCGATGCCGCCGCCGACGACCTCCTGACGCGGGATCCGCTCGCCCTCCTCATCGGCATGCTGCTGGATCAGCAGGTCGCGATGGAGACGGCATTCTCCGGACCGCTCAAGATCGAGCAGCGAGTGGGACGGATGGATGCGCAGACCCTCGCGGCGTACGACCCCGAGGCGCTCGTCGAGGCCTTCCGTCAGCCGCCGGCCGTGCACCGATACCCCGGGTCGATGGCCGCCCGCGTGCAGTCGCTGTGCGCGGCGGTGCAGGACGACTGGGGTGGCGACGCATCCGCGATCTGGACCCGGGATGCGCCGTCGGGCGCCGAGGTGCTCAAGCGGCTGAAGAAGCTGCCCGGCTTCGGCGAGCAGAAGGCGAAGATCTTCCTCGCGCTGATCGGCAAGCAGTGCGGCTTCGACGGCGACGGGTGGCGCGAGGCATCCGCTCCCTACGGCGAGGAGGGGTCGTTCCGCAGCGTGGCCGACATCGTGTCGCCGGAGTCGCTCGCCAAGGTGCGCGAGCACAAGCGCGCGATGAAGGCGGCCGCGAAGGGCTGAGAAGCGCCTAGCGCTGCGCCCTCCGGCGACGGACCGCGAGGACGATCGCCGTCGTCCCTCCGCCGACGGCGAGGATGATCAGCAGCCACAGCCAGCCGAACTCCGAGACCGCGTTCTGCTCCTCGATCGGCGTCGGCGATGGGGTCGGCGTCGCGGTGGCGGTCGGTGTGGGTGTCGGTGTCGGTGTCGGTGTCGGAGTCGCCGACTCCGTGGGCGTGGGAGTGACCACCGGCACCGGCGGAACGGCGGTCGGTGTGGGTGTCGGGGTCGGCTCGGGGGTCGGCGTGGGTGTCGGCTCGGCGGTCGGGGTCGGCTCCGCCGTGGGGATCGCCGTCGGAACGATCGCCGTGCTCGTCGGGGTGGGAATCGGCAGAGGCGTGCGCGTCGGCAGGGTCGGCGTCGGCCGGGTGGGTGTCGGGAGCGCCGTGGGCAGGGCGACCGTCGGCGAGCCGCTGGGAAGCGGCACGCCGCTGCCGCATGCGGTCAACCCGAGGGCGAGCGCGAGCGCGGCGAGGGCGAGAGTGCCGGTGCGGAGCCCGCGGCGGGGCCGGACCTTCGACGTCATGGTGGACCTTCCGCGGCGGGCCGATGAAATGACAGCATCCTGGCGGTCCCCGCATCCCACCGCAACCGGTCACGGAGGATCGTTCTTCGAGCGTGACCGCACCCGCGCCCGGCTCAGGGAAGCTCGTGGATCGCCGCAGCCTCCTCGATCTCGCGCGCCTGCGTCTCGGCGAGCGCCTGCTCGGCCGGCACATCGATGTGGCGCGTCATCAGCCAGTAGGCGATCGCGGCGACCGGCAGCCCGATGAACAGCGAGATGTCGATGCCGCCCATCGCCTTCGATGCCGGCCCCTCGTAGAACCCGGCGACATCGAAGAACGGGATCATCACGACGAAGCCCAGCAGATACGCGACGATGCCCGGCCAGCCCCACCGCTTGTAGATGCCGTTCGGCTTGAAGATCTCGGCGATCGCATAATGGCCGCGCCGCACGATGAAGTAGTCCGTCAGGTTGACCGCGGTCCACGGAATGAACAGGTAGAGGATCAGCAGCAGGAACGCGTTGAAGTCGCCGAGGAAGTTCTCCGTGGCGAACAGGGCGAACACCAGCGAGATCGCCGCCGTCACGACGAGGGTGACGATGCGGATCGTCAGGGTCGGCCGCACTTTGACGAAGCTGTCGATCGACGAGATGAGCGTGAGTGACCCGCCGTACATGTTCAGCGCGGTGACCGAGACGAGCCCGAGGGCCGCGATGATCAGGGCGATGACGCCGAAGCCGGGAAACAGCAGGTCGGCCACGTGCTTGAGGTCCACCACGGTGTTGCTGCCGATGTCCTTCGCCGAGACCGCGACCCATGAGCCGAGGAACATCACCCAGATGCCGCCGAGTGCACTCCCCCAGAAGGTCCACTGGAAGGTGCGGTTGGTCGGGGTCGTCGGCGGAAGATAGCGCGAGTAGTCGGACACATAGATCGCCCACGAGATCTGGTAGCCCGCCGCCACGCCCAGCTGGCCGAAGAACGCGAGCCCGTTGAAGTGCGACAGGTCGAACTGCGACGCGGGCACGTGCAGGTGCACGACCGCCGACACCGTCAGCAGGACCAGCATCACGACCGTCACGTACATCAGGTAGCGCTCGAACGAGTGGATGAGGTCGTACCCGACGAGCGCGATGACCACGGCGATGATCGTCACGACCCAGATCCACAGCGGATTGCTGGACTGCTCCGTGCTGAAAGCTCCTCCGACGGCCTCGCCCGCGAGCACGGTGTTGAAGATGTTGAACCCGGCGTACTGGATGTAGGCGAACAGCCATACGAGCAGGGCGCCGATGTACCCGAACTGCGGCCGCGACTGGATCATCTGCGGCAGCCCCAGCTGCGGGCCCTGCGACGAGTGCGCCGCCATGAAGAACGTGCCGATCAGGATGCCGAGCACGATGGCGATGAACGACCAGATCAGATTGCCGCCGCTCGTGATGCTGATGAGCCCGGTGGCGAGGGTCGCGATCTGCGCGTTGCTCATGAACCAGAGCGGCCCGATATGCGAGACCTTGCCATGCCGCTCCGCGAGCGGGACGTAGTCGATGGAGCGGACCTCGAGACCGCGGGTCGGCGTGGCGGCTGACGTGCTCATCGGTGCTCCTTCGCTCGGACCGCCCGGGGTGCGCTCGACTGCGCAGCAATGCGGACACGGCGATCGTAGACCCGCGGTCCTCGCCGACGCAGCACCCGCGCGAGTGGCGCCCGCAGCATTCAGCTGATGCTTAAGAACGCCCGATCACAGCAGTTCGAGGATCGTGGCGTTGGCCATGCCGCCGCCCTCGCACATCGACTGCAGCCCGTAGCGGATGCCGGCATCGCGCATGTGGTGCACGAGGGTCGTCATGAGGCGGGCGCCGGAGGCGCCGAGCGGATGCCCCAGCGCGATCGCCCCGCCGAGCGGGTTGAGCAGCGCCGGGTCCGTGCCGGTCTCGCGCAGCCACGCGAGGGTGACGGAGGCGAACGCCTCGTTGATCTCGAACACCCCGATGTCGTCGAGCGCGAGGCCCGCCTTCGCGAGCGCCTTCGCGGTCGCCGGGATCGGCCCTTTCAGCATGGTCACCGGGTCGACTCCCACGAGGACGGCGGTGTGGATGCGGGCCACCGGCGTCCAGCCGTTGGCGGCGGCGATGTCGCTCGTGGTGACCAGCAGCGCCGCGGCGCCGTCGGAGATCTGGGAGGCGTTGCCCGCGGTGATCGAGCCGTCCTCGCGGAACGCGGGCTTGAGGCCGGCGAGCGCCTCGAGGGTGGAGGTGCGCCGAACGCCCTGATCTGTGTCGAACACCGTGCCGTCCGGAAGCACCACGGGGGTGATCTGGCCCGCGAAACGGCCCTCGTCGATCGCGGCGGTGGCCCGCACGTGCGACTCGAGACCGAAGGCATCCATCTCCGCGCGGGTGATGCGGTACTCGTCGGCGATGAGCTGAGCGCCCACGCCCTGGTCGAAACGGATGCCGTCGTAGCGTTCCCAGACCTTCGGGCCGAAGGGCTCGCCGAAGCGGCCGTCGAACACCGGCGCGCCGAGCGGCACGGCGCTCATGATCTCGACGCCTCCGGCCACGGCGATGTCGTACTGACCGCTGATGACGCCGGCCGCCGCCTGATGCACGGCCTGCTGCGACGACCCGCACTGCCGGTCGACGGTCACGGAGGGCACCGACTCCGGCCACCCGGCGGCCAGGACGCCGGCGCGACCGACGCTGCCGGTCTGCATGCCGGCCTGGTCGACGCATCCCCACACGACGTCGTCGACGGATGCCGGGTCGAGACCCGTGCGCTGCGCCAGTGCGTTCAGCACGTGTCCCGACAGCGACGCGGCATGCTGCTGCGCGAGTGCGCCGTTGCGCTTTCCGACGGCCGTGCGGACGGCGTCGACGATGACTGCATCCCTCATGCGACCAGCGTAGGCCGCATGAGGGGACGGCAGGTCGGGATCAGGCCCCGCGGAGCCGCTCGGCGAGGAACGCGTGCAGGCCCTCGAGCGGCACCCGTTCCTGCGCCATCGAGTCGCGGTCGCGGACGGTCACCGCGCGATCCTCAAGCGAGTCGAAGTCGACTGTGACGCAGAACGGCGTGCCGATCTCGTCCTGGCGGCGGTAGCGGCGGCCGATGGCGCCGGCGTCGTCGAAGTCGACGGTCCAGCGGCCGCGCAGGTCGTCCGCCACCTGGCGCGCGAGCGGCGACAGGTTCTCGTTGCGACTGAGCGGCAGGACCGCGATCTTGATCGGCGCGAGGCGCGGATCGAGGCCGAGGACCGTGCGGGTGTCGGTGCCGCCCTTGGCGTTCGGCGCCTCCTCCTCACGGTAGGCATCCACGAGGAACGCCATCATCGATCGCGTCAGGCCGAAGGACGGCTCGATCACGTACGGGATGTAGCGCTCGCCCGAGGCCTGGTCGAAGTACGTGAGGCTCTGGCCTGAGATCTCGGTGTGCGACGAGAGGTCGTAGTCGGTGCGGTTGGCGATGCCCATGAGCTCGCCCCACTCCTTGCCCGCGAAGCCGAAGCGGTACTCGATGTCGATGGTGCCGTCGGAGTAGTGCGCCCGGTCCTCCTCGGGCACGTCGAACCGGCGCATGTGGGCGGGGTCGATGCCGAGGTCGGTGAACCAGTTCCAGCACTCCTCGACCCAGTGCTCGAACCACTCCTGCGCGTCGGCGGGCGGCACGAAGTACTCGATCTCCATCTGCTCGAACTCGCGCGTGCGGAAGATGAAGTTGCCGGGGGTGATCTCGTTGCGGAACGCCTTGCCGACCTGGCCGATGCCGAACGGCGGCTTCTTGCGGCTCGCGGTGAGCACGTTCGTGAAGTTGACGAAGATGCCCTGCGCCGTCTCGGGGCGCAGGTAGTACAGGCCGGACTCGTCGTCGACGACCCCGAGGTAGGTCTTGATGAGACCCGAGAAGGCCTTGGGCTCGGTGTACTGGCCCTTCGTGCCGCAGTTCGGGCACGGGACATCCAGCAGCCCGTTCTCGGCCTGACGCCCCTTGCGCGCCTCGAAGTCCTCGAGCAGGTTGTCGGCGCGGAAGCGCTTGTGGCAGTGCAGGCACTCCACGAGCGGGTCGGTGAAGGTCTCGACGTGACCGGAGGCCTCCCACACGCGCTTGGGCAGGATCACCGACGAGTCGAGGCCGACCATGTCGCCCCGGCCGCGCACGAACGTCTGCCACCACTGGCGGCGGATGTTCTCCTTGAGCTCGGTGCCGAGGGGGCCGTAATCCCACGCCGACCGCGATCCGCCGTAGATCTCACCCGCTTGGAAGACGAACCCGCGGTGACGCGCGAGAGCGATGACTTTGTCGAGGCGGGACTGCTCGGCCACGGTGGCTCCAATGGTCGGGTGGGGTGAAAGGCGCGCGGGATGCCGCGGCATCCGTCGATTCTATCGGCCGGTCGCCGGCCTCCTCGCCGTGCCCCCGCCCCACCCGACCCGCGGAAGCTCTACTTCACGAACGGGATGGTGAGCGGGTAGGTGTACCACTCGCCCTGGTTCGCCTTCACGGCCGCGATGATCGAGAACACGATGTTCAGGATCCCCGCGAGGGCCAGGATGATGAAGCCGACGAGCACGAGCGTGAGGATGCCGCCCACGATGTATGCGATGAGGAGCGTGAGCTGGAAGTTGAGGGCCGTGGCCGAGTAGGCGCGGACGAACGGGCCGCGGTCCTTCAGGATCAGGTAGCCGATCAGCGGTGCGAGGAATCCGAAGAGAAGTCCTCCCACCTGGATGAGGGTGGCCCAGAGCTTCTCGTCGGACGGGGTCAGGGGCTGCGGTGCGCCGGCGCCGTAGGCCGGCGGGGGAGGTGGGGTCGCCATGTCGCCAGGATAGGGGATGCCGGTGACGCCCGTCAGGCCGCCGTCGGACGGCGCAGCGGCGGGCCGACGTACCGTGCCGCCGGACGGATGATCTTCGGGTCCGCCGCCTGCTCGAGGATGTGCGCCGACCAGCCGATGGAGCGCGCGAGGGCGAACGTCGGCGTGAACATCTCGCGCGGCACGCCCACCCGCTCCAGGACGACGGATGCGTAGAACTCGACGTTCGCGTGCAGGCCGCGCCCGGGTTTCGCCTCGGCGAGGATCCGCTCGGCCTCGCGCTCGAAGCGCAGGGCGAGCTCGACCCGATCCCCGCCGAGGTCGACGGCGATCCCCTTGAGCAGCTCCGATCGCGGATCGGTCGTGCGGTAGACCGCGTGGCCGAAGCCCATGAGGCGGCGGCCGGCGGCGAGCTCGCCGCGGATCCAGTCTGCGATGTCGGCCGGGTCGTGGATCCGATCCAGGGCATCGAGCACCCGCGAGGGCGCGCCGCCGTGCAGCGGCCCGGAAAGGGCGCCGAGTCCGCCCGCGAGAGCGGACGCGACATCCGCCCCGGTCGACGCGATGACGCGTGCGGCGAACGTGGAGGCGTTCAGCCCGTGATCGACGACCGCGATGAGGTAGGCGGTGAGCGCACGCTCCTCCTGCGCGCTCGGCAGGCCTCCGGTGAGCCGGTGCAGGTAGTTCGCGACGACTCCGCGGTCCGGCAAGGCGGCGGCGGGCGCTCCATGGAGCTCGGTGAGCAGCGACGGCAGAGCCGCCGTGAGCACCAGTGCGTCTGAGCGGCGCTCGTCGGTGCTGAGGTCGTAGACGGGTTTCATCCCCAGGCGCGACGCGAGCAGCGGCCACGCGGCCTTCACTCCGTGGAGCACGTCGGGACGGTCCGAGCCCAGGCTCCGGGCGACCTCGGCCACGACCGGCCGGGGTGCCCGCAGCTCGGCAGCGAACCCGGCGGCCTGCGCGGCATCCGGAAGCTCTCCGAACAGGAACAGGTGCCAGACCTCCTCGAGGGTCGCGTGGCGGGCGAGCTCGATCGCGGAGTGACCGCGGTACTGGTACCAGCCCTCGATGCCGTTGACCTCGCTGATCGCGGTGTCCGCGACGACGACGCCCGCGAGTCCGCGCGGGACGTCGATCTGTGCAGCATCCATGTCGCTCCTCCTGTTCTGGTGGCTGTCGGCCTTCCGCTGGATCGTCCGGTGGATGAGAATCAGTGTGAGAGTTGATCAATCGTCGGTCAACGTTGATCGGATCAATATGGATGCAGACGCCCCCCGCCTCACGGCGGCTCAGGCCGCCTCGCGCCTCGGCGTGAAGCCCCAGTCGCTGTACGCGTACGTCTCGCGCGGCTGGATCACGCGAGTCCGCGATGCGAACGGCTCGTCGTTCGACCCGCTGGAGATCGAGGCGTTCGCGTCGCAGCGCGCGCGGCGGACGCCGGCGGTCACGAGTGCCGGCGGCGCACCGCTCATGGTGCTCGACACCGACATCGCGCTCATCGAAGACGACCGGCTGTACCTGCGCGGCAGGGCCGCCGACGACCTCGCCCGCGAGTACGCGTTCGACGCGGTCGCGGCGTGGCTGTGGGGCGAGCCGCTCAGGGCGCAGCGCCGACTCGGCGTCGGCGAGGAGACGGTGGATGCGGCGCGCGCCCTCCTCGCGCACCTGCCGGCGACCGCATCCTGGATCGATCGCGCGGTCGTCGCGGTGCGCGGGCTCGCCATCGCCGACCCGCTGCGCGACGACGTCGACGTCTCGGCGCTCCCCCGCGTCGGCGAGGCGATCGTCGCGGGACTGCCGCGGGCGCTCGGACCGGTCGGCGCGGCGCCCACCGTTCCCGACGCGCTGTGGCGGGCACTGTCCGGACGAGCGCCGTCGCCCGCGGAACGGGCGGCCCTGAACGCGGCGATGGTGCTGTCGATCGATCACGACCTCGCGGTCTCGACGTTCGCCGGACGCATCGCGGCGTCGGCCCGGGCGTCCGGCTACGCCGTCGTGACCGCCGCGCTCGGCGCGTTCGACTCGCCGCTGCACGGCACCGCGAGCGTCGCGGCCGCCCAGCTGATCGACCGGGTCGCGGCCGGCGCACCGCCGGAGCTCGCGATCCGCACCCAGCTGCAGACGCTGGGGCGTCGGGTGCCGGGGTTCGGACAGCCGCTCTATGCGGGCATCGACGCCCGCGCCGCGTGCCTGCTCGAGTTCATCGAGGCGCTGCCGCAGGGACCAGTCGTGCTCCAGGCCGTCGACGGGCTGCGCCACGCCATGCGATCGACGCGACTGCAGCCGAACGTCGATCTGGCGCTCGGTGCGCTGGCGGTCGCCGCCGACCTGCCGCACGATGCCGGTGCCCTCGTCTTCGCGGTCGCCCGCTCCGCCGGCTGGATCGCCCATGCCCAGCGGGAGTACGAGGAGCGACCTCTGCGCCTCCGGCCGCACGGGCGGTACACCGGACCGCGCTGACGGTCAGGGCACGTCGCGGATCGCGTCGCGGGTGACCTCCGCGATCGCGGTGTGCCCGGACAGACCGAGGGTGATGTCGAGCTCGGCGAGGATGTTCCGCATCACCTCGCGCACGCCGTCCTCACCGGCGACCGCGAGGCCGTACGCGTACGGGCGGCCGATCGCGACCGCCGTCGCCCCCATCGCGAGGGCGATGAAGGCGTCGGCTCCGCCACGCACGCCGGAGTCGAAGACGACCGGGGCACGGCCATCGACGCGGGCGACGATCTTCTCGAGCACATCGAGCGTCGGCACCGCATCGTCGATCTGCCGGCCCCCGTGGTTCGAGACCCAGACGCCGTCGAGTCCGGCATCCATCGCCCGCACGGCATCGTCGGGATGGACGATGCCCTTCAGCAGGATCGGCAGAGACGTCCACGCGCGAGCCTTGGGCAGGTCGTCCCACGTCAGGGCGGGGGTCGAGAACACGTCCAGGAACGTTTCGACCGCGACGCGCGGCAGCGGCGAGCGCAGACCATCGCGCACACCCGCGCCCGTGATCCCCCGCGTCTTGCGCGCCATCGAGACGCCGGCCGCCACCGTCTTGGCCGTCATCCGCACGCGCGCGGCGGGCTGGTCGGCTGACGCCCGCGCGCGCTCCCGCACCAGCTGCTGGAACACCGGGTCGCTCGTGTACTGTGCGATGCCGAGTCCGCGGGTGAACGGCAGATAGGCCAGGTCGAGGTCCTGGGTGCGCCAGCCGAGCAGGTGCGTGTCGAGGGTGACGACGATCGCCTCGCATCCGGATGCCTCCGCCCGCCGCAGCAGCGACGCGTTGAGCTCGTCGGACGACGACCAGTACAGCTGGAACAGCCGCGGTCCGGCGGGCGCCTCGTGCGCGACCTGCTCCATCGGGAATGAGGCCTGATTGCTGAGCACATACGGGATGCCGAGGGATGCCGCGGCCCGTGCCACGGCGAGATCGGCCTGCGCGTGCGCCAACTCCATGACCCCGAGCGGGGCCAGCAGCAGAGGGGTGGGGCGGGTCCTCCCGAGGAACGTCGTCGAGAGGTCGCGGCTGGACACGTCCCGGAGGGGGCGCGGCCACACCTGCCTGCGAGCGAACGCCGCGCGATTGGCATCCATCGTGCGTCCGGTACCCGCGCCACCCTGGATGTACACGAACGCCTCGGCGCTCAGTGCTCTGCGCGCGGCTCGTTCGAGCGCGTCAGGATGCACCGGCACGGCCGGGCGCGCACCGGAGATGCCCGCGCGGTAGATGTCGGACTGCACGCGGCGGCCGATCCCGCGCGCCGCGGCGGGGTCGTCGGGAGCGACTGTGGTCATGTCGCCACCCTAGGACCGTCGCATCGGCCCTCGGGGCCGCGCGAAGCGCAGAAACACGGGGCTGCCAGGGCTTTGTCCCCCAAATGGGGGATACCCGTTCACCCCTTCGCGACGATAGCTTCCGAACCGAAGGCTCCCCCGGCTCCAGGCAAGGGCGGCGAGGGACCTGCTCAGGGGGAGTCATAGTCATGAAGCGTTCTTGGTTCGCGGCCGCGTCCGCGGCTGTTCTTCTCACGATCGGCACGATCGGCGTCGCGGCGATTCCCGCGTCCGCCGCTCCGCCGAGCGACCCATGGAGCGGCTCGGCAGGCGGAGACGTCGCCGATGTGACGACGACGACGGCCGCGCTCAATGTCGCTGATCTCGGCATCGCGGTCAGCAGCGCAGCGGCCGATTCGACCCTTGTGCCACCCGTGCAGTCGAGTTCGAGCAACATCTCGGCGACCGCCGTCGGGCTGCCGATCTCGGTGGCGACGAATACCGAGACGGCACCTCCTGACGCCGGCCCCGTCGTGGGCGGCATCGCCGCCTCCGTCACCGGGCTCATCGACATCGGCGCCATCACGACGACGAATGAGGCGCACTGGAGCCTGCCCACGGCGTGCACGACGACGGGCGTGCTGTCGGCTGCGACGACCCAGGTCGCGAGCCTGGGTGTGCTGCCCGCGCTGGACGGCGGCATCCTCAGCCTCGGCGTCTCGCAATCCAAGGGCACGACATCGCTCGTGCAGAACAGCGGCCTGAACTACGGCATCCAGAGTGTCGGATCGGGCACTGTCTCGGGGCTGAGCGTTCTCGGAGGCGCGGTCACGATCGACGTGCAGGGCAACTCGACACTCACCGCCACAGCGAGCGGCACCAGCGCCGGCGCGACGGCTTACGTCCCTGCGACGGTGCAGGTCACCGACACGGCGACATCCACCACGACGACGCTCACTGTCGGCGGCAACATCACCATCGACGTCTTGGGCGTCGGCAGTGTGACGGTGACGATGAACACGCCCACGTCGACCACGACGGCGACCTCGGCGACGACATCCGTCTCGCTCCTGACGGTCGACGTGCGCGTTCCCGCCGCACCGCTTCCCGCCGTCACCTCTGCGACGGTCGACGTGCTCCCTCTGCATGCCGCCGCGACGGCCCCCGCGGGCGGCATCGACTGCCCACCGCCGGCTCCCGTCATCACCGCGCCGACGTCCGGTCAGGTGACCGGTGACTCGACGCCGGCCGTCACGGGCACGGCAGTGGCGGGCGCGACGGTCAACGTCGACATCGACAACGGCGCACAGACCGGCACCGCCACCGCAGACGGATCCGGCAGCTGGACCTTCACCCCGTCGACGCCTCTGGCCGAGGGAGCCCATACGGTCAGCGCCACGCAGACCGTGGCCGGCACGACCGGGCCCGCGACCGCCGACGTTCCGTTCACGGTCGATACGACGCCGCCTCCCGCGCCGGTCGTGGTGACCCCCGCCGACGGGTCGTCGACCAACGACACGACCCCGGCCATCTCGGGCACCGCCGAGCCGAACAGCACCGTCACCGTCAGCATCGACGGCAGCCCGCTCGAGGTGACGGCGACCGCGGACGGGTCGGGCAACTGGACGCTCATCGCGCCGACCCTCGACCCGGGTTCGTACACCGTGGACGCGACCACGACGGATGCGGCGGGCAATGTGTCACCCGTCTCCAACACGAACACCTTCACCGTCGACACCACCCCGCCGCCCGCGCCCGTCGTGGTGACCCCCGCCGACGGGTCGTCGACCAACGACACGACCCCGGCCATCTCGGGCACCGCGGAGCCCGGCTCCACCGTGACCGTCAGCATCGATGGCACCCCGCTCGGCACGACGACGACCGCTGACGGCTCGGGCAACTGGACGCTCACCGCCCCGACGCTCACGGCCGGGCCGCACACCGTCAACGCCACCTCGACGGATGCAGCCGGCAATGTGTCACCCGTCTCCAACACGAACACCTTCACGATCGACACCACCCCGCCGCCCGCGCCGGTCGTGGTGACCCCCGCGGACGGGTCGTCGACCAACGACACGACCCCGACGATCTCGGGCACGGCCGAACCGAACAGCACCGTCAGCGTCAGCATCGACGGCGCTCCGCCGCTCGGGACGACCGCGACAACGGACGGGGCCGGCAACTGGACCCTCACCGCCCCGACGCTCACGCCCGGACCGCACACCGTCAACGCCACGGCGACAGACGCCGCCGGCAACGTCTCACCCGTCTCCAACACGAACACCTTCACCATCGACACCACCGCGCCGCCGGCACCGGTCGTGGTGACCCCCGTGGACGGGTCGTCGACCAACAACCCGACTCCGCCGATCTCCGGCACCGCGGAGGCGAACACCACCGTCACGGTCAGCATCGACGGCACCCCTCTCGGCACCACCGCGACCACGGACGGGTCCGGGAACTGGGTCCTCGCGTCGCCCGTACTGACCCCCGGCACCCACACGGTGAACGCGACGGCGGCGGACGCCGCCGGCAACGTGTCAGCCGTGTCGAACACGAACACGTTCACGATCGACACAACGCCGCCAACCGCACCCATCGTGCTGACGCCGGCGAACGGGTCATCCACGAGTGACACGACTCCGATGATCTCCGGCCTCGCCGAGCCGGACAGCACCGTGACCGTCAGCATCGACGGCAGCCCGCTCGGCACGACGACGACCACGGACGGCTCGGGCAACTGGACCCTCACCGCCCCGACACTCACGCCCGGCTCGCACACCGTCAGCGCGACGGCGACGGACGCCGCGGGCAACATCTCCGCACCGTCGAGCACCAACACGTTCACCATCGACACCACGCCGCCCGCGGCACCGGTGATCGTCAGCCCCGCCGACGGCGCGATCCTGACGACCAACCAGCCGCCCATCACTGGAACGGCTGAGGCGAACAGCACGGTATCGGTGATCATCGATGGCAGCGTCGCGGGCACCGCCACCGCCGATGGCTCCGGCAATTGGACGTTCACACCGCCCGCACCGCTCAGCGAGGGCGGGCACACCGTGGTCGCGACCGCGACGGATGCCGCAGGCAACGTCAGCCCGCAATCCAACCAGGTGTCGTTCACGGTGGACACCGTGCCACCCGCGGCACCGGTCATCACGAGCCCGGCGAACGGATCGACGACCAGCGACGCGACGCCTCCGGTCACCGGCACGGCGGAGCCCGGCTCGACCGTGACCGTGATCATCGACGGCAGCGCGGCCGGCACGACCACGGCCGACGGCGAGGGCGACTGGACGTTCACGCCGACGACCCCGCTGAGCGACGGCACCCACACCATCAGCGCGACAGCCACCGACGCCGCCGGCCATGTCGGACCGGCAGCCTCCCCCGTGACCGTGACGATCGCCGGCGTGGCGACGCCTCCGGTCCCGACGGCGCCGTCGGGGACCCTGCCGACGACAGGCGGCGAGATCCTGACGGCCGGCTGGCTCGTCGGCTCGATCCTGATCGGGATGGGCGTGTTCGTGGTCATGATCGCCCGCCGTCGCGTGAGCTGACGCGCCGATGCGGTGACCACAGCGGCCGGTCGCCCTCGAGCGGCCGGCCGCTCGGCGTTCCCTGGCGACGGGCGCCAGCCGCTCGGCGTCGCGGGACCTCAGCGGCGGATGGCCGCCCGCTCGACCGTGAAGTCCTCGAGGGCCAGCATGTCGATGTCGACACCCAGCCCGGGTGCAGTCGGCACGCGCACGTGCCCGTCCTCGAGCACGGCGGGCTCTGTGACGATGTCGCGGGCGTAGAACCGGGCCGATGCCGACACGTCGCCGGGCAGGGTGAATCCCGGCAGGGCGGCGAGCGCCGCGTTGGCGGCGCGGCCGATGCCGGTCTCGAGCATTCCGCCGCACCACACCGGGATGCCGGCATCCTGCGCCAGATCATGGATGCGGACGGCTTCGAGGTATCCGCCCACGCGGCCCGCTTTGATGTTGATGACGCTGCAGGAGCCGAGGGCGAGGGCGTCGCGAGCCGCCTTGGCCGAGACGATCGACTCGTCCAAGCACACCGGCGTCTTCAGCTCCCGGGCAAGAGTCGCGTGGTCGACGAGGTCGTCGTCCTGCAGCGGCTGCTCGATGAGCAGCAGGTCGAACCGGTCGAGCTCGGCGAGGGTATCGGCATCCGCCAGCGTGTACGCGGAGTTCGCGTCGACCTGCAGCGGGATCGCACCGAACGCGTCACGCACCGCCGCCGTGTCGCCGACGTCGCGGCCGGGCTTGATCTTGATCTTGATCCGCACGTACCCCTCGTCGAGGTAGGCGCCCACGGCATCCACGAGCGCGGCCGGATCGCGCTGGATGCCGACCGAGACGCCGGAGGGCACGCGGTCGCGCACGGCTCCGAGGTGCGCGCCGAGAGGTGTGCCGTCGCGGCGGAGCGCCGCGTCCAGCACGGCCAGCTCGAGGCCGGCCTTCGGCATCCGGTGGCCCTTGACAGGCGCCAGCACGTCGGAGATGTCGGACGGAGAGAGCATGCGCCGCTCCAGCAGCGCGGGGATGAGGAAGCGCTGCGCCACATCCCACGCTCCGTGCGTGTACTCGCTGGAGTACGACGGGTCGTACTGCGTGACGACCTCGCCCCAGCCGCCTCCGTCCGGCGTGAGTGCTCGGACGACGATGACCTCGCGGACGGTCGCGGTTCCGAACGACGTCGTGAACGGCGAGACGAGCGGGATGTGCAGCACCCGCAGCTCGAAGCCGTCGAGGGTGATCGGGGCCAGCTCAGCGGTGGGCATGGCCCCAGGCTACGCTCGGGGCCTCCGCGGGCCGCGGGAGCGGGTCAGGCGCGGCGGGCGGGCGCGTTGACGAGCGGCACGAAGGTCGAGCGGCGACGCGGGCGGTGGTGACGCCGGCTCCAGCCCTGCAGCGAGCGTGACAGTGCGGTGATGGTGCGGGTCATGGCGTCTCCCTCCGTGAAATTGCCTTCACATGGAGAGAGTCGGGATGCCGCTTCCTATGACGCGCGTCGCATCACGATTCGGTAACACCTCGACGGGACGGGTAGATCCGCCCATCCGGGTCGTCGGGTCGCCGCCGGCGCAGGCTCGCGGGCGCCGGCCAGGGCAGCTCGAAGCGCTCGACGGGCGCGTCGATCGCGCCGTAGTCGTCGGTCTGCACGACCACGCGCTCGGGGGTGACCTCGACGATCCGCACACGGAGGGGCCCGGCATCCACCGACTCGCCCTCGAGCACCCAGATGTCCGCGAGCCAGGAGATCCCCCGTTCCTCGAGGATCGCCTCGGCGTCGAGCCAGTCCAGCGGCCCCGAGACCTCGTGCCCGAAGAGGTCGACGGCGACCCACTCGTCGTCCTCGGGCCTGATCCAGCCCAGGAGCTCGCCGTCGTCGCGGCGGTGCGGTGTCCAGTCGGATTCGATCACGCGGGAACCTCCGCGTAGGCGCGCACCGGGAACGTCCCGAAGCCCTCGACAGCGGGCGGCGCGGCCGTGAAGCGGGCGCCGCGGGGCGGCACCTCACCGAGCCGGGTGAGGTGCTCGACGACATGCACCCCCGCGCCGAGCAGCAGCGAGTGAGCCGGCCGCTCGCCGCCCGACTCGGTGTCGTCGATGTTCACCGAGTCGATGCCGACGAGCACGGCACCGGCGTCGATGAGCCATTGCGCCGCCTCGCCGGTGAGGAAGGGAGCACCGACCGCGTACTCCGGAGTGCCGAAGCGGCTGTCCCACCCGGTGTGCAGCAGGACGGCGGCGCCACGCACGTCGCGGTCGACGAGGGTCTCGCGACGGATGCCGCGGCGTTCGGCCGTGAGGCCGTCGGAGAGATGGAAGACCTCCGCCCGCAGGCCGACGAGGGTCGAGAGGTCGAGGCCGGCGAGGTCCGGCCCCTCGGCGTATCGGTGGAACGGAGAATCGAGGTACGTCCCGGTGTTGCCGATCATCGTGATGACGTCCATCGCGAACTCGGTGCCCGGGGCGTACTTCGCGCGCGAGTCCTCGCGGGTCAGGTGCGGCGTGATGACGGGCGCCGGCAGTCCCGGGTACGTGGTGAGACCGGCATGGATGCGGTGGCTGAGGTCGACGATCCGCACACCCCCTCCGGGAGCGTCGATGTCGACGCCGCGGCTGCCGCGGTGCGACTCCGCGACGATCCGGACGCTCCGCAGCTGCACGTCATCGACGAGAGCGAGGCCCAGATGCCGGATGAGCAGCACGGCGATCGCGGGCTCGTCGAGGTCGGCCGAGGGCAGGTCGAGGCGGAATCCGGTGCCGCTCAGCCCGCCGCCGTTGACGAAGGAGATGTCGAAATCGAGGTGCGCGCGGTACTCGGGCATGCGCGCCAGCGTATCCGTCTCGACGGTCAGGGACGCACGAACAGGTAGCCGCGCTCGTCATCGAAGCCGCCGACGACCAGGCCGGCCGCGAGGTCGGCCAGCATCCCCTCCCGGACGCGGACGCGCCAGGCGGCGGCATCCGTCGCCGATGCCGATCGCACCGCCTCGATGTCGCGCGGCACCGCGACCGACGCGAGCGCCTCGCCCGGTTCGACGCGGGGGGCCGTCAACTCCCACGAGACCATCAGCCGGTCGGACTCGTCGCCGCGGTTGACGCCGTCATCCATCCGCCCGTAGTGGTCGACGAGGTACTCGACGACCCGCGCGCCGAGGACCTCCAGGTTGAAGTGCGCGTTGCGGGCCACGAGCGGATCGAAGGTCCATGTGATGCGCGAGACGCCGCGCTCGAGCGCCCACGCGCGCTGATGCAGCTTGAGCGCCCGACCGGCGCCGTGGCCGCGGTATTCCGGCAGCAGGCCCGTGATGTGCGAATGCAGCACGGCGTCGGCGGGCGGCCCGAAGAAGGCGACGGATGCACCCACCATCCGGGCGCCGTCGTACACGCCGACGGCGTAGTTGCCGGAGTGAGCGAGGGCGCGCAGGAGGTTGGCCGGCATCCCGGTGCGGTCGCCGCCCCACACCTGGGACAGGACGTCGGAGGCCGCGAAGACGCTCTCGACGGTGTCAAGCGGACGGATGTCAAGCGGACGGATGTCGGGCGGACGGATGTCGAGCCGACGGATGTCGAGCCGACGGCGGTCGCGCCCGGTCGGATTCCCGTGACCAGCGGCCCGACCCGAGTCGCCCGCGGCCGGGGGCGGCGTGACGCTCTGCACGGATGCCACGATACGCAGTCGCCGCAGAAGGGCGGAGTGCTGCGTGTGCGAGCGCCGGTCTGCCCTCGCGCCGCGCGATGGCAGACCGGAAGCACGCCTCAGAACTCCGGCCGGTCGGTGTCGTCTTCGTCTTCGGGTGTGAACAGCCACGGTTCGTGGAAGACCGATCTGCGGCTGAGGGTGTCGTCATCGGGCTCGAATCGGACCGTCGGCCTCGGAATATCGGTGTGTCTGCGCCCGTGCGGGCTGGTCCACACGAGAACACCGGCCTCCTGCTGGTGCACCGTCCACGCGGTCGCGTGCTTGAGGGTGTGGTGCCTTCGGCACAAGTGAGCGAGGTTGCCGGGGGTCGTGGGGCCGCCGTCGGCGGCGGCGATCGTGTGATCGAGGTCTGCCCGCCAGACAGGCCGGGTGCAGCCGGGGAAGCGGCATCCCTCGTCCCGAGCACGCAGAAAGCGCTGGAGAGCCTTCCCAGGCCGGTAGCGGTCCACCGCCACGGGGGTTCCCGTCGTCGGGCACGTCATCACGCGCTCCCAGCCGCGTGCGCCGGCGGCCAGTCGTCGTGCGGTCTCGCTGTCGACGGGGCCGTACCCCGCCAGCACGATCGGCTCGTCGCTCGCCCCGGCCATCCGCAGAACGGGGACCGTCACCTGCACCACAGCGCGGATCGCCTCCAGACCGTCACCGAGCTGCGGACTCGGCGCGCCGCACAGCAGCAGATCGGTGAACAGATCGGCGCGGATCTGCGCCAGCGTGCGTGTGTCCCTCGGCGGCGCGGAGTCGACGTCGGGGACGGTATGGCCGGTCGCATCAGCCTCACGGTCGGCGATGATCTGCCGGGCCTGCGCCGTGAGCCGATCGTCGATCCCGTGGACGAGGGTCGCGGGGCCGTTGAACACGAGCTGGCTCACACCGTCCGGCAGATCGCACACCTCCACTCGGCGCCCTGCCGCGGCTTCGGCACACCGGTCGTCCACGGGTCGCTCGGCATATCGGTCGGCCAGAATTCGGGCGACCGGCTTCAGCAGGCCCGGAGTCAAAGTCACCGCCCGATTGAGCACCGCCGCCACAAACGCCCCGCGGGCATCGTCATCAAGGAGGGACCCGCCGGCATCGTGGATGACGGCAAGGTGCTGACGCGAGATGCGTCCCTCTTCGAGCGCGGCGACCGCGGCCGGGAATCGTCGGCACAGGTCGTGCGCCTCGCCCAGCAGGCGGGATGCCGTCCACTCGCTGACCCGCACGGCGGTCGCGAACTCCGCGACCAGGGAGCGTTGGGCGATCTCCGCGCTCCGTCGCTCATCCCGGTTCGCGACGGGCGACGTCAGCACCCCTGCCCACGCGCGGTCGAGCAACCGGATCTCGGCCGCATCAGCCACCGCCCGCGCCACGCGTCCCGCCGCGAACTCATCGACGAGATCACCGGCGGCGAGCACGGAATCCCTCGCGCACGGAGACGACGCATCGTCGGGTGGAGGGGCGTCCGGAGACGGTGAAGACGGTGGAGCGGTGGTCATGGGAGCTCTCGAGATCAGGGGACGGATCGAACGAGATTCCTGCGCCAGAAGGCACCACTCGATCGTCAACAGTCCCGCGGCTCACGCCACGCAGCTCACCCATCCACCGGATGCCACCGCATCCACATCCGAATCTCTGTACCTTATAGTACGCCAGGTCACCAAGCAAGACAAGAACATAATTCCGATCAACGACCCGAAAGCCGTCCTCTCGCCGCTGTCCCCCAGCTTCGCCTGATAGCGTTGTGCCCGGCGGTGCTCCCGAATGCCCGCCTGCGTCGACGTCGCTTCCGGCCCTGCTCATGCAGCGAGCCGTGCCTGGCCCGTGAGCCAGACGAACTGTCGATCGGCGATGTCCTGCGGGATACCCCGCATCCGCCTTCCCGCCGCTTCCTCGCGGCGATCTCAGAAAGCACCCATGCCTTCCTTCCTCGACCTCGGCGTCCCTGCACGCCTCGCCTCCGTCCTCACCGCATCCGGCAAGACGGAGCCCTTCCCGATCCAGCGCGACACGCTGCCCGACGCCCTCGCCGGCCGTGACGTGCTCGGCCGCGGCCGCACAGGCAGCGGCAAGACCATCGCGTTCGCCCTGCCCCTCGTCGCCCGCCTCTCCGGCGCCGGAGCGGCGGCCCGAACCTCCGGCCGCCCGCGCGGCCTCGTCCTCGCTCCGACACGCGAGCTCGCGACCCAGATAGCCGCGACCATCAAGCCCCTGGCGGATGCCTCCGGCCTCACCGTCACGACCGTGTTCGGCGGCGTGAGCCAGAAGCCGCAGGAGCAGGCGCTCCGGGCGGGTGTCGACATCGTCGTGGCGTGCCCCGGCCGTCTCGAAGACCTCATGAAGCAGGGCGTCGTGCGCCTCGACCGCATCGAGATCACCGTGCTCGACGAGGCCGACCACATGGCCGACCTCGGCTTCCTGCCGGGCGTGACCCGCATCCTCGCCGCCACGCCGCAGGGCGGGCAGCGCATGCTCTTCAGCGCCACGCTCGACCGTGGCGTCGACACACTCGTCCGCCGCTTCCTCCAGGATGAGGTGCTGCACGAGGTCGACGAGGCGAGCGTGCCGCAGGGCGTCATGACCCACCGCGTCTTCGTCGTCCCCTCGGCCGAGGAGAAGACAGAGCTCGTCCGCCACCTCGCGGGCGGCCGCGGCCGGCGCATCCTCTTCACCCGCACGAAGCACCAGGCCAAGAAGCTCGCGAAGCAGCTCACGGCCTCCGGCATCCCCGCCGTCGACCTGCACGGCAACCTCGGCCAGAACGCCCGCGAGCGCAACCTCGCCGCGTTCAGCGCCGCGCCGGATGCGGGTGGTGTGCGCGTGCTCGTGGCGACGGATGTTGCTGCGCGCGGTGTGCACGTCGACGACGTCGAACTGGTCGTGCACGTCGACCCGCCGATGGAGCACAAGGCGTACCTGCACCGCTCCGGCCGCACGGCCCGCGCAGGCGCGGAGGGCACGGTCGTCACGGTCGCGCTCGACGCGCAGCGTCGCGACGTGTCCGATCTGCTGAAGAAGGCCCAGATCTCCGTGCCGCTCGAGGCCGTGACCCCGGGCGCTCCCGCCGTGTCGGCGCTCGTGGGCGACCTCGCGCCGACCGTGAAGCCGACTATCGTGGCCCAGCCCGTCCAGGGCGGCTCGCGCGGCGGCTCCGGCAACGGATCCGGCCGCGGCGGCTCCGGCAACGGATCGCGTGCCGGTGGCGCGCAGGGCGCTCCCGCTCGGGCCGGAGCTCCCCGCAGCCGGGCCGGCAGTGGCGCTGGATACGGCGCGGCGAAGGGCTCCGGATACAGCAGCGTCTACAGCACCGCGAGCGGCTCCGGCAACGGCTCCGGTGGACGTGCCACGGATGGCGGTGCTCCCGCGCGCGGACGACGTCGGGGTGGTCGCGGCAACGGCGGCGGCGCATCCACTGCCCGTCCTGCCGCGCGCTGAGCCGCGCAGGCGGTCCTCGTCACGGTGAGGGATTCGGGTCGTCCGTCGAGTAGGTGAGCGTCGGAGCGCCGTTCGGCCATGCCACGTACGTGCGCACGGCCTCGCTCCTCGGATCCGAGATGCTCACGCCGACGCCGCTCGTCGTGAGGGCATCTGTCGCCTGACAGGTGCTGATCGGGCCTCCGGGGACGTTGTCCACGACGACGCACGTGACGCTGCCGCCGGCGGTCGTGCCTCCCCATACGAGGGTGCGATCGAGGTCGCCGAGCAGCCGGGGGGAGCCTTCATCCCACGTGTGCGTCTGACTGACCGATCGCAGGCTGGCCACATACGCCGCCGCGAGCGTCGTGCTCGGGGACGGCGTGGTGCCCGCCGTCTGCGAGGCGGCCACAGCTCCGGCCCCGGCCCCGACCGCACACGCGACCGCGACGATCGGGATCCCGACGAGCAGGACGGCGCGACGGCTCCACGTCCGGCGCGGCGAGCGCGGCGAGCGCGGTGCGGCCGGACCCGGGGCGTCGCCGGCCGAGGTCGACGACGGCGGGAGCGCCTGATCTGAGGATGCCGCCGCATCCGACGGCGCTGTGGCCGACGCAGTGCGAGCCGGGGGGGAATGGACCTGGCCGGACGATTCGCTCGCGGCGCGCGGGGCCGGGCTCACGGCAGACTCGTCGGGGATGGATGTCGATGCCGACGGTGCCGCCGACTCCGCGGGAAGCGGTGACGGCGCGGCATCCGCGCCCCTCGTCCGTGCGGTCTCCCCATCGGAGAGCGGGGCATGAGCGCGACTCTCCAGCTCGGCCAGCCGCGCCAGCCCGGCGGCATCGTCGGTCAGATCCGCGTCGGGGCCGAACGCCCTCGCGCGCAGAGCAGCGAGCTCCGCCACTTCGTCGTCGGTGAGCATGTGGCCATTCTGCCCACGCTCGGCGTGGCATGGACGTGTTCGGCGCCACGCCGACGCTCCGCAGGTCGGCGCTACACCGGCCGCCGCCCGACGCGACGCGAGGCGAGCACCGCACCGACCGCCGCGCCGCCCGCGGCGATCGCGAGCATTCGCCCTCGTCCAGTTTTTCCTTGACCGCGAATCTGAACTGAGTGTAGAATTCCGCACCGAGCCGGTGCTGTGGGGGCACCGACGCAGGCGGACCAGCCACGGACATATTCCGGATGTCGCCACCCGAAACTCGCGATGCACGGGCAGGGACCGCCGAGACTGGGGACCACACGCATTCGAGCGATCCCGCTCGCACACGTTCACACGCACCATCAACCTGCGCGGAGAGCATCTCCGCGCCGTCACTCGCTGCGCGCCGACCCGGTCGCCGACCATATCCGCATGCCGGTGGAAAGAAGCCGGCGCGCAGGGCGCATGACGCCCGGAAAGCGAGTTTCACCATGTCCACGCACGACCTCCCACCGGCGCGCCGGCGGGGGCTCATCTGTATCGGCGTCGTCAGCGCCTTCGCCGTCGCGTTCTTGACGCCCGGTGCCGCTGACGCCATCCTGACCGGCAGCACCTTCGAGGGCAACGACGGCAACATGGTCCACACCGGAACCAACACCGACTGGGACAACGTCGCCGGCCTCAACACCGGCATCGACAAAGCCTCGGGCTCGAGCGACAACGCGTTCGGTCAGGGCACCAAGGAGGACAACCCCGCCGTCACTGTCGTCAACGGCTCGATTCCCCCCAACAAGAACGACCTGACCCGCTTCTACGAGGCGTCGGAGCAGGTCTCGAACGGCGATATCTTCCTCTACCTCGCCTGGGAGCGCCTGGTCAACATCGGCAACGCGAACCTCGACTTCGAGATCAACCAGAAGACCACGACGGGGTTCACGGCGAACACGACGGGAGCCGTCACGCTCAACCGCACGGCGGGTGACCTGCTGGTCACGTACGACTTCGGCGGCAGCGGCACTCCGACGCTGGGTCTGAACACGTGGCTCACGGCCGCGCACGGCGACTCGGTCTCGAGCTGCTTCTCGGCGAACGCGCTGCCGTGCTGGGGCAACCACAAGACGCTCGGCTCGACGACCGCGGAAGGCGCGGTGAACACCGCGCAGATCGCGGAGCCGATCGCGGGGGGCAACCTGGGTGTCGGGCTGTTCGGCGAGGCGGCGATCAACCTGACGGCTGCCGGGGTCTTCCCCCCGGGGGTGTGCGAGGCGTTCGGGTCGGCGTTCATCAAGAGCCGCTCGTCGTCGTCGTTCACGGCCGAGGTGAAGGACTTCATCGCCCCGATCGGCGTGAACATCTCGAACTGCGGCAGCATCACGATCAACAAGGTCACGCAGAACGCTCCGGCCGGTGACACGACCACGTTCCCGTACACGACGTCGAATCTGACGCCTGCGTCCTTCAGCCTCGCAGGAGGCGGCCAGCGGGTCTTCCAGAACCTCGGCCAGGGTACCTACGGCGTCACCGAGGGCACCAACCCGACAGGGTGGGACTTCGTGAGCCTGACCTGCGATACCGCCGAGCAGATCACCGGCAAGGCGGTCTCGATCAGCCTCAGTCCGGGCCAGAACGTGACCTGCACGTACACGAACCACTACACGAACAGTCCGACGATCGCGACGACGCTGTCGGCGACCAGCGTGGATGTGGGCTCGACGGTGCATGACTCGGCCACGCTGAGCGGCGCCTCGGGGAACGCAGGGGGAACGGTGACATACACCGTGTACACCGACAGCGCGTGCTCGCTGGGCGCTCGGGATGCCGGCACGAAAGCCGTGACCAACGGCGTCGTGACCGACTCCAACGGCCTCGCGTTCAACAGCGTCGGAACGTTCTACTGGCAGGCGGTCTACTCGGGCGACGCGAACAACAACACCGCCACGAGCGCGTGCACGTCCGAGGTGCTGACGGTCAACCCGAAGCAGCCGAGTGTCTCCACCGCGCAGAGCCTGATCCCGAACGACTCGTTCACCCTGTCGGGCGGCTTCAACCCGACCGGTTCGATCACGTTCAACCTGTATGCGCCTGGCGACACCACCTGCACGGGCGCAGTGCAGTACACCGAGACCGTCCCCGTCGCGAGCGGGAACGGCACCTACTCCACCAGCAACACGTCCTTCGTGGCAAGCACTGAAGGGACTTGGCGTTGGGCTTCCAGCTACGGCGGGGACACCAACAACAAGTCCGCCACGTCGACCTGTGGCACGGAGCAGTTCACCATCCTGAACCACTGAGGGCGGTGAACGGTGGCCGGCACGTCGGCGAACGTGCCGGCCACCGGCGCGCTCCGCGTGCTCCGGCCGGCAGCGCCCGCCGGGCGTGAGGTTTCCCCGACCCGCGCCCGGCGGGTTTCCACGAAACCCTCTCAGGCGATGCCGCCCCCGTCGACGACGAGCGCCGACCCCGTGACGTAGGACGAATCGTCGCTCGCGAGCCACACGACGGCGGCCGCGATCTCGCTCGGCTGTCCCATGCGCTGCAGCGGCCGGTCGGCCGCCTCGGCGAGGAAGCCGGCCTGGTCCTGGCCGAGCTGCCGTGCCTCGTCGCGCAGCATCCCGGTGTCCACATCCCCCGGATTGACGGAGTTGACGCGGATGCCCTGCGGGCCGTGGTCGATGGCCAGGGCGCGGGTCATGTTGACGACGGCGCCCTTGGAGGCGCAGTACGAGATCGCCTGCCCGCCGCCCTTGAGGCCCCAGCCGGAGCCGGTGTTGACGATCGAGCCGCCGCCGGCGGCCGCCATGATGGGCACGACATGCTTGCACATGAGGAAGATCGCCCGGACGTTGACGCCGAACACGCGGTCCCACTCCTCGACGGAGGTCTCGACGGCGGTCGTGCGGCGGATGATGCCCGCGTTGTTGAACACGACATCGATGCCGCCGAACTGCGAGACGACCGCGGCGATGACGCGCTCGATGTCGGGCTCGCTCGAGACGTCGGCGGCGACGGCGATCGCGGTTCCGCCCGCCGCGCGGATCTCCTCCGCGACGGCCGCCGCGGCGTCCGCGTTCAGGTCGACGACGGCGACGGATGCGCCCTCGGCCGCGAACGCGAGCGACGTGGCGCGGCCGATGCCGCCCGCGCCTCCGGTGACGATGGCCTTCTTGCCTTCAAGACGCATGGTTCTCCTCCAGGAGTTCGGGTGCGTGGACAGGGTAGAGACTGGATGCGCCGACCCCGGTGACGACACGGACATACCCCGCGAGCGCGGCATCCACGTCCGGGTCGCCGGTGTCGACGAGCAGCGGCCGGCCGTGCAGGTCGATGAGCTTCGAGTCGGGTGCGACGACGATGAGCGGCTCGGGTCTCAGGGCACGCAGCACGCGCGCGGACAGCTGCTGGTTCCCGCGGCCGAGCAGGAAGCCCTGCCCGCCGATGACCGAGACGACGGCTTGGGCCGGACCCTGCGCGATCTCGGCGAGCAGCTGCTGCTCGGACGCGCCGGCGCACACGATGCGCCCGTCGAGCACGACGTCGACGCCGAGCGGCGTCTTCTCGACGCCGAGCGCGCGGGCAAGCTCGGCCATCGTGCCGCCGGGACCGAGGAGGTACCGCACACCGGGTCGCAGAAGGGATGCCGCCCCCCGCGCCGCGGTGGCCGCCGCATCCCGCTCGTCCACCGGGGTCGCCGCCTTGCGGGCCTGCGTGCGCCCGGCTCGGTAGGGCACCGGGAGCATGGCGTAGAGCCGCGGCTCGACACGGGCCCGCCGCATCGCGGCCTCGTCGATGTCGAGCACCTCCCGCTCCTGGACGGGAAGTCCCCCGTCGAGCCAGGCGGCGGCCAGCCCGCCCGCGGCCCGCGGGCTCACCGCGAACACCGGGGAGTACATCTTCACGCCCGCCGGAATGCCGAGCGCCGCGACCTCTTCATGCGGGATCAGTCCGGCAGCGACGTCACGGGCGGTGCCGTCGCCGCCGGCGAAGAGGATGAGGGTCGCCCCGGCCTCGGCGAGGGCCTGCGCGGCGGCACTCGTGTCCGCCGATGTCGTGGGTGAGCCGGGCGCGTAGACGACGGATGCCGACAGCCCGGCATCGCGCACGGCATCCTCCCCCATCGTCCCCGCCGCCGTCAGCACGGATGTGCCGGCCGGCAGCCCTGTGAGCGCGAGCGCAGCACGCTGCGACGCGCGGGCGGATGCCCCGCGCTCGAGCGCCGAGCGCTGCACGTCCGCGCCGTCGGAGCCGGCGAGCCCCGCGGGGCCGCCGACGCCGGCGACGGGATTGACGATGAGCCCGAGCATGCGCCTAGGCCGCGGCTCCGGCGAGGTCTGCCGGCGCCGAGAAGTCCGCCGGCGTCTCGCCGAAGTACTTCCGGCGATAGGCGCGCCACGTGATCGCCCAGCGCTCGGGGTCGTCGAGGTCGTCGTGGTGGGTGTGGTGCACGGTCTGGTTGTGCGGGGCTGTCCGCACGAGCTCCGGCGTCTCGCGCGCTTCGCGCGCGACCTGGGCCAGGGCGGAGACGTACTCGTCGATCTCGGCCTTCGAGTAGCACTCGGTCGGCTCGAGGGTGAACGGCTGCGGCACGACGTACGGGTGATGGCTCGTCCAGTAGTGGAAGCCGTAGTCGGCCATGCGGATGCCGATCTCCTCCGACGTGATGCCGGTCTGCTCGAACAGCTCCTGCCACGAGTAGCGCACCTGCTCGATGCGGCGACGCCCCGTCGCGTAGGGTGCGGACGCCCCGGGGATCTCGAGCACGCGCTGGAGCAGATAGTTGTTGTTGAGCACCGCGATCTGCGAGGCGGCCAGCATCCCCTCCGCGCCGAGCGCCATGATCCAGGCGTAGGCGCGCACCACGTGCAGGATGACGCCGTGCGCCGGCGCGACGTGCCCGATCGACAGGTCGCCCGCCTCGCGGACGACGAAGCGCCCGTCGACCCGCTCGACCCGCGGCCCGGGGAGGAACGGCTCGAGCGCAGCGCTGACGGCGTTGGCCGCGGCGCCCGGCCCGCCGGAGCCGTGCGGCGCCGAGAACGTCTTGTGGAGGTTGAACTGGCAGACGTCGAATCCGGCGTCCCGCGCGCGGGTGATGCCGAGGATGCCTGCGGCATTGGCCTGGTCGTACGATGCGAGCGCGCCCACGGCGTGCGCCGCTTCGACCCACTCCTGGATCGCCGGGTTGTAGATGCCGGTGTCCTCGGGGTTGGTGACCATGATCGCCGCGGTGCGCTCGGAGAGCGCGGCCTTCAGCGCGCCGAGGTCGGGGTAGCCGTCGGTGTCCGGGTGGATCGTGATGACCTTGTAGCCGGCGACCTTCGCCGCGGCCGCGTTCGACGGGTGGCTGAAGATCGTCGTGATGACCTCGTCGCGCTGCTCGCCCTCGCCGCGCGACGCGTGGTAGGCGCGGATCATCGCGATGTTGGTCCAGATGCCCGCCGAGCCCCCGGGCGATGCCAGGGAGACGGCATCCATCCCGGAGATCTCCGCCATCAGGCGCTCGAGCCGCCAGAGCATCTCCAACGCCCCCTGCGTGTCCGCCGGGTCCTGAGCCGGATGCAGCGCTCGCAGCTGCGGCACCTCGATCAGCTGGTCGTTGATCTTGGGCGAGTACTTGATGGTGCACGTGCCCTGGCCGATGTCGACGTTGAGGTCGGAGCCGAGGTTCTCCTGCGAGAGGCGCAGGTAGTGCTTCAGCACGCGCATCTGGGCGATCTCGGGCAGCGCCGGCGGCGCGGGACGCCGCATCCCCTCGGGAAGGGCTGCCACGACATCACCCACAGCCTCGCGCACCGAGGGCTCGACGGACGGGATCAGGATGCCGCGCTCGCCCGGCGTGGACAGCTCGAAGACGATCGGCTCGTCCCAGCTGGCCTGGTGGAAGCGGCGCGGACTCGGCTTGGGGGCGACGGGAAGGCTCATGCGGCCTGCTCCTCACGGGTGTTCAGCGCCGCGGCGATCGCGGCGGCGAGGCGGTCGATGTCGGCGGCGGAGGTCGTCTCGGTCACGCACACGAGGAGCGTGCTGTCGTCCACGACGACTCCGGGTTCGATGCCGTCGGCGCGCAGCGCCGCGACGAGGTCGGGGGCGGATGCCGAGGAGAACCGGACCGTGAACTCCCGCAGGTGCAGGGCGCCGTCGCCGAGGGCGACGCCCGGGATGGCGGAGAGCTCGCGCTGCGCGTAGCGGGTGCGGGCGAGCAGCAGCTCGCCGAGCTCGGCCATGCCCTGGGGACCCATGAGCGACAGGTGCACGCCGGCGGCGATGCCCCACAGCGCGGCGGCGGTTCCCACCCATTCCTTGCCGTCCTCGCGGTGCGCGAACGACGTGCGGTCGTACGCCACATCGCCGAAGCCGTACTCGCCCGGAACGTCCGTCGACTCCAGCCCGAACAGGCGCGAGGGCATCTCCATCACGAACCGGGGGTCGTCGTGCACCGCGATGAAGCCGGCGTGCGCGCCGCCGAACCACTGGTGCAGGCCGAGCGACTGGATGTCGCCCGTGACGATGTCGGCGCCGTGGAGCGCCGGGGGCGTCAGCACGCCGTACCCGATCGGGTCGGTGCCGACCACGACGACCGCGCCGACGGCGTGCGCTGCGTCGGAGATCTCCCGCAGCCGCGTCTCGACGGCGCCGGTGAAGCTCGGCGTCTCGACCCACACGGCCGCGACGTCGTCGCCGAGGCGCTCGCGCAGGGCCGCGACATCGGCGGTGCCGTCGACGGTCGGCACGACCTCGATCTCGAGTGCTGCACGAACGTAGTCGCGCACCTTCGAGTCCTTCTCGGGCAGCACGTCGCTGACGACGAGCACGCGGCCGCGGCCCGTGAGCCGGCCGGCCATGGAGAGCCCGGTGGCCGCGGCCTGATAGCCGTCGTACGTGGGGACGTTCACGACATCCATCGCCAGCAGCTCGGCCATGAGCGACTGGTACTCGAACAGCGCCTGGAAGCGGCCGTGGTCCTCGTAGGGCTCGCCGGCGTAGGCCGTGAGGAACTCGCTCCGACGGATCACCTCGTCCACGACCGCGGGCACATAGTGGTTGTAGGTGCCCGCACCGAGGAAGCTCAGACGCTCCTCGGTCGTGCGGTTCTGCGCGAGGATCCCCCGGACGTGGCGCGCCAGATCCTGCTCGGCCGGCAGCGGTGCCGGCACGTTCAGCGGGCGGTGCAGGCGCAGGTCGGCCGGGACGTCCGCATAGAACTCCGAGGCGCTTGCCGCCGCCACCGCGGCGAGCATCTCGGCCTTGACCTCGGGGGCTGTGTTGGGGATGTACGGATGGACGAACGGTTCGCTCACGGCAGTCTTTCTGGTGCGAGGGTGATGAACGGGGCGCTCTCGCCGCGCGGGGTCGCGAGGACGACGACGCCGAAGCGCTCGAGCGTGAGGGTCGGGGCGGTCGTGCCGCCGGTGATGAGGTCGTGTGCGCCGTCCGGCACCTCGACCGTCAGGGGCGTACGGCCGTGGTTGAGGACGAACGTGTAGTCGGTGTCGGCGTCGGAGCGGGTGACCGCCTCGAGATGGATGTCGACCCGCGCGCGGGCCGGCAGGCCTGCGCCGGCGAGCGCATCCCGCAGCACGGCGACGAGCCCGTCGTCGTCGAGCACGCAGCTGACATACCAGGCCGACCCCGCGCCGATCGCCCGCGAGGTGACGGCCGGGAGCCCGCCGAGCTCACCGCTCGCGTACGACCCGCGGACCTCGGTGCCCGGAAGGACCTCGATCCATTCGCCCCAGATCGGGCTGTCGTAGGCGTGCGAACCGTAGGCGACGATCTCGGCCAGGCCGTCGTCGACGGGCCACTGCTCGTCGACCTCGACCCCGAGGAGCTCCCGGAAGGGTCCGGGTGCGCCGCCCTCGTGCACCTTCTCGGTGTCGTCGACGACGCCGGAGAACGGCCCGACGACGACGGTGCCGCCGGCTTCGGCGAAGGCGGTGAGGGCTGCGGCCTGCTCGGCATCCGCGATGTAGAGGTTCGGGGCGACGACGACGTCGTACCCGTCGAACGGACCGGCGGCCTTGACGGCGTCGACCGGGTGTCCGAGCAGGTGCAGCGCGCGCTGCCACGCGCGGGCCTGCCGCGCCCAGTTCAGGCGCTGCGAGGGCAGCGACTCCACGGCGCTCGAGCCCCACCACGAGTCCCAGTCGACGACGAGCGCGACGCGCGAGCGGACGCGGGTGCCGCGCACGACCTCCAGGCGCTTCAGCTCGTGTCCGAGCGCCTTGGTCTCCTGGAACGACCGCGAGCGCTCGCCGCGGTGGCCGAGCATCGACGAGTGGAACTTCTCCTGGCCGTAGGCGGCCTGGCGCCACTGGAAGAACATCACGGCGTCGGATCCGTGCGCGACGGCCTGCAGGCTCTCGACCCGGATCTTGCCGGGCGCCTTCGGGACGTTGATGTCGCGCCAGCTCGTCGCACTCGCCGACGATTCGAGCAGCAGCCATGGCCGGCCGCCCTTCAGCGATCGCATGAGCCCGTAGTTCAGGGCGGCGCCCACGTGCGAGGTCGGGTCGGCGGGGTCGGGGTAGCCGTCGTCGGTCACGACGTCCTCGGCCGCGGCGAAATCCCAGTAGTCCAGGTCGCGGAACATGCTCATGAAGTTCGTCGTCACCGCGATGTCGGGCGTGACCTCGCGCAGGACGTCCACCTCGATCCGGAAGAGCTCGAGCATCGCGTCGGACGAGAAGCGCTCGAAGTCGAGGAGCTGCGTCGGGGTGATGGGCCCCGGCGCCTTCTTGGGCGTCTCGATGTGGTCCCACGATGTGTAGCGCTGTCCCCACACGTTCACGCCCCAGGCGTCGTTGAGCCCGTCGAGGTCGCCGTAGCGATCCCGCAGCCACCGGCGGAAGTGCGCGGCCGACTCGGGACACCAGCAGCGCGAGACGTGGTCGCCGTACTCGTTCGAGATGTGCCACATGGCGAGCCCCGGGTGGTCGCCGTAGCGCTCGGCCATCGCGCGGGCCATGCGGGCGACGTTCTGGCGCCACACCGGCGAGCTCGGGCAGTAGGCCTGCCGTGAGCCGAACTCGAGGCGGTGGCCGTCGGCATCCATCGGCATCATCTCGGGATGCGCCCGCAGCAGCCAGCTGGGCGGTGTCGCCGTCGCGGTCGCGAGGTCGATCGCGATGCCGTTCTCGTGGAGGAGATCCATGATGCGGTCGAGCCAGCCCCAGTCGTACACGCCGGGCTCGGGCTCGAGCTGCGGCCAGCTGAAGATCGGCAGGCTCACCATGTTCACGCCGGCATCGCGCATGAGGCGCATGTCCTCGGCCCAGACGTCCTCCGACCACTGGTCGGGGTTGTAGTCGCCGCCGAAGGCCAGCGCATCGATGCGCACGGCGCGGGGGGTGTCGGCCATGGGGCTCCTCTCCGAGTCGGGGGCTGTACAGAATCCCTGTTCAATGTATTCTGTATACATTAAGCGTAGGGCCGTCGCCGTCTCGGGTCAAGCTCTAGGCTGAAGCACCGACCAAGGGACTGACATGGCGATCGAACGCAAGAACCTCCGGTCGCAGGTGCGCGACGAACTGCTCGCGCGCATGCGGTCCGGGATCGTCCAGCCCGGCGAGGGCATCAACGAGGTGCAGCTCGCCGCGGAGCTCGGCGTCAGTCGCACGCCCCTGCGCGAGGCGCTCATCGCCCTCGAGAGCGAGGGCCAGATCGAGAGCGAGAACGGCAAGGGCTTCCGGTTCGTGCCGCTCAGCAAGCACGAGTTCGAGGACCTGGCTCCGATCATGGCGGCGCTGGAGGGCCTCGCGCTCGAGCTGAGCCCGGTGGACGAGCTGCAGGAGCTCGGGGCTCGTCTCGCGCGGCTCGCCGCCGACTTCGACCAGGAGGTCGTCGAGCACTCCCTCGTCATCTCCAAGGACGACGAGTGGCACTCGATCATGCTGTCCGCCTGCACCAACCGGCGCCTGCTGGCGCTCATCGAGAGCGTGCGCGGCGCATTCCACCGGTACGAGTCGCTGCTCGTGCCGAGCGACGCGGTGATCGAGCGCGTCGCCGCGGAGCACGCCGAGATCGCTCGCAACCTCGTCGCCGGCGACATCCCGGCCGCCGTCGCCGCCCTGCGCGTGAACTGGATGCACGGGATGCAGCGCATCCTCGACAACGCCTCGAGCGGGTACTTCACGGACTGACCCCCTGCGCGAGCACCCCTCAGCGGGAGAGCTGCACCGCGAGGTCGACGAAGAGCGCCGCCGACCAGCCGAAGGCCGTTGTCGCGGTCGGCGCCTTCTCGCCCGTGAGCGGGTTGAAGTACTCGTGCGGCCCGCCGCCGTGCTGCACCAGGGCCACGGTCTGCTCGACGAGAGCGCGCGCCCGTTCGGGATGACCGGATGCGGCGAGCCCCTCGGCGACGAGCACGTTCGTGTTGACCCACACCGGGCCGCGCCACATGCGGGTCGCGGAGAAGTCGGGATCGCCCGCTGCCACGGTCGGCAACCCCCACGGCGTGCCGTACCGCTGCGGGTCATCGAGTGCAGCCACGAGAGCGTCGACGACCTCGGCAGCCAGTCGGCCCGTGAGCAGCGGCATGAGGCCGGTGATCGCGTCCGACGTGACCGGTTCTCCTGCGGCCCGTGCCCGGAACGAGCGGGAACCGGCATCCCACATCTCCATCAGCTTCGCCGTCGTGCGCTCCGCACGCGCGAGGTGGGGCGCGGGATCGAACCCGAACTCCTCGCCGAAACGGGCCAGCTCGAGATCCTGGAGCACGAGATACGCACCGAGGTCGGGTGCCGTCGTCGGCAGGGGCCCGTCGAAGATGGGGCTGTCGTCGAGGCCCGACGAGTAGGGGTGGCCGTACTCGGGCATGCCGTCGTGATCGAGATCGGATGCGGCGAGCCACCAGTCCTGCGAGCGCCGGATGATCTCGAGCTGCGCTCGCGCCCACATCCGGGTCTCGTCGGTCAGCGGCTCGGCCTCGAGCACCTTGCGCAGCGCCCACGCCGACAGCGGAGGCTTGGTGAGCGGCACCGGCGCATCCGGCTGGGCGATGTGCGAGCCGGCGCGGCGCAGCCGGTCGCGGTCGGCCTGCGGCAGGTCGTCGCTCGAGGCGAGGACCCCCTCCTCGTGCACGACGTCCGGCAGCTGACCCGCAGCCGTGGGAAAGCGGAAGGCGATGTCCAGCTGCTCGCGGGCGAGTGCCGGGTCGCCGTGACGCAGACCGATCGCAATGAAGTAGGCGTCCCACTGCCACAGGCCGACGTAGCCGATCTTGGACGGCACGACGGCGCGGGCATCTCCGAGCCGGGGCAGAGACACGATGTTCGCCCCCAGCACCCACCAGCAGAACGCGGTCATCTCCTGGAGGTCGGCGCGAACGGCCGGGCACCTCGTGAACCAGTCGGCCCAGACGGCCGCCGACCTCGTCATCGCCTCCGGGTGGCCTGCCGCTCCGGCGACCTCGACGGACCGGTCCGGATGCACGTCGAACCGCAGCGCCGGGTCGAGCGGCGCGCGCCGCGTCTGCCCGTCCGGCGTGGTCCACTGCGCCGAGAGGCCGCGCTCTCCCGAGCCGACGGACAGCGCATCCGTCCCGTCGAAGACGAGCGTCGCCGCCCCGCCGCCGAGCTCCACAGCGTGCGGCTGCACGTCGGTGATCGCCAGCGCCGACCCCGCGGCATCCCGCACGATCAGCGAGTCGAGCACCCGGCACTCGTCGAGCCCCTTCTCGTACTCTGCGGTGTGCACGCGCACGCCTGGGCCGTCCGCCGCGCGGAACACCAGGATCCGCGACGAGGGGAGCGTGAACGGCGCGCGGACGAGATCGAGGTGCCTGCCGGCGAGCCGCGTGAGATCAGCCGGAGTCATCGGCCGCCGAGCCCCGAAGCCGCCATGCTGCTGATGATCCGCCGCTGGCCGATGATGAACACGATCAGCATCGGGATCGTCGAGATCGCCGACGCCGCCATCACGAGGCCGTAGTTCACCGAGCCGAACTGGCCCTGGAAGCTCTGCAGCAGCAGCGGCACCGTGAAGAGGTCCGGCGTGTTCAGCAGCACCAGCGGGAAGAGGAACGCGTTCCACACGTTGATCGCCGTGATGATGCTGAGCGCGGCGATGCCGGGCTTCAGGTTCGGCAGCACGACGCTCCAGAAGATCCGGAAGCGACCGGCGCCGTCGACGAGCGCCGCCTCTTCGAGCTCCTTGGGCAGCGAGAGCACGAACTGGCGCATGAGGAACACCGCGAACGGGTTCGCCAGCAGCGCCGGCACGATGAGCGAGAGGTGCGAGTCGACCCAGCCGAGCTTCGACATCAGCAGGTAGAACGGGATGAGCGTCACCTGCGCCGGGATCATCTGGGTCGCGAGGAACACGATGAACATCGCACGGGCGCCGCGGAAGCGGATGCGGGCGAACGCGTAGCCCGCCATCGATGCGGTGATGATCGTGCCGACGACCACGAGCACGGCGATGTAGATGCTGTTGACGTACGCCTGTGCGAACGGCACGTCGTTCCACGCGTCGACGTAGTTCTGGAAGGTGAACGGCTGCGGCAGGAGCGACAGCGGCGCCTTCAGCAGCTGCGGCAGCGTCTTGAACGACGTCAGGATCATCCAGATGAACGGGAAGACGAACAGCAGCCCGACGACGACGAGCACGACGTGCAGCAGGACGGCCCCGGTGCGGCGCTTCGCACGGGTGCGGCCGCCGCCCGGGCGCGGCGCGTGTCCGGGCGCGGTCAGCGCGATCGTCGATTCTGTCGCGGGCGCGGGGGGATTCATGATGCTCATGCCGGGTCGTCCTCGTAGTGCACGAACTTCTTCTGCGCGCCGAACTGGATCGCGGTGATGATGAGCGTCAGAACGAGCAGGATGATGGATGCCGCGCTCGACGGCCCGAACTCGAACCGGCCGAAGCCGAGGTCGTAGATCTGGTACACGATCGTGCGGGTCGCGTTGTCCGGTCCGGCGTTCTTCACGAGCACGTAGACCGTGTCGAAGGTCTGCAGCGACGAGATGAACGCGATCACCGACGAGAAGAACACGATCGGCGACAGGAGCGGCAGGCGGATGCTCCAGAACAGGCGCGTCGCGCCGGCTCCGTCGATGCGGGCCGCCTCGACGACCGCCGGCGAGATGTTCTGCAGCCCGGCGAGGAAGATGACGACGTTGAGGCCGAGCGACGACCAGATCGTGACGATGCAGACGGCCAGGAGAGCCAGGCGCGGGTCTTGCAGCCAGTCCGGCGGTGCGATGCCGAAGACCTTCGAGATGACGGTCGACAGAGCGCCGTCGGAGCGGAACATCTGCTGCCAGATCATCGCGACCGCCACCGTCGAGGTCACGACCGGGGCGAAGAACAGGATGAGATAGAGCGAGCGCGTCTTCAGCTTCTCGAGGGCGACCGCGATGACGACGGCCAGCCCGAGGCCGATCGGCACGGTGATGGCCGCGATGATCAGCGTGTTGGCGATGGACTTCCACAGCAGCGCATCCTGGAACTCCTTCGTGAAGTTCTGGAGGCCCACCCAGGTGAGCGTGCCGAGGCCGTCCCACTGGGCGAACGCGAGGACGAGGCTCGCCGCGAACGGGAGGACGACGAACAGCGTCATGCCGAGCAGCTGCGGGGCGACGAAGACGTAGCCCCACCGGCGGTCGCGGCGACGCCACGCCGCCTCTTTGCGCAGGAGTTGCGGCTCGCCGGGAGCTGCAAGCTCAGCCTGCAGCTCCCGCTCGCCCGCGGCGATCCCCGTCATCTCACTCGCCGGTCTTGCTCTTGATCAGCGCAGCGCTCTGGTCGAGGGTCTCCTTGGCCGTCGCCTTGCCCTGATACAGCTTGAGGTACAGGTCGCTGATGTCGGTCGACAGGTTCGGGACGCGCGCCTCGGTCGCATAGTCCTCGAAGCCGATGTCGCGCATGTCGAGGAACGTCTGCGCGTGGGCCGGGTAGCCGCCCTCGAGGACGACCTTGTCCGCGCCCTTGATCGACGGCACGGCGTTGCCCGCGTCGGCGAGGCGGAAGGTCTGGCCCTCGGCGCTCAGCCACTCGGTCCAGAACGTGAACGCGGCATCCTTCGAGGTCGTCGCCTTGTTCATGGCGAGGTACGACGTCGCGACACCGGTGGGCGCCTGCGTGCCGTCGGGCGTCGGCCACGGCGCGATGTCGTAGTCCGCGGGGCTGCCGGACTGCTTGGCCGTCGCGATGCCGTAGCGGCCCTCGATGTAGAAGCCCACCTTGTGCGTCACGAACATGCTGTCCGCGCCGGCGCCCTCGGGCAGGGTGTCCGCGACGACGAACTTGCCCTTCTGGAAGCCATCGCCGAGCTGGCCGACAGCGGACTCGGTCGTCGGATCGGTGTTGCCGACGAAGGCGCCGGACCTGTCGTAGGCGACCCCGCCCTGAGACGAGATCCAGCTGTAGTGGGTCGACCAGTAGTTCCAGAAGATCGAGCCGGTGAGGCCGGCCGCCTTCAGCTTGTCGTTCATGGCCAGGTACGTCGAGGTCGTCCACTCGCCCTTGGCGGCGAGGTCGGCCGGGTTGTCGGTGATGCCCGCCTTCTTCAGCGCGGCGAGGTCGAACCACAGGACATCGGGGTTCGCGTCGTTGGGCGCGGCGTAGTACTTGCCGTCTTTCACGGCGGCGCCGAACAGGCCGGGGAAGAAGTCGTCGGGCTTGGACTTGCTGGCGCTGGAGTTCATGAGCGTCGTCATGTCCATGAGCCGGCCGGAGTCGACGAACTGGCCGATCTTGTCGTCGCCGACGTAGAAGACGTCGGGGGCGGTGTTGCTCGCCAGCTGCGCGAGCAGCTTCGAGTGGTAGTCGCCGTAGTCGGCCACGGGCTGCAGCTTGACCGTGATGTCGGGGTGGCGCTTCATGAAGTCGGCGTCGAACTCCTTGAACCGCTTGAGTTCATCGGCCGAGCCCCACGTCGAGAAGACGACGGTCTTCCCGCTGCTGCCCGAGCCGCTGCCTCCACTGCAGCCGGCCATGCCGACCGCCAGCGCGGAGGCTGCGCCGATCGCGATGATGTACCTCATCTTCGGGGTGATGCGGGACATGTCCCTACCTCTTTCGTCTTTGAAGGTCGCACCCGCTGGTGCTGGACGGGCACTCCGTATTCTGTATACAGAACTCAGAATTGTCAAGATGGATGCCGTGACCGTGGGGCAGAATCGATGCATGCCCGCCCCCCACCTCCGCCCCGACCACGCCTGCCTGATCGTGCACGGGAAGGACCAGCCGGGAATCGTCGCGGCCGTCTCGGCGCTGATCACACGCAACCGGGGCAACATCGTCGCGTTCGACCAGTACTCCGACGACCCGACGGGCGGCGCGTACTTCCAGCGCGTCGTGTTCCACCGGCCCGATCTCGCCGCGGCGCTGCCCGAGATCCGCGCCGATCTCGAGAGCACGCTCGCCAGCGGCTTCGACCTGCAGTGGTCGCTCACCGACCAGTCGACGCCGAAACGGATGGCGATCCTGGCCTCGAAGCAGGACCACTGCCTGCTCGACCTGCTGTGGCGCCACCGCCGCGGCGACCTGCCGGTGTCGATCCCCATGGTCGTCTCGAACCACACGACGGCTGCGGAGGACGTGCGATCGTTCGGCGTGCCGTTCTTCCATGTGCCGTCGACACCTGGGCCCGACAAGAGCGCATCGGAGGCGCGCATCCTGGATCTGCTCGCCGGCAACGTCGACTTCGTCGTGCTCGCGCGCTACATGCAGATCCTCTCGCCGGAGTTCCTCGAGCGGGTCGGGGTGCCGGTCATCAACATCCACCACTCGTTCCTGCCGGCCTTCATCGGCGCCGAGCCGTACCGCAAGGCGAAGGAGCGCGGCGTGAAGCTCATCGGCGCGACCTCGCACTACGTGACGAGCGACCTCGACGAGGGGCCGATCATCGAACAGGACACCGTCCGCGTCACGCATGCCGACTCGGCGGCCGAACTCGCCCGTCGCGGCGCCGACGTCGAGCGTCAGGTCCTGTCCCGGGCGGTGCTGTGGCACGCCGAGGACCGGGTCATCCGGCACGGCAACCACACGATCGTCTTCTAGTAGACGTACTCCATCAGCTCGACTCCGAGCGCCCGGAAGACTCCGTGCGCACGCAGCCGGTGCATGATCGACAGGTCGTCGAAGCAGACGATCAGGGCGTAGGCGACGCCGGCCCGCGGTCCGGCGAGCACGCCCGCCTCGACGCGCACGCCGTCGTCGCGGCCGGTCTTGTTGATGAAGAGCAGGCCGTGGTCGTCGTTCTCGTGGGCGAACGGGTCAAGGCCGGTGGCGGATGCGACGAGCGACAGGTCGTGGTTGAGGCTCAGCCACTCGGCGACCTGGGCGCTCACACCGGCCGAGATCGCCTCGGAGTTCACGAGCGCCGCGAACATCGAGGCCAGCTCCTCGGCGGAGCCGAGGGCGAAATGCGGTGCGTCGTCGGGCCCGCGGTGGTCGCGGAAGCGGTCGAGCAGCGCCGACCGCGACAGCCCCATCGACTCGATGCGGGCGCGCACCGCGGGCAGCCCGACCCGGTCGATCAGCGCGTTCGTCGCGATGGCGTCGCCCGTTGCCGCAGCGAGCACGGCAAGGTCGATGAGCGGCAGCGCCGGCGCCTTCAGGTGCTGCCACACCCCGCCCGTCTCCACCGGCTCGAGCGTGGTCCGGTCGATGATCTCGTAGGGATGCAGCGTGCCCCGCTCGAACTCCGTCGCCACCTCGATCAGCAGTGGGACGACGCCCAGCCCGGCGATGGGCAGGGTCGTGCTGTCGTCGCCGGCGAGGATGACGGAGCCGCGGTCGAGATCCACGATGCGCACCGCGACCTTCGCACCGGCGGCCGCGAGCTCGTCGAGCGCAGCGAGCGTCGTGGGGAACGGCGCGGCGGTCCCCCGCCGCGCGGGCTTGGCCGAGCGGCGCCCCGGTGCCGGCGGGGGCGATGCAGCGACGGCGCGGCGGGCACCGGCCTCCCGGCGGGGTGACGTCGACGACCGCTGTGGAGCAGGCGTCGAGCGGGAGCGCCTCGACATCGGCGCCGAGGCGCGCTCCTCGGGTACGGCTGAGGATCCCGTCGGGGGAACGGGCTGGGGTTCATTGCGGGAGCGACGCGACGCTCGGGTTTCGGACATGGGTCCTGAGGGGGATGGGGGCGGGTACGGAGTGGATGCGGGCTCCGACTCGGAGTCCGTCACGACCGGCGGGTCACGCGGCGGTCACCAGATGGTGACACGCTGGTCGACAGGCAGCCACAGTGCGTCCGACTCGGTGACGTCGAATGCATCGTAGAACGCGTCGATGTTGCGCACGATCTGGTTGCAGCGGAACTCGTTCGGGGAGTGCGGATCGATTGTCAGCAGGCGGATGGTCTCGGCATCCCGCCCCTTCTGCTGCCAGATCTGGGCCCAGCTGAGCAGGAGTCGCTGGATGCCGGTGAATCCGTCGACCTCGTCCCCCCCGGTCCCTGAGCCTGTCGAAGGGCCTGCCCCGGTCCCTGAGCCTGTCGCGGTCCCTGAGCCTGTCGAAGGGCCACCATCGGTCCCTGAGCCTGTCGAAGGGCCGCCCTCACGCTCGAGCGCGATGGCGTACGCCTTCAGGGCGATGCCGAGGCCGCCGAGATCGCCGATGTTCTCGCCGATCGTGAGGGCGCCGTTGACGTGGTGCTCGGGCAGACCGCGGGGCGACAGCGCGTCGTACTGGCTGATGAGCGCCTTCGTGCGCTCCTCGAACGCGGCGCGGTCGTCGTCGGTCCACCAGTCGCGCAGCGATCCGTCGCCGTCGTAACGGCTGCCCTGGTCGTCGAAGCCGTGGCCGATCTCGTGGCCGATCACCGCGCCGATGCCGCCGTAATTGGCGGCAGCGTCGCGGTCTGCGTCGAAGAACGGGTACTGCAGGATCGCCGCGGGGAACACGATCTCGTTCATGAGCGGGTTGTAGTACGCGTTGACGGTCTGCGGCGTCATGAACCACTCGTCGCGATCGATCGGCTGGCCGATCTTGGCCAGCTGCCGGTCGTGCTCGTGCACGTGGGCGCGCCGGATGTTGCCGACGAGATCGGATGCGTCGATCTCGAGGGTCGAGTAGTCCTTCCACTTCACCGGGAAGCCGATCTTCGGCGTGAAGGCATCCAGCTTGGCGAGAGCACGCTCGCGCGTCTCGGCACCCATCCACTCGAGCTCGACGATCGATCGGCGGTAGGCCTCGACGAGGTCGGCGACGAGCTGGTCCATCGCCTCCTTTGCCGCCGGCGGGAAGTGCCGCTGGACGTACACGCGGCCGACGGCCTCGCCGAGCGCGGCCTCGACGACGCTCACACCGCGCTTCCAGCGCTCGCGGTTGACCGGCACGCCGGTGAGCTGCGTGCCGTAGAACGAGAAGTTCTCGTCGACGAAGTCGTCGGAGAGGAACGCCGCCGCGCCGTGCACGATCTTGAAGCGCAGCCAGGCCTTCCAGTCCTCGATCCGCCCGGCCGTGAGAAGGCCGCCGAGCCCCTCGATGAAGCTCGGCTGATAGAGGACAACCTCGGCGAAGGCCTCGGGGCGGCCGGGTGCGATGCCGTCGAGCCAGGGCTTCAGATCGACGCCCGCGAGTGCGACCACCTCGTCCCACGTGCGGAGGTTGTAGGTCTCGACCGCGTCGCGACTGCGGACGTTGTCCCAGTGCTGCGCGGCGAGCTCGGTCTCGAGGGCGAAGACGCGATCGGCCTGGGCGCCCGCATCCTCGATTCCGGCGAGGGCGAGGATGCGCTCGATGTGCTCGCGATACGCGATGCGCGTCTCTGCGAAGTTGTCGAGCCGGTAGTAGCTCTCGTCCGGCAGGGTGATGCCGGCCTGCACGAGGAAGGGCACGTACCGCGTGGGATCGCCCGGGTCGGGCTCGACGTACAGGTCGATGATGCCGCCGACGCCGTCGCGCTCGAACTCGCCGACCGTGCGCAGGAACGTCTCGACCGAGTCGATCGCGTCGACGCGCTCGAGCCGGGGAGCCAGCGGGGACGCGCCGAGCTCGGCCACGCGGTCGGTGTCCATGAAGCTCGCGTAGAGGTCGCCGATCTTGCGAGCCTCCGTGTCGGGATCGGCATCCTGCGACTCGTCGATGATCGTGCGGACATCCTTCTCGGCCTGCTCGGCGATGAGGTGGAAGGAGCCCCATCGCGCCTTGTCGTCCGGGATCTCGGTGGTCTCGATCCAGCTGCCATTCACGTGCCGGAAGAGGTCGTCCTGCGGGCGGATCTCGGCGCTCAGCTCATCGAGGGCGAGACCGGAACGGGGGGAGACGGTCATGGTTCCAACACTATTGCTCGGCGCCGATGTCCGGGGCAAGGCGTAGCGTCGCGGGGGACGGATGGAGGACAGGATGTCGACTCTCGAGAACCGTGGCCGGACGGCGCTGCTGGTGGTGGATGTGCAGAACGACGTGGTGGGCTCGGCCTATGAGCGCGACGCGGTCGTCGGGCGGATCGTCGGGCTGGTCGACCGCGCCCGCGACGCGGGTGTGCCCGTGATCTGGGTGCAGCACAACGACGAGGGCATGGAGGTCGGAACGACCGAGTGGGCGCTCGTGCCCGAGCTCGTTCCCGCCGACGGCGAGGCGCACATCCACAAGCAGCACGGCGATTCGTTCGAGGGCACCGACCTCGAAGACGTCCTCGCGGGCCTCAGTGTCGATCGACTCGTCGTGGCCGGCGCCGAGACGGATGCCTGCATCCGATCGACCATCCACGGCGCCTTCGTCCGCGGCTACGACACGACGCTCGTGTCGGATGCGCACACCGCCGGCGACAAGACCGAGTGGGGCGCGCCGCCCGTCGACCAGGTGATCGCTCATACGAACCTCTACTGGAGTTTCCAGTCGGCACCCGGCAAGACGGCCGCGGTCGTCACGTCCGAAGACGTGGACTTCGGCGCGCGCTGACACCCCTCTACGCTCGGAGGGTGCCTGCCCATGCGACCCTGAACCGCGACATCCTGCGCCTCGCGGTGCCGGCGCTCGGGTCGCTCATCGCGGAGCCGCTGTTCCTCATCGCCGACTCGGCGATGGTCGGCCACCTCGGGCCTGCACCGCTGGCCGCGCTCGCGATCGGCTCCGCGGTGCTGCAGACGATCGTCGGGCTCATGGTGTTCCTCGCGTACGCCACGACACCGGCGGTCGCCCGCCGGTTCGGCGCCGGAGACTTCTCGACGGCGGTGTCCGCCGGTGTCGACGGGATGTGGCTCGCCCTCGGCATCGGCGCGGCACTGGCCCTCGCCGGGTTCGTCGCGACGCCGCTCATCGTGCAGCTGTTCGGCGCGACCCCTGAGGTCTCCGAGCTCGCGCGCTCGTACCTCGGCATCTCGGTGTGGGGCCTGCCGGCCATGCTCATCGTCTTCGCGGCGACCGGCCTGCTGCGCGGCATGCAGAACACCGTCACACCGCTGTGGATCGCGGCCGCCGGGTTCGGCGCCAACATCCTGCTGAACGCGTTCTTCATCTACGGCCTGCAGTGGGGCGTCGCCGGCTCGGCGGCCGGAACGGTGGTCGCGCAGTGGGCGATGGTCGCCGCCTACGTGTGGATCGTCGGGCGCCTCGCTCGCCGCCATCGCGCACCGGTGCTGCCGCGTTCCCAGGGCGTGCGGGGCTCGGCGCGCGCGGGAGGGTGGCTCTTCCTGCGCACGCTGTCCCTGCGCATCGCGCTGCTCTCGACCGTCGCCGTGGCCTCCGGTCTGGGGACGAAGGAGCTCGCGGGTTGGCAGATCGTCTTCACGATCTTCTCCACCGCGGCGTTCGCGCTCGACGCGCTCGCCATCGCCGCCCAAGCCCTCATCGGCAAGTCCCTCGGCGCCGGCGACGTCCACGAGGTGCGGCACGTGCTCGCGCGCACCGTCGCGTGGGGCGCGTGGTTCGGCGTCATCGTCGGCTGCGGGGTGGGCGCGCTCTCGGGAGTACTCGGGTTCCTGTTCACGGGGGATGCCGCAGCATCCACCCCCATCCAGCCCGCCCTCGTCGTGCTCGCGGTCGCCCAGCCTCTCTGCTCCATCGTGTTCGTGCTCGACGGCGTGCTCATCGGCGCGGGCGACGGACGCTATCTCGCCCTCGCCGGGCTGATCAACCTCGTGGTCTACGCGCCGGCGCTCCTGCTGGTCGCCGTGTTCGGCTCCGGCGCCGCGGGACTCGCGTGGCTGTCGGTCGCCTTCTTCGGCGTGTACATGCTCGCGCGACTCGGCACGCTCGGCTTCCGCGTCCGGGGCTCCGCCTGGACTGCCATCCCGGTCTGAGAGCGCGCTCAGGCCCAGCGGCGGCACCACTCGTACATGACGACGGCGGCCGCGGCGCTGGCGTTGATCGACCGCGTCGAGCCGTACTGGGTGATCTCGACATGGCCGGATGCGGCGGCCAGCGCCTCCGGGGACAGGCCGGGCCCCTCCTGCCCGAACAGCAGCACGCAGCGCTCCGGGAGCTCGGCCCGCTCGACGGGGACCGCGCCCTCGATGTTGTCGACGGCGAAGATCGGGATGCCGGCATCCCTCGCCCACGCGGCGAACGCGGCGACATCCTCGTGATGCCGCACATGCTGGTAGCGGTCGGTGACCATGGCGCCGCGCTTGTTCCAGCGCCGCTTGCCGATGATGTGCACCTCTGCGGCGAGGAAGGCGTTGGCGCTGCGCACGATCGAGCCGATGTTCATGTCGTGCTGCCAGTTCTCGATCGCGACATGGAAGGCGTGCCGGCGCGCGTCGAGATCGGCGACGATGGCCTCCATCGTCCAATAGCGATAGCCGTCCACGACGTTGCGGCGGTCGCCGTGTTCGAGCAGCTCCCGGTCGTAGCGCGGGTCGGCCGGCCAGTGCTCGGGGCCGCCGGGCCACGGCCCGACGCCGTGGTCGGGACCGATGCCGTGATCGGAGTCGTCCGCCCGCGCGGAGATCTGCGCTCCCGCGGATCCATCCTCTCGATCGAGTCCGCTCGCGTGCAGATCTCCGTGCTCGTGCAGGTGGTCGGTCATCGGCCCAGGGTATCCACCCGGCCGGTTTCGGCAGCCCGAAAACCGGCGTACGATTTCGGCATGCCGAAAACGGCTCCCGAGATCCGCCGCGGCGCGCCCGCGAAGCCCGCGACGACGCGACGCGCCGCGTGGCTCCTCGGGCCTGCGCTCGTCGCCGGGGTGGCCTACATCGACCCGGGCAACGTCGCCAGCAACATGACCGCCGGTTCGCAGTTCGGCTACCTGCTGGTGTGGGTGGTCGTCCTCGCGAACCTCATCGCCTGGCTCGTCCAGTACCTCTCCGCGAAGCTCGGGCTCATCACGGGCGAAAGCCTTCCGCAGGCGATGGGGCGCCGCATCCGCAATCCCTGGGGCCGGCGGGCGTACTGGCTCCAGGCGGAGCTCGTCGCGATGGCGACCGACATCGCAGAGGTGATCGGCGGGGCCGTCGCCCTCAACCTGCTGTTCCGCATCCCGCTGCTGGCCGGGGGCGTGATCACCGGGGTCGTCTCGATGGCGCTGCTTCTCGTCCAGTCGCGACGGGGCGCCCGCACGTTCGAGTTCGTCGTCATCGGGCTCGTGGCGATCATCGGATTCGGCTTCGCGTTCGGCGTGTTCGTGGCTCCGCCGGATGCCGCGAGCGTCGTGCACGGGCTCGTGCCGCGGTTCGACGGGCCCGACTCGGTGCTGCTCGCCGCATCCATCCTCGGTGCCACGATCATGCCCCATGCGATCTACGCGCACTCCGCGCTCACGCGCGATCGCTTCGCCGGCACGACCGTGACCCCGGAGCGGCTCCTGCGCGCGACCCGCTGGGACGTCACGATCGCGCTGACCATCGCCGGAACGGTGAATCTGTGCATCCTGCTGCTCGCGGCCGCGAACCTCGCCGGCGTGCCGGGGACCGCGACCCTCGAGGGCGCCTACGCGGCCCTGCGCGACGGGGTCGGGCCGGCGGTCGCCACGATCTTCGCGATCGGGCTGCTGGCGAGCGGCCTCGCCAGCACGTCGGTCGGCGCCTACGCGGGGGCGGAGATCATGCACGGCCTCCTGCACATCCGCGTGCCGCTGCTCGCGCGGCGGCTCGTGACGCTCATCCCGGCGCTCGTCATCCTCGGGCTCGGCATCGACCCGACGCTCGCCCTCGTCCTCAGCCAGGTCGTGCTGTCGTTCGGCATCCCGTTCGCGCTCATCCCGCTCGTCGTGCTGACCGCGCGGCTCGGACGATTCCGCAACACCATCACGACGTCGCTGCTGGGGGTCGCGGCATCCGTCTTCCTCATCGGGCTCAACGCGGTGCTGCTCTTTCTGACGTTCACGTGACGGGTAGCCTGACATCGTGCCCTCGCCCGCGGTCGACGACTACCTGAAGACCATCTACCACCACACCGAGTGGCAGAGCGAGAGCATCACCCCCTCCCAGCTGGCCGCCGAGCTCGGACTCGCACCGTCGAGCGTGACCGAGATGGTGCAGAAGCTCGCGGCGCAGGGACTGGTCAGCCACCGCCCGTACGGTCCGATCGCGCTGAGCGAGACCGGAGAGCGCCGCGCGGCGGAGATCGTGCGCCGCCACCGGCTCGTCGAGACCTGGCTCGTGCGCGAGTTCGGCTACACGTGGGACGAGGTGCACGACGAGGCGGAGGTGCTCGAGCACGTGCTCAGCGACCGCCTGCTCGAAGGCATCGACGAGCGGCTCGGGCGGCCGCGCTTCGACCCGCACGGCGATGCGATCCCGGATGCCGACGGCCAGGTGCACCGCGAGGACTTCGTGCTGCTCGGCAACGCCAGCGAGGGTCACGAGGGCCGCGTGCTGCGCGTGAGCGATCGCGATCCCGAGCTTCTGCGCGAGTTCGATCGCGCCGGACTCGTCGTCGGGCGCACGGTCCGCGTGCTCGGCCCGGCGCGTTATGCGCTCGACGGCGTCGAGGCGCAGATCCCGGCCTCCGCGGCCGATGCCGTGTGGCTCACGGCCTGAGCTGCGCCCCGACGTCCTCCGCGAGGCTGGAGTACTCGACGATGCGACCTTTCGCGACACGGTAGATCGCGAACTCGGCCACGTTGATGTGCCGACGGGTCGCGGCGATTCCCAGGTACGCGCCGTGGTGCGTGCCGCTCCCGCGCAGGTGGACGGCGAGGCGGTCGTCCTCGACGAGGATGTGGATGCGCTTCCACCGCCAGTCCGGGAAGCCTCGGAAGAGGTCCTCAAGGTCGGCGATCCAGGCGTCCGCCCCGGCCGGCAAGTGGGCTCGGCGCACGGCCGGGTCGATGAATTCACGGACGGCATCGAGGTCGTGCCGGTTGCAGGCGTCGAGGAACTCGGCGTGCCACTCGCGCATCTCCCACGACTCCATCCGTTCATCATCCCGGATGCGGCTCGGCCCCTAGACTCGCCGGATGGCCCTTATCGACCACCTCGGACTCACCGTCGAAGACGTCCCGTCGGCGATCGCACAGTGGGATCCGGTGCTCACGGCGCTCGGCTACATCCGGCATGACGCCGAGGTGGGCGTCTCGTGGAGCAACGGCACGCAGACGGAGCTGATCTTGCGGCCCCCGCGCGAGCCCGGCACCGGGCCGCACGTACACGGGCGGGTCGGCTGGCAGCACCTCGCGTTCGACATCGCGTCGCCCGAGGAGGTCGATCGACTGCACGGCATCGCTCTGGATGCGGGCTGGATCGCGGTGCGCGACCCCAAGCTCTATCCGCGGTTCAACGACCGGTACTACGCATCCTTCGTCGAGGACGCCAACGGCATCCGCATCGAGTTCGCCTACAACCCTCCCCGCGACGCCCACTGACCCACTGCGGGTACTTTTGGACCGTGACTACTTGCGCTGTCAGAGGATGCGACGCCGAGGCCGTCATCACACAGGTCGGCGGTGCGCTGCACGGCGGCCGCAACGCCGACCCGTCGGCGCGCAAGCTTTACGAGCAGCCGCGCGACCAGTACCGTCCCTGACGTTCATTTGACGTTGTCTCGCTTCCGAGGACTATCTTCTTCACGCGTCCTCCTGGATACTCGCGGCCTTCGGCCCATGGCCTTTCGGCGGCCACGTGGTGAGCGCTCGGATCGAGTTGCAGCAGGCGTCCCGTCATCGGGCATCTCACCGTACCGGGTAAACGCACGTCTCGTCCCCCGGGTTCATGAGGTGCCGATGCGTGGCGGTTCGGGTGCGCTGTAGTGGACCCTTCGATGTACGCCAAGAACCTGCTTGCCGGAGCTCGACCGTTGCTCTTCCCCGATAGGAGATGTGGACAGGCCAGAATCACTTCATGAGCGACAGCCAACCATTGCCTCATGACGTTCGACAGCTCCTGGCGATCCGCTTGGGACTCGAGGAAGCGTTGCATCGGACTCGGACTGCTGGTCCCTATCGGCGTGGGGCAGCGATCGTCGCGTTGGACGCTGTAGTCGAACGGGCAGTGGCTCTAGCTGCGTCCGCGCGCGGCATAGCGATCTCACTCAAAGTCGATGACATGATTTCACGGCTGAGAAATGACCAGAGCCTGAAATGGGCGCCCACCGTGCTCCCAGATATACGTTCGCTTCGAAAGGCGCGGAACGCGGCCCAGCACGACGGTCTCGAGCCTGATCGTGACGCACTGCCCGGCTGGGCGAACGCCGCTGAGGTCTTCGTTGTCGGTCTGCTCGAGGCACAGTTTGCGATGGACGTTCGAACCGTTGCGCTGGCCGACGCAATATCGGATGACGAGATACGGCGCTTGTTCGTGCTAGCGGACCAAGCATACGAAGCCGAGAATCTGGGCGCCTGTATCGACCACCTCGTCGATGCGTACGAGGCGGCATTGACCCGGTGGCGGCGCCTGCGTCCGTCGCGCCCAGGCTTCGTCCGTCATGACGCGCTCGACAAGTCAGCGCACGAAAGTATCGCCCATCTTCAGAGTGCCCTCGACGCCGCCGCGTTCGTCGGTGATGTCGGCGAGGCGGAATGGTTCTCCGCGCTTCGCCGAGACCGCGGCAGCGATGTGTTTGACGACGAGGACGTCTCACGCGCCCGAGCGTTCGTGTTCGCATGGGTAACGGGATACGAGTCGGCGACCGTAACGTGGGTTCAAGATCGTCGCCGACGAGCCGCCATCAAAGCACGGCGAGAGCGTACGACGGAAGGCCCTTCGTTCATCGCGTCAGCGGACGTCACCGAAATGTATTCGACGCAGTTGGCGACTACGTTCGTGGTCGCCAACGTTCCGCCCCCCGATCAATATGACGATTGGGCCCGAGGGCTCGAGCGCATGCTGCCCACCGTCGAGGACATCTCGTGGTCCGTTTACCAAGATGGCACAGTCCGCGTGAGCAGGCCTCTGGCAACAGCGGGCGCCGCCGGGCAAGATGTCGAAGCTCTGGCGGCCGCGTTGATGGCTGTTGAACATCTTGTGGAAAGCCAGCTCGAGGCATCGAGAAGGGAGGCGGAGCTTCAACGACGGTCGGCCGACGTTCGGACCGCGGACGCGGCGAAGATCCGTAACGACTGGCCGAACTGGATTACCGACGTGCGCGGCGGACAGGACAACCTGCACGGAGCAGATTGGGAGATAGAGCTCGCTCCGGCGGCGTGGGGTTTGCGACTACTCGAGGGTGACGGCCCCGCGGCTCAAACAAGTGACATCGCTTCCGCCATACGTGGTGCGGACGGGGTCGCTCAGTGCTGGTACACAGGCAGTGCCAACATCTTGGCGATCCAACCCGCGCTACCCGCGGACGAACTTGTCGAAATACTGCGCGCCACGGATCAACTGGTCTCCAAGGCTATGGCCAGTCAGGACACGGCTCGTGACGCTCGCGCCCAGATCATCGCCAACGCTCGCTCGGCAGTGGCTGCAGAGTTAGCGCGAGTTCATACCTCGGCCTAGATCGAGGCGAGGCGTGGTTCTCCTCCGATGTGATCCAGCTATTTCCGATCGACGTTGTTCATCGTTTGCCAACAACTTGTAAAGGTCGCGCACCCCCGCAAGAGCCCAAGAATCGCGTAGGGTTCGCGCGGCGGCAGTTAGCAGTACGAGTCGATCGTTTGGACGGTCGACTCGACAGTAGAGATGGCGTCCAACGCGTCAATGGCGCTCAAGGGAGTCACAACCCCGGGGTTCAATGGATCACTGTCCGCTTGGTGGACGATCCGATTCCGTCGAGTGACCACAAGTCCGAGCGAAGTCTTCACGGCACCTGCACCGTTGCCGAATGCGGTTTTCCACACGCCTGTGACGCCCACGAGTGCTAGCGCTGACGCGATGTCGTCCGGGGACTGAAAGGTCTCCTTTCCGAGTCGGGCTGCGATGTGCTTTCGAGCCTCGAGCTCCTGGTCACCGGGAGTGATCGCGGTGACGATGTCTCGCACCGACCCAAACTGAAGCCCTATAGTGCGGTGGAACCCGGAAATCACCGCACGGCCCAGCAACATGTCGACCCCCCGGTCCAGTACAACACCGTGGAAGTAGTGATCCATCGCGGCAACTGCTTGAACCAGCGCGCCCCGAAAAAGATCGGACGCGTCCACGGCCCCCACAGTTAGCTGACCGATTGACTGTCCAAGTCCGACGAGGTCACGTGACCGTTGGGCGTCCGACTGAAAGAAGGGCAGCCTGGAAGTAGCCATCAGGCCGTAAGCGACTCGACGCGTACGGCAAGTTCCGTGAAGACTTGTCGGAAGGTCTCTATCGCGGACGCTGTCGCAGCCCAGACCACGCCTGCTTGCCCGGTGTCCTGCTGCGTCAGAGCGAAGACGGGCTTCCGCACGGTCTGCGAGGTGGTGATGAGTGAATTGAAATCCGAGATGCTGGCGAGCCGGTAATTGGATCCGATGCCCGCTGACTCGTACTCGCTCTCCTCGAGCAAGATGCCTGCATCGCTAAGCGCAGGAGCCAGAGTGTTCTCAACAGCCTCATCAATGCTCGTGAAGAACTCCTGAAACCCCTGGGTCGCTTCTCCTGAGCGGAGACGGTAACGCTGAACGATGGTGCCGAGGAATTTGAGTGTGGGCTCAGGGAATGGATAGTCGGCGTTTCGCAATGCTTCCAGTTCGGATGCGCTTTGGGCCCACTTCTTCCAGCGCGGGAATACGCGTGCGAGCGACTCCATTGCCATGACCGAGAAGACGTCCGGGCTCGCAGGAATAACAACAAAGTCCGCCGTCGCGACGAGGTTCTGATTCACTGCCCCCAGCCCCGGGCTGAGGTCTACGATTACAAAGTCGGCATCGTACTTTTCCGCTGTCCTGTCGAACAGGTATCGAAAGCTGCCCGGCAGATTCTTCAAGGCTTGGATCGTCTCTGAGAGCTGTTGCGCGATGCCGAGCGAAGTCTCGTCCTCCGCGAGTCCGATGTGGCCGGGCAGGAGGTATAGCCCCTGCACGCCGGCCACTTCGACACAGTCGACGGGTTCCACGATACGTGGCCGGGATTGAAACGCGGGCTCAAGGGCAGACCGGATGTTCCGTCCTGGATTCTGCTCGTAGAACTCTTCTAGCGCGCTCTCTCCGGCAAGGTCGAGGACCATGCCGGTCAAGTTGCACTGGGGGTCAGCATCAACCAGGACCACCTTGTGTCCCCGCTCTGCGAGCATCCAACCAAGGTTGAAACTCGTTGTGGTCTTGCTAACGCCGCCCTTGTTGTTGAACATCGTGATGACTCTCGCCACGGCGTCCCCATTTCTCAGATCGACGAGGGTAGTCAGCTCTGGTCCTGCCGCGTTGCGATCGCGACCATGTTCGGGAGAGCTTTCCTACGTGGTCAAGAACCTAACGCAGGGACACGCCAATCGGGTTCAGCTTCCGGTAGACGGCACCGAGTTCGGAGTCAGTCGAATGCCCCGACGCTTTGACGCCACGCCGCTGAGAGCACCAGCGATAACGATTGTCAGGTCTTCACCAGGTCGCACCGCTCGATCCACCGGGCAAGAATACTGAGAGTCGCGAGCTGCTCAAGTGCTTCCTGCTTGGGTATCTCGTCAGTCGAATGCGCGGCGGGGTTCCGGATGGCTGCGAACACACCTTGCGCCATATTGAGGATGCCCGGACGCATCGACTTCACGGTCAGGTCGTCATCATTGCCCGGCCAGCGCAGTCGAGGCTTCCCCGCCTGCGGGGCCGCGAGCGAGAACGCCTGTGACATGAGATCAGCGTCTCCCAGCTCGTAGCGTCCTGTTTGATCCTTGACGTACCCGCTCAGCGCAGTGGCCGACTTTTGCACCGCATCCGAGTAATGCTCGGACTCCCAGCGCTTCCAAGCCGCACCCCAGATAAGCGGATGGAGCGCGTCCGCCTGCATCGTGGGAGCGGTGCTGCCCAGGATGTCCCTTGTCTCCTTCTCAGTCCGCAGCTTGCCGAGCGCATACTCTGCCCGTCGAATGCCTTCTTCGACCCAGTAGAAATCGTTCATCGAACCACGCCGGAGAATATCGGGGACAGCCTCGTCGCCGAGCACTTGAGCGAGCACACGCCGCGTTTGATCTTCGCGGGCCTGCAACTCTGCGGAGACGGTCGTATTGCGGGGCACTCCGCCGTTGCCGTGGCCATCTTGTGAGGCAGCCTTTGCGGAGCGAACCCACCACTCCAGGACCCCGATCGCGCGAGCTTCATCCACTCCCGAAGACTAGCGATCCACCTCCGCCTTTTGGGGCTGCACCAGCCGTAGGTCCTGTCGTCGTCGACCATCGCCCCGTTCGCACCTTCGCGCACAACGACTGACGATGAATCGCACAGGGGTGCTGGCGCCCGCTACAGGATCGTTAGCGCGATGGAGTCCGCGCACGGCGGCAACGAGGCTGTGATCGCGACGGGTGGCTGCTAACGCCGAGGAAGGAACTGCTCAAATGAGATACCTGACCAGCTGAGTGACGGCACCGCGGGCACGAACGGCACGTGCGGCACGGCAGGCACCGGCGGTACGTGAGGAACAGGTGGGACCGGGGGCACGCTGGGCACAGGATGAACGGGTCCGCCAGTGGCGCCCCGTAGCCACGCGACGACGTTGCCGCTGGTGTCGCGGAAGTTGCCTGATTTGAGCACGCCGACGTTCTGGCCATATAGCCCGTGGACATACTCGCCCCGCACCCAACCGACCACGGCGCCGTCCAAGCCACGGATGCGGTCGCTCTCGAACCAGCCGACAACCGCGCCTGTCTTGTCATAGATCGGATCCATTGGTTGATCGTAGAACAGGCCTACAACTGAACTGAACCGGCCGGCGTGCTCAAAACGATGCCTATCGCGCGCACTGAGGCCGTCCCCCACGTGGCTGAAACGCGCGCCGCACGGATTCGGATCCCCTCGGATCAGTCTCCAACCAACCCCCGGGGCATGGGCAGCCGGGGCCTCTGTTACGGCGCGACTATGTCAGTCCGCTAATCGGACACCGCGAGGATGTCTGCTGCCATGACGGCAGGCTTTAGATTTGCGTGCTCCCGTGCGAGAAGCTTGCGTTGTCTCGCGATGCCTGCTGAGACGAGGAGGAACCGACGTGCAGGTTCAGCCACCCACTGCGGGAGCGTTGCGAGGATGATCGCCGCAGACCACATGACGACCAGGATCACGGCGGCCCACGAGCTTGGTTGTCCGTCCTTGACGGCCAGTTGGACGAGCTCTCCGACGTAGATGCACTGCAGAAAGCCTGCCAACACCGGCGCTGGCCGGGGAGTGCCACCGACGGAAGCCGCGAGATACACGAATACTGTGGCGGTGGGGATACCGACCGCAGCCACGGCTCCATCCTGAGGGTTCGGGGTCTCGGTCAGGACGCCCACCCATGCTCCAACGGTCACAGCCGCCACGATCCAGACAGCTGCGACGACTCCCGGCCGCTTCGCGAGCCCGGGCCGACTACCCGAATCGAGGAGACCGACCTGGTCAGCAAGGGAGCGAAGGTCCCGCTGATCTTCGTATTGCGTTTCAGCCGTTCGTGCATTCGTTCGCGTCGCCACTCATCATTGGCCGGCAGAACCTCCGCGATTGCTGTCGCGAGAGCAACGCACACGCCAGCCAAGGCCAAAGTTGCGTAAATGATGCTCGCATCGGGACCAGTCTTCTCGTCCCACACGGCTAACCAGAAGCCGGCGATGCTGATGCTCGCCCAAGTGACGGAGGCCGAACCGATCCAGATTGCCATCGTGATGACGAAACTGGAGGCCAGGTTGCCTCCATTCACAACTGCCAGAGTCAGGAGCGCGGCGACGAAGCCGGGGAGGGCAATCGCTCCAGCTCTGGTGATATCAGCCATGACCTGCACGGCGCTGTCGACGGCCCTACCTGCGGCAACCGCGTCGCCTTGGCTGGTCAGCCCAAGCCACAGAAAGGCGACGAATAATGCGAAGAAAAACGCGCCAATACCTGCCGCAACCAGACGCCGTGCTCTCCGCCTGGCCGCTCGCTTGGAAAACCTCCGAAGGCGCTCGAGCGCTCGCAGTCTCGCTTCCTGAACCATCTGCGTGTCGGGCTCGTGCATCGGCTTCGGGTCAAGGAAAAGCATGTTCAGTCGATGCCGGAGGGACGCCATAGGCGGAGTCTAGATAAGCGCCGCACTCCCATCCCGCACCTACGCCGCTAGCGCGTGTTTGACGAACGTCGAGCACACAGGGGACCATAGCCGAGAGGCCCAGGTGCTCGGTGCTGCCATATGGACGCCTGACGCACGGCACCCTCCCCCGCGCTCAGGCCCGTGCCGGATGGCGATTGCGCGGGCGACGACACACACGCGACACTCCCCGTACGCGCGGTGCTCAGGTTAGGGATCGCAAATGGGGCTCTAGATCCAGCGGCCAGGCGCTCATCATTGCGGAGGAGCTGCGTCAGATCGAAGATGACCGGGTTGGCTACCTCATGTTCGGCGAGCACGTCCCGTGAGAAATCGAGGTGCCTGACACCATGTGAGACCGAGACCGCTGGCCTCGCCGAACGCCGAGCTACTGCGGAGCTGGAGTCAGCTGGCTTCAGTCGCTTGCGGGTCCGCCCCGCGCATGCCATCGGCTTGGCAAAAGTCCTCGTTGATCTTGAGGACCAGCGCAACGGCAGTCCGCAGCGCGATCACGTAGTTCCTAGAGTGCTCACCCGCTCGATCTCGTTCAGCTTGCGTGCCGTGTAGGTACCTGTTTCGCAGGTTGAGTCCGTTGCTGAAGTCCTTGGCGTTGAGGACGTAATTGAAGTAGGCGGCCTCAGCTTCGGTTAGCAGGGAGGAACGGCGGGTGACCCAGCCCTTCGCGACCATCGCGTCGACCGCGGCTTGCCCTTCCTCGGGCAGGTGGTAGTAGTTGGCTGCAGTCGTCGCGAAGAGCGCAGCCAGCACGCGGAACTGAGCAGAGCTGGCGATCTGGACTCGTGTCGCCGTCTTCTGAAGGATGTCTCGCTCGATCAAGAAGTCGAGCATCGGCTTCTGGTAGTCATTGAATTCGTCATAGGAGACGTGGCTCTCGATGAGTAGTTGGGCCGCAGTGTCGGCCGTGAGCGCGTCATTGATGTAGTGCAGTTGCGACTGGTCTGAAAAGAGGAGGTGGAGGATCGCATCGATGTCGGAGCCAGTCGTTGGATAGACGTACTTGTCGGAGAGGAGACTTGGGGTCTCCTTGTAGTTGACGATGTTGGCACTGACCGCGAGCAGCTCTCTGTCGACCTCCCCTTCGTTCACGAACAGCGTGAACTGCGCCGCTGCACTTTCAATCTCCGCGAACAAGTGCCGGACACGCTCCACATGGGACGAGCCTCGAGCGGACGGTGAGAACGAGAAGCCGACCGCACTGAACTCTGTCGCGAGGTAGTTCTCAAAGAACCACTCGAACACTTCCTCGAGGCTGGTGTCCTTCGAATCGAGGAATTCGTTGTAGGCCTGAGTCTGGAGGAGCGTTCGCATGTCTGTGGCGTGGAACTCCACTCCAACTTTGTATTCCTGCTTTCCCCTCGTTCCCATGAACCGTTCGATGACACTGAGCTTCGCCGGGTAGGACGGCATCACCAGGAGGCCGCTGTCGTCGACGAAGCGGAAGAGGTGCTGGAAGTTGTTGAGGATGCTCGCCTCGTCTAGGGTCGCGCTCAGCCACGCCGTGCTGTAGGTGTAGCGCGCTGTCCAGCCTTCGGTGGTGTCGAGTTCGAATACCTCGGGCTTGTCTTGATCGTCGGACAGGAATACTTCACAGCCGGCTCTGAGTCCGGTGTTTTCGGCGAAGAACGCGGCTGTGATTTCCTCGCTTCGGCGCTTCGCACGCAGTCGGAGCTTTGGGTCGAGACCTATCTCTTGGAGATCTTTTGCAGTCGCGACGAGCCCAACGTAATTGGGGTTGGCATCCGCACTGTCGATGTAGCGCTCAATCAGGGCGCGCGCGTCGTCGGCGGTGAGACTGCGGGGGAGGTGTAGGTCCTCGCGCCCTCGTGCCTGCAGATGCTTGCGAATGAGGTACTCCGCGTTGCTGGGGGCTGCAAGCAGCAGCTTGTTGATTTCGGCCCCGTACGCTTCAACAAGCTTCTTGCTCGTGAGCATCTGACCGAGATGAACACCCACCGCGGATAGCGCTGGCAGCACGATGGAACTTTCACACCGCTCGTACGCCCCGTACCGGCCCAGGAGATCAAGGAGATCACCGTGGTAAACGTCTCCCACATCCGCTACCGCGTCAGCGAAGTTGGCCTCTGTGATCTTCGAGAAGTGCCGGGCGACCATGCTGTGGATCGCTGGGATCCGGGTCTTGGCGCTGGCAACCTGCCCATCGCTGTATGAAGCAGGAAGGAATCCGTGCTCAAGGTACTGCTCAACGTTGTGGAGCTCGAGAACGTCCGTGGTGTCAGCGGGCGGGTCGTCCGGGTCGAAGCGCTCCGCAAGCGCGGCAACGCGCGGAATGTACCACCCGATCGAGAGGTCGTTGACGCTAAAGAACCGCACCCGCTGCGTCGGAGGCTCGTCATTGCTCACGCTCGTATTCTGTCCCTCGAAGACGAAACGCCTTCCGCGGCTCGGCCGGTTCGAAGCGAAGCGTCGGTCGGGACTGAGCTGTTTCGGCCTCACCGGTGACTGAAGTCGGCATCGGTGGTCCGCGACGCCCCGCAAGGGACGGCAACCGCGCACTGCCCGTTTGGCGATCCCGAACGAGCGCGCTGGGAGCCGAACGCGACGTTCCTGTATCGGGCAGCGCCCGTTTACGGATCCATCTACGTCGACCTCGCGGCCGCCAAAGCCGATATCGACGCGCTGACCGTTGGTGTGTCGAGAGAACTTGCACCCAGCATTCGCCCCGCTCTACTGCATTGGGTCGTGGCACGCTTGAGGTGTGACTCGGCTTCCCTTACGTGCGCGACTGCTCACCGCGCTGGCGGGTGATCCGGACGGCACGCCTCCATGGGTGCGGGCGTTGGCCGACGGTCACGATGGTGGCTACTTCCCCGACGGCGGCGCTGTCTGGACGGTGCACGCCGGCACGGCGACTTTCGTCGCGGGCATCAGGGCTCTTCTCATCCAGGCGCTGCACCCGGGCGCCATGGCAGGGGTGCATGATTTCTCGCGTTATCGGGAGGACCCCGTGGGGCGCCTCTCCGGCACGGTACGTTGGATCATCTGCGTCACGTACGGGTCAACCGAGCAGGCTGACGCTGAGACGGCCCGCGTGAGCCGCCTTCATCAGAGGGTTGCCGGCACCTACTCGACGGATACAGGCCTCCGCACGTACTCGGCATCGGACGCGTCGCTCGTGGAATGGGTACACCTCGCCTTCACGGAAGCATTCCTTGGCGCCCATCAGCGCTGGGGCGGGCCGATCCCGGGCGGGGCCGACGCGTATGTGCGCGAGTGGGCGCAAGCGGGTCGACTGATGCGCGTACTCGATCCCCCGGAGACCGAGGCCGAACTGAGGTCGCGGATGGATGCGTACCTCGACCGCGGCGAGCTCAAGTACGACGCGCGCGTGGCCGACATCGTGCAGTTCCTTCGTGACGTCCCCTTCACCGGATCGATGCGACTCGCCTATCGCGTGCTGTTCGCCGCCGCTGTGGCGAGTCTGCCCCGGCGATATCGCAAGCTGCTCGGTCTGCGACGAACCGTCCTTCCTGTCGTCACTTCGACCCGAGCGGTGCTCGCCATCTCATCCCGGGCCCTCGGATCGGGCCCACGCGCCCAAGACTTCGCCCGCCGACGACATCAGCGACTACAGCACGAAATCGGGGCGGGAACTACTGCCATCGAATAGAACGCCGGCTCGGAAGAGGATCCCTCTGGCCCACGCCCTCTCTCGGGTCGAGAGGCCTGTTCGCTCACTCCCGGTGGCGGAATCCCGGTGGGCGGGGCGTCGGAACACGCAGGTCAGCGGGACATGTCTGAGCGGTCCCGCATTCGCCGGATGCCCGAGATCCGTCGTACGTTTGGACCGTGACTACTTGCGCTGTCAGAGGATGCGACGCCGAGGCCGAAGCGAAGTTCCGCTGGCCGACGACGGTGGGCTACGTGCTGTTCGACGTGTGCGGCCCGCATAAGGCGTGGCTCGACGAGCACCCGGATGAGGTGACCTCGGCGTGGACGCTCGACCGCACCGGCCGCGAGCTCGTCCTCAGCGAAGCCGCGTAGGACGATACGATCCCGGTGTGAAGATCGGGATGGTGCCGGACGCGAGGCGCGGCATGACACGGAGAGGCGATCCCGCCGGCCCGTGATCCGCCCGTCCTCCTTCGCCCGATCCAGGGGAGGAGGTGGATGCATGGACCATCGGCTTCCGGCCACCGGTGACGTGATCACCGCGACCGTGACGAAGACCCTGCCGTTCGGTGTCCTCGTGGAGAGCGCCGACGTGCCGGGTCTCGTGCGTGGCGCGCAGCGCGCGCCCGGTGCGGAACTCAGTGTGCGCGTGCTCGAGTACGACAGTGAGCAGCAGCGCTTCTCAGCCGAACTCGCCTGACTGATGGCGGTGTGGATGCGGGCCCCCGCATCCACACCGTCCATCACGCGGGATGACGGCTGTGGTCCTCGACGTCCGGCTCGGCGCGCAGGACGTCGGCGATCTCCTCCTCGGGACGGGGAGCGACGTTCTCGTCCTCCTCGAGCTCCGGCACGGTGGGCTCGTCGGGCGCCGGCACGTGGTCGAGTCCGTGGGCGATGTGCTCGCTCGACATGATGGCTCCTCTCGGAGGTGGCACCTTCACCGTACTGCGCGCAGTCTCCCGTCGGGTCAGCCCTGGGCGATGCGGCGCGCGCGTTCGAACGGCCAGCGCACGCGAGTCGCCTGCTCGCAGTAGTCCCAGAGCCGCGCGCCGAGCTCCGGGCTGCGGGTCAGCTTGGTCGCGTGGCCACGCTTCGGCTCGCCCTTGACGAGGGATGCGGGTCCCCAGAACTCGCCGGAGGCGATCGCGGGGTCGATCAGTGCCCGCACGAGCGGCCACGCGCCGTGCTCCTTGGACTGGGCGATCCAGCCCTGCAGGTTGTCGGCGAACCGGCCGCCGAGCGACGGCTCGTTCACCCCGCGGACTCCGGGGGTGCGCCCGCTGAGCGAATAGCCGGGGTGGGCGACCACGCTGCCCACCGGAAGACCCGCGAGCCGGAGCCGGCGGTCCGCCTCGAGGCCCAGCACCGTCGTCGCGACCTTGGACTGCACATAGGCCCGCCACGGCGAATAGTCGTCCTCGAGCTCCGGGTCCACCGGGTCGTACGGGGAGATCATCGTGGACATGCTGCCGACCCAGACCATCCGGCCGCGTGTCGCCGCGAGCGCGGTCAGCACCTCGCCGCACAGCGCGTAGTGGCCGAGCGCGTTGGTGGCGAAGACGACCTCGTGGCCGTCCATCGTCTCCTCGCGGCGCTTCGGCGGATGCACGGTACCGGCGTTCAGCAGCACGCCGTCGATGCGTCCGCCCGTGCGGGCGGTCGCCGCGGCGGCCCGCACGGACCCCAGGTTGCTCGTGTCCAGCAGCAGGGTCTCGACGGCGCCGAGAGGGTGCGTGCGCGGGACGTGCGCATCCACCCGCACCCGACGCTCGACGGCCGCCCGCGCTGCGGCCAGGCGGTTCGGATTGCGGCCCGTCATGACCACGCGCGCGCCGGCTCGCACCAGCTGCTCCGAGGCGAAGTAGCCGAGGCCTGCATTCGACCCCGTCACGAGATAGCGGCGCCCCGCGAGGTCGGGCAGACGAGCCGGGTCCCACTCGTCATCGTGTCGGGTCACTCCTGACACGATAGCCGCCGAGCGCGTCTGACACGCCTGGGTAGGCTGGCCGCATGCGTTCCCGTGCGGACATCGAATGCTGGCTCACCGACATGGACGGCGTCCTCGTCCACGAGAACGACGCGCTGCCCGGCGCCGCCGAGCTCCTCGCGCAGTGGGAGGCCGCGGACACGCCGTACCTCGTGCTGACGAACAACTCGATCTTCACCGCGCGCGACCTCTCGGCGAGGCTGCGCGCATCCGGGCTGCACGTGCCGGAGGACCGGATCTGGACGTCGGCGCTGGCCACCGCGGACTTCCTGGAGTCGCAGCTTCCCGGCGGCTCCGCATTCGTCATCGGCGAGGCCGGCATCCTCACGGCGCTCCACGAGTCGGGCTTCATCATGACCGAGATGGACCCCGACTTCGTCGTCGTCGGCGAGACCCGCAACTACTCGTTCGAAGCGATCACGAAGGCCATCCGTCTGATCGACGCGGGTGCGCGCTTCATCGTGACGAATCCGGATGCGACGGGCCCGAGCGCCGAGGGTCCGCTGCCGGCGACCGGTGCGATCGCCGCGCTCATCACCAAGGCGACGGGCAAGGATCCCTACGTGGTCGGCAAGCCGAACCCCATGATGTTCCGCTCGGCGCTCAACAAGATCGGCGCGCACTCCGAGAACACGGCGATGATCGGCGACCGCATGGACACCGACATCGTCGCGGGAATCGAAGCGGGTCTTCACACCGTGCTGGTGCTCAGCGGCATCAGCGACCGCGCCGAGATCGAGCGCTATCCGTTCCGCCCTGACGAGGTCGTCGACTCGGTCGCGGCCCTCATCGCCGGCGACTGATACCGAGCGCGCGCATGGCGAAGATGGATGACGCGCCCCGCGTGCACGTCGAGACCGTCGACGACTGGCGCACCTGGCTGCACGCGCACAGCGCATCGAGCGACGGCGCCTGGCTGGTGGTGTGGCGGCCTGCCACCGGGCGTTCCCGTATCGACTACGAGGACGCGGTGCTCGAAGCGCTGTGCGTCGGATGGATCGACGGCCAGGCCAAGCCCCTGGACGACGAGCGGTCGATGCTGTGGTTCGCGCCGCGCTCGCCGAACTCGGCGTGGGCCGGCACGAACAAGGCCCGCGTCGCCATGCTGGTCGCGGAGGGCCGGATGCGCCCGGCCGGGCAGCGGCTCATCGACCTCGCGCAGGCGAATGGCATGTGGACGGTGCTCGACGGTCCCGAGGCCGGCATCGAACCGCCCGACCTCACCGCCGCGCTCGATGCCGATCCTGCCGCCCGGATGCAGTGGGATGCGTGGACCCCCGGCGTGCGCAAGGCGGCCTTGTCGGCGATCGCTCTCGCCAAGAAGCCCGAGACCCGCCGTGCGCGCATCGCGCGGATTGCGGCCGACGCGGCGGCGGGCCGCAAGCCCGCCTGAGCCGCGCCCAGCCGCCGAGCCTCCCCGCGGGCAGCGGGTCAGCGGGCCACGATGTCAGCGGGCCACAACGGCCTCGGCATCCACCCGACCGAGCTTGTCGGGGTTCGCGATCGAGTAGATGCGCGTCACGCGCCCGTCCTCGACGGTCAGGCTGACGACGCCGACGAGCCGACCGTCGAGCTCCATCCGGATGCCCGGCTGCCCGTTCAGCCACATCGCCGAGGCCACGAAGGTGCCCGGGGTCTTCTCCATGCCGCCGACGAGGTAGCGGGCGAGGCGCAGGGCGCCGACGACCGGGTGGCGCGCCGCGCCGCGGACCTTGCCGCCGCCGTCCGCGACCGAGACGACGTCGGGCGCGAGCACATCCATGAGCCCCTGCAGGTCGCCCGAATTGAGCGCGGAGACGAGGCGCTCGACGACCTCCTCGAGCTCCGACGGCACGACATGGATGCGTGGACGCCGCGCGGCGACATGGTCTTTCGCCCGGTGCGCGATCTGCCGCACCGCCGCCGGGGTCTTGCCCACGGCATCCGCGATCTCGTCGTACGGCACGTCGAACACCTCGCGCAGCACGAACACCGCCCGCTCGGACGGTCCGAGCGTCTCGAGCACCGTGAGCATCGCGATAGACAGGCTCTCGGCGAGCTCGACGTCCTCGGCCACATCGGGGCTCGTCAGCAGCGGCTCGGGGAGCCACTCGCCGACATAGTCCTCGCGGCGCCGCGACACCGACCGCAGGTGATTCAGCGCCTGGCGCGTCACGATGCGGACGAGGTACGCCCGCGGGTCGCGCACCTCGTCGCGGTCGGCGGCCGCCCAGCGCAGCCAGGACTCCTGCAGCACATCCTCCGCGTCCTCGGCCGAGCCGAGCATCTCGTACGCGACGGTGAACAGCAGGCCCCGGTGCTCGACGAACGGGTCGTCGACCTGAGCGATGCTCATGATCGCGAGCCTACGCGGCGGCATCCACGACAGGGCGCGTCGAGAGGGGCGGCAGTCCGCAGGAATCCGCGAACTGCTCCGAGCGGATGCCGAGCGCCACGTTCGTGCGCGCCGTCATGTTCATGAAGCCGACGCGCGAGGCCAGCTCGACCAGCGCGGCCGGGCCGAGATCGGCCAGCAGCGCGTCGGACAGCTCGTCCGTCACGGCGGGCGGGGTCTGGCTCGCGGCCTCGGCGTACTCCATGACCCGACGCTCGAGCGACGTGAAGACCGTCGCCTCTCGCCAGCGCGGCACCTCGCGGATCTTCGCCTCGTCGAGTCCGTGGTTGTGCGCCATGAAGTAGTTGAAGTCGAGGCAGAAGCTGCAGCCGATGGTCGCGGCGGACGCCATGGCGGCGTAGGTCGCGAGATTCGGGTCGAGCTCGCGCCAGCCCTCGACCTTGCGGCCGATGCTCATCGAGTCCTTCATGACGGCGCGGTGGTTCCACAGCGCGCCGATCGAGTCGGGCACGCGGCCGATCATCTTGCGTGCGGCCACCTTGATGAGGGCGCCGTACATGCCGGTGACCTCGGCCGCGGGGATGCGGGTGCTCATGTCTTCCTCCGGTGTATCCGTGTCGATGAGACTTTCCTTCGACATGAAGACACCGGCCGGCGCCGGCATGTGACACCTCGACGAGCTCGGTGACCGATTCCCTACTGCGGGGCGAGGCCCAGATCGTCGAGATCGATCGCCGCCAGCCACCGGAGGCCCTCGGCCTCGACGGCAGCCTGCGCGCCCGTCTTGCGGTCGACGATGACCGCGACGGCGACAGGCTCCGCCCCCTCGCGGCGCAGGGCCTCGACGGCCTTCAATGCAGACTGCCCCGTGGTGGAGGTGTCCTCGACCACGACGACACGCTTGCCGGCGACATCCGCGCCCTCGATCTGACGGCCACGGCCGTGATCCTTCGGCTCCTTGCGCACGACGAACGCGTCGAGGGGACGGCCGGCGCGCACCGACTCGTGCATGACGGAGTTGGCGATCGGATCCGCACCGAGGGTGAGGCCGCCGACCGCGACGACGCCATCCACGTCGCGGATCAGATCGAGCATGATGCGGCCGATCGCCGGCGCGGCCCGGTGATCGAGCGTCAGGCGCCGCATGTCGACGTAGTACGTCGCCTTCTTGCCGCTCGAGAGGGTGAAATCGCCGTGGAAGACGGCCTCGTCGTTGATGAGACCGATGAGGGCCTGGCGGTCGGCTTCGAGCTCGGGCGTGCTGGCGGCAGTCATGCCGACGAGTCTACGGATGCGCCGCATCCTGCACGGATTCGTAAGAACGGGCGATGTTTCACGACGTTCCGGCGTCTTATGCCGGTCCCGCCGCCGGGGCTCCCCTACAGTCTGGATCTGAGGGCGGCAGCGAGCCTGACGTCGGGATCGAAGCATCCACAAGTTCCGTAATGTGAAATTTGTATTCCATATCATGGCAGATGCTCCCCTATACTCAACTGACTCATCCACCCCGCAGCAAGGGAGGCAGCTATGCGCATCGGCATCGTCGCGGAGCGCACGGGAGAGACCCGTGTGTCCGCGACTCCGGAGACCGTCGCCAAGATCCGCGGCCTGGGCTACGACGTCGTCGTCGAGCAGGGCGCAGGCGCGGCATCATCGTTCCCCGACACGGCCTACGAGGCCGCCGACGCCGTCATCGTCGACGGCGACACGGCGTGGTCGTCGGATGTCGTGCTGAAGGTCGACGCGCCGACGCGCGAGGAGATCGCCCGTCTGAAGGACGGCGCGACGGTCGTGGGCCTGTTGAGCCCGGCACTGAAGCCGGAGCTGCTCGCGGCGCTCGCGCAGCGGGACCTCACGGCTCTGGCGATGGATGCGGTGCCCCGCATCTCGCGGGCGCAGTCGATGGATGTGCTCTCGTCGATGGCGAACATCTCCGGGTACCGCGCAGTGGTGGAGGCGGCGAACGAGTTCGGCCGGTTCTTCACCGGACAGGTGACCGCGGCCGGCAAGGTGCCGCCCGCGAAGGTCCTCGTGGCCGGGGCAGGCGTCGCGGGGCTCGCCGCGATCGGCGCGGCATCGAGTCTGGGCGCCGTGGTCCGCGCGACCGACCCGCGTCCCGAGGTCGCGGATCAGGTGCGGTCGATCGGCGGCGAGTACCTCCCGGTGGATGTCGCGGTCGAGCAGTCCACCGACGGGTACGCGAAGGCGACGAGCGAGGCGTACGACCGGCGGGCGGCGGAGATCTACTCCGAGCAGGCGGCCGACGTCGACATCATCATCACGACGGCGCTGATCCCGGGGCGCGCGGCGCCCCGGTTGATCACGGCGGCGGACGTGGCGTCCATGAAGCCGGGCTCCGTGATCGTCGACATGGCGGCGGGGCAGGGCGGCAACGTCGAGGGCTCGGTCGCCGGGGAGCGCACCGTCACGGCGAACGGCGTGATCATCCTCGGCTACACGGACCTCGCCGGCCGGCTGCCCGCGCAGGCGTCCCAGCTGTACGGCACGAACCTGCTGAACCTGCTGAAGCTGCTCACGCCCGACAAGGACGGGCAGCTCACGATCGACGTCGACGACGTCGTGCAGCGCGCGGTGACGGTCGTGCAGCACGGTGCCGTGACGTGGCCGCCCCCGCCCGTGCAGGTGTCGGCCGCCCCGCTCGCGAAGGCGCCCACGGAGGTCGCACCGCCGAAGCCGAAGCGCACGCTGTCGGCCGGCGCGAAGACGGGCCTGATCGCCCTGGGCATCGCGGCCCTGTTCGCGGTCTGCGCGTTCGCGCCACCGCCCTTGCCGCAGCACTTCCTCGTGCTCACCCTCGCGGTCGTGGTCGGGTTCTACGTCATCGGGCACGTGGCGCACGCGCTGCACACCCCGCTGATGAGCGTGACGAACGCGATCTCGGGCATCATCGTGGTCGGCGCGATGCTGCAGATCGTCGCCCCGTCGCTGATCGTGCAGATCATCGCCGCGGTCGCCGTGCTGCTGGCATCCATCAACGTGTTCGGCGGCTTCGCCGTCACCCGGCGCATGCTCGCCATGTTCACGAAGGCGGGTGACCGATGACCGCCATCGACATCGCCTCAGCCGTCGCGACCGCCGCGTACGTGGTCGCCGGTCTGCTGTTCATCATGAGCCTCGCCGGGCTCAGCAAGCACGAGTCCGCCCGCCTCGGCGTGACCTACGGCATCACCGGCATGACCATCGCCCTGCTCGCGACGGTCTGGCTCGTCGTCGTCGGCGCGTGGGGGCAGCCGCAGGCCACCCTCGGCTTCACGCTCCTCGTCGTCGCGGTGCTCGTCGGCGCGGTGATCGGCCTCTGGCGGGCACGGGTCGTCGAGATGACCGCGATGCCGCAGCTGATCGCCCTCTTCCACTCCTTCGTGGGACTGGCGGCGGTGCTCGTCGGCTGGAACGGCGCGCTCTACACGGTCGGCGTCCCCCCGAACCTGGAAGGCATCCACCACGCCGAGGTGTTCATCGGCGTGTTCATCGGCGCGGTGACCTTCACCGGCTCGATCGTCGCGTTCCTCAAGCTCTCCGCGCGGATCTCGTCGCGGCCGCTCATGCTGCCCGGCAAGAACATCCTCAACGTCGGCGCTCTCGTCGTCTTCGTCGCACTCACCGTCTGGTACGTGATCACGCCGGAGCTCTGGCTGCTGATCGTCGTCACGATCCTCGCGCTCGCCCTCGGGTGGCACCTGGTCGCCTCGATCGGCGGCGGCGACATGCCCGTCGTCGTCTCCATGCTCAACAGCTACTCCGGATGGGCGGCCGCCGCGGCCGGATTCCTGCTCAACAACGACCTGCTCATCGTCACCGGTGCGCTCGTCGGGTCGTCCGGTGCGTACCTGTCGTACATCATGTGCAAGGCCATGAATCGGTCCTTCCTCTCGGTCATCGCCGGCGGGTTCGGCATCGAAGCGCCGAAGAAGGACGACGAGGATCATGGCGAGCACCGCGAGATCGACGCCGAAAGCGCCGCGGAGATGCTCGCCGGCGCATCCTCCGTCGTCATCACCCCCGGCTACGGGATGGCCGTCGCCCAGGCGCAGTACCCCGTCGCCGAACTCGCCAAGCAGCTGCGGGAGCGCGGCGTCGATGTCCGCTTCGGCATCCACCCGGTCGCCGGACGTCTGCCCGGGCACATGAACGTGCTCCTCGCCGAGGCCAAGGTGCCCTACGACATCGTCCTGGAGATGGACGAGATCAACGACGACCTGGCGTCGACGTCGGTCGTGCTCGTCATCGGCGCGAACGACACCGTCAACCCCGCCGCCGCCGAGGATCCCGGCTCGCCGATCGCCGGCATGCCGGTGCTGCGGGTGTGGGAGGCCGAGAACGTCATCGTCTTCAAGCGGTCGATGGCCTCCGGCTACGCCGGCGTCGCCAACCCCCTCTTCTGGAGGGAGAACACCCAGATGCTCTTCGGCGACGCGAAGGATCGGGTGGAGGACATCCTCAAGGCCCTCTGACCCAGCCCCGGCCGCCCCGGGGCGGCTCTGCCCCGCGTCTCCCGCTCGGCCTGCCGCCCTGCGCAACGTTCGGGATTCAGTCTCCTCGAGTCGAGCGGCTGCCCCCGCCTGCGGAAACGCGCCGGTGAGCACGCATCCCCGGCCGTTGCAGACTGAATCCCGAACGCCGCGACCGGGGGAACACGTCGGCGGGGCAGGGGCGGAGGCGGCTCCCCCTCCCGTGGCCGGCTCTGCCCGCCGGGGCGGGACCGGATCCGGCGGGCTGCCTCGCGCAACGTTCGGGATTCAGTCTCCTCGAGTCGAGCGGCTGCCCCCGCCTGCGGAATCGCGCCGGTGAGCACGCGCCCCCGGCCGTTGCAGACTGAATCCCGAACGCCGCGACCGGGGGGGCAGGGGCGGGCGGGGCAGCGGCGGCCGGCGGGGCAGGGCGGGCAAGGGCGGCCGGGGGGTGGGAACGAGCCCGGGGACGTCGGCGGCGCCGAATAGGCTGGATGCCATGCGCCTGGCCACCTGGAACGTGAACTCGATCCGCGCCCGCGTCGAGCGGACCGTCGCCTTCGCCGTGCGCGAGCACATCGACGTGCTCGCCATGCAGGAGATCAAGTGCACCCCCGAGCAGTTCCCTTACGCGGAGTTCGAGGAGGCGGGCTACTTCGTATCCGCGCACGGGTTCAACCAGTGGAACGGCGTCGCGATCGCGAGCCGCGAGCCGATCACCGATGTCGAGCACGCCTTCCCCGGCATGCCCGGCTTCGCCAAAGGCCACAACGGGCCGGATGCGCCGCAGGAGGCGCGCGCGATCGGCGCGACGATCGGCGGGGTCAAGGTGTGGAGCCTCTACGTCCCCAACGGGCGCTCGCTGAACGATCCGCACTACTTCTACAAGCTCGACTGGCTGTCGGCCCTCGCCGACTACACGCGCTCCACGCTCGAGGCGAACCCCGACCTGCCGATGGCGCTCGTCGGCGACTACAACATCGCCCCCACGGATGAGGACAACGGCGACCCCACGGTCGTCGTCGGCGCCACGACCCACGTGTCGCCGCCCGAGCGCGAGGCCTTCGCGGCCCTCGAGCAGGCGGGGCTGAAGGATGTCGTCCGTCCGCTCGTGCCGACCGGCTTCACCTACTGGGACTACAAGCAGCTGCGCTTCCCGCGCAACGAGGGCATGCGCATCGACTTCATCCTCGGCTCGCACCGCCTCGCCGACAACGTGACCGGCGCCCAGATCCACCGCAACGAGCGCAAGGGCGAGATCCCGAGCGACCACGTCCCGGTCGTCGTCGACCTCGACCTCACGGGTCCCGACGACGACGACCGGCCGATGGTGTTCTGACTCAGGTCATGTCGCCGGTCGTCGGGCGGCCGGCGGGGGCGTAGCGCAGCTCGACCACTCCGGTCGGTCCCGGCACGGGCTCACCGACCAGCGACAGCCGCAACGGCGCCGCACCGTTCGGGAACACCTTCTTGCCCTCGCCCAGCACGATCGGGTACGTCCACAGCACGAGTTCGTCGTAGAGCTCCTCCGCGAGCAGCGTCTGAACGAGGTCGACGCTCCCGATGACGTGGATGTCCTGGTGCTGCTCGCGCAGCCGCGCCGCCTCGGCCGCGAGATCGGTGCCGAGCAGGCTCGATCCGCGCCACTCCAGCGACGGGTTGCCGCGCGACGCGACGTACTTCGGGATCTCGTTGAACTTCCGCCCGATGAAGCCCATGTCTCCGTCGGCGTGATGCGGCCAGTAGGCGGCGAAGATGTCGTAGGTGCGGCGGCCGAGCAGCAGGGCGTCGAGACCGCGGATGCCGTCGCCGATGCGCTGCCCGATCACCGGGTCTTCGAACGGCGCCTGCCATCCGCCCCACGGGAATCCACCTGAGGTGTCCTCTTCTGGACCCCCCGGAGCCTGAGCGACGCCGTCGAGCGTGACGAACAGATCGATGGTGATGCGACCGGTCATTTCCTACTCCTTCTCACTCCGCCCGGCGGGCGGATCGGTGGACGGCACGGTGGGGATCGAGAACACGGCGGCGAAGCGCTCCAGCAGGGTGGCTTCGCCGGAGATGACGGTGAGGATGCCGGCATCCATCGCCTCGGTCGGGGTCATCGTGCCGGCGATGACGTGGCGGATGTCGGCATCCGCCGCGAAGACGAGGTCGGGTTCGCCGGCCGGAGGCTCTCCGCCCACCGGCGGTGCCGGCGGAGCCAGCTGGGCGATCCGCAGCTGACGCCCGTCGACCTGCACGCGCAGCGCGACCGGGCCGATGCGGACCTCGACATCCAGGGGTTCGAGGGTGGCGGCCACGTCGGGCTGGAACGCGGTGCGCAGGGCCATCGTGAACGACGCCGGGGTGACGATGTCGTCAGGGCCTGGCTCGCCCATGCGCCGGAAGCCCCAGCGGCCGAGCGCGAGCACGATCGGCTCGAGCTCGCGCCCGTACGCCGTCAGCTCGTAGACGAGGCCGCAGTTGTGCAGCGGCACGCGGCGCACGACACCGCCCTCCTGCAGCTCCTTGAGCCGGGCGGTGAGGATGTTGGTCGGGATGCGGGGCAGCCCCTGCCGCAGGTCGGTGAACCGCCGGGGCCCGACGAGCAGGTCGCGGACGATGAGCAGTGCCCAGCGCTCCCCGATGAGGTCGACCGCTGTCGTGACCCCGCAGTACTGCCCGTAGCTGCGTGCGGCCACTACGCCTGCGCGGCCACAGGCGCCTCGGCTCCGGCCTCCACGCCCTCGGGAGCCATGTAGAGGAACCCGAGGTTGTTGCCGTCGGGGTCGTCGAGATCGCGCGAGTACATGAAGCCGTAGTCCTGCGCGGGCTTCGGCTCGGTGCCACCGTGGGCGAGTCCCGCCGCGATGACGGCGTCGACGTCTTCGCGCGAGTCGCGGCTGAAGTTCAGCGAGACCTGCACGGTCTCCTTCGGGTCGGCGATGGGCTTGTCAGTGAACGTCGCGAAGAACTCGCGCGTGATCAGCATGAAGAAGACGTTGTCGTCCCAGGCGACGCAGACGCCGTTGTCGTCGCTCAACTCCGGCTTGAACGTCGCGCCGAGCGCGAGGTAGAACGCCTTGCTCCGCTCGAGGTCGCTGATGGGGAGGCTGATGAAGAGGTTCGTGGACATGACGTTCTCCTTCGCTCGATGGCGCCAGCGTTGCAAATAACAACCATACTTGTCAATAGCAAGTATCGCTTGCCTTCGATCCGGGGAGCAATAGCCTCGAACCATGCTCGAACTCCACGACATCACGAAGTCGTACGGCGATCGCCGCGCGCTCGACGATGTGAGCTTCGACGTCCGTCCGGGCCGCCTCACGGGCTTCGTCGGCGGCAACGGCGCCGGCAAGACCACCGCCATGCGGATCGCGCTCGGCGTGCTCGAGGCCGACGCCGGTCAGGTCATCCTCGACGGCGCGCCAGTGACAGCCGAGGACCGGCGCCGCTTCGGCTACATGCCCGAGGAGCGCGGTCTCTACCCGAAGATGAAGACCCGCGAGCACATCGCCTACCTCGCGCGCCTCCACGGATACGGCAAGACGGATGCTGCGGCCTCCGCCACCGCCCTGCTCGAACGCCTGGGCCTCGGCGAACGCCTCGACGACAAGGTCGAGACGCTCTCGCTCGGCAACCAGCAGCGTGCGCAGATCGCCGCCGCGCTCGTCCACGGGCCGGAGGTGCTGATCCTCGACGAGCCGTTCTCGGGCCTGGACCCGCTGGCGGTCGACGTCGTCGCCGGCGTCCTGCAGGAGCGCGCGGCGCAGGGCGCATCCGTCCTCTTCTCGTCGCACCAGCTCGACCTCGTCGAGCGCCTGTGCGACGACCTCGTGATCATCGCCGCCGGGACGATCCGCGCCGCGGGATCCCGCGACGACCTGCGCACCCAGCACGCGAAGCGCCGTTACGAGCTCGTTGCGAGGGATGCCGCGTGGGTGCGCGACGAGCCCGGCGTCGACGTGCTCGAGCTCGCCGGCGACACCGCACTGTTCGACGCCGCATCCGAGGCGGACGCCCAGCGGGTCCTCGAGAAGGCGGTCGAGCGCGGGCCGGTGCACAGCTTCGCGCCGAAGCATCCCTCTCTCGCCGAGATCTTCAAGGAGGTCATCCAGTGAGCGTGACGATGAGCCGCCCGAGCACCGCGCAGAGCGTGTGGCTCGTGTCGCAGCGCGAGATCGTCTCGAAGCTGCGGAGCCGCGTGTTCGTGGTCTCGACCGGCATCCTGTTCGCCCTCGCGCTGGTCGCCGTCGTGTGGGGCGGCATCGCCGCACAGTCCGTGCGAAGCACGCCCGTCGCGGTCACGAGCGAGACCGCGAGCGTCGTGGAGGGAATGCAGGGCATCGCCGCGACCCAGGCACCGAGCGTGCCCGCCGCTCTCGCGATGGTGAAGGCCGGGAAGGTGGATGCTGCGCTCGTCCCGGCGCCCGCATCCGGCGGCGCGTTCGACTACCAGGTCGTCGCGAAGGACTCCGTGCCGCAGGCGCTCGTGAGCCAGCTCAGCCAGTCGCCGACGGTCAGGCTGCTGGAGGGGTCGCCGGCGGACAGCATCCTGCGCTATCTCGTCGCGATCGGGTTCGGCATCGTGTTCCTCATGGCCGCCTCGACCTTCGGCGGCACGATCGCGCAGAGCGTCGTGGAGGAGAAGCAGACCCGCGTCGTCGAACTGCTGATCTCGGCGATCCCGGTGCGGACGCTGCTCGCCGGCAAGGTGCTCGGCAACACGATCCTCGCGATGTCGCAGATCATCGGCTTCGCCGCGATCGCGATCGTCGGGCTGTCGTTCACCGGGCAGGCGCAGCTCATCGGGGGCCTGGGCGGCCCGGTCGCGTGGTTCGCCGTCTTCTTCCTGTTCGGCTTCGTGCTGCTCGCGTCGCTGTTCGCGGCCGGTGGTGCGATGGTCTCGCGGCAGGAGGATGTCGGCTCGACCACGGCGCCGCTCACCCTGCTCGTCGTCGCGCCGTACATGCTCGTCATCCTCTTCAACAACAACGCGGCCGTGCTGACGGTCATGTCGTACGTGCCGTTCTCGGCTCCCGTCGCGATGCCGATGCGGCTCTACCTCGGCACCGCCCAGTGGTGGGAGCCGTTCGTCTCGCTCGTGCTGCTGATCGCGACGTGCGTCGGGGCGATCCTCGTCGCGGCCCGCATCTACCGGAACTCGATCCTGCGGATGGGCGGGCGCGTCACGCTCTCCGAGGCGCTGGCGGGCTGAGGGCGGGACGACGAAGGGGCGGGCCCGCGGGGCCCGCCCCTCCTCCCCCCGGTCAGCGGATCAGACGAACGGCACCACCGACGCCCACACCTCGGGGGCCGGTGCGAGGCCCTCGCGCGTGACGGTGGCCTCGATGAGCCCGTACGGACGATCCGCGGCGTAGAAGACCTCGTTCGGGTTGTCGAGCCCGAAGGGCGACAGGTCGACGACGAAGTGGTGGCTGTTGGGCATCGAGAAGCGGATCTCGCCGATCTCCGGGTGGGCCTCGAGCACGGCCTTGCCCATGTCGAACAGGGTCGTCTGCAGGGCGGCCGAGTAGCGGCGCGAGAACTCCTCGAGGAGGATGCGCTTGACGTCGGCGTAGATCGCGTTGAAGTCGGCATCCACGATCCCCGGCAGGTAGCGCCATTGCGTCGCGACGCTCGTCGCGAGGATGCGGTCGTTCGTCTCCTGCAGCGTCGTGTAGCGGTCCTTCGGGTAGCCCTCGAAGCCCGACGCGGTGGTCTTCAGCACCTTGAGGTCCTTGAGGCCCGACACGATGTGGCGCGCATCGCCGTCGGCGACGACGCCCGCCGTGCGCACCTCCTGGCCGGTGCGGACGAAGGCGTGGTCGTGCTCGTCGCCCTCGAGGACGATGCGCTCCCACGCGTAGCTCTCGGCGAGCCAGCGGCCGCCGGTGATCCACGCGAACTCGCTCGTGAAGTGGTTCGCGAGGCGCAGCAGGAAGGCCTCGGGTGAGCCGACGCCGTCGCGGGCGAACGCGTACACGGTGTTCTTCTGCGTGTCGGTCGGCACGACGTGCGCGTTGTCGCCGGCGAGGTGGGCACCCTCGAGGTCGCCACGCAGCTGCGAGGTGACGTTGAGGTCTTCGATCTCGTGGCGGTCGGTGTCGCGGGTCACCTTGACGACGCGCACCTCGGCCTTGCCGTACTGGTTCGGGCCGAGGACGATGCCTCCGGTGGTGGTCTCGGTGATCTGGGCGGTGGTCAGGACGTCGGTCATGTCAGCTTCCTCGGTAGGTCGAATAGGCGAAGGGGCTCAGCAAGAGCGGCACGTGATAGTGCCGGTCGACGTCGTCGATGACGAACGCGAGCACCGCTTCCGGATAGAAGGTGGGGATGGAGCGGGCGGCGAAGTACGCCCCCGTGTCGAAGCGCAGGCGGTACACGCCGGGCGCGAGCCGCTCGGGTCCGAGCTGTTTCGCGCGGCCGTCGGCATCCGTCACCGCCTCGGCGATGAGAGAGCCATCCTCGGCGAACAGCTGCACGGGCACGCCCGGCGCCGGCAGTCCCTGCACGGCGTCCAGGACATGGGTGGTCAGGTGCGAGACGGTCATGCGGTGACGGTTCCCTTCAGCCTCAGCAGCGCGATCTCGCGCAGCTGTCCCGCGACGACGCGGTCCTCCTCCTCAGGCGTGTGCGTGAGCCGCACCTCGAGGCTCGCGAGGATCTCGTCCGCGCTGCGACCCGCAGCCCGGATGAGGAACACCCTCCCGAAACGCTCCTCGTAGGCCAGGTTGCCCCGGCGGAGCGCCTCCTGGACCGCACTGTCGGCGGGGTCGACCCCCGCCTGCTCCGAGCGGGACATGCTCGCCTCGCGGCTGCTCCCGTCGGCGCGCTCCCCGATGCGGGGATGGTGCGCGAGCGCGGCCCCGACCTCGGCGCCTGTGAACGGATACGCGGCGTTCGCCGCCTCCTCCCACAGCGCCTCGAGCGAGGCGTACGGTCGGGCATCGGCGACGGTCTCGTACCATCGCGACACGTCGACACACGGCCGAAGCACGGCGATCGCCTCCGAGCGATCTGCTTCGTTGAATTGCTCAAGCAGCATTGCTTGACTTCCTTCTGTGTCTGCTGGCATCCACGGTGTAGAGAATACGAATACTTTCGTTTCGTATCGTGGAACTGTTATTTCAGCATGCGACAATTCTAGCGCGGGATGCCGCATCCGACAACCCCCGCCGCGGAAACCGCGAACGCCCCGCTGACGGCGCAGCGAGGCGTTCGTGTTCAGGGCTCGTCAGGCGGCCAGCGCCTCGCGCAGCCGTCCGACGTGGCCGTTCGGGTCGACGTTGTATTCGATGGACTGCAGGCGCCCGTCCTCGTCGACGACCATCGTCGAGCGGATCAGGCCGTCGAAGGTCCGGTCGCCGACCGTCTTCTGGCCCCACGCGCCCCACGTCTTCGCGACCTCCGCACCCTCGTCGGACAGCAGGGTGAACGGCAGCTGCTCGGCGTCCGCCCACTCCGCGAGCCGCGCGACCGAGTCGGGCGAGATGCCGAGCACCGTGTAGCCGGCGCCCTCCAGCGAGCCGAGGTTGTCGCGGAAGTCGCACGCCTCGGTCGTGCAGCCGGGGGTGAAGGCGGCCGGGTAGAAGTACACGATCACCTTCCTGCCGCGATAGTCGGACAGGGACCGCTCGACGCCCGTGGCGTCCGTCAGCGTGAAGTCGGGGGCGAGGTGGCCGAGCTCGAGCTCATCCGTCATCGGTCGCTCCGTTCTGTTGTCGTGCCGCGGGCACGCGCCCGCGGACTTCCAGTGTTCCACCGTGGCCGGCCGCCCGTGACGCCCCTCCGCGCACCGGACGACCGACCACGAGGTCTTTACGCGACGCCGCGGCGCAGCAGGCGCCCGCGGGGCCGCTCCCGGTCGATCGGCGCGCCGGCGAGGTAGGTCGTGCGCACGATGCCGGACAGTTCCCGGTCCTTGTAGGGCGAGACGGCGTGGCGGTGCTCCAGCTGCTCGGGGACGACGGTGAACGTCGCCTCCGGCGCGAAGACCGCGAAGTCCGCGGCGTTGCCGACGGCGATGCGGCCCTTGTCGGCGAGGCCGACGCGGTCGGCCGGGGCCTGCGACATCCATCCCACGACGCGCTCGAGCGGGATGCCGCGGCGCCGCGCCTCGCTCCAGATGAGCGGCAGGCCCAGCTGCAGGGAGGCGATGCCGCCCCACGCCTGCTGGAAGTCGCCGTCGCCCGCGTACTTGAGCTCCGGTGTCGCCGGCGAATGGTCCGACACGATGAAGTCGATCGTCCCGTCGGCAAGGCCCTGCCACAGCTCGTCGCGATTCGCGTGCTCGCGGATCGGCGGGCAGCACTTGAACGCGGTCGCGCCGTCCGGGATGTCCTCGGCATCGAGCGTCAGGTAGTGCGGGCAGGTCTCGACCGTGAGGCGCACCCCGCGGCCCTTCGCCTCGGCGATGCGCCCCAGCGAGTCGCCGTTGGACAGATGCAGCACATGCGCCTTCACGCCCGTGTCGGCGGCGCCGCGGATGACCTCGGCGATCGCCGCATCCTCCGCCTCCCGCGGGCGCGAGGCGAGGAAGTCCGAGTATTCGCGGCCCGCGTGGTGGGGCGCCTCGTCGATCGTGTGCGCGTCTTCGGCGTGGACGACGAGCAGCGAGTCGAGCCCCGCCAGCACGCCCATCGCGTCGCGCATCTCGTCGACCGAGACGTCGGGGAACTCGTCCACACCCGACGGCAGCAGGAAGCACTTGAACCCGAACACGCCGGCCTCGACGAGCGGCGGCAGGTCGGCGATGTTGCCCGGGATGACCCCGCCCCAGAAGCCGACGTCGACGAAGACCCGGCCCTCGGCGGTCCGGCGCTTGATGTCGAGCGCCTCGACCGACACGGTCGGCGGGATGCTGTTGAGGGGCATGTCGACGATCGTCGTGACTCCGCCCGCGGCCGCGGCACGGGTGGCGGATTCGAAGCCCTCCCACTCCGTGCGCCCGGGCTCGTTCACGTGGACGTGCGTGTCGACGAGGCCGGGGAGGATGACCTCGTCCACCGGGACCTCCACGACGGTCTCGCTCTCGAGGCCGGCGCCCGCCGGCGCGATGCGGGAGATCCGCCCGTTCCGCACGCCGATCTCGACCGGCGCGAACGCACCGTCGACGAGCGCCGTACCGCGCAGCACGGTGTCGAACACGAGGGGATGGATGCTGCGCACCAGCCGCTCCGCGAGCTGCTCGAGGAGCTCCCCGGCGTTGGTCATGCTGCGCTGCGGGTCGCGCTCGAGCTCGGACAGCGCATTCACCGAGGCGAATGCCGCGGTCTGCTCGACGCTCAGCAGCGAGCGTCCGCAGACGGCGTGGACCGGGATGCCTGCCGCCTCCGCGAGACGCGCGACCCCGACCGGCGTCTTGCCCATGAGGCTCTGCGCGTCGAGGCTGCCCTCACCGGTGATGACGGCATCCGCTCCCGGCAGCTTGTCGGCGAGCCCGGTGAACTCGAGCACGACGTCGATGCCCGGGCGGCGCTTCGCGCCGAGAGCGAGCGCCGCGAACCCGACGCCGCCCGCGGCACCGGCGCCCGGTCGAGCCGCGGCGACCCGGGCGGGCACGGCGAGACGGTCGTCCTGTGACGACAGCACGTCGACGAGGCGGGCGAGGGCCGCGTCGAGCGCGCCGACGTCCTCGAGCGATGCGCCCTTCTGCGGCGCGAAGACGGCCGCGGCGCCGTTGCGCCCGAGCAGCGGGTTGTCGACGTCGCTCGCGAGCACGAACTCCGTGTCGGCGAGGCGCCGGTCGAGGTTCGCGAGGTCGACGGCGGCGAGCCCCGCGAGCGCAGCCCCTCCCGGACGGAGCTCGGCGCCATCGCCGTCGAGCAGCCGAGCGCCGAGGGCCTGCAGCAGCCCGGCACCGCCGTCGGTCGAGGCGCTGCCGCCCACGCCGAGGACGATGCGATGGGCACCCGCGTCCAGCGCGGCGGCGATCAGCTGACCCGTGCCGAAGCTCGTCGCGCCCCGCGCATCCTTCTCTCCGCCGGGGAGGACGTCCAGGCCCGACGCCTGCGCCATCTCCACGACCGCCTCGCCGTCGCGCAGGGCGAACGCGGCATCCACCGGCTGCCCCGTCGGACCGCTGACGGAGACCGTGCGCCGCTCGAAGCCGGCGGCGACCGCCGCATCCACCGTTCCCTCGCCGCCGTCGGCGGCGGGCACCTCGACGACCTCGATCGAGGGGTCGGCCCGCCGTGCCCCCGCGGCGACCCGGTCGGCCACCTCGGGGGCCGTGAGCGACCCCTTGAACTTGTCGGGCGCGATGACGATGCGCATAGCCGGGCTCTCCGATCCGTCGGGTGTCAGTCCAGCAGAGCGTAGACGGCCGCGGGGGCGTCCGCACCCGTCGCGGCCAGGTCCTCGAACTCGACCATGTTGTCGAGCTCGGTGCCCATGGCGATGTTGGTGACGCGCTCGAGGATGACCTCGACGACCACCGGCACCTGGAACTCGTCCTTCAGGCGCTCCGCCTCGGCGAAGCCCGCGGCGAGATCCTCGGGGCGCTCGACGCGGATCGCCTTGCAGCCGAGGCCCTCGGCCACCTTGACGTGGTCGACGCCGTAGCCGTGCGCGACGCTGTCGGCGTCGTACGGCGTGTTGACGTTGTCGAACGCCAGCGACACCTCGAAGTCCATCTCGAAGCCGCGCTGCGACTGGCGGATGAGGCCCAGGTAGCTGTTGTTCACCACGACGTGGATGTAGGGCAGCTTGTGCTGCGCGCCGACGGCGAGCTCCTCGATCATGAACTGGAAGTCGTAGTCGCCCGACAGCGCCACGACCGGCTCGCCCGGCTTGCCGCGCACGACGCCGAGGGCCGCGGGGCCCGTCCAGCCGAGGGGGCCGGCCTGGCCGGCGTTGATCCACTTCCGCGGACCGTACACGTGCAGCAGCTGCGCCCCGGCGATCTGCGAGAGCCCGATCGTCGTGACGTAGGTGGTCTCGCGCGGGAACGCCTGCACCATCTCCTGGTACACGCGGTGCGGCTTGATCGGCACGTTGTCGAAGTTGGTCTTGCGCTGGAGGGTGGCCTTGCGGATGCGGCAGTCCTCCGCCCAGCCCAGGTACGACGGCAGCCCGCCGGCCGCCTGACGCTCGCGGGCGACCTCGAGCAGTGCGTCGATGAACAGGCGCGCGTCGGAGACCACACTGTAGTCGGGCGCGAACACGCGGCCGATCTGGGTCGGCTCGATGTCGACGTGCACGAAGGTGCGTCCGCGGCGGTACAGGTCGAGGCCGCCGGTGTGGCGGTTCGCCCAACGGTTGCCGATGCCCAGCACGAAGTCGGACTCGAGGAAGTTCGCGTTGCCGTAGCGCTGCGACGTCTGGATGCCGACCATCCCGGCCGCGAGCGGGTGGTCGTCGGCGATCGATCCCCAGCCCATGAGCGTCGGGACCACCGGCACGCCCAGCAGCTCGGCGAGCTCGACGAGCTGCGTCGAGGCGCCCGCGTTGATCACACCGCCGCCGGAGATGATGAGCGGATGCTCGGCAGCCGTCAGCATGTCGAGCACCTTCTCGGCCTGCGCGCGCGTAGCGGCAGGCTGGGCGATCGGCAGCGGCTCGTAGGTCTCGATGTCGAATTCGATCTCGGCCATCTGCACGTCGAACGGGAGGTCGATCAGCACCGGGCCGGGACGGCCCGTGCGCATCACCTGGAACGCCTTCTGGAACACCCCCGGCACCTGCCCTGCCTCGAGCACCGTCTTGGCGAACTTCGTCACCGGCTTCGCGATCGACTCGATGTCGACGGCCTGGAAGTCCTCCTTGTCGAGCTTCGCGACCGGCGCCTGGCCGGTGATGCACAGCATCGGGATGGAGTCCGCGATGGCCGCGTACAGACCGGTGATCATGTCGGTGCCGGCGGGGCCGGACGTGCCGAGGCAGATGCCGATGCGGCCGTCGGCCGTGCGGCTGTAGCCGTCGGCCATGTGCGAGGCGCCCTCGACGTGACGGGCGAGCGTGTGGCGGATGCCGCCGTTGGCGCGCATCGCGGAATAGAGCGGGTTGATGGCGGCGCCGGGCAGGCCGAAGGCCTCGGTGGCGCCCTCCTTGATCAGGATCTGCACGACGGCGTCGACTGCGCGCATGCGGGACATGTGGATGCTCCTTGAAGTCGGTCCCCGAGCGTGTCGAGGGGCGAGAAGTGGGTGTCAGTCGCGGCCGGACAGCTCGCTGGTGAGCTTGAACAGGCCGGAGTGGTCGAGTCCGCCGTCGCCGCGCGCGACCAGGGCTGTCACGAGCTGGGCCACGGCCGAGCCGAGCGGAATGGAGATGCCGGCCTGGCGTGCGGCGGCGGTGACGATGCCCAGATCCTTGTTGTGGAGGGCGAGACGGAATCCGGGCGCGAAGTCGCGGTCGAGCATCTTGCGCCCCTTCTGGTCGAGGACCTTCGAGCCGGCGAGACCGCCGCCGAGGACCTTCAGGGCGGCGTCGGTGTCGACGCCGTACGCCTCGAGGAAGACGACCGCCTCGGCGAGCGCCTGGATGTTGACGGCGACGATGAGCTGGTTGGCGGCCTTCACCGTCTGGCCGGCGCCGGCGGGGCCGACGTGCACGATCGTCTTGCCGATCGCGTTCAGCACGGGCTCGGCGGTGGCGAAGTCCTCGGGCGATCCGCCGACCATGATCGAGAGCACGGCGTCGATCGCGCCCTGCTCGCCGCCGGAGACCGGGGCGTCGACGGCGCCGAGACCGGCGGCGACGGCCTCCTCGGCCAGCTCCTTCGCGACGTCGGGGCGGATGGACGAGTTGTCGATCCAGAGGGCGCCGGCCTTGGCGTTGGCGAAGACGCCGCCCTCGCCGCGGACGACCCCGGCGACATCCGGCGAGTCGGGGACCATCGTGATGACGACGTCGGCATCCTTCACGGCATCCGCCACACTGCTCGCCCCGTGACCGCCCGCCGCGACCAGCGCGTCGATGGGCTCCTGGCTGCGGTTGTAGCCGGTGACGTCGTAGCCCGCCTTCACGAGGTTCTTGGCCATGGGCAGGCCCATGATGCCGAGGCCGATGATCGCGATGTTCGTCATGTCGTTCTCTCTTTCAGCGTGGGGGAGCCGGCTCAGGCGGTCGTGGATGCCGCGGATGCCGTGGATGCGGTCGCCCACGCGAACGGGTCGGACTGCGTGGCTTTGTACTCGAGGCCGATGACGCCGGCATAGCCGCCGGCCCGCGCATCCTCGATCCACTGCGCGAGCGGGAGCTCACCCGTGCCGGGCTCGCCGCGCCCCGGGGCGTCGGCGATCTGGATGTGGCCGAACTCGGCGGCGTGCGCGGCGATGACCGCGGGGATGTCGTCGCCGTTGACGGCGAGGTGGTAGAAGTCGGCGAGGAGCTTGACGTTGTCGACGCCCTCCTTGTTCTTGACGCGCTCGATGACCGCGAGTGCGTCGGCGGCGGTCTTGAGCGGGTAGGTCTCCATGCCCGAGACGGGCTCGAGCAGCACGATGCCGCCGATCCCGGCGACCGCGCGGCCGGCGGCGGCGAGGTTGCGCACCGCGAGGTCGTCCTGGGCGGCGGCGTCGACGCCCTCGATGCGGTTGCCGTACAGGGCGTTGAACGCCTTCGTACCGAGGCGCTCGCCGATACCGACGACGACGGCGATGTTGGCCTGGAACTCGTCCTCGCGGCCGATCCACGACACCAGGCCGCGGTCTCCGGCGGGCATGTCGCCGGCGAAGAAGTTGAGGCCGGTCAGCTGGACGCCCGCCTCGTGGATGGCGGTCACGAAGGCGTCGACCTCGGCCTGATCCGGCACGGCGGATGCGAACGGCCACCAGAACTCCACGGCGTCGTACCCGGCGGCCTTCGCGGCGGCGGGGCGGTCGAGGAGGGGCAGCTCGGTGAGGAGGATCGAGCAGTTGACCGTGTACGTCATTGTCGAGTCGCTTTCTGGGGGTTCCTCCGCATTTTCACAATACGGAAGAGAAGTTTTGCTTGGTGAAAGTCTAGGGGAGGAGTACCGGCACGTCAACCGTCGGTCGGGCCTCGCCCGGCGACCGGGACTTCGGGGGACGTCCATCCCCCCGCCTCTTACGAGCGATGGCCCGAGGGGACCTGAGTCCCTTCGGGCCATCGCTCGTGTCGTCTCAGCTCACGGCGAGCACGCGTCGTCCGCTGAGCGGGTTCCGGGTGCGACCCCGGTGGGCGTGTTCGACGACGTGCCGTACACCCGCATCTCGGCAGCGGCGGCGAAGGGCTGCCCGTTGAGCGCAGTGAGAGCGGTGAACTTGACGTACGAAGCGCTCACCGACGGGAACGCGATCACCTGCATCGAGGGCGAATCGACCAGCGATCCGGCCGCGACCTGGGTCCAGTCGGTCCCGTTGGCGGATACCGAGACGGTGTAGTCCTTCACGCGTCCGTTCTGGCCGCCGGACTGGCGGTCGAGGTACCCGAACCCGGAAACCGTTGCCGTCCCCTTCAGGTCCAGCGTCAGCCAGTGCGGGTACTGCGTGATGGTCGGATCGTACTGAGTGTGCCAGATCGTCCCGGCGTCGCCGTCGAGCACGTTGGAGGCAGGACCTTCCGCGGATCCCGACGTCGCGTTCTCGGAGTCAGCCGTTGCGGTCATGCTGTCCGGTGCCAGTACGGGCCGCGACGCGACGGTCAGCAACGCATCCGCCGTGACCGTCTTCGTCGCGCAGGAGTTGAAGTACGTCCCCGTCGCCTGCAGCGTGACGGACGTGCCGGCCGCCGACGCCGGCGCGGTGACGATCCACGTCGTCGAGACGGTCGCCCCCGGCTTCACGGTGTCGAACAGATTGCCCTTGTCCGTCGCGACCCGGACGGACCAGCCCGTCGGCACACTCTCGAGGGTCATCGCAACGTTCGTTGCATCCGCCTTCTCGTGGTTCGTGAAGGTGGTCGTGTACGTCCCGGCAACGCCGGGGCTGACATCGGCGGATGCCGGCGTTGCGACATTCGCGCAGGCCGCCCCACCCGACGCGGGTCCGTGGTCGACGACGCGGAAGTCGTCGATCACGAAGTCGGTCCCGTTCGCAGCGCCGATCTTGCGCAGCCCGACCCAGGTGTCACCGCAACCGGCGATGATGTCCCTCGAGTAGGTGGCCGTCGTGAGCGACGGCGCGAGCGTTTCGCGACGCACATCAGTCGACGTCACGATGGCGCCGTCGCGGGTGTCCGCTCCGGTCACCCACGCCCACTGGCCGGTGACGTTCGTCTGGTACGAGAAGGACACGGTGTAGCGGTGTCCGTCGACGAACGGCACGGTCGACGGGACAGTGCGGTAGACGAGCCCGGTGTTCTCTTCGTGGGCCTTCAGCGAGTGCTGCCCGTCGATGACGTCGTCGACGGCCTGTCCCTGCAGGCTGCCCGCGTTGTACGGGGAGGCCGAGTTCTTCCAGTCCTTCTGCGTGTACGGGGCATGCAGGTCGCTGATGGAGGTGCGGGGATCCGTCGTTCCGCCCGCGTCACCCTTGACGAACGAACCCCAGCCGGGCTGGTTCCCTTCGAAGTCGTCCTGCGCGACGATCGTGCCGTCGGAGGCCTTCGTGCTCGCCGTCCAGCGAGACCACGTCAGGTCGCTCGCCATGACCCGCACATCGTCGATGGTGACCGCTGCTTCGCCGGCGACAGCGCCGATGTGGATCGTGGCGCCCCCGTTGTGCGGCGCCGTGAACGTGACGGATGCGCGCTGCGAGTACGTGCCTGATTTGGCGTCGGCCGCGACGGTGTTCTCCACCGGTGTGGTGCCGAAGGTGTTCTTGACGTCCAGCTGTGCGCCATTGGCGCGGAGCGTGACGGCACGTGCCGCTCCCGCGGCGATCTCGACGTTCGCGCTGACCGTGTACTGCGCTCCCGGAGTCAAGCCCTTGAGGTGCTGCGAGATCTCCGATGCCGCGCTTCCGAGGACAACGACGTTGTCCCCGCTCGCGGTGCGCGAGACGGCGGCTCCGCCTGTCGGATTCCATCCGGCGAGGTCGCCCGAGTTGAAGCCCGGGTCGCGCAGGCCGGACCCGTGCCCGTAGTCCGCCGCGGCGTGCGGGGCGGCGGATGTCGACGGAGCCAGGACGTAGGGCACGCCCTTGTCGGCGGTGATCGTCACCTGCCCGCCCGAGGCGGTGATATCGCCGACCTTCACTCGCCCCTCGTCGGTGAGGCGGTACAGCGTGTACACGCCGTTCGGGTCGAATCGGCTGGTCAGGCCGAACGTCGCCTGGCCCGAGTCCGCGTTGTAGTAGTACATCTTGTCGGCCTCGCTGGGCGACGTCGTGTTGTTGCCCTTGGTCGGGTCGCCCCACGGCAGCAGGTATGCGCCACCGATCGCGATCACGGCCTTCCCCATGGTGATCCGGCGCGTGCCGGAGACCATTGCCGATGTCACCGTCACCTTCCCGTCGCTCAGCGTCGCGGTGCTGCCCGGCACCCATGATTGCAGCGCGTAGTGCTGCAGGAACTTCGTCGGCAGGTCGTTGACCCAGATGTTCGAGAAGAAGACGTTCCAGTCGTTCTGTCCCGTCCAGCCCTCGAACTCCTTGATGGACTGGCCGCCCAACAGCGGGTCGACGTTCCACACGTCGCGGTCCGTGTTCGCGATGAAGCGGATGATGTTCGAGTTGATCCCCTTGTTCGTCTTGCCGCCGTAGCTCTTGTCGTTGGCCCAGTGGGACCAGATCGACGTGCCTTCGAACTTGTAGGCCCATTCGCTCGCGACCTGCAGGTTCATCGCCCGCAGCTGCGCGGCGAGGCCATCGGCGAGCCATCCGCTCGAGTAGTACGCGTCGATGTACACGCCTGCGAGGTTCGGAGCATCCTTCCTCAGCTGCGCGAAACGGTCGATGATCGCTCCGCTGCCGAGATCGTAGCGCTGGTCGATGTGGTACGACTGGTTCAACCAATCCCAGCCGTTGACCTGACCCTGCACCATGCGTGCCGAGAAGCTGTTCGCCTGCGGGTAGGCCTCCGTCGCATTCACATGCACAGCGACGTCCGCGTTGTAGCCGGCACCGTTGTCGATCAGGGTGTTGAAGTCGGCGAGTCCGCCGGCGCGCTCGTTGTAGTCGCCGCCGTAGTCGGGGTGGCCGGAGTCGTGGCCCTCGTTCGCGTACCCCTTCTCGAGCACCCACTGGCCGAGGTCGTCGGTCGCCATCGAGATGCGCTTCACGTTGTCGAGGGTCTTCAGGAACGGATTCGTCGCCTCGGAGGCGAAGTTGAAGGGGATGTGCTGGACGACGCGGTCGGCCACTCGGTCGGCGCCGAGCGGACGCGTCATGGCGTTGCGGTAAGCGATCGCCGCATCCTGCCAGGTCACGGCGCCGTCGCCGTTGACGTCGGCCGCGAGCACGACCGTCGTCTTCGGAAGGGCGTAGATCTTCACTCGCGCGTCGGTGGCGCCGGCCGGGGCGTAGGTGTACGAGCCCACAGACAGCTGAGCCCGCTTCGCGCCGTTGCCGGCCGCGACGATCTGCGACTGCAGCCGCGCATTCCAGTTGTCGTTGTTGTCCTGCGCGGAGTCGTCGGTCGCGTTGGAGATGAGACCGCCGGCGAGCGCGGAGTTGCTGACGAATCCGTAGGGTGTGCCCACCGACTTCACGTCGGCCGGCGTCGCTGATGTGATGCTCACGAACTGGTCGGCCGTGGTGGTGGAGTCTGTGGAGATCCGCGTCCGCGCGAGCTGCGACCGCGGGTCGCCGGAGTCCACCGACAGCAGCGACTGGCCCGGGATCGAGATGGTGTCGACTCCGGATGCGGCCGGTCCTTCGAGCTTCGACATCGCGAACTCGACGGTGTTCCGGTCGGTCGCGGTGATGGTCGAGGTCACGGTGAGGCCGGGGTATCCCGTGAAGGTCGACGTGTACGTCGCCGTCGATCCCGACACGCTTCCCGTTGTCGTCGCCGCGTAGTTCTTGCCGTTGATGGTGAAGGTGTTCAGCCGAGATGCCTGGCCTGAGAGTTTCGCACCGCCGAGGTCGTACGAGACGACCTGCGGAAAATCGCTCGCGACCTGCACGGTGAGCCCGTTGCCGTTCGTGATCGGCGTCGTCGTGGCGGGGTCCGCAGGCGGGCCAGGGTCGACGGGTGCGGGCGTCGTGTCACCGGTCGCGTAGACACTGAGCTCGGAGGCCGAGACGTTCGCGCTGCCGTTGATCGTCGAGTCGGCTTCGAACTTCACGTATCGGGCGTGCACGGTGCGGTCGAAGGCGACGGTCTGCACCTCCGTGCCGGCTGCGGGCTGGTGGAATGTTCCCGTCGCGACGGCGGGACCCCAGTTGCCTGCCGGGTCCTTCGCCACAGCGATGTCATCTGTCGCGAAGACCGAGAAGTCCTTCACGGGGCCGTTGCTCTGCACCTTCACGGAGTAGTTCAGTCCGGTGAGGTCGAACGATCCCCCGACGTCCCAGGTGATCCAGTGCGGCAACGGGTCGGGAGCGCCGCCGTTGTACCGCGTGGCCCACTGCGTGGTCACGTCGCCGTCGAGCGCCGCTGCAGCCGTGCCGTCCAGCGACGGGGGCGCAGGGTACGGCGCGGACTCGGAGTCGGCACCGATCAGCGTGTACTGGGAATGCGGGATGACGGTCCCCGGCGGGGTCACCCCCACCTGGGCCGACGCGCTGCCGCCGGTCAGGGGGGCGATCGCGAGCAACGACGCTGTCACGAGGGAGACGAGCGCGATGCCCGTGCGATGACGATGAGACATGTTCCACCTTGCTGCAACTTCGAAGCCGACCTGGGACGTTCGCACGCTAGCAGCAATGTTTGCGCAAACTCAAGATCGTGCAGCGCCAGATGGGTCGATCACTAAGCCAAATCGCGGGATGATGCACACCCCGCCGATCCGAGCTTGTGAGCGCAAACATTTTCGGGCACAATGGCCGTCGGACGACGTCGTGCACCTCGACGTCGCAAAGCAGACCCCGGCCACGGGAGAGATACCGATCTCAACGAGGAGCACGCATGGCATCCACACACCGCATCATCCGAACCGCAGCCGTCATCGGTGCGGGGGCTCTGGCCACCGCCGGCCTCGCGGCCTGCAGCTCGGGCGCATCGAACGCACCCACGCCCAGCGGTCCGGTCAGCATCGAGTACATGCACCGCCTGCCCGACGGCGCCGGCATGACGCCGGTCGCCGACATCGTCGCGCGCTGGAACAAAGAGCACCCGGACATCCAGGTGAAGTCGACGAAGTTCGACGGCAAGTCGAGTGACATGATCCTGAAGCTCGAGACCGATGTGAAGTCCGGGACGGCCCCCTGCCTCGCACAGACCGGGTACTCCGAGGTTCCGGGGCTGTATGCGAAGGGCCTCCTGACGGACGTCTCGAAGGAGGCCGCCAAGTACAAGGACAACTTCTCCGCGGGAGCATTGAGCGGGATGAAGGTCGGCGATGCGGTCGTCGGGCTCCCCCAGGACACGGGCCCCCTCGTCTACTTCTACAACGCGACCGCTTTTCAGCAGCTCGGCCTGACCGTCCCGAAGACGCTCGACGACCTGACCGCCGACTCGGCCAAGGCCGCAGCGAACGGCAAGTACGTCACGGCGTTCACGCCCGACGAGGCGCAGAACTGGCTGAGCGCGCAGGCCGCCGCCGCGGGCGACACGTGGTTCTCGGGCAAGGACGGCAAGTGGACCGTCAACGCTCAGGGTCCCGGATCCCGGACAGTCGCGGCGTTCTGGCAGAACCTGCTCGACAAGAAGCAGACCCTGGCCACCGAACGCTGGGGCGACGGCTTCACGAAGGCGTTGAACGACGGTCAACTCATCGGTCACGTGGGCGCGGCGTGGGAGGCAGGCTTCCTGCTCGACTCGCTCGACGGCACGCCGGCCGCGGGCCAATGGCGCGTCGCACAGCTGCCCGACTACGGCAAGGGTGCGATGACCGGCCCCGACGGAGGCTCCGGCGTCTCGGTCATGAAGGGATGCAAGTACCCCGCGCAGGCGATGGAGTTCGACAACTGGCTCAACACGCAGGTCGACGACCTCGCCTCTCAAGGACTGGTCGTGGCGGCGAAGGGCTCGGTTACGACTCCCGCGAAGATGCTCACGCAGTTCGGTGGACAAGACGTGCTCGCCGAACTCGCGAAGGCGACCGGCAACCTCAATCCGGACTTCCCGTACGCTCCGGGCTTCGCCACGCTGTCCAAGATGAATGAGACGGCGGCGGCCGCCATTTCGGGCACCGCGAAGGTTGCTGACGTGTTCCAGACCGCGCAGAACACCGCAGTGGCGTCGTTGAAGGATCTTGGACTTCCCGTCGCTCAGTGATCAGGTGACCGTGTCGACGGCGGGGTGCCCCACGCGTGCTCACCCGCCGTCAGCACGGACGCATGAGACGGGGATCGAACGAACGGAAGGTGGAAGATGGTCACGGTGACCGACACGCGGCCCGCGCGGACGGGCGGGCCGGCGGGTGCTGCACCACCGCCGGCACGGCGACGAAGCAGGCGAGGGCGTGACAGGAGGCGCGAGGCGCTCACCGGGTGGATGTTCCTCGCCCCCTTCGCGATCCTCTTCGCGATCGTCTTCCTCGTGCCGATCGCGGTCTCCGTCCGCTCGTCGCTGTTCGCTCAGGTCTCATCCGGCGGCGGCCTGTACGGCGGCGGCGCGCAGGTCGACGCCTTCGTCGGCCTCGCCAACTTCGCCGCCGCGATCGGGAACAGCGCGTTCTGGGTCGGCATGGGTCGCGTGGTGCTGTACGCCGTCATCCAGATCCCCGTCATGATCATCGCGGCCCTCGCCCTGGCGCTGCTGCTGGACTCGTTCATCGTGCGCCGTCCGGCGCTGTTCCGGCTCTCCTTCTTCCTGCCTTACGCGGTTCCGGGCATCATCGCCGCGATGATGTGGCTCTACCTGTACACGCCGCAGGTGTCGCCGCTCATGAAATTCCTCCCCGCGGGCGTCGACCTCACCGCCCCGGGGACGATCCTCTTCTCGATGGCCAATATGACGACGTGGACCTACACCGGGTACAACATGCTGATCTTCCTGGCCGCGCTCCAAGCCGTGCCGCGCGAGCTCTACGAGGCCGCACGAATCGATGGCGCGAGCGGGTTCCAGGTCGCGACGCGGATCAAGGTGCCGCTCGTGCGCGGCGCAGCGCTGCTCGCCGTGCTCCTGTCGATCATCGGCACGGTCCAGCTCTTCAACGAGCCGATGGTGATGCAGACCGCGAATGCCTGGATGGGCAAGGACTACACGCCGATGATGCTCACCTACAACTCGATGATGGGCGAGGTCTCGCCATCCGGCAGCGGCCCCGCTTCCGCATACTCGCTGCTGATGGCGCTGATCGCGGGCGTGCTGGCGATCGTGTACGCGCTGCTGCAGCGACGCAAGGGGGATGCATGATGACCTCGACCCTCGAGACCCGCGCCGTCGTCTCGGCATACGGGTCGCGTCGCCCTCGCAGGCCGCAGGGCGTGGATGCTCTGCCGTCATCGATCGCGCCGGGCCCGGTCGCGCGGACCTTCGGGATCATCGCGCTCGTGGTCGCGACCCTGTACTTCCTGGTGCCGGTGTACTGGCTCGCCGTCGCCTCCACGAAGAGCAACGCCGACCTGACCACCAGTTTCGGCTTCTGGTTCGCGAACTGGAACCTCGCGACGAACTACGACAAGCTCATGGCCTGGACGCAGGGCCTGTACTGGCACTGGCTGGGGAACTCGATCGCGTACTCGACCGCCGCCGGCGTGATCGGGACGCTCGTCGCCGTGATGGCCGGATACGCGATCGCGAAGTTCGCATTCCCGGGCAAGCGCATCGCGGTCGGAGTGATCATGGCTGGGCTGCTCCTGCCCGTGGCGATCCTGACGATCCCGCTGTACATCGAGTTCCACTCGCTCGGGCTGACGAACACGGTGTGGGCGATCATCATCCCGTCCGCGGTCTCGCCGTTCGGCGTCTTCCTCGGCATGGTCTACGCCGAGTCCTCGGTGCCGACGGAGCTGCTCGAAGCGGCGCGCATCGACGGGGCGGGCGAGATCCGCATCTTCTTCACGATCGTGTTGCGCCTGCTCGCGCCCGCGATGGTGACGATCTTCCTGTTCGTGTTCGTCGCCACCTGGAACAATTTCCTGCTGCCCCTGATGATGATCTCGAGCCCCGAGCTCAAGCCCGTCACGCTCGGCCTCTACGGGATGATGAGCTACTTCGCGCCCGACAAGGGCGCGGTGATGCTCGGAGCACTGCTCGGCGTCATCCCGCTCGTCATCCTGTTCTTCTCGCTCCAGCGCTACTGGCGCTCGGGGCTCGCGGCCGGCGCCGTCAAGGGCTGACCTCGAGTATCGACCGAACTCGAGCAGCGAGAGAAGGGGCCGCCCGCGGGCGGCCCCTTCTTCCGTCGGTGCCGGTGTCAGGACCCGATGTACTCCTCAGTCGGTCCGAAGGACGGCCGCTCCCGGATCTCGACGACTCCGCCGAGCTGGTCGGTGTCGAGAACGCGAACCTCGTTGCGCCCCGCGCGCCACAGGGGGGCCGGGGCGTAGAGCGTCTCCTGGGGGCCCCTGCTCCAGTACCGGCCGAGGAGGAACCCGTTCAGCCAGACCATGCCCTTCTCGCCGCCGGGGAAGGCGAGCCACGCGTCGGCAGGCGCCTCCAGCTCGACGGTTGCGAGGGCAGACCCGCCCGTCGCGGGTGCCGAGCCCACGACCGTGGGCGGATCGAGGGGAAGGATGCGGTGCGCCCACCCGTGCACATAGCGTCGGTCGACGAGCACCCCGCCCATGATGCCCTTGCCCTCGCCCAGCAGCGGTCCGTAGTTGATGCGCCCGAGGCTCTCGACGACGATCGTCAGACGCCCCGACCCGCCGACGGTGGGAAGCGGGAGCGAGGTCTCGCCGTCGCGCTCGAGGGTTCCCAGGCGCTCGTCATCCAGGAACACCGTCGCCCGGTCGTGCAATCCCGCGACCGTCAGGATCGATCCCTCCGCGAACGCGACCTGCGTCTCGTACGCGACCAGGCCGTCCTCGGCGCCGAGCTCTTCGTAGGTCAGCGGCCCCGCGGTCGTCGCCGACACGGCGACGGCACGCACGACGTCGAGCAGGCCCGCCTGGCGCGACAACGGGACCGACTGGGGGACCTGGAACACCGGCGCGGGCGGGATGGGTGGCAGCTCGCCATCGTGGAACACCGCGAACGCCTCGCGCACCGCGTGGAACTTGTCGTTCAGCGTGCCGTCCTCGCCGATGGGAGCGTCCGAGTCGTAGCTCGTGACCGTCGGCTGGAGGACGCGATCGTGGTTCGCGCCGTTCCACAGGCCGAAGTTCGTGCCCCCGTGGGCCATGTAGAGGCTCAGAGATCCGCCCGCCGCGAGGAGCTCGTCGACGGTCTCGCGCACACTCGGCGCCGAGCGCACGTGATGGCGTTCGCCCCAGTGGTCGAACCACCCGCCCCACAGCTCCGCGCACATGAGTGCGTCACCATCGCGCTGGAGTTCGATCGCTCGGGAGACGCCTGTGCCAAACGTGAAGGTCGCCATCGCGCCGGGAACACTGCCGTGCTCGACCATGTCCGACCTGACACCGTCGGCTGTCGTCAGCATCTCGACGATGCCCCGCGAGCGCAGCGCCTCGCGCTGATGCTCGAGGTAGGCGGCGTCGCTGCCGAACGATCCGTATTCGTTCTCGACCTGGATCGCGACGATCGGACCGCCGAACGCGGCCTGCAGCGGTACCAGGCGAGGGATGAGCTGGTCGTACCACGCATCCACCGCCGCCAGGAAGTTCTCGTCGCTCGTGCGCAGCGCGCGCGAACGCCCGCTGAGCCAGAACGGGATGCCGCCGTTCGACCACTCCGCGCACACGTAGGGGCTCGGGCGAACGAACACGTCGAGGCCGACCTCGCCCGCGATCCGGATGAATCGCTCGAGATCCTGCCAGCCGTCGAACCGCACATCGCCCTCGCTGCGTTCGTGGAAGTTCCAGGGCACGTAGGTGTCGATGGTGTTCGCGCCCATCGCGGCCAGGCGCCGCAGGCGGTCCTCCCAGAGATCGGGATGCACACGGAAGTAATGGATGGCACCGGAGAGGATCCGGTGTTCGCGGCCGTGACGGCGCAGGCCGGCCGGGCTCCAGGTCAGGGCCGGTGCACCCGAGGTGACGACGACCGGGGTCGAGGCCAGTATGTCGGTCATGTTTCTCCATGTACTCATAACGCCGAATGTTTGCGCTCACATTATCGCATCGAACTTCGTTGAAATCACCTGATTTCCCTGAGGTTCACCGCTACCATTGGCACCATGTCTCCCCGCCAGCCAGACAAGTCTCCGAGCCAGGTCGACGTCGCCCGCCTCGCGGGTGTCTCGACGCAGACCGTGTCGCGCGTGATCTCCGGTCAGGGAAGCGTGCGCCCGGAGACCGCGCGCCGCGTCATGGCCGTCGTCGACCAGCTCGGCTACCGCGTGCACGCGGCCGCCGCATCCCTCGCGTCCGGCCGCACACGCCTGCTGGGCCTCCTGCTGGTTTCGACCGACCGCTACTCGTCCGCCGCGCTCAGCGTGGGGATCGAGCGTGCGGCCGCTGCGAACGGCTACACGGTCACAACGGCTGCCGTGGCCGACCATGCATCCAGCGAGGCGTTCTTGGAGGCATTCGACCGGCTCGAGCGTCAAGGCGCGGAAGGCGTCGTCATCGGCGTTCCCGTCGAGCTCGATCGGCCCGCGATGCGGATGCGCATGGAGCGCACCCCGTCGATCCGCAGCGAGCGGGTATCTCTCGCGGATGACGCGCCCCTCGCCGTCGACCAGCGCGCGATCGCGCGTCTGGCCGTCGAGCATCTGCTCGATCTCGGCCACGAGACCGTCTGGCACGTGTCCGGCGACGAGTATTGGCTCGAGTCGCAGCAGCGCCGCGAGGCATGGGAGCAGACGCTCAAGGATCGCGGCATCATTCCGCCGCCGGTCATCCCCGGCGACTGGACCCCGGAATCCGGCTACCGCGCCGGGCGCACGATCGCCGCCATTCCGCATGCCACGGCGGTATTCGTCTCGAGCGACGAGATGGCATTCGGCCTCATCCGCGCCCTGCACGAGGCCGGTCGCACCGTTCCCGACGACATCTCCGTCGTGAGCGTCGACGACATCGCGCTTGCGGCGTACGCCTCGCCCGCGCTCACCACCGTCCGGCAGCCGTTCGAGGCGCTCGGCCGCGCGGCCACGCTGCGGCTCATCGCGCAGATCGAAGGCCGGGAGACCGTCGGCGACCTGCCGCAGACGGACCCGACCCTCGTCGTACGCGCATCAACGGCACCACCGCGAGCACCCGGTACTACGACATGACGCGGGTCGTCACCCTGACGCGCACGTGTTTCCGGACGGTCTGCCCCGCCGACCCGGCCCGCAAGCGTTCAGAGTCATAGGACTTCTGGCCCAACCGGCGACCGGGCCGCCGGCCAGGATCAGTCATCGGGTCGCCTGTTCCGGCGGCATGAGGTCGAAACGAGGAGTGTCATGGTCCGAACGAATGTGGTCACCGGGTCCGCAAGCGGCATCGGCAAGGCGACGAAGGAGCTCCTCGTCGAGCGCGGGCAGCGTGTCATCGGCGTCGACATCGCGAATGCGGATGTCTGCGTAGACCTCAGCACGGTCGATGGGCGCAGCCGACTCGTCGATGAGGTCCGCGATCTGTCGGGAGGGAGCGTGGATGCCGTGTTCGCCATCGCGGGTCTTGCCACGCCGACACCGTCGACGGTCGCGGTGAACTACTTCGGGACCGTCGCGACGCTCGAAGGCCTTCGGCCGCTGCTCGCGCAGTCGCCCGCGCCGCGCGCCGTCCTCGTGTCGTCGATGGCCGCTCTCTTCCCGCCGGACGAGGCGCTTCTGGATGCGCTGCTCGCGGGGGATGAATCGGCGGCTCTCGCGCGAGCCGTCCAGCTCGCGGAGAATCCGGACACGGGCGGCCTCATCTACGGCACGGCGAAGCGCGCGCTCTCGCGCTGGGTGCGTCGGACCGCCCCCCGTCCCGAATGGGCGGGCGCCTCGATCCCGCTGAACGCCATCGCACCCGGTGTGGTGCTCACCCCGATGACCGCCGACCTCACCGCCAGCGACGAGGCCCGGCAGCAGCTCGCCCAGTTGGTTCCCATGCCACTGAACGGCTTCTTCGAGCCCCGTGACGCCGCCGAACTGCTCGTCTGGCTCGCGAGTGAGCAGAACGCCCACCTGTGCGGCCAGATCATCTACATCGACGGCGGGTCGGATGCCGTCATGCGCGGCGACTCGGTCTGGTAGCCGCGCGCGAGAGCCGTCGGCTACCGGCTGATGACTTTGGGCGCCGCGACGGCTTTGAGTCCGGCGACCCCGAATTCCTGCCCGTAGCCGGACTGCTTCGTGCCGCCGAAGGGGATGTGCGGGTTGAGAGCACCGTGCTGGTTGATCCATACGGTTCCCGCCTGCAGGCGCGTCGCGACCTCGACGGCCTCGTCCGGATCGCTCGACCAGACCGAAGCCCCGAGGCCCTGCTGTGAGGCGTTGGCGCGTCGCACCGCATCATCCAGGTCGGTGTACTTGATGACAGGGATGGCTGGTCCGAACTGCTCCTCGTCGACGAGGGATGCGCCGTCCTCGATGTCTGCGACCACCGTCGCCCGGTAGAACAACGGCCCGAGGTCGGTTGCGGGTTCACCGCCGACGACGACTCGCGCGCCGCGGGCGCGGGCGTCCTCGACGAGCCGCGACACGATCTCGAACTGCTTCTCGTTCTGCAGGGGGCCGAGGACGTTGCCCTCGTCGAGGCCGCCGCCCATCGGCACAGCCGCGGCCATCCCGGCGAGAGTGTCGACGACCTCGTCGTACACGGAGTCGTGGACGTACAGGCGCTTGAGCGCCGCGCAGGTCTGGCCGGTGTTGATGAAGCAGCCCCAGAAGAGGTCGTCGGCGATGGCTGCGACGTCTGTTCCGGGAAGCACGATGCCGGCGTCATTGCCGCCGAGCTCGAGCGTCAGGCGCGCGAGGTTGTGCGCCGAGGACTCCACGATCCGGCGGCCCGTCGCGGTCGAGCCCGTGAACATGATCTTGTCGAGTCCGGGGTGCGCGGCCAACGCGGCACCGACCTCCCGGTCGCCGCTGACCGCCGTGAGCACGCCGGCCGGAAGGTGGCGGTTGAAGATCTCGACGAGCGCGAGCACCGACAGCGGCGTGTACTCGCTCGGTTTGACCACGACCGTGTTGCCCATGCGCAGGCTCGGGGCGATCTGCCAGACCGAGATCATCATCGGCCAGTTCCAGGGGCCGATGGCGCCGACGACGCCGAGCGCGTCGTAGTGGATCTCGGCGCGGGAGTCCTCGGCCTCGAAGACGACCTCTGGCTCGAGCACGGTATCAGCCGCATCCCGAGTCCACACGGCGCAAGCCCCGACCTCGAAGCGGGCGTTGGGCCCGTTGAGGGGCTTGCCCTGCTCCCGCGAGAGCAGCACAGCAAGCTCCTCGGCGTTCGCCTCGATCTCATCCGCGATCGAGTTGAGGATGCGGGACCGTTGGGCGTGTCCGAGCGCGCTCCACGCGGGTTGCGCGGCGCGGGCCGACGCGATGGCGGCATCGAGGTCGGCGACGGTGTGGACAGGTGCGTAGCCGATCGTTTCGCGGGTGGCGGCATCGGGGATGGCACGACCCTGCTCGACAGGCACGGTGACGGAGTCGAGAAGGGTAGGGGTGTCGGTCTGGGACATTGGAGTTCCTTCAGAGGAGTCGGCGGTATGTCAGGCGTCGGCGAGGATGTCTTTCGGGTGACGCTCGGTCGCGAATCCGATGAAGAAGGCGATCGGCACGACCGCGAGCAGGAGCACGGCAGTGAGCAGTTCTCCGCCGATGAGCGCGGTGAAGTTCAGCACGACGAGCCCCAGCACGCCGAGCAGGAGGATGCCCGCGACGATCGGAGCGATGCGCGTCTGCCAGATGTCGCCGGTGTGGTTGCGTACCGCGTAGACGACGATCGCGATCGAGCACAGCACGTACAGCGCGACCAGGGCGGCCACCGCAAGGCCACTGAACCAGGAGAACAGGGTCAGCACCGGGTCGAGTCCGAAGAGCGCGAAGGGGGCGACCAGCACGACCGACATCCCGGTCTGAGCCCATGCCGCGGCGTGGGGCGCCTGGTGCCGGTTGGTACGGGCAAGTCGCGCGGGCAGCGACCGCTGCGATCCGAGGGCGTGGACGTACCGATTGATGCCGTTGTGGAACGCGAGGATGCCGGCGAACAGGGAGGAGATCAGCAGGATGTTCGCGACCGCGCCCGCCCACGATCCGAGCGTGCCACTCAGGGCGTCGAACACGAAGCTGGTCGAGTCGCCCGATGTCACTGCCTTCTGCGCGGCCGCGACGACGTGGTCGGCGCCGTAGTACGAGACGAACATCCATGAGACGAAGGAGAAGAAGATCGCGATGACTCCGACCGAGAGGTAGGTGGCGCGGGCCACGGTGCGCTTGGGGTCCTTCGCTTCGCCGGAGTAGATCGCGGTGGATTCGAAGCCGAACATCGACGCCACGGCGAACATGAGTGCGACGCCGGGTGCGCCCGACATGATCGCGGACGGCGAGAAGCTCGCGACGATGTTGAGGCTTCCGCCGTGAGGACCGCCGCCGGTGAGGAGGATCACGAACGCGAAGACGAGCAGGATGGCGCATTCGCAGCCCACGAGGACGGCGAGCACCTTCGCGCCGAGTTCGATGTTCAGCGACCCGAGCACCTGGATCAGGATGATCGTGAGCAGCACGGGCAGCCACCACGGGATGGTGACTCCGATCGCCGCGAACAGGCCGGCGATGCTCGCACCGTACAGTCCGTACATCGCCGCCTGTACGGTCGCGTACGCGAGGAGGGCGAGCCAGGCTGAGCCGGTGCCCGTCCTGCGGCCGAGTCCGGCGGTCACGTAGGCGTAGAACGCGCCCTTCGCTTTGACGCGGCGGCTCATGGCGATGAACCCGATCGCGAACAGCACGATGATGACGCCGATCACGAGGTATGCGCCCGGCGCTCCAGCGCCGTTTCCGAGGAACACGGTGAGCGGGAGCGCGCCCGCGATCCCGGTCAGGGGCGCCTGGGCGGAGAGGACGAAGAAGAGGATGCCGAGCACTCCGACAGCGCCCTCGCGCAAGGAGGTGGATCCTGTGATTGTGGTGCGCGCCTCGGGGACGGGCAGCGGTGAGGCTTCGTTCACGGTCATGTGATCTTCCTTGATCTGTTGCGACCGGCCGGGTCAGACGGTCACTGAATGGGGGGTGGTGAGGATGGCGCGGGCGGCCTTCATCCCGCTGTCGATGGCACCGTCGATGAAACCGCCCCATCCATCGGCGATGTCGGAGCCGGCGAGACGGACCCTGCCGAGGGGCCGCTGCAGTGCAGGCAGTGACTCAGTGAGGTAGCCCGTGCGGTGCATGGGCCAGGTCTCCTGCGCATATTCGTCGTCGACCCAGTTGTGCCCGACGCTCTCGAGGACGGTCAGGTCCGGTACGAGACGATTCAGGATGCTCTGGACCGCCGCCGAGTCGGGCGCGTCGATCGCGTGCGCGTCGCGGCCGAATCCGATGACGAACGTGCGACCGTCCTTGACGTACTCGGACTGGAAGAAATTGAGAGGCCAGTCGGCCGCACCCATCGCGACGAACGCGGGATGTTCGCCCTCGATCGTGAACCACACCTTGGTTCCCAGACCCAGTTGGCCGCGCTCGGCCGCCTGGGCGACGGGCGTGGGGAGTTCGGGAGTGAACGCGATGCGGGAGAGCGTCTGCAGGGGTGCGGTCAGGACGACATCGGATGCTGCGAAGTCGCGTCCGTTCGCCGTCGCCACGATCACCCTGTCGCCGGACTGATCGACGACACGGACATCGGTGCCGAAGAAGAAGTCCGCATCGGTGTCGTCGCGGATCGCGTCGACGAGTGCGCGAGTGCCACCGGCGATCTTGTAGGTCGCGCACGCCTCGAAGTTGACCTTCCAGTCGCCGTTCGTGATCGCCACCCACCGCAGCGCCTGGGTGAAGGCGGCGTCGTCGATGACGCCGTTGAAGTTGAGTGTCCAGAACGAGGTCAGGAGGGACCGCTCTTCCGCCGTGATGGGAAGCAGGTCGATCTCATCCAGCAGCGAGACACGGTCGAAGTCCGCGAGCAGCGCCGAGTCGAGGGGCGCGAAGGGCTGCGGGAACACCTCCCGCGCCCGGGCGGAGAGCAGCTCGTTGGGGCGGTTCAGCAGTTCGAGCAGCTCGTCGGGGCTCCCCGCGACGGCGCGAGCGCCGTCCCACCAGTAGGCGTTCCGCGGCTCGGGGCTGGGGGCGAGACCGATGCCGTAGCGGCGCAATTCAGCCCACACGAAGGGCTGCGTCCAGTGCACCCAGGTACCGCCCAGTTCGAGGTCCAGCCCGAGGCGGTTGTCCAGCCACGTGCGGCCGCCGATGCGATCACGGGCCTCCAGGACCGCGACGCGCCGGCCGGCGTGTGCGAGCTCACGGGCGGCGGTCAGGCCGGCGAAGCCGGCTCCGATGACGATGACGTCGTATTCACTGCGCATATCAGTGCGGCTCACGAGTAGACGAAGAACTCGACGGTCGGCTCGAGGACCGTCCACGTGACGGGCACACCCTTGTTGAACGACGCGACGGATCCCGCCGTCAGCTCGACCGCGTCCTCACCGGCGGGCTGGACGCGAACCCGACCCTCGACGATGTAGACCGTCTCATCCGCGTGGCCCTCGACCTCCATCGGCCCAGGGGTCTGCTCCGGCGAGATGAACCAGAATCCCGACGACAACTCCTCACGGCCACCGTCACCGGGCCGGCGCACCCACTGCACGGTGCCCACCTCGAACGGCTCAGCGAGCGTTCGGTCCTTCACGCCCAGCACAGTGAACTGGTCTGTCGACATCTGCGTCCTCCTCGACACGGCGGTGCGTCTTCGCACGCACTAATTTAAGCAGCTGCTTAGTTCTGTGACAAGAGCAGATCTGGGATCATCGCGATTGCGTAGCATGGGGCGCGTGAGTCGCAAGGTGGCGTACGGCGAAGGCCGCGACCTGTTGGTCGCGGCAACCGTTCAGGTCGTCGCCGACAAAGGCCTTCGCGGCCTGACATTCCGGGCGGTGGCGGACCTTGCAGGCGTCAACAACTCCCTGGTCGCCCACCACTTCGGCACCCGGGAGGCGCTGCTCGCCGCAGCGCTCGAATGGGCAGTGGAGCGATCGATCGAGACCACCGGACTCCTTGCACTCGGCTCAGGCGATGCGTTCGTCGATTCGTTGCTCGCATCCATCACCGATCAACCCGAGCTGCAGGCGTTCCAGTACGAGATGATCCTCGAAGCTCGCCGCAACCCCCTCTTCCGGCCGGACGTCGAGCGGCTCTACGACCGATACCAGCACGTCGTCGAGCAAAGCCTTGCCGAGGCCGGCGTGACGGGAGACGTCGCAGCGACGGCCCGTCGCGTGTTCGCCACGCTCGACGGGCTCGTGCTCCAATACATCGCCGGCGTCGACACGGACGGCCTGCGGAGGGCGCTGCACGACCTCTGGAGTTCCGTCCAAGCCGCCACGCGACCCAACGTCGGCGCTTGATTCGCGGACTCAGTCGGGCGCGGTCGGTTCCCGGGCAGTGTCCTGTGGAGGTCCTGGTGCGCGCTCGCCATCCTTATCCGGGCAATGCGCGGTTGCGGCTCCCGCGCGTGCGGTCGACTCGGCGGTCCAGCGTGCGGTAGCTGTTCGGCCTCGCCGTTCCGGAGCATGCCGGTCAGCGATTCAGGCGACGGCCGGGCTCAGCGATGCCGCCCGCTCGCGGGCGGCGCGGCGGTGCTGGCTCGGGGCGACCCCCGACGACCGGCGGAAGGCGCGGCTGAACGTGCTGAGCTCGCCGAATCCGCACATCACGGCGATGTCCGACAACGGGATCCGGGTGTTCTCCAGAAGGTAGCGCGTGCGGTCCAGACGTCGCTCGCGGATGAAGGCGGCCTCGCGACAGGGCTGTTCATGAACACACGCCGCGTCGGCGCGGTCATCGCCGGGCCGATCATCGCCGTCGCGGGGATCGGCGACCTCGGGTACTCCGCGGTCTTCTTCCGGTGCGCGATCCTCCCCGTCGTCGCCGTCGTCATCCTCATCGCCACGCAATGGTCCTCGCGGCGCACCCCGGCCGGCTCGGAACCACGCGACGCGCGAACCCCACCCGCACCAGCCGAACCAGGGCCGCCCATAGGCTGGGCGCGACATGACGAGTCCTGACCGCCCCGCGCCCCCCGACCGCGCGCATACTCCAGCGCCTCGGGTTGCGCCGTGGTCGATGGTCATGGGCTTGGGTTTCGTCAGTCTCGGGATCGACATGGTCGCCGACGGCGCCGCATCGGTCAGCGGCGCCCTGCTGGCGGGGCTGGGCGCGTCGGCGGTGCTCGTGGGCGTCGTCGCCGGCGGCGCGGAGGCGCTCGCGCTGCTCCTGCGCCTGGTGACCGGTCCCTGGTCCGACCGCACCCGGGCGTACTGGACCTTCACGATCGTCGGGTACGCGATGACCGCGATATCGGTGCCCCTGCTCGCGATCACCCCGCTGCTCGGGTCGGTCGGCCTTGCAGTGGCGTGCGCGCTGCTGCTGATCGAGCGCACCGGCAAGGCCGTGCGCGCCCCCTCCAAGACGGTGCTGCTGGCCGACGCCGCCCAGGCCGTAGGCGCCGGCCGGGGCTTCGGCGTACACAAGATGCTCGACCAGATCGGCGCATTCTCCGGCCCCCTGCTCGTCGCCGGGATCACCGCCGTGGCCGGCACGCTCTGGCCGGCGTTCCTGGTGCTCATCATCCCCGCCGCCGTCGCGATGGTCCTGCTGTTCTGGCTGCGGGCGCGGGTGCCCGATCCGAGCCTGTATCGGCGTGCGGATGCGGGGCCCGCGACATCCGACCAGCCGTCCGCCCCAGCGCCCGCAGCCGTCCCGGCCCCTGCCCGCAAGACGTACGGCACGTTCCTCCTGTTCTCCCTTTTCGCGGGCCTCACGACCTTCGGCCTTCTCAGTTACAGCATCGTGTCGTTCCACCTGGTCCAAACCGGCCTCGTCGCGCTTCCCGCCATACCGCTCTTGTACGCCGTGGGAATGGCAGCGGCGGCGGTCTCGGCGCTCGCGACCGGGTGGGCGTACGACCGCTGGGGTCCGGCGGTGCTGCTCGCCGTCCCGATTCTCACCGTGTTCGTGCCCGGACTGTCGCTCGGCGCGACCCTCGTCGCCGTGGTGTCCGGCATCGTGCTGTGGGGAGCGGCATCCGGTGTGCAGGACTCCACGGTGAAGGCCCTCGTCGCCGAGCTCGCGCCCAGCGGTCGAGGCGGGTCGGCGTACGGCTGGTTCGCGGTCTTCCAGGGCGCCGGCGCGCTCGCCGGCGCTATTGTCGCGGGCGCCCTGTACGCGAACGTTCCCGCGCTCATCACGATCGTCGTCGTACTGCAAGCGGTGGCGATCGTGCTGCTCGTGCTGGTGCTACGCCGCCGGAAGGCCCGCGCGGGCGCGGTATGAGGGCCTCCCGCCCGATCCGCACCACGAAGCTCCCGTGTTGGCCACCGCCACGGCGGAGGTCACGTCCTCCCCTCTCCTTGTGGACCAGGATGCGGTCAACTGGGGCCAGCGGCGGCCCCATCGCGAGATTGAGGGAGGACTCGCTCAGGCTTGAGAACCTCGGCGGACCACGATGCCAGCAGCCGTAGCCGCTCCTCGGTGGGCGACCCGGGCTCGGCCGTGTACACCAGGAGCACGTTCCCTGGCTCGGCAGTGATGGCGAGCTCCTCGTACGCGAGGGTCAGCTCGCCGACGACGGGGTGTTGGAACCGTTTCGTGCCCGCTCCGTGGGTGCGCACATCGTGGGCGGCCCACAGAGTACGGAAGAGCTCACTGCGCGTGGAGAGCTCTCCGACGAGATCCTGCAGCTCTTTGTCGTGGGGGTCCCGGCCGGCCTCGGCACGCATGATCGCGACGCACATCCGGGCGAACAGGTCCCAGTCGGGGTAGAAGTCGCGCGACGCGGGATCGAGGAACTGGAATCGCGCCAGGTTCGGCGTGCGGCCGCCGCCGCCGATGACCGGCGCGTAGAACGCGCGGCCCAGCTCGTTCGTGGCGAGCAGGTTCTGCCGGGGGTCCCGTACGAACGCGACCGCATCGGTGATCGAGGACAGCGCCCACTGAAGGCTGGGACGGGGTGCGCCGGGTGTGGAAGCGCGGCGGCGCGGGCGGCCGCTGGTCGGGATGCCGTCCGCGGCTCGGGCCAGGTCGAGCAGATGCGCGCGCTCGGTGTCGTCGAGCTGCAGTGCTCGGGAGATGGCGTCGAGGACGGATGCGGAGGCTCCGGCGATCGAACCGCGCTCGAGCTTCGCGTAGTACTCCACGCTCACGCCGGCGAGAGCCGCGACTTCGCTGCGGCGAAGGCCTGCGACCCGCCGGTTCGGGCCGGCGCTGAGGCCGGCGGCCTCGGGGGTCACCCGGGCGCGGCGGGTCATCAGGAACTCCCGCACCTCGGCTCGATTGTCCATGCATAGCAGGCTAAGCCGGTCGCGGCAGAAGAGGGGTGCCCTGTCGGTACACGTCTCGTCAGGAACTCCCGCGTTCGCACCGCTGCACGCGACGCTGGAACCCATGACCCCACCGATGATCCGCCCGAAGGCCGGTCGCCTGCTGCCGGCTCTCCTGCTGCTCCTGACGGTGTTCGGTCCGATCTCGATGGACCTGTACCTCCCGGCGCTCCCGGCCCTGACGCTCGAGCTCTCCGCCGCGACCTCCATCGCGCAGCTGACCGTGACCGCCTGCCTCGTGGGGCTCGCCGCCGGTCAGCTCATCGCCGGACCGCTGTCCGACCGGTACGGCCGCCGCGGCATCCTGATCATCGGGATCGTCGCCTACATCGTGACGTCGGCCCTGTGCGCTGCGAGCCCGAGCATCGAGCTCCTCGTCGCGGCTCGGCTCGTCCAGGGCCTGACGGGCGGCGTCGGCATCGTGATCGCTCAGGCAGCCGGACGGGATGTGTACTCCGGCGGCGCCCTGATCCGCTTCTACGGCCGGCTCACGGTGATCGGCGGCTTCGCCGCCATCGTCGGACCGCTGCTCGGCGGCATGTTGAGCAGCGTCGTCGATTGGAGGGGGCTCTTCGTGGTCCTCTCGGCGATCGGTGCCGGCATCCTCGCCCTCACGCTTGTCGTCTTCCGCGAGACGCTGCCCGCAGGGCAGCGGACGGCGGGAGGCTTCTCCCGCACCCTGCATGATCTCCGCACGCTCGCGTCCGATCGGGTCTTCCGGGGCGCGGTGCTGAACCAGGGCTTCCTGTACGCCGCCCTGTTCGCCTACCTGGCCGGTGCGACGTTCGTGCTGCAGGACATCTACGGCCTCTCGCCGCAGGCATATGCGCTGGCGTTCGGAGCGAACTCGGCCGGGTTCATGGTCTTCGGGTATCTCTCGGGGCGTGTCGCGGAGCGGTGGTCGGTGCGCGGCACGCTGACGATCGGGATCGGCGTCGCCGGACTCGGCGCCCTCGGACTGCTGCTGGCCGGGCTGACCCATGTGCCTCTGTGGCTCGTCCTCGCGTCGCTGTTCGCGCTCGCGAGCGGCGTCGCCACGACGTCGCCTCCCGCGACCACACTGGCGCTCGTCAGCTATCCGCAGATCGCGGGCACCGCGTCGTCGCTTCTGGGCATGGTGCGCTTCGGCTTCGGGGGCGTCGCGGCCCCCCTCGTGGGGATCGCCGGGGCGGTCAGCATCCTGCCGCTGGGCATGGTCGCGGTCACCGCGACCGTCCTCGCGGCCGCATCCTTTCTCCTCCCCACCCGCCTTCCCCGTCGCGTCCGCACAATCTCGAGCCGCGCGACGGTCCCTGCCCCTGTCACCCGATAAGGAGAACACCAATGCGTGGAGTCATCATGTACGCCCCTGGCGATGTCCGGGTCGAAGACCGCGAGATGCCCGCGATCGTCGAGCCGACCGACGCCGTGATCAAGCTCGCGGCGACCTGCATCTGCGGGTCCGATCTGTGGCCGTACCGCGGTGCCGAGCACGTCGATCACAACCCGATGGGTCACGAGTACGCCGGCGTCGTCACCCAGATCGGTGCCGACGTCCGGAACGTGACGGTCGGCGACTTCGTGGTCGGCTCGTTCTTCGCGTCCGACAACACCTGCGAGATCTGCCGCGCCGGGTACCAGACGCACTGTGTGCACCGGCAGCCGGGGGCCGCGACCGGCGCGCAGTCCGAGTACGTCCGTGTGCCGCTTGCCGATGGGACCCTCGTCGCCACCCCGGGCCAGCCGGATACGGATCTGATCCCGTCGCTGCTCGCCGCATCGGACGTGCTCGGCACCGGCTGGTTCGCCGCCGTGTCTGCTGAGGCCGGGCCTGGGAAGACGGTCGCCGTGGTCGGCGACGGCGCCGTGGGTCTGCTCGGCATCCTCGCCGCGAAGCAGCTCGGTGCGGAGCGCATCATCGCGATGTCGCGCCACGCCGACCGCCAACAGCTCGGCCGCCGCTTCGGCGCGACCGACATCGTGGAGGAGCGCGGCGACGCGGGTGTGGAGCGGATCAGGGAGCTCACCGACGGTCTCGGTGCGCACTCGACCATTGAGGCGGTCGGCACGCAGGAGGCGATGATGCAGGCGATCCGCGCGACCCGCGCGGGCGGGCACGTCGGGTTCGTCGGTGTCTCCCACGACGTGTCGCTGGACGGGCAGGAGCTCTTCTTCTCCGGCGTGCACCTGCACGGCGGGCCGGCACCGGTTCGGCGGTTCCTGCCGGAGCTGATCCAGCTGATCTGGGACCGTGAGATCGATCCCGGCGTCGTCTTCGACCTCACCTTGCCCCTCGAGCAGGCCGCTGAGGGCTACCGTGCGATGGACGAACGACGTGCCATCAAGGTGCTGCTCTCGGTGTGAGACGAGAGCGTGCCGGATACACCCGAGACAGCGTCATCATGCGGCAGCAGGGACCATCCATGAATATCGAGCCCCCCTCACAGACGGTCAAGAATCCTCCGGAGCAATTCGTCGGCGATGTCTGGGTCGACGTCGTCGCCGCTCCGCATGACGACGACCAGCGGATGAGCGTCGCCATCGTGAAGTTCGCGCCGGGCGCACGAACTGCCTGGCACTCGCACGCTCGCGGACAGTATCTCCGAGTCACCCAGGGCATCGCGCGCTTCGGTACCCGGGACGGCCAGATCATCGAGGTGCGTCCCGGTCAGACGCTGTACACGCCACCGGGGCAGGATCACTGGCACGCCGCCGCACACGGCACGTTCATGGAGCACATCGCCATGCTCGAAGCCGGCGACGACCCCAGCGGTACCACGATCTGGAAAGAGCACATCACCGACGCCGACTATGAAGGGACACCCAGACGATGACCGGATGGACCGGCGGACAGAACTCCATTGGCGACATCGCCCCTGCGCTCGCCCGGTACACCGACAAGGTGCTGTTCGACGAGGTCTGGGAGCGGGCCGAGCTGGCGCGGCGCGACCGGAGCATGATCACCATCGCCGCGCTCGTCAGTCTGGGGGCCGTGGATCAGCTCACCTTCCACATCGACTACGCGCGGTCGAACGGGCTCACCGAGCAGGAGATCATTGAAGAGATCACGCATCTTGCGTTCTACGTCGGCTGGCCTCGCGCCATGTCCGCCATCGGTGTCGCCCGGGCCGTGTTCGCCACCCCTTCGGGTGAGACCTGAACAGCAGCTGCGATGTCGTATCGTCCGGATTGCGGTGCACCGCTGCGAGCGGGCGTGCGCGATACTTGAGTACTACGCCGGCTCACCTCCACTACCGCCCCGACCGGGGTCACTGGGGCCGCCCCCACTGCGAGCAGCCTGGGTGCGGGAACACTCGCGTACGACACGACCGGGAACACCACCACCCTCTCCGACCAGACCCTCGGATACGACCAGACCGGTCGGCACATCTCCACCGTCGTTGCCGGCGGATCCATGGTCAGCTACCTGCGGGACCTCAGCGGGCGGATCGTGTCCCGCACCACCACCCCCAACGGCGGGACCGCGTCACGGTCCGGTATGGGTTCACGGGCGACGGCGACTCCCCGGACTTCACCCTCGCGACCACCGGGACGGTGCTCGAGCAGACGCTCGCGCTGCCTGGGGAGTTGTCGTCTCACTGCAGGCGTCCACCAGCGTCTGGTCGTTCGGGACCTGCACGGCGACGTGGTGGTCACCACCGATGGCGCGGGGGTGCGGTTGGGGCAACTCGCCTGGTACGACCCATTCGGCAACCCGATCGACCCGACCACCCACCGCATCGACACCACCACGGCGGCCGACAGCGTGCCTGGAAACACGACGCGGAGCGCGAGCTACGGATGGGAGGGCACGCACCAGAAACTCGACGAGCACGAATCCACTATCGCCACCATCGAGATGGGCGCCCGACAGTACGTTCCGCTCCTGGGCCGATTCCTCTCCGTTGACCCTGTCCTCGGAGGCAACACCACCGCGTACAACTACCCCAACGACCCGGTCAACATGACCGACCTCGACGGCAACCGCAGCATCCCGGCGCCGAAGTGTGCGCGCCACCATAGGTGCCAGGGCATCAGTTACGCCTCTATGCGGAAGTTCACGCGGTCGAAGCAAGGACGGCGCATCGCAACGGCCGCCGCGTGGGCTTCTGTGGGGTTCAGCGCCGTTGGCGTTGGGGCAATCGTCGGATGCCGCTTTGGGGGCTCTTCGGACATTCGGTGGGGGTCACCGAATGTCCGAAGAGCCCGTTATCCGCCCTGCTCGCCGCCCTCTCCATACTGGCTGCAGCTCGGAATCCTGCCTAGCGCTCTTCGCACGGTCCTTCGCTGAGCGCCGTCAGCAGGGTTCCTACTTCCCGGACTGGCTGCTGGAGCGCCGCCGCCGGGCGGAGGCCGCGCTGACCACGGTCGTCGCGACCAGCTACCTGCTCGGGGTCTCGACGCGGCGGATGGAGGACCTGGTGCAGACCCTCGGGATCACGGGGCTGTCGAAGTCGCAGGTCTCCGAGATGGCGAAAGACCTCGATGAGCAGGTCGAGCAGTTCCGCACCCGCCCGCTGGATGCCGGCCCGTACTCGTTCGTCGCCGCGGACGCCCTGACGATGAAGGTCCGTGAGGGCGGCCGGGTGATCAAGGTCGCCGTGCTGGTGGCGACCGGCGTGAACGCGGAGGGTTACCGGGAGATCCTCGGCCTGCAGGTCAGCTCCACCGAGGACGGCGCCGGCTGGCTGACCTTCTTCCGCGACCTCGTCGCCCGCGGCCTCACCGGGGTCAAGCTCGTCACCAGCGACGCTCACGCGGGGCTGGTCGCCGCGGCCGGCGCGACCCTGCCCGGGGCGGGGTGGCAGAGATGCAGAACGCATTACGCGGCGAACCTGATGGCGGCGACGCCGAAGAGCTCGTGGCCGTGGGTGAAGACGCTCCTTTCGACGGTGTTCGACCAGCCCGACGCCGACGCGGTGCACGCCCAGTTCGACCGGGTCCTCGACGCCCTCGAACACAAGCTCCCCAAGAGCTTCGCGCACCTCGAGGCAGCCCGGGAGGAGATCCTCGCGTTCACGGTGTTCCCGAAGGAGATCTGGAAGCAGATCTGGTCGACGGATGAAATAGTCAAGTCCTCGCGGGTGTGGTCTCCGTCTCGGGGGTGGGGTGGAAGTCGATCCGGTCGGCGCCCGCCGGCCGGGATGGTTGCCAGCTTGCGACGAGGCGTTCGTAGGCCTGCTCGCTCTTCTGGACCAGTTCTCGTTCGAAACGGCGCAGCTGCTTGTCGTTGTAGTCGTAGCCCGCTCCGCGGCGGGAGTCTCTCGGGGCGCCGGCGGCCAGCTCGAGTTTGCGGCGCTTGAACGCGACCAGGCTGGGCCGGGCGAACGCGTAGTCCTCGTCCTTGGTGACCAGGTGCCAGGCGAGCACGAGCATCTTGCGCGCGGTCGCGACCACGGCGATTTGGAACCCGCGCCGGTTCTTGACGCGGTGGTAGAACGCCCGCAGCGGTCCGGGTGCTTTCGCCGCGACCCATGCCGCCTCGACCAGCATCCCTCTCGTCGACGCACGTCCCGTCTTGGTGATGTGGGAGTGGATCGCCGGTGAGTTCCCCGACTGCCGGACCTTCGGATGCAGCCCGAGATACGCCACGAGCTTGTCGGGAGACTCGAACCGGGAGAAGTCGCCGACCGCGGCGATGATCGATACCGCGACGATCACGTCCACGCCGGGGATGGTCATCAGCCTGCGCACCGCCTGGTCGCCGACCACCTGCTGCGCGATCGCCCGGTCCGCCGCGGCGAGCTCGGTGTTGAGGAAGTCGAGCTGTCGCAGCAGCGACGTGACCGCGTCCTGCTCGTCCTTCGGCAGCGGCAGCGTCTCGAGCCATGCCCGTCCGGTCTTGCCGAACAGGTCTGTGGCAGGTGGCCGCGGCATCAGGTTCCGGTGCAGCACCGCATGCACCCGGTTCTTGGTCTGCGTGCGCTGTCTGACCAGACTCGCTCTCGCCGTGCTCATCCGTCGCAGCATCGCGGTGCGATCATCGGGCAGCCAGACCGGTGGCAGGAAGTCCACCGCGAGCAGCTGCGCGAGGATCCTCGCGTCGACCTTGTCGGTCTTGATCTTCGCTTCCGCGATCGCACGCGTCTTCAGCGGGTTGGACACCACCACCCGTCCCGCGTGTTGTGACAACAGTCCAGCGATCGCGTCACTGTTGCCCGTCGCCTCCAAAGCGACCTGATCATCCACGGTCAGCTGAGCAGCCCACGCCCGCAGCGCTTCCGGCCGGCAATCCACCCTGCCGGCATCGACCACCACCCCGGCCTCGACGATCGCGATCTGCGCGAAGTCGCGGTGCACGTCCAAACCGATGAATCTCGGCATGATGCGTTCCTCTCCCCACTCGTTCTTTGAGGCGGGAAAGGGTTGGGCAACCGACACCTACGGATTCGCGCTCACGGCGCAGCCGGACAAGTCGCAAGGGCGGCCATCTAACAATTCGGGCGCTCAGCCCATCGATCAAGAACGGCCTGCCCATACCGATTTCCCTAGGAGCCCCTGTTCCGGACGGTCTCACCGTAGAACCAAGCCCGAGGACCCAGCCAGCCAGACGAACACGTGAGGCACCCACGACTTTCATACCCGGTAACAACCCCACCGAGCGGCTGAACCGGGAGATCCGCCGCCGCACCGACGTCGTGGGCATCTTCCCCAACCGGGAGGCGATCATCCGCCTCGTCGGCGCGGTCCTCGCCGAGCAGCACGACGAGTGGGCCGAGCAGCGCCGCTACCTCGGCCTCGACGCGCTCAGCCGCGCCCGCCGCGTCGGCGAACCCCAACCAGCCGACGAGGAGGTCCCCGAGCCCGACTACCGCGCCCTCACCGCATAACAACCAGGCGAGGGATCACACATGAGCGAATACACCACTCAAAAGGACTTGACCGGCAGCTGTTGCCCTGGCGTTTCGCTAGCGCACTTTCCTGGTCACATTGCAGGCGTGCCGACAACGGCCTGAACGAGTGAGAGGGAGCTCGGAAGAGCTCGTGGACCCACTATCAAGAAGGTGCGCTCTGGGGCTGGGACGGAGACCGCCCATCCATCCGGTGTCGTGGCCAGGACTTGTCCCGGATAGGACTCGGAAGCGATTGTTACAGGGACGGTCGCTGGCGGCGTGGGAGTTTCGGGGGGAAGACCGGCGAAGTTGGTGCTCCAGGCGACGAAGAGGAGTTCCTCGACGGTGCCGAACTCGACCGTATGAACTTCGAACCGATGACCCGGAGGGGTGTCGGCCTCAAAGATGAAGCGCGACTGCGTGGTTGTCGTCGGCGCGCCCGTGATGGCGGTGCCCCAGTCGACGTGTTCTGCCATCGTTGACAGACGGTACAGCGGCGGAAGGGTGTTGCTCGCGTAGAACTCCGCGATCATTCCCCTCCGCCGCTCGGCCTCTTCGTCTGAAACCGGTTCGCAGTACATCGACCCTTCGTCGTTGCTCATGAAAGCCACCCTACGAACAGATCAGAGGCCATGTCAGCAGGCACTCAAACGTAGGTGTACGCCGACGGGTTGTACACGGTGCAGTTGTAGAGAGCCGTAGTGACGGATCCGGTGAGATAAGTGCTGGCGTAACCGCTGCCTGTTGTTGCCGGGTTGCCGCCGGCGGCGTCATTACCTGGCCACCATCCGCTGTAGGAGAAGCTGCCCGCATGGGCTGTACCCGAGTATGGGGTCGCTACCGAGTAGTAGATGATGGGTCCGCTCGTGGAGTGCAGCGACCAGCTAATGTAGGCCCGTCCGGCACCAAGGCTGTAGATGGTGATCGAGGCCGAGCCGCAGTTCCCGTAGGCAGTGCCGGTGGTGAAAGGCGTGACATTCGTACATAAGTCTACGCCGACTGCACGGGTAGCGACTGCCGCGGACTCTTACCGTTGTGAGCTGCTATCGGTTCTTATTAGGTATCGTCCAGATGCCAGGGCCCCGGTCTGACTTGCGCTTCGCGGGCGGCAGAGCCGGACTCTCAGGTTCCCCCGTTCCTGAGATCCCTGGCAGCAGCGTCACTTCGAAGCCCTCCGGGAGCTCGTCGAGGACCGCTGCCCGCAGCTCTTCGCCGTCCTTTAGGAAAGCCTGACGGTTCGTCTCAGCGTCCCACGCCAGCTGAGCCTCACAGTGGATCCGCCAGAAGTCCACCCAATCACGCAACCGCCGCGTGACTTCGGCAGATAGTCCGAGGTCGGCGGGCGAGGGCTGTGAGGGTCCGTTGCTGGTCTCCCAGAACGGCCAGTCGACCCCGGAATCGGGGAACATTCGGATTGTTCGTGTCATGTTCGATCGCGTACGTCTAACAGCCCGGTGCGGTCGGGGTGATGGGGAAGGAGGTGATGACGGTCTTGTTGTTGTTCGACCGGATCGTCTCGACGCGCTGCACATACGTTGGCGTCGAGTTGGGATCGCCGTTCGGAAACCAAGCCAATGATGACTCTCCGCAGAACTTGTTACTGCTGTCCGGGCCGGTTATCCAGGTCGGGTAGGTGATGGAGGCTTCGATCCCGTTGGACATCAGGTCGTCCCACGAGTAGTCCGCGCCGGAGTCCCCAGCTGCCCTCTGTACCGCCTCCCAGTCGCCCTCGTGTTCATTCATGATGTGCCTGTAACCGTACGCGCTTGTACCGCATAGCAAGGAGATGCTCTGCGTACCCCCGTTCCAGTAGAAGTCATAGTCCCTGATGTCAAGGCCTTCTTCGCCGACCGTCAAGCACATGAACGATGCGCCGGGATCGACGGATGAAATAGTCAAGTCCTCGCGGGTGTGGTCTCCGTCTCGGGGGTGGGGTGGAAGTCGATCCGGTCGGCGCCCGCCGGCCGGGATGGTTGCCAGCTTGCGACGAGGCGTTCGTAGGCCTGCTCGCTCTTCTGGACCAGTTCTCGTTCGAAACGGCGCAGCTGCTTGTCGTTGTAGTCGTAGCCCGCTCCGCGGCGGGAGTCTCTCGGGGCGCCGGCGGCCAGCTCGAGTTTGCGGCGCTTGAACGCGACCAGGCTGGGCCGGGCGAACGCGTAGTCCTCGTCCTTGGTGACCAGGTGCCAGGCGAGCACGAGCATCTTGCGCGCGGTCGCGACCACGGCGATTTGGAACCCGCGCCGGTTCTTGACGCGGTGGTAGAACGCCCGCAGCGGTCCGGGTGCTTTCGCCGCGACCCATGCCGCCTCGACCAGCATCCCTCTCGTCGACGCACGTCCCGTCTTGGTGATGTGGGAGTGGATCGCCGGTGAGTTCCCCGACTGCCGGACCTTCGGATGCAGCCCGAGATACGCCACGAGCTTGTCGGGAGACTCGAACCGGGAGAAGTCGCCGACCGCGGCGATGATCGATACCGCGACGATCACGTCCACGCCGGGGATGGTCATCAGCCTGCGCACCGCCTGGTCGCCGACCACCTGCTGCGCGATCGCCCGGTCCGCCGCGGCGAGCTCGGTGTTGAGGAAGTCGAGCTGTCGCAGCAGCGACGTGACCGCGTCCTGCTCGTCCTTCGGCAGCGGCAGCGTCTCGAGCCATGCCCGTCCGGTCTTGCCGAACAGGTCTGTGGCAGGTGGCCGCGGCATCAGGTTCCGGTGCAGCACCGCATGCACCCGGTTCTTGGTCTGCGTGCGCTGTCTGACCAGACTCGCTCTCGCCGTGCTCATCCGTCGCAGCATCGCGGTGCGATCATCGGGCAGCCAGACCGGTGGCAGGAAGTCCACCGCGAGCAGCTGCGCGAGGATCCTCGCGTCGACCTTGTCGGTCTTGATCTTCGCTTCCGCGATCGCACGCGTCTTCAGCGGGTTGGACACCACCACCCGTCCCGCGTGTTGTGACAACAGTCCAGCGATCGCGTCACTGTTGCCCGTCGCCTCCAAAGCGACCTGATCATCCACGGTCAGCTGAGCAGCCCACGCCCGCAGCGCTTCCGGCCGGCAATCCACCCTGCCGGCATCGACCACCACCCCGGCCTCGACGATCGCGATCTGCGCGAAGTCGCGGTGCACGTCCAAACCGATGAATCTCGGCATGATGCGTTCCTCTCCCCACTCGTTCTTTGAGGCGGGAAAGGGTTGGGCAACCGACACCTACGGATTCGCGCTCACGGCGCAGCCGGACAAGTCGCAAGGGCGGCCATCTAACAATTCGGGCGCTCAGCCCATCGATCAAGAACGGCCTGCCCATACCGATTTCCCTAGGAGCCCCTGTTCCGGACGGTCTCACCGTAGAACCAAGCCCGAGGACCCAGCCAGCCAGACGAACACGTGAGGCACCCACGACTTTCATACCCGGTAACAACCCCACCGAGCGGCTGAACCGGGAGATCCGCCGCCGCACCGACGTCGTGGGCATCTTCCCCAACCGGGAGGCGATCATCCGCCTCGTCGGCGCGGTCCTCGCCGAGCAGCACGACGAGTGGGCCGAGCAGCGCCGCTACCTCGGCCTCGACGCGCTCAGCCGCGCCCGCCGCGTCGGCGAACCCCAACCAGCCGACGAGGAGGTCCCCGAGCCCGACTACCGCGCCCTCACCGCATAACAACCAGGCGAGGGATCACACATGAGCGAATACACCACTCAAAAGGACTTGACCGGCAGCTGTTGCCCTGGCGTTTCGCTAGCGCACTTTCCTGGTCACATTGCAGGCGTGCCGACAACGGCCTGAACGAGTGAGAGGGAGCTCGGAAGAGCTCGTGGACCCACTATCAAGAAGGTGCGCTCTGGGGCTGGGACGGAGACCGCCCATCCATCCGGTGTCGTGGCCAGGACTTGTCCCGGATAGGACTCGGAAGCGATTGTTACAGGGACGGTCGCTGGCGGCGTGGGAGTTTCGGGGGGAAGACCGGCGAAGTTGGTGCTCCAGGCGACGAAGAGGAGTTCCTCGACGGTGCCGAACTCGACCGTATGAACTTCGAACCGATGACCCGGAGGGGTGTCGGCCTCAAAGATGAAGCGCGACTGCGTGGTTGTCGTCGGCGCGCCCGTGATGGCGGTGCCCCAGTCGACGTGTTCTGCCATCGTTGACAGACGGTACAGCGGCGGAAGGGTGTTGCTCGCGTAGAACTCCGCGATCATTCCCCTCCGCCGCTCGGCCTCTTCGTCTGAAACCGGTTCGCAGTACATCGACCCTTCGTCGTTGCTCATGAAAGCCACCCTACGAACAGATCAGAGGCCATGTCAGCAGGCACTCAAACGTAGGTGTACGCCGACGGGTTGTACACGGTGCAGTTGTAGAGAGCCGTAGTGACGGATCCGGTGAGATAAGTGCTGGCGTAACCGCTGCCTGTTGTTGCCGGGTTGCCGCCGGCGGCGTCATTACCTGGCCACCATCCGCTGTAGGAGAAGCTGCCCGCATGGGCTGTACCCGAGTATGGGGTCGCTACCGAGTAGTAGATGATGGGTCCGCTCGTGGAGTGCAGCGACCAGCTAATGTAGGCCCGTCCGGCACCAAGGCTGTAGATGGTGATCGAGGCCGAGCCGCAGTTCCCGTAGGCAGTGCCGGTGGTGAAAGGCGTGACATTCGTACATAAGTCTACGCCGACTGCACGGGTAGCGACTGCCGCGGACTCTTACCGTTGTGAGCTGCTATCGGTTCTTATTAGGTATCGTCCAGATGCCAGGGCCCCGGTCTGACTTGCGCTTCGCGGGCGGCAGAGCCGGACTCTCAGGTTCCCCCGTTCCTGAGATCCCTGGCAGCAGCGTCACTTCGAAGCCCTCCGGGAGCTCGTCGAGGACCGCTGCCCGCAGCTCTTCGCCGTCCTTTAGGAAAGCCTGACGGTTCGTCTCAGCGTCCCACGCCAGCTGAGCCTCACAGTGGATCCGCCAGAAGTCCACCCAATCACGCAACCGCCGCGTGACTTCGGCAGATAGTCCGAGGTCGGCGGGCGAGGGCTGTGAGGGTCCGTTGCTGGTCTCCCAGAACGGCCAGTCGACCCCGGAATCGGGGAACATTCGGATTGTTCGTGTCATGTTCGATCGCGTACGTCTAACAGCCCGGTGCGGTCGGGGTGATGGGGAAGGAGGTGATGACGGTCTTGTTGTTGTTCGACCGGATCGTCTCGACGCGCTGCACATACGTTGGCGTCGAGTTGGGATCGCCGTTCGGAAACCAAGCCAATGATGACTCTCCGCAGAACTTGTTACTGCTGTCCGGGCCGGTTATCCAGGTCGGGTAGGTGATGGAGGCTTCGATCCCGTTGGACATCAGGTCGTCCCACGAGTAGTCCGCGCCGGAGTCCCCAGCTGCCCTCTGTACCGCCTCCCAGTCGCCCTCGTGTTCATTCATGATGTGCCTGTAACCGTACGCGCTTGTACCGCATAGCAAGGAGATGCTCTGCGTACCCCCGTTCCAGTAGAAGTCATAGTCCCTGATGTCAAGGCCTTCTTCGCCGACCGTCAAGCACATGAACGATGCGCCGGGATCGAGAAGGAATGGTGTGGCGCCGCCCGTGCTTTGCTTAGCTTTCGGCGTGTTCTTTGGGGGTGGCGTCATGTGGATTGCCCCGGGTGCTAGCGGAACTGCGCCGTTCTTCGTTACCACGGCCCACACCCCGCTCGTCGTAGTGCCGGTCGGTGCCGACGTCGCCGCTTGCGCGTCGGTGGCACCGAGACCGATGACGACGATGCTGGTAAGCAGCGCCGCTTGAATCATGGTCATCTTCTTCATCCGAACATTCCTCTGTCGCATCCTGAGACCGCCTCAGCCAGGCGACCTGGGATGACGGTAATGCAGATTTTCTCCATGCGAAGTAGGAAACATGGGGGACGCGGTCATGAACGCAGCCGGAGTATTGTGTCCCGTTTCACAGCCGCTGCGCGGGTTCCGGGGCCGCGGAGTGGCGCAGGCTCCGGCACCGACGCATCTGACCTACATAAGAGACATTATCGGCGAATCTCAGAACGCCCTCGGATACATCAGTTTAGAACGCTTTATCTATCCTGTACAGGTGGGTACGAACAAGCGGTACCCGGATCTCGGGGCGCAGCTGGCCGAGCAACGGCATCTTCGCGAGGCGCGCGTGAAAGGCGAGGTGTGCCCCAGGCCACGAGCAGCTGGAAGCTGAGGGGGCCGTGACGGTCTTCTCCCGACAAGGCAAGTTGCCCCGGCGTCACGGCAGGCTCGACAGATCCGCCTTCGTTCGTAGCTTTCCGAACTTTGCCCAGTCATTCGTGAGGTGAGCGTACTGACCGGCTAGAACTCCCGGGGACACATGAAGCGCCCCGGCAAGCTCGAGGAGCTCCTCTTTGGTGGCCACCGAGCGCAGTTCAGCCTCGCTAAGTCCAGCAAGGAGAAGATTCGAGGCGTACGTGTTGGCTTGCGTTTCCTGGTGGTCGGCGGCGTCGCCGTGGTGGAAGCGCTCCTCCATTTCGTCGGACGAGATCTCCAGGAAGGTAGTTCGTTTGAGGTGGTGCAGCACGTGGGCTATCTCGTGGGCGATCGCGAACCACAGCGAGTCGGCGAACTTGTAGCGACCGGTCACAGCGATCATCGGGCGATCGTTCGGCAGCCACAGTGAGACACCAGAGACTCGCGTATCCGGCATCTCCTCGACGTAGACGAGGATGACGCCCGCCCCCAACAGCTCCTGCTGCAGCTCCACGAATGCTGCCTCTGGCTCCTTCAGGGTCAGGCTTGGGAGCTTCTTCGCGGCGATACGGAGCTTCCCGGCGTCGTAGTCGGGCGCGTCGGCTGCGATGGCGTCCGCTTGGCGGACAGCGAGTTGGATCCAGAGCGCCGTGGCGTGCTCGTCGATGTTGAACGCGCTGCTGCGCTTGAAGCTGGCTTCCAACTTGAGCCACGTGCGGTCGTAGGCGGCCGGATCGCTGACGCCGAAGAAGCGCAACAGCTTCTCGACACGGGTGACCTGATCGTCGCTCGCGTGAGTGATGCCGCGGCGCACGTCCTCTCCCTTGAAGGTGTTCACCCATCCGACGTGCTGCGCAAGGCTCGCTCGCGATTCGTCGATGAGGCGCGCTGCTCGCCACTCGGCTTCCATACGGAGCAGGAGTCGTGCATCGATCCCGAGGGCGCGCTCGATCGCGAGTGAGAACTCAGGCGTGAGGCTCGCCCCCTTGATCACCTGGTTGAGGTGCTTCTTGCTGATGCTCATACGGTCAGCCAGGTCGGCCTGCGTCCGCCCAGTTGCGTCTAGCTCTCGCTGAATCAGCGTTCCGGGATTTGGGGCATCCCACTCGGGGACGAAGTCCTCAAGGTCCTGTACGCGTTGCGTGTTCACGTGCGCTCCTCCCTTGTCATCCTGCCGCGCGTAGTAACGGCTGACCTGCCACGCGAATCTGTTCGATCATGAGGCCCACCCTCGCGTGGAGTTCGGGGGCCTGGTGCTGAGGCCCACCCGCGAGTTGCACCAGCGTGGCGTCGATCTCGATCGCGCCGAGTCTCACTACGACGCTGGCGCCCGAATGTTCGACCGTGGCGCAGTTCAGCCGGCCAACCTGGCCGAGGTCATCTGCTCGGCCGAGCAGCGTGAGGAGCAGCCGTATGTCGCCAGCACTGCTGGGCGCGGCGATGTCCAGGCCGTTCCTCGACGAGCAGATCTCATGCAGGTCGACCGAGCTCCACGCGAAATTCAAACGTTTACCCCGCAGGTAAATGATTCTTGATGTAGACTCCGTATTGTGCACCGATCCGGTGCATAAAACACTCTACGCCCCAAGGAGGGCCACGTGTCGATCGACACAACAGCGGCACACAAGAAGCCGGTCACGGTCACCATCAACGCACGCCCGTTCCAGCTCGAGAAGGGCGACATCACCTTCGAGGAGCTCGTCCAACTCGCCTTCCCGGATGGTACCGGCGGCGAGGCGCAGTACCGCGTCAGCTACCGCCGCGGCGAGGGTAACAAGAGCGGCACCCTCGCAGCCGGCCAGTCCGTCAAGGTCAAGGAGGGGATGGAGTTCCATGTCGACGTCACCAATCGCTCGTAGTTCAGACCTGAGCCGCCTACGGGCGGAGGGCTTCGACATCCGCATCGCCGATGGTCATCTCGTCGTACGAGACATTCCCTACGTCGATGAGTCCCGCACGGTTCGCCTCGGCGCCCTCGCCTGCGTCCTCGATCTCTGCGGCGACAGCACCGTCCAGCCGCAAACACACGTGATGAAGTTCGCCGGCGAATATCCCTGCACGCCGACAGGACAAGCCCTCGAACCGATCCGGCACAGCAACATCGTCGAGACGATCGGCGGGCTGACCTTCAACTTTTCCTTCTCCAGCAAGCCGATGTCCGGGACCTACCCCGACTTCTACGAGAAGGTCACCGCCTACGCGAGCATCCTGTCCGATCAGGCGCGGGCCCTTGACCCGACAGTCGACCCGCGGACATTCCAACCGGTCGAAACGTCCCCCGAGGAGTCCGTCTTCCTGTACGAGGACACTGCCAGCGCAAGGGCAGGAACGACCAGCGCCAACGAAAAGCTCCGTGGGCAGCGGATCGCGATCATCGGCCTCGGCGGAACAGGCGCATACATCCTCGATGCCGTCGCGAAAACCCCCGTTCAGGAGATCCACCTCTACGACGGAGACCGGCTCCTGACGCACAACGCCTTCCGGGCACCGGGCGCCGTGACACTCGCTGAGCTCCGAGCGCAGCCCACCAAGGTCGAACACTGGGCGACAACGTTCGGAGCTCTCCGACGCGGCGTGATCCCGCACCCGTATGCGATCACCACGGAGAACGTCTCCGGGCTGGACACCATGGACGTCGTGTTCGTTGCCGTCGACGAGAGCGCTGCGAAGCGCCCGATCATTGAGCACCTCGAACAGGTCGCTGTCACGTTCATTGACTGTGGAATGGGACTCTCCCTCACCGACGACGACCAGGTTCGCGGACAACTGCGCGTCACGACCAGCACCCCGAACAAGCGCGAGCACGTGCACGACCTCGGGAGAATCCCGCTGGGCGATCCGGTGGCGGACAACGCGTACTCAACCAACCTGCAGGTCGCAGAGATGAACGCGCTGAACGCACTCATGGCCGTCGTCCGCTGGAAGAAGCTCGCAGGATTCTACGTCGACAGCGAGCACGAACACGACATGACCTACATCGTCGACGGCAACGAGATCATCAACCAAGACAGCGCACCGTGACGCGTCGAAACCGACTCGCAGGTGTTCGCTTCCGCGCCGAGATCCCCCAGGAACTCGACCCCGGCGTCCTCTACGTGTCGATGGAACACTCCACCGCGATCCACTCCTGCATGTGCGGTTGCGGGCACGAGGTCGTCACACCGCTCGGCCCCGGCTCCTGGCGCCTCTGCTACGACGGAGAGACGATCACGCTCACCCCCTCGATCGGTAACGGCGCCCTCCCCTGCCGATCGCACTACATCATCCGCGAAAGCCAGATCATCTGGCAGCGAGGCAATCCAGACCCGAACTCTCAACTGATCATCGAAGAGAGGCACGGCGCATGAAGTACACGCGACTGGGCAACACCGGGCTGCGGGTCCCGCGCCTCGCCCTGGGCTGCATGAGCTACGGCGACCCGACGCGCGGGCTGCACAACTGGACCCTCGACGAGGACGCTGCGGCGCCGTTCTTCCGGCAGGCGGTCGAACTGGGCATCACGCTCTGGGACACCGCGAACGGGTACCAGCAAGGCACCAGCGAAGAGTACGTCGGCCGGGCGATCCGACGGTTCTCCCGTCGCGAGGACATCCTGGTCGCCACCAAGGTGTTCGGGAAGATGCACGACGGCCCGGGCGGGTCAGGACTCTCGCGCACTGCGATCCTCGAGCAGGTCGACGCGTCCCTGACGCGCCTGGGCACGGACTACATCGACCTCTACTACATCCACCGCTTCGACCCCGACGTCCCCGTCGAGGAGACCATGGAGACCCTGGACGGGCTGGTGCGCGCCGGCAAGGTCCGGTACCTCGGCGCATCCAGTATGTGGGCCTGGCAATTCGCCAAACTGCAGACCGCGGCCGCCGTGCACGGCTGGAGCGCGTTCTCGGCGATGCAGGACCAGTACAACGCGCTCAAACGCGAGGAAGAGCGCGAGATGATCCCGCTGTGCGCCGACCTCGGCGTCGGCCTCGTCCCCTACTCACCGAACGCGAAGGGTCGGCTCGCGCGGCCGCGCGGAGTCGAAACGGACCGGTCTCGTGCAGACGAGGTCGCCAAGGCGTTCGACGCAGACGTCGACGGTCCGGTCATCGACGCCGTCGAGTCCGTCGCCGCCCATCGCGGCGTGCCCATGGCCCAGATCGCTCTGGCCTGGGTGCTGAAGAACCCCGTCGTCGCCGCCCCTATCGTGGGAGCCACCAAACCCCACCACCTCACTGACGCTGTCGCCGCGCTCGACATCGAACTCACCGACGACGAAGTCACACTGATCGGTGACCGCTATGTGACACAACCACCTTTCTGGTGGTGACCCTCGTACGGATGCGCGCCTCCCGCATCCGTGGTCACCTGCGAAGACCTCCGGGCACCCGGAGCCTCGGCAAGAGGCCCGGTCGGAGAACCGGCGGTCGCGGGTCCAAAGTCCCGACTCGGCGGCGCGGCGTCGCGCATCCTGTCCAGAGCGGGACGGGGCCGACCGCGCCGCACCCATCACTGACACCCCCCGGAGGCGCGGGATGAACAGTCGCCGGCCGATCCAGCTGGCCGACCCGATCGACCCCGCGGCGATCACCCTGCCGGCCACCCGGCCCATCGACATCACCGCACTGGTCACCGATACCACCGCAGCGCCGGACGCGTCGACAGGGCACGACTAGGACGCTCATTCCGCGGGAGGCGAACCCGTGACCCGCGCGGTTGGTATCGCCGGCATTCCGTCAGAGGAGAAACGAGGGCCGTCATGTTCAAGGATCGTTCCGAGGCGGGCCGCCTTCTCGCGGGGCGTCTCAGCGCGCTCGCCGCCGAGCGTCCTGTCGTTGTGGGGCTTCCGCGCGGGGGTGTGCCGGTCGCCTTCGAGGTCGCATCGGCATTGCACGCGCCGCTTGATGTGCTTGTCGTGCGCAAGCTCGGCGTCCCCTACCAACCGGAACTCGCTCTGGGAGCGATCGGTGAGAACGGCGTCCGGGTCGTCGATGAGGATCTGGTCCGGATGGCCGGCGTCTCGCCGGACGAGCTCGAGGACGTGGAACGTCGGGAACGTAGCGAATTGGAGCGGCGCATCACACGGTTCCGAGACGGTCGCCGGGCGGTGCCACTGGCCGGGAAGACGGTCATCATCGTGGATGACGGCATCGCGACGGGTTCCACAGCGCGGGCGGCATGTCGCGTTGCGCGAGCACTCGGAGCCTCGCGGGTCGTCCTGGCCGCCCCGGTCGGGCCACCCGGCGCCGCGGAACGTCTTCACCCCGACGCCGACGAAGTCATCTGCCTCTTCCAGCCTGCGGACTACTACGCGGTCGGTCAGGCGTATCGCGACTTCTCACAGACACCGGATGACGAGGTGGAACGGCTGCTTGCCCGGGCATCCACTCGCTCCGCGCCGTCGGGAGGCACGGTCGGGGCGACGGATCCCGAGGTGTTCGTGCAGACCAGAGACGCGAGCCTCGCCGGCTCCTTGACCGTTCCGGACGACGCGACCGGTATCGTGCTGTTCGCTCACGGCAGTGGCAGCTCGAGATTCAGCCCCCGCAACCGGTACGTCGCATCCGTCCTCAACGGTCGGGGGATCGCGACACTGCTGCTCGACCTGCTCGTCCCAGATGAGGAGCACGATCGCCGGCTCGTCTTCGACATCGACCTCCTGGCGAGTCGGCTCGCGGCGGCGACTGCATGGGTTCGCGAGAATGACGGGACGGCTGGTCTGCGGGTCTGCTACTTCGGCGCCAGCACCGGCGCGGCGGCGGCGCTCGCGGCGGCCGGCGAGCAGGGTGCGGACATCACGGCGATCGTGTCGAGGGGAGGGCGTCCCGATCTCGCCGGCCCGATGCTGGTGCAGGTGACTGCGCCGACACTGTTCATCGTGGGCGGTGCGGATCACGAGGTGCTGGAACTGAACCGGCTCGCACAATCGAGGATGCGGTGCCCGACACGGCTCGAGATCGTGCCGGGCGCCACGCACCTGTTCGAGGAACCCGGGGCGCTGGAACAGGTCGCCTCACTTGCAGGCGCGTGGTTCGCCGACCATCTCTCCATCCAACGGTCGCCCGCCGCAGCCGCCGATCGTGGATGACGTGCGCGAGGACACCGCGACGCCCACGTGATCCCGAGCTCCAGCGGGCAGAGCGCGCAGGTGACGAAGGTCCCTGCTGCATCGCGCTGCGAAGTCGGATGCTGAGAGGACGACCGTCACTTCATGCGGTGCGGCCGGCAACAACGGAACGGAGAATCCGATGAGTCGTGATGAGAGGGCGAGCGGGCCGAGGCGGCCGCTCGGGGGGCGGATCGGAACGACGTTGGTGGCCCTGTCGCCGTTCGTCGCCGTCGCTCTGTTCTTCCTCGTCGGCATGCAGAATGCCTGGGCGTGGAGTTGGATCTTCTTCCTGCTGATCCCCGTGACCGCGATCATCGTCTACGGTCCACGGGGACGAGGAGACGACTGACTCCCTGCGACGTATCGCACGCCGCCCACCGGCGTCACCGCGGATGGCGGCTCAGGTGAGGCGAATCTGCCGGTTCATGTCCTTGTACAGCAGGTAGCGGAACGGCTCGGGGCCGCCCGCGTAGCAGGCCTGCGGGCAGAAGGCGCGCAGCAGCATGTAGTCGCCGGCCTCGCACTCGACCCAGTCGTCGTTCAGGCGGTAGACGGCCTTGCCCTGCAGCACGAACAGGCCGTGCTCCATGACGTGTGTCTCGGCGAACGGGATCGACCCGCCGGGCTGGAATGTGACGATGTTGACCTGCATGTCGTGCGCCATGTCCGACGCATCCGAGAACCGGGTGGTGGCCCACACGCCATCGGTGTCGGGCATCGCGACAGGTTCGATGTCCTGGTCGCGCGTGACGAAGGATGCCGGCGCCGCAACGCCGTCCAAGAATTCATACGCCTTGCGGATCCAGTGGAAGCTCGTGACCTCGTCGCCCTCATTGGCCAGCGACCACTGCGCGCCCGGCGCGATGAAGGCGTAGCCGCCCTCCTCGAGCACGTGCTGCTCCCCCTCGAGCGTCAGGGTCAGCGCCCCGGTCGTCACGAAGACGACGCCCTCGACGCCGGCCTCCACCTCGGGCTTCGGCGCGCCGCCGCCGGGGGCGATCTCGACGATCAGCTGCGAGAAGGTGGTCGCCGAGCTCGGCGTCGGCCGCGCGATGACCCACGCACGGGTGTCGGTGAACCCCGGGAGACTCGAGGTCACGATGTCGCGCAGCACCCCCTTCGGGATGAACGTGTACGCGAGCTTGACGACCGCGCGGTCGGTGAGCAGGTCGGTCTGCGGGGGCAGGCCGCCCGCGGGGGTGTAGTAACCCATGGTGTCCCTTCGGGTATCAGGCCGCGCGCCGCGGATGTGCGAGCGCGAGCAGCGCGCTCTCGTCGATGCCGATGCCGTCGGCGACCTCGTCCGTGCCGATGGCTCCGCACTGTACGCCGCGGGCGACGAACCACGCCAGCGCGCGGGCGGTCGCCGGCTCGTCGAGCACGGCTCCGGGCGTCTGCTCGAGGTAGCCGCGCAGGCGCGACGCCGCCTCCGGCCAGCCCTCCCGGTAGAACGCGTAGGTCGCGAGGTACCGCGTCGGCAGCTGGTGGGCGTGCAGGTCCCAGCCCTGGGAGAACCCGCGCTCGAGCGACCGGCGCACGAGCCGCGCGTGCAGCGCCCACGCCTCCTCGGTGCGGTCGCCGATCGGCAGGATGTTGGTCGACCCGTCGGACAGATGGATGCCGGTCCCGGCCACGGCCAGCTGCATCACGCCCTTGGCGAGGTCTGCGACCGGGTGCTCCATCGACTGGTACCCGGCGGCGATGCCGAGCGAGGCGCTGTAGTCGTACGTGCCGTAGTGGAACGACGAGATCCGCCCAGGTACGGCGGTGGGCAGCTCTGCGAGCGGCGACCGCCCGTTCGCGCCGAGGATCAGCTGCGGGGTCTCGACCTGCACCTCGAACCGGATGCGGCCCTCTGGCAGGCCGTGCCCGCGCTCGAGGGCGGCCGCAGCATCCGCCATCGCCTCGACCTGCGCGACGGTCGAGACCTTCGGCAGCGTGAGGACGAGCCCGTCGGGCAGGCCGCCGGCATCCATCAGTCCGCCGATGAAGAGGTCGAGCGTACGGAGGCCGCGAGCGCGGGTGGGCCGCTCGAAGCACTTGAACCGGATGCCGATGAACGGCGGCGCCTGCCCGGAGGCGACGGCCTCGGACACCTGCTGCGCGGCCCGTACGGCCTCGGCGTCCTCGGCATCCCCCCGATCGCCATAGCCGTCCTCGAAGTCGATCCGCAGATCCTCGATCGGCTCGGCCGCGAGCTTGGCGGCCGCGCGGGCCGCGACCGGCGCGACGAGTTCCGGAGCGATGCCGACGCGCTCGGCGAGCGCCTCCATGCCGCCTGCGGCATCCACCGCCGCGAGCGCGTCGGCACCCCAGCGGGCGGGCAGGTCGGGCGTGTAGCGGTCGGCCGGCACGTACACGGTGTGCACGGGCTGACGGGCACCGCTGTCGCCCGGGTAGGCGGTCGCGAGCAGCTCGTCGGTGGCGGCGAGCTTCGCGTCGATCCGTGCGAGGTCGTCGGGGGTCAGCATCATGCGACGGCGTCCTCCATCTCGATCGCGTCGAGCAGCTCGTACGCGGGCAGGGTCAGGAAGTCGACGTACTCCTCGCTGAGGCAGATGTCCGACACGAGCGCGGCGGCAGGCACGTAGTAGCGGTCGAACCTGGCCGGGTCGACCTCGCCGCGCAGGCGCTCGACCTCCTCGGCGAGCACGCGCGCGACGAGCTCCGGGGTGACGACCTCGCCGGTGTCCTCGAGCACCACGCCGTTGCGCAGCTGCTGCCACACCTGCGAGCGCGAGATCTCGGCGGTCGCGGCATCCTCCATCAGATTGTGGATGCCGACCGCGCCGTTGCCCGACAGCCAGACCGCGACATACGCGACCGAGACATAGAGGTTGGTGCGCAGGCCCGCCTCGGTGACGCGCCCGGGAGCGGAGGCGACGTCGATGAGCTGCTCGGCGGTCACCGAAACCTCGGGACGCTGCCTGTCGAGCTGGTTCGGTCGGTCGCCGAGCACGCCGTCGAACACCTCCCGGCAGACCTCGACGAGTCCGGGGTGCGCGACCCACGAGCCGTCGAACCCGTCGCCGGCCTCGCGGGTCTTGTCCGCGCGCACCTTCGCGAAGGCCGCCTCCGCGGCCTCCGGGTCCTTGCGGCTCGGAATGAACGCCGCCATGCCGCCGACGGCGAAGGCGCCGCGCTTGTGGCAGGTCTTGACGAGCAGCTCCGTGTAGGCGCGCATGAAGGGCGCGGTCATCGAGACGTCCGCGCGGTCGGGGACCGTGAACTCGGCGCCCTGGTCGCGGAAGACCTTGATGAAGCTGAACAGGTAGTCCCAGCGGCCGGCGTTCAGGCCCGAGGCGTGGTCGCGCAGCTCGTAGAGGATCTCCTCCATCTCATACGCTGCCGTGATGGTCTCGATCAGCACCGTGGCGCGGATCGTGCCGTAGGGGATGCCGAGAGCCTCCTGCGCGTACGTGAAGACGTCGTTCCACAGCCGTGCTTCGCGGTGGCTCTCCATCTTGGGCAGGTAGTAGTAGGGGCCCGCGCCGCTCTCGATGAGGAGGCGCGCTGTGTGGAAGACGTGCAGCCCGAAGTCGACGAGCGCGCCGACCGCGACCTCGCCGTCGACGAGCACATGGTTCTCGGGCAGGTGCCAGCCGCGCGGACGCGCGACGACGGTGGGGCGCTCGATGTCGTTGCGGAGCGCGTATCGCTTGCCGAGCGGGGAGGTGTACGTCAGCGTGCCGCGGGCCGCGTCGCGCAGGATGCGGATGCTGCCCACCTGGTTCTCCCACGTCGGGCTCGTCGCATCCTCGAGGTCTGCGAGCCAGACCTTCGCGCCGGAGTTGAGCGCGTTGATGGCCATCTTGGGATCGGCCGCGGGGCCGGTGATCTCGACACGGCGGTCGATGAGCGCGGCGGGAGCCGGCGCGACCTGCCAGTCGCCGTCGCGGATGGCGCGCGTCTCGGCGAGGAAGTCGAGGGTGCCGGTCCGCGCGACCTCCTCGCGCTTCACGCGGCGGGCGGCCAGCAGCTCGTCGCGTCGCCCCGCGAAGCGGTGGTGCAGCTCCTCGACGAACGCGAGGGCTTCGGGGGTGAGGATCTCATCGGCGCCTTCGACCCGGGCGGGTCGGGTGATCTCGATGGTCATGGGACAAGTGCTCCTTCTGCTGCACGGGCTGCCTCGGCGACGGACGACGCCACGGCTCTGGCGACGTTCTCGTCGAACGCGCTGGGGATGATGTACTGCGCGTTCAGCTCGTCGTCGCTGACGCACGATGCGATCGCACGCGCGGCGCCGACGAGCATCTCGGTCGTGATGTCGGATGCCTGGGCGTCGAGCAGGCCGCGGAAGAGGCCCGGGAACGCCAGGACGTTGTTGATCTGGTTGGGGAAGTCACTGCGGCCGGTCGCGACGACGGCGGCATAGCGCGCGGCGACCGTCGGGTCGACCTCGGGATCGGGGTTGGCCATCGCGAAGACGATCGCATCCGAGGCCATGCTCGCGAGCTCGACCTCGCCGAGGAGGTTCGGCGCCGAGACGCCGATGAAGACGTCGGCTCCGACGAGGGCGTCGGCGAGCGTGCCGATGCGGCCTTCGGGGTTGGTGTTCTCGGCGATCCACTGGCGGTGCGCATCCGCGTACGTCTCGCCCATGTGGATGATGCCCGAGCGGCCCGCGGCGACGATGTGCTGCGCACCCTCCGCCTGCAGCAGCTGGATGATCGCGTTGCCCGCGGCCCCGACCCCGGAGATCACGATCTTGACGTCGCCGATGCTCTTGCCGGTGAGCTTGAGCGCGTTGGCGAGCGCTGCGAGCGTCACGATCGCGGTGCCGTGCTGGTCGTCGTGGAAGACAGGGATGTCGAGCTCTTCGCGCAGGCGCCGCTCGATCTCGAAGCAGCGCGGGGCGGCGATGTCCTCGAGGTTGATGCCGCCGTATACGGGTGCCAGGGCCTTCACGATCGAGATGATCTCCTCGGTGTCCTGCGTGTCGAGTGCGACCGGCCACGCATCCACTCCCGCGAACTGCTTGAACAGCACTGCCTTGCCCTCCATGACGGGGAGGGATGCCGCGGCCCCGATGTTGCCGAGACCCAGGACGGCCGAGCCGTCCGTCACCACGGCGACGGTGTTGCCCTTGACCGTGTAGCGCTTCGCGTTGTCGGGGTTGGCCGCGATGTCGAGGCACACGCGGGCGACGCCCGGCGTGTAGGCGCGCGAGAGGTCGTCGCGGTCGAGCAGCGGAGCCGTCGGCTCGACGCTCAGCTTGCCGCCCTCGTGCAGCGCGAACACGCGGTCGGCCGACTCGAGCACCGCGACGCCGGCGATCGCGGCGACCGCCTGCGCGACCCGCTCGGCATGCGCGACGCCGGATGTGTAGACGTTGAGGTCGAGGATGAGCCGCTCGTGGCCCGTGTCGTCGACGGTGAGCCCGTGGACGAGCGCCCCGGTCTCCGTGATCGCCGCGACGATCTCGCTGGTGGCGGTTCCGCGCACCGCTGCCTCTGCTCGCAGCTGGATGGAGTATCCGGGACTCGGGTTCGCCATTGATCGTCCTCTCGGGGAGCCGTCGGCCGGCTCAGTCGCTTCCTGGTTCTTTCGCATTACGGATATTATCGTCTGCAATACGGAAATGCAATGGCATACCAGAACCGGATCTCGGCCGAGCCTTCCGTGGGGTAGTGTGGCACGACACGATGTTTTCCACCATGCGGATATCTTTGCCCGCATCCATCGAGGAGGGCCATACATGTCGACAGCGGCTGCCGGCGAGGGCGTGAAGTCCGTCGCGCGGGTCTTCGACCTGCTCGAACTCATCGCCGACGCGGGTGGAAGCGTGACCCTGAGCGAACTGTCGACGTCCGCGGGCCTGCCGCTTCCGACGATCCACCGCCTCTTGCGCACGCTCGTGTCGCTCGGCTACGCCCGTCAGCTGCAGAACCGCCGATATGCGCTCGGCCCGCGCCTCGTGCGCCTCGGCGAGGTCGCGAACCGCCAGTTCGGCCACATCGCGATGCCGCAGCTCAAAGACCTCGTCGAGCGCCTCGGCGAGACCGCCAACCTGGCCACGATCGACGGCGATCGCGTCATCTACGTCTCGCAGGCGCCCTCACCGCACGCGATGCGCATGTTCACCGAGGTCGGCCGTCGCGTCTACATGCACAACTCGGGCGTGGGCAAGGCGATCCTCGCCCAGCTCGACGACGTCGAAGTGCGCGACATCGTCAGTCGCGCCGGCCTCCCCCGCGCCACCGAGCACACGATCGACAGCGTCGACAAGCTCCTCGCCGACCTCGCCGAGATCCGCCGCCGCGGCTACGCGATCGACGACGGCGAGCAGGACATCGGCGTCCGCTGCTACGCGATGGCCGTGCCGAACATGCCCGTGCCGACCGCCGTGTCGGTCTCGGGACCGCGCACGCGGGTCGACGACGCGTTCGGCGAGCGCGCGGTGCCGGTGCTGCACGAGATCGCCCGGGAGATCTCCGCCCTCGCCAACGCCGAGTAGACCCCCTCGGGTGCCTCACCTGTCACCATCCTCGGCCCGTGGCCGTGAACATGACAGGCGAGCAGCGCTGGGTGCCCCTCGACCGACGCGCCCCACCTGACGCGCCTCACCTGACGCGCCTCACCTGTCACCATCCTCGGCCCGTGGCCGTGAACGTGACAGCCGAGCAGCGCTGGGTGCCCCTCGACCGACGCGCCCCACCTGACGCGCCCCACCTGTCACCATCCTCGGCCCGTGGCCGTGAACGTGACAGGCGAGCAGCCCGGGCGACGCTTCACCTGTCGCCATCCTCGGCCCGTGCCCGTGAACATGACAGGCAAGCAGCGCCAGCGATGCTTCACCTGTCACCATCCTCGACCCGTGCCCGTGAATGTGACAGGCGAGCAGCGCTGGGTGCCCCTCGACCGACGCGCCCCACCTGACGCGCCTCACCTGTCACCATCCTCGGCCCGTGGCCGTGAACATGACAGGCGAGCAGCCAGGACGCGCCTCACCTGTCACCATCCTCGACCCGTGCCCGGACCCGTGCCCGTGAACATGACAGGCAAGCAGCGCCAGCGGCGCTTCACCTGTCACCATCCTCGGCCCGTGGCCGTGAATGCGACAGGTGAACGCGACAGGCGAACGTGACAGGCGAACATGAGCGGCAAGCACCCAGGGTGGGTTGACCCAACGCCCCCCATCCCGTACCATTTCCGAGAAATAGAAGTGCCCTTCCGCATCTCGGAACTCAACGGAGAGGAGACCCCGATGCGCATGGATGCCGATCGCGGCCGCATCCGCTCCTTCTCCTGGCGCAACTGGTTCGCCCACGGCGCCTGAGACCTGCTGACGGAATCAGCCACCCGCGATTCCGGGGCCTCTGGCGCAGCACTGGTCCGGCGTAGACTCGCCGCATCCGCGCGCGCTGCCGGCGCAGTCCGTCGCACGTACGGATCGAGCGCAGAGCGGCGCGAGGACTCGGGATCCCCGAAGCACGTTGAGTCGTGCCGTTTGGCGCACGACGCCGGACCTGAGGAGAACGAGAATGACCGACATCGCCGTCACCGTCAACGGACGCCGACGCCCGCTCGACGGGGTCGCCGCCCACGCCACCGCGCTCGACTGGCTGCGCGACACCGGCCTCTCCGGCAGCAAGGAAGGCTGCGCCGAAGGCGAGTGCGGCGCATGCGCGATGCTCCTGGCGACTCCGACCGCCGAGGGCGGCACCGAATGGACGCCGGTCAACGCGTGCCTCGTGCCCGTGTACGCGCTCAACGGGCAGGAGATCGTCACCGCCGAGGGGCTCGGCACGACCGAGGCGCTGCATCCCGTGCAGCAGAAGCTCGCCGAGGCAGGTGGATCCCAGTGCGGCTACTGCACTCCGGGGTTCGCCTGCAGCATGGCGGGCGAGTACTACCGCGCGGACCGGTCGGCGCCCGATGAGTCGTGCCCCGTGCACGACTCCGAACACGGCCCCAACGGCTTCGACCTGCACGCTCTCAGCGGCAACCTCTGCCGGTGCACCGGGTACCGCCCGATCCGCGACGCCGCGTACACGCTCGGGATGCCGGAGGCCGACGACCCGCTGCAGCAGCGGCTGAGCGAGCCCGCACCCGTCGCCGTCGCGACCGATGCGGTCGTCGACGGCGCGCGATTCGTCCGGCCCACCACCCTCGCCGAGGCTGTCGGCATCCTGCGCGACGAGCCGTCCGCGCTCGTCGTGGCGGGCTCCACCGACTGGGGCGTCGAGGTCAACATCCGCGGCAGCCGTGCGCCCTTCGTCGTCGCGATCGATCAGCTGGACGAGCTGCGCGGGCTCACCGAGACCGACGAGTACGTCGAGATCGGGGCCGCCCTGCCGCTGACGGACATCGAACGGCGACTGGGGGGACGCATCCCGCTGCTCGCGCAGCTCCTCCCGCAGTTCGCCTCGCGCCTGATCCGCAACCGCGCCACGGTCGGCGGCAACCTCGGGACGGGCTCGCCCATCGGCGACACGCCTCCCGCGCTCCTCGCGCTCGGCGCGCGCGTCGTGCTGGTGTCTGCGGACGGCGAGCGCGAGGTCGACCTCGCGGAGTACTTCACGGGCTACCGTCAGTCGGTGCGCCGCAAGGACGAGCTCATCAGGTCCATCCGCATCCCGCTGCCCCTCGCATCCACCACCGCCTTCCACAAGATCGCCAAGCGCCGCTTCGACGACATCTCGTCCGTCGCGGTCGCGTTCGCGCTCGAGATCGAGGGCGGAACGGTCACGGCCGCACGCATCGGACTCGGAGGTGTCGCCGCGACCCCGCTGCGCGCCTACGCCACCGAGGAGGCGCTCGTGGGCAAGGCGTGGAACGTCGCCGTGGTCAAGGCCGCGTCGAAGATCCTCCAGGCCGAGGGGACCCCGATGTCCGACCACCGCGCGAGCTCGGACTACCGCTCGCACATGCTCGGCACGTCGCTGCTGAAGCTCTACAGCCAGACCGTCATCGAGTCGAAGGAGGTGTCGGCATGAGCGCTCTCGCCGACCGCCCCGCGCACCCCGTCGTCGGCATCCGTGCCCCGCACGAGAGTGCGGTGCTCCACGTCACGGGCGCCGCGATGTACACCGACGACATCGCCGCGCACACCCACGGGGTGCTGACCGCGTGGCCGGTGCAGTCCACCAACGCGCACGCCCGCGTCACCGTCGACGTCACTCCGGCGTACGACGTGCCCGGGGTCGTCCGCGTGCTGACCGCCGACGACGTGCCCGGCATCAACGATGCCGGCATCAAGCACGACGAGCCGCTGTTCCCGTCCGAGGCGATGTTCTACGGGCACGCGCTCGTGTGGGTGCTCGGCGAGACGCAGGAGGCCGCCCGCCTCGGCGCCGCGGCCGTCACCGTCGACTACGAGCCGCTGCCGTCGCTCATCACCGTGCAGGACGCCATCGCCGCCGAGTCGTACCAGGGCATCGCCCGCACGGTCGAGCGCGGGGATGCCGCGGCCGGCCTCGCCGGCTCGGCCCGGGTCTTCGTGGGCGTGACCGAGTTCGGCGGCCAGGAGCACTTCTACCTCGAGACGCACGCATCCCTCGCCGTCATCGACTCGGAGGGGCAGTACTTCGTGCAATGCTCCACGCAGCACCCGACCGAGACGCAGGAGATCGTCGCGCACGTCCTCGGCATCTCGTCGAACCAGGTGACCGTGCAGCAGCTGCGCATGGGCGGCGGCTTCGGCGGCAAGGAGATGCAGCCGCACGGGTTCGCGGCCATCGCCGCGCTCGGCGCCAAGCTGACGGGCCGCCCGGTGCGCCTGCGGCTCAACCGCACCCAGGACATCACGATGACCGGCAAGCGGCATCCCTTCCACATCTCGTGGACTGTCGGCTTCGACGATGCCGGCTACCTGCAGGCGCTCGAGGCGACGCTGACCGCCGACGGCGGCTGGAGCATCGACCTGTCCGAGCCGGTGCTGGGCCGCGCCCTGTGCCACCTCGACAACGCCTACTGGATCCCCAACGTGCGCGCCCACGGCCGCATCGCGAAGACCAACAAGACCTCCAACACCGCCTTCCGCGGCTTCGGCGGCCCGCAGGGCGTCTTCCTCATCGAAGACATCCTCGGCCGCGTCGCGCCCGCCCTGGGCATCGATCCGGTCGAGCTGCGCCAGCGCAACTTCTACCGCCCCGGCCAGTCGACTCCGTACGGGCAGCTGGTGAAGGATGCCGAGCGCCTGCCGACGATCTGGAACCAGCTGCGCGACGAGTCCGACCTCGACGCGCGACGGGCCGAGGTGGCGGCGTTCAACGCTTCGCATCCCGACGTCAAGCGCGCGATCGCGATGACCCCGATCAAGTTCGGCATCTCGTTCAACTTCGCCGCGTTCAACCAGGCCGGCGCACTCGTGCACGTCTACAAGGACGGCTCCGTGCTGATCAACCACGGCGGCACCGAGATGGGGCAGGGCCTGCACACGAAGATGATGCAGGTCGCCGCCACCGCCCTCGGGCTCGAGCTGCACCAGGTGCGTCTCGCGCCGACGCGCACCGACAAGGTGCCGAACACGTCGGCGACCGCCGCATCCTCCGGGGCCGACCTCAACGGCGGCGCCGTCAAGAACGCGTGCGAGCAGATCCGCGACCGGATGGCCAAGGTCGCCGGCCGCATGCTCGGCGTCGACGAGCGCGACGTGCGCTTCTCGGGCGGCTACGTCACGGGTCTCGGCAACATCGACCAGCGCCTCACGTTCGCCGAGGTCGCCGAGGCCGCGTACCTCCAGCGCGTGCAGCTGTTCGCCGCGGGCTACTACCGCACCGAGGGCCTGCACTGGAACCCGGACCGCATGCAGGGTTCGCCGTTCAAGTACTTCGCCTACGGATGCGCGGTCACCGAGGTCGAGGTCGACGGCTTCACGGGCGCGTACACGCTGCGCCGGGTCGACATCATCCACGACGTGGGCGACTCCCTGTCGCCGATGCTCGACATCGGCCAGATCGAGGGCGCCTACGTGCAGGGCGTGGGATGGCTCACGCTCGAGGAGCTGCGCTGGGACGCGAGCGACGGCCCGAACCGCGGGCGCCTGCAGACCCAGTCCGCCTCGACGTACAAGCTGCCGAGCTTCTCGGAGATGCCGGCGGAGTTCCACGTCCGCCTGTTCGAGAACGCCCGCGAGGACGGTGCCGTCTACGGCTCGAAGGCCGTCGGCGAGCCGCCGTTCATGCTCGCCTTCAGCGCCCGCGAGGCGCTGCGCGAGGCCGTGGGAGCCTTCGGGCCCGCCGGACACATGGTCGAGCTCGGCTCGCCCGCGACGCCTGAGGCGGTCTTCTGGGCGATCGAGGCCGCGCGGGCCGCGGCGGCGCCTTCTGCAGAGACCGCCGAGGCCGCGGAGCCGGGCACCGAGGCCGAGCTCGCCTCGGTCTGAGCTCGACGATCAGAGAGCGGAGCCGCGCACGATGGACTGGCTGGACGCACTGCGGGCACTGCGCGAATCGCGCACCCCCGCAGTCATCGTCACGCTCGCCATCGTGCGCGGGCATGCGCCGCGCAACGGCGGCGCGAAGATGGTCGTCTCGCCGGACGCCCTGTTCGGCACGGTCGGCGGCGGCAACCTCGAGGCGACTGCCGTGGACCAGGCGCGCGCGATGCTCGCGGCCGGCACGGGCGAGCCCGACCTGCTGACGCTGACGCTCAGCGACAAGGCCACCACCGAATACGGCGTGCAGTGCTGCGGAGGCGAGGTCACCATGCTGCTCGAACCCGTCCGGGTCGTCCCCACCGTGGCCGTGTTCGGCCTCGGTCACGTCGGGCTGGAGCTCGCCCGCATCCTCTCCCGTCACGAGCTCGACCTGCATCTGGTCGACTCCCGCGCGGAGATGCTGGATGCTGCGCGCCTCCAGCCGGCCCTGGGCGACGCCGTCGCCCGCATCCAAGTGCACCACGCGCCCGTTCCCGAGTCCGTCCTGGCCTCGCTGCCGACCGGTGCGCACGTGCTCGTCATGACCCACGACCACGTCGAGGATCTCGCTGTCGTCGATCAGGCGCTGCGCACGGCGGGCGTCGGCTCGATCGGCCTGATCGGTTCCGCGTCGAAGTGGGCGCGCTTCCGCGCCAGGCTCACCGAGGCCGGGCACACGCCCGCCGACCTCGAGCGCGTGACGACGCCGATCGGCATTCCAGAGGTCTCCGGCAAGCAGCCGGCCGTCATCGCTGTGAGTGTGGCGGCGCGGCTGCTGCAGCTCGTCGAAGAGGCCGCGCCCATCGCATCCGAGTAGCGCACTGAATTCACCTGTCACGAACCAGGGTCGCACCCCCCTTTTCGTGACAACCGAAGCAGCCCGGGCATCCCCTCACCTGTCACAAACCAGGGCCGCACCCCCCTTTTCGTGACAACTGAAGCAGCCCGGGCTTCCCTCACATGTCACGAACCAGGGCCGCAGACCCCTTTTCGTGACAACCGAAGCAGCCCGGGCATCCCCTCACCTGGCACAAACCAGGGCCGCAGACCCCTTTTCGTGACAACTGAACGGCCGGGGCGCCCGAGGCCGTGGTGCAGACGAAGAAGCCCCGGCTCCGCGAGGGAGCCGGGGCTTTCCGCCGAACAGGCTAGTGGCCGAGGAGCGTCTCGATCGGCCCGCGCACGAAGTACAGCAGGAAGCCGGCGGAGACGACCCACATCAGCCAGTGGACCTTCCGCGCTCGGCCGGACAGGGCGTTGATGAGCGTCCAGGAGATGAAGCCGACGCCGATGCCGTTCGCGATCGAGTACGTCAGCGGCATGGTGACGATGGTCAGGAAGACCGGCAGCGCGATCGCGAAGTTGTCGAACTTGATCGTCTTGATCTGGGCCATCATCATCGCACCGACGACCACCAGCGCTGCGGATCCGACCTCGATCGGCACGACCAGCGTCAGCGGCGTGAAGAACATCGACAGCAGGAACAGACCGCCGACGACCAGCGACGCCACGCCCGAGCGGGCGCCTTCCCCGATGCCCGATGCGCTGTCGACGTAGACGGTGTTCGACGACGACGAGGTGGCACCACCGGCGACGGCGCCGAGGCCCTCGACGACGAACGCGGAGCGCAGGCGCGGGAAGGTGCCGTCCTTGTAGGCGAGGCCGGCGTTCTTCGCCAGACCCGTCATCGTGCCCATCGCGTCGAAGAAGTTCGAGAACACGAGCGTGAAGACGAGCATCGTCGCCGACAGCACACCGACCTGGCTGAACGCGCCGAACAGGTCGAACTGCCCGACGAGCCCGAAGTTCGGGATCGTGACCCACTGGCTCGGCAGCTGCGGGATCGTCATGTGCCAGCCGTTGGGGTCCTTGGCCGACGAGCCGAGCTGCAGGATCGCCTGGGCGATGATCGCGATGACGGTGGAGACCAGGATGCCGATCAGGATGCCGCCCGGCACCTTCCGCGCCACGAGCACGCCGATCAGGACGAGCGCGAACACGAAGATGAGCGTCGGGACCGACGTGATCGAGCCGCCGTCGCCCAGCTGCACGGGCGGGCCGCCGGGGGTGCGGTTCACGAAGCCGGAGTCGACGAAGCCGATGAAGGCGATGAACAGGCCGATGCCGACCGTGATGGCGGCCTTCAGCTGCTGCGGCACGGCCTTGAAGATCGCGGTCCGGATGCCGGTCGCCCCGAACAGCACGATGAACAGACCGTTGATGACGACGAGGCCCATGGCCTCCGGCCACGTGACCTGCTGGACCACCGAGACGGCCAGGAAGGAGTTGATGCCGAGGCCGGCGGCGATCGCGAACGGCAGTCGGGCGATCAGCCCGAAGAGGATCGTCATGACGCCGGCGGTCAGGCCGGTGGATGCGGCGATCTCGGCGGGGTTGAGCATGTTGCCCGCCACATCCTTCGCGCCGCCGAGGATCAGCGGGTTCAGGATGACGATGTACGCCATCGTGACGAAGGTCACGATGCCGCCGCGGAACTCACGGCCGATGGTCGAGCCGCGGCGCGTGATCTCGAAGAACTTGTCGAACCCGTTCTTGGGCTTCGCGTCGACGGTGGTGGACGTGCCGGTCGCGAGCGGGGGCAGCGTCTGCGCAGTGCGCGAGAACGGCGAGGACGTCGACGACGACGCTGTCGCGTTGCCGTCGGCTGAGGGTGGTTGTGAAGACATCATCGGCTCCAGTTTTCGGTGTTCGTCGGGTGGGTTCAGTATTCGGTGCGGGTGGGGTTGAGGCTCCAGGCGGTGAACGGGGCCACGCGCTCTTCGTCGCTGAGGACGATGTCCGTCACGGGCATGATCCGTCGGTCGGCGGCGTCGCCCTCGAAGTAGCGGTAGAAGAGCGCGTCGTCGAAGCCCGCGTCGGCGGCGTCGTCGCGGCTGGCGGCGAAGTACACGCGGTCGATGCGCGCCCACAGCGATGTCGCGAGGCACATCGGGCAGGGCTCGCAGCTCGTGTAGAGCGTCGCGCCCGAGAGGTCGAACGTGCCGAGGCCCTGGCAGGCGTTCCGGATGGCGGTGACCTCGGCGTGCGCAGACGGATCGAGGTTCGCGGTGACCCGGTTCACGCCCTCGAAGATCTGCCCGTCGGCCGAGACGACGATGGCGCCGAACGGGCCGCCGGAGTTGTGGACGTTGTCCACGGCGATCTGCACGGCTCGGGCGAGGTACTCGGCCGGGCTGGGGTGCGGTGCGGATTCGGGCACGGTGGAGCTGCTCATGACGTAGTTCATGACGAAAAGCTTCCTTGCTGTCGTCGCAGTGATACGGCTTATCGGGTCGGACCCGGATCGGGTCGTTCCACGAGATATACGTCGAACCGCTAGGGTGTGCTTCTTTGCCGGGCGTCAGGTGTGGATGCGGCGGCGTCATGAGCATAACAACGAACCGGACGATCGTCCAGCAAATTCGGAATGTCACTTCCACGATGTGAGAATCTTGGTTGCAGTTCCGCATATGCTGCTCTAACGTCGTCTTCATGACGCATTATCGGATCGCCGAGGCCGCCGACCTCCTCGGCGTGAGCGACGACACCGTCAGACGGTGGGTGAATGACGGCATCCTCTCCGTGTCTCGCGATGCGGCGGGCCGACAGGTCGTCCGCGGCGACGAGCTCGCCGCGCGTGCGCAGGCGATGGCGTCCGGGGCGACGGATGACGCGGGCGTGCGCACCAGCGCCCGCAACAGGTTCGTCGGCCTCGTGACCAGGGTCGAGATCGAGGGGCTGATGGCCCAGGTCGAGCTGCAGTGCGGCCCGTTCCGTGTCGTGTCGCTCATGTCGGCCGAAGCGGCGCGCGACCTCCAGCTCGAGGTCGGCGACCGAGGCGTGGCCGTGGTCAAGGCGACCACGGTCATCATCGAGACCCACAGCCGGGAGTCCGGAACGTGAAGACGCGAAGTGCAGCGATCGCCCTGGCCGTCACGGCGGCTCTGACGCTGACCGGCTGCGGCAGCGCCGCGCCGCCCGCGGCATCCCGGACCGCGGGCTCCGATGCGCTGAGCGGCGACCTGACGATCTACGCCGCCGCATCCCTCTCCGGCGCCTTCGACGAGCTCGCCGCGGAGTTCGCGGCCGAGCATCCCGGCGTCACGGTCAAGCCCGTCAACTACGACGGATCGTCCACGCTCGCGACCCAGATCGACGGCGGCGCGCAGGTCGACGTCTTCGCCTCGGCCGACCAGAAGAACATGCAGAAGGTCACAGACGCGAAGCTCGCGTCCAACCCGGTGGACTTCGCGACCAACGTCATGGAGATCGCCACGGCCCCTGGCAATCCGCGCCACCTGACCGGCCTCGCCTCTCTCGCGAAGCCGAGCTCGACGGGCGCCGTCCCGACCGTCGTGCTGTGCGCGCCCGCTGTGCCGTGCGGCAGCGCCGCGCAGACGCTGCTCGAGAACGCGGGCGTCACGCTGACCCCCGCGAGCGAGGAGCAGAACGTCACGGCAGTGCTCACGAAGGTGAAGTCGGGGGATGCCGACGCCGGCCTGGTCTACGTCACCGACGTGAAGGCCGCCGGCTCGGCTGTGACCGGCGTGCCCATCGAGGGGGCGGATGCCGCGACCAACGTCTATCCGATCGCCGAGCTCGCCCACGCTCCGAATCCCGCTGCGGCGGCCGCGTTCGTGACCTTCGTCACCGGCCCGCAGGGCCGGGCGGTGCTGAAGAGGTTCGGCTTCGGAGCGCCGTGACGTCGCTCAGGTACGCGCCGATGGCGACCCCCACGGGGGCCGCGGCGGGCGCGTCCGCGCGCCTGCCGGTCTGGCTCCTCGTTCCGGCGGCCATCGGGGCGGCGCTGCTCGTGCTGCCGTTCGTCGCCCTGCTCGCGCAGCTCGACTGGGCGAGCGTCCCGGCGGCCATCACCTCGCCGGAGGCGCTGCAGGCGCTCGGCCTGTCGCTGACCACGGCGACGGCCGCGACGATCGTCTGCCTGCTGCTCGGTGTGCCGCTCGCCGTCGTCATCGCGCGAGCGCACCGGCGGCTGGCCGCGGTGCTGCGGACGTTCACCACCCTGCCGCTCATCCTTCCGCCCCTCGTCGGCGGCATCGCGCTCCTCGCGCTCCTCGGCCGGCAGAGCGTTCTCGGCGGGATGCTCGCGGAGGTCGGCGTCCACATCCCCTTCACGACACCCGCCGTCGTGATCGCCCAGACGTTCGTCGCGATGCCGTTCCTCGTGATCTCGGTCGAAGGCTCGCTGCGCACCCGCGGCACGGCGTACGAGGCCGTCGCCGCGACCCTCGGCGCGCGGCCGTTCACCGTGTTCCGCCGCGTGACGCTCCCGCTCGTGGCGCCTGGGCTCCTCGCGGGCACGGTGCTCTGCTTCGCCCGCGCGCTCGGCGAGTTCGGCGCCACGGCGCTGTTCGCCGGCAACGCCGCCGGTGTGACCCGCACGATGCCCCTCGCGATCTACACGGCGTTCAACGGCGCAGGCGTCGGCGAGGACACCGCGATCGCGCTGTCGCTCCTGCTGATCCTCGTCGCGATCGCGGTGCTCGCGCTCATGCGCGGCTGGCGAGCGGATGCCGTGCGATGACGCTGCAGGCCGACCTCCGCACACGTGCCGGCGCCTTCGTCGTCGAAGCCGCACTGTCGGCCGACGACGGCGAGGTGCTCGCGGTCCTCGGCCCGAACGGGTCGGGCAAGTCGACGCTCCTGGCGGCACTGGCCGGGCTCCTGCCTCTCGAGACCGGGGCGATCACGCTGAACGGCCGCACCCTCGACACTGCCGGCGCGGACGGACGGCCGGTCCGCATCCGGCCCGCCGAGCGCCGCATCGGCCTGCTCGGCCAACGCGCCCTGCTGTTCCCGCATCTGTCCGCCCTGGAGAACGTCGCGTTCGGTCCGCGCGCGCGGGGGGTCTCGCGCGCACAGGCGCGGGCGGATGCGGCGACCTGGCTCGACCGCCTCGGTGTCGGCGCGTTCGCCCAGCGGCGGCCGGCCCAGCTGTCGGGCGGTCAGCAGCAGCGTGTGGCGCTCGCCCGCGCGCTGGCGGCACGACCCGCTGCCCTGCTCCTCGACGAGCCCTTCGCGGCGCTCGACGTCGAGACCGCGTCGCTGGCGAGGCAGCTGGTGGCCGAGCAGCGGGATGCGGCCGGCATCCCGATCGTGATGGTGACGCATGATCCCCTGGACGCCGTGCTCCTCGCCTCGCGCACGGCGATCGTCCACGAGGGCCGCCTCATGCAGCAGGGGCCGACGGCCGAAGTGCTGGGCCACCCGAGGTCGTCGTTCGTCGCGGCGCTCGCCGGCGTGAACCTCCTCGCGGGCACGGGCACCGCCGACGGAACGATCCGGCACGAGGGCATCGAGTGGGCGGGGGTGGGGGATGCGGTGCCCCGCGGCTCCGAGGCGACGGTCGTGTTCGCGCCCAGCTCGGTGCGGCTGCATCCGGCCGTCGAGACGACAGCGGCGCCGAACATGTGGGCCGGCACGGTCGCCACGCTCGAGCCCCTGCCGGGAGGGATGCGGCTGCGGACCGCCGAGCATCCCGCCATCGCGATCGACTGCCCCTCGACCATCGCCGTCGCGACCGGGGTGGCACCCGGCATCCGTCTCGGCTTCACGATCCATGCCGACGACGTCTCTGTGCGCGTTTCCGCAATGCGGTAGCTTATTTTCGGATCCAACGTGGAGGCTCCGGTGCTACGGTTGACGATCCGTAAGGGGGTGACCGATGACGATCACACGGCTCGATGCGCCCGCCCGGGCGCGGCGACTGCCGTCGACCGGCGTGCCCGACGGCCTCGTCGACGCGTATCGCCGGCCGCTCCGCGACCTGCGGATCTCGATCACCGACCGATGCAACTTCCGCTGCGTCTACTGCATGCCGAAGACCGTCTTCGGGCGCGACTACGCCTTCCTCGACCGTGACGAGCTGCTCACGTTCGAGGAGATCACACGCATCGCACGGGTCGCCGCCGGCCACGGCGTGCACAAGATCCGGCTCACAGGAGGCGAGCCGCTGCTGCGGCGCGGGGTCGAGGAGCTGATCTCGCAGCTCGCCGAGATCCGGACACCGTCAGGCGACCCGCTGGAGATCGCCCTGACCACGAACGGCGCCGCGCTCGGCGTCAAGGCCGCAGCCCTGAAGGCTGCCGGCCTCACCCGCGTCACCGTGTCGCTCGACTCCCTCGACGACGCGCTCTTCCAGCGAATGAACGACGTGCGCTTCCCCGTCGGGCGCGTGCTCGCCGGCATCGACGCGGCGCACGACGCCGGCCTCGCGCCCATCCGCATCAACATGGTCGTCAAGCGCGGCCTCAACGACCACGAGATCGTCGACATGGCGCAGCACTTCAAGGGCACGCCCTACACGCTGCGCTTCATCGAGTACATGGACGTCGGCAACACGAACGGCTGGACGCTCGACGAGGTCGTGTCCTCCGCCGAGATCGTCGAGCGGATCGGCGCCGTGCACCCCCTCGAGCCGGTGGGCGCGATCGTTCCCGGCGAGACCGCACAGCGCTGGCGCTACGTCGAGGGCGGCGGCGAGATCGGCCTCATCTCCAGCGTCACGAACGCGTTCTGCGGCACCTGCAACCGGGCCCGCATCTCGACCGAGGGCAGACTGTTCACGTGCCTGTTCGCCTCGGAAGGGCACGACCTCCGCGCGCTGCTGCGCGGCGGGGCCACGGACGACGAGCTGGCTGCGGCGATGGCATCCATCTGGGGAGCCCGCGACGACCGCTACTCGGAGATCCGCGCCGGACTCACGCCCGAGCTGCGCGAGCACCGCAAACGGGTCGAGATGTCGTACATCGGCGGCTGAGGCGGCTCCGGCCTACAGCCCGACCCACTCCGAGACGCCGTCGTCGTAGTGCTGACGCTTCCAGATCGGCACCTCGCGCTTGATGAGCTCGACGAGCCGTTCGCACGCGTCGAACGCCTCGGCCCGGTGGGGGGCGGATGCGGCGGCGAACAGCGCCACGTCGCCGATGCGCAGGTCGCCCACCCGGTGGGCTGCCGCGACGGCGAGCCCGGTGTCGGCCTGGATGCGCGCCACGCACTCGGCGAGGAACCGCTCGGCCTCCGGGTGCGCGCGGTAGTCGAGGGAGCGCACGGGCTTGCCGCCGTCGTGGTCGCGCACGACGCCGCAGAACATGACGACGGCTCCACTGGCGTCGGCCTCGACGGCGCGGCGGATGGCGGCTTCATCGAGCGGCTGCTCGGACACGAGGGCGTAGGAGGTCATGCGAACCCTTCAGTCGTGGACGGTCTCGCCGCCGACGGCGGCGTAGGCCTGGATGCCGCCGGCGAGGTAGACGACGCCGGCGAAGCCGGCGTCACGGAGGATGCGGGCAGCCTGCCGCGCACGGGGATCCTGCTCGCAGTACACCACGAGCGGATCGGCGGCGCGCCCCGGCAGGGCCCGTTCGGGAAGAGCACCGCCGCGAAGCTCGCCGACCGGCATCAGGATGCTGTCCGGGATGCGTCGCGCCCGCGCCTCGTGCGGCTCGCGCACGTCGAGCAGCCGCATCCCGTCGCCCGCGCGCATGCGCCGCAGCAGGTCGGCCGCCGAGATGGCCTCGAGATCACTGCCGGCATCGACTCCGCAGAACAGCTCGTAGTCGACGAGCCCGGTGATCACGGGCGTCTCGTCCGACACGCCGTAGGCGATCTCGCGCGTGCGGGCCGTGAGGGCGTCGTAGACGAGCACGCGACCGAGGAGCGGCTCGCCGATACCCGTGACGAGCTTGATCGCCTCGGTCGCCATGATCGATCCGACCGCCGTGCACAGGGTGGGCAGCACGCCGCCGAGCTCGCACGACAGCGCTTCGTCCGGTGCCGGCGGCACGGGGAAGAGGTCGCGGTACGTCGGCCCGTGGCCGTGCCACGAGATGCCGACCTGGCCGTGGAAGCGCAGGATCGCACCCCACACGAGCGGCACGCCCGCGAGCACGGCCGCGTCGTTGGCGAGATAACGCGTCGGGAAGTTGTCGCTGCCGTCGATCAGCAGGTCGTAGGCGGCCAGCAGCTCGGGCAGGTTCGCGCTCGTCGCCCGCATCGCATACGTCTCGACGCGGCATCCCGGTGCGATGGCCGCCACCGTCTCGGCGAGCGAGTCGACCTTCGGGCGCCCGATGTCCGCGACGCCGTGGCTGAGCTGGCGGTGCAGATTGGATGCCTCCACCACGTCGTCGTCGACGACGCCGATGGTTCCGACGCCCGCTGCGGCGAGTGCGGGAACCACGGCGCTGCCCAGCCCGCCGGCGCCGATCACGAGGACGCGGGCCGCCCCGAGACGCCGCTGCGCGTCCTCGCCGAAGCCGGGGAGCATAAGCTGGCGGCTGTAGCGGGCGATGCTGTCCGCATCCAGCGGGGGACCGGGCTCGACGAGCGGACTCATGCCTGCGATTCTACGCCGCCGGCTCCGCATCGCGGACTTTCTTTTCCGCGTTACGGATGCGCGCTTCCGCATCCCGGGTATCATGGGCCTATGGCGACGGTGACGGTGCGGTACTTCGCCGCTGCGGCGGAAGCGGCCGGGCGCGAGCAGGAGCAGCTCGAGCTCGGGCCCGACGCGACCGTGCTGACCCTCCGCGAGCTTCTGCTCGAGCGGTACGGCGCCGCAATGGAGCGCGTCCTGCGCTCGGGTTCCTTCCTCGTCGACGGCATCGTGCGACGATCGCCGTCGACCCCGCTCGGCGCCAGCGTGGACGTCCTCCCTCCCTTCGCGGGAGGGTGACGCGTGCGCACCCACCTCGAGCATCGGGCAGCGACCGCCGCTCTGCTCGCCCCGCTCATCGAGCACCTCGCCGATCCGGCCGTCGCCGAGGTGATCCGGGTCGGCGACGCCCGCGGACGCATCCTGTCCACCGACATCGCCTCGCCGACGTCGCTGCCGCGATTCGCGAACTCGCAGATGGACGGCTACGCGATCCGCTCCGCCGACCTGGCATCGGCATCCCCGGATTCCCCGGTGCGTCTGACCGTCGGCCGCACGAGCGCCGCGGGCGATCCGGTGGGGACGATGGATGCGGGCGAAGCCGCCCCCGTCATGACCGGCGCGGCGGTACCCCTCGGCGCTGACGCCGTGGTGCCGATCGAGCGGGCGGACCCGCCCAGGTTCGTCGGCATCGGCGCCGGCGCGCACGATGCTCCGATGGGCACGACGGTCTCGTTCACGGCGCCCGTCGCGCCGGGCACCTTCGTCCGTGACGTGGGCACCGACATCGCCGAGGGCGACGTGCTGCTGCGGGCCGGCACGCGTCTCGGCCCGGCGCAGCTCGGCTCGCTCTCGGCGGCAGGGGTGGTCGACGTGCCCGTGCGCCCGCAGGCCCGTGTGCTCGTCCTGTCGACCGGGCACGAGCTGCGCGACCCGGGCATCGCCTTCGACCCCGTCCGCGACAGCGGTGCGATCTACGACGCGAACTCGACGATGCTGGCCGCGGCGATCGCGGAGGCGGGCGCTGTGGCGGTGACGGATGCCGCCCCCGACGATGCGGCGGCGGTGATCGACGTACTCGAAGCCCACCCCGAGGCCGACCTGGTGGTGACGACCGGCGGGGTCAGCGCCGGCGCGTTCGAGGTCGTTCGCGACGCGCTGGCGCCGCTCGGCGTCGAGTTCGGTCCGGTCGCGATGCAGCCCGGCGGCCCGCAGGGACTCGGCAGCGCCGTGCTGCCGGGCGGGCGAACAGTGCCGGTCGTCGCATTCCCGGGGAACCCGGTGTCGGCCCTCGTGTCGTTCGAGCTCTTCCTGCGGCCGGTGCTGCGCGGCCTCGCGGGCTTGCCGGCGCACCGGCCGTCTCAGCTCGCCGTGCTGGCGCATCCCGTGTCCTCTCCCCCGGCGCGCCACCAGGTGCGCCGCGGCAGTCTTCGCGCGGACGGCGCGGTCGAGGTCGGCGCACCGAGCTCCCACCTGCTGCACGCCTACGCGCTGGCGAACGTGCTCGTGCACCTCCCAGTCGGCGTGGACTCGCTTCCCGCCGGGGCGGAGGTCGAGATCTGGAGGATCGATGACGGAATCACGTGACCCGCAGCTCACCCACCTGCGTGCCGACGGCTCGGCGCACATGGTCGACGTGACCGACAAAGCGGTGACCCGCCGCGAGGCGCGCGCGCAGGCCGTGCTCATCACGACGGCGGAGGTGGTCGCGGCCATCGCCGACGGAACCCTTCCCAAGGGCGAGGCGCTCGGCACCGCACGCCTGGCCGGCATCATGGGCGCCAAGCAGACGTCGAACCTCATCCCGCTGTGCCACCCGCTGCCGCTCACGAAGCTCGCCGTGGACCTCGAGCCCGGCGGCGACCGGGTCCGCATCGTCGCGACGGCTGTGACCAATGGCGTGACCGGCGTCGAGATGGAGGCACTGACCGCCGCGAGCATCGCAGCGCTGACGCTCTACGACATGATCAAGGCCGTCGACAACCGCGCGGTCATCACGGATGTGAGGGTGCTCGCGAAGTCGGGCGGCAAGAGCGGCGACTGGTCGGTCGAGTAGGCCCGGGCCGGCGCGAGGGTCATGGTGTCAGCGCCGAGGGCGGGTTCTCATCGGGATGCAACGCCGTGAAGAGGGAGTACGTCTCGCCGTCGGCATCCGGACCGCGCTCCTTGAACTCGTTCGCGAGCGCGTAGAGGCGGTCCTCGAGCTCGGCCTTGTGCTCCGCGTTGAGCTTCAGCCCCAGCCACGTGATGTCGAGCTCGTCGGGGTCGAGGTGCGCGATCTGCTGCAGGAACGTCTCGACCAGCACCGGCCCGCCGCCCGGCATCGAGGTGCGCCACGATAGCCCGGTCGCGCGGTACGGCACCTCGCGCGCGCCCTGCCGTCCGACGCGCGCAGGCTCAGCCGCCAGGAAGTCGGTCTGCACGAGAGTGCGCACGTGGTGCAGCATCGTGCCGGGGTTCACGCCCAGCAGGTCGGCCAGCTCCTTGTTCGTGCGCGCCTCGAACGCGCACAGCCGCAGGATGCGCATGCGCAGCGGTGAGCTCAGCGCGCGGGCCTTCGCCTGGTTCTCGGCATCCGCGTCCTCGAGGCCGATCTCGATGCGCTCCTGGTCCCCCATGCGGCGACTCTACGCGACCGATTGACAAGTCTCAATCAGAAGCGCAGACTGATTGGCATGTCTCAATCGCAGGATGCCGAGGCGCTCGACGAGGAACGCGGGGGCGCGGCGGAGCCGATCGTGGCCGACGGCCCGAACCCGGTGCCCGAGCGCTCCCTGTGGCACGACGGGAACTTCCTGACGCTGTGGAGCGGTCAGACGCTCAGCGAGTTCGGCGCGCAGATCTCGATGCTCGGCATCCCGGTGCTCGCGGTCGTCCTCCTCGACGCGACCGCGTTCCAGGTCGGGGTGCTCGATGCCGCGGGACTCGTCGCGTTCCTGCTGATCGGCCTGCCCGCGGGCGTGTGGGTCGACCGGATGCGCAAGCGCCACGTCATGATCTGGGCCGACGCCGTCCGGGCGGTCGCGATCGCGACCATCCCGCTCATGTGGATGCTCGGCGCCCTTCACATCTGGCAGCTCTACGCCATCGCGTTCGTCATCGGCGTCGCGACGGTGTTCTTCGACGTGTCGTACCAGAGCGTGATCCCATCGCTCGTGCGCCCGGGGCAGATCGCCGAGGCCAACGGCAAGCTGCAGGCCACGCAGCAGGTGGCGCAGCTCGCCGGCCCCGCCATCGGCGGCGGGCTGATCTCGCTCGTGAGCGCGCCGTTCGCCATGATCGTCACCGCGTGCACGTACGTGGTGTCGTTCGTCGCGCTCCTCCTGACCCGCGACCACGAGGTCCCGCGCCCTGCCCACGAGCACGAGCCGATGCTGCGCGAGATCGGCGAAGGGCTTCGGTGGGTTTTCGGCAACCGGTACCTGCGGCGCATCGTGGGCACGACCGGCACATCGAACTTCTTCAACATCGTGGCCATGACGATGCTCCCGATCTTCCTGCTGCGCGAGCTCGGCATGACGGCCGCCGCGATGGGCCTCATCTTCTCGCTGGGCGCCGTCGGCGGTGTGGTCGGAGCGATCGCCACGCCGCACATCGTCCGCGGGGTGGGCGAGGCGCGCGCCATCCCTCTGAGTGCGATCGGGTTCTCCGTCGTCGGCGTCTTCCTCCCGCTCGCCGCCATGACGCCGCTGATCGCGTTCCCGCTGCTGGTCGCACAGAGCTTCATCGCCGGCTTCACCGTGCTCGTCTACAACATCACCCAGGTCACCTTCCGTCAGCGGATCACGCCGCCACGCCTGCTCGGGCGGATGAACGCGTCGGTGCGCTTCGTCGTGTGGGGCGTCATGCCGATCGCCTCGCTGCTCTCCGGCACCCTCGGCACGTGGCTCGGCATCGTTCCCACCATGTGGATCGGCGCGGTCGGCCAGCTGCTGTCGGCGCTGTTCGTGGTGGCCGGACCGTTCTGGGCGATGCGCACGTTGCCCGATGCAGAGACCGTCCCGGCCTGACCCGCCCGTCGTCCGGCGCGTCGCCGCGCCAAGCCTGGTCGCGGGTGGACGGCGAGAGTAGGCTCGCGGCCACCGAGCGGTGGGCGATGGTGCCGATCGCTCCATCAGTGCGGGGAAACGACGGGTTGGGGTGAGACCGATGGCCGATGGCAAGGACAGGGTTCGCAGCAGGGTCGAGGACTGGCTCCAGGTGGAGGTCATCGAGCCGATGAACGACTTCCACAATCCGCGCCAGGAGTGGCGGCGGCTCACCTCCGAGGTGTTCGGCACGTTCCTGCTCGTGATCGTCGCTGCCGGCGGCGGCATGATGTCGCAGGCCTACCCCGGCCAGATCACTCGCGCGGCCGCCGTGGTCGCGCCGGGCCTCATGGTCATGGGGATAATCCTGTTCATGGGCAAGATCTCCGGCGCCCACCTGAACCCCGCCGTCACTCTCGCGTTCTCGATGCGCGGCGACTTCCCGTGGCGGCGCGTGCCGGGGTACATCATCGCCCAGCTGATCGGAGCCACGCTCGCATCCCTGGTGCTCGTCTGGATCATCGGCGTCTCCGCGAAGTACGGCTCGAACTATCCCGCGTCTGCGGCAACGTCGCTCCAGGCGTTCTGGATGGAGGCGCTGCTGACGCTCGGGCTCGTGAGCGTCATCCTGGGCACCGCATCCGGTGCCCAGAACATCGGAGTCCTGGGGGCCATCGGCGTGGGCGGATACATCGCCCTGGCAGGCCTGTGGGGCAGCCCCATCTCGGGCACCTCGATGAACCCGGCCCGCACCTTCGGCCCCGACCTCGCGAGCCTCGACTTCACCGCCTACTGGGTCTACCTCGCCGGTCCGCTCCTCGGTGCGGTCGTCGCCGTCCTTCTCGCTTACGTCCTGCGCGGAGCGGGAGGCGGCCTGAGCGGCTCGGCAGCCGCCCAGGGCGACATCGACACCGAGGTCGAGCACCCGGGCAAGAAGTAGTCGCCTGAGGTTCGCGGCAACCAGGACTGCCGCCTACCGCTCCTGGAACTCGAGCGCCTGGGTCGTCTGCTGCACGACACCGGAAGGCAGATTGCCCGGCGAGAAGGTGTCGCAGTCCAGTTCCGCATACACGGTCTCGTTCTTCTGCGGCAACGCGCGCGAGAAGACGACGGTACTGAACGTTGCGACCGTGTTCGGCACGTCCATCGAGTAGTCGATGCGTTCGCCTTCGAACTCGACGCGCGCCGTGGTGCCGTTCACGGGTATCCACACGTTCGGCAGCCGGTTGCGCGCCGCGTCTTTCATCTTCGGATCGCCTGCGTACGAGTCGAAGACGTTGGCCAAAACGGCCTCCGTCGCATCCTGATCGGACATGCCGGCGGATCCGTCAGCCGGCGTGTACCCCGTCGTCAGGTCGCATCCCCTTGTCAGACTGCGAAAGTGCTCGACGCCCTCCGCAGCACCCGGCACAACGTTCCAGTCGCCGGACAAGGTCGCTGTCAGGGTCCCGTCGTAGGGCATCGGGTCTGTGATCGGCGCGTCGGCCGCAAGGAGCGGCTGCTGTGACACGTGCGGTGCGTCCGATGCTGTCGGCGATTGCGCAGGACAGAGCGGCCACGTTGCGCAGTCGGTGCCCGTCTTGGCCACGGGCGCGGCATGACTCGGCGGGGCCGACCCGAAGGCTCCCATCGCCACCGCGATGGCCACTGTGGCAGCCGCCGTCATCAGAAGCGCACTCACGCCGAGCCCGGCCCACGCCCCCATGGGCAGGGAGCGGTCCTCCGCCAGAGAGTCTTTCGTGGGGTTCCTCGACATGGATGGGGGCTGCGAAGGGGTGCTGGACATCGTGACCTTACTCATGCACAAGGCTGGCGGCGTGGACGGCGTCGGAAAGCAGCGTCGGCGCCGTCTCGAATGTGCCCTTCGGGCAGTCGATGATCATGCTCGCCAACTGGTGCGAGGCATTGAACTTCCGAACGTAGATGTACTGGGTGATGGGCTGCTTCGACCCACGTGGTGTGAAGTCGAGGGTTGCGGCCGCGAGTTCGACCTTGCCCTCGTCCACCGCGACCCAACCGTCGCGAGTAGAACCCTCGTGGGCGATGGTCGCGCCGCCGCGGGAGAGTCCGCGTTCTGCGCCCAGCAGCGAGCCCTCCGAGTCCAGGTCGTCCGCACGGAACACAGGGAGTATGGAGCCGACCCCTCGAACGTTGAGAAACAGCATGCAATTGTCGGCTGCGTCTTGGAACACCCTGTCCCCCGTGCCGCTGCGTGCCTGCTCACGCCACTCCACCCGAGAGAAACTCCACTTCAGGGGGCCGACCGGCGCCCGCTGGGAGAGCCCCCAGTCCCCGCGAAGCGGCGAACTCGGGCTGGACAATCCGGCGAGCTCGCTCAGAGCCTGTCCGTAGCGAGTGGCGATCGATGTCGTCAGGGCGATCCCGCCGATCAGCACGAACACGGTCGCCGTCGCGGTCATCCAGAGGGCAGGCGGGATCCGCCTCCGAGGCGGGTCCGCCTCGGGGTGGGGCGCGGTCATCGCGGTCCTTTCGCGCGGGGTCGCATGCCCGCTGGGCTATTGTGCGGTACCCATTTACTCCACCGCTAGTGCAAATCGCGGGTCGTCGAATAACGATTTCGCACGCCCCGGTCGGGAGTAGCCGCTACTCCTCGACCAGCTCGGCCTCGACGATGTCCTCGACGGCCGGACCGTCGCTCGTCAGGACCAGCGACGAGCCGTCGGCCGCGACATCCACGCGCACCATGTCTCCGTCGCGCACCCGCCCGGCGAGCAGTGCCATGGCGAGGCGGTCCTGGATCTCGGACTGCATGAGCCGCCGCAGCGGCCGGGCGCCGAACACCGGGTCGTACCCGCGCTCGGCGAGCCACGCGCGCGCATCCGGGGTCACGGCGAGAGTGAGCCGGCGCTCGCGCAGACGCTTGTGCAGCTGGTCGACCGACAGCTCGACGATCTGCGCGAGGTCGTCCTCGCTGAGCGCCGAGAACATGACGATGTCGTCGAGCCGGTTCAGGAACTCGGGCTTGAAGGCCTGCCGCACGATCGCCATCACGGTGTCGCGCTTCTCGTCGGCCGACAGTGTCGGGTCGATGAGCACCGGCGAGCCGAGGTTCGACGTGAGGATGAGGATCACGTTCGTGAAGTCGACCGTGCGACCCTGACCGTCGGTCAGGCGGCCGTCATCCATCACCTGCAGCAGGACGTCGAAGACCTCGGGATGCGCCTTCTCCACCTCGTCGAGCAGCACGACCGAGTACGGGCGCCGACGCACGGCCTCGGTGAGCTGGCCGCCCTGCTCGTAGCCGATGTAGCCGGGAGGGGCGCCGACCAGACGCGACACCGTGTGCTTCTCGCCGTACTCCGACATGTCGATGCGCACCATGGCGTGCTCGTCGTCGAACAGGAACTCCGCGAGCGCCTTCGCGAGCTCGGTCTTGCCGACACCGGTGGGCCCGAGGAAGAGGAACGACCCCGTCGGCCGGCGCGGGTCGCTGATGCCGGCGCGCGAGCGGCGCACCGCATCCGACACCGCCTTCACGGCCTCCTTCTGGCCGACCAGGCGCTTGCCCAGCTCGGTCTCGAGGTGCAGCAGCTTCTCGGTCTCGCCCTGCAGCAGGCGGCCGACGGGGATGCCGGTCCACGCGGCGATCACCGAGGCGATGTCCTCGTCGGTGACCTGGTCGTTGACCATGCGGTCCTCCGAGGACTCGGCCTGCTCGGCGACCATGAGCTCCCGCTCGAGGCTCGGGATCTCACCGTAGAGCAGACGCGACGCACGCTCGAGGTTGCCCTCTCGCTGCGCGCGCTCGGCCTCCCCGCGCGCGGCGTCGAGCTTCGACTTCAGGTCGCCGACGCGGTTGAGCGTGGCACGCTCCCGCTCCCACCGCGCCTGCAGGTCGTCGAGCCGCGCCTGCTCCGTGGCGAGGTCGTCGCGCAGCTTCGCGAGGCGCTCACGGGACGCCTCATCCTTCTCCTTCTTGAGGGCGAGCTCCTCGAGCTTGAGCCGGTCGACGTGCCGGCGCAGCTCGTCGATCTCGAGCGGCGCGGAGTCGATCTCCATGCGCAGCCGGGACGCGGCCTCGTCGATGAGGTCGATGGCCTTGTCGGGCAGCTGCCGGCTCGGGATGTAGCGGTTCGACATGGATGCCGCGGCGATGAGTGCGCCGTCCGAGATGGCCACCTTGTGGTGCGCCTCGTAGCGCTCCTTGAGGCCGCGCAGGATGGCGACGGTGTCCTCGACCGACGGCTCGCCGACGTAGACCTGCTGGAAGCGACGCTCGAGCGCGGCATCCTTCTCGATGAACTCGCGGTATTCGTTGAGCGTCGTCGCGCCGATCATGCGCAGCTCGCCGCGCGCCAGCATCGGCTTGAGCATGTTGGATGCCGCGACCGACCCCTCGCCGCCGCCCGCGCCCATGAGCACATGGAGCTCGTCGATGAAGGTGATGATGCGGCCGTCGGAGTCCGTGATCTCCTTCAGGACGCTCTTCAGGCGCTCCTCGAACTGGCCGCGGTACATCGCCCCCGCCACCAGCGCGGAGATGTCGATCGTCACGAGCTCCTTGTCCTTGAGCGACTCGGCGACGTCGCCCGCGACGATGCGCTGGGCGAGCCCCTCGACGACGGCGGTCTTGCCGACGCCGGGCTCGCCGATGAGCACGGGGTTGTTCTTGGTGCGGCGTGTCAGCACCTGGCTGACCCGCCGGATCTCGCTGTCGCGCCCGATGACCGGGTCGAGCTTGCCCTGGCGGGCGCGATCGGTGAGGTTGATCCCGAACTGCTCGAGCGCGCTCTGCGCGTCCTCCTGCCCGGGCTGCTGCGTGGCGTTCATGGGGCTCCTTGGAAGTCTTCGGGATTCAAAGTTGAGTCTCTTGCGCTCAAGTTTACCACTCGTCCCCGATGGTGGACAATCGTGCCATCGACGGAGGGGGTTTCCGATGTTCCTGACGAATGTGTACATGCTGTGCTTCCCTGGTGCCGCGCAGTGCGCCCTGGGGGAGAAAGTGGACTACACGCCCGCGTGGATCCCGGTGGGGATCCTGCTGGTCGCAGTCGTCATCGGTCTGGTCGTCGGGCTCGCGCAGCGCAGGCAGCAGTAGCCCGACCCTTCCGGACTAGCCGCGCGCCTCGATCTCGCGCGCCGCGTCGTCGTACGCGCGGCGCACGGTCGCGCCGATCCACTCGTTGCCCTTGTAGATGTTCTCGGGGCCGATGTCGCCGGCGAGGCCGCCGGCATCCAGTCTCGCGATCACAGCCGCCTCCGCGGCGACGACCTTCAGGGCGCCGTCGACCTCGCGCAGCTGCGCCGCGAAGCGGCGGAGCACGTCGACGTGCGAGAGGCCGATCTGGTCGATGCCGCGCAGCCGCACGATGACGACCGCTCCGCGGGACGTCGCATCCACCGCCGGCAGCTGCTTCTCGAACACGGGCGCGCTCGCGAAGAACAGGCTGCCGTACGGCTGGAGGATGACCGCCCGGCCACCGGGCACGACCGCCGGCGGATCGGTCTCGCGCGTACGCCCGTCGTCCTCGATCTGCAGCCACCGCACCCGGATCTGGTTCGACTGCTCGGCGACGTACAGGATGATGCCGAGGCCGACGCCGACCAGCACCGCGAACTGGAGCGGGATGACAAGGGTCAAGGCGAAGGTGACCGCCATGATCGCGGCCGGCAGCGGACCCGACTTCACGACCGAGTGGACGCGGCTGGGCTTCACAGTGAGCACGCCGACGTAGACGAGAAGCCCGGCCAGCGAGGGCATCGCGATGTAGCCGACAGCGTCGGCGGCGAAGAGGATGACGAGCACCATGACGCCGCTCGCGACGAACAGCGACACGCGCGACTTGGCACCCGACTGCACGAGGATCGACGAGCCGGCCATCGACCCGCCGACCGGCATGCCCTGGAAGAGGCCCGAGACGATGTTGCCCGCGCCCTGACCGATGAAGTCGCGGTTCGTGTCCACCCTGCGCCCGTCGCGAGTCGGGATGCCGGCCGATACCGCCGCGCCCTGCACGAGGCCGATGAACGCGAGCGAGACAGCGGGAATCAGGAGGTTCGGCGCGTCGGCGAGGTCGGGGAGCACCGGCACGGGGAGCGATCGCGGGACGTCGACGATGTCGTCCAGAAGGAGGGCGGGATGCCCCACCCACAGGTTGAGCAGCGCGGCGGCCGCCGAGCCGACGATGACGGCGAGCACGAGGCTGAGGCTCCCGATGCGCGTCGAGCGGAACGACAGGATGACGAGCACGGTGATCGCGCCGCACACCAGCGACGGGATGCTCCACTGCCCAATGTTCAAGAAGACGTCCACGGTCTTCAGGAGCCGGTTCGGCCCCCGGCCCTGATACCCGGTGAGGTTCGAGAGCTGCCCGAGCACGATGTTGATGCCGATCGCCGTGACGAAGCCGGTCATGACCGCCGTCGGCACGAAGCTCACGAGGCGTCCGGCGCGCACGAGGCCGGCGACCGCCATCACGATCCCGGTCATCATCGCGAGCGTCGAGAGACTCCGATGGGGGTCCGGTGCGGATTCGAGGCCGGCGTCCGACACCACGAGGGCCATCGCGCTCGTCGCCTGCACCGCCATCAGCGCGCTGCCGGTGAGGACGGCGGCGCCCGCCATGCCGAACAGGTACCCGTAGAGGCCGGCGAGCGGGTTGACCCCCGCGAGCACGCCGGCGGCCAGTCCGTCCGGGACCGCCTCGATGCCGAGGATCAGGCCCGCCGCCGCATCCTTCCCGAGCGTCTCGCGCGAGAGCCACGTCCTCGGATTCCACCCCACGGACACACGGTAACGAACTTGGCCGGCCGTATGGCGCCGGCCGCGGGTGACCATCTGCGAAACGCCGGGACACGGATCGCCGCACGCTTCTCCCAGGTTTCTCACAGGTTCGCTATCGTGTGCAGCAGGGTGCTCCTGGAGGCACCTGCGTGAGGACGCCGACGAGCCCGCTCGCCGCGTCCCGCCCGAGATGAAGGGATCTCTTCATGACAGACAACACCGCAGAAACCAGGTCCGGCTGGGCCGGCTGGGGCACCTTCGCAGCCGTCGTCCTCATCGTGAGCGGCGCGATCGACGCCTTCCACGGCCTGCAGGCCATCATCGGTCCGAACACGGCCTACTTCCTCGCGAAGATCGGGATCTTCTCGATCGACGTGCGCAGCTGGGGATGGTGGCACCTGATCGTCGGCCTGCTGCTCATCCTCGTCGGCATCGCGCTCCTCGGCGGCCAGAGGTGGGCGCGCATCACCGCGATCGTGCTCGTCGCGATCAACGCCATCGGGCAGATCACTCTGATCGACAGCCAGCCGTGGCTGTCGATCGCGGTCCTCGCGCTCGACATCGTGGTGATCTACGCCCTGACCGTGCACGGTCGCGAGATCGACGCCACGAAGGCCTGACCGCCTGAGTCCGAGCGACGGATGCCCCGGCGCCCGCTTCGGCGGCCCGGGGCATCCCCGTGCCGGATCAGTCCGCGACGATCTCGGGTACGGACCAGCGGGCGAGGTCGCCGAGGCGCGGCCGGTAGATCCGGATGAGCAGATTCCAGCCCTCGGGCAGCGGGATGCCGTTCACCTCGTCAGCCGAACCGAGCCGGACGGTCGTCGAGCCGTCGTCGTTCTTCTGCGCGAACACCGAGTTCACGTTCGTGACACCGGAGGGCCCGGGTTCGAAGTACCCTGCGGCGTTGTACACGCTGAGCGACCAGAACGCGTCCGCCGGAACGTCGCGGAACGTCATCGTGTAGCGACCCTGCGGCAGTCGCGGGTCGATCGTGACATACTGCGCCTCGGCATCCGGCAGGCCGCCCCATCCCATCGCCGTGCCGACGAGGTGCCGTACGGGATCCACCTCGTCCCTGCGCCCGAAGGCGTGCGCCAGCCCGCCCATGGTGCGGCCGAGCACGAGCAGCGCGTCGCGGATCTCCCGATGCGACTGGGCATCCCAATCGCCCGGGACGAACGGGCGGTTCGCACGGGATTCGATCGCCAGTCCGTCCTGCACCCGGTGCACCGCGGCGATGTCGGCCGCATCATCGGGGTCGAACAGGATGCGCGCGGCGACGACCGCGTAGTCGGTCCCGAACTCCTCGACCGTGAGCGGGTAGGTGCCTGCGGAGTGGAACACGCGGTTGATGAAATGATCCTGGTTGATCACCATCACAGAGAGGTAGCGGTCGCCCGCCTCGGGGATCGTCAGCGTCGCGCCTTCCGAGATGTCCACGACCGCCACGGAGTAGAGCGTGTCGCGGTTCTGCCGGATGACGGGCTGCTGGTCGAGCGGCGCGAGCTGACGGTCGTGGTGGAAGATCCCCTGACCGCCGATGATCGGCAGCATCCTGACGATCATGTCCTCGGTCTCGGCGCGGGCGAAGTTGTCGATCGTGACGGTGATGGCCATGGGCGTCCTCTCTGCGGCGCGTCCGACGATATCGGCTCTCACCGGTTCTCCAGCACGCGCTCGTAGACCTCGATCATCGCGGCCGTCCGCGACGACTGGAGGAACCGGTGGGCGACCTCGGGATTCGGCTGGAGCGGCCGCCCGGCGGCGATGTCCGCGACGGCGGTGCGCAGGGTCGATGCGAGCGCGGAGACCGACGCATCCGCGACCGGCCAGAAGCCGCTCTCGAGTTCCGCGCCGATGTCGGGGTCGCTGACGACGGCAGGCGTGCCGAGCGTCGCCGCCTCGAAGACGGTCATCCCCTGCGTCTCGAATCCGATCGAGGTCTGCACGACGGCATCCGCCCGGGCGATCTTGCGCAGGGTGTCGGCGTAGCTCATCCGCCCGGCGAAGACGACGGATGCCGCGGGCCTGCGCTTCGCGACGAGCCGCTGCGCTGCGCGCAGCTGGCCACCGCCGCCCAGCAGTTCCACGTCCGCGTCGATGCCCGACTCGGCGACGGCCTCGAGGAACGGCAGCAGCCGCTTCTCGGGGCTCATGCGGCCGAGCCACAGGATGTGCGGCCGCTCGGAGGTCCGGACAGGAGCCGCCGTCAGGACCTCGGCCCGGATCCGGTCGTCGATGCCGTTCCAGATCACGTCGACGCGCTCGCTCACGCCGTGCTGCTCGAGCCGGTCCGCGAAGTGCGCTGACGGTGCGGTCACGGCGGCCGAATGCTGCGCGAATCGGCGGAGATACGCCCAGCCATCGGTGCCGCCGTCCTCCGCGCGCACCGCGCGGCGCTGCCAGGCGTTGAGCATCCGCATCACGAGTCCGGGGAAGGGCGCCGTGGCCTCGATCCCGACGTCGACGCGGTTGTGCATCGTATGCACGACGGGCAGACCGTGGCGCTCGGCGAAGCGATGGCCGATGAACGCCCCCCAGAAGTCGGCCTGGACATGGACGACGTCGACGGCGGGGCGCTCGGCCATCGCGCGATCGAGCCACCGGTCGGTGCGCCGCCCGGGCCACGTCATCGCATACTCCCGATCGAACGTGACCGGGACGGAGGGCAGATCGAGGTACGCGGCATCCTTCCGCGCCTCGCGCGCGCGGCGGCCGTGCATGCGGGGGGCGACCACCGTGACCGTGTGCCCCGCGCGTTCGAGATAGGTCTTCTGCAGGCGCATCGACACCTGGGCTCCGCCCAGCGACTCGAGGTGCTGGTCACCGAAGAACACCACGTGCACGGCGGGCCTCAGGAGGGCAGCGGTTCGCCGCGGTAGAGCGCCTCGAAGGTGTCGAGAGTGCGGTTGATGTCGTGCACGGCGACCATGTCGAGGGAGGCCTGCTGCATCCGCAGCCGCTCCTCCGGTGACGCCGTCAGCACCCGGGTGATGCGGTCGGCCAGCCCATCGATGTCTCCGGGCGGGAAGAGGTAGCCGTTCTCGCCGTCGTGGACGAGATGCGGGAGTGCCACGGCATCCGCGGCGACGATCGGCAGGGCGGACGCCATCGCCTCCATCGTCGCGATCGACTGCAGCTCGGCGATCGACGAGATGACGAACAGGCTCGCCTCGGAGTAGAGGCGCCGGAGCTCCTCATCCGACGCACGGCCGACGAACTCCACACGGTCGGAGAGGCCGAGCTGCCGGGTCAGCACCTCGAGGTTCTTGCGCTGGTCGCCGCCGCCGACGATCTCCACGGTGACGCCCAATGCCGGGTCGAGCTTCGCGACGGCCTTGAGCGTGACGTCGATGTGCTTCTCGGTCGTGAGGCGCCCGACGACGAGGATCCGGTTCGAGGTGCGCGGCGACAGGTCCGGCGAATAATGCGACCTGTCGATGCCGCAGCTGACCGGGATCACATCGGTCAGGCCCGTCGCCGCCGTCAGGAAGTCGGCGGCCTTCTGCGTCGGGGTCGTGACGGCGCGGGCCATCCGCAGTGTGCGGGACGCGTCATCCCACGCGAGCTTGACGACGACCTTGTCGAGGAACGGCGGCAGCGTCGTGAAGTCGACGATGTTCTCGGGCATGACGTGGTTGGTGGCGACGACCGGTACGTCGCGCTTGCGGGCCTCGCGCATGAGGCCGCGTCCGATGACGATGTGCGACTGGATGTGCGCAGCATCCGGCTTCACATCGTCCAGAACCTTCCGCGCGTAGTGCTTCGACATCCACGGCAGCACGAAGCGCAGCCAGTCGTGCGGATACCACCGCCACGACGGCAGGCGATGGACGGTCATCTCCTGACCCTCGATCGTCTCGCGATAGGTGCCGTGCTGCGCGTGCGTCTTGCTCGGCGCCATGATGTGCACGTCATGCCCGCGCTGGACGAGGCCCGCGGCGAGCCGCTCCGCGAACCGGGCGGCGCCGTTCACGTCCGGCGAGAACGTGTCGGCTCCGATGAGTACGGTCAGCGGTCGTCGGTCGCCCTCCGGATGCGACGAATCCTCGGGCGAGGGGCGGGGCGGGCTGTCGGGGGAAGTCACGGTCTGTGGCTGCTCTCTGTGTGCCGGGGGATGCGGCGCGCGGACCGCACAACTCTACCCGAGGGGGTCGGGGCGCCTCTGGCAGGCGCCCCGAGACGGTGCATCCCCGTACGGCGGCGCGGCTGGGCCCGTTCCGTCGTCTGCGTGTACCAGTCTGCGCATCCTCTCGGCGCCGTGGCGGGTGTCCTCCGCGGCCGGAGCGCTCCTGCGCTCTACCGTGTGATCGTGCGGCACCTCGCGAACGTCGATCTGGCCACGCTGCTGGCGGGCATCCAGTGGTGGCAGCTGATCGTCGCGATCACCGTCATGGTCGTCGGGTGGATCCTCGGACGGCTCACCCGGAGGGCCGTGCTCGCCCTCTTCGCTCGTGCGCCGGGCCTCCCCAGGGCCGCCGCCTATCCCACGGCGCGGATCGCAGAGTACCTCGTGGTCGCCCTCGGGATCGGCATCGCCCTCGCGATCCTCGGCGCCAACATCCAGCCGCTCCTGGCCGTCGTCATCATCGTCGCCGTGGTCGCCGTGCTCGTGCTGCGCGGAACCGCCGACAACTTCACCGCCGGTGTGCTCATCCAGTCCGAGAATCCAGTCCGCATCGGCGACGAGATCCAGGTCGACACGCCGGGAGGCGCTGTCGTCGGAACCGTCACCGAGCTCACCGCGCGCGCGGTCATGCTCCTGGCGGCGGACGGGCGCACGGTCGTCGTGCCGAATGCGAAGCTGCTCGGCGACTCGGTCGTGAACCACACGCTCCACGGGCTGCGCCGCAGCGAGATCCAGTTCCGGCTCCCCCGCGTCGACGGGGAGGCGATCGACGACCTGCTGTCGCGCGTGGCCGAGGCGGCGGCCGCCGTACCGGGCGTCCAGGCGGCGCCGGCGCCGCAGACCCTCGCGAACACGGTGCTGCAGGGCAAGGTGACGGGGGTCGTGCAGTTCTGGCACGAGCCCACTCGCGGCGTGGTCGTGAGGTCGGACGTGGTCCGCGCCCTCGCGACGGCCTTCGCCGACCGCGGCGTGGAGGCGACCGTGATGAGCGTGCAGAAGTAGCACTCCAGCACGCTCATCCATCCTCGCTCGATCAGGATTCGATCGCGTCCGAGACGTCGTTGACCGACTTCTCGATGGCCTCCCGCAGCTTGTCGTAGTCGCCTTTGTCGATCGCCTTGCTGATGCGCTTGTCCGACCGCTCGAGGGCGGCCTCGACCTTGTCGGCCCATTTGTCGTCGACGACCGCGATGACGGCCGACGACCCCGGCGGCAGGTACTCGTCGACGTCGACGCCGAGCTCCTTCTCGTCGCGGCCCTTCTTGATCGCGCCGATCACGGCGCCGATGCCGGCGCCGATCGCCGTGGCGGCCAGCAGCGGCGGGGCGAACAGCCCGACGACGACGCCCGCGCCGGCACCCCACGCCGCGCCGCGGCCCACCGTGCCGTCCTTGTGCTCCTTGACGGTGACCTTGCCGCTCGAGTCGCGCTGGAGGACGACGGCGCCGACGATCTCGTACTGGCCCTCCTCCTGGCCCTTCTCCATCGCGTCGTAGTCTTCCTGCGCCGCGGTGTCGTCGCCATAGGCGCCGACGACCAGTGCGAGGTTGTCCGAACTCATTTGTCTCCCCTCTCGTTCCTTCGTCGCCCGACGCGGTCTGCGCGGCGATGGTGCCCGGGTCGACCCGCCCCCGAGTGGGCCGACCCGGCGTTCAGTGGTGGAAGGCTCCCGCCTCCTCCTCCGACATCGACACCGTGATCGGGTGCTTGTCGAAGTGGGCGATGGCATCGCGGTAGTCGTCCATCAGCAGGGCCGCCTGGTCCCGCTCGAAGCCCGCGCGCACGAGGATGCGCTGCACGGGCAGGTCCTCGCGGTGGGGCGGCATCGTGTACGCAGGCACCTGCCATCCGCGCGTACGGAGCCGGTCCGCGAGATCGAACAGCGTGAACGCGTGATCCATCCCGTCCTTGAGCTTCCATGAGACGGCCGGGATGCCGGCCTGCGGGCTGCCGTCGTGGATGATGTCGAAGTGGCCGAGCTTGTCGATCTCGGACGCCAGATACATCGCCGTGTCGTAACAGGCCTGGTGGACCTTGCGGTACCCCTCCTTGCCGAGGCGGAGGAAGTTGTAGTACTGCGCGATGATCTGGCCGCCCGGGCGGGAGAAGTTCAGCGCGAACGTGGGCATGTTGCCGCCGAGGTAGTTCACGTTGAAGATCAGGTCCTCGGGCAGGTCCGCCGCATCCCGCCAGACGACCCAGCCGACGCCCAGCGGGGCGAGACCGAACTTGTGACCGGACGTGTTGATCGACTTGACCCGCGGCAGGCGGAAGTCCCACACGATGTGGGGCGCCGTGAACGGGGCGAGGAAGCCGCCTGACGCACCGTCGACGTGGATCGGGATGTCGAGCCCGGTGTCCTCCTGCAGCTTGTCGAGGGCTTGGCTGACCTCCTGCACGGGCTCGAAGACGCCCGTGAAGGTGACGCCGAGCGTGGGCACGACGCCGATCGTGTTCTCGTCCACCCGCTTGAGCACTTCCTCCGCGTTCATGTGGAAGCGATCGCCCTCCATGGGGATCTCGCGGAGCTCGACGTCCCAGTAGCGGGCGAACTTGTGCCAGCACACCTGCACCGGACCGGTGATCATGTTCGGCTTGTCGGCGGGCTTCCCCGCCGCCTTCTGCCGGGCACGCCAGTTCCACAGCAGCGCCATGCCGCCCAGCATCGCCGCCTCGCTCGATCCCGTCGTCGACGTGCCGAGGGTGTTCGACGCGTCGGGCGAGTTCCACAGGTCCGCGAGGATGTGCACGCAGCGCTCCTCGATCGCCGCGGTCTGCGGATACTCGTCCTTGTCGATCATGTTCTTGTCGAGCGTCTCTGCCATGAGCAGGCGCACTTCGGGCTCGAGCCACGTCTGGCAGAAGGTCGCGAGATTCTGCCGCGAGTTCCCGTCCATCATCAGCTCGTCGGAGACGACCTGGTACGCATGGCGAGCGAGGTGCTCCTTCTCCGGCATTCGGTACTTCGGCATCGACACCGACAAGTCGGTCGACGAGAAGACCTCGTCGAGGATCTCGTCACGGATGTTCTCCCTCTTATGCAGCATTCTTCTCTCCCCCTGGATCAGGCTGTCGGTCCGGATGTGGTCGTCGCGCTCGCCGATGGCGGCGGCGTCACGGGTTCGTGCTCATGCGATTCCGGTGGGCTGACCAGCCAGCTCTCTTTACGGAACAGGATGATGATGAAGGGCCAGATCCCGAGGCCGATGATGCCGCCCAGCAGCAGCAGCGTGTAGCCGAGCTGGCCCATCGTGCTGCCTTCGGGCTCGACGAACCCGATGAGGAAAGCGAGGAGGCTCGCGAGGAACCCCACCCAGCCGACGAGCCCCATCGCCGGGGTGCGGAAGCCGCGCTTCACATCGGGATGCGTGCGCCGCAGCCGCATCGCGGCGAGGAACATCATCATGTACATGATCAGGTAGAGCTGCACGGCCATCGCGGAGAAGATCCAGAACACGCTCTGCACGTTCGGTACGACGGCGAACAGCACGGCGAGCACTGTGACGATGATCCCCTGGATCACCATGATCGGCACCTGCATGTCATTCTTGTTCGTCTTCTGCAGGCTCGGCGGCAGATAACCCTGCCGGCCGACGAGCAGAAGGCCCTTGCTCGGTCCCGGGATCCACGTGACGACGGATGCGAGGATGCCGAACACGATGAGCAACGCCATCACCGTTGTGCCCCACGGCATCCCGATCTGAGTGAAGAACACGTCGAACGCCTGCAGCACGCCCTGCGTGAGGTTGATGCTGCTCGCCGGGACACCTACGGAGATCGCCAGCGTCGGGAAGATGAAGACGATGAGGATGATGATCGCGGCGAGGACGATCGCGCGCGGGAAGTTCTTGCCCGGCTTGTCCATCTCGTTCACGTGGACCGCGTTCATCTCCATGCCCGCGTAGGACAGGAAGTTGCTCACGATCAGCACGATGCTTGCCAGGCCCGTCCAGGTCGGCAGCCACGGTCCCTGAGATGCGGGCGGAAGGCTCGAGTGGCCGCCGCTCGACAGGAACAGGACCGCGAACAGCACCAGACCCAGCGAGGGCACGATCGTGCCGGCGATGAACCCCCACTTGCTGACGCCGGCGAACGCCTTCACGCCGCGGAACGCGATGAGCGTCGAGAACCAGTACACGACGAGGATGACGAGTCCGGTGAAGAGGCCGTTGTTGGCCAGTGCCGGGTTGAACACATATGCCAGCGCCGACGCGAAGAAGGCCAGCTGCGCGGGGTACCAGACCACGTTCTGGATCCACTGCTGCCAGATGGCACTGAACCCCATCCGCTCGCCGAAGGCCTCCTTCACCCAGACGAAGACACCACCCTTCCACCCGCTCGCGAGCTCCGCGGCGACGAGGGCGACCGGGATCATGAAGACGATCGCGGGCAGCACGTAGAGGAAGATCGACGCCCACCCGTAACCCGCCATCGCGGGCAGACCGCGAACGCTCGCAACCGCCGTGGCGATGAGAATCGCCATCGTGGTCCACGACATCGCGGCGGATTTCGTCGGTTTCGTCTGACTGCGGCTGTTATTCACTGACATACGATCCCCCTGCATTCGTTCCTACCCGGAATGGGTGATGCAGCCGCCCACTGGCGATATACCCGAAATGCTCGACGGCCATTCGCGAGTGACGATAGCGGCGATCGGCGAGTTATGGAAGAGCCTCCGAATGAACAACAGCTATGCGCAATTGCACCGATAGCGGCCGTTTCCGGCGTCGACGCCGTCGGCCCCGCCGCCGGGGGGCGCGGTCCGTCACGCTACGATCGGCTCGTGCCGAAGCCCCGGACCCGAGTCACGCGACTGCGGCGCGAGTCCTGGGGCTTCGCGATCGGATCGGTGCTCTTCGCCCTCGGGGTCGTGCCCTGGTACGCGGCCGCGGTCGGCCCGACGTGGGATGCCGCGACCTTCTTCGTCGGCTCGATCTTCTTCACCGCGGCGGCGTTCGTGCAGCTCGCGCTGAGCGGCCGCCGGCCACCACGGCGCGAGTCGTCGACCGCCGATTTCGCCGACTGGTGGTCGGCCGCGATCCAGTTCGTGGGCACCATCCTCTTCAACGTCAGCACCGGCGCCGTGCTCATCGGCACGCTCCGGCAGATGTCCACCGCCTCCACCGGATGGCGGCCGGATGCGTGGGGCTCGGCCGCATTCCTGCTCTCCAGCGCGGTGTCGATCATCGCGGCGCAGCGCCGGCATGAGCTGTGGGATCGGGATGCGCGCACCCTGCACGGCACGTGGCTGAACCTCGTCGGGTCGATCTTCTTCGGCTTCTCCGCCGTCGGCGCGTACGTCATCCCCTCGACGGGCGAGCTCGCGAGCGTGCTCTGGGTGAACCTCGGAACGTTCCTCGGTGCCGTCTGCTTCTTCCTGGCCGCGGTGCTCGCACGGCGATCGCTGCACGATGAAACGCCCGCCACGACCCCCTCCGCCTGAACGACGACGCGCCGCGCCGCACGGACCGACGTTGGCGCCGGACCCGCGAAACAGGGCACACTGCTCTCGTGACGTCATTGCTCATCGCCAATGGGTCCTGGGGGCTGGCACTCATCGTGCACGCGGCGATCATCGTCACCGCGCTGATCATCCTCCCCCGCGACCGCAAGCCGACCGCCGCCATGGCCTGGCTGCTGCTCATCGTGCTGCTGCCCGGTCTCGGCATCGTACTGTTCCTCCTCATCGGCAGCTACCATCTGCCGGCGAAGCGGCGCGCCGAGCAGGAGCGCATCGACGCGATGATCCGTGCGAAGGTGGCCGACAATGCGGTCGCGACGATGGATGCGTCGTGGCCGCGGTGGTTCCAGCGGGTCGTCCAGCAGAACGAGTCCCTGACGGCGCTCCCCGCCACGCTCGGCAACGAGGCGACGCTGTACAGCGACTACCAGGGATCGATCGACGCCATGGCGGCGGAGATCGACACCGCGACGGACTTCGTGCACGTGGAGTTCTTCATCGTCGCGTGGGACGACACGACCCGCGGCTTCTTCGCCGCCATGGAGCGCGCGGTCGCCCGCGGCGTCACCGTCCGACTGCTCGCCGACTACGTCGCCACGCGCAAGGTCGGCAACTGCAAGGAGACCCTGGCCGAGCTCGATCGCATCGGCGTGAAATGGGCGTGGATGCTGCCGGTCCAGCCGTTCAAGGGCAAGTATCAGCGACCCGACCTGCGCAACCACCGCAAGATCGTCGTCGTCGACGGCCGGGTCGGCTTCATGGGGTCGCAGAACCTCATCTCCCGCGACTACGACTCCCCGAAGAACCAGAAGCGCGGCCTCAAGTGGCAGGAGCTCGTCAGCCGCGTGACGGGCCCTGCGGTCGCCGGGCTGAACATCGTCTTCCTCTCCGACTGGCTCATCGAGGCCGGAGAGGATCTGCAGGCGACCGAGCACGTGCCGGTACCCGAGCTGCCGGCATCCACCTCGTCCGATGCCCTGCTGTGCCAGATCGTGCCGAGCGGCCCCGGGTACCCGACCGAGAACAATCTGCGTCTCTTCCTGTCGCTCATCTACGGAGCGACCGAGAAGGTGATCCTGACGAGCCCGTACTTCGTCCCCGATGAGGCGATGGTGTATGCCATCACGAACGCCTGCGCGCGCGGGCTCGAGGTGCAGTTGTTCGTGTCGGAGATCGGCGACCAGGCCATGGTCTATCACGCGCAGCGGTCGTATTACGAGGCGCTGCTCACCGCCGGAGTGCGAATCTTCCTGTATCCGGCGCCGTTCATCCTGCACTCGAAGCATTTCTCGATCGACGACGACATCGCCGTGATCGGCTCGAGCAACATGGACATCCGCTCGTTCAGTCTCAATATGGAGGTCTCGATGATGGTGCGCGGCGCGTCGTTCGTCGCGCAGATGCGCGAGGTGGAGCAGGCGTACCGCGACGCCGGACGCGAGCTCACCCTCGAGGAGTGGAAGAAGGAGCCCGCCAAGGCGACCTTCCTCGACGGCGTCATGCGGCTCACGTCCGCGCTGAACTGACAGCGGCGGCGGTCACGTCGGCGCCGTCGTCGAGCGCTTCTCGCGACGGGCCGCGATGAGGTGCACGACCGCCTGAACCGCCAGATACGACGTGACGACGGACACCAGCACGGGTGCCGTGTTGAGTGCGCCCATCTGCGTCGTGAACGCCGCGAAGAGCACCATCGCGAACGGGGCGGACACGAAGCCGCCGACGACGGATGAGAGCATGCAGGCGAACGTCAGACCGAGCGGCAGGCCCGGCAGAGCGAGGTGCAGAGCCACGCCGGCCGTTCCGCCGACGAACAGCGACGGCAGGATGGGGCCGCCGACGAAGCCGCTGCCCAGGCTCACGCCCATCGTCACCATCTTCGCGATGACGAGCACGATCAGCAGGCCCAGCCCGAGCGTCGACCCCTGCGTGAGCACCACGCCGAGCTGGTCGTTGCCGGTCATCATCGTCAGCGGAAGCATCACCCCGATGAGTCCGAACAGCGCACCGCCGATCGTGGACTTCACGATAGACGGCAGGTGGATGCGGGCGAACAGCGCGCCGCAGATGGTCACGATGGCGCCGAACACGGAGCTCACCACGGCCGAAAGCAGTCCCATCCCGACTGCCGCGAGCAGATACCAGTCCTGGTATTCGAAAGCCGGGACCGCGTACAGCCCGAGGAAGACGGCCCCCGCGATCGCGAAGTAGATGCCGAAGCTGATGCTCGACGACAGCACCGTGGACATGAGGATCTTGGTGAACCTCGCGCCACCGGCGCGGACGACCTCGACGAACAGTACGACGACGATCAGCGGGCTCGAGAACAGCCCGCCGTACGCGCCACCCATCCCGCTCAGCGTGGCGGCGGCGCTGTCGTCGTCGCTCAACCGGGTGCGCGTGGCCAGCCAGCGTCCGAATCCGCCGCCGAAGGTGCCGAGCGCCTTCTCCGGGCCGACGCTCGCTCCGCCGATCAGCGAGGCAGCAGACACCAGCAGGACGCCGGGGATCAGCCTCGGCTCGACATTCGCCTCCTGGATGTCGGCGATCAGCCCCGGCGTCTTCTCGGGAAGTCGCGTGAGCATCCGCAGCAGACCGACCACCACGCCGGCTGCGGCCGTCAGGGCGATCCACCACCACTGGCCGCCCATCCACCCGGGGCTCGTGTATTCGTACCAGCTCTCGCCGACATGGAGGATCCACATGAACACCAGCGAGAACAGCCCGCCCGCGACGCCGAAGAGAACGGCATAGCCCATGAGCACCCAGTAGCCACGGCGATCACGACCGCCCGTCGTGGCGCCATCGGTCGATGCCGGCTCGCCGCTCGCGTCGCGACCGCTCCCGGTGCTCTCGTCGTGCGCCACGGTCGTTCCCGCGCCTCAGTCGTCGGCGGTCACGTCGGTGTCGTCGCGCGAGGCTTTCGACATGAGGTCCCGCAGGGCTTCGTAGTCTTCGGGAGCGACCGGCCGGCTGACGTGCTTGTCGGCCCTCACGAGTGCGGCCTCGGCCTTCTCCGGTGACTCGCCCGTGACGACGGCGACGACCGCGGTGGTGCCCGGCGGCAGGTATTCGTCGACGTCGACGCCGAGCTTCTTCTCCTCGTGCCGCTTCCTTAGCTTTCCGATCCCGGCGCCGACCGCAGCGCCGATCAGGGTCGCCGCCAGAATCGGCGGCGCGAAGAGCCCGATGACGATGCCGGCACCGGCGCCGGCGGTCGCGCCGTGACCCACGGATGCATCGTGCTCCTGCAGCCGGACATCGCCCTTCGCGTCCCGCGTGAGCACGACGAGCCCGTGAATGCTGTAGCCGCCCGCATCCTGACCGCTCTTCAACGATTCCGAGTCGGACACCGCGGTGCCCACGTCGTCGTATGTTCCCGCCACCAGTGTGAGGACGTCCGAAGCCATGTCATTCCCCCGATCAGTCGCCGTCCGGCCGCGCGAATGAGGCATTGCGCATGTCGACCGTCGCATTGCGCATTGCGGCCGCCATGGCGAATTCTCGTGCAGCCCGACGAATCGGCCCCAGCGTAGCGGCGCATATGCGCGCACATCAATCCGTATCGGCGCTGCGACGCACCGATGCGACACGTACGCGCACCTGCGGTGACGACTCAGGCGTGGCGCGCGCATCCCATAGTGTGAGGGTGCAGCGCCGGTCCGGCAGTCGGCGCTCCGGCTGATCGAGTGGGGGCGCGCGTGGTCTTCGTTCACGTCGTGCCGCTCGGCCTCGCTCTCGCCTTCAGCACCGTGCCCATCCTCGCGGCATTCGTCATCGTGCTGTCGCCGGCACGATCGACGTCCGCCGTCCCCTACCTGATCGGCCTCGTCTGCGGGATCTTCGTGCTCGCGGGGCTGGCCGGCCTCGCAGCGCAGTACGTACCGCGCGCCCCGCATCCGCTCCATGGGAACGGTGTGATCGGCATCGTGGAGATCGTCGTCGGCATCCTCCTCATCGCGGTCGGCGCGTGGTCGTTCTTCCGCGGACGCAAGCGGTCCGGCGCGCTCGCAGCAGCACCGGCCGAGGGCGTGGAGGAGGTCGCGGAGGTCGCGGACGCGACGGCGGTGGGGCCCGGCGAGACCTCCGATGCGGAGAACCGCGTCGGGCCTGCCTGGCTGCGCTCCGTCGAGAAGCTGGGTCCTCGCTCGTCGTTCGGCGTCGCCCTGCTGCTCAACATCCGCCCGAAGGCGCTCCTGCTCGCGATCGCCGCCGGCCTGGCCCTGCACGCCGACGCCGGCTCGCCGACCAATGCCGTGCTCGCCCTCGCGGTCTACACCGTGATCGGCGCATCCACGGTCGCGATCCCGATCGTTGCGGCCGTCGCCGCCCCGAAACGGGTCGAGCGGCCACTCGCAGCCACGCGGGAATGGCTCGTCTCGCACGGGAACCTCATCACGAGCATCATCCTGATGCTGGTGGGCGTCGTCGTCATCGTGCTCGGCGCCGAGCGGCTCTGATCACGCGGTTCAGACCTTGAGGTCCTGACGCGGGACGACGACCTCGCGGATGATCAGCAGCAGCGACGCCATCACCGGGAGGGCGACCAGGACGCCCAGCACACCCGCGAGCGCGCCGCCCGCGAGCGCTCCGATCAGCACGAGCGCAGCGGGGATCTCGATGGCCCGGTTCATGACACGCGGGCTGATGACGTACGACTCGAGCTGGATGTAGATCAGGTAGGCCACGAGGAAGATCAGCGCCTGCGTCGGACTCGAGAACAGCGCGACGAAGGTCGCGAACACCAGGAAGATGATCGAGCCGAACAGCGGAATGAGCGTGATCACGAAAGCGATGACGGCCATGAGCGCGGGGTACGGCAGGTGGATGACCACGTGCAGCACGAAGACCGCGGCCGCGTTGAGCGACGAGAGGATGACGGACCCGATGAGCGCGCTTCCCACGGAACCGGTCACGCGCTCGGTGAGGTCCTCGAGGCGCCGTCGGTTGCGCGCGGGGGCAAGGGCGTACAGCGCCTTCTTCGCCCCCGAGAGGGAGGCCAGGAAGTACAGCGTGAGGGCGATGACGATGAAGCTCGCCGAGATCGCCGAGACGAAACCGAGCCCGACGTGGAGGATGCCCCCGCCGAACGCCGCGATCGTCGAGGGCGAGGCGATCCAGGCCGAGACCTGCTCGAGCGCAGCGAGCACCGAGACCTGGGCATCCGGCGCGAGCTGGCCGAACCAGTCGCTGTGCGGGATGCTTTCGACCGCGACGGGGATCGCGTGGATGAGCTCGAGGATCTGTGCGACGACGGGCGGCAGCATGAAGACGAAGAAGAGGACCATGACGAGCGCGAAGCCGCAGAAGACGATCGCGATCCCGAGGCTGCGCTTGACCCGATGGCGCTCCAGCATGCGCACGATCGGGTCGAGCCCCAGCGCGAGGAACATGCCCAGGACGATGTAGATGAGGATCGTCGTGATGGATGCGATCGCGAACCCGACTACCAGCGCGCCGAGCACCCCGATCGTCGCGAGGAAACCCGCCGCTGCCGGGTGATCGAGGCCCGCGAGCACATGGCCGAGCCGCCGCGGGCGCTCTTCCGCGATGCTCGTGAGGGGCTCCGAAATGGATGCGTCGACGACCTCAGATGCCTCGGGTTCATCCACCATGTGCACATGATCGCACCCCGAGACGCGTTCACTCCATCTTCGTGCGATTGTTTATTCTCCGCGCCACTGCGAAGTAGTAGTGTCACCCTCGCAGGCTCCGCATATTCGCGGCCTGCTGGGGTCGGACGGGCGAATCGCCCGTCCCTACGATTGGTTGTCGCATATGGGTAGCTTCGGGGACTTCCTCCTCTGGGTCTTCTGGGTCTTCGTGTTCGTGGCGTATCTGATGGTGCTTTTCTCGATCATCGGAGACCTCTTCCGCGATCACACGCTCAGCGGATGGTGGAAGGCCGTCTGGATCATCTTCCTGGTCTTCCTGCCGTTCCTCACCGCACTCATCTACCTCATCGCTCGCGGCGGCAGCATGCAGAAGCGGGCGATGGCCCAGGCGCAGGAGATGCAGACGGCGCAGGCGGAGTACATCCGACAGACGGCCGGCACCTCCAGTGCTGCGGATGACATCGCGAAGGCGAAGTCCCTCCTGGACTCGGGTGCGATCACGCAGGCTGAATTCGACTCACTCAAGGCCAAGGCACTCGCGTCCTGACGCGCATCTGAATAGGAGAAGAAATGACGGATTTCGACTACGGCCCCATCGAGTTCTACGCGATCGGCTTCGACGGCGACAGGCCGGGTCCCGCGGTGCTGCAGGCGATCGACGACCTCGTCGCCGCCGGCACGGTCAACGTGCTCGATCTCGTGTTCGCCCGCCGCTCGCCGGAGGGCGAGATCGAGGTGCTCGAGCTGTCGGACACCATCGACGACGGCGGCGCTCCCGCCCTCGACCTGGCCGGCCTCGCCGGGCAGGACGACATCCTCTATCTCGTGGAGGGTCTCGAGCCCGGCAAGTCCGCCGCGATCCTCGTCGTCGAGCTGCTGTGGGCGAAGGCCTTCGCCTCACGGCTGTGGGAGGCCGGTGGCGCGGTCATCGCGCGTGAAGGCATCCCCGCCCCCGTTGTCAACGCGTTCCTGTCAGAGAACGCCGAGTAAGGAGAAGATCATGCCCCTCGGAAGAATGGGACGCCCCGGCCTCATCGGCATGGCGGCACGCACCGCGGTCGTCGCGGGCACCGCGACCGCTGTCTCGGGCAGCGTCTCGCGTCACCAGCAGGAGAAGTACTACAACCAGCAGCAGCAGGCCGCGGCCGAGGCCCAGGCCCAGCAGGATGCGATGAACCAGGCTGCGGCTCAGGCCGTGGCCAACGCGCAGGCCGCCCAGGCACCCGCGCCCGTCGCGGCCGCGCCGGCGCAGGACGACATGATGGCCAAGCTCACCCAGCTGGCCACCCTGCACTCGCAGGGCATCCTGTCGGACGAGGAGTTCGCCGCCGCGAAGGCGAAGCTCCTGTCCTGATCGTTCCCATCGGAGAAGGCCGCGCCCGAGAGGGCGCGGCCTTCTCCGTCTCCCGTGGTTCGCTCACGTTCCGTCGTCGCTGTCGGCGTCGTCGCTATCGGCGGCACGGGCGTCGCCCGGTGCGCGATCCCCGTCGTCGGGGCCTGTGGTGCGGCCGCCGCGCGCGGCGAGCGCATCCACCTTCTCGGTGAGGATGCGCAGCTGCGCCCGCGTCGCCGGCTCGGCCTCCTCGTTGTTGCGCGACGCGCGATCGAACACCCAGGAGGCCAGGGTCGCGGTGATGACTCCGGCGAGGGCCACGCCGCCGAGCATGAGGCCGACGGCCACCCACCGGCCGGCGCTCGTGATGGGCGTGTAGTCGCCGTATCCCGTCGTCGTGACGGTGACCACGGACCACCACAGCGCCACGTCGAACGTCGTGATGTTCGCGCCCGACGCCGGGCGCTCCGCCTCGAGAACAGCGAGGGATGCGATGTAGATCAGGACGGCAGACGCGCCCGCACCATAGACCAGGAGCTGCGTCCGCAGCACGTTGCCGGCGGTCGTCCTCATCCCCGGAAAGCGCGTGAGCACCCGCAGCAGCCCGACCAGACGAAGGACGGGGATCAACGCGAACGCGAGCGCCGCCAAGTGCTTGCGGAACCACCGGGCGCGTTCCTTCGCGAGGAACAGCCGCACCAGGTAGTCCGCGATGAACATCGCCCACGTGACGAGGATCACGACGGTCGCGACGACGAACGGCGTCCCGGTCAGGTCGGCGATCACCCGCCACGAGTAGGCGACGAGGTAGATGAGGCTGGCCACCGTCAGGGGCATCTCGGTGTGCGTGTGCCAGGTTCTCTCATCCACAGCCGAATTCTGGCGCAGGCGTGCCGGGCGCCCCGGCGGGCGCGCCGCCCGGGAATGTCCTCGTTCGGCGCCCGCGGCGGCCGGTATCGTGCTGGCATGACCGCCGAAGCCACCGCGCCGCCGCCGGCGCTCAGCATCCGTCAGCTCCTGCTGCTGTCGATTCCCGCGCTCCTCATCGGCGTCATCTCGGCGCTCGCGCTCGCCTTCGTCAACTGGCTCGCCGGCCTCCTCCACGACGTCCTGTGGACGAACGCGCCGGGCGCCTTCGGCATCAGCGGGAACACCCCGTGGTGGATCTTCACGGTGCTGACGGCGACCGGCATCGCCGTCGGGCTCGTCGTGTGGCTCATGCCCGGGCACGCCGGGCCGGATTCGGCGACGACCGAGCTGGTGTCGGCACCCCTCAAGCTCACGGTGCTGCCCGGTCTGCTGCTCGCGATCGTGCTCTCGCTCGCGGGCGGTGTGAGCCTCGGCCCGGAGAACCCGATCGTCGCGATCAACGTCGCGCTCGCCGTCGCGCTCGCCGGCCGGATCGCCAAAGCAGCGCCCACGCCGATCATCGCCGCGATGGCGGCCTCGGGCACGATCGGCGCCCTGTTCGGCACGCCGGTCGCCGCCGCGCTGGTGTTCACGGGGATGGCGGCAGGCTTCAAGATGGGCGGCTCGCTGTGGGACCGGCTGTTCCTTCCTCTGGTGTCGGCCGGTGCCGGCTCGGTGACGACCTATCTGCTGGGCGGCGCGTTCGGCGCCGCATACTCAGGCACGCCGTACGGAGCGCCACAGCCCTTCGACCTGCTCACGGGGTCGCTGGTCGCCTGCGCCTCAGCGGCGTTCGGACTCATCGCGGTGTACCTCTTCCCGCTCGCGCACCGGCTGTTCCACGCGTTGCGGCATCCGCTCGTGTACATCACGGCCGGCGGTGTGGTGCTGGGCCTGCTCGGCATGCTCGGCGGCCCGCTCACGCTCTTCAAGGGACTCGAGCAGAGCGACGAGCTGCTGAAGAACCCGAGCGCATACAGCACCGGACAGCTGACGCTCTTCCTCGTCGTGAAGACGCTGGCCCTCGTGGTCGCGGCGTCGGCGGGGTTCCGCGGCGGCCGCATCTTCCCGGCGGTGTTCATCGGCGTCGTCGCAGGGCTCCTCGGCCACGCGCTGATCCCCGGCCTGCCGATGAGCCTCGCCATCGCGTGCGGAGTGCTCGGCGTCGTGCTCACGATCTCGCGCGACGGCTGGATCGCGATCTTCGTCGGCGTCGCGATGGTCGGAGACGTCACCGTCCTGCCCATGCTCTGCATCATCGTGCTGCCGACGTGGCTCGTCGTCACGAAGACCCGCGAGATGCTCATCACTCCGGCCGATCTCGCGAAGGAGAAGCCCGGGATGGCGCGAGCGAAGGTCGGCTGATCTCAGTCGGTCGATCCGGCCGCGCGTGGCACCGCGGTCCGGTCGCCCGACAGCCATCGCAGCCAGAGCGCGCCCGGATCGCCCTCGAGCACGAGGGCGCGCACGAACAGCGTCAGCGGGATGGAGAGGATCGCCCCCAGCGGCCCGATGACGAAGGTCCAGAACACCACCGAGAAGAAGCTCAGCGTGAGACTGAGATCGACGGCGTCGCTGACGAACTTCGGCTGCACGAGCACCTGCAGCACGACATTCACGACGCAGTAGATCGCGATGACCGCGAGGAACATCGGCCAGCCGCCGACGACGAACGCGAGCACCGCGGGCGGGATGAGTCCCAGGATGAAGCCGATGTTCGGGATGAAGTTCGTCACGAACGCGAGCACCGCCCACACGATGGGCGCCGGGACGCCGAGCGCCCACAGGGCGAGACCGTCGATGATCGCGACGATGGCACCGAACGATGCATTCACGACGTAGTAGCGACGGATGCCCGTGTTGAGTTTGCCGATCCGCGCCAGCACCGGTCGGCGCCCCGCACCGAAGACGCGCTCCGCATCCCGGTAGCGCGCCGCATCGGCCGCCATGAAGATGACGTACGAGACGACGAAGAAGAGCGCGGTCGCGGTCGCGATCACCGTGCCCCCGAGGCTCGACGCCACGCTCAGCACCGCCTTCGGATCCAGGACGGATGCGGCGGCGGCCGCCGCCTGCTGATCGAATCCCGCGGACTGCAGCCACGCCAGGAACTCGTCGAGCGAGGCGCGGAGGGTCGTCAAGTACTGGCCGACGAGTTGGGCGAACTGCACGCCCGCCACCCACAGCAGCAGGCCCATCAGCGCCAGCACGAGGTAGGCGACGACGATGACCGCGGTGGTGCCCGCCCAGCTGCGCCGGCCGCGCCGGTCGAACGGCCGCCGCACCGGTTCGCAGATGACGACCAGGACGATCGCCAAGGCGAGCGGTCCGACAAGGCTGCGGGCGACGTACACGCCGGCCAGCACGACGACTGCGGCCGCCAACCCGATCAGCACGCGCAGACTCGGGGAGAGGGCGGGGGTCTGGGCCGGCGGAGGCGGCGGCGCGGCGCGGGTCACGGCGTCAGGCTATCGAAGTCACCGCCCGGCGGTGCCACACTGGCCCCATGTCATCGTCTGCCGATTCTCCGATCGCCCGGCATTGGGCACCTCTTCCCACCCTCGAGGAGCAGCTTTCCGAAGGGCGGGCCGCCCGCGGGAGCGTGCCGCGAGAGGCGCTCGCCGAGCTCTCGGCCGGGCCGCGCGACCCCATGGCGATCCTCGACGCGCAGGATGCGCATCGCGTGCCGGAACTCGTCCCGATCCGCACGGAGCGCATGGCGGCGAGCGCTTTCGCGTTCTACCGCGGCACAGCGGCGCTCATGGCGGCCGACCTCTCGCGCTCCCCCAGCAGCGGGCTGCTCGTCGGGTCGTGCGGCGACGCCCACGTGTCGAACTTCGGCCTGTACGCATCCCCCCAGCGGACGCTGGTGTTCGACCTGAACGATTTCGACGAGTCCGCGTGGGCGCCGTGGGAGTGGGACGTGAAGCGACTGGTCACGAGCATCGTCATCGCGGGCCAGTCCACGAACCGCGACGACCGGGTCATCCGCGAGTCGGCGCTCGACGCCGTGCGGGTGTACGCGCGCTCGCTCCGCGGCGGCGCCCGGCGCACCCCCGTGAAGCGGTACTACGACCGGTTCGACGCGCTGAGCGCGGCACTCGCGGTCGACGACGAGACGCGGCGCGCCATCGACGCCGCGGTCAAGGAGGCCGACAAGCGCACCGGCGCCCGGGCGGCCCGCAAGATGACGCGCACCGAGGAGGACGGCCGGCTCGTGTTCATCGACACCCCGCCGACCATGGCACACGTCACGCCGATTCTGGAGCAGCGCCTGCTGGACCAGTTCAACGACTACGTGACGTCGACGAACATCGACATCCGCGTGCTGCTGCAGAAGTACACGCTGTCCGATCTCGTCCTGCGCGTGGTCGGCGTCGGCAGCGTCGGCACGCGCTGCTTCGTGATCGCCCTGCAGGACGGCAACGGGGACGCCCTCCTGCTGCAGGGCAAGGAAGCCGGTCCGAGCGTTCTGATCGAACACGGTCGGGTCGAGCAGCCCGAGGCGGTCGTGAACTACATCCGGACGCACGGCGACGGGGGTCGCGTCGTTGCGATGCAGCGCATCCTTCAGGCCGTGTCCGATCCCTTTCTCGGTCACCTCGTCCGCTCGCCCGGCGGCGCGGAGCGCGACTTCTACGTGCGCCAGTTCCGGGACAGGAAGGGCGGATTCGACATGGACGCGCTCGACGACGCATCGTTCCGGTGGTATGCCGACGCCTGCGCCGCGACGCTCGCCCGTGCGCACGGTCAGTCCCCGACTGCGGCGATCGTCTCGGGATACCTCGGGGGCGGCAAGGTGGCCGGCGAAGCGATCCTCGAGTGGGCGTACGCCTACGCGGCCCTCTCCCGCGCCGACTGGCAGCTGTACCGCGCGCACCGTCACGTCGGCGAGCGCTGATCACGCCGCGGCGCGCGTGTCCTTCTGCAGCGCGGAGATGTTGCGCAGGAACAGGATGATCCAGGAGAAGATCAGCATCGCCGCGACGAGCTCGACCGCCGTGAGCGTGTAGTAGCCGATCGCGAAGAAGACACCGAGCACCACGACGACGGCGAGGAAGACCCAGCCGAGGTAGATGAAAGCGCGCTGCAGCCCCGGGATCCAGAACCGGAGTCCCACGACGAGCACGCAGTAGGCGACCGCCATCCCCGTCGCCACCGTGTTGTGGACCGCGAAGAACCGGTCGACCGGGAAGATCCCGACGCAGGCGAGGAACACGCCCACCGTGATGAGCAGCCCGCGAACCCATCGCGCGGCCGCGCGGGACGAGGTCTCGATGTCGTGCGTCGCGTGCCGCGACAGCGTGGTGACGATGACCCCGGCGATGATGAGCGTGCTGTTGAACGCCAGGGCCGACACGTCGTCGGTCATCCCCAGTGCGCTCAGGTTCTCCTTCCACCAGCCCTTGTCGGCCGAGGTCAGCATGGCGGCGAGCACGCCCTCCACGAGGAACATCGCGAGGATGAAGGCGAGCAGCTGCAGATCGAGCTCGGTCCCGACGAGGAACGCGGCGTACGCGGTGAGGGCCGCCGTGACGCCTGCGAGCAGGAGCGACGGGATGGCGAACACCTCGGCGCCGATGAACGCGCGCGAGAGGAGATTCGCGAGCAGCGCCCACGTCAGCAGGGCGATCACGCCGAGCGCGATCGCGATGGCGAGCACGTCGACGAGGTCGAGCACGCCGACGCGACGGCTGCGATCGCGCAGCACGAACCTTCCCAGGACGAAGGATGCCATCGCGACGATCGCCGACGCGAGCGCCACGAACTGGCCGAGCGAGCCGCGTCCGGCGATGGGCACGGGCTGGAGGTGGAGCGCGGGGACGCTGACGAGGGCGGCGACCACGAACGCGACGGCGCCGAGCCCCATGGCCAGCGCCTCGCGCGAGCGCAGGCTCCCCACGGTCGGCGGCCCGAACTCGGCCGTTGCCGCACGCGCCGCGGATGCGGGCGGCGCGGCATCCTCGCTCTCTGTCGAGGATGCGGCGATCTCGGGCATGGCTCCTCCGGGCGGCCGGAACGTCAGCATCGGCGCCTTCCGGGGGGACGCACCGCTCCAGCGAGCTTAGACGAGGGATGCGGTTCGCGCCGCCCCGCCGCGCAACGCTTCGCCGCACTCCCGCTCCTGGCCTCGGACAGACTCTCGGCCAAGGCATAGGCGGCGGGTCGGATGCCGATGCGAGGATGGCGCGCATGACCGACACGGACTCCGCCCGCCCGGCGATCCCCTCTCTCGCGCAGCGACTGGCCGCCGGCAAGGCCGAACGCCGGCGGACCCCGCGCCACGACCTGGCCCGGCTGACGACGGCGGGGCGCGCTCCCCTCGGGATCCTCGAGGAACAGGAGTCCACCCGCGTGCAGCAGGTGCTGCCGCTGAGGGCCGAGCGGATGGCAGCGAGCCCGTTCGCGTTCTACCGCGGTACGGCCGCGATCATGGCGGCCGACCTCGCCCGCGACGCGAGCACCGGCATCTCGGTCGGATCGTGCGGCGACGCGCACCTCGCCAACTTCGGGTTCTCGGCATCCCCCCAGCGCACGCTGCTGTTCGACCTCAACGACTTCGACGAGGCCGCGTGGGCTCCGTGGGAGTGGGATGTGAAGCGGCTCGTCACGAGCATCGTCGTCGCCGGCAGAGCCACGGGACGCAAGGACGAGGTCGTCGAGACCGCCGCCCGCAGCGCCGTGGATGCATACAGCAGACGCCTCGCGCGGGCGGCGCGCAAGAGCCCGCTCGAGCGCTACTGGACGCACTTCGACGCCAAGGCGTCGGTGCACGCGATCGAGAAGTCGTCGCGCGACGTGCTGCTGGGTGCCGTGCGCTCGGCACGCAAGCGGACCGGCGAGCAGGCCGTGCGCCGCATGACCGAGCGGGGGCCCGACGGACGTCTGAGGTTCATCATCCGTCCGCCGGCGATGTTCCACCTCGATGCCGCGCTCGAAGCGGAGGCCGAGGCCCGCCTGCGCGCGTACGCCCGCACCGCGAACGTCGACATCCAGATGCTCCTGCTGCACTACTCGGCATCCGACACCGCCTTCCGCGCGGTCGGCGTCGGCAGCGTGGGGACCCGGTGCTACCTCACGGTCCTCGAGGACGGCGACGGCCACGCGCTGCTGCTGCAGACCAAGGAGGCGCAGGAGAGCGTGCTCATCCGCTACGGGCGTGCGGTCCAGCCGGCCGCGGCGCTCGAGCACATCGAGCGCCACGGAGAGGGCGGCCGGGTCGTCGGGATGCAGCGCGTGCTGCAGGCGATCTCCGACCCCTTCCTCGGCCACTCCAAGGACGACCACGGCGCGTACTACGTGCGGCAGTTCCGGGATATGAAGGGCGGCATCGATGCGGAGGCACTGGCGGACGAGCCCTTCAGGCGTTTCGGCGAGGCGTGTGCGATCACGCTCGCGCGGGCGCATGGGCAGACAGCGGATGCCGGCCGCGTCGTGGGCTACATCGGCAACGGCCGCATCGTCGCGGACGCCATCGTGGCGTGGGCCAATGCCTACGCCGACGTGTCGTACGGCGACTGGAAGGCGTTCGTGGCGAAGAAGAAGGCCGGCTGACGCGCGCCCCCTGTCATTCGTCGCCGCGCCGCCGTACCGTGTAAGAGCGAGAGCCGTACGGACAAGCGGGAGGGAGTCCAAGATGCGAGCGACGGTGGGTGACCGCATCCGTGTGCACGGCAGGGCGGTCGGGATGGCGGATCACCTCGGCGAGGTCGTCGAGATCCGCGGGACGGATGACGATCAGCTCCTGGTCATCCGCTACGACGACGGCCACGAAGGCGTGCTCTCGCCCGGCGCCGACTGCGAGATCCTGCACCAGGGCTGAGTCGCCCGCAGCGTCCGTCGCGCGATGCGACGGCGAGGCGCGGCGCCTGAGCTACGCGTCGAGTCCGCGTGAGGCGAGCCACTCCCGCGCGAGCCGTTTCGGCGCCTTGACCAGCCAGGCGTCGCTCACGATCTCGGCGAGGAGGTCGGGCGCGATGTCGTCGAGCCGGACGAGCACGGCGGGGTAGCCGTCGAAGTGCGGGATCGTGAAGACGACGTCGGGGAAGGATGCCAGCAGCGCCTCCTTGCCCTCTTGGCCATCGGTGCGCACGCCGATCACGACACCCGCCGGCCAAGTGCGCCCGAGGGCTTCAAGGGAGGCCAGGTCGGTCGTGCGCGGTCCCCGCTCCCACGCGTACGCGCCGCCGGAGCCGACGCGCCACGCGAGGCCGCCGCCGTGGCCGTGGTGGCTGCTCTCCTCGGTCTGCGGCAGCGACCGGGTGATCGCGCGGAGATCGTCGATCGTCGCCATCAGCTGCTCGGTCGCTCAGTCGCCGCGAGCCGCGGCATCCGTTCCGGAGCCGAGCTCGCCGCGCGGCCGCTGCCAGAGCACGACGTCCCGCGTGCGGCGCACGCGGGTTCCGGACTTCAGCCGGATCACGGAGCCGCTCGCCTCGGCCGCGAAGACCCGCGCGCCGGGCCGGTTGTCGAGCTCCATCTGCACGCGCTGCTCGAGCGCCTGGACACGGCCGTGCAGCTCGCGTACCCGCTCTTCGAGTTCGAGGATGCGAACGATGGCGGGCAGGCTCATGCCGTCGGACGACATGCGCGCGACCTCACGGAGCTTCGCGACATGGCGCAGGGAGTAGCGGCGAGAGCCGCCCTGCGTGCGCGCGGGGACGACGAGCCCGAGGCGGTCGTACTGGCGGAGGGTCTGCGGATGCATCCCGGACAGCTCAGCGGCCGCCGCGATCGCGAAGATCGGGGCGTTTTCGTCGATGTCGAGTCGATCTGCCACCTCGTCGCCTCCTCTCCCGTTCCTGAAGCCTTTCTACCGGTTCCTGGGTCTGTTTCCCGGTTCCTGAGCCTGTCTCCCCGGTTCCTGAGCCTGTCGAAGGACTAGCCGCGGGCCTTGGCCATGAGGTCGGCACGCGGGTTCTCTTTCGGCTCGAGCTCCTGGAAGCGCTCGAGCGCCGCACGGGCGGCGTCGTCGAGGTGCGACGGCACGGCCACCTGGACCTCGGCGAGCAGGTCGCCGGTGCCCTTCGACGTCGTGACGCCGCGGCCCTTCACACGGAGCACGCGTCCGGACGGCGTGCCCGGGGCGACGCGGAGTCGGACCGGCTCGCCACCCAGCGTCGGCACCTCGATGGTGGCGCCGAGCGCCGCCTCGGTGAAGGTCACCGGCACGTGCACGCGGAGGTTCAGCCCCTCGCGGGTGAACACCGGATGCGGGCGCACCGAGACGAGCACGACGACGTCGCCGTTCTCACCGCCGTCGGGCGACGGGCGGCCTCGGCCGCGCAGACGCACCTTCTGGCCGTCGGCGACACCGGCGGGGATCTTCACCTTGAACGGCTTGCCGTCCTCGCCCTGCAGCGTGATCGTCTCGCCCTTGGTCGCCGTGATGAAGTCGATGGTCGTGCGGGCCGTGACGTCGGCCCCCTTCGTGGGACCGCCGAAGCCGCGGTAGCCGCCCGTGGGCTGGCCGAACCGGCCGGAGCCGAAACCGCCGCCCTGCTGGTTGAACATCGCGAAGATGTCGTCGAAATCGGCCGCCGTCTGGGAGCGCGGACCACCGCGACCCTGGCCGAACATGCTGAAGACGTCCTCGAAGCCGCCCGCGCCCGGGCCGCCGGCCTGGAAGCGCGCGCCCGAGCCCATCGCACGGATCTGGTCGTACTCGGTGCGCTGATCGGGGTCCGACAGCACCGAGTACGCCTCGCTGATCTCCTTGAACTTCGCCTCGGCAGCCGCATCCCCCGGATTGGAGTCCGGGTGGTACTGGCGCGCGAGCTTGCGATACGTCTTCTTCAGCTCGGCCGCCTCGACGTCCTTCGAGACGCCGAGGACCGCGTAGAAGTCCTTGTCGAACCAGTCCTGGCTGGCCATCGAGCCTCCTACTCGGCGGGAACGGCGACGACGACCTTCGCCGGTCGCAGCTCGACATCGCCGAGGCGGTAGCCCACCTCGACGACCTCGAGGATCGTCGTCTCGGTCGCACCGGGCGTCGGCTGCTGGAAGATCGCCTCGTGCTGCTGGGGGTCGAAGAGCTCGCCCTTGGCACCGTACGTGGAGATGCCCATGCGGTCGGCCACCGCGCGCAGCTTCTCGGCGATGGCCGCGAAGGGGCTGCCATCGTCGAGGTCGCCGTGCTTCTCGGCGCGGTCGAGGTCGTCGAGCACGGGCAGCAGGCCCTTCGCCACGGCGCCCTGCGCGCGGGCGATCTCGACCTCGCGCTGCTCCTCGGTGCGGCGCCGGTAGTTGGCGTACTCGGCCTGCAGACGCTTGAGGTCGTTGAGCAGGGCCGACTCGAGGTCGGCCAGCGCCGCGTCCTCGGCCGCGGCATCCGCGTTCTGGGTCGTGCCGAGGATGTCGTCCACCGTCAGCTCCTCGTCGTCGGAAGCCTGAGGCTCCGGTGCGGGCCCGTCCTGCGACTGAGGGTCGGAGGCCTGAGCCTCCGACCCTTCGTCGGTGGGACGGACCTCGTCGTCGCCGTTCGCCGGCTCGGGGAAGTCCTTGTCCGTCATGCTTACTTCTGCTCCTCGTCGTCGACGACCTCGGCGTCGATGACATCCTCCTCCGGGTTCGGCACGGAGCCGTTGCCCGGATCGGCGACGTTCGGGTCGGGCTGCTGGCCCTGGGCCTGCTGCGAGGCGTAGATCGCCTCGCCGAGCTTGCCCTGGGACTGGTTCAGCTTCTCGAACGCGTTCTTCACGGCGTCGTCGTCATCGCCCGCGAGTGCGGTCTTCAGCGCGTCGACGTCGCCCTGGACATCGTTCTTGACCTCGGCGGGAAGCTTGTCGTCGTTCTCCTTGATGAGCTTCTCGATCGAGTAGGCGAGGGTCTCGGCCTGGTTGCGCGTCTCGGCGGACTCGCGGCGCTTCTTGTCCTCGGCCGCGTGCTCCTCGGCCTCGCGCACCATCCGCTCGATGTCGTCCTTCGGCAGCGACGAGCCGCCGGTGATCGTCATCGACTGCTCCTTGCCCGTGCCCTTGTCCTTGGCGGAGACGTGCACGATGCCGTTCGCGTCGATGTCGAACGTGACCTCGATCTGCGGGATGCCGCGCGGCGCCGGCGCGATGCCGGTGAGCTCGAACGTGCCGAGCGGCTTGTTGTCTCGCGTGAACTCGCGCTCACCCTGGAAGACCTGGATCGCGACCGACGGCTGGTTGTCGTCGGCGGTCGTGAAGGTCTCGCTGCGCTTGGTCGGGATGGCCGTGTTGCGCTCGATGAGCTTGGTCATGATGCCGCCCTTGGTCTCGATGCCGAGACTCAGGGGGGTGACGTCGATCAGCAGCACGTCCTTGCGCTCGCCCTTGAGGACGCCGGCCTGCAGGGCGGCGCCGACCGCGACGACCTCGTCCGGGTTCACGCCCTTGTTGGGCTCCTTGCCGGCTTCCTTCATGACCAGGTCGCTGACGGCGGGCATACGGGTCGAGCCGCCGACCAGCACGACGTGGTCGATGTCGCCGACCTTGATGCCGGCCTCGCGGATGACGTCCTCGAACGGCTTCTTGGTGCGGTCCAGCAGGTCCTTGGTGAGGTCCTCGAACTTGGCACGCGTGATCGTCTCCGAGAGCGACACGGGGCCCGAGTCGGTCAGCGAGAGGTAGGGCAGGTTCACCGAGGTGCTCGTCGAGGACGACAGCTCCTTCTTCGCCTGCTCCGCAGCCTCCTTCAGGCGCTGCAGGGCGATCTTGTCGCCCGAGACGTCGACACCGGTGGTGTCCTTGAACTGCTTGATGAGGTAGTCGACGAGACGCTGGTCCCAGTCGTCGCCGCCGAGGCGGTTGTCGCCCGCGGTCGCGCGCACCTGGATCGTGGAGAAGTCGTCGTCCTTGCCCACCTCGAGGAGGGAGACGTCGAACGTTCCGCCGCCGAGGTCGAAGACGAGGATGAGCTCGTCCTCCTTGCCCTTGTCGAGACCGTAGGCGAGAGCAGCAGCCGTCGGCTCGTTGATGATGCGCAGGACGTTCAGGCCCGCGATCTCGCCGGCCTCCTTGGTGGCCTGGCGCTCGGCGTCGTTGAAGTACGCCGGGACGGTGATGACGGCGTCCGTGACGGCGTCGCCGAGGTACTGCTCGGCATCCCGCTTCAGCTTCTGCAGGATGCGCGCCGAGACCTCCTGCGGCGTGTAGGCCTTGCCGTCGATCGACTGGGTCTTCCAGTCGGTGCCCATGTGGCGCTTGATGGACGTCAGGGTGCGGTCGACGTTCGTCACTGCCTGGCGCTTGGCGGTCTCGCCGACCAGCACCTCGCCGTCCTTCGTGAACGCGACGACCGACGGAGTCGTGCGGAAGCCTTCGGCGTTCGCGATGACCTTGGGCTCGCCGCCCTCGAGGACGCTCACGACCGAGTTCGTCGTACCGAGGTCGATTCCCACTGCACGGGGCATATGTGTTCTCTCTCCTTGACGGGGGTCGCGACGGATGCCGCGGCCCGGGGTTCTGTTCTCAAATCGGCTCGTCGACCCGAGAGATCCCGCGAACGCGGGAATCTTGAGTCGCGATGGCTCAAGCATACGCCCGGGCATCTTCGACGTCAAATGAAGTTGATATGAACGCACTCAACTTTGCGCGCGGACGGAGTGGGGACCTGGGTCCCTAGTCACTCGCGAAGCGGCTCACGTAGTGTCCGAAAGGTCTTCGCGCCATCGGTGCGGACATGTATCCGGAGAGCTCGGACGCCACGCTGGGGAGCGTCGTCAAACGAGCCCGGATGCAACGGACGGGAATGGGGCGGGCTGGGCGCCCCTTCCCGGTCCTCTCTCACCCGTCGAGGTAGCGGACGACCGCCTGGACGCGACGGTGGGACTCGGCATCCGCCGTCAATCCCAGCGCGTCGTAGATGCGCGACACATGCTGCACGACCGCCTTCTCGGTGAGGAAGAGACGGGCGGCGATGCTCGCGTTGCTGAGCCCCTCCGCGACGAGCGCGAGCACCTCCTGCTGCCGGGGGGTGAGCGAACCCACCGCGGAGTCGGCGTTGCGCGCACGCCCCATCATGACCGCGACGACGTCGGGGTCGAGGGCGGTGCCTCCGGCGGCGACGCGCTCGAGGTCCACGAGGAATGTGTCGATGTCGGCGATCCGCTGCTTGAGCAGATAGCCGACGCGCCCGACACCGTCGGCGAGCAGCTCGCGCGCATAGCGCCGCTGCACGTGCTGAGAGAGCACCACGACCGCCGTGCTCGGGTCGGTCCGGCGGATCTCCAGCGCGGCGACGAGCCCCTCGTCGGTGCAGGTCGGCGGCATGCGGATGTCGGTGACGACGAGATCGGGATGCAGCCGGCCGACCGCCTCGGTCAGGCCCGCGGCATCCGTCGCCGAGGCGACCACCTCGTGACCGGCGTCGGCCAGCACGAGCTCCAGTCCGCGGCGGATGAGGGCCTCGTCTTCGGCGATCACGATGCGCACGGCAGCTCCGCTCTGAGGATCGTGCCCGTACCGGGCCGGCTCTGGATGTGGAGGGTGCCGCCGAGGGCGTCCACCCGGTCGGCGAGACCTCGCAGTCCCGTGCCGCGGTCGATCGCCGCCGTGCCGACGCCGTCGTCGGTGATCTCGATCTGGAGGCACCCCTCGGAGCTGCCGAGCCGCACCTGCGCGAAGCTCGCCTGCGAGTGCTTGACGATGTTCGTCAGGCCCTCCGAGATCACGTGGTAAGCGGTGTTCTCGATCGCCGGGTCGAAGACCGTTCCATCCGTCGTGTCCTCCAGCACCGTCGCGATCGGCATGCGATCGACGAGGTCCTCGGCGGCCGCCGTGATCCCGCGCTCGATGAGCGCCGCGGGCACGAGGTCGTGGACGAACGCGCGGAGGTCGGCGGCGGCAGCGTCGATGTCGGCGCGCAGGCGCAGCGCGCGCTCGGGCACGTCGGCGGCGGGGCTGGATGCGAGCCGGTGCGCCTCGAGCGCCAGCATCACGAGCTGGGCCTGCAGCCCGTCGTGCAGGTCGCCCGCGATGCGCCGGCGCTCCCGGTCCGCCGCCTCGACGATGCGCTCGCGCGACGCCACCAGCGCCTGACGGCTGGCGAGCAGCTCGGCGGTGAGCTGCTCGCTCTCGACCGCGATCGCGACGACGTTGCCCGCCCGGGCGACGAGATCCGCGTCTCCCTGGAGCGCCGAGTCGTACGAGAACCCGCCGATCGTGCGGCCGTTGCGCTCGATCACATGCCACGCGCGCGTCGGTGACGTCGGCGGCTCGATGACCTGTCCGTCGTCGCCGATGAACTGGCCGCGCTCGCCGACCCACACACCCAGCCGCAACGACGCATCGCCCAGGGCGGTCGCGAGCAGAGCCTCGATCGACAGGCTCGTCCGGGTGGTGCTGCCGAGCCACGTCGACAGCTCCTCGAGCTCGCTCGTGCGCGCGAAGCCACCGCGCAGGATGGCGATCGTGAGCACGAGCGGGATGCAGGCGATCAGCGCGAGCTGGATCACCGTGCGGGCGAACGGGTCGAGGCCGAGCAGATCGACCCCGATCAGCGTCGAGAGCGGGGTGTAGAGCACCGTGATGATGCCGTAGACGTACAGCGGGATGAGGACGCGGCGGTGGGATGCGTCGGCCCGGCCCATGCGGACAGCCAGCACGACCGCCGCCGCACTCATGACCACGAACCCGGCGACGACCTGCACGTGCTGAGACGTCTGGGCCAGCGACGGGTCGTCGGCGATCGCGAACGGCGGGAACGGCCCGTGGGGGTCGAGCAGATAGAGGGGCGCCTGCAGCACGAGCGAGACGAAGTACCCGGCGACGACGATCCAGAACGCCGGGCGGGTCAGCCGTCCCGCCGGGAACGCGAGCAGGAGGTGCAGCGTCGCGGCGAGCGCGACGCTCGCGAAGATCGCGCCGAGCGCCTGCAGCAGCGGAATCGTGGCGTTGCCGAGCAGCCCGAGGTAGATCGCGACGCCGGCGATGACGATGAGGAAGCCGATCGGGTTGCTCGGGCGGCGGCGCCAGGCGATGACCCCGCCAACGATGTAGGCCCAGAAGATCAGCGGCAGGCAGCGCAGGAGGAGCCCGACCGGGCTGTCGTGCACCGGCATGACCGCGTACTGGAACACGCCGAGCAGCACTGCGGAGACCCCGATGACCACGAGGGCTCGATCGAGGGAGCGCCGCAGCGCGAACCGCACGCGGGGAACAGGCGTCATGTGGCTCCATTGTGGCCTGCCCGCGGTAGCCTGAGCGCGCGCCGTGACGACGCGGCGCGGCATCCATCCCCGAGAACCATGGATGCGCGGCACCGGACGTTCACGAAAGGGCCCTGGCTTGAGCGACATGGACGCGATCGCAGCCGGCTCCTCCGCCCCTCAGGCGCCTGCGGGCGCCGCGGCGCCGGGCAGGGGGAAGGTGCTCGCCTGGGGCCTGTGGGACTGGGGCTCCGCCGCCTTCAACGCCGTCGCGACCACCTTCGTGTTCACGCGCTACATCACGAGCGACTCGTTCGGCTCGAACGCCTCGACGAGCGCCGCCCTCGGATTCGCCCTGGGCGCGGCGGGCCTGCTCGTGGCGATCACCGCGCCGGTCACCGGACAGCGGACGGATGCCTCCGCAAGGCGCAAGCTGTGGCTCGCAGTCAACACGGTGATCGTCGTCGTGATGCTCGCACTCATGGCGTTCGTGCAGCCCGATCCGGCGTTCTTCTGGTTCGGCATCGCGCTGCTGGCCATCGGCACCGTCTTCTACGAGCTGGCGAGCGTCAACTACAACGCGATGCTGTCGCAGGTGTCCACGCCACGGAATGTCGGCAAGGTGTCGGGCTTCGGGTGGAGCATGGGGTACTTCGGCGGCATCGTGCTGCTGCTGATCCTCCTGATCCTGTTCATCCCGCCGTTCGGCATCCTCGGTCTCGACAGTGCGACCGGCGTGCGCGTGGCGATGGCCGCGGCTGCGGTGTGGTTCCTGCTCTCCGCGCTGCCCGTGCTCATCGCCGTCCCGGAGAACCGTCCCGACGGCGATCCGGTGAAGATCGGGCTCGCCGCGTCGTACGCGAAGCTCTTCCGCGACATCGCACGGCTCTGGCGCGAGGCTCGGCACACCGTCTACTTCCTCATCGCGAGCGCCGTCTTCCGAGACGGCCTGACCGGCGTCTTCACCTTCGGCGGCGTCCTCGCGGCCGGGACTTTCGGCTTCACCGCCAGCGAGGTCATCCTCTTCGGGATCGCGGCCAACATCGTCGCCGGCATCGCGACCGTGTCCAGCGGGGCCCTGGACGACCGGTTCGGCGCGAAGCCCCTCATCGTCGTCTCGCTCGTCGGCCTGATCGTCTGCGGGACGGCGGTGTTCTTCCTCCACGGCGGCGGCCAGACGATGTTCTGGATCTTCGGCCTGCTCCTGTGCCTGTTCGTCGGGCCTGCGCAGTCGGCATCCCGCACGTTCCTCGCCCGGGTCATCCCGCCCGGCCGCGAGGGCGAGGTGTTCGGCCTCTACGCGACCACCGGCCGGGCCGCGACGTTCATCGCCCCGACGCTCTTCGGCATCTTCGTCGCGCTCGGCGGTGCGCAGTACTGGGGGATTCTCGCGATCGTCCTCGTGCTGCTCATCGGGCTGCTGCTCCTGCTGCCGGTGAAGGCACCGCAGCCCGTGCCCAAGGGATAGTCAGCCGCCGATCATCCCCTCGGCCGCCTCGTTGGGCTGCGGGTCGGGCAGGCGACGCATCCGGAGGGCGTTCAGCGTGCCGAGAACCGAAGCGAGGATCGGGATCAGCAGCGCCACCTGCAGCGCGATGTGCCGCGCCTCGGTGTTGATGCGGATGACCTCGGCCGACGCCGCGGGCGGCTCGTCGGCGAGCATCTGCGCCAGGCCCGTGTTCGACATGAGCTGCGCATCCTCCTCCAGCACCGAGGCGACCTGCGTCTGCTGCTCGGCGGTGAGCACCTCGCTCTGGTACGCCAGCGTCGTGAACGCCGAGGCGAGCGTCGCGAGCATGATCGCCCCGGCGAACGCGAGGCCGAAGGAGAGGCCGAAGGATCCCGCCGCAGAGTTGACGCCGGCGGCCTCGCTCACGCGCTCGTCGGAGATCGGCGAGAGCGTGAAGTTGTTCAGCTGCGACACCAGGAGTCCGAGGCCTGCGCCCGCGACGATGAGCGGGATCGTGAGATACCAGCCGGAGGTCGCGATCGGCACGAGCGGGACGATGCCGAGGAGGCCGACGAACGCGAGGATGAATCCGATCAGGATGAGGTTCGCCGGCCGGCCCTTGGCGCGGCGGCCCGCCCAGATCGCGACGGCGAACATGCTGAGCGACAAGGGGGCGATCGACAGGCCCGCCTGCAGGGCGTTGTACTCCAGCACCATCTGCAGATACAGCGGCAGCACGATCATGGTTCCGCCCAGCGCGATCTGCTGCAGCAGCTGGCCGCTCACGCCGGTGCGGAACGGCTTCGACGAGAACAGCGCGGGGTCGAGCAGCACCGGCTTGCCCCGCTTCTTCCGCGAGCGCAGCCACCAGGTGAGGCCGCCGAGCGCGACGACGCCGAGGCCGATGAGCAGCCCCACATAGCCGCCGCCCTCCTGCCACACCAGGATGCCGAGGACGACACCGCCCATGCCGAGCACCGACAGGGCCGCGCCGACGAGATCGATCGAGCGGTCGCCGGTGTACTTCACATCCTTCACGAGCCCGATGCCGCCCAGCACGACCGCGATGATCACCGCCTCCAGCCCGAACGCGACACGGTACGACCAGAACGTCGTGATGAACCCGCCGAGCAGAGGGCCGACGGCGGCCGCGATCGCGGCGGATGCGCCCACGAGCGCATAGACGCGCTTCTGGTACGCGCCGGCGAAGTTCCCGTGAATGAGCGACTGCATCGAGGGCAGCAGCAGGGATGCGCCGATCCCGCCGATGATCGCCCAGAAGACGATGACCGCCGTGAGGCTCTGGGCGAACGTCATCGCGACCGCGCCGATCGCGTATCCGAGCAGGCCGAGGATGTAGGCGAGTTTGCGCCCGATGAGATCGCCGGTCTTGCCGCCGATCAGGATGAACGCCGCCGAGACGAGCGCTTCGAGGGCGATCGCCCCCTGCACGCCGCTCGCTGTGGTGTCCAGCTCCTTCACGACGGCCGAGATCGACACGTTCATGATCGACGTGTCGACCACGAGCACGAACATCGCCATCGCGAGCAGGGCCGCGAGACGGCGGTTGAACGTGGTCGCGCCCGCATCGGTCGTCATGCGTGAAGTGAACCACTCCGCCGCGCTCGCGCGCTATACGAAGTCTCCTCGAGGCCTCGCAAGATGGGGCGGATGCCTCATGCCCGCCGGTGATCCGGCGACGAGAGTGAGGTCATGAGCACGCGAATCACTCCCGCATCCGCCGCCGCGGCCACCACCGCGCGGCCCGCGCTGCCGAGCGGCGTCGGCGAGCGCTTCACCGGGTTCGGCGTCATGGGCGTCGCCTTCGACACCGGGCACTACCTGGCCCTGCGAGCGTGGACGCAGACCACGATCGGCGACCCCTACCGGTCGGTGTGGCACCGCGATCCGCAGGGCCGATGGCACATGTACGTGACGGCTCCGCCCGAGCGGAGCTGCCCGCGCTACTTCAGCGCCGCCGCATCCTACGAGCGCGTCGCCCGGATCGAGCTGACCTGGACGGATGCGCACCGCCTGCGCGTGCGCATCCCCGGCACGCTGGAGTGGGACATCGCGCTTCGCGCCACACCGGCGACCCGCACGATGTCGGCCATGGCGGGCGCGATGCCGGCCGCCGCGCGGAGCAGCGATCCGCTGCTGGCCGCCATGGGGCCGATGTCGCGCCCGATGCTGCGGGCGGGCAGGATGCGCCTGACCGGCGCTTCGCCCAACCGGCAGCACTTCCAGGTGGTGCCGCTGCGCGTATGGTCGGTCGCCTCGAGCACCGCGACGCTCGACGGTGACGATCCGGGCTCGACGCATCCGCTCGACGAGCAGTCGCGCCTCGGGGACTTCTGGATGCCCCAGCGCGGGATCTTCTACGTCGGCGAGGCGCGGTTCGAGTCGTTCGACCCGCTTCGTCACCTCGCCCCCGGGCTGCACGCCGACGCCGTGTGAGCGCGGGCTCTGGATGCGACGCATCCGATCGTCCACAATGGCGCCGTGAGCGGGTCGACGGCAGGAGCTCCGACGCGGGCCGAGATGCTCGCGGCGCTGTCGATCGCGATCGACCTCGGACTCGGTCAGCCGGCCGAGCACATGCTGCGCGCCGCGATCCTCGCGCGCAGGCTCGCCGAGCGTCTCGGGCTGTCCGCGCAGCAGCGCGGCGCGACCTACTACTCGACCTTGCTCATGTGGATCGGCTGCACCGCCGATTCGCAGGAGTACGCCCGCTGGTTCGGCGACGACATCGCCGTGCGCGCGGCGTCGTACCTCGTGGACTGGTCGGGCCTGCCGTTCCTGCGCTTCCTCGTCGACCACGTCGCCGAGGGCCGGCCGCTCACACGACGGGCCGCGACGCTCGCCGGGATGATGTCGGATGCGCGCGGCAACCTCGGGCGCCTGCTGCACTCGCACTGCATGTCGGCGGCGCTGCTGGCCGGCCGGCTCGGCCTTCCGCAGGAGGTTCAGGATGCCGTCGCGTGCGCTTTCGAGCGGTACGACGGTCGCGGGCTCCCGCAGGCGCTGTCCGGCGACCGGATTCCGCTCGAGATGCGGATCGCGCAGCTCGCCGACACCGCCGAGGTGCACGACCGCCTCGGCGGGGTGGATGCCGCAATCGCGATGGCGCAGAGCAGGCGCGGCGGTCAGTTCGATCCGGTGGTGGTCGACGCGTTCGCCGCGGACGCCGGTGCCCTGCTCGACATCCCGCACGGCTCGGCTGCCTGGACGGCCGCGATCGACTCCGCACCGGATCGCGATGCGGTGCTCCACGGCGAGGCCCTCGACGAGACCCTCGCCGCGATCGGCGACTTCGTCGACCTCAAATGCCCGTTCATGCTCGGGCATTCGCGAGGGGTGGCGGACCTCGCCGGGTCGGCCGCGCTCGCCATGGGCATGTCGCCGGCCGATGCGTCGACCCTGCGGCGGGCCGCATACGTGCACGACATCGGGCGGCTCGGCGTCTCGAACCTCATCTGGTCGAAGGACGGCCCGCTCGACGACGCGGACTGGGAGCGCGTGCGGATGCATCCGTACCTCGGCGGTCGTGTGCTCTCACGGGTTCCCGGGATGGATGCCGAGGCCGCCCTCGTCCGCGCGCACCACGAGCGGCCGGACGGCGGCGGATATCCCGCCGGAAGCCGCGGAACGACTCTCACCAGGGCCGATCGCCTGCTCGCCGCGGCCGTCGCCTATCGCTCGGCGACCGAGCCGCGTCCCTATCGGGTGGCGTTGGAGCCGGCCGAGGCGGCGGCCCGGCTGCAACGGCGGGCGGCGGCGGGTCAGCTGGATGCGGAGGCGGTCGCCGCGATCGCCGCCGCGGTCGGGGCCGTCGGGGCACGTGCGCGGACCGCGACGCCCGCGGGTCTCACTCCGCGCGAGGCGGAGGTCCTCACGCTCGTCGCCCAGGGGCGCACGAACCGGCAGATCGCGGCATCCCTCTCGATCAGCGAGAAGACCGTGCGCAACCACGTCGAGCACACCTACGCCAAGATCGGCGTGAGCAACCGCGTGGGTGCGAGTCTGTTCGCGATCGACCACGGTTTCCTGCGCTGAGCCGTCACATCAGGGCCGTCCGTCGGGGCGCGGCGGACTCGCCGGCCACGCGTCGGCGAGCTTCGTGAGCAGGCGCGCCAGCTCCGCCCGCTCGGCGTCGGTGAAGCTCGCGAGCGCGGAGGCCACCGCATCCGTCCGCTGCCCGAGGAAGCCGCGCACGAGACGCTCGCCGTCGGTCGTCAGTGCGATGCGCGTGCGGCGGGCATCGTCGGGGTCGGCCTCGCGGCGGACGAGTCCCATCTCGACGGACTGCTGGACGAGCCGCGACGCTCGCGGCTGATCCACGCCGATCGCCTCGCCGAGTTCGCTCACCGAGAGCGGACCGGAGGCCCGGGCGAGCGCCTCCAGGAGCCGGAAGCGCGCGGGACCGCCGAAGCGGCCGTGCATGGCGCCGGCCCACGGGGGCGGCTGGTGGCCGTGCGGACCGTGGTCGTGCCCCGACCAGTGGTCGTGCATGCCGGGGCCGCCATGCATGCCCGGCCACGGCTGATCCGGCGGACGCGGCGGCATGCCGGGCCCGCCGGGAAACGGCATACGTCGCCCGCGCAGCCGCGCGAGCGCGTTCGCGATGCGGTCGATGTCGGAGTCGCTCATACATCGACGATACATGCGACTTGACATGGATCCCAGATACATGTCACACTGCATGTACATGCCAGATGACATGTACTTCATCGAGAGGAGTTCTCATGACGGAGAACGAAGACACCGAATGGACGCCGTCGCTGCGCGACTGGCTCCGCATCGCAGACTTCCAGGTCGCCCAGTCGTTGGGGGCCGCGTTCGCGGCCGAGGGGCTGCCGCGGCGCGACGGGATGCTGCTGCGCCGGCTGGCGAAGGGTCCCTTGACCACCGATCGCGACAAGAAGCTGCGCTCGCTCGAGGACCGCGGCTGGGCCCACCAGCGCGGCGATGGCACGTGGGAGCTGACGGAGGACGGCCGAGCCGCCGCCGACCGGCTGTCCGAGCGGCTCGACGAGCTGCACGCCACGATCCGCGACGCGGTCGGCGAAGAGCGGTATGAGGCACTCGCCTCGTCGCTCGAGTCGGTCTCGCGTGCGCTCGGCTGGGACGAGAAGTCCGGGGTTCCCGGGCGCGGTTTCGGCGGCGCCGGCTTCGGGCCCGGATTCCGGGGTCGCGGTTTCGGACCCGGGTTCGGCCCGTGGGCCGCTCGTCGGGGCTTCGGACCGGGATTCGGTCCTGGCTTCGGCCCGGGCTTCCGGCCGGAGTTCGCCGGCGGGTGGCAGCAGGGTCACGGACCCTGGGAGCAGGGTCACGCACCCTGGGAGCACCACGGCCACCACGGACACGCGGGGCACGGCGCGGAGTGCGGTCATGGCCGGCACGCGCACGCCCACCACGGTCACGGGCACGCGCACCCGCACGGAGAGCAGGAACACGGCGGCGCCGAGGCGGCGTATGAGCGCGGCTTCGCCGCCGGGTTCGCAGCGCACCGGGGCGCCTAACCGGCCGTACGAGAGGCCCGCGATGGAGACGTCGCGGGCCTCTTCCGCGGGCGGACGGTAGCGTGACGCCGTGGGCGTTCCGCAGGAGGTGGCACCCGGCATCCACGTCGCGACGAGCCGGAGGACGCTGACGACATCCACGGTGCTCATCGGCGGTGAGGAGGCATTCCTCGTCGATCCGGCATGGATGCCCGACGAGCTCGCCGCGCTCGCCGCGTTCGTGGGGGGATCGCGTGTGGTCGGCGGCTTCGCGACGCACGCGCACCACGATCATCTGCTCTGGCATCCCGGATTCGGGGATGCTCCGCGGTGGGCGTCGCAGCGCACGACCGAACTCGCGCGCCAGGAGCGCGACGCCCTCGTCGAGGGGCTGGGCGCGGAGTTCCCGCATCCGCTCGTCGAACTCATGGGGAGGGTGGATGCGGTGGCCGGCCGCATCCCCGAATCTGCGGGATTCGACATCGAGCTGATCGTGCACGACGGGCATGCGCCCGGCCACACCGCACTGTGGCTGCCGCGCGAGCGCCTGCTGCTCGCGGGCGACATGTTGAGCGATGTCGAGCTGCCGCTCCCCTTCGATCCGGACGATGTGCCGGCCTACCTCGAGGCGCTCGACGTGCTGGCGCCCTACGCCGCGCGGGCGGCTGTCGTGGTGCCCGGACACGGGCGCGTCGGAGCGGATGCCCTCACCCGGCTCGACGCTGATCGGCGGTACATCGACGACGTCGTGCACCGCGCCTCGTCGGATGATCCCCGCCGGGCGAACGCGGGCATGGATGCCGAGTACGAAAGGCTGCGACGGCTTGTCGGTGGTGCGGGGTAGCGTCGGTGTCGTCCAAGGAGGCTGACATGGCTGAATCGACACCGTCGAAGATCGTGCAGGAGTACCACCGCGCCTGGACGGGTGGTGACGTCGAGCATGCGCTGAGCCTGGTGTCGGACGACATCCGATGCCGGGCTCCCGGGCAGGATCTCGTCGGCAAGGAGGCGTACGGAGCGTTCCTGGCCGGCTTCGCGCCGAAGCTCACGGGCATCGCGGACATCGCGACCTTCGCCGACGGCGATCGCGTCGCGCTCTTCTACTATCCGCAGACAGCGGCGACGAGCACGACACCCGCGGCCGAGTGCTTCACCGTGCGGGGCGGGAGGATCGTCGAGAGCGTCCTGATCTTCGACCGGATGTCGTACGCGCCGCCGCCGGCTTGAGGCGCGGGTGGCCGCGCCGCCCTCCGCCGCATCCCGTCAGCCGAGCGAGGTAGAAGGCGCTATGAACCCCGCGCGGTGATGCGCTCGCCACCCTGAGTCTCAGGCGAGTTCCGGGACCACCTGCTCCTCCAGCAGCGTGATCGAACCCCACGCGAGGTGGTGGTGCTCACGCACAAGCTCGAGCGCCTCGTCGCGTGACTGCGCGCGGACGACCGACATCCCGATCACATCGCTCCCGCCGTCGACGCAGCCCGCAGCGGTCACGGTCGCGGCGGCACCGAGCGGGCGACCGAGATCGACGAGCCGGTCACCCAGCCCAGCACTCCACTCCTGCCACTGGGCGAGCCCCGCCTGCGCCTCCTCCGCGGTCGCCTGCGCGAACCGTGCGGCGACCTCCTGCGGCGCGTGGTACAGCACGACGTACGTCTTCATACCCACTCCATTCCCTCGGCATCCCTCGACGGCGATGCACCGTCACCACCCGTCACCACCCGTCGCCGCCGGCCAAGTCGGCCTCGATCCGGTCTCCGACCCGCGCGAGCGAGGCGGCGGCCGAAGCAAGGTCCGCGGCATCCAGCATCCCCGCCATCCGCTCGGCCCACGCGCTGTAGCGCGCGACGATGTCGGACAGTGCCCGCGCACCCGCCGGCGTGATCGCCACCAGACGTGCGCGCCGATCTGCAGGATTTTCGACATAGGCGACCAGTCCGTCGGCTTCGAGCGCGTCAGCCACTCGCTGCACGCTCTGGCGAGCGAGGCCGAGCTCCCGTGCCATCTGAGCGACGGTGCGAGGCGAGTCGTCCGCACGTCCCAGTACCTGCCAGCGCGCGCTCGACTGACCGGACGGCGCTGTCAGCCGCTCGCCGTTGCGCATCAAGAGGCCGTTCACGCGGAACACGGCCAGCGACAGCGCCCACAGCTCGTCCTGCTTCCCCGACATGCGCACATCCTTCCAGATTGACAGCATACTGTCAATATCTCGGCATCGTCGGATGGATGCGGTCTGAGGGGAACGAACGAGCAGAGATGTGAGCCGGCGGCGGGAGATGACGGGAGAATGAGCGGATGCCGCACCCTGCACTCCTCGCGATATCGCACGGCACCGCGTCCGCGGAGGGACAGGCGTCGATCCAGGCGCTCGTCGACGCCGTCGGGCGGCGCCTGCCGCAGGCCAGAGTGCGGCTGGGACACGTCGACGTCCAGCAGCCGGATGTGGCGGCATCCCTCGCCGAGCTCTCCGACGGCCCGGTCGTCATCGTCCCGCTCCTGCTGTCGGCCGGATACCACGTGCGCATCGACCTGCGCGAGCAGAGCGCGCACCGCGACGACGTCACGATCACGCCCGCCCTCGGCCCCGACCCGCGGCTCGCCGACCTCCTCGCCGAGCGCCTGCGGGAGATCGAGCCGAATCCGGGGCATGTCGTGCTCGCGGTCGCAGGATCCAGCGACGAACGCGCCAACGACGACTGCCGCCTCGTCGCCCGCATGCTCGGCGACACGCTCGGGCGCGAGGTCCACGTCGGCTTCCTCGCCGCCGCCGAACCGCGACTGGGCGCAGCGGTCGACGCCGCGATCGCCGACTCACCCGACACCGTCGTCGCGAACTACCTGCTCGCGCCGGGCTACTTCCACGACCTCGCGACGCGCGAGGCGCACGGCCGGCCCCTCGCCCGCCCGCTCCTCACCCCGGACAGCGAGCCCGCGGCATCCCTCGTCGACATCGTCGTCGAGCGGTATCTGGACGCGGCACAACTCTCCGAATGAGCTCCCGTGCAAACATAACTGGACGTTATGGAATACATGCGTCAAGTTCATGTCTCTGCGTTACGCCGCGTTCCGTGACATGACACACGAGATGTCACAGGCCGACGCTCCGCCATAGCCTCGCCAGAGGTCCGAACGGGCCTGCCCGGCCCAGCCGGACGAGCGGGGAGGTGCCAGCGGTGACGATCAGCGACACGAGCGAGCGACAGCCGGCGGCGTCTGCGTCCGGGCACGCCCGCCCGATCACAGACCGCGCGCGCCCGCCGCGCCCGTCATCCAAGCCGAACGGCCAGTGGAAGATCGACGGCACCACGCCGCTGAACGGCAACGAGGAGTGGAAGCAGGAGGACGGCGGCCTCGCCGTCCGCGAGCGCATCGAGAACACGTACGCGGAGGGCGGATTCGCGAGCATCGACCCCACCGACCTCCACGGGCGCTTCCGCTGGTGGGGCCTCTACACGCAGCGCAAGCCGGGCATCGACGGCGGCCGCACCGCGACCCTCGAGCCGCACGAGCTCGAGGACGAGTACTTCATGCTGCGCGTCCGCATCGACGGCGGGCAGCTGACCACCGAGCAGCTGCGCGTCATCGCGGGGATCTCGACCGAGTTCGGCCGGGACACCGCCGACGTCACCGACCGCCAGAACATCCAGCTCCACTGGATCCGCGTCGAGGATGTCCCGGAGATCTGGCGCCGGCTCGAGTCGGTCGGCCTGCAGACCACCGAGGCCTGCGGCGACGTCCCCCGTGTCATCCTCGGATCCCCCGTCGCCGGCATCGCCGCGGACGAGATCATCGACCCGACGCCGCAGATCCAGGAGATCACCGAGCGCTTCATCGGCGACGCGTCGCTCGCGAACCTTCCGCGCAAGTTCAAGACCGCCATCACCGGCCACCCCAGCCAGGACGTCGTCCACGAGATCAACGACGTGGCGTTCGTCGGCATCGTGCACCCCGAGCTCGGCCCCGGCTACGACCTCTGGGTCGGCGGGGCCCTCTCGACGACTCCCCGCCTCGGCGAGCGCCTCGGCACCTTCGTGCCGCCTGATCGCGTCGCCGAGGTGTGGCACGGCGTCACGCAGATCTTCCGCGACTACGGCTACCGGCGCCTGCGCAACAAGGCGCGCCTGAAGTTCCTCCTCGCCGAGTGGGGCACGGAGAAGTTCCGCCAGGTGCTCGAGACGGAGTACCTGGATGCGCCGCTCCCCGACGGCCCGGCCGCCCCGAAGCCGACGAGCCCCGGCGATCACGTCGGCATCCACCGCCAGAAGGACGGTCGGTTCTTCGTCGGCGTCACGCCGCTCGTCGGCCGCTCCTCCGGGAGCCAGCTGACCCGGCTCGCCGACCTCGTCGAGGCCCACGGATCGACCCGCGTGCGGACGACCCCGCACCAGAAGCTCGTCATCCTCGACATCGAGGAGGACCGCATCCCCTCGCTCGTCGCCGGCCTGGATGAGCTCGGCCTCTCGTCGCGCCCGGATCTCTTCCGCCGCAGCACCATCGCGTGCACGGGCATCGAGTTCTGCAAGCTCGCGATCGTGGAGACCAAGGTCAACGCCGCGGCCGCCATCGAGGTCCTCGAAGAGCGCCTCGCAGGCATCGACCTCCCGCATCCGATCTCGCTCCACGTCAACGGCTGCCCGAACTCGTGCGCCCGCATCCAGACCGCCGACATCGGCCTCAAGGGCCAGCTGGTGGTCATCGACGACGAGCAGGTGCCCGGCTACCAGGTGCACCTCGGTGGCGGACTCGCCTCGCCGCTGCGCGAAGAGCCGGGCCTCGGCCGCACGGTCCGCGGCCTCAAGGTCGCGGCCGACGGCATCGCGGACTACGTCGAGCGGGTCGTCCGCCGGTTCCTCGCCGACCGCGAGGCCGACGAGTCGTTCGCCGAGTGGGCGCACCGCGCCGATGAGGAGGCTCTGCAATGAGCGCCGCTCTCGCGGCGCAGCGAGCCGGCGCCTCAGAAAGGACCTCAGGACAATGACCGTTTCGCTTGCCCCCCGCGCCGCCGCCAAGCGCAGCGCCGAAGAGCTCAAGGCCCTCGCCGAGCGCGGCAACGTCGAGCTCGGCAGCCTCACCGACCACGAGGCGACGCCCGCCGAGGTCGTCGCGTGGGTCGCGCAGAACTTCGGGGCGGATGCCGCCGCCGTCGCCTGCTCGATGGCCGACGCCGCCCTCCCGCACCTCGTCGCCGAGCAGCTCCCGGGCATCGACGTGCTCTTCCTCGACACGGGCTACCACTTCTCGGAGACGTACGCGACGCGGGACGAGGTCGAGCGCGTCCTCGACGTGCGGATCATCGACATCACCCCGGATCAGACGGTCGCCGAGCAGGATGCCGAGTTCGGCGCCAAGCTCTTCGAGCGCGACCCGGCGCTGTGCTGCGCCCGCCGCAAGGTGGCGCCACTGCACGACGCGCTCGGCGGCTACGAGGTGTGGTTCACCGGTGTCCGCCGCGACGAGGCGCCTACGCGCACGAACACGCCCCTCGTCTCGTGGGACGAGCGCAACGGTCTCGTCAAGGTCAACCCGGTCGCATCCTGGAGCTTCGACGACCTCCTCGCCTACGCCGCCGAGCACAAGGCACCGGTCAATCTGCTCGTGAACTTCGGCTACCCATCCATCGGCTGCGAGCCGTGCACGAAGCCGGTCGCCGCCGGCGAAGACCCCCGATCGGGCCGCTGGGCCGGCACCTCCAAGACGGAATGCGGGCTGCACGTATGAGCACCGACACGATCGACCTTTCCGCCGCCGGGCGGCAATCCGGCGGATATCGGGCGAATTCGGCCGATAGCCCCGATTTCGGCCGGATCACCGGCAGTGCGCAGGATCGGGATGCTGTGACTGCACCCGGCGGCCTCGATGCCCTCGACCAGCTCGAGGCCGAGGCGATCCACATCATCCGTGAAGTGGTCGCCGAGTTCGAGCGCCCGGTGCTGCTCTTCTCCGGCGGCAAGGACTCCGTCGTCGTGCTGCACCTGGCGACCAAGGCGTTCTTCCCGGGCAAGGTTCCCTTCCCGGTGCTGCACGTCGACACCGGCCACAACTTCCCCGAGGTCATCGCGTTCCGCGACGACACCGTGGCCCGCCTCGGCATCCGTCTGGACGTCGCCCGCGTGCAGGACTACATCGACGACGGCCGCCTGCATGAGCGCGCCGACGGCACGCGCAACCCGCTGCAGACGACGCCTCTCCTCGACGCCATCGCCGCCGGCCGCCACGACGCCGTCTTCGGCGGCGCCCGCCGCGACGAGGACAAGGCCCGCGCCAAGGAGCGCATCATCTCCCTGCGCGACGAGTTCGGCCAGTGGGATCCGCGCAACCAGCGTCCGGAGCTGTGGAGCCTGTACAACGGCCGCCACACCCCGGGTCAGCACGTCCGCGCGTTCCCGATCTCGAACTGGACCGAGCTCGACGTGTGGCGCTACATCGAGCGCGAAGGCATCGCCCTCCCGCCGCTGTACTTCGCGCACGAGCGCGACGTCTTCCGCCGTGACGGCATGTGGCGCGCGGTCGGCGAGGTCTCGCAGCCGCTCGCCCACGAGACGGTCGAGAAGCGCACGGTCCGCTACCGCACGGTCGGCGACATGAGCTGCACCGGAGCGGTCGAATCGGATGCCGCGACCACCGCCGACATCGTGGCCGAGGTCGCCGTCTCGACGCTGACCGAGCGGGGCGCGACGCGCGCCGACGACCGCATCAGCGAGGCCGCCATGGAGGACCGCAAGAAGGACGGATACTTCTGATGAGCACCGCTCAGATCGATCCGGTCCCCGAGCTCGTCGAGGGGCCGCACATCTCCACGCTTCGACCGTCTCGGCGACCGGAGGGGACGACCCTCTTCCGCTTCGCGACCGCCGGCTCGGTCGACGACGGCAAGTCGACGCTCGTCGGCCGCCTGCTGCACGACGCGAAGGCCATCCTCGCCGACCAGCTCGAGCAGGTGGCCCGCACATCCGCCGAGCGCGGCTTCGCGCACGGCACCGGCTTCGACTTCGCCCTGCTCACCGACGGCCTGCGCGCCGAGCGCGAGCAGGGCATCACGATCGATGTCGCCTACCGCTACTTCGCGACCGACCGCCGGAGCTTCATCCTCGCCGACTGCCCCGGACATGTGCAGTACACCCGCAACATGGTCACCGGCTCCGCGACGGCCGACGCCGTCATCGTCCTGGTCGACGCGCGCAAGGGCGTGCTCGAGCAGACCCGACGTCACCTGGCCGTCGTCGCGCTGCTGCGCGTGCCGCACGTCATCATCGCCGTGAACAAGATCGACCTCGTCGACTTCTCCGCCGAGGTCTTCGCGGACGTCGAGGCCCAGGCCCGCGCCGTCGGGGCGCAGCTTCAGATCGACGACCTGCACGTGCTGCCCGTCTCGGCCCTCGACGGCGACAACATCGTCGACCGCTCGGAGCGGACCCCCTGGTACGACGGCCCCTCGCTCATCGACCTCCTGGAGACCCTCCCCGCCGAGGACCAGCTCGAGACCGAGCGCGAGCCGTTCCGGCTGCCTGTGCAGCTGGTGATCCGCCCGCAGGGGGCCCTCGCGCCGGGGCTGGATGCCGAGGAGTTCCGCGACTACCGCGCCTCCGCCGGCCGTGTCTCCTCGGGCCGTGTCCGCGTCGGTGACGAGGTCACCGTCCTCCCGACGGGCCTGCGGACGACGGTGACGGGTGTGTGGGTGGCCGGAGCGCCGACGGACGAGGCATCCGCCCCCCAGTCGGTCGCGATCGAACTCGCGGACGATGTGGATGCCGCCCGCGGCACGGTCATCGCCGCTGCCGACGCCGCGCCCGCGCCGACCCGTGAGTTCGACGCCGAGCTGTTCCAGCTCGACGCCCGCGGACTCGCATCCGGCACTCGCGTGCTGGTGAAACACGGCACCTCCACGGTCCAGGCGGTGCTGCAGATCACGAGCCGCTACGACCTCGACGCGCTCGCGCACGAGGACGCGGCATCCCTCTCGGTGAACGACATCGGCCGGGCGCACGTGCGCGTCGCCGCCGACCTGCCGGTCGAGCCCTACGCGCAGGGGCGCGCGGGCGGATCGTTCCTGGTCATCCATCCGTCCGACGGCGCGACGCTCGCCGCCGGGACCGTCCTGGCCTGAACCGCCCGGATACCGCAACACCGTCACATCCACTGATCACGAAGGAGGCGCAACGCAATGATGAAGACCGCGAAGTTCACGACCCTGGCCCTGGCGGCCATGATGCTTGCCGGCTGCGCCGCCTCCGCAGATGCGGCGACGCGCACGCCCGCCGCTCTCACCGGCGGGACTCCCGCCTCCGAGATCCGCATCGGCTACTTCGCCAATGTGACCCACGCACCGGCGCTCGTCGGGCTGCAGGAGGGGATCTTCGACAAGGACATCACGGCGAAGGTCTCGGCCGAGCTGTTCAACGCCGGCCCGGCGACGATCGAGGCGCTGTCCGCCGGCGCGATCGACGCGGCGTTCATCGGCCCGAACCCGTCGATCAACTCGTACATCCAGTCGGCGGGGCGCTCGGTGCGCATCGTCGCCGGTGCGACCACCGGCGGCGCGGCACTCGTCGTCAAGAGCGGCATCACGAAGCCCGAGGACCTCAAGGGCAAGACGCTCGCGACTCCGCAGCTGGGCAACACGCAGGATGTCGCGCTGCGCAACTGGCTCGCGGGCCGGGGCTTCAAGACCGACACGACCGGCGGCGGCGACGTCAAGATCACGCCGACCGACAACGCGCAGACGCTCGCGCTGTTCCGGCAGGGCAAGATCGACGGCGCGTGGCTGCCGGAGCCGTGGGTGTCGCGCCTGGTCGAGGAGGCGGGCGCCACCGTGCTCGTCGACGAGGCCGATCTGTGGAAGAACGGCGCGTTCCCCACGACCGTGCTGCTGGTGAACGCGGAATTCCTGGCGAAGCATCCGCAGACCGTCAAGCAGCTCGTCCAGGGCGACGTCGACGCGATCGCGTGGCTGAACGAGAACAAGAGCACGGCCGCGAACGCGATCAACGAGAAGCTGAAGGCCGATTCCGGCAAGGGGCTGTCCGACGCGGTGCTGCGCCGGTCGCTCGAGCACGTGACGTTCTCGGCCGACCCGCAGGCGCAGACCTACACCCAGCTCGTACAGCACGGCCTCCGGGCCGGCACGCAGAAGAGGGGCTCGGTCGACGGGCTGTTCGACCTGCGGCTGCTCAACGAGGTCCTGAAGGCCGACGGCGACAAGACCGTCTCGGCGCACGGGCTCGGAGAACAATGAGTTCCGGATCGCCGGCGCCCGAGCGCCGCCTCGGACCGAGCTTCGACATGACGACGCCGCCGGTCGCGCCGCCGCTCGCTCCGGCGCCGGCCGTCCGCCTGCAGCACGTCGGCAAGCGCTACGGCGCCGGGCCGGTCGTGCTCGACGACATCTCCCTCGACATCGCACCGAGCGAGTTCGTCTGCCTCCTGGGCGCGTCCGGCTGCGGCAAGTCGACCCTGCTGAACCTCATCGCGGGCCTCGATGCCCCGACCGCCGGGACGATCGAGACGCCGGCGGAGGGCTCGGCCTTCATGTTCCAGGACTCGGCCCTCATGCCGTGGCTCACCGCCCGCCGCAACATCGAGCTCGCGCTGCGCCTGCGGGGCGTGCCGCGTGCGGAGCGCGGCGAGCGAGCATTGGAGCTGCTCGACATCGTCTCGCTGACGGATGCGGCGGACAAGCGCCCGCACGAGCTGTCCGGCGGCATGCGCCAGCGTGTCGCGCTGGCTCGCGCCCTCGCCCAGGACCGCCCGGTGCTCCTGATGGACGAGCCGTTCGCCGCGCTCGACGCCATCACGCGCGACCTCCTGCACGAGGAGCTCGCGCGGGTGTGGCGCGCCACCGGCCGCACGATCGTCTTCGTCACGCACAACGTGCGCGAGGCCGCCCGCCTCGGCCAGCGCGTCATCCTGCTCTCGAGCCGTCCGGGCCGCATCGCCGGCCAGTGGCGCACCGCAGGAGCCGACCACGTCGTCCTCGAGCAGCAGATCACCGAGCAGCTGCGCAAGGAGATCCGCCGCAATGCCGCCTGAAACCCGCATCCCCGTCGCCGAGCCCGTCGAGGCTCCACCCGCAGGGGCGAGCGCGTCCCCGAGCCCGGCGGTCGTCCGCGTCGTCGCACCGACCGACACCGAGCTTCGCGACCTCGCCGCCGGCCTCGACAGCCTGCAGACGGATGCCGAGCGCCGCCCGAGCGGGTGGCGCCGGTTCCGCACGAGCGTGCTGCCGCCCATCCTCTTCATCGTCGTGCTGCTCGTCGCGTGGCAGCTCTACATCGTCATCGCCCAGCCGCGGCCCGACATCGTGCCCTCACCGGCGGATGTCGCGGCCGCCCTCGGCGACGCCTGGGCGTCGGGCCGACTGCCCACCGCGATCGTGACGAGCCTGGAGCGCGGCATCCTGGGCTTCCTCATCTCGATCGTCGTCGCGACGCCCGTCGGGCTGCTCCTCGCCGAGGTGCGACCCATCCGTCGCGCCGTCGGCCCGATCATCTCGGGGCTGCAGGTGCTGCCGTCCGTCGCATGGGTCCCCGCCGCGATCCTGTGGTTCGGACTGACGGATGCCACCGCCTACTTCGTCGTGCTGATGGGCGCCATCCCGTCCATCGTGAACGGCCTCGTGTCGGGCGTCGACCAGGTGCCGCCGCAGCTGCGGCGGGTGGGGACGGTGCTCGGCGCGCGGCACCTGCGCCTGGCGACCCTCATCGTGCTGCCTGCCGCACTGCCCGGGTACGTCGCCGGCCTCAAGCAGGGGTGGGCGTTCGCGTGGCGGTCGCTCATGGCCGCAGAGATCATCACCGTCGGAGGCACCATGGGCTTCGGTCTGGGCTCGCTGCTCGACACCTCGCGCCAGCTCGCCGACATCTCGTCGGTGCTCGCCGCCATCCTGGTGATCCTCGTCATCGGCATCCTCGTGGAGCTCGTGGTCTTCGCCCCGTTCGAGCGACGGATGCTGCGCCGCCGGGGCCTGCTCGTGGAGACGGCCCGATGAGCCGCCGTGCGACCGGCAAGGTCTGGCTCGTCGGGGCGGGCCCGGGCGATCCCGGCCTGCTGACCCTGCGGGGCCTGCGCGCTCTCGAGCGGGCCGACGTCATCGTCGCCGATCGCCTCGGCGCGCGCGCGGTCCTCGACGGGCTCGCCGCCGAGGGCGTGGAGCTCGCGGCCGAGGTCGTCGACGTGGGCAAGCTCCCGGGGCACCACGCCGTGCCGCAGGACGCGATCAACGCCCTGCTCGTGCACCTCGCCCGCGACGGCAAGAACGTCGTGCGGCTGAAGGGCGGCGACCCGTACGTCTTCGGCCGCGGCGGCGAGGAGCGCGAGTTCTGCCTCGAGGCGGGCGTTGACGTCGAGGTCGTCTCGGGCGTCACGTCAGCCGTCTCGGTGCCCGCGATCGCCGGCATCCCGCTGACCCACCGCGGCGTCGCGACGGCCTTCACCGTCGTCACCGCCCACGACCAGATCCAGCAGCTCGGCGGCGGCCGCGATCACACGGTGGTCCTGCTCATGGGCATCGGCACCCTCGCGCACGCGGCCATGACCCTGGCCCGCGGCGAGCGCGGGGCCGACTGCCCCGTCGCGATCGTCGAAGACGGGTTCGGCCCCGGCCAGCGGGTCACCGTCGGAACGCTCGCCACCATCGCGCACCAGGCCGCGCTCCGCGGCGTGCGCTCGCCCGCCGTCGTCGTCGCCGGCGACGTCGTGTCGCTCAGCCTGTACGCAGAAGCTCTCGAAACCGAAGACAGAAAGGCCGCCTCGCTGTGACCTCCTCTTTGAATCACCTCCGCGTCGCGATCGTCGGAGCCGGCCCTGCCGGCATCTACGCCGGCAACATCCTCACGAACGCCCTTCGACAAGCTCAGGGACCGGTTGCTGAGCCTGTCGGAGCACGCATCGACCTGTTCGAGTCCCTCCCCGCGCCGTACGGCCTCATCCGCTACGGCGTCGCGCCCGACCACCCGCGCATCAAGGGCATCGTCACCTCGCTGCACGAGATGCTGGATGCCGGCACCACCCGGTTCATCGGCAACGTCGAGGTCGGCCGCGACATCGCGATCGACGAGCTGCACGAGCGCTACGACGCCGTGATCCTCGCCACCGGTGCGATCCGCGATGCGGAGCTCGACATCCCCGGCATCCACCTCCCCGGCTCGTACGGTGCCGCGGACTTCGTCGCCTGGTACGACGGGCACCCCGACGTCCCGCGCGAGTGGCCGCTCGATGCCTCCGCGGTCGCCGTCATCGGCAACGGGAACGTCGCGCTCGACGTCGCCCGCGTCCTCGCGAAGCACGCGGTGGACCTGCGCCCGACCGAGATCCCGGACAACGTGCTCGCGGGACTCGAGGCCTCGGCCGTCACCGACGTGCACGTCTTCGGACGCCGCGGCCCGGCCGACGTCAAGTTCACGCCCATCGAGCTGCGCGAGCTCGGCGAGGTGCGCGACGTCGACATCGTGCTCGCCGACGAGGATTTCGAGACGCTGGATGCGGCGGCCGCCACGAACAACCAGCTCAAGGTCATGCTGCGCACGTTCCAGTCGTGGCGGGACCGCGGGCCGTCCGGCGCGTCCCGTCGCCTGCACCTGCACTTCTGGCACGCGCCGGTCGAGGTCGTCGGCACGGAGCGCGTCGAGGCGGTGCGGTTCGAGCGGACGACGCCCACCGAGAGCGGCGTCGTCGGAACCGGCGAGTACCGCGAGATCCCGGTGCAGCAGGTCTACCGCGCGGTCGGGTACTTCGGCTCGCCGATCGTGGATGCGCCGTTCGACGACGTTCGCGGCGTCATCCCGAACGTCGAGGGCCGGGTGTCGACCGGGCTCTACGCGACCGGCTGGATCAAGCGCGGACCGGTCGGCCTCATCGGTCACACGAAGTCCGATGCGATGGAGACGATCGCCCACCTGGTCGCCGACGTCGAGCACGGCGTGCTGACGGCTCCGACGGTCGACGGCGACGTGCTCGATCTGCTGGCCGAGCGCGACGTCGCGTACACGACCTGGGACGGCTGGCTGGCCCTCGATGCCCACGAGCGCGCGCTCGGCGCTGCGCACGAGCACACGCGCGAGCGCGTGAAGGTCGTGCCGCGCGACGAGCAGGTCGAGCTCTCGCGCAGCGGTTCCCTGCTCGGCTCATGACCGACCCGGCGCCCGGCGGAGCGGAGAGCGGCGAGACTCCCGTCGTCGATGTGCTCGTCATCGGCGGCGGACCCGCCGGGCTCTCCGCCGCCCTGAACCTCGGTCGCGCCCGCGCGACGGTCGTGGTGGTGGATGCCGACCGCCCCCGCAACGCGGCGACCCTCCGCTCGCACGGCTTCCTCACACGCGACGGAGTCCCGCCGCAGGAGCTCCGCCGCCTCGCGCGCGAGGAGCTCGCCGCGTACCCGAACGTCCAGGTCCTGGTGCGCACGAAGGTGGCGTCGCTCGAGGAGACCGCCGGTGCCGACGGGGCGCGCTTCGCCGCGGTCCTCGAGGGCCGCAAGGGTCCCGCATCCGTGCATGCCCGCTCGGTGCTCGTCGCCACGGGACTGCGCGAGACGCTGCCGGATGTGCCGGGAATCCGCGGTTTCTACGGCATGAGCGTCTTCAGCTGCGCGGCGTGCGACGCGTGGGAGCTGCAGGACCGACCCCTGGCCCTCATCGGCGAGACCGGCGATCTCGCGGCTCGGGCTCGGCTCATCGCCCGCTGGACGCACAGCCTCACGGTCTTCACGAACGGCGCCGACACGGTGGATACCGCCGACGAAGCGGAGCTCGCGGCATCCGGTGTGCGTGTCGAGCGCGAATCGATCGCCGACCTCGAGGGCGACCGCGGCGCGATCACCGGCGTGCGCCTCGCGAGCGGGGCGGTCGTGCCGGTCGAGGGCGGCTTCGTCCGTCCGGTCTGGACGCCCGCACTGGAGTTCCTGGCGGGCCTCGACGCGTCGCGCGACGAGCACGGGCATCTCGTGGTCGACCGCTCGGGCCGCACGAGCATCCCCGGCCTGTACGGTGCGGGGGATGCGGCGGCCCCCGGTCCCCAGCAGCTCATCGTGGCGGCGGGCCAGGGCGCGCGCAGCGCGGCCGTCATCGTGCACGACCTCGTCGGCGTGGTCACCGCCCACTGAGCAGGTGGCAGCCGGCGCGAGGCGGGCACTCAGTCGAGGAACGTGTTCGGATCGAATTCGTCGATCGGGATGACCCTGATGCGGGGCAACGGGGCGTCGAAGACCCGTGCGTCGTACTCGAGGTCGAACTTCTCGAGACCGGCGAGCGTGCTGTAGCCGGCGTTGCGGAACTCCGAGAAGGCGACGATCCCCACCCGCCGCTGCGGTCCGATGAGATCGGACACGTCCTGAAGGAAGTCGCCGTCGTGACTGACCAGCATCACATCCGCTGTCCTGCCGGCGAGGGCCTGCAGCGTGCGCTGGATGGCGATATCCACCACCTTCTCGTCCGGCGCACCCGACAGCGGGACGACGATGTAGTCCATCGCTTTCAACGCCTGCACGAAGGGCATCGGAATGCCCGAGGACGCATTCAGGAAGAACACGCCGCGCGCGGCCTGACCCCACGTCCTCTGCGCGAACGCGAGGAGGCGATCCCATCGCGGCCGCTCGTCTGGCTGCGGCCTCCTGTTGAGGATCGACGTGCCGAAGGTCGCGTCGATGTTCTCACCATCCACGAGCACCCAGGTCGATCGTGACTCCGCGTCCGACACGTGCGTCTCCTCCGTCTGTTCCCCAGCCGAAGCCTACGCGGGCCGTGCCGCTTCCCGCGGACCGACCGGTCCGACGGTTATCGTGCCATCGCCCACCTGAAGGGACGTCGACCGCGAGATCAAGCCGGCTCGCTGGGGCGCGACCACGATCGATCCGATCGCCGCGAACCCGCGCGCCATTGCGCGCGCCGGCACGGTGAAGAGGTCGTCCTGCACGCGCAGTGACGTGAGGCGCAGGGATTCCTCGCGGGACAGCCCGAACCACCCGCAGACGATCTCGATCCCGTGCGGTGTCACCCGCCAGAGCTTGTCGGCATCCTTCACGATCGCATCGTCGATGTGCAGCGCATGAAGTCGCGAGTCATGCCCGTCGATGATCTCCACGATTCGACGCACGGTCTCCGAGTCTCGCCCGAGTGACGACAGCACCTCGGTCGCGATCCGCGCACCCTCCTTCTCGTGTTTCAGCACCAGATCCGGACGTCCCCCTCCCGGCGCGATCGCCTCCAGGATCAGGTCGTCCGACACGGTCGACCAGCCGGTGTCGTGGAGGAGGATCGCCGGCAGCACGACCTCCGGGTCGGCATCCGGCAGCAGAGCCAACAGGGCGCGGGCGAGGCCGTACGCGTACAGAGTGTGGCTGTCGTTGTTGCGCACCGCGAGGTACGGCGCCGCCCGATTCCAGACCTCGGCGTCCGGATCCCGCAGACGGATGACCCCGGGCACGTCGGATGCGGGCGGGATGTGCGAGCGGATGTCGCGGCCCAGGCGCGTGCTCGTCGACGAGCTCATGAACGGGAGGCTCTCAGGCAGCGCCGGTCCCGAGCAACTACGCTTCCACTGGTCGGAAGCGATGATGCTCCGACGGACACGAGGGGCGGAGTCGGCATGGCGGGTGGGGTGAGCCCTCCGGGGCAGTCGGTGACGGGGCGGATGCTGTCGATCCTCGCCGTGTTCGAGAAGACTCTCGCGCCCCGCAGTCTCACCGAGCTGAGCAACGAGACGGGACTGCCGTTGAGCACCACGCATCGCCTGCTCGCCGAGCTCGAGGACTGGGGCGCGCTGCAGCGCGACGACAACGGCCGGTATCAGATCGGCCTGCGCTTGTGGGAGCTCGGACAGCACGCCGGTCGCCAGGTACGCGACATCGCCCGTCCTCTGCTGCAGGACCTCTACAGCCTCACGCAGGAGACCGTGCACATCGCGGTGCGCGAGCATACCGAGGCGCTGTACATCGATCGGGTGTACGGCTCGCGCCGCGTACCGCAAGCATCACGTGTGGGCGGCAGGCTTCCGCTGCACGCGACCGCGGTCGGCAAGGTCCTGCTCGCGCACGAGGAGTCGTGGCTGCGCGAAGCCGTGCTCGCCCAGCCGCTCGAGAGCCGCACGCCGAAGACCCACGTCGACCCCGACGCCCTGCGGGTGGAACTGGATGTCATCCGCGCGCGCGGCTACGCGCTGACCGCCGACGAAGTCCGGCTCGGGTCGGCCTCGATCGCGGTGCCGATCTTCCAGCGCGACGGCGGCATCGGGGCGGCACTCGGCCTGGTGACATCCGCGGACACCGCGGTGGGCCTGGAGCGGCACCTGCCCGCGCTGCGCGGCATCGCTCACCGCATCGAGACCAGTGTCGGGGCATTCCCGCTGCGCAGCATGACCCCGGCGGGCACGCGTCCGCGATGAGGTCGCTTCCGCTCAGTGGAAGCCGGCTATCGCGGTCGACGCCCCGGGGGGTGAGATGTGACTGCCGCCTCCGGGTGGCATGAGCTGAACCAGGACACGACGTTCAGAGACGAAGGAGTCGCCATGGCAGTATCGCGCACCGACCTGCACGACGCGGGAACGGAAGCAGACACGGATGCCGTGACGGATGCTGCCGGCCCTGCGGCCTGCCCGGTCGACCACTCGGCCTTCACCGCTGGCGCGGACGCGCACCACGGCTACGAGCCGTTCGACATGACCGACCCGTTCCCGGCGTATGCGCGCCTCCGCTCGGAGGAGCCCGTCATGTACGACGAGCGCATCGGCCTCTGGGTCGTCACGCGCTGGGCCGACGTGCGCGCCGTGTTCGACGACTGGGAGACCTTCTCGAGCGAGAACGCCCAGGCCCCCGTGCGCGAACGCGGAGAAGAGGCGTCCCGCATCATGAAGGAGGGCGGCTTCACCGCTTACTCCGGCCTCTCGGCCCGCGTTCCGCCGGATCACACCCGCATCCGCGCGATCGCCCAGCGCGCCTTCACACCGCGCCGCTTCAAGGCTCTCGAGCCCGCCATCCGCGAGAACACCCGCGCCGCGCTGCAGCGCATGCTCGCCGACGCCGACCGTCACGGCGACTTCCTCCGCGATATCGCTTTCGACATCCCGACCATCACGATCCTCACGCTTCTCGGCGTCGACCCCGCGATGGTGCCCACATACAAGCGCTGGTCCGACTCCCGCGCCGCGATGACGTGGGGCGACCTCGCCGACGAGCAGCAGATCCCGCACGCGCACAACCTGGTGGAGTACTGGCAGGAGTGCCAGCGCCTCGTCGTCGAGGCCCACCGCAACGGCGGCGACAGCCTGATCGCCGATCTCGTCGAAGCGCAGGATGCCGGCGCCGAGATCACCGATCACGAGATCGCCTCGCTCTGCTACAGCCTTCTGTTCGCCGGCCACGAGACCACGACCACGCTCATCGCCAACTCGGTGCGTGTGCTGCTCGGACACCGTGAGGCATGGGATGCGATCGTCGCCGACCCCGCCCGCATCCCTGCCGCGATCGACGAAGTGCTGCGCTACAGCGGCTCGATCGTGGCGTGGCGGCGCAAGGCCCTCCGTGACACCGAGATCGGCGGCGTGCCGATCCCCCGGGGCGCCGGCATCCTGCTCGTGATGGGCTCGGCGAACCGCGACGAAGAGGTGTTCGCGCACCCCGACGTGTTCGACATCGACCGCACGGACGCCCGCAATCACATGTCCTTCGGCTACGGCATCCACTACTGCCTCGGAAACATGCTCGCCAAGCTCCAGGACCGCATCGTGCTCGAAGAGACGGCGGCGGCCGTGCCCAGCGTCCGCCTCACCGGCAGCGAGATCGCCTTCGGCGAGAACCTCTCGTTCCGCGCGCCCACATCCGTCCCCGTGACCTGGGAGGTCTGACATGTCAGAGCGACTGTTCATCCGCTTCTTCGACGAGGCCGGACCCGCGCCGATCGAGATGCTCGGCGGGAAGTGCGCCTCCCTGGTGGCACTCACGACGGCGGGGATGCCGGTGCCCCCGGGATTCGCGATCACCACCGATGCGTACACCGCGTTCATCGAGACCTCGGGCATCGCCGACGACATCCACGCGCTGCTGGCCACGATCGACCCCGCCGACGTCGACAGCATCGACGCCGTCTCCGCGCAGATCCGCGCCGAGATCCTGCAGCGCCCGGTTCCGCCGGCGATCCACGACGAGTTCACGGCCGCATACGCCGACCTGCAGTCGAGGTTCGACGCCGAGACGCCCGTCGCAGTCAGGTCTTCTGCCACCGCCGAGGATCTGCCGGATGCGAGCTTCGCGGGTCAGCAGGACACGTATCTGTGGCTCGTCGGCCGCGAAGAGGTCGCCGAGCACGTGCGCCGGTGCTGGGCTTCGCTGTACACGTCCCGGGCGATCGTCTACCGTCTGCGGGCCCGAATCCCGAACGAGGGCCTGTCGATGGCCGTCGCCGTCCAGAAGATGGTGGATGCGAAGGCCGCCGGCGTCGCAATGACCATCGACCCGTCCAACGGCGACCGCTCCACCATCGTGATCGACGCCGCGTGGGGCCTGGGTGAGCTGGTCGTGTCCGGTCTCGTGACGCCCGACAACCTCCACGTCGACAAGGTGATGCTGACGATCTCTGCCGAGCACCTCGGTGACAAGCACATCGAGCTCGTCCCGGACGCGTCCGCCCGGCGCATCATCGAGCGCGAGGTCGAGCCCGAACGGCGCAGCATCCGCTCGCTCACCGACGCGGAAGTGACCCTCGTCGCCGCGATGGCCAAGCGGGCCGAGAAGCACTTCGGCTCGCCGCAGGACATCGAATGGGCGATCGACCGGGGCCTGCCCGACGGCGAGAACCTGCTGCTCCTGCAATCCCGGCCCGAGACCGTCTGGGCGTCGAAGGAATCCACGGCCGCAGCGACGACGTCGGGCTTCGGCATCGCCAGCATCACCCAGTCGCTCATGGCCCAGATCGGCCGATGATCATCGTCCCGATCTGCGGCGCCCGCCCGCACGCACTCCCGAACCAGCATCCCGAAAGGACCCGACAATGTCACAGGCGACAGCTGTCATCGCACCGGTGAAGAACTCCTTCCCCAGCCCATACGAGCAGCCGGCACCCGCCGGCGCCGAGGGCTGGAAGGACCTCTACGCATACAACCTGGTCTTCCAGGAGAACCGCCGAGCGACCGAGGAGGCGAAGTTCTGGTTCTGCGACAGCCAGCACTGGCCCACGGTCACCAAGCCGTTCGAGACGATCGGGTTCGAGTTCGCGGTCGGCTGTCTCGGCCAGTACAACTCCCGCCAGCTGCTGATCCCCACGGCGAACGGCATCGAGTACCGCATCCACAACGGATACGTCTTCATGTCGCCCGTGGCGGTCGACCCGCAGCACATCGAGGCTCGCATCCCGCAGTTCATGGAGCGCGCCGGGCACTACTTCCAGAACTGGGAGAGCCTGCTGCAGAACTGGCACCGCAAGCTCAAGGAGACGATCGACGAGCTCGAGTCGATCGAGTTCGTCGCCCTGCCCGACGCGATCCCCCTCGAGGACGTGCTGAGCGGCAAGGGCACCGGTCCGGCGACCCGGCTGCTCGCCGACTACGACCGGCTCATCGCTCTGGCGTACCGCGCCTGGCAGTACCATTTCGAGTTCCTCAACCTCGGCTACGTCGCGTATCTCGACCTGTTCATGTTCTGCAAGGACGTGTTCCCTCGCATTCCGGACCAGGCGATCGCCACGATGGTGCAGGGCGTCGACATGGAGCTGTTCCGCCCTGACGACGAGCTCAAGAAGCTCGCGCACATCGCCGTGCGCGACGGCCTGGACGCTCACTTCGCCGACACGTCGGATGCCGCCGGCCTGCTCGCCGCGATCGCCGCGGACCCTGCCGGCGTCGACTGGACGAACGCATGGGCCGACGCTCAGGACCCGTGGTTCAACTTCACCACCGGCAACGGGTTCTACGCACACGACGAGTACTGGCGCGACGCGCCTGAGACGCCGCTCGCCTTCGTCAAGGGCTACATCGAGCGCCTGCGCAGCGGCGCCGACATCGACCGCCACGTCGACGTCCTGATCGCCGAGCGCGACCGGATCACGGAGGAGTACGCCGAGATGCTCAGCGGCGACGCGGTCGAGACCTTCCGCGGCAAGCTCGGACTCGCCCGCACGGTGTACCCCTACGTCGAGAACCACAACTTCTACATCGAGCACTGGACGATGGGGGTGTTCTGGCGCAAGGCCCGGCAGCTGTCCGCTGTTCTGCAGGGCGAGGGCTTCTGGCCGCAGGCGAACGACATGTTCTACCTCCGCCGTGACGAGGTCCGCGAGGCGCTGTTCGACTACATCAACGGCTGGATGGTGGGCGCCCCTGCGATCGGACCGGATTACTGGCCGGCCGAGGTCGAACGCCGGCGCGGAATCGTGGACGCCCTCTCGACCGCCCGTCCGCAGCCGGCCCTCAACACGCCGCCCGCGGTCATCACCGAGCCGTTCACCCTCATGCTGTGGGGCATCACCGACGACCAGATCCAGAACTGGCTGGGCGTGGGCGATGTGCCTGAGGGCACGCTCAAGGGCATGGCCGCCTCTCCGGGCATCGCCGAGGGGCCGGCCCGCGTGATCTCGAGTGCGGACCAGCTCTCCGACGTGTGCGACGGCGAGATCCTCGTCGCCCCGGTCACGGCGCCCAGCTGGGGCCCGATCTTCGGCAAGATCCGCGCAACGGTCACCGACATCGGCGGCATGATGAGCCACGCCGCGATCGTCTGCCGTGAATACGGGATGCCGGCGGTCACCGGCACGGGCACGGCGTCCTCCGAGATCCGCACCGGACAGATGCTCCGCGTCGACGGCAACTCCGGCACCGTGACGATCCTGGACTGAGGCGAGGCGATGATCGACGACACCACGAGCAGTCCCCGCACGGTCCTCGTGACGGGCGCGGCGGGTGGGCTGGGACGAGCCTTCGCAGAGGCGTTCGCGCGCCGCGGCGACGTCGTGGTGATCGCCGACATCGACCGAGTGGGCGCCGAGCGCGCGGCCGCCGAGCTGGCCGCGGAGGGGCTGACCGTCACGGGCGCCGGGGTCGATGTGACGGATGCCTCCTCCACGGCCGAGCTGGCAGCCCTGACCGCCGAGGCGGGACGCGGTGGCATCGACGTCGTGATCAACAACGCCGCGATCTACGCGACCCTCACCCGATCGCCTTTCGAGGACATCGACGAGACCGAGTGGGATCGCGTGATGGCGGTGAACCTCAAGGGCCCGTGGCTCGTCGCCCGCGCATCCTCGCCGCTCCTGAACACGGGCGCGCGGATCGTGAACATCTCGTCCGCGACGGTCATGAGCGGATCGGCTCAGTGGGCGCACTATGTGGCGAGCAAGGCCGGCGTGATCGGGCTGACCCGCGTGCTCGCGAAGGAGCTCGGCGCGCGCGGCATCACCGTGAACGCCGTCGCCCCCGGCTTCACCCTCACCGAGGCGAGCCACAGTCTCATGCCCGACGCCGAGTCGTACGGCATCGACCGCGGCTCGATCAAGCGGCCCATCCAGCCCGACGACATCGTGGGGGCCGTCCTGTTCCTCGCCAGCCCGGAATCCGCCTTCGTCACCGGTCAGACGCTCGTCGTCGACGGTGGGCGGCAGTTCCTCTAGACCTCAGTCAGGAGAAGACATGAGCATCATCGAGACACCCGCGCGAGAATCCGCGCTGGTCGACAGCACGCACAGCGTCGTGGTGTACACCGCCGACGACGGCGGCGTGACGACGATCACCGGCAGGCCCGGAGATTCGATCATGGAGACCGCGGTGCGCAACGGCGTGCCGGGGATCGTCGGCGAATGCGGCGGCAGCCTCTCCTGCGCGACCTGCCACGTCTTCGTCGCCGAAGACACGCTCGCGCTCGTCGGCGGCCCCGGAGATCTCGAGGACGAGATGCTCGACGGCACCGCCGTCGAGCGCGAAGAGAACTCCCGGCTGTCGTGCCAGATCAAGCTCCAGGGCGGCTGCGAGTACCACGTGACCACTCCCCGGGAGCAGCTGTGATGGGCTCTTCGGACACTGCGGGCACCACACTGATCGTCGGCGCATGCCAGGCGGGCGTCCAGCTCGCATCGATCATGCGCGAACTCGGCGACACCGAGCCGATCGTCCTGATCGGCGAGGAGAATCATCGCCCGTACCAGCGGCCGCCGCTGTCGAAGGGATGGATCAAGGGCGAGCTCGAGCCCGATGACGTGATCCTGCGCACACGGGAGTGGTTCGCCGATCGAGGCATCCAGCTCGTGACGGGCGACCGGGTCGTGACGATCCACCGCGGCGCCGACGGCGCCGGCACCGCGACGACTGAGGGCGGTCGCAGCATCCGCTTCGCACGCCTGGCCCTCACAACGGGCGCCGCCGTACGTCGCCTGCCGCTGCCCGGCACCGACTACCGCGGAGTCCACTACCTGCGCGACGCCGACGACGCGATCAGCCTCGAGGCTGCGATGCGCGACCCTGCCACCCGCCGGGTCGTCGTCGTCGGGGGCGGCTTCATCGGGCTCGAGACCGCAGCCGTGGCCCGCGGGCTCGGCAAGAGCGTCACCGTGCTCGAAGCGGCGCCCCGCCTCGTCGGCCGCGTCGTCGCTGAGGAGACCAGCGCGTTCTACCTCGGCGCGCACCGCCGTCGCGGCACGGAGGTCCTCCTGAATGCGCGCATCGCCCGCATCGTGGGCGACGACTCCTCGGTCGCCGGCGGCAAGGGGGCGGTCAGCGGGGTCGAGATGGAGGACGGCACGGTCGTCGCCGCCGACCTCGTCGTCATCGGCATCGGCATCATCCCACGTGTCGAGCTCGCGGATCAGCTCGGCCTCGAGGTCGACGGCGGCATCGTCGTCGACGAGGCGTGCCGCACGTCGGACGGCCTCACCGTCGCCGCCGGCGACTGCGCGGTGATGCCGAACCCCTACCCGCTGGGCACGGGGGGTCGCATCCGTCTCGAGAGCGTCAACAACGCGTTCGAGCAGGCGAAGGTCGCCGCCGCGACGCTGCTCGGGCGCGACGCCGTGTACTCAGGCGTGCCGTGGTTCTGGTCGGATCAGGCCGACATCAAGCTGCAGATCGCCGGACTCTCGACGGGCTACGACTCGGTCGTGGTGCGCGGCGATCCGGAAACGGAGAAGTTCAGCGTCTTGTACTACCGCAGCGGTCGGCTCATCGCCGCGGACTGCATCAACCACCCGGCGGAGTTCATGGCGATACGCCACGCCCTCGGCCGCGGCGCCACCATTCCACCCGCAGACGCCGCCGACACCGGCATCCCCGTGAAGAGGTCCATCGTCGAGCCCGCCGCCGCGGCACTCGTCTAGAACCGGAGACCCGCGATGACACTCCCCACCGCCGTGCCCGCCGACACCTCACCGATCTCCGCGTGGGAGTCGGGCGATGACCTCGACCCCGTCTGGCGGTCGATCGTCGTCGAGTCGCGCGCCCGGGCCAACGACATCCACCTGCCCATCTCGTTCGCGTTCGCCGAGCGCCTGTGCGACGCGTATCCCGAGGCCGACTCCCTCGTCGTGCGGGTCGCGATCCTGCTGCACGACACGGGGTGGGCGCGCGTGGACGAGTCGCGCATCCTCAGTGAAGGCTTCAGCGGCGACTGGCGCCAGGCCGATGTGCGCTACGAGCACGAACGTCACGGTTGCATGATCGCCCGCGAGGTGCTGCCTCCGCTCGGATACGACCCCGCGTTCATCGCCCGTGTCACCGACATCATCGACGGCCACGACACCCGCCCGGACTCGCGCTCGCTCGAAGACAGCCTCGTCCGAGACGCCGACCGGCTGTGGCGTTTCACGCCGGCCGGCATCGCCCTGGCATCGGGCTGGTTCCGGCTCACTCCGGCCGAGTACTGCCGGCGCCTGCGCTCGGAGATCATCCCGGAGCTGCTCACCGAGGCGGCCGTGCAGATGGCGGATGCCGAGCTCTCCCGCTCCGAATCGCTCCTGAAGACGGGCCAGCTGTCGTGAACACGCTGCGGGAAACGGATGCGGCCGCCCGGATGCGGGAGCGGCATCGCTCCGCAGCGACCCGCCTCCCCTATGCGGACGTCACGACGCTGCGCATCGGCGGCGAGGAGGTCCGCTCCACGGGGGACGCCCTGCCCGTGACCGATCCGGCGACCGGCGAACAGTGGGGTTCGGTTCCCGAGGCCTCACCGGCCGAGGTGGATGCGGCCGTCCGAGCGGCCCGCGCGGCGTTCGGTGACTGGTCCTCGCGCACGCCTGCAGAGCGGGCCGGTGCGCTGCGCCGGATGGCCGACGCCATCGAGCGTCGCTCGGAGGCGCTGGCCCGCACGAACACGCTCGAGAACGGGTCACCGATCGCCGAGACGTCCGGGGCGGCCGGGAACGCGGCATCCATCCTCCGCGTCTTCGCGGGACTCTCGACGTTCCTGGAGGAGCCCGATATCCGGCCCTTTCCGGGCGGCGCGAACGAGACTCTCGTCGCCCGCGACCCCGTCGGGGTGTGCGCGCTGATCGCTCCGTGGAACTTTCCGATCAACCTCGTCGTCATCAAGCTCGCCCCCGCGCTGCTCGCCGGCTGCACCGTCGTGATCAAGCCCGCGAGCCCGACGCCCCTCTCCGTGCGCTTCCTGCTCGATGCGGCGGATGAGGCAGGCATCCCGCCGGGCGTGATCAACCTGGTCACCGGCGGGGCCGCGACCGGCGACGCGCTCGTGCGGCACCCCGATGTCGACAAGGTCGCGTTCACCGGGTCGACGCCGGTGGGCCGGCGCATCGCGGCAGCCTGCGGGGAACTGCTGCGTCCGGTCACGCTCGAGCTCGGCGGCAAGTCCGCGGCGATCGTGCTGCCCGATGCCGACCTCGATGCGATGTCGGCCGTGCTGCTGCGCAGCTGCATCCGCAACACCGGGCAGACCTGCTACATATCCACCCGCCTGATCGCCACACCCGAGCGGTACGACGCGCTGGTGTCGATGGTGACGGCGACTGTGGGAGCGGCACGCGTCGGCGACCCACTGGATGCGACGACCGTGTTCGGGCCCGTCGCCACCGCCGCGCAACGCGACACCGTCCGCGGGCTGATCCGCGCCGGTGTCGCGGAGGGCGCGCGTCCCACCCTCGGGGGAGACGTCGACCCCCCGTTCGAGATCGGCAGCTTCGTCGCGCCCACGGTGTTCGCCGATGTGCGGCCTGACATGCGGATCGCCCAGGAGGAGGTGTTCGGACCGGTCCTGACGATCCTGCGCGCCCGAGACGTCGATGATGCGATCGCGATCGCGAACTCGACCCGCTTCGGTCTGGGCGGGATCGTGTTCGGGGCGGATGAGGATGCCGCCCTCCAGGTGGCCCGCCGCATCGACACCGGCTCGATCGGAATCAACTTCTTCGCCTCGAACCACGTCGCGCCGTTCGGCGGTCGCCACGACTCGGGCCTCGGCCTCGAGTACGGCATCGAGGGTCTCTCCGCCTATCTCACGCCGCAGTCCGTCCACAGGCGGAGGAGATGATCGGCCGCCGTCCCGGCAGCCTTCGCCCACGCGCGAGAGCTGTCGAGAGGCGCTCGCGCTCGTGTGCAGGAGGCCCGCACAGGTTCACATCCGAGAACCGTCGAACGCGGCGATGACGGTCGCAGTGGGACCCGCGAGCTCGGCGAGCGCCATGGACCGAAGCTCGCGGGAGTCCCCCGTGTGGACGGCGACCGTCGGCACGTGCGTCATGTGCGGCCGGTAGCCCTGTCGCCAGTGCCGCGGATCACGGGCGACGAAGCCGGGCATCGTCTCGAGAACGACGGCCAGGCGCTCATGCAGGGCGACGACGTCGGCGGATTCCACCAGCTGCACGGGGACGTCGTGGCGGGCGCCGAACATCGCCCGACCACCGAACCGGACGCGCAGCGGCCATTCGTCACCGCCGGCTGATTCCACCGCTCTGGCGAGATCTTCGGCCGGTGCCTCGACGACGAAGGGCGAGGCCAGCGTGACGTGGGGCGGCCACTCGCGGCGGCTGAACGACATCCCGGGCGTCACCGCCTCGAACAGCGCGACCACGACCCACAGGCTCCGAGCCGACGCGCTCCCCATGCCCACGGTGTCCGGACGCTTCACGGGTGCATCGGGCGTCGCCGGTCAGTGCCCCTGGGAACCGGCATCCGACACCCCGACGTCCGTGACGTGGAACCGCTGGAACGAACGGGATGCCGTCGGCCCCCGCTGGCCCTGGTACCGGTTGCCGTATGACCCCGTGCCGTAGGGGTTCTCGGCCGGCGACGAGAGGCGGAAGAAACACATCTGCCCGATCTTCATCCCCGGCCAGAGCTTGATGGGCAGCGTCGCGACGTTCGAGAGCTCCAGTGTCACGTGCCCCGAGAAGCCCGGGTCGATGAATCCGGCGGTCGAGTGCGTGAGCAGCCCGAGGCGTCCCAGCGACGACTTGCCCTCGAGGCGCGCCGCGATGTCGTCGGGCAGCGTCACCTGCTCGAAGGTCGACCCGAGAGCGAACTCGCCCGGGTGCAGGATGAACGGCTCGTCGGGCTCGACCTCGACGAGGTGCGTGAGGTCGGGCTGGTCGAGCGCCGGATCGATGAACGGGTACTTGTGGTTGTCGAACAGGCGGAAGTACCGGTCGAGCCGCACGTCGACGCTCGAGGGCTGCACCATGTCGGCATCCCACGGGGACAGGCCGATGCGTTCGGACTCGATCTCGCGGCGGATATCCCCGTCAGACAGCAGCACGCGTTCAGCCTAGCCGGGAGGTCGGCGCAGAGCTCGGGTGTGACGGCGCCCGGCTTCGGCGTCAGCGGGCCGGCTCGGGCATCACCCAGAAGCCCGGCTGCCGCGGCGACAGCTCAGCGTGCTCGGTGGACACGAGGAGCATTCCGGATGCGGATGCCAGACCCGTGCCGAACCCGTTCATCAGGCGGTGATGATTCCACGCGAACGCCGGTCGCGCGATGGGCGAGAGCACCCGCATCCATCGCTTGGGTGTTTCGACGAGCCACGCGATCCAGACCGTCACGTCCTCGCCGGCGGGCGGCTCCATGGCGACGCGGCCGCGTCCGGCCAGCTCGCCGCGGGCCACGGCATCCACATATCGCATCGGCTCGATGGCCGTGACCTCGGTCTCGTACGCGAAGCGGTAGCCGACAGGCGCGCGGACGACGTAGCGGTGCACCGCCCCGACTCCCTCACGACCGTTCGGCGCGCGGATCAGCCTGACGCTCTCGAGCCCGGGCCACCAGCGCGCCCACCCCTCGACGTCGCGCAGCACGTCCCACACCCTGGTCGCCTTCCCCGTGAGGCGGTAGGTGGTGACGAAGTGATACCGAGCATCCATGTGCGGGCAGGATATGCCCGCGAGGGGCGGCCCGGTAGATCGCCCCCATCCGGACGGTCAGTGTCGACCGATCGGGATGAAGACCCGCATCATGCTCGGCCCCCGGTTCGCCCAGGCGAAGTACGGATGGAGAGCGAGATGTATCCGCCGTTCGTCGCTCACGGTGACCGGTGAGCCCGTGTACGGCCAGTCCGCAGGAGATCTCCTCGAGACCGAGAACCACGCCTCGGCGCCGCGGTCCGTCGCGGTGGCCGGCTGCGCATCCATCACGCGGATGGCGTCGAGGGCGACGTCCGCGGGGAGGTCCGTGGATTCCGCGCACAGGACCAGCGGCCCGCGCTCGATCGCGACCGTCCCGCGCAGCGCGTCGATGGCCGGGTCGGGGTAGACGAATCGCGGCGCCATCGGCAGTTCGACCTCGATCGGCTGGGTTCCGTCGAAGCGCGCGCGGATGCGCGCATATCCGTCACCGACCAGGACGTCCCGGTCGCCGAATCTCACGGTTGCGTCGGTCGCCGCCCATGAGGGTATCCGTACGCTGATCTCGACCTCGTCGTCGGACGAGACGTCGAGCACGATCGTGCCCTCGAACGGGTACTCGGCCGCGCGCATGAGCACATCGACGCGGGTGCCGGTCCCCGTCGTCGTTCGAATGCTCGCCTCGCCGAACTGATGGATCTGGATTCCGTCGGAGGTGCTGGTGGCGAAATAGGACGAGACGCTCGCGAGGGTTCGCGCCACGTTGGTGGGGCAGCAGGACACTTCGAACCACGGCGCACGAACGGTGGCCTCCGCGCGCTCGCTGAGCTCGTCCTCCGCAGGCATGGCGCCGAGGGTGCGCTGGTGCAGCGTGTTCGCGTAGTAGAACGCCCTTCCGTCCGCACGCGGAGAGACGAGGACGGCGTTCAGGAGGGTCCGCTCGATCAGATCGGCGTACTTGCCCTCCCCTGTCTGCAGCAGAAGTCGCCAGCTGAGCATGATCGATCCGATCGCCGCGCAGGTCTCGGCGTACGCCCGGTCGGCAGGAAGCTCGAAGTCGTTGCCGAATTCCTCGTTCTGATGGTGCGCGCCCACACCTCCCGTGACGTAGGTGCGTGTCGCGACGGTGCGGGCCCACTGGCGTTCGACCGCCGCGAGGAGTTCCGCGTCATCGAATTCCGTGGCGATGTCGACGGCGCCCGCCGCCAGGTACATCGCACGGACGGCGTGGCCGCGGAGGATGTCGGCCTCCCGTACGGGAACGTCGTCCAGGAAGTACTCGCTGCTCTGGAACAGCGTCGTCTTCAGGCGTCGCCGACCGCGCCGATCGAGGAGGAGCCCGGCCAGTTCGAGGTAGCGAGGGACGTCGAGCGCACGGCCGAGCTCGGCGAGCGCGGTTTCGATCTCGGGATGTCCGCAGATCGCATCGCGCCCATCGGGCCCGAATTCGAGGTACACGTGATCTGCGAGTCGACGTGCGACATCGACGATCTCATCGTCGTGCCCGGTGCGGATCCGCGCGACCGCGGCCTGGAAGAGATGCCCGAAGCAGTACAGCTCGTGCCCCCATTCGAGATCCGAGTAGCGCGGACGCTGCCCCGCGCGCCCGAAGGCGGTGTGAAGGTATCCGTCGGCTTCTTGGGCTGCGAAGACGCGCGCCACCAGTGCGGCGTACGTCTCCTCGAGGACAGGCGTGGGCGTGCGTCCGAGTTCCCACGCCATCGCTTCGAGCAGCTTGTAGACCTCCGAGTCGACGAACTCGATGCCGTCGCGATGCTCTGCGACCGTCCCGTTCGCGGCCCGATCGAAATTGGCGAGCCATCCCGTGCGTTCCATCCACGTCAGGCAATGGTCGATGATCGCGTCGGCGTTGAGGTCCTGTTTCGACCCCCAGAAGCCCCCCGTGAGGCGGATCTCGTCCTGCGCGAGGGGGCGCAGCCGTGATCGCGTGGGGCTCACCGGGCCGCCGGTGCGGGCGCTGGCAAGCGTGTCGGTCATCGTGCTCCTGTGCGGGCGCTGGCAAGCGTGTCGGTCATCGTGCTCCTGTGCGGTCGGTCGCGGGGCGGGAGGTCGTGCGCGCGGCTTCGTCGGCGGCGAGGATCAGGTAGGCCGCGGCGGTCCAGGTGTACGCCCGGTCGCGCAGGCCGCTGCCGGTGCGGGCATCGAAGTTCTCCGCGAACCCGGACCGCTCGCACACCGCCCGGAAGGAGTCGCTGATCCGATCGGCCGGCTCGACGTGCCCGGCGCGGCGCAGGCCGTCTTCGACGAGGAGGGTCGACGGAGCCCAGATCGGTCCGCGCCAGTAGCCGTCGGATTCGTACAGCGTGGACTCCGGCAGTTCCGTTGCCGGACCCCACGGCGTGAGGTGCTGCATGATCCGGGCACAGAGCTTCTCGGCGATGTCCGCCGGCAGTCGCTCGCCGAGCACGATCGGCATCGCCGTCAGCAGGCTGGTCTGCCCGCACGCGCCGCGGTCGTCGACGGAGCGGGCGACGAAGCCGGCACCGGTCCAGAGCTGTGCCAGAAGAGCGGTCTCCAGCTCGCGCGCCGCGATGTCCCATTCCGATGACGGCCGCTCGAGCTCCCGGGCCAGGCCCACGAGTTCGTCGAGCTGCAGCAGCAGGAAGGCTGTGAGATCGGGGGACTCGATGACCCGATCACGGTCGAACGTCGTGGCGTTGTCCCATCCGCTGTCGTTGCCGTGCTGGTAGTAGGGCAGCGCATGCCCCGGCTTCCTGCGGTGGTCCAGCCAGAACCTCGTCCAGGAGCTCAGTCGCTCGTACACGTCGGTGAGCTCGCCCGCGGTGAGCGGCCGCGAAGCCCTCTTGCGCAGCAGCGCGAACGCCCAGCCGTGGATGGGCGGTTTGACGAAGTTGTAGAGCACTTCCGAGTGCGCCACGGAATCCGGGATGGCCCCGCTCGAGGTCTGATGATCGAACGGCAGCAGGAACTGGTCGAGGGCCGCATCCGTGTCCGCCGCGGCGAGCGCGATGGCGTTGAAGCAGTGATCCCAGCTCCAGACCTTGTCCATCCAGTGCTTGGACATGAGGATGGCCTCGCGTCCGACGAATCCTGCGGGCGAGACCGTCGCCGACCACATCACGTAGGCCGCCTTGGTCGCCGTTGCGGACTCCGGGATGCCCGCCAGCAGGGCGCGCGCGTATCCGTCGAACTCGCGCGCGCGCTCCGCCGCGGTCGTGTCGAAGTCCGCGTGCGTCCGCAGGGGATCCGCCGCCGTGCTGATCTCCTCGAGCACCACCTCCCATTCCGCCTGCGGGCCGAAGATCAGCGCCCGCGCAGCCGCGCCCGTGCGCTTCTCGCCCTGAACGACGGGGGAGCCGGTGAGGACGGTGAAGCGGTAGCGCCGACCCGACTCGTAGCTCGTGAGCGTCACGGCACCGTCCGACGGGTCGCGGAAGAGATATCCGCCGGTGAACGGGGTGAGCTCGTCGGGGGCGACGAAACGCAGTCCCAGTCCTCGCCCGCGGAACCGGATCGCGCGCACGCTCTCGAAGACGGCCTCGACCATGCCCTCCTGCGTCACCCACGTGAGGGTGGTGGGCGTCGCCCACACGTCCGTGCGCGGCGCCGGGCCGCCGGCATCCACGACGAGGCGGAAGATGGCGTGCATCCCGCCGGTATGGGTCACCAGATGCACGTCCTCGGCTGTCTCGTGCAAGCCGACGACGGGTGACAGGTTCAGCCAGGACCCCCGGTACGAGAACGGGATCTCGGCGATGTCGAAGGCGAGCGTCTCTGCGTCGGTCACGGCTCAGTCCTTCACCGCGCCGGCCGTCACACCGGCGGCGACGTACCGCTGTGCGACCACCAGGAGCACGGCGGCCGGGATGGATGCCACCACGGCCGTGGCCATGATCGCGTTCCAGTCCTGCGTGTTGTTGCCGATGTAGCGGTAGATGCCGATCGTGATGGGCTGGAAGTCGCCGCCGCGGTTCACCGTCGAGGCGAAGATGAAGTCCGACCACGCCCAGAGGAACGCGAACAGCGACACCGTCACGATCGAGTTGCGGCTGACCGGCAGCACGATCGATCGGAACGTGCGCCACGCGCCGGCGCCGTCGATCTTCGCGGCCGAGATGAGCTCATTGGGGATGCCGGCCATGAACGCGGTGAAGATCAAGACCCCGAACGGCACCGCGAGAGTCGAGTCGGCGAGGATGAGCCCGGGGATCGTGTTGAGCACGCCCCAGTTGTAGAAGATCAGATAGAAGCCCATCGCCATGATGATGCTGGGGACCATCTGCGCGATCAGCAGCCCGAAGTTCATCACGTTGCGTCCTCGCGGGCGCAGCTTCGCCAGCGCGTACGCCGCCGGAGCCGACAGCACCAGGGTGATGACGACCGTGCCGAGCCCGATGACGAGGCTGGTCGCGAGGTTCGGCAGCTGGTCGGCCAGGACGCGCTGGTATCCGGCGAAGGTCGGGTCCACGGGGAACAGGTCGGGCGGGTCCTTGCGCAGCTTGGTGGGCTGCGTGAGCGAGACGTTGATCATCCAGTAGAGCGGGAAGAGCATGATCGCCGTGAGGACCACGCCGATGACGGTGGTGAGGGTGCGCTTCATGACTGCTCCATGCGCCGCTCGGCGCGGATGTAGATCAGGCCGAAGACGAACGCGACCAGGATCAGGATGTTGCCGACGGCCGCGGCGGGGCTGAGCTCGGGCGTCTCACCGCCGAATCCGAGGCGATAGGACCAGATCGCGAGGGTGGTGGACGAGTCGCCGGGCCCGCCGCGGGTCATGATCCAGATGATGTCGAACACCTTCAGCGTGTACACGAGGCCCAGGAGGATCGTGATCGCCGAGACCGGCCGCAGCAGCGGGAAGGTGATCCGCCAGAACGTCTGCCAGCCGTTGGCCCCGTCGAGGGATGCGGCCTCGTAGAGGTCGCCCGGGATGTTCTGCAGTCCGCTGTACAGGATGACCAGGTTGAACGGGATGCCGATCCAGATGTTCGCGATCAGCACCGAGATGAGCGACCACTGCGGCGAGGTGAGCCAGTTGATCTGCTGACCGCCGAGGGCTTCGATGGCGGCGTTGACCACACCGGACTCGCTGTTGAGCATCCACGCCCAGATCGAGGCGGAGACGAGCAGCGGCAGCAGCCACGGCACGAGGAACAGAGCGCGCAGCGTTCCGGCGAGGGGGAACTTCCGGAAGAAGAACACCGCGAGGGCGAGCCCGATCGAGTACTGGAACAGGATCGACATCAACGTGAAGATCGCCGTGTTCACGATGGCCGGCCAGAACGTGGAGCTCTGCATCACCTCGACGTAGTTGTCGAACCACACCCACGGCGCGTTGCCGGTGATGAACGAGGCGAGGGAGTAGTTCCGGAAGCTCAGGTCGAGGTTCTTCAGCAGCGGATAGGCGTAGAAGATCACCATGTACAGCACGACGGGCGCGATGAACGCCCAGGCCGCCAGCTGCGCGCGCAGCTGGCGACTGCGCAGCGCCCGGCGCGGCGGCTGCGATGCGCGCACGACGGTGGACTCGGGGAGGGATGCCCCGCCCCCGCGCGCTCTCGAGTCGATTCGGATCGCCGACATGCGATGGATCCTTTCCGTAGCGGCGGGGGCGGGGCGGGCGGTCACTTCGACTTCGCGTCGACGTTCTTCTGCGCCGTGGCGAGTGCATCGGCCGGGCTGGCGGACCCCGACAGTGCGGCCTGGACAGCCGTGTAGAGCTGCTCCGAGATCGTGCCGTACTTCACACCGAGGTTGTCCGCCGTGCGCGGCTTCGCGTCGGCGACGGCGTCGACCCAGAACCTGAGCGTCGGGTCGGCCTTCAGCTGCGCATCCTGGCCGGCCTTCGTCGGGGCGATGTACCCGAGCGCATTCGCGCCGGCATCCCCGTCGGTGAGGCACTTGGTGATCTTCACCGACGTCGCGTAGCGCGACGTGTCCTTCTGCACCGGGATCGTGATGAACTCGCCTCCGGTGGGGGCGGGGGCCGCTCCCCCGTCGGTCTTCTGGAGCTGGATCACCTTGTAGCCGGCCTTGTCGGCGTCGGCCTTGAACCAGGATCCGTTCTCGGCGAAGCCGAAGTCGCCCGTCTTGAACTCATCCCAGCTCGTCCCCTGGGTGTTCTGCAGCACCGAGTTCGGTGCCAGGCCCTGCTTCACCCAGTCGGTCCACGTCGAGAGCGCCGTGGTCGCCTCGGAGGAGTTCAGCTTGGTGAGGTCGCCACCCGCTCCCCAGAACCAGGGGAGGAACTGGAACGATCCTTCCTCGGTGCCGACGGCCGAGAACGTGATCCCCTTCTTCCCCGCGGCGACGACCTTCTTGAGCGCGTCGGTGAGGGATGCCCAGTCCTTCACGCTCGAGGGGTCCACCCCGGCCGCCTGAAGCACCGCCGGGTTGTAATAGAGCCCGAGCGTGTTCGCCCCGACGGGCACGCCGTAGGTCTTCTTGTCGATCTGACCGGCGGTCAGGATGTTCTCCTGGATGCTCGACACATCGAGGCCGTTGTCCGCGGTCGTCGTCAGCAGGCCTGCGGCAGCCAGCGTGGCGACCTTGGGATTGTCGACGAGGGCGATGTCCGGCAGGTTCGGGGATGCCGTCGTCAGGTCTTTGACGGTGTCGCCGGTGTTGCTGGCGGTGCGCTTGATGGTGATGCCCAGGTCGCCGGCGCACTTGTCGATCGCCTTCGCCCAGTCCGACGAGGCATCGCGGTCGGGGTAGGGATCCCACAGCGTGTAGGTGCCGCCCGCGGTGCTGCCGCCGCCCGACGGAGACCCCGAGCAGGCGGCGGTGCCGCCGACGACGGCCGCTGCCAGCACGGCGACGCCGATGACGCGCGCGCTCTTGGTGGTGATCACAGTAATTCCTCCTTGAATCGTGCAGTGGTGGTGGGAACGTTCGGGAGCGTCCCCGTGGACCGCTTCCGGGTCACATCGTGCTTCCGCGGATCGCGAGCTCTGGTGCGATGAAGCGTGTGACCGGGGCTCCGGCGAGCTCCGGCGTGGTGATCCGCCGCACCAGTTGCCGGACCGCGTGCTGGCCCAGCTGATCGGGCGAGCTCTCCACCGCCGTGTACGGCAGTGAGAAGGATCTCCCGAAGTCTTTCGAGAAGAGGCTGACGACCGACAGGTCGTCCGGGACGCGGACGCCGCGTGCCGCCAGAATCGAGGGGAGTGCGGCGATCGTCGCGTCGTTGTGGACGATCAGCGCCGTCGCCGTGGGTCGAGCGTCGAGGATCGCGTTGACGCTCTGGCCGATCGTGGGCTGCTGGGACTCGCCGTAGTACGAGTGCATCTGCAGTCCATAGCGGGCTCCACGCTCCAGCGCCGCATCCCGGAATCGCCAGCCGTATGCCCCTCCGCGCTCGAAGACGTGCAGCGGCGGCGAGATGACGATGATCTCGCGGTGGCCGAGACCGAACAGATGGTCGACGAGGATGCGGGCGGATTCACCGAAGTCGAGATCGAACACGTCGAGGCCCTCGGTGTCCTTCGGCAGCCCGACGAGCGCACCGGGCTGGGCGGCGGCGCGCAGGGTGTCCAGCCGAGGATCCTCGTGGATCACATCGAGGAGAAGGACGCCGTCGACCATGCCGGCGCTGGTCACGCGCCGCAGCGCGTCCGTCGCGTCCAGTTCCGTCACGAGGAGGATGTCGTAGCCGAGCTCGCGCGCCGTGTCGGAGATCGGCAGCACGTACTGCAGCATCGCGGGGGCGAACTCGTCCTGGTGGAACTGCGTGAGGAGCCCGAGCACCATCGTCTGGGATGTCGCGAGCGCACGTGCGCCCGCGTTCGCGGTGAAGCCGAGCGACGTGATGGCCTCGGCGATGCGGTCGCGCGTCGATGCCGAGATCGAGCGCTTGCCGGAGAGGGCGTACGAGACCGTGCTCCGCGATACGCCCGCATGGCGGGCCACATCGGTGATCGTGACAGCCACCGTACCTCCTCTCCGTCGAACCGGTTCGATCAATGTAGCGAGCATTTCGGAGCCGCGCAAGTCGAACCGGTTCGATTATCGAAGCGGGGCGAGATCACTCATCGAAGCGGTTCGATTACCGGCGCCGGGCTGGCACGGCGCGTGTCCGGCCCGTGCTCAGAGCGCGGACCGGGTGCTGCCGCGGTCCACGAGGATCGGCTCGACGAACCGTGCGCGCGGCGCCTCCAGCGAACCGCCGCCGGCCAGACGCTTCAGGAGCTGCAGCACCGCCTGTCGGCCCAGCTGGTCGGGGGAGGTCTCGATGGATGTGAACGGCAGTGAGAAGGCCTGGCCGAACTCATGCGAGAACAATCCCACGACCGACAGATCGCCCGGAGAGCTGATCCCCCGCGCGTTCAAGTAGCTCGGCAGGGCGGCGAGCGTCGCATCGTTGTGGAGGATCAGCGCGGTCGGACTCGAATCGTCGGAGAGAGCCCGGTCCAAGACGGCCTCGATACCCGGCTGCCGGGAGTCGCCGTAGTGCGTCGTGATCCGCATCCCGTAGCGCGCCGCGCGCTCGATCGCGGCGTCGCGGAAGCGCCACGCGTACGATCCGCCCCGCTCGTAGACGTGGCGAGGCGGAGTGATGAGCGCCAGATCGCGGTGGCCCAGCGTCCCCAGATGGTCGACCGCCATGCGGGCGGCCTCGCCGAAGTCCAGGTCGAACGAGTCGAATCCCTCACCGTTGCGTGCGTAGCCGATGAGCACGGCAGGCTGCGTCGCCTCCCGGAGAGGGCCCAATCGCGGATCGTCGAAGGTCACGTCCAGCAGGACGACGCCGTCGACCATGGCAGACGACGTCGTCCTGCGGACGGCGCCCTCCAGGTCGGGGTCCGTGACCATCAGCAGGTCGTAGCCGTGCTCGCGAGCCTCGGAGGACACCGGCAGCACGTACTGCAGCATCGCCGGCGCGAACTCGTCCTCTTCGAACTGCAGGTAGAGCCCGAGCACGTTCGTCTGCGAGGTCGCCAACGCACGCGCTCCTGCGTTCGGCGTGAAGCCCAGCTCCTCGATCGCCTCCTGGATGCGGGCACGGGTGTCCTCGGAGATCGACCGCTTGCCGGTCAGTGCGTACGAGACCGTGCTGCGCGAGACACCCGCAAGCCGGGCGACATCGCCGATCGTCGCAGCCATCGCGGCCTCCTCCCCGTTCGCCACATTGTTCCACGGCCGACATCGGCGGGGCAGCCCGGGCGCATGGTGGTCACGTGTCGAAGACGCGCCGACGCCCAGCGTTTCGACGATGTCGCCCCGCTGGGCGTTGCTGCGGATCGGGCGGATGACTCGCTGTACGCCTGCAGCGAGTCATCCACTCGTCGACCGTGCGGACCTACTGGGTCAGCACCATGTGGTCCAGGTTGAACCACCCGCGATCGGTCTTGTTGTACGCCACCGTGATGTCGTCGACACCGGCCGGCAGGGTCACCGTGACCGTGGCGTCGGCCCAGGTGTTCCAGCTCCCGGTCTTCGGCAGCACGACCTGCTGCGAGACGCCGCCCGCCGTCACCGTCGCCGTGCGATCGAGCTGGGCCGAGGGACCATCCGGCCCTGCGGCATAGCGCAGATCCAGAGTGTAGGTGCCGGCGGTCGGCACCCCGAACTGCGGGGTCACGCTCGCCCCGACGCTCGTGAGGCACGCCACGAAGCCCGCCCCGGTATAGCCGGGATGATCCGTCGCGAGGCAGGCCCCGCCTGCCAGCTGACCGTTCTCCGCCTCGCAGTCGGCGCCGAGTGCGCAGGGCGAGACGACGTCAGCCGAGTTGCTCACCGTCATGTGCCCTCGGTTGACGAGGTCGGTGGTCGCGACGAGTCGATATGCCACGGACGGAGTGCCGGGCGGCACGACCACATGGAACATCGCCGTCGCCGACTCGCCCGGGGCCAGGTGGCTGACGACGGCACAGGCGGCCCCTCCGCCCGGCACGCAGTCCACCGTGATTCCCGCGGCATCCGCCGGGTCGTCCGCGGTGACCGCGAGGGATGTCTGCACCTGTGTATCCTGCGACTCGCTGCCGTTCGTGAAGGTCACCGGAACGTCGTAGGAGGTGCCGGCGATCAGTTGGTCAGGCGCATGGATGACCGTCGTCTGCGGGTCGGTCCAGGAGAGGAACACCGCGACCGCATCGTGCGCGCCGACGAACTGCGTCGGAACGGTCACCGAACCGTCGGGAGCGACCGGCAGATCGCCACTGGACTCCACCATCGGCGCGTAGAGAGCACCGCCGTCCGGCATCCGGTAGACCGTGGCGTGCACCTGGCCTTCCCGCACCAGATAGGCGGCGGAGTCGAGCCCTGTGAACGTCACCGACGCACTGCCCGTGTACCCGTTGACGTCACCCAGCAAGGCGATGGCCTGTCCCTTGGACGGATCCTTCGCGGCCGTGATGGCCATCGAATCCACCTGCTGGGATGTCTGCACCAGGGATCCGGTCATCTGCGCATAGGTGCGCATCGCCCACCAGTTGCCGGTGGGTGCCCAACCGGTCTGCGTGTGGGTGAGCAGTCCCGTCAGGTTCGGGACCATGCAGCAGCTCCAATTGCCGCGCATCGCCGTCGAGTAGGTCGACTGGGCGAACCGGTCCAGATACCAGGCGGTGACTCCGGCGTTGCCGCGGTCGGCCGGCTGGTATTCGTTGGCGGACAGAGGCAACTGCGGGAGCCCCGCTTCGGTCAGGTCTGCCCGGATGTCCTGGGCCACCGTCACCGGATCGTCCACATCGCCCTCGTCGTGGTTCGTGATCCAATCAGGAACGGTGTTCGCGGCCTTCACGTGCGCGAAGAACGACGTCCACTCCTGCGGATTGCGTGCCGGCGTGAACGCGAACGACGGACCCGCGATGGCAGCGCCCGGGGCGATCTTGCGCAGCTCGTTGTATGCGCTGTCCCACATCTGGAAGTACTGCGGCGTCACCGCACCGGCGCCCCAGAAGATCGACAAGTCCGACTCGTTCCAGATGTCGTAGGTGAAATCGATCCCCGACGCCTGAAGATCTGCCACCGTGTCATCGATGAACTGCAGCCAGTTGGAGCAGTCGCCGGCGTTGCAGACATGCTGAGCCGCTTGCGTCCCGCGCCCGCCGGTCGACCCCCACAGGTCGCTGAGCAGGACTTGGTACTGAAAGCCGGCCGGGTTCTGCGACGATGCCTTCAGGCGCTTCGCCTGGTCGATGATCGCCGTCACCTCGGCATGGGTCGCGGGCCCGTACGTGTATCCGTCCGTCGCCCAGCCGCCGGAGAACCAGCCACCCCCACGGAATGCGTTGAGGTTCAGCGGCTTGACGTACTCGTCGCCCGGCTGTGACCCGTCTTGCGTGATCCCGTAGAGGATGCCTTGACCGACCCCGGTCGACGGGCCCGTCACGGTCGACAGGTCCACTGTCAGAGACGTGGATGCCGCCGCCGTGTCGGCGACCGCGCCCGCCGTGGCGACCGTGGATCCGATCAGGCCGAGGACGGCGGCGGCGCCGATCGCCGCAACCCGCTGGATCGACCTTCGCTCGAGGTTCATGACGGGACCACCGCCTCGGTGTTGTCATGGCCGGTGTGATGTTCACGCATCTGACGCTCCCTCGCATCTCTTCCTCACGGCGTCCGCGCTCATGCCGACGCCGCCGATTTTGTGTCGAACCGGTTCGATCACACGGTACAACTAATTCGTCGGCCATCACAAGAGGACGCCGGCGATAGGCGCGGTGGATACTGCCGACCACGGCCGCGAGAGCCTCGTCGCGCGCAGCGGTGACGTCGGCGCGAGCCACCGACAGACGCGGACACATGAGCCGTGCAGTTTTTCCCTGGTCACACAGCTTTTCTTGGCGATGCCCGCAGCCCGGCCCGCGCCGGCCGCAGGGTCGCTCCAAGAGCGCACCGCGCCGGCCGGCTCTGAGCGCAGACGCGTCCCACACGGTTCGACTCTCTTCGAACCGGTTCGACATTTTCCTTGACCGGCGTCTTCGCGCCCTGTTAGCGTGCTCCCGCGATCAGTCCTCGTCCCCGCATCTCCCTCGAAGCACGTGCGATTCGGCGCGATTCACTGGCGAACCGGTTCGACGGCTGATCTCACTCACCAACCCTGTGGAATCGGAGTCGAATCTCTCATGTCATCGAAGACTGGATCTGGGGGGCAGCGGAGCGCATGGCGTCGGCCGGCCCCGCCGAACGCCCACGCGGCGTCACGCGCTGCACGTACGACGGCCGCGCTTGCGGCCGTCTCGGGGCTGGCGCTTGCGGGCCTGGCCGCGACCGCCGCGCCCGCCGCGGCGGCCCCCGCTGCGGCCAACACGATCGTCGTCCATGCAGATCAGCCGTTCCGCTCTGTCTCGCACGTCGCAACGGGCTCGCTCTACGGCCTGGCGAACGCCACCACGCCCTCAGACAGCCTCGTACAGGCGATCAAGCCCAGTGAGTTCGTCATGATGCCGATCGGCGGCAGACAACAGGGTTCCGGCGACATCGGGCAGACGTGGCAGAAGGCGGCCAACGTGGGCGCAAAGGTCGTCGACCGTCTCTCCGACTACTACGCCGGGTGGCCCTACCAGTTCAGCTGGTCGAACTGGGACCAGGTCGTCACGCAGCAAGTGCAGCAGGTGCAGGCATCCGGGATGAGCAATCTCGCGGCCTATGCGATCTGGAACGAGTCCGACAACACCTGGAAGACGAGCAACGGCACTTTCGAGGACTTCTGGACCCACACGTACAACCTGATCCGGAGCCTCGATCCGACGACCCCGATCCAGGGTCCGAGCTTCTCGGACAACATCGGCGACATGCAGAACTTCCTGAACAACGCGGTCGCCACCAATACCGTGCCCGACATCCTCGCCTGGCATGAGCTCGAGACGTCGTCGAAGATCGCCGGCGACGTGGCCAAGGTGCAGGCGATGGAAGACGCACTGGGCATCGCCCGCCGTCCGATCGACATCGAAGAGTATGCGGCCCCTGCCGAGGTCGGCATCCCCGGCTCGCTGGTCGGCTACATCGCGAAGTTCGAACGGCTCGGCATCCACACCGCTGAGCTCGCCTTCTGGAACCAGTCGGGAGCGCTGGGCGATCTCCTGACGGGTCAGGGCGGCAACCCGAACGGCGCCTACTGGCTGTACAAGTGGTACGCCGACATGTCGGGCGACATGGTCGCCACGACACCGCCCGGCAACAACAACTTCGACGCGGCCGCATCCGTGACGTCCGACAAGAAGGAACTCGACGTCATCACGGGTGGCGCATCCGGCCCCGCAGCGGTGAAGGTCGCGGGTCTCGACAAGCTGGCGCTCGGCTCCACGGTGAACGTGAAGGTCGACTACACACCCACCTACGGTCGCACCGTCGCGGTGGCCGCGCCGATCACCGTCTCCGACACCACCTACCAGGTCGGCGACGACGGCTCGATCAGCGTGCCGATCGTGATGAACCCGGCGTACGGCTACCACCTCGTGGTCACCCCCGCGGGCAACCCCGCGTCGCTGGCCGGGACGTACACCATCGCCAACCTGAACAGCGGACTCCAGCTGACCGCAGGCGACTCCGTTCAGCAGCAGGCCGCACAGGCGGGTGGCGGCGTCACCGACCAGACCTGGAAGCTCGTCGCGGCGGGGTCCGGCCTGTACAAGGTCGTGAGCATGATCGACGGCCGGGTCCTCGACGTGCAGGGCGCCTCGACGTCCAATGGAGCATCTGCGGTGCTGAGCGCCGACACGGGCGCCGACAGCCAGCTGTGGCAGCTCGTGCCCGACGGCAAGGGGCACTACCGCCTCGCGAACGACGGCACCGGCCGGGTGCTCTCGGTCACCGGGATGAGCAAGACGGACGGAGCTCAGGTCATCCAGTGGACCGACGGATCGATCACGTCGGGATGCACGGCGACGGGAGCGCGTCAGCCCGGCAGGATCGGCACGGCGCTGTCGTTCTGCAACAGCAACGCCTACGCGACGCTGCCGACCGGCGCGGTGAGCAGCCTGACCGGCGACTACACGGTGTCCGCCTGGGTCAACCCCGCCGGCAACGCCTCGTGGCAGCGCGTGTTCGACATCGGCTCGAGCAGCAACGCCAGCATGTTCCTGACCACGAACGACGGATCGGAGCTGCGCTTCGCCATCACGACCGGCGGCGCCGGAGGCGAGCAGCGCCTCAACAGCACCAACCCGAAGACGCTGCCGCTCAACCAGTGGTCGCTCGTCACCGTCACCGTCGCGGGCACGACGGGCACCATGTATGTGAACGGCCAGGTCGTTGCGACCAACACGGCCATGACCGTGCACCCGTCCGCGTTCGGCCAGAGCACGAGGAACTACCTCGGCAAGTCGCAGTACGGCGGCGACCCCGCGCTCAACGGAGCCGTCGATGATTTCAACATCTACGACCGAGCGCTGTCCGCTGCAGAGGTGGGTGCGCTTGCAGGCGGACAGGCCGGCGCCGGGGATGTCGTGCACTACGCGTTCGACGAGACCGGCGGGACGACGCTGGTCGACTCGTCGGGCGCCGGACGCAACGGCACTGTGGTCGCGGCGACCGGATCGTCGGGCACCACGACGGCGACGGATGCTGCCACAGCCGACCACTTCTGGACGCTCACGCGGGTCGACGTCACCGCCCCGGTCGTGGCGCTGACGTGCCCGAGCGATGCCGTCGTGCTCGGGACATCGGCCGACGCCACCTGGACGGCGGCGGATGAAGCGGACGGTTCGGGCCTGGCGACACCCGCCGGCGGCTCGATCGCGCTGGATACCTCCAGCGTGGGATCGAAGACGGCCGTCGCTCCGGCCGGCACGGCCCTCGACAATGCGGGGAATGCGTCGGCGGCAGTGAACTGCACGTACTCGGTCGTGTACGCCTGGTCGGGCTTCGCCGCCCCGGTGAACACGGGCGACGTCGTGAACAGCGTCAAGGCCGGCAGTGCGGTTCCGGTGAAGTTCAGTCTGGGCGGTGATCAGGGCACAGCGGTGCTGGCTGCCGGCTCGCCGTCTGTCTCCTTCGGCGCATGCTCGCCGTCGGCGCAGGTCGACGCGATCGAGCAGACCCTCACGGCTGGGGCCAGCAGCCTGCAGTACGACCCCACCACCGACCAGTACACGTACGTCTGGAAGACGAACAAGTCCTGGGCGGGCACGTGCGCGACGCTCTCGTTGACGCTCGTCGACGGGACGACGCACACGGCGATGTTCTCCTTCCTGAACTAGCGGATGACGGATGCCGCGTGCCGCTTCCCTCGGGGGGCGGCACGCGGCATCCGCCCATCGCCGCCGAACTTGGTGCACGTCATCCGATCGGTAGTATGGGACGTGGCGCCGAGCAGTCGGATGCCATCGCCGCTGGTACGCCACGGTGAACCATCGCCTTGATGGGAACCTTCGATCCCGGTGATCTCAAGGCAACGGGGCTGTAGTTCAATGGCAGAACTTCTGCTTCCCAAGCAGACAGCGCGGGTTCGATTCCCGTCAGCCCCTCCACATTCCCGCGGAATCTTGCGCGGCCGGTTCGGGTTCGGCTTCGGGCTCACCAGTCGTGGACGGTGCCGTCCTTGAGCCGGTTGTAGGGCAGGTAGGCCCGCTCGTACGGGTACTTCCCGGCCTCGTCGAGGTTCAGCTCGACGCCCAGGCCGGGCTGGTCGCCGGGGTGCAGCATCCCGTCACGCCAGGTGAAGGACTGCTCGAAGACCTGGTCGGTCTTCGGCCCGTGCTGCATGTACTCCTGGATGCCGAAGTTGTGGATCGCGAGCCCGAGATGCATCGCGGCGGCCATGCCCACCGGGGAGATGTCGGTGGGGCCGTGCATGCCGGATTTGATCTGGTACATCGCGGCGTACTCGAGCGTCTTCTTCAGCGCGGTGATGCCGCCCATGTGGGTCACCGCGCCGCGGACGTAGTCGATCAGCTGCTCCCGGATGAGGTCCTTGAAGTCCCACACCGTGTTGAACACCTCGCCGATCGCCAGCGGGGTGGTGGTGTGCTGACGCACCAGGCGCAGCGCCTCCTGGTTCTCGGCGGGCGTGCAGTCCTCGAGCCAGAACAGGTCGTACGGCTCGAGCGCCTTGCCGAGCCGCGCGGCCTGGATCGGCGTCATCCGGTGGTGCCCGTCGTGCAGCAGCGGGAGGTCGGGGCCGAACTCGTTGCGGACGGCCTCGAACACACCCGGCAGGTGCGTCAGGTACGCGCGCGTGTCCCAGTCCTCCTCGACGGGGCGGGCGCCGCGATGCGCCGGCTCGTAGTCGTAGCGTCCGCGGGAGTCCTCGGCCTCACTGTGCTGCGACGCGATGCCGTAGATCGCCTTCAGACCCGGCACACCGGTCTGCACCCGGATCGACCGGTACCCCAGCTCCAGGTGGGCGTGGATCGAGTCGAACAGCTCGGGCAGATCCTTCCCCGACGCGTGACCGTAAGCCATCAGGCCACGGCGGCTGGCTCCTCCCAGCAGCTGGTAGACCGGCATCCCCGCGGCCTTGCCCTTGATGTCCCACAGCGCCATGTCGACCGCCGCGATGGCGGCCATCGTCACGGGTCCGCGGCGCCAGTAGGCGGAGCGGTAGAGGAACTGCCACGTGTCCTCGATCCTCGACGCATCGGCGCCGATCAGCAGCGGCACGACATGGTCCCTGAGGTAGGCGACCACGGCGAGCTCGCGCCCGTTCAGCGTCGCGTCGCCCAGGCCGGTCAGGCCGTCGTCCGTGGTGAGCTTGAGTGTCACGAAGTTGCGTCCCGGGCTCGTGACGATGACGTCGGCTTTGTCGATGATCATGATGCGTGCTGCTCCGTTGTGAGGGTGTCGATGATGAGGTCGACCGGCTCCGCGCGCGGATTGCGCGCGAGGAGTCGGGCGATGGCGGCCGAGGCAGCGTCGGCGGGGTCGAAACGCACGAGGTGGTCGGCCCACGCGGCGATCGTCGCCCGCTGAGCAGCCCCGTGCCCGAGCCCCCGCTCTTCACGACGCCGCATCGGATCGAGGATCCGGACGGGGAGCTTGAGTGCGCCCATCTGCGCGATCTGCTGCAGTGAGTGGCGAATCCGGGGGTTGGCGAATCGCTCGCGCAGCGCGGCGAGTGCGGAGTCGATCTCCTCGTCGCCGAGCGAGAGGACGGCACGCTGCTCAGCCCAGAGCTGCTCGGTCATCGCGTTCAGCTCGTCGTCCGCGAACGCCTCGTCGATCGAGTCGAATCCCCGACCGGACCCGGCATATGCCAGGAGCGAGTGCGCCGCGTTGAGCAGCCACAGCTTTCTCTCTTCGTACGGCGTGGCATCTGCCACGAAGCGCGCGCCGGCCGTCTCCCATGCCGGACGACCCGCGGGAAAGTCGCCCGCGAGAATCCATTCGGAGAAGGGCTCGGTGACCACCGGCGCCTCGTCGAGCGCTCCCGTGAGCGCCAGCGCCGCAGTGCTGTCCGCAGCTGTGACGGATGGCGTGATCCGATCCACCATGGTGTCCACGAACGCCACGTTGGCGTCGATCCAGCCGGCGAGGTCGAGGTCGGCGAGGGCGTCGATGGCAGCGCGCATCGCCTGCCCGTTGCCCGGCAGGTTGTCGCAGCTGACGATCGACACGGGGCCGCCGTCCGCCGCTCGACGCGCCGCGAGCCCCTCGACCAGTCGGCGCGGCGGGGTCGAGCCCCGGGCATAGCCGGCCTCGGTGACCGTGAGGGTGACGACCGCGACATCGGGAGATGCGATCGTGCTCCTCCAGGCCGACACGTCGGCTCCGTCGTGAGCCTCGACGATCGATTCGACGATCTCCGCACGATCACCCTCGGCGCCGCGCTCGATGACGGTGTAGACGCAGTCCTGCGCCGCCAGAACCTGTGCCACCGCCGGCGACCGGCCGGTGAATGCCGCGATCCCCCACGGGTCGCCGGCGGCATGCGCCGTGTACCACGCCTGGTGCGCACGGTGGAAAGCTCCGAGCCCGAGGTGCGCGATCCGGACGGGCGCCTTCTCGACGGCGCGGCTGGAGATGCGGGGCCGGACGGTCTCCACACTCACAGCTTGAACACCCTCCGCGGCTGCGCATCCACGAGATCCACGATCGTCCGTTCGGCCTGGGGCTGGTCGATGCGGCCTTCCCCGACCAGTCGGGCGAGGAAGGCCGCATCCAGTCGCCGCGACATGTCGTGCCGGACGGGAATCGACATGAATGCGCGCGTGTCGTCGATGAACCCCGACCCGCGGGAGAAGCCCGCGGTCTCCGTGACCGCGGCCCGGAACCGGAGACCGGCGTCGGGGGCGTCGAGGAACCACCACGGCGCACCGATGAAGACCGCGGGGTAGTAGCCGGCGAGTGGAGCGATCTCGCGGGAGTAGGTCGTCTCGTCGACGCTGAAGAGCACGAGGTGGAAATCCGGGGTGTTGCCGAAGCGGTTGAGCAGCGGCCGCAGCGCGTTCACATACTCCGTGGCGACCGGGATGTCGTGCCCGGAATCGGGGCCGAACCTCGTGAACGTCTCGTGATCGTGGTTTCGGAACACACCCGGATGCACGGTCATGACGAGACCGTCGCGGGTGCTCATCCGCGCCATCTCGAACAGCATGTGTGCGGAGAAGACGCTCGCCTCGTCCGTCGTGATGGTGCCGGCATGTGCCTTCTCGAAGAGGCGCGCGGCATCGGAGGCATCCAGTTCGATCGCCCGGGGCTGCGCAACACCGTGGTCGGCGGAGACGGCACCGTGCTGGATGAAATAGGCACGCCGACCCTCGAGCGCGGACAGGTACCCGGCGTAGTCGGTGTCGCGGGTGCCGTTCCATTCCGACAGTCGCGAGACGCGCTGCGCCCAGCCCGGGGACGTGGGCGCAAGGTAGGCGTCCGGTCGAAACGTGGGAACCACGCGGCCGCCGAAGGCGGGATCCGCGGCGAGCATGGCGTGCGGGGCGAGATCGTCCATCGGGTCGTCCGTCGTCGCGAGAAGCTCGATGCCATATGTGCGGAAGAGCGCGCGGGGCCGGAACGATGGCTCGGCCAGACGCGCGCCGATCTCATCGAACACCGCATCCGCGTTGGCCGACGACGGATGCTCGCTGAGACCGAACTGCTCGGCGAGGATGGAGCGCAGCCAATATCCGGAGGCCGTCCCCGTGTAGAGGTCCCAGTTCTCGGAGAATGTTCGCCACACCTCGCGCGGGCGGGCGGCCATGCCGTCATGCGGCGAGACGCCGAGACGCTCGAGTCCGATCCCGGCCGAGTGCATCAGCCTCGTCACATAGTGGTCATCGCGGATGAGGAGATCGGCGGCGTTGTCGAAGGCGCGGTCCTCCACCAGGATGCGGGGATCGACATGACCGTGGGGGGAGATGATCGGCAGGTCCGCGACGCTCGCATGGAGGTCGCGCGCCCGGCTTCGGGTGGCGGGATCGACCGGGAAGAGGCGATCCCGGTCGGGTGCGAAAGTCATGGGATCCCATTGTGGTGATCCGGAGAAGCACTGTCAATCGATAATCGATTCGCGGCCCGCCTCGCCATCCATCTCGTCGACGAGCCACGCCGGACGTTTCGCTAGCGATAGTCGATTATCGGGTAGGGTAGCGAAATGCCCGACCTTGCCGCTCGACTGCCCGACCTCGACAAGGGCCTGCTGTCCGATCAGATCTACTCGTTGGTCAAGGGCATGATCCGGGATTCCACGCTTCGTCCGGGCGAGCAGCTCGTCGAATCCCAGCTGGCGCGACAGCTGAAGGTCAGCCAGTCCCCGGTGCGCGAGGCGCTGAAGCGCCTCACCCACGAAGGGCTCGTCCAACAGGTGCGCCATCACGGCAGCTTCGTCGCCGACTACTCGCGGGACGAAGCAGAGCAGGCCAAGGTCGCGAGGGTGACCCTCGAGGAGCTCGCGGGGCGGTGCGCTTGCGGTCGACTGGATTCTGCGACCCGTATGGCGCTCGAAACGCTCATCGACCGGATGGCGGAGTCTGCCGCGCGCAATGATGTGACAGCCTTCCGCGAGTTCGACTTCGAATTCCATCGCGCGGTCATCGTCGCGAGCGGCAACAGCCACCTCCCGCGGATGTGGGACATCATCGAGCCGAGCCTGCGGTCGCTCCACGTGCTGTCGGACCCCGACTATTCCGGCGACTGGAACACCGTCGCGGAGTCGCACCGCGATCTGCTGGAGGTTCTCGAAGGAGGCGTGCCCGAGCAGGCGGCCGACCTGTTCCGGCTCCACGCGACCGGAGGCCACGTGCGCGATCGCCGCCCGGACTCCGCAGCGACGGGCCGCGGCCGGCGCGGCGGCGCCGAGCGGTGAATCACTTCACGCAGACGATCGGAGTCAACGGCGCACGCCTCACGGGCTTCCTCTCCGACGCGGGTCGCGGCGCATCGACAGGTTCCGTGCTCGTCGTTCCCGGCGGCGGGTACATGACGCTGAGCCCGGGCGAAGCCGAGCCCGTGGCACTCGCCTACCTCGCCGAAGGGTTCCACGCGTTCGTCCTGCACTACAGCGTGGGTGCCGAGGCGACCTTCGCGCAGGCGCTCGAAGACGCCGAAGCGGCGGTCGCCGAGATCCGTCTCCATGCCGACGAGTGGGGAGTCGCGCCGCGCCGGCTCGCGATGATCGGATTCTCCGCGGGAGGCCACCTCGCAGCCTCGCTCGGGACGGTCGGAACGAACCGACCCGATGCGCTTCTTCTCGGGTACGCCATCACGACGGACATCACCCTGGGTGCGGGGCGCGAGTACCCTCCTGTCGTCCCGCACGTCGGCAACGGCAATCCGCCGACGTTCCTCTTCGCGACCGGCGAGGACGCCGTCGTTCCCGTCAGGCACACGCTGGCCTTCGCCGCCGCCCTCGACGAGGCGGGTGTGGAGTTCGAACTCCACGTCTTCCGGGACGGACCGCATGGCCTCGGGCTGGCGCGGCCACGGGAGGGCGCAACCGTCGCACCGCCGGCCTTCGCGGAGTGGTTCGGCTTGAGCGTTCGCTGGCTGCGGCGCCGGTGGTGCTGACCGGAGATCACGCCCCAGGATGCCGAGTATCGAGGCGGGGAAGCCCGAGAGGGCGTCCGGCCTGACAGGACCACCCCAGGTTCAGCCACGTAGCATGTTGCGGCCCCATTGCGACGCCACCTCCATGCGAGGGGCATCGTCGCGGCCTTCATCGCCGATCCAGACGTCGCCAGATTCGTCCCACCGATTATCGATAAGAGGCTTGCCAACGATTATCGATTATCGTAATCTAGCGATGCTCCTCACCAAGGGGATCCGAAACCACGGAAGGTTCAAAGATGATCACACGCCGTTTCACTGTGACGGCGGCCGCCGGCCTCGCCGCTGTCGGCCTCGTCCTCACAGGGTGCAGCTCTGCCGGCAGCGCCCCCGCCAGCAAGGCGCCGCAGGAGAAGGTCGAGCTCAGCATGCTCGTCAACATCACCCCCAACCTCACTCAGGCGTACTGGAACGCGCTCGTCGGACCGTTCGAGGCGGCGAACCCCAACATCTCCGTCAAGATCGTGATGCCGGTCAACGGGGTCGGAAAGACCCTCCCCACGCTGCTCGCCTCGGGCGATGTCCCCGACGTCGTCGAGACGCTCACACCGAACGCGACCCTGGCACCTGAACTCGTCGATCTCTCGAAGTACACGTGGGCGAAGAAGGGCCCGCTCGCCGACCAGTACAAGATGGACGGCAAGAACCTCGTCGCCGGCGTCGGCTTCCAGCTGCAGGGCACGATCTTCTACAACAAGAAGGCGTTCCAGGATGCCGGGATCACCGCGCCCCCCAAGACCATGGAGGAGTTCGAGGCGGACCTGAAGAAGCTGAAGGACGCCGGGTGGACCCCCATCCAGAGCGGCGGCGAGTGGATGAGCCAGCTCGCCCTGCAGTACACGGGCATCCCGACCGTCCTCGGCAAGGACCCCGACTGGTACAAGCACATCTCCTCCGGCGACAAGAAGTGGAGCGACACGTACAGCACCGCGGTCAAGCGATACGCGTCGTGGGTCAAGGACGGCTACATCCCCGCAGATGCCGTCGGCGTGAAGTACGCCGACGCTGAGGCGTCGTTCCTCGCCGGCAAGGCCGCGATGTACCCGATGGGCGCGTGGTTCTCCGCCGCCGAGGCGAAGGCGACCAGCAAGCCGGAGATCGGCGTGTTCGCGGCCCCGGCCGAGAGTGGTGTCAAGACTCCCGCGCAGATCGCCAACATGGCGAACCCGTACATCATCATGAAGGCGTCGAAGCACCAGGATGCCGCTGCGAAGCTGGTCGAGTACCTCGTCACCGACAAGGCCGCGGTGATCTCGCAGCTCCAGGCCGACGGCAACTTCCGCACGGGCTACGAGTACAAGACGACACCCCTGGGCGACGAGCTCCAGAAGATCATCGCCGACACCCCCGCCAAGGCGTTCACGCCGTCGGGCGACGGGTACGGCGAGCGCACGGTCGCTCCGGGATACAACGCGGAGCTGAACACCGAGGCGCAGGCCCTGATGACCGGAGAGTCGGCCGACGCGATGCTGAAGGCCATGGACGACTGGTTCGCCGCGCAGTAGACGACCTGCAGTGCCGGGGCGTGAGGTCCGCCTCGCGCCCCGGCATTCATGACAACCGACGAAACGAGAGGTCGACGATGACCGATGCATCCAAGATCCTGATCACCTGGAAGCGACGACTGCCCGGCTTCCTCATGACCGCTCCGGCAGTCGCCCTGTTCACGGCCATCTTCGTGATCCCGATGGGACTCGCGTTCGTGCTGAGCTTCACGAACTGGACCGGCTACAGCCTCAACTTCGACTTCATCGGCTTCGAGAACTACGCCCGCGCCTTCAAGAACCCGCGCAGCATCGACGGTGCCACCTTCACCCTGGCCATCGCCGTCATCGGCACGCTGGCCTGCAATGCCCTCGGACTCCTCACCGCCGCGCTCATCGCCGGCTCGGGCGCGCTCAACTCGACGGCGCGCATGGTCTTCTTCTTCCCCCACATCATCAGCGCCCTCATCATCGGCTTCCTGTGGTCTGCCCTCCTCGCACCGCATGGCGTCATGAACACCTTCCTGACCCGGGCCGGCCTCCCCGAGGTGCCGTTCCTCACCGAGGCCACTTTCGCCAAGGGCACGATCATCGCCACGATCGTGTGGGCGGGCTTCGGATTCAGCATGATCCTCTACATCGCCGGGCTGAAGTCGATCCCCGCCGAACTCTACGAGGCCGCGACGGTCGACGGCGCAGGCAAGTGGGCGCAGTTCCGCAACATCACGCTGCCCTTGCTCGCTCCGATCGTCACCGTGAACGTCGTTCTCAGTGTCGTCGGCCTGCTCAAGGTCTACGACATCGTCGTGTCCTTGACGGATGGCGGGCCGGCGGGGTCGACCCAGACCATCGTCTATCAGATCCTGAGCGACTCCTTCCAGAATGCCCGGCTCGGGTTCGGCGCGGCACAGTCCGTCATCCTGCTCGTCGTCACTGCAGCACTGGGCATCGCCGTCACGCTCGCTCGTCGCGGCGCCGAGAAGAAGGTGAGCGAGTGATGTCGATCCTCGAAGCAACCCCCTCCAAGCCCGTGGACGACGTCCTCGAGGTCTCTCGTGAACGCCGCGTGGGCGGCGCGAAGACGACCAGGATCCGCGTCCCGCTCGCGCCCCGCATCCTGAAATGGCTCTTCATCGCGGTGCTCGCGGTGATCATGCTCGTGCCGATGTACATCATGGTCATCAGCGCCTTCAAGTCCCAGGCGGACATCTTCGCCAACCCGCTCGGATTCTCCCCCGGCTCGTTCTCGTTGACCTACCTCGTGAAGGCGGCGACGAGCAAGGACTTCAACGTCCTCGGCGCGTACGGCATCACCGTGCTGTTCGTGCTCCTCGTCAACTTCTTCTGCATCGTGATCGCGTCGCCGGCGGCCTACGTGATCGCCCGCGGCAAGCGCAAGTGGCACCTCGCATTGCTGCTGTTCTTCGTCTCCGGGCTGTTCATCCCCGGTCAGGTCACGCTCATCCCGGTCGTCTACGTCCTCCGGGTGCTCGGCCTCATCGGCACGATCCCCGGATTCGTGCTGTTCGAGACCGCTCTGACGCTCCCGATCACGATCTTCCTGTTCACGGCGTACATCCGTTCGCTCCCCCGGGAGATCGACGAAGCCGCCGAGCTCGACGGGGCGGGCAAGATCCGGGCGTTCTGGTCGTGCATCTTCCCGATGATGAAGCCCGTGGTCGGCACGATCCTGGTGCTGAACTCCGTCAGCATCTGGAACGACTGGATCAATCCGCAGATCATCCTGGGACCGAGCTCCGGGATCCACACGGTGACGACCGGCGTCTTCGCCGCTGTCGGCCAGTACCAGACGGACTACACGACCGTCTTCCCCACCCTGCTCCTGGCCGTTGCGCCGGTGATGATCTTCTTCGTCATCATGCAGCGGCACATCATCGGCGGCCTGGTCGCCGGGGCGACGAAGGGCTGATCGATGCCCGGTCCCGTGCTCGTCGCCCCGATGCGCGAGATTCCCGCGTGGGCGGTGCTCCAGCGCCGCCTGTTCGACGAGATCGAGCGAGCCTGGCCGCGGTTCGTCGAGCTCTACTGCGAGTCCGATGGTCGACTCCGGTACAGCGGAGCCTTGCAGAGCCGCGACGGCGTCGACGACTTCTACGAGCCGTTCTTCAACTGGCCCGCCTTCTACGCCCTGGGCGGCGCAGGCGACATCCTCGATGCGGCCAAGCACCATTGGCGCGGCGTCACGGCGCAGCTCACCGAAGCCGGCATGCTCACGGACGAGTACGAGAACGGGTACGACTGGTTCCACCAGGGCGAGTCGCTCATCTTCTTCTACGCCCTCTGCGCGGCCGATCCCGACGACGCCGAGTTCCGGGACCGCGCACGCCGGTTCGCCGAGCTCTATCTGGATCCGGCGAACGGCAACTACGACCCAGACGCGAATGTGATCCTCGCGCCGCACAACGGCGCGCTCGGTGCGCTCGAGGGCGTCGGCGACGAATGGACCTCCTACTCCGCCGACCAGGAGAGCATGCGGCCGTACGGCCTGCCGATCCACGGCCTCGACGGCATCGACCGGTGGGACGATCTGGCAGACCCGGCCAAGGCCGATCTCATGGGCGCCGAGATGCGACGTCGCGCGCACGGCGACGTGGCGGTGAACCTCGCCGCGACGAGTCTCGTCGCCAATCACTGGCTCTACGACGGAGATCAGCGTGCGGCGGATTGGATCGAGCGGTACGTGGGCGGATGGCGCGGTCGCGCCGCCGCGAACGGCGGTCTGCTTCCCGACAACGCCGGGCCCGACGGACTGGTCGGGTCGCTGCAGGGCGGACGCTGGTACGGCGGCCACTACGGCTGGACCTGGCCCCACGGCCTCCCCTGCGTCGGCATGGCGGCGCTCATCGGCGGGATCAACGCCGCGATCGTCACCGGCGATCGGACGCACCTCGAACTCGCCCGTGCACCCCTCGACACGGTCATCGACCACGCGATCACGGCGACGGTCGCCGAGACCCCGATGAGCCTGCAGGCGAACTCGCTGAGCAGGCTGGGCGCGGATGCCTGGAACGAGGCGCAGCTCGTCCCCCACCGCTTCGGCGAGGACGGCTGGTTCGACTTCGGGCCGATGCCGATGGAGCTGCCGACGTGGCTGTGGTGGTTCTCGCGCGATGCCGCCGACCTCGACCGGCTGCGCCGCCTTCTGCCGGTCCAGTCCGAGTCGCCCACCGCTGTGCGCCCGTTCCGCGACAAGGCCGAGGGCGGTCACGACATGCCGTGGCTGAGCTACCTCGCCGGCGAGAACCCCGACTACCCCGAACGTGCGCTCTCCATGGCGCTCGGCCAGGTCGCTCGCCGCATCGCCCTCATGGAGACCGAGCATCCCGACCCGGCCACGGTGCACATCCACTTCTGGCAGCGCGTGCAGCCCGTCGTCACCGAGGTGCTCGGGCAGCTGATCTCGGGAGCGCCGCAGGTGCTCTACAACGGCGGACTTCCGCTCGTCGCCGTGAGCTACGAGGACGTCGAACGGGCCCGACCGGGACTGCCCAGAGACGTGGCCGCGCTGGTCACCTCGATCGACGGCGACGAGATCGCCGTCGAGCTCGTCAACCTCTCGAATCGCGAGCGGCGGCGGGTGCGGATCCGTCCGGGCAGGTTCGGCGAGCGCGACATCCGGTCCGTGCGATCGACCGGCGAAGCCGGATCCGATTTCCCCGGCAGCCCCGTCGCCTACACATCCGATCCGGGCGAGGTCGTCTCGCACGCGACCGACGTCGACGCCCCGTCGATCGTCGTCGACCTTCCCCCGGCCCATCGCGCGAAGCTCGTCCTGATCACCACAGAAGCCATCCGACAGCCCCGGCACCAGTCTGCCGCTCACCAACCAGCAACCGAGGGGACACCAACATGACCGATCAGCTGATCGCGCCTCACCGCGCCGTCGATCTTCCGATCCGCGGCGGCGAGTGGAGCCGTCCGGATGCCGACGAACTCGAGGCGATGCAGGAGATCGGGTCGGCGACGGCGTGCTCGAAGCTCCACGCCCTCGGCGTCCGGCGAACGTTCGTGGAAGGCCCGCGGCCGCTGGTTCCGGGCCAGAAGGTGGTGGGATCCGCGCTCACGCTGCAGTTCATGCCGCAGCGCGAGGACCTCGCGTCGGGGCTGTCGCAGGAGTACGTCGAGCGTCACACGGCCCTCTGGGCCGTGATGGAGACCGTGCAGCCCGGTGACGTACTCGTCATCCAGGCGTACGGCAGCGCCTTCTCCGGATGCATCGGCGACATCCTCGCCCGATACTTCCAGCGCAAGGGCGGCGCAGGCATCGTCGTCGATGGCCGTATCCGCGACGCCGGCCGCATCCGCGAACTGGGCATCCCGGTCTGGTGCACCGGCGCCACCCCCCACTACGCCTCGCAGTCCGAGCTGTTCCCGTGGGCCTACGACGTGCCGGTCGCCGTCGGCGGCGTGCTGTGCATGCCGGGTGACTTCGTCGTGGCCGACGACGACGGCCCGGTCGTCGTACCGCAGGCGCTGGCGCCGCAGGTGCGCGACGCCGCCAAGGACCACCAGGATTGGGAGGTCTTCAGCCGCGAGCGCCTCGATGCCGGCGCCCGGCTCAGCGACTACTATCCGCTGACGCCGGCGAGCCGCGAGGAGTACGAGGCATGGCGCTCGACCACGTCCTTGCCCCGCTGAGCCGAATCGATCGCACGCTGGCCGGCGTCGGCCTGGGCTGTGCGCCGATCGGCGATCTGTTCACGAGTGTCACCGAGGCGGACGCCGGCGCGACAGTCGCACAGGCACTGGCTTCGGGCATCCGGTTCTTCGACACCGCACCGCACTACGGCGCCGGCCTGAGCGAGCGCCGACTCGGCGCTGCCCTGCGCGATGTCGAGCGGGACACGGTCTCGATCGCGACGAAGGTCGGACGGCAGATCCTCGATGCGCGCGGCGAGGTCGTCCCGAGCGGCGGCGTCGGAGTTCGCACCGCGAAGGACCTCAGTGCGGACGGAGTGCTGCGCAGTCTCGAATCGAGCCTTGCCCGGCTCGAGGTCGATCGCATCGATGTGCTGTATCTGCACGACCCGGAGGATGTCGACCTCGCGCTCCGGGAGGCGATCCCCGCGATGGTGCGGCTGCGCGACGAGGGTGTCGTCAGGGCGATCGGCGTCGGCATGAACTTCTCGGAGCCGCTCGCGCGGTTCGCCGCCGAAGCCGATGTCGACCTCGTCATGGTCGCCGGACGCTACACGCTGCTCGACCGGTCTGCCGAGCGAGACCTGCTCCCCACGGCGGCCGGGAACGACGTCGCAGTGATCGCCGCAGGCGTGTTCAACACGGGGATCCTCGCCGACCCCCGTGATGACGCGATGTACGACTATCGGCCGGCGACAGCCGCAGAGCTGGCTCGGGCACGCGCCCTCCAACGACGCTGCATCGAGCACGGGGTCCGACTTTCGGCAGCCGCCATCCGCTTCCCGCTGCGGCATCCCACCGTCGCCGGCGTGGTCGTCGGAGCCCGGACCGCCGACGAGGTGCGTCAGTTCGCTGCGGATGCCGAGGCGACGATACCGCTCGCGCTCTGGACGGAATTGGATGCCTGAACCGGCCGACGCGATCCTCGACGCGCACGTCCACCTGTGGGATACCAGCCGCTTCGAGCTGGAGTGGCTCGCGAAGGTCCCGCCTCTCGCGCAGCGCTATCGCGTGGGCGACCTCACGGCGGCGATCGCCGGGCTGCCGGTGACGGGCGCCGTCGCGGTTCAGGCGGGCGACACCGCAGCGGAGGCGGAGTGGCTGCTCGACGTCGCCGCGCGGTCCGACGTCATCCCGTCTCGCGTGGTGCTGCAGTACGCGCCGGCCGCCGGCGCATGGCTGGGGGCGGTGCAGCCGGTCATCAACCGCGCCGGCACGCTGCCCGCCGGCGTGCGTCTTCCCCTTCAGCGCCGCCCCGCGGACTGGACTGACCTCGAGGGCCTCGGCGCTCTGCTGAGCCGACTCGAAGAGCACGGCATCGTTCTGGAGCTGCTGCTCCGGCCCGATCAGCTCGCGGTCGTCCGCGATCTCGCGGCGGAGCATCCGCGGCTGCAGATCGTGCTGTGCCACCTCGGACTCGGCTCGCACGAACCGACCGCGTCATGGCGGGCAGCCCTGGCCGAGCTGGGGGGAAGCCCCACCGTCTCGGCGAAGATCTCCGGCCTGTTCGCCCGTTCCGGGACGCTGTCGGATGCCGATGCGGCTGTCCGCAGCGCCGTCGCAGCGGCGATCGAGACACTCGGACCTCATCGCCTCATGTTCGGCAGTGACTGGCCGATGTCGACCCTCGCCGGCGATTATGCGGCGATCGTCGAGCGCACCGCACGCGCGTTGCCCGACCTGACCGCGGACGAGTCACGGTCCGTCTGGGGTCGCACCGCCGATCGACTCTACGGCTCGACGGCTCCCCGCTGACTCAACGGTCGGATTCCCCCGAATCCGAACCCGCCTCGTCGGACCGCAGCTGCTCGATGTAGCGGTTGATGGTGGGCCCCATGGGCCTGTCCGGCGCGCTGCCCATGCCGAGAGCGTGTGCGGTGAAGAGGTCCTCGGCGGCGGTGGGGTCGTCGCCCTCCAAAGCATCGAGGAGCGCGCGGTGCATGTCGGCCACGACGTGCCAGTCGCCGTCGAACGCGGGGTCGGACAGCACGTGCATCGATCGCAGGCTCGGCTCGACGATGTCCCACATCCTCGGGAGATAGGGGTTTCCGCACGCGACGACGACCGTCTTGTGGAACTCGAAGTCGAGTTCCCGGAACGCGGCGATGTCGCTCGCGTCAGCAGCGGCGTGCATCTGGCCGATGATCGACAGGAGCAGGTCTCTTGTGGTCGCGTCGATGCGACCCTGCGCGAGCCGCGCGGCCAGCCCTTCGAGCGCCACGCGCGCGATGCGAGCGTGCTCGGCCTCGCGCTTGGAGAACTCGGTGACGAAGCTGCCGTGGTGCCGGACGTGCGTGACGAGGCCGTCATGGGTCAGTCGTTTCAGCGCCTCGCGGACGGGTGCCTGGCTCACGCTCAGTCGCCGGGCCAGCTGGGATTCGACGATCTGCTCGCCCGGCTTCAGCGTCGAGTCCTTGATCATCGCCTTGACGAGCTCGTAGATGCGGTCCGACAGCAGGCCGCGATCGAGGTCGAGAGGCATTTCATCGGCACCAGCCACGCGGCGATTCTATCGGCTATCGAGAATCGCTCTCGTGCTCGGCGGTGTCCACCTCTTCGCGCGTCGGCCAGTCGAGGTCCCAGATCAGGCGGCCCAGCGGCCTTTCGACCGCGGGCGAAGCCCCTTCCACCAGGAACGGCCTCACCTGCTCCCGCCACCAGGCCGTTGTCGCCACGTCCTCGGGGCTCGGCGGCGCAGGTGCACGGTCATCCTTCGTGACGCAGTGGGTGAGCACGTCGTCACGAAGATAGATCTGCCACGCCACGACGCCGCCGCGCCGGAGCTGCTCGTCGATCCGGCGCGGAACCGCCCGATGGAAGGCCTCGTACTCGACCGCCGCTCCAGGAACCAGCTGAGTGCAGCTCTCCGTGTAGATCACAGATCCGGTCATCGTCCGCGCCCCGCCATCTGCTCGACGCCCCTCAGGAGGGCGGTGTGGTCCAGCGCACCGTCACCCCGCGCCAGTGAAGACTCCATCAGCTGACTCACGAGGGCCCCGACCGGAAGCGGGACACGGACTCGTCGCGCCGCGTCGAGCAGGATGCCGAGGTCCTTGTGGTGCAGCTCCACCCGGAAGCCGGGTCGGAAGTCGTGAGCGAGCATCGACGCCGACTTCCGGTCGAGGATGCGGTTTCCTGCGAGGCCTCCCGCGAGCACCTGCACCGCGGGCTCGAGATCGACCGCGGATGCGTCGAGAAAGGTGAGCGCCTCGGCGACAGCCTGGATCGTGGCGGCGACCAGCAGCTGATTCGCCGCCTTGACCGTCTGACCGGCGCCGTGGCCGCCGACATGCACGACGGTCTGGCCCATCGCCTCGAGCAGTCCCCGGCGCTGTTCGACGACGTCGGCTTCGCCGCCGACCATGATCGACAGCGATCCCTCGATCGCGCCCGCCTCCCCTCCGCTCACGGGAGCGTCCAGTGCGCTGACGCGTTGCGCGGCGGCGGCCTGGGCCACCTCGACGGCGAGCGTCGGCGTCACCGTGCTCATGTCGATGACGGTCGAGCCCTCGGGGAGGCGACCTACGATCCCATCGGGCCCGAGCAGCACAGCTCTGACGTCCGGGGAGTCGGGGAGCACCGTGATGATCACGTCGGCGTCCTCGACCTCGGAATCCAGGACGCCTCCGGCGATTCCACCTGCTGCGACCAATGCGGCGACCTTCGCGTCGCTGCGATTGAAGCCGTGGACGTCATATCCGGCCTTGACCAGGTTGACCGCCATGGGCAGCCCCATGGTGCCCAGTCCGATGAACACGATCTTCACAGTCCCACCTCCGCCTCGGCGTGACGCGATGAGAGCGAGCGCGTCATCACGGCGTCGACCGCCGTCCGCGCTCGCCCGGCGAGTGCGGCGAGATCACCGTCGGGGCTGAGCGCATCGCGGAGCAGATCCCGGCTGAGGCCCACCACGGCGGCCCCCGCATCGACATACCCGACGATGTCATCCACTTTCACTCCGCCCGTGACGAAGATCCGCGCGTCCGGCATGGGCGCCAGAAGCTCGACGAGGTAGGCGATGCCGCCCACCGGGCCCACCGGTGAGAGCTTGACGACCGCAGCGCCGGCCGCCCGGCACAGGGCGACTTCCGTCGGCGTCAGTGCGCCGGGAATGTAATCCACGCCCAGTGCGTCGGCGGCATCCCGCAGTTCGACCGAGGCGAACTGGCTCACGACGAATTGGGCCCCGGCGTCGTGGGCCGCCAGCAGGTCGCTCGACGATCTGAGCGAGCCCGCCCCGACAAGCAGATCGGACGGCATCGACGACCGAAGCTCCTGGATGCACTCGACCGCGCCCGCAGTGGTGAGGGTGATCTCCACCGCCCGCATTCCGCAGTGGTAGAGCACCTCGACGACCGGGAGGAAGCGAGCCGGGTCGGGCGCCCGGAGAATCGCGACCAGCGGCACATCGCCGAGTCGTTCGCCGATATCCGTCATGTGGTTCTCCTCAGTGCGTTCGTTCGCGGATGGCCGCGCGTGCGGCGATGGCCGTCGCGATCCGGTCCGCCGACGCGAGACCGAAGTGATAAAGGTGCAGGGATCCGGCCCCGGCGGCGATGAGCTCCTCCCAGAACATCGCGAGCGCCTCCGCTGACTCCGTGCCGAGGGCGCTCACGTACGCGGCGACCTCGCGGTGGCTCTGCGACAGTCGGCGGACCCGTTCGACCGCGACCGCGCCGGGACTCCACGCGGGTGCGACGACGGCTGCGACACCGGCCGCGACATCATCGTCGGTGCCGATCGGCCCGCACGGGCCCGTCGCCCACGGGTCATCGTCGACATGCAGTTCGACGCGTGCCGCACCCGCGTCATGCGCGGCCGGAAGGATGGCGGACAGCATCCGGCGCCTCGAGCGGGTGCGGGCGGCCAGCACGACTGCTCCCCATTCGTCGCGGACGGACTGCGCACGAGCGCTTCCGACCGAGGCTCGCACGGCCGCGCGCAGCGCGTCGACATCGGCTCCTTGTGCGAGATGGAGCCGCCGGCACGCGATGCAGAAGCAGATCGAGAGAAGCTGGAGATCGGCGGCCGTCCAGCCGGCGGTGGATGTCTTGTCGTGTTGGGACACGTGCGCCACGCCGAGCTGACTCCAGGCCTCGACCACGATCGACGAGAGCTCACCCGCGTCGACGGTCTCGCGGACCACCGTCGACGCGTACTCGATGACCGCGTCGTGGGACGGGCACAGCGCGTACGCGTACACGTCTCCGAACGCGTTGACGACGCGGAACTCGTCGGATGCGCTCTCACTGTCGACGTGCGTGAGAGCGAGCCAGCCGGCGACGTCCATCCCGGCCTCGGCGATCGAACGACGCGCCCGTGCGAACGCGCCCTCGGTCACCCAGCCGCCCGGGGCACGCGGCGCGATCGGCAGTGCCGCGAACGCCTCGCGCCGGAACGGCGCGTAGATCGCAGACCAGCGCGCATCGACGACCTTGTGCCGTGGATGCCGCGGCGTCGCGGCTCGCACGGAGTGATAGGCGGCGGCCAGCACGACGCGATCGGCATCCATCGAGGTGAGCACATCGAGCGCCGCCGGATCGCCCGTGACGTCCCAGGGGTAGGCGTAGACGCTCAGCGCGCCCGCGCCGCTAGAACCGTGGTCTGACATCGACGAAGTCGGGTTGCGCGGCCTGCATGTAGGCCTCGTCGTCGCGGTGCGTCCGGCCCGAGGCTGTGTAGAGCGCGTGGAGCTCGCCCAGTCTGCCCTCGTCCAGCTCCACCCCGAGACCGGGACCGGTAGGCACGCGCACCGCTCCGTCACGGATCTCGATCGCGCCCGGCTCGAGGATGTCGTGCTCGCCGTTCCAGGGGTAGTGCGTGTCGCACGCGTAGTCGATGCGGGGCATCGCCGCTGCGACGTGCGTCATCGCGGCGAGCGAGATCCCCAGGTGCGAGTTGGAGTGCATCGAGAGGCCCAGACCGAATGTCTCGCAGATGACCCCCAGCTCACGGGTTCGGCGCAGGCCGCCCCAGAAGTGGTGATCGGACAGGATGATCTGCACGGCGTCGGTGCGCACCGCCTCGGCGATCTGGTCGAAGCCGACCACGCACATGTTCGTCGCGAGGGGGATGCCGGCATCCTGGGCGACAGCCGACATGCCGGCCATGCCCATCGTGGGGTCTTCGAGGTACTGGAGTGTGCCGCGCAGCCGCTCGGCGATCGCGACCGAGGTCTCGACGGACCACACGCCGTTCGGGTCCATCCGAAGGGGTGTGCCGGGAAATGCTTCGGCGAGCGCCTCGATCGCCGCGGCCTCTTCGTCGGGGTGGAACACGCCGGCCTTGAGCTTGAGCGAACGGAAGCCGAACTCGTCGATCATGGTGCGAGCCTGGTCGACGATTCCGGCGGGGTCGAGAGCTGCTCCCCAGCGATCCGGCGCGGCAGCTGTCCCGAGGTGGCGGTCCCACTTGTAGAACAGGTACCCGCTGAAGTCGACGCTGTCGCGGACCGCGCCGCCGAGGAGCGTGCTGACGGGAACGCCCAGGATCTTTCCCTGCGCATCGTGGCACGCGACCTCGATGGGCGCGAACACGATGGTCTGCAGGCGCGTGTCCGCTCCCTGATCGCGGGCGGAGATGGAGCGACCGACCGCCGCCTCGACCGCGGCGAGATCGAACACATTCTGTCCGACCAGCTCATCCCGCGCGCACGTCATCGCCTCGACGACATCCCGCTCGCCCCAGCCCTCGCCCAAGCCCACCACCCCGCCGGCCACGACGAGCTGCACGACGCTGCGCAGCGCCAGCGGCTCGTGCACCCCCGCCGCATTGAGCAAGGGCGGATCGGGGAACGCGATCGGAGTGACGATCAGATCCTGGATGATCACGAGATTCCTTTCGTCGCATCGTCGGAGTCGCAGACCGCATCTCCACGAAAGAGTCTCCGTGGGCGAACCTACTCGTCTATTATCGATTATCGCAACCCGGTTACGCTGATCGGGCTGTTCCAAGGAGCGGCATGTCCTCGTCGATCGTCCTCACCGGTGCTGCAGGCAGCGTCGGCACGCGTCTCCGTCCGCTTCTGCGCACCGAAGGCCGCCGGCTCACGCTCGTGGACATCGTCCCCGCCCTCGGTGCGGGACCATCCGAGCGGACCGTCACGACGTCGGTCACCGACCTCGACGGGCTGACCGCTGCCGTCGCGGGAGCCGACACCATCGTGCACCTGGCCGGATACGCCTCGGAGATGCCATGGGAAGACATCATGTGCGTGAACATCGACGGCGGCCGCGTCGTCCTGGAGGCGGCCCGGCGAGCCGGCGTCCCGCGCGTTCTCCTCGCGAGCTCGATTCACGCGGTGGGGTTCCACACGCCGCGATCCATGGAGGGGATGCGGCTGCCGTCGGCCCGACCCGACACGTACTACGGGGTGGGCAAGGTGGTGCTCGAGGCGCTCGGACAGCTCTATGCAGATCGCTTCGGCATGTCCGTCGTCGCCGCGCGACTCGGGACGGTGGAGCCCGAGCCCAGCAGCATCCGCTCGTTGTCGACCTGGCTGTCGATCGCAGACCTCGCCCGTCTGGTGGAAGCCGTGAATCGGCTCGAGCAACCCGGGTTCCACACGGTGTGGGGACTCTCGGCGAACCAGCGCGGCTTCGCCGACCTCTCGGCCGGTGCCGAGATCGGCTTCGTGCCACTCGACGATGCAGAGGTCTACGCGTCTCGCGTCGTGTCGGATCCGCCGTTCGGCGTCGACGAGCCGCTCGGGTCCGGATGGGTGCACCATCCGCTCGGAACACCTGGATGGTCGTAGGACTCGAGAGAAATGGAAGATGACACTGTGGAATCTCGCACCCTCTATGTCTCCGCGGCATCCGGAGCCGACGGAGCCGACGGAGCCGACGGAACAGCAACCCGCCCGTTCGGCAGCATCTCGGCCGCTGCGGCGGTCGCACGCCCAGGGGACACGGTCCTCGTCGCCGGGGGTGTCTACCGCGAGCGCGTGGATCCGCCACGCGGCGGCACCGACGACGCCCCGATCACCTACGCCGCGGCGGAGCGCGAGCGGGTCGTCATCACCGGGTCGGATGTGGCATCGGGCTGGGAGCACGTGTCAGGGCAGGTCTGGCGCTACCAGGTCGAGAGCTCGCGGTTCGGCGCTTTCAACCCCTACATCGACGTCATCCGGGGGGATTGGTTCGATCCGCGCGGCCGGGTGCATCACACCGGCTGCGTCTACCGCAACGGGGATTGGCTGATCGAGGCGGAATCGCTCGAGGAACTGCACACCGCGTCCGACCCGGATGGCCTGTGGTTCGCCACCGTGGAGGGCGACGCGGACGGCATCATCAGCCTCGGCGAGATCCGGCCGGACGGCGGTCCGGTCGTGTCGGCCGACACCTTGGCGTTCCGCTACGGCGGCACGCTGGGGACCAGGCCCGATGGAATGTCTCATTCCACCGGCCTCAAGGTCGGCGACTGGCTGCGATTCGATGGGGTGGATGCCGGCAGCGACTGCCGCTTCATCGACATCGACGTCGCACCGGATCTGGGCGGGGGCGGCCGGATCGAGCTTCGGCTCGACACCCCCGACGGGCCGTTGCTCGGTGCGGGTGAGGTTGCAGCATCCGATGAACCGAACGTGTGGCGCACGCTGACCGTCCCGATCGAACCCTGCTCCGGTGCCATCACTCTCGTCGTCCGGTTCACGACCTCCGAATACGAGGCCGGGACCACGACGATCTACGCGCAGTTCCCCGAGGGGGATCCCAACGACGGCACGGTGGAGATCAACGTCCGCCAGACCGTGTTCTACCCCAGCCGCAACCACATCGACTACATCCACGTGAGCGGATTCACTCTGCGGAACGCCGCGACCAATTGGGCACCCCCGTCGTCGGAGCAGAAGGCCGTCATCGGCACGAACTGGAGCCGCGGGTGGGTCATCGAGAACAACACCATCAGCCACTCGAAGTGCAGCGGGCTGTCGCTGGGCAAGTACGGCGACGGCACCGACAACACCAATGACGCCGGAGAAGCCGACCCCTATACGCGCTGCGTGCGGGACGCCCTCGAGAACGGGTGGAACCGGACGCAGGTCGGTTCGCACATCGTGCGCGACAACCACATCCACCACTGCGAGCAGACCGGCATCGTGGGGAGCCTCGGATGCGCCTTCAGCCGGGTGACCGGCAACGAGATCCACGACATCGACAGCCGCCGGCTGTTCTCCGGCGCCGAGCAGGCGGGGCTCAAATTCCACGGCGCGGTGGACACGGTCATCGCCGACAACCATGTCTATCGCTGCGCCTTGCACGGCATCTGGCTCGACTGGATGTGCCAGGGTGCACAGGTCACCGGCAACCTGCTGCACGACAACGGCGATTCGCCGGATCTCTTCCTGGAAATGCAGCACGGCCCCCTGCTGATCGCGAACAACATCCTCCTGTCGCGCAACGCCGCCTTCATCAACTCGAAGGGCACGGCGTTCGCCCACAACCTCCTCAGCGGCCACATCGCGCACTTCCTCGCCGATGCGCGCGTCACGCCGTACCATCCCGCCCACGACACGGCCATCGCGGGGTTGTCCGACGCGACACCCGGCGACCACCGGTTCTACAACAACATCATCCTGAGCCCCGATGGCGCCGCATCCGACCCCCAATATGCGAGATGGGACGGCACCCTCGACGGGGCGGTGCTGCCGGCCTTCGCCGCCGGCAACGTGTTCGCCGGCGACGCGGTCCCGAGCCGGTTCGACCACGACGCCGTGGTGCACGCCGCACCGATCCGGCCGCAGCTGACGGAGCGGTCGGATGGCTGGTTCCTGAGTCTCGACGCCGATCCGGCGTGGTCCGCGACCTCGCGCCGCGTCGTCACGAGCGGGCTCCTCGGCTCAGCGGCAGTCCCCGCACTGCCCTACGAGAACGCGGACGGCACACCGATCGCCGTGGACACCGACTACTTCGCCGCCGTGCGCGATTCGGAAAACCCCTACCCCGGGCCGTTCGAACGCCCTGTGCCTGGGCCGGTCAGGGTGTGGCCCAAGGCACCGGCGGAGACCCGATAGCCCGCGGCACCCAGAAGCGGGGTTCTCACACGGGTCGACCGTTCGGCCTGGTCGCCACATTGCCGGCGCTGCAGTACGAGCCGGGGCTGTGCACTGCGTGGGCGACCCTGAGCTCTGCTTCGGAGTCGTCCGAGACGCGGGGAGCGAAGCGATCGGCGACGTTCCAGGCGAACGGCTCAGCTGAGGGATTCTGCGTGCGCCATTCCCGCTGTCCCAGCGCGACGAGACGGAGGCGCCGGTCGATGAACGCCTCGTCCCACGGCCCTTCGGCCACGATCTGCTCGGCAGGGCGGAATTCGTAATAGATCGTGCGACGCAGCTTGTTCGCGAGCGTCGCCTCCGAGCCGTGGACGAGCATCACGTCGTGCACAAGCACATCGCCGGGATTCAGTTCCGTCTGCACCACACCGGGTGCGTCCCAGCCGTACTCCTCCTGCAGCCGGCACACGTCGACGACCTGCCGGTGGGATCCGGGAGCGACCCGCAGCGAGCCGCTGCCCTTCCGGCTCTCGTCGAGGTACACGTCGACGTTGAAGATCCGGAAGTTGCGAGGGTGGACGGCATCCTGATGCCAATCGATCGGCGCGCCGTCCCCGGTGTTCTTGAACACGAGGGATTCGTAGGTCGGGACGAAATTCGGGCCCGCCAGGCTCTCGGCGATGCCGAGCATCTCAGGACTGCCCAGCAGTTCGAGCGAGGCGGCCTCACCCTTGTTGTGCACGTAGTTGATCCGGAACAGCACACGGCCCGACGGCCGGGTCGCGAAGTTGTAGTCGCCGTCGCCGTCCGACTCGTTCTCCAGTGCCAGTCCATCGGCGATCCATCGCAGCGAGGCGCGCTGGAGCTTCTCGAGCAGGGGCGCCCGGATGCAATTGCGCAGGATGACGTAGCCGTGCTCGTCGAAATGCGCGATCTCGTCCGGCGTGAGGTGGTTGTCGCGAGTCGTCGCCGAAGTGTTCTGCAGAGTCGTGCCGGACATGGTGGGCCTCCCTTATCCTTGACGACGGTAGCCGCCACCTTTTCGTCAGAGTTCCGCAATTCAGGCATTCCCTTCCAGAAACTCACCATGTCCGACAGAGCCGAGCCCCGTCAGCACGGGAACACGTTCGGATTCGTCGCGTGGCGCGGCGCGTCGACAGTCATGTCGGCGCCGCACGCCCACAACGACATCGAGATCAACTACTGCTCGAGCGCGCTCGTCTACGCCTCGGCGGGCAGGGTGACGACGCTGCCGGCTGACACCCCGTGCGCCTTCTGGGGAGCCAAGCCGCACCAGCTCCTCCAGATCGACGACGGCCACCTGATGTCGTTCGCCACCGTCCCGCTCGCCCTGTTCATGTCGTGGCGACTTCCCGAGACCGTGAAGGACGGCCTGCTCCGCGGTGCGGTCCTGGTGGGCCCGGCCGATGCTCGCTCAGGCGAGTGGGCACGGCAATTCGATCGATGGACCGGTGACCTGGCGCTCTCCCACCTCGTCACGCGGCGGGCGGCCGAGCTGGAGGTGGAGGCGCTGATGCACCGCATGTCCCGGGGAAGCTGGCTGGAGACGGCTCCGGCGCGCGCCCGGTCGTCGGTCGATCTGGATCGCGCCGCGCGGATGGCGACGTTCATTGCGGAGAACTCGACTCACGACATCCACGTCGCCGACGTCGCCCGCGTCGTGCACCTCCACCCGAACCGTGCGGCGAGCATCTTCCGAGCGGTCTTCGGCGCCAGCGTGACCGCGTACCTCGGCCAGATCCGCGTCGCAGAGGCACAGCGCCTCCTGCTCACGACCGACCTGAACTCCGCCGCCGTCGCGACCACGGCCGGATTCCAGTCGCTGAGCTCCTTTCACGAGACCTTCGCCAAGATCTGCGGGACGACCCCGACCCAGTGGCGAAGACTCCACGTGGCACGGGAGCCCGTCGTCCGGTAGACCGGCGTCATCCCTTCCCCTGCGCGCGGTACTCCGATGGACTCACGCCGTGAAGGCGGCGGAACTGCCGCGAGAAATACAGCGGGTCGTCATAGCCGACGGTGCGCGCGACTTCGGAGATGGAGGACGAACTCGTGTCCAGCAGTGTGCGCGCCCTCGCCATCTTCAGCGAGGCGTGGAACGCCGCCGGGCCGCCGCCGGTGGATTCTCGGAACAGAGCGGTCAGGTGAGAGGGTGACACGCCCACGATCGCCGCCAGCTCCGCCACCCGGATGCGGCCGTCCGTGCGTGCTTCGAGGTATCGGATCGCGCGCTCCAGCGCGGAGCCATCCGCAGGCAGCATGGTGTCGGCCGACATGCGCGCGAGCAGATTCCACGCGACTCCGGATGCCGCCAGCAGATGCGCCGGCGAAAGCCGGCCCTCGAGCAGGGCGACCAGTTCGTCGAACAGCGCCAGCACGCGATCAACGGACCGCAGTCTCGACACCCGCTGCGGGACGCCCACCATCGGCCGAGTGACCTCGGAGGCGGCGGTGCCGCGCACATGGAGCCACCAGATCGTCCATGGATCGTCCTCGGAGGCGTAATACTCGTGCGGCGTCGTGGCCGGAATCGTCGTCCAGGTCCACCGGGTCAGCACATGGGTCTCATCCGCGACGTCCACCGTGCCGCTCCCGGCGACGCACAGCATCACGATCGTCTCCGGGGATCCCTGTGGGCGAGAGCGCCTGTGCCCCCGCGCCGACGGGAAGCACCCCGCATCCGTGACCACCAGGCGGCGGGTGCCGGGACGCTGCAGGGCGGCCTCGACGTGCGGCCGCGGGACGACGCACAGGCGCTGGTCCTCGAAGCCGTGCATACGTGAGCTGGATGCGGCATCCATCGCTGTTTCGTCCATATCCACCCTCGATCTCACCATACCCAACGTTCGTCGGGACTCGTAGCGTCGAAGGGTGATGACCAGCACCGACAAGATCACGCTGCCGGACGCGCCCCCGCCGTTGCAGGCGGTCCTGCGCGACGGCGGCGCCGTCGCGTGGAACGAGCCGCTCAGCATTCGCACATACGAAGCCGCTGACCCCAGCCCGTACCCCATGTACCTCGACAACCGGGTCTACCAGGGCTCGAGCGGAAAGGTGTATCCCCTCCCGTTCACCGAGAGCGTCGCCGACGAGAGCACGCAGCGGGAGTGGCAGGCCGTCCACCTCGAGAACCGATATCTGCGAGTGGTGATCCTGCCCGAGCTCGGCGGCCGCATCCACATCGGCTACGACAAGACCACCGGTTACGACTTCTTCTATCGCAACAACGTCATCAAGCCGGCCCTGGTGGGCCTCGCGGGCCCGTGGATCAGCGGCGGTGTCGAGTTCAACTGGCCGCAGCACCACCGGCCGGCGACCTACCTGCCGGTCGAGACGACGATCGAGCAGAGTGCTGACGGATCGGTCACCGTCTGGTGCGCCGATCACGACCCCTTCGCCCGCATGTCCGCGCAGCACGGCGTCCGGCTGCGCCCGGACAGCTCCGTGATCGAGCTGGTCGTGCGTCTGCACAATCGCACGAGCGAACGCCAGACCTTCCTGTGGTGGGCGAACGTCGCCGCACGCGTGCACGACGACTATCAGTCGTTCTTCCCCGAGGACGTGCGCTATGTGGCCGACCACGCGCGGCGCGCGCTGACGGCGTTCCCGGCGGCGGACCGGCCGTACTACGGCGTCGACTACCCGGCTCGCGCGGCGAAGGCACCCGGTGCCGACCGCATCGACTTCTACCGGAACATCCCGGTGCCGACCTCGTACATGATCGTGGATTCGCAGGAGGACTTCTTCGGCGGCTACGACCACGCCGCCGGCGCGGGCTTCGTGCACTGGGCGGAGCGTCGCCTGTCGCCCGGGAAGAAGCAGTGGACGTGGGGCGACGCGCCGTTCGGTCACGCCTGGGATGCGCAGCTGACCGACGGCGACGGTCCGTACGTCGAGCTCATGGCGGGTGTGTACACCGACAACCAGCCCGACTTCTCGTGGATCCTTCCGGGCGAGACCAAGGTCTTCTCGCAGTACTGGTACCCGATCCCCGCGATGGGCATCGCCCATCAGGCGACGCCGGATGCCGCGGTCCACGTCGACCGCGACAACGGTGTCGTGGCCACCTTCGCGGCGACCTCGCCGCAGCCGGACGCCGAGCTGCGGATCCTTCTGCGCGGCGCGGTCGTGGCACGCCGGCGCCAGGACCTCACTCCCGGGACGCCGGTCGCGATCCGAGCCGACATCGGCGCCGACACCGCGATCTCGGTCGAGCTGCGCGACCGATCGGGCCGACTGCTCGTGCAGTGGGTGCCCGTCGAGGTCTCCGATGAGGAGCCCTGGGTCGCCGAGGAGCCCCCCGCGCCCGACGCGATCGCTTCGGTGGAGGAGCTGTACCTCACCGGTCTGCACCTCAGCCAGTACCGGCATCCCACACGGTCTCCGATGGCCTACTGGCGCGAGGCGATCGAGCGCGACCCCCATGACGTGCGAACGAATCTCGCGCTCGCCGACCGCGACCACCGCGCCGGCCGATATGAACCGGCGCTGGCCCGCGTGCGCATCGCCCTCGCGCGGCTCACGCGGCGAAACGCCAACCCGATCGATGCGGAGGCCTTCTACCTCGCCGGGCTCGTGCTGACCCGACTCGGCCGCACCATCGAAGCCGAGCACGCGTTCGGGAAGGCCGGCTGGGATGCGGCGTGGGCGCCGGCCGCGGGGTTCGAGCTTGCCCGGTCCCTGACGCGACGGGAGAAGAACCGCGCGGCGATGCGGGTGCTCGACACCCTCGATGTCGTCGGATACGACGCGCGCCGCATCGCGCTGCGTGTCGTCATCCTTCGCCGGCTGGGGCGAGCCGCCGACGCCGACGCGCTCCTGCGCGACGCACTCACGCGCGACCCGCTCGACGCGACCCTGCGGGTGCTCGCGGGGATGCGGATCGCTCCGGATGCCGGGCTCCTGCTCGATGCGGCGCTCGACGTCCTGCGCGCCGGCGAGGCCGACCTCGCGCTCGGGATCCTCACGGCGACCATCGCCGCGCCGATCACCGGGTCCGGCAACATGCGACCGATCGCGCACTACGTCGCGGCATCCCTGCTGGACGACCTCGGCCGCCCTGAAGCGGCGGCGGCCCACCGGGCCGAAGCGCGCACAGCCGACCGCACGTGGGCCTTCCCGTACGGCCTCGACGCGCTCGACGCCCTCGACCGCGCCATCGTCGCCGAGCCGGACGACGCCACCGCGCACTCGCTCCGCGGGATGCTGCTCTACGCCCACGGCCGTCGCGGTGACGCCCTGCAGGCGTGGGAGCGCGCGATCCACTTGGGGATGCAGGATCCCGTCCTGTACCGGAACGCGGCACTCGCCGCCTACAACGTGGCCCATGACGATGACACGGCGTGGGCGCGATACGTCCAGGCCGTGCGGCTGGCACCGGGCGACGCGCGACTTCGCTACGAGCAGGACCAGCTCGCTGCCCGACTCGGCCACTCCGCCGCCACCCGCCTCGCGGCGCTCCGACCTGTCGAGCACCTGGTGCGCACGCGGGACGACCTGACGATCGAGTACGTGAACCTGCTGATCGCCGAGCGCGAACTGGACGAGGCGCTCGCGATCCTCGCGACCCGTCCCTTCCACCCGTGGGAAGGCGGTGAAGGACGGGCCATCGCTGCCTGGGACGCGGCCGCGGTCGCGAGCGGGCGGCCGTCGATGGAGCCGCCTGCGACCCTGGGCGAGGCGCGCTCTCCGTACGAGGCGCCCGCCGCGGTGCGCGAAGACGGGGTGACCGACTACTTCGCCACGAGCCTCCCCGATCTGCTGCTCTTCTCACGCGAGACCGCCGATGAATGACGAGCACCGCAGGCCACGCTCCGGCGATCAGTACGAGCTGAGCGCGCACGGCTATGTCGCCGAGATCGCGAGCGTCGGAGCCACGCTGCGTTCCTTGCGGTACGAGGGTCGGGATCTCATCCTGCCGTTCGACGCCGACGAGGTGCGCCCCGCGATGCGCGGGGCGCTCCTGGCACCGTGGCCGAACCGGACGGCCGATGGCCGGTACGCGTTCGCGGGCGTCGCGCATCAGCTGGTGCGCAACGAGGTCGAGACGGCGAACGCGGCTCACGGCCTCGTCGCATGGCTCGACTTCGCCTGTGTCGGCAGATCGGCAGAGCGGGTCGTGCTCGCCGCCGGGATCGAACCTCAGCCGGGCTACCCGTGGCGCGTCCGTCTCGAGGTGATCTTCAGCCTCGACGCCGACGGTCTGGCGCAGCAGGTCGTCGCGACGAACGAATCCCCGGATGCCGCACCGTTCGGCGTCGGCGGGCACCCCTATCTCGTCGCGGGCGCGCCCTCGACGAGCGCGATCGACGACTGGGTGCTCGACCTTCCGGCCGCCGAGGTCCTTCTGGTCTCGGCCGATCGGCTGCTGCCGACCGGCACCGCACGGGTCGACGCCCACGACGGGGGCTGCTTCGACTTCCGAGAGCCACGGCGGCTCGGCGCGACGATCGTGAACCACGCGTTCACGTCACTGCGACGCGACGCCGGCGGTCAGGCGCGCGTCCGTCTGACGACTGCCGACGGGCGCGGGACCGAGATCTCATGGGATGAGCGTTGCCCGTGGGTGCAGCTGTACACGGCGGATGCTCCCGGCTCGGACGGGCATCGGTGCGGACTCGCGGTCGAGCCGATGACGTGTCCGCCCGACGCATTGAACTCGCAGCGCGATCTGCTCGTCATCGAATCCGGCGGCTCGGCGAGCGCCGGGTGGAGGATCCGGTCGTTCTGAGGCCTGCGGGCATCCTGCGCTGACCGTCAGAGGAGTGTTCCGAGCCACAAGCCGGCGACCGCGAAGGCGAAGGCGCCGATCGCCATCCCGATCGTGTGCAGCGAGACCTCCCGCCACCGGCCCTGCTGCGCGAGGCGCACCGCCTCGTAGCTCGCGGTGCTGAACGTCGTATACCCGCCGAGGAATCCGGTGCCGAGCACGAGCCGCCACTCCGGCGAGAGGACGTGGCCCGCGAGCCCGACGACGAGCCCCAGCAGGAACGAGCCGCTGAGGTTGATGATCAACGTCCCGAGCGGATATGCCTCGACCCGCATCCGCACGATGCTGTCGAGGACGAACCGCGCAACCGCGCCGAGCCCTCCCGCGATCGCCATGAGGACCACGGCCCAGAGCGTCATGCGCGGCGCCCGATCCGCGCGGCGATCGCGATGCCCGCGAGGGATGCGGCGGCGCCGAGCACGATCGTCGCGACGACGTACAGGAGGGAGGGCCACGTGATGCCGAGCAGGTCGGTGTCCACGGCGAAAGCGCTGTAGGTCGTGTACCCCCCGAGCACGCCGGTGCCGAAGAACAGACGGACGCCGTGCGTGGGATCGTCGTCTTCGTTGCGCAGGGCCAGAGCCTCGAGCAGCCACCCGAGGGCGAAGGCTCCGGTCACATTGACGAACAGCGTCGCGACGGGCCAGCCGGACGGCAACGCGATCGCGAGCGCCCAGCGCACAAGAGTGCCGAGCGCGCCGCCGGCGAAGACGAGCGCGAGGTAGCGCGGTCGCTGATGCAGGGGCCGGTCGGACATCGCGCCCATTCTGCCATCCGCCTCGTCAGGCGATGGGCTCGGCGAACGGCTCTTCGGCCTCGGGAGCCTCGCGAGTTCGCGCCGACGCAGCGATCTGCGGCGGTCGACGGCTCATCCCGCTCCATACGGCACCCATGCTGGCCGCGATCACGAGTGCGATGCCCACGAGCTCGACCCAGGTCAGGCGCTGCCCGAGCAGCACGAGCCCCGCGAGGGTCGCGACGGCGGGCGACACGCTCATCAGGACGGCGAACACGGCTGCCGGGATCCGCCGCAGCGCGATGAGCTCGAACGCGTACGGGATGGTCGAGGAGAGCATCGCGACCGCGGCACCGAGCCCGATGACGAGCGGCTGCAGCAGGGCGGCCCCCGCGTCCGCGATGCCGAACGGCAGCGACACGATGGCCCCGATGCTCATCGCCAGCGCGAGTCCGTCGAGCTTCGGGAACTCGCCGCCGACCCGCGCCGACGACAGGATGTACAGCGCCCAGCTGGCCGCCGCGCCGAGCGCGAACAGCACGCCGACGACGTTGAGCCGATCCCATCCGCCGCCGGCGAGCGCGACGACACCGGCGAAGGCGAGCCCGGCCCACAGCCAGGCCGACGCGCGCTGGGCGGCGATGATCGACAGCACCAGGGGTCCGAGCACCTCGATCGTGACCGTCACGCCGAGCGGCAGGTGGTTCAGCGCCAGATAGAACAGGCTGTTCATGAGCGCGAGCACGATGCCGAACGCGATCACGGCACGCCACCCGGACGCCGAGTGCCCGCGCAGCCGCGGCCGCGCGATGACCAGCAGGATGAGCGCGGAGAACACGAGCCGCAGCATCACCATGCCGAGCGGCCCGGTCTTCGGGAACAGCAGAACGGCGAGCGACGCACCGATGTCCTGGCACAGCAGGCCCGCGATCACCAGGAGGATGGCGGGCGCGCCGGCGGCGCGCGTGGTCACTTGCTCGGCGGAGCGCAGATGGCCGAGTGCGCGATCGCGTCGGCGTACTGCTGCGCCGTCCAGGGCAGGCCCGCGGCCGGCGCGTCCTTGCCCTTCTCGGCCGGGGCCTTCGACGCGATGGCGGCGAGCTCGAAGGCGAGGTCCTGGGCGATGGATGCGCCGGCTCCGGAGTTGTTGAGCACGACGGCGACCGTCAGCCCCGAGCGGGGGTCGGAGTATGCGGCGGTCGCGTAGCCGGGGACCGAGCCGTACTGGCCGATGAGGCTGCCGGCCCGGTAGACGCCACCGGCCGCGGTGTACCACGTGGGCGTGTCGGCGCCCACGGGCTTCGGCGACGCGTAGCGCTTGGCGTCCTTCGGTGTCAGCGTGCCCTTCGCGAGCGCCTGGACGTACGCGCCGAGGTCGTCGATGTCGGAGACCACACCGGCGGCCGACGCGCCCAGGGAGGCCGAGGCATCCGTCACATCCGCGGGCTTGTCGCAGACCCACGCGCCCTTCGCGTCCTTGAGGGAGTTGAAGCCCTGCAGGGCGGTGCCCGTCGTGTGCGGGGGCGCCGGCTTGGCACCCGGCAGCGCGGTGGAGGAGAGCCCGAGCGGCGCGAACACCTCGTCGTGCAGGATCTGCGCGATCGGCTTGCCGGTCACCCGCTCCAGGACGAGCCCGACGAGCACGTATCCCGCGTCGGCGTCGTGGTACGGCGTCACGGTCGACGGTGGGATGGTCTGTCCGAGCCCGTAGGTGACGAGCTCGTTCGGGTCCCACACGCGTGTCGGGTTGTCGGCCATCGTCGCGCCCAGCATCGTGCGGTACGAGCCGATCGGCGCCGTGCCGTCGCACAGCTGGCGCAGGGTCGCGTCCCGAAGGTCGGGATATGCGGAGTCGTACGACGAGACCGGCTTGTCGACGTCGATCCTGCCATCACCGGCGAGGTGGTACAGGGCGTCGCACGTCATGGCGCGCGTGATGTCCGCGACTCGGAAGTCCATTTCGGTCGTCACCGGCGTCTTGGTCGTGGTCGACTGCGTCCCCAGGCCGTCCACCCAGTCGCCGGCCCACGGCGCCCACACGCCGACGATGGCTCCGGATGCGCCGGCAGCGGTCATCGCGGCGGTCACGGCATCCTGCAGCTGCTTCTGCGTGTCCTTCGCGAAATCGCCCCCGTTTCCTGCGACGGCGGCATCGTGCACCGTGGGCGTGGGAGCGCATCCGGCGACGGCGAGCGCGACGACGAGAGCGGCCGCGGCCATTGCCGCCATCCGGCCCTTCGCCGTAGGGATTCGCATCCTCACCCCCCGGTGATCGCGTCCTGCACGCCTGGTCGTGCGTTTCGATTCAAGCACACTGTCTCGATGTTGCCGGTCGGGGCTTGCCTCGTCCGGCGTCATGCCATATAGGATCGACGCCGCCATCCGGACACGATTCAGGATGCGGTCTGGCGCACCCGCTGCATGAACCGCTGCACGTCGGGGTCGACGCGGATGTCGCTCGGCCGCAGCGGCCGCGTCAGGTAGAGCCCCTCGAGCGAGGTCAGGCGCGACAGCGCGACGTAGGTCTGGCCCGGCGCGAAAGCGCCAGAGCCCAGGTCGATCACCGCCCTGTCGTACGTCTTGCCCTGCGACTTGTGGATGGTGACCGCCCACGCCAGCCGCAGCGGGAACTGCGTGAACTCGGCGACGATGTCGCGCGTCAGCTTCTTCGAGCCCGGGTCGTAGGCGTAGCGGAACCTCTCCCACACGGCCGGCTCGACGTCGTGCTCCTCGCCGTTGACGTCGACGCGCACGGTGCCTCCGGCGATGCGCGTCACCGTTCCGATCGTGCCGTTGACCCAGCGGGGTCCGTCGCCGTACTGCTGGGTGTCGTTCCGCAGGAACATCACCTGCGCGCCGACCTTGAGCTTGAGCTCGACATCGGCCGGATACACGTCTCCGCGACCGAAGTCGCCGTTCACCTCGGCGGTGGCGGTCTGCTCGCGGCCGGCGAGGTCCTCGAGGTGCCCGCGGTTGATCGCGTTGACCCGGTCGTTGCGGGTGGCGAGGGTGATGATCGGCGGCTCGCCCTCGACGTTCGCCGGCGGGCGGCGGGCGCCGGTCTCGTTCAGCACCTGGGCGATGTCGGCGGTCACGCGCCCGTGGCGGACCGCGTTCAGCATCGCCTTGAAGGCGGGATCGGACTGGCGATGGATGTCGCGCAGCTCGCTGACGTTCAAGGGGGCGCCGAACTCGCCGGTCGTCAGGATCTGGTCCAGCATCCCGTCTCCTTCGGCGGATGCGCCCGTCCACACGCGGGCGTCGAAGAACCAGAACGAGCGGTAGTGGTCGTCGACGTAACGGCGCTCGTCGCCGCGGGGCGGCACGGGTGCGAGCTGATAGGGGTCGCCGAACATGACGACCTGCACGCCGCCGAACGGCTCGCGCCGCCGGCCGCGGGCCTGCCGCAGGGCGCGGTCGATGGCATCCATCAGATCAGCGCTCACCATCGAGATCTCGTCGATGACGAGCGTGTCGATGGCGTTGAGGATCTTGCGCGTCGCATCCGACTGGTCGAGCTCGGTGCCTGCGATGAGGCCGATCGGCAGCCGGAAGAGCGAATGGATCGTCTGACCCTCGACGTTGAGCGCCGCAACCCCCGTCGGGGCGCAGACGACGATCTGCTTGCTCGTGTTCCAGGCCAGGTGCTGCAGCAGCGTGGACTTGCCGGTACCGGCCCGGCCGGTGACGAAGACGTGCTCGCGGGTATCCTCGATCAGCCGGAACAGGGCCTCCTGCTCGGCCGAGAGCGTGCGCACCGTCATCGACACTATGGTAGACGCCGCGTGCAGCCAGGGCTTTTCCAGCCGCACGTTCATAGAATCGCCTTGTGAGCCAGGGGGGCGTGCACACGGGGGAGACGCAGACGGATGCCGCGGCATCCGTCATCGACGCGCCGGCGCCACCGCTGCCCGCGCTCCCGCCTGAGCCCTCCGTCGCACCGGCACGACGGCGTCCGCTCGCCCTCGATCTGGGTCTTCTGGCCGGCGTGGGAGTGCTGCTGTTCGCCGCCCTCGGCGCGGCCGCAGCGACCGTGTACCAGGACTTCTACAGCCCGACCGCCTTCGTGCTTCGCTACGTCGAGGATCTCGCGCACGGGCAGACCGCCGACGCCCTGGCCATCCCCGGAGTGGCGATCGACTCGTCCGAGCTGGAGGCGTCCGGTCTGCCGCTCCACGCATCCGATGCCCTCCTGCGGCCCGCGGCGCTCGGCGCACTCACCGACGTGCACGCGATCTCCGCGACCGACCACGACGGCGAGACGTTCGTGACCATCGGCTACCGCGCCGGCGGGCACCGGGGCACGAGCGTGTTCGCGGTCGAGCGCGACGGGTGGATCGGCATCGCCCCCGGGTGGCGCTTCGCGCGCAGCCCCCTCGCCGTCGTCGACCTGACGGTGCGCGGCTCGATGCAGTTCTCCGTGAACGGCTTCGAGGTCGACAAGCGGCAGGCGTCGGACGCGGCATCGGCGAACCCGCTCGCACCGGTTCCGCTGCTGGTCTTCTCACCCGGGCTGTATTCGGTGACCGTCGACACGCCGATCGCCGAGTCCTCGGGCGTCGCCGTGCTCGCCAACTCCTCGATGACGTCGACGCCGATCGACATCCAGGCCGAGCCCACCGCGAGCTTCCGGAAGGCCGTCACGACGAGGGTCGATGACTTCCTCGCCACGTGCGCGAGGCAGCAGGTGCTGCAGCCGACCGCGTGTCCGTTCGGCTACGTCGAGGAGAACCGCGTCATCGGCCTCCCGACCTGGTCGATCGTCGCGCAGCCGCCCGTGAACCTCCAGCCCGATGGAGCGGGATGGCGCATCCAGACGACCACGGCGGTGGCGCACATCCGCGTGGCCGTCCGCTCGATCTTCGACGGCTCCGTGAAGCACGTGGATGAGGACGTGCCGTTCCTCGTGACCGGGACGGTGACGATCCAGCCGGACGGCTCGGCAGCCATCAGCGTCGTCTCTCCCGATACGGACTAGACGCCATGGCAGCGAGCCTCGCCCAGCGCTGGGTGCCCGGTCTCGTCACGATCCTGCGATATCGCCGCTCGTGGCTGTGGCCGGATGTGCGCGCCGGCATCGTCGTGACGGCGCTGCTCATCCCCGCGGGCATGGGGTATGCGGAGGTGGCGGGACTTCCCCCGGTGACGGGCCTCTATGCGACCATCGTCCCCCTCACCGCCTACGCGATCTTCGGCCCCTCGCGCGTGCTGGTGCTGGGCCCCGATTCGGCGCTCGCTCCCCTCATCGCAGCGGCCATCCTGCCGCTCGCGCTCGGTAGCGAGAGCCGCGCAGTCGCCCTGGCCGGGCTCCTCGGCATCCTCGTCGGCGCGATCCTGCTGGTCGGGGGCATCGCCCGCCTCGGGTTCGTGACAGACCTGCTGTCCAAGCCCATCCGCGTCGGCTACCTCAATGCGATCGGCGTTCTCGTCGTCATCTCGCAGGTTCCGAAGCTCCTCGGCTTCTCCATCGATGCACAGGGGTCGACGGCGGAGGTCGAGGCCATCGTGCACGGCATCGCGGCGGGCGAGGTGGTGCCGATCGCTCTCGCCTTCGGGGTGGGCTCGCTGCTTCTGATCTTCGGCTTCCGGTGGCTGCGCTCCCCCGTGCCCGGGGTGCTGGTCGTCGTGGTCGCGGCCATGGTGCTCACGTGGCTCCTGCACCTCGAGGACGTCCTGCCGGTGGTCGGGCCCCTGCCCCGGGGACTGCCGGCACCGGCTCTGACCGGACTGCAGTGGAGCGATGTCGGCGCTCTCCTTCCCGCGGCCGCGGGCATCGCGCTGCTCGCCTTCACCGACAGCGCGGTCCTCTCGCGCACCTTCGCGGCGCGCCGCGGTGAGAATGTGAGCGGAAGTCAGGAGATGGCCGGCATCGGCATCGCCAACCTCGCCGGCGGCGCGCTCGGCGGCTTTCCCGTCTCGGCGTCATCGTCGCGCACGCCCGTGGCCGAGCAGGCCGGAGCCCGCACACAGGTGACCGGACTCGTGGGTGCCGGCCTCATCGTGGTGTTCATCCTGCTCGTGCCGGGTCTCACCGCCTTCCTCCCGTCGGCGACTCTCGCCGCCGTCGTCGTCTCGGCCGCGGCGGGACTGATCGACATCCGCGGCGCGGTCCGTCTCTTCCGGATGGACCGGACGGATGCTGCGCTGTCCCTCGCCGCCTTCCTCGGCGTGCTGGTCATCGGAGTGCTGCCGGCCATCGTCCTGACCATCGCGCTCTCGCTCCTGGCGGTGGTCATCCGGTCCTGGCGGCCCTACCGCGCCGAGCTCGGCCTGGTGCGGGGCCTGCGCGGATATCACGATCTGTCGCGCAACCCGACGGGCACCCGCATCCCGGGGGTCGTCATCGTGCGCTTCGACGCGCCCCTGTTCTTCGCGAACGGCTCGAGCTTCGACGACTTCGTCCGGGAGCGGACCGCGGCGGCGGGGCCCGACATCCACACGGTCATCCTGGCCGCCGAGCCCATCACCGACATCGACACGACCGCGATCGAAGAGCTCATCGAACTCGACGACTACCTCCGCGCCCAGGGAATCCGGCTCGTCTTCGCCGAGATGAAGGATCCCGCGAAGGACATCCTGCGCGAGTTCGGCATGACCGACCGGTTCACTCCCGACCGGTTCGCGCCGACCGTCGGGGCCGCCGTGGACGCCGTCACCGGGAGACTGCGCGGCGACATCGGCGGCGACATCGGCGGCGGGCCCGAAGAGGCCGGAGACGGCACCGGGCCGTCGTCCGCCTGACGTCGACCCTCAGCGTCCCGCGCTGCGCGCGTCGCGCTCGGCCGTTCTGGCATCGGGCTCGGCGGCCGCTCTGGCATCGCGTGCCGCGAGCGCCGCGAGGCGCGCGTTGTACTCCTCGAGCTCCGCATCGCCGGTGCGGTCGGCGTGCCGGTCCTGCCGCTTCTGCAGCTTGGTGTCGCTGCGGCTCCACTGGATCGCCACGATGACGGCGAGGAAGAGCGTCGGGATCTCGCCGATCGACCACGCCGCGCCGCCGCCGATGTACTGGTCCTGCAGCGGTGTCGGTCCCCAGGTCCGGCCCATCGAGCCGAACCACTCCGAGACCATGAGGCCCGTCTGCATCATGATCGCGATGCCGAAGAACGCGTGGATGGCCATCACGCCGATGAGCGTCACGAGCCGGAAGGCATACGGCGCGCGGTAGGGCACCGGATCGATGCCGACGAGCGACTGGACGAACAGGTAGCCGACGATCAGGAAGTGCGCCGTCATCCACTCGTGTCCGAGGTGGTCGTAGAGCGACCACCGGAAGAGGTCGGTGTAGTAGAAGATCCAGAGCGAGCCGACGAAGAGCGCTGCGTCCACCCACGGGTTGGTGATCACGCGCGCGACGGGCGAGTGAACGGCCCACAGGATCCACTCGCGACCGCCGCGGGTGTCGTCATCGCGCTTGCGGATGGCGCGCATGGCCAGTGTCACGGGAGCACCCGCGACCAGAAGCAGCGGGATGGCCATCGTCAGGAGCATGTGCCCGACCATGTGCACGCTGAACAGGTAGTCCTGGTAGGCGTTGACCGGGCCGCAGGTGACCCAGAAGAGCCACAGCATCCCGAACACCCAGCAGATGGTGCGGTAGATCGGCCAGCGGTCGCCGTTGCGGTGCAGCCGCCACGCGCCGGCGAGGTAGAAGAAGAGCCCGAAGCCGACGACGACGGCCCACAGCAGGTCGATGTTCCACTGGGTGAACCAGCGCCCGATGGTCAGCTCCGGCGGCAGCGGCGACTGCGTGAGGAACTCCGCCGGGGTGCGCACGGAGGGAAGGGTCTCGTTCGCCGGTGGGGCCGTGCGCGCGAGCGCTGCGGCCGCGCCGCTCGCGACGCCCATCACGATGAGCTCGACGACGATCAGACGCCAGAACGCGCGGGCGACGGCTTCGTTCTTCATGCGGCCGATGAGGCGTGTGCGGTAGACGGCGCCCAGCATCCCGATGACGAGCAGCGCGACGACCTTGACGCCGAGGATCAGGCCATAGGGCGAGAAGATCCCGGAGAGCGTGCCGATGCCGACCAGTGCGCGGGCGACGCCCGAGACCGCCACGATCACGAACGAGACGAGCGCGATGGTGGAGTAGCGCTGCAGCACGTTCGGCAGCTCGCCGCGCGACAGGATCGGGCGGACGAGCACGACTGTCACGAGTCCGCCGATCCAGGCCGCGGCGCCCATCATGTGCAGGATGAGCGACGTCGCCGCGATGTTGTGGGTCGAGAGGTCGCCGGAGTGGCCCTGCGTGCCCATCGGGACGAGCGCGGCGAGGGCGAGGATCGCGATGATCAGTGAGCCGGTCCAGGTCCGGACCGCGAAGGTCCCGACGGTGAGGAGCGCGCCCGCGATCGTCGTGATGAGCCACGTGCGACCCAGCTCGGTCTGCACGAGGAAGTCCGCCAGCTGCTGACCCGACGCCAGGCCGAGATCGACCTTCGGATTGAAGGCGTTGAGGTACGTCAGGTAGCCGGTCGCGCCCGCTGCGACGGTGAAGACGGCGGCGGAGACGGATGCCGCATCCATCGCCCGCTCGTACGGTCTCTCGCCGGCGCGCAGGGCGTAGAGCGCGAGGATGAGCGCACCCACCATGCCCGCGGCGGACAGGTTCACGCACATCGTGGCGACGGGCAGCATCCATCGCACGAACGGGCCGGGGTCGCCGATCGTGAGAGGCGCCGCGCCGCCGCCGACCACGAGCGCCCAGGCGAGCGTGACGAGGGCCGCCGCGACCAGGAGAGCGGGTCCGGCGAACCGCAGCGCCCGGGCCGAGCGCGTCTGGTCGGAGTCCGTCCGTACCGCGGCGCCGCGCGGCACGGCAGGCCGGCGTGGGGCAGTGGTGGACGGCATTGTTCCAGCCTACGTCGGCAGGCTGTGGCCGCCGTCCGCTACGAGCGCCGGGGATCCGGCGAGGATCGCCCGGAAAGGCGGAGGAGGGGGATGCCGACGGCCTCCCCCTCCTCGCAGAGCGTGGGTTACTTGACCGACGCCTTGAGCTTCGAGCCGGCGGTGACCTTGACGCGCTTGCCCGCGGGGATCTTGATCTCCTCGCCGGTCTGCGGGTTGCGGCCGGTGCGGGCGGCCGTCTCGACCTGCTCGAAGGCGATCCAGCCGGGGATCGAGACCTTGTTCCCCTTGGCGACCGCGTCGGAAACGGTGGCGAACAGCGAGTCGAGCACGCCCGAGACGGCGGACTGGCTCTGCCCGGTGGCGCTGGCGATGCTCGCGACGAGCTCGGTCTTGGTGATGGACTTGTCAGCCATGTGGTTGTCCTCCGGAGCGACCGACGAACGATCGCCCTTCTTGCAACGGACCAGAGGACTGCGCCCCCGGCTGGTCGGTTCGACCGCCCTCGAATATACCGAGATTCCGCGGAATTACGCGGAACTCCGCCCGGATGGCGTCATCTCGGCGGCGTGTCGCCGCTATCGATGTGACGAATGTGGCCTGTGTTACGCCTCGTGGAGGGTGCGAAGGGCCGAAACGACCTCCGCCTCCCAGCGCCTCGCCGCCGCCAGCACACCGGTGAAGATGGCGATGTCGTGGGTCACACCGAGGTAGCGCGTCGCGCTCGCCTCGACGCCCGCCGCGCGCAGAGCGGCCGCGTAGACCTCGCCGTGGCGCCGGAGCGGGTCGTACTCTGCGGTGAGGATCAGCGCGGGCGGCAGCCCCGCATGCGAGTCGGCCAGCAGCGGTGATGCGTACGCCTCGCGGGCGCGCTCCTCTGCGCCGAGGTAGGTGCGGCGCACCGAGCGCAGCTCGCGCGTGACGATCGGGCTCGGGATGCCGACGGCCCACGTCGCGCCCAGATCGATGTGCCGGCCGGTGAGGTCGACCACCGGGACCTCGAGGATCTGCAGGCGGATCGGATGCTGCGCCCTGTCGCGGTTCATCAGTGTCAGCGCGGCCGCCAGGCACGCGCCCGCACTCGCGCCGTCGACCGCGACGCGGCCGGTGTCGAGGTCGAGGTCGGCCCCGTTCGCGAACAGCCACTCGAGCGCGGCGTAGGCCTGCTCGATCTGCGTCGGGTACCGGTGCTCGGGAGCGAGCGCATAGTCGACGGCGACCTGGGCGACACCGGATGCGGCGGCCCGCCGCCGGTGCGCCGCATCCGTCGTCGGATAGTCGATGCCCCCGATGCGGAACGCTCCGCCGTAGAACGTGAGGCAGGCCGGGACGGCGTCGACGGCGTCGGGATGGTAGATGCGCACGCGCACGTCGGGGTACCCGGGGACGGGCACGATGTGCTCGGACGTGCGCAGATCCGGGCCGGGGGTTCCGACGGTCTTCTGCTCGGTGCGGTCCCAGCCGAGCGCGGCCCGGCGATGCCGGGCGCGGGCCTCACGCGGGCCGGACGGGGCGGGCCGGGGGGCGGCCTTCGCCGGTGCCGAGAGGGATGCGGGCGCCGCATCCGTCGCGGTCTTCGCGCTCGCGGTCAGCGATGCCCACGGCAGCTTGCGCTTCAGGTCGCCGAGGGCCTTGTCGAACAGGTAGCGCCGATGCGTGCGCAGCCGTTGCGCGAAGAACGGGTCGAGCGGCATCCGGCGATTCTACGGCGGCCGAAACGAGGAAAGGCCGGAGCCCCGAGGGGCTCCGGCCGTTCCGAAGCGATCGCTTACCAGCTCGCGGTGTCTGTGCGGGCCGGCTTACCAGCTCGCAGTGTCTCGTGCGGACTGGCTTACCAGCTCGACTTGGTGACGCCGGGCAGCTCGCCACGGTGCGCCATGTCGCGGAAGCGGACACGCGAGATGCCGAACTTGGTCAGGACACCGCGGGGGCGGCCGTCGATGACGTCACGGCTGCGCAGGCGCACCGGCGACGCGTTGCGGGGCAGCTTCTGCAGGCCGATGCGAGCGGCCTCGCGCTGCTCGTCGGTCGAGTTCGGGTCGATGAGCTGCTTCTTCAGCTCGGCACGCTTGGCCGCGTAGCGCTCGACGACGACCTTGCGCTGCTCGTTGCGAGCGATCTTGCTCTTCTTCGCCATGGGTCAGCGCTCCTCTCGGAATTCGACGTGCTTGCGCACGATGGGGTCGTACTTCTTGAGCACGATGCGGTCGGGGTTGTTGCGGCGGTTCTTGCGCGTGACGTAGGTGTAACCCGTGCCCGCGGTCGAACGTAGCTTGATGATCGGACGGACGTCCTGAGCCTTCTTCGCCATTAGAGCTTCACACCCTTCGCGAGGAGGTCCTTCACGACCGACTCGATGCCGCGCGCGTCGATCACCTTGATGCCCTTGGCGGACACGTTGAGCGTGATCTTACGGCCGAGCGACGGCACGAAATAGGTCTTCTTCTGCACGTTCGGGTCGAAGCGGCGCTTCGTCCGGCGGTGCGAGTGCGAGATGTTGTGACCGAAGCCGGGAACCGCTCCGGTCACCTGGCACACTGCTGCCATTGGTGACTCCTTCACTACCGTGGGGCCGGACGGCCCCACCCAAGATCCCTTGTCTGCATTCCGCACGCGCGCCCTGTCCACGCCCGGAAGTACCGGTCGTTGAGTCAGCGGAGCGAAACGAAACACGAACTGCACGCAGGAGTGCGCGCAGACGAAGAGTCAGTCTAGCACGGGCGGGATTCGACTCCCGCCCGTGCCGAGCCCCGAGCGGGCCGTGCTCTCGCCACGCCCGCCCGTAGCCGAGCGCGCCGCTCCCCCGCAGACCGGTTCATGCGGTGAGGGTGTAGCGCGACCTGCCGGCGAGGCGTGCGGTCCGTTGCGCGTCGATCCAGGGTGGCGGGATGAGCCACACCCTCGCCTCCGTTCCGGGACCGTCGACTCGGATCTCCCACCCATCGGCGTGCAGGCGGTGATGACATCCGGTGCACAACAGCACGCCGTTCTCGAGGTCGGTGCGTCCGCCGTCGCGATCCCACCATGCGAGGTGGTGACCGTGACACCAGGCGGGTGGCGCTCCGCAGGACACACATCCGCCGTCGCGCTCCGCGAGCGCCAGCTTCTGCGCGGGGGTGAAGAGGCGCTTCGCGCGTCCCCAGTCGAGGATCTCGCTCTCACCGCCCAGCACGCACGGGATGACCTGGCCGTCTGCGGCCAGACGGCGGACCGCCGATGCCGGCACGGGCTGGGCGATGCCGTCGATCGTGGCGATGCCGGCGTCGGCCTGCAGGTCGGCGAAGTCGATCCGCACGACGACCGTGGCGGTCGGCCCCGTGGGTACGCCGGCGCATCCGATCGCGTGGCGGCAGATGTCGGCGAGCGCGTCGGCCTGCATCTGCTTCACCGACCGCAGATCAGGCTCGCCCTCGTCGGCGTGCTCGTTGCGCCGCAGCGCATCTCCGACGAGCGCGTGGATCGCCGCGTGGACCGGCGCAGCCGTCTCGGGGTCGAGCTTGCCCGTGAGAAGCAGCATCCCGTCCCGTTCCTGCAGCACGAGGGATCGGTCTGCTCGCAGCGCCTCGTGCCGTGGCTCGACGCCGTCGGGGTCGAGATGCGCCTCGGCACGCGCGAGGAGCTTGCTGAGCTCGTCCGGGCGAAGGCCGGGAGCGAGCCCCGCGAGCTGCCGCTCGGCGTCGTCGAGTCGCGCTCGGTCGACGCGAACGGCGAGCCGGTCGAGCAGGCTCACGATCGCGGCGGCCGCCGTCATGCCGATCCACCCCGCAGCCACGGCGTCGGCGACGTGCGGACGCTTCGCCGGGAGGGCCTCGCCCGTCAGCGAGACGCGGGGCGCCGTCGCCTCTCCTACCTGGACGATGCGCACCGCCTCACCCACGCTGGTGCCGCTCGTGGTCGAGATGAGCACGGCCGGCGAGGCGAAACCCTGCTTCTTCGCGAGCGAGTCCTTTCCGAGTTCCCGACGCGACTGCCGCGAGATCTCGGCCGCGACGGGCGCGAAGGCAGCATCGACATGGCGCTTGAGCGCCCCGAATGCCTGGTTCACCGCCACCAGTTCGGCGGGTGTCAAGGCGGCTGCGGGGCGATCGCCGCCCACGGCCGCGAGAGCGCGAAGCGCCTCAGCGATGCCGTCGAGCGGGCTGGTCTCCATGACACCAGCTTAGAACATAGATACGTCAGTGTCCAGGGTGATTCGCTTCTCTATTCGATAGAAACTGCTCAGCGTGCGGCGGCCGGTCGCGCAGTCCCACATCCATCATCAGCTGCATGAGGACGGATGCGTGGATGCCTCGGTCACGGTCGAGCGGGCCACCGCCGGGGAACGCGGCGACAGCCGGATGGGGGGGCCGCGCCCGAGAACACGACGGGAGCCTGGGGCGACGGCCCGCTCGACGGCGAGCTCCGTCGGTGTTCGTGGCTGCGTCGCCCTCACCAGGCGAGGGCCGGGCACTACTGTTCACGCATGGGGAAATGGTTCGTACTCATCCTGCTGAGCGTGTCGCAGTTCGTCATGGTTCTCGACAGCACGGTGATGAACGTCTCGATCTCGACGGTGGCGCACGACCTGGGCACGGACATCTCCGGCATGCAGGCGGCGATCACGTTCTACGCCCTCACGATGGCGGCCTTCATGCTCACCGGCGGAAAGCTCGGCGACCGGTGGGGGCGCAGCCCCGCCTTCCGGATCGGCTCGATCGTCTACGGCATCGGCTCGCTGACGACCGCCCTGGCCCCCAACCTGGCCGTGCTCATGCTGGGCTGGTCGCTCGTCGAGGGCCTCGGCGCGGTGCTCGTCATCCCCGCGATCGCCGCCCTCGCCGCCATCAACTACGAGGGCCGCGCGCGGGTCGTGGCGTTCGCCGTGCTCGGTGCCGTCACCGGCGGGGCGGCCGCCGCCGGGCCCCTCATCGGCGGGCTGGTCACGACCTACTCGTCGTGGCGCTATGTCTTCCTGGCCGAGGCCTTGGTCATGACCCTCGTCCTGATCGTGTCGGGCCGCATCAAGGATGTGCCGGGCGACCGCAAGCTGCGCATCGATCTGCTGAGCGTCGTGCTGTCCGCGGCAGGCCTCGCGATGCTCGTCTACGCCATCCTGCAGAGCAAGACATGGGGCTGGTTCATCCCGCTCGACCCGCCCGTCGTGAACGGTCAGGCGATCGCTCCGTTCGGGATCTCGCCCGTGATGTATCTGATCCTCCTGGCGATCGTCGTGCTGTGGTGGTTCGTGAAGCGCCAGCAGCATCTGGAGCGCACCGGGCGGGTGCCGCTCCTGAAGGTCAGCATGCTGCGCATCCCCGCCCTGCGCAGCGGGCTGACGATGTTCCTGGCGCAGTACTTCGCGATCGCGGCGCTCTTCTTCGTCATCCCGGTCTACCTTCAGACGATCCTCGGCTACAACGCTCTGGAGACCGGCCTGAAGATCCTCCCGCTGTCGGTCGGCCTCATCCTGTTCTCCGTCCTCGGATCGCGCATGGCGACCGTGCGGACCGCGAGGAACATCGGCCGCATCGGGCAGTTCATCCTCGGCCTCGGGGTGTTCCTCGTCTTCGTCGCCGTGCAGCCGGAGCTCGCCGACTGGCTGTTCGCCACCGGGATGTTCGTGGTCGGGGCCGGCTTCGGCCTCCTCGCCTCCCAGCTCGGCAATGTCAACATGTCGGCCGTCGATCAGTCCGACACGTCAGAGGTCGGCGGCCTGCAGGGCACCTTCCAGAACCTCGGGTCGTCGTTCGGAACGGCCATCGTCGGCTCGGTGTTCATCCTCCTGCTCACATCCGGCTTCACCGACGCGGTGCAGCACAGCAGCGCGATCGACGACACCGTGCGCGCGGACGTCGTGGCCGCCGCCTCCAAGGGCGCGCCGATCGTGTCGCAGCAGCAGGCCGAGAAGATGCTGACGGATGCGGGCGTCGACAGTGCATCGGCCACCGAGGTCGCCCAGCTCTACGCGGACACCCAGGTCGAGTCGCTGCGCCAGGCGCTCTTCTTCGTCTTCGCGCTGACGCTGCTCGGGCTGCTGCTGTCGTCCGGACTGCCGTCGAAGCTGCCCGTGCCGCCCGAGGCGGGGGAAGAGGCGACGGACGACTCCGCGGCCGCGGCCGCCTGACCGACCGCGCCGGCGGCACCCGAGTCAGGGCGCCGGCGCCGCGCCGCGGCCCCAGCGGAAAGCGGACACCGTCGGATCGCCGGCGATCCAGAAGCGCCACGGGAAGGCATCCGTCCCCGCCTCGCCGGCCACGCCGACACGCGGGCCTGCGGCGATCCCCTCGACGGGCTCGGTCGGCAGCAGCAGCCGAGCGGTCGCTCCCGCCTGCACGGCCCCGGTGACGGCGTCGATGCCGTCGTGGACCGGATGGCGCAGGCCCACAGCATCCCCGAGTCGCCCCGGTCCGCGCGCGAGGTCGCGCGGGGTGCGCGCTGCAGCCCGTCGTGCGAAGGCGGTCTCGGCGCCCTCGACGATCTCGCCGGCACGCAGCAGGATTCCCCCTGCCTGTCCCTCGGGACCGCACACGACGTTGACGCACGAGTGGATGCCGTGACTGAGGTAGACGTACAGGTGGCCGGGTTCGCCCCACATCGTCGCGTTGCGGGCCGTGCGGCCCATCCGCGCATGGGAGCCGAGGTCCGGCCGGTCGCCCACGCCCTTGCCGTGATACGCCTCGACCTCGGTGAGGCGCACCGCGACGGCGGCACCGCCGAACGTGACGCGCAGCACGCCGCCGAGCAGGCGTGGGGCGGTGTCGGCGGGCAGGCCGAGCAGCATCTCGCGGGTCGCGGCGACGAGACTCACTGCACCGCCTGCGGGGGGACCTGACACCACGAGATCGCGAAGCCGCGCAGCGCCGAGACCTGCGTCTTCGCGCCGAGATCGATCAGGTGTGTGACGACCGTGTGCGGCATCGGCAGGCCGTAGCTGTCGAACGGGTTGTTCACGACGTCCGGGCTCACGACGACCGCGAGGTAGCGGCCGCTGGGCGAGGCGCACGTCTGGACGACCGCATCCGTTCCCGGCACCTGGAAGACGGGTGTCGCGCGTCCGTCGTCGCCGACGATCGTGACCGTGGTCCCCTCCACGACGCCCGACGCGTCGATGGTCGAGTACGGCCGGGCCGTGCCGGCGGACGGCAGCGGCGTGACGACCCCCTGCGTGCCCACGACGCCTGTGGCGTCGGCGAGCGGCGACTGCTTGCCGTTCGTGAGGTCGACCGTGAACATTCCGTCGGGCCGCTCGATGACGGCCTTCGACGAGCCGCGCGCGATGCCGTCGATGGTCGTCGCGGTGCCGAGGTCGGCGCCCTTGCCCGTCGCGCCGCCGAGGATGAGCCGGCCGTCGTAGGTGAGGAGCAGGATGCGGTCGGTGTCGGGCACGAAGCGCCAGTCGGCGATGCGGTGCTCGGTGCCGCTCACCGGCACCGCGGTCGGCTTGGCTCTGGCCGCCGCATCCTTCAGGGATGCCGTGTACAGGACGCTCTCGCGTGCGGTGCCGTTGCCCAGCTGCGCGTCGGAGTACGTGTAGCCGATGAGCTCGCCGCGGTCGGCGCTCTGCAGATCGAGGATGGTGCCGTCACCCGGCATCGGCAGCTCGCGCGCGTGCTTTCCGTCGAGGTCGGTCACGATGAGGTGCGCGTTGCCGGCGGAGTCGGCGACGGATGCCACGAGGTGCGAGCTCGTCGCCCGGAAATCCTCGATGTGGGCGTGGCGGAAGACGACGTGCGCCGCCTTGCCGTCGAGGCCGGTGCGCAGGATGGTGTCGCCGGTCGAACTGCGCTGCAGCAGGTAGACGTCCATCGAGGGCGTGCGGAAGTCGGTGGCGAGCGTGGTCGCCGGGCCGCCGCCGTATCCCTCCACGTCCTTGATCGTCACCGTGTACGCGGTGCGGTCGTGCAACGGGAGTGTGAAGCGCACGCCGACGCTGCGGCCCGACGTGTCGACGGTGAACGGCGTCGCCGGGGTCACGGTCACCTGCGACGGCTCGACCTTGTGGAGCATCTGGTTGGTCGTGAGGATCACCCGGGAGCCGGATGCCTCGACCGCCGCTGCGGGGTCGCTCTGCGTCGCGGTGACCCGTGGGCCCTGCAGCGTGCTGACCGCGGCGCCGACGAGGCTCACCCCGACGAGACCGACGGCGACGACCGCGAAGCCGACCACGAAGCCACGCCGCTTCGCGGTGCGGCGAGCCGCGGCCGGCGGGGGCCCACCGCGCCGCTGCGACGTGCGAGTCCGGCGGGCGCCGTCAGTACTCATACGGGTCCTTCGGCTGCGGCACGGGCTGCACGCTCGTCGCATCGATCTCGAGCGTGCCGCCGCGGGTCGTGCGCACCTTGCCGGTCACGGTGACCCACGCGCCGGTCGACGGCACGTGTCCCGAGGCGGCGATCGGCACACTCGCCGGGCGGGCGTCGATCACGCAGTGGGTGATCACGAGGCGGGTGAGATCGAAGCTCGAACCGTTCGCGGCGGGAGTGGCGAAGCCCGTGAGCGTCACCGGGTCGCCCTCGAACGAGTCCGTGTCGGTCGCGGTCGCGAACACCGCGGCCCAGTCGCCCACGCCGAAGTGCGAGGTGTCGCCCGAGACGGCGAGGCTCACGGTGTCGGATCCGGCGAACAGCGGCGGGGCGCCCGCATCCCGCGACATCGCGAGCTGGGCGGACAGCGTCGCCGGCGGAGTCACGAGGACGGCGACGGCGACGACGGATGCCACCGCCCCGCCGGTGAGCGCGATGCCCACGCCGATCCTGCTCTCCTCGTGATCATGGTCATGGTCATCGCCGTGGTCGTGGCCATGGTCATCCTCGGCGCCGAGCGGCAGGGCGCAGCTGAGCACAGCGCCGATGAGCAGCACGACGGCCATCGAGACGGCGAACCAGCTGCTGGCCGGGTTGACGTACAGGCCGAGGCGACCCGTGGCGAACAGCGCGAGGGTGACGACGGCGAGGATGGCGGCGAGGCCCGCGCCGAGCCACCTCACCGCGAGGGACCTGCGACGGATGCTACGCAAGGAGGTTCACCCCGATCCCGATGGCGAAGGCCGACAGGACGACGGTCACGACCATGCCGACGAGCACGCGGGTGGTGAACGTCGTGCGCAGGAGCGCGAGCATCTTGACGTCGACCAGTGGTCCGACGATGAGGAAAGCGGTGATCGCGCCCGGCGTGAAGGTCGACGCGAACGACAGGGCGAAGAACGCGTCGACGTTGGAGCAGATCGACACGATCATCGCGAGCGCGATCATGGCGACGATCGACAGCACGGGGTTCGAGCCGATGGCGAGGAGCGCCTGGCGCGGGACGAGCACCTGCACGGCGCCGGCGAGCGCCGAGCCGATGATGAGGGCCGGCATCACGGCGCGCAGCTCGATGAAGAACTGTGCGGCGCTGCGGCGCCACTTGCCGCCCTCCTCGTGCTCGACGATCTCGCACGTCGCGCGGAAGCGCTCGGTGAGCAGCTGGTCGGGGTTCGGGTGGCGCGCGTACAGCCACCCGATGAGGTTCGCGATGACGAAGCCGCCCAGGATGCGGGCGATCAGGATGCCGTCGCTGAACCCGAACGCCTGGTACGTCGAGATGATGACGATCGGGCTGACGATGGGCGCCGCCACGAGGAAGGTGAGCGTCTCGGCGACCGAGAACCCGCGCATCATGAGGCCGCGGGCGAAGGGCACGTTGCCGCACTCGCACACCGGGACGATGATGCCGAGCAGAGACAGCGTCAGCCGCCGTGCCCAGCCGGCGCGCGGCATCCATCGCTCGATCGCACCCGGCGGGACCCACACCTGCACGACGATCGACAGCATCACCCCGAGCACGACGAACGGCAGCGACTCGATCAGGACGCTGATGGAGAGGGTGAGGCCGTCCTGCAGGCGCGTCGGCAGCGGCGGCCCCTGCACGAGCGTGTCGAGGGCGAAGAGGGCGGCCACGATGGCCAGGCCGACGAGGATGCCGCCCGCGGCGCGGCCGTTGAAGGTCGGCCCGATGCGCGCGGTCTTCGGCGTCCACGCGGGGGCGGGCGGGGTCGTGGTGGCGACGGCGGGGGCGGGCGTGGGCTCCGGTACCGTGGCCGCCGCGCCGGATTCGGGGCTCGTCGGCGATCCGCTCAGGGATGAGCGGTAGTCCCGTCGACGGAGCCCCGACGACGGATCAGTCTGCGTCACGCTCGAGGTTCCGCGCTGCGGTGCACGTCGCGCAGAGTCCGAAGATGTCCACCACGTGCTCGGCCTGCGTGAAGCCGTGCGAGGCCGCGGTCTGGCGCGCCCACTGCTCGACGTCCGTGGCGGCGATCTCGACCGTGAGTCCGCAGGATCGGCAGATCAAGTGGTGGTGGTGACCCGTCGATGTGCACGCACGGTACAGCGCCTCGCCGTCCGGCGACTGGAGCGAATCGGCCTCGCCCTGCGCCGCGAGCCCGGACAGCGCCCGATACACCGTCGCCAGTCCGATGCCCGTGTTCTCATCGCGCAGGGTCGCGTGCAGCGACTGCGCGCTCACGAAGCCCTGGGCATCGGCGAGAGCCTCGCGTACGCGCTCGCGCTGCCACGTGTTCCGCTGTGCCACCCGCGGGAGTCTACGCGCGAGCGCTGGGGATGTGGTGGGAGCGGTCACAGCGGCCTTGCGCCTCGTTCGCGAGCCCTCACTTCTTTCCCGAACCCACACGCGATGCGCGTGAAACGGATGTGGGGTCGGGAATCGAGCGTGGGTTCGCGAGGGGGGTCAGGCTGCGTCCGGCTCCTTGACGCGGCCGTCGTGGAGTTCGAGCACGCGGTCCGCGCGGGCCATCAGCAGCGGGTCGTGCGTCGTGACGACAGCGGCGACGCCCTCGCGATGGACGAGGTCGACGAGGAGGTCCATCATCGCCGAGCCGGTCATGCTGTCGAGCTGGCCCGTCGGCTCGTCGGCGAGCAGGACTCGAGGCCGGGCCGCGAGCGCACGGGCGATGCCCACCCGCTGCTGCTGCCCGCCCGACAGCTCCGGCGGGCGCTGGGATGCCTGTGCCGTGAGGCCGACGGCATCCAGAAGCTCGGCGACGCGCGCGTCGCGTTCCGCGGGATCCACGCCCAGCAGGCGCAGCGGAACCTCGATGTTCTCCGCCGCCGACAGCACCGGGATCAGCCCGAAGGTCTGGAAGACGAAGCCGAGATCGCTCCGCCGGGTCTCGACGAGCCGCGCCTCGGACGCCGAGCTCAGCTCGAGGTCGCCGAGGTGCACCGAGCCGCCCGTCGGGCGGTCGAGTCCGCCGAGCAGGTTCAGGAGGGTCGTCTTGCCGCTGCCGGAGCGGCCCTTGACGACGAGCAGCTCCCCGGCGCCGACCTCGAGGCTCACGCCGTCGACAGCCACGACCTGCGCGGCACCGTCGCCGAACACACGCGTGACCGCGTCGGCGCGCAGGACGGGAGTGCGCGTGGGTGCGAGACCGCGGCCTCGCCGCCGGAGAGGCGGTTCGGGGCGCGACCCCTCGACAGGCTCGGGGACCGGGGCGGGCTCGGGGACCGGGGTGGGCTCGGGGACGAGGGTGGGGTCGGGGACCGGGGTGGGGTCGGGGACCGGGGTGGGCTCGGGGACCGGGGCGGGGCGCGACCCCTCGACAGGCTCGGGGACCGGGGTGGGCTCGGGGACCGGGGCGGGGTCGGGGACCGGGCGCGACCCCTCGACAGGCTCGGGGACCGGGGTGGGCTCGGGGACCGGAGTGGGCTCGGGGACCGGGGCGGGCTCGGGGACCGGGGCGTCATCACTCATGGGCGTCCTCCTCGCGCGGGGTTCCCGCATCCTGGGCCCGCGGCTTCTCGTGCCCGGACCACACCGTCAAGTGGTCCGGCTCGAGGGCGAGGCGCACACGCTCGTGCAGCTCGAGCGCGGAGACATACTCGCGCGGCAGCTGCAGACGGCCGACGCGGTCGATCACCGCGAACTCCTCGGCGATGACGTGCTCTCCGCCGTCACCGGCGCGGCGCAGCGTCTCGGTCGACGTGCGGCCGTCGCGGATCTGCACGGTGCGGCGCACATGCTCCGACACGGTCGGGTCGTGGGTGACGATCAGGGTCGTGACCCCGAGCTCGCGATTGACGCCGCGCATCGCCTCGAGCACCTCCGCGCTCGTCGACTCGTCGAGCTCGCCGGTCGGCTCATCGGCGAGAAGCACCGTGGGGCTGTTGGCGAGCGCGACCGCGATGGCGACGCGCTGCTGCTGGCCCCCCGACATCCGGGCGGGCATGCGGTCGGCGACATCCTCGACCTCGAGCAGCTCGAGCAGACGCTTCTCCTCCGCCGCATCCCGCTTCCCACCGGCGACCGTCCGCGCCATCGCGATGTTCTCCGCCGCCGTGAGGTACGGCAGCAGGTTGCGCCCGGTCTGCTGCCACACGAATCCGACCGTGTGCCTGCGGTAGGCGAGCCGCTGCGTGCGGGTCATGGTCGTGAGGTCGGAGCCTGCGACGACCGCCGACCCCGCCGTCGGCCGGTCGAGTCCCGACACGATGCCGAGCAGGGTGGACTTGCCCGAGCCTGACGCGCCGACGATCGCGACCATCTCGGCGGGGTCGACCCGCAGGTTCAGCCCCTGCAGCGCCTGCACCTCGACCCCGTCGGTCGAGTAGATGCGCACGAGGTCCGTGCACAGGATGGCCGGTTCCATGAGCGTCATTCTTCCTCTCCCACCCGCAGCACCGATGCGGGGCTGCGGGTCGATGCGATCCACACCGCGAGAGCCACCGCGGCTGCGACCACGACGACGAACACCGCGAGGACGAGCGAGATCGTCATCGGGTCGCCGGCGATCGGGGGCTGTGCGCCGCCGGTGAGCGACGACAGGTCGAGCGGAACCAGCACGGCGAACGGCAGCAGGAGGCCTGCGACGAGTCCTCCGACGAGGCCGGTCGCGAGGATCGGCGCGACCTCCCACACCACGAGCCCGGTGGTCTGGCGGCGGTCGAACCCGAGGGTGCGCAGCGTGCCGACGAGGCGCAGCCGCTCCCGCGCGCCCGTCACGAGCGTCAGGACGAGGGCCATGACGGCCAGCGCCGCCCCGAGCGCGGTGGCGATCAGCAGCGCGGTCTCGACTCCGGCGACGGCGGGGGCTGCGCGGATGACCTCCGCCTGCGCGGCCGCGCTGTCGATCGTCGCGCCCGAGCCGACGATCTTCGCGATCGCCGCCGTGGCCGTCACCGCATCCTCCCCCCGGGCATGGGCCGAGTCGAGGGCCACGAGTGCGCCGCTCGGCGCGGGCTCATCCAGCCCGTCGGGCACGTGCGCCGCGTCGACGAGGATCCAGGCGGAGTTCGGCGCCGCCGCGCCGAGGGAGGTCGTCGCCGAGACGATGCGGGCCGTCGTCTCGGCGTCCGTCGTCAGGGTCACGTCTCCCGGACCGGTCGCTTCCTCCCAGTTGCCCACGACGATGGGCGTCTTCCCGTCGACCGTGTGCGTGAGGTCGGGGACGCGCACGTCCTCCGGCAGCCCTGCCTGGATCTGCGACAGCCGCGCGGTGTCGGCGACCAGCACCTCGACGAAGTCGGATCCGCCGCCGTTCGAGATGCCCGCATAGCCGGCACTGCGGATGACGCCGACCTCCGACACACCGGCGACGGCGCGGATGCCGGCCGCCTGGGCGGTCGTGAGTCCGTCGTCGCCGACGCTGACGTCGGCACCCGCGTGGGCGAGCGCCGCCTGCGTGACACCCGCGCGCTCGGTCTGGAACGCGACGGCCGAGAAGACGGCTGTCGCCACGCCGACGAGCACCACGAGTACCGGGATGAGGGATGTCCGGATGCCGCGCACACTGCGGGACGCCCCGATCAGGCCGATCGCGCCGCGGCCCCTGCGAAGCGCACCGTGCAGCGCCCGCAGCGGCAGCGGGTACAGCCGCAGCACGACGACCGCCGCGCTCAGCGTGATGAGCAGGGGCGTCAGCACAAGCAGCGGATCGACGCCGTCCGGTCGGACACCGCGTTCGACGAGGGCGAAGACGGCCACCGCTGTCGCCGCGAGAACGAGCACCTCCAGCACCCAGCGCCACCGCCGGCGGCGCGGCCGGGGCGCGCGCTCCGCGGGGCGCGCCAGGGCGGCGAGGATCACGGCGGGAAGGACGGCACAGGATGCTGCGCCCGCCACGGCGGCAGCATCCACCGGCCCGGACGTGACGAGCACGGCCGCGACGGCGCCGACGACGGCCGCCGGAATCGCGGCGACGAGACCCTCGATCGCCATGCGGCTGCGGATCCACCAGGCCGACGCCCCGCGCGCCGACAGCAGTGTGAGGACCGCGCGGCGCCGGTCCACGAGCAGCTCCGCGCCGAGCACGAGCACGGCGACGGCCGCACCGAGGGGCGCGGTCGCCAGCAGGATGAGGAGCGTCTGCAACGAGGCGCCGCCGGACTGCAGGCCGGCGAGCACCTCGTCGAACTGGGTGGTGTAGCGCAGCAGCACCCAGCCGCCGGTTCCTTCGTGCGAGCTCGACAGGAAGGCCGCGAGCTGCGCGCGCACGGATGCGAGGTTCGGCCAGGTGATCGCCTCCGCTCTCGCACCGAACCACCCGAGGGCATCGCTCGTGAAGGAGAACTGCATCCTGCCCCACGGTGCCGGGTCGAGCCAGGCGGTCGCCGTGATGCGCGAGCCGGCATCACCGAGCTGCACATCGGACGGATGCGCGCGCTGGAACTGCAGCTCCCAGTACGGCGAGGACGGGTCGCGCGGCTCGACGATGCCGACGAGCTTCACCGGCTGTGCGCTCAGGCCCATCGAGAGCGGCCGGGTGTCGCCGACCGCGAAGCTCATCGCTGTGGCCGAATCGGCGGTCATGACGATCTCGATCGGCGCCGTCGTCGGGACCATCCGGGACGGGTAGACGACCCCCGCAGGCAGCGAGCCCACGTCGGCGGGGGCAGGCCGGAGATGTGGTTCATACGCCGCCGGCCACGTGCCCTTGATGAGCCTCGCCTCCTCGCGCAGCTGCGCGAACGCTTCGAGCTGCAGCTGGTACTGGGTTGCCGCCCGGGGGCCCGACGTGGCGAGCGGAGCCGTGCGGGCGGTCCACTGCGGGGCCTGCAGGGCCGATCGCAGCGGCTGAGACATCGACCTGTATGTGCCCTCGAGCGTCGATCCGAAGTAATCCCACACCCAGCCGCCCGAGCCGCCGACGAGAGAGCCGTCGACAGGCGCCGGCAGCGCGTGCACGCTGGTCTGCACCGCGGTGATGCCCGCGGGGGGAGCATCGACGCGGTACTGCACGTCGCGCGTGAGCAGCCCGGTGACCGCTCGCGGCCACGCCGTGACAGCGAAGGTCGCCACGAGCACGACGACCGCGAGCGCGATGAGCGCTCCGCGGAACGCCGCCCACTGCTTGAGGAGGAGCCTCATCGGGTCTCCTCGCGGTACTCGGTGTCGGCGGCCTGGCGCCGGATGGCGCCGCCGTAGACGGCGATGACGGATGCCGCGGCCACCGCGGCGACGACGACCGCGGCCGCGAGCCACACGAGATCGACGGCGACGGGCGCCGGGAGCGCATCGGGCGCGTTGACGACCGTCCGGCGCGCGAGAGCCGGCGCGACGAGCCACGTGACGACCATCCCGGCGAGGGCTCCGAGCACCCCGGCGGCGATGGCGATGCATGACAGCTCCGCCCTCCGTGTGCGCACCTGCTGTCGTGCGCTGAAGCCGAGGGCGCGCAGCACCACGATCTCGTTGCGCCGCCGACGCAGGAGCGCGGCGGCCACCGCCGCGAGCGCGATGATCGCGAGCGCGATGACGGCGAGCCCGCCGAGGGCGAGGCCGACGAAGGCGCTGCCGACGAACCGGGCGGCGAACGCGGTGTCCGCGACGGTGACCGACGCCGACCCGCCCGAGACGCGCTGCGCGAGCGGCAGCACGGCGCCGGGGTCGTCGCTGGCGACCCACGCCTGGTTCGCGCCGGTCGGGGTCGAGCTGGCCCGGAGGATCGCGCGCTGCAGCGTCGGCAGATCGAAGAGGACGGACCGGTCCTCCGACGTGCCCGGAACCACCGGCACGGTTCCCGTCACGTCGGCGGTCACCGACCACCAGTCGCCCTCGACGTCGACGGAGGAGCCGCGGCTCTGGCCGTGGGCGCTCGCGAAGGCATCGGTCAGCACGACGGCCGGCGCGACGGCTGTGCCCGGCATGAGCCGCGCCGTCGTCCCGATCAGGGAGGGGGTCTGCATCCCGATCCCGCTGCTGGCAGCCGTGGCTCCCGCCGGCGTGCCGAACGGCTCGGGAATGACCTTCCAGCCGGACGCGGAGCCGAGGAGCGCCGTCGTCCCGCCGGGGCTCACCGCGCCGAGACCGTCCAGGGTCCAGGTTCCCGCGCCGCCGGTCGTCACGTCGACGGCGACCAGACGCCATCGGCCGGTCGCCGCCGGAACGTCGACCCGCACCGATCCGCTGGACGGCACCGCGAGGGGGATCAGCTCGCCGCCGTCGTCGCACAGCCACAGGGTGGCCTGGGCTGCCGCGCCGTTCGTGCTCGTCGACACGTCGAGGGCCGCCGCGCCGCGCGGCAGCGCCGGCTCGCCGGCCGTCCGCGGAGCCGGGAGGGCCGCGCGGATGGCGGCCAGGTCGAGCGACGCGGCGGCAACGCCCTCCACCGCGGCGAGCCGCGAGGACGCCGCCCCGACGACCGACACCTGCGCGTCCCCGATCGCCGCCGGCACGACCATGACCGGGAGGGCAGCGGTCGCCCCCGGCAGCGCTGCGTACACGGGCGCTGTGATCGAATCGCCGGCCGTGCGCAGCGGACCGACGGATGCCGTGTCCACGCGGAGGTCCGATCCGTTGACCGCGATGGCCGCCGATCGGTTGAAGGCCGTCCAGGTGCCCTGGTAGCCCGCGCCCAGGACGCCTGCGGCGATGGCGAGCACGACCAGCGCCGCAGGGGCGGTGAAGAAGCCGAGCCCGCGGCCGAGCTGCCGCGCGGGCAGCGTGACATCGAACCGGTGCGCGCGGGCGCCGATCGCATCGAACACGCGCGCGAGCGGGCCGAACGCCGCGAGTCCGATGAGGGCGGCCGCGAGCAACGCGAGCGGAGGCGCGAGGATCGCCGCCGCGTCCGATACGCCCGACGCCGGCTCACCGAGGAAGCGCCACAGCGCGAAGGCCGCCGCGAGCACGACCAGCACGGTGAGCCCCGCGGACACAGCCGAACGCGCGCGGCCCGACTCCGGCGCCGCACCGAGCGCCGACCGGGCGGCTCCGAAGGCCACCGCCGCGCCGACGGCCACCGCCGCGACGACGACGAGCAGCGGCGGCACGACGGCGACCCAGGGCGGCGGCATCCGTCCGTACACGAGCACGAGGATGAGCAGCGCGATGCCGGTCCCGACGGCTGTCCCGACGAGCGACACGACCGTGGACTCGACCGCCGTGGCCCGGACGACGACACCGATCGCCGCCCCGCGGGCGCGCAGCAGCGTCGTCTCCGCCGCCCGCACATCCGTGAGGAGGCGTGCGAGCAGGACGAGCGCGAGCACCGTCCCCACCGCGAGGATCGCGACGGGCAGCGGGAGGACGGATGCTGCGGCATCCATCGCGTCCTGCATGCTGTGCGCGGTCTGCGCGCCGTCGCCGACGACCGTCACCTGCGACGACGTGACCGCCGGGTCGGCGCCCAGGGCGGCGGGGAGCCGGTCGAACCCGGAGGCGAGCGTCGAGACCTCCGCCGGTGCGATGTCGTCGGGCGAGGTGACGATCCAGTTGACGATCGGGACGGTGCTGAAGCGGGCCAGCGTCGCGGCATCCACGATGAAGGGTCCGACGGCGTCGTCGGCCTCGCCGCGCACGACGCTCGGATCTCCGAACCAGATGGGCGCCGCCGGGTCCCGCGGCAGCCAGGTCGCCGTCACCTCGAGCGTCACGTCGCCGTTCGAGGACGGGATGGTGATCGCGTCTCCGACGGCGAGTCCGAAGCGCTTCGCCGCCGCATCCTGGATCGCGACCGCGCCGTCGCCGACGGCCGCGTCGCCGGATGTCGTCCGGATGGCGTCGCTCACCGCTGCGTCGTCCTGCAGCAGGACGACCGACGCGACCCCGGCCTTCGCGGCGTCGGCCGCCGACAGCCCCAGCGGAGTCGTGTCGACTCGCGTCGCGATGCGCATGCCGAGTCCCGGGAACAGGGATGCGACGCGCCTGTGCACCGCCGCATCCTGAGCCGCCCGGTCGTCCTCGACGGGCGTCTGCGCCTCGACCCCGCTCGTTCGCACCGGCGCGTGCGACAGCGTCTCGCGGACCGCGGGCGCCTGCGTCAGCATCACGGCGCCGATCATCGTGATCGCGAGACACCCGACGACGAGGCACACCGCCGCCATGGCGGTGAGCAGACTCGCCCGCGCCGCGGACCGACGGATCCACAGACGCACGCGTGAAGCCTACGACATCGATTGGACGAAGGCGGGACCGCTATTCGGCGCGGCTGACGCGATCGCGCCGGGCGCCGACGGCGCGGCACACGAGGTAGATCACGAACGAGACGGTCGTGATGTAGGGGCTCACCGGCAGCGTGCCGGCGATCGCGAGCATGATGCCGCCGACCGCCGAGACCAGGCCGAACAGTGCGGCGAGAAGCGGCACGGCGAGCGGTCCCGCGGCGATCCGCATCGCCGCCGCAGCGGGGGTCACGAGCAGCGCCATGACGAGGAGCGCGCCGATGATGTGCACCGAGACGGCGACGATCAGGCCCAGCAGCAGCATGAACAGCAGCGACACGGCGCGCACCGGCACGCCTCGCGCTGCGGCGCCCTGCGGGTCGAGCGAGTCGAAGCGCAGCGGGCGCCACACGAGCAGCAGGCCCAGCAGCACGACGATCGAGATGCCGGCGAGCCACCCGAGCTGGCCGGACTGCACCGACACGATCTGCCCGGTCAGCAGGCTGAACCGGTTGGCGCTGCGCCCGTTGTAGAGGGACAGGAACAGGATGCCGAGACCCAGCCCGAACGGCATCAGCACGCCGATGATCGAGTTGCGGTCGCGGGCGCGCGCGCCGAGCCATCCGATCATGGCCGCCGCGATGATCGAGCCGATGATCGAGCCCGTCACGACGTCGAAGCCGAAGAGCAGCGCCGCCGCGGCGCCGGCGAAGGACAGCTCGCTGATGCCGTGCACGGCGAACGCCATGTCGCGCTGCATCACGAAGACGCCGATGAGCCCTCCGACGAGCCCGAGGATCGCGCCCGCCCACACGGAGTTCGCGACGAGCTCGAGGATGGCGCCGTAGTCCGGCAGGCCGCCGAACATCGCGTTCCAGATATCGTTCCAGCTCACGCGTGCGCCCCCTCCCCGTCGTGGTCGTGGTCGTGGTCGCCGGCGTGGTGGTGCGCCTCCTCGGCATCCGGGGCGCCGACGACGACGAGCCTTCCGCCGGCGCGCAGCACGAAGACCGGCGCGCCGTACAGGCTCGTGAGCACCTCGGTGCGCAGCACTTCGTCCGGAGTCCCGAGCGTGAAGCGTCCGTGCGCGAGATACAGGATGCGGTCGACCTGCCCGAGGATCGGGTTGATGTCGTGGGTGACGAGCAGCACGCCGGCCTGCGCATCCCGGCGGTGCTGGTCGATGAGCGTCACGACCGCACGCTGATTCGCGAGGTCGAGGCTCGTGAGCGGCTCGTCGCACAGCAGCAGGCGGGGGTTGTCGGCGAGCGCCTGCCCCACGCGCAGGCGCTGCTGCTCACCGCCCGACAGGGTGCCGGCCGGTCGATCCGCGAACGCCGTGCCGCCGACGGCGTCGATCAGCTCGTCGACCCGCGTGCGCGTCCCGCGCCGCGGGATCGGGAAGCCGAAGCGGTGGCCGTCGACGCCCAGCCCCACGAGGTCGCGGCCGCGCAGCGCGGTATCGCGCGGCAGCGGCCGCTGCTGCGGCACGTAGCCGATCCGCCGGCTGCCGGGCTTTCCGGCCGGCCCCTGAGCCTGTCGAACGGTGCCGAGCGCGACGATCTCGCCCTCGGAGAGCCGCTCCAGGCCGAGGATCGACCTCAGCAGCGTCGTCTTGCCCGAGCCGCTCGGCCCGAGCACGGCGATGAGCTCACCCGGATGCACCGTGAGGTCGAGGCCGCTCCACAGCGTTCTGCCCCCGCGCCGCAGCGCGGCACCCCTGATCTCGAGCGGGTCGGGGATCTCGAGCGGGTCGGCGGTCATGACAGGGCCTTGGCGAGGGCGAGGACGTTCCGCTGCATCCAGTCGCTGTAGGTGAGCCCGCGCGGGAGCGTCTCCGTGACGGACATGACCGGGATGCCGAGCCGCTTCGCCTCGTCGATCACCGTGGTCGTCTCGGCGCCGCCCGCTTGCGCGTTCACCACCACGACCTTGACCCGACCGCTCCGGAGAATGTCGCGCGCGCTCAGCAGCGTCGCGGGCGGCACGTCGGATCCGGCTTCGACCGCTTCGCTGAACGCGGTCGGCGTGACATCCACGAGCCCTGCCGCCTCGGTCATGTAGACGGGCACGGGCTCGGTGGCGAAGACATCCTCGCCGCTGTGCTTGGTGGCGATATCGCGGAGTTCCGCACTGAGGGTCCCCGTCTCGGCGATGAACGTCGCCAGCCGCTTCTTGATCGCAGCGGAGGCGTTCGGCACGAGATTCTCGAGCTCTTCGGCGGTCGCCGTCGCAAAGGTCGTCATCGTCGCCGGGTCGTACCAGACGTGCTCGTTGAAGCCGTCGGGTGCATGCGCCGGGTCGCCTCCGGGCCAGGCGCTGTTGTAGATCGCGGCCGTCAACACGGGTGCCTTCGTCCCGCTCGCCTTGATCAGCCCCGTCATGAACGCGTCGTACCCGGCACCGTTCTGCAGGATGAGTCCCGCACGGTTCACGGCGAGCTGGTCGGATGCCGACGGCTCGAACTCATGCGGATCCTGGCTGGGCGACGAGATCAGCGACTTCACCGAGACCGTGTCGCCCCCGATCTGGGCGGCGATCTGGCCGTAGACATCTGTCGACGCCACGACGTGCACGTTGCCGTCGTCGACGGGCGCGCCGCTCGAGCACCCTGCGAGGGCGAGGACGGATGCGGCGAGCGCGGCGACTCCGAACAGGGTGAGCTTCTTCACTCCACCACCGTACGTTATTGATAATGGTTCTCAAAATCGGCTGCGGCCGTCGCCGTGATCCTGTTCGCCATCCCGCGGAAGATCACTCCGTGGAACGGCAGCAGCCCCACCCAGTAGAGCCGCCCGGCCAGTCCGCTGGGGAAGAACACCGCCCGCTGCCGGTAGCGTGCGCCGGCACCGTGCGGCTCGGCGTAGAGCTCCAGCCACGCGAGACCCGGTGCTCGCATCTCGGCGCGCAGGCGCAGCATCCGTCCCGGCTCGACGGCCTCCACGCGCCAGAAGTCGAGGGCGTCGCCGACGGCGAGGCTCGCCTGGCGGCGGCGGCCGCGCGCGAGCCCGACGCCGCCGACGAGCTTGTCCAGCCATCCGCGCATCGCCCACAGGAGCGGTGTGGAGTACCAGCCGTTGACGCCGCCGATGCCGACGATGACGGCCCACAGCTCCTCCTGCGAGGCCGACGTCTCCTCCTCGCGGACGTCGGTGAACACCGTCCGCCCGGCCCACTCGGGGTCGCTCGGCAGCGGATCGCTCGGCACGCCGAGGACCTCGGCATCCTGCCAGCTCGTCTCGACGGCATCGACCTCGAGCCGGGCCAGCGCCAGCGCGACCGCGCGCCGGTACGGCGTGAGGCCGCCCACCGGCGGTGGGATGAGCGCGTCCACGTCGTGATCGCGCATCACGCAGTCGTGCTGCAGCGACTCGACGAGAGGCCGGGCGATGGAGCGCGGGATGGGCGTCACGAGATTCACCCAGTGCGACGCGAGGCGCGGGGTGAGCACGGGAAGTGCGGCGATCGGCCGCTGCGGCAGACCCGCCTCGACGGCGTAGCCGTTCATCATCTGGCCGTACCGCAGGACGTCCGGGCCGCCGATGTCCACCGTCCGGTTCACGTCGGCGGGCACACGCGCCGCCCCGAGCAGGTAGTGCATGACATCCCGGACCGCGATCGGCTGGATGCGGTTGCGCACCCATTTCGGAGCCGGCATATACGGCAGCACCTCGGTGAGGTGCCGCACCATCTCGAACGACGCGGAGCCCGACCCGATGACGACCCCCGCCTGCAGCACGATGGTCGGCACGCCGCTCGCGAGGAGGATCTCGCCGACCTCCACGCGCGAGCGCAGATGCCGCGACAGCGGCCCGTCGGGATGCAGACCCCCGAGATAGACGATGCGCGAGACGGATGCGGCGGCCGCCGCGTCGGCGACGGTCTGCGCGACGCGGCGATCGGCGTCCTCGAACCCGCTCCCCGCCGACATCGAGTGCACGAGGTAGTACAGGATGTCGATGCCCTCGACGGCCTGCGCCATCGCGGCGGCGTCCGCGGCATCCCCCTCGACGACCTCGACACCGTTCGCCCAGTCGAACGCCGCGACGCGCGCGGCGCTGCGCGCCAGGACCCGCACCCGGTAGCCCGCGTTCAGCAGGCGAGGGACCAGCCGCCCGCCGATGTACCCCGTGGCGCCGAGCACGAGCACGGACGGCATGCGACCGCCCTGCTCGACAGCCCGCAGGGCGTCTTCCCGCCCGGTCGGTGAACCGAGTTCGAGATGTTCCGCGTCCATTTCGCTAGCCTAGCTAGCAAAATGGATTCGCGACAGCCCGTCGCCGCGCCGGATCAATCGAGCAGGAGCGCAGGCTCCTCGAGGACGGATGCGACGTCGGCCACGAAGCGGCTGATGCCGTCGCCGTCGATCACTCGGTGGTCGAACGAGCCCGACACCGTCGTCACCCACCGCGGACGGACCTCTCCGTCCACGACCCAGGGCTTCTGCCGGATCGCGCCCATCGCGATGATGCCGGCCTCACCGGGGTTGATGATCGGGGTGCCCGCATCCATCCCGAACACGCCGATGTTCGTGATCGTGATCGTGCCGCCCTGCTGGTCGGCCGGCGTGGCCCTGCCCTCGCGCGCGGTCACCGTGAGCTTCTCGAGCGCCCGCGCGAGCTCGCGGGTGTTGAGGTTCTGCGCGTCCTTGATGTTCGGGACCAGCAGGCCGCGCGGCGTCGCGGCGGCGATGCCGAGGTTCACGTAGTGGCGCACGCGGATCTCCGCACCGTCGTCGGTGTCGACCCATGCCGCGTTGACCATGGGCGTGCGACGCACGGCCCAGATGACGGCCCGCGCCATGATCAGCAGGGGCGAGACCTTCACATCGGCGAAGTCCGTCGACGCCTTGAGCCGCTTGACGAGCTCCATCGTGCGAGTGGCGTCCACATCCGTCCAGACCGACACATGCGGCGCAGAGTATGCGCTGCGGACCATGCCGCTCGCGACCGCCTTGCGCACCCCGCGGACGGGGATGGTCTCTTCACGGGCATCGGCGGACGTCGTCGACGGCGCCTCGTCGAGAGGCTCCGGCGACGAGGCGACCGGGATCGTCTCCTCGCGGACCTCGGACCACTCGGGGGTCTGGATGTTGCGGAACACGCTGGCCTGCGACGCCTGCCTCATGACGTCGTCCCGCGTGACCTCGCCGGCCGGGCCCGTCGGCACGACTGCCACGAGGTCGACCCCGAGGTCGCGGGCGAGCTTGCGGATCGGCGGCTTGGCGATGACGCCGACGGAGGCCTCGACCCGCTCCTGCGCGGTCTTCTGCGGGGGGCGGCGGCGGGAGGTGACCTGCCCGCCCGTGCCGTAGCCCACCAGCACGGCGCCGCCTTCTTCGGCCGCGGGTGGTGCGACCGGCGCTCCGTGCTCCGAGCGGCCGATCGTCTCGTCGGCACCCGTCCCTGAGCCCGTCGAGCCGACGACCGTCGGCTCGATCGTGATGATCGCCGTGCCGACATCCACCGTCTTGCCCTCGTCCACGAGGATGTCGCCCACGACGCCCGAGAACGGCGACGGCAGCTCGACGAGCGACTTCGCGGTCTCGATCTCGACGAGGACGTCGTTGACGGCGACCTCGTCGCCCGGGGCGACCCGCCACGACACGATCTCGGCCTCGGTGAGGCCCTCGCCGACATCGGGGAGGACGAACGTCTGGGGGCTCATGTGCTGTCCTTTCGCACGGACGCGGTTCGGGATTCAGTCTGCCTGGTCGTCAGGTGCCGCGACACGCCGTGTGCAGCGCGCACATCGCACGCCCGGGACTGAATCCCGAACGGAGACGACGGCCCGCCGCCCGGCCATCAGTACGCGAGGGCGCGGTCGACGGCCTCGAGGATGCGGTCGGGATCCGGGAGGAACACGCCTTCGAGCTTCGCCGGCGGGAAGGGGGTGTCGAAGCCCGACACCCTCAGCACCGGGGCCTCGAGCGCGTAGAACGCCTTCTCCATGACGGTCGCGGCCACCTCGGAGCCGACCGACGTGAAGCCGGGCGCCTCCTGCGCGTAGACCATGCGGCCCGTTCGACGCACGGAGTCGAGGATCGGTCCGTAGTCGATCGGCGACAGCGAGCGGATGTCGACGACCTCGGCCGAGACTCCCTCGGACTCCGCGAGCGCGGCGGCCTGCAGCAGCGTCGTCACCATCGCGCCGTGGCCGACGAGCGTGACGTCGGTGCCGCGGCGGACGATCCGGGAGGCGTGCAGCGGAAGCGCCGGGGCGGTCAGGTCGACCTCGCCCTTCTGCCAGTACTTCGACTTGGGCTCGAGGAAGATCACCGGGTCGTCGGAGGCGATCGCCTCTTGGATCATCCAGTAGGCGTCGTTCGCCGTCGACGGCGCGACGACCCGGAGCCCGGGTGTGTGGGTGAAGTACGCCTCCGGGCTCTCCTGGTGGTGCTCGATCGCACCGATGTGCCCGCCGTAGGGGATGCGGATGACGACGGGCATCGACAGCGCACCCTCGTGGCGGTTCGTGATCTTCGCGAGCTGCGACGTGATCTGGTCGAACGCGGGGAACACGAAGCCGTCGAACTGGATCTCGCACACCGGCCGGAAGCCCGCCATGGCGAGCCCGATCGCCGTACCGACGATGCCCGACTCGGCGAGCGGGGTGTCGATCACGCGGTTCGGCCCGAATTCGGCCTGCAGCCCCTCGGTGATCCGGAATACACCGCCGAGCGGGCCGATGTCCTCGCCCATCAGCAGGACGCGGTCGTTCTCGGCCAGCGCACGACGCAGGCCGGCGTTGAGCGCCTTGCTGAGCGGCATGGTCTGGATCGCGGGTGCGGCATCGGCGTCGTCGATGGCCGCGGTCGTCGAGATGGTCATGCGCCCTCCCCGAAAGAAGCCTCGTACTCGGCGAGCCAGGCCTTCTGCTCCACGATGAGCGGGTGCGGCTCGGAGTACACATGGTCGAACATCGTGCCGACCGGGATCGCGCCCAGGGCGACGGTGCGCTCGCGGATGTCGTCGGCGACCGCGCGGGCCTCGGCATCCACATCGTCGAAGAAGGCGGCCGACGCGCCCTTGCCCTCGAGGAACGCGTGCATGCGCACGATGGGGTCGCGCAGCGCCCACGATTCCTCCTCGGCGGAGGTGCGGTACTTCGTCGGGTCGTCGCTCGTGGTGTGCGCGCCCATCCGATAGGTGACGGCCTCGATGGCGCGCGGCCCCTCGCCGGCGCGCGCCTCGTCCAGCGCCGCCCGGGTGACGGCGTAGCTCGCGAGCACGTCGTTGCCGTCGATCTGGATGCTCGGCATGCCATAGCCCTCGCCGCGCCGCACGAGCGGCACCGGCGACTGCGTGGCGACCGGCACCGAGATGGCCCACTGGTTGTTCTGCAGGAAGAACACCTCGGGGGTGCGGAAGGATGCGGCGAACACCATCGCCTCGTGCACGTCGCCCTGGCTGGACGCGCCGTCGCCGTAGTAGACGATCACGGCTTCGTCGCGGTCCGGGTCGCCGGTGCCGCAGCGTCCGTCGAAGACGAGGCCCATCCCCAGACCGGTCGCATGCAGCGTCTGCGAGCCGAGCACGAGCGTGTAGATGTGCGTGTTGCCGTTGGCGGGGTCGTTCGGGTTCCACCCGCCGTGGGTCATGCCGCGCATCAGGCCGATGATGCCGATCGGATCGACACCTCGGATGCGGGCGACCACATGCTCGCGGTAGGACGGGAAGATGTGGTCCTGCGCGCGGGCGGCCCGCGCCGAGCCGACCTGGGCAGCCTCCTGCCCGTAGCTCGGCGGCCACAGGGCGAGCTGGCCCTGCCGCTGGAGGTTCGTGGCCTGCCGGTCGAAGGCGCGGATCACGACCATGTCCCGATAGAAGTCCTCGAGCTGCTGGTCGGTCAGCGCGTCGATCGCGGAGAGATACCGTTCCGCCGCCGGCGTCGGTGCGATCGTGCCATCGGCGGCCAGAACGCGGACGACCGCGGGGTCAGCGGGCTGGATCATCCCTCTACGCTAGACCCCCACTGATTCCGCGTCCGGAATGCCCTTCGGGCAGGCCCGAGACGACGGATGCGGCGATCTCGAGCACCCTGTCGACGGCCTCGGCCTCGCCGACGCTGATGCGGATGCCGTCTCCGGCGAAGGGCCGGACGATCACCCCGCCCTCCTCGAACGCCTGCGCCGCGGCGAGCGTCTCCGCGCCTGTGCTGAGCCAGACGAAATTGCCCTGCGCGTCGGGCACGCGCCATCCCTGCTCCCGCAGGGCCGCCACCAGCTGGTCCCGGCGGACGGCGATCGACGCCACGCGCTCGATCAGCTCCGCCTCGGCGTCGAGGCTCGCGAGCGCCGCGACCTCGGCCTGGGCGGTGACGGAGAGCGGGATCGCGGTGGAGCGGGCGGCATCCAGGATGCGGCTGTGCCCGACGGCGTAACCGACCCGCAGACCCGCCAGCCCGTACGCCTTGGAGAAGGTGCGGAGCACCACGACGTTCGGGTGGCGTCCGGATGCCAACACCTCTTCGCCGTCAACGGCATCGGCGTCGGTGACGAACTCGGCGTAGGCCTCGTCGAGGATGACGAGCACATCGGCGGGAACGCGCTCGACGAAGGCGTCGAACTCGGCCTGCGTGACGATGGGCCCCGTCGGGTTGTTGGGTGAGCACACGATGACCGCGCGCGTGCGGCCGGTCACGGCATCCGCCATCGCCTGCAGGTCGTGACGCCCATCGTCGGTGATCGGCACGAGGACGCTCTTCGCGCCGGCGACGGCGGCGAGCCCCGGGTACGCCTCGAAGGAGCGCCACGCGTAGACGACCTCGTCGCCCGGGCCGGCGGCGGCGAGCAGGAGCTGCGCGAGGATCGACACGCTGCCGGCGCCGATGTGCACCTCGTCGGGCGTGACGCCGAAGCGCGCGGCGAGCCGCTCGCGCAGCCGGGACGCCGTCGCGTCCGGGTACCTGTTGAGCGCCGTCTGCGACCGCACCGTCTCGATCACGCCGGGAAGCGGGTCGAACGGGTTCTCATTGCTCGAGAGCTTGAACGCGTCGGCGCCGGCCTGCCGTCCCTGCTTGTACGGCGGGAGGGCCGCGATCTCGGGGCGGATCTTCACGGGGATGTCGGAGGTCACCGTCCGAGTCTAAGAGCGGTCGCGGAGAGCGTGAAGGTGCTGCCCCGAGCGCTCAATCACCGACGCCGAAGAGCTCGCGGCCGTGCCTGTCGAGGATGTCGTAGGCATCGCCGTACGACACCGGCTCGGGCGCTTCGGGTTCGTAGCGCGCGAGCAGCAGGCCGAGGAGGCCTTTGGCCGGAGCCGTGAGCGGGCGCCGGCGGACCTCGTCGGACGGCGCGATGGTCGTGTGCTCGGGGTTGGGCGGAACATACGGGCGCGGGACATCGGGCCACAGCTGGGGCTGCCGCGGGATGGTCAGATTGACGGCGTTCCGGATGCCGCGCGAGTCGTCGTCGCGATGGGTCAGCGGCTCGAGCCCGTGCAGGTCGACGATGGTCCGGATGACCGAGGCGTGGTGCATCGGGTCGTTCACGATCGTGCCTTCGGCCGTGTACGCCGAGACGACGAAGGTCGGCACGCGACCGCCGAGCCGATCGAACGTGAAGCCCATCTCGCCGGGCTCGCGCCTGCCGGACGGAGACGACGAGGCCGGCGGCGGCACATGGTCGTAGATGCCCCCGTGCTCGTCGAAGGTGACTACGAGCGCCGTGTTCAGCGCGTTGGAGCCGGTCGTGCTCCGGCCCCCGCGCACCGCCGCGTAGACGTCGGCGAGCAGCACCTCCGCAGCCCGCACATCCGACATCGCCGCGTCATAGCCGCGCGCGCCCGCCGGCAGGCTCCCCGGCGGATGCATGTCGTTGTGGTCGAAGATCAGCCGCGGCTCGATGAACGCATAGTCGGGGAGGCGACCTGTCCGGCAGTCCTCGGCGAACTGCTCCATCCCGCGGAAGTTCGTCCGCCAGTACTTCTCGATCGAAGGGGCATGGAGGAAGCCGGTCATGGACACGATCTGCCGGGCGTCGTAGTAGACCCGCCAGGTCTTGCCCGCATCCTCGAGGCGATTGAAGATCGTCGGGACCGCCGGCGCGTTCAACCACTTCGCCGCGCCGCCCTCGTCGTTCGTGACGAACCCGTGGGACGTGCTCGCGTGGAAGAACGAGCGGTTGCAGAAGGTCTGCGACGGCACCGCGCAGTGCCAGTGATCGTAGACGGCGAACGATCGGGCGAGCGTCGAGAACACGGGCAGCATCTCGCGCGAGAAGCCGCCCATGACCCGCGAGTACTCCGCCACGGTCGGGTCGACGCCCCGCTCGGCGCGGAAGTTGGCGACGTAGTCCGTCACAAAGCCCGACATGGTGGGATGCGCGGTGTCCTCGGGCTCGTTCCACGGCGGCGCGAAGCCGTTCTGCCAGAACTCCGCGTTCGCCGGCGGGTCGACGGTGCCGAACAGCTGCGTGTTGACGTGCGGATAATGCTCGCCGGGATCGGGGTCGGGCTGAGCCATCACGACGTCCGTCGGGCCCGCGTAGACGTGCGCCGGGACGACTGTGCCGTCGGGGGCGGTGTTCGCGTAGTTCCCGGTCTGCAGTCCCTCGAACTGCTGGCCTGCCCTCAGCTCGTGGTCCGCGTAGAGGCGACCGAAGATGTGGTCGAAGCTGCGGTTCTCGTACATGATCACCACGACGTGATCGAACCCCGGCTCGTGACGCGGGGGCAGCGGGCTGAACCCGTATGTGTCGTCCGTCGTGCTGGTCGGCTGAGTGCCGGACTCCGAGATCGCCCAGGCCGCACCGACAGCGCTCGCGCCGACGGCCGCGCCGGCAGCCCCTATTCCGGCGCGCTTCAGGAACTCCCGCCGGGACGCCGAGCGTGCTCCGTTGTCCGGCGTCTCGTCTGCGCCACCGTCATCCATCCCGCCGCGTCCCCCTCATCCCGCTGCTCGGCCGGTTCCGTCACTGCGCTGCGCGCTCGACGGTGTGCGCGTCGATGGTCGCCGCGGCCCGCTCGAGACCGATCCCGCCCTCCGCGACACCGATGACGAGGTCGAACCCCACATCCGTCGTCATATCGTGCCGCACGCCGTTGATCCAGAGGAAGGCCACCATCAGCGTCCATCCGCTCCTTGTTGCCGTCGATGAACGGATGTCAGCCCGGGCCGTTGTGGCAGACTCCCCGCATGGGAATCCTCATCCGCATCGTCGTCAATGCGTTCGCGATCTGGATCGTGACGCTGATACCCGCGCTGGAGGTCACCGTCGTCCCGTTCGCGCCCGGTGAGGTCTGGCAGGTCATCCTCACCTTCCTCATCGTGGGTGCGATCTTCGCGCTGGTGAATCTGCTCATCGGCACGGTGCTGCGGGTGCTGACCTTCCCCATCTACATCATCACCCTCGGCTTCTTCTCGCTGATCGTGAACGGGTTCCTCCTGTGGCTGACGGCGTGGCTCACGCACTGGTGGAACTGGGGCCTGCGCGTCGACAGCTTCTGGTGGGGTGTCGTCGCCGCGCTGGTCATCACGATCATCAACTGGGTCGCGGGCATCTTCCTGCGCCCCAAGCACCGCCGCGCCTGAGCGGATCACTTCGGTGACACCCGTTCGACGGCGAAGTCGAACGCCTGGACGGATGCCGCGCCCCTGAGCTCGTGCAGCCGCTCGCGCACGGCACCGGCGCGCGCGTCGTCGGAGCGGTCGAAGAGCGCCGCCGTCTGCTCGTAGGTGTCCAGATGGTGCGACGCGAGGTCGATGTCGCCGACCCCGACAGCCGGATCGGCGAACCGCTGGACCACGACGCTGTCCGCCGCGCCGACGCGTCCGGCGGAGCCGCCGCCCGCGAGCGCGGCGACCGGATCGTCGGTGTGCCGCAGCTGCACGCTGAGAGTGCCGGCATCCACCTGCGCCTCGGTGGGTGAGCCGAACGTGACGAGCGCACGCGTGTCGTACCCGCCCTCGAGGGCGACGTGGCCGGCGATCATGCCGCCCTGGGAGTGCCCGAACTCGTAGATCGCGTCACCGGGCTCGGCGCCGGCCGCGCGCAGTGCTTCCTCGGTCGCGTCGAAGGATGCCGAGCGGCGCCCGCCGTACAGCTCGAGGTTCGAGTCCCAGTCCCACGCCTCGCGCGCGCCGCCCTTCGTGTTCGTGCCGGCGACGTACAGCGCGAAGCGGTTGCTGCCATCGGGCATCGCGTACTTCTCGACGCGGACGCGGGCATCCCCCCGCGGGATGCGGGATGCGGCGTCCTGGAGCGACGCCGGCGGCGTGAAGTGATGCGGCGGCCCGTCGAGCCTGCGCAGCCGCACCGGCTGGCGCGCGCCGGCCAGCACCGCGCTCCGGGGTATCGTGCCGGCGCCGACGGTGTCGATCAGGGTGCCCATGCCCCGTACGACGCCGCCGACAGTCGCCGCACCGCCGAGTCCGAAGGCGACGCCGAACGCCGAGTACTGCCCCGCCACCGCATCGATGCCGCCCGTCTTCCAGTCGGCCTCGATGCCCTGCGCATCCGTCGCCGCCGCAGGGTCACCGGAGATCAGCTCGCGCAGCCGCAGCTCGACGCGCCGGGCGTCCTCCCCGCGGGCGGCTCGCCTGGCGACGTCGAGCTCGACGATCTCGTAGACGGTCGCCAGGTGCGCCAGCCGCTGTGCGAGGGCGGCCGCCTCATGCGCGGCTCGCTGCAGACGCCACGCGATCGCCCACACTCGGGGCACCACCCCACCCAGCGTGAGCCGGGCGGTGAGCTGCACGGCCTCGTGCAGCGCCGAGCGCTGCAACTCGTCGAGCCTGTTCGCCACCTCGCGGCAGCCTCGGGCGCCTGCCCGCAGCCGGTCGGTGTCGACAGCGATCGCCCCGCCGCTGCGGATGTCGATGTCGTCGCTCATCGGCATACCCCCGCCGGGGTGGCGAGCGACGCGGCGCGGGCGCGCAGGAGGTCGTGCCGCAGCTCGTCCGCCTCGGCGTCGATGCGCGCGAGGTCGTCGCCGAGCGCCGCCAGCTGCTCGGCGAATCGCGGGAACGCCGCGGAGCGCCACCGCGTCTCGTCTGCGAGCGTCCTCGTCCGGGCGCGCAACGCGTCGAGCTCGTGTCCCATGCCCTGCAGGCGCGCGCGGACGACGTCGATGAGGTCGGTGTCGGGGGTCGGCATCCGCCCATCGTCGCGGGCGCGCCGCATCCGCCGACCCGTCCTCCCGGCCGATGTGGAGTGGCTTCGCTCGATGCGGGCTGTGGAAGAGACGCGGAGCGGCCAGAATCGAGGTATGACGGCGACCCCCCGGCACCCGTTCCGTGTCGTCTTCGTGTGCACCGGCAACATCTGCCGCTCGCCGATGGCGGCCGTCGTGTTCCGTTCGCTCGCGGAATCCGCCGGCCTCGGCGACCGCGTCTCGTCGGTCAGCGCGGGCACGGGGGACTGGCATGTCGGGGAGCGCGCAGACTCCCGCACCATCGAGGCCCTCGAACGCCGCGGCTACGACGGGGCCACGCATCGTGCGCGCCAGTTCACGGCGGCGGATTTCGCCGACGCCGATCTCGTGGTGGCCCTGGATCGGACCCACGAGCGGATCCTGCGGCAATGGGCGCGCCGCGAGGGCGACGAGGAGAAGATCGCGCTGCTGCTGGCCTTCGACCCCGAGGCGCACGGGCGCCAGGATGTGCCCGACCCGTACTACGCCGGGGCCGAGATGTTCGACGAGGTGCTCGGTATGATCGAAAGTGCGTGCCGGTCGCTCTTCCGGCAGCTCGAACCCGCGATCCGCCCCGCGGTGTAGCGCCCGGGGCCTCGCCTCGCGTCAGGACTCCCGTGACCTCATTCCCCACGCAGCCCCTCAGCCCCCTCGACGGCCGCTACCGTGCCGCCGTCGCGCCCCTCGCGGAGTACCTGTCGGAGGCAGGGCTCAACCGCGCCCGGGTCGAGGTCGAGGTCGAGTGGCTCATCGCCCTGACCGACCGCGCGCTGTTCGGCACGTCGCGGCTGTCGGAGGTCCAGAAGGACCGGCTGCGCTCCCTCTACCTCAGCTTCGGCCAGGAGGAGATCGACTGGCTCGCCGAGAAGGAAGCCGTCACCCGTCACGACGTCAAGGCCGTCGAGTACCTCGTGCGCGACCGCCTGTCGAGCCTCGGCCTGGACGGCATCGCGGAGCTCACGCACTTCGCGTGCACGAGCGAGGACATCAACTCGACGGCGTACGCCCTCACGGTGAAGCGTGCGGTGCACGACGTCTGGCTGCCCAAGCTCCGTCAGGTGATCGCGGCCCTCAGGAAGATGGCCGAGCAGCACAAGGATGCCGCGATGCTCGCCCGCACGCACGGCCAGCCCGCCACGCCGACGACGATGGGCAAGGAGCTCGCCGTCTTCGCGTGGCGCCTCGAACGCGTAGCCGCGCAGGTCGCGGCATCCGAGTTCCTCGCGAAGTTCTCGGGAGCCACGGGAACCTGGTCTGCGCACGTCGCCGCGGATCCGCAGGTCGACTGGCCGCTCGTCTCGCGCGAGTTCATCGAGTCGCTCGACCTCGGCTTCAACATCCTGACGACGCAGATCGAGTCGCATGACTGGCAGGTCGAGCTCTACGACCGCGCGCGTCACGCGGGCGGCATCCTCCACAATCTCGCGACGGATGTCTGGACCTACATCTCGCTCGGCTACTTCGCGCAGATCCCGGTCGCCGGAGCCACCGGATCGTCGACGATGCCCCACAAGATCAACCCGATCCGGTTCGAGAACGCCGAGGCGAACCTGGAGATCGCGGGCGGGCTGTTCGCCACGCTCGCCTCCACCCTCGTCACCTCGCGGATGCAGCGGGACCTCACCGATTCGACCACGCAGCGCAACATCGGCGTCGCCTTCGGCCATTCGCTGCTGGCGCTCGACAACCTCCTGCGCGGGCTCGGCGAGATCTCGCTGTCCGAGCAGGTGCTCCTGGACGACCTCGACGGGAACTGGGAAGTGCTGGCGGAGGCGATCCAGACGGTGGTGCGCGCAGAGATCGTGGCGGGCCGGTCGTCGATCTCGGACCCCTACGCGCTGCTCAAGGACCTCACCCGCGGGCGGCGCGTCGGCGCTGCCGAGCTCGCCGAGTTCGTGCGCGGACTCGACATCGGGGATGCGGCGAAGCAGCGATTGCTCGCCCTCACGCCCGCCGGCTACACCGGCCTCGCCGCAGAGCTGGTCGCCGACGCCTGAGGCGAGTGCTGATCGCCGACGCCCGAATCCCGAGCGCCGACGCCGTTTCACGTGGAACGGCGAACGCCCGCCCGGAGATCAGGAGCGGCGAGGCTCCTCGCCCTCGGCGGGCTTCGGCGTGCCGGGTTCGGTGGGCGCTGCGGTGGTCTGCGCGGTGTTCGCCTGAGTGGCGGTGGGGGCCGACGCATCCCGTGCCGTCTCGTCCTCGGGAGGCAGCAGCACAGCCCGGTCGATCGGCTTCGCCACTTGCGCGGGGTCGACGGCGAGGATCAGCAGCGCGATGATGAGCAGCGTCGCGATGAACGTGATGCCACCGACGATGCCCGCGACCTGGAGCGCGTGCAGCGACTGGTCCCGGAAGCGCTGCTGGAAGAAGCCCATCGAGATCAGCGTCACGACGAACGCGAACGCGGCGGCGAGGAAGGCCAGCCCGAGCAGCTGGACGGGCTTCATCAGATCGCGGCGCGTGGGGTGGTCGCTCATGCGGACTCCTCCGAGTCGGGGTGGGCCGCGACCTGCGCAGCATCGACGACGGGCGCCGAGCGGCGGGGCGACAGGCCGGCGATGCCGAGGTAGACCGCGACGACGGCCGCATAGCCGCCGAAGATGCCGACGGCGATCGCGATGCCGGTGAGCGTGAAGCTCCGGTGGGCCTCGGCGATGACGTAGTTCAGGCTGTACTGCGCGGGAACCAGCAGCAGGCCGAGGCCGAGCAGGACGGTGATCGCGCCGACGACGAGGCCGTCACGAGCGTCGGAACGGGCGATCCGATCGCCGGACGCCGCGGCGCGACGCATCCCTCGCAGTCCCGAGATGCCCTCGATGAGTCCGGACACGAGAGCCCAGCCGATCACGACCACGAAGAACAAGGTGATCGAGCGGTAGACGGGAACGCCCGTGACCATTCCCGCGACGAGGGACAGGATGCCGATGCTGAGGACCGCGGCGCGGGAGCCTTTGCGGTAGATCATCCACGCACCCAGCAGCAGGACCAGGCCGAGCGTCACCACGTAGCCGCTGAACACGGACAGCCCGTAGCCCGCGCCGTGGTCGGCGCTGAAGGTGATCATGATCGCCGCGACGGCTGCCAGCAGCGCGCGGATGAGCTGCAGGTGGCGCACCTCGAGGGTGCGCGCGGCAGGGCGTGACGGCACGGGAGTTCCTCGTTCGGAAAGAGGGGATGCCTCCAGTCTACGTCGCGCGCGACGACGGCCCTTCGGCGGGCGTTCAGGTGCCTTCGGCCACCGCGCGGCCGAGGCCGCCGTGAGCGGACCACAACGCCCCGGCGCGGGTGGCCGCGGACTCGATGAGCTCCGTGAATTCGGGGCGGTCGGGCACGCGGAAAGACACGTAACCGCCCCGTCCGCCGGCGACCGGCCTGCCGTACGCCTTCGCCGCGAGCGTGCCGTCGGGAAGCATCCGCACGGTGATCGTGAGCAGGCGGAAGGCCTCCCCCCGCCGTTCGTCGGTCCACTGCAGCTGCTCAGGGATCGCGACATTGATCGCGAGTGCCGAGATCTCGGGCACGTCGGTCATGCCCTCATCGTGCCACGCGTCCCACAGCGGAGATCAGGCGATCATGACCTTCAGCGCCTCACGGCCGTCCATCGCGCGGTAGCCGTCGGCGACGTCCTCGAGCGCGATCGTCCGGTCGAACACGAGTCCGGGGTCCACCGATCCGTCCAGCACAGACGGCAGCAGGTGCTCGATATAGGCGCGCACGGGCGCCGGACCGCCGGTCACCGTGACATTCCGGTAGAAGACCGGACCGCCGACAGGCGCCTCCACGTACTGCGGCACGCCGACGCGGCTGATGACCCCGCCTGGCCGCACGACGCCGATCGCCTGCTCGAAGGCGGGCGCATAGCCGACGGCCTCGAGTACGCGCTTCGCTCCGTAGCCGTCGGGGGTCAGCTCGCGCACGGCGGCGATGCCCTCCTCGCCGCGCTGGGAGACGACATCCGTCGCCCCGAACCGGCGGCCGAGCTCGGTGCGGTCCTCGTGACGGCCCATGAGGATGATCCGCTCGGCGCCGAGCCGACGCGCCGAGAGCACGCAGAGGAGACCCACGGCTCCGTCGCCGACCACGACGACCGTGTCGCCCTCCGTCACGCCCGCGCGGACTGCCGCATGCCAGCCCGTGCCGTAGACGTCCGAGAGGGTGAGGAGCGACGGCAGGAGGGGGGAGGACTCGTCGACCCCCGGCACCGCGACCAGCGTGCCATCGGCCTGCGGCACGCGGACCGCCTCGGCCTGACCGCCGAGCACTCCGCGGCCGTTGTTCCAGAACCCGCCGTGCACGCAGGAGGTCTGCAGCCCCTCACGACAGAACTCGCACGTCCCGTCGGACCAGGCGAACGGCCCGATGACGAAGTCGCCGGGCTTCACGGTCGTCACGTCGTCGCCGATGTCCTCCACGATGCCGACGAACTCGTGGCCCATGGTGGTGCGGCCGTCCGCCGCGGTGCGCTTGTGGTACGGATGCAGGTCGGATCCGCAGATGCACGACCGCACGACCCGCACGACCGCATCGGTCGGCTGCTCGATCACGGGGTCCAGGAACTCCTCCACGCGGACGTCTCCGGCGGCGTACATGACGGTGGCGCGCATCGCTTCTCCTTCGGGTGCGGACTGACTCCAGCCAACCGTGTTTCGGAATGGATGGGGAGGCCCTTGCGGTCGGGGCATCGGCAGGGCCTCCCATCCGCCCCCCTTGGTCGAGGTCCGATCGATCGGTCAGGATCGGAGAAGCGCCCGCCTTGAGGTCCCTCTTAGCATCGAGTCATCCCCGCAAACAAGGAGAGTGGCGAGATGGCCGAGACACTGTCGCAGATCGAGCGCGACGCCGTGAAGAACCGCGCGAAGGAGCTGCGCGCCCAGGAGAAGGCGGGCAAGGACCGCGCGGCGGGCCTCGCCGCCGTCGAGGAGGCGATCGCCAAGCTCGACGGCCTCGACAAGGAGCTCGCCGCCGGCGTGCACCGCATCGTGACGGAGACCGCGCCGCACCTGGCCCCGAAGACGTACTACGGCTTCGCCGCCTACGCGAACGCGGACGGCAAGGTCGTCTGCTTCTTCAAGCCGTCGAGCAAGTTCAAGGTCCGGTACGCGACGTTCGAGTTCGAGGCGCCGGCCGCGCTCGACGACGGGGACATGTGGCCGACCGCATTCGCCCTGACGGCTCTCACCCCCGAGACCGAGAAGCGGATCGCCGACCTGGTGCGCAAGGCTGCGGCCTGAGCGGTCCGCCTTCCTGCTCGCTCAACTGTCACCATCACGGCCCCGAGCCGAGGATCGTGACAGATGAGCGGCCCGCACACAGCCTGCACGCAGCCTCACTGCTCGCTCACCTGTCACCATCACGGCCCCGAGCCCAGGATCGTGACAGATGAGCGGCCCGCACACAGCCTCAACTGTCACCATCACGGCCCCGAGCCCAGGATCGTGACAGATGAGCGGCCCGCACACAGCCTCAACTGTCACCATCACGGCCCCGAGCCGAGGATCGTGACAGATGAGCGGCCCGCACACAGCCTGCACACAGCCTTCCTGCTCGCTCAACTGTCACCATCACGGCCCCGAGCCCAGGATCGTGACAGATGAGCGGCCTGCACACAGCCTGCACGCAGCCTTCCTGCTCGCTCAACTGTCACCATCACGGCCCCGAGCCCAGGATCGTGACAGATGAGCGGCCCGCGCGGTGCCTCAGCTGTCACCGTCGAGAGACGGTCGATGGATGCCGCGCCCTACGATCGGGTCATGAGCTCCGATGCCCTGGCCGAACTCTCGGCCCAGCTGCCCGGCGACGCACTCCTCGTCGGCGCGGACGCCGTCGAGGCGTACCGGCGGGATCGCGCGCTGGACCCGACGGCAGGCGTTCCGCTCGCGGTCGCGCTGCCGCGCACGACGGCCGAGGTGCAGGCGGTGGTGCGATGGGCGGCCGCCCACGGCATCCCGATCGTTCCGCGCGGAGCGGGCACCGGCCTCTCGGGCGGAGCATCCGCCGTCGACGGCGGCATCGTGCTGTCGACGGAGCGCATGCGCGACCTGCGCATCGACCGGACGACGCGCACCGCCACCGTGCAGCCGGGTCTGCTGAACGCCGAGCTGAAGGCCGCAGCGGCCGCGGAGGGCCTGTGGTACCCGCCCGACCCGGCCTCGTACGAGATCTGCTCGATCGGCGGCAACATCGCGACCAACGCCGGCGGCCTGTGCTGCGTGAAGTACGGGGTCACCGTCGACTACGTGCTGGGTCTCGAGGTCGTCCTCGCCGACGGCCGCGCGCTGCGCCTGGGCGGGCCGCTCATCAAGGACGTCGCCGGCCTGTCGCTCACGAAGCTCTTCGTCGGCAGCGAGGGCACCCTCGGCGTCATCACCGAGATCACCCTGCGGCTTCTGCCCGCCGCGCCGGCGCCGCGGATCGTCGCGGCGTGGTTCGCGAGCATCGAGGCCGCGGCAGCGGCGATCGCGGAGATCTCGACGACGATCCGCCCGTCGCTGCTCGAGTACATGGACCGCACGTGCATCGACGCCGTCGAGGATCTGCTCGGCAGGGGCCTGGACCGGGATGCCGCCGCCCTCGTGCTGGGCGGCTCTGACGATCTCGATCCCGACGGTCGCGATGTGGCGTTCATGATCGACGCCTTCCGCCGGCACGGCGCCTGCGAGGTGGCCGAAACCGGGCGCGCGGAAGGAGAGGCCCTGGCCGCCGCCCGTCGCGCCGCCATTCCGGCCGTCGAGCGCCGTGGACGACTGCTGCTATCCGACGTGGGTGTGCCGCTGCCTCGGCTCGGCGACCTCATCGCGGGAGTGGATGCCATCTCCCGCGACCGCGAGGTCACCATCGCGATGCTGGCCCACGCGGGCGACGGGAACACGCATCCCCTCGTCGTCTTCGACCCGACGGACGCGGTGGCCGCCGAGCGCGCCGAGCTCGCCTACGGCGAGATCATGTCGCTTGCGATCTCGCTCGGCGGCACGATCTCGGGCGAGCACGGCGTCGGACGCATGAAGCGGCCGTGGCTGCGCGAGCAGATCGGCGACGACGCCCTCGAGATCGCCGAGCGGATCAAGCTCGCGCTCGATCCGGACGGCATCCTCAATCCCGGCGCGATCTTCGAGGCCCGCTGATGGGCGCGCCGACATCGACGCTCGACGGCTGGCGGCGGTATCCGTTCGCCGCGCACGGGCTGAATCACGACTGCTACGAGAAGGGCGACGGGCCCGGGGTCGTCGTGATCCCGGAGATCCCCGGCATCACACCCGAAGTCCTCGGGCTGGCCGACCACCTCGTCGGGTCGGGGTTCACGGTGGTGATCCCGTCGCTGTTCGGCACGCCGGGACGCGGCGACTCGGTGGGCTACGTCCTCGGCACGGTCGCGCGCATATGCGTCTCCGCCGAGATGCGCGCGTTCGCCCGCAACGCGCACCGCCCTGTGACCGACTACCTGCGTGCGCTCGCCGCGGACCTCGCGGGGCGCACACCGGGCACGGGCGTCGGGGTGCTCGGGATGTGCTTCACCGGCGGCTTCGCCCTCGCGACGGCTGTCGAGCCGACCGTGAACGCGCCGGTGATGGCCGAGCCGTCGGTGCCCTTTTCCGTGGGCGCGAGCCGCCGGACGGATCCGGGCATGTCGCCCGCGGAGCTGCAGACGGTGGTGGAGCGCACACGTACGGACGGCCTCTGCGTACTCGGGCTGCGATTCAGCCAGGATGCGGCAGCCCCTGCCGCCCGCTTCGAGACGCTGCGGCGCAGTCTGGGCGACGCGTTCGAGGTCATCGAGCTCGACTCGTCGCCGGGCAACCCCGACGGCTATTCGGCGCACGCCCACTCGGTGCTCACGACCGAGGTGCGCACCGACCCGCCGAACTCGGCCGCCGCGGCCCGCGACCGCGTCGTCGAGTTCCTGCGCGACAGGCTGACGTCGTGATTCTCGCGCTCTGGATCGTCAACGTCTTCGCGGCGATCGGCTTCCTCGGCACGGGCTCGCTCAAGGCGTTCGTACCGAAGCCCCGGCTGCGTGCGATGGGTCTCGCGTGGACCGACGACTTCTCGGCGCCCGTCATCCGCCTGCTCGGCGCCGCCGAGCTGCTCGGTGCCGTGGGGTTGATCGTGCCACTGGCGACCGGCATCCTTCCGCTGCTCGCACCGACCGCGGCCGTGTGCCTTGCGATCCTCATGATCGGAGCGATCTCGGTGCATGTCCGCCGCAAGGAGAACTTCGCCCCGGCGCTGGTGATGCTCGTCGCGTCGATCGCGAGCGCCGTGCTCGGATTGCTCGTCCTCCTCGTCTGACCGGGCCGCTACGACGCGACAGCCAGGACGAAGCCCTGGTGGCTGCGCTCGAACTCGCCGCGGGGGCTGCGGTCGAGCCGGGTGTGCACCTCGAACCCGGTCTGTGTGAGGGCGTCGGCGACCGCGTCGACGTCGTGCCGGTAGGCGAGGAGGTCGAGGTCGTGGCCGTAGGCGTGCTGGATGAGACGCTCGCCGGAGCCCGCCTGGAACCCCACCAGCAGCGGGCCCGCCGGCCGCAGCGCGCGGCGCAGCTCGGCGAACACGGCCGGGAGGCCGTCGTCCCGGGTGTGGATGATCGAGTACCACGCGAGCACGCCGTCGAAGGATGCGTCCGCGAAGGGCATCGCCCTCAGATCGCCCTCGACGAACTCGACGTCCGGCACGGCGACCCGGGCCTGGGCGAGCATCCCGGGCGAGAGGTCGACGCCGGTGAGCTCGAGTGGGGGATGCAGCGCCCGGAGATGGGTCGTCATCCGGCCGGTCCCGCAGCCCGCGTCGAGCACCTGCACCCGCTCGCCGAGCAGCTCGACGAAGAGCCCGATCATCGCGAGATCGATCTCGGACTCGAACGTCGTGTCGGGGATCTCCTCGGCGTAGTTCGCGGCAGCGAGGTCGTACGCCTCCCGCGTCTCCACGGCCTCAGCGCACCCGGAGGCCGTGGGCCAGGTCGACGAGCCGCGGCAGCACGGCGCCGGCACGCAGCCCGTTGTGCTCGTGCTCGCTCGTGATCCACGGATGGATGCCGGGCACCAGCGTCGCGGTCTCCATCGAGAACTCCCACGGCACGAAGACGTCGTGCACGTAGACGGCGGCCGCCCCGCGCACCCCGGACCCGGCGATCCTCTCGGCGTCGTAGAGCTGCGGCCACTCGACGTCGGCGACGGCCAGGGTCACTTCGCGCCACGGCTGCAGGCCGGGCACGGTGTCGGCCCACTCGCGGCGGACGTGCTCGCCGGTCAGCAGCGTCGGGTCGTCGCGGAAGTCGTCCGGCTCGACGCGCTCCGCCGACCAGCGGGTGGCGAAGCCGTCGGCGTAGCTCGACTCGTGGAACACGTAGTACAGCGGGTTCCGCGCACCGTACGGGAGGGCCGCCGCCAGGTCGTACCGGAACGCGTTCGTCCGAGGATCGTGCTCGAGAAGCGACCACAGGGTCTGCCACCCGTCGTTGCCGCCGAGGAGCATGCCGAGCGAACGCAGCCGCGACACCGACACGACCTCGCCGTTCGGCAGCACGATGCCGCCGGAGTAAGCGAGATCGGCGAGACGGCGCATCGCATCCCGGTGCTCCGGGAACCGCCGGTAGTACCGCTCGGACTCGGTGCGCATCTTGTCGTAGGTGAGCGCGTAGATCTCATCGGGGTGGCGGCCGATCGCGCTGAGGCCGCCGGTGATGTACGCGTGCTCGAGGGACGCGGCATCCGTCGACAGATACGACAGCGTCGTGAAGCCGCCGAAGGACTGCCCCAGAACGCTCCAGGTCGCGGCTCCGAGGTGCTCGCGCATCGCCTCGCAGTCCCGCACGATCGAATCGGCCCGCAGGTGGGTGATGCGCTCCACGACGGCGTCGGTTCCCAGGGACAGGTCGGCATCGCCGAGCGGCGTCGACCGGCCCGTGCCGCGCTGGTCGATCAGCACGACGCGGTGGTGCGCGAGTGCGTCATCCAGCCACGACGGTGCGGACGGCGAGTGGAACGGCGTCGGCGACTCGTTGCCGGGGCCGCCCTGCAGGAAGACGAGGAACGGCAGGCTCTCGCCGCCCTCTCGCGTGACGACGGCCGCGTGGACGTCGATGGTGCGCGAATCGGATGCATCGCCCCAGACGAGCGGGACGGTGATGGTGTGATCCTCGACGGTGAGGTCCTGCATGCGGCGGGTGGTGACGGACATGCGTCGAGCCTATTCGGGCCCTCCGACGCCGGCGACGGCGTACGCCGTCTCCACCGCCTCATGGATCGCCGCGTCGATGTCGCGGGGCGAGTGCGCGTCTCCGATGATGTATGCGCCGGCGGGAATGCGCTCGGGCAGCACAGACCTCCGCGGCTCCACGGCGACCACCGCATCCAGGTCGTCGAGCTCCTCGATCTCGCCCGACAACCGGTCCCGGACGCGCAGCCGGCCATCCGGAAGCCCCTCGACGCTCCGACCGGTCCGCCGCGTGACGCGTCCCGAGGCGATCAGCCGCCGCAGCAGGAGCTGCCTGTCGTAGCCGGGACCGACGTGCGGGAACGGCGTCTCGAACCCGGTGACGACATCGAGCCGCTGCACGTGCTCGGCCACCGCGAGCGCGACGCCCGCGGCGAAGGCCGTGCCGTCGGAGTCCACGAGCGCCACCCGTCGGCCGACGGGGTCCGGCAGGTCGAGGGCCGTGAACGGATCGACGACGGATGCCGGCATCCCGCCCGTCCAGGTGCTGCCCAGCACCGCGAAGCGAGCCGGCGCGGCTCCCGTCGCCACGACAATGCCGTCCGCGGCATCCATCTTCTCCGCCACCGCGTGCGCAGGGACTCCGAGGAGCACCTCGACGCCGAGGACGTGCAGATCCCGCTGAAGATCGTCGAGGAGCAGACCGATGCTCTCGCGGCCGGGCACCCGCATCGCGGACAGCAGCTGACCGCCGAGTCGGTCGCGGCGCTCCACCAGCCGCACGCGATGCCCGTCCCGGGCGAGCTCGACCGCGGCCCGCATGCCGGCGGGCCCCCCGCCGACGACGACCCAGTGCCCGGGTCGTTCGGCGCGTGGGCGCGGTGGCCGCACGCTCTCGCGCCCGGCCACCGGATTGACGGTGCACGTGACCGGCAGTCCGCGGCTGCCGCGGCCGAGGCATCCCTGATTCAGCCGGATGCAGTGCTCGATCTCGTCGGTCCGTCCCGAGAGGAGCTTGTGCGCGAGGTCGGGGTCGGCGAGCTGGCCCCGGGTGAGCGCCACCATGTCGGCGATGCCCGCTTCCACGACCTCCGCCGCCGCCTCCACGGAGAGCGCGGCACCCACGCCGAAGACCGGGATGTCGGGGTTCGCGGTATTCACCGCGGCTGTCTCGTCGCGCAGCCAGGCGATCGGCATCGGCGACGACGGGAAGACGTAGTGGACGTCGTGGTACCCGCCCGCGGCGAGGTCGAGGAAGTCGATGCGCGCCTCGGCGCGCAAGGCCGCGATGACGTCCCGGCAGGCGCCCGCATCCAGGCCGCCGTCATGGAACTCGTTCGCGACGATCCGCACGCCCACCGTGAAGTCGTCACCGACGCGGGCGCGCACCGCGCGCAGCACCTCGCGGGGGAACCGGGTGCGGCCCTCGAGGTCGCCGCCATATGCGTCGGAGCGCTCGTTGTACAGCGGGGACAGGAACTGGTGGAGCAGGTAGCTGTGCGCCATGTGGATCTCGACGCCGTCGAAGCCGCCGAGCCGCGCGAGCTCGGCGCTCGTGGCCCAGGCCTCCACGAACTCCGCGATGTCGCCGGTGCTCATCTCCCGCGTCGCGCGCCCCGTCGACGGCGAGATCGACCGCGACGGCGCGTACACCGAGCGCGGCCCGAACGGGCCGTCGGGCTGCGCCTGCGCTCCGTGGTGGTTCAGCTGGACGAGCATCTTCGCGCCGGCGGCGTGCACGGCATCCGTCATCCGTCGATCCGCGTCGACCGCCTCGGGACGGAACGCGTCCTCGAAGTTGCGGATCGATCCGGTGGGGTGCACGAGCTGGTTGCCCGCGACGAACAGCGCGCACCCGCCCAGCGCGCGACGCACGAAGTACGCGGTCTCGCGGTCGGACTCGACGCGGTCGGAGTACTGCTTGGAGTGCGCAGCCTGCATGATCCGGTTCCGCACCTCGAACGCGCCGATCCGCAGGGGTGCGCGCAGGATGCGGCTGCCCTCGCCGGCATCCACGACCCGCGCGTGCGACATCGCCTCACCTCTCCTCTGCGACGGTACCGCCCCGCTGCGGGTACGGTGAGCGCATGCCGATCCTGAAGCGATTCGCAGACCTGCCCCCGACGCCGTGGGCCAACGGAGGAGGCGCGACGACCGAGCTCGTCGCCTTCGACGAGAGCGAGGGCGTCGGCGGTCCGGGCGCGCGGTGGCGGCTGAGCGTCGCCGACCTCGAGCAGCCGGGCACGTTCTCACCGCTGCCGGGGATGCGCCGCACCTTCGTGCCCGTCGGCGGAGCGGTCATGCTCTCCGTCGACGACGAGCAGCGCGAATGCGCCGAGTGCCGCCCGTTCCAGTTCGAAGGCGATGCGCGCACGCAGCTCGTCGCTCTCACGGGTCGCTGTCACGCGGTCAACCTCATGGTCGACGAGAGATCGGAGTGGTCGCCGCGCCTGAGTCGCGAGCGGAGCGACGACGTCATCGCCGCCATCGCGCTCGAGGACGGGGAGGGCTGGCGCCGCTTCGATCTGCTGACGGAGGATGCCGACATCCCGTCCGCGCTCTTCGTTGTGCGCGGCGACGCGCGCGCGGGCCGCGCAGGGGCAGGATCGCCGTCATGACGATCGCGACCGAGGTGTCATGGGTGCTGGACGGCATCACGATGTTCGGCACGATCGTGAAGCCGCGCGGAGAAGGCCCGTTCCCGGGCGTCGTGCTGGTCGCCGGCAGCGGGCCGACCGACCGCGACTGGAACTCCCCGCTCCTTCCGGGCACCAACGGAAGCGCACGACTCATCGCGGAGGCGCTGGCCGAGACCGGCTATGCGACCTTGCGCTACGACAAGCGGGCGTCCGGCCCGCACGTGCGCGAGAACCTCCCCGCCATGATCGGGCGCATCAGCATGCAGTCGCACCTCGACGAGCTGGTTGCCGCGACAGCGCGGCTGACGGCCGATCCCGATGTGGATGCTGCCCGCCTCGCGGGTCTCGGCAACAGCGAGGGATGCCTCCACGTGCTGCACTACGCGACGTCGGAGCAGGCGCATCCGTTCTCCGCCCTCGTCCTGACGGGCGCGCCCGGTCGCTCCATCGGCACGGTGGTCGTCGCGCAGCTGTCGCAGCAGCTCGCCGGGTCGCCCGAGCTCATCCCCCTCGTCGAGCAGGCGGCGGGGCGATACGCCGCGGGTGAGCCGATCGCTCCGGACGAGCGGCTGCCCGAGCAGGTGCGGATGGTGTTCGCCGGCTTCGAGACTCCCGCCAACCTCCCGTTCGCACGCGAGCTGTGGACGGAGGATGCCACGCACTCGCTGCCGCGCGTGACGGTCCCGACGCTCGTCCTGATCGGGGGCAAGGACGTCCAGATCGACGTGCACGCCGATGGCGCCCGGCTGCAGGAGGCCGCGACCGGCATGGCGAACGTCGCATTCACCTTCCCCGTCGACGCGAACCACGTGCTCAAGCACGAGCCGCACACGCGCGAGGAGGTGCTCGCCGGCCGCGGCACGCCGTACAACGACGACTCCGCCGAGCTGGATCCGGAGGCGATGGCCGACATCCTCGAGTGGCTGGGCGAGACGCTGGGCTGACCGTGGCCGCCGGGTAGGCTCAGTGCTCATGGCTGCCGGTGCGACGATGCTCACGTTCGACGTCGAGCTGGCGGACGTGGATCGCGGCGTCTACGAGACGCTGACGCTGCGCGTGGCGCGGCATCCCTCCGAGACCGACGCCTTCATGATGACGCGCGTGCTCGCCTACCTGCTCGAGTACGAGGAGGGCATCGAGTTCAGCGAGGGTGTGGCCGCGACCGACGAGCCCGCCGTGCTGATCCGCGATCTCACGGGCGCGGTCACGGCCTGGATCGAGGTCGGGGCGCCGGATGCTGCGCGCCTCCACTACGGCAGCAAGCTCGCCGGCCGCGCCGCCGTCTACACCCACCGCGACCCCGTGAAGGTGGCGGCGCAGTGGTCCGGCAAGAAGATCCACAACGCCGAGGCCGTCGTGCTGCACAGCTTCGAGCCGGGCTTCATCGACGCCGCGGCCGCGGCTGTCGAGCGGCGCAACGCGCTGACGCTGTCGGTCACGGAGCGTCGCGCGTACCTCGAAGTCAACGGCACGAGCCTCACATCCGAGATCCGCGACGCGCCGATCGCCTGACGGGCGTCAGCCCTCGTCGATCCGGCGCTGCAGCAGCAGGCGCTGCCAGTCTTCGGGCACGCGATCGGCCGGCCCCGGTACGGTCTGCGTCGCGGGGTGGCTCTGCGGCGGGGGCAGCGAAGAGCCCTCGACGTACGCATCGGCCTCGAAATCCCAGAACCATTCCTCGCCCGGCTCGAAGGTCTGGATGTACCGGTGGCCCGTCGACGCGAAATGACGCCGGGAGTGGCGTTCGAGGGAGTCGTCGCAGCATCCGACGTGCCCGCACTCGACGCACCGGCGCAGGTGGACCCACCAGCCGTCCACGGCGTCGCACTCGACGCATCCGGTACCCGAGGGCGGCGGCGCGTCCGCGACGTCGATCCGGATGACGCCGCCCGCGTCGCTGTCCACTCCGCTGTCGACCATGGCGCCCACTCTAGGCCGCGCTCACCGGGCGGGACAGCGTCGTGGCAGCCCCACTCGCCCGCGTGCCCGTGACGGCGGGTTAGTCTGACGTCGTGAGCCCTCTGGAGCAGTCGCTCCTGTACGCGAGCACCGCCATCATCCTGGCGGGCACACTCGTCGTCTTCGTGGTGCAGTACATCCGCCGCTACGGCCGCAAGCACGACGACTGACCGCCGTCCGCGGGTGGGCGGCGGCATGATGGTCGCATGCCTCGCCGGTCGGCGCCGTTGCGCATCCAGGAACGGGATGCGTCGCGCGCCGACTGGATGGAGCTGTTCTTCGACCTCGTCTTCGTGGCGCTGATCGGGCAGTTGTCGGCGGGTCTGCGCAGCGAGCCCACGTTCGCGGAGCTCGGCGTCTTCCTCGGGCTCTTCGCATCCGTCTGGTGGTCGTGGGTGAACCTCACCTTCACGATCAACATCCAGGAGGGCCTGTCGCGGCGCACACTGGCCGGCTACATGCTGTCCGCGATGGCCGCCGTCGGGGTGATCGCCGTCGCCGCGCCGGAGGCGGTCGGCGAGCGGGCATGGTTGTTCGCGCTCGGCAATGCGGCGCTGCGGGCCGTCATGCTGCTGCTGTGGGTGCGGCGCAGCTGGAGCACAGGAGTCGTCTCGCGGCTGCGGGTGCTCGCATACAACGGCGGCACCGGCGTGATCTGGCTCGCGTCGGCGTTCACGCCGTCGCCGCTGCGCTTCGTGCTGTGGGCCATCGCCATCGCAATCGAGATCTCGCTGCTCGTGGCATCCGCCCCCGGCCTGCTGCGGCGCATCGGCACCATCAACATCGAGCACCTCGCCGACCGCTTCGGCACGCTGGTGATCATCGCGCTCGGCGAGTCCGTCCTGGCGATCGTCGTCGCCGTCTCGGAGTCGTTCACTCCGCTGTCGGCCGTCGTCGGAGTGCTCGCCTTCGTCGTCACCGCCGGACTCGCCTGGGCGATGTTCATGTTCGGCATCGATGCGATGCGCAGCGGTCTCGAGCAGCTCGTCGGCCGTGGCGACGCCCGAGGTGTCGTGGAGACGGTCGCGTTCCTGCCCTTCCTCCTGGTGGCCGGGATCATGATGCTCGCGGGCGCGGTGTCGCTCGCCATCGACGCGCCGCAGGCACCCCTGCTGCCGGCGTCGGCGGTCTCGCTCGGCGCCGGGGTCATCCTCTTCTACGGCACGAACGCCGCCATCTCGCTGCGCTACGGGAGACCCTGGCGCACCGTGCGGCCATGGGCGGTGCCCGCGCTCGCACTGCCGCTCGTCGTGGGCGCGGCGGCCTTCGTCATCCCGGCGATCTGGGCCATCGCGGCGACGGCGGCGGTCGTCGTCGGCATCGTCACCCTCTCGGAGATCCGCGCGCGACGAGCGCTCCCGGGGTGAGTGCGCCGGTCCGGCCGGATCAGCGCTGGATGTTCTCGAGGTCCTCGAGCAGGCCGGGATGCGTCGGCGTCCATCCGAGCGTCTCCCGGGTGTACGCGCTGGACGACGGCTGGTCGGTCGCGAACGCGACGCCGAGCGGCCCGAACGCCTCCACCGGAAGGGACCGCACCGGAACCTCGAGGCGACGGCCGATCACCTCGGCCATGTCGGCCACCGCCACGCCCTCGTCGGCGACCGCGTGCCACGCGGTGCCGGCGGGTGCACTCTCGAGAGCGAGCCGGAACAGCGCGGCGGCGTCGAGCGCGTGCACGGCAGGCCAGCGCTGCGCGCCGTCGCCCGGGTAGCCCGCGACGCCCGAGGCGCGCGCCATCCGCGTGAGGATGCCGGCGAACCCGCCGGCGCCGTTGTTGTGGACCGTCCGGGGCATCCGGACCGCGATGCCGCGAGCGCCCGCCAGGTCGAGCACCGACTGCACCGTGATGGCACGGCCGGCGACGGGCCCCGAGGCCGGCTGCGGATCGGCTTCGGTCGAGGGGCGTCCGGGCACAGCGGGTGTTCCGGCCACGGTCACGAGGGGACGGTCGGTGCCGCCCAGCTCCTGCCCCATCGCGCCGACGGCGGCATTCTCTTCGGCGATGGCGGCGGCGATCGCCTCCGGAGTCGTGAAGTCGTGGCCGAACGCGAGGTGGATGACGCCCTCGGACCGGCGCGCTCCGGCGCGCAGGGTGTCGAGATCGGCCAGGCTGCCACGCAGGGGCTCGGCTCCGGCCGCCTCGAGCGCCCCGGCCGCCGAGTCTGATCGCGCCAGTGCGAGCACGGTGTGGCCGTGGCCGAGCAGCTCGGCGACGACGGCCGAGCCGATCAGGCCGGTACCTCCGGTGATGAAGACGCGCATGGGGCTCCCCTCAGTGATGAGACTATTGTCCCATCACTGTAGCAGAGTGATGGGATAAGTGTCGCATCAACTAGACTCCCAGTATGGCTCGATGGGAACCCGGCGCGCGCGAACGCCTCGTGCTCGCCGCCGCCGACCTGTTCACCGAGCAGGGCTACGACGAGACGACGGTCGCGCAGATCGCCGAGCGCGCGGGCGTCACGCGCAGCACCTTCTTCCGGCACTTCTCGGACAAGCGCGAGGTGCTCGTCGCCGGCCAGGAGACCCTGAGCAGGCTCCTCGGCGAGGGCATCGCCGATGCTCCGGACGGAGCCTCGCCGCTCGAGGCGGTGGCGGGCGGTCTGCGGAATGCGGCCCTCGCCATGGGACGCTTCAACCGCGAGCTCGCGCCTCGTCTCGCAGCCGCCATCTCGGCGAGCGCCGAGCTGCAGGAGCGCGACGCCCTCAAGTCCGTCGGCCTCTCGGCGGCGATGACGGATGCCTTGGAGGCCCGCGGCATCCCCGATCTGCCGGCCCATGTCGCGGCGGAGCTCGGCGTCCTCGCGTTCAAGCGCGGCTTCGCGCAGTGGTCCGTCGGCGATCGCGACGACGGCGAGGCGCTCGCGGAGCTCATCCTGGCCGCCCTCGACGACCTGCGCACCGCGAGCGCCTCGCTCGGCTGATCCCGGTCAGCCCATCCAGGACGACCGGCCGAATCGGGACCAGCGCTCGACCACACGCGGGGCGTCGCCCCCATCAGCCGGCTCGTAGACGGCGCGACCCTCGATGAAGACCCGCTGCACGCGCGAGTCCACCTCGAGCGGGTCGCCCGACCACAGCACGATGTCGCCGTCGCGACCCTCCTCGAGTGCGCCGACGCGCTCATCGAGACGCAGGATCTCGGCGGGGTTCCGGGTGAGCGCGTCGAGGGCGGTGGATGCCGGCAGTCCGTCGCGCACCGCCAGGATCGCCTGCAGACGCAGCTGGTCGATCGGCACGACCGGGTGGTCCGTGGTGATGGCGACCTTGACGCCCGCCTCGGCGATGAGTGCGAGGTTGCCGATGGCGCGGTCGCGAAGCTCGACCTTCGAGCGGGAGGTGAGCAGCGGGCCGAAGATCACGGGAATGTTCTTCTCGGCGAGGACATCGGCGATCTTGTGCGCCTCGGTGCCGTGATTGACGATCAGCCCGTAACCGAACTCCTCGGAGATGCGGATCGCCGTGGCGATGTCGTCGTGCCGGTGGCAGTGCTGGTCCCACAGCAGTTCGCCCGACAGCACTGCCGCGAGCGTCTCCTTGCCGAGGTCGCGCTCGAACGGCTCGTCCTTGGCGGCCGCCGCATCCCGCTTCTGCGAATAGGCCTGCGCGGCCACGAAGGCGTCGCGCAGGACGGAGGCGACGCCCAGCCGCGTCGACGGCGTCTTGCTCTTGTCGCCCCAGACCCGCTTCGGGTTCTCGCCGAGCGCGGATTTGACGGAGACGTCGTGGGCGAGCACCTGCTCATCCACCGTGCGTCCGCCCCACGTCTTGACGGCGACCGTACGGCCGCCGATCGGGTTGCCCGATCCGGGCTTGATGACGACCGTCGTCACGCCGCCGCGGAGCGCGTCGCGGAAGCCGACCTCCTCGATGTCGATGCCGTCGATCGCGCGGAAGCGCGAGCCGTTCGGATCGGTCATCTCGTTCGTGTCGTTGCCCGACCAGCCTTCGCCGTCCTCGTGCACCCCGAGGTGTCCGTGCGACTCGACGAACCCGGGCACCACCCAGCTCCCGGACGCGTCGACCACCTCGGCCCCCTCGGGGATCGGTGTGCCGGATCCGCCGATGGCGGTGATGACACCGTCGGTCACCACGACCGTGCCGTTGTCGATGGGGTCGGAGCTGACAGGGACGACATAGCCGTTCGTGACGGCGAGGATGCGGGTCATCCCTTCAACCTACGCCGCTGCCGAACACGGATCCCCACGATGGTCGGGCTGGGCGGATTGACGACATGTCGCCTAACCGCCGAGCGATTCGATTGACCCTGTCTTCGCCACGCTGACAGATTCGGACGCGAGTTCCCCGCCGTCAGGATCGCCGGATGCTCGCGGCACCCCAGCCCGCGACGTCGACGTCGACACCCGATCCCCCCGGCCAATCCCCAAGGAGCATGATGAGGACACGTAGAACACTGATCGGCACCGCATGCGCGGCGCTGGTCGTGGCAGGGCTGGTGATCTCCCCGACGGGAGCATTCGGCGCGGCCGGCTCGGCATCCCCCGATCCGTACGGCCCCGGCGCACCAGGTCGGCAGAGCATCCCGGCGCCCGGGCATCTGTCGGCCGCGGTGGACGGACGCTCGGTCGGCACCTCGGACCCGTATCAGCCCGACCAGGGATCCGGGTTCAAGCCGATCGACTCGACCAGCTCCTCGTCGGATGCCACCGCGAAGCTCGGCGATTCGGACACCAAGCTCCTTCAGCAGGCGCAGGCCGCGAAGAAGAAGACGGTCACCGTCCTGATGCTGGCCCGCAAGGGCGCGACCGACGATGTCGTCGCCGCCGTGCGCAAGGCCGGTGGTACCGTCGGCTCGGTGACGGCCAGCCTGGGCTACATCAGGGCGACGGTGCCGACGGACAGCGTGAGTGGCCTGGCCGGCATGTCGATCGTGAAGGCCATCGACCTCGACCGCACCTACAAGATCCCGGTTCCGGACCTCGGCACCCCGGGCGTGCGGGCTCTGTCCGCCGGGCCCGCAGCCCCGGACGCGAGCACCCCTGCGGACAACCCCTATCTCCCCATCAGCGAGACCGGCGCCACCGCCTTCACCGACGCGAACCCGACCTGGGACGGCCGCGGGACCGTCGTCGGTGTGCTGGACACCGGTGTCGACATCGACCACCCCGCACTCCAGAAGACGAGCGACGGCAAGCCCAAGATCGCCGATTGGGTGACCGAGACCGATCCCGTCACCGACGGCGACGGCACCTGGATCCGGATGTCGATCGCGAAGAGCGGCCCATCCTTCACCTCTTCAGGGAAGACCTGGAAGGCACCCAGCGGCGACTTCCAGTTCGGCTACTTCTATGAGGGCTCGACCCTGGGCAGCGACTTCAACGGCGACCTCGACCACGACGGCAGCACCAACGGCCGGTTCGGGGTCCTCTATGAGCCCTCCACGCACAGGATCTGGGTCGATTCGAACAACAACCAGGACTTCACCGACGAGCCGGCGATGACGCCGTACGCCGTCGACCACCAGATCGGGCACTTCGGCGCCGACAACCCCGCGACCGCGGTCAATGAGCGGATTCCGTTCGTCGTGCAGTACCGCGACAGCGTGGACCTCTCGCCGCTGGGCGGGAGCAACGTCGGCAAGACGGCGAACTACGTCAACATCGGTCTCCCGGTCGCCTCGCACGCCACCCACGTGGCCGGCATCATCGCTGGCACGTCGATGTTCGGCGGCGAGATGCGTGGAGCCGCGCCCGGCGCGCAGATCGTCTCCGCCCGCGCCTGCACGTGGGGAGGCGGCTGCACGCAGGCCGCGCTCACCGAAGGCATGATCGACCTCGTCACGAACCACCACGTCGACGTCGTCAACCTGTCGGTCGGCGGACTTCCGGCACTCAACGACGGCTCAGACGTGATCGCCCAGCTGTACAACCAGCTCATCGACACGTACGGCGTGCAGATCATCGTGGCCGCCGGCAACTCGGGGCTCGGCACCAACACGGTGAGCTCCCCGTCGGTCGCCACGAAGGCCATCTCGGTTGCGGCATCCGTCAGCTCCGACACCTGGTGGGCCGACTACGGGTCGAAGGTGTCTCTGAAGGAGAACATCTTCGGCTTCTCCTCTCGCGGTCCCGCCGAGAACGGCGAACTCGCCCCCGAGGTGTCCGCTCCGGGCGCCGCCGTCTCGTCGATCCCCACGTGGCTCGCGGGCGAGCCCGTTCCCGAGGCCGGCTACTCCCTTCCGGCCGGCTACGGCATGCTCAACGGCACCTCCATGGCGGCCCCCGAGGTCGCCGGATCCGCAGCACTCCTGCTATCGGCCGCCAAGGCCGGTTCGGTCACCGTGAGCCCGGCTGCGCTGAAGACCGCCCTCACCGGCACTGCGCGGGCCATTCCCGGAGTGCCGACCATCGCGCAGGGCGCCGGGGTCATCGATACCGTCGCCGCGTGGAAGCAGCTCGCCCGGACGGTGTCCGTGAACGAGCTGTCGGTCTCCGCTCCCGTGTGCACTTCACTGTCGGGCATGCTGGCAAACCCGAGCAGCGGCCCGGGCGTCTACAACCGATGCCTGCCGACCGAAGGGGGCCAGGTCACCGGCGTCCCGAAGACGTACAAGGTCGCAGTCACGCGCACGAGCGGCGCCTCGGGAAGCGTCGTCCATCGGATCGGCTGGATCGGCAATGACGGCACCTTCAGCGCCCGCGCCGCCGTGCCCCTGCAGACCGGCAAGTCCGCCGACGTCACGATCACCGCGACCGCGACGACTCCGGGCGTGCACAGCGCGATCATGACGATCGACGATCCGGCCACGGTCGGCATCGACCAGTTCGTCGAGGTCACCGTCCTCGCGACCACACCTCTCGCCGCGCCCGACTACGCGGTCACCGCCTCCGGCACCCTGCCGCGCACGGGAGCCACGTCGCTGCTGGTGGCGGTGCCGGAGGGTGTCGAGGCGCTTCAGATGACGCTCACCGGGGTCGCGGCGGGAAGCCAGGTCCGCATCCTTCCCATCGATCCTGACGGGATGCCGGCGGACTCGAATGCGAGCAACCACTGCTACACCGGATACACCGACCCGGGGAACTGCACCGCCACCGCCCGGCCGGTCTATCGGCCCAAGGCCGGCGTGTGGGAGTTCGTCATCGAGGCGCGCCGCACCTCGGGTACGGACGTCAACACCTTCACGGCCGCGGTCTCACTGCAGGGAATGACCTTCAACCCGGGGAGGACGACGCTGGACTCGGTGACCATGAATGCTCCGACGGACGTCACCTCGACGGGCACGAACACCTTCGGCCCGGTCGACGCGCATGTGGCGACCGGCGAGGTCGGAGCGGTCCGCAACCTCTTCTCGACCGTCTCGCAGGGTCAGATCACGGCGAACCAGCTCTTCGTCCCGCGGGGGACGACGCGCCTGGACGCGACGCTGACGCCACGGACCTCGGCGGATCTGGACCTGTACGTGTACTTCAACGGAGCCCCGATCGGCCAGAGCACCGCGACCGGCGATACGCCCGAGCACGTCGTCATCGACGATCCGCAGCCCGGAACCTATTTCATCGTCGTCGCCGGTGTCACCGTGCCCGCAGACAGCGTCACGTTCGACTACCACCAGGAGATGTATTCGACCGGTCAGGGCACGGTCGCGCCGAAGTCCGACGCGACATTCGGCCTGGCGTCTGGCCAGTCCATGCCCGTCGTCGGGGCGCTGACCGCCACCGCGCGGCAGCTGACGAGCGACCCCATGGTCGGCCGGGTGCGTGTCGCCAACCAGTACGGCACGATCATCGGAGCGGCCGATGTGGCGGTCACGAAGGTCGTCGTGCCTCAGCTCGACGTGGTCAAGTGGGGCGCGCCGTTCGTCGGTGCGGCCATGAACGACAGCGGTGTGGTCGCCGGCGATCGGCAGTACAACGCCCGCATGACCCCGGCGATCTGGACGGCGCAGGACGGCCTGACCAACCTCGCCCTCGGCACGAGCAAGTACGGATCTGCTCTCGCCATGAACGAGGGTCAGACGGCGGTCGGCATCGTGACCGACAGCGCGATGCACTACGTCCCGGCCGAGTGGGGGAAGGACGGCTCGCTGTCCATGCTGGGCGTTCCGGCTTGGCGGCCGTACACGACCGGATATGCCACGGGCATCAACGGCGGCGGGGTGGTCACCGGCTTCTCGGAACTGACGATCAAGGAGTCCGACGGCAAGTACCACAACTACAGCGACGGGTTCGTCCGGAGCGCGGACGGGACGTTCAGCAAGCTGGACCACCTGTCGACCGATCTCTCGGGCGATCAGCCGCGCGCGATCAACGATGCCGGGATGATCGTGGGCAACTCGCTCGCGGCGGATCACGCCCCGCACGCGGTGACGTGGGATGCCTCGACCGGCGCCGTGCACGACCTCGGCACGCTGCCCGGGCAGTCGTCGGCGCAGGCCAATGACGTCAACGCCTCCGGCACGGTCGTCGGAACCAGCGGTGACGACGCGTTCGTGTGGACCCAGGCCGGCGGCATGAAGCGCCTCGCCGACTACGGGTACAACGCGACCGGTGAGAAGGTCACCGACGACGGCTGGGTCCTCGGAACGGTCGAACTCGACCCCGACTTCGCGGTGTCCGCGCTGTGGGATCCGCAGGGCCGGCTGTGGGACCTGTCGGGCATGGTCCCGGTCGATGAGGGCAGCTACTTCCTGCCGACCTACAGCTTCGACATCAACAACCACCACCAGCTGATGATCTACGGCGAAGGCGGCGCGAACCGCGCGACCTCCAGCACCGTGATGCTCAGCATCCCGGCGGATCTGGGCAAGTAGATCCGCACCACGGCGTCCCGCCGGGCCGGCACCGGGTTCGGCGGGACGCTGTGTTCTGTGTCGTCTACAGCCAGCCGCGGTCCCGTGCATGCCATCCGAGGAGCACGCGGGAGTCGGTCCCGGCCAAGTCCATGAGTCGTCGGACGCGTCGCTGCACCGTCCGCTGACTGATCCCGAGTCGCATGGCGACCGCGGCGTCGGTGTACCCGGCCAGCAGCAGTGTGAGCACTTCGCGGTCCGCCGGGTCGGCGAGGTCATTCGGCGACACGAGAGAAGGATCAACGGTGCCGCCCGGGCCCTCCCGCAGCTGCATCGCCGAGCGCCACAGGCTCTCGAAGCTGAACGTCAGGCAGTCCAGTAGCCCGCCGGACCGCACGACCGCGATCTCGGAGTGCGCCGGCCCGCCCTCGTCGAGTTGCACGATGGCCGCCGAGTCGTCGACGATGAGAAGCTTCCCCGGCAGCGACTGCACCATCCGGATCTCCTGCCCGCGATCGAGGGAGGTGAGCAGGTCCTTCTCCGCCGCCGGCTCGTCGAGCACGATGCGTTCGATGATGATCCGCTCGCGCAGACCGCGGCCCGCCACTTCGCGCTCGGTGTCGCTCTCGGAGAGGCCGAAGACCGCGAACGGCGGCTTGGCGAACAGTCGGAATTGTTCGCTACCGGACAGGAGGAGGTAGTTGATCCAGCTGGCGATCTCTCGGCGGCCTCGAACGATCTCGATGCCGTCGGAGACCTTCAGCTCACGGGCTCGGCGGTATTCGTCGGCCAGTTCATCGAGCGCCACCCGGGCGTCTCGGATCTGCTGCTCACGCCGCGCGAGCAGACCGCCGAAGGCCAGAGTCGGCGGCAGCGCCTCGATGCGGCCGTCGACGTCGACGTCGACGAGTCCCGCGTGAGCGAGTGCTGCGATCCGGGCATCCGTCTCGGCGGGCGACATCCTCAGTCGGGCGGCGATGCCGGCGCGGTCGGCAGCCCCGCCCGAAACGATGGCCCGGTAGACCTGTTCCGCGCTCGGATCGACGTCGAGGCCTGCGAGAGAGCCCACCGGCACCGAACCGCCACGGGGGTCGGCCATGGCACAACTATACGGTTACCGTTAACGGGACGGGTTTGTTCGCCCGCGGAGATGGTGGCACATGAAGGTGACTTCGAGCGCGGACTGGCGCGGCTCCCTCCCGTTCAACACGCCGGTGCTGGTGGCCGACATCCTGCCCGGCGACCCGGCCCGGTGCTCGGGATGCGGGTTCGGCTCGGATCCGTGGCCCCGCACCGAGCTGTGGGCGGTCAAGGGCCACCACCCGAACCACCACGACGGTGATGTGCGGTTCTACTGCGCCGAGCATGTCCCTGTGTTCGAGGCCCCGGCGGCGACTCCTGCTCCTCCGGCCACGGCCGCACGCCGCTCGTCTCCGCGCTCGTCGGTCGAGCGCGCGCCGCGCCGCACGCCGAGCGTCGAGCGGCCGCGGGCGATCTGCCCGGACTGCTTCGTCGAGGTCCCGCCCACGGGAGTGTGCGGCATCTGCGGGCAGGCTGTCAGCGCCGGCTGAGGCATCCCTCTCCGGATGTTCACGTCCGCGGACGCCTTCGACGCTTAACAAGCGGGGTCGCCCTATGCCACGCTGAAGTCGGGCGGACCGCTCTCGCCCATCGGCCTCTCATCCTGGAGGACATCGTGGGCCAGAACGACGCGCACCCGACGATCGTGGAACAGCAGGCGGCGGCGCGTGCATCGCTGCCCTTCGCGGATGCGCGCGATATCGAGGCGGTCGAGCGGGGATTCGTCGGCACACTGAGCCCGTGCCTCATCCGCGACGCGGAGGGCAAGACGGTGTGGGATGCCGACAGCTTCGACTTCCTCACGGGCGAATCCCCCGACACCGTCCACCCGAGCCTCTGGCGGCAGTCAACGCTCGCCGCGAAGCACGGCTTGTTCGAGGTCGTTCCGGGCATCTACCAAGTGCGTGGATTCGACCTGTCGAACGTCAGCTTCGTCGAGTCGGACAGCGGGGTCATCGTCATCGACCCGCTGATCTCGAAGGAGACGGCGGCGACCGCCCTCGAGCTCTACCGCCGGCACCGAGGCGACCGGCCGGTGAAGGCCGTCATCTTCTCGCACAGCCACGTCGACCACTTCGGCGGCGTGCTCGGAATCGTCAGCGAGGACGAGGTCGCCTCGGGAGCCGTGCAGATCATCGCACCCGAGGGCACCGTCGCCGAGGCGGTGGCCGAGAACGTCTTCGCCGGCACCGCGATGTCCCGGCGGGCGGGCTACATGTACGGCGCGGCTCTCGCGCGCGGACCACGCGGGGCGGTCGGCGCCGGTCTCGGCCCGACGACCTCCACCGGTCATCCGGGCATCATCCCGCCGACGCTCGAGATCTCGAGGACGGGCGAGACCCACACGATCGACGGCGTCGAGATCGAGTTCCAGATGGCCCCGAGCACCGAGGCTCCGGCCGAGATGCACTTCCTGTTCCCGCAACTGCGCGCGCTGTGCATGGCCGAGAACGCGACGCACACGCTGCACAACCTGCTGACTCTCCGTGGAGCGCTGGTGCGCGACCCGCACGGGTGGTCGGGGTATCTCACCGAGGCGATCGAGCGCTACGGCGACCGCGCGGACGTCGTGTTCGCATCCCATCACTGGCCCACGTGGGGCAACGCCGAGCTGCGCGAGTTCCTCGGCCTGCAGCGCGACCTCTACGCCTACCTCCACGACCAGACCCTCCGCATGCTCAACCGGGGCATGACCGGTGCGGAGATCGCCGAGGAGATCCAGCTGCCCCCCGCCCTCGAGAACGCCTGGCATGCGCGCGGGTATTACGGCAGCGTCAGCCACAACGTGAAGGCGATCTACCAGCGGTACATGGGCTGGTTCGACGGCAATCCGGCTCGCCTCTGGCCCCACCCGCCGAAGGCGCAGGCCGAACGCTATGTGGCGGCGATCGGCGGTATCGACCGCGTCGTGGAGCTCGCGCACGTGGCGTACGACGAGGGCGACTTCCGTTGGGCCGCGACCCTCCTCGATCACGCCGTGTTCACCGACTCCGACCACGCGGGCGCGCGCGACCTCTACGCGGCGACGCTCGAGCAGCTCGCCTACGGCGCCGAGAACGCCACGTGGCGGAACTTCTTCCTCTCGGGTGCGACCGAGCTGCGGGAGGGCAACTTCGGCACACCGGCCACAGCCGCCGCACCCGGCATCCTGGCGCAGCTGACCACGGAGCAGCTGCTCGACGCGGTCGCGATCTCGGTCGACGGCCCGCGGGCCTGGGACCTCGACCTCGCGCTCGACATCACCGTGACGGACGAAGGCCGCAACTTCCGCGTGACGCTGCGCAACGGGGTGCTCGTCTACATCGCCAAGCCGGCGGATGCGTCGACGGCGGGCGCGACGCTGGCCCTGACGAAGCCGCGCCTGCTGGCGCTCGTCGGCGGCGACAGCGCCAGCCCTGGCGTCGAGCTCTCGGGCGACGCATCCGTCCTCGCATCCCTCACCGCGGTGCTCACCGCGAGTGACCCGGGATTCGACATCATCGTCCCCTGATCGGCGGACGGGCGATGGATGCCACCCCCTGCGTCAGCGCGCGGTGGGCGGCCACTCGCCCGCGGCGACCTCGAGCACCGTCCGGATGACCTCGGGGTTCTCCATGATCCGGAAGTGCCCGCCGTCGTCGAGTGTCAGATTGCGCGCGCCGTCGAGCTGCACGGTCTTCGGGATGTGCGGGTCGAACACCCCCGTGATCGTCGTGATGCGCGAGTTCACCTCGAGCTGCTCCTGCAGCCGCAGCGTGGTGGGTTCGTTCGGTGCGAAGGCCCGCAGCGTGCGCGACACCATGTAGCGCGCATAGTCGGAGCCGCCGAACGGCGTGCAGACGGCGACCATCGAGCGCACGCGCTGCTCAGGGTCGAGCTCGACCATGAGGTACTTGCCGATGAGGCCGCCCTTGCTGTGCGCCACGAGGACGACGTCGCGCAGATCGAGGTCGGCGAGCATCGCCGCGACGGTCTCGGCGGTCTCTGGAACCGGCCGGCCGTTCCGGCGCAGGTCCGGAACGACATGCACGGGGTGTCCGGCCGCATGCAGCGGATCGATGAGCGGCCGCAGGAATCCCCACGTCTCCCAGACGCCCGGCAGCATGACGACGGGCCGGCCGGCGCCGGTGGCGAGTTCCGACCTCGATCCCGGCGTCAGCGTGCCGCGGACCTGCCAGTACCCCGCATACGCGTAGTCGCGCGCCCACCACGAGAGCGCGCGCCCGACCGAGACCATACGGCCACAGTACTGACCGGGATGCCGCGGGTGACGACCAGTCGTCACGGCCGGTCGGCGCGCATGCCTTCGAGGATCGGCCCGCTCCGCTCGAAGAGCAGCGCGTGTCCGCCGTCGACGAAGTGCGCGGTCACGTGCGGCAGCCGAGCCGCCATGGCGCGACCTGCGGCCGGGTGCACGTTGCCGTCCTGCTCGCCGTGCCACCATTCGACGTGAGCCTGGACATCCGCGACCTCGAAGCCCCACGGGCTGCAGATCATCCGCGCCTCATCCGTCGGCCCCTCCGGCCCGTCGCGGAATCCGTCGGCGACGGCCTCCAGCGATATCCGCATCCGCTCGGGCTGCTCGCGCGCGAAGCGAGCGTCGGGCGACGAGCCGCGCGCGACGAGGGCGATGGTGCGGTCGATGCCCTTCTGCGTCCGGGGCGTGCTGGATGCCATCAGCCGCCCGAACACGGTGGGCGCGCGCAGCGCCATGCCGTAGTACATCCGGGAGGTGCGAGACATCCGGGCCCGATCGCGGAACCACTCCTCGCTGTAGGGGCCGGAGCCGGCGCACACGACGGTCGCGGAGACCCGGTCCGTCAGCCGGTACGCGACCGCGAGCGCGAAGGCCCCGCCCGCCGAGTGCCCGAGCACCCCGACGCGGCCGATCTCCAGCTGATCCAGCAGCTCGGCCACGTCGTCGGGCCAGTCGACGAGCCTGCGTACCGGCGCACGGCCGGACCTGCCGAGGCCCGGCCGGTCGAGGGCGATGAGGCGGATGCCCGCATCCTTCGCCGCCGCGTCGAGCGCGAGACCCGCGAGCCCCGAACTCGACGAGCCGGGGAGGAACAGGCACGGCCGACCCGCGGGGTCGCCCACGTCGTGCCACGCGACGCGACGGTCATCCCCCACCGTGACCTCGCTCCGACTCGGATGCGTCGTCATCGACCGCGATCCGCTCGCTGCGCGATCCAGTCGTCGAGCAGACGCGGCAGCTGCTCGGCGAGGTACCTGTTGAGTGATGCGGTCTCCTCCAGCACCGCGCGCTGCTCGGTGGCGGAGTCGGCCACCAGCACGAGTCCGTCCTCCGCGATCGCCGCGGCCTCGAGGTACGGTGCGGGATCGAAGCCGCGCGTCCGATCGAAGACGAGACTCACCCGGTCGGCGCGCTCTCCTGCGGAGCGGGAGCGACGCACCCATCGCCGCGCCTCGAGCTCCCGCACTCCGCCGACGACGGCGCTGCGGCTGGCCTGAAGTGCCGCCGCGAGCTCATCGATCGATGGATGCGCCGGCTCGCAGACGAAGAGGTAACCGGCGATCCGACCCGTGATCGGGGCGACCCGGTAGCGGGCAGACCATACCGCTGCGACACGATCGGCGTACGCCAGCCGTTCGTCCATCGTGCTCATGCGGCGAGCGTAACGCACAAATGACTGTAATGACAGACAGATGTGTCAATTCATAAGCGACGATTCGGGAGACAATGTGACTGCGGGCTCGCCCGCATCCCGAGCCGCCGGCTGACAGGAGTGCTCATGAGCGACCCGCACGCGAATTGGAACCAGCAGATCATCGACCAATTCCGCGCCCATGACGGTCTCGTCGAGTCGCCGCCGTTCGGGCGCGCCCTCGTGCTCCTCCACCATGTCGGTGCGAAGACGGGCGCGGAGCGGATCGCACCCGTCAGGGCCATCCCCGAGGGCGACGGCTGGCTCATCGCGGCATCCAAGGGCGGTGCACCCGAGAACCCGGCCTGGTACCACAACCTGCTCGCCCATCCCGATGTCACCATCGAGGTGCCGGGCGAGGCCGACCTCGTCGCGGTGCGCGCCGAGGAGCTCAAGGGACAGGCCCGCGACGCCGCCTGGGAGAAGTTCACCGCCGCGAGCCAGGGGTTCCGCGACTACGAGAAGAAGACCAGCAGGATCATCCCCGTGCTCTTCCTGCACCGCCGCTGACTCAGGGCCGCAGCAGCACCTTCCCGACGCGCCCCTGTCGTGTGCTGGCCGCCACCGCGCCGGCGATGTCGTCGAGGGGATGGATGCTGTCCACCGGCAGCGTCAGCCGGCCGGAGCCGACCAGCTGGAACAGCTCGCCGAACAGCGCCCGCTGGGTGTCGCCGGGCATCGCCGCCGACACCTTCGAGCCCCAGAACCCCTTCACGACCGCTTGCTTGAAGATGAGGTCGCCGGAGGAGAGCTGCATGCGGTCCGACGCCATCGCCCCGAACGAGACGAGGGTGCCGCCGTCTCCGAGGAGGTGCAGCAGATCGCCGGCCGCGGAGCCGCCGACAGAGTCGACGGCAGCCCGGATCGGCCGGTCGCCGGCGAGCTCGCGCACGCGATCCTTCCAGCCGTCATCGTCGGTGGAGACGATGTTCGAGATGCCCGCGGACGCGAGTTCGTCGACATCCGACGCGCGGCGAACGATGCCGATCACCGTGATGCCACGGCTCGCCCCGATCTGGGCGACGAGGCGACCGACGGTGCCGTTCGCGGTGTTCTGCAGGACGACGTCGCCGGACTCCACGCCGAGGAAGTCCACGAGCGTGATCGCGCTGAAGGGCATGGCGATGAGCTGGGCCGCGATCTCGTCGGGGATGCTGTCGGGAACGGGGACGACGGCCCCCGCCTTCGCGATGACGTACTCGGCCCACGTGCCGAACGTCCCGCCCGTCGCGACGCGCTGACCGACCTCGATGCCCTCGACCTCCGGCCCGACGGCGTCCACGATGCCGACGGCCTCGGTGCCGGCGCGGGCCGGCAGCTGCGGCTTGTAGCCGTAGGTGCCGCGCACGGTCCACAGGTCGTGGTTGTGGATCGTGGCGAGGATGACCCTGATCCGCACCTCGCGCGGTCCGGGCTCGGGAACGGGCAGTTCTTCGACGCTGAGTACCTGGGCGGGGTCTCCGAATTCGGAGTGGATGAGTGCGCGCACCCGCCGAGCCTACGCCCCGATGTGCGAGCCCGCATGGGACGTCTCAGGCCCCCGGCGGCTCCTCGAGCACCGTGGGCACATACTCGAGGAGCTGGACGGCCTTGTCGAAGGTCCGCGCCTCCACCAGCTCGAGGCGGACATCCGGGTAGCCGTCGTAGATGCGCTCTTGCCCGGTCGCGCCGGTGATCACGGGGAAGATGCAGACCCGGTAGCGATCGACCAGCCCGGCCAGAAGCAGCGATCGGCAGAGGGCGACGCTTCCGAGAGTGCGCAAGGGTCGGTCGGACTCCTCCTTCAGCCGGCGCACGTGCTCGACCGCGTCCGTCGAGACGAGCGTGGAGTTCGCCCAGGCGAGCGGCTCGTCGAGGGTGGAGGAGAAGACGTACTTCGGGATGCCGTCGAGCGCCTCGGTGCCGCGCTCCCCCTCGGCGGTGAAGCTCGACATCAGCCGATACGTCGTCGCACCCATGAGCAGCGGGTCGTCCTTCTCGGGCGAGGTCGCGAGCCAGTCGAGGTACTCCTTGCCCCACACGCCCCACAGGCCGGGCCATCCTGCTGCGGCGCCGTAGCCGTCGAGCGACGTGATGAAATCGATCTTGAGCGTCTGCACGGTGTTCCTTTCGTCGGCGCGCTGCGCGCGCTCCGGAGCCGGATGCGCCCGAGCCTAGGGGCCGGGCCCCACGCGCGGAACCCCTCAGTGGATGACGCGATACCGCAGGAAGACCACGCCCGAGCCGAACGTCCGGGACTCGAGCAGCTCGAGGTCGTCGCGGCGATCGTGATGCGGGAAGTACGTCGTGCCGCCGCCGACGACCACAGGGTGGACCCGCATCCGGAATTCGTCGACGAGTCCCGCGTCGATCGCCTGCCCGGCGAGCTCGGCCCCGCCGATGGCGATGTCCCCCTCCCCCGGTTCGGCCTTCAGGCGCTCGATCTCATCGGCGAGGCTGCCCGTGGCCAGGCGGGCGTTGCCCTGGACCGCGTCGATCGACCTCGAGAACACGACCTTCGGCAGCCGCCGCCACATCGCTGCCCACTCCTGCAGTGCGTCGCCGAACTGCGCGACCTGCTCGTCGTCCTCCCAGACGAGCATCGTCTCGTAGAGCCGCCGTCCGAGCAGATGGACTCCGTCCAGCTGGATCTCCTGGGTGACGAATGCGAAGATCTCGTCGTCCGGCGCCGACCAGTCGAAGCGGCCATCCGGCCCCCTCACGTATCCGTCGAGCGACAGCCCGAGTGAGTAGGTCACCTTGCGCATGTTCAGCCTCCGGCCGGCGTCGGCTCGCTGGCGACGCCATCGCGGAAGAGCTGCCAGTGCCCCTCCGAGATGACCCCGGCGGTGCCGTCGACGACCGAGATCGCGGTCTGGTCGTCGATCGCGTAGGCGGTGCCCGGGATGCGCGTCGCCCAATCCCGTGCGCGGTCCATCGTGTTGCCCGACCAGCCCGGGTAGTCGAGATGCGGGAAGATCGAGAAGTCGACGACGCCGAGGGTCTCGTCGCCCTCGCCGGGCTTCCAGTCGACGAATTCGTCGCCGATGCGCGGTGTCATGACCATGCTCCCCGCGCTCACGCCGACCCACACGGTGTCGCCGAGGGATGGGAGGAGGTCGGCGAGGCCGGACTCCCGCATCCACGTCGCGAGGTAGACCGCCTCACCGCCGTCGACGAGCAGCACGTCCGCGTCGCGCACCCAGGGCACCCAGCGGTCCTCGCCGATGCTCGGCAACGCCGTGAGCTCGAGAACCCCGACCGATTTCCATCCCATGCCGGTCAAGCCCCCCTCACCCTGCCAGTGATCGGCGACAGACATCCACACCGACTCGGGCGAGCACTGCGGCTGCCCCCACTGCGCGGTGGGGATGAACAGGGCCGTGCTCTCCGCGATCGGCTTGCCCAGCAGGTCCACCAATGCATTCCGGATGGAGTCGTTCGTCACACCTCCGGAGGTGAGCAGCAGCTTCATCCTCGCCCGTTCCCCTCTTCGCTCTCTTTCGGCTCTTCCGGCTCTTTCGGCGCGGTGCTTCAGCGGGTGTTGCGGCGCCAGATCCCCACACTCAGCACCATGGCGAACGCGCACCACACGGCATACGGCGACAGGAGCACGCCTGCTCCGCGCTTCGCGGAGCCCGTGCGCCGCACGAGATCGGCCGAGCTGGCGGCGAGGAGCGCCGCGACCACTGCGGCAAGCCCGAGCCGGCGTCCGCGGAAGAACACCCATGACCACGAGGCATTCAAGGCGAGGTTGCCCAGGAGCGCGACGCGGTAGCGCCGCTTCTCGCGGGGTCGCCCCTCGAGCGCGGTGAGAGCCCAGGCGGAGGTCGCCGCGATGTCGGCGTACAGGGCCGTCCATGCGATGGGGAAAACCTGGGGAGGGGGCTGGTAGGGAGGCTTGTCGAGCTTCTTGTACCAGCGGCTCCGGGTCGCGGATGAGGCGACCGAGCCCGTGGCGGCCGCGGCGACGACGGCGGCAGCCGTGCCGATGAGGTTCCGGCCCATGCCCGTCATGTCGTGGCCCCTCCGGCCGCGATCCACACGCGCTGATCGACCATCATGACGCGACCATATCTCGAAGGCCCGTCCGGCCGGCACCCCCCCTGCATCCCACGCCGCGGCGGCGGCCTATGCGATCCGGTCGGCGTGTTCCCGATCGGCGGATGCCTCGCCTGCCACCCCTTCCCGCCCGAGCGACACCGCCGCGAGCGCGTAGCCGACCGCCATCCCGAGCAGTGCCGCAAGCCAGATCCAGCGGATGACCGCGCCGAGATCGTAGGAGCCTGCGACGGCGACCGCGCCGCCGAGGGCCGTCATCGCTCCGCCGGCGATGACGTACGGACCGGGGATCCACAGGCTCTTCCCGAACCGGCCGCCCCGCGCCCGGCCGACCGCGGTGAGCCAGAGTCCGACGGCCCCGAGCAGGATGCCGACCACGAGCTCGGCCCAGGGGATGACGGCGTAGGCCGCGTAGGCGCTCTCTCCGACACTCGCGCCGATCATCGAGACGAGGCTCACGACCGCGGCGAGCCCATAGCCCGCGGCCGCGAGCCTGCTGTCGCGGTGGGGCCGCGCCGCGTGGTGGCTCGCGAGGAGAGCCACTGCCAGGAGTTGCGCAGTCGCGGCGTCGAGGCGCAGCGCCGGACCGTTCGGGTCCTGGGCCAGAACGGAGGCGACCAGGACGGCGAGCGCGACTGCACCCGTCCACGCCAGCGCGACCGGGATCTCGACACGGAATCCGGCCGCGGCCGAGCCGCCTCGGGCTTCTCGCTTCAGCGCGAGCGCCGAGACGACATACCCCGCGGCGATGCCGAGCACGCTCAGCGGCCACAGTCGGCCCTCGCTCGAGTTCACGCCGCTGAGCCACAGGATGATGGCGATGGTCGACACGGCGCCCGACACGATCACCGCGGGTGCGGGAGTGACAAGGCTCGCCGCGAACCGGCTGCCCACCCGACGGCTCGCCCGGATCAGCCAGCCTCCCGTGAGCACGAGCACCAGCCCATAAGCCAGCTGGACCCACGAAGCAGCCCGCGCGTCGGTGCCGACCGTCATCATCACGACGGCGCTGAGCACAGCGGCCGCGCCGTAGAGGTAGGCGGCCGGGACGGCGTCACGCGGCCGGACGCTGGAGTGGACGGCGAGGGCGACGACGCCGAGCGTCTGGGCGCCCAGTCCGGCGGCAGCCGCGACGTCGCCGGCACCCAGGCCCGCCGCGAAGAGGAACGCGGCCGCGACCACGAGCAGCAACGCGCCGGCCCACGCGGTCGCGACGGCGAGCATCAGGGGCCGCGCCCCGCGATCCGGCGGCGGCTCCGGTGGGTTCGTCTGCACGCCTGGCTCGGGGATGGACCGCGCCGGCGATTCGCCGGCGACCTCGAGCGGATGCTCCGCTCCGAGCGGCTCCGCCCCGACCGGCTCCGCCGCGACCGACTCCGCGGCGGCCATCGCCTCCGGCGCTTGCGGTGCGTCGACCGACGCCCCGGCGTCGAGGATCTTGTCGACGGGCCCTCCCTCCTCCGCGGGCGAAGACTCTTCGACGACGGGATTCTCGGCGGATTCGGCCTCGGTCTCGGTCTCGGATGCCGGGCCGTCGGTGTCGTCCGGCGGTTCCTCCTGCTGCGCCGCAGCGGGGAGGCCGCCCTGGAGGTCGAACAGCCGGGCGTCGCCGTCGCGAAGGTACAGGACGGGCGTGCCGAACTCGGTCGGCAGCATCGCGCCGACGATGGCCCGCCGCGCCGGGGCGAGCGCAGCATCCACCGGCAGTCCGTGTGCGAGTCCCGTGTAGAGGCTCTCGCTGAACGCGATGGCGGCGTCGTCCGTGATCTCGAACTGCATCCCGATCACCGCCGGGATGTCGAAGTTCACCAGACTCGCAGCCACGCCCGAGAACGGGTCGACGTGCGAGGTGCGCGCTCCCTCGCAGGCGTTCAGCACGACGAGTCGCAGGCTCGTCTCATCCTGCAGGATCGCGCCGATCTCCTCGCCCGAGACATCGTGAGCGCGGCCCTGCGGAGTCTCGAGCACCAGGATGCCCGAATCCGTCACCTCGTCGTACGCGCCATGGCCGATGTAGTGCAGCACGTGCACGCCGTCGAGCTCCTCGACCCGCCGGGCCAGGTCGCCGAGCGTCGCGCGCTCGAGCCAGCTGACCTCGACCAGCCCCGCCGCGCGCGGCGCGGCGAGGGCGCGCTCCAGGTTCCGGCGCTCGGCATCGGCGTCGAGCTCGGGGTAGCCGGACGGGCTGCTGACCATGGCGAGGATGCGCAGCGGCAGCGTGAGTCGCTGCGGGCGCATCGCGGAGTCCACGTCGAGCGCGCGCACGACCGGCGTCTGTATCGATTGGGCGAGGAAACGCGGCCGCTTGTAGAGGAACTCCCACGGCAGCCGCATCAGCTCGGGCGACCCCGAGAGTCGCAGCGTGATGCGCAGGCCACGGTCGCGTTCGGCAGCCGCGCTGCGCGCGGAGTAGAAGACCGTGCCCACCTCCTCTTTGATGAGCGAGTCGAAGAGGGCGGCCCCGACGTCGCGGATCGCATCCATCCGGGTGTCCGCCGATCCGCCGCGTCGCCGCGCCAGCCCGACGCGCTGCACGAAGTCATCGAGCTCGTCGTCGCTCAGCGGCGAGACGAACGAGCCGCGTGCCGTCCGCCCGTCCGGCGCCATCGCCAGGACGCGGTACGAGCCATCTGCGTCGCGGTCGATCCGCAACTGGAGGTCGTCGTACATCGTGACCGCCATCACGCGCCTCCGCGGCCACCCCACCTCAGGGCGATACGGAAGTTCGCCTCGCCGCCCGCCTTGGCGATGACGAGGTTCGAGTCCGCCGAGATCTTCACCGAGAATTCGATCTCGACTTCGTCCGGCCACTCCGACGAGCTGCGGATCTCGGCGATCATGCTCTGCACGATCGGCCCGATGCGCCCGACCACCTGCTCGAGGCTCTGGCCCGCCTCGATGACGTTCGAGGCCGCCCCGCCGCGCATGAGCGGACGTTCGACGTCGGCGGTCTCGACGTACACGACGCCGCCGTCGTCCCCGGATGCGAATGCGAGCAGATCTCCCACGGTGCGTCCCCCAGACGTCGGTCCCTGGCTCTGTACTCAGTGTGCTCTTCCTATGCGCAGCGCGCCATACATCCGGCCGGTGGCACCGGCGTCCTCCCAGGGGAGCGCGCGCAGGGCTCAGGCGAAGTCGCCGCCGGCGGCCATGTCGGTGAAGCGCGAGAAGTGGCCCTGGAAGGCCACCGTGATCGTGTCGGTCGGGCCGTTGCGGTGCTTGGCCACGATGAGGTCGGCCTCCCCCGCGCGGGGGCTGTCCTTCTCGTAGGCCGCCTCGCGGTGCAGCAGGATCACCATGTCGGCGTCCTGCTCGATCGAGCCCGACTCACGGAGGTCGGACAGTGCGGGCTTCTTGTCGGCGCGCTGCTCCGGGCCACGGTTGAGCTGCGACAGCGCGATGACCGGCACCTGCAGCTCCTTGGCGAGAAGCTTCAGCGCACGCGAGAACTCCGAGACCTCCTGCTGACGGCTCTCGACGCGCTTGCCCGACGTCATGAGCTGCAGGTAGTCGATGATCACCATCTTCAGGCCGGCGCGCTGTTTGAGCCGCCGGCACTTGGCGCGGATCTCGACCAGCGTCATGTTGGGGCTGTCGTCGATGTACAGGGGCGCGGAGTCGATCCGCCCGCGCGTCGACGCGATCGTCGTCCAGTCGCGCGAGTCCAGCGTGCCCTTGCGCATGTTCTGCAGCGGCACCGCAGCCTCGGCGCTCATGAGACGCATGGCGATCTCGCTGCGCCCCATCTCGAGCGAGAACACGATGGTCGGCATCTCGGCTTTGATCGCGGCAGCCCGCGCGAAGTCGAGAGCGAGCGTCGACTTGCCCATAGCCGGCCGGGCGGCCACCACGATCATCTGACCGGGATGCAGGCCGTTCGTGAGCTGGTCGAGTCCGGCGAAGCCGGTCGGGATGCCGGTCATCTGGCCGTCGCGTCCGCGCGCGGCCTCGATCTCCTCCACGGCCGCATCGACCGCCACGGTCAGCGGAACATAATCCTCGGCCGCATCGGCGCCGGTGACGGCGTAGATCTCCGCCTGCGCGTTGTTGACGAGGTCGAGCGCCTCGCCCTGCCCGGAGTACCCCATCTGCACGATGCGCGTGCCCGCTTCGACGAGGCGGCGCAGCAGCGCGCGCTCGGAGACGATGGATGCGTAGTACCCGGCGTTCGCCGCCGTCGGGACGATCGACGTCAGGGTGTGCAGATAGTCGGCACCGCCGGCTCGCTCCAGCTCCCCCGTCTTGATGAGCTCGTCCGTGACGGCGACGACATCCGTGGGCTCGCCGTGCGAGTACAGCGTGAGGATCGCCTCGAAGATCAGCTCGTGCTTCGGGACGTAGAAATCGATGCCGCGCAGCGTCTCGATGACATCGGCGACCGCATCCTTCGACAGCAGCATGCCGCCGAGCGCGCTCTGCTCCGCGAGGATGTCGTGCGGCGGAGTGCGCTCGTGCTCGCGCGGTGCACCGAGTCGTTCGGATGCGATGTCGGCGATCGACACGTGGGCGTCCTCCTCGGATGCTCGGGCACTGCGACGAGCCCAGCACAGCACGAACCGCCGACATCGATCGCTCGCACGATGGATGCCCGGCGTCCCCCCGCGGGCCGCACCCCACGCTAGGGACGGCCATGTCGGCACGCAACACGCCCTGTGGATAACTCTGTGGACATCCTGCGGGAAACGCCGCAGGTCCTGTGCAGAACACCTGTGGAGAACAGCCGGCACCGACGCGAGTATGAAGATTTTTAGCGCCGTTGAACTGGGGTTTCTAATTCCACACACTGTGGATGGAATCCGATATGAAGTTCACGTTGAAGGTTTCGCGGGCGAGCACCGCCTGTGCACAACCGCGCGCGTAACAAGAAGTTTCTCCAGCGTGTGGACGCGACGGGCGATCGGGGGTATCGTCTACAGTCCAGGCACCCTCACCAGCCCGTGTCGCAGTTCGAGGACACGAGGCACTACTCGTCTTGGGAGGTGAACGTGGAGACCGCACATCAGCGGCCCCGCTGGGGTTCCTGGATTCTCATCGGCATAGGCTTCGCGTTCGCCTGGCTGGCGATGTCGTTCATCCTCGGTCTGGGGACCTCAGAAGCACGCGCCGACGACTCCGGCGGTCTGCTCGGGGGCCTCACGTCGACGGTCGACAACACGGTGAGGGTTGCCACGAACACGACGACAGCCGTCAGGACTCCGGTCGTACAGGCCGTGGTGAAGACCACCGCCGCTGTTCCGGTCGTCGGACCGACGGTCACGCAGGTCGTCACGACGACGACGAACACGGTGGCCTCGGCCACCCAGCCGATCGCGAGCTCCACGAGCGGACTGGTCACCAAGACCATCGCCCCCGTGGTGAAGGCGGTCGACTCCACGGTGACCGCTCTGCTGGATACGGCGACCACGGCCACCGCGCCCCTGCCGGTCGTCGGCAGCGTCGTGGGCGCGGTCGGAAGCGTCGTCGACTCGGTCGATCTGACCGGTACCCTCGGCGCGGTGACGGGTGTCGTCGACGACACCGTCGGCGCCGTGACCGGCACGGCGACGGACGTCCTCGCGGCTCCCGGTTCGACGCCGACAGTGCCCGGCATCCCGGGCGTTCCCGTCGTTCCCGGCCTCGTCGACCAGGGTGCAGCGCCCGCCGGCGTCGAACCGACCACCGCCGGCGAGTCCATCGCGCTCGATGCGTTGACGGCCACGCTTCGTCAGGCGGCCGCAGCGGTGCATGCCGCGGCATCCGTCGTCCTCACACTCTCCCCCGCCGACGGCGCGCTGCGCCTCGCGGGGGACACCTCTCCCGTCCTCGGCGCGGCAACGCCGGGCGGGACTTCCGCGGGTTCCTCCGGTGCAGGGCCCGGCGGCGCGACGGCGCTGCTCGCGTTCGGACTGTTCTTCGCACACCGTGCCTGGGTGCGTCGACGTGTCTCGAGCGACCAGCAGGCGCCTCCCGTGCCGGTCTACGACACCGACATCTCCCCCGACTGATCGAGCCCCGGCCGCATCTCAGCGCTGCTCAGGCGCCGCGGCACGGAACAGGCAACGACGCGCGATCGCGCGCTCGACATCGATCATTTTGGGGAGAACTTCTCATGCGTACTTTCTACAAGCGCGCCCTCTGGGGCACGCTCATCGCCGGCGGCATCACGCTGCTCGGCGCAACCGCGGCCAACGCCGCGGACAACACCACCTCGGGCGACAACGGCATCCTGTCGGGGACGCAGGCCCTCGTCAGCGTCTCGGCGCCGATCACCGTTTCGGGCAATTCCATTTCGCTGCTCGGACACTCGACGGCGACTTCGCCGGCGCCCGCGGCGCCCGCTCCGGCACCGGCGACATCCGCCGCCACGACCGGCAGCGGGGGAGCAGGTTCCGGCACTCAGGCCCTGGTCACCGTCAACGCTCCGGTGACGGTGAGCGGCAACGCCGTCTCCGTCCTCGGGCGCTCGTCGAGCAGCAGCTCGGCACCGGCAACCGCGCCGGCGCCCGCTCCCGCATCGGCTCCCGTCTCGTCGGCCACGACGTCCGGCGCTGACGGCGTCGGCAGCGGGACGCAGGTCGTCGCACCGGTGACGGCACCCGTGAATGTCAGCGGCAACGCGATCTCCGTGCTGGGCCACTCGACTGCCGCCACCAGCGGCGGCACGGCGAGCTCCGGCACGACCGCGGCCAGCGGCGGGACCGGGCCGACGACCAGCGGATCGCAGGGCATCCTGTCGGGCACCCAGCTCGTCGCACCGATCACGGCACCGGTGAACCTCGCCGGCAACGCGATCTCGGTGCTCGGGCGCTCCACCGCCACGACCAGCGGCGGGACCGGCACCTCGGCCGGCACCCCGACGACGGGCGGCAGCGCGTGGACCGACGGCGGCGCCGGGCTCCTGAGCGGCACGCAGGTGCTCGCACCGATCACGGCACCGGTGAACGTCATCGGCAACGCGATCTCGGTGCTGGGACACTCCACCGCCGCGACCACCGGCACCAACGGCGGAACAATGGGCGGCAGCACGGGCGGCAGCACGGGACCGATCACGAGCGGTCTGGGCGGCATCCTGTCGGGCACCCAGCTCGTGGCGCCGATCAGCCTGCCCATCACCATCAGCGGCAACGCGATCTCGGTGCTCGGCAGCAGCGAGACCACGACCGACAGCGGCACCCCCGGCACACCGGGAACGCCCGGCACCCCCGGCACGCCCGGCACACCGGGAACGCCCGGCACCCCAGGCACACCGGGAACGCCCGGCACCCCCGGCACGACCGGCTCGCCGGCATCCGTCGGAACGGCCACAGCGGCGTCGGCGGAGACCGGCTCGCTCGCCGAGACCGGCGGCACGGGTGCTCTGGGTGCGCTGCTGATCGCGCTGATCGCGCTGATCCTCGGTGGCGCCGCCTTCGGCGCCCAGCGCTGGGCGGGCGCCGTGCGGCGCTGATCCACTCACGCCGGGGTGCGGGCTTTGCCTGGGCCCGCCCCCGGCGTTCGGGCGGAGAGGACCGTGGCCGGGGGGCCGCGATCACGGCTCCGCCGACCGTGTCACCGGTCAGCCTGATCGGCCACTTCGTGCCCGCGGCACTGCCGCGGTCTTCCTGAGCGGCCGCGGCCCGCGAGGCTCGACGGTGACACTGCGGGTGCGCGCGCGGTTCCCCAGCCCTCGCGCGCACCCGCGCTTCTGCATGTCCGGACCAGGTCTGTTGCGGACGCATCCGATCCCCGCCACAGTGAGGGGATGCCTGTACCCGCGCCCTACCGTCTCGCACCCGTCGGCTCCGATCGTCTCGACGACGTCCTCCGCCTCGACGTCTGGGCCTTCCCCACCGACCACTCCGTGGAACAGCTCCGGGGCGTCCCCAGCCCGCTCACGTGGTCGCGCGCCTACGGCGTCGGCCGTCCTGAGGACGGCACAGACCTGGCGGGATTCCACGCGACGTATCCGCTGCGGGCCTACCCGGTGCCCGGCGCGGAGGTGGCCTGCGGCTGGCTCACGTGGGTCGGCGTGCATCCGAACCACCGTCGCCGCGGCATCCTGCGCAGCATGATCGAGTTCCACTTCGAGGACTGCATCGCCAACGGCGAGGCCATCTCGGCGCTCACCGCCTCGGAGCCGCCCATCTACGGCCGCTTCGGCTACGGGATGGCGTCGACGACGCTCTCACTGTCGCTGGCCCGTCGTGCCGCGCTCCGTCCGGTCGCCGGGTCGGACGCGCTCGACATCGACATCGTCGAATGGGATGCCGGCATCCACGGCCCGATCGTCGCGGAGATCCACCAAAGCTACGCCCGCGTGCCGGAGGGCCTGGGGCGACCAGGCTGGGCGACGCGCGAGACACCCGAGCTGCGCACGGCCCGCGAGGCCGATCCTCCCCTGACACGCGACGGGCGCGAGTCGCTGAGGCTCCTCCTGGTCCGGGACGGCGACGGCAGGCCCGTCGCCTTCGCGACCTTCCGGCGCACCGTCGCCTGGGAGCGCGGCGGGCCCGAGGGAACGGTCCATGTGCGTGAAGCCGTCGCGCTGGCTCCTGCCGCCGCCCACCGGCTGTGGTCGACGCTGCTCGACCTCGACCTCACCACGCGCGTCAAGGCCGGCATCGTCGCAGTGGACGACCCGATCGTGAGCCTGATCGTCGACATCCGCGCGGCCACCGCCGACTACCAGGACCACACGTGGGTGCGCATCCTCGACCTGCCGCGCGCTCTCGCCGAGCGCCGCTATGCGGGCGAGGTCGACGTGGTGCTCGAGGTGAGCGACGGGATGCTGCCCGCCAACGCCGGGCGCTGGCGGGTGCGTGCCGACGCCTGGCAGCACGCCGGCGTCACACGCACCGACGCCGAGCCCGACCTCGTGCTCGACATCCGCGAGTTGGGAGCCGCCCACCTCGGGTCGACGTCGCTCGCCGGGCTCGCGCTCGCCGGCCTCGTCGAGGTGCGCAGTCCGGACAAGCTCGCCTCCGCGGCCGCCGCGTGGTCCTGGCCCGTCGCCGCGGCGGCGAACTGGATCTTCTGACCCCTCCGACCCGGTCGGAGACCGGCGCGCAGACGCCGGATGCCGCGGACCCGAGGGTCCGCGGCATCCTGGTGCTTCGAAAGAAGGAGACGCGAATTACTTCGCGGCCACCACCTGCAGGGTGATCACGGCGGTGAGGTCGTCGCGCAGGCGAACGGTCGCCTCGTGCTCGCCCACCGACTTGATCGGGGAGGTGATGTGGATCTTGCGCTTGTCGAGCTCGCCCAGACCAGCGGCCTTCACCGCGTCCGCGATGTCGCCCGTCTTGACGGCGCCGAAGAGGCGCCCCTCGGCGCCGGCCTTGACGGCCAGCTTCACCTTGGCGGCCTCGATGGAGTCCTTCAGTGCCACGGCCTCTTCGTGGACGTGGATCGCGCGCGCGTCGCGGGCGGCGCGGATCGACGCCACCTGCTTCTCGCCGCCACGGGTCCACGTCACAGCGAAGCCCTGGGGGATGAGGTAGTTGCGGGCGTACCCGTTCTTGACCTCGACCACGTCACCGGCGCTACCGAGCCCGGCGACCTCATTCGTGAGAATCAGCTTTGCCATATCGGTACTCCTTACCGGCCAGCGCCGGCGTAGGGCAGGAGCGCCATCTCACGGGCGTTCTTGATCGCGCGGGCGATCAGACGCTGCTCCTGCACCGAGACACCGGTGATGCGACGGGCGCGGATCTTTCCGCGCTCCGAGATGAACTTGCGAAGCGTGGCGACATCCTTGTAGTCGATGACGCCGACGCGGATCGCCTTCGCGGGGGCTGCGTTCTTCGCGCCCTTCCGCGGCTTGCGGCGGTCGCCGCTCGCCTTTCCAGCCATTGGTCAGTCCTTTTTCCTGATGGGCCCACACGCTCGGAGGCTCTTCGCGGCGCGCAAGCGGCGCGTGGAGGGGGCGTGGGGAGGATGCCGCAGCATCCGTGAATCTCTTAGAAGGGGGTGTCGTCGCCGTACGAGCCGGGGGCGGCCCAGGCGTCCGCACCGTTGTCCGAGCCGCCGCGGTTCGAGCCCGCGTTCGATCCGTTGTTCGACCCCGGGGTCGACCACGGCTCGTCGTCACGGCCGAATGAGCGCTGCTGACCGCCGCCGGCGGCCGAGCCGCCGCTGGCGGCACGCGTGACCTGAGCGGTCGCGTACCGCAGCGAGGGGCCGATCTCGTCGACCTCCAGCTCGATGGACGTGCGGTTCTGGCCCTCGCGGTCCTGGTACGACCGCTGACGCAGACGCCCGGTCGCGATGACGCGGGAGCCCTTGGTCAGCGAGCCGGCCACGTGCTCGGCGAATTCGCGCCACACGCTCGCGCGGAGGAACAGCGCTTCGCCGTCCTTCCACTCGTTGGCGGCGCGGTCGAAGGTGCGCGGCGTCGACGCGATCGTGAAGTTCGCGACGGGGAGCCCGTTCTGCGTGTAACGCAGCTCGGGGTCAGCCGTGAGGTTGCCCACCACGGTGATGACGGTCTCGCCGGCCATAGTCCCTTACGCCTTCGCGACCTTGGCCGGGGCAGCAGCCTTGCGGGCGGCCTTCTCGTCCGAGCGCTTCTTCTCGGCGGCGACCTGCGCGATGGCTTCCTCGGCACGGAGGACCTTGGTGCGCATGACCAGCTCGCTGAGCTTCAGCTGGCGGTCGAGCTCCTGAGTGGCCTCGCTCGTCGCGGTGAAGTTGACGACGGCGTAGAGGCCCTCGGACTTCTTCTGGATCTCGTAGGCGAGACGGCGGCGACCCCACACGTCGACGTTGTCGATCGAGCCACCATCATTCGTGATGACCTTCAGGAACTTGTCGAGGTTCGGGGCGACCTGGCGCTCGTCGAGCTCAGGGGTCAGGATGACCATGAGTTCGTACTGGTGCGTCACTTACCCACCTCCTTCGGACTAGAACGGCTGCCGGGCATTTCCCGGCAGCAGGAGGGTGTGTTTGCACGTGTCCGGGCGCGGACGCCTGGACAACCCTCCCATGGTACCGGATGCGTCGCCCGGAGCCGAATCGCGTCCGGGAGGTAGCGTGATGCCATGGAGTGGACGGCGGACGTCGATGCGGGGGACTGGATAGCGGCGGGCGTGGACCGGCCCTGGCGCAGCACGGTGCACGACGTCATCCCGCGGGGCTTTCCGGCCTACGCCCGGGTGCTGCATCCGGTCACGCGCGAGCGGCCCGTGGACCGGCAATGGCCGGCGGACGGCGACCGCGCAGGGTGGCGGAGCTTCCAGCGCGATGCACCCGAGATCGACGTCGAGCGGGTGACCTGGGATCGCGTCGCGGCCGCCTTCGGCACCGTGATGCATCCGCTCGCGCAGTGGCTGCGGCTCGTCCGGGTCGATCCGCGCGACAACGGCTTCGGCCAGCCGCGCGACGTCGAGGGCTGGCGGTACGACTCGCCGCGGGAGGGTCAGCTGGATGCCGCATCCTGGGCCGTTCTCGCACGCGTCCTCGCCGACCACACCACGACCCCGCGCGACGGAGGCGTCGCCGTCTGGGAGGGATGGGGAGGGCTGGTCGGCGCGATGGGCTACGGCGCATCCCGTCTGTTCGTCGAAAAGGATGCGGATCCCCTGCACGCCGCCTTTCTCGCGCACGCCGCCCGCGACAAGTTCAACGACGCCTTCCGCCAGCCGACGTGGCAGCCTGGCGTCCTCTCCGACACCGTCTCGCGCGGCCCGCGACTGGACCTGCCCGGTCGCTCGTTCGTCCTCTTCCGCGGCGGCATAGCCGAACTCGCGGAGCCGGACTGGCCCACGCGGATGCCGTGGCGCGACCCGGCACGGGCAGCCTCGGGGTTCGACGCGGAGGCCGAGTCACCGGCGATCGTGTGGCCGGCGGACCGGGCGTGGATCGTCGTGAGCGAGATCGACTTCGACTCGACGCTCGTCGGAGGCTCGTCCGAACTGGTCGCCGCCCTCGTCAGGGCGCCGGGCCTCGATGTCGTGCCGCTCCCCGCCGATGCCGACCTCGGCTGGGACGGCGACGAGGTGAACCGGCCGCTGGACTGAGCCGCGATCCTCAGCAGCGCGCGTGCGCCTGGGGGACCCGCAGCATCCGCGAGACGACCATGTCGACCTGTCGCGTGAGGAACAGCGCGGAGCCGAAGGCCGGTCCGTGCGACGTCAGGCGACGGTCTCGTGCCAGGCGGCTCGACGCAGCGCCTGCGCCGCCGGGTCGGGCACGGGCAGCGAGGCGAGGAGGCGCTTGGTGTAGTCGTCCTTCGGGTCGGTCAGCACCTGCACCGTGGTGCCCTGCTCGCGGATGACGCCGTGCCGCAGCACGACGATCCGGTCGGCCACCTCGTCGATGACGGCGAGATCGTGGCTGATGAACAGGCAGGCGAAACCGAGCTGCGCCTGCAGCTCGGCGAACAGCTCGAGCACGCGCGCCTGCACGGACACGTCGAGAGCGCTCGTCGGCTCGTCCGCGATGAGCAGCTTGGGGTGGAGCGCGATGGCGCGCGCGAGCGAGGCCCGCTGGCGCTGGCCGCCGGACAGCTCGTGCGGGTACCGGTCGCCGAACGCCTGGGGCAGGTGCACCGCATCCAGCAGTTCGTCGACGCGGGGGCGGGCGCCTGCGACGCTTCGCGCCCGTCCGTGGACGATGAGAGGCTCCGCGATGCACTCCGCGATGGTCAGGAGCGGGTTGAAGCTGGTCGCCGGGTCCTGGAAGACGAAACCGATGTCGGGGCGCAGCTTCGTGAGACGTCGGGAGCGCGCGCCCTTCATCTCGGTGCCGAGCACGGTGAGCGACCCCTCCACGACGGGGGTGAGCCCGACGATCGATCGCCCGATCGTCGTCTTGCCCGAACCCGACTCACCGACGAGCCCGACGACCTCGTTCGGACCGATCCAGAAGTCCACGCCCTTCACGGCGATGACCCCCGCGCTGCCGAACCGTCCGGGATACGCGATGTGCAGGTTCTGCGCGACGACCACGGCATCGGCAGGTGCGGTCGTGGGCGCAGGGATGCCGGCATCCTGCGTGGCGCTCTTGCCCTGGCCCACGCGCGGGACGGCCGCAAGCAGCTCGCGGGTGTACTCCTGCTGGGGGTTCGCGAACAGCTCGCGCGCCGACGCCTGCTCGACGATCTCGCCCTGATACATCACGATCACACGGTCCGCGAGGTCGGCGACGACGCCCATGTTGTGCGTGATGATGACGACCGTGGCGCCGAACTCGTCGCGGCACGCCCGCAGCAGGTCGAGGATCTCGGCCTGGACCGTCACGTCGAGGGCGGTCGTGGGCTCGTCGGCGATGATGAGGCCGGCGTCGAGCACGAGGGCCATCGCGATGACGATGCGCTGCTTCTGGCCGCCGGAGAACTGGTGCGGGTACTCGTCGACGCGGTGCTCCGGGTCGGGGATGCCGACCTTGCGCAGGATGTCGACCGCGCGGGCGCGCATCTCCTTCTTGCTGAGCTTCTCGTGGGCGGCCAGGCCCTGTGCGATCTGATCGCCGATCGAGAGGACCGGGTTCAGTGCCGTGGACGGCTCCTGGAACACCATGGCCGCGTCCCGGCCGCGCATGGCGCGGAGCTGGGACGACGAGGCGTGCACGACATCCGTCTCTCCGCCGTCGCGGCCCTGGATGACGATGGCCCCCGACATGGTCGCGTTCTCGGGGATGAGCCCCAGGAGCGCGTTCGCGGTGACGGTCTTGCCCGAGCCCGACTCGCCGACGATGGCGAGCACCTCGCCGGCGTGGGCCTGCAGCGAGATGCCGTCGACGGCGACGACGGGCTCGCCATCCGTCGCGAACACCACGCGGAGTCCCTCGACGGATGCGATGTCGGGAGTCGTGTCGACGGGAGTCATGCGGCACCTCCGGCGCGGCGGCGACGGCGCAGGCGCGGGTCGCTCAGGTCGTTCAGGCTCTCGCCGATGAGGGTGATGCCGAGCACCACGATGACGATCGCGACGCCCGGGGGGATCGCGGTCCACCAGATGCCGCTCGTGACGTCCTCGACGGAGCGGTTGAGGTCGTACCCCCACTCCGCCGCCGACGTCGGCTCGATGCCGAAGCCGAGGAAGCCGAGGCCGGCGAGCGTGAGCAGCGCCTCGGACGCGTTGATCGTGACGATGACCGGGATCGTGCGGGTCGAGTTGCGCAGCACGTGACGGAACAGGATGCGGTTCGTCGGCACGCCGATCACCCGCGCCGACTCCACGAACGGCTCGGCCTTGACACGCACGACCTCCGCGCGCACGACGCGGAAGTACTGCGGAACGAACACGACGGTGATCGAGATCGCGGCGGAGAAGATCCCACCCCACAGGTTGGCCTGGCCCTGTGTGATCACGATCGACATGACGATCGCGAGGAGCAGCGAGGGGAAGGCGTAGATCGCGTCGGCGATGACCACGAGCGTGCGGTCGAGCCATCCGCCGAAGTAGCCGCTCAGGAGGCCGACCGTGACGCCGAGGAAGATCGAGAACACGATCGCGAACAGGATCGCGAGAAGGGCGGTCTGCGCGCCCCAGATCGTGCGCGACAGCACGTCGAACCCGCTGACGGTCGTGCCGAGGAGGTTCACCGGGTTGGGCGGCTGACGTGTGCCGAAGTCCTTGCCGTTCACGCCGAGCTGAGCCCATCCATAGGGCGCTATCCAGGGAGCGAAGACCGCGACGATGATGAAGAGCGCGCCCAGGGCGAGGCCGATCGTCAGCATGGTGCGCTGGAGGCCCACGCTCTGACGCAGCTGAGAGAGCACCGGGATGCGGTCGATCACCCGCTTCTTCCGCGGCGCGACGGCGACGGTGGCCGTGGTCGTGGGAGCAGCCATGTCAGTACCTCACCCGCGGGTCGATGACGACGGCGAGCACGTCCACGATGAAGTTCGCGACCGCCACGATGATCGCGATCAGGATGACGATGCCCTGCACCGCCACGAAGTCCCGCGCCTTCAGATACTCGGACAGCATGAACCCGAGGCCCTTCCACTCGAAGGACGTCTCGGTGAGCACCGCGCCGGACAGCAGGGCCGCGATCTGCAGGCCCATCAGCGTGATGATGGGGATGAGGGCGGGGCGATAGGCGTTCTTGGTCACGAGGGTGTACTCGCCGACGCCGCGCGAGCGGGCGGAGGTGACGAACTGCGACCCGAGCGTGCCGATGACGTTGGTGCGCACGAGGCGCAGGAAGATGCCCGCGGTCAGCAGCCCGAGGGCGATGGCGGGCAGCACCGCGTGCCACAGCACGTCGGCGACGGCGGCCGGATCGCCCAGCCGGATCGCGTCGATCAGGTAGATGCCGGTCGGATTGGTGATGCTCTGCAGCTCGAGCTCGACGCGGACGGATGCGCGGCCGGCCACCGGGAAGGCTCCGAGGTTCACCGCGAGGATGAGCTTCAGCAGGATCGCGACGAAGAAGATGGGCGTCGCGTAGGCGAGGATCGCGCCGGTGCGCAGGATCGCGTCCTGCCAGCGGTCGCGCCGGTACGCCGCGATGAGGCCGAACGGGATGCCGACCAGGAGCGCCACGATCAGCGCGTAGAACGCGAGCTCGAGCGTCGCGCTGCCGTACTGCAGCAGGATCTGCGAGACGGGACGGTTATCGGTGAGCGTCGTCCCGAGGTCGCCCACGAGCAGGTTGCGCAGGTACTCGACGTACTGGACGAGGATGGGCCTGTCGTAGCCGGCCTCGTGGATGCGTCGTGCCAGCTCGGCCGGTGCGAGCCGGCCGCCGAGCGCAGCCGTGATGGGGTCGCCCGTCACGCGCATCAGGATGAACACGACGGTCACGAGGATGAGGATCGTCGGGATGATCAGCAGGAGGCGGATCAGGATGTAGCGCCACAGACCACCGCGCTTCGCGGTGACGGGGCTGGCGAAATCGGCGGCATCGACCGCAGTGACCATGAGTGAACCTTAGGACGTCACGGCACGGGCCGGGAGGGGCGAACCCCTCCCGGCCCGGGTCTGGTCTTGCTTACTTGTGCAACGGTGCGTAGCGGAACTTGAACGAGGCGTCGAGGGTCGTGCCCTGGACGTCCTTGCCGACGACCGCGATCTGCGTGCCCTGCAGGAGCGGGATCGTCGAGAGGTCCTTCGCGACGAGGTCCTGGATCTGCTCGATCTGCTGCTTGCGCGAATTCGCGTCGGGGTTCGTGGCCTCCTTGGCGAGGAGGTCCTGCACCTGGGGGTTGTCGTAGTGGTTCGACAGGAAGTTCTCCTTGGAGAAGAACGGCGTCAGGTAGTTGTCCGCATCCGAGAAGTCCGGGAACCAGCCCAGCTGATAGACCGGGTAGCCGTCGACGCGCTGCTTCTGGTACGTGACCCACTCGGTCTGCGCGAGGTTGACGGTGAACAGGCCGCCGTTCTCGAGCTGCGCCTTGATCTTGGCGTACTCGTCACCCGACGAGGCGCCGTAGTGGTCGCCGTTGTACTGGAGGTTCAGCGTGACCGGCGTGGTGACACCCGCGGCCTGCAGCGTCTGCTTGGCCTTGTCGAGGCTGGGGCCGCCCTTGCCGTCGCCGTAGAGACCCTTGAGGGAATCGTTCGCGCCGGTGAAGCCCTGCGCCACGTACGAGTACAGCGGCGTGAAGGTGTCCTGATAGACGTCCTTCGCGATCGCCGGACGGTCGATGAGGTCGGCGGCGGCCTGGCGGACGGCGAGCGCCTTCGCGGCGTCGGCGCCCTGCGCGGTCGCGCCGAACGGCATCGTGTTGAAGTTCCACACGATGTAGCGGATGGCGCCGCCGGGGCCGTCGACGACCTTGACGTTCTTGTTCGTCTTGAGGTCGGAGATGTCGGACGGCGACAGGCTCGGGAAGGCCACGTCGATGTTGCCCTTGCCGATGTCGAGCTTCTCGTTCGACGGGTCGGCGTAGTACTTCACCGTGACGCCCGAGTTCTGCGGGGCGCCGAGGTTGCCCTGGTAGCCCTTGTAGGGCACGTACTCGATGAGCTGGTTGACCTTGTACGACTTGATCTCGTACTGGCCGGCGAAGGCCTTGCCCTCGACGATCGTGTTGTCCGGCGTGACCTTGTCGGCCGAGAAGACCTTCTCGTCGACGATCGGAGCGGCGGGGCTCGAGAGCACCTGGGCCCACGTCTGGTCGTTCGGGTTCTTGAGGTGGAACACGACGGTCGTGGCATCTGGCGTCTCGACGCTGTCGAGGTTGCCCAGGAGGGATGCAGGGCCGTTGGGGTCGTTGATCTTGACCATGCGGTCGAACGAGAACTTCACGTCGGACGAGTCGAGCGCGTCGCCGTTGGCGTACTTCAGACCCGGCTTCAGCTTGACGGTGTACTCGGTCGGCGATGTGAACTCGGCCGACGTGGCGATGTCGGGCGTGACCTCGGCCGTGCCGTACTTGCTGTTCAGCAGGAACGGGTAGATCTGGTTCATGACTGCGAACGAGCCGTTGTCGTACGAGCCGGCCGGGTCGATCGAGGTGATCTTGTCGGTGGTGCCGATGATGAGCGGCTGGCTGGAGGCAGCGGTGCTGCCACCGCCGCTGTTGGTGCTGGCGCAACCCGCGAGCACGACGGCGGTCGCGCCGACGGCGCCGATCGCCAGGCCCAGACGGGCGCGAGTGGAACGACGGACAGTCATGGTTCCCCTTCGAAACGAGAATTGCGCACGCCGGGTCGACGCCGCATGACGAACTATCTTCACCCGCGGCATCGGATCCGTCGCCTGAGGTGAATGATTCGTAACCGAATCGAGACACGGCATGACGGATGTCACACCCGGATCGTGACGACCGGACGAATCGTGCGCGTCGGGGCGCGGGCATCCTGGATGCATGGAAACAACCACAGTGCGCTCGCCGGGCGAGCGCGTCGAGACCGTCACGGCGATCGCCGCAGCCGGGCTCGTGAAGAGCTTCGGGAAGGTGCACGCGGTGCGCGGCGTCGATCTGACGGTGCGCGCGGGCGAGATCGTCGCGTTCCTCGGCCCCAACGGCGCCGGGAAGACGACGACGATCGACATGCTGCTCGGTCTGTCCCATCCGGATGCGGGTTCGGTCGAGGTCTTCGGACGCACGCCGCGCGCCGCCATCGCCCACGGTCTCGTCTCGGCCGTGCTGCAGACCGGCGGACTGCTGAAGGACCTCACGGTGCGCGAGACCCTGCGGCTCACGGCCAGCCTCTTCGCCGAGACCCGTCCGGTCGACGAGGTGCTCGAGCGTGCCGGCATCCGCGAGATCGCGGACCGCAAGGTCGCAGTGTGCTCGGGAGGCCAGCAGCAGCGGCTGCGGTTCGCGATGGCGCTGCTCAGCGACCCCGGCCTGCTGATCCTCGACGAGCCGACGACGGGGATGGATGTCGAGGGCCGACGCTCGTTCTGGAGCTCCATCCGCGCCGACGCGGCCCGTGGTCGCACGGTCCTCTTCGCAACGCACTACCTCGATGAGGCCGACGAGTACGCCGACCGCATCGTCCTCATGAGCCAGGGACGCGTCGTCGCCGACGGCACGACATCGGAGATCAAGAACCTCGTGTCCGGCCGCGTCGTCCACGCGACTCTCCGCGGCGCCGATCAGGTCGCTCTGGCCGCGCTGCCCGACGTCGAGAGCGTCGAAGCGCAGGGCGACCGCATCGCGATCCACACGAAGGACTCGGATGCCGTGGCCCGCTACCTGCTCACGCAGACGCCGGCCCGGGATGTCGAGATCACCCCGCAGAACCTCGAGAGCGTGTTCCTCGCTCTCACCTCGGAAGGAGAGGCAGCATGATCCCCACGCCCGCTGCAGCCGCCCCCGCGGATCGCGTGCGGCTCGACCGCCGTGTGCCGCCGCTCGGGGGATTCAACGTGACCTACCTGGGCATCGAGCTCGCGCGCAAGTTGCGCAACCGCCGGACGCTCATCTTCACGATCGCGTTCCCGGTGCTGATGTTCATCGTCATCGGCGGCCGGTTCCTCACCGTGCCCCTCACCGAGACGCCGATCTCGGCCGGCGGACCGTCCGTCGCGGCCTACATCATGGTCTCGATGGCCATGTACGGCGCGATGATGTCCGCCACGCAGACCGGCGCCGCCGTCGCCGTCGAGCGCGCGCAGGGCTGGAGCAGGCAGCTGCTCCTCACGCCGCTGAACCCGTTCGTCAACGTCATCATCAAGATGATCGCCGGCATGCTCCTCGGTCTGCTCGCGGTCATCGCGACCTACATCACCGGCGCCATCGCCGGGGTGCACCTCACTCCGGCCCAGTGGATCGTCACGGGCCTCACGAGCTGGGTGCTCGCCAGCGCGGTGTTCACCACCCTCGGGCTGATGGTCGGCTACATGGTGCCCGGTGAGAACGCGGCGCAGATCACGAGCCTCGCGATCGTGCTCCTCTCGTTCATCGGCGGCATCTTCTACCCGCTCAACAACATGCCGGACTTCCTGCAGACGATCGCGAAGTTCACGCCCGTCTACGGCATCGGGCAGATGGCGCGCGCGCCGCTGACCGGCGACTCGTTCGACATCCTGTGGCTCGTGAACGCCCTGGTGTGGCTCGGCATCTTCCTCGCCGGGACGGTCTTCTTCTTCCGGCGCGACACCAAGCGAGGGTGAGCGGACGCCGTCCTCCGACGCCTCGGCGTTGGAGGACGGCCGGGCTCTAGGGTGAGAGCGAGGTGAGGTCATGAGCGACGATCGGTACGGTCCGCGCTGGCCGGTGCTGTCGGCCGGCACACGTGTCGGGGAGGGTCTGACCCGACCCTCGGTGCTGTGGTCTCCTGGCGCGCGCCGCTGGTATATCGGCGGCGGCATATCCCTCATCTGGCTGATCAGCGCCGGCACGCAGATCGTCCAGGTCGCCGGTTCGACGGCCTCGGCGACCGTCGGCATCGTCCTGCTGTGCGGGTATGCCCTGGCCTTCCTCGCGGCCACGCCTCTCAACTGGACTCTTGGTCTCCGCGGCCGCCTTCTCGTCATCGCCGCGGTCTTCGCGCTGTCGTTCGCCTTGTGGCCGTGGCTCGACTGGCAGGTATGCGCGGTCTGGACCTATGTCGGCGTCCTCGTCGCCACGGCCGTCGTGCCCTGGCAGCTCACCTGGACCTCGATCCTCGGGCTCTCGGCGCTGGCTCTCGTCTTCGACGTCATCCACCAGGGCTGGAACGCGAACGTGCTGTGGGTGCCGGCGATCATCGCGTCGATATCGCTCATGATGGCCGCGTTCATGCGGTCGATCGTCGCTGTCAACCAGACCCGCCTCGCGCAGCGGGAGGTCGAGCGCATCGCCGCGGAGCGCGAGCGCGGACGGGTGGCGCGCGACATCCACGACATCCTGGGCCACTCGCTCACCGTGATCACGGTGAAGAGCGAGCTCGCGGGGCGGCTCGTCGACGTCGACCCCGAGCGGGCGAAGGCCGAGATGGCCGAGGTCGAGGGGCTCGCGCGCGGAGCTCTCGCCGACGTGCGCGCGACGGTCGCCGGCTTCCGCGGCGTGAGCATCAGCGGGGAGCTCGCGGCCGCCCGCGTCGCCCTGTCGGCGGCGGACATCTCGCTCGACGCGCCCTCGACGACGGATGCCGTGCCCCCCGAGCACCGGGAGCTGGCCGGATGGGTCGTGCGCGAGGGCGTGACGAACGTCGTGCGCCACGCACAGGCGCGGCGCTGCCGCATCCGTCTCGACTCCCGTGTGGTGTCGGTCGAGGACGACGGGGTCGGGCCGGTCGAGTCCGGATCCGGGACGGGGCTGTCCGGACTGCGGGAGCGCGTGGATGCCGCGGGCGGAATACTGTCGGTCGGTCGCAGCGAGCTGGGCGGATTCCGGCTCGAGGTGACCCTGTGATCCGGCTGCTGATCGCCGACGATCAGGCGCTCGTGCGCGGCGCTCTATCGGCGCTGCTCAGCCTCGAGTCCGACATCGAGGTGGTCGCCGAAGTCGGCCGCGGAGACGAGGTGGCCCCCGCGGCCCTGGCCGCGAGCGCCGACGTCGCCCTGCTCGACATCGAGATGCCCGGGATGGACGGGATCGCGGCCGCCGCCGAGCTGCGCACGAGGGTCCCATCGTGCCGCGCGCTGATGGTCACGACCTTCGGGCGGCCGGGATATCTCAAGCGCGCGATGCAGGCCGGCGCAGCCGGCTTCGTCGTGAAGGACACGCCTGCCCCGCAGCTGGCCGATGCCGTGCGGCGCGTCGCGCAGGGACTTCGCGTCGTGGACCCCGCACTGGCCGCGGAGTCGCTCGCACAGGGCGATTCGCCCCTGACCGAGCGTGAGACCGATGTGCTCGGCGTCGCGCTCACGGGAGGGTCGATCGCCGACATCGCCCGCATCCTGCACCTGTCCGAGGGCACCGTGCGCAATCACCTGTCGAGCGCGATCGGCAAGACCGGCGCCCGCAATCGCGCAGACGCGGCCCGCATCGCCGAGGAGAGCGGCTGGCTCTGAGCCTGTTGCTCCTCAGGCTTCGGCGCGGCCGGACGGCTCTTCGGGGTCGGGCTGGTCGTCCCGGCCGGAGTGGGGGAGCGGCGGCGTCGGCTGCGGGGGCTGAGGGGGCTGAGGGCCTCCATATGCCTGCTGTCCTCCCGGGTAGCCGGGATAGGGCTGGCCGGTCGTCGATGGCGGCACAGGATAACCGGGTTGCGTGCCCGGATGGCCGGGCTGGGGGCTGGGCTGTGCGGGCTGGCCGGGCTGTGCGCTCGGATAGACCGGGTACGGCTGCTGTGCCGCCGGGTAGACGTGCGAGCCGCCGCTGGGCCGGCCGGAGTCGAGCCAGCGGGTGTGCGCCTTGAGCGCATGGAGTGCGGCGAGCCGCACAGCCGCGTAGATGATGCCGAACAGGGCCGCGAGCGCGATCAGCCAGAGGAAGATGACGGCGATCCAGCCGACCCCGGCCATTCCGTATCCATACATGGCCCTGAGCCTACGTCCGCAGCTGCCTGGTCTGGCCCTCCCCGGGATGCGAAGGGGGTGATCGTCAGCCGGCCAGGCCGAAGTGCGCGAGCTCGGACTCGTCGAGCATCCGGCTGCGGATGAGGAACCGCATGCCCGTCGGGCCTTCCACCGAGAAGCCCGCGCCGCGTCCCGGCACCACGTCGATCGTGAGGTGCGTGTACTTCCAGTACTCGAACTGCGCGTGCGACATGTAGACCCGGATCGGGTCGTCCAGGCCGACGTCGATCGTGCCGAGATCCACGTCGCCGGGACCCGTCAGGAACATCCCGACCGGGTAGCACATCGGCGAGCTGCCGTCGCAGCATCCACCGGACTGATGGAACATCAGCGGCCCGTGCTGTGCCGTGAGTTCGCGCAGGAGGGATGCCGCGGCATCCGTCACCGCCACGCGCTCCGTCATTCCGCTCTCCTCCGTGAATGGGCGACCCCGGGCGGAGTCTGGGGGACCTCCGCCCGGGTCCGGATACCGGCTCAGAAGAAGCCCATGGCTCCGTCGGCATACGACACCAGCAGGTTCTTCGTCTGCTGGTAGTGGTCGAGCATCTTGAGGTGGTTCTCGCGGCCGATGCCCGACTGCTTGTAGCCGCCGAAGGCGGCGTGCGCGGGGTACTGGTGGTAGGTGTTCGTCCACACGCGTCCGGCCTCGATCGACCGGCCGGCCCGGTAGGCGGTGTCGCCGGAACGGCTCCAGACGCCCGCGCCGAGGCCGTAGAGCGTGTCGTTGGCGATGGAGATCGCGTCGTCGAAGTCCGAGAACGACGTGACCGAGACGACCGGCCCGAAGATCTCCTCCTGGAAGATCCGCATGTCGTTCGTGCCCTCGAACACCGTCGGTGCGACGTAGTACCCGCCGGACAGCTCGCCGCCCAGGTCGACCCGCTCCCCGCCGGTCAGAAGCTTCGCGCCGCCGGCCTTGCCGATCTCGATGTACGACAGGATCTTCTCGAGCTGGTCGTTCGAGGCCTGCGCGCCGATCATCGTCTCCGGGTCGAGCGGGTTGCCCTGCCTGATCCGGGCGACCCGCTCGAGGCCGTCGCCGAGGAACCGGTCGTAGATCGACCGCTGGATGAGCGCGCGCGACGGGCACGTGCAGACCTCGCCCTGGTTCAGGGCGAAGAACGTGAAGCCCTCGAGGGCCTTGTCGTAGTACGCGTCATCCGTCGACTGGGCGACGTCCTCGAAGAAGACGTTCGCCGACTTGCCTCCGAGCTCGAGCGTCACCGGGATGAGGTTCTGCGAGGCGTACTGCATGATCAGGCGGCCCGTCGTGGTCTCGCCGGTGAACGCGACCTTGCGGATGCGCTTGTGCTGCGCGAGCGGTGCGCCCGCCTCGATGCCGAAGCCGTTCACGATGTTCACGACGCCCGCCGGCAGCAGGTCGCCGATGATGTCGAAGAGGAACAGCAGGGATGCGGGGGTCTGCTCGGCCGGCTTGATCACGACGCAGTTGCCCGCCGCGAGCGCGGGCGCGAGCTTCCAGGCGGCCATGAGGATGGGGAAGTTCCACGGGATGATCTGGCCCACGACGCCCAGCGGCTCGTGGAAGTGGTAGGCGACCGTGTCCTCGTCGAGCTGGCTGAGCGAGCCCTCCTGGGCACGCAGGACGCCTGCGAAGTAGCGGAAGTGGTCGACCGTGAGCGGGATGTCGGCCGCCAGCGTCTCGCGGACCGGCTTGCCGTTCTCCCACGTCTCGGCGACGGCGATGCGCTCGAGGTTCTGCTCGATGCGATCGGCGATCTTGTTCAGGATGACGGCGCGCTCGGCGGGAGTGGTGCGCTTCCAGGACTCGAACGCCTTCCACGCGACGTCCACCGCGCGGTCGATGTCCTCGACGGTGCCGCGGCCGACCTCGCAGAACGGCTTGCCGGTGACCGGCGTGATGTCCTCGAAGTACTCGCCCTTGATCGGGTCGACGAACTCTCCGCCGATGTAGTGGCCGTACCGGGTGCGGTACTCGGCGACCGACCCGCGCTCACCCGGCGCGGCATAGACGCTCGAGACGCCCTCTTCGACGATGGTCATGGTGTCTCCTTCGACGTTGTCCGCGGCTTCTGTGCCGCGATGCGTCGACGGTAGGCGCCGGAAGGTTGCAGAACGTTGCGCTCAGGCTTCGAGGCGCTCGATGCGGGCGACGAGGCCCGCGCGGCGCGGCGATCGCGCCGGCAGCATCGAGAGGCACAGCCGCAGCAGCTCGACATCGTCGGCCGCGGCATCCGTCTCCGCGAACGTCAGAAGCACGTCGACGCTCGCCTCCGCCATCAGCGCCTCCCGCAGGGCAGTGCGCACGTTGTCGCGGTACTCCTCGACTCCCGGGGCCGTCGACTCCGGAAGCGCGTCACCGCGGTAGGCCGCGAGTGCGACCCGGTGCGCGCCGCGGTCCAGGAGAGACAGGACCTGCTCGGCATCCGTCTCGAGCGGGACGTCGAGGCGATAGGGCTTGGATGCGGGCGCGAGATCGGGCGCGATGCGCTCGAGCGTCTTGCGCAGCCGCACCATCTCGGCACGCAGCGTGACGGTCGCACCGGGGTCTGCGTAGACGAGCTCGGCCAGGCGCTCGGCCGAGAGGCCCTGGCGGTGCGTGGCGAGCATGAGCAGCAGCTCGGCGTGGCGGGTCGTGACCTCGGCGACGTGCTCGCCCTCGTCCATCGCGACCTCGAGAAGCGCCTTGCTGCGACCCAGGACCGACAGCGTCGCGCGCACCGGGGCCGATCGGGGGGAGGCGCGTCGCGGCGCACGGCTCTGTGCGCGAGCCCGCATGCGGCTGAGCAGCAGCTCGCCCTCCACGGCGCGGGCGGTGGCATCCACCAGCAGCTGCGCCTGCGGAGAGACGACCGGCTCGCCGCCTGTCACGTCGATCACGCCGAGCACACGGCGGGTCTCCGGGTCGTGAACCGGTGCCGCGGTGCACGACCACGGCTGCACGAGCCGGTTGAAGTGCTCCGCCCCGCGGATCTGCACCGAGCGATCCAGCGCGAGCGAGGTGCCCGGGGCGGAGGTGCCCACGGCATCCTCCGACCAGTCCGCACCCGCGATGAAGCCCATGTCGCCGGTCAGCGTCCGCACGTGCGCGTCGCCCTCGACCCACAGCAGACGGCCGGCCGCATCGCCGACCGCGACGACGACTCCGGAGTCGGTCGGATCGCCCGGCATCAGCAGGCCGCGGATCATGTCGATGACACCGGCCAGCGGATGCTCGCTGCGCAGCCGCTCGAGCTGCTCGGCATCCAGCGCCAGGGGAGGGAGCCCCTCGACGCCCACGAGACTCTCGAGTGAGCGCCGCCAGCTGTCGCGCACGATGCCGCGGATGTCGGCGAGCCGCGGATCGGCGCTGTTGCCGCTCACGAACTCGTCGTGGGCGCGCTCGATGAGCAGGCGGGATGCGTCAGGCGATCCCGGACGGCGAGGAGTCCACGGCGAGGACATGCAGGCTCCGTTCGAGCGACGGTGCTGGGCCCAGTGTAGGCCGGGTGTCGCTGCCGAGGCGCGCCGCGCATGTCACGACCCACGAAGCTGCAGAGTTCTGCCGTTCTGCGGACCCCAGATGGTCGAAGCGTCCGCCGCCGCGCAGATCTCCGCGGTTCTGCAGCAGCTCGCGTCAGGTGCGGGCGGCCCACCACTCGCGCAGGCGCTGCTCCGCCGCATCCGGTCCGATCACGCCCTCGTCCAGACGCACGTCGAGCAGGAAGCGGTAGGCCTCGCCGACCTCTCGGCCCGGCGCGATGCCGAGGATCTCCTGGATGCGGTTGCCGTCGAGCTCGGGGCGGATGGCGTCGAGCTCCTCCTGCGCGGCGAGCTCGACGATGCGCCGCTCGATGTCGTCGTAGGCGCCGGCCAGCCGTGCCGCCTTGCGCTTGTTGCGGGTCGTCACGTCGGCACGGGTCAGGATGTGCAGGCGCTCGAGCTGGGGGCCCGCATCCCGCACGTAGCGCCGCACGGCGGAATCGGTCCACGCGCCCTCGGCGTAGCCGAAGAACCGCAGGTGCTGGTCGATGAGCTGGGTGACCGAGTCGATGGTCGCGGAGTCGAACCGCAGCTCCTTCAGGCGCCGCCGGGCCAGGCGCGCACCCTTGGCGTCGTGGTGGTGGAACGACACGCCGCCGCCCGGCTCGAGTCGACGGGTCGACGGCTTTCCGATGTCGTGGAGGAGGGCCGCCAAGCGCAGCGGCACGTCGGGCGCCGCATCCGGGCGCCGTTCGCCTTCGAGCTCGATCGCCTGGCGCAGCACGGTCAGCGAGTGCTCGTAGACGTCCTTGTGATGGTGATGCTCGTCGATCTCGAGCCGCAGCGCAGGGATCTCGGGCAGGAACTCGGACATCAGGCCGGTGTCGACGAGCAGACGGATGCCGCGGACCGGGTCGTCCGTCTGCATCAGCCGCACGAGCTCACCCTGGATGCGCTCGGGGCTGACGATCTGGATCGTGCTGCGCAGCTCGGCGATCGCGGCGATCGTGTCGTCGTCGACCTCGAACCCCAGCTGGGACGCGAAACGGGCGGCGCGTAGCATCCGGAGCGGGTCGTCGCCGAAGCTCACCCGCGGGTCGCTCGGCGTGCGCAGGATGCCGCGCACGAGGTCCTCGACGCCGCCGGTGGGGTCGACCAGCGTGCGTCCGGGCACCCGCAAGGCCATCGAGTTCACCGTGAAGTCGCGGCGCACCAGGTCGCCGTCGATCGTGTCGCCGAACTCCACGGTCGGCTTGCGTGTGGCGCCGTCGTAGCTGTCGGCGCGATATGTCGTGATCTCGACCTGCTCATGCCGCACACGGGCGCCGATCGTGCCGAAGTCGCGCCCGACATCCCACTGCACCGAGCTGATCGGCTTCACGATCCGCAGGATCTCGTCAGGCCGGGCGTCGGTCGTGAAGTCGTGGTCGTTCACCGGTCGCCCGAGCAGGGCATCGCGCACGGGCCCGCCGACGATCGCCAGCTCGTGGCCGGCCTCGGCGAAGGCTTCGGCGAGGGTCGCGACCACGGGCGACTCGGCGAGAGCGCCCAGGCGTGCGACGCCCTCGGCCATGTTCAGCATGACATCGAGCCTAACCGGGGCCTTCGACCCCGCCTGTGCGCCGATTCAGTCGGCGAAGCGCAGGAAGCCCGTGAACAGCAGCTCGCGGACACGGGAGAGGAGGTCGGTGCGCAGGGCCACGGCATCCGTGTCCATGAGCTGGGCGATCGCGTCGATGAGCGGACCGACCGCGAGATCGCCGTCGCTCGCACCCACGAGCGCCGCGAGCGCGGGGTCCACATCGAGCACCCTCCCGAACCCACCGCCCTGGCGCAGCTCGATGACGCTCGGGTTCTCGGCCCCGGGCAGGTGATGACGCGCCTCGGTCACATCGGGTGCGACGAGCAGGATGGATGCCGCGAGCCCGTCGTCGTCGAGCGCCGCAAGCCGATCGTGCGCCGCGAGGGCGGCGGTGAGGTGCGACCCGAGGCCGCCCTCGGAGACGGGCTGGAGCAGCCGTTCGTACCGGCTGAGCGCCGGCACGCCGGTGAGCGGCCTGCGGAGGAGGATGTAGCCGAAGCCGATCGCGGTCACGCCGCGCGCGGCGAAGTCGTCCAGCCAGGCGCCGAGCAGTTCGTCGAAGCGCGCCATGCCGGGCGCGGTGCCCCCGTCGCGGATCCACAGCTCCGCGTAGGCGATCGGGTCGAGGTCCTCGCGCTCGACGACCCACGCGTCGAGTGGCACGGGAGACCCCTCGACCCATTCCCGCACCCGGTCGAGGCCCGCGACACCGTCGCGCGTCTCCCAGTTGCCGAGCAGCTGTGCCGTGCCGCCGGGCGCGAGGTGCGTTCCCACACCGGCGACGAACTCGGCGACCAGTCCGTCGCCGACACGGCCGGCATCCCGGTACTCGTAGGCCGGTACGCCGGCGGTGCGAGGTGTGATCACGAACGGCGGGTTCGAGACGATCCGGTCGAAGAGCTCCCCGCGCACCGGCTCGAACATGTCGCCGATGCGGGTCTCGATCCCATCGACGCCGTTGAGCGCGGCATTCAGGCGGGTGAACGCGAGCGCGCGCTCGGAGACATCCGTGGCGACCACCCGCGGCGCCTGGCGCCGCGCCCGGAGCGCCTGGATGCCGCATCCCGTGCCGAGATCCAGTGCGCGGGACGCCGGGCTGGTGAGCTGGAGGCCGGCGAGGGTGAGGGATGCGCCGCCCACGCCGAGCACGTGATCCTCGGGCAGCGGACCGCCGAGCGCGGCCTCGTCGAGGTCGCTCGCCATCCACCACTCACCGGCGCCGTCCTCGTCGACGAACGCCTGCGGGCGGATGAGGGCGAGCGGCCGGACGAGACCGTCCTCGTGCACCACGAGCCCCAGGGACTCGAGGCCTTCGAGCCCGGTCGCAGGGAACGCCGCATCCACGTCGGCGACGGCGTCGCCGAGCCCGAACAGCCGAGCGATCACGGCGACCGCCGAATCGTCGCCCGCGAGCAGGCGTCGGGCGGGCAGCGCGTGACCGCGGCCGATCGCGCCGTCTGCTGCGGCGCCCCACAATCGACGCAGTCCCTCCGTCGTGTAGCCGGCGGCGGACAGATCGGCCGCAAGCGCGCGGGCGAGCGCCTCGTCCGTTCGAGGCACGGGGTGGGGGAGCGGCATCCCTCCATTCTCCCCGTGCCCACCCGTGCCCACCGCTCGCATGCCCGCACTGGGAGCGTCTCACCGGATGCGCCGAACCACGCCCCGTAGAATCACCGGAGCACGAGCATGAGCATGTGCGTGGAGCGCACACGAGCAGAAGCCGAGCATGACCACGACCTCCCCCGGCGCGCACGCGGCCGCTGCGGCTTCCGCAGACGCCGCGCGCACGGGCGCGCCTGCGTGGGGGGCCGTCCGCCGGATCGCTCGCCGGGCAGCGGTGGGAACCGCTGCGCTGGCCGTCGCTGCATCCGCCGTCCTGGTCGCCCCGGGCATGGCGCACGCGGCCGATCCGACGCCGAGCCCGTCCGCCACTCAACTGTCGGGCAAGGCCACGCTCACCCTTTCGCCGCTCGGGCGGGGTGTCGTGCCGCAGCAGGGCGGCCTGTCCGCCTATGTCACGCTCGACAACGGCACCGCTGCGGAGTTCGACGGCGGCACGGTCACCCTGTCGGTCGGCACGGCGCCGCTCGCCGACCGCACCGCACTGTCGGCATGGCTCGGCGGGGATCGCTCGGGCGTCGAGCTGATGACGGTCGGCACGACACCGATGGACCCCGTGCCGTCCGGCGGGTCGTCGCCGGTGCTCGTGCAGGTGCCGGCGGCGGACGCGCAGCGGGCGCCGGGTGTGTATCCGATGCTCGCGAGCCTCAATGACCCGGATGGGGCGATCACCGCACCAAGCGTCATGATCGTGTCCGACCCCGCCCAGCCTCAGGCCAGCGTCGGGGTCGTCGTTCCGATCACCGCGGGCCCGCTCACCACCGGGCTGCTGACGTCCGATCAGCTGCAGGCGATGACTGCGAGCGACGGCCGTCTCACGGCTCTCCTCGATGCCGTGGCAGGGACCCCGGCGATCCTCGCGGTCGATCCGGCCATACCGACCGCCATCCGGGTGCTCGGCAGTTCTGCGCCCGCCGATGCGACAGCCTGGCTCGACCGCCTGACCTCGCTGCCGAATGCCCGGTTCGCCCTGCAGTTCGGCGACGCCGACGTCGCTGCGCAGATCAACGCGGGCGCCGCGACCCTCATGACCCCTCTCGAACTCAGCGCCTACCTCGACCCGAGCCACTTCGAGAGCGGATCGGGCGGCGCGACGCCGGCGCCGACGGCGACGCCGAGCCTCCCGGACACGAAGACGCTGACCGGCGTCCCGGGAGCGGTGCGGGGCATCTACTGGCCCTTCAGCGACACGGCGACCGACAAGGTGCTGACGACCCTGCGTACCGCCGACACCACGGCGCTGACGCTCGTCGCCACCGGCTCCACCGCGGCGGGCGCATCGAACGCCACCGTGCCGGCCCGGGCGCGTATCGCGGGCTCCAGCGTCCTCCTGTACGACAGCGCCGTCTCGACGCAGCTCGCCGAGGCATCGGGCGCCACCGACCCGCAGCACCGCGGCGCGCCGCTGGCCGCAGCGACCGCGAACCTGGTCTTCGCGGGAAAGGATGCGGCCGGTGCTCCGCTCCTCGTCACCGTCGACAGGTCGAGCACGATGGATCCGGTCGGGCTCCGGGCGGCGATCGAGGCGGCCTTCGACGGAGCGACGCCCGCCACCCTGGCGTCGCTGGAGTCGGCATCCCCCGTCGACACGACGTTCGCGAAGACGGATGCCGACACCGCCCGCACCGCCGCCTTCACAGCGCTGTCGAGAGACGAAGAGGCGCTGCACGACTTCTCGTCGGTCCTCGACGATCCCGCCGTCCTCACCGGCCCTGAGCGCGGGCAGATCCTGCAGCTCATCGGCGGCGGCTGGGTCGGCGACGACCAGGCGTGGGCGGCGGCGCTCGCCGCGCATCGCGCGCAGACGGCGAAAACGCTCGACTCGGTGCGCATCCTCGCCCCCAGCGACCTCGTGGTGCTGAGCTCGGGCGCCGACCTGCGGTTCTGGGTGCGCAACGACCTGCAATGGCCGGTCAACGTGACCCTGCACGCCTCGCCCGACTCGCCGAAGCTGGTCGTGCAGCCGGTGACCGACGTGCAGGCGAGCGCAGCAAGCAACACGCGGACGATCGTCCCCGTGAAGGCTCGTGTCGGCAACGGCGAGGTGGCCATCTCGCTGTCGCTGAAGAGTCCGACGGGAGTCTCGATCGGCACGGTCCAGGTCGCCAACGTCAACGTCCGCGCCGACTGGGAGGGCTTCGGCCTCATCGCCCTCATCGTCCTCGTCGTGGCCTTCCTCGTGCTGGGCGTCATCCGCACGGTCCGGCGCAGACGGCGCCGCGCCGCCACGTCGGCTGCCGATGCGGGGGCCGCCGAAGAGCAGGCACAGGATGCGGCGGTGGATGCGGCGCCCGCAGACGCGGCATCCCCCGGTGCTCAAGACGAGCCCCACGACGTGGAGTCAGAGCGATGAGCAGCATCGGCCGCGCGAGCGCGCTCCTGGGCGCCGGCACCATCGTGTCCCGGCTGACGGGCTTCCTCCGCACGATCGTGCTCGTCGCCGCGATCGGCTCCACGTCGGCGGCCGGCAACGCGTTCGCGATCGCCAACCAGCTGCCGAACAACATCTACGCGATCATCTCGACGGGCATCCTCACCGCCGTGATCGTGCCGCAGATCGTGCGCTCCGCCGCGCATCCCGACGGCGGCAACGCGTTCGTCTCGAAGCTGCTGACGCTCGGCACGATCGTCCTGCTCGGGGCGACCGCGCTCGCGCTGCTGTTCGCCCCGCAGCTGATCGGGCTGTACGGCGCGCGATTCAGCGCCGAGCAGCGGACCCTCGGCACCGCCTTCGCCTACTGGTGCCTGCCGCAGATCTTCTTCTACGGGGTCTATTCGCTGTTCGGCGAGACGCTCAATGCGCGAAAGGTCTTCGGGCCGTTCACCTGGGCGCCGATCGTCAACAACATCGTGTCGATCGCGGGTTTCGGCGTCTTCATGCTCGTGTTCGGCGCGCAGCCGACGACGTGGACGCCGACGATGGTCGCGGTCCTGGGGGGCACCGCGACCCTCGGCATCGCCGTGCAGGCCGGCATCCTCATGCTGTTCTGGCGTCGCGCGGGCCTGCACATCCGCCCCGACTTCCACTGGCGGGGCGTGGGATTGCGCGACATCGGCAGGCTCGCAGGCTGGACCTTCCTCATGGTCCTCGCCGGGCAGCTCGCCGGGATCGTGCAGACCCGCGTGCTGCCGCCGGAAGGGAGCCCGGGCGCCTTCGCGACGGCGAACGCATGGCTGCTGTTCATGCTCCCGTACTCGATCATCGTGCTCTCGATCGGCACCCCCTACTTCACGAGGCTCAGCGAGCACGCCGCTGCCGACCGCGACGACGCCGTCCGCTCCGACATCGGCCAGAGCATCCGGACGCTCGGCGTCTTCATCGTGATCGCCACCGCGGCCCTGGCCGTGGCGGCGGTGCCGGCATCCCGGATCTTCACCGGGTCGGCCGCGCAGGCGGTGCAAGCCGCGCCCGTCCTGTGGTGCTACCTCGTGGGCCTGATCCCGCTCGCGGTGCTCTTCGTCATCCAGCGCACGTTCTACGCGTACCACGACACACGCACGCCGTTCTTCTTCACGCTGCTCCAGTGCACCCTCGTGGTGGGCACGGCACTCGTCGCCGCGGCCGTCCTTCCCGACGCGCTGCTCGCTGCCGGCGTGGCACTCGGGCAGTCGGTCTCGAGCCTCGTCCAGGTGATCGTGGCCACATGGCTCCTGCATCGGCGGCTCGGCGGCATCGGCACCGCCGTGTGGATCGGTGCGCTCGCCCGCTTCGCCGCAGCGGCCATCCCGGCGGCGGTCGTCGGCTGGCTGGCGTACGTCCTGCTCGGCGGGGCGACCGGCTGGATGACGCGCGGCCAGCTCTTCGGAGCCCTCGGCGCAGCGGTGATCGGCATCGTATGCCTCATCGTGTATGTGGGGATGCTCGCGCTCCTGCGAGCACCCGAGCTCGCCCCGGCCATGGGCATCGCGAGGCGACTCATCCGGCGCTGAGCCGCCTGCGACCTTCATACGTCGACACGCACAGGGCCCTGGAATGTCCCGCGGCTACGATGTGTTGAGCATCCGTGGACGTTCTGAAGGAGATCGCACGTGCGCCAGCTCATCATCATCGGCTCCGGCCCCGCCGCCCTGACCGCGGCCATCTACGCCGCTCGCGCCAACCTGGCACCCCTGGTCATCGCCAGCTCGGTCGAGGCGGGTGGCGAACTCATGAACACCACCGAGGTCGAGAACTTCCCGGGCTTCCCCGAGGCCGTCCAGGGTCCCGAGCTCATGACGAAGATCCAGGAGCAGGCCGAGAAGTTCGGCGCCGAGGTCGTCTACGACGATGTCGTGTCCGTCGACTTCGGCGGTCCGGTCAAGTCGGTGAAGCTCGGCAGCGGCACGACGCACGACGCAGCGGCCGTCATCTTCGCCACCGGCTCCGCGTATCGCAAGATCGGCATCGAGGGCGAAGAGCGGCTTTCCGGCCGTGGCGTCTCGTGGTGCGCGACGTGCGACGGCTTCTTCTTCCGTGAGCGCACGATCGCCGTCGTCGGCGGCGGCGACTCGGCGATGGAGGAGGCGACCTTCCTGACGCGTTTCGCGTCGAAGGTGTACGTCATCCATCGCCGCGACGAGCTCCGCGCGTCCAAGATCATGCAGGAGCGCGCCTTCGCGAACGAGAAGATCGAGTTCGTCTGGAACAGCGCCGTCGTCGACATTCTCGGGACGGATGCCGTCACCGGCGTCGTCCTCGAGGACACCGTGACCGGCGAGCGCCGCGAGCTGCCGCTCGAAGGCCTGTTCGTGGCGATCGGCAACGACCCGCGCACGCACCTCGTGCACGACGTGCTCGACCTGACGCCGGAGGGGACCATCTGGGTCGACGGCCGTTCGTCCCGTACCTCGGTGCCGGGAGTCTTCGCCGCGGGCGACGTCATCGACCCGACGTACCGACAAGCGGTCACGGCCGCCGCATCCGGGACCGTCGCCGCCCTCGACGCGGAGCACTTCCTCGCCGTGCTGAATGAGGCGGGGCTGCCCACTCCGGACGACGACCAGATCGCGGGTCTGCCTGACGCCGATCCCGTCGCCGCATCCCGCCACTGAGCCGGCCGGGAACAATCCAGGTCTTGCACCTGTTTATGCAAGCGAACGACTTCCGAGATAGGAGATGCAGATGACTGCGAAGGCCACGACTTCCGCGACCTGGGAGCAGGACGTGCTCAACGCGGACGGGCCCGTGCTCGTCGACTTCTGGGCGGCCTGGTGCGGCCCGTGTCGCATGGTTTCGCCGATCCTGGATGAGATCCAGTCGGAGAACAGCGACAAGATCACGATCCTCAAGCTCAACGTCGACGAGAACCCTGACCTCGCGATGAAGTACCAGATCACCTCGATCCCTGCGATGAAGGTCTTCCAGGGTGGAGAGGTCAAGACGACGATCATCGGCGCGAAGCCGAAGTTCGCCCTCGAGCAGGACCTGGCCGCTTTCCTCGGCTGAGCCAGGCAGTCCGCGTCGTTCCCCAGACGATGCGCAGGCGCGCTCGCGAGATCCCCGGTGATTCCCCATTCGCCGGGGATTTCGGTATATCTGGGGTGCGGTCGACCGTTTCAGGATGCGTCGCGGACGACGGCGTCCCATCGGCGGTGGGAGCCGGAGTCGCCGAGAAGCCGCCACACCGCACGCGTGAGCGGCGGATAGTCCAGCGCGATCTGCCGCAGAACCCGGTAGTGCCGAGAGGCGTTGGGCAGCTGGCCTCCGTCGGCCTCGATGTTCTCGGCGCGCAGCGTGAAGACGACGAGCTCGTCGACCGTCGGTAGGTCGCTCATGAACTCCCAGGGATCCTCGCCTGCGCGCAGCCGCTCCTCGACGAGCACCGAGAGCTCGTCGGACGCCTCTGCACGCAGCAGCTCGAGGCTGGCTCTGCGCGTGGGTGTCGCCTCCGACTCGTTCATCTCTCCAAGGGTAATCGCGTGCGCCGACGCCGCATTCCCTGGTCCTAGGGTGGGAGCCGTGCCCGATCCACGCTCGAAAGACTCCGCCGTCGCCGACGTCGAGGCAGTCTGGCGCGAGGAGTCCGCGCGCATCGTGGCCTCTCTCGCCCGGTACACCGGCGACGTCGTGTGGGCAGAAGACCTGGCGCAGGATGCGTTCGTGGAAGCGCTGGACGCGTGGCCGGCTGACGGCATCCCGTCATCTCCCGGCGGGTGGCTCCTCACGGTGGGCCGGCGGCGGGCGATGGATGCGTGGCGCCGCGGCGAGCGGCTCGCCCGGCGCCAGGAGCTCTTGGCCAACGATCTGCGCGACGCGGAACGGGATCCCGTCGCCGACATCGGCGACCCCGACCGCATCGACGACGACACGCTGCGGCTCGTCTTCGTGTGCTGTCATCCGGTGCTGCCGGCCGCATCCCGACTCGCCCTCACGCTGCGGGTCGTCGCCGGCCTGACGACGGAGCAGATCGCGCGGATGATGCTGCTCACCACGGCCTCGGTTCAGCAGCGGATCGTCCGGGCGAAGCGTGACCTGCGCACGGCCGACGTCCCGTTCGAGGTGCCGGATCGCGCGGGTCGCCCGGCTCGGCTCGACAGCGTCCTCCAGGTGCTCCACCTCATGTTCACGGAGGGCTACGCGCCGAGCGTCGGCGACGAGGCCGTACGTGCCGACGTCGCCACAGATGCCGTCCGCGTCGCGCGCCTGCTCACGGCTCTTGCGCCGCAGAGCGCCGACACCTGGGCGCTGCTCGCTCTGATGGAGCTGCAGTCCTCGCGCTTCGCTGCCCGCCGTGACACGGCGGGGGAGCTGGTGACGATGGATGCGCAGGACCGCACGCTGTGGGACGTCACTGCCATCGCGCGCGGCCGTGAGTGCCTGGCGAGGTCGCTGGCTCTGAACGCCGACCCTGGTGTCTACGCGCTGCAGGCTCTCATCGCTCAGGAGCATGCCGTCGCAGGCTCGACCGACAAGACGGACTGGTCGCGCATTGCGGCCCTGTATGCCGCATTGGATGCCGTGCAGCCGTCCGCCGTCGTGCGCCTGAACCGCGCCGTTGCCGTCGCGATGTCGGGAGCGGTCAGGGAGGCGCTCTCACTCGTGGATGAGCTCGAGCGCTCGGGCGCGCTCGCGAGCTATCGGCCGCTGCAGGCGGTCAAGGCGGACCTGCTCGCCCGGTCGGGGGAGAGGGATGCCGCGGCCCGCACTTTCCGGGCTGCGGCGGAGCTCCCGGGCAATGCGGCCGAGGCCGCGCACCTGCGTCGCCGAGCCGCGGAGCTCGCTCAGATGCCGTAGGAGTCCTCGCCCAGCTCGGCGAGAATGCGGTTCAGGTCCTGAATGGTAGCGAAATCGATGTTGATCTGGCCTTTTCGCGCGGTGAGGCTGATCTTCACCCGGGTGTTGAGACGATCCCCGAGGCGATCGGCGATCTCGTCCAGGTGACCGCGACGGGCTCCCGCTTTGGGAGCAGGGCGCCTGATCTCCGTGGCATCCGTCCCCTTGGCGATGGCCTCAGCCGCCCGCACGGACAGGTCCTCGTTGACGATCTTGTCGGCCAGCTTCTGCATGGCGTCCGGACCGTCGAGCGACAGGATCGCGCGCGCGTGGCCCGCGCTCAGGACGCCGGCAGCGACCCGCTGCTGCACGGGAACCGGCAGTTTGAGCAGGCGGATCGTGTTGCTGATCTGCGGACGCGAGCGTCCGATGCGGGTGGCGAGCTCCTCCTGCGTGATGCCGAAGTCTTCGAGCAGCTGCTGGTAGGCCGATGCCTCTTCGAGCGGGTTCAGCTCGGAGCGGTGCAGGTTCTCGAGGAGCGCGTCGCGGAGGAGGTCCTCGTCGGCCGTGTCGCGGATGACGGCGGGGATCGACGTGAGGCCAGCCTCGCGGGCCGCACGGGTGCGGCGCTCGCCCATGATGAGCTCGTAGGTGCCACCTTCGGCTTCGCGCACGACGACGGGCTGCAGCACGCCGAACTCGCGGACGCTGTGGACGAGCTCGGCGAGGTGGTCCGCGTCGAAGTGGGTGCGCGGCTGGCGCGGGTTGGGGACGATGGCGTGCGGATCGATGTGCGCGAGGCGGGCGCCGGGGACGTCGACGAGTTCAGCGTGCGGCTGCTTCTCGCTCTCTTCAGCGACCGGAGTCCGAGCTCTTTTCACCGGTGCCGTCGTCGTGGCTGACGGGAAGAACACGTCGACCGGACGGTCCTCACTCATCTCGGTCGTGGGGATGAGGGCTCCGATGCCTCGGCCGAGTCCTGTTCGCTTTGCCATCAAGATGCCTTCTCTGGGGTGTCGTCGGTTCCGCGCTGCATGATCTCGACGGCAGCCTCGCGGTACGCGAGGGCGCCGGCCGACTGTCCGTCGTAGGCGATGACCGTCTGCCCGAAACTCGGAGCCTCCGAGACCCGGACGGAGCGGGGGATGACGGTATCCAGCACCTCGCGACTGAAGTGGGAGCGGACCTCTTCCGCAACCTGCTGCGCGAGGCGTGTGCGCCCGTCGTACATCGTCAGCAGGATCGTCGAGACATGCAGCCTCGGGTTGAGGTGCTTCTGGATCATGCGCACGTTTCCGAGCAGCTGGCTCAGACCTTCCAGTGCGTAATACTCGCATTGGATAGGGATGAGCACCTCTTGCGCCGCGGTGAAGGCGTTGATCGTCAGGAGTCCCAGCGAGGGCGGGCAGTCGATGATCACGAAGTGCGGAGGTTCGTCGAGCACAGACAGGTGGTCATCGAGTGCCGTCCGCAGCCGATGTTCGCGGGCGACCTGCGTCACCAGCTCGATCTCGGCCCCGGCGAGATGGATGGTGCTCGGCGCGCAGGTGAGGAGCGGCGATTCTGGGCTCGTCTGGATGATCTCGGACAACGGGAATTCGTCGATGAGCACGTCGTAGATGCTCGGTACGTCTGCCGAGTGGGGGATGCTCAGGGCAGTGGATGCATTCCCCTGCGGGTCGAGATCGATCACGAGGACGCGCGCGCCGAGATCCGCGAGGGATGCCGCGAGGTTGACGGCCGTGGTCGTCTTGCCGACCCCGCCCTTCTGGTTGGAAACAGTGATGACACGGGTTTCCGAGGGGAGTTCGACAACCGCGCCTTCCAGCGCACGACGGCGTGCGTTCAGGGCTGCGAGTTCGCGAGCGAGGGGGGTGTCGTGGTCATCGAACGACGTGTCGACCGCGGCGTTTTCGGGATGTTTCACGTGAAACGCTCTCTTTCTTCCCGGTCGCACACAACGTTTCCACTCTAACCCGCGGGGTTCGTCATGCCCGCGTGTCACCCCGGATCGGGCGGAACTTCGCTCGCGTGTGGGCTGTGGAGGAAGGATGCAAGGGTGTCACACCCGGCGAGCCCGAAGCAGACATCGTCGTCGACAGAGGGCAACGGGGCTGCCACCCAGCGCTGTGACTCGCTGCAGCTGGATTTCACGCTGGTTATGCACGGTACGCCTGCGCCACCCAGGCGTCGGTGGCAGCCGCGGCCGTGTTGCGCGCACGGCACCGTCATCCCGACTCGGGCTCGCGCGCCATCGGATCAGCGGTTCGCCGCACGTGATGTCAGGCTGGTGATGGTGCCGCCGGTGCGGGCGGCGGATGGGAGGGCGCCTCGGCTTCGCCGCGACATCCCCTCGTCGCCGCGGCCCGCCCGTCGTCGCGGCGGCCCGCGTGTCGGCTCCGCGGGCTGGAGCGCTGCCGTTCCCCGTGCGGTGTTGCTCGGCCAGTCAGGGGGAGCGCGCTCCGGAACCTGAAGTACGGGTTGTGGGTCGTCGCTCACGTGGAGTGCGCCGATCTGTCATTCTCGCGCCGCTCGTGTTTCACGTGAAACGCCAGATTCTTCACCGGAAGTGCCCGCGCAGAGGATGCGTGGTTGCCGCCGCAGCGCCGTGCGGCGTCACCGTGTTCCTCTTGGGCCGCACGGCCGGAACGTCGCAGGAGCTCTCTCGAGCCGAGGCATCATGCGCCGCGGAGCCACGCGAACACGTGGTCGTGCCGGGCGACGAGTATGCGGTGTGCCACGTCTGCCGCGGCGTGTCTGGTCGTGTCCGGTCGGGCGGGTCGGAGAGCAGCATGTTTCACGTGGAACATCATTGCTTCACGTCGTTGGCGTGCTCACGGCTCGGCTTCTCAGAGTTACCGACACTGGCCGCGGCTGCGGCCGGTGTGCCGCGTCGGCGGCGCCATCCGGAGGCACGCTTGGCGATTCCTGTTCCGAATCCCGTCCACGTGCGCCACCCTTGTGATCGCGGTCGCAGGCTGCTTCTCCACCACCGTTGGCCCACCGTTGACCCACCGTTGGCGCGGCGAGGAGCTGACTCCAGGTGCGAGGCGCACAGACTGCGGACGCGCCCACGTCCGCGACGTCGCCGAGCTGGTCGCGTGCGCGCGTCGATCCGCGCCCTTGCGCCGCCGTGGGGGAGCGCTCACCGCGGCCCCGACGGGCCCATCGTTCTGCTCGTGATATGTTCTGCGCCTCGGCCGCGGCTGCACGCGTGCGTTGGCCCGGACGAGTGGATCGCGAACTCGCTAGAGAGCGTCTCCCGCGAAACGGCGCGCGTGGCGTGACGATGGATGCGCTCTGTCGGTGCTGGGCAGCGGTGACCGGTCGGGGCGAGGGGACCGCGACCTCGCTGGACAGTGCTTCACAGGGAACGGCCGGCGTCGCCTGACCATGGATGCACGCTGTCGGTGGTGGGCCACGGGGAGGGGGAGGATTTCCGTACCCGGAGCACGAGCTCATTTCCGGATTCTGTGAGCGCTCGGACGACCGTCCCTGCCGTCGTTCCACGTGAAACATCGGTAGGGCGGCGCCCTCGCGTACCGCGAGGCTGCCGTCGAGATCATGCAGCGCGGAACCGACGACACCCCAGAGAAGGCATCTTGATGGCAAAGCGAACAGGACTCGGCCGAGGCATCGGAGCCCTCATCCCCACGACCGAGATGAGTGAGGACCGTCCGGTCGACGTGTTCTTCCCGTCAGCCACGACGACGGCACCGGTGAAAAGGGCTCGGACCCCGGTCGTTGAGCAGAGCGAGAAGCAGCCACATGGTGCTGCGAGATCCGCGGCGGGCAAGCGCCACAGACCGCGCATGCCGCGTGCGCGACCCTGACGCGCGATGGAGACTCCACACCTAGGCACCGGCCCATCCGGTTGTTTCACGTGAAACAGGCGTGTAGCCAGGTTCGCTGCCCGCAATTCCCAGAGATTGGCATCATCCAACGTACGCATTCCCGTTTGGAAGAACACTCTTGGCCTGGACTCCACGTCGCCGGTCCGTTCCACGTGAAACATGAGGAGCACCGAGATCCGCCACGGGCAGAGCCACGCTGTATCCGGCGGACGCCCTCCGACCTCTTGGGAACGTCGCTGAACCCCGGACTCGCACCGCCTGCCGTTTCACGTGAAACGCGAGGTGCTCCAGGCCCGCGCCAGCAGTGCTCGCGAGACCCCATCCGGCGTTCATATTCCCCGCGCGCCAGGAGTCTTCTCGTTACGACGCCAGTGCGTCCGCTCACGTGGAACATGATGTGCTGCGAGATCCGCCGCGGGCATGCGAACTCCGTATCCGGTGTGCGCCTTCCCGCGGAGGGAGCGTTTCTGCGCCCGGACTGTCGCCACCCGCCGTTTCACGTGAAACTTGATGTCCTGTGAGAGGCGCCGCGGGCAGGGCCACGCCGTATCCGGTGTGCGCCTTCCCACGGAGGGAGCTTCTCCGCACCCCGGACTCGCGCCACCCGCCGTTTCACGTGAAACTTGATGTCCTGTGAGAGGCGCCGCGGGCAGGGCCACGCCGTATCCGGTGTGCGCCTTCCCACGGAGGGAGCTTCTCTGCACCCCGGACTCGCGCCGCCCGCCGTTTCACGTGAAACATGATGTGCAGCGAGATTCCCCGCCGAACGTTCCTCGAGCACCGCGCATGCGGCGTGCGCACCCCGCTCGGGACCCGTCTCGCGTCTGCACTCCAGTCCGCCCCACCCATTCATCTGGAACACGCGGTGCTCCGGCCCGCCGCCAGCGATCCCTCGGAACCCACACATCCGCCGCATGCACTCCACGCTCCGGTGATCTCTCTTCGCCTGGACTGCAGCCCAACCAAGCCGTTTCACGTGAAACATGAGGTGCTTAATGACCAGCCGCCAGCAATACCGGGAGACGGCCCATCCGGCGTATGCATCTCGTCGACGACGCCGTACTTTTAGACCCCGCCACGCGCTCACGTTGCCGATCTTCCGGCGTCACCGCTTGGAGGCGTCCGGCCGTCAGCGCGCTTCACGCGAAGCATGTGCGCGAGATGGGCGGGTCAGACCCCCGCCGGCGAGATCCGCCGGGGCTCACGCCGCCTGCGCTGAAGCGCGCAGACGCCCCTACCTTCGGTGGGGAGAGCTTTGGGGCCAAGATGCCGCGCACGCTCGACGTGACACCTGCGCCAGGACCGGCACGTGGTCGCCCACCTCCGGGGCGGCGTCCTACGAGTAACGCGCGCTGATGGGTGCGCCGACCCCGCGCGCTCTCCCTCGGAAGAGTGGCGCCCACGCTCAGCCGCACGTTTCACGTGAAACATGCGGAGGGTGCAGCAGACGAACGGCCGCGCTGAGGAGTTCATCGGTGGCGAGGCGCCTGTGGACCCGCCATCCCGTGTCCGCACCGGCGCTCCGGGAGGACCTTCGCCCGGGGACCGAGGTCCGTCCCTCTCGTCTCACGTGAGCCTTCCGCCCGTGGGCGCACTCACACCGCAGCCCGTGCGCGGCTGCAGCCCGGGGCCGGGCAAGTACGCGGTCCAGAGCGGTCCCGTCCGCGCATCTCGCGTAAAGCGCTCCTTCCACTCGGATGTTCTCGACGCGTTCCACGCAAGACATCGCATCTGCCGCGCGCGTCGCCACAGGCGACGATTGCACGAGCCCAGGACGGACAGGTCCTCCGACCCGTGCAGGGGCAGCCGTGACGAGGATCCCCTTCGTCCGCTTGCCCGACTCCTACATCCGCCTCAAATCAGTTGGATCTGGCCGGGACTGGAACCGACCGGCACGAATCAGGACACAGCACGCCATCATCCACAGGGTGTAGACCTCCGCCGTTCCCTCTTCGTTGGCCTTTGCGCGCGTCGGTTGGTCCGTTCCGTCGTCGGGCTTTCACCCGCGGCGACAATCGCTCCACACCCAACCAGTTCGTTGCGCGTCTTGCCTCATTGGGGGAGGGGGCACGGGATGCTTGGGTCGACCTCGGAGAGACCCCGCCCGCGCGCCGCGGCCGACACTTTTCGAGGCGCATGACACACCGATTGGCGTGTGCACGCCAGCTAGCGTCCTCGCGCACCCCGCTTTGCCGGCAGGTGGCGCGCCTCCGGGGCCGGTCCTGGGCATGCCAAACCGCGCCGAGGAACGACCACACCTCGCGAAAGGTTTCACGTGAAACATTGGTCCCGCTCGACCGCTTCGACCCGCGCGCGTCCGCATTCAGAGGAGCACGCCCCAAAACGTGAGTCGCGTGCAACGCGGCGCACACCGACGTCCCCGGGGGATAGGGATGAACTGCGGGCCGGGGTCTTGCGGCGGACCGGCGCTCGGCACACCTTGGACGATCCCCGCAACCCCCGTCACCCGTGGGTGAACGATCACGCCCAGCCCCCGCGTGGGTCTCGCTATGCGAACCCCCGCGCGGTCTGGACGCTTCGAGCGGATCTCCGTGCGGGCGACAGGGCCGTTGCACGTGAAACATCAGTCGGTCCGGATCGCGGCCCGTCCCGAACGACGGTGACCGTGTCGAGGTATGCGGGGAAGAACAACTCGGAACCCGTGGGCCGCAGTGCTGCAGAGAACTCGGACCCAGGTCCGATGCAGGTCCAAGCCGAACACGAAGAGGGCTACAAGTGCGCGGTTTTGATCCGGCTCAGACCCGCATCACTCGCCGCGCTTCGTCTACAGACCCACCGGTCCACGGATGCAGGGCGCGCCCCAAGATGCGGGGCGACGCGCCGAACCACCGAGCAGGCGACGAGAACCTACCCGCGTGCGATTCTCAGCCCAGGGCGCCGTCCATGTCACATCGTGCCTGCGCGACCGGCGCCAGACTGCGGGCCAGTACGACAACCGTCTCCAGGCGGCGTCATGACGATCTGCTTGAGCAAGCTCAGGCCCCCGCGTGTTTCACGTGAAACTCGATCGCACGACGGCGATCACAGCAGGGACCTCCATACCGGTGCACTTCAGGCACCTTCAAGCCTGCGCGTCAGCGTACGTTCGCTGTCACGACGCGCGTGGGCTCGGCGAGCACGCCCTCGCCCAGCACCGACACCTTCACGTCGGACAGCCGGAACTTCTTGATCTGCTTCTCGGCTGCCGCGACCTCGGCAGCCGCGTTCACACCCTTCAACAGGATGAGCCGGCCTCCATCGCGGACCAGGGGAGCGGTCAGCGGAATAAGGGTGCGCAGTGCACTGACAGCCCGGGCGGTCGCGGCATCCAGAACCGGTCCACCGCGCCAGTCCTCGGCGCGTGCACGCACGACCTCGATGTTCTCCAGCCCGAGCTCCGACACCTGTTCGTTCAGCCACGCCACGCGCCGCTCCATCGGCTCGATGAGAACCCACTCGACATCCGGCCGAGCGATGGCGAGCACCAGTCCAGGCAGCCCGGCGCCCGAGCCGACGTCGCCGACCCGGCCGGCGAAGAGGGGAGCGGCGATGACGCTGTTCAGAACGTGGCGCGTCCACAATCGCGGAAGCTCGAGGGGCCCGATGAGGCCGCGCTCCTCGCCGTGCTCGGCCAGCGCCGCCACGAACTGGCGGGCGACATCGATGCGAGCACCGAAGAGTTCTGCCGCCTCGGACGGCTCGGGTTCGAGAGTCGACATGCCGGACGGATCAGCCGCGGCGGATGACCGTGTGGCGGTCGGCACCCTCGCCGTACGACTCAGAGACGTAGCCCCGCTCGGCCACGATGTCGTGCACCAGCTTGCGCTCGTAGCTTGACATGGCGGGCAAGGACGCCTGGGACGCACCATCCTCCAGCCGTGCGATCGCTCGGTCGACGAGCGTCCCGAGCTGCTGCTCGCGGGTGTCCCGCGAACCGCCGATGTCGAGGATGAGCCGCGAGAAGCGGCCCGTGCGCGTCTGCACTGCGATGCGCGTCAGCTCTTGCAGCGCCTGCACGGTGTCGGGCTCCGACAGCAGACTCAGCGTGCCGGTGCCGTCGGCCTCCACAGAGACGTACGCACGGCCGGCACGGACATCCAGGGCCAGGTCGCCGTCGATGTCGGCGATGTCGAGCAGTCCCTCCAGGAAGTCCGCAGCGATGTCACCCTCCTGCTCCAGCTGTGCGACGGTCGCCTGACCCTCGGTGGATGAGTCGGCGGTGACGGGAGAGTCGGTCATAGCTCGTTCCTACAATCGATGGATCAGGAGGTCTGTGCGCTGTCGGCGCCGGTGTCACGCGACGAGGCGCTCGAGCCTCCACCCGCGGTGGCCGGACCCTTCTGCCCCTGCTTCTTGGCACGCTGCTTGCTCACCGGCTGCTGGCGCTTCGGGGCCGCGGCACGCGCCTTCTCGGCTTCTTCGAGCAGACGCTGCTGCTCGGCCTGGTACTTCTCGAGCGAGATGATCTTGCCGTTCGCATCGATGGCCTTGCCCTTGCGAGCGAGACGCTCCTCCCGCTCCTTGGCCGCCTGCGAACCCGGAGTCGGGAGATTGCGGATGACGAGGAACTGCTGCACAGCGGTCCAGATGTTCGACGTGAACCAGTAGATGACGACGCCCAGCGGGAAGAAGATGCCCGAGAACACGAACGCGAACGGCAGGATGTAGAGCATCACGCGCTGCATCTGGTACGCCTGGCCCTGCTTGGCCTCGGGGGAGAGGTTCTTCGAGACGATCTGCAGCTGGGTGAAGAACTGCGACGCGATCATCAGCACGACGAGGGTGACCATGATGGCGACGGTGGTCTGCCACCCGACCGGCTGCGTCTTGATCGTGTCGACGAGAGACTCGTGCAGCGACGCGACGCCGAAGAGCTTCGCGTTGTAGAACTCGAGCGTCAGCTCAGGCGTCAGCGGGCCGACACCGCCGTGACCGCTCTTCGCATTCGTTGAGACCCCGTTGAGCACGCTGTACAGCGAGAAGAACACCGGCATCTGCACGAGAAGTGGGAGACAGCCGGAGACGGGGGATGTTCCGTTCCTCTTGTACAGGGCCATCGTCTCGCGGCTCATCGCCTCACGAGAGAGCTGATCGCGCTTGCCCTTGTACTTCTCCTGGATCTTCTTGAGTTCCGGCGCGATCTCCATCATCTTGCGCTGGCTCTTGATCTGCTTGACGAACAGCGGGATCAGGGCCGCGCGGACCACGATCACCAGTCCGATGATGGCGAGCACCCATGTCAGGCCGTCCGCCGGGGGCATGCCGAGAAAGGTGAAGAGACCGTGCCAGGCGACGAGGATGAGCTCGACGACCCATTTCAGCGGCCAGAGGATGATTCCGAGGAGATCCGGCAAGGATCAGTCCTTTCTCAGGGGGACGACGTATCCGCGCGGCGTGAGCTCGAAGCGGAAGTTCTTGTGCGCGGGCGGGTCGTCCACGCCACCGGCCGCCCACGGGTGGCACCGGGCGATCCGGGCCGCCGCGAGCAACGAGCCCTTGACGGCTCCGTGCTGCTGCACCGCGCCGACCGCGTACGCGGAGCATGACGGGTAGTAACGGCAGACATCGCCGTAGGTGTGCGAGATCGTCGCGCGATAGCCGTGCAGCAGCGCGAGGACGGCGTTGCGAGGCAGGAGGGGGATGGCGCTACTCAGGTCCGACCCCTCGAAGCGGCCGTCGCCGATCGATGCCATCGGGAGACTCGCGCCGCTCATGCGGCCCTCCGCGGCAGATGGCGCTGCACATCCGCGCGCAGGTCCTGGAAGGATGCGCCGGCCGCGACGGGCAGCGCGCGGAGGACGATGTCCGAGCCGGCCTCCACAGACGGCAGCGCTTCCGCGCAAATGGCCTTCAGGCGTCGGCGGACCGTGTTGCGCACGACGGCTCCGCCCACCTGCTTGCTCACGATGAAGCCGAAGCGGGTCGCCCGATCCTCGCCGGATGCCGCCACGTAGACAACGGCGTTCGCACCGGCGCGCCGACGGCCCCGACGGACGACTGCCTTATAGTCCGCGCCGCGGGTCAGACGATTCGGCCGCGCCAGCACCGTGTGGATTCAGGCCGAGAGCTCGCTGCGCCCCTTGGCGCGGCGAGCCGAAAGGATGGCGCGGCCGGCACGCGTGTGCATGCGGGCGCGGAAGCCGTGCTTCTTGGCACGACGACGGTTGTTGGGCTGGAAGGTGCGCTTGGTCATGGGATCACTCCGGATCAGGTCTCACCGGAAGGCTCGGCTCCGGGAAGGTCGGGACGGACTGCCGTTCAGGCATAAGTCAACCGATTAAGGCTACGTCGTCGGGCCTGAGAACTCAAACCGAAAGGCCTCACGAGGCATTATCCACAACCTGTGAGCAACCCCTGGCAGGGACACGCACCCCGGTTCTACAGTGGAGTTTGCTCTGCGACGCACCCCTGACTAGCGTGGCACGGGCACTTATCCACAGGCACTCGGCATCCGTCGGCCCGGTGGTTCTCACACACCCGGGGGGGCAATGGCACCGCAGGAGATTCCGGACGTTCCGGTATGGACGGCAGTCCTCGACGTCCTCGTCGACGACGACCGGATCACCCCGCAGTTGCATGGATTCCTGAGCCTCGCCGTACCTCAGGGCGTCATGGGCGGCACGCTCTACCTGGACGTCCCCAACGATCTGACCGCCGCGCAGATCAACAAGAGGATGCGCGCGCCGATCCTCGAGGCGCTCGAGCGGGTGGATGCCGAGCCCGTCGTCAGCGCGTTCCGCGTCGTCGTCAACCCCGATCTGACCGACAGCCCCGCGCCGACGGTCGCCGTCGCATCCACCAGCGCGGTACCGGATCCGCCGATCGCGCGACCCGTCGCCGCCGAGCCGATCGATCAGACGCCGTCCCGCAGCGACACCCGACTGAACCCGAAGTACACCTTCGACAACTTCGTCATCGGGCAGTCCAACCGCTTCGCGCACGCCGCAGCCGTCGCCGTCGCCGAAGCGCCGGCGAAGGCGTACAACCCGCTCTTCATCTACGGCGACTCGGGCCTCGGCAAGACCCACCTCCTCCACGCGATCGGCGACTATGCGCAGAGCCTCTACGCCGGCATCCGCGTGCGCTACGTCTCGAGCGAAGAGTTCACGAACGACTTCATCAACTCGATCGCCAACAACCGCGGCTCGGCGTTCCAGGCCCGCTATCGCGATGTCGACATCCTCCTGATCGACGACATCCAGTTCCTGCAGGGACGTGCGGAGACGCAGGAGGCGTTCTTCCACACGTTCAACACCCTCCACGACCACGACAAGCAGGTCGTCATCACGAGCGACGTGCCGCCCAAGCACCTCACCGGCTTCGAGGATCGGATGCGGAGCCGCTTCGAGTGGGGCCTCATCACGGACGTCCAGGCACCCGACCTCGAGACCCGCATCGCGATCCTCCGCAAGAAGGCGCAGAGCGAGCGCCTGCAGATCCCGGACGACGTGCTCGAGTACATCGCGACCGTCGTCTCCTCGAACATCCGCGAACTCGAGGGCGCCCTCATCCGTGTGTCCGCGTTCGCGAGCCTCAACCGCTCCACGCTCGACATGTCGCTCGCTCAGACCGTGCTGCGCGACATCGTCGATCAGGACGACGCCAACGTCATCTCGCCGACGGACATCATCACGGCGACGGCCGCATACTTCAAGCTCTCCGTCGACGACCTCTACGGCTCGAGCCGCTCGCAGGCCGTCGCGACGGCACGCCAGATCGCGATGTACCTCTGTCGGGAGCGCACCAGCCTGTCGCTCCCCAAGATCGGCCAGCTCTTCGGCAACCGCGATCACACGACGGTGATGTACGCCTACAAGAAGATCAGCGACCTCATGAAAGAACGCCGCTCGATCTACAACCAGGTCACCGAGATCACCACGCAACTCGGCCGTCGCTGACCCTCTCGCGACCGCATTGCGCTCCTCGGGCCGCATTCAGCGACCGCTCAGCAGACGCTCAGACGCTTGCCGGATGCATGCGCGTCAACGCATGCGCCACTCGCACTTGACACGAGCGCTCCCGCGCACCATCATGCCCGTTCTTCACAGTGTGGATAACCTGTGGATAACTCGGCTCGAGGGTCGGAACGCTGTGAGCGGATGACTCGGGCCTGTGGAGAACCGAATCACATCGATCGGCGCTCGCCGGAGTGGCTCCCGCGTGATTCCGCAGGTCTTCCACAAGTCACAACCGTGTAGTTCCCATGAGCCGTCTACTGTCCACGGACTTATCCACAGTTTCCACAACTGTTAACAAGATGACAGAGACAGATAGATACAGCCCCGCTCGATCACCTTCGCGAGATCGATCCGGCCCGATCCGGTCCTCTACCGATCGGGGCAGGGTCGGGCACTAGCATGGGAGGCCCAGCCAGATGTCGAGGGAGCGTCCCGTGAAGTTCCACGTCAATCGCGATGTGTTCAGCGAAGCCGTGTCATTCGTGGTCAAGCTCCTGCCGCAGCGGAATCCACAGCCGATCCTCGCGGGCGTGCTGATCGAGGCCGGCGACGACGGACTGTCGCTCTCGGCGTTCGACTACGAGGCATCCGCACGCACCACGATCGAGGCCACGGTCGACGAGCCCGGCACGATCCTCGTGCACGGCCGGCTGCTGGCCGACATCGCGAGCAAACTCCCGAACGCGCCGATCCAGATCGCGGTCGACGAGGACGGCGGCATCGTGCTGACCTGCGGCTCGGCGCGCTTCACCCTCTCGGCCATGCCCGTTCAGGAGTACCCCGCGATTCCCGAGGTCTCCGGCGAGTCCGGTCTCGTGCGCGCGGAGGACTTCGGAACCTCGATCTCGCAGGTCGCGTTCGCCGCCTCGCGAGACGACGTCACCCCTGTGCTCACCGGAGTGCAGCTCGAGGTGAGCGGCACCCACCTCAGCCTCGTCGCGACCGACCGCTACCGCGTCGCGCTCCGCCAGATCCCATGGGACGGCGGCCGCGCAGCATCCGACGACACCACGACGGCGCTCGTCCCCGCCCGAACGCTCACCGAGGTCGGCAAGACATTCGCCCATGGCGGCGACATCTCCATCGCCTTCTCGGGCACGGGAGATCGCGAGATCATCGCGTTCAGCTCCGGAGACAGGACCGTCACGTCCCTCCTGATCAAGGGCAACTTCCCGCCCGTGCGCCGGCTGTTCCCCGAGCAGACCGACCACTATGCGGTGGTCAACACGGGCGATCTCATGGAAGCGGTCCGCCGCGTGTCGCTCGTCCTCGACCGGTCGGCACCGCTCCGCTTCACCTTCACGACCGAGGGCGTGTCGATGGATGCCTCGGGCACCGAGCAGGCGCGGGCATCCGAGTCGGTGGATGCCACTCTCACCGGCGAGGAGGTCACCCTCGGCCTGAACCCGCAGTACCTGCTCGAGGCACTGGGCGCGGTGCGCAGCGAGTTCACCCGCATCACGTTCACTTCGAGCGAGAACCAGAACAAGCTCAGCCCCGTCCTGATCACGCCGCAGACATCGATCGAGAAGGGCGGCGAGGACTCGTTCAAGTACCTGCTGCAGCCCAACCTGCTGCTGCGCTGACCTCCCACCGCGGATCATCGCCGTCGGTCCCGACGTCAGGGCGCTTCATTAGGCTTGACCGGTGATCGTGGAGCATGTGAGTCTCGTCGACTTCCGCAACTATGCGGCCGCCGACGTGGCGCTCGGCCCCGGTCCACAGGTGTTCATCGGACGCAACGGCCAGGGCAAGACGAATCTGGCCGAAGCCGTCGCCTACTTCGCGACCGTCGGCTCGCATCGTGTCTCGTCAGACGCGCCCATGGTGCGTGACGGGGCGGATGCCGCGATCGTCCGGACCCGCCTCGCCCACGGCGAGCGCCACGTCGGCCTCGAGGTGCAGATCAATCGGCAGGGGCCCAACAAGGCGAGGGTCAACGGCGCGAACGTGCGTCCGTCTGAGCTGCCCCGCTATGCGCAGGTCGTCCTCTTCGCCCCCGAGGACCTGCAGATCGTCCGCGGGGATCCCTCGGGGCGCCGCCGCTTCATCGACCAGCTGCTCGCACAGCGCACACCCCGGATGTCGGCGGTCCTCGCCGACTACGACCGCGTGCTCCGCCAGCGCAACGCGCTGCTGAAGTCCGCACGTGCCCGCGGCGTGAAGGGTGACGCACTCTCCACGCTCGATGTGTGGGACGACAAGCTCGTCTCGCTCGGCACACAGGTGATCGAGGCGCGCCTGGCGCTCGCATCCGACCTCGCTCAGCCGCTCGCGGACGCCTACACCGTCATCGCGGGTGCCGATCATTCAGCCGAACTCGAGTGGGCCCTCTCCGTGCGCGGCGTCGACCCCGAAGATGGCGAGGACGCGGACGACGACGATTCGGTGGATGCGTCGATCACCGACATGTTCCGCCAGGCGCTCGCATCGAGGCGCACGGCCGAGCTCGACCGGGGAATGACCCTCGTCGGCCCCCACCGTGACGATCTGCTCCTGCGCGTGCGCGGACTGCCGGTCAGAGGATACGCGTCGCACGGCGAATCGTGGTCGGTGGCGCTGGCGCTCCGGCTCGCATCGGCTGAGCTGCTGCGCGCCGAGTCGCTTCTCGGCGACCCCGTGCTGATCCTCGACGACGTGTTCGCCGAGCTCGACGCCGAACGCCGCGCACGGCTCGCCGACATCGCGGCGGGCTTCGAGCAGGTGATCGTCACGGCCGCGGTCGAGCAGGACGTGCCGGCGAACCTCCGCGGCCGGGTCATCCGCATCGAGGCAGGCACGATCCTCGGGACCGAGGATGCCTGAACCCGAGCCGGAGATCCCGGAGACGATCGCGACGTACCTGCGGTTGCGCGGCCTCGAGCCGTCGGCCCGGCGCAAACGCCGCAAGCGGAGGACGGGCGACGACGAGGCGCAGCCTTTCATGCCCGGCCGTGACCCGCAGGGCATCGGCGACGTCCTCGGTGCCCTCACCCGCGACTCGGGATGGAATCCGCATCTCGCGCGCGAGGATCTCGTGCGTCGATGGGACGAAGTGGCCGGCGCAGAGACTGCGAGGCACACGCATCCCGTCGACCTCACCGACGGAACCCTGACCATCAAGTGCGACTCGACGGCCTGGGCGAAGCAGCTCCAGCTGATTCGGGCGCACGTGCTCACCGAGATCCTTCGGCGCTTCCCCGAAGCGGGTGTGGAGAACTTGCGCTTCCTCGGGCCGGACGTCCCCTCCTGGAAATGGGGTACCAGAGCCGTTCCAGGCCGCGGTCCACGCGATACCTACGGCTGAGACACCTCAGCAGCCTCAGACACCGATTTGGAGGCCTCAGCGGGCGTTTTCCCACTGAAGCCGCCCTCCCGCACGATAGGATGGAAGCACAGCCGCTGGACGAATCGGAGAGCGCGAACACCTATGACGTCAGATACCACCGCAAGCGTTCCCGAGGACGACACTTCGGCGCAGCAGCCCACTCCTCGCAACGATTACGGAGCCGACGCCATCCAGGTGCTCGAAGGCCTCGAAGCCGTGCGCAAGCGCCCCGGCATGTACATCGGCTCGACCGGTGAGCGCGGCCTCCACCACCTCGTGCAGGAGATCGTCGACAACTCCGTCGACGAGGCGCTCGCCGGCTACTGCGACGAGATCGTCGTCACGATCCTCGAGGACGGCGGCGTGCGCTGCGTCGACAACGGCCGCGGCATCCCGGTCGACCCGCACTCGTCCGACCCGTCGAAGTCCACCGTCGAGGTCGTCCTCACCGTCCTGCACGCCGGCGGCAAGTTCGGCGGCGGCGGTTACGCGGTCTCCGGTGGTCTGCACGGTGTCGGCTCCTCGGTCGTGAACGCGCTGTCGAGCCGGCTCGACGTCGAGGTGAAGCGCCAGGGTCACGTATGGCGCCAGTCCTTCCGCGACGGCGGAGTCCCTGAGGGGCCGCTCGCCAAGGGCGAGGAGACGGATGAGACGGGCACGACGATCACGTTCTGGCCGGACCCGACGATCTTCGAGAGCGTCCACTTCGACTACGTCACCCTGCGCACGCGCTTCCAGCAGATGGCGTTCCTCAACAAAGGCCTCAGCATCACGCTGACCGACGAGCGCCCCGAATCGGCGTATCCGTCGGAAGGCACGGACGAGACGCCGATCACCCCGTCCGAGACCTACCTCTACGAGCGCGGCCTCGTGGACTACGTCGAGTACCTCAACAAGCTGCGCCGTACGGACGTCGTCAACGACGAGATCATCGACTTCGAGTCCGAGGACCCCGAGCGCAAGATCGCCATGGAGATGGCCTTGCAGTGGACGACGAGTTACACCGAGAACGTCTTCACGTTCGCCAACACCATCAACACGCACGAGGGCGGCACGCACGAGGAGGGCTTCCGGGCAGCGCTCACGGCGCTCGTCAACAAGTACGCCCGCGCCAACAACCTCCTGAAGGATCGCGACGACAACCTCTCCGGCGAGGACGTGCGCGAGGGGCTCACGGCCGTCATCTCGGTGAAGCTGTCGGAGCCCCAGTTCGAGGGGCAGACCAAGACCAAGCTCGGCAACACCGAGGCGAAGGCGTTCGTGCAGAAGGTCGTCGGCGACCGGCTCGGTGACTGGTTCGACCGCAACCCCACCCAGGCCAGAAGCATCATCCGCAAGTCGATCGACGCGGCCAGTGCCCGCATGGCCGCCCGCAAGGCGCGCGAGACGGCGCGCCGCAAGGGCTTCCTCGAGACGAGCGGGATGCCGGGCAAGCTCAGCGACTGCAGCTCGAAGGACCCGGTCATCTCCGAGATCTTCCTGGTCGAGGGAGACTCCGCCGGCGGTTCGGCCAAGACCGGCCGCAACCCCGCGACCCAGGCCATCCTGCCGCTGCGGGGCAAGATCCTGAACGTCGAGAAGGCGCGGCTGGACCGTGCGTTGGGCAACGCAGAGATCCAGGCCATGATCACGGCGTTCGGCACCGGCATCGGCGAGGACTTCAACCCCGAGAAGGCCCGCTACCACAAGATCGTGCTGATGGCGGATGCCGATGTCGACGGCCAGCACATCACGACGCTGCTGCTCACGCTCCTGTTCCGGTACATGCGCGGGCTCATCGAGATGGGCTACGTGTACCTGGCGCAGCCGCCTCTCTACCGCTTGAAGTGGACGAACGCCGAACACGAGTACGTGTACTCCGACCGCGAGCGGGACGCACTCCTGGCCGCCGGCCTGGCCGCCGGCAAGCGCCTGCAGAAGGAGAACGGCGTCCAGCGCTACAAGGGTCTGGGCGAGATGAACCACCAGGAGCTGTGGGAGACGACGATGAATCCCGAGTCCCGCACGCTGCTGCAGGTCACGATGGATGACGCCGCGGCCGCGGACGAAATCTTCTCGACGCTCATGGGCGACGACGTCGAAAGTCGCCGCTCATTCATCCAGCAGAACGCGAAGGATGTTCGCTTCCTCGACATCTGATCGCCGCGCTTTCAGCGCCTGAGGACCGATCCTTCCGAATCGACGAGAGCACATGACTGACGACACCACCCCCGAAGCCACCGCCGGCCCCGAGGAGCACAATCACGGCAGGATCGACCAGGTCGACCTGCAGCTCGAGATGCAGCGGTCGTACCTCGACTATGCGATGAGCGTCATCGTCGGGCGTGCGCTGCCCGACGTCCGCGACGGACTGAAGCCCGTCCACCGGCGCGTCATCTACACGATGTTCGACGGCGGGTATCGCCCGGACCGCGCGTTCTCCAAGTGCACGCGCGTCATCGGCGACGTGATGGGCCAGTTCCACCCGCACGGCGACAGCTCGGTGTACGACGCTCTCGTGCGCTTGGTGCAGCCGTGGTCGCTGCGCTACCCGCTCGCGCTCGGCCAGGGCAACTTCGGCTCGCCCGGCAACGACGGCGCGGCCGCCCACCGGTACACCGAGACCAAGATGTCGCCGCTCGCCATGGAGATGGTGCGCGACATCGAGGAAGAGACCGTCGACTTCCAGCCGAACTACGACGGCCGCACGCAGGAGCCTACGGTCCTGCCGTCGCGGTTCCCGAACCTCCTCGTCAACGGCTCCGTCGGCATCGCGGTCGGCATGGCGACGAACATCCCGCCGCACAACCTGCGCGAGGTCGCGGAGGGCGCGCTCTGGGCGCTCGAGCACCCGGAGGCCACGCACGAGGAGCTGCAGGAGGCGCTGATCCAGCGCATCAAGGGACCGGACTTCCCGACGGGCGCCCAGATCCTCGGGGTGAAAGGCATCCACGACGCCTATCGCACCGGCCGCGGCTCGATCACGATGCGCGCCGTCGTCAACGTCGAGGAGATCCAGGGGCGCACCAGTCTCGTCGTCACCGAACTTCCCTACCAGGTCAACCCCGACAACCTCGCGATCAAGATCGCCGAGCTCGTCAAGGACGGCAAGATCTCCGGTATCGCCGACATCCGCGACGAGACGTCCGGCCGTACCGGTCAGCGCCTCGTCATCGTGCTGAAGCGGGATGCCGTCGCCAAGGTCGTGCTGAACAACCTCTACAAGCACACCCAGCTGCAGGAGAACTTCGGCGCGAACATGCTCGCGATCGTCGACGGCGTGCCGCGCACCCTGTCGATCGACGGCTTCATCTCGCACTGGCTCGTGCATCAGGTCGAGGTCATCGTGCGCCGCACGCAGTTCCGGCTGAACAAGGCCGAGGCCGAGGCGCACATCCAGCGCGGGTACGTGAAGGCGCTCGACGCGCTCGACGAGGTGATCGCGCTCATCCGCCGCTCCCCGGACGTCGACACCGCGCGCCAGGGACTCATCGAGCTCCTCGACGTCGACCAGCTGCAGGCCGACGCCATCCTCGCCCTCCAGCTGCGTCGCCTGGCTGCCCTCGAGCGGCAGAAGATCAACGACCGTCTCGCCCAGCTCGAGATCGAGATCGCGGAGTACATCGCGATCCTCGCCGACGACGGGATGCAGCGGCAGATCATCCACGAAGAGCTGAGCGAGATCGTCGACAAGTTCGGCGACGAGCGCCGCACGCAGATCATGTTCGGCTTCGATGGCGACATGTCGGTCGAGGACCTCATCCCCGAGGAAGAGGTGGTCGTCACGGTGACCCGCGACGGCTACATCAAGCGCACGCGCAGTGACAACTACCGCTCGCAGCACCGCGGCGGCAAGGGAGTGAAGGGCGCGCAGCTGCGCGCCGACGACGTCGTCGAGCACTTCTTCGTCACGACGACCCACCACTGGCTGCTTGTCTTCACCAACAAGGGACGCGTCTACCGCACGAAGGCCTACGAGCTGCCCGAGGCGGGCCGCGACGCCAAGGGCCAGCACGTCGCGAACCTCCTGGCGCTGCAGCCGGGGGAGGACATCGCGCAGATCCTCGACATCCGCGACTACACGGTGGCGACGTACCTCGTGCTCGCCACCCGCAGCGGTCTCGTGAAGAAGACGCGGCTCACCGAGTACGACACGAACCGCCAGGGCGGGATCATCGCCATCAAGCTCCGCGGGCAGACGCCCGAGGAGGGGGACGAGGGCGAGGAGGGGCCTGACGACGAGGTCGTCAGCGCACTGCTCGTCGATGAGGGCGACGACATCCTGCTCATCAGCCGCCGGGGCATGTCGCTGCGCTTCGCGGCGACGGATTCGGCGCTGCGTCCCATGGGCCGCTCGACGTCCGGCGTGAAGGGAATGGACTTCCGCGCCGCCGACAGCCTGCTGTCGGCATCCGTCGCCCAGGACGACGGATACGTCTTCGTCGTCACCGAGGGCGGCTACGCGAAGCGCACGTCGGTCGACCAGTATCGCGTGCAGAATCGCGGTGGACTGGGCATCAAGGTCGCCAAGCTGAACGACGAAAGAGGCGATCTCGCGGGCGGCCTGATCGTCTCGGAGGACGACGAGGTCTTGGTGGTTCTTGCCAGCGGCAAGGTGGTAAGGTCTGCCGTGGCTGAGGTGCCTGCGAAGGGTCGCGACACGATGGGAGTCGTGTTCGCCAGGCCCGACGACAACGATCGCATCCTCGCCATTGCCCGGAACGGCGAGCGTGCGCTCGCGGTGGAGGAGTCGGCGGATGCCGAGTCGGAAGCGGGTGCAACGGATGCGTCCCCCGAGACCCCGGAAGTGAGTACTGAGGCATGAGCACTGTAGCTGACAAACTGGCCAGAAAATCCTCGACGAACACCAGCGCGAAGCAGGTGCGCCTGCGCCTCGTCTATGTCGACTTCTGGTCAGCCGTGAAGCTCTGCTTCCTGGCCGCTGTCGCCGTCGCCATCGCGACGATCGTCATGTTCTTTCTGATCTACCTGGTGCTGCAGGGCACGGGCCTGATCGCGAAGATGGATGACTTCTTCAAGAGCTTCTCCGACGGCAGCGTCACGCTCTCGCAGTTCGTCGGGTTGCCTCAGGTGATGGCGTTCGCCTCGATCGTCGCCATCCTGAATCTCATCGTCATCACGGTGATGGGTGCAATCGTCGCCGGCATCTACAATCTCGCGGTGAAGATCACCGGCGGGCTGCTGGTCGGCTTCACCTCGAACTGAGTCAGCTGACGCCTGCGGCGCGCAGCGCCGCAGCGACCACGCCGCTGTTGCCCAGCAGCGTGCCGATGAGCCACGTTGCGAACAGCGCGAGCGCGCCGCCGATGACCAGGCGCAGGACGGCACGAGGTGCCGACGAGCCGCCCAACCGGGCCGAGATCGTGCCCGTGAGGGCGAGCGCGATGAGAACCGCGATGAACGTCGTCGCGACGCGCCACTCGGAAGGGGGCAGCAGGATCGCCAGCAGCGGCAGGATGCCTCCGATCGTGAAGGCGATGGCGGATGCCAAGGCGGCGTGCCACGGGCTGACCAGGTCGTTCTGGTCGATGTGCAGCTCCACCTCGAGGTGGGCGGCCAGGGCGTCGTGCGCGGTGAGCTCGACGGCGACCTGCTGTGCGGTCGCATCGCTGAGTCCGCGGTCGCGGTACAGCTGGGTGAGCTCGGCGAGCTCTTGCTCGGGCATCTCCGCGAGCTCGCGGCGCTCCTTCTCGATGAGCGCCCGCTCGCTGTCGCGCTGGCTGCTCACCGAGACATACTCGCCGAGCGCCATCGAGAATGCGCCGCCGATGAGGCCTGCAAGTCCCGCGGTGAGGAGTGCTCCGGCGCTGGTGGTCGCACCCGCCACGCCGACGACGATCGATGCGACGGAGACGATGCCGTCATTCGCACCGAGGACGCCCGCGCGCAGCCAGTTCAGTCGCTGGCCGATGCCGCCGGCGTGCGGTTCGCTCGCGTGTGTCGCGTCTTCCATGGTCACAGGGGCGAGTCAACCACCGGCGCCACCCCGAGGCAACGAAGGCGAGCCTGTGCTGACTCGGCGCGGATGGGCCGACGTCACGTGCTCGATTCGTGAAATCCCGCCGACTCCGGTAAAGTCTTGCAGGTTGACGGCGAGCAGATCGCCGGAAGCACGGGGCTATAGCTCAGGCGGTTAGAGCGCTTCACTGATAATGAAGAGGTCCCAGGTTCAAGTCCTGGTAGCCCCACTCCGAAGCCCCGGGGCCTTAGCTCAGTTGGTAGAGCGCCTGCTTTGCAAGCAGGATGTCAGGAGTTCGAATCTCCTAGGCTCCACAGTTTTGAGTCAGCCCGCGGGGGTCAGGCCGTGGGGCGTCATGTTGAGGCGCTCGCATCCATCCGCCGTCACGACGACGATGTCCTCGATGCGAGCTCCCCACCGGCCGGGGAAGTAGATCCCGGGCTCGATGCTGAACGCCATACCCTCGCGCAACGGGAGCGGATTGCCCGGAGCGATGTACGGCTCCTCGTGCACCGAGACGCCGATGCCGTGGCCGGTGCGGTGGAGGAAGGCGTCCGCGAGTCCTGCCTCTGCGAGCACGTCGCGGGCGGCGGCATCCACCTGCTCCGCCGTCACGCCGGGGCGCACCGCATCCACCGCCGCCTGCTGTGCACGCACGAGGATCTCGATGCGCCCGGCAGCCTCGGCAGCCGGAGTCCCGACGACGTACGTGCGGGTGCTGTCGGAGTTGTAGCCCGACGGCACCGGGCCGCCGATGTCGACGACGACGATGTCGCCCTCCTCGATCACCCGATCCGAGACCTCATGGTGCGGATCGGCGCCGTTCGGGCCGGAGCCCACGATCACGAAGTCGGCCGTGCGGTGACCCTCCTCGACGATCGCGGCGGCGATCTCGGATGCGACGTCGCGCTCTGTCCGCCCAGGGCGCAGCATCCCCGGCACACGCCGGTGGACCGCGTCGATCGCGGCCCCCGCGCGCCGCAATTCCACTATCTCCGCCGCGTCCTTGATCATGCGACCCTCGCGAAGCACCGGCGTCGCGAGCTCCGGCCGCACGCCCAGCCGGTCGCCGATCGGGATGACATGCAGGGCCGGCAGGGCGTCGGAGACGCCGATCCGCGAGGGGGCGCTCGGCAGGGCGAACAGCACGAGCCCGTGCGGGTCGTCTCCGTCGACCCAGTCGACGACGCGGAGGTCGAGCGCCGATACTGCCGTGCCGCGAAGCTTGGCCAGCTCCATGCGGGGAACGATCACCGTCGGTTCACCGTCCGCGGGCACGACCAGCGCGGTCAGTCGTTCGATCGTGTCGCCCTCGATGCCGACGAGGTATGCCAGATCGGAGCCGGGGCCGACGATGATCGCACCGAGCCCACTCGCCCGCGTGAGCGAGCGTGCCCGCTCGAGGCGGCCGGCGTAGACGTCTGCGGCGAAGGGGAGGGTGATCACCGCTCCACGCTATTGCCGGCGCACGCTGCACGGCCACCGGGGAGCTCACACATCCACGGTCTGGCCGGCGAGGAAGTGCCAGCCGATCCACCACCACATCACGATGATCGCGATCCGCGCCGCCCGCGATGTCATGATCTGATCGAACAGCGCGGTGATGGTGGCCTCGGCATCCATCCGGTGCAGCCACCACGTCGCGACCACCAGAGCCACGGCACACGCGCCGAACATCAGTTCGCTGAAGATCATGGGTGCTTCCCTCGACGCAGCAGCCACACACCGGCGGCGAGCCAGACGATCGCGAACGCGATCTGGCCCACCGCGGTGGACAGGGCCGGGTTCGCGATGTCGCTCATCGAATCGGCGGTCTGGTGCGGGGCGATCCGCGTGGCGATGAACTCGCCGAGCTCCCATACGCATCCGGCGATGACGCAGAGCGCCCACGCGCGTGCCAGTCGGACGATCCCTTGCGGCCAGTGACGTGCCGGTTCGCGCGTTCCGGGCCAGGCCGCGGTCGCGGCGGACACGCCGATGATCACCATGGCGGCCATCATCACCGCGCTGTGCCGGGGCGCGATCGACAGAACCAGGCCGCACGCGAGAGCGGCGATCAGCATCGATCGGAGCGGCCGCGACCGGCTGCGGGCGCGATCCGGAAGCAGGCCCATCGCATCTGCCACGAGCAGCGCGACCACGAGCCCGTAGATCGCCGCATCGAACCACTGGTGCCGGATCACCTGGACGATGCCGATGGCCGCGAGGACGCCGATCCACGCGAACTCCGACCATCGTGGCCGACGCCGCCGCACGGCCTCTGCAGCGTGGTCCTCCGATGCCGGCTGCGAACTCACCCTGTGCCTCCGCCTGGACTCTACCCGCGATCGGCGGACCGAGGGCGGCCCCTGGGTATCGTGTCGTCATGGACATGCGCGTCGCCGCATACGCGGTGGTCAGACATGACGACGGCAGGCTCCTGCTCGCGCACTGGAACGAGAACGGCCGGTCCGGATGGACCATGCCGGGCGGCGGTCTCGAGGACGGTGAGGATCCGGAGGATGCGGTGCGCCGCGAGGTGCGTGAGGAGACGGGGTATCGGGTGCGCGTCGACGAGCTGCTCGGCATCCACTCGCAGGTCATCGCGGAGTCGCACCGCATCTCACCCGACGCGACAGGACCTCTCCACACGCTGCGCATCGTCTATCGCGCCACCGTGACCGGCGGTCGCCTGCGCCACGAGGTGGCGGGGTCCACCGACCGGGCTGCGTGGTTCGCCCTCGAGGATGTCGGGACGCTGCACCGCGTCCGACTGGTCGACATCGCCGTCGGCATGGCCGGCATCGACTACTGACCGAGGTCCTCCACCGGGACGGAGATGTCGGCGACGGTCGCGCCGTACGCGACGATCAGATCATCGGCGTCCACGAACACGCTGTAGCCGTGCGCGCCCGCGCCCATCGCGATGCGCCGCCCGACGATGTCGGTGTCGGCGTACACAGGCCAGTCGGTGCTGCTGCCGATGGGGGTGATCGTCCCACGCGCGTACCCGGTCGCGTCCAGCGCCCGCTGCGGGTCGGGCAGCTGCAGCTTGTTCACACCGACCACCCCCCGCAGCTTGGGCCAGGAGATGCCGCGGTCGCCTGGGATGAGCGCGAACAGGTACGTGTCGTCGGCGCGCTTGACGACGAGGGTCTTCACGATGTCGGCCGGGCGCAGACCGAGGATCTCGGCCGCCTCGGCGAGGCTGTGCGCGGCGGGCCGCTCGCGAACCTCGATCGACAGACCACGCGCCGAAGCGGCCGCCCGCACACGGGCGACCGGATCGACGGCGGACTGGTCGTCAGGCTCGGATGCGGAGGCGCTCACTCCTCGGGCGCACGCAGCGGGTCGTCTGCGACCCAGAGCTCGTCATCGGCGCGCAGCGTCTGCCAGGCGGCGTACAGCACGCCGACCGCGGCCGCGACGCCGAGGATGATCGCGATGACCCCACCCGCGCCGAGGCCCTTCTTCGGGGGCTCGACGACGGGCGTCTTCGACGCGAACTTGCGGACGACGTCGGCTCCACGGGCGACCGCCGCACCGGCACGCGTCTCGTTCGCGACGTCCCACACCTCGAGAGCGGAGCCGAGAGCTGCGCCAGCGGCCGGAACGATCCGGTCGGAGTACACGCGGCGCGAGAACTTCACGCCCTTGTCGACATACGGGGCCGCGTACTTCTCGTACTTGTCCTGCACCGTGGGCACGACCGTCTCGCGGTTGTAATGGCCGAGCTGGCGACCGGCCTCGCGGGCGACGTTCGCCGCCTCACCGACCAGCACCTGCTGCGCCTCCCACAGCTGGGTCGCCTGGCCCTGCAGCCGGCGGAGTTCCTTCTTGCGCTTGCGACTGACGCTCACGGGATGCCCTCCTGTCGATGGATGGTCTCCCTATCCTGCCAGAGCGCACCCGTACAGGGAGGGGATCTACAGAACTCTGAAAGAATGGATGCATGGTCAACCACACCGCTGTCGCCACTCTCCACACCAACCACGGCGACATCGTCGTCAACCTCTACGGGGACCACGCACCCCGCACGGTCCAGAACTTCATCGGTCTCTCCGACGGCAGCGAGGCGTGGACGAACCCCGCGACCGGCAAGCCGGGCGAGGGCCCGCTGTACCAGAACGTCATCTTCCACCGCATCATCCCGGGCTTCATGATCCAGGGCGGCGACCCGCTCGGCCAGGGCACCGGCGGTCCCGGCTACAACTTCAACGACGAGATCCACCCCGAGCTCGACTTCTCGAAGCCCTACATCCTCGCGATGGCCAACGCGGGCCTGCGTCGCAACGCCATCACGGGCGCCGTCGAGGGCACGAACGGGTCCCAGTTCTTCATCACGACAGACCCGACTCCTTGGCTGCAGGGCAAGCACACGATCTTCGGCGAGGTCGCCGATGACGCGTCGCGTCGCGTCGTCGATGAGATCAGCGGCGTTCCGACCGGCGCACAGGATCGACCGATCGAGCCTGTCGTCATCGAGTCGATCGACATCACCGAGGTCTGACACCCGCTGTGACGTCGGCCGAGTTCGCGGACAACCGCGACAACTACTGCTACCGGCATCCCGACCGGCAGAGCTTCGTGCTCTGTCAGCGGTGCCTGCGCACGATCTGTCCCGAGTGTCAGACGCAGGCGCCTGTCGGCGTGATCTGCCCGGAGTGCCTCGCCAACGGGCGCAAAGAGCAGCACGCGACGCAGGAGAAGCGGCAGTCGTCGACGAAGCGGATGCCGCGTGCCCGCACGAGCACGCTGCGGGCGTTCGACAGCCGACCGCTCGCGACGTACTGGCTCATCGGGATCACCGCCGTGGTGTTCTTCGCGCAGCAGCTCGTGCCGGCGCTGCAGACCCAGCTGGTGTTCTACGCGCCCTACCTCTATCCCTCGCTCACCGGCCACTTCGAGCCGTGGCGACCGATCACGATGATGTTCGTCCACTCGGGCTGGATCCACGTCGGCCTCAACATGCTGACGCTGTGGATGATCGGACGCATCCTCGAGCCGCTCATCGGTCACGGACGTTTCGTGGCGGCATATCTCATCAGCGGCCTCGGCGGGGCGGTGGGCGTCGCCCTGCTGTCGTTCGACACGCCCGTCGTGGGCGCATCGGGCGCGATCTTCGGACTGTTCGGCGCACTCCTCGTGATCGGCCGCCACATCGGCGCGGACGTCGCCGGCATCGCGGTGGTGATCGCGATCAACCTGGTGATCGGCTTCCTGCCCGGCACGTCGGTCGCCTGGCAGGCGCACGTGGGCGGGCTGATCACCGGCGCGGCCGTGGGACTCGTCCTCGCCCGCACGCGGGCCCTCCGTCAGCGGCGGCTGCAGATCGTTCTGCTCGGCACGATCGTCGCGGCGCTGCTGGTGCTGCTCGTCGTCCCGGTGTTCATCTACGGATAGTTATCCACAGGTTCATCCCCAGCTGGGGATGAATCACACCGGTGTAATTCGTGTCGTCGTCAGCGCCAGCGCGTCGTCATCAGGAAGCCCACGAACGCGATGCCGAAGCCGATGACGAGATTCCACGCGCCGATGCCGGGGATGGGGTACTGCTGGGCGGACAGGTAGAAGACCAGCACCCACACCAGACCGACGAGCATCAGCCCGATCATGATGGGCTTGAACCACACCGGGTTCGGCGCTGCGTCTGCGTCGCTCCGTTCGGTGAGCTGATCGTCACCCTTGCCTGATCGTGCCATGCCCATATTGTAGGCGGATCGTCGGTGGCCTCTTAATCGTGCCCACATAGACTCGTGATGTGTCAGAGGTTCCCGGGTCCCGGACAGCGGAGCCGCTGGGTGACGAACGACGTTCTCGACGTCCTCGTCACCGGGTGAGCGTGCTCGGCGTGCTCGGAGAGCTGCTGATCACGCTCGGCGTCGTGGCGCTGCTCTTCGTCGCCTGGCAGCTGTGGATCGGGGACTGGATCATCGCCGCCGAGCGCGACGCGGTCGGCAACTCCCTGTCGCAGGATTGGGCGGCATCCGCGTCTCCCTCGCCCTCGCCGTCTGCGAGCGCAGAGGCCGACACCACCCGACCCGCGGTGACCGTGGACCCCGTGGTCATGGCGCAGCCCGGTGACGGTCAGGTGTTCGCCGTCATGCACATTCCGCGATTCGGTTCGGACTACGCCGTGCGCATGGCCGGCGGCGTCACGCGCCCGAAGACCCTCGATCCGATCGGCATCGGGCACTACCCGGGCACGGCGATGCCGGGCGAGACCGGCAACATGGCGGTCGCCGCACATCGCACGACGTTCGGCAAGCCCTTCAACCTCATCGCGACGCTGCACGTCGGCGACGCCATCGTGATGGAGACCCCGCAGGGGTGGTACACGTATCGGTTCCGTACGCTGGAGTACGTGAAGCCTGATGCCGTCGAGGTGCTGCTGCCGGTGCCGCAGCAGGTCGGGGTCGCGGCGGACGGCAAGTACCTCACGATGACCAGCTGCAGCCCGATGTACTCCAAGTCCGAGCGGATCGTGGCCTACAGCACGTTCGAGTCGTTCACCCCGCGCTCGGCGGGGGCGCCCGCATCCCTCGATCCGGTGTCGTGAGGACGGTCGAACGATGTACGCAGCCCTCTGGCGCATCCTTCCCGGCCCGTGGTGGGTGCGGGTCGTCATCCTGCTCGCCCTGGCGGCTGCGGTTCTGTACGCGCTGTTCTGGTTCGTCTTCCCGTGGGTGAGCACGATCGTCGACCCGCAGGACGCCACGGTCTCGTGAGCCGCATCCTCGTGGTGGACAACCACGACAGCTTCGTCTTCACCCTCGTCGACTACCTCCGCGAGCTGGGCGCCGACGTCGATCTCGTCGAGGCCGACGAGATCGCGATGGATGCGGCGTCCCCGACGATCCGCGGACACCACGGCGTGCTCGTCTCGCCGGGCCCGGGCACGCCCGGCGACGCCGGGGCATCCATCCCGGTCGTGAAGGCGGCTGCGGCCGACGGCATCCCTCTGCTCGGCGTATGCCTCGGCCACCAGGCGATCGCCGAGGCGTACGGCGGGCACGTCGACCATGCGCCGGAGCTCATGCACGGGATGACATCCACCGTGCACCACGACGGGGACCCTCTGTTCGCGGGCCTGCCCGATCCGTTCATCGCGGGCCGGTATCACTCCCTGGCGATCGTGCCGGAGAGCGTCCCGGACGAGCTCGTCGTCACCGCGCGCACGGACGCGGGGGTCATCATGGGTGTTCGCCACCGCTCGGCGCCCGTGCAGGGCGTGCAGTTCCACCCCGAGAGCGTCCTCACCGAGGGCGGCTACCGGCTGCTGGGCAACTGGCTCGAGCAGACCGGGGCGGCAGGAGCTGCCGCGCGGGGCGCGCGGTTGGCACCCCATCGGCTCTGAGCCGGGCGGTCAGCCGCTGCAGACGGTGAGCGTGATCGTCGAGTGGATCGGCGCCTTGCCCGGTGCGATGGACTGCGTGCTGACCGTTCCCTTCGCCGAACACGACGGATCATCAGCCGTGTTCACCGTGAGGCCGAGGTCCTCCAGCTGACGGGTCGCAGCATCCACCGTGTAGCCGGTCACATCCACGATGACGACCTGTCCGGAGGCGACGATCAGATTGACGACCGTCCCGGTCGGAACCTTCGTGCCCGATTGCTGATCGGTGGACAGCACGGTTCCCGCGGCCTGGTTGGGGTCGTCCTGTGGCGTCTCGGTGCCGACCTGGAGCCCTGCGTCGGCGATGGCCTGCTCGGCACCCGCCTGCGGCAGTCCGACGAGCGTCGGGACCGTGGAGGTCTGCGGCCCCTTCGAGACGTAGATCTCGACCTTCTGCCCCTTGACGACGGCCGTGTTCGCACCCGGATCCGTGCGGATGACGTTGCCCTGCGCCACGGTCGAGCTGGGCTCGTCGATGCGCACCGCGATGAGGTCCTGCTTGCCGAGGATCGCGCTCGCCTTGGCGTAGGTCATCGAGGTGACGTCCGGCACGACGTTGGCGCTCGTCGGCGCGCCGCCCGGCGCGCGCAGAGTGACGACCCAGAAGAGCAGGGAGATCAGCAGCACGGCGATGAGGGCGACTCCGGCCCAGATCCACGCCACAGGGGGAGCGGACTGCGTCCGCGTCATCGTCGTGTCGGTGCTCAGTTGCCGCAGCGAACGTGCGGTATCGGCAGCGTTCCTCGTGCTCGGGCCGTACAGCTCGTTGGTCAGCGTGTCGACCTGGCGCTGGGACGGCCCCGCGCCGTAGACCGACGCATCGAGTGCCGAGCGGAAGGCCGCTGCATCCGGATACCGCTGAAATGGGTCCTTGGCGAGAGCGCGCAGCACGACCGCATCGAGTGACCGCGGGATGCTGGGCACCAGCTCGCTCGGCGCCACCGGCGCCTCGCTGACATGCTGGTAGGCGACCGCGACCGGCGATTCGCCGCGGAACGGCTGGCGCCCGGTGAGGAGTTCGAACAGCACCACACCGGCCGAGTAGAGGTCGGCGCGGGCGTCGACGGACTCGCCCTTGGCCTGCTCGGGGGAGAAGTACGCCGCCGTGCCGAGGATCGTGGTGGTCTCCGCGACCGTGGACGACGAGTCGGACACCGCGCGGGCGATGCCGAAGTCCATGACCTTCACCTGACCGGCCGTCGTGATCATGACGTTGCCCGGCTTGATGTCGCGGTGGACCACTCCCGCCCGGTGCGAATACTCGAGGGCCTCGAGAATGCCGTCCATGAAGCGGATCGAGTCCTGGATGCCGACCGGCCCCTCGGCGATGAGGTCCTTCAGGAGGGTGCCCTCCACGAGCTCCATGACGATGTAGGGGACCGGGAGCCGCGTGCCGTCGGGGCCCTCTTCGGTGTCCTCACCGGCGTCGAAGACGCGGACGATCGTCGGGTGCGCCATGCGGGACGCGGCTTGGGCCTCGAGCCGGAAGCGCGTGCGGAACGCCGCATCCATCGCCAGATCACGGTGAAGGAGCTTGATCGCGACATCGCGGCCGAGCGTCAGATCGTATCCGCGGTAGACGCTCGCCATACCGCCACGGCCGATCGGCTCGTCGACGCGATAGCGCCCGGAAAGCACGCGAGGATCGGCCGACACTTCACTCCCTGAGTTCATCGTCAGCCTAACCGAGGTGCCCTCACGGACCTCCGACCCCTGCTCCGCCATGGATCAGGGAGTCGGGGTGGGGAGCGGAGTCGCAGGCGGGGGAGCGGTGATGGATGCCTGCACCGTCGGCGAGCTGCCCGACTCGCGCTGGCCGGCGGACCCGCTGCACAGCGCGAGGTAGCTGGCCGTCACGGTGCCGCCGGGCTGGTTGGCGACCGTCATCTGAGCCGTGCGGGTGCCCGGGTCGAAGTTCGACGTCTGCGTGCCGTTGGGCAGAGTGCCGCCCGTGACGTTGAGCGTGTAGCCGCTGAGGGCGCCGGTGCCGCTCGGGCATGTGAATGCGGCCCAGTTCACCGTCACGGTAGATCCTGCGACGACCGTCGCGACCGCCTGCCCGTTCTGCGTCAGCTGGGGAGCCGACGACGGACCCTTGATGTCGGGAAGCTGCCCGTAGCACGTGATCGTGATCGACGACCCCTTGTCGGCATTGCCGCCGGACGGGTTGGTCGAGGCCACGGTTCCCTGCTGATCGCTCGTCGACGGGGTCGCCGCCTTCGGATCGAGCGTCGGCACGAGGCCCGCGCTGCTCGCCGCGGTCATGGCGGAGTCGCACTTCTGCCCCACGAGGCCGAGCGAGGCGACGTCGACGGTCGTCGGGGTGTTGCTCGGAGTCGGCGACGGCGGAGCCGACGTGTGGGTCTTCGAAGTGATCGGCGCCGCGGCGTTGCCGTTGTTGGCGAGCAGCGCCCAGAGCGTGCCGATGAGGACGATGAGCAGCAGGGCGATGAGCGCGATGAGCGGCCAGGTCCAGGGGCTGCGCTTCTTCTTCTCCGTCGACTCCTCGACGGCCACGGCGTCGGCTGCAGGCATCAGCTGGGTGGCGGTGCCCGTGTTCTGGGCGCCGAGCAGCTGCGTGAACCCGTCCGCCGCAGCCAGGCCGGCGACGCCGAGGGCGATGGCGGGGACGACAGCAGCCGCGGCGGCGACGTCACCGCGGCGCAGGGCTGTCGCCGCGCGCGCCACATCGGACGCGGTGGCCGGACGCTCGTCGGGCTTCTTCGCGATCATGGCCATCACGAAGTTCTGCACCGGCTGCGACACCGTGGGCGGCAGCGGCGGGGGCTGTTCGTTGATCTGGGCCATCGCGATCGCGACCTGCGACTCGCCGGTGAACGGGCGCTTGCCCGCGAGGGACTCGTAGGCCACGATGCCGAGCGAGTAGATGTCGGTGGCGGGGGATGCCGGGTGCCCCGACGCCTGCTCGGGCGAGAGGTACTGCACGGTGCCCATCACCTGGCCGGTCGCCGTGAGTGGGACCTGGTCGGCGATGCGGGCGATGCCGAAGTCGGTGATCTTGACGCGGCCATCGGGCGTGATCAGCAGGTTGCCCGGCTTGATGTCGCGGTGCACCAGGCCCGCAGCGTGCGCGGCCTGCAGGGCCGCCGCCGTCTGGGCGACGATGTCCAGCGTCTTGTCGGTGGACAGGGAGCCCTCGCGCTCGAGGATGGTGGATAGCGCCTCACCGGGCACGAGCTCCATGACCAGGAAGGCGCTTCCGTTCTCCTCGCCGTAATCGAAGACACTGGCGATGCCCTCGTGGTTGACGAGCGCGGCGTGACGGGCCTCGGCGCGGAAGCGCTCGAGGAAGCCCGGGTCGCCCATGTACTCGTCCTTGAGGATCTTGATGGCGACGGTGCGGCCGATGACGTGGTCGGTAGCCTCCCACACCTCGCCCATGCCGCCGATCGCGATCCGAGTCTCGAGCTCGTAGCGCCCGCCGAAGGTCACTCCCTGCGTCGGTCTCATCTGCCCAGCACCGCCTCCATGACCTTCTTCGCGATCGGCGCGGCGATGGTGTTGCCGCTGCCTGACTGCCCCTTGCCGCCACCGTTCTCGACAACGACGGCAACGGCGACCTGCGGGTTCTCGGCGGGTGCGAATCCGGTGAACCAGAGTGTGTACGGCTTGTCCGGTCCGTTCTCTGCCGTGCCCGTCTTACCGCCCACGTCGACCCCGTCTATTCTTGCATTCGTCGCAATGCCGTCACTGACATTCGCGACCATCATCTGGACCATCTGCGCGTCGAGACTCGCGTCCAGCGCCCTGCCGAATTGCGTGCTCCCGAACGTCTGCTGCACGGACAGATCGGGGTTGATCACACGGTCGACCATGCGCGGATTCATCACGACGCCGCCGTTCGCGATCCCCGCGGACACCATCGCCATCTGCAGCGGCGAAGCCAGCACCTTGCCCTGGCCGAAGCCGCTCAGTGCGGTCTGTGCGTCGTCCTGGATGGAGCGCGGGTAGGTCGACGGCGTCGAGGCGAGCGGGATGTCGAAGCTCTTGTTGAAGCCGTACTTCTCCGCCTCCGCGCGGATCGTCTCGTCGCCCAGTTGGACGGCGAGCTCCGCCATCGGGATGTTGCAGCTGAGGCGCAGCGCGTCGGCGATGGTCACCGTGTCGCCCGGTCCGCACGTGCCGCCGGTGTCGTTGTGCACGACGGCTGTCGACTGCGGGAGCTGATACGCGGCGAGGTTCGGCAGGGTCGACTGCGGGGTGTACTTGCCGGTCGCGAGGGCCGCGGATGCGGTGACGAGCTTGAACGTCGATCCGGGCGGGTTGAGGTTGCCGCCGATCGCGCGGTTGTAGAGGGGATGCGTCGGGTCGGCGTCCAGCGCGTCGTACGCGGCATTGACGGCCTTCGTGTCGTGCGATGCGAGGGTGTTCGCGTCGTACGTCGGACTCGTCACCATCGCGAGGACGCGGCCGGTCTTCGGTTCGATCGCGATCACCGCGCCCTGGAGGTTGCCGAGGGCGTCGAAGGCGGCCTTCTGCACCGTCGCATCCAGCGACAGCTCGACGTTCGCCCCACGCGGTGGCTGGCCTGTGAGGATCTGCTCGATGCGCGCGATGAACAGCGACCCGGCGGTGCCGCCGAGGGCGCCGTTCATCGCCTTCTCGATGCCCGACGCGGACCCGAGTGCGGGGTTGAACCAGCCCGTCACGGGAGCCCACATCTTTCCGTCGGAGTACACCCGTTGCCACACGTAGACGTCTTTCGACGGCACGGACGAGGCGATCGCCGAGCCGCTCGCGATGATCGAGCCGCGCTGCACCTGGTAGGCGTCGTAGCGCGCCCGGGTGTTGTGGGTGTTCTGGGCCAGCGCATCCGCCTGCACGACCTGGATGATCGTCGTCGACGCGAACAGGGCGAGGAACATGAAGAGGATGACGATGCTCAGCCGTCGCAGCTCTTTCGTCATCGGACCGCCCCCTTCGGGCGATGGGTGCGCCGGCGCGCACCCGGACGCGTACCGTGTGTCATCCGATCACCACCCGCGGGCGGTTGCGGACCGCATCCGAGATCCGCAGCAGCAACGCCACGATGATCCAGTTCGCCACCAGCGACGACCCGCCCGCCGCCAGGAACGGTGTCGTGAGACCCGTGAGCGGGATGATGCGCGTCACACCGCCGACCATGATGAAGACCTGCAGGGCGATCGTGAACGAGAGGCCGGTCGCGAGCAGCTTGCCGAAGTCGTCCTGTCCGGCCAGTCCGATGCGGATGCCGCGGCTCGCGAACACCATGTAGAGGCACAGGAGCGCGAAGACGCCGATGAGGCCGATCTCCTCGCCGAGGCTCGCGAAGATGTAGTCGCTCTGCGACAGGGGCGTGATGTACGGCCGGCCCTGACCCAGACCGGTGCCGATCAGGCCGCCCTGCGCGAGTCCGAAGATCCCCTGCACGAGCTGGTAGCTGCCGCCGGTGGCGTTGATGACCGCGGGATCGAAGGCGTTGAGCCAGTTCTCGAAGCGGCCGCCGACGTACGGCAGGATCCGAGACGCCAGGAACGCGCCGCCCGCGGCGAGCAGCACACCGAGGACGACCCAGCTCGTCTTGCCGGTCGCGACGTAGAGCATCGCGACGAACATGCCGAAGATGAGCAGACCGGTGCCGAGATCGCGCTGCAGCACGATGATGCCGAGTGAGACCGCCCAGACCACGAGGATCGGGCCGAGCTCGCGGGCGCGGGGCCACGTGAGGCCGAGGAAGCGCGTGCCGGTGGACGTGAGGCTCTCCCGCGTGCGCACGAGATACCCGGCGAAGAAGATGCCCAGGGCGATCTTCGCAAGCTCGCCCGGCTGGAACGAGAAGAATCCGAGTCGGACCCACACGTCGGCGTTCGCCTTCGCGCCGAGACCCGGCACGATCGGGAGCAGGAGCAGGAAGACTCCGGCGAACCCCGCGATGTACGTGTACCGGAAGAGCACGCGGTAGTTCCGCAGCAGCAGCACCACCGCGATCGCTCCGACGAGGGCGATGCCGGCCCACGCCAGCTGACGAGTCGAGTAGGCGGCCCAGCCGTGCACGTGCACGGCGACGTCGATGCGGTAGATCTCGGCGAGCCCGATGCCCGTCAGGAGCGTGGCGATCGGCACGACGAAGGGGTCGGCATCCCTCGCCCGCAGCCTGAGCACGATGTGCAGGGCGACGACGAGCGCGGTCAGGCCGCCCAGATAGATGAGGAACTTCGGGTCCAGCCGGCCCGCTGCGCCGAGCTGGACGAGCGCGATGGCGGCGCCGTTGATGACGAACGCGAAGACGAGCAGACCGAGCTCCCGGTTGCGGCGCGTCTGCGGAACGCGGATCTTCTTCAGGGCGCGCAGGACCGCGGTGTCGGTCGCGGGCCCGGCATCGTCGCTCGGCTGCGGCGTCGTGCGCGGCGGCTCCGTTGTGCGCGGCGGCTCGGTCGTGGCGTCCGGTCGTACAGGGCCGGTGGCGGCGGCATCCGTCATTGTCCACCCCCTGAGACCGACTCGAGCCGCGCCACGATCTCCTCGGCCTCGGCGAGGGACGACGCGGGGATGGTGGCCTCCACGGTGGCGCGGTTGAAGTCCGACAGCGAGTCCAGGGCGAGCCCGGTGTCCTCGTACGGGGAGGACAGGGAGATCGGTCCGATGTCCTGCTGGATGCCGCGGAAGATCACCACGGTGTCGTCGTCAGCGCCTACGAAGTAGCGCGTCTGCGTCCACTGGTAGGCGGCGAAGAGGCCGGCGGCGAACGCGGCCAGGACGACGAGGAGGCCGACGATCCACCCGATGCGGCGTCGTCGTGCGCGACGCTTGTCCTCCTCGATGAGCTCCTCGAGGAACTCCGGCGCGGGCTCGAAGTGCGTGGGCTCGTTGGCGGCCACCCGTGCGGCGTGCAGCCATCCCGCCCGCCCCGCGCGCGCGGCCGGCACCTCGACGCCGCGCGGGTTGGAGGCCGAGCCGACGATGGTCGGGGTTCCCGAGAAGACGGGATGCGCGCCGCCTACGTCGACGATGACGATCGTGACGTTGTCGGGCGCCCCCGCGTCGAGGGCCTGCTTGAGCAGCAGGTCCGCGGTGCGGCCGGGGGCGAGCCCGAGCCCGAGCGCCTTCGAGCTGTGTGCGTCGTCGACGACGCCGGAGAGGCCGTCCGAGCACAGCAGCCAGCGGTCGCCCGGCTGGGTCGGCATGATGAACGTGTCGATCTCGGGATCGGGATCCTGGTCTCCGAGAACGCGCATGAGAACCGAGCGGCGCGGGTGGTAGCGCGCCTCCTCCACGGTGATGCGGCCGGAGTCGACGAGGCGCTGCACGAAGGTGTGGTCGGTCGTGATCTGCGTGAGCGCGCCGTCGCGGAACAGATAGATGCGCGAGTCGCCGATGTGCGCGATCACGGCGTAGTCGTCGACCATGATCAACGCGCTCACGGTGGTGCCCATGCCGGCGAGCTCGGGACGGGCCCGCACGGTCGAGATGAGGTCCTGCGCAGCATCTGTCACCGCGCTCTGCAGCGCGCGCTCCGCCTCGGAGGTCGTGGTGAACGCGCGGTCGAGGTCCTCCAGACGAGTGACCGCGAGGCTGGATGCGACGTCGCCGCCCGCGTGACCGCCCATGCCGTCCGCGACGACGAACAGATTGGATCCGGCATAGCCGGAGTCCTGGTTGTTCGACCGCACCTTGCCGGTGTGGGAGAGCGCGGCGCTCGATCCTTCGAAGACCATGGGCGTCCGGGCTACTTCCGCAGCTCGAACGTCGTGGCGCCTACCTTGATCGGTGCGCCGACCTTCACCGGCACCGGCGATGCCACACGCTGACCGTCGTGCCATGTGCCGTTGGTGGAGTCGAGGTCCTGGATCATCCACTGCTCGCCCCACAGGACGAGTCGCGCGTGATGGCTGGACGTGTAGTCGTCGCGGATGACGAGGCCCGACTCGCTGGAGCGGCCGATGGTCAGCGGCTCGCGGCCGAGAGGAAGCTCGAGGCCGGCTTTCGGGCCGCTCGTGATGACGATGCGGGACACGGACGACAGGGTGGCGGGCGCACCGTTGCCGGAGGACGCGGGCTTGGGCGCGACGGGCGCGGGAGCGGTCGGGGATGCCGCGCCCGGCACCGCGCTCGCGACCGGGGCCGGCGCGGGTGCCGGTGTGTCGGGCATGCGGCGCACCTTCACGCCGAAGAGATCGGCGCGCAGGGAGTAGACGACCGCGAACACGAAGAACCACATCAGGACGAGGAACCCGACGCGCAGCAGCAGGAGGGTCAGCTCGCTCACGAGAAGGCGCTTCCGCTGCGGTGGTCGTATGCATGCGTGTAGTCGGCCGGCGGCGGAGGCGGAACGGGCGGTGCGGCCTGGGCCACGACCCGGAAGACGATGTCGGTGTGCCCGATGGTGATCGTCGAGTCCGGCGGGAGCGCGGCCTCCACGATGCGGTGGCCGTCGAGACTCGTGCCGTTGGTGGAGTTCATGTCGCGCACCATCGCGCGCTCGCCGTCCCACAGGATCTCGACGTGCTTGCGGCTGGTGCCGGCATCCGCCACCGTGATGTCCGCGTCGCTGCCCCGGCCGATCACGGTCCGGGATTTGACGAGGGGATGCCGCTTGCCGGCGATGTCGACGACGGCCCGCCACGAGACCCTGCCCTGGGCGGTCTTCGACTCGACGCTCAAGGTGCCCGTCGTGAGCTGCTCGTCGCGGACGAGCGTGATCGTGACCGGGCCCGCGAACGAGTATCCCTGCGCCTTCGCGTGCGCCTCGACCAGGTCGTGCAGCTCGTCGATGAGGGCGTTGCCGAGCGTGGCCATGCGCTCGCTGTCGGACGACGACAGCCGGACCGTGAAGGTGTTGGGCGCCAGGATGCGGTCGCGCGTCACCACAGCGGCCTTCTTGTCGAGTTCGCTGCGCAGAGCCGAGGCGATCTCGACAGGCTGAATGCCGCTGCGGAAGGTCTTCGCGAACGCGCCGTTCACGGCGCGCTCGAGACCTTTCTCGAAGCTGTCCAGTAGTCCCACACGACTCCTCGGGTCGATCCGGTGGCTACATGCTAGTTGTACAGCCTGGGGAGGCCGTGAACGAGATCGGCGTGCACGACGCAGCAGCGGACTTCTGCGTTTCTGCGGACGGATGCGATCAGCACATCCGCTCGTGTGGGGAACTCCGCTGGTGTGCGCTCGAGCGGATTCGGGGAGCGCGCACCGACGTGATACCCTCGTGAAGTTGAGTCCGTGGGCGACCACGACTCGCGCGCGAGTGGCGGAATAGGCAGACGCGCTGGCTTCAGGTGCCAGTGCCCGAAAGGGCGTGGGGGTTCAACTCCCCCCTCGCGCACCGAACGACGGAAGGGGTCCCGAAAGGGGCCCCTTCCGTCGTCTTCGCCCTCGCCCGATCACTCCAGGGCGGGGAGCAGGCTGTAGACGCGCTCCTCGACCTCGCGGCCGACGCCCGGGGCGAACGACATCATGCGCGACACCTCGGTGAATCCGACCCTCTCCAGGACGGCGATCGAGCGGACGTTGTGCGAGGCGACCCGTGCGAACAGCGGCCGGGTGGGCTCCCGCGACACGAGCAGCCGCAGGGCCTCCGTGGCGACACCGCGCCCGCGCGCGTGGGCGGTGATCCAGTACGTGACTTCGCGGTCGCCGTCGGTCGTGAACGCCCCCGCCGTGCCGGCGAACCCGCCGTTCTCGGTGACCACGAACAGGGCGTTCTCGCGGTTGGCGCGCTGCCGTGCGATCCACGCGTCGAAGGCGGCGCGGTCATCCGGATCCGTCGCCGTGAACGCCGCCTCCTGGACGGCCTCCCGGTCGCGCATCATCTCGAAGATGGCGTCGAGGTCGTCGTCGTCGAGGTCGCGCAGCTCGATGTGCCCCATGGCCCCAACCTACCGGGGGCTCCGTCAGGCGTAGCCGTGCCGCTTGCGGATGAGCGCCTCCGCGGCCGCGCCGTCGCGGGAGGCGACGGCATCCCTCAAGGCGAGGTATTCGACCCGACGCTGGTCGGGGCACTCGCCGTACGGACGCCAGCCGACGGTGTTGCGCCGCATCGCGTAGTCCGCCTCCTCCTGGACCCGCAGCAGCACCCGGTTGCCGCTCGACACGGTGAGGTAGCGGAAGAAGGTCGCGTTGGCGCGGACGAGCCGGATGTGCTCGTCGGCATCCGACGCCTCGATGATGTCGTCCAGCATCGCGAGGGCCGTCTCGAGCTGCTCGTCGGTGATGCGGGGAAGCGCGATGCTGAGCGTATTGCCCATCATGTAGACCATGAACTCCCGTGACGACTCGTAGAGGCCCTGATCGGGAACGGAGACCCGGGTCCACCGGTTGGCGGAGACCTCGACGAGTCCGATCCGCTGCAGACGCTGGAGGGCCTCGCGCACGGGCGTCCGCGACACTCCGAGGCTCTCGGCGAGATCGAGGTCTCGCAGAGTCGAGCCGGGTTCGAGGCGACCGTCCAGGATGGCCTCCGCGATCACCGAGTACACGTCGTCGCGAAGAGTCGCACCCTGCGGTTCGAGACGGGGAAGCGCAGCGTCGGTGCTCATGGGCGCCCCAATACTAGGGCTCGGGGTGACATTTCATGCAACTTTTACGTCACCTTCCGTTTTCGCTCCTGTACAACGGCCCGGAATTCGTTAGCGTTGTCGGCAAAGCCGGTGCACTCGCGCCGGGGAGTGCAGGAGAACGGCAGTACATGAGCACGCAGGGCACCGTCAAGTGGTTCAACTCGGAGAAGGGCTTCGGCTTCATCGCGCCGGATGACGGCGGAGCAGACGTCTTCGCCCACTACACGGCCATCGAGGCCAGCGGTTATCGCAGCCTGGAGGAGAACCAGCGCGTCGAATTCGACGTCGCGCAGGGTCCGAAGGGTCTGCAGGCGGAGAACATCCGTCCGATCTGACATCGGAGACCGAAGGGACCGGATGCCGCGGCATCCGGTCCCTTTCCGTTCGCCCCGGCTTCTAGTCGCGACGCACGAGGTCGAGACCCGCGCCCGCGAACTGGCGCAGTGTGGCGTCGGGCAGGAATGCGCGGGTGAGGCCGGTCGCGATGCGGGCGAGATCGCCCTCCTCGCGGTAGAGGAGATACATCCGCTCGTAGCGCGGGTGGAACTTCTGCTTGAACCGGTGCAGCGCCTGGAATCCGTAGACCGGCTCGAGGGCGGCGGCGAGTCGATCGGTGAGGTCGCCGATGATGCCGGGATCCGACGGTCCCTCGTGCGTGAGGGGCGCGCCGGACAGTGATGCGACCAAGGCGCCCTCGTCGCGGAACGCGCGGACCGAGGCGCCGAGCAGGAATTCCATGACGGTCGGGAAGCCGCCCTCGCGCCGGCGCATGAGGTCGAGCGTCCATCCGATCACATGACCGCCCGGACCGTAGCGCGGGAGCCAGGAGAGGAAGCCCTCCACATCGCCGTTCTCGGAGACGGCGAGGGCGAGTCGAACCTCGGGGTCGGCCGCCTCGTCGAGGGTGCCGAGGGTGAACGACATCTCCGGCAGGCCGCGGTCGCCGACCCACATCTCCGAGATCGCCCGCAACTGCTGCTGCACGCCCCACGGCTCGTCGCGCAGATGCGTCAGCCGGAATCGCACGCCCTCGCGCTCCGCGCGGTTGAACGCGGTGCGGACGTTGTTCCACCGCTTGCCGGTGAACTCGAGCCCCGGGAGATCGACGATGGTGTCGTCGGCGACGATGAGGCTGCGCCACCCCGCCGGGACCGCGGCCTTGGTGGGCGCAGTAGCGCTGAAGAAGCACGGGATGAGGGCTTCGTGCTCGACCGTCTCGATGAACTCCCGGGTCGATCGGGCGATTCCGGATGCCGGTCCGATCGGGTCGCCGAGGGCGATCGCGACGCCCGACCTGCGCTGGTAGGCGACGATCCCGTCGGAGGTGCGCAGGTAGCTGTTGTCGTCCCACGTCGCCATCCACGACAGGGTGCCGCCGCCGTGGGCGCGGATCTCGGCCTTGACGTCCTCGACGGTGGGAGCCGGATGCTGCCCGAGCTTCGAGGAGCGGCGCACCTGGAACGCTCCCCGCACGAAGATCAGGTAGACGAAGGCGACGATCCAGAGAACGCCGGTCGCGAGCGACACCGCAGGATCGCCGCGAAGGAGGATGTGCATCTCGGGCAGACCCTCGAGCCCGATCAGCAGGATGAGCAGGGCCATGCTGAGGATGTTGACGATCGACAGGATGATGGCGACGATCCATGCCCAGCGGCGCCCCCGCCGCAGGCCGTTCGCCGCGAAGCCGATCACCACGATGTCGGTCAGGATGTCGACGGCCGAGCCCGAGACCGGGGCGGTGGAGCCGAACAGTCCGTCCGTCGGCACGATCAGCACGATGATCTCGATGACGCCGAGGGTGACGAGCCCCAGGAACGCGAGCAGCCGCTGCTCTCGGACGGTCGTGCGCCGCAGGCGCAGGCTGCGGTCGACCACGAGGACGAGCAGCACGCCGAGGAGGTGCTCGAGGTCGAGAACGTTGCCCCAGAAGAGCATCGCGACGAAGAGGAACGCCAGAAGGAACGACCACGCGCGCACCCGCCACGGCGCGTGGAAGAGACCGATCGCGGCGGCGACGCAGGCCAGCACGCCTCCGCCGGGCCCGACATCCACCACCGTCGCCTGTTCGCGCGCCCACTCCCAGCCCGTGAAGCTGCTGAAGAACCACAGGATGAGCGCGGCGGCGAAGATCGCGAAGAGCTGGCCGATCCAGAAGTAGGCGAGGGCGACGCGCCAGCCGCGGTGGTACTCGAGGTACGCCATCCCGGTGAAGCCGAGGAACACCAGCATGTAGATCCAGGGCCACGCGATGAGGAACGTGCCGGTGAACGGGGTCCAGAAGCGCCCGGCTTCGAACGCCGGAAGACCGTAGGCGAACGTCTCCCACATCGGGCTGTGCCGGAAGGGATGCCACAGCCCCCGCGAGACGATCCCGATGATGAGGATCGCCGCGACCATCCCGAGGGTCGCGGGGATTCGTCGAATCACGGCGAGGGCGCGATTCGACGTCGGCATCACGGCATCCGTCACGGCAGAAGCCTATTGAAGGCGGTCTGGTTATTCAGAATGGCTCAGCCGCGAACAAGCAGAAGATCGCGGAGCTGGTCGACGTCGTCGACCGCGGCCTGGGCGCCGTCCGCCTCGTACGGCCAGCTGAAGCCCCACCGCACGAAGATGACCGGCACGTCGTTCTGCGCGCCGCCGTCGACATCGTGGTGGCGGTCGCCGATCAGCACCGGTCGCGTCGTGTCCACGCCCGCTGCGGCGAGACGTCGCAGGGCCTCTCGCACGATGTCGGCTTTCGCGCCGAGGGTCCGCTCATCGGGGCTCGCACCGGTGATCGTGACGAAGTAGTCTTCGAGCCCGAAGTGGTCCATCAGCGCGACGACCTGGTTCTCGGGCTTCGAGCTCGCCGTCGCCTGCGGGATGCCGCACGCGTGCAGCTCGGCGATGAGTTCGCCGACGCCCGGGTACACCCGCGCGCCGATCGTGTAGCCCTCGGCCTTGCTCAGGCCCCGGTAGTACGCGACGGCCTCCGCCGCCTGATCGGGCGACAGGCCGACGTTCTGCTGGAACGACTCGAACATCGGCGGCCCGATCCAGTGCGCGAGCTCCTCGCGCTTCGCAGCAGGCAGGCCGAAGTGCTCGAGCGTGATCGCGAGCCGTCGGAGGATCGCATCCGATCCGTCCACGATCGTCCCGTCGACATCCCACAGGATGCACGTCCACGGGGAGCGGGCGGAGTCAGAAGAGTCGGGGTGCACCGGATTCGATCCCCTTCATCTCGTCGTAGTCGAGGGTCACGCAGCGGATGCCGCGGTCCGCGGCGAGGACCTTCGCCTGCGGCTTGATCTCCTGTGCCGCGAAGACGCCGGTCACGGGGGCCAGGTGCGGGTCGCGGCCGAGCAGCTCGAGGTAGCGGGTCAGCTGCTCGACGCCGTCGATGTCGCCGCGGCGCTTGACTTCGACGGCGATCGTGCCGCCGGCCGGATCGCGCAGCAGCAGGTCCACCGGGCCGATCGCGGTCGGGAACTCGCGGCGCACGAGGGTCAACCCGTCGCCGATGACGCCGACCTGCTCGGCGAGCAGGCGCTGCAGGTCGGCCTCGACGCCGTCCTTCTGCAGGCCGGGGTCGATCCCGAGCTCGTGCAGCGAATCGTGGAGGACCTCATGGATGCGCACCACCAGCGCATCGCCCGACTTGGCGTGCGTCACGCGCCACTGTTCGATGACGCCCTCGCCCGTCGGGTCCTCGACGGTGAACGTGCAGGGCGGACTCATCCAGTTGAGCGGCTTGTACGACCCGCCGTCGGAGTGCACGAGCAGGCTGCCGTCGCCCTTGTGCACGAGCAGGCGTGTCGCCAGCGGCAGGTGGGCGTTCAGGCGCCCGGAGTAGTCCACCGAGCAGCGGGCGATGACAAGGCGCACCGTTCGAGCCTAGCCGGGGCAGGGAGGGCGTCAGCCCGGCGCGACATCGAGCGCTCGTGTTTGACTGTGCTTGCCTCGCGCGGGGCGGGTGCCGGCCGATGGGCGTCCGGCAGGAGAGGGGATGCGGTGTCCTTCTGGATCTGTGCCACGTGTGCCGTCGAGCACGAGCAGCGCGTGGAGGTGTGCGCGATCTGCGCGGATCCACGGCAGTGGGTCCCGGCCGAGGGCCAGCGGTGGACGACTCTCGAGGAGATGCGGACGGCGGGCTACCGGACGGAGGTGGCCGAGATCGAGCCCGACCTCTGGGGGATCACCAGCCGCCCGGGGGCGGGCATCGGGCAGCAGGCGAAGCTGCTGCGAACGGATGCCGGTTCCCTGCTGTTCGATCCGATCGGCTACCTCGACGATGCGGCCGTCGCCGCGATCCGCGAGCTCGGACCGGTGGCGGCGATCATGGCGAGCCATCCGCACATGTACGGCGCGCAGGTCGAGTGGAGCCGCGCGCTCGGCGGGGTGCCGGTGCTCATCGCCGAGAGGGACAGGGAGTGGGTCGCGCGGACCGATCCCGCGATGCGCTTCTGGACCGACGACATCGAGCTGTTCCCCGGCGTGACGCTGACGCAGCCCGGTGGGCACTTCCCCGGGAGCTCCGTCGTGCACTGGGCGGCGGGAGCCGACGGGAAGGGCGTGCTGCTGTCGAGCGACACGATCTTCGCGAACCCCGACCGCACCTCGGTGAGCTTCATGTGGAGCTACCCCAACCGCATCCCGCTGTCGGGGGCCGTCGTGGAGCGGGTCGCAGCCCACGTCGAGCGCTTCGCGTTCGATCGGCTCTACGGCAACTTCGCGAACGTCATCCCGGCGGACGCCCGCGCGGTCGTGCGGCGCTCGGCCGATCGGCACATCGCGTGGGTCCACGGGGACTTCGACGATGTGACCTGACGCCGAGGCTCAGGCCTCGTTGTGCGCGCGGCCCGCGCCGACCGTCGAGCCCGCGATGGGCTTGGCGGCTCCGGAGGCGAAGCCGGACAGGGCGATCAGGCCCACGAGGATCCACAGGGTGTTGAGCAGACCGATCTGGTGACTGATCCAGCCCAGGATCGGCGGGCCGCACAGGAACGCGATGTAGCCGATCGTGGCGGCGGCGCTGACGGATGCGGCGGCCTTGGTCGGATCGTCGGCCGCGGCCGACATCCCGAGCGGGAAGCCGAGGGAGGCGCCGACGCCCCACAGCGCGACGCCGATCAGCGCGATCGGCAGCGTGGGCGCCAGGATGAACACGATCAGCCCGATACCCGCGGCGACGGCGAGGATGCGGAGAGTCCACACGCGCCCGAACCGGTCGACGAGCGGACCGCCGAGCGCGCGGACCGCCGTCATGGCGACCGAGAAGACGGTGAGTGCGATGGCGCCCTGAGCGACGGTGCCGCCATGGCCGTCCACGACGGCGAGCGGCAGCCAGTCGTTCGCGCCGCCCTCGGCGAACGCCATCCCGAGCATGATCGCCCCGATCGCGTACGTGCGCGGATCGCGCCACACGGCGAGGATCGCGGCGAACTTCTCCCGCCGGGTCGGCCCGGCCTCGCCGGGGACCGGGTCTTCGACCGCCTCGCGCCGCGGGACGAACGCGACCGCCACGAGGCCGCCCACGACCACGACCACGCCCATGATCCACAGGTGCGGCGCGATGCCCACGCTCCAGAAGGTCATCGCGACGCCGATGCCGGCGCCGGCGACGGTGCCAAGGCTGAACAGCGCATGGAACAGCGGCATGATCGTGCGATCGCTCGCCCGCTCGATCGCGGCGCCCTCGACGTTCATCATGACGTCGGTGGCGCCCATCCCGAGTCCCATGAGGGCGAGTCCGACGCCCGTCAGCGCGTAGGACGTGAACGTCTGCGCGCCGAGGCCGACGAGCAGGATGCCGCCGGCGAAGATCGCGAGCCCGACCAGGAGCCCTCGGCGGGCTCCCCAGCGCGCGAGGAGCACATTGGCGAGCGACAGGCCGAGGATCGAGGCGGCGCCGGAGGCGAACAGCAGGATGCCGAGCTGGAAGTCGTCGATGCCGAGGTTCGCCTTGGCGGTCGGGACACGCGACGCCCACGTCGCGAAGCCCAGGCCGGTGGCGAAGAAGATCGCGAACACGGCGGTGCGCCAGCGCACGAGTTGCACGCGAGTGAGCGGGGTGTCCATCGGAACAGCATATCGAATCGATTCGACACAGCGGAACCCCGGCGCGTTAGCATCGGAGGACCATGAGTTCTCGCAGAGCCACGATCGCAGACGTCGCCCGGGAGGCGGGGGTGTCGGTGTCCACCGCATCCGTCGTCTTCAGCGGCAAGACGCCCGTGTCGGACGCCACCCGGAGTCGGGTGCTCGTCGCAGCCGCGACCCTCGGCTACACCGGACCCGATCCGCGCGCCGCCTCGCTGCGCCGCGGCCGCTCGGGGATCGTCGGCGTCGTCTTCCAGGACCACCTCAGCCGGGTGTTCCTCGACCCGGTCGTGACCCACATGATGGACGGTCTCGCGGATGCCGTCGCGCCGCTCGGCGCCGGCCTCCTCCTGCTCCGCGACGACGAGACGCCGGAGGGCGCCTCATCAGACCCCTCCCTCACGACGGCGCCGATCGACGCGGCCGTCCTGATCGGCTGCAGCGGGCGGATGCGCGACCAGCTCGCCGTGCTCGAGGCCCGCGGCATCCCCGTGGTCGTCATCGAGGGGGATGCGGGTCCCCATGTGCCGCGCATCGACCTCGACAACCACGAGGCCCAGCGGGCGGTGGCGCAGCACGTGCGTGGCCTGGGGCACACCGACGTCGTGCTGCTGACACTGCCCGCGGACGCGGTGCGGACGTTCGGCTGGATCCGAGAGGACCGGGAGATCACGACCGACGTGACGCGCGTGCGCCTGGGCGGCGCGCGCGAGGTCTTCCCCGATGCGCCTGCGTTCGCCGCCGAGAGCAGCTCCATCGATCAGGGACTCGCGGCGGGACGCGCGATCCTCGCCGCAGGCCGGCCGACCGCGGTGATCGCCCAGAGCGATCTGCTCGCTGCGGGCATGATCCGCGCGGCCGAGGAGGCCGGGCTGCGCGTGCCCGAGGACCTCTCGGTCACAGGGTTCGACGGCGTGGTCGTCGACGGCCTCGAACCCTACGAGCTCACGACGGTGGTGCAGCCCGCGACCGACAAGGGACGCGCGGCGGGCGAGGCGGTGGCCGCACGCCTCGACGGACGGGATGCGGCGTCCTTCCGGTTCACGTGCACCTTCCGCGCCGGAAACACCACGGCACCTCCCCGCCTGTAGCCGCTCGTCTCGCGCGAACCCACACACGATTCCCCAACCCACAGGCGATGGGCGGCCATCGGCTGTGGGTTCGGGAGATCAGTGTGGGCTCGCGGGTCGGGGGAGGTGAGGGCGAAGGAGGCGGAAGCGCCGCCGATAGACTGGGCCGACCCGAATCGCCCGTGCCGGAGGAATCCTCCGGCCGACGACTCCGAGGAGGTCGCCCATGCTGGCTCTCCTCGGTGCGTTCGCGGTGGTCCCGCTGGCGCTGCCGTGGCTGGTCGGCCGGATCGGGGCCCGCACGTTCTACATCGGGGCGGCGCTCGCGGCCGCCGCCTTCGTGCAGGCTGCGCTTCAGGCGCCGGCCGTGGTCTCGGGCGGGATCGTGACGGAGTCCTACGACTGGATCCCGAGCCTCGGCATCGTCCTGTCGATGCGCATGGACACCCTGGGGTGGATCATGGCGCTCATCGTCACGGGCGTCGGGGCGCTCGTCATGCTCTACTGCCGCTGGTACTTCCGCGGCAAGCGCGAGGGCCTCGGGCAGTTCTCCGCCGTCCTCCTCGCCTTCGCCGGGGCGATGTACGGGCTCGTGCTGACCGACGACATCGTCGTGCTCGTGATGTTCTGGGAGATCACGAGCATCCTGTCGTACCTCCTGATCGGGTACGCGCACCGCCGCGGCGGGAGCAGGCGGGCGGCGCTGCAGGCCCTGCTGGTGACGACGGTCGGCGGTCTCGTGATGTTCGTCGGCGTCGTGCTGCTCGTGGTGATGGCCGGCACCAGCAGCATGTCGGAGATCCTCGCGCACCCGCCGACCGGTGCGCTCGCGGATGCCGCGCTGGTCATGGTCCTCGTCGGCGCGCTGAGCAAGTCGGCCATCTTCCCCTTCCACTTCTGGCTGCCCGGGGCCATGGCCGCGCCCACACCGGTGAGCGCGTATCTCCACGCGGCGGCGATGGTGAAGGCGGGCATCTACCTCATCGCGCGCTTCGCTCCGGCGTTCGCGTTCGCCGCACCCTGGCGACCGATCGTCATCGGTCTCGGGGTCTTCACGATGCTGCTCGGCGGCTTCCAGGCCCTCCGGGAGACGGACCTCAAGCGCATCCTCGCGTTCGGCACGGTGAGCCAGCTCGGGCTCCTCACCGTCGTCCTCGGCTACGGCACCCGCAACGCCGCGCTCGCCGGCATGGCCCTTCTCATCGGCCATGCCCTGTTCAAGTCGAGCCTCTTCCTCGTCGTGGGCGTCATCGACCGCCAGCTCGGCACGCGCGACGTCGGCGAGCTCAGCGGCGTGGGCCGTCAGGCGCCGACTCTCGCCGTCTTCTCGATGATCGCGGTGGCCTCGATGATCGGCATCCCGCCGACGATCGGCTTCGTGGCGAAGGAGGGGTCGCTCTCCGCACTTCTCTTCGAGGCGTCGCACGGCGAGGTGTGGGGGCTCGTCGCCCTGATCGGCATCGCCCTCGGATCGGTGCTGACGACGGCGTACGGCATCCGGTTCGTGTGGGGCGCCTTCTGGACCAAGAAGAGCAGCGCCCGCCGCCCCATGCCGAAGACGGAATGGCCCGATCCCCCCATCGGATTCCTGTCCGCCCCCATCCTGCTCGCAGCCCTCACGGCCGTCGCGGGCATCGCCTCGCCCGTCCTCGACACGGTGCTCGCCGGCTACGCCGACACCCTGCCTCCGTCGAGTCCCGGAGTGCCCGCACCCCCCGATGCGCACCTCGCGCCGTGGCACGGCATCGAGCCCGCGCTGTGGATCTCGCTGGCCTCGATCGCGGTGGGCGCGGTCGTGTTCTGGCTGACCGTCCGCACGCGGTGGGATGCACGCCGGCGCCTGCTGCCCTTCACCGCGGCGGACGCGTACAACGCGACCCTGCGCGGCATCGCGCGGGTGTCCGTCTCGGTCACGAGCTTCACCCAGACCGGTTCGCTCCCCGTGTACGTCGGCACGATCTTCATCGTCTTCGTCGCCGCCGAGGGGACCGCCCTGCTGGCCGGGAGCGGATGGCGGGCTCAGCTGGATGCGTGGCACACCCCGGCCCAGCTGCTCGTGGCCCCGCTCATGATCGCGGCCGGGCTCGTCGCCGTCCGGGCACGCAAGCGTTACACGGGTGTCGTCCTCGTCTCGGTCACGGGGCTCGGCATGGTCGTGCTGTTCGCGACGAGCGGCGCCCCCGACCTCGCGCTCACGCAGGTGCTCGTCGAGACCGTCACGATGGTGGCCTTCGCGCTGGTGCTGCGACGCATCCCGTCCCGTCTCGGCGAGCACAATGCATCCGTCAAGCCGATCGCGAGAGGCGTGATCGGCGCAGCCGTCGGGCTCACGATGGCCGCGGTCGCCCTCGTCGCGACCGGAGCGAGGGTCTACAAGCCGATCTCCGAGCGCTTCCCCGACCTCGCGTACGACCTCGGCCACGGCAAGAACGTCGTCAACGTCGCCCTGGTCGACCTGCGCGGGTGGGACACGATGGGCGAGCTGTCGGTGCTCGTCCTGGCGGCGACGGGCGTCGCATCCCTCGTCTTCGTCACGGACCGTGCCGACCGGCTGTCGAGCCTGTCCGCCCTGCCGGTGCGCAGCCGACGCCCGATGGTCGAGACGTCGGAGGGCGTCCGGCCGCGCTCGTCGAAGACGACGGGCTGGCAGGCGTGGCTCGTCGGCGGACAGCGTGTGCGCACCGAGAACCGGTCGCTCATGGTCGAGGTGATCGTGCGGATCCTCTTCCACTCGATCATCGTCGTGTCGCTGTTCCTGCTCTTCGCCGGCCACAACGCACCCGGAGGCGGCTTCGCCGGCGGGCTCGTCGCCGGCATGGCGCTCGTCATGCGGTACATCGGCGGCGGGCGCTACGAACTCGGCGCGGCGGCGCCGGCGGATGCCGGGCGCCTGCTCGGGGTCGGGATGACGCTGGCGGTGGCCTGTGCGGTCGTGCCCCTGCTCTTCGGCGCCGACCCGCTCACGAGCGCGTTCTTCGAGGCGACGATCCCGGTCATCGGCCACATCGAATTCGTCACCTCGACGATCTTCGACATCGGCGTGTACCTCGTCGTCGTCGGGCTCGTCCTGGACGTGCTGCGCAGCCTCGGCGCGGAGGTCGACCGGCAGCTGCAAGGACAGCGGCGAGAGGGGGTGCCGCTGCCGTGAGCGTCTCGGGCATCCTCATCGTCATCATGGCCGTGCTCTTCGCGTGCGGCGTCTACGCCATGCTCGAGCGCAGCCTCACCCGGGTTCTGATCGGCTTCCTGCTGCTGGGCAATGCCGTGAATCTGCTGCTCCTCATCGTCATGGGATACCCCGGCCAGGCGCCGTTCCACGGTGCGGAGGGCAGGGTGTCCGACCCGCTGCCGCAGGCGCTCATGCTCACCGCGATCGTGATCACGTTCGCCGTCTCGGCCTTCCTGCTCGCCCTGATCTACCGCTCGTGGCAGCTCGGCCGCGCCGACATCGTGCCGGACGACGAAGCCGATATCGAGGTGCGCCAGCGCGGAGAGGCGGTCGAGGACGCGCTCGACGACGAGGTCGAGCTCGAGGAGGCCGACGAGGACGAGACGACCGACTTCATCGGGACCCCGACGACACCGCTGCGCGTGCTGCACCACCGCGACATCGCCGACATCCGCGACGACGCGCCGACGGACGAGAGGGACGGGGGCGGCCCGCGATGAGCGCGCTCGTGCCCCTGCTCGTGACGCTGCCCCTCCTCGGGGCGGCGATCGCCCTGATCGCCGGCCGCCATCGGCGCACGCAGATCGTCGTGTCGATCGCGACCCTCACGTGCGTGCTCGTGATCTCCGCGGTGCTCCTCGCGGCGGTCGGCGTGCGGGGCGAGCCCATCGCGGTCTCCGTGGGCGGCTGGCCGATCCCGTTCGGCATCGTGCTCTACGTCGACGGGCTCGCGGCCCTGCTCGTGCTGGTGTCCAGCATCGTGCTGCTCGCGGTGCTGCTGTACTCCGTCGGCCAGGGGGCGGCGGACGGGGATGACGACACCCCGGTGTCCATCTTCCACCCGACGTACCTGGTGCTCGCGGCGGGCATCTTCAACGCCTTCATCGCCGGGGACCTGTTCAACCTCTTCGTCGGGTTCGAGATCCTGCTCGTCGCGTCGTACGTGCTCATCACCCTCGGCGGGACGTCGGGCCGCATCCGCGCGGGCATCGTCTACATCGTCGTCTCGCTCGTGTCGTCTGTGCTGTTCCTCGCGTCGATCGCGATGGTCTACGCGGCCCTCGGCACTGTGAACATGGTGCAGGTCTCGCAGCGCATGAGCGAGCTGCCGCAGCAGACGCAGCTCGTTCTGCACGTCATGCTGCTCCTGGCCTTCAGCATCAAGGCCGCGGTCTTCCCGTTGTCGTTCTGGCTGCCGGACTCGTACCCGACGGCGCCGGCGCCGGTGACCGCGGTGTTCGCCGGGTTGCTGACCAAGGTCGGCGTGTACGCGATCATCCGCACCGAGACCGAGCTGTTCCGCGACAACGACGTCAACACGCTGCTGCTGATCGTCGCTCTGCTGACGATGATCGTCGGGGTGCTCGGGGCCGTGGCGCAGGCCGAGATGAAGCGCATCCTGTCGTTCACGCTCGTGAGCCACATCGGCTACATGGTCTTCGGCATCGCGATCGCCACCCCGGCGGCGCTCGGTGCGACGACGTACTACATCGTCCACCACATCGTCGTGCAGACGACGCTGTTCCTCGCGGTGGGCCTCATCGAGCGCAGAGCCGGGTCGACGTCCATCCTCAAGGTCAAGGGCCTCATGCGGGCTGCCCCCGTCATCGCCGTGCTGTACTTCATCCCCGCGGTGAACCTGGGCGGCCTGCCGCCCTTCTCCGGGTTCATCGGCAAGTTCGCGCTGTTCGACGCGGCCGCCCAGGTCGGCACCCCGCTCATGATGGTGCTCATCGTCGGGGGCATCGTGACGTCGCTGCTCACGCTGTACGCCCTGATGCGTGCGTGGAACCTGTCCTTCTGGCGCGAGAGCGACGAGGACCTCGCCGAGCCGGAGACCGAGGCGCGCGTCGCGTACCTCGGCGACGCGCCGGAGGCCCTCGTGCAGACCGAGCGCCGCGCCATCCCGCGCATCATGACGGGTGCGACCGTCGGCATGGTCGCCGCCACCGTCGCCCTCACGGTCTTCGCGGGACCGCTGTACGACGTCTGCAACCGCATCGGCGCCGAGATCCTCCAGCCCGTCGGTCTCGTCCAGCTCGGGCAGGAGGCGGCGAAGTGAGCCCCGGGGTGTCGGTCGCCCGGCGCGCGTGGCGCCAGCTGCCGTTCTTCGTCTGGCTCGTCGCCCTGTGGATGCTGCTGTGGGGGCAGTTCACCGTGCTCGCCTTCGTCACGGGCGTCGTCGTCGCGGTGTTCGTCACCCGCGTCTTCCGTCTCCCCGCGGTCGAGCTCTCGGGCCGGCTCAACCTCTGGTTCGGCCTCGTGTTCGTCGTGACCTTCGTCGGCGCCCTCGTGCGCGGATCGCTCACCGTCGCCTGGCAGGTCATGAATCCCTGGCGCTATCCCGGCACCGCGGTGATCGCGGTACAGCTGCGCACCGACGACGACCTCATCATGACCCACGTCGGGGTGACCGCATCCCTCATTCCCGGATCGCTCATCATCGAGGCCGACCGGGACCGGCGGATCCTGTACCTGCACGTCGTCGGCGTCTCGTCCGACCTGGATGTCGAGCGTCAGCGCGAGAGCGTGCTGCGCTGGGAGCGCCGGATCGTCATGGCGCTGGGGTCGAGGGCGCAGGTCGAGGCGGTGAGGTCGGCATGAACCCGGTGCTCATGGTGATCTACGTCGTCTTCGCCGTCGCCGCGCTGCTCACCCTGTGGCGGATCGTCGTCGGGCCGTCGATCCTCGACCGGGCCGTCGCATCCGACGTGCTGCTCACCGAGGTGATGTGCGTGCTCGGCGCCGACATGGCGATCAACCACCACGTCACCACGCTGCCCGTGCTGCTGATCATCGCGGCCGTCGGCGTGTTCGGCTCCATCGCGATCGCGCGGTACGTCGCGCGCAGGGACAAGGGGGAGGGATGAACGCGATCCTGGATGCGGTGTCCCTGGCCCTCGTGCTCGCCGGTGCTCTGCTGTGCCTCTCCGCCGCGGTGGGCCTCCTGCGCTTCCGCGATGTGCCGACGCGCCTGCACGCGGCGACCAAGCCGCAGGTGCTCGGCTTCCTGCTCATCTGCGTGGCGATCGCGCTGTCGCTGCGGTCGTGGCCGGTGGTCGCGTTCCTCGTCGCTGTGGTGCTGATCCAGCTCGCGACGGCACCCCTCGCGGCCCACATGATCGGCCGGCAAGCGTACCGCAACGGCACGATCGACGAGCCGTCGCTCTACGTCGACGAGCTCGCCCAGTCGCGGGAGACGCCGCCGGCCGCGGGCGGCTGAGTTCGGCTCCCGCGGTCGGCGCCGCAGCGCCCGGGCCGGGCGTGCACAACCGCGGGTGGGCCGGGCGTGCACAACCGCGGGTCTACCTTGCGACACGCGGGCGGCGGATGGGTGCGCCCGGCGTGTCGCGTGGACGACCCGCGGTTGTGTACCCCGACGACGGGAACGTGTCGGATCAGTACCAGTTGACGGCCCGCGAGTGGGCCCAGGCCGCACACGGCGAGCCGTACGACCCCTTGATATACGACAGGCCCCAGGCGATCTGCGTGGCGGCGTTGGTCTGCCAGTCGGCGCCGGCCGCGGCCATCTTCGAGCCGGGAAGGGCCTGCGGGATGCCGGTCGCCCCGCCGCCCTTGTTGTAGGCCTTGTAGTTCCAGCCCGACTCCTTCTGCCAGAGCGACTGGAGGCAGGAGAACTGTCCGTCGCCCCAGCCGTAGCGGCTGGCCGCCATGGAGCGGGCGACGGCGCGAGCGCCGTCGGGCGTGTTCGCCTGAGCGAGAGCGGCGGCGGCCGCGGCCGCCTGGGCCGCCGCCTGCGCAGCGGCCGCTTCGCGCGCCTGGGTGTCGGCGAGCTCCTGCGAGATGCGGGCGGTGTTGGTGCGGACGAGGTCGGTCAGGGCGTCGACGGTCGCGGCCGGGAGCCCTTCGGAATCGTCGAGCATGGCCGTCTGACGGTCGAGGGAGCTGGTGTCGACCTTGCCGGCGGCGCGCTCGGAGGTGGCGCGCGCGGTCACGGCGAAGAAGGCGGCCGAGTGGTCGACGCTGCGCTCGACGGACAGGGATCCGGAGGCGATGAGCTCGTCGGCGGCGGCGGCGCTCGTGGCGACGCCGAGGGGGATGGCGACCGCCGCGATGACGGCGATGGCGGGGATGGCGAACTTGTGGATGCGTGTGGGGACGCGCATGAAACTCCAATTGTCGGGCTGTCCTGCGTGTCCGCACGCCGGCCTGTCTCCAGGCGCGGCGGCAACGGGCGCACGCGTCAGCACGCGTCACCCGGGCAGGCGTGTCGCCTCGGACGGTGGGAGAGAGAACGCGTGAGCGATCGCTGGATGCTGAGTCACCTTGCCGCTCACGAGCGGCCGTGCCGAGGCATCCGTCGCACGCATTCGGGTGCGGGCGACGAACTCGGACCACCGTAGGCGGCGAGTCTGGACGGTTCGTCCAAGACCCCTGGCAAGCCCATCCACGCCGGTGCCGGCGTCGACGGGCTGGGTCAGCCCTTCGGGGTCAGCGTGAGGGAGTGCGTCGCGGCAGCCCGGACGGCCTTCGGGGAGAACGCCCACGGCGACAGACGGACGTGCTTCCAGTCGTCCGTCTGGTCGAAGTAGTTCTCGTGGAACGCGTGTCCGCTCTCGCCCGTGAGGTTGTTCCACTGGGATTCGTCGAAGCCCGACAGGTCGACGATCATCCGCATCGACGGCACGGTCACGGTCTGAAATCCCTTGCCGAGCACCCAGCCCGTCGCATCCACGACCGACGATCCTCCGCTCACCGGGAACGGACCGCGGTTGAACAGCCACTCGATCGGCGCGATGCCGGAGGTCCCGAAAGTGGCGTTCGTGAGGGTCAGCGCGTGCAGGTCGCCCCAGCTCCACTTCGAGGGGGTGTCGCCCTGCAGCTTCGCGAGGCGGTGGTAGGCGTCCACCGCGGCCTTCTGCAGCATCTCGCGCTCGCCCGAGACGCCGATGCGGTCGTTGGTCCACCACGACGAGGTCGGCTCGCCGAGCAGCTTGTCGACGACGAGGAACAGGCGGCCCTGCCCGTCGAGGGAGACGGGATGTGCGCGCGCGGTGAACAGGTCTTTCACGAGCTCGTCCCACAGCACGTTGGCGTAGGCGGCCGCGGATGAGTCCGCATCGTCGCGGGCGTCCCATGTCTTCAGGAGGGAGAGGGCGGATGCGGCGCCCTTGTCGTCGACGGTGATGTCGGAGTAGGCGGCGATGAGCCGCATGCCCATCCAGAACGACGTGTCGGCCTGGATGCCGTTCATGTCGGCCGCGGTGAGCTTGCGCTGCGACGACAGCCGGTCGATCAGCTCGGTGATCTGCGCCGCGCGCCAGCCGTAGTCCCAGTCCTTCGTGAGGAAGTACGGGTAGTCCGGGCCGACGATCGGGTTGTTGGCTGTGACGATGTAGCCCTCGGGTGGGTTGTACGACACCGGCAGCTTGTCGAAGGGGATGTACCCCTTCCAGTCGTAGGCCGAGTCCCACCCGGGCTGCGGCATCCATCCGTCTCCCGCCCCGCGGATGGGCAGGCGGCCGGGCGTCTGGTAGCCGATGTCGCCCGCGGTGTCGGCGTAGATGAGGTTCTGCGCGGGAACGTCGAAGAGGGATGCCGCGTGCCGGAAGCCGGCGAAGTCCTGCGCTGCGTTCAGGGCGAAGATCGCCTGGGCCGTCGTGCCGGGCTGCAGTGCGGTCCACTGCAGGCTCACCGCGGTGACGCCCTCGGGAGCGCCCTGCGGTGTCGTGACCTCGCCGGTGCTGGAGCCGGTGTGCGGGGCGGCCGCGATGCCCCGGAAGTCGCCGCTGAACGACACGATCGGGCCGTGCACGGTGGAGCGGATCGTGAGCTTGACGTCGTGGCCGCCGGCGACCTTGATCGTCTCGGTCCGCACCTGCAGGGGGACCAGCTGGCCGTCTCGCCAGTACTTGTCGCCCTGCACCTTCTCGATGTAGAGGTCGGTGACATCGGTCGTGAGGTTCGTGAAGCCCCACGCGATCTTGGCGTTGTGGCCGATGATGACGCCGGGAAGCCCCGAGAAGCTGAAGCCGCCGACATCGAACGGGCAGTCCGCCGTGATGGTCGCACAGGTCAGGTTCACCTGGTACCACACGCTCGGCATCGCCGCGCCCAGGTGCGGGTCGTTCGAGAGCAGCGGCTTGCCCGACGCGGTGAGCGCCCCGGACACGACCCACGAGTTCGAGCCGATGCCCTCGCCTGCACCCCCCAGCAGCGCGCCCGCCGCCTCGACGACGCTGTTCACGCTCTTCCACTGGATGGATGCGGCGGTCGACACGGCGGCCGCCGCCGGTGCGGGCGCCTTGGTGCTGATCGTCGGCACGATCACCGGGTTCTTGTCGTACGGGTAGTCCGGGTACAGCTCGTGGATCTTGGCCGTGTCGTAGTTCGCGGCCAAGGTGGCGCGCTCGGTCTCGGCCTCGATGTTGTCGCGGAGGTCCCAGGCCATCGCCTTCAGCCACGCGACCGAGTCTGCGGGCGTCCACTTCTCGATGGTGTAGCCGGGGTTCTGCAGGCCCAGCACCGCGTATTCGAGGGATGCCGCGGACCCCTCATGATCGGACAGGTACGCGTTCACCCCGTCGGCGTAGGCCTGGTAGTAGGCGCGGGTGGCGGCATCCATCCTGTCCACCTCCTGCTGGGCGATGCGATGCCAGCCGAGCGTGCGGAGGAACTCGTCGGTCGGCAGCTGGGATATGCCGAAGAGCTCCGAGAGCCGGCCGCTCGTGACGTGACGGCGGAAGTCCATCTCCCAGAAGCGATCCTGCGCGTGCACGTAGCCCTGCGCGAAGAACAGGTCGTGCGAATCGTCGGCGGTGATGGTCGGGATGCCGCGGTCGTCGCGCAGCACGCTCACTTTCGAATGGAGGCCCGCAGACGCGATCGTTCCGTCGAGCTGGGGGAACGACCGCTGCACGACCCAGAGCCCGACGCCCGCGGCGACCAGCGCGATCGCCACGACGCCGGCGACGATGCCGAAGAGAGTGATCCCGATGGTGCGGCCGACGCGGCGCTTCGGCGTGGTCTCGGCATGGACGGCAGCGATGGACGCCGTGTCGGTCTTCGTCATCGAGGGGTCTCCCGGCATGGAACTCGGTGTCAGGGCGGCCGGGACTCGGGTGTCCGCGGCCGCCCTCCGAATCGTAGCCTGGGCTCTCGCCTCCGCCGAGCCCCGTTCGGGATTCGTGCGGGTCAGGCCTTTCGGGGTTCAGCCGATGAGGCTCGGCTGGAGGTCGCGCAGTGTGCGCCCGCGGATCATCCGCCGCACGCCGATCATCGACAGCACGAGCGCTCCGACGAGCCACGCCGCGAGCACGAGCAGGTCGCCGCCGGCGCGCGCGAGGTCTCCGCCGTACATCAGCTGGCGCATCGCATCCACCACGTATCCCATCGGAAGCACGTGGTGCAGGCTCGCGAGCGGCCCGGGCAGAGTCTGCCACGGGAAGGTGCCGCCCGCCGTCACGAGCTGCATCACCATGAGGACGAGCCCGAGGAACTGGCCGACGGAACCGAGCCACACGTTCAGCGCCAGGATGATCGACGCGTAGACGAAGGAGGCCACGACCATCACGCCGAGCGTGCCGAGCGGATGCGCGAACCCGAAGCCGAGCGCCACGGCCAGCACGCCGAAGAGGGCGATCATCTGGATGCCGCCGAGCACCGCCGGGGTCAGCCAGCCGGCGAGGGTGATCTTGACGGGACGGTGGAGCGCCGTCACAGCGCGGCGCGAGATCGGCTTGACGATGAGGAACAGCGCGTAGATGCCGATCCATCCCGCCAGGGCCGCGAAGAAGGGCGCCAGTCCGGAGCCGTAGTTCGAGGCGGATGCGAGCTTGCCCGACGAGACGTCGACCGGATCGGCGATCGTCTTCGCCTGCGCGGCGCGCAACGCCGCCGACGAGTCGGGGATCTTCGCGACGCCGTCCTTCAGGCCGTCGCGCAGCCGGTCGGCGCCCGTTGTGAGGGTGCCGAGCCCGTACGTCAGTGCGGAGGCGCCACTCGCGAGCTGGGCGGACCCGGATGCCGCGGCATCCGCCCCCGACGCCACCTGTGCGGCGCCGGACGCGACCTGGTTCGCGCCGGCCGACAACTGGTCGACCTTGCCGACCGCGCCCTGCACGGTCGTGTTGCCCGCGCGCACCTTGTCGCCGAGCACATCGAGCTTCGCGACCACCGCATCGATCTGCGCCTGGTCGAGCCCCTGCTTCTGCAGCTCGGCGATGATGTCGGTGCGGGCATGGGGCAGCGCGTTCGCGATGTCCTGCGAGGCGGCGCCGGCGCGGTCGGCGTAGCCGGCGAGCGTGCGGTTGCCCGCTGCGACCTGGGCTGCGCCGTCCGCGACCTGATGGGCACCTTGCGCGAGGGTCGCGGTACCGCTCGCCAATTGCGAAGCGCCGTTCGAGAGCTGCTGGGCACCGTCGTGCGCGCTCGCGGCGCCGTCGGCGAGGGCGGATGCGCCGTCGACTGCGGTGACGAGGTTCGCGCGGATGTCCGAGATCGCGGTCAGCAGCCGCGTGGCGGCCTCCTGTCCGACGAGCTGAGCGACCGAACGCCGGATCTTCTCGACGGCCTGCGTGCCGATCGTCGAGGCGAGGTAGTTGTTGGCGTCGTTCGTCTCCAGCAGAATTCTCGCCTGATGCGGGGTGTCGCCCGAGACCGAGGTGAGAGCGGCCGAGAAGTCCTTCGGCAGCGTGACCGTGAAGTCGACCGAGCCGTCCTGCAGGGCCGCCGTGGCAGCCTTCGCCGACATCATCTGCCAGTCGAACGCCCCGCCGTGGACGAGCTCCTTCGCGACCTGGTCGCCGTAGTTCGTGTCGCCGACGCCCTCGTCCGCGACGACGAGCCCGACGGGCACGTCGGACAGGCGCGCGTACGGGTCCTGGTTGGCCCACAAGTAGAGCCCGCCGTAGAGGACGGGCACCAGCATCAGCGCGATCAGCGCGATCACCGACATGCGGGTCGACGTCAGACGGCGCAGCTCCGCTGCGATCATCGCGGGGACCTTCATCGCTGGTCCTCGCCTTCTTCGGGTCCGCTGCCCGGGTGTTCCGCTTCGGTCCCCGAGCGTGTCGAGGGGTCGGTCCCCGAGCCTGTCGAGGGGTCGGTCCCTGCGGTCACGGGGTGTTCGGGTTCGCTCGTTCGGGATTCAGTCTCTTCGGTGATCACCGCGGACGATTCCCGGCGTGTCGCACATTCGGCGCCCTCGGCGGACTGAATCCCGAACAGGTCGGAAGGATGATGCTGGGGCCCCTCGACAGGCTCGGGGACCGGTGCGGGCTCGGACCCCTCGACAGGCTCGGGGACCGGTGCGGGCTCGGGCCCCTCGACAGGCTCGGGCCCCTCGACAGGCTCGGGGACCGGTGCCGGCTGGGGGGTCGCCGCGGGCGACGACAGGCGGAGAAGGGATGCCGCGGCCTCTCCCGCGATCACGAGCACGGCCATGCCGCGGGCGGCGATGTCGTCGGCGAGCTGCATCCACTCGACCGGGTCGCCGCCATGGCGATCGGGCGAGACGAGGACGATCCCCTCGACGCCCGCGCGGAGCGCGGTCAGCTCCAGCAGGAGCGCGATGCGCTCGCGGGCCGGCACGTCGCCGATCGGCACACGGGCGAGGTCGCCGAAGCCCGCGGCATCCAGCCATCGCCGCACGGCGATCGGAGTGGCGGTGCGGCCGGCGAACATGAGCTCCTCGGCCGTGACGCCCGCGACGGTGACATCGGGAGCCGGGTCGCTGACCGCGGGGGCGTCGACCAGGGCGACCCTTCGCCGGAGGGTCGCGGCGTCCTCCCGTCCATCGATGAGGACGTGCCCCGTCGCCGAGCGCATGCGGCCCGAGGCGATGAGGCCGAGCACCGTCGGCCGCTGCTCGGTCTCGGCGACCGCGACGACAGCCTCGCCGGAGGAGTACGCGAGCGAGGTCGTCGGAAGGGCGAGGCCTTTCGAGACCTCCTGCAGCTCAACGCGCATCAGGCGGCCGCTTCCGCGCGGGCGGGTCCGTCGAAGAGATCGGGATGCGCCGCCACCAGCGCGCTCGACTCGGTCCACGAGAGTCCCGCGATCCCGAGCACGGCCTTGACCGCGACCGGCCCGGATTCGGGCGAGGATGCGTCGAGGTGCGAGACCACCGAGCGCGCGGTCTCCTCGATGAGGCGCGCGGTCGTCGCGGCGGGGAGGTCGTCGCGGAGGGTGCCGTCATCCTGTCCGCGACACACGATGGCGAGGAGGACCCGGCGGAGCGGTGCGAGGATGTCGGCGGTCTCGTGGACGTGCGCGTCGTCGAGCGCGATCGCCGCGGCGACCTGCACCATCGCGGCCTCGCGCCACAGCCTGGCCGTCAGGCGGGCGAGCGCGAGCGGGGCCTCGGGGTCGGCGATGCCGAGCGCGATGGCGTTGAAGCGCGGTGCGCCGCCGGCGAGGATCTCGCGGATGATCGCATCCCGATCCTCGAAGTGGCCGTAGACGGCGCGGCGCGTGAGGCCGGCGCCGCGGGCGATGACGTCGAGGGATGCGCGGGGGTCGAGCGCGAGGGCGGCGGTGGCCGCGGCGATGATGCCGGCTCGGTTCTCGAGGGCATCTCGGCGGGGACGGCGCGCAGACGGAGGGGTGCTGTTCACCCCTCCACTATAACTTGCACACGACTGTGCAAGTTAATTCCGTCTGAGTCAGTCGGTGCCGGTGTCGAAGGCCGCGGATTCCGATGCCTCTTCGACCGCCTCGGCGAGGGCCGAGGCATCCTCGCCCTCGGTGATCTCCGACGATGCGCCCTTCTCCAGGCGACCCACCAGCGCGCCGGTGGCGCCGCCGATGAGGCCGAGGCCCGCGTACTGCTCCAGGCGCGCGCGCGAGTCGGCGATGTCGAGGTTGCGCATCGTGAGCTGCCCGATGCGGTCGGTCGGGCCGAAGGCCGCATCGCCGACGCGCTCCATCGAGAGCTTCTCGGGGTGGTACGAGAGGCCCGGACCGCTCGTGTCGAGGATCGAGTAGTCCTCGCCCCGGCGCAGGCGCAGGGTCACCGAGCCGGAGATCGCGGAGCCGACCCACTTCTGGATCGACTCGCGCAGCATCAGCGACTGCGGCTCGAGCCAGCGGCCCTCGTACATCAGGCGGCCGAGACGGCGGCCCTGCTCGTGATAGGTCGCGAGGGTGTCCTCGTTCAGGATGCCGTTGAGCAGTCGCTCGTACGCGATGAACAGCAGTGCCATCGCGGGAGCCTCGTAGATGCCGCGGCTCTTCGCCTCGATGATCCGGTTCTCGATCTGGTCGCTCATGCCGAGGCCGTGGCGTCCGCCGATGGCGTTGGCCTCGCGCACGAGCTCGACCGGATCCGCGAACTCGACGCCGTTGATCGCGACCGGGCGGCCGGACTCGAACGTGACGGTCACATCCTCGGTCGCGATCTCGACGCTCGGGTCCCAGAAGCGCACGCCCATTATCGGGTCGACGGTCTCGAGCGAGACGTCGAGGTGCTCGAGGGTCTTGGCCTCGTGCGTCGCCCCCCAGATGTTCGCGTCGGTGGAGTAGGCCTTCTCCGCGGAGTCGCGGTACGGGAAGCCGTGCGCGACGAGCCACTCGCTCATCTCCTGGCGGCCGCCGAGCTCGGTCACGAAGTCGGCATCCAGCCAGGGCTTGTAGACGCGCAGCGCGGGATTGGCGAGCAGGCCGTAGCGGTAGAACCGCTCGATGTCGTTGCCCTTGTACGTCGAGCCGTCTCCCCAGATGTCCACGCCGTCGTCCTTCATGGCGCGCACGAGCAGTGTGCCGGTGACGGCGCGTCCCAGCGGCGTCGTGTTGAAGTAGGTGCGGCCGCCGCTGCGGATGTGGAACGCGCCGCACGACAGGGCGACGAAGCCCTCCTCGACGAGTGCCGTCTTGCAGTCGACGAGTCGCGAGGCCTCCGCCCCGTACTGCAGTGCGCGGTCGGGGATCGACGCGATGTCGTCCTCGTCGTACTGGCCGAGATCGCCGGTGTAGGTGTACGGCACGGCGCCCTTGTCGCGCATCCAGGCGACCGCGACCGAGGTGTCGAGACCCCCCGAGAAGGCGATGCCGACGCGCTCGCCGATGGGCAGGGACTGGAGGACCTTCGACATGCCGACAGTCTATTTGCGCGGGACGTGCCCCGATGGCGGGCCCTGTCACACTCCCGCGGCAGCCTTCGGCCCGCGACCGGCGCGCGGGCTACGGTGGACCCCGTGGGGCAGATCGAGGTGGTCGGCGCGGTGCTCGTCGACGACGGACGTGTCCTGGCCGCGCGGCGCGGGCCGCAGATGGACCTGCCCGGGATGTGGGAGTTCCCCGGCGGCAAGGTCGAAGCGGGCGAGACGCCCCAGGAGGCGCTCCGCCGCGAGCTCATCGAGGAGCTGCGGTGCACCGTCGAGGTCGGCGACCACGTCGAGTCGACGACCCACGGTCACGTGGTCCTGACGACCTACTTCTGCCGGCTCGTCGACGGCATGCCGGAGCCGACCGAGCACTCGGAGCTCCGGTGGGTCCCGCCGCACGAGCTGGGCGACCTGGAGTGGGCGCCCGCCGACCTCCCCGCGGTTCAGCTGCTGGCGAGGGCCGGACTGCCGACGGACTGATCGTCCGGGGATGCTGCGCGACCGCGCCGCCGGCTCACCCAGACCACACCGGCCGCGACCACGCCGAGCGCCACGGCGATGCCGACGACATAAGGCCAGACCGAGGGATAGCCGCCCAGGTGCGGGTTCAGGAACGGATACGGGTACCACCAGTGCTCGCCCGTCACGGGGTTGACGACGAGCTCGCCGCGGATCAGCGTGTACGCCACCCAGGCGAGCGGGAAGATCAGCACGACGCCGATCGCCCCCCAGCCGAGGCATCGGCGTCGCGGGCCGAGGAACACGTCGAGCAGCAGGAACAGCGGCCCGACGACGTGCAGGATCTCATTCGACCACCACACGGTCGTCCCCTGCGGGAGCGCAATGCCCCGCAGCAGAAGGTTGTACACGATTCCCGTGACGATCATGTAGGTCGAGACCGACGCGAGGGCGAGGCCGAGACCGCGCGGCTCGGGACCGGCATCCTTCGCCCGAGTCCAGAACCAGACCGCCGCCCAGGCCAGCACGATGCACGCGCCGCAGTTGGACAGGACCGTGAAGAAGCTGAAGAAGTTGACGATGACGGTGGCCACGTCCTGGTGCTTCTCGAGCGCCCCGCTGAACGTCTTCGCCGCCTGGGCGGCGACTCCGATGAGGATGAGCAGGGCGCCTGCCATACGGGCGATCGTCCACGCCCGCGCCCACGCCGTGGTCTGCAGCATGCGCTCACCCTATCGAGGAGGGCGCCGACCTCCTCGATAGGATGGGGTGCAACCCGACCTGAGACACCCGGAGGGCTTCATGCCAGGAATCGTGATCATCGGAGTCCAGTGGGGGGACGAGGGGAAAGGCAAGGCCACCGACCTCCTCGGCGACCGCACCGACTGGGTGGTCAAGTTCAACGGCGGCAACAACGCAGGGCACACGGTCGTCATCGGTGACGAGAAGTACGCCCTGCACCTGCTGCCGAGCGGCATCCTGACCCCCGGAGTCAACCCGGTGATCGGCAACGGCGTCGTCGTCGACCTCGAGGTGCTCTTCAACGAGCTCGAGGCGCTGAACGCCCGCGGCCTCGACACGTCGCGCTTGCGGATCAGCGCCAACGCGCACATCATCACGCAGTACCACCGGACACTCGACAAGGTGACCGAACGCTTCCTCGGCAAGCGGCAGATCGGCACGACCGGGCGCGGCATCGGCCCGGCCTACGCGGACAAGATCAACCGCGTCGGTATCCGGGTGCAGGACCTCTTCGACGAGAACATCCTTCGGCAGAAGGTCGAGGGTGCCCTCGATCAGAAGAACCACATGCTCGTGAAGGTCTTCAACCGCCGCGCGATCACGTGCGACGAGATCGTCGACGACCTCCTGTCGTACACCGAGCGCCTCGCGCCGATGGTCGCCGACACGTCGCTGCTGCTCAACGACGCGCTCGACGCCGGAGAGGTCGTCGTCTTCGAGGGCGGACAGGCCACGATGCTGGACGTCGACCACGGCACGTACCCCTTCGTGACGTCCTCGTCCGCGACCGCGGGCGGCGCTGCCACCGGCTCCGGCGTGGGTCCGAACCGCCTCGACCGCATCGTGGGCATCGTCAAGGCCTACACGACGCGCGTCGGCTCCGGCCCGTTCCCGACGGAGCTGTTCGACGAGAGCGGCGACTGGCTGCGCTCGCGGGGCTTCGAGTTCGGCACGACGACCGGCCGACCCCGTCGCGTCGGCTGGTACGACGCTCCGGTCACGCGCTACGCCACGCGGATCAACGGCATCACCGACCTCGTGCTCACGAAGCTCGACATCCTGACGGGGCTCGACCGCATCCCGGTGTGCGTCGCGTACGACGTCGACGGCGTGCGCTTCGACGAGATGCCGGTCAACCAGACCGACTTCCACCACGCGAAGCCGATCTACGAGTACCTGCCCGGTTGGAAGGCCGACATCTCGGGCGCCCGCACCTTCGACGAGCTGCCGGTCGAGGCGCAGGAGTACATCCTCGCCCTCGAGGCGATGAGCGGCACCCGCATCTCGGTCGTCGGCGTCGGCCCTGCGCGCGACGAAGTCGTCGTGCGCCACGATCTCGTATGAGGTTCCTGACGGGCGGCTACACCGCCGACATGGACGGAGCGGGCTCCGGAATCGGGATGCTGTTCGCCGGCGCTCCGGATGACGCCCTGGCGGGCGGACCCCTCGGCTTCGCCGGCACGGTCGCGACGGCCGATTCGCCGTCGTGGGTGGCGCGACATCCGTCGCTCGACGTCGTCTACGCGTCGCTCGAGGGCACGGGGGCGGTGCAGGGCTTCCGCCGGACCGGCGAGCAGAGCTTCGTCGCGCTGGGCGAGCCGGTTCCGACCGGCCGGCTGAACTGCCACGTCGTCGTGTCTCCGGATGCGTCGTACCTCGTCGCGGCGTGCTGGGGCGACGGACGCGTGGTCCGTGTGGGTCTGGATGCCGCGGGCCGGCCGGGCGCGGCATCCATCGCTCCCGCCGCTGTCGATCCCTACGGTCCCGACGCGCCGCCGAGGGATGCGGACGGCACGGACGGCGGCATCGACCTCGCCGCCGCGGCCCGCGCTCTGCGCGAGGTCGCGGGCGAATACGCGTACCTGATCCCGGGCGGCGACGGTGAGGAGGAGGCGGCGCAGGCGCTGACGCATGCCGAGGCCGAGCCGCAGGACGCCGACGCGCGCGTCTCGCGGGCGCACGAGGCGATGTTCCTGCCCGGCGGGCTCGTGGTCACGACCGACCTCGGTTACGACCTCGTCCGGTTCTGGCGTGCGACGCCCGAGGGGCTCCGCCCCGTGCAGCAGGTCGTTCTGCCGAAGGGCAGCGGCCCGCGGCACATGGTGCGCCACCCCAGCGGCCACGTGTACGTCATCACCGAGCTGTCGCACGAGGTGTTCGTCCTCGGCGCCTCGCGCGAGGGCGTCTGGAGCGTCGTGGGCGGCACGTCCATCGCGCCCGGGGTCCTGCCGACCGACACGGGCGCCGAGCTCGCGCTGTCGCACGACGCCGCGTTCCTGTACGCCGGAGTGCGCGGCACGAACACGATCGGAACGCTGCGCGTGCGCGGCTCGGGCGAATCGCTCGAACCTGTCGCACTCGTCGAGGCCGGGGTGGATTGGCCGCGCCACCACCTCGTGGTGCGCGACACCCTGCTCGTCGCGGGTCAGAAGTCGGACGACGTCGCCTCGCTCACCCTCGATACGCGCACCGGGGTCCCGGGCAAGGTGCGGCACCGGACTGCTGTCCCGTCGCCGACCTGCCTCGTCGCCCTGCCGTGACCCGGCGAGCCCGAGGAGTCAGGTGGTGACCGTCGCCTTCGCGTCGACGGCGAAGAGCCGATCCACGACGTACTGAGCATCGCGACCCATCCCCATGAGCGTCGGCGACGCGACAGAGTACTGGAACGGCAGCCCCACGAAGGCCAGCCCGGGCACGGCCGGAACCACGCCGCGCTCGTGCGCCGGCCACCCCCGGGCGTCGAAGGCCGCGGGGATGTCGACCCAGTCGTGGCGGGGCAGCGACCCGGTCGCCCAGACGACGGTGGCGGCATCCACGGCGTGCCCGTCCTCGAGGACGGGGCGCCCGCGGACGACACCGGCCACGCGCGCGACATGACGGATGCCGGCTTTCCGGAGGTCGGTCATGTGGTTGCGCACGAGGTTCACGCCGTGCCCGCGGTGCTCCTCCTGGAACCGCCGGCCCTTCTCCGTGTCGATCGTCGTGTTGCGCAACCGCCGGATGAAGATCTCGCTGATCAGGTTCCCGATCGGGGTGTCGATGCGCCCGGGAACCTCACCCGGTACGCGCCCGGCGATCATCGTGGCGTGACCGGATGCCGCGGCATCCAGCGCGATGTCGGTTCCGGAGTTGCCCACTCCGACGACGAGGACGGGCCCGTCGGCGAGGTCCTCCGGCCCGCGGTAGTCGAGCGAGTGGAGCTGGTGGATGCCCGCGTCGAGGTCTCGAGCGAACGCGGGCGTGATCGGCCGATGGTGGGCACCCGTCGCGACGACGACGCGCTCGGCATGAACCGTCTCGCCCGTGGAGAGGTCGAGCTGGAACCGACCCGACCCGTCGACCGTCAGCCGCTCGACACGCGTCGACGTGCGGACGGGAAGGTCGAACGAGACCGCGTACCGCTCCAGGTAGTCGGCGAGCTGGGCGGCGGTCGGGTAGGCGAACATCCCGATGTCGATGCGCATGCCGGGCAGGCTCGCCCAGCGGCGTGGAGTGAACAGCCGCAGCGTGCGGTACCGCCGGCGCCACGTGTCGCCGACGCGCGGATCGGCGTCGAAGACGGCGAAGTCGGCTGAGCGGGCGGCGGCCAGACGGGCGGTGTGCAGGCCGGCGGCTCCGGCCCCGATGATGGCCAGATCGAGCGTGATGGTGGACATGATGCCTCCTTCTCGCTCACGCTACGGAGAGCGCCGAAGGTCGGCATCGGCAGAAATGACCAATTCAGGATGCGGACACCAGGCCGTGCTCGAACGCGTACGCGGTCGCGGCCGACCGGCTGGGCACGTCGAGCTTCGCCAGGATGCTGCCCACGTGGTGGGCGACGGTGCGCTCGGAGAGGAACAGCCGCTCCGCGATGCGCCGGTTCGACAGGCCCTCGGCCACCAGCTCGAGCACTTCGCGCTCCCGGCGGCTCAGTCCGACGTCGGCGACGGCGGCTCCCGCCGAGGCCGCCGCGACCCGCTCGAGCCGTGCGAGATCCGGCACCGCGCCCAGGGATTCGAAGACGGCGCGCGCCGCGTCGAACTCCAGCTGCGCCCCCTCCTCGTCGCCCGCGGCTCGGGCCGCCCGCCCCATCGAGAACCGAGCGCGCGCGGCGTCATACGGGGCGTCGAGCTTCCGCCACCGCGACCACGCGGTCCGCAGCAGCTGCAGGGCATCCGTTGTGCGGCCGTCGGCGATCGCGACATCGCCGTCCACCTGCGCCGCCATGGCGTGGAGCAGGAGCGTTCCGACCGCATCCGCGCATCCCCGCAGCTCAGCGGCCGCATCCCGCGCGATCGCGGGCTGCCGGCGGGCCAGGGCGATGTCCACGGCGGCGGCGAGGACCTCCGCGCGCGCGGCCGGTTCGAACACCGTCGCCCGTGCGCGCTCGAGGCCCGCCCACGCGGTGTCGAGCTCACCTGCGTCGCGGTGCAGCAGCGCCAGCCCGGGCTGCACCTCTCGGCCGAGCCCTGCGGCCTGCCGGTAGGCGTCTCGGGCCGCGACACCGCGGCCGGCTACGCGATGCAGCTCGGCGAGCCGGTACCACGCGTTGGCCAGCGTCTCGGGCCGCTCCTCCGTGCGGCAGACGCTCTCCGCGGCCTGCACGGCCGCCTCCCACTCGCCGCCGACCTGCATGACGGTCGCGCGGTGCAGAGTGCACTCGCCGCGGAAGGGCTCGAGCCCGCGCTGCGTGTCGCACCACTCACCGAGATCGCGCGTCCAGACGCGGGCGCGCTGGATGTCGGCGCGGGCGAGGAGGCTCGCGATGACGGCGCAGTACGCGGGACCGGCTGCCCGGTCGCTGACCCTGCCCGTGCCGATCATGAGCATGACCCGGTCCATGCATGCCACGCCGTCCTGGAGGCGGCCGCTGCGCATGAGCGCGCGCCCCTCGCCCATGATCCCGAGCACCTGCACATCAGGATCGTCCGCGGCTTCGGCGAGACGGGCGGCCTCCCGGTAGTGAGTGGCGGCCCCCGCGAGGTCGCCCTGGAGATACGCGACCTGGCCGCGGCACAACGCCGCTGTGGCGTCGATCGTCGGGTCGCCCGCGGAGCGGGCGCACAGCTCGAAGAGGCGCTGCATCCACGTCCGCGCCTTGACGTCCTCGCCACGCTCGCCGAGTGTGAAGCCGAGCCAGAAGACGCAGCGGACGGCCGACACCGGATCGCCCTCGTCGAGGAAGGTCAGATGCGCACGCTCCAGCGCGACGGCGGCGATGTCATCGCGCCCGGTGAACCATGCCGCCTGGCCGTACTCGGCGAGCTCGGGCGCGGTGAGCGTCGCCTCGCGTGCACTGAACTCGGCGAAACGTCCGGTCCAGTCGACGACCGCGGCCTCCCGGATGGCCATGGGCACAGTATCCAGTCCGGCCGGTCGGGCCGCAAGACTAGACCTTGGCGTCCTGCCTCGGGATCACGACCTGCTTGATGATGAGCAGGATCGACGCCGTGATCGGGATGGCGACCAGCGCCCCGAGCAGGCCGAACAGCGTGCCGCCGACGAGCGCGCCGATGACCACGAGCGAGCCCGGCACCGAGACCGCCTTGTTCATGACGCGCGGGGTCAGGACGTAGGCCTCGAGCTGGATGTAGACCAGGTAGACCACGGCGAAGATCAAGGCGGGAACCCACCCGCCGGTGAACAGGGCGATCACCGTCGCCGTCATCCAGTACAGCACCGAGCCGACGAGCGGGATCAGGGTGATCGCGAAGGCGAGCAGCGCCATGATCCCCGGATACGGCAGACCCAGCAGCAGGTGCAGGATGAACGCGACGACCGAGTTGCAGCCGGCCAGAACCACCATCCCCATCAGGTATCCGCCGATGGAGTCGGTGATGTGGTTGGTGAGCTCGCCGACGACGGCGCGGTTGCGCGCGGGCGCGAACTGGATGAACGCGACCTTGATCGAGGGAAGGGATGCCAGGAAGTAGAGGCTCAGCACCAGCACGATGATCAGTCCCGAGATCGTCGTGCCCACCGTGACCGCGAAGTTGAGGACGCCGCCGCCGATCTTCGCGAGGTTCGCGGGGCTGGTGAAGTACTTCTGCACCTGGTCGACGATGGCGCTCACCTGGGAGCCGAACGTGCTCGTCAGCCACGCGTAGAACGGCGTCTTCTCGAAGTCGGCGATCGTCTGGGGCAGGTTGGTGAAGAATTTCGTGATCTGGCCGACCAGCGCGGGGACCACGAGCAGCAGGATGCCGGCCATCACGAGCGCGAAGATCGTGTAGACGATGACGATGCCCCACGCGCGCTTGACGTTGTGGCGCTCGAAGAACCGCACGACCGGATCCAGGCCGAGCGCGGCGAACAGCGCGAAGATGACGTAGATGATGATCGTCGACAGGCTGACGAAGGCCGTACCGAGCCCGACGGCGACCAGACCGCCCAGAGTGAGCGAGAGTCCGACGGCGAACGGGTTGCTGAGGGACGCCCAGATCGGTTTCGACCCTTCCGACCCCCGGGGCCCCGCGGCCCTCCTGCTCGTCGGCACCGGAGTCTCGACCGGCGCGTCTGCGGTCGCAGCCTCGGCCGACGCGCCGACCGGGACGGCCTCTGCGGGGCCATCCACGGCGGCGGGGCTGACCGCCGCGATGTCGGCAGGCTCGGTCTTCTCGGCCCCTGCAACGGGCGTGGCGTCGGTCATGCCGCTAACTATATGGCTCGCTGAGTCGCAAGCCCGAGAGGTGCGGAATCAGGGGGACACGGCATCCCGTATCGTCGTTGCAGAGGAGGATCCATGAACGCCGACCCGACCGACACCCTGCTGCGACTGCGCAGCAGCATCGACAACATCGACGCCGCGCTGATCTTCCTGCTCGCGGAGCGCTTCAAGTGCACGAAGGAAGTGGGCGTGCTGAAGGCGGAGCACGGGATGCCGGCGTCCGACCCGGCTCGTGAGGAGCAGCAGGTCGCGCGCCTGCGCAGTCTCGCCGAGCAGGCCGACCTCGATCCCGCCTTCGCCGAGAAGTGGTTCAACTTCGTGGTGGCCGAGGTCATCCGGCATCACACCGAAGCCGCCGACAGCCGCTGACGCGGCGGGCTACGACTTCGGCGGTCGCTTGACCGAGCGCGACGGCACGGGCCACGGCGCCGGCATCGGCTGGGGCACCGCCTGGGTCGGAAGCTGCGACGGCGGCGCCGACGCCGCCGGGGGGGCCGAGGGCGGGGCGGATGCCGCGGGCCGGCGCTGATCGGATGCGGGCGCCGGGGTGGCCGAGGGGGTGGCCGACGGGCCCATCGTCAGCTCGAGCGATACCTGCTTCTCCAGCCGGTCGATCGCACCGTCCGACAGCGAGATCAGGCCGTCGAGCTCCTCCCGCACGCGCTTGTACGCGAGCTGGCGCTCGGCCGGGGTCGCTGCCTGGTCGATGGCGACGGTGAGCAGCTGCTTGGCCGTGTCGAGGCGCTTGCGCTCGGCATCCGTGAATCCCGAGTCCTGGATGCGGCGGGCATCCCGCTCTGCGACGTCGAAGGCGACCTCGTAGTCTGTCACCGCATTGCGGTACTCGGTGAACTGCTCCTTCGTCAGCCGCGACTTGGCGGACGCCGGACGGAGGTTGTCCGCCACGCGCTTGGCGCGCAGGAACGCCGCGGTGAGGGGCTGGCGCCCGTCGCTCATCGCCGGATACGAGATGGCCTTGGCGACGTCGAGCTCGTACTCGAGCCATCGCTTGGTCACGCCGTCGTGCGTGTCGAAGAGGCGCTGGAGCCGGGCCTCCTGCGTCTCGGCGGGCGGGGCCTGCTCGGTCTGGACGACCGGGATCCCGGACGTCGGATACGGGATGCCACGGGCGATGGCGCGAGCCTCGGTCTTCGCGTGGATGATCTCCAGGCGGCGCGCGTGCCGGCGGCGGGCGCGCTGCTCGTAACCGCGACCGATCGCGCCCATCACCCCCATGAGCGGGAACACGAGCCACCAATAGCCCAAGAAGTCCCAGTGCACCGCTTCATCGTAGCCCCGGGGAGCGGGGTGCTCTCCGGGCGCTCAGAGGATTGCGAGCGGACGCCTCAGGCGCCGGGCACGAGCAGTGCGAGCACCGTCGCGCCACCGCCCACGAGGATCAGCGCCACGATGACGATCCAGGCGATCGTCTTCATGCGGCGCGACCGGTTCTCGTTGAGCTCGGCGTACTCGTCGTCGTTCTCGGGCATCTCTCGTTTCCTTCGTCTGCGTTTCGTCCCGCTGCGCTCGCTCAACGACCGGATGCGGCGGCGGGCTCGGCGATCGTGGGGCCGAAGACGGCGGGCAGTGTTCCGGTCGACAGGGCCTTCAGCTCGCCCAGCGGGATCGTGAACAGGCCCTGCACCTCGAGTGCTGCGTCCCCGCCGTCCCCTGCGGAGTCGGTCACCCCGATGCGCAGCACGGGGTAGTTGCGCCCCTCGCACAGGCCGCGGAACTTCACGTCGTCCTCGCGCGGCACGGACACGATGACGCGGCCCGTGGACTCCGAGAAGAGTGCGGACGCCGCATCCACCCCGTCGCGTTCGATGAGCTCGTCGAGCCACACCCGCGCACCCACGCCGAAGCGGAGGGTCACGTCGGTGAGCGCCTGGGCGAGGCCGCCCTCCGACAGGTCGTGGGCGCTCGATACGAGACCCTGGTCGGATGCCGCCTTCAGCAGCTCGGCGAGGCGCTTCTCGCCGGCGAGGTCGACGACGGGCGGGCGGCCCCCGAGGTGGCCGTGGATCGTCGCCGCCCAGGCCGAGCCGCTGAGCTCGGTCGAGGTGACGCCGAGCAGGTAGAGGTTCTGGCCCGGGTCCTGGAAGCCGCTCGGGATGCGGTGCGCCACGTCCTCGATGATGCCCATGACGCCGACGACCGGCGTGGGGTGGATCGGGGTGTCGCCGGTCTGGTTGTAGAAGCTGACGTTGCCGCCGGTGACGGGGACGCCGAGCTCGAGGCATCCGTCCGCCAGACCCGCGACCGCCTGCGAGAACTGCCACATGACCTCGGGGTTCTCGGGGCTGCCGAAGTTCAGGCAGTCCGTGACCGCCGCCGGCACGGCGCCGGTGACGGCGACGTTGCGGTAGGCCTCGGCGAGGGCGAGCTTGGCGCCCTCGTACGGGTCGAGCTGGCAGAAGCGCCCATTGGCGTCGGTCGCGATGGCGAAGCCGAGGCCGGACTCCTCGTCCACGCGGATCATGCCGGCGTCGTCGGGGAACGAGAGGGCGGTGTTGCCCATGACGTAGTAGTCGTACTGGTTCGTGATCCAGGACGTGTCGGCGAGGTTCGGGCTCGATACGAGCCGCGTGAACTGCTCGCGCAGCGTCTCGGCATCGGTGGGACGCTCGAGCGCCGACGCGGTGTCGTCGCGGAGGGCGTCGATCCACGCGGGGTACGCCACCGGGCGGTCGTAGACAGGGCCGTCGACCGCGACCGTCGAGGGGTCGACATCCACGATCTGCGCGCCGTGCCAGAAGATCTGCAGGCGGCCGTCGCCGGTGACCTCGCCGAGCACCGAGGTCTCGACATCCCATTTCTTCGTCACCGCGAGGAAGTCGTCCAGCTTCTCGGGAGCGACGATCGCCATCATGCGCTCCTGGCTCTCGCTCATGAGGATCTCCTCCGGCGTGAGCGTGGGGTCGCGCAGCAGCACGTTCTCGAGGTCGACGCGCATGCCGCTGCCGCCATTGGCGGCCAACTCGCTCGTCGCGCACGAGATACCGGCGGCGCCGAGGTCCTGGATGGCCTCGACGAGCTCGTCGCGGTAGAGCTCGAGGCAGCACTCGATGAGCACCTTCTCGGCGAACGGGTCGCCGACCTGCACCGCGGGGCGCTTGGTCGGGCCCCCCGCGCTGAAGGTGTCGGAGGCGAGGATGGATGCGCCGCCGATGCCGTCGCCGCCCGTGCGCGCACCGAAGAGCACGACCTTGTTGCCGGTGCCCGAGGCGTTCGCGAGCTTCAGGTCTTCGTGGCGCAGCACGCCGACCGCGAGGGCGTTGACGAGGGGGTTGCCCTGGTACACCGCGTCGAAGACCGTCTCGCCGCCGATGTTCGGCAGGCCGAGGCAGTTGCCGTAGAAGGAGATGCCGCTCACGACGCCGTGCACGACGCGCGCGGTGTCGGGGTTGTCGATGGCGCCGAAGCGCAGCTGGTCCATGACGGCAACGGGGCGCGCGCCCATCGAGATGATGTCGCGGACGATGCCGCCGACGCCGGTCGCTGCGCCCTGGAACGGCTCGATGTAGCTCGGGTGGTTGTGCGACTCCACCTTGAACGTCACGGCCCAGCCGTCGCCGATGTCGACGACGCCGGCGTTCTGGCCCATGCCGACCATGAGCCGCTCCTTCATCTCGTCCGAGACCTTCTGGCCGAACTGACGGAGGTAGATCTTGCTCGACTTGTAGGAGCAGTGCTCGCTCCACATGACGGAGTACATCGCCAGCTCGGCGCCGGTCGGACGCCGGCCGAGGATCTCCTTGATGCGCTCGTACTCGTCGTCCTTCAGGCCGAGGGCCGCGTACGGCAGCTCGCGCTCAGGGGTGGATGCGGCGTTCTCGACGGTGTCGGAGGCCGCCGCTCTCGCGGTGGCGCCGTCGGAGGCTGTGGTGGTCACGCGGCTGAACTCCAAGAAAATCGGGGATGCCGGACCACCCCAGTCTAGGTGCAGGCCCCCACGCGCCCGGCCGGGGCGACGGGTCGATGACCGGAAGGTGAACATCCGTCGAACCCGGGCGTCGCGCCGTCGCGCGATGCCTAGGCTGACGCGGTGCCAGATCTCCGTCTCCGACCCTGCTTCGCGGCGGCCGGCACGCTCGTGACCGCCATGGCGCTCGCGGGATGCAGCGGGGCGGGCGCCGCATCCATCGCCTCCTCCTCGACGTGGATCGAGGTCTCCGTCGACCGCTGCGGGTCGGGCTGGACGGACCCCGTTCCCGGTCCGCAGCGGTTCGTGCTCGACGACACGGACACGAGACCCGGCGAGGTCTACCTGACGGATGCACGCAGCGGCGACGTGTACGCCGAGGTCGACCCGCTCGCGGCCGGCGCGACACAGACCGTCGACATCACCCTCGGCGCCGGGACGTACGCGTTCCGCTGCGCGATGGAGGACGAGCAGACGGTCGTCGGGCCGACGGTCACGATCTCCACCGGCCCGAAGACCTCGCTCGCGCCGGTGCGGGCCGTCGCGCAGGCCGATCTGATCGAGGCGACCCGCGCCTACGAGTCGTACGTCTCGGGGCAGCTGCCGACGCTCGCGTCGCTCACGGCACGGCTGCAGGCCGACCTCGGTTACGGCGATCTCGCCGCGGCGCGGGCCGACTGGCTCCCTGCGCACCTCGAGTACGAGAGGCTCGGCGCCGCGTACGGCGCATTCGGCGAGCTCGACGACGAGATCGACGGGCTGCCCGACGGACGGACCGACGGGACCGCGGATCCCTCGTGGACGGGATTCCACCGGCTCGAGTACGGGCTGTGGCACGGGCAGGATGCGGCGACCCTGCGCCCCGTCGCCGACGTGCTCGCGGCATCCGTCGGCCGGCTGCAGCGCACCTTCGCCACGGCGCAGATCGATCCGCTCGACCTTTCGCTGCGCGCGCACGAGATCACCGAGAACGCGCTGCAGTTCGAGCTCACCGGGCGCACCGATTTCGGCAGCGGCTCGAACCTGCAGTCCGTCGCGGCGAACCTCGAGGGCACGGCGACGGTGCTCGGCATCCTGAAGCCGCTCCTCGCCGACCGGTTTCCGCAGCTGCCGCAGACGCTGGCGTGGCTCGAGAGGACCCGGGCGGACGTCGCCGCCGCGCCGGCGCTCGCAGCCCTCACCAGGGGGCAGCGCGAGCGCATCGACGCCGACGTCGCGCAGCTCGCCGAGGACCTCGCACCCGTCGCATCCATGCTCGAACCCCGGAGGGTCGACCAGTGACCGACTCCTCGAAGCCCTCGGTCGGCCGGCGGCAGTTCCTGCGCAGAGCCGTCGGGGCCGCCGCGGTGTCGGGTGCGGCGCTCGCGGGCTATGGCGTCGGCGGCTTCGCACAGCCGGCGCGGGCGGAGGCGGCGTCGCCGATGTCGGCGGATCGCGCCGTCCCGTTCCACGGCGCCCACCAGGCCGGGATCCTCACGCCCGGTCAGGAGGCCGCGGCCTTCGTCGCGTTCGATCTCACGGTCACCACTCCGGCGGAGGCGGCGCAGCTGCTGCGGGCGATCACCGAGCGCGCGCGTGTGCTCACCGCGGGCGGGACGCCGGTGAACCTCGGGATCTCCGCCCCGTCCGCCGACTCCGGGCTGCTCGGCCCCGAGGTGCCCGCCGGCGGCCTCACCGTCACCGTCGGGGTGGGCTCGTCGTTCTTCGACGTGCTCGGCATCCAGAGCAGGCGTCCCGCGCAGCTGCGCGCGATGGATGTCTTCCCGAACGACGATCTCGATCCCGCACGCTGCGGCGGAGACCTCATGCTGCAGCTCTGCGGAGACAGCCGGGACGTCGTCCTGCACGCGCTGCGCGACATCGCGCGGCACACGCGCGGCGGGATGCAGGTGCGCTGGCGCATCGACGGCTTCCGGTCGCCGTCGCGCCCGAGCGGCGCTTCGCGCAACCTCCTGGGCTTCAAGGACGGGATCGTGAACCCCGCCGCGAAGGAGGCCGACCGGCTGGTGTGGGTGCCTGCGGGCGGGTCGGAGCCGGCGTGGACCGAGGGCGGCTCGTATCACGTGGTGCGCGTCATCCGGATGCTCGTCGAGTTCTGGGACCGCGTCACGATCTCGGAGCAGGAGCGCATCATCGGCCGTCGTCGTGACTCGGGCGCGCCGCTCAGCGGCAGTCACGAGACCGATCCGCCGGACTACGTCGACGACCCCAAGGGCTCGGCGGTCCCGCTCGACGCGCACATCCGGCTCGCGAATCCGCGGACGAAGACGACGGATGCCTCGCGCCTCCTGCGGCGCGGCTACAACTACGACCTCGGCACGGACACGAACGGCGACCTCGACATGGGGCTCGTCTTCAACGCGTACGTGCAGGACCTCGATCGGCAGTTCGTCGCCACGCAGAAGCGCCTCGCCGACGAGCCCCTCGTGGATTACGTCTCGCCCGTCGGCGGCGGGTACTTCTTCGCGCTGCCCGGAGTCCGGGACACCTCGGACCGGTACGGCCGGGCACTCTTCGCCTGACCGGAGGCCGGGGCTTCGGGCCGTCCGGCCTCGACCGGCACCGTTCATCCGATGTTCAGGCTGTGGTCGCCGAACACTTCACACGCGCGAACGAGGATGAACCCGCATCCCCTCCCCATTCGAAAGGACTCCGTCGTGGCATCCACTCGGAAGCGCACCCGCGCGGTCATCGCAGCCGGCGCCGCCCTCGCGGCCGTCGGTCTCGCGATCGCCGGCACCTCCGCGGCATCCGCCCAGCCGTCCGCCGACCACTCCGCGAAGACGGCGACGCCCATCACGCACGTCGTCGTGATCTTCGGCGAGAACGTCTCGTACGACCACTACTTCGGCACCTACCCCCAGGCCGCGAACACCGACGGCACGACCTTCACGGCTGCCGCGGCGACACCGCGCAACGACAACCTGGCCACGTCGGGCGCCCTGACGGACAACCCGAACCTGTACCCGCCGACGCGCCTCGCGCCCAGCCAGGCCGCGACCTGCGACCAGAACCACAGCTACACGGCCGAGCAGAAGGCGCTGGACGACGGCGCGATGGACGCCTTCGTGCAGAACGTGTCGGTCGACACCTGCACGGGCCTCTATGCCGCTCCGGGCCTCACCATGGGCTACTACGACGGGAACACCGTCACCGGGCTGTGGAACTACCCGCAGCAGTACGCGATGTCGGACAACTCGTGGGATGCGACCTTCGGCCCCTCGACGCCGGGCGCGCTGAACCTGATCTCGGGCCAGACGCACGGCTTCACGGAGGTCGACTCCAAGACGCTGCAGCAGGTGGCGACCCCGGGCTCGTACACCGTCGCCGACCCGAACACCGCCGGTGTCGGCACCGTCATCAACGACCCGGACCCGGCGTTCGACGACTGCGCGGACAAGAACCACACCTCGACGAACACCCTCGCCGCGGGATCCGGCAAGAACATCGGCGACCTGCTGAACGCCAAGGGCGTGACGTGGGGATGGTTCCAGGGCGGCTTCCGTCCGACGACGGCCGCCGGCGACGGCACGACCTACGCGGTCTGCGGTGCGAGCCACACGAACCTCGCCGGCGCCTCGGTCGCGGACTACAGCCCGCACCACAACCCGTTCGCCTACTTCAAGTCGACCTCGAACCAGCACCACCTGCCGCCGACGTCGGTGGCGATGATCGGCAACACCGACCAGGCGAACCACCAGTACGACCTGTCCGACTTCGACGCGGCGCTGACGTCCGGCAACCTGCCCGCCGTCAGCTTCCTCAAGGCGTCCGAGTACCAGGACGGGCACGCCGGCTACTCCGACCCGATCGACGAGCAGCACTTCATCGTCGACACCATCAACACGCTGCAGAAGTCGAAGGAGTGGAGCTCCACGGCCGTCGTCATCTCCTACGACGACTCCGACGGCTGGTACGACCACGTCGCGCCGGTGATCTCGAACGCGTCGACGAGCGCCGCGCACGACGTCGCCGTGTGCTCGAGCTCGACCGCTCCGGTGCTGGGCGGCTACCTCGACCGCTGCGGCCCGAGCCAGCGCCTGCCGCTCCTCGTCATCTCGCCCTACGCGAAGTCGAACTTCGTCGCGCACAACGAGACGACGCAGCCCTCCATCCTGAAGTTCATCGAGGACAACTGGAAGACCGGCCGGATCGGCGACTCGTCGCTGGATGCGACCGCGGGCTCGCTCATGCCGATGTTCCAGTTCGGTCGGACCGACGGAAAGCAGGTGCTGCTGAACGCGGACGGTTCCGTGCAGTCGATCGCCGCAACGCACTGACATCGTGAGAGGACGGCCCCGGGATGCGGCATCCCCGGGGTCGTTCTCGTGTCTCCGCGGGCCGCCTGTCCGGGACCCGGCGTACGCTCTTGCCCCATGGCGCCGACACCCGACCCCGTCCGCAGACTGCAGGAGCGCGCGCAGGAGCTCGATGACCTGCTGGCACTGCTCGAGAACGACGAGCGCGACATCCGGGCCGATCGTGCCGCCTCCTCCGCCGACGACGAGCACGACCCCGAAGGCGTGACGCTCTCCGCCGAGTGGCAGCGGATCGATGCCCTTCGACGCTCCGCCGAAGCCGAGCGCGCCGAGGTCGCAGCGGCGCTCGTGCGTGTGCAGGACGGCGGCTACGGAGTGTGCATCCGCTGCGGGCGCCGCATCCCGGCCGCCCGCCTGGAGGCTCGCCCCATGGCGACGATGTGCGTCGAGTGCGCGGCGGCCACCGGCGGCTGATCCGACGAAGACGAAGGGGTTGACACGGGGATGCGTGCGGCCTAACCTACAACCAAATGGTTGTAGAAGAACAGCTGACCGACGACGAGGTGGACCGGATCTTCCGGGCCCTCGCCGACGCGACGCGGCGCGACATCCTGCGCCGCACGATCGAGGCCGAGCAGTCGGTCTCGGCGCTCGCCGCGGCCTACGACATGTCGTTCGCCGCGGTGCAGAAGCACGTCGCCGTGCTCGAGGCCGCCCGCCTGATCATCAAGCGGGCCGAGGGAAGGGAGCGACTCGTGCGCACCGACCCCGCACGCATCGCCCGGGCGCAGCAGCTGCTCGAGCGCTACCAGGAGCTCTGGCGGCACCGCATCGACGCCATCGACGCGCTGCTCGCCGAACCACCCAGACCGGACACCCCAGGAGGAAGCAATGCCCGTCACCCAGATCACCAGTGATCCCGAGGCCCTGACGATGAACATCGCCGCCGAGTTCGACGCATCCGTCGACCGCGTGTGGTCCGTGTTCACCGACCCGCGCCAGCTCGAGCGGTTCTGGGGCCCTCCGGGATGGCCCGCCACGTTCAGCAGGTTCGACTTCACGCCCGGCGGGCTGGCCCAGTACTCGCTGACCGGTCCCCACGGCGCGACGCACCATGCCCGGTGGGAGTTCCTGCGCATCGACGAGCCGCGGTCGTACGAGGTGCTCGACGGCTTCGCCGACGCGGATGGCGACTTCGTGTCCGAGATGGCGCCGATGCGGATGGTCTTCTCGTTCGAGTCCGACGGAGATCGCACCCGGTTCACCGGCGTGACGCACTTCGAGTCGCTCACCGCGCTCGAGCAGTCGGTGGCGATGGGCATGGTCGAGGGCACGCGGATGGCGATGGCTCAGCTCGACACGGTGCTGCAGAGCCTGCGCGAGTACGCGCAGGGCAAGGGCACCCAGGTCGAGATCCTCGATGACCAGCACGTGCGCATCACGCGCCTCGTCGAGGGTCCGCGCGAGCTCGTGTGGCGTGCGCACACCGAGCCGGAGCTGCTCCAGCAGTGGCTGCTCGGCCCTGACGGCTGGCGCATGAGCGTGTGCGAGGTCGACCCGACGGTCGGCGGCCGCTATCGCTACGCGTGGGAGCCTGTGGTCGACCCCTCGACAGGCTCGGGGCCCGCCGGGCAGGCCTTCGGCTTCGACGGCGAGACCCTCGTCGTCGACGCCCCGCGCCGCAGCGTCACGACGGAGCACATGACGGGCACCGACTACCCGAGCACGGTCAACGACCTGCAGCTCTACGAGGAGGACGGCGCGACGCTGCTCACCCTCCTCATCGAATACCCGGATGCCGCGACCCGCGACGCCGTGCTCGCCACGGGCATGACCGAGGGCATGGAGACCAGCTACCAGCGGCTCGAACGAGAGGTGCTCGCCTCCGTGTGAGGCGGGTCGAGAGAGGACACGAAATGACCGAGAACACCGTGACCATCGCCACGCAGGTCGTCGGCGAGGGCGAGGACGCGATCACGTACGACGTGCGGGGAGACCTGTCGTCCGGGGTGCCGCTGTTCGTGTTCGGCGCGCCGATGGATGCCTCGGGCTTCCAGCAGCTCGCCGAGCACTTCGCCGACCGGCCCGTCGTCACCTACGACCCGCGCGGCGCAGGCCGCAACCCGGTCGGCACGTCCGACATCAGCACGGCGCAGCACGCCGACGACATCCACCGGGTCGTCGCTGCGCTCGGCGTCGGGCCGGTCGACGCCTTCGGTTCGAGCGGTGGCGCCGTCAACCTGCTCGCGGCCGCCGCGACGCACCCCGAGGACTTCCGCACCATCGTGGCGCACGAGCCGCCGAACGCCACCTTCCTTCCGGACGGCGAGGAGGTGCTCGAGGTCATCGCCGACCTGAAGAAGACGTACGCCGAGAAGGGCGACGGCGCTGCCATGGCGAAGTTCGTCGCGCTCGTGATGCACGACGGGCCCGTGCCCGACGGCTACCTCGACCAGCCCGCGCCCGATCCCGCGATGTTCGGGATGCCCTCGGAGGACGACGGCTCGCGCACCAACCCGCTGTTCCGCAACATGCCGGCGATCATCGAGTACCGGGTCGACACCGAGGCTCTGCGGGGCTTCGGCGACCGGCTCGTGATCGCCGCGGGTGTGCAGTCCGGCGACACGATGGCCGCCCGCGGAGCCCGCGCGGTGGCGACCGAGGTCGGCATCGAGCCGACGGAGTTCCCGAGCCACCACGGCGGATTCCAGGACTCGCCCGGGTACCCCGGCGACCCGGACGCCTTCGCCGCCCGCCTGCGCGAGGTGCTCGACCGCTAGAGCTGTGCCGGCGACCGCGTTTCGTCCCGCTCACTGAAACCCGGTCCCCGAGCTTGTCGAGGGGTGGCCCCTGCGATCTGCGCGGGTAGCCCCTCGACAACCCGGTCCCCGAGCTTGTCGAGGGGTGGCCCCTCGACAGGCTCGGGGACCTGTCCGCATGGAGGCTCGGGGCCCCTCGACAGGCTCGGGGACCTGTCCGTATGGAGGCTCGGGGCCCCTCGACAGGCTCGGGGACCTGTCCGTATGGACGGGGATCAGGCCTCGGCGGCGCTCTCGGCCTGGGCGAGGGCGGCCTCGAGCGCGACCCAGGGCAGCATCGCGCACTTGACCCGCATGACGTATCGGGCCACGCCCTGGAAGACCTCGGCATCCCCGAGCAGCTCCGGCGGTTCGCCCTCGCCGCGCGAGCGCATCATCGTGCGGAAGGCGTCGATGGCCTCGTGGACGTCGGCGGGGGAGGCATCCGCCACCAGCTCCGACATCGCCGACGCGGATGCCGTGGAGATGCTGCATCCACGCCCCTCCCACACGAGGTGGACATGACCGTCGTCCACCGTCGCGCCGACGGTGATCTCGTCGCCGCACGTGGGGTTCACCTCGTGGTGCGTGTGCGCCCAGCCCTCGGATGAGCCCGCGCCGACCTTGCGCCGCGCGTGGTCGAGGATGACCTCCTGGTACAGGCCCTCCAGCCCGGCGCTCATCGGTCGGCTCCGAAGAACGGGCGGACCTCGGCGAGTGCGGCGGCGAAGGCCGCCACGTCGTCGGGGGTCGTGTACAGGTAGGCGCTGGCGCGGGTGGATGCCGTGATCCCGAGGCGACGGTGCAGCGGCTGCGCGCAGTGGTGCCCGACGCGGACGGCGATGCCGCGGGAGTCGAGGAACTGCCCGACGTCGTGCGCGTGCACGCCGTCGACGTCGACGCTGACGAGGGATGCGCGCTCGCGGCCCGGCTCGGGACCCAGCAGCCGCACGCCGGGCACCGAGGCCACGGCATCCGTCAGCAGTCCGGCCAGCTCGCGCTCGTGCGCGTGCAGGCGGTCCATCCCGAACGCGGAGAGGTAGTCGACGGCGGCACCCAGGCCGACGACCTGCGTCACAGGCTGCGTTCCGGCCTCGAATCGCTGCGGAGCGGGGAGGAACTGCGCATCCGTCATCGTCACCGTCGTGATGGTCGAGCCGCCGGTGCGGGCCGGAGGCAGGGCGTTCAGCAGCTCGCTGCGGCCGTAGAGCACGCCGATTCCCGTCGGGCCGAGCATCTTGTGCCCCGAGAACGCGGCGAAGTCGACCCCGAGGGCCGCGAGATCCAGCGATATGTGGGGCGCGGACTGGCACGCGTCCAGCACGGTCAGTGCGCCGAGCTCGCGCGCCAGCGCGACGACGTCCGCGACCGGCGCGATGTAGCCGGTGACGTTGGAGACGTGCGCGACGGCGATGATGCGGGTGCGGCGAGAGGATGCTGCGCGCAGCGCGTCGATGGTCCACGTGCCGTCGTCGGCGACCTCCGCCCAGCGCAGCACCGCCCCGGTCCGCGCGGCGACCCGCTGCCACGGGATGAGGTTGGCGTGGTGCTCGGCCTCCGTCACGAGGATCTCGTCGCACTCGCGCAGCGCGAGGTCGGGAGCGCCGAGGCCGGCGCTCGCATCCGAGATCCCCAGCGCGACGATGTTCAGCGCATCCGTCGCGTTCTCGGCCCACACGATCTCGTCCGGCTGCGCGCCGACGAACCGCGCCACGCGCTCGCGCGCGCCCTCGAAGGCCTCCGTCGAGCGCCCGACGGCTTCGCTCGCGCCGCGGTGCACCGCCGCGTAGTCGTGTTCGACGAAGGCGCGCTCGGCGGCGATCACGGATGCGGGTCGCTGCGACGTCGCGGCCGAGTCGAGGTAGACGAGCTCGGGGTGCGCGGCCAGCAGCGGGAAATCGGCGCGGGTCACAGTGTCCGTTCGGATCGGGGAGAAGGTATGCGTCAAGTCTGCCCTGTGTGCGCGCCCGGAGGGCTCGGTGAGTCGCGCCTCCGGTGAAGGGGTCACTCGGTGACGAGGCGGTAGCCCATCCCCGATTCCGTGAGGAGGAAGCGGGGGGCGGATGCGTCGGGCTCCAGCTTCTTGCGCAGCTGCGACATGTACAGCCGCAGGTAGCCGGAGTCGGCGATCTGCTCCGTGCCCCAGATCTCCTTCAGCAGGGTCTGCCGCGTGACGAGGGCGCCGGGGTTGCGCGCGAGGAACTCGAGCATCCGCCATTCCGTCGGGGTGAGGTGCACGAGCGTGCCGTCGCGGCTCACCGAGCGCGAGACCAGGTCGATGGTCACATCCCCGAAGCGCACGACGGTGGTGCCGGGCGCGGCAACGGTCCGGCGCGAGAGCGCCCGGAGCCGGGCGAGCAGCTCGTCGATCTGGAACGGCTTCGTCACGTAGTCGTCGGCACCGGCGTCCAGCGCGTCGACCTTGTCGCCCGAGCCGGTGCGGCCCGACACGACGATGATCGGCGCGTCGGTCCAGCCGCGCAGAGCATGGATGACCTCGATGCCGTCGAGTCGCGGCATCCCGAGATCGAGCAGCACGATGTCGGGACGCGACTGCGCGGCGAGCGTGATCGCGGCGGCGCCGTCGGGGGCGGCGACCACGTCGTAGCCGTGGGCGCCCAGCGTGATGCGCAGGGCCCGCACGAGCTGCGGATCGTCGTCGGCGATCAGGACCTTCACGAGTCCACCTTGCCCGAAGCGGCCTGTGGCGCGGCCGTGACGGCAGGGGAGGGGAGGGATGCCACGGCCGCCGGCAGCGACACGACCATCGTGAGGCCGCCGCCGGGGGTGTCTTCCGCGGCGAGCGATCCGCCCATGCCCTCGGCGAAACCGCGGGAGAGGGCGAGACCGAGACCGAGCCCGACGGTGTTGTCGGTGTCGCCCATGCGCTGGAACGGCGCGAACATCGCGTCGCGCTGGTCGGCGGGGACGCCGGCGCCGCGGTCGACGATCCGGATCTCGACCGTATCGCCGAGGCCGCTCGTCGCGACGCGTGCGCGTGTGCCGGGAGGCGAGTGCCGCACGGCGTTGGCCAGGACGTTCACGATCACGCGCTGCAGCAGCACGGGGTCCGCGCGCACGGCGGGGACGGCCTCGTCGAGGGCCAGCTCGACCTCCGCCGGACCGAGTCCGAGCTCGTCGACGGCCGCGAGCACGACGTCGGCGGCGTCCAGGGCGGTGAGCGACACGGCGAGCACCCCCGCCTGGACGCGGCTGACGTCGAGGAGGTCGGTGACGAGCTGCGACAGGGTGCCGAGGCTCTCGTCGGCGGTCGCGAGCAGCTCGGCGCGGTCGGCGTCGGAGAGTGAGGCGCCCGCGGCCCGCAGGCCGCCCACCGCGGCGACGGCGGCAGCGAGGGGGCGCCGCAGGTCGTGGCTCACGGCCGAGAGCAGCGCCGTCCGCACATTGTCGGCGGCGGCCAGCGCGTCGACCTCGCGGGCCGCGCCGGCGAGGGTCGAGTGCTCCAGCGCGGCCTCGATCTGCGCGGCGATCACGTCGAGCAGGCGGCGGGCCGACGCATCCAGTTCCGCCCCGTGGAGTTCGAGCACGTGATCCGGGCCGACCGCCACACGCTCGACCCGCTCGTCGGGCAGGGGCTCGCCGTCGGTCGCCACCACGGTGCCGTCGGCGGTGAGCAGGCGCACGCCGGCGAGCCCGAAGGCCTCCCGTGCGCGCGACACGAGCGCCGGCACGGCCGACTCGCCGCGCAGCACGCTGCCCGCGACGGTGGCGATGAGCTCCGATTCGGCGGCGGCGCGCTGGGCGGCACGCGTGCGCCGGGCCGAGCGGTCGACCACGAGGCTCACGAGGATGGCATTGACGACGTACAGGGCCAGGGCGAGGGCGTGCGCCGGCGCCGCGATCGTCACGGTGAACAGCGGCGCGACGAAGAGGTAGTCGAGGGTCAGCCCCGACAGGACGGCGGCGAACAGGGCGGGCCAGATGCCGCCGATGAGCGCGACGATCACGACGAGGAGCTGGTACGCGAGCACCTGGGCCGTGATGGCGTCGCTGCCGCGCCACGAGTACAGGACGAGCGACAGCAACGGGCCGCACACGAGGGCGACGGCGAACCCGAGGATGCGGCGGCGGGCGCTGAGCGCTCCACCGCGCACGCGCGGCAGGGCGAACCGACCGGCGGCCGCCGCGTGGGTCACGATGTGCACGTCGATGTCGCCCGACTCGCGGACGACGGTGGCACCGATGCCCGGTCCGGTCAGGGCCGCGGCCAGCCTCCCGCGGCGGCTCGCGCCGATGACGAGCTGCGTCGCGTTCACCGAGCGCGCGAACTCGACGAGGGTGACCGGGACGTCGTCTCCGACGACCTGGTGGTACGTGCCGTCCAGCGCCTCGACGAGCGCGCGCTGCTCGGCGAGTGCGCTGGGCGGGCCGGCACGCAGGCCGTCCTGGCTCGAGACGTGCACGGCCAGGAGCTCGCCGCCCGCCGCCCTGGCGGCGATGCGGGCGCCGCGGCGGATGAGGGTCTCGCCCTCGGCGCCGCCCGTGAGCGCGACGACGACCCGCTCGCGGGCGCGCCACGTGCCCTCGATGCCATGCTCGGCGCGATAGAGGTTCAGCGCGCTGTCGACCTCGTCCGCGAGCCACAGCAGCGCGAGTTCGCGCAGCGCCGTGAGGTTGCCCAGGCGGAAGTAGTTCGACAGCGCGGCGTCGATCCGGTCGGCGGGGTACACCTGACCGGCGGCGAGCCGGTCGCGTAGCGACTGCGGTGCGAGGTCGACGACCTCGATCTGGTCCGCGCCGCGGACCACGGCATCCGGAACCGTCTCGCGCTGCACGATGCCCGTGATCTGCGCGACGACATCGCTCAGCGACTCGATGTGCTGCACGTTCACGGTCGTGATGACGTCGATGCCGGCATCCAGGATCTCGTCGACGTCCTGCCAGCGCTTCTCGTGCCGCGATCCGGGCGCGTTCGTGTGGGCGAGCTCGTCGACCAGCGCCACCTGAGGGGAGCGCTCGAGGACCGCATCGACGTCCAGTTCGTCGAGGTCGACCTCGCGGTAGCGGACCGACCGGCGCGGCACCTGCTCGAGCCCCTCGGTGAGGGCGGCGGTCGCGGTGCGGCCGTGCGTCTCGACGATCCCGATCACGACGTCGACGCCCCCCGCCTTGCGGGTGCGGCCCTCTTCGAGCATCTCGTACGTCTTGCCGACGCCGGGAGCGGCGCCGAGCAGGACGCGCAGCCTGCCGCGCTTCATGCTGTCATTCTCCCCGTCGCCGCCTTCGCGCGGTCATCGGGTGACGGCATCGAGGGCGAGATTGAGCTTCAGGACGTTCACGCGCGGCTCGCCGAGGAAGCCCAGATCGCGCGGGATGACGTTCGCCTCGACGAGATCGCGCACCGACGTCGGCGGCAGATTCCGCGCCCGGGCCACACGATCGACCTGGAGGAGCGCGTAGGCGACGCTGATGTCGGGATCGAGGCCCGAGGCCGACGAGGTCAGGGCATCCGGCGGCAGCTGCGACGGATCCACGCCGTTGAACGCGGCGAGGGCTGCGCGGGTCTTGTCGATCCGCGTCACGAGCGTCGAGTTGTTCGGCCCGAGGTTCGAGCCGCCGGATGCCGCGCCGTCGTACCCCTTGCCGGCGGCGGACGGCCGCGGCTGGAAATACTGCGGCAGGGGGGCGCCGTGGGCTTCGGAGAAGCTCTGGCCGAGCAAAGCCGAGCCGACGGCGGCGCCCTGCGCGTCGGTGACGAGGGATCCGTTGGCCTGCCCGGGGAAGGCCGACTGCCCGACCGCCGTGATCAGCAGCGGGTAGCCGACCCCGAGGACGGCGGTCGCGACGAGCATGGCGCGAAGCGCGGCCCACAGTGTGCGCAGCGAGCCGCGCCGGCCGGGATGCGCCGGACGCAGGGGCCGGACGGATGCAGTGGTGGTGGACACGATGACTCCTTCGGGACCGGGTCAGAAGCCCGGGATCAGGCCGATGACGAGGTCGATGAGCTTGATGCCGATGAACGGCGCGATGATCCCGCCGAGCCCGTAGATGAGCAGATTGCGGCCCAGGATCTGCGATGCGCTCGCGGGCCGATAGGTGACTCCGCGGAGGGCCAGCGGGATGAGCAGCACGATGATGATCGCGTTGAAGATGATCGCGCTCGTGACCGCCGAGGCGGGGGAGTGCAGGCCCATGACGTTCAGCACCCCGAGCCCGGGGTACACGACCATGAACATCGCCGGGATGATCGCGAAGTACTTCGCGATGTCGTTCGCGAGCGAGAACGTCGTCAGCGCGCCGCGGGTGATGAGCAGCTGCTTGCCGATGCGCACGATGTCGATGAGCTTCGTGGGGTCGGAGTCGAGGTCGACCATGTTGCCGGCCTCCTTCGCCGCCGAGGTTCCGGTGTTCATCGCGACCCCGACGTCCGCCTGCGCCAGCGCGGGAGCATCGTTCGTGCCGTCGCCGGTCATCGCGACGAGGTTGCCGCCCTCCTGCTCCCGCCGGATGAGCGCCAGCTTGTCCTCGGGCGTGGCTTCGGCGAGGTAGTCGTCGACGCCCGCCTCGGTCGCGATCGCCTTCGCCGTGAGCGGGTTGTCACCCGTGATCATGACGGTGCGGATGCCCATCGCCCGCATCTCGACGAAACGCTCGCGCAGACCGTCCTTGACGATGTCCTTGAGGTGGATGACCCCCAGTGGCCGCGCACCTCCGGTCCCCGAGCTCGTCGAGGGGCCGGACACGGCGACCACGAGCGGCGTGCCGCCGTCGGCGGCGATGCCGTCGACGATGCCGGTCAGCGCCGTGCGCGTCGCATCCGTCACCTGCGCCCCGTTCTCGTCGAGCCAGGCGAGGACCGCCGATCCGGCGCCCTTGCGCAGCTGGGAGCCGTCGGGCAGGTCGAGACCGCTCATGCGCGTCTGGGCGGTGAACGGCACGACCGTCGCATCCGCCGGAGCGGACACGTGGATGCCGCGCCCCGCCGCGAGCTCCACCACCGACGTCCCCTCCGGCGTGGGGTCGGCGAGGGAGCATTCGGCGGCGATGCGGGTCAGCTCGCCCTGCTCGACGCCCGGCAGCGCGACGAACTCCGTCGCCCGCCGGTTGCCGTAGGTGATCGTGCCGGTCTTATCGAGCAGCAGCGTCGTGACGTCGCCTGCCGCCTCGACCGCGCGCCCCGACATCGCGAGCACGTTGTGCTGCACGAGGCGGTCCATGCCGGCGATGCCGATCGCCGAGAGCAGCGCGCCGATCGTCGTCGGGATGAGGCAGACGAGCAGTGCGACGAGCACCGCGATGCCGGCCGGCTTCGCCGCGTACGAGGCCACGGGGTTCAGGGTGAGCACCACGATGAGGAAGATGATCGTGAGGCTCGAGAGCAGGATGCTGAGCGCGATCTCGTTCGGCGTCCGCTGACGTGCGGCGCCCTCGACGAGGGCGATCATGCGGTCGACGAACGTCTCACCCGGCTTCGAGGTGATCCGCACGACGATCCGGTCGGAGAGCACGCGCGTCCCGCCGGTCACGGCGCTGCGGTCACCGCCCGACTCGCGCACCACCGGGGCGGACTCGCCCGTGATCGCCGACTCGTCGACGGTCGCGATGCCGGCGATGATGTCCCCGTCGCCGGGGATGAGCTCTCCGGCGGTCACGACGACCACGTCGCCGAGCTTCAGGTCGGTCGAGGCGACCTGCTCCGTCGCGGCGCGGGATGCCGCAGCATCCCCCTTCTCGTCGTAGCCCGCGACCCGCGTGGCCATCGTCGTCGCGCGCGTCTTGCGGAGCGTGGCCGCCTGCGCCTTGCCCCGGCCCTCGGCGACCGATTCGGCCAGGTTGGCGAAGATCACGGTGATCCAGAGCCAGATCGCGATGCCCCACGTGAACAGCAGGGGGACCGGTGCGCCGCCCGACGTCTGCATCGCGGGGATGAACGGCTGCGCGATCGCGATGACCGTCGTCAGAACGGCGCCCACCCACACGAGCATCATGACGGGGTTGCGCCACTGGTCGGCGGGGTTGAGCTTGCGCAGCGCGCCCGGAAGCGCCTGCACGAGCTGCGACCAGCCGAACGCCCGGGTCTTCTTCGGTGCCGGAGGAGTCGCCGGTTCTGTTGCGTGTCCGTAGACGGCGGTGGTCATGAGAGTCCTTCTGCGAGGGGGCCGAGCGCGAGCACCGGGAAGTACGTCAGCGCGACGACGATGAGGGTGACGGCGACGAGCAGTCCGACGAACTGCGGTCGGTAGGTCGGCAGCGTGCCGGCCGTCGACGGCACGATGTCCTGCTGGGCGACGGAGCCGGCCAGGGCGAGGACCACCACGATCGGCACGAACCGGCCGAGCAGCATCACGACCCCCAGCGCCGTGTTCAGCCACGGCGTGTTCGCGGTCAGGCCCGCGAACGCCGAGCCGTTGTTGTTGGCCGCCGAGGTGAACGCGTAGAGCACCTCGCTGAGGCCGTGCGCACCCGGGTTCAGGATCGAGACGTTCTCGACGTCCTGCCGCACGCCGGGGATCGCGAAGCTCAGGGCGGCGCCGGCGAGCGCCAGCGTCGGGGTGACGAGGATGTACAGGCTCGCGAGCTTCATCTCGCGCGGGCCGATCTTCTTGCCGACGTACTCCGGCGTCCGTCCCACCATGAGGCCGCCGACGAACACCGCGATGATGGCGATGACGAGCATCCCGTACAGTCCCGAGCCGACGCCGCCGGGCGCGATCTCGCCGAGCATCATGTTGAACATCGGCATCATGCCGCCGAGCGCCGTGTACGAGTCGTGCATCGAGTTCACCGCGCCGGTGGACGTGAGCGTCGTCCCCGTGGCGAACAGCGTCGAGCCGAGGATCCCGAAGCGCTGCTCCTTGCCCTCCATCGCGGCTCCCGCGGCCTTCACCGCCGTGCCGCCCGTCGTCGTCTCGAACCAGGTCAGCACGACGAGGGATGCGGTGGCGATGACGGCCATGGCCGCGACGATCGCCGTTCCCTGCCGGTCGTCGCCGATGATCCGGCCGAACGCACGCGGAAGGCAGAACGGGATGAGGAGCAGCAGGAAGACCTCGAAGAGGCTGGTCCACGGCGTCGGGTTCTCGAACGGATGCGCCGAGTTGGCGTTGTAGAAGCCGCCGCCGTTGGTGCCGAGCTCCTTGATGGCCTCCTGGGAGGCGACCGGGCCGCCGGGGATCGCCTGCGTGGCGCCGGCGAGCGTGTGGATGTCCGTGAAGCCGGCGAAGTTCTGCACGACGCCGGCCGCCATGAGCACGATGGCAGCGACGACCGAGAGCGGAAGCAGGATGCGGCCGCACGTCCGGACGAGATCGACCCAGAAGTTGCCGATCGTGCCGCCGCGCCGCGAGGCGAGACCCCGCACGAGCGCGATCGCGACGGCGATGCCGACCGCGGCGGAGACGAAGTTCTGCACGGCGAGGCCGGCGAACTGGACGGTATAGCCCACGGTGGCTTCGGGCGAGTACGACTGCCAGTTGGTGTTCGTGACGAACGACACCGCGGTGTTGAAGGCGAGCCCCTCGGGGACGGCCGGCAGGCCGAGCGACCAGGGGAGCACCGCCTGGATGCGCTGCAGACCGTAGACGAGCAGCACCCCCACGAGCGAGAACGCGATCACACCGCGGGTGTAGGCGGGCCACGACTGATCGGCGCGCGGGTCGACGCCGATGAGACGGTAGACGCCGCGCTCGAGGACCCCGTCACGACGCGACAGGTAGACCCGGGCGAGGTAGTTCCCGACCGGGCGGTACAGCAGGACGAGCACGACGACGAGCGTGGCCGCCTGCAGGATGCCGAAGGCGAGCGAGCCCGGCGACATCAGAAGCGCTCCGGCAGCAGGAGCGCGATGACGAGGTAGACGATCGCGGCGATGCCGAGCCCGGCCGCGAGGAGCGAGAAGAGGATCATCGCGACTTCTCCGCGCCCGCCGCATCGCGCGGAGCCGAGCCGCGGAGGGGCGGCACCAGCCGCTCCGCCCCCTTCGCGATGAGGGTGACGAGCGCGAACAGCGCGATCACCACGGCGATGTAGATGACATCGAGCACGGGAGAGCCTCCATCCGGAGCGCCGAGTGCGCTCCGGGAGACGATGCAACTCCGGCGCGGGCGAGGGATGCGTCGTCCTGACGGAATCCATACGCCGTCACGTGGATTCCTGACGCGCCCCTCACGCGCCCCTCACGCGTGCTCAGGTCAGGCGACAGCCCGCGAGGCTCAGTGCTCGGGCGTCTTCGTGTCGACGACGGGCGTCTTCGCGTCGACGGCGGACGCCTTCGGCGGCCCGGCGGGGCGGATGACGCGGCGGCCCTTCTGGACGACCCCGTCCTCGAACGGGCGCCCGGAGCGCTCCTGGCCCGGCAGCGGTCGGGAGCGGCGTCCGTAGATGAGCTCCGAGGAGTCGAGCAGCCAGGGCACGAGCGTGATGGAGACACCGTGCAGCAGCATGAGCTGCTGCGCGATGCGGCTCGCGCGCCGGTTGTGCAGGATCGTCTCCCACCAGTGCCCCACGATGTACTGCGGCAGGTAGACGGTGACGATCGACGAACCGTGCTCGGCCCGGTACTTCTTGATGTAGTCGGCGATGGGGCTCGCGTACGTGCGGAACGGCGATTCGATGATCTTCAGCGGGATGGGCATGCGGTGCATGCGCCATTCCTTCTCGAGGTCGGCCGCATCCTCCTTCGTCACCGCGATGTGGATGGCGAAGGTGTGCTCGTGCTTGGCGGCCAGCGCGTAGTCGATCGCCTTCACGACCGGCTTCTGCAGCTTGTTGACGAGGATGAGCGCGACGTCGCCCGTCGAGCCGAAATGGAGCGAGTCATCCATCTCGATCTCGTGCTCGACGTCGCGGTAGTAGCGGTGCACGCCGATCATGAGGAACGTCAGCACCGGGATGGCGAGGAACACGAGCCACGCGCCGTGCGTGAACTTCGTGATGGTCACGATCACGAGCACGATCGAGGTGAGCGTGGCACCGAGGGAGTTGATCGCGAGGCCCTTGCGCAGCCCGAACCTCTCCTTGGCGGTCGCCTTGGTGTTGCGCAGGTTCTCGGGCATGAGACGGATGCCGCGCAGCCCCCGTCTCCAGTGCCGGATCATGCCGATCTGTCCGAGGGTGAACGACACGAACACGCCGATGATGTACAGCTGGATGAGGTTGGTGAGGTTCGCCTGATAGATGATCAGCACGCCGATGGCCACGAGGCCGAGGATGATCATGCCGTTCGAGTAGACGAGCCGGTCGCCGCGGGTGTTGAGGGCCTTCGGCGCGTAGCCGTCGCGCGCGAGCACCGAGCCGAGCAGCGGGAACCCGTTGAAGGCGGTGTTGGCCGCCAGCAGCAGGACGACGGCGGTCGCCGCCTGGATGATGAAGAACGGGATGCTGTTCATCCCGAAGGTGGCGGCGGCCACCTGCGCCATGAGGCTCGGCTGCGGGTTGCTGCAGTTCCATCCGATGAGCTCGGTGCACGGATCCTCCGCGTAGTGCACGCCCGAGATCAGCGCGAGCGCGGTGAGCCCGGAGAACAGCAGGATGGCGATCGTGCCCATCAGCGCCAGCGTGGTCTGCGCATTGAGGATCTTCGGCTTGCGGAAGGCCTGCACGCCGTTCGACACGGCCTCGATGCCGGTGAGGGCGGAGCAGCCGCTCGAGAACGCGCGCAGGACGAGGAGGATGACGGCGGCCTGCATGAGGTCCGTGCCCTTCACGCCGTACTGGGCGCTCGAGGCCACGGGCGCGAAGCCGAGGAAGGTGCGCGCGAGGCCCACGACGATCATGACGCCGACGGAACCGATGAAGACATAGGTGGGGATGGCGAACGCCCGTGACGCCTCCCGCACGCCTCGGAGGTTCACGACCACGATGAGGATGACGAACCCCACCGCCATCTCGACGCGCCAGGGGTTGAGCACCGGCAGCGCCGAGATGATGTTGTCGACGCCGGACGCGACCGACACCGAGACCGTCAGCACGTAGTCGACGAGCAGCGCCGCGGCGACGACGACGCCCGGGATCTCGCCGAGGTTCTTGCGGGCGACCTCGTAGTCTCCACCGCCCGACGGGTAGGCCTTGATGAGCTGCCGGTAGCTCAGCACGATGACGACCAGGAGGATGACGACGGCGAATGCGATCCACGGGCTGAAGGCCAGGAACGCGAGTCCTCCGGTCAGGAGGATCATCATCATCTCCTGTGGACCGTACGCCACGGACGACAACGCGTCGGACGCGAAGATCGGCAGCGCCATCCGCTTCGGGAGGAGGTGCTCCTCGGAATTCGTCGACGCCAGCGGGTCGCCGATCAGGATGCGTTTCGCGATCGGAGTCTCATCGACTTCGGTCTCGCGACTCTCGTTCGTCACGGCGTGCGACAGTACGCTTTTCGGCGTTCGTATGCAACGCGGCGCGGCGTGCGTTACCTGCTCGTTGGCTGGATGCGCGCGGATCGAGTGAGGCTCCGGCGACGCTCCGCCTCGCGCGGATCCCTGATCAGCCGAGGAATTCGCGCGCGGCGATCACGAGGGCCTCGACGCCCCGCGACAGTGTCGGCTGCAGGACGGGCGCGAAGTAGGCCGAGTGGTTGGTGGGGATATCGGTCTCGAGGGTGCCCGCCGCGAGGGCGCGCGCGTGGGCCTCGGCATCCACCCCTCCCCAGAACCAGAAGACGAGCGGCACGCCCGCGTCGCGGGCGAAGCGCGACACGTCCTCGCTGCCCGTGAACATGCCCGGGTCGATCACGCTGCCGTCGCCGAACGACGCCTCGAACGCGGAGACGAGCCGGGCGGTCGCGTTCTCGTCGTTGATCGTCGGAGGGAGCGTGTGGTCGGTGACGATCCGCGGCGCGACGGTGGCACCGGATGCGGCGGCCTCGGCGTTGACGACGCGCTCGAGCTTGGCGAGCACCGCGTCGCGCAGCGCATCCGTCGGGTAGCGCAGACTGATCTCGAGCTTCGCCTCGTCCGAGATGATGTTGTTCTTCAGTCCGGCGTGGATCGATCCGACGGTCACGACCGCGACATCGCGAGGATCGACCTCGCGCGAGACGATCGTCTGCAGCCGCATGACGGTCGCGGCCGCCATGACGACCGGGTCGATCGTCGCCTGCGGGCGCGAACCGTGGCCGCCGCGCCCGTACATCGTGACGGTGAGCCCGTCCGAGGCGGCCATCTGCGTTCCGCTGCGGACGCCGATCGTCCCTGCGGGCAGCGGCGTCACGTGCTGGCCGAGGACGATGTCGGGACGCGGGAACCGGTCGAGCACCCCGTCGTCGAGCATCGCCTGCGACCCGGCACCGAACTCCTCGGCGGGCTGGAAGACGGCGACGACCGTGCCGTGCCAGGAATCCTTCTCTGCGACGAGGCGCTCGATCGCGCCGAGGAGGCAGGTGACGTGCATGTCGTGGCCGCACGCGTGCATGACCGGAACGTCGAGCCCGGCGGGGTTCACGCCCCGCGCCGCGCTGGCGTAGGGGAGGCCGGTGAGCTCCTCGACGGGCAGGCCGTCCATGTCGGCGCGCAGCCACACCGTCGGCCCGACTCCGTTCGAGACGACTCCGACGACGCCTGTCCGTCCGACCCCCTCGGTCGTGTCGATGCCGAGGGCGCGCAGGTGCTCGGCGACGATGCCGGCGGTGCGGTGCTCCTGGAACGACAGCTCGGGATGACGGTGCAGATCCGTGTAGATGCCTTCGAGGTCCATGGTCATGACCCCGAGCATACGGCGCCGCGCGGACGGCCCCTCGGGGACCGCGAGGCGCCGCACCGTCCTGTCAGCGGTCGAGCCGGGCGGTCGTGTTGCGCACGACGAGCTCGAACGGCAGCTGCCCCGGGACGACGGTCGGCGACTCGCCGTGCTGCTCGCGCGCCTCGAGGGCGGCGAGCAGGGCCTTGGCCGCGCGGACGCCCTGGTCGCCCGGGAACTGGTCGACCGTCGTCACCTGGAAGAACTTGCCGAGCTCGTGACCGTCGATCCCGACGATCGAGAGGTCCTCCGGCACCCGGTATCCGAGCTCGCGTGCGGCCAGGAGCGCGCCGATGGCCATCTCGTCGGACGCGGCGAAGATCGCGGTCGGGCGGTCGCCCGGTCGGCCGAGCAGCTGCTTGCCCGCACGGAACCCGCCCTCGATCGTGAAATCGGCGGGCTCGTACAGCGCGGGGTTGGGCGTGATGCCCGCTGCGTCGAGGGCGAGCTCGAAGCCCTGCCGGCGCTGGGTGGGGATGTGGAAGTCGATGTCGAACTCCGGGCTCGCCCCGATGTGCGCGATCTCGCGGTGGCCGAGTGCGAGCAGGTGCTCGGTCGCGAGCCGCGCCACGGCGACGTCGTCGACGGTGAGGGTGGCGAGCCCGGGGTTCGGGCCTCCGATCGCGATGACCGGAAGGCCGAGCTCGCCGACACGTCCGCTCTCCTCGGATCCGAGCTCGATGGAGATCGCGATGACGCCGTCGACGCGCTGACGCTTGAGGGACGTCTCGAACACCTCGCGCCGCTGCTCGCGATCGGCCGACAGCGAGTAGAGCGTGATGTCGTAACCGTGCGCCATGAGCTCCCGCGCGATGCCCGAGAGCACCGTGCTGAAGAACCAGCGGTCGAGGTAGGGGACCAGCACGCCCACGTTGCGCGTGCGCCCGGACGCGAGGCTCGATGCCGACGCCGAGACGACGTAGCCCAGCGTGTGCGCCGCCGCCTCCACCCGCGCCCGTGACGCATCGGACACGTTGCCGCGTCCGCTCAGCGCGCGCGAGACCGTCGCCGTCGAAACGCCGGCGAGGCGTGCGACCTCATCGATGCCGACCATTCAGCCCCTCCGTCATGCCCGGCCGGTGCGTCTTCGCTCACCGGTCCGGGCGCCCCAGCATCCGGATCAGTCCCCGCAAACCTCTGGTGAACCGATGAGCCACGCCGTCGCGTCCACCGGAAGCACGCCGCCGTCCACCGGCGAACTCGCCGCGGCCACGCGTCCTCCGGGCAGGGCGACCGGCTCGGTTCCGAGGTTCGCGACGACGGTGATGGCGCCGTTGCGGAACGAGAGCGTGCCGTCGCTCGTCGGGATCCACTCCAGGGTACCCGCGCCGAGATCGTGGACGCGTCGCGTCTCGAGGAGCGTCTTATAGAGCGAGAGAGTGGATGCCTCGTCCGCCGCCTCGATGTCACGGGCGTGCTCGGCCCACTCGGCCGGCTGCGGGAGCCAGCTCGAACCGGTCGGGCTGAAGCCGTAGGAGGGAGCGTCCGCGGTCCAGGGGAGGGGGACCCGGCATCCATCCCGTCCGTACCGCTCGCCCTCGGTGCGGAACCAGGTGGGGTCCTGTCGCGCCTCGTCCGGGATGTCGATGACCTCGGGGAGCCCGAGCTCCTCGCCCTGATAGAGATAGGCGGAGCCGGGGAGCGCGAGCATGAGAGCCGACGCGGCGCGGGCGCGACGGAGGCCGACCTCGGGGATCGGCTGGCCGGGGGAGTTCGGTCCGATGCCGTGGCCCTGCGGGTTGACGGCGGTCAGCGCGAGGCGGGATGCGTGACGCACCACGTCGTGGTTGGACAGCACCCACGTGCTCGGCGCGCCGACGCTGCCGAATGCGCGCAGCGACTCGTCGATGACCGCGCGGAGGGCCGCGGCATCCCACTCGGTCTCGAGGTAGATGAAGTTGAAGGTCTGGTGGAGCTCGTCGGGGCGCACCCAGAGAGCCGTCTTCTCGAGCGTGGGCAGCCAGGCCTCGCCGCACAGGGCGCGGTCGCCGTCGTACTCGGAGACGAGGGCATTCCAGTCGCGGTATACGTCGTGGACGCCCTCCTGGCCCCAGAACGGCACGTCCGCCTCGTCGCCGCCCATCGAGCCGCCCTCGGGGTCGGCGAAGTGGTCGGGCAGGCCGTCCTTCTTGATGAGGCCATGGGCGACGTCGATGCGGAAGCCGTCGACGCCGCGGTCCAGCCAGAAGCGCAGGATGCGCCGGAACTCCTCGCGGACCTGCTCGTTCGACCAGTCGAAGTCGGGCTGCGACTCGTCGAAGATGTGCAGGTACCACTGGCCCGGGGTGCCGTCGGGCTCGATGACGCGGGTCCAGGCGTCGCCGCCGAAGACCGACTCCCAGTTGTTCGGCGGCAGCTCACCGTGCTCGCCCTTGCCGTCGCGGAAGAGGTAGCGCGAACGGGCCGGGCTGCCCGGCGTGGCCGCAAGCGCTTCCTGGAACCAGATGTGCTGGTCGGACGAGTGGTTCGGCACCAGGTCGACGATGACCCGGATGCCGCGCTCGTGCGCGGCCGCGAGCATGTCGTCGAAGTCCGCCAGCGTGCCGAAGAGGGGGTCGACGTCGCAGTAGTCGGAGACGTCGTAGCCCGCGTCCTTCTGCGGCGACGTGAAGAACGGGCTCAGCCAGATCGCGTCGACGCCGAGGTCGCGGAGGTCGTCGAGGTGCGACGTGATGCCGGGCAGGTCGCCCATGCCGTCGCCGGAGCCGTCCGCGAAGGAACGGGGATAGATCTGGTAGATGACGGCGCTGCGCCACCACTCGGAGCCGGAAGTCATGGACCCAGGATACTGCAAGCGCTTACATCCCGGCCGCCGGGAGGCGGACTCAGGTCGTGAGGACGACGTTGACCGGCTCTTCGCCCCGCAGCATGCGATCGATCTGCCGGCGCACGAGACGCGCGATGCGCGGCTGCATCGCTGTGGATGCGCCGCCCACATGAGGTGCGATCAGCACGCCGGGGAGCGACCACAGCGGGTGGTCCTCGGGGAGCGGCTCGGGATCGGTGACGTCGAGTGCCGCCCGGATGCGGCCGCGCGATACGTGCTCGACGAGCGCGTCGGTGTCGATGAGGGATCCGCGACCCACGTTGATCACGAGCGCGCCGTCGGGCAGAGCCGTGAGTGCCTCGTCCGCGACGATGTGCCGGGTGGCCTCGCCTCCGGGGAGCGTGGCGATGAGGATCTCGGCATCCGGGAGCAGGTCCGCCAGCTCGTCCACGCCGTGCACGGCGACGCCGTCCTCGTCGCGGGCGGTGTGGGCGACGACGGTCAGCTCCACCTCGAACGGCCGCAGCCGGTCGGCGACGGCCTTGCCGACGCCGCCGTAGCCGAGCAGGAGCACGCGCCGGTCGGCGAGGCTCGTCGCGAAGACCGGCGCCCAGCGGTGCTCGTCCTGCGCGCGCACGAACTCCGGGATGTGACGCTGCGCCGCGATGGCGAGTCCGACCGCGAGCTCGGCGGTGGAGGTCTCGTGCACGCTCGCCGCGTTCGCGAAGACCTTTCCGGGCGGCAGGTGGGCCGAGACGCCGTCGTAGCCGATCGACTGGCCCTGCACGAGGCGGACGTCGACATCCGCGAGCATCGGCAGGATCTCCGACATGCTCATGTACGGCGGCACGACGATGTCGATGTGATCGCGCGGCGGGGGCGTCTTCATGTCCCACAGCAGCAGCTCGGCGCCCTCGGGCAGGGGCTGCAGGTCGTGTGCGAGCTTCTCGTCCGGAACGGAGACGACGAGCGAGGGGATGCCGGTGGCGGCCACGGTCGCCCGCTCAGGCCGCCGCGGAGACGACCGCGTCGATGGCCGAGGTGAAGAATCCGAGGCCGTCGATCCCGGAGCGCATCGCCGCGCGGGTATCGGGGCCGAAGCCCGGCTCGACGGCGTGCTCCGGGTGCGGCATGAGACCGACGACGTTGCCGCGCTCGTTCGTGAGCCCCGCGATGTCGTCGAGCGAGCCGTTGGGGTTCACGCAGACGTAGCGGAAGGCGACGAGGCCTTCGCCCTCGATGCGGGCGAGGGTCTCGGCATCCGCGATGTAGCCGCCGTCGCCGTTCTTCAGGGGCGTGATGATCTCCTGACCCTGCGTGAAGGCGGACGTCCATGCGGTGTCCGCGTTCTCGACGCGCAGTCGCTGGTCGCGGCGGATGAACTGCTGGTGGGCGTTGCGGATGAGTCCGCCTGGCAGCAGGTGGGCCTCGACGAGCATCTGGAAGCCGTTGCAGATGCCGAGGACCGGCATGCCGGCCGACGCGGCCTGCGTGACCTCGGTCATGATCGGCGAGAGCGCCGCGATCGCACCGGCCCTCAAATAGTCGCCGTAGCTGAACCCGCCGGGCAGCACGAGGGCGTCGACGCCCTCGAGGTCGTGCGAGCCGTGCCAGAGGGCCACGGGCTCGGCCCCGGCCATGCGGATCGCGCGCTGCGCGTCGCGGTCGTCGAGCGACCCGGGGAAGGTGATGACCCCGATGCGGACGGTCATTCCACGACCTCGACGCCCACCACGTCCTCGATGACAGAGTTCGACAGGACGTCGGCGGCGATGTCGCGCACCTGTTCGAGCACGGCGTCGTCGACGGGGCCGTCGACGGTCAGCTCGAAGCGCTTGCCGATCCGCACGCCGCTGAAGGACTCGACGCCGAGGCGGGCGAGCGCACCGGCGACCGCCTTCCCCTGCGGGTCGAGAAGCTCGGCCTTGGGCATCACGTCGACGACGATGGTGGGCATTGCGGCTCCCTACTGCGGAGTGGGCGACGTGCAGAGGCGGTCTGCGTCGGCGTTGTGCGGGCGACTTCGTCGGCGTTGTACGGGCGACTTCGTCGCGGGCGGGGATGCATCCAGTCTACGGGGCGCCCGGCATGCCTCACCGCGGGGTCGGACATGGGTGATGGGAGCGCTCCCTTGACATCATGGGAGCGATCCCATAACGTCTCCTCCCGTGCGGTGAGAGCGCTCCCACGCTCGAGGGACCGCACGCCCGCACCAGACCCACAAAGGAGTGACACGTGAACACACGAGCACTGCGTCGCACCGCGCTCATCGCGGTCGCGGCTTCGACGACGGCCATCATGCTCGCCGGCTGCGCCGGCAGCGGCGGCGGCGCATCGTCGAGCAACCCGAACGAGAAGATCACGCTGACCGTTGCGACGTTCAACGACTTCGGCTACACCGACGCCCTGCTGAAGGAGTACACGAAGCTGCACCCGAACGTCACCGTTCAGCAGACCAAGGCGGCGACGTCGAACGACGCCCGCGCGAACTACTTCCAGAAGCTCGGCAAGAAGGGCCTCGCCGACGTCGAGGCGATCGAGGTCGACTGGCTGCCGGAGGTCATGAAGTACTCCGACCTGCTCGCGCCGGTGCCCGCCGCGGACAAGGACCGCTGGCTCGGCTGGAAGACGGACATGGCCACCGACAAGAAGGGGAACCTGATCGGGTACGGCACCGACATCGGCCCCGAGGCCATCTGCTACCGCTCGGATCTGTTCAAGGCCGCGGGCCTGCCGACCGACCGCGATTCGGTCTCGAAGCTCCTCGAGGGCGACTGGTCGAAGTACTTCGCGGTCGGCGACCAGTACGTCAAGGCCACGGGCAAGGCGTGGTTCGACTCGGCCGGCGGCACCTACCAGGGCATGATCAACCAGGTCGAGGCCGCGTACGAGAACCCCAAGAACGGAAAGATCACCGCGACGACGAACCCGGATGTGAAGGCGGTCTACCAGCAGGTCACCGCCGCGTCCAAGACGCAGTCGGCGCACCTCGGCCAGTGGTCGGACGACTGGATGGCGGGCCTGTCCAACGGCGCCTTCGCCACGATGCTCTGCCCGGGCTGGATGCTCGGCGTCATCTCCGGCAACGCCAAGGACGTCAAGACATGGGACGTCGCGAACGTCTTCCCGAACGGCGGCGGCAACTGGGGAGGCTCCTACCTGACCGTGCCCGCGAACGGCGCGCACGTGAAGGCCGCCCAGGAGCTCGCCTCGTGGCTGACCGCGCCCGCGCAGCAGATCAAGGCGTTCGTGAACGCCGGCACCTTCCCGAGCCAGACCAAGGCTCTCCAGGACAGCACGCTGCTCGACTTCAAGAACGACTATTTCAACAGCGCACCGGTCGGACAGATCTTCACCGACCGTGCGAAGGCCGTGACGGTCGCTCCGTACAAGGGCCAGTACTACTTCCAGATCAACGACGCGATGCAGAAGGCGCTGACCCGCGTCGAGGACGGCACGCAGGACGCCCAGGCCTCGTGGGACCAGTGGGTCTCCGAGGTGAAGGCCATCAAGTAACGACAGCCGGATGCTGCGGGCTCGAGCAGGGCCCGCAGCATCCCCTTCTCGAGGGAGCGTCGTGACCACGACGACTATTCGCCCCGACGCCGTGACGGCGGCGCCCGGCGGCACACCGAAGTCCCCCCGACGGGTCGGATTGCGCCGGAGGCGCAGCGAGTGGGATCTGAAGCTCTCGCCGTACCTCTACGTCTCGCCGTTCTTCCTGCTGTTCATCGTCGTCGGGCTCTTCCCGATCGCGTACACGGCGGTGATCTCGTTCATGAACTGGGACCTCGTCCGCAACACCGGCGAGTTCATCGGGTTCGCGCAGTACCAGTACGTGCTCTCCAACCCGAAGTTCTGGATCGCGCTGCGCAACACCTTCAGCATCTTCCTGCTGTCGAGCATCCCGCAGCTGGTCGTCGCGATCGTGATCGCCGCGATGCTCGACCAGAACATCCGGGCCAAGACCTTCTGGCGGATGGGCGTGCTGCTGCCCTACGTCATGGCGCCGGTGGCCGTCGCCCTGATCTTCAGCAACATGTTCGGCGACCGCTACGGCCTGATCAACACGCTGCTCGGGCACGTCGGCATCCCCGCCATCCCGTGGCACTCCAACGCCTTCGCGAGCCACATCGCCATCGCGACCATGGTCAACTTCCGCTGGACCGGCTACAACACGCTGATCCTGCTGGCCGCCATGCAGGCCATCCCGCGCGACTACTACGAGGCAGCGGTCGTCGACGGCGCCGGGAGGATCCGCCAGTTCATCGCGATCACGCTGCCCAGCCTTCGGCCGACGCTGATCTTCGTCATCATCACCTCGACGATCGGCGGACTTCAGATCTTCGACGAGCCGCGCATGTACGACCAGTACGGCACCGGTGGTCCCGACAGCCAGTGGCTCACGATCACCCTCTGGCTGTACGACATCGGCTGGGGCCAGTGGAACTTCGGCCGCGCCGCCGCCCTCGCGTGGATCCTCTTCCTCATCATCCTCGTCATCGGCGTCATCAATCTTCTCGTCACCCGCTCCCTCGTCCGTGATGAGGGAGGGCGAGGCGTGCTCACCAGGGCGCAGCGCCGAGCCGCCGCGCGCGAAGCCCGCCGCCGACTGGCATCGGACGCCGCCCTGCTCGCCGCGAAGGAGATGGTCTCGTGACCGCCCTCGACACACCCCCCGTCACCACCAGTGCCTCGAAGGAAGCGGTCGCGCGTGCGCCCCGGCGTCGCGGCCTGCGCGGCACGCGCCCCGGCTGGGTCGTCTACGCGTTCCTCGGCGCGATGATCCTCGGCTCGGTGTTCCCGTACTACTGGTCGCTCCTCATCGGCTCGGGCGATTCGTACACGATCCGCGACCCCAACATGTCGTGGATCCCGGGAGGCAACTTCTTCGCCAACGCCGCGAAGGTGGTCGACGACCCCGCGGTCAACTTCTGGGCGGCCCTGTGGAACTCGATCTGGAGCTCCGCGCTCATCGCCCTGTCGGTCGTCTTCTTCTCGACCCTCGCGGGCTGGGCGTTCGCGAAGCTGCGCTTCCGCGGCAGCGGCGTGCTGCTGGTGTTCGTGGTGGCGACGATGGCCGTGCCCACGCAGCTCGGCGTCGTGCCTCTCTACATCCTCTTCAGCGATATCGGCTGGACCGGCCAGGTCGGCGCGATTATCGTCCCCGCCCTCGTGACGGCGTTCGGGGTGTTCTGGATGACGCAGTACCTGCGCCAGGCGGTCCCCGACGAGCTCATCGAAGCCGCGAGGGTGGACGGTGCGAGCTCGTTCCGCACCTTCCTGACCGTCGGCCTCCCGGCTGCGCGGCCGGCGGTCGCGATGCTCGGCCTGTTCACGTTCATCTCGGCATGGAACAACTTCTTCTGGCCCTTCATCGTCCTCGACCGGGAGAACCCGACACTGCCGGTGGCGCTGTCGCTGCTGCAGTCCAACCACTTCGTCGACTACTCGATCGTGCTCGCCGGCGTGCTGCTGTCGACGATCCCCCTGCTGATCCTGTTCGTCTTCGCCGGAAAGCAGCTCGTCAGTGGCATTATGGCGGGCGCGGTGAAGGGATGACTTCGGCGTTCATCGCATCCGGAAAGGAAACAGAGATGCACTCGACGCCTCGTGCGTTCCCGGACGATTTCCTCTTCGGAGCGGCCACGGCCGCCTTCCAGATCGAGGGCGCCGCGCACGTGGACGGTCGCCGCGATTCGATCTGGGACGCGTTCTGCCGGGTGCCCGGTGCGGTGATCAACGGCGACGACGGCGACATCGCGTGCGACCACTACGACCGCTACCGCGACGACGTGGCCCTCATGAAGCGCATGGGCCTGGAGACGTACCGCTTCTCGACCTCGTGGTCGCGCGTGCGCCCGGACGGCGGCCCGGTGAACGCGGCGGGCGTCGACTTCTACTCGCGCCTCGTCGACGAGCTGCTGGATGCGGGCATCCTGCCCTGGCTCACGCTCTATCACTGGGACCTCCCGCAGGCCCTGCAGGAGACGGGCGGCTGGACCAGCCGCGACACCGCGGATCTGTTCACCGAGTATGCGCTCGGGATGCACGACGCGCTGGGTGACCGCGTGAACGTGTGGACCACGCTCAACGAGCCGTGGTGCGCGTCGTTCCTCAGCTACACCGCGGGCATCCACGCGCCGGGGCACTACAGCATCGCCGAGGGGATGCTGGCATCCCACCACCTCCTCCTCGCCCACGGCCAGACCGTGCGCGAGCTGCGCAGGCGCGACGCGACGCTGAACCTGGGGCTGACCCTCAACCTCACGGTGGCCGACCCGGTCGATGCGGCCGACCCCGCGGACGTCGACGCCGCACGGCGCATCGACGGACAGTTCAACCGCTGGTTCCTCGACCCGGTGTTCCGGGGCGCGTACCCGGCCGACATCATCGAGGACATCCGCGTGGTCGATTCCGCCGCGGTGGCGGAATTCGAGGACGCCGTGCGCCCGGGCGACCTCGAGGCCATCGCGACGCGCATCGACACGCTCGGCGTGAACTACTACCACGGCGACTACGTCGGCGGCCACGAGCCGGCCGACCCGCCGGCCCCGGGCGACGCACCGACGGGCCGGCGCGCGGACTCGCCGTTCCCGTCGCAAACAGGTATCCACTGGCACGATCGCGGCCTGGCGCGCACCCCCATGAACTGGGAGGTGCAGCCCGAGGGCCTCACGCGCCTGCTGGTGCGCGTGTGGGAGGAGTATGCCGCCGAGCCGGGGGTGTCGCTCTTCGTCACCGAGAACGGCGCCGCGTACGACGACGTCGCCGTCGTCGAGGACGGCGAGACGCGCATCCACGATGCGGAGCGGGTCGACTTCGTCGAGAGCCACCTCGGCGCGATCCTGGATGCGGTGGACGCCGGCGTCGACGTGCGAGGCTACTTCTACTGGTCGCTCCTCGACAACTTCGAGTGGGCGTGGGGGTACGAGAAGCGGTTCGGCATCGTGCGCGTCGACTACGAGACCCAGGAGCGATCGGTCAAGGACAGCGGCCTCGCGTACAGTCGGATCGCACGGACGCGCACGATCTGAGTGCTGCAGCGGCGCAGCGCGGAGGGAGCGACATGACGGATAGGCTGCCATCGCCTGTCACGATCGAAGAGGTGGCGGCGGCCGCGGGCGTCTCGCGCTCGACCGTGTCGCGCGTCGTCAACGGCGCGACCTCCGTGAGCCCCTCGGCGCTGGAGGCCGTGTCGAAGGCCATCTCGGACCTCCACTACGTTCCCAACCGTGCGGCGAGGTCGCTCGCCAGTCGTCAGACGCTCGCGATCGCGCTGGTGGTCCCCGAGGAGACGACGCGGTTCTTCGGAGACCCGTTCTTCGCGGCCATCGTGTCGGGCATCAACGCCCGCATCGCTCGGTCGGACTACGTGCTGAACCTCTTCATCGCCAACAGCGACCCGGGCGACAAGATGACGAGCTACCTCAGCCGCGGCAACGTCGACGGCGCGATCATCGTCTCGCACCACACGAGCGACACGTTCATCGACCGCATCGCCGACGCCGTGCCGGTCGTCTACGGCGGCCGGCCGGTGAAGCTGCGCGACGACGACTACTACGTCGACGTCGACAACGTGCGTGGCGGCCGGGAGGCGACCGAGTACCTCATCGGGCGGGGCCACCGGAGGATCGCGACGATCACGGGTCCGCAGACGATGCCTGCGGCGATGGACCGGCTGACGGGATGGCGGGAGGCGCTGGCAGCTGCGGGCCTCACCCCGGGCGCCGTCGAGAACGGCAACTTCACGGATGAGGGCGGAGCCGAGGCGATGCGTCGGATCCTCGCGTCCGGGGAGCGCCCGGATGCGGTGTTCGCGGCCAGCGATCTGATGGCCCGGGGTGCTCTGCACGCCCTCGCCGCCGCGGGGCTGCGCGTACCGGAGGATGTCGCGTTGATCGGGTTCGACGACTCGCCCATCGCGACCTCCGTCTCTCCGGCGCTCACGACGATGCGTCAGCCGTCGTTCCTCCAGGGCGAGGAGATGGCGAGCATGCTCATCGACCGGCTCGCGGGAATCGCCATACCGAACTCCCGCATCATGCCGACGGGGCTGGTGGTCCGGGAGTCCGCCTGATCGCCGCTCTCAGCCGGCGACGACAGCGTGCAGCGCGTTGTTCCACGGGTCGTCGAAGCTCAGTGTGCGGCCGTCGTCGCGCACGGCGAAGCCGCGGTGGCGCAGCCGCTCCTGCAGCGAGCCGAGGGCGTCGGCATCCGGAAGCGCCAGATCGATGCGGCCGAGCCCGAGGGCCGGCATGCGGGGACCGGCGCCGCGCGAGTTCCACACGTTCATGGCCATGTGGTGGTGATAGCCGCCGGCGCTGACGAAGAGCGCGGTGTCGCCGAGGGTCGCCGTCGCGTCGAAGCCGAGCGTGTCGACATAGAAGGCGCGAGCGGTGCGCACGTCGCCGACCGAGAGATGGACGTGACCGACGGATGCCGCATCCCGAGCCGTCGATCCGGCCAGCGCATCCTCCGTCAGGTGTTCGCGCAGGTACCGGTTCGGGTCGAGGTAGACGGTGTCCATCTGCACCTGCCCGTGCGCCCACGACCACTCGGTGCGCAGCCGATCCCAGTACAGCTCGACGCCGTTGCCCTCCGGATCGGTGAAGTAGAACGCCTGGCTGACCAGGTGGTCGGCGCTGCCGGTGAACGTCCCGGGTGCGTTGCGCGCGACCGACGAGAGCGCGGCGGCGAGAGCCGTCTGCGACTCGAACAGGATCGCCGTGTGGTAGAGGCCGGCTGATCCCTGGGTCGCATGGCGCAGGGTCGGCTCGTGCCGGAGGATCACGATCGGCCGTCCGGCACGACCGAGGACGGCGGCACCGCCGTCGGCCGTCAGCAGCTCGAGGGTCACGGCATCCCGGTAGAAGCGGATCATCGCATCCAGATCCGCGACCAGCAGGGTCACAGCGCCCATGGACGTGTCGGCGGCGATGCGATCCTGGGTCGCCCGCCGCTCGGATCCGGTCGTGAACTCGCTCATACCGGTCACAACGCCGTCCGCCCGGAGATTGTTCCCGCGGCAACAATCTCCGGGCGGGCGATCAGGAGCTATTCGGCCTCGACAGGGTCTCCGCCGAGGGGCCCGACGGCCGGGATCGGACCGCCGTCATCCGCGCCCGTCTTCCGCGCGCGGGCGATCGCGTTGCCGAGGTGGTAGATCAGCAGGGCCGCTGCCGCGCCGAGCACGATGCCGGTGAGCTGGAACTGTCCCCAGCTCATGGTGAAGTTCGCGATCGCGATGACGAGTGCGACCGCGCCGGTGTACTGGTTCACCGGGCGCGAGAAGTCGACGCGGTTGTCGACCCAGATCTTGATGCCGATGATGCCGATGAGGCCGTACAGCGCGGTCGTGGCGCCGCCGAGCACGCCGGCCGGGATCGTGTTGAAGAGGGCGCCGATCTTGGGCGACAGCGCGAGCAGGACCGCCACGAGCCCGGCCACCCAATACGCCGCCGTCGAGTACACGCGGGTGGCGGCCATGACGCCGATGTTCTCGCCGTAGGTCGTCGTGCCCGATCCGCCGAACAGGCCGGCCACCGTCGTCGAGACGCCGTCCGCGATGAGGGCGCGCCCGGTCTCCTTGTTGACCGTGCTGTCGGTCATGGTCGCGACCGCGCGCACGTGCCCGACGTTCTCGGCGATGAGCACGAGGACGACCGGCAGGAACATCGCGATCGCGGCCCACGTGCCCGGCGCAGTGAAGTTCGCCAGGTGGAACTCGGGGAGTCCCACCCAGTCGGCGCCGCTCACGGCCTTCCAGTCGATCTGACCCTGGATGCCGGCCGCGATGTAGCCGACGATCACGCCGAGGAAGATCGAGATCCGACCGAGGAATCCGCGGAAGAGCACGCTGAACAGGATGACGGCCGTCAGCGTGATGGTCGCGGTGAGCGGCTGCACCTTGAAGTTGTTCCACGCGGCGGGCGCGAGGTTCAGGCCGATGAGGCACACGATCGCGCCGGCGACGACCGGTGGCATGAACCGGTCGACCCACCCCACGCCGACGAACTGGACGAGGAGACCGACGAGGGCGAGCAGGATGCCGACCGCGACGATGCCGGCGAGGGCGGTGCCCATGCCCGTCTCCTTCGACGACGCCACGGCGGCGGTCACCGGGGCGATGAAGGCGAACGACGACCCGAGGTAGCTGGGCAGGCGGTTGCGCGTGATGAGCAGGAACAGGATCGTGCCGATGCCGGAGAAGAACAGCGTCGTCGAGACGGGGAAGCCGGTCAGGATCGGCACCAGGAACGTCGCGCCGAACATCGCGACGACGTGCTGCGCCCCGATCGCGACCGTGGCGGGCCAGCTCATCCGCTCATCGGGGCGCACGACCTGACCGGGTTCGACGGTGCGCCCATTGCCGTGGATCTTCCAGATCGCCATGCATCGCTCCTCGTGCTCAGTGGAAAGGCTGATTCACGATATCGGCGGCGCACAGGCCGTGCATAGGGATGCCGGCCCCGGCGTCACGGCGTCGGGCAGCGGGCGCCCTCGTCGAGGCCGACGGGCGTGCGAACCGTGTAGTGGGCGGTGCCGGCCACGGTGAACTCGAGCGTCACGCACGCCGGCGCCCGCGCGAGGATGAACCCCGGATAGCTGTCCGGGTTGTCGCACATCGGCAGCACGATGCCCGGCTTGCTGTTCGCGATGATCTCGTCGGGGGAGGGCGGAGAGGTCCAGGTCCTCGCCGCCGTGTAGAACAGGCGGGCGGTCGTCGGGCTCACGACCTGGACGTCGGAGATCGTCCCCGCATCCACATCGAGGTTCGCCCAGACGCCGACCATCCGGGCGCCCCGGTGGGGCATCACCCACGTCTCGCTGATCGGGAAGTCGAACTGCCGGCTCCAGACCGGCTTGCCCGCGGGTGTCGACAGGCTGCTGGGTGGTCCCCAGCCGTCTCCGCACGCGAGGGCGGGCAGAATCCGCGGCGTCGCGAACGCGAACGTGGGGCTGGGGGAGGCGGTCGCGGGCGGGGATGCCGGATTCAGGATGCTGCGCACCCCGGCCGCAAGGGCGACGACGGTGATGACGACCCCGAGGACGAGCAGGATGCCGCGCTTCGCGCCCGTGCGCGGCTGGTCCGGTGGCGTCTGCTCGTGCGGGTCGGAACGTGGTTCTGCGTCCCGCGTCTCGTCTCGGTCGCCGGCGCTCCCTCGCTCAACCGGATCCTCCGTCGGCATGCCAACCGCGGTCCCCGAGCCTGTCGAGGGGTCGTCCCTGCGCTGATCGTCGGTGCCGCCCCTCGACAAGCTCGGGCACCGGTCGACGCTCGGGGACCGGTCGACGCTCGGGGACCGGTCGACGCTCGGAGACCGGTCGACGCTCGGGGACCGGTCGACGCTCGGGGAGCGGTCGGGACGGGCCCTGTCCTCCAGCTCCTCGAGCCGGGAGAGCGCCGCCGGGTCGTCGAGGATATCCGGGGTCTCGCCCCAGGCGCGACGGCGCAGTTCCGCCAGTTCGGCGGACTCCTCGTCGCTGAGCATGATCCGCTCAGTCGGTCAGGCGTTCCAGCAGCTCGCGGTAGCGGTCGGCGGTGCGGGCGACGACGTCCTGCGGCAGCTCCGGCGGCTCGCCGGTCTTGTCCCAATGGGCGGCGAGCCAGTCGCGCACGATCTGCTTGTCGAAGCTCGCCATGCGCTCGTCGGGGGTCGTGCCGGCGGCCCAGGCCGCGGCATCCCAGTAGCGCGACGAGTCGCTCGTGAGCACCTCGTCCGCCAGTGTGAGCACGCCGTCCTCGTCGACGCCGAACTCGAACTTGGTGTCCGCGAGAATCAGCCCGTGCTCTTCGGCCGTCGCGGCTGCCCGCTCGTAGATCTCGAGCGACAGGTCGCGCAGCTCCTCCGCGCGCTCGAGGCCGACGAGCTCGACGGTCCTCTCGAACGTGATGTTCTCGTCGTGCTCGCCGAGGGGAGCCTTGTACGCGGGGGTGAAGATGGGCGCCGGCAGACGGTCGCCGTTGCGGAGGCCGGACTCCAGGCGGATGCCGCACACCGTCCCGTGCTCGCGATACTCGTTCCAGCCCGAACCGGTGAGGTAGCCGCGCACGACGCACTCGATCGGCTGCATGTCGAGCGACCGCACGAGCATCGCGCGCCCGGCGACGGCATCCGGGATCTCGCCCTCGGCGAGGTGATTCGGGATGCTGCGCCCGTCGTCTCCGCCCGCGAGCCGGTCGAACCACCACAGCGACAGGGCGGTGAGCAGCGCGCCCTTGCCGGGGATGTCCGGGGAGAGCACGTGGTCGAAGGCGCTCACCCGGTCACTGGCGACGACCAGCATCCGCTGTGCGCGGCCATCGCCCCCGCCTCCCGAGCCGGTCGAGGCGTCGTCGGGCGCATACAGGTCGCGCACCTTGCCGGAGTAGACATGCCGCCAGCCGGGGAGATCGTGGGTCACGAGCCCATTATCCCGCCGCGGAACCACCCGTCAGGGCGTGATCGAATCGACGAACTCGTACGCCTCGGCGACGATGCCCGACCACGTGCCGGGCATGTCGGCGCGCACGGTGACCCACTCGCGCATCGGCCGATCGCGCATGACGGCGGGGTCGGCATCCCCGCTCTCGATGAGCTCGCCGACGCGCTTCTCGGGGAGCTTCGCGAAAAGGCTGCCGGTGAACCCGACGAAGGCGAACACCTTGCCGCGGATGCTGAGACCCTCCGAGCCGAACATCCGCCCGAGCGCGACGCCGTCGCGCTGCGCGTACTCCGCGGTCAGTCGGTCGAAGATCGCGTACGACTCGGGGAACTTCTCGCGCCGCGCGTGCCCATTCGAGGCCATGCGCCACAGCGTACGCCGGTCAGCGCGACCGGGTGACGAGTTCGAGCAGCGCCATGCCGTAGGCCTCGGAGGCATCCGGATGCTCGAACCGGAGTCGCTCGCCCGCGATCTCGGCCTCCACCTCATACGCGTCCGGAAGCCGGCGCAGGCTGCGGAACGCTCCCCGCAGCAGTTCGCGCAGCTGCTCTTCCGCAGGCAGCCAGATCGCCTCCTCCACGGAGACGGCGTCGAGCGCCCATTCGGTGGTGCCGTTGAACGCGAGGATCGTCACGCCGCTCGGCGTCCGGCGCGACTCGATCGTCATGTCGCTCACGGTGAAGACGTCGGCCTCGACCTCCGGCTCGACATCGCTCGACAGGGCGAGCTGGAAACGGTCACCCGATTCCGGATGCCAGCGCAGGCCGGCCTCCTTGAGAGCGATGGCGAGGTCCCGGCTGATCATGAGGTCAGGCTACGCGTATGCACGAAGCGTCGATCGCCCGGGCGGGCCGTGGATCTCGACAGTCCGGCGGTAGTCGCGTATAGTCCAAGTGGACTAATCGGGATGGAGCAACCGTGACGGATGACGCGTGCAAGCTCACGCCTCTCGGCGTGATGGCGCTCGCACTCCTGCGCGAGGGCGATATGCACCCGTACGAGATGATGCGGCTCATGCGCCTGCGCCACCACGACCGGCTGCTCGCGCTCACGAACGGAACGTTCTACCACACGGTCTCCCGCTTGAAGAAGCACGGGCTGCTGGCCGAGGTGCGCGTCGACCGGGACGGCAAGAGGCCGGAGCGAACGACGTACACGATGACGGATGCCGGCCAGGAGGCCGTCGCTGCCTGGGTGCGTGCGGAATTGCCGCGGATCGACCGGCCGGTCGAGTTCCGCGTCGCGCTCGCCGAGTCGCACAACATCGACCGGGACGAGGTCATCGATCTCCTGACCGAGCGGCGCGCGGCCCTGGCCGGAGAGCATCGGCTCTTCGCCGACGGAGTCGCGAAGGCCCGCGAACGCCGCGTGCCGGAGCAGTACCTGGTGCAGAGCGGTCGACAGGCCGCACTGCTCGCCGCGGACCTCGAATGGCTCGACGGCTTCCTTCTCGATCTCGACCAGTGTCGATTCCCGTGGGGCATCGACGTCGAGTCGGAGGAGGACACCGATCTCGCCGCATCGGCCGAGACCGGCTTGCACACGATCTTGCGAAAGGCATCGATATGACAGATCCCGCAGCGCCGACGACGCGCGCCGAGGCGAAGGCGATGACCGCCGCCGAGACGGGCGCCGCGGAGGCGCAGAAGAAGACGACGGCATCCGCTCCCGCCTCCGGCGGCCCGATCACGGGCGCCTACGCGATCGGGCACAAGCCCCGCAGCCCGTGGCCCGCCTTGTGGGCGCTGGTCATCGGCTTCTTCATGATCCTCGTGGACACCACGATCGTCTCGGTCGCGAATCCGGCGATCAAGGCGGCGCTCGACCCCGACTCCGCCAACCTCGACAACGTCGTGTGGGTGACGAGCGCATATCTGCTGGCCTACGCGGTGCCCCTGCTCATCACCGGCCGCCTCGGCGACCGGTTCGGGCCGAAGAACATCTACCTCATCGGGCTCGCGGTCTTCACGCTCGCCTCGCTCGGCTGCGGCCTCTCGCCGACCCTCGGGATGCTGATCCTCTTCCGCGCGGTGCAGGGCTTCGGCGCCTCGATGATGACCCCGCAGACGATGGCGGTCATCACCAGGACGTTCCCGGCCGAGTCCCGCGGTGCGGCCATGGGCCTGTGGGGGGCGACGTCGGGCGTCGCGATGCTCGTCGGACCGCTGGCCGGCGGCCTGCTGGTCGACGGCCTCGGGTGGGAGTGGATCTTCTTCGTCAACATCCCGGTCGGCATCGTCGGCTTCGTGCTGGCCGCGGTGCTCGTGCCGAAGCTCAAGACGCACGAGCACAGGTTCGACATCGTCGGCGTCTTCCTGAGCGCCGCGGCCCTCTTCCTGATCGTCTTCGGACTGCAGGAGGGCCAGTCGTGGAACTGGGACGCCCGCATCTGGACCATGATCATCGCCGGCGTCGTCCTGCTGGGCCTGTTCATCTGGCAGCAGGCGAAGACCAAGAGCGAGGCGCTCGTGCCGCTCGAGCTGTTCCGCGACCGCAACTTCTCGGTCTCGAACGGCGGCATCGCGATCGTCGGCTTCGTCGTCACGAGCATGTCGCTGCCGTACATGTTCTACCTGCAGCTGGCTCGCGGCCTCACGCCGACCGAGGCGGCGCTGCTGATGATCCCGATGGCGCTCGCCGCCGGCGTGCTCTCGCCGATCGCCGGCCGCATCCTCGACCACGTCGATCCGCGCGTGCTGCTCGTGCCCGGTCTGTCGCTCATGGTGATCGCGATCGGCTGGAACGCGTGGCTGATGCGCGATCCGAATACCGCGGTGTGGCTCTTCCTCCTGCCGTCGCTGCTCATCGGCATCGCGAGCGCCGGGATGTGGGGGCCGCTTGCGACCACCGCGACCCGCAACCTGCCCCCGCGGCAGGCGGGCGCCGGCGCCGGCATCTACAACACGACGCGGACCGTCGGCTCGGTGCTCGGCTCGGCGGCGATCGCCGCCTTCATGCAGGGCCGGCTGGATGCGCAGTTCCCCCACGCGACGGGCAACACGACCGGCTTCGGCGGCGGCAAGCTGCCGTCGTTCGTCGTCGACGGCTTCGCCACCGCGATGGCGCAGGCGATCCTGCTGCCCGCCGCCGTCATGGCCCTCGGCGTCATCGTGGTGCTGTTCATGAAGCGCCCGACGCACCTGCTGAAGGCGGGCCAGCGCCACGAGTGGGTCGATGCCCGGACCGCCGTCGAGGAGTCCTAGCCCGCATGCCGATCCTCAACAAGGACATGTCCCTGTGCATCTCGCTGTCGGGGCGTCCGTCGAATCTCGGCACGCGGTTCCACAACTACCTGTATGACGAGCTCGGGCTGAACTTCATCTACAAGGCGTTCACGACCGACGACATCGAGGGCGCGATCCGCGGCGTGCGCGCGCTCGGCATCCGCGGGTGCTCGGTCTCGATGCCCTTCAAAGAGGCCGTGATCCCGCTCGTCGACGACCTCGAGGAGTCGGCGGCGGCCATCGAGTCCGTGAACACGATCGTGAACGACGACGGCAGGCTCACGGCATCCAACACCGACTACGAAGCCGTCGCCCAGCTGCTCGCCGAGCATGCGGTCGATCCGGCGCTGCCGGTGCTCGTCCGCGGATCGGGAGGGATGGCGAAGGCCGTCGTCGCGGCGTTCCACGGCAGCGGCTTCGACGACGTGACGGTCGTCGCCCGCAATCGCGAGGCCGGCACGGCGCTGGCCTCGACCTACGGCTACCGCTGGGTCGAGAGCGACCCGGCACCCGTCGAAGGCGTCATCGTCAACGTCACCCCGCTCGGCATGGACGGTCCGGATGCGCAGACCCTCGCCTTCGGTCAGGCGCAGGTGGATGCGGCGCATACGGTGTTCGATGTCGTCGCCTTCCCGGCCGAGACCCCGCTGATCGTCGCCGCCCGCGCCGCGGGCACGCCGGTCATCACCGGGGCGGAGGTCATCGCGCTGCAGGCCGCGCGCCAGTTCGAGCGCTACACCGGGGTCGCGATCACGCCGGAGCAGGTGGCCCGGGCCTCGGCGTTCTCCCGGGAGTAGGGTCTCAGCGGTCCACGACGAGCGGGCCGTCCAAGGGTGCGATCCCCGTGCGCAGGAAGGCATCGATCATCGGATTCGCGACGTCGGGCATCAGACGCATCAGGAAGTGCGTTCCCCCGCGGACGATCCGCAGCTGCGCGCCGGGGATGGTCCGCGCGATCATCCGGGTGTGGGCGCGTCGGATGAGGTCGGGCGCCCCGGCCAGGACGAGCGTCGGCACCGCGATGCGAGCGAGCGCCGCCCGCGGGATCCCGGGCTGATCGAGCATGAGGCGATTGAGCTCGTGCCGTTGCCTCACGAGCGGGGTGGGGCGCCGCATCCGCTGCAGCGCGTGCACCAGCCACAGGTGGGCGCGCACGATGCGGTGCATACCGGAGCGCCGGATGTTGCCCGCGTTCAGGACGAGCGCCGAGACCGCGTCGGGGTGATGGATGGCCAGCGACATGGCGACATTCGCGCCGTCGGAGAAGCCCACGACCCCGAAGGGCTCGCCGTCCTGCTGCGTGGCGCGGATGACGTCGGCCGCATCGTCGGCCATGCGACGAATGGTGAGCGGCCCATCGCCGCGCGCCGAGCGTCCCTGTCCGCGGCAGTCCATGCGCACGACCCGGAAGTGCCGTTCCAGCACCGGCACGATGTCGTCGAAGTAATGCAGGTCGCCCGAGTTGCCGTGGATGAGCAGCACCGTCGAGCCGGCTCCGCTGACCTCGACGTGCAGGTCGCCGACCCGGACGACGGCCGGGCACGTGTCGGACATGTCCCCCAGTCTGCCCCGCGCACAGCAAGAGGTGGCGTGTCTGCGCTATGCGACCCCTATGGGCCTCAGTCGGGGTCGTAGGGGTCGATCGGCGCGTGGTGGTCCCACGCCACGACGCCCCTGCGCCAGTAGCCGCTCATGACGACCTGCGCGGCCGACAGGCCGAGCTCCCGCCGCAGATAGCGTCGCAACGGGGTGAGGGCGGATGCCTCTCCCGCCGCGAACACGAAGGTGCCGGCATCCGGAGCCAGATCACGCGCCTCGGTGACGAGGTCGCCCGCGGCCTCGAACACCGCGAAGGCCCGCTCCGAGGCGAGGTACGACTCGGCGGCATCGCCCGTGAGGTCGCCGAAGGCGAGGACGTCGACCGAGGTCGATTCGGGGAGGTCGTCGAGAAAGCGGGATGCCGCCGGCAGCGACGTCCCGTCCACCACGAGCAGAGCGCGCTCGGCATCCTGGGGCGCGCCGGCGGATCCGCGCGGTCCGACGACGACGAGCCGGTCGCCGACCTGCGCGTGCTCAGCCCAGGCTGCGGCGGGGCCGGGATCGGGATGACGGAGCACGTCCAGGTCGAAGCTGCGGCCGCCGTCGGTGTCGCGGACGTTCAGCGGCGTGAAGTCTCGCCCGAACGTCGGTCCGTCGGGACGGATGACCCCCTCCTCCTCGTCGGCGACGGGTGCGAGCAGCTCGCCCGTCAGCGGGTTCGGGAAGAAGACGCGGACATGGTCGGTGGGACCGGTGCTGGCGAAGTCGGCGAAGTCGGGACCGGTGAGGGTCACGCGGACGTAGGCACCGACCGTCTCGACGGCGGAGACCGTGGCCGTGCGGGCGGTGAACCGGTGACGAGTGCGCTCGCGCTCGAACATCAGTGCTCCACGACCCTCTCCGCGATGTCGGTCCGGTACTGACCGCCCTCGAGCTCGATGCGCGACAGCGCCTGATAGGCGCGGTCGCGGGCCTGGGCGAAGGTGGTCCCGAGGGCGACGACGTTGAGCACGCGCCCGCCGGTAGCCGTGAGCCCCTCATCCGAGCGGGCGGTCGCGGCGTGTGCCAGGTGGACGCCGTCGACGGATGCCGCGGCATCCAGCCCCGTCAGGGCCCGACCCGTGATCGGGCTCTCGGGGTACCCCTCGCTGGCCAGGACCACCGTGACGGCGGTCGCCTCCGCGAACGCGGGCTGGGGGAGATCCTCGAGCGTGCCGGAGGCCGCCGCCATCAGCAGCTCCGACAGCGGGTCGACCAGCCGCGGCAGCACGACCTGCGTCTCGGGGTCGCCGAACCGGGCGTTGAACTCGATGACCTTGATGCCCTGCTCGGTGATGATGAGGCCGGCGTAGAGCAGGCCGATGAAGGGGGTGCCCTCGGCGTCGAGCTGCCGCACGACCGGCTCGGCGACCTCGCGCGTGACGAGCTCGACGAACTCGCGCTCGCTGCCGAAGTGTCCGTCGAGCCAGGGCAGCGGCGAATAGGCTCCCATGCCGCCGGTGTTGGGGCCGGTGTCGCCGTCGCGAAGCCGCTTGTAGTCCTGGGCAGGGGAGAGCGGCAGCACATGGTCGCCGTCGCTGAGGAAGAAGAGCGAGACCTCGGGGCCGGACAGGAACTCCTCGACCAGCACCGGTCCGAGCGGGAGGTAGGCCTCGGCGTGCGCGAGCGCGGCCGCGCGGTCCTGGGTGACGATGACACCCTTGCCGGCGGCGAGGCCGTCGGCCTTCACGACGTGCGGCGCCCCGAACTCGTCGAGGGCGGCGGCCGCCTCTCCCGCGGTGCGGGCGCGCACGGCCCGACCGGTCGGCACTCCCGCGGCATCCATGATGCGCTTCGCGAACGCTTTCGATCCCTCGAGCTGCGCGGCCGCCTTGCCGGGGCCGAACACGGGGATGCCCTGCTCGCGGACCGCGTCGGCGACCCCCGCGACCAGCGGCGCCTCGGGTCCGATGACGACGAGGTCGACGGCATGCTCGATCGCGAACTCCGTGACCGCGTCGGGGCTGTCGGGGTCGAGCTCGACGACGGTGGCGTCCTGCGCGATGCCGGCGTTGCCGGGGGCAGCGAGGATCTCGTGCTCGGCCTCCTCCGAACGGAGGGCGAGGATGATGGCGTGCTCGCGCGCGCCCGAGCCGAGGACCAGGATCTTCACCCCGTCAGCCTATCCGCGGGCCATTCTGCATTACTCCACGGATTCCGTGGCTGCGACGCCTGATCCGGCGGCCACGCGGCGGGATCGCCGCAGATCCGTGGAGTTCTGCAGCGGCTAGCGTGGGAGCGTGGCACGCGGCATCGAGACCGAGACCGGACGCGCCGCCCTCGCGGCGCTGCGCGCCGGCTCCACCGCCCGCACCGATCGGGCGACGGCCGTGCGCTACCTGTTGCAGCTGCTCGCCGAGAAGGCGCCCGGGCACACCGTGGAGGTGCGGGTCCCGCCGTTCGGAGCCGTGCAGGTCGTCGAAGGCCCGCGCCACACGCGCGGCACGCCCCCGAACGTCGTCGAGACGGATGCCGAGACCTGGATCGCTCTCGCCCTGGGCGAGGTGCAGTGGATGGATGCCGCGGCCGCCGGCCGCATCTCGGCCTCCGGCACCCGCGCCGACATCTCCGACCTGCTGCCGCTTCGCCCATAGCCTCGCGGGAACGGATCCAGAGGGTCCGCCCTCAGGCAGCGGTGAGACAATGGAGTCATGGCCGACAAGATGGACGATTCCTCCGAGGTGGTCGTCAGCGACGGCATCGAGACCGCCCGCGTTCGCCGCGCGCCGAAGTACTCGGTCTTCCTCGTGCTCGGTGCGGCGATCGGCGTCTTCGTCGCGATGATCCTGACCTTCGCGTTCGACGGCCAGCCGGACCCTGCGCTCGGGCAGACCATGCAGTTCTCGGCGAGCCAGATCTTCGGGTTCCTCGCCCTCATCTGCGGCGTCATCGGACTCGGCATCGGCGGCATCATCGCGATCGCCTTCGATCGCACCATCGGGCGTCGCACGAGGCCGGTCTCCGTCGAGCGCGAAGAGCACCTCTCGATCGACTGAAGGCGCCCGCACGTCGGGTCGCCGCTACGCGAGCTCGGCGATGATCGGGTGGATCGCCGCGTCGAACGCGACGACGTCGCCGCGCAGGCCGTCGGTCACGGCGACCGTGAGGGTGCCGATCCACCAGACGCCTCGCTGCGCGAGCGGCAGCACCTGGACGTTGAGCTCGAAGGCGTGCGCACGACGGCCCACCTGCCGCTCGTGCTCGGCGATGGCGCTCGCATAGGCGCGGTAGGAGACGCCGGGCTTGGCCGTGGCATCCTTCGCGTATCTCGCGTTGACGGACTGCGCGTAGGCGACGGCCGCGGGCCCGAACGGCAGGATCGCCTCGCGCAGCTGCTCCGCGCCTTCGACGGGCAGGGCCACGAGCGTGTCGAAGCCTTCGACGAGTTCGAGGGGAACACTCGAACGGTGGCCGAGCGGCTCGACCGTCATCTCCCAGAAGTCCCGCCACTGCGCCTCGAGCGCGTCCTGCTCGGCCTCGGTGCGCGCCGCCATCGGAGGCACGGGAGGGATGCCGCGCAGCGCCGGCAGCTCGTCGGGTGAGCGGATGCCGAGCATCTGGCGCAGGTAGAGCGCGACGAGGACCGGCTCACCCGCGTCCTCGCGGATCACCCACTCGGGAGCCCCGGCGCCGCTCATGCCGCCATTCTAGGACGACCCTGATACACCGGAACGGGATCCCGGCTTCCCGCCCCAGCGGGCTTACAATCGCCCCCGGCCGGCAGGACTCCCCGCCGCAGGTAGGCTGGACGGGTGGCGTCATCCACCGATCCTTATGCCGCGGCCGGCGTGGACACCGCAGCCGGCGACCGTGCAGTAGAGCTCATGAAGTCGGCGGTCCGCCGCACCCACGGTCCCGAGGTGCTCGGCGGCGTGGGCGGATTCGCCGGCCTCTTCGACGCGAGCGCGCTGCGCGGCTACGACAAGCCGCTGCTCGCGTCCAGCACCGACGGCGTCGGCACGAAGGTCGCCATCGCGCAGGCCATCGACAAGCACGACACCATCGGGCGCGACCTCGTCGGCATGGTCGTCGACGACATCGTCGTGGTCGGCGCCAAGCCACTGTTCATGACCGACTACATCGCCTGCGGCAAGGTCGTACCCGAGCGGATCGCGAGCATCGTGCACGGCATCGCCGCGGGCTGTGCGGAGACCGGCACAGCCCTCGTGGGCGGAGAGACGGCGGAGCACCCCGGTCTTCTCGGCGTGAACGACTACGACGTCGCGGGCGCCGCGACCGGAGTCGTCGAGGCCGACCGCGTGCTCGGCGCGGAGCGCGTCCGCACCGGTGACGTCGTCCTGGCGCTGGCCAGCAGCGGCCTGCACTCGAACGGCTATTCGCTGGTCCGCCACATCGTGATGGGCGCCGGCATCCAGTACGCCGACAACGCCGCGGAGTTCGGCACGACGTGGGGCGAGGCGCTCCTGGAGCCGACCCGCCTGTACACGACGCCGCTCCTGCAGCTCGTCGACGAGTTGCCCGGGTCCGTTCATGCCCTCAGCCACGTGACCGGCGGCGGCATCGCCGCGAACCTCGCGCGCGTGCTCCCGCAGAGCGCCTGGGTCGAGGTCGACCGGTCGACGTGGACGCCACCCACCGTCTTCCAGGTGCTGGCCGAGCGCGGGCACCTCGACCTCGTCGCCACCGAGGGCACGTGGAATCTCGGCATCGGCTTCCTCGCGGTCGTCGACGCGGCGTCCGCGGAGGCCGCGGCATCCACGCTGTCCGCCCGGGGCATCGCGACGTGGCAGGTCGGCGTCGTCGGCGGCGGGACGCGCCCTTCGACGGGCTCAGGGACCGATGGCGACTGGGAGCAGGGCGCCAAGGGCGTCGACGGCGGTGCTGTGCGGCTCGTCGGTTCGTACAGCTAGACACAGGAGCAGAGCAACACACCTATGTGCGGCATCGTCGGAATGGTCGGGCACGGCCCGGTCAACCAGGAGATCTACGACGCCCTGCTGCTCCTGCAGCACCGTGGGCAGGACTCGACGGGCATCGCCACGGCCGAGCCCTCCGGCGTCTTCCACATGCACAAGGTGAAAGGCCAGGTGCGCGAGGGCTTCCGCACGCGTGACATGCGCGCGCTCCTCGGCACGATCGGCCTCGGCCACGTCCGCTACGCGACGAAGGGCACCGCGTCGAGCGAGGAGGAGGCGCAGCCGTTCTACGTGAACGCACCGTACGGCCTCGTCCTGGTCCACAACGGCAACCTCACCAACACGCGTGAACTCACCGACGAGCTCTTCCACATGGACCGCCGGCACCTGAACACGAGCTCCGACACCGAGCTGCTCGTCAACGTGCTCGCCACCGAGCTGCAGGCGACGCTGACCGGTGAGGACGGCCTGCCCGCGGGCGGAGTGCGCAAGGGCGAGCTCGATCCGGCCCAGGTGTTCCAAGCGGTCTCCCGGGTGCACGAGCGCGTCGAAGGCTCCTACGCGGCGATCTCCCTCATCGCCGGCCACGGTCTCCTCGCGTTCCGCGACCCGTTCGGCATCCGCCCGCTCATCCTCGGCGTGCGCGCCGACGAGCACGGGCGCGACGAGTGGGTCGTCGCATCCGAGTCGCTCGTCCTCGACAACGCGGGCTTCGACGTCGTGCGCGACATCGCACCGGGCGAGGCCGTCTTCATCCAGCTCGACGGCACGCTGTGGGCGCAGCAGTGCGCCGAGACGACGCAGCTCGCCCCGTGCTCGTTCGAGTACGTCTACCTCGCTCGCCCCGACACGGTCATGAACGGCATCGCGGTCTACGAGGCGCGGCTGCGGATGGGGGAGCGCCTCGCCGACACCATCGCCAAGTACACGCCGCGCGAGGCCATCGATGTCGTCATGCCGATCCCGGACTCGTCGCGGCCCGCGGCGATGGAGGTCGCCCGAAAGCTCGGCATCGAATACCGCGAGGGCTTCTACAAGAACCGCTACGTCGGCCGGACGTTCATCATGCCCGGGCAGGCGGTGCGCAAGAAGAGCGTGCGGCAGAAGCTCAACGCGATGCCGAGCGAGTTCGCCGGCAAGAACGTCCTGCTGATCGACGACTCGATCGTGCGCGGGACGACGAGCCGCGAGATCATCCAGATGGCGAGGGATGCCGGCGCCAGGAGTGTGACGTTCGCCTCCGCAGCGCCGCCCGTGCGCTTCCCGCACGTCTACGGCATCAACATGCCGTCGCGCCAGGAGCTCGTCGCCTACAACCGGACGATCCCCGAGATCGCGAAGGAGCTCGGCTGCGACTACCTCGTGTACCAGGAGGTCGACGATCTGAAGGCGGCGATCCTCGAGGGCTCCGACATCACCGACCTCGACATGAGCTGCTTCGACGGGCGCTACGTCACCGGCACCGTGAGCGAGGAGTACCTCGCGTGGGTCGAGGGCTCGCAGGAGTCCTGACCCTCACGGGTCCAGCACGTGAGCGACCCGACCTCGGCCGCGGGCTTCCGCCTACGCTTGTGAGGTGATGACACCGGTCAGGCCCCTGTGGAAGGGGCGGGCCATCGCGATCCTCGGCATCGTCCTGCTGGCCTTCTCGCTGCGGTCGGCCGTGGCGTCGCTGTCTCCGCTGATCCTGCAGATCGATCGGGAGTTCGAGGTTCCCGCCGTCGCCATCGGCCTGCTCGGTGCCGCACCGCCGGCCTGCTACGCGGTCTTCGGCATCCTGACGCCGGGCCTCGAGCGCCGCTTCGGCCCGCAGCGGCTCGCGGTGGGGGCGCTGATCGTCCTGGTCATCGGGCTGGGAGCGCGCGGCTTCGTCGGCGACGTCGTCGGCCTCCTGGGCGCGACGGCACTCGTGTTCGGGGCCGTGGGCGTCGGCAACATCCTCATGCCGCCGCTGGTGAAGGCGTACTTCCCGGATCGGCTCGGACTCATGACGACGGTCTACTCGACGACCATGGCGGCGGCGACGTTCATTCCGCCCTTGGTCGCCGTGCCCGTGGCGGATGCGACGTCCTGGCGATTCGCGCTGGCCGTCTGGGCGATCCCCGCTGTGGTCGCGGTGGTGCCGTGGACGGCACTCGCCGTGCGCAGCCGAGCAGAGGACGCGGGCGCACTCGTCGACCAGCGACCGCCCGTGCTCGGCCGACTGTTCCGGCTGCCACTGGCGTGGGCGATCACCGGGGCCTTCGCGGCATCCGCCACGCTGGCGTACTCGTCGTTCATGTGGCTGCCGACGATCCTTCACGACATCGCGGGCGCCAGCGCGGCGCAAGCGGGCGCGCTTCTGTCGCTGTTCGCCGCGATCGGACTCCCGGTCTCGCTGGTCGTTCCGACGCTGATCGCCCGATTCCATCTCGTGCGGACGCTGTTCGTCGTGGCAGCGGCTGTCGGCGTCATCGGCATCGGCGGGCTGCTCATCGCGCCTGCGACGGCCACCTGGCTCTGGGTGTCGATCTTCGGTGTGACGGCGCTGCTCTTCCCGCTGGTGCTGACCCTGCTGGGGATGCGCGCACGCACGCACGGGGCGGCCGTCGCGTTGAGCGGGTTCGTGCAGAGCATCGGCTACGCGATCGCGGCGTTCTTCCCGATCATGATCGGACTGCTGCACGATGCGACCGGCGAGTGGACGGCATCCCTGTGCGTGCTGGCCGGCGTCGCGGTGGCCGCTCTGCCGGCCGGCCTCGTCGCGGCGCGCCGCAGCACCGTCGAGGCCGAGTGGGAGCGTCGCCACGGGTCGTGGTGACGCACCGGTGAGCCGTCCCGCCGGTACGACTCACGAGAGGATCAGACGGCGGAGTACTGGCCCTGTTCCTCGTCTTCGTCCTCGTCGTCGTACTGGTCGGCCCACTTGTCGACGTAATCCTCGCCGCCCTCGTGGTGACCGAGCTCTCGCTCGAGCGCAGCGTAGTTCACGCTCGGGCTGTACGACTTGAGTTCACGGGCGATCTTGGTGTGCTTCGCCTTTTGACGGCCACGCCCCATGCGCAACCCCCTCATATTGACTCGCGGGCAAGTGCGGGAGCCCGACGCATTCACGAAATCCGGTTCAACACCGGGAAGAGTAGCATTCAGAATAACACGCGGCCCCTGCCACCGGCCGCGCGGCCGTACGCGGAGTACCGCGATCCGGCCGCGCCGCCGAGAGAGAGACGGTGCATATGTCGGACGAGGCATCCATCCCCGAGCCGTCTCGAGGCGACGCCGCCCCATCGGCCGGAGTCCCGGGCGACGCAGAGCCGGTCCCGAGCGGGCGGTCCGGCGAGGCGGTGACGGACCCCGCGACCCGCGGTGCGGTGATCGTCGGGGTGGTGCCGGGTCAGTCGTCGCGCGTCCTCAAGGAGGGCGCGAAGTACGCGAAGCTCCTCGGAGCCCACCTCCTGGTCGTTCACGTCGACGTCACACGGTTCGTCACATACGAGGACCCGGACGGGTATGTCCACTCCGCGCCGATCGACATCAACGTGGTCGCCGGCGAGACCGACCTCATGGCGGTCAAGCAGCAAGCATCCGATGTGCTGAGCGGCTCGACGCTCGACTGGTCGGTGCGCCAACTCGTGGGCGACCCGGCCATCGCCATCAAGCACCTTGCCGAGGAGATCGACGCGAAGCTCCTCGTCGTCGGCACCCGTAGGCGCGGGCTCGGCGAGTCGATCCGCGAGTTCTTCACCGGCTCGGTGGCGGCTCGGCTGTCGCACCGGCAGACACACCCGGTCCTCGTCATCCCGCTCGGGGAGCCCGTGCCGGATGACGAGGACGTGTGGGAGTAGCGCCCGCCGTCAGCGGCGCAGGGCGCGGGTGAGTTCGCGCGCCGCCGTGTCGAGCGCGTTCGCGAGCTCGTCGACGACGGTCGCGGCGAGCGCTCCGCCGCGCGCGAGGTGAGTGCGCAGGTCGGTGCGGATCTGGGCGCGGAATTCGTTGATCACGGCGTCGGCTCGGTGCAGCTCCTCACGGCTGCGCACGCGGGGGTCGTCCGAGTTCCGGGGCTCCCTGGCGGGCTCGGCTGTTCGCGCCGCGGCGAGATCGGCCTGCAGGCTCTTCATCGCCTCGCGGACGCTGCCGCGCACCTCATCGGCGATGAGACGCACCGAGTCGGCGAGTCCGGCCTCGATGCCCTCGAGGTCGGCGGCGCGCGCTTCGACCTCGGCGTGTCCCGCCGGAGTGATCTCGTAGACGGTCTTGCGGCCGTCCACCGTCTTGGTCACGAGACCCTCCTCCTCGAGCTTCGCGAGGCGAGGGTAGACCGTGCCGGCGCTCGGGGTGTACGTGCCACCGGTGCGATCGGCGAGGGCCTGCATGAGGTCGTAGCCGTGCCGGGGACCTTCGTCGAGGAGGCTGAGGAGGTACAGGCGCAGGTCGCCGTGGGAGAAGACGGGCGCCATATCAGGCCTCCTGGCCATTCGCAGTCGACTCCACTTCCTGGCGGCGCACGACGACCAGGTCGCCCGACACCGAGTGCACGCGCACGTCGACGAACTGCCCGCTGAGCTCACCGGTCGAGCCGGCATAGCTCGTGCCGACGCCGATGCTGCCACTGACGCCGCCGGCGCCGGAGCGCTTGACGCCGTCGATCTCGACCTTGCCGCTGACGCTGCGCGCGACGTAGTTCGCGGGGACGCCGGCATCCAGCCGCACCATCGAGTTGCCGCTTACGGAGTTGAGGCTCACCGCGGCGATGGGGCCGTGCGCATCCACGAGCATGTTGCCCGAGACGGAGTCGACGAAGATCTTGCGGATCTCGCCGGTGGTCGCGACGTCGCCCGAGACCGTGTTGGCGTTGAGCGTGCCGACGAGGCCGCGGATCTGGACGTCGCCGGAGACGCCGTTCAGGGCGAGATCTCCCGTGACGCCGTCGACGATGATGTCGCCCGAGACGGTGTTCAGCTTCGCGTCGGACGTGATGCCCGAGACCAGCGCGCTGGCGTTGACCACGCCGAGGGTGAGGGCGATCGTGCGCGGCACCGCCACACTGATCTCGGCCTTCGGGCCGCCGCTGCCGAAGTTGCGGAACACTTCGAGGAAGTTGTCCCAGCCCAGCTGCGGGTGGTCGATCTCGACGAAGCCGTCGTTCGCCTCGACGCGCAGGTCCTTGACGGTCACGCTGTGCACCTCGATGCGGATGCCCGGCTCGTCGTGTGCGACGACGTCGACCTGGCCGCCGACCAGGCCGATCTTCAGCCTGCTGACGTCCTCGAGGTCGATCACCCGGGTCTCGCCCGGGTGGATGAGCCATTTCTCGTGGGTCATGTGTCCTATCTCCTGTGGTCTCACCGATCGCGATATATCGCGTGCTGATACTGTAACACGATATATCGCGTTCAAGTCAAGCAGCGGAAGTTGACATTGACGCAACGTCAACCTCTACCGTGAGATCACGAGGGAAGGAGGGCAGCATGGACCGCTCGATCCAGGACATCGCGCGGCTCGCGGGCACGACGAGCCGCACGCTGCGGCACTACGACGACATCGGGCTGCTGCATCCGTCGCGCATCGGCCACAACGGATACCGCTATTACGACGAGTCGTCGCTCGTGCGGCTGCAGCGGATTCTGCTGCTGCGCGAGCTCGGCCTCGGCCTTGTGCAGATCGGCGACGTGATCGACCGCGAGACCGACGAGACGGATGCCCTCACGACCCACCTGGCGCTGCTGCGCCAGGAGCAGGACCGGCTGGCGCGGCAGATCGCGTCGGTCGAGCACACCATCGAGGCACTGAGAGGAGGTGAACGACCCATGGCGGAGAACATGTTCGACGGCTTCGACCACACGCAGTACAAGGACGAGGTCGAGGAGCGTTGGGGCAAGGACGCATATGCGCGCAGTGACGCCTGGTGGCGCTCGATGAGCGCCGACGACAGGGCGCAGTGGCAGGAGCGCGTCTCGCGACTCTCGAGCGACTGGACGGATGCCGCGGCGCGCGGCGTCTCGCCCGACAGCGACGAGGCGCAGGCGCTCGCGAAGCGTCACGTCGAGTGGCTGAGCGACATCCCGGGGACCCCGGCCGGCGACGGCGGGAACCTCAAGGCGTACGTCACGGGACTCGGCGACATGTACGTCGCCGACCCGCGGTTCGGCAAGAACTACGGCGGCGTCGAAGGGGCGGCCTTCGTGCGCGACGCGCTGCGCGCGTATGCCGACGCGAACCTCTAGGGCCACGCATCCCCGGGAGCCCGCATCCGATTCACCTGAACGGATGCGGGCTCCCGGCCTGTCAAGCCCCTCGTGACCGGCGCGCCGGTCACGTAGCCTCGTCGTCACGAGGCGGCGAGCGGACGGGGGCGGCATGGCACGACTGCGTCGCGTCCGCCCCCTGGAGGACGCCGGCATCCGGCGCGTGCGCCGCGGGCGCGGCTTCCAGTACGTCGACGCGGCGGGCCGCCCTGCCTCGAACAAGGATCGCAAGCGCATCGACGCGCTCGTCATCCCGCCCGCCTGGACCGACGTGTGGATCAGCGAGCACGAGCGCGGGCACATCCAGGCGGTCGGCACCGACGACGCCGGGCGGCGCCAGTACATCTACCACCCGGACTGGGTGAAGCGCCGCGACCGCGGCAAGTACGAGCGCATGCTGGCGCTGGCGAAGGCCCTTCCCTCGGCGCGAGCCCGCGTGACGAGATCGCTGCGCTCGGATGAGCTCGGTCGCGAGCGCGTGCTCGCGACCGCCTTCCGGCTGCTCGACGAAGCAGCCCCGCGCATCGGCTCGGAACGCTATTTCGCGGAGAACGGCAACCGCGGACTCACGACCTTGCAGCGGCGGGATGCGTCTGTCGACGGCACGACCGTCACCCTGAGCTTTCCCGGCAAGGGCGGCAAGCGCCAGGACATCGAGGTCGAGGACCCGGCCCTCGCCGCCGTCATCGCCGAGCTCGTCGGCGGACCGCCGCGATCGCCGCTCCTGGCGTACCGGCGGGGACGGCGCCGCATCCCCGTGAGGCCCAAGGACGTCAACGACTACGTCCGCGAGCTCACCGGGGGCCGCTTCTCCGCGAAGGACTTCCGGACGCTCCGCGGCACCATCGCGGCTGCGGAGGCGCTCGCGAGATCGGGGGTCCCGGCGACCGAGCGTGACCGCCGGAAGGCCGAGCAGGACGCCGTGAAGGCGACCTCCGAGCTGCTCGGGAACACCCCGACCGTCGCCCGCAACTCGTACATCGATCCACGTGTCTGGGTGCGGTACAAGGACGGCGACCTGCTCGACCTCTCGGGCTCTCCGGAGGCGGCGATCGGGCGGCTCCTGCGGCCCGTGCGACAGGAGGCACCCACAGCGACCTTCAGATGAACTCATGGGATACTGACCCTCGATACGCATCCGTATCGAACCCACAGCATCTCGAAGGCCGCCTGTGTCGAATCTCGCCGTCCTGAGCCTCAAGAACCGTGCGCTGATCGCACTCGTCACGATCGTGGCGGCAGTGTTCGGCAGTCTCGCGCTCGTCAACCTCAAGCAGGAGCTGATCCCCTCGATCGAGTTCCCGCAGCTCTCGATCGTCTCGAGCTACCCGGGAGCGGCACCGGAGGTCGTCAACAACGACGTGTCGACGCCGATCGAGACCGCGATCCAGGGCGTTCCCGGGCTGAAGTCGACATCGGCGACGAGCACGACGAACGCATCGATCGTGCAGGCGCAGTTCACCTACGGCACCGACCTGGCCACGGCCGAGCAGAAGGTCACCCTGGCGATCGAGCGCATCAAGGATCGCCTGCCGGCCGGCGTCGACCCGAACGTCGTCACAGTCAGCATCGACGACTTCCCTGTCGTCCAGCTCGCCGTCACGGGCTACACCGACGAGGTCGCCGTCCAGCAGCAGCTCGAGGCCACGACCATCCCCGCGCTGAACGAGCTGCCCGGCGTCAACGCGGCGCAGATCGTCGGCGCACGCGGGCAGCGCGTGACGATCACGCCGGACCCGGTGAAGCTCGCCGCCGCCGGCTTCACCTCGAAGGCGATCAGCGACGCGCTCACACAGAACGGCGTGCTGTTCCCGGGCGGATCGATCACCGAGAACGACCAGACCCTGACCGTGCAGACCGGCGACAAGCTCGTGTCGGTCGATCAGATCATGGCGCTGCCGCTGGTCCCCTCCACTCCTGCGCAGGCCCATGCCGGCACGACGACCGTCGGGGACGTGTCATCCGTCGTCCAGGAGCAGGACCCCGTCACCTCGATCTCGCGCGTCAACGGCGAGCCGGCCATCACGATCGCCATCACCAAGCTGCCGTCTGCCAACACGGTCGACGTGTCGAAGGCCGTCAACAACGCGCTTCCCGGCATCGAGAAGAAAACCCCCGGCGTGCACTACCAGGTCGTGTTCGACCAGGCGCCATACATCCAGCAGTCGATCGACTCGCTCGCGCAGGAGGGCCTGCTCGGCCTGCTCTTCGCGGTCATCATCATCTTCATCTTCCTGCTGTCCGTGCGCTCGACCCTCGTCGCGGCGATCTCGATCCCGACGAGTGTGCTCATCACCTTCGTCGGCATCCAGGCCTTCGGGTACAGCCTCAACATCCTGACCCTTGGCGCCCTCACGATCGCCATCGGGCGCGTGGTCGACGACTCCATCGTCGTCATCGAGAACATCCGGCGCCATTACGTCGGCACCGCCGGCAAGCTCTCGTCGATCACCCGCGCCGTGAAGGAGGTCGCGACGGCCGTCTCGGCATCCACCATCACGACCGTCGCGGTGTTCCTGCCGATCGCCTTCGTGGGCGACGTGACGGGCGAGCTCTTCCGGCCGTTCGCGCTCACCGTGACGATCGCGATGCTCGCGTCGCTGCTCGTCGCCCTGACGATCGTGCCCGTGCTCGCGTACTGGTTCCTCAAGCCCGGCAAGCCGCTGCTGGACGCGGCGGGCGCGGAGATCGACCCCGAGGCGCCGGAGGCGCCGCCGTCGCGGCTGCAGCGCGCCTACCTCCCGATCATCCGCTGGACCCTCCGTCACTCGTGGATCACCGTGATGCTGGCCGTGCTCGTGCTCGTCGGCACGATCGCCGTCGCCCCGCTCATGAAGACCAACTTCCTGGGCGACTCGGGCCAGAACACCTTCACGATGACGCAGCAGCTCGCGCCGGGCGCAAGCCTCGACGCGAAGGATTCGGCGGCCCAGCAGGTCGAGGGCGCGCTCAAGGACGTGAACGGCGTCGTCACCGTGCAGACGTCGATCGGCTCGTCCGGCTCGGCCCTGCGCGACGCGTTCAGCGGCGGCTCCGGCGGCATCACCTACTCGATCACGACCGACCCGAACGCCGATCAGACGCAGGTGCGCGCGGACGTGCAGAAGGCCGTCGAGGCGCTTCCGGACGCAGGCACCGTCACCGTCTCGTCGGGCGGTGGCGGATTCGGCTCGAGCAACATCACGATCGACGTGTCCGCTCCCGACGAGAAGACCCTCAAGACGGCCACCGACGATGTCGTGAACGCCGTGAAGGGTCAGCCGGGCATCGGCCCCGTCACCTCGAACCTCGCTGCGTCGCTGCCGTACATCGCCGTGCACGTCGATCTGAAGAAGGCCGCCGGCATCGGGCTCTCGGAAGTGGCCGTCGGCTCGCTGGTCGCCAACGAGATGCAGCCGCAGCAGATCGGCACCGTCGAGATCGACTCGACGAGCCTCACCGTGTACCTCTCCTCGTCGAACCCGCCGTCGACCCTCGACGAGCTGCGGGCCATGCAGGTGCCGTCGATCGGCGGGCCCGTGCGTCTCGACTCGATCGCCACGGTCGAGCAGAGCGTCGGACCGGTGTCGATCACGACCGACCGCGGCAAGCGCACGGCGACCGTCACGGTCACCCCTTCGACCGACAACCTCAGCGAGGCATCGGCGTCGGTGAACACTGCGCTGAAGACCGTCGACCTGCCGGCGTCCGCGACAGCGACCCTCGGCGGGGTGCTCTCCCAGCAGACGGATGCGTTCGGCCAGCTCGGTCTCGCGATGCTCGCGGCCATCCTGATCGTCTACATCGTGATGGTCGCGACCTTCCGCTCACTGCGGCAGCCGCTGCTGCTGCTCGTCTCCGTGCCGTTCGCGGCGACCGGAGCGATCCTGCTGCAGATCATCACGGGCGTTCCGCTCGGCGTCGCCTCCCTCATCGGCGTGCTGATGCTCATCGGGATCGTGGTGACGAACGCGATCGTGCTCGTGGACCTCGTGAACCAGTACCGCGTGAAGGGGCTCTCGGCGCACGACGCCGTCGTGGCGGGTGGATCGCGACGACTGCGCCCGATCCTGATGACGGCGCTCGCGACGATCTTCGCCCTGACCCCGATGGCGCTCGGCGTCACCGGGCACGGCGGGTTCATCTCTCAGCCGCTGGCGATCGTGGTGATCGGCGGTCTGTTCTCGTCGACGATCCTCACGCTGCTCGTGCTGCCGACGCTCTACAACCTCGTCGAAGGCGCGAAGGAGCGACGGACTGCTCGCGCGGCCGGCGCTGCTCCCGAGCCCGCCGAGCCTGAGCTCGTCGCGGTCGGTGCTCCGGCGACGGATGCGGCGGCGGCTGTCGGGTACACCTCCCGGCGTGCGCGTCGGGCGGCGGCCGAGTCCGCTGCCGAGCCGACGGTTATTGAGCCGGCCTCACCGGAGGAGGCCGCGGCGGAGCCAGGCGCCGAGGACGCCGAACCCGCCGAACCCGCCGAACCCGCCGAACCCGCAGAGCCCGCCGAACCCGCAGAGCCCGCTGAACCTGCACAGCCGGCGAATGCTGCAGAGCCTGGGGATGCTGCCGAGCCCGGGGACGAGTCGCCGGCCGACGAGCCTGCGTCGCCGGCGCCCGCCGAGGTACCGGAGTCCTCGGGCGAAGCCACCGCGGAGCCGGCCGAACCGGAGACCGAGGCATCCACCGAGCCGACCGATGACGCCGGCGAGGAGCCTCGGCACGACTGAGGTTCGCGTCCGGGGCGAACGCGGTGCGGGGGACCTCGTTTCGTCTCGCTCGTTCCTCGCTCGCTCAACGACCGGGTCAAGGCCCGGGGCGCGGGCGCTCGTTCCTCGCTCGCTCAACGACCGGGTCAAGGCCCGGGGCGCGGGCGCTCGTTCCTCGCTCGCTCAACGACCGGGTCAAGGCCCGGGGCGCGGGCGCTCGTTCCTCGCTCGCTCGACGACCGGGTTGGCGCGGCCGGGGCGAGCGTTGGGCGCGGGACGTCGTTCAACGTCCGGTTCACGGGTCGTTGAGCGAGCGGAGCGAGACGAAACGCGAGCGCAGGGCGACGTCAGGCGAGGAGGCGGATGCCCCATTCCAGGGTCCAGAGCTCGCCGGGGGCGAGCCACCGCAACCCTCGGCCGGAGTTGAACGCGTCGGCGGGCGCGGTCATCGGCTCGATCGCCACGGCCATGTCGTGGCCGGGATACGTCCGGTTCGTGAAGACCTGCACGTAGTCGAAACCCGGCCCCGCCCACAGCTCGGCCTCCCGGCCGTCCGGTGTGCGCAGGACAGCCCGGATACGGCCATCCTCGCCCCGGACGATGTCCGAGTACGCCGTGTCGAGGTCGAGGTCGCCCAGTCGGCGCGGCGTGCGGAGGTCGGTCGCAGCATCCACCGGCGCCTCGCCGGTCGGGATCTTCTGGTCGTCGACGAGGAACCGCGTGGGGGCGTCGAGCTGCACCGTGACGTCCGCGGTCGGCCCGTCGCCGAGAGCCATGTACGGATGCTGCCCCAGTGCGACGGGGGCCGCATCCGTTCCCACGTTCCGGATCACGTGCGTGACCGTGAGCCCGTCGTCGCCGAGCGCATAGGTGACGGAGATCGCGAGGTGGAACGGATAGCCGGTCTGGGGGAAGACCTGCGCCTGCAGCGTGACGGCATCCGTCAGCTCATCGGCGGGGTGGTACGAGGCGAACCGCAGCAGCCCGTGCGAAGCGTTGTCGAGCGCCGGCTCCGTGATGGCCAACCGGCGTTCGGTGCCGCCCTGCGTCCAGGTGCCGCCGCGCACGCGGTTCGGCCACGGGAACAGGACGATGCCGGATGCCGCGGGAGACGGCATCCCGTCAGGATAGCGAGCGATGACGCTCACGCCGCCGATCGTGAGGGCACGGATGGATGCGGCGACCTCCGTGACCTCGGCGCGGTCGTCGCCGTGCTCGAGGACGAACCGACGACCGGTCGGATCGGCGCCCACGGAGGTCGGATCGGAGTCGGCGGTCATGCAGCAATGCTAGGCCGGTGTTCTCCCAGGCCGGGCACGGTAGCCTTGATGCGTCGGCTCTGGACACCGCGCGTTGCGGATGGGTTTGTGAGTCCAAGGGGCCGATGGTGAGCGCCGATCGGCGTGCATGACCATCACATGAATGGCCCCGGCCGACGACAGTCCGGGTATGCCCACGAGGCCCCTCGTCAGCATCGCTGAGTGCTGCGGGTGGATGCGGGCGCTGTTCTCGTGCGCAGAGAACCCAGAAGGACACATCCATGCCCAAGAACAAGAAGCCCGCCGGCGGACGTCCGGCCAAGAACTTCGAGCCGCGCTATGGCGCGAAGACCTCGTATCAGGACCGCAAGCACCGCCCGACGGATGCGGCAGCCAAGCCGGGCAGCAAGAGCCCGAGTCACCGCGGCTACCGCCCCCCGACCGAGGAGGGCACCGACTCGAAGCGCCGTTGGACCGCACAGGAGAAGGCCGGCCGCGACTCGGCCCGCGCGATCCGCTCGCACGGGCGGGATGACCGTCCGGCGCGCACCTACAGCGATCGTCCGGCTCGTTCGTATGATGACCGTCCGCGTCGGGATGACCGTCCTGCTCGTTCGTACGATGACCGTCCTGCTCGTTCGTACGATGACCGTCCGCGTCGCGAGTACGGCGATCGTCCGGTTCGCAGTTCCAGCGACCGTCCGGCGCGCACCTACAGCGATCGTCCGGCTCGTTCGTATGATGACCGTCCGCGTCGGGATGACCGTCCCGCTCGCTCGTACGGTGACCGTCCGGCTCGCTCGTTCGATGACCGTCCGCGTCGCGAGTACGGCGATCGTCCGGTTCGCAGTTCCAGCGATCGTCCGGCGCGCAGCTACAGCGATCGTCCGGCGCGTTCGTTCGATGACCGTCCGCGTCGGGATGACCGGCCGCGTCGGGATGACCGTCCGGCTCGCTCCTACGATGACCGTCCGCGTCGCGACAGCGGCGAGTGGAGTGGGCGCGGGGAGAACGCGCGGCCGACGCCCGAGCGGAGCGCAGCGGCGAAGGCGCGCGAGCAGCACCTCGACGTCGTCCACGAGCGCCTGCAGGCCGAAGCCGTGCAAGCCGAGACGGGCGCGGACCAGAGCTTCGCTGATCTCGGCATCGGCCAGAACATCGTGCGCGTGCTGGCAGACATGGGGGCGGAGCATCCGTTCCCGATCCAGGCGGCGACGATCGCACCCATCCTGAACGGCAAGGACGTCCTCGCACGCGGCCGCACCGGATCCGGCAAGACCATCGCATTCGGCGCACCGCTCGTGGAGTCGATCCTGATCTCGCAGGCCGGCCAGAAGCGCGAATTCGGCCGCGCGCCGAAGGCGATCATCCTCGCGCCGACCCGCGAGCTCGCGTTGCAGATCGACCGCACGATCCAGCCGATCGCCCGCAGCGTCGGTCTGTTCACGACCCAGATCTACGGCGGTGTGCCGCAGGCGCGGCAGGTGGGCGCGCTGAAGAAGGGTGTCGACATCATCATCGGCACTCCTGGCCGCATCGAGGACCTGATCAACCAGGGCAAGCTCGACCTCTCGCAGATCCGGATCGCGGTCCTCGACGAGGCCGACCACATGTCCGAGCTGGGGTTCCTCGAGCCGATGCAGCGCATCCTGCGCCTCGTCGGCTCCGACCTCGACCGTGCGACGCAGAAGCTGCTCTTCTCCGCGACGCTCGACCGCGAGGTCGCCGCGCTCGTGGACGAGTTCCTGGTCGAGCCCGAGGTCTTCGAGGTCGCCGGCGAAGACCAGGCGTCCGGGACCATCGACCACCGCGTGCTCGTGATCGACCACCGCGACAAGGCCGAGATCCTCACGTCGCTCGTCGACCGCCGGGGGAGGACCCTCGTGTTCGCCCGCACGCGCGCCTATGCCGAGATGCTCGCCGAGCAGTTCGACGACGCCGGCATCCGCGCGGTCGCACTGCACGGCGACCTCAACCAGGCCAAGCGCACGCGGAACCTAGAGAAGCTCACTTCAGGGCGCGTCGACGTGCTCGTGGCGACGGATGTCGCGGCACGCGGCATCCACGTGGACGACATCGATCTCGTGGTCCAGGCGGATGCACCCGACGAGTACAAGACGTATCTGCATCGTTCGGGCCGCACGGGTCGCGCGGGACGCAGCGGCACGGTCGTGACGCTCATTCCGCGCCAGCGCCGCCGCCGCATGACGGAGATGCTCGATCGCGCCGAGATCGAGGCGCCCTTCGATGAGGCCCGCCCCGGTGACGACATCATCGACGAGCTCGCGGGCAGGGTTCCGACCGCTGCCGAGCTGACCGACTAGGTTCTGCTCGACCAAGCGGGCGCATCCTTCGGGGTGTGCCCGCTTCGTCCGTCATCAGCCGGTGGTCATGGCCAGTGCGTCGGCGATGCACCGCGACCCGTACTCGAAAGCCTCATCGACGTCGCGGCCCATGCGGAAGCGATCAGCGAGTTCCATCGACACGAACCCGTGCACCCAGGCGGTGAGCGTCCGCGCGGCCTCGAGCGCATGCCCCTCGCCGACGAGGTCTGTCGACACGCGGAGGACCGCCGCGATCGTCCCCGCCAGAACCGCCGGCTCGGGGAGCGCATCGTCGGGCAGGCGCGCGAAGAGAAGAGAGTAGGCGTTCGCGCGTGCGCGCGCGAACGCCCTCGTCGCGTGGAGCAGCGCGAGGACCCGCTCGCGGGGATCGTGGATGCCGTCCACCGCGGCATCCAGCGCATCGCCGAGGTCGACCGCGACCCGCTCCATGACGAGCCGGATCACGTCGTTGCGGCTCCGGACGCGCTTGTACAGCGAGGGTGCTCGCACGCCGACGGCCGCAGCCACCGCCTGCATCGTCAGCGCCTCGGCTCCGTTCCGCTCGAGGATCTCGGTCGCCGCGGCGACGATGGCATCGACGTTGGTGCGCTCGGGGGTCGGCATCGCGAGTCCTTCCGAATGGGCTATTGACAATAGCCATCATAGCTACATATCGTAGCGATCATGGAACTTCGCCCCGGATTGAACCGCATCGGCAACGACATCGTCGCCTGCTACCTCGTCTCCGATGAGAGTGGCCTCACCCTCATCGACGCCGGCATCCCCGGTCAGTGGAATGACTTCCTCGCCGAGCTCACCGCGATGGGCCGGAGCATCGAGGACGTCCGCGGTGTCGTGCTGACGCACGGCGACAGCGACCACATCGGCTTCGCGGAGCGGCTGCGCCGCGACCACGGCGTGCCGGTCTACGTGCAGGAGCACGACGCAGCGCGTGCTCGCGGCGAGGTGAAGGCCTCGGCGTCGTGGGGCGGCATGCGCATCGGTGCGACCGCACGCTTCCTCTGGTACGCAGCGCTCCACGGCGGCCTGAAGCCCGTGTATCTCACCGAGGTCATGCCGATCGAGGCCGGTGTCACGCTCCCGCTCCCGGGATCGCCCGTCATCGTGCCGATGCCCGGACACTCGCCGGGCAGCATCGCGGTGCACGTCCCCGCCGTGGATGCCCTCTTCGTCGGCGACGCCCTGACGACGCGCAACGTGCTGACCGGCGTCGAAGGCCCCGCGCCGGCGCCGTTCACCGACGACCCCGCGGAGGCTCTCGAGGTGTTGGATCACATCGCCGGCCTGAAGGCGACCTGGGTGCTTCCCGGTCATGGTGCGCCATGGTCCGGTGGGGTGGATGAGGCGGTGCGCCGCGTGCGGGCAGCGGCTGCGAACGCCGCAGGGTCGGGGGACACGAAGGCGGCGTGACGGCCGGGCTGGCGCTTCGCCGGGCGGGCGCTTCGCTGGCCGCAAGATCAGAAGAGCCGATCTGCGGCCGTCGCTCCGACAGGCGGCCCGGTCTTGCGGATCGCGGCCCGCGCCGCGAGTCCCGACACCGGGCCTCTCGGCGGGCCGTCGTCCTCGGCCCGCGCATCCAGCCCGTGGGCGCGGACGAGGGGCCGCATGCGGCGTGCGAGCCACTGTCGATACGCCTTGGGCGCCATGGCCGCCGCACCCGGGTAGAGCCCGCGATACGACGAGACGAGTTCGGGATGCTCGCGCTCGAGCCATTCGAAGAACCACGGCTTGACTCCAGGCCTCAGGTGCAGGGCGCCGAACACGACATTGCGGGCACCCGCATCCTTCACCCGTCGCAGGGCGTCGTCGATCATCGGAATCGAGTCCGTGAGGTGGGGGAGGATCGGCATCATGAACACCGTCACGCCGAATCCGGCCTCGGTGGCCGCGCGCACCGTCTCGAGCCGGGCGGCGGCCGTGGGTGTCCCCGGTTCGACGGAGTGCTGGAGTCGTTCGTCGAAGACCGCGATCGACGTCGCGATGGTGACGTCCACGCGGGTCGCGGCCTCCTTCAGCAGCGGCAGATCCCGGCGGATCAACGTTCCCTTCGTCAGCACCGAGAAGGAGGTGCCTGACTCCGTGAGCGCCGAGATGATGCCCGGCATGAGCCGGTAGCGTCCCTCGGCCCGCTGGTACGGATCGGTGTTGGTTCCGAGCGCCACCGGGTCGCGCTGCCAGCTGCCGCGGCGGAGCTCGCGCTGCAGCACCTCGCCGACGTTGATCTTGACGACGATCTGCGAATCGAAGTCGTGCCCGGCATCCAGGTCGAGGTACTCATGCGTCCCCCGGGCGAAGCAGTAGGTGCACGCATGTGTGCAGCCCCGGTACGGGTTCACCGTCCAGTCGAAAGGCATGGCGGATGCACCGGGCACATGGTTGAGCGCGCTCTTCGCCATGACCTCGTGGAAGGTCACACCGGCGAACTCCGGCGTCGTCACACTGCGCACGAGGCCGTCGAGCCGTTCGAGTCCGGGCAGGGCGGCGGCATCCGTCGCGCCCAATTGCTGCCCCTGCCAACGCATGCACCTATGAGAACAGAAATACGATACTGTGTCAAGTATGCGTCGAACTTTTGATCTAGAAACGCATGACGACCTTGCCGCTGAGGTGACGTCCCTCCAGCAGGCGGAAGGCGTCGTGCAGGTCGTCCAGCTCGAACTCCTCCTGCACGGACAGCGTGAGGTGGCCCGCGGCGACGTGGTTCGCGAGCTCTTGCAGCACCTCGGCGGAGCGTTCGCTGGTAGGCGTGACGAGGCCGAGCTCCGAGGCGGCGGCGTAGTCCGCGATGGTGCAGATGCGATCCGGGGGCACACCCAGCGCGAGCGCGGCATCGATCGTGGCCCGGCCCTGCGCGTCCACGGCGGCGGTCACGTCGCCGAGGCCGCGCACGGCATCCACGAGCCCCTCGCCGTAGGCGACCGGCTCGATGCCGGCCTCGCGGAGCCGATCGTGATTGGACGGGCTCGCCGTGCCGATGACGCGGGCGCCGGCGCGCCGCGCGAGTTGACCATAGAGGAAGCCGACTCCGCCGGCGGCGGCCCCGACGAGGACGGTGTCTCCGGCGCCGATCGGCACAGCGCGCAGGCACGCCACCGCGGTGAGTCCGGGCGTGGCGAGAGACGCCGCGACCGCCCAGGGGAGGGCCTCGGGCTTGCGCGCGAGGTTGGCTGCAGAGACCGCGAGCCGCTCGCGCAGGGTCGAGACACCCCAGCCGAGCACCTCGTCGCCCGACTGGACGTACGTACCGTCGAAGTACTGCGCACCGAGGCCGTCGCGCACGACGGTGCCGGCGAAGTCGCCCCCGAGACCGCGGGGGAAGGCGCTCTTCAGCGGCACGGCGCCCGAGCGGGCCTTCGCATCCCAGAAGTTCAGCCCGACGGCTTCGACGTCTACGACCACCTGTCCGTCGCGCGGCTGCGGCTCCGACACCTCGGCGATGTACAGCACCTCGGGCCCGCCCACTTCGTCGTATCGCACCGCTCTGCTCATGCGTCGATCATGCACCCACGGCCCGGCTAATAGGAGGGCGCCGCGGGCAAGCCGAAGAACTCCTCGAGCGTGTGGAAACCGCCGTCGTGGTACGCCTTCGCCAATTGCACGCCGATGAAGCGGAGGTGCCAGGGCTCCGACGCGTAGCCGGTGACCGGCGTGTGGCCGGCCTCGTAGCGGACGATCCAGCCGTACTCCCACGCGTGAGCGAGGATGAACTGGTTCTGCGGAGTGCCGGCGAGCATGTCGAGGGTGCCGCACGATCGGGTGCAGGCCACGAGGTCTCCGGCCAGACCCGACTGATGCTCGCTGAACCCGGGCCTCGCGCTCACGAGGTCGGCGCCGGAAGACCCGCGAGACGTCACCTGGACTCCATATGACGTGACCTGCGTGCGGTACGACCGGTATCCACTGTCGAGCGCGATCGCGCCGGCGCCCGCCTGCTTCGCCGCGGCGACCATGTCGGACAGCGCCGCCGCCGCGTCGGAGCGGAGCGACCCGCCGTTGATCACCTGAACTCCCGCAGGGGCCACGACCGGGGACGGCCTGTAGTCCTTCGGGGAGTACGGGCGCTGCTTGTTGACCACGACCCAGGTGAAGGACGGATCATCCAGGTGGACGCACGGTGCTTCGCCGGTCACGACCTCCTCGCGGAATGCGGGTCCGCCCCCCGCGGCCGTGACGGCTGCCTCGGTGTCGTGGGCCGCGAGCGCGGCGGTGAACGCGGCATCCGTGCACGGGTTGCGCGTGGTCATCACCGTGGCCGGATCGACGGGCGGCGGGGTGACGGTCGGGCTGGCGGACGGGGAGACGGATGCGGCGGCAGACGCACCGGGTGCTGCTGCCGTGCTCGTCCCGTACGCGGCCGCGCTCACCGCCGCCGTGCCGCCGATCAGAAGAACGCCGGCAGCGATGAGCGTGAAGGCGCCTCGGGCGCGGCGGGCACGACGCCCGGCGGCGTGGCGAACCTCTGCGACGGCATCCGTCAGCGGGTCGGCGACGTCGTCGACGGGAGTCCGAGGAGGTCGCGTGGATCGACGGGTCGGTGCCGCCTCACCCTGGACCGGACCCGACGAATGGGCGCGCTCTGCGGCGGCGCGCGCTGCGCGTCGCGTCAGAGGGGTGCCGGTGCCGGGGTCCGTCACCCGCCCATTGTCTCCCAATCGCCCTGAAAGGCGCCTCCCAGGCGTGCGATGTGCGAGGACCTTTGAGACTGAGTACCATGAAAGGTGAGGATCAGTCTCAGGGATTCACTACCGAAGGAGGACACCGCGATGGAGCGGGACATCTACGACGAGGACCACGAGGCGTTCCGCGACGTCGTCAAGGAGTTCATCAAGCGCTACGTCACGAACGAGAAGCGCGAGCAGTGGGATGCTGCGGGCGAGATCGATCGTGAGACCATGCTGGCCGCGGGCGAGGCGGGGATCATCGGCCTGTCCGTCCCCGAGGAGTTCGGTGGCGCCGGCATGCTGCAGGACTACCGCTTCCGCGCGGTCGTCAACGAAGAGGTCATCGCAGCCGGTGCGGGCTCGCTTGCGGGTGCCTTCGGCATCCAGGACGACCTCGCCGTGCCGTACCTCGTCCACATGGGCACCGAGGAGCAGAAGGCCACCTGGCTTCCGCGCATGGCGACCGGCGAGGTGCTCGGCGCCCTCGCGATGAGCGAGCCCGGCGCGGGCAGCGACCTGCGCGGCATCAAGACGACGGCCAAGCGCGTCGAGGGCGGCTACCTCGTCAACGGCGCGAAAACGTTCATCTCGAGCGGCAAGACCGCCGACATCGTCGTCACGTTCGTCAAGACCGGCGAGGGCAACCGTCCCGACGCCTTCAGCATCCTGATCATCGAGAACGGGATGAACGGCTTCGACCACGGCAAGAAGCTGCACAAGATGGGCTTCCAGGGCCACGACACCGCGGAGCTCTCGTTCACCGACGTGTTCGTGCCCGAGGAGAACCTCATCGGCGGGCAGGAGGGCCGCGGCTTCATCCAGCTCATGATGAACCTGCCGCTCGAGCGCCTGTCGATCGGCGTCGCGGCCGCCTCGGCGGCGCAGGCGGCGTTCGACTGGACCGTCGCCTACACCCGCGACCGCGAGGCGTTCGGCGAGCGGATCATCGACTTCCAGAACACGCGCTTCCAGCTGGCCACCGTCTCCGCCACCGTCGAGGCGCTGTGGGCGTACAACGATCGCGCCGTCAAGGCGTATGGAGAGTCGAAGCTCACGGCCGAAGAGGCCGCCAAGTACAAGTTCTGGTCGACCGAGCGCGAGTGGGAGGTGCTCGACACCTGCGTGCAGCTCCACGGCGGCTACGGCTACATCACCGAGTACCCGATCGCGCGCGCGTTCCTCGATGCGCGGGTCCATCGCATCTACGGCGGCACGAACGAGATCATGCGCGACATCGTGAGCCGCCCGTTCGCGAAGTAGTCGACACGATTCCGGATGCCGTCTCCCGCGGGGAGGCGGCATCCGTCGTTCTGCCTCCGCGAGCGCCGCGATGAGGCTGGCCCGTGTGCTCGACTGTCGCGATCACGGGGGTGGATGCCGGGATGGTGACAGGTGAGGCTGGCCCCGTGTGCTCGACTGTCACGATCACGGGGTGGATGCCGGGATGGTGACAGGTGAGGCGGGCCCGCTCGCTCGACTGTCGCGATCACGGGGTGGATGCCGGGATGGTGACAGGTGAGGCTGGCCCCGTGTGCTCGACTGTCACGATCACGGGGTGGATGCCGGGATGGTGACAGGTGAGGCGGGCCCGCTCGCTCGACTGTCACGATCACGGGGGTGGATGCCGGGATGGTGACAGGTGAGGCTGGCCCCGTGTGCTCGACTGTCACGATCACGGGGTGGATGCCGGGATGGTGACAGGTGAGCGTCCGCTCTGACAGGCGAGCCCTCGCTCGGACAGGCGGGCGCCCCTTCCCTCAGGTCAGAAGGAACAGGGCCGCCGACGCGGCCCAGAAGAGCACGACGAAGACGATATCGCGTGCCCGCAACGGCACGAGGTGCCGCTCGGTGCGGGTCGGATGGGCACCGAAGGCACGCGCATCCATCGCCAGCGCGACTCGTTCCGCGTGCCGGATCGAACCGGCCATCAGCGGCACGACGTAACCGTACCAGCGCGCGATCGCGGCGAACGGGCCGCGGCCGCCGTGGGCGCCGCGCACCCGGTGCGCCTGCCGGATGAGATCCAGTTCGTGCCCGAACCTCGGCACGAAGCGGAATGCGGCGATCGCCGTGTAGCCCACGCGATACGGGATGCGGAGCTGCTGCACGAGCGAGCGGGCGAGGTCCGGTCCCGTCGTCGACATGCCCGCGACCAGAGCCAGCGCGATGATCGCGACGAGTCGCAGCGCCGTGGCGAAGCCGACGGCCACGGCCGCGCCGTACAGCGTCCACCCGCCCAGCTGCAGGACCACCGCATCGTGCGGGACCTGAGCAGGATCGGTCCAGATCGAGAGCCCGAGGCCGACGAGCACGGCGACCGCCGGGAGCGCGACGAACAGCAGCAGCGCGAGGGTTCGGGTCATCCGCATCCCCACGAGCAGGATCGCGTACGCGAGCGCGATGAAGGCGAGCGGCGTCAGCAGGTCGCGCACGAACACGAGCAGCACCATCGCCGGCAGCGGGGCCGCGAGCTTCCCGAGTGGGTTCAGGCCGTACAGGAAGCCGCGGGATGCCGGTGCCTCGGCGTACGGATCGAGGCTCATGCCCCGTCCTCTCGGTCGCGCAACGGCGGAGATCCGCCGTCCCGCGGAGGCCGCCGAGGCGCAGGGTCCGCTGTTGTGGGAATCTCCGCGGCTGGGCCGGGCGCCCCGGGCAGGTCTGCGAGGCGGGTCGCTCCGGCGAGCTCCGGATGCTGCGCCAGACCGGCGAGCGCCTGCCGCAGCGGCGGCGGCCGGAGCCCTGCTCGGTCGAGCAGATCGGGGTCGCCGAGGAGGTCGGCGGTGACCGCGTCCGCGATGACGCGGCCGTCGGAGAGGACGACCGCGCGGTCCGCGTGATCGGCGACCAGCTGCATGTCGTGGGTGACCACGATGATCGTCGTGCCGTCGTCGTTCAGACCGCGCAGCAGCGCCAGCAGCTCGTCGGCTCGAGCGCGATCCTGACCGAACGTCGGCTCGTCCAGAGCGAGGACGGGCGCCCCCGCGATGAGCGCGGTGCCGACCGAGAGTCGGCGCTTCTGGCCCCCGGAGAGCAGGAACGGATGGATGCCGGCCTTGTCGGCGAGGCCGAACCGCTCGAGCATGCGGTCGACGTCCGCGGACGGCGTGCCGCCGTGCGCGAGCTCGCCCGCGACGGTGTGGGTGATGAACTGGTGCTCGGGGTTCTGGAAGACGAACCCGATCGTGCGGGCGAGGCTGCGCGCATCCAGCCGCGAGACGTCACTGCCGTCGATGCGCACCGTGCCGCGGGGCGGCCGGACGACACCGGCGATCGCCTGCAGCAGGCTCGTCTTACCCGCGCCGTTCGAGCCGACGATCGCGACGAAGTCCCCGCGGCGGATGTCGAGGTCGATGCCGTGGAGGACCTCGGTCCGGCCGCGGCGCAGTGTGAGGTCGCGGACGGCGATGAGAGGAGACGACGACGGGTCGCTGGGCGCGCGCCGACGGGACGCGACATCGAGGTGGGGGTGCTCGCTCGAGGACCGGGCGCGCCGCTGCGGATGCGCCTCGAGGGCCCCGCGCAGCTCCCCGGGCGTGAGCGGCAGCGGCTCGAGCGCATAACCGGCGCGGCGCAGCCGCAGCGCGGCGAGAGTCGACACCGGCAGCCAGACGCCCAGCTTGTGCAGCTCCTCGGCGCGGTCGCGCAGGAGGTCGATGGGCCCGTCGGCGACCAGCATCCCGGTCTGATCCAGCACGACGACCCGCGTCGCGAGGGCGACGGCGGCGTCGAGGTTGTGCTCGACCAGGACGATCGCGCGGTCGCCGGCGGCGACGACTCCGGCGAGGGTGTCGTAGACCTCGTCGATCCCGCGCGGGTCGAGGTTCGCCGTGGGCTCGTCGAGCACGAGCAGCGGTGCGCCCATCGCCAGTGCGGCCGCGATCGCGAGCCGCTGGCGGCCGCCGCCCGACAGCCGGTCGGGGTTCTCGTCACGCCGATCCCACAGGCCGACACGCCGTAGCGCGTCCTCGGTGCGCGACAGTACCTGCTCCACGGGCAGCAGCAGGTTCTCAGGGCCGAACGCCACTTCGTCGAGGACGGTGCCGGTGACGAGCTGCGCATCCGGATCCTGGAAGACCATCGCCGCGTGGGTGCTCAGCTCCGCCACGGTGGAGTCCGCCGCAGTGAGCCCGGCGATCTCGACCGACCCCGCGACGTCGGCCGGCACGTCGTGCGGGATCAGCCCGTCGAGCGCCAGCGCGAGCGTCGACTTGCCGGAGCCGCTCGGCCCGAGCACCAGCACGACATCACCGGGGTGGACGTCGAACGAGACGTCAGCCGGCGTCGGGGACCCGGCATCCACGTGGGTGATCGCGAGCCGCCGCACGCGAGCGAGCGGCCTCGCCCTCTCAGGCGGCACGGCTCAGAGGCAGACGGGTCATCGGCGCACCGTGCGCGCGACCCCCGCGTTGCGGAGGGCGACGCCGATGCGCAGTCCGATCCACGTCCAGAGCACCGGGGCGAGAAGCAGCACGGCGTACAGGGTGATCGTCGCCCAGAGCGGGAGCGCGGCCGCGTTCAGCACGAAGCCCATGACGACCGCCAGCGCGACGCCGACGATGACAGCCGAGATGAAGAACCGCCACGGCTGCCACGACCGGTAGCGGGTGAGCGCGGCGACGCCCTCCTGCAGGCCGCCGATGAGGAGAGCGGTGCCGAGGTAGCGGCCGATCCACTGCGGGGCGAACGCGCTCGCGATGAGCGCGGCGAAGAGGTGGGTCAGCAGCGCCACCCACGGCAGCCGCAGGAGCGCCTGCGCGATGACACCGGGGATGACGTGGGAGGCGAGCACCAGCCCGTACAGGATCGGGAGTGTCGCGAAGACGAGCGGACTGACGTACCCGGCGACCGCCGCGAGGAGTCCGGTGGCCACGCCGATGGCCGCACAGATCAGGAGGACGCGCGTCGACAGCGTGCGGGGGTGGGCCACCTGCACAGCCTAGCGGTCGGAAGTGAGGGTACCCTAACCCCGATCAGATCCGCCGGTGCCGGCGCGTCAGCCGGACGGCGGGCATCGGCGGAGCGGGGATCCGCTCGTCACCGTGACCCACGACGTGCCCGAAGCGCGGCGAATCGGCCTCCCACGCCTCGCGCGCCTCGACGATCTCGTCGTGGCTGCGGCCGACGAAGTTCCACCACATCACGATCTCGTCCTCGAACGGCTCACCGCCGAGCACGAAGATCGTGGCGTCGGCATCCGCCCGCACCGACATCTCGGAACGATGGATGCCGAGATACAGCAGATGGTCGCGGGCCACCGCGACGCCCTCGACCACGACCTCGCCCGCCACCCCGACGATCCCGTACTCCCAATCCGTCTCCAGTGGCAGCGACACGTCGACGCCGGCGGGGATGAAGATCTCCACGCCGGCGATGGGCGTGTACGCGGAGGCGGGGGATGCGACGCCCCCGAACGCGCCCATCACGACCGTCGCCGCCGCCCCCGAGCCGAGGTCCACCGTCGGAAGCCGCAGGTGCTGCTCGAAGGCGGGCTCGCCGTGCCGGCGCGATTCGGGCAGCGCGACCCACAGCTGCAGCGCATCGAGAGGGATCGGCTCCTCGCCCACGGAGTACTCGGAGTGCGCGATGCCCTCGCCGCTCGTCATGAGGTTCAGCTGCCCGCGGCGGAGCACCACATCGCTGCCGACGGTGTCGCGGTGGCGCACCTCGCCGATCAGCGGCCAGGTGACGGTCTGGAGTCCGATGTGCGGGTGAGGCTCGACCCGCATCCGGGTCGGGTCGGGGCCGAAGCGGTCGAGGAAGCACCACGCGCCGATCATCGGCAGGTCGCGCTGGGGGAGCGCCCGGCGCACGTGCATCGCGCGCACTCCGCCGAGCGGGACCTCGCGCGCCTCGAGCAGCAGGGTGCGGGGTCCGTCGCAGTCGACGGCCGATTCCGCTTCCAGAGGTCCGGCATCCAGGCGGGTCATGCCGCCAGGCTACGCCGGACCGTCGCGAGCGGGGCGCTCCTGTCTCGTCGCCCCGGCGACCTGGCAGACTCGGATGATGCCTGTCTCGCTGCTGGACGCGGTGCCGCGCGGCGCCGATCCCGACGACGCCTATCTGGGCTTCGTCGCCTGGGCCGAGGATCAGGGGCTCACGCTCTACCCGGCGCAGGACGAGGCGGTCATCGAGATCGTGTCCGGGGCGCACGTCATCCTGTCCACACCCACCGGCACGGGCAAGTCGCTCGTCGCGGTCGCCGCGCACGCGGCCGCCCTCGCCCGGGGCGGCCGCTCGTACTACACGGCGCCGATCAAAGCCCTCGTCAGCGAGAAGTTCTTCGCCCTCGTCGACATCTTCGGCGCCGCGAACGTCGGCATGGTGACGGGAGACTCCTCGGTCAACGCGGACGCGCCGATCGTCTGCTGCACGGCCGAGATCCTCGCGAACCTCGCGCTCCGGCAGGGTGCGGGCGCCGAGGTCGCCCAGGTCGTGATGGACGAGTTCCACTACTACGGCGATCCCGATCGCGGCTGGGCCTGGCAGGTGCCCCTCCTGCTGCTGCCGCGCACGCAGTTCATCCTGATGTCGGCGACACTCGGCGATGTGACCGCGATCGCCGACGACCTCACCCGCCGGACCGGCATGCCGGTGGCCCGCATCACGGGCGTCGAGCGTCCCGTGCCGCTGCACTTCGAGTACGTGCGAACGCCCATCCACGAGACGGTGGAGGAGCTCCTGCACACCGCCCGCGCGCCGATCTACATCGTGCACTTCTCGCAGGCCGCGGCGATGGAACGGGCGCAGGCGCTGTCATCCATCCGGATCATCGACCGCGCTCAGCGCGACGCCATCGCCGACGCCATCGGCGGCTTCCGGTTCACCACGGCCTTCGGCCGCACGCTCTCGCGCTACGTGCGCGCGGGCATCGGCGTGCATCACGCGGGGATGCTGCCGCGCTACCGGCGGCTCGTGGAGACGCTCGCCCAACGCGGGCTGCTGCGGGTCATCTGCGGCACCGACACCCTCGGCGTCGGCATCAACGTGCCGATCCGGACCGTGCTGCTGACCGCGCTCACCAAGTTCGACGGGCAGCGGATGCGTCAGCTCACGGCTCGCGAGTTCCACCAGATCGCGGGGCGCGCCGGCCGCGCGGGCTTCGACACCGCCGGAACCGTCGTCGTCATGGCGCCGGAGCACGAGATCGAGAACGCGGTCCAGATCGCGAAGGCCGCCGACGATCCGAAGAAGCTCAGGAAGATCATCCGCAAGAAGGCCCCGCAGGGATTCGTCAACTGGACCGAGACGTCGTACGACCGCCTGATCTCGGCGGAGCCCGAGCCGCTCACGCCGCAGCTGCAGCTGACCGCGGCGATGCTCATCAACGTGATCGCGCGCGGCGGCGATGTGCTGCACAGCATGCGCTCGCTCGTCTTCGACAACCACGAGCCCCGCGCCCGTCAGTTCGAGCTCGCCCGACGGGCGCTCGCGATCTTCCGCACACTCGTCGTCGCGCAGGTCGTCGTGTGGGATGCCGACGGCATCCGGCTGACCGTCGAGCTGCAGCCGAACTTCGCCCTCAACCAGCCGCTCTCGCCGTTCGCGCTCGCGGCGATCGAGCTGCTCGACCCGGAGGACGGAGCGGGATCGGTGGGAACCGGCCATTACGCCCTCGATGTCGTCAGCGTCATCGAGGCCACCCTCGACGACCCGCGGCCGGTGCTGTCGCAGCAGCAGTTCCGGGCCCGCGGCGAGGCGGTCGCGGCGATGAAGCGCGACGGGCTGGACTACGACGAGCGCATGGAGGCCCTCGAGGAGATCACCTACCCGCAGCCGCTCGCCGAGCTGCTCGCCGAGGCCTACGCCGTGTTCGCCTCGAGCCAGCCGTGGGTGCTCGACTTCGCGCTGCGTCCCAAGTCCGTCGTGCGCGACATGTTCGAGCGCGCCCTCTCGTTCACCGAGCTGATCTCGCTGTACCAGCTCGCCCGCAGCGAGGGTCTCGTGCTGCGTTACCTCAGCGACGCGTACCGGGCGATCCGGCAGACGGTGCCCTCGGACGCGCAGACCTCCGACCTGCTCGACGTCATCGCGTGGCTCGGTGAGATGGTGCGCCAGGTCGACTCGAGCCTCGTCGACGAGTGGGAGTCGCTCGTCAATCCGTCGCTCGCCCTTCGACAGGCTCAAGGACCGGATGAGGAGCCCGTCGTCCCGCCCGCCCCGCCGTCGGTACTCACCAACCGCCGCGCGTTCGGCGTGCTCGTACGCAACGAGCTGTTCCGCCGCGTGCAGCTCGCAGCGCTCCAACGCGACGACGAGCTGGTCGAGCTGGATCCGGATGCGGGCTGGCCCGAGGCCCTCGACGCCTACTACGACGAGCACGATGAGATCCTCACCGGTGGATCCGCTCGATCGGCGTCCCTCGTCTCGATCAGCGAAGGCCCCGGGGAATGGCGCGTCGAGCAGACCATCGACGATCCGGCCGGCGACCACGACTGGCGCATCCGCGGAGTCGTCGACCTCGCCGCATCCGAGGAGGTCGGGACGGCCGTCGTGCGCGTGACCGAGGTCGTGCGGCTCTAGCACGGTCATCCCCCGTTCAGGCAAGGGCCGCAGAATGGCCGGATGCCCCCCACGCGTTCTCGATCCGGCCTCGGCGCACGCCGCCGCGGTCCGAAGCGCGCGGGCCGTCGCCTCGCCGCCTGCTTCCTCGCTCTCGCCTGCATCGGCGTGGCGGTGGCGGCCTGCGCGCCCGATCGGCCCTCGGCGTCCGGCTCGCCGTCCCCCGGGTCGGCGACCCCGACCGCGTCCCCGACCCCGACCCCGACGGTCGACCCCATCGCCGCACTGACGCTCGAGCAGCGGGTCGGGCAGCTGTTCATGGTGGGCACGAGCGTGCGGGGCGCCGACCCGGCGACCCTGTCGGCCATCGCGGACCGGCACGCCGGCAGCATCTTCCTCCACGGCAGGTCGCAGGCGGGCGTGGATGCCACGGCATCCCTCGTCCGCTCGTTCACGTCGCTCGTGTCTCCGGCGACGACGGGCGACGAGCCGCTGTGGGTCGCGACCGACCAGGAGGGCGGCCAGGTGCAGGTCCTGCAGGGACCGGGGTTCGACCGCATCCCCTCCGCCCTCGCCCAGGGCGCGATGCCGCCCGATCAGCTGGCGTCGCAGGCGCGGACGTGGGGCGGCCAGCTCGGCATGGCGGGTGTCAACATGAACCTCGCACCCGTCGCCGACATCGTCACGAGCCCCGCAACCGCGCACTCGAATGCGCCGATCGGCGCGCTGCAGCGCGAGTACGGATTCGACGAATCGACCGTGGAGACCCACGCCGGCGCGTTCGCGGACGGGATGCGTGCCGCCGGCGTCGTCCCGACGTTCAAGCACTTCCCCGGGCTCGGCCGCGTCACCGGCAACACCGACTTCGACGCGGGCATCGTCGACGACACGGTGGATGCGTCCGCCCCCGACGTCGACGCGTTCCGTCGGCTCACGGCAGGCCCGGGCGTCTCGACGGTGATGCTCTCGACGGCGATCTACACGAAGATCGACCCGAGCACGCCAGCGGTGTTCTCGAGGACGGTCGTGACCGACCTCCTGCGCGACAGGGTGGGCTTCGACGGCGTGATCATGACCGACGACGTGTCGGCGACCGCCCAGGTCAAGGCGTGGTCGCCCGCGGATCGCGCTGTGCTGTCGATCCAGGCCGGTGTGGACGTGGTGCTCGTCTCGGCCGACCCGAGCGTCTACGCGCCGATGTACGACGCGGTGCTCGCGAAGGCCAAGGCCGACCCGGGCTTCGCGAAGCAGGTGGATGACGCCGCCCGCCGGGTGGTCGAGGCCAAAGCCCGCGGCTGAGGCGGACGCATCCTCAGCTCTCGGTGGGCCACTCGACGATGAGGCCCGGGACCTCGTACTCGCGCAGGTACTTCGACACGACCGGGCAGCGCGGCACGACGGTCTCGCCGCGGGAGGCGACATCCTCCATCGCCCGCTCGACCACGATGCCCGCGAGACCCTGCCCGCGGAAAGCGGGGTCGATCAGGGTGTGCGGGAAGACGAGGCGCCCACGCGTGTCCTTGATGAACTCTGTGAATCCGGCGAGCGTGTCGCCCACGCGCAGCTCGTAGCGGTGGGCCTCGTCGTTGCGCGTCACGGTGATCTCGTCCATCGCGGTCATGCATCCACTCAATCACGTCCGGGGGCGCAAGACGACGGGGGCGGCATCCGATCGATGAACGGATGCCGCCCCCTGCGGTCGCGAGACGTCAGCGGGTCAGTGCCGCATCCTCCTCGGAGGCCCGCTCCAGGTCACCCTCCTGCAGCGAGACGGTCGCGAGCGAGCGCGCCTCGCGGCTCGCGAGGTCGTCGTCCCGGTCGTCGTCGAGGTCCTCGGCGAACGGCTGGCCGTCGCGCGGAGCGTTGTAGAGGTCCGCGTCGAGGATGCGCTCGCGCTGCGAGACGATCGTCGGCACGAGCGCCTGACCGGCGACGTTGACGGCGGTGCGACCCATGTCGAGGATCGGGTCGATCGCCAGCAGCAGTCCGACGCCCTCGAGGGGCAGGCCCAGCGTCGAGAGGGTGAGCGTCAGCATGACGATGGCGCCCGTGGTGCCGGCCGTCGCGGCCGAGCCGACCACCGACACGACGATGATCATGAGGTACTGCCACCATTCGAGCTGGATGCCGTAGAACTGCGCGACGAAGATCGCGGCGACGGCGGGGTAGATGGCGGCGCAGCCGTCCATCTTCGTGGTCGCCCCCAGCGGCACGGCGAACGACGCGTAGCCGCGCGGCACCCCGAGGTTGCGCTCGGTGACGCGCTGCGTGAGCGGCAGCGTGCCGATCGACGAGCGGCTCACGAAGCCCAGCTGAATCGCCGGCCAGGCGCCCGAGAAGTACTGGCGGACCGAGAGGCGGTTGCTCTTGAGGATGATCGGGTACACCACGAACAGCACGAGCGCGAGGCCGATGTAGATCGCGCCGGCGAACCAGGCGAGCGACGTGAGACGTTCCCATCCGTACGTCACGACGGCCGAGCCGATGAGGCCCAGGGTGCCCAGCGGCGCGATGCGGATGATCCACCACAGCACACGCTGGATGACCTTGAGCAGCGACTCGGTGAAGACGAGGAAGGGCTCTGCCTTCCTGCCCGCCTTCAGCGCGGCGATGCCGACGGCCGCGGCCACGACGATGACCTGCAGCACGTTGAAGCCGACGGTCGAGGTGATCGCCCCCGACGCGGGGTCGGCCGCGCTCGTGACCTGCAGCCCGAGGAAGTTCTGCGGGATGAGCCCGATGAGGAAGTTCCACCACGTGCCCACCGTGTACGGGTCGCCGGGCTTCAGATCCGTGCCCGCGCGGCTGCCCGGCTGGATGACGAGACCGAGCACGATGCCGATCGACACGGCGATGAACGCCGTGATCGCGAACCAAAGGATCGTCTGGCCGGCGAGGCGTGCGGCGTTCTGCACGCGGCGCAGGTTCGAGATGCTCGCGACGATCGCGGTGAAGATGAGCGGCACCACAGCGGCGCGCAGGAGCGTCACGTACGACGTGCCGATCGTGGCGAGCGTGTCGGACAGCGGCGTGTGGTTCGTCGCACTCGCGCCGAGGCTGCGCGCGAGCAGACCGAGCGCGATACCCAGGATGAGGGCGACGACGATCTGGAAGCCGAACGAGGTCAGCACCTTGCGCAGCGGACTGCGCGTATCGGGTGCCTTGGCGCGGCGCGCGGGGGATGTTGCGGACATGCGGGGGTACTCCTTAGGGGTTGCCTCCACCGTATGGAATACCGGATCCCATGCAGACGGATGTTTCTTCCTGTGACAGCGCTGTCAGTGAGCGATGGGAGGCTGGAGTTGTCCCCAGGCGCCGACCGATCGCTCAGGCCTCTGTCGGCGCACGCGGATATGGTGGGGCGGGTGGATGCCGGGCAGCGGGTTGTGGATGCGCGCTCGGTGCTGCACGAGGTCTACGGGTACGACGAGTTCCGCGGCGACCAGGCGGCGATCGTCGACCATGTGATCGCGGGTGGCGATGCGGTGGTCCTGATGCCGACCGGCGCGGGCAAGAGCGTCACGTACCAGGTGCCTGCCCTCGTCCGGCCCGGCACGGGGCTCGTGGTCAGTCCGCTCATCGCGCTCATGCACGATCAGGTGGATGCGCTGGTCGCCAACGGCGTGCGCGCCGCGTACCTCAACTCGACCCAGTCCATCGACGAGCGGCGGGCGGTCGACCGCGCCTACCTCGACGGAGAGCTCGACCTGCTGTATGTCGCGCCCGAGCGCCTCGGCACCCTTCGACAGGCTCAGGGACCGAACCAGGCTCAGGGACCGAACCAGGCTCAGGGACCGAACCAGACCATCGCATTCCTGCAGCGGGGAGAACTGAGCGTCATCGCCATCGACGAGGCGCACTGCGTCTCGCAGTGGGGCCACGACTTCCGGCCCGACTACCTGACCCTCGGCGGCCTCGCCGACGCGTTCCCCGGCGTGCCGCGCATGGCGCTCACCGCGACGGCCACGCGCGAGACGCACCGCGAGATCACCAAGCGCCTGCGGCTGCCCGACGCCCGGCACTTCGTCGCGAGCTTCGACCGGCCCAACATCCAGTACCGCATCGAGCCGAAGGTCGACGCGCGCCGTCAGCTGCTCGCGTTCATCCGGTCGTTCCCCGACGCCGCCGGCATCGTCTACGCCCTCAGCCGCAAGTCCGTCGACCAGATCGCCGACTACCTCGCCGGTCAGGGCATCGACGCGCTGCCGTACCACGCCGGACTGCCCGCCGAGCAGCGGGCGGCGAACCAGTCCCGGTTCCTCCGCGAAGACGGCGTCGTCATGGTCGCGACGATCGCCTTCGGCATGGGCATCGACAAGCCCGACGTGCGGTTCGTCGCACACGTCGACCTGCCGAAATCGGTCGAGGGCTACTACCAGGAGACCGGCCGCGCCGGCCGCGACGGCGAGCCGTCGATCGCCTGGATGGCCTACGGCCTCGGCGACGTCGTGCAGCAGCGCCGGCTGATCGAGGCATCCCCCGGCGACCGCACGTTCAAGACGCGGCTGGGGCAGCACCTCGACGCCATGCTCGCTCTGTGCGAGACGGTGGGATGCCGGCGCCAGAACCTGCTCGGCTACTTCGGCGAGGTCTCCGAGCCGTGCGGCAACTGCGACACCTGCCTCACGCCGCCCGAGACGTGGGACGGGCTCATCCCGTCGCAGAAGCTGCTCTCGACGATCGTCCGGCTGCAGCGCGAGCGCGGGCAGTCGTACGGCGCCGGCCAGCTCATCGACATCCTGCGCGGCGCATCCACCGAGCGCGTCCGCCAGCTGAACCACGACACGCTCGCGACCTTCGGCATCGGCGCCGACCTCTCCGAGCAGGACTGGCGGAGCGTCGTGCGCCAGCTGCTCGCGCGCGGGTTCCTCGTGGCGCGGGGCGAGTACGGCACCCTCGGGCTCACCGATGCGAGCGCCGGCGTGCTGCGCGGAGACGCGGCGGTTCCGCTGCGCCGCGATGTGCTCGGCCGCGCGGGCGCGACCAGGTCGCGCAAGCCCGCAGCATCCGACTCGGTCGCCACTGCGAACCAGCCGCTGTTCGAGGCGCTCCGCGCGTGGCGCGCCGATACCGCTCGGGAGCAGGGGGTGCCGGCGTACATCGTCTTCGGGGATGCGACGCTCCGGGCGCTGGCCGAGCAGCGGCCTGTGACGCTCGCAGACCTCGACGGCATCAGCGGGATCGGTGCGAAGAAGCGCGAGGCCTACGGCGAGGCCGTGCTCGCTGTGGTCGCCGCCTCCGCATGACCCGCGCGTCCGCGTCTTAGGCTGGCGGAATCGGGCCCGACGACGGCCCGGATTCCGGAGGGCCTGCGTCACCCGTGCGGGCCGGAGAGGGTTCGACGATGAGCCTCAGCAATATCGAGATCGCACAGGGCGCCCGGATGCTGCCCATCGGAGAGGTCGCCGATGGTCTCGGCATCCCGCTCGACAACCTGGAGCCGTACGGGCGCTTCAAGGCCAAGGTCTCGCTGCCGTACCTCCGGTCGCTGCGCGACCGGCCGCAGGGCAAGCTCATCCTGATGACGGCGATATCGCCGACGCCCGCGGGCGAGGGCAAGACGACCACCACCGTCGGCCTCGGCGACGCGTTGACCCGCATCGGCGAGCGATCGATGATCTGCCTGCGCGAGCCGGCGCTCGGCCCCGTCTTCGGCATGAAGGGCGGGGCCGCCGGCGGCGGTTACGCGCAGGTCGTGCCGATGGAGGACATCAACCTGCACTTCACGGGCGACTTCGCCGCGATCGAGGCCGCCACGAACCTCCTCGCGGCGCTCGTCGACAACCACATCACGCACGGCAACGCGCTCGACATCGACACCCGCAGGATCACCTGGCGGCGCGTGCTCGATGTCAACGACCGGTCCCTGCGCGATGTCGTGATCGGACTGGGGGGTCTGGGCAACGGAAACCCGCGTGAGACGGGCTTCGACATCGTCGTCGCCTCCGAGGTGATGGCGATCTTCTGCCTCGCCACGAGCATCGCCGATCTCCGGGAGCGCCTCGGTGACATCGTCGTCGGGTACACGCGCGGGCGTGCCCCGGTGCGCGCCCGCGACCTGCAGGCCCACGGTGCGATGACCGCGGTGCTGCGCGATGCGCTCTCGCCGAACCTCGTGCAGACCCTCGAGAACACCCCGGCCTTCGTCCACGGCGGCCCGTTCGCGAACATCGCCCACGGCTGCAGCTCGGTCATCGCCACCAGTGCCGCGCTGCGCCTCGCCGACTACGTCGTCACCGAGGCGGGGTTCGGGGCGGATCTCGGCGCGGAGAAGTTCGTCGACATCCTGTGTCGCACGACCGGCCTGCGTCCGTCGGCGGCGGTCATCGTCGCGACCGTGCGCGCGCTGAAGTTCCACGGCGGCGTCGAGGTCGTGGACCTCCCGACTCCCGACGTCGCGGCGCTGGAGCGGGGGATGGTCAACCTGCGCCGACACGTGAAGACCGTGCGTGAGACGTGGGGCATCCCGGCCGTCGTGGCCGTCAACCACCGCGCCGAGGACACGGCTGAAGAGATCGCGGCCCTCGTCGCCGCCGTCGAGAAGGCCGGCGCCCGCGCGATCGTCGCCAAGCACTACGCCGAGGGCGGGGCGGGAGCGGAGGACCTCGCCCGCGAGGTGGTGCGCCTCTGCGAGGAGCCGACGGATCTGCACTTCACCTACCCCGACGAATCCGGGCTCTGGGACAAGATGAAGGCGATCGCCACGCGCATCTACGGCGCGAGCGACATCATCGCCTCCACCGCCGTGCGCACCCAGATCCGCCGACTGCAGGAGGAGGGATACGGCGACTACCCGGTCTGCGTCGCGAAGACCCAGTACTCGTTCTCGACGGATGCCAAGCTCCGCGGTGCGCCGTCCAACCACGTCGTCGACATCCGTGAGGTACGGCTCGCTGCCGGCGCGCGGTTCGTCGTGATGATCTGCGGCGACATCATGACGATGCCGGGGCTGCCCGCATCCCCTGCCGCCAACTCGATCGATGTCGACGACGAGGGGCGCATCACGGGCCTGTTCTGACTCGGTGGAAAACCTAGCGTCATTCGGTTTATGATGGCCGGATGAGCAACGACGCCGCACTCGAGACCGCCATCGACACCCGCTACCGGGACGCCTCCCTCCCCGTCGACGAGCGCGTCGAGATCCTCCTCGGCCAGATGACGCTCGAGGAGAAGGCCGGCCTCTTCTTCCACACGATGATCGCGATGGGCGAGGGCGGCGAGCTGTCCGAGGGCGACCCGGTGTTCGGCATCGCCTCGAACCGCGAGTACATCGCGGTCCGGCACATGTCGCACTTCAACCTCCTCGGCATCGCGCCGAAGGCGAGCGACATCGCCGCCTGGCACAACAAGGTGCAGGAGGTGGCGGCATCCACCCGTCTCGGCATCCCCGTGACGATCTCGACCGACCCGCGCCACTCCTTCAGCGAGAACCCGGGTGCCGCGTTCTTCGCCGGTCCCTTCTCGCAGTGGCCCGAGCCCCTCGGGCTTGCAGCGACCGCCGACCCCGAGCTCGTCGAGCGCTTCGGCGACATCGCCCGCCAGGAGTACACGGCCGTCGGCATCCGCGTTGCGCTGCACCCGCAGGTGGATCTCGCCACCGAGTCGCGCTGGGCACGTCAGCTCCAGACGTTCGGTGAGGATGCCGACCTCTCCGGCGAGCTCGGCGCGGCCTACGTGCGCGGCTTCCAGGGCTCGTCGTTCGGCGCCGGCTCGGTGTCGACCATGACCAAGCACTTCCCGGGCGGCGGCCCGCAGAAGGACGGCGAAGACCCGCACTTCGACTACGGCCGTGAGCAGGTCTACCCCGGCGACAACTTCGAGTACCACCTCAAGCCGTTCGAGGCCGTCTTCGCGGCGGGCGGCCGGCAGATCATGCCGTACTACGGCATGCCCGTCGGCACGGAGTACGAAGAGGTCGGCTTCGGCTTCAACAAGGGCGTCCTCACGGGGCTGCTGCGCGAGCGGTACGGCTTCGACGGCATCGTCTGCACCGACTGGGGCCTGATCACCGACCAGCCGATCATGGGCACGGAGTTCGCCGCGCGCGCGTGGGGCGTCGAGCACCTCACGCCCGCCGAGCGCATGGTGAAGGTCCTGGATGCCGGTGCCGATCAGTTCGGCGGCGAGCACGAGCCGTCGATGCTCGTGGACCTCGTCGAGTCGGGCGCGGTCAGCGAGGAGCGGCTGGACGTCTCGGCCCGCCGCCTGCTGCGCGAGAAGTTCCTGCTCGGGCTGTTCGAGAACCCGTTCGTGGATGTCGAGGCCGCCGACTCCATCGTCGGCTCCGACGGGTTCCGTGCCGCGGGCCTCGACGCCCAGCGCGCATCGGTCGCGGTCCTGTCCAACGCCCTTCGACGGGCTCAGGGACCTGTGCTGCCGTTCGCCCGCGGCGCGAAGCTGTATGTGGAGGGCATCGCACCCGAAGCAGCGGCCGCGTACGGCGAGGTCGTCGAGACACCGGGTGAGGCGGATGTCGCGATCCTCCGCATCCAGGCGCCCTACGAGGTGCGCGACTCGATGTTCGAGAACTTCTTCCACGCCGGCTCGCTCGACTTCCCCGTCGACGTCGTCACGCACGTGCAGGAGGTCGCTGCCGCGGTCCCGACGGTGGTCGACGTCTTCCTCGACCGGCCCGCCATCCTCGCGCCTATCGTCGAGGCCGCTGACGCGGTGGTCGCGAACTGGGGCGCGAGCGCCGAGGCGCTGCTCGACGTCCTGTCGGGCGCGGTTCCCGCGCAGGGGAAGCTGCCGTTCGACGTGCCGCGCAGCATGGCGGCGGTCGAGGCATCCCGTCCCGACGTCCCGTTCGACACCGCCGACCCCCTCTTCCGCTTCGGCCACGGGCTCGCGCTGTAGTCCTCCCGAGCCCTCTCCGGTCCCCGGCCGTCTCCGGCTCCGGTCCCCGAGCCTGTCGAGGGGTCGTCGGCGCGACGCCTCGACGAGCTCGGCGACCGTGGGGGTGGCTGGTTGTATCCGTCTCCGGCTCCGGTCCCCGAGCCTGTCGAGCGGTCGTCGCCGCGACGCCTCGACAAGCTCGGCGACCGGGGGGCTCGGCGACCGGGGGCTCGGCGACCGGGGGCTCGGCGACCGAGGGGCTCGGCGACCGGGGGCTCGGCGACCGAGGGGCTCGACGACCGAGAGGGCGACCGTGGGGTCGCACGACGCCCTACGCCTGGGCTTCCTCGGCGAGCTCCTGCGCGGCCCGCCGAGGCACCACGACCACAGGAACGGGGGAGTGGCGGACGACCTTCGCGGCGTGCGACCCGAGGAAGACCCGGGCGATGGGCCCGAGGCTGCTCGAGCCGACGACGAGCACGTCGTCGGCGTTCCACTCGACGTCCTCGATCGCCGACTCCCACGTATGGCCCATGCCGATCACGGTGTCGGCGGTCTTCGGCGGGCGCGGCAGCGAGGAGACTTCGGCGATGAGCTGCTGCGCATGCCGGTCGATGTCGCTCGCCCACTCGTCGATGATGCGCTGCTCGTCCGCGAGGCCCGTTCCGGACGTGCCCGACACCGTCGGGACGACGGCGAACGACGCGATCCGCAGCGACGCGCCGACTTGTGCCGCGATGCCCGCGGCGCCGATCACGAGGTCGGCCGCGGCATCCGTCCCGCCATACGCGGCGGTGACGCGCCCTACGCGGGCCTCGTCCTTCGTCCGGAACCCTCGCGGCGCGATCGCGACGGGCACGTGCGAGGCGTGCACGAGCGCATCGCTCTCCGACCCGAGGGCGATGCGTCCGAGCGGACCCGCAGACGACGACCCGACGACCACCAGGTCGCAGCCCCGCTCATCGACGAGTTCGAGCAGCCCGCGACGGGCGGAGGACGCCTCGCGCAGCAGGTACTCGGCCTGCACGGAGTCGCCGAGCACGGCTGCGGCGTGATCGAGGACGACGTTCGCCGTCTGGTGCGTGTACCTCTGCCATTCGGCATCCGATCGGCCGGCGGTCATGGGCCACGTCTGCGGCACGATCGCCGCGACGACGAGATCCGTGCCTGCGGACCGCGCGAGCATGGCCGCGAGGTGCAGCGTCGAGGCCGAGCGCTGACCGGGATTGACGCCGACGAGGAACGTCATCCCCGATCCTCCGTCTTCCGCTCGGCGGCGGCCCTGCGCACCTCACCCGTCGTCGGCTGCGCGACATTCGTCGTGTACGGCACGTATGGGGCGCTGTCGTCCGGGTCGACGGGGACGACCGGATGACCGACCTCGAGCTCGGAATGCCTGCGGCCGTAGAACCAGTAGAAGACGAGGAACACGATCGTCCAGATCACGAAGACCTCGATCGTGATCAGACGCAGCTGGGTGATGATCGCGATGCAGCCGAGGATCGACAGGATCGGGATCGTCCAGCCGAACGGCAGCCGGAAGCCGCGCTCCAGGTTCGGCTCGCGCACGCGCAGGATGATGACGCCCAGCGACACGACGATGAACGCGACGAGGGTGCCGATCGAGGTCATCTCGGCGAGGAAGTCGATCGGGATGACGGCGGCCAGAGTGGCGGTCAGGACCATGACGATGACCGTGTTCGGGATCGGCGTCATCGTGCGGGGGTTCACCTTCGCGAAGATGGGCGGGATCATCCCGTCGCGCGACATCGCGAACAGGATGCGCGTCTGGCCGTACAGGACCACGAGGGTCACCGAGAAGATCGAGATGATCGCGCCCGCGGCGACGATGGTTCCCGGCCAGCTCGCGCCGATGATGTTCTGCAGGATGGCGGCGAGCCCGGCATCCTGGTTCTTGAACTTGTCCGGGGCCTGCGCGCCGAGCGCGGCGAGGCACGTCAGTACGTAGAGCGCGACGATGATCAGCAAGGCGAAGATGATCGCGAGCGGTAGGTTCCGCTTCGGGTTCTTCGCCTCGTCGCCCGCGGTGGACACGGCATCCAGACCCACGAACGAGAAGAAGATGATGCCCGCCCCGCCGATGATCCCGGCGAACCCGGCCGGCGCGAAGTTGTGGAAGTGATCGGCGTTCCAGCCCGTGAAGGCGACGGCGCAGAAGAACAGGATGACGGCGATCTTGATGACGACCATGACGCTGTTCACGGTCGTCGACTCGCTCGCCCCGCGGATCAGCAACAGCGAGCACAGCACGATCACGATGATCGCGGGGATGTTGATGATCCCGCCCTGCTCCGGAGCCTGCGACCATTGGAGCGGGATCTGCCAGCCGAACAGGTTCTGCAACAGCTGGTTGACGTACTGCGACCAGCCGACCGCGACCGCCGCGGTCGAGACGCCGTACTCCAGCAGCAGGCAGGCGCCGACGCCCATCGCGGTCGCCTCGCCGAGGGTCGCGTACGCGTAGGAGTACGTCGAGCCCGAGACGGGCACGGCACCCGCCATCTCCGCGTAGCACAGCGCCGTGAGGCCGGCGACGACGCCGCCGATCACGAACGACCAGATCACGGCGGGACCGGCCACCGGAACGGCCTGCGACAGGATGAAGAAGATCCCTGTGCCGAGCGTGCCACCGACGCCGATCATCGTCAGCGAGAAGAGACCGATGCTGCGCTTGAGGTGCACCTCGTTCGCACCGGGAGGCGTCGTCGGCTTGCGCCGCAGCAGCTGTTGGGCGACCGTGGGCATGGCGTCTCCTGACTTCGTCCGGCCCCGGTCGCCGTCGACCGGGCTGGCTCACAGCCTCCTACCGGGCGCGGGCGTGCCGCAACCGGGTGCGCGTCACACGTCGCGCGCGAAGAGGTCGTCCCAGGTTTCGCGGCGGATGACGGCGCGGGCTTCGCCGTCGTGTGCGAACACCACGGGCGGCCGGCGGTAGCCGTTGTAGTTGTTGGCCATCGTGTGCGTGTACGCGCCGGTCGCCGGCACGGCCAGCAGGTCGCCGACGCGGGGCTCCGGCAGGACGATCGGGTCGATGAGGACGTCGCCGCTCTCGCAGTGCCGCCCGACGATCACGACCTCCTCGGTCGGCTGCTCGTTCATGCGCTGGGCGAGGGATGCCTCGTAGCGCTGCCCGAACAAGGCGACCTCGAGGTTGTCGCCCATCCCGCCGTCGACGGCGACGAAGGTGCGCGCATCCCGCTTCACGGTCGTGACCGTGTACAGCGTCGCCGCGGTTCCGTTCACCATGCTGCGGCCCGGCTCGATGATGAGCTCGGCCTCCGCGGGCAGGTGCTCGCGCGCCGCCCGGATGAGCGCGTCCAGATAGTCGTCGACGGATGCCGGGTGCTCGGCGTACGTGTACCGAGCGCCGAGGCCGCCGCCGAGGTCGTAGACCGGGAACTCGCCCATCGCCGCGAGCGGAGCGACGGCCGCCGCGAGCTCCGCCGGATCCATGATCTGTGAGCCCACGTGCGCGTGGACGCCCCTGACCTCGATACGGTCGCTCGTGCGCATCCGGTCGATCAGCGCGCTCGCGGTCGGCGGCGTGAGGCCGAACTTCGAGCCGATCTGACCGGTCTGCACGTGCGCGTGAGTGGATGACTCGACGCCCGGGACGATCCGCACGAGAACCCCCTGCCGCCGCCCCGCAGGCACCGCCGCCTCCAGTCGGTCGACGTCGTCTGCGTTGTCGACGACGACGAGTCCGACGCCCGCGCTCACGGCCAGCTCGATCTCCTCGGTCGACTTGGCGTTGCCGTGGAGCACGACGAGCGCCGGATCGACGCCGGCGCGCAGCGCGCTCTTGATCTCACCGCCTCCGGCGACGTCGAGTCCGAGCCCCTCCTCGACCATGACCCGCTGCACCGCTGTCGCCGGGAAGGCCTTCGAAGCGAACACCGCGCGGGCGTGGGGCCAGCGCCGGGTGAGCTCGTCCCGGTATTCGCGGGCGCGGGCGCGCAGCGCTCCCTCGTCGACGACGATCGCCGGCGTGCCGAACTCGGCGGCCAGGTCGTCGACGCGGCAGCCGCCGATGCGCAGGGTGCCGTCGGCATCCACTGTCGTGCCTGCGGGAAAGAGGGAGAGGATGTCGTGTTCCACGGCATCACCGTAGAGTCCTGCCCCTCGCCGCCTCTACCCGCCGGGTGCTTCACCTGTCACCATCACGCGCTGCAGCTCGATTTCGTGACAGGTGAACGTGCCCTTGACAGGTGAACGTGCCCTTGACAGGTGAACGTGCCCTTGACAGCTGAACGTGCCCTTGACAGGTGAACGTGCCCTTGACAGGTGAACGTGCCCTTGACAGCTGAATTGTCACGTTCCCGGGCCGGAGTGCGTGTTTGTGACAGGTGAGTTGCGTGATCGGGGCTCCGCTGTCGGTTTCGTGGGGTTGAGTGCGTGTTTGTGACAGGTGAGCTGCGTGATCGGGGCTCCGCTGTCGGTTTCGTGGGGTTGAGTGCGTGTTTGTGACAGGTGAGCTGCGTGATCGGGGCTCCGCTGTCACGTTCCGAGGCTGAGCGCTAGTCCCTGACAAGTGAGCCTGGCCGCCAGCCCGCATCCCAAAGTGCGTCTCGAACGAGCGCCGCGGCAGGTCGGCTGCTCCGGTACAGAGTCTCCGCTGTGACCCGCACAACGGTCCACCCGGCGGCGGTATACGCGCGGTACTTCTCGATATCCCGGTTCCACTGCAGCTTGTCGACTCGGTGCTGCTCACCCTCGTACTCGACCGCCACTCTGAAGCCAGGGAAGGCGATTTCGCTGATGCCCAGAAGACGGCCGACACCGTCGCGGACCTCGTGATCCAACACGGGTGTGGGGAGGCGCGCATCCATGAGATCAAGCCGAAGATGCGATTCGGGCCGTGAGGATGAGCCGACCCGGATAAGCGGAAGCGCCTCGCGAAGCCGCCCGATCCCGACCCGGCGACCGGCGGCGATCGCCGCCTCGAGTTGTGTGGTCGTGCCGAGCGCGGATGCGGGATCGGCGGGAGCACCGCCCTCGCCGCGCGGAACGCGAACGATGGCATCGCCGACAGCGACCAGGTCGCGCACGCTCAGTACGGCGCCGAGCTGTGCCCATGTCGATGCAGGGCTTGTGACGGTGAGGCCGCCGATGTTGCGGAGAGCCACGAGATGAGGAGGAACTTGGTGGCCCCTCACTCCACGCCCTCGCGGTGCGCGATGCGGCTGGTAGACGCCTACGTGGACAGGAGTGTCGACGTGGATCGGAACGGGCAGCCCATAGATGAGGGCTGCGGATTCGAGCACGAAGAATGCGCCGGGAGCCAACCGTGGGCCGTATGCGAGCGTGCGCTGAAGGGCCGCGCCATCCGCCGTCGTCTCTGCGGGTCGGGGCCAGTGGAAGTCTTGCGTCGTCCGCACACCCCAGAAGGGACGGTTCAAGTCCGTGGCGGCGAGGCGCCCTGGAGTGAGCCCGGCGGCGCGCGCATCCCGAACGCGGAAGGTGATGCCGAGGTGCTTGGGGATGGGCACTGACGACGGTCTCACATCACGAGGATCGGCCGACGGGCACGTGCGCGGCGGCGGCATTCCGCACCGGTGGACAGGTCGCTGAAGGTCGCCGTGGTGGAGGAAGCCCGTCCGCAACCGCCGCCACGCCCCGGACGCCGCGTTCATTCGCGGCGGCTCCGCGTCCGGCCGGATGCCGGCATGCCGCGCTTGCTCGCCTGCCACGATCCCGGGCTCGAAGCCGCAGACGTGACAGGTGAAGCGTTGCCGCGCTTGTTCGCCTGTCACGATCCTGGGCTCGAGGCCTCGGACGTGACAGGTGAGGGGTTGCCGCGGTTGTGCGCCTGTCGCGATCGCGGGCATGAGGCCGCGGACGTGACAGACGAGCACCCGCGCGTGTGGGGTTGCCACAATCGGGCCGACGGCCGGCGGTCGCGAAAGTTGTATGAGAGTCCCAACCGAGTCGCATCCGCGTTGTGGGAGTCCTACCGTTGTGAGTGTTCTCCGCCGATTCTGAAAGGTGAGGTCATGGTCGACGCCGTTGTCCGTTCACACACGCCCGCTACGTCCAAGCACACGCCGGCCGGCGGTGCCCCGACCGCACCGCACTCGGCCGACGAGGCGCAGGCCGTCGAGGCGTCGGAGCCCCGCATCGACCTCGTCACGGTCAACGATCTGCTGCTCGGCACGTGGGCAGCCACGCGCCGCGAGGCGCGCGAGCTCATCAAGGATCCGCTGTTCTGGCGCGTCGACGGCCTGCCGATGGCCGAGCACCGCGAACGGGCGCTCGCCGCGATGCACGTCCTCGTGGAGAACAACGGGTCGCGCCGCGCGTTCCCGGAGAAGTTCGGCGGACTCAACGACAACGGCTCGAACATCGCCGGCTTCGAGGAGCTCGTGCTGGCCGACCCCAGCATCCAGATCAAGTCGGGCGTGCAGTGGGGGCTTTTCGGCTCGGCCATCTACCAGCTCGGCACGGAGGCGCACCACGATGCGTGGCTGCCCGACGTCATCAGCCTCGCGCTGCCGGGGGCGTTCGCGATGACCGAGATCGGGCATGGATCGGATGTCGCGGCGATCGGCACGACGGCGACGTACGACCCGGACACCGATGAGTTCGTCATCCACACGCCCTTCCGCGCGGCGACCAAGGAGTACCTCGGCAACGCGGGACTCCACGGACGGGCCGCGACGGTGTTCGCGCAGCTCATCACGGGCGGCGTCAACTACGGCGTGCACTGCTTCTTCGTGCCGATCCGGGATGCCGCGGGCGCCGACCTTCCCGGCATCACCACGGAGGACGACGGCGTGAAGGGCGGCCTGAACGGGATCGACAACGGCCGCATCACGTTCGACCAGGTCCGCATCCCGCGCACCAACCTCCTGAACCGCTACGGGAACGTCGCGGCCGACGGCTCGTACTCGAGCGACATCCCGTCGCCCGGACGTCGCTTCTTCACGATGCTCGGTGCCCTGGTGCAGGGCCGCGTGTCGCTGGACGGGGCCGCGACCACGGCATCCGCCCTGGCGCTCAAGATCGCCGTCACCTACGCGAACCAGCGCCGCCAGTTCGACTCCGGCGCCGGGACGCCCGAGGTCGTGCTGCTGGACTACGCGAAGCATCAGCGCCGCCTGCTGCCGCGGCTCGCGCAGACCTACGCGCAGGCCTTCGCCCATGACGAGCTGCTGCGCTCCTTCGACGGCGTCTTCGGCGGCCGCACCGACACGCCCGCCGAGCGCGAGAACCTCGAGACGCTCGCCGCGGCGCTCAAGCCGCTCAGCACGTGGCACGCCCTGGACACGATCCAGGAGTGCCGCGAGGCGTGCGGCGGCTCGGGGTTCATGGCCGAGAACCGCCTCGTCGGTCTGCACCACGACCTCGACATCTACGTCACCTTCGAGGGCGACAACAACGTGCTGCTCCAGCTCGTGGGCAAGCGCCTGCTGAGCGACTACGCCAAGCAGTTCAAGGGGAAGGATGCCGCCGCCCTCGCTCGGTTCGCGGTCGGCCAGACGGCGGGCAAGGTCTTCCACGGCGCCGGCCTGCGCCAGCTCGGACAGAATGTCGGCGACCTGGGCCGGACCGCGCGCTCCGTCGAGCGCGGACTGCGCGCCGACCAGCAGCACGAGCTGCTGGCCGGCCGGGTGCAGCAGATGGTCGCAGACATCGCGGTGCGGCTGCGACCGGCATCCAAGCTGTCGCCGGTGGAGGCGGCCGCGGTGTTCAACGAGAACCAGTCCGAGCTCATCGAGGCCGCCCGCGCGCACGCGGAGCTCCTCCAGTGGGAGTCGTTCACCGACGCCATCGCGAAGGTCGGCGACGAGGGGACCCTGCGGGTCCTGACGTGGCTGCGCGACCTGTTCGGCCTCTGGCTCATCGAGAAGCACCTCGCCTGGCACCTCATCCACGGCCGCCTGTCGGCCCAGCGCGGCGCCGCCGTGTCGTCGTACATCGACCGGCTGTGCGCGCGGCTGCGCCCGCACGCGCAGGATCTGGTGGATGCGTGGGGCTTCGCGCCCGAGCACGTGCGCGCCCCCATCGCCTCCGGCGCCGAGCAGGAGCGGCAGGATGCGGCCCGCGCGTACTACGCCGCGCTCGCCACGTCAGGGCAGGCGCCGGTCTCCGAGAAGGCCGTCAAGAAGCACTGATCGCCGCGGCATCCCTCGTCTGCTTTCGCTGAGAGCGAAGAGGGATGCCCCAGCCTTCAGAATGTCGGAAGGTCGTGCAACTCTAGATCAGTGCTGGGCAAGATCCTTCTCCGTTATCTCAAGACATACCGCTGGCTGCTGCTCGGCGTGCTGGTGTTCCAGTTCGCCTCCGCGTACGCGCAGCTGACGCTTCCACGCCTCAATGCCGACATCATCGACCAGGGTGTCGCCAAGGCCGACATCGGCTACATCTGGACGCACGGCGCGATCATGCTCGCCGTCGCACTGGGCCAGATCGTCGCCGCCATCATCGCCACCTACTTCGCGGCACGGGCCGCCATGGCCGCGGGCCGTGACATCCGACGCGACGTCTACCGCAAGGTGAGCGGGTTCTCCGAGCGCGAGGTCACGCAGTTCGGGGCCGGCTCACTCATCACCCGCAACACGAACGACGTGCAGCAGGTGCAGATGCTCGCCATGATGGGCGCCACGATGCTCGTCAGCGCGCCGCTGCTGGCGATCGGCGGCATCATCATGGCGCTGCAGCAGGACATGGGGATGGCGTGGATCATCGCCGTCTCGGTCGCCGCCATCCTGCTTCTCATCGGCATCATCGCGAGCCGCATGGTGCCGCTCTTCCGCAGCTACCAGCGCAAGCTCGACGGCGTCAACCTCGTGATGCGCGAGCAGCTCACGGGCGTCCGCGTCGTCCGCGCGTTCGTCCGCGAGCGGATCGAGGAGGCGCGGTTCCGGCTCGCCAACACCGACATCATGGTCGTCGGCCGGCGCGTCGGGTCGCTGTTCGTCCTCATGTTCCCGATGGCGATGCTCGTCATGAACGTCACCGTCGTCGCGGTGATCTGGTTCGGCGGCATCCGCGTCAATGACGGCGAGATCGAGATCGGCACCCTCTTCGCCTTCATGCAGTACATCGGCCTGATTCTCGGCGGTGTGCTGATGGCGAGCTTCATGACGATCATGATCCCCCGCGCCGCGGTGTCGGCCGAGCGGATCGGCGAGGTGCTCGACGTGAAGGGGTCGCTGGACCGGCCGGACAAGCCCGTCTCGTCGTTCTCGGCGCCCGGTGCACTCGAGTTCGACGACGTCTCGTTCGCCTATCCCGGTGCCGACGAGCCCGTCCTCTCCGGCATCACGTTCCGCGCCGAGCCGGGTGAGACCGTCGCCATCGTCGGATCGACCGGTGCCGGCAAGACGACGCTCGTCTCGCTCATCCCGCGCCTGTTCGACGTCAGCTCGGGCGCCGTCCGCGTCGCGGGCGTGGATGTGCGGGAGGCCGACCTCGACCTGCTCTGGAAGGGCATCGGCCTCGTGCCGCAGCGCCCGTACCTCTTCACCGGCACCGTGGCGTCCAACCTCCGCTTCGGGCGCGAAGAGGCGACGGATGCCGAACTGTGGCACGCGCTCGAGATCGCTCAGGGCCGCGAATTCGTGGCCGAGATGGAGGGCGGCCTCGACGCCCGCATCGCCCAGGGCGGGACGAACGTCTCCGGCGGTCAGCGCCAGCGGCTCGCCATCGCGCGCGCCATCGTGCACCAGCCCGACATCCTCGTGTTCGACGACTCGTTCTCGGCGCTCGACCTGACGACCGACTCCAGACTCAGGCAGGCGTTGTGGCGGGAGCTGCCGCGCGTCACGAAGATCGTCGTCGCGCAGCGCGTGTCGACGATCACCGAGGCCGACCGCATCATCGTGCTGGACGCGGGCCGCATCGTCGGCATGGGCACCCACGACGAGCTCGTCGCATCCAACCAGACGTATCGCGAGATCGTCGAGTCGCAGCTGGGGGTGGACGCATGAGCGCGTCGCGTGCGGCGGAGAGGAGCGAGTCGTGAGCACTCCCGATATCCCCACCGAGGAGGAGCGCCTCGAGGCCGAGCTCGCCGAGCAGGCCCGTGTATCGTCCGGCGACTGGGACAGCGTCAAGCCGGGCAAGGCCCAGAACTTCGGTCAGAGCTTCCGTCGCATGGTGGGCCTGCTGAAGCCGCATGCCTGGGCGTTCGCGTTCGCGTCGCTGCTCGGCGCCATCGGCGTCGTGCTCGCCGTCATCGCGCCGAAGGTGCTCGGGGCGGCGACGAACATCATCTACGACGGATTCATCTCGAACGTCCTCCACGACGTCTACCACGTCCCCGTGGGCACGACGCAGCAGCAGGTCGTCGACGGCCTCAACGCGCAGGGGCAGACCGACCAGGCGAACATGATCGCCGCGATGGGCCCCTTCACCGTCGGCGCCGGCGTGGATTTCGACGCATTGCGGTACGTGATCGCGTGGATCCTCGTGATCTACGTCGCCTCGGCGCTGCTGAGCTGGATCCAGGGCTACATCATCAACGTCATCATGGTGCGGGCAATGTGGCAGCTGCGCGAGGACGTCGAGGCGAAGATCAACCGCCTGCCGCTGTCGTACTTCGACAGGGTGCAGCGCGGCGAGCTGATCTCGCGCGTGACGAACGACATCGACAACATCACGCAGACGATGCAGCAGTCGCTCTCGAGCGCCCTGACCTCGGTGCTCACGGTCGTCGGCGTGCTCATCATGATGTTCTCGATCTCGTGGCAGCTCGCGATCGTCGCCCTCGTCGCCCTGCCGCTCATGGGCGTGATCTTCGGCGTCATCGGACCCCGGTCGCAGAAGGCCTTCGGCATCCAGTGGCGCAAGGTCGGACGGCTCAATGCCCGCGTCGAGGAGTCGTTCTCCGGCCACGCGCTCGTGCGGGTGTTCGGTCGCGAGGCCGACTCGATGGAGAAGTTCCAGGTCGAGAACGAGGAGCTCTATCAGGCCTCGTTCAAGGCGCAGTTCCTGTCGGGCATCATGATGCCGGCGATGATGTTCATCGGCAGCCTGACGTACGTCGGCATCGCCGTCCTCGGCGGCATCATGGTCGCGAACGGCGCCCTGCGCATCGGCGACGTGCAGGCGTTCATCCAGTACTCGCAGCAGTTCACCCAGCCGCTGTCGCAGCTGGGCGGCATGGCCGCCGTCGTCCAGTCGGGCACAGCGTCGGCCGAGCGCGTCTTCGAGCTGCTGGACGCCGACGAGCAGGACCCGGATGCCGCGGACTCCCCGGCGCTCGTCGAGGGCAACGGCGTCATCGAGTTCGAGCACGTCAACTTCTCGTACTCGCCCGACCACCCGCTGATCAGGGATCTCTCGTTCCGCGTCGAGCCGGGGCAGACGGTCGCTATCGTCGGCCCCACGGGCGCCGGCAAGACGACGCTCGTCAACCTGCTCATGCGGTTCTACGAGCTCGATGCGGGCTCGATCCTCCTCGACGGCCAGGACATCGCCGTGCTGACGCGCGACGACGTCCGCTCCCGCACGGGGATGGTGCTGCAGGACCCGTGGCTGTTCGCCGGCACGATCCGCGAGAACATCCGCTACGGGCGCCAGTCGGCCACGGACGAGGAGGTCGTCGCGGCCGCCGTCGCCACGCGCGTCGACCGGTTCGTCCACTCGCTGCCCGACGGCTACGACACCGTGCTGGACGAGGATGCATCGAACGTGTCGGCGGGTGAGAAGCAGCTCATCACGATCGCCCGGGCGTTCGTGGCGCAGCCGGCGGTGCTCATCCTCGACGAGGCCACGAGCTCGGTCGACACGCGCACGGAGCTGCTGCTCCAGCACGCGATGGCGGTGCTGCGCGAGGGGCGCACGTCGTTCGTGATCGCGCACCGCCTCTCGACGATCCGCGACGCCGATCTCATCCTCGTGATGGAGCACGGCGACATCGTCGAGAAGGGCACGCACGAGGAGCTCATCGCCGCGCGCGGTGCGTACTGGCGCCTGTACCAGGCGCAGTTCGAGCAGGCCGCGGCCGAACTCGACCCGATCCTCGCGGGGATCGACGACGAGTCGGCCGATGGCGAGCCGGCGGAGCGCTCCGTCCAGAGCTGATCCGCAGGGCGCGCGGGTGGGGGCTCGCGCGGACGAGGGCCACGGTTCGGGGGAACCGTGGCCCTTCGTCGTCTGTCCGGCCGGAGCCTCAGGGATCGCGTTCGCCTGTCACATTCCCGGGCTGGAGCCAAGGAACGCGACAGTCGAGCGTCAGGAGGTCGGGTTCGCCTGTCACATTCCCGGGCTGGAGCGAAGGAACGTGACAGTCGAGCGTCAGGGGGTCGCGTTCGCCTGTCACATTCCCGGGCTGAAGCCAAGGAACGTGACAGTCGAGCGTCAGGGGGTCGCGTTCGCCTGTCACATTCCCGGGCTGGAGCGAAGGAACGTGACAGTCGAGCGTCAGAGGTCGCGTTGGGTCAGGAGACGGCGTCGCGGGCGGCGACGAAGGCCGCCACGCAGCGGTGGATCTGCTCCTCGGTGTGTGCGGCCGACAGCTGCACGCGGATGCGTGCCTGCCCCTTCGGCACGACCGGGTACGAGAACGGCGTCACATAGACGCCGCGGCGCTGCAGCTCGTCCGCGATGCGGCCGGTGAGCACGGCATCCCCGAACATCACCGGCACGATGGGGTGCTCGCCAGGGAGCAGGTCGAAGCCCGCGGCATCCATGCCCTCGCGGAACTGGGCCGCGTTGCGGGCCAGGCGCTCCCGCAGCTCGCCGGAGGAGGCGAGCAGCTCGAGCGCCTGCAGCGTCCCGGCGACGATCGACGGCGCCAGCGAGTTGGAGAACAGGTACGGCCGTGCGCACTGGCGCAGGAGGTCGACGATCTCCTGATGCGCGGCGACGTACCCCCCGGACGCGCCGCCGAGCGCCTTGCCGAAGGTGCCGGTCGTGATGTCGACCCGTCCCTGGACGCCGGCGCGCTCCGGGGTTCCCCGGCCGCCCTCGCCGACGAAGCCCACGGCGTGGGAGTCGTCGACGAACACCAGCGCGTCGTACTTGTCCGCCAGGTCGCAGATCTCCTCGAGCGGTGCGAAGTAGCCGTCCATCGAGAAGACGCCGTCGGTGACGATCACACGGCGACGAGCATCCGACGCCTCCTTCAGCTTCGCCTCGAGGTCGGCCATGTCGCGGTTCTTGTAGCGGTAGCGCTGCGCCTTCGCGAGGCGGATGCCGTCGATGATCGAGGCGTGATTCAGCTCGTCCGAGATGATCGCGTCCTCGGCTCCGAAGAGCACCTCGAAGACACCGCCGTTCGCGTCGAAGCACGACGAGAACAGGATGGCGTCGTCGTAGCCGAGGAAGGCGGAGAGGCGCTGCTCGAGCTCGAGGTGCTGGTCCTGCGTGCCGCAGATGAACCGCACGCTGGCCATGCCGTACCCCCACTCGTCGAGGCCGCGGTGGGCGGCCTCGACGATCCGCGGGTCATCGGCGAGACCGAGGTAGTTGTTGGCGCAGAAGTTGAGGACGTCGTGGTCCGCGACATCCACCACCGTGTTCTGCGGGCCGCGGATGCCGCGCTCCCGCTTCGTCAGACCCGCCTGCTCGATGTCGTCGAGCTCTCCGCGCAGCTCCGCGCGCACGTCTCCGTACATGCTCACACCCTTCCCTTCAGACCTGGGTCCAGTCGAGGATGACCTTGCCCACACCGCCGGATTTGGCCGCCGCGAACGCCTGCTCCCACTCGTGGGCGGGGTAGCGGTCGGAGATGGTCGAGGCGACCCGCTCGCGGAGCGTCTGACTGGTCTGCATCATGGCGCTCATGGAGTTCCACGTCTCGAACATCTCGCGACCGTAGATGCCCTTGAGGGTCAGCATGTGGGTGACGACCTTGCCCCAGTCGATCGGGAAGGGCTCGCTCGGAAGGCCGAGCATCGCGATGCGGCCGCCGTGGGTCATGTTGTCGATCATCGACGAGAGCGCCGAGGGCGCCCCGCTCATCTCGAGGCCGATGTCGAAGCCCTCGCGCATCTTCAGCGCGTGCTGGACGTCGCCGATCGAGTCGCGCGACACATCGACCACGGCATCCGCCCCCATGCCTTTCGCGAGGTCGAGGCGTGTCCGGCTGATGTCGGTGGCCACGATGAAACGCGCCCCGGCGTGCCGGGCGACGGCGATCGCCATGAGGCCGATGGGGCCGCATCCCGTGACCAGCACGTCCTCGCCGACGACCGAGAACGCCAGCGCCGTGTGCACCGCATTGCCGAGCGGGTCGAAGATCGCGGCGACGTCGTGGTCGATGGCGGTGTGGTGGACCCACACGTTCGCGCCCGGAATCACGATGTACTCCGCGAAGGCACCGTCACGGTGCAGGCCGATGCCTTGCGTGCGGATGCACATCTGCCGGCGCCCGGCGCGGCAGTTGCGGCACATGCCGCACACGATGTGACCCTCGCCGGAGACCAGGTCGCCGACCGAGATGTCGTGCACCAGCTCGCCCACCTCGACGACCTCGCCGCTGAACTCGTGCCCCGGGATCAGGGGAGTGCGGATGGTCGAGGCCGCCCAGTCGTCCCATCCGAGGATGTGGAGGTCTGTGCCGCAGATTCCGGTGCGGAGCACCCGGATCTTCACGTCGGCGGGGCCGATCTGCGGTTCGGGGCGTTCGACCCATTCGAATCCGGGGCCGGGGGCGGGCTTGAGCAGTGCTTTCATCTGATCGGTGTCTCCTTGTGGGAATATGCGCCGTGGGATGGAATCTGACCGCGCTCGAAGTACGAGACGAGGTCAGGGTCGAGCGACGGGACGGCGATGGCCGAACCGTCGCCACGCAGGGACGCGGTCGCCAGGATGCCGGCGGCCACGGCCTCGCGCGCAGCGATGGGGGAGGTCTCGGTGAGCCCTCCGTCGCGGACGAACCGCAGGAATTCTGCCATGAGCAGGGCGTCGGCGCCTCCGTGTCCGGCGTCGGCGACCTCGGGGACGACGAAGGTCTCGTCCGGGGCCGCGGCTCCGCGGTGGCGCTGGTTCCAGAGCGCGACGATGCCGCCGGGGGCGTCGTCGAGATTCTCGATGCGTCCCTCGGTGCCGATGACCGTGTAGTTGCGCCAGTAGTCCGGGGTGAAGTGGCACTGCTGGTACGAGGCGAGCACGCCGTTCGACAGATGCAGGTTCACCATCGACACGTCCTCGACGTCGACGACGGGATGCAGGCCGCTGAGCGAGGTGGGCGGCCAGTTGTCCAGGCTGAACCAGTCGGGCATCCGCTCGCCGGAACGATCGCGGCGGTCGGAGATGTCTCCGTACACGCTGAGGGACCCCATCGCCGCCACCCGATCAGCGTACGCTCCCGCCAGCCAGTGGATCACGTCCAGATCGTGGGCGCCCTTCTGCAGCAGAAGGCCCGTGGTGCGGCGACGGTCGGCGTGCCAGTCCTTGAAGTAGTAGTCGCCCCCGTGGCCCACGAAGTGCCGGCACCAGATCGCTTTCACCTGCCCGATGCGCCCCTCGGCGATGAGCTCGCGCATGAGCGTCACGACCGGCATGTGCCGCATGTTGTGGCCGATATAGAGACGCGTGCCGGTGCGCATCGCGGTGCGGAGCATCTCGTCCGCATCATCCAGCTCGATCGCCATCGGCTTCTCGCAGAAGACCGCGATGCCTGCCTCGAGGGCCCGGATGGCGACAGCCGCGTGGGAGTCGTCGGGGGTCAGGACGAGGACGGCATCGATGCCGCTCGCGAGCAGCTCGTCGAGCGACTCGGTGACGAGCGCGTCCGGGAACTCGGCCCGAGCGGCGGCGCGGGCGGCTTCGGCGGGGTCGCAGATCGCCGTGATGCGCGAGCCGAGACCGGGGCGGTGCGCCTCGGCGCGCATGCTGCCGCTGCGGGCGCCGAAGCCGACGATGCCGATGGAGAGGTCCATGCAGAGTGCTCCTTAGGAGAGGAAAGAGGAAGACCGCGCGCCGGCGCGGAAAGAGGATGCGTCAGCGCTGGGGCGCGGACAGGTCGGTCGAGCCGCCCGGGAAGAGCGACCACTCGAACTCGTGCACGCGCGGAGGCTCGGTGTCCTCGCCGAGTGCGCGGCGGACGATGATCCGGGCCTGGCGGCGGTAGAAGTCCGTCGGGCCGACCGTGGTCAGGGTCGGGGCGATGAGGTGAGCGTCCGGTGTGTTGCCGACGCCGACCACCGCGACGTCGTGCGGCACGCGCAGGCCGAGCCGGTGCGCCGCGTTGATGGCGGCGATGCCGGCGAAGTCCGTCGTGGCGTAGATCGCCGTCGGGCGCACCGGTCGGGAGAGCAGGTCGAGCGACGACGCGAACGCGCTGGCGCTCGACTCGCGGTAGGTCGCCGTCAGGCTCGGATCGAGCGGGATGCCGTGCTCCTCCAACGCGCGGACGTACGGCGTGTACCGCGTGACGCCACGGGCGGCGCCCGCGACGGCGCCTTCGGCGGCGAGGCATGCGATCACCGTGTGGTTCTCGAGGAGGTGCGCCATGGCCATGTCGCACCCCGGGATCGCGTCCGAGCGGATGACGTCGAACCCGTCCGGCTCGAGCGTCTCCGAGAACACTACGAGGTGCTGCCCGCGATCGGCGAGGGCGCGCAGCTTGTCACGCGTCTGATCTCCGCCGCGCGCGCCGTCGAGGTAGGCCACGTCGCACTCGATCCGATCGAGTGCGGCATTCCAATCGCCGTCGGCCAGGATGAGCGTCGTCAGACCGTGCCGGTTGGCCTCGGCGTTCACGGCATCCGCCACGGCCAGCGACCACGGGTCGCTCAGCATGTGCAGCGACAGGTGCACGGTTCCCGTGCGTCCCGTGCGGATGGCGCGTGCCGCGGTGTTGGGACGGTAGTTGAGGCGGTCGGCCGCCTCCATGACCCGCCGTACCGTGTCCTCCGCGATGCCGGCGCCGCTCGCCCGCCGGCCGGAGAACACGTACGACACGGTCGCCGTCGACACGCCCGCCTCGGCTGCGACGTTGCGCAGCGTCGGCCGCCGGTGGACCGGCGCCGGCGATGCGTGCTCGGGGTTCGCCATCCGTCAGCCCTTGCTTCCGGAGAACGCGATGCCCTGGATGAACTGCTTCTGCAGGAACATGAAGGTCACGAGCATCGGCAGCGTGGCCAGCAGCGCTCCGGCCATCAGCACCGGGTAGTTCGTGCTGTGCAGGCCGACCAGCTGCGAGAGCCCGACCGACAGCGGCATCTTCTCGGGATCGGTGGTCACCACGAGCGGCCACAGCAGGTCGTTCCACGACCACAGCACGGTGAAGACCACGAGTGCGATGATGCCAGGCTTCGCAAGCGGCAGCATGACCCGCCAGAAGGTCTGCCACGGGTTGGCGCCGTCGATGCGCGCCGCCTCCTCGAGCTCCACCGGCATCGACATGAAGAACTGCCGCATGAGGAATGTGCCGAAGGCGCTGAAGATGCCGGGCACGATGAGCGCCTGCAGGGAGTTCAGCCAGCCGAGGTTCTGCATGATCTCGTACTGCGGCAGCAGGTACAGCTGCGACGGCACCATGAGCACCGACAGGAACAGGACGAACACGAGATTGCGACCCCTGAATCGGATGCGGGCGAAGCCGTAGCCGGCCATCGTGCACAGTGCGACCTGCCCGACGGTGCGGCCGATCGTCAGGAGCACCGAGTTGAGGAACATCTGCCCGAACGGCATGGATGCGAAGACCTCGGCGAAGTTCGTCCACACCCACGGCTGGGGGATGATCACGGGCGGCACGGCGACCGACTGCGTGAAGGTCTTGAATGCGGTGAGGGTCTGCCACACGAACGGGAAGATCATGACCGCCGCACCCGCGATGAGCACCGTGTGGACGACCCAGTGACTGCGCGTGCGTCGCGCGACGGGCACGCTGCGCTCGGCGGTGGCGCTCGTCACCGCGCGGGTGTCGAGGCTGAGTTCACTCATAGTGCACCCACTTCTTCTGCAGCCGGAACTGGATGACGGTCAGCACCAGGATGATGATCAGGAGCAGGAACGCGATGGCCGCGGCGTAGCCGCGCTGGTTGTCGATGAAGCCGGCTTCGTAGAACAGGTAGACGATCGTCCTGGTGTCGGGGATCGCCGGGTTGCTCTTGCCGAGCATCATGTACACGAGGTCGAACACCTGCAGGGCGCCGATGACGCTCACGACGCTGACGAAGAAGATCGACGGGCTCAGCAGCGGGATGGTGATGGAGAAGAACTTCCGCACGGGTCCGGCGCCGTCGAGGTCGGCCGCCTCGAGGATCGTGTCCGGGATGCCCTGCAGGCCGGCGAGGAAGATCACGATGTTGGTGCCGAGGCCCGCCCAGATGCCGACGATCGCGATCGCGACGAGCGCGGTCGCCGGATCGGTCAGCCACGACTTCCCCTCGATGCCGAACAGGTGCAGGAACTGGTTGAGGATGCCGTAGTCGCCGTTGTAGATCATGCGCCACACGAGCGCGATCGCCGCGGGCATCGTCACGACCGGGATGAAGTAGAGCGTCCGGTACGCGCCTCGGCCCTTCAGCCCGGTCGTGTTCAGTAGGGCCGCGATCGCGATGGCGATCGGGATGCCGACGAGCGCGATGATCGTGTACTCCGCGGTGTTCACGAGCGCGCCGACGAGCTCGGGATCCTGGAACAGCCGGACGTAGTTCGCGAGTCCCACGAAGGTGGAGCCGCCGAACGGACCCGTCTCGGTGAACGACATCGTGAAGGTGCGGATGGTCGGCCACAGGTAGAAGACCAGCAGGCCGATCGCCGTGGGGCCGATGAACAGGACGGCCCACAGGGGGGACTGTCGCGGCCCGCGGCCCCTCCGGCGGGAGCCGGGGACGCGCACGTGGACGCGCCCCCGGTCCAGCTCGGAGATCGGCGCGCTGGAGCGCTGCGCGATCAGATCGGTCATGTCACTTCTTCTGCTCGGCGTCGAGAGCGGCCTGCATCTTGTCGGCGAGCTGCTTCATGCCCGCCGCGGGCGCGAGCGTGCCCGCCCACACCTGGGAGAGGATGTCGGTCTCGTCCTGCGTCCACACCGAGGTGTTCTTCGAGACCGGGTAGGGGACCGCATCCTTCACGGCGTCGATGTAGTAGTGCAGGTCGTACTTCGGCATGGACTTCACCCAGGCATCCTGCGTGCCGTTGTACGCGGGGATGACGGTGCCGGTGTCGGCCTGGATCTGGGACGCCTGCTTGCCGCTGGCGAAGGCCGCGAACTGCTTCGCCTCGGCGACGTGCGCGCTCTTGGCGTTCGCGACGTTGGCCAGGCCGTGGATGACGCTCTGGTTGCCGGCCGGGCCCGCGGGCAGCGGCGCCACGTTCACCTTGTCGGCGATGTCGGCGTTCTGCGCGTAGCCGATGGCGGCCCACGACCCGGTCTGCAGCATCGCCACCTTGCCGGAGAGGAACATGTCCTCGGGGGCGGTGTCGGTCATCTGCTGAGCGGTCGGGGAGCTGCCCGCCTTGATCAGGTCGACCCAGTACTCGATGCCCTTGAGTGCCTCCGGCGAGCCGTACCCCGTCTTCTTGTGATCGGGGCTGATGACGTAGCCGCCGGCCTGCGGGATCGAGTCGTAGTAGTTCTCCTGGCTGTACTGCGAGGCGGCGATGCCGTACACGCCCTTGGCTTTGTCGGTGAGCTTCGCGGCGGTGTCGGCCATGTCCTGCCAGGTCCAGCCGGCCTTCGGGTAGGCGACGCCGGCGGCGTCGAACAGCGCCTTGTTGTACCAGACGCCGATCGTGTCGAAGTCCTTGGGAGCGCCGTACAGCTTGCCGTCGTAGGTGTACAGCTCGACGAGGCTCTTCGGGTAGTCCGCCGTGGGGACCTTCTGGTCGTCGAGCGGGGCGAGCACGCCGTTGGATGCGTAGAGCTGGATGTGCGGGCCGTTCATCCAGAACACGTCGGGGCCGGAGCCGCCGGAGACGGCCGTCTGCAGCTTGGTCCAGTACTCCTTGTTCGGCGTGAGCTGGATCTTGACGGTGACGTTCGGGTGCTCCTTGTGGAACGCGTCGGCGATCTTCTGCATCGCCGGCTGCTGGTTCTGGTCCCAGATGGCGTAGGAGAGCGTGACGTTCTCGGACGAGCCGCCGCCGGCGCTGCCACCGGCGCTTCCGCCCGCACAGGCGGTGAGGGCGAGCGCGGCGGCAGCCGCGGTCGAGGCGGCGGCGAGGCCGCGGGCTCGGGGGGACATGTGGCGCATGGGTATCAGGTACTCCTTCGGACGAGATAGGGACCGCACACGGCGTGAACGATGTTAATCGTTTAGCGTCGACTGTACATCGAGCATTTCCTGCGCGCAAGACGCATGTTCCAATCACTTTCAATCATTTCTCATGACCGTGGAGGAACGTCGGGGCTGACGGATAGCGTGGTGCCGTGACCGACCTTCCCCGTGATCTCGTCATCGGACCCGACGGGCGCGCGCGCTGCGCGTGGGCCGGCAGCGACCCGGAGTACCTGCGCTACCACGACGAGGAGTGGGGCCGGCCGCTCCACGGCGACCGGCCGCTCTACGAGAAGCTGACCCTCGAGGGGTTCCAGGCCGGTCTCAGCTGGATCACGATCCTGCGCAAGCGCCCGGCGTTCCGGACGGCCTTCGCAGGCTTCGAGCCCGAGATCGTCGCCGCATTCGACGATTCCGACATCGAGCGGCTGATGGGGGATGCCGGCATCGTCCGCAATCGCGCCAAGATCGAGGCCGCGATCTCCAACGCGAGGATCGTCTCCGCCATGGCCGAGGGCGAGCTCGATGCGCTGCTGTGGTCGTTCGCGCCGCCGTCCACGGCGCGCCGACCCGCATCCTTCGCCGATCTTCCCGCGAGCACTCCCGGGTCGGAGGCGGCGAGCACGGCGCTCCGCACGCTGGGCTTCCGCTTCGTGGGGCCGACGACGCTCTATGCGCTCATGCAGTCCTCGGGCATGGTCGACGACCACATCGAAGGATGCTGGCGGGCCTGAGGGGCGAGCTCAGCCGACGTCGTGCAGGTGGCGCTCGCCGTGGTCGAGCACTTTCACGACGATGCCCTGCGCGCGCAGCGCCTTGAACGTGCGGGTCTCCTCGTCGGTGTCTCGGCCGAGGGCGTGCACGCTCGCGACGACGACCACATCGCCGGGGCGAAGCGTGCCGAAGAGCCGCCCGAGGCGCTCCTCCCACGATTCGAGGGTCTCCGGCGCCGGGTGGCGGAAACCGTCGATGGGAACGCCGAAGCGGGTCAGGTCGTTGCGCTGCTCGACCACCGAGGGCATGTCGTCGCGGGACACGACGAGCCCGACCAGGCGCGCGCCGGCGGGCCGTGCGAGCCACCAGTTGCGGTCGGCCTGCAGCTCGGTGAAGCACTTGGGACACTCCGCCGCCGCATGCGGCAGGTGGATGGGACTCGTCAGCGCCTCGCCGCCGTCGGCATCGGCGGGATGCAGCATCGCGTGGCCCGCTGCGTTCATGTCGTCCGTCACGAGAACCCCCTGGCGTCCATTGTCCCCCACGGGCGCGCCGGGCAGAGCCGGGATCAGCCGGGTGCGTCCATCCGCAGCTGCACGCCGATCTCGTCCGCGTCGAGCTCGGCCCGTGCGTGGCGCAGGACCGCGGTGGCGAAGGTGCCGTCGTGGGTCAGTTCCTCGAGCCGCGCGCGCATCGCGCCGATGACCGCGAGCCGCAGCTCGAGCGCGGTCCGCGTGAACTCGCTGTCGTCGTTCGCCGAGCGTTCCGCCAGGCGCGCGCCGAGCCTGGTCGTCAGGTCGGCGTCGAATGGGTGGCCGTCGCTGTCGAGCAGCTCGCCGGAGACGAGGGCGGATGCGGCGGCCGTGCGCAGCTCGTCCTGGAGCTGATCGCGACCCCCGCCCACCGGCTCCGCCTCCCCGTCGGCCAGGCCCAGGCGGCGGACGAGAACCGGAAGGGTGAACCCCTGCAGCGTGAGGCTCACGGCGGCGACCAGGAAGGCGACGAACACGAGGAGCGCGCGTTCGTCGTCCCGCGGGAGCGTCTGCGCGGCGGCCAGGGTCACGACACCGCGCATGCCGCCCCAGACGATGACCGCGCCCTGGCGCCAGTCCAGGGGCGCTCCCTGGTAGTAGTCCACGTCGGCGAGGGCCCGGGTGACGCGGGTGCGGGCGATCCCGAGGAAGCGCTCGCGCTGCACGGGGTCCGTGGGCAGCGTGCGGTGTGGCATGCGCCGGGGAGTCACCGCGCTCGGCGGCCGGTCCGGCAGCTCGACGGGAGCCGTGTCGCCGGACTCGACGGCATCCAGCCGATCGCTGAATGCCTCCAGACGGTCGCGGTCCAGGCGCCGCGCTCGCCGCCCCTGCGACCACACCACGAACGCGACGTAGCCGGCCCGCACCGCCAGGACGATGGCGAGGGCGACGAGTGCGAGCCAGGTGCCATGCCACAGGCCCTCCTCGCTCTGCAGGTTGGCGCGCACGATCTCGCGCAGCTCGAGACCCATGAGGAGGAACACCGCGCCCTCGAGCACGAGCTCGATCGTGCGCCAGTTCAGCGTGTCGGACATGCGCTGTTCCGGGGTGAGACGGCTGGGCGCGAGCTGGCTCGTGACGAGACCCGCGACGACGGCGGCGACGAGACCCGACCCGCCGAGGTGCTCGGTCGGCAGGTACGCGATGAAGGGGACCGTGAAGCTCACCGCGGTGTTCGCGGCCGAATTGCGCACCCACACGCGCAGTCGCAGTGACAGCCAGCCCACGATCGCGCCGATGACGATCGCGATGACCACGCTCCATACGAACTGCCCCACGGTCTCGGCGAGGGAGAAGCTGCTCGCGATCGCGGCGATGGCGGTGCGCAGCAGCACGAGTGCCGTGGCGTCGTTGAGCAGGCTCTCGCCCTCCAGGAGCGTGACGACGCGCGGCGCGATGCCGAGCCGCTTCGCGATCGTCGTGGCGACCGCATCCGTCGGACTGAGGATGGCGCCCAGGGCGATCCCGAGGGGAAGTCCCAGGCCGGGGACCACCGCCCAGAAGAACACGCCGAGCACGAGCGAGCTGATGACGACCAGCGCGACGGCCAGGCCGGCGATGGGCCGCAGGTCCCGGCGGAACTCGATGGCCGGGAGGTTGACCGCGGCGGAGTAGAGCAGCGGCGGCAGCACGCCGACGAGGATCCACTCCGGATTCACCGTCACCGTCCCCACGAACGGCAGGTATCCGACCCCGATCCCCACCGCGAGCAGCAGCAGCGGAGAGGCGACGCCGAGCTTCCTCCCGACCGCCGAAGACGCCGCGATCGCGAGGACGCCGAGAAGCACCGGGACGAGCAGGTCCATCAGAGGATGCCGAGCTCCTGAACGGCAGCGCGCTCCGCGACGAGCTCGGCGACGGATGCGTCGATCCGCGCGCGGGCGCGGCCGTCCAGGTCGAGCCCCTCCACCACCTGATAGCCGCTTCCGTCCGAGCGCACGGGGAACGAGCACACGAGGCCCTCGGGCACGCCGTACTCGCCGCGCGAGACGAGCGCCGCGGACGTCCAGCCGGCGTCGACCGGCCGGCCCCGCACGAGATCGCGCACGTGGTCGATCGCCGCGTTGGCGGCGGACGCGACCGATGACGAGCCGCGGACCTCGATGATCTCGGCGCCGCGCTTGGCGACGCGCGGCACGAACACGTCGTCGAGCCACTGCGCGGCCGCCTCGGGCCCGAGCCGCTCCGCCAGCAGCGCGGGGACGGAGGTGCCGTCGGCGGTGGCGTGCGACACGTCCGGGAACTGGCTCGCCGAGTGGTTGCCCCAGATCGTCACATCGCGGATGCCATCGGGCCGCGCATCCAGCTGCTGCGCGAGCTGTCCGACGGCGCGGTTGTGGTCGAGACGCGTGAGGGCCGTGAAGCGCTCGGCCGGCACGCCGTCGGCCGCCGCCCGCGCGATGAGCGCGTTGGTGTTGGCCGGGTTTCCCACCGTGACCACCTGGATGCCGTCTGCGGCATGTGCGGCGATGGCCGCGCCCTGCGGGCCGAAGATGCCGGCGTTGGCCGCCAGCAGATCGCCCCGTTCCATGCCCGCCGTCCGCGGGCGGGCGCCCACGAGCAGCGCCAGGTCGGCACCGTGGAATCCGCGGCCGACGTCATCCGTCACGTCGACCGAATGCAGCAGCGGGAACGCGCAGTCCTGCAGCTCGAGGGCCGCGCCCTCGGCCGAGCGCACGCCCTGCGGGATCTCCAGCAGCCTCAGCCGCACGGGACGATCGGGTCCGAGCATGTCGCCGGCAGCGATGCGGAACAGGAGCGCGTAGCCGATCTGGCCCCCCGCGCCGGTGATGGTGATGGTCGTCGGAGAGTGCGCCATGGCCCGAGCCTAGACCGGAAATGCCCGGCCGTTCGGGCTGTGCGGGGTAGCGTGAAAGGCATGACGTTCAACGACAATGCGAACGTCGGGGGGAACAGCGCCCGTCGTCGCGGGGCCGGAATCGCCGTCGGAGGCGGTATCACGGGTCTCGGCGCCCTGGCCGTCCTGCTGCTGTCCCTGTTCACCGGGCAGGACGTGACCGGCCTGCTCGGCGGAGCGCTCAGCGCCCCCGGTCAGGCGGTCGGAGGCGGCACCACCGACGGCGCGGCCGTCCAGAACTGCCAGACCGGCGCCGACGCGAACCGCGACAGCAGCTGCCGGCTCGCCGCGACCTCCCTCGTCCTGGACCAGTACTGGGGGCAGCGGATCGACGGCTACCGGGGACCTCAGCTCGTGATCGTCGACCGCTCCACCCCGACGCAGTGCGGCACGGCGTCGAACGCCACCGGGCCGTTCTACTGCCCGCCGGATGAGACGGTATACATCGACCCGACCTTCTTCGACCTGCTGCACGCCCAGTTCGGCGCCACGGCAGGCAGCCTGGCGCAGTTGTACGTCATCGCGCACGAGTACGGCCACCACGTGCAGCAGATCACCGGCATCACGCAGGACCACCCGGCGAACGGCACCGGTCCCACGAGCAACGGCGTGCGCACCGAGCTGCAGGCCGACTGCTTCGCCGGCGCCTTCATCGCCGACATGGCCACGCAGAAGGACCAGAAGGGAGTCCCGTACCTCCAGCCGCCGACGAACGCGCAGATCGCGGACGCGATCAACGCGGCTCAGGCGGTCGGCGACGACCACATCCAGAAGGAGTCCGGCGTGCCGGTGAACTCGGAGACCTGGACCCACGGCTCCAGCGCGCAGCGCGAGCACTGGTTCGAGACGGGGATGCAGGGCGGGCCCGGCGCGTGCGACACCTTCTCCGTGTCGGGGAGGTCGCTGTGACCAACGGTCCCGCTCACCTCGACGACATCCTCTATCCGCCGACCGAGCCGTACGAGACCGGCATGCTGCTGGCCGGCGAGGGCAACCGCGTGTACTGGGAGCAGAGCGGCAATCCCGAGGGCAAGCCGGTCGTGTTCCTGCACGGCGGCCCGGGTGGCGGCACCTCGCCGTGGCACCGCCGGTTCTTCGATCCGCGGAAGTACCGCATCATCCTGTTCGATCAGCGGGGATGCGGGCGCAGCACGCCGAGCGCGAGCGCGCCCGATGCGGACCTCAAGCACAACACGACGTGGCACCTGGTCGCAGACATGGAGCTGCTGCGCAAGAACCTCGGCATCCAGCGGTGGCAGGTGTTCGGCGGGTCGTGGGGGAGCGCCCTCGCGCTCGCCTACTCCGAGGCCTACCCCGAGGTGGTCAGCGAGATCGTGCTCCGGGGCGTCTTCACGCTGCGCGCGCACGAGCTCGAGTGGTTCTACGAGGGCGGCGCGAGCGCGATCTTCCCCGACGAGTGGGAGAAGTTCCTCGCGCCGATCGCGCTGCTCGAGCGCGCGCGGCTCATCGAGGCCTACCACCGTCGGCTCACTGATCCCGACCCGGCGATCCACGTGCCGGCAGCGATCGCGTGGTCGGGCTGGGAGGCCTCGACCCTCACGCTCCTGCCGGATGCCGACCTCGTCGCGGCGATGACCGAGCCGTCGGTCGCGACCGCCTTCGCCCGCATCGAGAACCACTACTTCATGCACGGCGGCTTCTTCGACGAGGGGCAGCTCATCGCCCAGGTCGACAAGATCCGCGACATCCCGGCGGTGATCGTCCAGGGGCGCTACGACGTCTGCACGCCGATCATGACCGCGTGGGACCTGCACCAGGCGTGGCCGGAGGCGGAGTACGTCGTGGTTCCGGATGCGGGGCACGCCGCATCCGAACCCGGCATCGCGGCGGCGCTGCGCGCCGCGACCGATCGCTTCGCCGAGTAGTCAGCCGCGGATGAGGTCCGCGGCCTTCACACCGATGACGATCGCGGGAGCGTTGGTATGCCCGCGGATGACCGTCGGCATGACGGACGCGTCCGCCACGCGCAGTCCCTCCACCCCGCGCACCCGCAGCTCGGGGTCGACCGGGGCCGCGGCATCCATCCCCATCCGCACCGTGCCCACCGGGTGGTACAGGGTGTGCGAGTAGCGGCGCATCGACAGCTCGACGCGCTCCTGGGCGCTCATCGACTCGCCGCCGACCGGCTGCACCCAGTCGCCCGTCGTGAGTTCCGCGAGCGCATCCGTCGCCAGCAGCCGCTCGCACACGTGGAGGCCCTCGGCGAGGGCCGCGGCATCCCTCCCCTCCTCGTCGGAGAGGTACGCCGGGTCGATGAGCGGCTTGTCGCGCGGGTCGGCCGACGCGAGGCGGATCGTTCCGCGGCTCACCGGCCGCAGCAGGATCGCACCGACCGTGATGCCCTCGGCGGGCGTCGGCACGAGGCCCTCGCCCACGTACGGTACCGGCGCGAAGATGATCTCGATGTCGGGCAGGCCCTCACCCATGCCGAGCTCGTCGGCCACCGACGTGCGCACGAACCCGTACGCCTCGCCGACGTTGGAGGTCAGCATCCCCTTGCGTCGCGTGAGGTAGTTCACGAGCTGCCCCGCCTTCTCGGCGGTGTAGAGGGTGCCGCCCTTGGCGCCCGGTGCGAGTCCGGCGACGAGGTGGTCCTGCAGGTTGGCGCCGACCTCGGGGGCGTCGACGACGACCGGGATGCCGTGCTCAGCGAGGTGACCGGCCGGCCCGATGCCGCTGAGCATGAGCAGCTGGGGTGTGTTGACCGCGCCGCCGCAGAGGATGACTTCGCGGTGGGCCGTCGCCTGCCGCGTGATGCCGTCGATCTCGACGTACACGCCGGTCGCGCGGGTTCCCGGGCCCACGCGCCCGGAGGCTCCGCGCGGCGCGTCAGCGACGGGTGGAGTGGGCGTGGGGACGAATGTCACCCTCCGCACGAGCGCGTTCGTGACGATCCTCAGGTTGCGGCGGCCCTTCGCCGGCTTCAGATACGAGTCGGCGGTGGATGCGCGCCCCCCGCGGTGCTCGCTCACCATGGTCTGCGAGAAACCCTGCGCCGCGGGCAGGTTCGGCGCGGTGACGGGATAGCCGGCCTCGGCGGCGGCGCGGAGGAACGCCGCGGTGTGCGGCCGCGGGTCGCGCTGGTGCTCGACCGCCTGCGGGCCGTCGATGCCCTGCGTCGCGTCCGCCGGATCCTGCGTGCGCTCGACGGCGCGGAAATAGGGGACGAGGGCGTCCCACGACCAGCCGTCTCCGGCCGTCTGCGCCCACTCGTCGTAGTCCGCCGCGAACCCGCGCACCCACATCATCGCGTTGAGCGACGACGATCCGCCGAGGGTCTTGCCGCGCGGCCAGAAGATCGTGCGGTCCTCGAGGTGCGGCTGCGGAACGGTGTCGTAGTTCCAGTCGTAGACGCCGCGGAAGAGCTTCGAGAACGCCGCGGGGACGTGCAGCTCCATGGCGGAGTCGGGACCACCCGCCTCGAGCAGCAGCACCGAGACCTTCTCGTCCTCGCTCAGGCGCGCTGCGAGTGCCGCGCCCGCTGAGCCGGCGCCGACGACGATGTAGTCCGCGGCGAGGTCGGCGCTCACGAGCGCATGGCCTGGGTCAGGGTGGCGACCAGCCGCGGGACGCTGTGGGTCATGTGCCACCGGGTCAGGCCCTCGCCGACCGAGGCGCCCGTCTTCGCGTCGACGAACCACGGCGGCTTGGGCAGCACCGTGCCCTTCGACAGGCTCAGGGACCGCACGACATCGCCGACGGCCCGGGGGAACGGCCGGAACGGTCCGCGCAGGATGGAACGCTCGACGCGGTCGATCAGCAGCGTGTTGTGGACGACGCCGAGGCCGCTCTGCACATCCTGCAGCGTGCCGCCCGGGAAGGCGCCCCACGAGAGGATCGGTGTGGCGAAGACCACCCCTGTCCACGTGTTGATGGCGATCCCGCCGTAGCGGAGGTCGGCGATCGCACGCTCGAAACCCGCCCCGAGGAGGGCCTCGGTCGCCGGGTCGATGAGCACGTTCGCGCCGAGCGTGCCGACGAGGTTGTCGTTCGCGTAGGCGACCGCGTTGTCGAGGAACTCCTGCCCGGTACCGGGCACCTGCACGACGCCGAGGACGGGGGAGAAGTACTCCGTCGTCTGGAGAGCCGTGGCGTCGCCGCCCGCTGTGAGGTCGACGATGGCCCGCGTTCGGTCCGCGTTCCACCGCGCGTCCGGATAGCCCGCGGCGGCGGCATCCAGCTTCTCCTCGCTGCGGGGATACCACACCGGCCTCTCCGGCGCCGCGTGCAGTGCGGTCTCCAGGGCGGCGATGAACGCGTCGCGCTGCGGCCAGTCGCTCGAGAGCACGACGACCTGCCCGGCGATGCAGTTGTGGCCGCTGTTGTGCAGGCGCATGGTCACGACGTGCTCGGCCTGGTACTTGAGGTCCGCATCGGTCCAGGTACCCGGAACCACGATGATCGGCGAGACGCCGCCCAGTTCCGCGGTGATCGGAACGGCGAGCTTCGGGTCGTCGGCCGCGCGGCGCCTCTCGGCCTCGGCACCCGCGCCCCAGACGATCGCGTCGAACGTGAGCGCCGAGCCCGTGATGTGCACGTGGGCGATCGAGGGATGCTGCGCCAGGTAGGCGCCGACATCGCCCCCGCCCTGCACGATGCGCAGCAGTCCGAGTTCGATGAGCGGGGCGAGCGCGCGCTCGAAGACCGGGAGCACGGCATCCTGCGTGGGGTTGACCTTGAGGATCGACACGCGGTTCTCGGCGATGAGCTCGTACAGCACGTCGAGGAACGGGATCGAGGTGATGTTGCCCGCGCCGAGGACGAGTCCCACCCCGGTGTTCTCGGTCGCGCGGAGGTGGCCGAGGCCCGCCTCCGAACGTGCCTGGGCGGCGGTCACGCCCGGCTCGAGCCACAGCTCGCCGGTGAAGCCCGAGAGAAGCACGCGGTCCATGCCGGAGGCCGGGAACGCCTCGATGCGCACGCGGCCGCCGTGGGCCTCGGAGATCCTGACGCCCTCGAGCGGGCTCGTGCCGCGGGCGAGGGCCTTCAGTGACGAGATGTAGCCGTCCAGGCCGCCGAGGGCGGCATAGGGCCCCGACATCCACTCCTCGCCGCGCAACGGGTGCCCGGGCTCGAGGCCTTTCGACAGGGCGGCGGCGTCCGCCCACTCGTCCGCGCTGGCGACCACGGCGGCGCGCACGCGGTCGAGCAGGCGGGCGCGCTGGTCGATGGTGAGGGCGGCCCAGGTGCGGGTGCCGTCCTGGAGGTCGGCGATCGCCGCGTCGAGCGGCACGCGGACCTCGGCGGCGAGCTCGGCGGGCTTCGGAGTGGTCTTGGCAGGGCTCACGTGAACGCTCTCCTTCGGGCGTGGAACACACCTCAGCCTACGTCGGCGTCCCTGCGAAGAGAATGGGACTCGATGCCGCATTCGCTGGGACGCGGTCCCGTCATGGCCCGTCGGCACCCAACCCGCGCAGCACCTCGCCGACGCGGATGAGACCCGCCTCCGTCTCGGCGAAGCTCGTCGACAGCGGTGAGAGCCCGATCCGCAGGCCGTGCGGGTCGCGGTAGTCGGGGATGACGTCCTGCTCCCACAGCCGTGCCGTCGCCTCCCGCATGAGCGGATGGGCGAGGGTGACGTGCCCGCCGCGGCGCTCCGCGTGCCGGGGGGACGCGATCGTGACGCCGAGCGGCGCGAGGTCGCGATCGGCGACGGCGATTGCGAACTCGGTCAGGGCGATGGACTTCTCGCGGATCGCGTGGATTCCCACCTCGTCGATGAGGGCGAGCGTGTCCTGGATGCCGAGCATCCCGGTGATGGGCGGTGTGCCGGAGATGAAGCGGCGCATCCCGTCCGCCGGCACGTAGTGCGGGCCCATGGCGAAGACGTCGGCGGAGCCCATCCATCCCTGGATCGGCTGGGTGAGGGATGCCTGGTGCCGGTGCGCGACGTAGGCGAACGCGGGGGAGCCCGGCCCTCCGTTGAGGTACTTGTACGTGCAGCCGACGGCGAGGTCGAACCCCCAGGCGTCCGCCTCGACCGGCACCGACCCGGCGGAGTGGCAGAGATCCCACAGGATGAGCGCGCCTGCGTCGTGGGCGATCGCGGTGAGGGACGCCGCATCCGCCAGATATCCCGACCGGTACGCGACGTGGCTCAGGACGACCACCGCCGTCTGCGGTCCCACGGCGTCGCGCAGCGCGTCCTCGGTCACGCCCGACGCCCGGTCGACCTCGATCCAGCGCACCCGCCCGCCGCGCTCGGCGGCGATCCCCTCGATGAGGTAGCGGTCGGTCGGGAAGTTGTCGCGGTCGACGACGATCTCCACGCGCGCGGCGTCGTCCGCGCGCCGGGCGTCGAAGGCGGCTCGCACCAGCTTGTAGAGGAGCACGGTCGTCGAGTCGCCGATGACCGTCTGGCCCGCGCGCGCCCCGATCGCGACGCGGCCGACCGTGTCGCCGATCTCGAAGGGCAGCTGCATCCACGATTCGTCCCACCCGCGGATGAGCCGCCCGGCCCACTCCTCGCGGACGAAGCGCTCGAGTCGTTCCGCGGTCGCCCGCAGCGGCCGGCCGAGCGAGTTGCCGTCGAAGTAGACGAGGGGGGACTCTGCGCCGATGAACGCGTCGCGGCGGCCGCGCAGCGGGTCTGCGTCGTCGAGAACCCTGGCCTCGAGGGCCATCGTGGGATCAAGGTCCGTCATCGCGGCTCCTCGGGTGTCGGTGGGATCAGTGCTGGTCGGGCGGAAGCTCTTCGCGCGGCACGACCCGTGCCGTCGCGAGCCACTCCGGGATGTCCTCGGCGCTGTCCGGCGGCGGACCGGGGACGAACGTGGCGACCCCGTGCGGGGGCTCCTGCGCCGGCCACGGATCGGTCAGAGTGCCGATGAGCTCGGGACCGCGGATGCCCGCATCATGGAGGGCGCGAAGCTCGCCGGCGCTCACTCCGGGCGCCCGGTCGCCGTTGCCGAGGTCGGTGCCGTAGAGGACGGTGCCGCCGGCATCCGCGAACGCCGCGAGATTGGCTGCGGCGCGCGCGCGATCGTCGCCCTCATGGATGTCGAGCGTCGAGATCCAGCGCTGACGCGTGGACACCGCGCGGACGATGAGGTCGTGGTCCACCGGCTCGGAGAAGGGCGCGTGCGCGAGCGCATCGACGCCGTGCTCGATCGCGAGCCGCGCCATGCCCTGTCCCTCGACATGGGCGACGACCGGCAGGCCCCGCTCGTGCGCCCGCGCGATGATCGCCGTCAGGACTTCGGCATCCAGGACGGGCCCCGCGGCCGCATTGAGCGACACCTTGACGACGGATGCGCCGAACTCCGCCTGCTCGTCGACGAGCGTGGCCGCGCCGCCGGGGGCGCCGGCGGCCTGCGAGGCGGAACGCACGTCGCGCCAGATGCCGTCGGGCGCCCAGGGCCGCCCGGACGGATAGCCGCCGGGTGCCGTGAGGAACGCGCCGGCGTATGCCACGCGGGGAATGGACGACAGGCGGTGGGCGAGTGCCACGGGGTTGCCGCCGAGGTCGACGACCGCCGCGATGCCGTGCGGGGCCAGCGCGCTCTCATCGATCAAGTGCAGGTGGACGTGGTGGTCCGCCAGCGGAGGCAGTGCCGTTCCGTGCGTACCGTCGATCGCGAGATGCGCCGGGTACGCGCGGGGTCCGAGCAGCTCCTGCAGGGCGTCGAGGTCGGTCATGCTCCGATCTCCGTCCGGACCGCGTACAGCTCCGGGAAGAAGGTGAGGCTCAGGGCACGCTGCAGGAAGGGAACGCCGCTCGATCCGCCCGTGCCCCGTTTGAAGCCGATGATCCGCTCGACGGTCTTCAGGTGGCGGAAGCGCCACAGCTGGAAGTTGTCCTCCAGGTCGACGAGCTCCTCGCACGTCTCGTACGCGGCCCAGTTCTCCGTCGGATCGGCGTAGATCCGGGCGAAGAGGTCGACGAGAGCGGGCTGGAGCACCCATGCCTGCGTGACGTCGCGGTCCAGCACCTCGGCGGGCACGTCGTAGCCGGCGCGGGCGAGCAGCCGCAGGAACTCGTCGTAGAGGCTCGGAGCCTCGAGCGCGGACTGGATGATCGCGAGGCTGGCCGGATCGTTCGCGAAGACCCGCAGCATCCCCGCGTTCTTGTTGCCGAGACGGAACTCGACCGCGCGGTACTGGGCGGACTGGAATCCGCTCGCGTTGCCCAGCACGCCGCGGAACTGCGCGTACTCGGTCGGGGTCAGCGTCGCGAGCACGGACCACTGCTCGGTCAGCGTCTTCTGGATGTGCTTGACCCGCGCGATGCACTTCAGGGCCGGGGCGAGTTCGTCGGCGCGCAGGTGGGCGCTCGCGGCCTCGAGCTCGTGCAGCACGAGCTTCAGCCACAGCTCCGTGGTCTGGTGCTGGATGATGAACAGCAGCTCGTCCGGGTGCTCGGGATCGCTGAGCGGATGCTGCGCGGACAGCAGCGTCGACAGCTCGAGATACCCGCCGTAGCTCATCCGGTCGGAGAAGTCGGTGACGACCGCCTGCTCGATCGTCCTGGTGTTGCGCTCGACTCCGTCGTCCACGGCCTCAGCCTAGTGAGGCCCCCGCGCCCTTCGTCAGAGGCGTGTCGGTCCTCAGAGGAGCGCGAGTTCGCGCAGCTTCGACTCCACGTCGGCGTTCGACGGCTCGACGTGGTGCGTCGAGTCCGGGTAGACGACCACGGGGATGTTCGTGCGGCCGGAGATGTCGCGGGCGACATCCGCAGCGGCGGGGTCGGCCACCAGGTCCACGTAGCGGTACTCCACACCGAGCTCGTCGAGCTGCTTCTTCGTGCGGATGCAGTCGCGGCACCAGTCGGCGCCGTACATGGTGATGGTGGAGGAGGTCGTCATGCCTTCCACCCTACGGGGGCCCCGCTGGGCGGGCGCTGGGCGCCGTCAGGGCCCGGAAACGGGTCTTAAGTCCTCCCTCGGTAAAGCCTGTGGGGTCAGTGTGGGTCTTGACCCGGGCTTCGCTCCGCCGCAGCAGGCATGGAACCATGGTCCTAGTCCCCAGCACCAGCTTCGGGCTCCGCCGATCCGGAAGATCCCCGATGAACCTCACCATCATCGTGCCGACCTACAACGAGGCGCCGAACGTGGCAGAGCTGGTGCGCCGGATCTCTCGGACGGTGGATGCCGCGGACACCGAGATCCTCTTCGTCGACGACAGCACGGATGCGACTCCCGAGACGATTCGGGAGGTCGCCGCATCCGCATCCCTCCCGGTCCGGCTGATCCATCGCGAGCACGCGACGGGCGGACTCGGCGGAGCGGTCGTCGAGGGGCTGCGGGCGGCAGCATCGGATGTCTGCGTCGTCATGGACGGCGACCTGCAGCACCCACCGGAGGAGATCCCGCTGCTCGTGCACCGGTTCCGCCGCGGCGATGTGGACCTCGTGGTCGCCTCCCGATACGCGGGCGAGGGCACGGCGGACGGTCTGGCCGACCGCGGTCGGGTGCTCGTCTCGCGCGCATCCACCGCGGTGACGAAGGCGATGTTCCCCATCCGCCTGAAGGACGTCTCCGACCCGATGACCGGGTTCTTCCTGGTCGACCGCACCGCGATCGACCTCGACGGGCTGAAGCCGCGCGGCTTCAAGATCCTCCTCGAGATCCTCGCGCGGAAGCCCTTGCGCGTCGCCGAGGTCCCCTTCCGGTTCGCCGACCGCCATGCGGGGGAGTCGAAGGCCTCCTTCCAGCAGGGCCTCCACTTCCTCATGCAGCTGACGATGCTGCGCTTCGGCAAGATGTCGCTGTTCGCGTTCATCGGCATCCTGGGCGCCGTGGCGAACCTCGCGATCCTGTGGGTGCTCATCCACATGGGCGTCGGCTCGGTCTGGGCCGCGATCATCGCGGCCGAGGTCACGATCATCGGCAACTTCCTCCTGCAGGAGCGCTTCGTGTTCCAGGACATGCGGGAGGACGCCAGCGGCGTCTGGTCACGGTTCGCGAAGTCCTTCGGCTTCAACAACGTCGAGGCCGCGATCCGCATCCCGATCATGGCCGCCATGGTCGCCGGCTGGCATATCTCGGCCGTCATCGCCACCGCGATCACTCTCGTCGTCGCGTTCGTCGTCCGCTTCCTCTTCCACTCTCTCGTCGTGTACGCACCCCGCCGCGTCGGCGCACGGAGCGCAGCTCGCGAGCTGATGGACGAGATCGACTCGCAGGCGATGTCGCCCGGTGAGCTCTGAAGACGCATCCGCAGCGGTAGCACCGTCACAATGGGGGCATGCCCTCTGAGCTGAGAAGCGACGCCCGCGCGTCGGACGACGTGCTCGGCGATCTGGGCGCACTGCTGCTCGACGCCGGCACGTCGGTCACCGATGTGCGCTCCGCTCTCGAGCAGGTGCGGGATGCCGCATCCCCCGGCTCGCGAGCGACCTTCTCGGTGCTGCCCGAGCTCGTGATCGTGAACGAGCCCGACGTGCCGGGTGCCGTGACGATGTCGAACGCGGGATCCGAGGAGCTGTCGTTCCGGCAGGCGGCGCACGCGAGCCTGCTCACCCAGCGCCTCGAGAAGCGCACGCTCGCACTCGACGAGGTGCCCGCGCACATCACGCGGATCCGCGGTATCCGTCGACACCACCCGGCCCTGCAGTGGATCGCCGGCAGCGCACTCATCTCCGCGGGACTCGCGGTGCTCTTCCGTTGTCCGTGGTGGGCGATCGTGGTGGCGACACTCGTCGGTGCGCTCGTGGGACTCATCACGCGACTCATGACCCGTGTGCCGTCGGCGGCGGCGATCATCCCGTTCGTCGCGACCTTCGTCTCGACGATCGTCGTGGGACTGAGCGCCGGATGGCTGGGCCTCGGCCCCGTGCCGCTCTTCGCCGTCTGCGCGCCGATCGCGATCATCGTGCCCGGCGCGCTCATCACGAACGCGCTGCTCGAGCTCACCGCGGCCGACATCGTCACCGGGTCGGCCCGGCTCGTCTACGGCATCATCATCCTGGGCTTCATGACCGCCGGGATCATCGCGGGGGCAGCCCTCACCGGGCTGCGCGTGAATCCCGATTCCGCGGCACTCGTCGGCGAGGCCGCAAAGGTCACGTCCGCCGGCGTCGGGTGGGAGGCGCTGCCTCCGCTGTGGCTCGCGTGGGTCGGGGTCGTCTTCGTCGCGATCGGCATCGGGCTGGCCTTCGGCGCCGGGTTCCGGCTGACGCTCGTCAACATCGTCGTGATGATGTGCACGTATGCCGTGCTGGCGCTCGCGACGCCGCTCGTCGGCAGCATCGTCGCCACCGGCGTCGCCGCAGCGGCCCTGTTCGTCGCCGCACGTCTGCTCGAGCAGGTGACGCTCGCCGTGCCGGCGACGGTGTCGTTCCAGCCGGCGTTCCTCCTGCTCGTGCCGGGGACCGTCGGCCTCGTCGCGCTGGCGTCGTTCGACCCCGAGGCGCTCTCGGCCACGCCCATGACCTTCGTGAGTCTCTGCATCGGCACGAAGGTCGGCGCCCTCCTCGTCGACGTGACCCGGGCCGTGCGGCACCGCGTCTGATCCCTGCCCTTCGGCTCGGCTCGGCTCGGCGAGGACCCCGCCCGGCTGAGGCGAACGTCCTGCCGCATCCGGTGATCCGGCGGGAATCGGGCGCTCGGTGCGCAGGGCCCCGATTCCCGCCGGATTACCGTCCGGGCGAGGGATGCCGACAGGGCACCGGACGCCGAGTCCGGGCAGGCTATGCCGAGGAGCGGAGGCGCTCGGGCCGGAAGCCGTACCCGATCAGCCGTGCGGCGACGCGCCGCACGATCGGCAGGATCACCCGCAGCGCGGCCCGCTGGCCGCGGGTCGGCGGGTTGTCGACGATCTTCGCGAGACTGTGGGTCGAGATCGCCTGGTGCACGCGGCGCTGCATCGCCTGCATCGCGGCGGTCGGTGCCTGGCGCCGCTCCTGGACCGCCGCGCACGCGCGGTCGATCGCCTCGGCCCGGTCGAGGCTGCCCGGGGTGCGCAGCGCGGGGATGACGAGCCGCGCCGCGGCCACCGCATCCTGGATCGCGTAGTTGATGCCGACGCCGAACACGGGCGACATCGCGTGCGCGGCATCGCCGATGCACAGCGCACCGGGCCGCCACCACTGCTCGAGCCGGTCGACCTGCACCGAGAGCAGCTTGACCTCGTCGATGCTCTCGATGGCCAGCACCGACTCGGTCAGCCGCGGGGACAGGTCCGCGACGCGGGAGCGGAACGCCGCCACGCCGGCCGCCTTGACCTCCTCGAACCCGTGCTTCGGGATGAGCAGTCCGCATTGCAGGTAGTCGGGACGGGGGATCGTGACGAGCAGTCCGCCCTCGTTCGCCCACAGGAGGGTGTCCGGGAGCGGCACGGACGGCCGCGGGATGCGGAACCACAGCACGTCGATCGGCACGCCGTACTCTCGCGGGGTGAGGCCGAGGGCGCGACGGACGGTCGAGGCGCGCCCATCCGCCGCGATCGTGAGCTCGGCGGGGATGTCCTCGCCGTCCGCGGTGCGGACGCCGACGACGCGGCCCTTCTCCTCGAGGACGCCGATGGCCTCGACGCCCATGCGGAGATGGAACGAAGGATGCTGCGCCCCGGCCTCGGCGAGCAGATCGAGCAGATCCCACTGCGGCATGAGGGTGAGGAAGCTGTTCGGCTTCGGGAGGGAGGTCAGATCGATCGCGTGCAGGCGGATGCCGTTGATCACGGCGTCGAGCCTCGGCAGGGGGATGTGCGGGATGGCGTCGAACCCGGCGCGGAGCCCGAGGGCGTCGATGAGGTTCAGTGTGGACGGGTGCACGGTGTCGCCGCGGAAGTCGCGGAAGAAGTCATCGTGCTTCTCGAGCACCGTGACGTCGATCCCCTCGCGCGCGAGGAGGAGCCCGAGCATGATCCCGGCGGGGCCGCCGCCGGCGATGCACACCTGTGTCCCCGCCTGTCCCTGATCCATGGATGCGACGTTACGCCCGCCGATGTGGGAGGGTCGAGCTTCCCCGGTCGGCTGTCATTGCTAATAGGTCACATGTATGATCTAATGGCACCATCCCGGCGGCCGTCCTGGCCGCGAGTCGTCAAGGACGTCGACCAGAAAAGGACGAGCAATGGCTCCGCAGCAACGTCGCTTCACCCGTCTCTCCCGTTCCGCGGCGGTCATCGTGACCGCCACCGCGGCCCTCGTGCTGGCCGCGTGCAGCGGGGGCGGAGGCTCGTCCTCGACGAGCAGCCTCGGGTTCACCCCCGCCGAGCAGGTCAAGAACAGCGCGATCACGGTGTGGGTGGACGCCGCCCGAGAGCCCGCCGTGAAGGCTTTCGAGGCGAAGTACCCGGACATCAAGGTCAACGAGCAGACCTATGACGGCAACGCCGGTGGTTCCGATTCGTTCAAGACGAAGATCGCCCTCTTCGACCAGTCCGGGCAGGGCTGGCCCGACGTGGTCTGGTCGACGCAGACGAACGACGCATCCTGGGCGTCCAAGGGCGCCAACGGCGCGCAGCCGTTCGCCGCTCCGCTGAACAAGGGATGGTTCGACCAGAGCTTCCTCGACGGCTTCACCAAGGGGGCTCAGGACCCGGTGACGATCGACGGCACGATGTACGGGCTGCGCAACGACCTCGCCCAGGTGGTCTTCTGGTACGACCAGAAGCTGCTGGACCAGTTCGGGTACACCGCCCCGCAGACCTGGGAGGACTACCAGTCGCTGAGCGACAAGCTCGCCGCCGAGCATCCCGGTTACATCCTCGGCTCCGTCGGCGACTCGTTCGTGGGCACGTACGTCTACTACATGGGCGCGCAGGCGCCCATCTTCCAGGCCACGAAGACCACGTTCTCGAGCAACTTCGACGACCCGAAGTCGAAGAAGATGACCGATCTGATCGATCACATGCTGAAGAACGGCACCCTCGTGCAGGACAGCGTGTTCAGCGCCGACTTCGTCAAGAAGTACCAGAACAAGATCGTCGGAATGCCCGGTCCCATCTGGTACACCGGTGCCCTGTTCCAGAGCAAGGACAGCCTTAACGTGCCGGCCGGCCAGCTCGGCGCGGGCGTCCCGCTGCACTGGGCGGGCGACAAGATCGCCACCGGCAACGTCGGCGGCGGCGTCTGGTACGCGTCGAGTCACACGAAGAACCTGGATGCCGTGAAGACCTTCCTGCAGTTCGTCACGAGCGCCGACGAGTACCAGGTCGACCTGGCTCCCGGATACCCCGCGTACGCGGCGGCGGCGACCAAGTGGATCGCCAAGCAGGCGGCGGCCGGCTATTTCGTCGGCGACTTCCAGAAGAACGTGACGGATGCCGCCGGCCAGACCTGGAGCGGATGGGGATACCCGAGCTTCAGTTCGGAGACGGCGTATGCGAAGGTCGTCGTGCCCGGCCTCGCCGCCGGCAAGACCGTCGCGGATCTGACCGACGCGTGGAAGACCGAGATGGACAACGAAGCCCAGGTGCAGGGCTACAAGGTCAAGTGACCCCTCGCCGCAGCGGAAGGTGCGCATCATCACTGTCGAAACGATGACGGCTCCCGCCGCCGATTCCCAGCGGAGTCGGCGGCGGGAGACCGCCGCGCGGAAGAAGCCCGCCCGCGCCCAGGCCGCCCTGGGGGCCGTGTTCTCGAGCGGGTACGGCATCCTGCTGCTCCTGTTCGGTGTGCTGCCCGCGCTCTACGCGATCTATCTCGCCTTCACGAAGGACGGCGGATTCGCCGGCGTCGACAACTTCCTCAAGGTCTTCGGCGACTACCGCTTCTGGCCGGCGGTGCAGCATGTCGCGGCCTACGTCGTGATCTGGATCGTGGCCCAGACGGTCTTCGTCGTCCTCCTGGCGCTGATCGTGCACGCGGTCGGGACGCGGTGGCTCTCGTCATCCGTCCGCTTCGTCTACTACATCCCGGGTGCGCTCGCCGGCGCATCCAGCGTGATGCTGTGGCTCTTCCTGCTCGACCCGACGGTGAGCCCCGTCTCCGGCGTTCTGCATGCGTTCGGCTTGAACACCTTCGTCCAGACCGTCTCGCTGCAGAACCTTCCGGTCATCTTCACGATCATCTCCTTCTGGACGGGTGCCGGCGGCTGGATCGTGATCATGTTCGGTGCGCTCAACAACATCCCGGTCGAGGTGATGGAGGCCGCACGCATCGACGGCGCGGGCGCCGTCAAGACGGCGTGGCACATCCAACTGCCGCTGATGAAGAAGTGGATCTCCTACATGGGGATCATGACGCTCGCCGCCGGGACCCAGCTGTTCGTCGAGCCGCGTGTGCTGTCCCAGGCGTCGAAGGGCGTCGTCCCGCCGGACTACTCGCTGAACCAGCTCGCCTACCTGTACGCCTTCCAGCAGAACGACTTCAACGGCTCGGCCGCGATCTCGCTCATGCTCCTGCTCGTGGCGCTCGGACTCGCCACCTTCTTCGTCTTCCGGGGTGGTCTTTTTGAGCGTGATTGACACGGTGGATCGCGACATCGCGACCAACGAGCCGCGCAGCGTCGTCCGCGGTGGAGGCTTCGCGCCCGGCCGCTGGGTGGGGAGGGCGCTCGCGGTCGTGGTCGCGGCCTTCTTCGTGACGTTCTTCGTGCTGCCGCTCGTGTGGCTCCTGCTGACGCCCACGAAGACCCCCCGTCAGCTGCTCGTGGACAACCCGTTCAGCTTCGGCGGCCTCGGCACTCTGGCGCAGAACTGGACGAGCCTCGTCACCTTCCAGGACGGGATCATCTGGACGTGGATCGGCAATTCGGTGCTCTACACCGGCGGAGCGCTGGTGATCACCCTGGTCGTGAGCATCCCGGCCGGGTACGCGCTCGCCCTCACCGACTTCAAGCTGCGCCGCACGCTGCTGGCCGTGACGCTGGTCGTGATGCTGATCCCGAGCACCGCGCTGGTGCTGCCGATCTTCCTCGAGCTCAGCGCCGTCCACCTCGTCGGGACGCCGCTCGCCGTCATCCTGCCGTTCTCGTTCTTCCCGTTCGGGGTCTATCTCACCTACATCTACTTCTCCACCAGCGTGTCGCACGACCTGCTGAACGCGGCACGCATCGACGGCGCGGGAGAGTTCCGGGTGTTCTGGTCGGTCGCGATGCCCTTGGCCATGCCGGTCATCGCCCTGGTCGGCTTCTTCAACATCGTCGGCAACTGGAACAACTACTTCCTGCCGTTCGTGATGGTGCCAGGGCCCCGCGCGCCGATCCAGGTCGGGCTCGCGGAGCTGCTCTCCAACGTGCCCCTGTTCAACCCGACCTCGGCCGGATCCGTGACGATCGACATGCCGACGCTCGCGCTGGCCACCGTGGTCTCGGTGGCGCCGGTGCTGATCATCTTCCTGTTCTCGCAGCGGTTCCTCGTGAGCGGGATGACCGCGGGCGGCACGAAGGAATGAGCCCGCGGATGATCCGCACGGGGGCGCGCCGGGTCTGATCGGCGACGCCGCAGGTCACTCCGGGTGGCGCCGCGTCGGCAGCCTGCGACGCTGCCATGCATCGATGATGTGGGTCCGCATCGCCGCCGCGGCCGCGTCGGCGTCTCGATCGGCGATCGCCTGATACACCTTGCGATGCTCATCGAGCGTGAGCCGGAAGGCCTCTTCGGTCTGGTTCTGCACGAAGCGCTCGCTGGAGCGGGCCCGCTGGAAGAGGATCTGCGTGATGTTCCGGGCGAGCTGGTTGCCGGAGAGCTCCATCAGGAGGAAGTGGAAGTCGACATCGGCCTGGGCGTACGCATCCACATCGTCGATCGACTCCTCCATGTGGCGGAGGGCGGCCGCCACGCGAGCCAGCTCGTCGTCGGTGTGCCGGCCCGCGGTCTCTGCGGACATCGCCGCTTCCAGCGAGGCTCGCACGACGGCGAGCTCGTCCAGCACGCCGAGCGAGTCGTCGTTCTCGACCATCACCGACAGCACGACCGGGTCGAGCACATTCCACGAGGATGCGGGGAGCACCGTCGTGCCGCGTCCGGGCGAGACGTCGACGAGCCCCTTCTCTTCGACGCGCTTGACGGATTCGCGCAGCACGGTGCGGCTCACGCCCAGCTGCTGAGCGAGACGCTCCTCGGGTGGCAGGGTCTCGCCGGGGGCGATGTCGCCGTTGACGATGACCGAGACGATGTCGTGCACGACCGCGACCCCGAGACGGGCAGCGGGCCGGGCCGGCGCCGATCCGAAGACCCTCGACGCCGCATCCGAGTCCGGGCGATCGAGCGTCATGGCCCAAGTGTAGCGACGGACAGGATGCCGTCCACGCGTCGGGGTATGGAGCGGAAGTCGTCCCGGAGCTCGTCCGGGAGCACCGCCTCGGGCGCATCCTGCCAGGCGAACGGCCGCAAGAACCGGCGCATCGCGGTCACGCCGACCGAGGTGTGCAGGGTGTTCGTCGCGGGCCACGGCCCGCCGTGATGCTGACCCCACGACACCCGGACGCCGGTGGGGTAGCCGTTGAAGACGAGGCGACCGACGCGCGCCCCGAGGGAGGCGATGAGCCCGTCGAGCGCGGGAAGCTCGACGTCCTCGGCGTGGAGGGTGGCGGTCAGCGAGTCCGGGATGACATCGAGGGCCGCGATGATCTCGTCGGTCGTCCGATACCGGACGACGAGGATGAGCGGCCCGAAGGCCTCTTCGGTCGCGGAGGCGGTGAGGGCCGCGGCATCGATCTCGAGAACGGCCGGGGTCGCTGTGAACCCGGTCTCGCCCCGGCGGGTGCGCACGCGTCCGAGGGCGCCGCCCTCGCGGACCAGGGCATCTTCGAGGCGTCCGAAGGACGCGTGGATGCCCCGGTTCAGGAGGGTCTGCGGTGCGGCGAGCCGCGCGCGCCCCACCAGGTCGTCGACGAAGTCGTCGGCCTCGCGCGGGACGAAGGCGATGCCCGGCTTCGTGCACAGCTGACCCGCCGATCCCGTGACCGAGGCGAACAGCCCGGCCGCGATCTCGTCTCCGCGTGCGGCGATGGCGCCCGGCGAGACGACGAGCGGGTTGAGGCTGCTCAGCTCCCCGTAGAACGGGATCGGAGTCGGCCGTTCCGCGATGAGCTCCATGAGGATCCGCCCGGTCGCCAGTGATCCGGTGAATCCCACCGCGCGGATGTGCGGATCGGTCACGAGGGTGGCGCCCCCGGCCTGCCCGAAGACGATGCCGACGGTGTCGGCGGGCGCGCCGGCGAGTTCGAGGCCGCGCCGCAGGCACGTGAAGGCCAGGTGGGATGTCAGCGGATGGGATGAGTGCGCCTTCAGCACGACCGGGTTGCCGGCTGCGAGGGCCGATGCCGTGTCACCGCCCGGGACGGAGAAGGCGAACGGGAAGTTGCTGGAGCCGAAGACGGCGACCGGGCCGATCGGGATGAGCATCCGCCGGATGTCGGGACCCGGACCCATCGGCGTCGGTGCGGCGTGATCGACCGTCGCCTCGAGGAAGCCGCCCTCGTCGACGGCGTCGGCGAACAGGCGGAACTGGAACACCGTGCGCGTCAGCTCTCCGTCCAGGCGCGTCTCGGACAGCCCGGTCTCGCTCACCGCCGTCTGCACGAGCGCGTCGCGCTCGGACTCCAGCTCGTCGGCGATCGACCGGAGCATCTCGGCGCGCCAGGGTCGCGGCCGGCGACGGATGTCGGCGAATGCGGATGCCGCCGCTGCGGCGATGCGCGCCACCTCGGCGTCGTCGGTCGCGACGAGGGTCGTCTCGCTCGCGACTGCGGTGCGCGGGTCCACCGTCTGGATCATCACGGGCGGCTCGCTCCTTCCAGCAGACCGCGCACGGCCAGGTTGCGGAACAGGGCGCGGATGCCGAGGGTCCACGGCTCGATCTCCTCGGCCGGCCGGACCCGGTTCACCAGGGTTCCGAGACCCGCGGAGGCGATCTGCACGAGGTCGTCGGGGTGATGCGTGAAGCCGAGCCCCTCGGCGTCGCGATCCTGCACCGGGGCGAACATCGTGCCGAGGAAGAGGGCGAACCCGTCCGGGTAGCGATGCCGGGCACCGACGGTCTGGGCCACGAGGTCGGCGGGGTCGCGGCTGATGAGCGCGAGGGGGGAGGCGGCATCCATCCGGAATCCGTCCGTTCCCTCCACCCGCAGCGTGACGGTCTCCTCGCGCAGGCGGTCGAGGGTGAAGGCGTCGTCGAGGAGCCGCACGAACGGGCCGACCGCGGCGGACGCATTGTTGTCCTTCGCCTGCCCGAGCAGGAGGGCGCTGCGGCCCTCGATGTCACGCAGGTTGACGTCGTTGCCCAGGGCGGCTCCCACGATCGTCCCGCGGGACGAGACGACGAGGACGACCTCGGGCTCCGGGTTGTTCCACGCCGAATCCGAGCGGATGCCGACATCCACCGCGGTTCCCACGGTGGACAGCACCGGGGCCTTCGTGAAGACCTCGGCGTCGGGACCGATGCCGACCTCGAGGTACTGGCTCCACAGGCCGCGCTCCACCAGCAGCTCCTTCAGCCTCGCGGCCTCGGCCGATCCGGGCACGAGGGACTGGAGCTCGTCGCCGAGCGCGGTCAGCACCTCCGTGCGGATGCCGGCGGCGAGATCGAGGTCGCCGTGCGCACGCTCCTCGATGATGCGCTCGAGCATGGATACCGGGAACGTCACGCCCGCCGCCTTCACGACGTGCAGGTCGATCGGCGAGAGCAGCCAGGGTGTTCCGGGATCGCGCGTGTCGGGGATGCTGTTCTCCAGCAGATCACGGACATCGCCCAGAGCCGGGCCGTCGGCCGCACGCAGCGCGGCGACCGGGTCGTCGCTCTCGGTCAGATCGCTCATGGTCGGGAAGACACGGCTCACGTCGTGCACGGCCGACCCGCGCACGACGACCACGCAGGGGCCGCCGGCGTCGGGCGACCACGCCCGTCCGACGAGCGTCGCGCTCGCCGCGTCCTCGGGGAGAGCCTGCGCCGCAAGGGCACGCCACCGGTCGATCATCGGTTCACCGTCCTTCGAAGATTCCGTCTCGCCGCTCCGCGAACGCGGCACGGCCCTCTGCCGCGTCGCGCGTCGCGAACGAGATCGTCTGCATCTCGCGCTCGTACGCCATCGCGGCCGCCCGCGGCATGTCGGCCGCAGCGGCCAGGTTGGCCTTCGCGGTCGCGACCGCGATCGGCGGCCGCCTGGCGATCGTCTGCGCGAGTTCCATCGCACGGGGACGCAGCGCGTCGGGTTTGAGCACCTCGCTGACGAGGCCCCACGCGAGTGCCCGCTGTGCGTCGATCGCATCGCCGGTCATCAGCATGACCGAGGCGTTGCCCGGTCCGATGCTCCCGGCGAGCAGCGCCGACATGCCGCCGCCGCCGATCCACCCGAGCTTGACCTCGGGGGCGGCGAAGCTCGCGGTCGTCGCGGCCAGCCGGATGTCGCAGGTCAGGGCCGTCTCCAGGCCGCCCCCGAAGGCGTAGCCGTTCACGGCCGCGATGATCGGCTTGCGCACATCGCGCAGCGCGTCGCAGTAGTCGCGGCGATTGCGGAAGCTCCACGGCGTCGGGTAGGCGTCGAGGGTGCGGATGTCGCTTCCCGCGCAGAATGCGCGATCGCCGGCCCCCGTCAGCACGATGGCGCGCACGTCGGGATCGTCGTTCGCCCACTCCGCGAACCGCTCGAGGGACGCGGACATCTCCGGGGTCACCGCGTTGAGCTTCGCGGGGCGATTCAGTGTGACGACGGCGACCCCATCGTCCAGGACGACGGTGATCTCGTCGATGCCCGGGTCGAAGACGGTCCTCGTGCGGTTCATGCGGCGGTCCTCTCGGCGCGGCGCCGGGCGGCGCGAAGGGTCTGCTCGAGCCGGTCCAGAGTGCGGTCCGGGTCGGCATCCGTGTCCGGGACGAGAGCGTCGCGCAGCAGGGCGGACGCCGCCGACTGGAACGCGACGAAGCCGGGGAAGCGAGGACGGACCCACGCATCCTCGATCGTCGTCAGTATGTCGCGGTAGAAGCCGCCGGACCAAGCCTCGAGGGCGGGCGAGGTCCAGGCGGCCCGGGCGCTGGGCTGACCCTCGTGCCGCGGGATGAACTCGGTCTGCGCCTCGGCGGACATGAGCCACCGGAGGTGGTCGAGGAGTGCTGCGCTCGGCGCGGTGCGGCGGGTGATCGCGATGCCCGTGCCGCCGAGGGTCGAGCCGATCCGACCGCCGGCGTGCGGGGGAGCACCGAACGACACCGGGCGTTCGCCGGTGGCATACGTGACGTAGCCGTACACGAGCGGCACGTAGTGCACGTCGTCGGTGGTCGACAGCCGTTCCAGGAGCTCGATGGGGTTCAGCTGCGCGGTTCCAGGCGGGGCATGGGTCGCGAGCTCGCGGAGGATGTCGAACGCCTCACGGGCGACATCGTGCGGAAACAGGTCGTCGCCCGCGGGGAACGTGCCGAGTCCGGCGGCGATGGAGCACCACGTCAGGAACGCGTGCGGTCCGGCGAGGCTCGGCGCGACGGCTCCGGATGCCCGCGCGAGCTCGAGCGCCTCCGTCCACGTCGTCGGGGCAGCGGGCAGGAGGTCCGCGCGTCGCGCGGCGACCTGGGTCGCCGCATCCAGGGGAAGGGCCCATGTGCGGCCCGCCATCGAGTAGGACGCGAAGCTCGGCCCGACCGTCGCCGCGGCCCAGGCGGCGAGCTCCCCTGCAGGGAACAGCTCGTCCAGCGGGCGCAGGCAGTCGTGCTCGAGCGCGTCTCCGAGGTGGGGGTGATCGAGCACGATGAGGTCGTACTCCCTGGCCAGGCCCTCGATCGGTGTGGACTCGAAACCCTCCAAGGGATGCGCATCCCAGCTGAGGCGATCGGCGCTGCGCTGCGACAGCCGCTCGGCTGCGGCCCGCAGCGCGGTGCGGCCGCGCGGGTGGTCCCACGTGAGGCCTCGGTATGCGGTCACGACGCGGGCTCCACGGCATCCTCGGAGACGGAGGACTCCGCCACGATTCCCGCGTCCAGCAGCTGCGCGACCCGGTCCTCGGGGAGGCCGAGCTCTGTGAGCACGTCCCGGGTGTGCTCGCCGACCAGCGGTGCGCCGCGGTCGATGCGGGCGGGTGTCACGGAGAAGCGGTACGGGAAGCCGGGCACCGTGATGCGCCCCTCGGTCGGGTGGTCGTAGGTGACGAACGTGCCGTTGTGCGCGATCTGCGGGTCGTCCAGCAGGTCGGCATAGCCGTAGACGGGCCCTGCCCAGATGCCCGCGGGCAGCAGCAAGTCGAGCCAGTTCGCCGTCGTGTCCTCCCCGAGCCGGGCCGCGGTCCGCGCGTAGAGCTCGTCGCGGTGGGTCCATCCCTCGATCTCGGGGTCCATGCCGGCGAAGCTCGGCTCGCCGATCAGGCGTCCGAGCGTCTGCAGATCCGCGAAGCCGAGGGCGAGGTATCCGTCCGACGTCTCGAACACGCCGTACGGAGCGCGGATGTAGACGTGCGCGTTCGGCTCGGTGCCGCGCTCCTGGGGAACACCGCCGACGGTGAAGACCGACAGCTCCTGCATCTGCAGCGTCGTCAGAGCATCCAGCATGTTGACCGTGACGAGCTGCCCCTCGCCGGTGCGTTCGCGGTGCAGGAGCGCAGCCAGCACGGCCTCGAAGGCGGTGGAGGCCGTCACGGCATCCGCCAGATACTGCCCCGCCGGCATCGGCGGCCCGCCGGCGCGCCCCGCCGACAGCATCGCGCCGGACATCGCCTGCACGAGGAGGTCCTGTCCCGGCCGTGTCGCGTACGGACCCGTCTCGCCGTAGCCCGAGATCGACACGTAGACGATCGACGGGTTGAGCGCGCGCACCGACTCGTAGTCGAGCCCGAGCCGCCCGGCCACCCCCGGCCGGTAGTTCTGCAGGAAGACGTCCGCCGTGGCCAGCAGCTCGCGCATGACGTGGGCGCCGTCGGTGCTCTTGAGGTCGACTGCGAGCGAGCGCTTGTTGCGGTTGAGCGACAGGAACGACACGTTGATGCGGTTGCCCCGGGCCCCGCCGGCCGCGGCATGCCGCTGCCATTCGCCCGTCGTCGGCTCGACCTTGATGACGTCCGCGCCGAGGTCGCCGAGCCGCTGCGCCGCGAAGGGACCCGCCATCGCGATGCTGCAGTCGATCACCCGGTATCCGTCGAGCACTCCAGCCGTTCGTGGGGAGTCAGTCATGGACGTCGACCTCCCGGCCGTCTTCGGCGGATGAGCGCAGCAGCGCTTCGATCAGTTCGACCGAGCGCGCCGCGACATCCGCGGTGCTGTTGTTCTCCTCGCTGACGCCGGTGATGAGGTCGATGAAGCGAGCGGGTGGGATGAGGCATTCGTACTCGCCTTCGCCGGGCTCGATCGGGAGCTCCTCGCGCTCGCCGTCGTACCGGCTGAGCGTGACCCGCTCGCGCTCGACGTCGAGCATCAGCACGCCCTCGGTGCCGAACAGGCGGATGTCGACCTGGTACGTGTCTCCGTCGGCGAGGGTCGCGGCTCCGGACAGCGTTCCGAGGGCGCCCCCGTCGAAGCGGATCACGGCCGCGTCGAACAGGTCGACGGGCGATCCGGCGTTCATGGCGCGACCGGCGATGGCGGCCGCCCGCATCCCGGTGAGCCAGAACAGCAGCGCCGACGAGTGGGTGATCTGCCCGTGCGCATACCCGCCGCCGTGCTCCGGGGACGACCACGTGCTCGGCTGCGGAGCCGTCGCCGAGTCCCAGCGCTCGAGCATGTGCGCGGGGTCGCCGCCGAACAGCCCGCGCGTCGGGGAGGCCATGTGGCAGAGCGCGTACTGGATGCGACCGATACGGCCGGCGTCGAGCAGCCGCTTGGCGGCGACGGTGAAGGGCTTGTAGTTCCAGCCATAGGGGACGAGCAGGTGGACGCCGGCCGCATCGGCGCGGCGGACGAGATCCCAGGCCTGATCGGCGCGCAGCGTCATCGGCTTCTCGCAGAGCACATGCAGGCCGCGATCGAGGGCGGCCACGGCCGCCGGGTAATGGAGGTCGTGCGGCGTCGTGATGACCACCGCATCGAGATCCGCGGCCAGCAGCTCGTCGACGTCGTGGGTCGCGAATCCGAATCCGAATCGGTCCTGCACCGCGAAGACGTCGTCGCCGAGCCCGCAGACGCCCACGAGCTCGACGTCGTCGCGGGCGGCGTAGACGGGGAAGTGGTTGCTCGTGGCCCACCATCCGGCGCCCACGGCGCCCACGCGCACACGCGTCATGAGTCGCTCCGGCGCCAGGTGCGCAGACCGTCGCGGTCTCCCAGGGTCACCTGGCCGCCGCGCTGCATCCGTTCGAGGTTCCCCGACACGGGGAAGATCAGGTACTCGGCGGCGGCGGGACTCCACGGGCCGACATCCGGGGCGATGCGGTGGATGAGCTCGAGGGTGGTGTGGTCCGCGCCGTCGCCGAGCGCGTTCGCCAGCGCCTCGTCGAGAACGCGCACATAGCGCTCCGACAGATCGAGGAACTCGGCGACGGCGGCGCCCTCGTACACGGGGTAGTGCGCCGTGAGGAGCAGGTGCGGGTCGAGGCGGCGCAACGTGCGGATGGATGCGAGGTACGGGTCGGTGTCGCGGTACGTCGGCGGGAACGCGGGCATGCCCTCGGCCGTGGGCACGGTGTCTCCGAGCGTCGCATCGGCGATCAGCAGCGCCGACCGCTGCGCATCCCACAGCGACAGGTGGCCGTCGCTGTGCCCGGGGGTGTGCAGCACCTCGACGATGCGGTCGCCGAGGTCGAAGGTCTCCCCGCCCTGCAGAGGCCGCACCGCGTCCACCAGCTGCGCGACCTGGCGGATGTAGGCGGTCGTCTCGGGCGGATCGTCGAAGCCGTCGAGGCTGCGGAACTCACCGTACCTCTGGTCGATGAGCCGTTGGAGGTCGGTCGCCATCGGCACGTCCGCGGCTCCGGCGAACAGCTCGACGTGCGGAGCGGCGGCCTTCAGCGCGGCATTGCCGCCGGTGTGGTCGAAGTCGCAGTGCGAGTCGATCGCCCATCGCAACCGCTCCAGGTCGATGCCGTTCGCCCGCAGGTAGGGCAGCAGCGTCTCGGTGATGCTGGAGGCGATGCCGGTGTCCCAGAGCAGGATGCCGTCGGGGCCCTCCAGGAGATAGAGGGCGACGAATCGATCGCCGAGGGGCGCGGGGATGCGGTGGAGCCCGGGACGCAGCTGCATGTCACATCTCTCCGCGTGAACCGTCCGCCGACGCGCTGTGCGGGTCGGCCAGGCGCAGGCCCGTGCGGCGGGACCTCACGTGCGGGCCCTCCGGCACCAGCCAGCTGCCTCCGCGCCTGCCGCGGGCGATCGCGTCCTCGTCGACGGTGAGGCCGTGACCGGGTGAGTCTCCGAGCACGATGCCGCCGTCGCTGATCTCGCGATCGATGGTGATGCCGAGCGGAGCTCCGAGATCCTGCACCTCGGAGGCGAGGTGGTTGGGTACGGCGGCGGCGGCGTGCGCGACCGCCTCGTTGGCCGTGAGTCCGACCGGGCTCACGGGCAGGTCGCGCGCGTGCGCGGCGTACGCGACGCGCAGGAAATGGGTGATGCCCCAGATGCAGCCGCTCTGCACGATGTCGACGGCGCCCTGGTCGAGCAGCGTGCGGTACTGCTCGAGCCCCGTGAGGTTCTCACCGGTGGCCACGGCCGCCTTGATCGACGCGCTCAGGCGCGCGTGACCCACGGCGTCCCAGCGGCGCAGCGGCTCCTCGACCCAGGTGAGATCGTGGTGCTCTTCGACGGCGGTGACGTAGCGGACGGCCTGCTTCAGGTTCCACGACTCGTTGGCGTCGAGCATCAGCGCCGGGTGCGGCGAGTTGACGCGCAGCGCGTCGGCGACGATCCCGAGACGTCGGATGTCGGCGGCGCTGTCGCGCCCGCCCTTCAGCTTGCCGCCGGTGAAGCCGCGGTCGGCCATGGTCGCATAGAACTCGGCGAGAGCCTCGTCGTCGAGTGCGATGTCGAGCCCCGACGCGTACCCGGACACGAAGCGGTCGCGCCCCCCGAGGAGCCGCCAGAGGGGTTCGCCGGCGGCCTTGGCCTTCAAGTCCCACAGCGCCATGTCCAGGGTCGCGATCCCGCCGAACGTCGCGCCGCCGTGGCCGTCCTTGAAGACACGGGCGAGCATGCGGTCGTAGAGGGCGCTCACGCCGCGCGGGTCCTCGCCCTCGAGCGCGGGGAAGAGTCGATCGAGGTCATGGTCCGAGCCCGTGCCGATGCCCGTGAGGCCGTCATCCGTCTCGAGGATCACGACGGGCACCTCGGTGATGCCCGAGGCGATGTGACCGTTGACGTCCCCGATGGGACGACCCCAGTCGCGGTGGGTGCGGAGCACCCGGTATCCAGTGATCTTCATATCGTCCTTGATCGAGACTCTGCACTACGTCGTGCAAAGAGCATACATCACATGTTACAACTTCAGCGATGTCCTGCGGTCGAGGAGTCGGCTGCACTCGCGGGACGGCGACGTCCCGCACACGACGAAGCAGCCGGATCGATCCCCCCGGTCGATCCGGCTGCTCCTGGCAGGGTGGCGGTGGCCTACTTGGTCGGCGGCATCAGCACGCCGTCGATGAGGTAGACGGTGGCGTTCGCCGTGTGCACGCCGCCGCAGATCACATTGGCGTCGTTCACCTTGAGCGAGTCGCCCGATCCCGTGACCGTGACATCGCTGCCTTCGACCGTCTTGTGCGTGCCGACGATGTCCTGCGGAGAGATCTCGCCCGGCACGACGTGGTACGTGAGGATCGAGGTCAGCGTCGCTGCTCCCGCATCCGTCTTCAGGCTGTCGATGGTGGCCGGGTCGATCTTCTTGAAGGCGTCGTCGACGGGCGCGAAGACGGTGAACTGCCCGCCGTTCAGCGTGTCGACGAGGTTGACCTTCGCGTTGAGCTTGCCGGAGACGGCCGCCACCAGCGTCGTCAGCAGCGGGTTGTTGCCGGCCGCCGTGGCGACCGGGTCCTGAGCCATGCCCGCGACGGAGCCTGCACCCGAGGGCACCTGCTGGGCGTATGCGGCGCAGCCGGGCCCGACGAGGTCCGCGGCGGGATCCATCGTCGCCGTCGCCGACGGCGTCGATTCCGCCATCGGCGTGTTCGAGTCGCTCGTGGACGAGCCGGAGCTCGACGTGCACGCCGTGAGCGCGAGCACGGCCGCGGCGAGGACGCCGGCAGCGGCGAGGGACATCTTGGTGGTGCGCATTTTCTTCTCCTTGGAGCGTGAGTCCTTCGGGCCGCCCCGATCCAGGCGGTCATAGAGGGTTTCGGCGCCGCCCGCCGATCGGATTGGACCAATCCGCGGCGGGGGTCCGCGACGAACACTCGTCGTGCCATCGAAACGAACCAATCGTGCCCGCTGGGCCGCCATCGCCTGGGCCGCCCTGGCGGGCGCCGTCAGCGGAGCGGTCTTCCTCGCCGCCTCGGAGCTCGTCGCCCTCGTCGCGGCTCCGGGCGCGAGTCCGCTACTGGCCGTGGGCTCCGTCGTCGTCGACACCGTGCCGCGCTGGGCCAAGGAGTTCGCCATCGCCCTCTTCGGCTCGAACGACAAGCTGTTCCTGCTCTCGACTCTCGCGGCCGGGGCGCTGGTGGCGGCAGCCGCCGCGGGCGTCCTGGAGCTCTGGCGGCGGTGGACGGGCGTCGCCCTGTTCGCGGTCGCCGGCGCGGCCGCGGTGGCTGCGGCGACCACGCGCGCCGCCGCCGGAGGCCTCGCCTTCCTGCCTCCGCTCGCCGGCTTCGTCGTCGGCTCGGTCGTCCTCGGGATCCTCGTGGGCCTGCTGCGGCGTTGGCGGGGGACCGTGGATGCCGCGCCCGCGGCCGCGGTCGACCGCAGGCGTTTCCTCGTGCTCACCTCGATCGCGGGGCTCGCCGCGGTCGCGGCGCTCGCGGGAGCCCGGATCGCGTCGGCGGGCCCGTCATCCATCGCCGCGATCCGGGCGCGCCTGCGACTGCCTTCCCCCGGGTCGCGGGTCGCGGTGCCCGCCGGCGCCGAGCTGCCCGTGCGGGGCATCTCGCCGCTGTTCACGCCGAACGCCGACTTCTACCGCGTCGACACGGCCCTCAGTGTGCCCGCCGTCGACCCGGCATCCTGGCGGCTCGTCGTCGACGGCCTGGTCGAGAAGCGGGTGGAGCTCACCTTCGACGAGCTCCTCGGGATGGGCCTCGACGAGTACGCCATCACGCTCACGTGCGTGTCGAACGAGGTCGGCGGCGACCTCGTCGGCACGGCGCGCTGGCTCGGCGTCCCGGTGCGCGACGTGCTCGCGCTCGCGCGCCCGCGACGGGGTGCCGACATGGTGCTCTCGCGCAGCATCGACGGCTTCAGCGCCGGCACGCCGCTGTCGGCGCTGACCGATGCCCGCCGGGCCGCGATCCTGGCGGTCGGCATGAACGGAGAGCCCCTCCCGCTCGAGCACGGCTTCCCGGTCCGCATGGTCGTGCCCGGGCTGTACGGCTACGTATCCGCCACGAAGTGGCTGACGCGGCTGAAGGTGACGACGTTCGCCGGCGACCAGGGATACTGGACGCCGCGCGGCTACAGCGCGAAGGCGCCCATCAAGCTGTCCAGCCGCATCGACACGCCGCGGGTCGACCGCTCGCTCGCGCCCGGCCCGACCGTCATCGCCGGCGTCGCGTGGGCGCAGGGAGTCGGCATCCATCGCGTCGAGGTCCAGATCGACGGAGGCGCCTGGCAGGATGCGAAGCTCTCGACCCCGGTGAGCGCGGACACGTGGGTGCAGTGGTCGCTGCCCTGGGACGCGACGGCCGGCGGCCACACCCTGTCGGTGCGCGCCACCGACCGGGACGGGCGCCTGCAGGAGCAGAGGCGGACCCCCATCGCCCCCGATGGGTCGACGGGCTGGCAGCAGACGTTCGTGCGCGTCGGCTGAGGGGATGCCTCGCCGGCGGGAGTAGCCGCCGCGATGCAGCGTCGCGGGACCAACGTCCCTCCCGATGGCGTCGCCGCACTCCGTTCGATCGACGCCGGAAAATCTCTGCGTGCGGATGTATGGCGAATGGTCGGATTCGGAGGGCGTCAGCGGCCAGGGCCGCAACCGGCGGCCGGGAGCTCACACGAGGTCGAGGCCGAGCGCCGTCCACGAGACGGGGGGCAGGGTCACGGTGAGTTCGCCCTCGATGATGCGGACGCTGTCGTTGGATCGCGGCGCGACGCGCTCCGGGGCGCTCAGGGTGTTCTTCGCGTACACGTCCGTGTCTGCGAGGGTGTGCGACTCCCGCAGCGTGACGGCGCCGAGGGAGGCGATGTCGACGGCAACGGTGACGGGCTCCTCGGTCGAGCGGTTCACGAGGAACACCGCGCCGGTGCCCGTCGAGGCGTCGTGCGTCGCGACGGCGTCGACGAGCGGCACGCTCCCGTACCGGGCGCTGTCGTACTCGGGTGCGTCGAGCTTGAGCTCCAGCGCCGAGCCCTGCGCGAGGCGCGACGTGAGGGCGAACGGGAAGAACGTCGTCTGACGCCAGGCCGGCCCGCTCGGCTCGGTCATGATCGGCGCGATCACGTTCACGAGCTGGGCGAGGCTCGCCGAGGTGACCCGATCCGCGTGCTTCAGCAGAGAGATCATGAGGTTGCCGAAGACCACCGCATCCGCCACCGAATAGACGTCCTCGAGCAGGCGAGGCGCCACCGGCCACTCATCGATGCCCTCGATCTTGTCCACGTTCTCGAAGCGTGAGCTGTACCAGACGTTCCATTCGTCGAACGAGATGTCGATCTTCTTCGACGACCCGCGCACGGCTCCCACGTGATCGGCCGTCGCGACGACGGTCTCGATGAAGCGGTCCATGTCGACGGCCGACGCGAGGAAGGATGCGAGGTCGCCGTCGTGCTCCTCGTAGTAGGCGTGGCACGAGATGAAGTCGACGTCGTCGTAGGTGTGCGTGAGCACCGTGCGCTCCCACTCGCCGAACGTCGGCATGTGCGCGCTCGACGACCCGCAAACCACGAGCTTGACGCGGGGATCGAGCATCCGCATCGCCCTCGCGGTGCGCGCGGCGAGCTTGCCGTAATCGTCCGCTGACCGGTGGCCGAGCTGCCAGGGTCCGTCCATCTCATTGCCCAGGCACCACATCTCGACCGCGAACGGCTCGGTGCGTCCGTTGCGCTTGCGTTCCTCGGCTCGGGCCGTGCCGGCAGGGATGTTCGCGTACTCGAGCAGGTCGAGCGCCTCGGAGGTGCCCCGCGTCCCGAGGTTGACTGCGAGCATCAGATCGCTGCCGACCTTCTGGAGCCAGGCGTCGAACTCGTGCAGGCCGACCTCATTGGTCTCGGTCGAGTGCCATGCCAGGTCGAGGCGGCGCGGTCGCTCCGCGCGCGGGCCGACGCTGTCTTCCCAGCGGAAGCCCGAGACGAAGTTGCCCCCGGGGTAGCGGATGGTCGACACCCCGAGCTCGCGCACGAGCTCGATGACATCCGCCCGGAAGCCGTCGGCATCGGCGGTCGGGTGCCCCGGCTCGTAGATGCCGTCGTAGACGTGGCGGCCGAGATGTTCGACGAACCCGCCGAACAGGCGGCGCTGAACGGTTCCGACGGTGAAGTGCGGGTCGATGGTCAGTCGTGCGGTGAGCATGCGGTGCTTTCTGTAGAGGGGGCGAGGTTCGCGTGATGGCGCAGGGGAGAGGGTGCCCTACCGGCAGCGCCGAAGATCCGGGTCGATCCACCGGCTCAACTCGGGGTCGCCACCGCCCGTTGCGACGCCCGTGCCAGCGCGTGGAACGCATCCGCCACCGGCGTGCGTTCCCGGCGCAGTCCTTCCGCCGACTCCACGAGATCGAAGAGCCCCATCGTGAGCAGGTGCTCGGCGCGCGGTCCCGTCCCATGCCGGTACGTCCACTCGTACATGTCGAACAGCGGCCACCAGGTGTATCCGACGACGGGGGTACCGGATCGCCGCATCCGCGCCACCTCATCGACCGACTCGCGAAGCCAGCCGATCCGCTCCTCGGCGGATCCTGTCACGCAGGTCTCGGTCACCATGACGGGCGCCCCGTAACGTCGCGCGTACTCATCGATCATCTCGCGCAGACCTGCCACGCCGTCATCGCGGGTCGGGCGCGGGTCCGCGAAGCCGCCGGCGTGGTGGACGCCGGCCTCGAAAACCTCGGTGGAGTGCCGAGGGTAGTAGTTGACTCCCATGACGTCCGGCCGCGCCGGGTTCCGGATGAACTCGCCGAGCAGAGCGGGGTCGGCTCCGTTGCTCAGCAGCATGGCGGCGAGCGGGTGCCGATCGTCGACCCGGCCTGTCACGAGGTCCTCGACGAGGAACGCCTGATGGCGCAGGCGGGCGGCCGTCTCGCGGTGCTCGGCAGCTTCGACGTCGCCCACATATCGCATCGACGCATCCACGTGCACGAACACGGCGCGCTCGCCGAGCACATCCCGGATGCCGTGCTGGGTGCGCGCGAAGCCGTCCGCGATCGCCATCGCGAGTCGGGTCGCGCCTTCCTGGCCCGTGAGATAGGGCGGCCAGTAGCCGTACTCGCCGCAGAACAGCACGTGGATCATCGGCTCATTCACCGGCGTGTAGTCGGTGACGGCGTCGCCGTAGCGCTCCGCCACGGCGACCGCGTATTCGGCGACCCGCCGCGAGTAGTCGGGGTGCGCGAACTGGCGCTCCAGCCACAGCGGCGTGCCGTAGTGGAGCAGATCGACCACCGGCCGGATGCCGTGCTCGCTCATCCGGCCGAGCACACGATCGGTCCAGTCCCAGTCCCACTCGCCGGGCGCAGGATTCACGCGATGCCAGGGGATCCCCCAGCGCAGGAATTCGGCCCCGACGTCCGCAGCGAGGTCGATGTCCTCGCGCCACCGCACGTAGTGCTCGGTGAGCTCGTACTCGTCGATGGGCCTCGCTCCCGGACCACCCTGCGGCACGAAGGTGTCCTCGATGCCGAGGCCGAGGTGCAGGGCGCCATCCGCGAACCATCTGTTCGCTGTGCCAGTGTCGTCCGTCGCTGTCACTTCAGTCCTGTCGTCGCGACGCTCTCGATGAAGCGCCTCTGCATGATGAGGAAGATGACGGCCAGCGGCAGCACCGCGATCAGCGAGCCGGCCATCATCGTGCCGTAGGGGATGATGCCGCTCGGGCCGGTGAGCAGCGTCAGCCCGGACGTGATCGTGCCCATCTCGGGCGCGGTCGTCATCACGAGCGGCCACAGCAGGTCGTTCCAGTTGTTGACGAACGTGAAGATGCCGAGGGTGAGGAGTGCGGGCACGGCGTTCGGCAGCACGATGCTGCGGAAGATGCGGAACTCGCCCGCACCATCGATGCGCGCAGCGTTGTCCAGATCGCGCGGGAGGGACACGAAGAACTGGCGCAGGAAGAAGATGCCGAAGGCGTCTGCGGCGCGCGGGATGATCATCCCCGCGAAGGTGTTCACCCATCCGAACTGCGCGACGAGCTGGTACACGGGGATGAGCGTCGCCTGGAACGGGATCATGAGACTCGCCACGATCACGATGAGCAGCAGGCGGCTCCCCGCGAAATCGATGCGCGCGAGGGCGTAGGCCGCGAGCGAGTCGAACAAGAGCGCGCACAGCGTGACACCGCCCGCGAAGACGAAGCTGTTCACGAAGAGCCGCCCGAAGGGCAGATCACGGAAGATGCGCGCGAAATTGTCGAGTGTCCACTCGGCCGCCAGCAGGGTGGGCGGATACGCGTTGATCTCGGCCGCGGGCTTGAAGGCGGTGGCCGCGATGATCACGATGGGCAGCAGAACGAGCGCAGTGACGACGAGTGCTGCGACCGTGAGAAGCCAGCGATCGGCCGCTCGCCGGGACCGCCGGATACCGATCGTGACGCTCATGCGATGTCGCCCTCTCGACGCCCGAAGAATCGGAACTGGATGAGGCTCAGGATCAGCGTGGCGGCCAGCAGCACATACGACAGCGCTGTGGCGAGCCCGAGATCGAGCTGCTTGAACCCCTTGTCGTAGATCTCCATCACCACGGTCTGTGTGGTGCGGTACGGGCCGCCGCCGGTCATCACGTAGATCTGGTCGAACGCCTGCAGCGCCGCGATCATCGCGAAGACGACGACGAACGCGAGCGTGTTGTTCAACTGGGGGAGAGTGACGTTGGTGAAACGGCGCCACGGGCCGGCACCGTCGATCGTCGCGGCCTCATACAGCGAGGCGGGGATCTCCTGCAGGCCCGCGATGAAGATCACCATGTAGAAGCCGAAGCTCTTCCAGACCGCGACGAGCACCACGGTCGGCATCGCGAGCGCAGGATCCTGCAGAGCATTGCCGAGGTGGATCCCGAGGCCCTGCAGCCAATAGCTGACAAGACCCACCTGAGGGTCGATCAGATAGGTCCACGCGAACGCCGCGACCGCGAGTGAGACGACGAACGGCAGGAACAGCGCCGTGCGGAAGAAGCCGCGCGCGAACAGGCGCCGATTGTTGAGCAGCATCGCGAGCAGGAGCGCCGCAGCGATCGCCAGCGGCGCGAAGAGCACCGTGTAGTAAGCGGTCGTCACGAGTGTCCCGAGGATCCTCGGGTCGGTGAAGATGCGGACGTAGTTCGCGAGGCCTACCCAGTTCTCGCCGCCGAGACCGCTCGCGTCGGTGAACGACAGACGCAGCGCCGACACCATGGGCCAGCCGACGAAGAGGAGCAGGATGACGAGCGCGGGGAGCAGGAAGGCCAGTGCGATGCGCGCCTGCCCACGTCTGGTGCCTGGCCGCCCGCCGAGCGGCGCCGGCGGCCGGTAGACGGCACGTCGCCGTGGCGGGCGTGTGATGACGGACATGAACTCTCCTGGAGGATGGTGCCCGGGGGTGGCTCCCCGGGCACCATGGGTCACTTGTCGAGCGCGGTCTGCGCGGTGGTCGAGGCTGCCTTCAGGACGGCTGCGGGGTCGCCCCCGGCCAGCGCCTTCTGGGTCGCCTCGTCGAGGGCCGCGAGAACATCGCTGCTGCTGGCGACACCCGGCAGCAATGGTCGCGCCGCAGGAGTGAGCGGAGTCAGCGCGGCAACGACAGGGTTCGAGGACACGTCGGATGCCGGGATGTCCGTGCGCAGCGGCGGCCAGCCGGAGCCGAGCGACCACGCCGTGGCAACCGGCTTGCTGTACAGGTAGGCCAGGAACTCCTCCGCGCCGGCCTTCTGCGCAGCGGACGCCTGCGACGTCACCGCCGCGGAGATTCCGATCGCTGACGCCGCCTGTCCCTTGGGGCCTTCCGGGATGCCCGCGATGCCGTAGTCGATCTTGTTCTCGGTCGCCACCGACGCCATCCACGGACCGCCGACCTCCATCGCGGCCTTGCCTGAGGAGAAGAGCTTGTCCGATGCGATGCCGTCGAGACCCGTGGGCGAGATCTTCCGTTCCTGCACGGCCTTCGCCCAGAACGTCAGAGTGTCGATGTTCGAGGCCGAGTCGATGACCGACTTCGACCCCTTGACCAGGTCGCCGCCGCCGGCGTAGAACAAGCTCGGCCACACGCCGTTTCCGACGGTTGCGTGGTCGGGGAGGGCGAGCCCGTACTGCTCGGGGGTGCCATCGCCGTTCGTGTCGACCGTGAGCTTCTCCGCATCCGCGACCCACTCGTCCCATGTTGTCGGGAACGACGTGATGCCCGCCTTCTGGAACAGGGTCTTGTTGTAGATCACCGAGAGCGGGACGAACCCGAGCGGAGCGCCGTAGGCCGCGCCGTCGACCTTCACCATGTCGACCGCGTTCGGGTTGAGCGAAGCGCCACTGACCGCGCTCGTCGCGTAGAGGTCGTCGAGCTTCTGGAACGCGTGCTTGCCCGCATAGATGGGCAGGTTCTCGGCGGGAAGCGCCACCAGATCCGGCCCCTGCTTGGCGGACAGAGCGGTGAGCAGCGTGTCTCCGATGACCGCCCACGTCTTGGTGACCGTCTTGATCCTCACCTTCTTCTGGTGGGCGTTGAAGTCCGCGACGATCTTGTCCAGGACCTTGCCGTCTGCCTCCGTGTAGCCGTGCCAGAAGGTGAGCGTGACGGGGCCGCCCTGAGCCGGACTGGCTCCGGAGCAGCCAGTGAGCGAGAGACCTGCGATGGCCAGAGCGGTCGCCACAGCGCCGGCGGCGTGAATTCGTTTCATGGGGTGCACTCCTTTGTGACGGGCTCAACCGCGATGCGGGGCCCGGGCGGTCGGTTCGGGTCGTCGCCCTTCGGTAATCGATGAAAGTAATCGATGTAAGACACAGTAAGCGAGGGCTCACCGATCCGTCAACAGTTCCGGGCCGTCTTCTTACATCGATGTACGATGGCGCGATGAGGACCCCGCTGTGAACCCGATCCCGACGATGCAAGACGTCGCACGTCTGGCAGGCGTATCCACCAAGACGGTCTCGAATGTGATCAACGATCGTCCCTACGTCAGCGCTGAGACGCGCGACCGCGTCCACGCGGCGATCGCTCAGCTCGACTACAAGCTGAACCTCGCGGCGCGAAATCTGCGGTCCGGGCGCAGCGGTGTCATCGGCCTCGCGGTGCCGACGCTCACGGTCGCCTACTTCGCCGAGCTGGCCGAAGCGGTGATCGACGCGGCCGAGCAGCATCAGCTCGCGGTGCAGATCGCCCGCACCGGTGATGCCGCGCGCGAGCGCGAATTTCTCGCGAGCGCGCGATTGCAGCATGTGGATGGCCTGATCCTCAGCCCCATGGACCACCGTTCCGAAGAGCTCGAGGCGGTCGACCTTTCTGTGCCCACCGTCGTCCTCGGCGACCACCCGGTGGGCGGTGCCGCCGTGTACGTCAGCTCTGACCAGCGCGGAGCGGCGCAGCTCGCAACGTCGCACCTCATCCGGATCGGGTGCCGCCGCATCGCCGCGCTGGGCGCGCGCAGCAGCGTTCCCGGCGGCGCAGGAGCACTACGCCTCCAGGGGTATCGCGATGCGCTCCACACTGCCGGCATCCCGTACGACGCCGGGCTCGTCGTCGAGGCGGACGTGTGGGACCGTGCCGACGGTGCATCGGCGATGCACCAGCTGATCGAACGGGGCGCAGCGTTCGACTCCGTCTTCGCGTTCAACGACAGCCTCGCACTCGGGGCGATGCGCACCCTCGAGGACAACGGCCTGCGGGTGCCTGGGGACGTCTCCGTGATCGGCATCGACAACGTCACCGAGGCGCGCTACTCCGTCCCGAGTCTCACGACCGTCGATCTGGGCGGCTCGAAGATCGCCGAGACCGCCGTGCGGTTGCTCGCTGAGCAGCTGTCCAACCCCGAATCGGCCCCTGAGCACCGCGTCCTGATCGACTTCGCGCTCGTCGAACGAGAATCGACGGCGCACTGACGACTGCCGGGTCGGCACCTGGTCGACTCGGGACACCGAGCAGGGGACATCCGAGTCAGCCGTGCCTCGTGATCAGAGTGATTCCGGGGAAAAGCGAAACCCCCGCGATGTAGAAGCTACGCGAGGGTCTCTGGGACGATTGTAACGATCGCCCTTGTGGCTCCGACCGGCATCGATCCGGTGACCTTTCGATTTTCAGTCGAACGCTCTACCAACTGAGCTACAGAGCCGCACGGCATCCGTGGATGTCGTGTCCTAAACGAAAGGCCCTCCGCAATGAAAGGGCCCGTCGCTCGGAGCGACCCTGACGGGACTTGAACCCGCGACCTCCGCCGTGACAGGGCGGCACGCTAACCAACTGCGCTACAGGGCCATGCTTGTGAAATTGTGGTGGTGAGAGTGACCCCAACGGGATTCGAACCCGTGCTACCGCCGTGAAAGGGCGGCGTCCTAGGCCGCTAAACGATGGGGCCGGGTGAACCTCGGAGGCTCACGCTTACCGGAGATCAAGCATAAGGGAACATCTACGAGAACGCGAATCGGGCCACGTGTACGAGAACGGCCGCTGCCGACCTCCCCGCGTGTGGGGGTGTCCTCCTGAGGGCAGGAGGCGCATCATGGATGTACCCGTATCTCACAAACCTGTGACAGTTGTTGCTAATGTGACTGATGTTGTGCCCGAAGGCGGGAGGAGGCAGGAGATGCCGACCGACGACCTCGGAGACGGATTCCGAGCGGAAGACTGCGATTGCGCGCCCACGGCGCGCGAGCGCCGCGTGCTGTGGCCCGACCTGACCCGTCGGGCCGCGATCGGCGTGGGCGTGCTGGGTCTCGCGACCCTCGCCGCGACGGCCGCAGGCTCGCTTCCGCGCGCATGGGCCGACTCGTACCCCTCCTGGGACGACGTGCAGCGCGCCAAGGCGAGCGAGGCCGCCAAGGCCGCCGAGATCACCAACATCCAGAACCTCATCAACGCCCTGCAGGCGGACGCCGCCAACAAGCAGGCCGCAGCCGTCCAGGCGGGCGCAGACTTCTACGCCGCGCAGCAGGCGTACTTCGATGCCGCGCAGCGTGCGCAGCAGCTCCAGGACCAGGCCGACGCGCAGGAGGCCAAGGCCAAGACCGCGGCGCAGCACGCCGGGCGCGTCGCATCCCAGCTGTACCGCAATGGCGGCGACGACACCGCCATGCAGCTGTTCATGTCCGGCTCGGCGACGACCGCCGACGACATCCTCGCCAAGCTCGGCACGATGGACAAGCTGCTCGAGCGCAACCAGAACGTGTATGACGAGGCGGTCGCCGCCCGCAACTCGGCGAAGAGCCTCAGTGATCAGGCGAAGCGGGCGCGCGACGAGCGCGACCGTCTGCAGCAGGTCGCCCAGCAGAAGATGGTCGCCGCGCAGGCTGCCTCGGATGCGGCGCAGGCCGCGCTCGATGCCCAGAACCAGCACCTCGACGACCTGAACGCGCAGCTCGCGGCCCTGAAGGATGCGACGGCCGCCACCGTCGCCGGCTACCAGGCCGGGGTCGAGGCCCGTCGGCAGGCCGAGCTGCAGCGCGAGCGCGAGGCGGCGGCCGCCGCCGCTGCAGCCGCGACGGGCGGAGGCGGTGGTGGCGGCGGAGGCTACGGCAACGTCGTGGCCTCCGGGTGGTGCCGGCCGACGGGAGGCGCACAGACCTCGGGCTTCGGCCCTCGCTCCGTCCAATGCTCACCGAGCTACTGCGCGACCAGTTACCACTACGGGGTCGACCTCGCGCCGGGCTGCGGCTATCCGATCGTCGCCGCGCACGCGGGGACCGTGGTCTACGCCGGTTACAACGGCGGCTACGGCAACTACATCCAGATCGACCACGGGGGCGGCGTCGAGACCGGCTACGGGCACATCGTGGACGGCGGCATCCGGGTGCGTCCCGGGCAGAGCGTCGGCGCCGGCCAGCTGATCGCCTACGTCGGCAACACGGGCAACTCCTTCGGCTGCCACCTGCACTACGAGATCCACGTGAACGGCACGCCGGTCAACCCCGTCCCGTTCATGGCGGCCCGCGGCATCTCGGTCTGACGAGAACGACGAAGGGATGCCGTCGGCCGAGGCCGGCGGCATCCCTTCGCTTCAGCGCCTGTCAGTGACCGTGGCTGTAGCGCGCGATCGCCTCGCCGACGAGGCGCTCGGCCTCGGCCGCATCGGCCCAGTCGTCGACCTTGACCCACTTGCCGGGCTCGAGGTCCTTGTAGTGCTCGAAGAAGTGCGTGATCTCCTTCTTCGTGTACTCCGGGATGTCGTCGACGTCCTGGATGTGGTTCCAGCGCGGGTCCTTCGCGAGCACCGCCACGACCTTGTCGTCGCCGCCGGCCTCGTCGCTCATCTTGAGCACGCCCACCGGGCGGACCGTCGCGTGGACGCCCGGGAAGAGCGTCTGGTCGAGCAGCACCAGGACGTCGAGCGGGTCGCCGTCCTCGCCGAGGGTCTTGTCGAAGAAGCCGTAGTCCGCGGGGTAGCCGAAGACCGTGTAGAGGATGCGGTCGAGGTGGACGTGTCCGGTCTCGTGGTCGACCTCGTACTTGACGCGGCTGCCGCGCGGGATCTCGATGACGGCGTCGTACGCGCCCATGTGTGCTCCTTCGGAAGATCAAGGGGATGCGGGTCAAGCCTAGTCAGGGCGCCCAGTCGGGGCGCACGCAGTGACAGCATGGGGATGTGGTCGATCAGCAGATGATCTGGGACGAGGACGCCGCGCGCAGCTACGACAGCCCCGGGGAGGGGATGTTCGACCCCGCCGTGCTCGGGCCCACCGTCGCGACGCTGGCCGAGCTCGCCGCGGGCGGGCGTGCGGTCGAGTTCGCGATCGGCACCGGTCGGGTCGCCATCCCGCTGGCCGATGCCGGCGTCGAGGTCGCCGGCATCGAGCTGTCCCACGCGATGCTCGCACGGCTGCGCGAGAAGGTCGGCGAGGACCGTATCCCGGTCGTCCAGGGCGACATGACCACCGCATCCGCGGGCACCGGCTTCTCGCTCGCCTTCCTCGTCTTCAACACGATCTCGAACCTCCTGACGCAGGACGAGCAGGTCGAGTGCTTCCGCAACGCCGCCCGGCACCTCGCTCCCGGCGGCCGCTTCGTCATCGAGCTGTGGGTGCCGCAGCTGCGCTCCCTGCCGCCCGGCCACGACGCCACGGTGGAGGTGAGCGAGCCGGGGTATCTGCTGGTCGACACCTACGACACGCTGCGCCAGCACGTGGTCTCGCATCACGTCCGCTTCGGCGCCGACCTCGAGGACGGCCACGAGGCACGGATCGGCCGCTCGCCGCACCGCTACATCTGGCCGAGCGAGCTCGACCTCATGGCGCGACTGGCGGGCTTCGAGCTGGAGAGCCGCTGGGCCGACTGGGATCGCAGCGAGTTCACCGCCGACTCGCGCAGTCACGTCTCGGTCTATCGGCTCGTCGGTCCCGCACCGCGGTAGTGGGGCGGCTCCACGCGCCCTACCGTGGAGTCATGCATCGCCCGGGGCTCGATCCTGCCGTCGCCGAGGTGCGTGTCGCCGTGCGGCGGGCACTGCGCGGCCGCACGGGGGAGGTCGTGGTGGCGCTCTCGGGCGGTGCCGACAGCCTGGCGCTGACGGCCGCTACCGCCTTCGAGGCGCCGAAGCACGGTCTCGCCGTGCGCGCGGTCGTCGTGGACCACGGCCTCCAGGACGCATCGGCGCAGATCGCGGATGCGGCGGCCGCCGCCGCGCGCGGTCTGGGGGCCGCGGCATCCGTCGTCCGTGTCGAGGTGGAGGGCGGGGGAGGTGTCGAGGCGGCCGCGCGCACGGCGCGCTATGCAGCGCTCCTCGCGTCCACACGCGAGTCGGGCGCCACGGCGATCCTCACCGGGCACACGCTCGACGACCAGGCCGAGACGGTGCTGCTCGGTCTTGCACGGGGTTCCGGGGCGGCGAGCCTGCAGGGAATGGCCCCGACATCCGAGCGGGACGGCATCCAGGTGCTGCGTCCGCTGCTCGGCGTGCGCCGCGCGACGACTCGCGCCGCCTGCGCGGCCGAGGGTCTGCAGCCGTGGGAGGACCCGCACAACGAGGATCCGGCTTTCGCCCGGGTCCGGGTGCGCCGCACGGTCCTGCCCACCTTCGAGGCCGAGCTCGGCCCGGGCGTCGCGGAGGCGCTCGCGCGCACCGCGGAGCAGCTGCGGGAGGATGCCGACGCTTTCGCGGAGATGATCGACGAGACGATCGAGGACATCGTCGAGCATGCCGAGGCCGGCATCTCCGTCTCGGCCGCCGCGCTCGCGGCGAATCCGGCAGCACTGCGGAACCGCATCATCCGGCACGTCGTCGCAGCCGAGTTCGGCACGAGCCTCACCCGCGTGCAGACCCTCGAGGTGGCGCGGCTGGCCACCGAGTGGGCGGGACAGGGGCCTGTGGATCTGCCCGGATGCCGGGCCCGCCGCGAGGGCGGCCGGATCGTCTTCGCCGCGGGCTGAGACCGCGGGGCCCCTTGATCGCCTCGACCCCGTGGGCGACGCTGGGACGAGGACGATCCGAGAGGACCGATGTCATGCAGAAGATCATCCCGAGTATCTGGTGCAGTGGGAACGCGGACGAGATGGCCGAGTTCTACCGGGCCGCGCTCCCCGCTGCGCGGATCGCGCAGGCCGAGAAGTATCCGAGCGAGGGGCTGCCCGAGTTCCAGCGGAGCATGGCGGGCAAGACCATCACGATCGACCTCGAGGTCGGCGGGTACCGCCTGAACCTGCTCAACGGCGGGGACGAGTTCGCACCGAATCCCTCGATCTCGTTCATGCTGGACTTCGACGGCACCCGAGGCGACGAGCGCGACGACGCCCGAGCAGAGCTCGACCGCACCTGGGCGATGCTGGCCGACGACGGCCAGGTCATGATCCCCCTCGGCGAGTACCCCTACAGCCCGTGGTACGGGTGGGTGCAGGACAGCTTCGGCGTCTCATGGCAGCTCATGCTCGCGAATCCGGGGGGTGCGCCACGGCCGCCGGTCGTGCCGAGCCTCATGTTCTGCGGGCCGAACCAGAACCGGGCGGACGATGCCCTCACGACCTACGCCGAGGTGTTCGGCGGCACGCGCGGGACGACGGCGGCGTACGCCGAGCCCACCGGGCCCGCCGGCGCCGGTGCCGTGATGTTCGGCGACGTGGAGCTGGCCGGGCAGTGGTTCGCGGCGATGGACTCCGGGACCGACCAGGACTTCACGTTCAGTGAGGGCATCTCGCTCATCGTGCAGTGCGACAGCCAGGACGAGATCGACCGCTTCTGGAACGTGCTGTCCCAGGACCCGGCGGCCGAGCAGTGCGGATGGTGTCGCGACGCGTTCGGCGTGAGCTGGCAGGTCGTCCCGAAGAACATCGGCGAGCTGCTGAAGGCACCGGGGGCCTTCCCGGCGATGCTGCAGATGAAGAAGATCGTGATCGCCGACCTCCACGGCTGAATCGGGCGGACACTAGGCTTCAGGCATGCGCGCGGCCGACATCTCCGACCAGCTGACCGACGTCCTCGTCACCGAGGAGCAGATCCAGGCGCGGCTGCGCGACATCGCGGCGCAGGTCGCGGTCGACTACGCGGACAAGAACCTGCTGCTCGTCGGCGTGCTCAAGGGCGCCGTCATGGTGATGGCCGACTTCTCGCGGGCGCTGCCGACGGTCGCGCCGATGGACTGGATGGCGGTGTCGTCGTACGGCGCCGGCACCAAGTCGAGCGGCGTCGTCCAGATCCGCAAGGACCTCGATGAGGACCTGACCGATCGCGACGTGCTCATCGTCGAGGACATCATCGACTCCGGGCTCACCCTGAGCTGGCTGCTGGAGAACTTCGAGTCCCGGGGGGCGGCATCCGTCGAGGTGTTCGCCCTGCTGCGCAAACCGGATGCGGCGAAGGTCCACGTCGAGTGCAAGTATGTCGGCTTCGACATCCCGAACGAGTTCGTCGTCGGCTACGGGCTGGACTACGCGGAGCGCTACCGCAACCTCCGCGATGTCGCGGTGCTCGCGCCGCACGTCTACGCCTGACGCGTCGCCTCGGACGCCCGCGGTCACCCGTTCAGCCGTGGGCGAATCCACAGGCCTCGTCCATTCCGCCGCGCTAGCCTGAGAGGACCGTCATCAGCGACGGGTCGTGACGAAGGGACCGGGGTTCCCCCCTCAGCATGGACTTCAAGAAGATCACCCGTAACCCGATCATCTACGTGATCCTGATCGGGTTCCTGCTGTTCGTGGGCTTCTCGCTCATCACCAGCCTGGGTGGGGCGAAGCAGATCTCGACCCAGGAGGGTCTCCAGCTGCTCAAGGGCACCACCGTGACGTCGGTCACGAACACGGACGGCGACCAGAGGGTCGACATGAAGCTCTCCGAGCCGTACAAGGGCGCCGAGGACGTGCAGTTCTACTACGTCACCGCGCGGGCGAGCGAGGTCGTCAACGCGATCAACGCCGCCGACCCGAAGGGCGGCTTCAACGACGAGGTGCCGAAGGCGTCCTGGTTCGACGGCTTCCTCTCGCTGGCACTGCCGATGGTGCTCCTCGGCCTGCTGTTCTGGTTCCTGCTCTCGAGCGCCCAGGGCGGCGGCAACAAGGTGATGCAGTTCGGCAAGTCGCGCGCCAAGCTCGTGACGAAGGAGATGCCGCAGGTCACGTTCAACGATGTCGCCGGCGCCGACGAGGCGATCGAGGAGATGCAGGAGATCAAGGACTTCCTGAAGGACCCTGCTCGTTTCCAGGCCGTCGGCGCCCGCATCCCGAAGGGCGTGCTGCTGTACGGCCCTCCCGGCACCGGCAAGACGCTGCTCGCGCGCGCTGTCGCGGGTGAGGCCGGCGTGCCGTTCTACTCGATCTCGGGCTCGGACTTCGTGGAGATGTTCGTCGGCGTCGGCGCGAGCCGTGTGCGCGACCTCTTCAACCAGGCCAAGGAGAACGCTCCGGCCATCATCTTCATCGACGAGATCGATGCGGTCGGCCGCCATCGCGGTGCCGGCCTCGGCGGCGGTCACGACGAGCGCGAGCAGACGCTGAACCAGATGCTCGTCGAGATGGACGGCTTCGACCCCAAGGCGAACGTCATCGTCATCGCCGCGACGAACCGCCCCGACATCCTCGACCCCGCCCTGCTGCGCCCGGGCCGCTTCGACCGCCAGATCGGCGTCGACGCTCCCGACCTCCGCGGCCGTCAGACCATCCTCGAGGTGCACGGCCGCGGCAAGCCGCTCGCCGACTCGGTCGACCTCGAGGTCGTCGCGCGCAAGACGCCGGGCTTCACCGGCGCCGACCTCGCGAACGTGCTCAACGAGGCCGCGCTGCTCACGGCCCGCTCCAACGCCCAGCTCATCGACAACCGCGCGCTCGACGAGGCGATCGACCGCGTCATCGCCGGCCCGCAGCGCCGCACGCGCGTCATGAGGGACAAGGAGAAGCTCATCACGGCCTACCACGAGGGCGGCCACGCCCTCACGGCGGCGGCGATGAATTACTCCGACCCGGTGACGAAGATCACGATCCTGCCGCGCGGCAAGGCGCTCGGCTACACCATGGTGATGCCGCTGGATGACAAGTACTCCATCACCCGCAACGAGCTGCAGGACCAGCTCGCCTGGGCGATGGGCGGCCGCGTCGCCGAGGAGATCGTGTTCCACGACCCGACGACCGGCGCCTCGAACGACATCGAGAAGGCGACGAGCATCGCGCGCAAGATGGTCACCGAGTACGGGATGACGACGGATGTCGGCCCCGTCAAGCTCGGCGCGGCCTCCGGCGAGGTCTTCATGGGCCGCGACATGGGCCACGGCCGGGAGTACTCCGAGACGGTCGCCGAGCGCGTGGACACGCAGGTGCGCGACCTCATCGAGCAGGCGCACAACGAGGCGTACCAGGTTCTGAACGACAACCGCGACGTGCTCGACAAGCTCGCGCTGGCGCTCCTCGAGAAGGAGACCCTGGACCACAACGAGATCGCAGAGATCTTCAAGGACGTCAAGAAGCTCCCGCCGCGCCCGCAATGGCTGTCGAGCAGCGAGCGCCCGACCTCGGCACTGCCCCCCGTCGAGATCCCGCGCCGCGCCCTCCCTGCGGGCGTGGCGGCTTCGACCGAGGCGGACGGCTCGCACGAGAAGGCGCCGCGCCGCCGCCCGACCGGACAGGCGCGCCCCGCGACGGCGTAGCCGGCGTGACCGTCGATCGTGAGCGCGTGCGCGCGCTCGTGCACGAGCTGCTGGGGGCGATCGGGGAGGACCCCGATCGCCCCGGCCTGCGTCAGACGCCCCAGCGCGTCGCCGACGCCTACGCCGAGTTCTTCGCGGGCGTGGGAGAGGATGCCGCAGCCCCGCTCGCGCACACCATCTCGGTGTCGTCCGGGCCTGCGCCCGACACGGTGCCCTCCGGCGCCGTGATGCTGCGCGACATCCGCTTCCGCAGCATGTGCGAGCACCACCTCCTGCCGTTCACGGGGCACGCGCACATCGCATACCTGCCCGGGGAGCAGGTGGTCGGGCTCGGCGCACTGCCGAAGGTCGTCGGCATCCTGGCCTCCCGTCCGCAGGTGCAGGAGCGCCTGGGCGAGCAGATCGCGGACACGATCATGGGGTCGCTCGACTGCCGGGGCGTGCTCGTCGTGCTCGACGCCACGCACCAATGCGTCACCACCCGCGGCGAGCAGCAGGCCGATGCATCCACCGTGACGATCGCCGCGCGCGGGGACCTGGCGGAGCCCGCGGCCCGCGCCGAGCTCATCGCCCTCATCGGAGCGGGACCCGGCCGTTGAGCGAGCACGCTCCGCACGCCGTCCGGTCCATACGGCCCGGTGTCCAGGTGATGGGGATCCTCAACGTGACCCCTGACTCGTTCAGCGACGGCGGACGCTACCTCGATCATGAATCGGCCATCGGCCACGGCCGCAAGCTCCTGGCCGACGGCGCGGACATCCTCGACGTCGGCGGAGAGTCGACGCGCCCCGGCGCGCAGCGCGTCTCGCCGGAGGTCGAGCGCGAGCGCGTCATCCCCGTGATCGAAGCCCTCGCACAGTGGGGCGCGGTCGTGAGCATCGACACGATGAACGCCTCCACGGCGCTCGCGGCGATCACCGCCGGCGCCCGCATCGTCAACGATGTCTCCGGCGGCCTCGCCGACCCCGAGATGCTGCCCGCGGTCGCCGGTACGGACGCCGAGATCGCGCTCGGCCACTGGCGCGGGCCGTCGGTCGACATGTACGCGCACGCGCAGTACGCGGACATCATCGCCGAGGTCGTCGCGGAGCTCACTCGCCGCATGACGGATGCCGCCGCGGCCGGCATCCCGGAGGAGCGGATGATCGTGGATCCCGGCATCGGATTCGGCAAGCGGGGCGGGCAGAATTGGGACGTGCTCCGACGCCTTCCCGACCTGTCCCGGCTCGGCCCGCGCCTGCTCGTGGGCACGAGCCGCAAGCGATTCCTCACCGACGCCCTGGCCGAGGTGTCCGAAACCGATCCGACCACCGAGCGTCGCGACCTCGCGACCGCTGTCACGAGCGTCCTCGCAGCTCAGTCCGGCGCCTGGGCCGTCCGTGTGCACGATGTCGCCGCGACCCGCGACGCCCTGCGCATCGCTCAGCTGTGGGCGGGGGAGGGACGATGAGCTCGGGGGCACACGCGCCCGGAGGCTCCGCGGATCGCGCCAGCGATACGTGGAGTGGGCGTGGGGACGACGAGATCACCCTGACCGGGGTGCGGGCGACCGGACACCACGGCGTATACGAGCACGAGCGCCGGGAGGGCCAGGAGTTCGTCGTGGATGCGACGCTCTTCCTCGACACCGGCCGCGCCGGCGAGACCGATCAGGTCACCGACACCGTGCACTACGGCGAGGTCGCGGAGCGGATCGTGGCGATCGTCGAGGGCGAACCCGTCAACCTCCTCGAGAGGCTCGCGCAGCTGCTCGCCGACGCGCTGCTGTCGGAGCCGCTCGTCCACCGTGTGCGGGTGACCGTGCACAAGCCGCAGGCGCCCATCACGGTCCCGTTCTCCGACGTCTCGGTCACGATCGAACGGAGCGCCGCGTGAGTGGTGGCTTCCGCTGGCCGGATCGCCGGCTGGCCGACGGCTTCGACGGCGACGTTCCGCCGTCGAACCGGGAGCCGGTGACCGCAGTCGTGGCGCTCGGCGCGAACCTGGGCGACCGCGAGGCCACGCTCGCCGCGGCGGTGCAGGAGCTGCGCCGCATGCCGCTCACCGACGAGGTCGTGGCATCCACCCCGATCGAGTCGGTCGCCATCACACCGACCGGTGCGGACGAGTCGGCCCCGCCCTACCTCAATGCGGTCGCTCTGGTCGCGACGCGCCTCGCGCCCACGGTGCTGCTGTCCTACCTGCAGACGATCGAGGCGCGACACGGGCGCGACCGCGCCAGGGAGGGCCGCTGGGGCTCGCGCACACTCGACCTCGACCTCATCGCGTACGGCGACGTCATCAGTGACGACCCCGACCTGACACTGCCGCACCCGCGAGCCGCCGAGCGGGACTTCGTGCTCGAGCCGTGGGTGGCGGTGGATCCGGATGCGGTGCTCCCCGGATCCGGCCGCGTCGACGCTCTGCTCGCCCGCCGCGCCGCGGAGCCCCCGGCGCCGGGCGAACCGGCGGCGGGCGAGCAGCCGAGGGGAGCCGGAGCATGAGGCGGACGGGAGCCGCTCCGCTCATCATCGCCGTCGTCGTCGGGATCGGCGCCGGGTTCCTGACCGACCAGATCCTGAGCTCCGCCGGCCGGGCGACCTTCACGCCGACGATCACGCTGCCGATCCTGCTGATCCTGCTCGGAGCGGTCGACATCGTGCTCGCGGTCCCCATCCGGCGCGCCACGCGCGGCCTGTCGAAGGCCCGGGTCAATCCGTTCCGCGCACTGCGGATCGCGATGCTCGCCAAGGCCTCGAGCATCGTCGGCGCGGCTGTCGGCGGATTCGCGGTGGGGCTCCTGCTCTTCCTGTCGAGCCGTCCGGTGACGCCGTCGGTAGGCTCGTGGGGCGTCATCATCGCGACGGCTGCGTGCGGCGGCATCCTGCTCGTTGCCGGCCTGGTGGCGGAGCACCTCTGCACTATCCGGAAGGACGGCGACGACGATGAGCACCCCGGAGCCCACGACACCGAGCCTCCCGCCCACTGGCACTGAGCCGGCGGTCCCGGGTGCGGCGTCGCCGGTCGTCCACACCGGTCCGGATGCCGCCGCGTCCGTGCTCGATCGTGACACGTTCCGCCGCGTGCTCGAGCCGCGCTCGGCGTCCCGTCTCCCGCTCGGCGACGGCGTGTGGCACCAGCTCGCGCGTTCCTACATGTGGGTGCGGCTCATCACGCTCGGCGGGTTGTTCGCCGTCATCGCGGTCGCCGCGATCCTCCTCGGTGCCCTGGCGGGCTGGACGTGGGTGTGGATCCCCGCCGGCATCGCCCTTCTCGTCGTCGCGATCATGATCGCGGTCGCGCCGCGGCAGGTGCGCGCGTTCGGCTATCAGCTGCGTCAGGATGACCTGGTCTTCCGCCGCGGCATCCTGTGGCAGCGCTCGGTCGCCGTGCCGTACGGACGGATGCAGCTCGTCGATATCGAGCACGGTCCGCTCGACCGCGGCTTCGGCATCGCCCGGCTCAAGCTCGTGACCGCGGCAGCATCCACCGGCGTGGAGCTTCCCGGCCTGACGCAGGAGGCGGCGGAGGAGCTGCGCGACACGCTCATCCGCGTGGCGGAGTCCCGCCGGACCGGTCTGTGATGACCCGCCAGCCGGTTCCCCACACTCCGCTGAGCGACGGCGAGTGGCACCGCATGCACCCGCTCACGCCGCTCTTCCGCGGGGGACTGGTGCTCGTCGTGGTCGCCGGTCTGGTCATCTCGAACCTGCGCGATCGACTCATCGCGCTCTTCCTTCCCGTGGTGGCGCCCGACGTGCCCACCGAGGAGGCGCCCGGCGATCCCGTGGACTTCGTGCTGCGCCACAATCTCGTGCTCCTCGCCCTGACCGCGGTGCTCGTCGTCGTGATGGTGCTCATCGGACTGTTCTACGTGTCGTGGCGGTTCCACACGTTCCGCATCACGGGCGACCACGTCGAGGAGCGCCACGGCGTGCTCTTCCGCAGTCACCGCCGGGCACCGCTGGACCGCGTACAGGGTGTGAACCTCACCCGGCCGATGTTCGCGCGCCTGTGCGGCATGGCGAAGCTGGAGGTGGTCGGGGCGGGATCCGACGCCAACGTCAAGCTCGAGTACCTCTCCACGGCGAACGCCGAGGCCGTGCGCGCCGACATCCTGCGCCTCGCCTCGGGGCTGCGGCTCGCGAAGTCCGAGGCGAAGGCCGCGGCCGCCGGTGAGCCGGCGCACACGCTCGCCTCCACCGCGGCGGCGACGGTCTCCGCGGCGCTGGACGGCCTGGTGTGGGGCCCGGAGGCCGCGGTGGCGGAGCCCGCATCCGTCGTGTCGATCCCGGTGGGGCGGCTCGTGGCATCCCATCTGCTGAGCCGCTCGACGCTCATCCTCCTCGTCCTGCTCGGCTTCATCGTGTGGGGCGCGAGCGTGGGCACGCCGTGGCTGCTCGTCAGCTTCATCCCGGCGCTGATCGGCTTCGGGACCTACTGGGTGCGCCGCATCACGCGCGCGCTGCGCTACTCGATCGCGCCGACGCCGGACGGCGTGCGCATCACGTTCGGCCTCTTCACGACGATCACCGAGATCCTGCCGCCGGGACGGGTGCACGCCGTGCAGATCACCCAGCCGCTGCTGTGGCGCCCGGCGGGCTGGTGGCGCATCACGATCAACCGCCTGTCGGGTCACCGCGCGGGCAGTGACAGCCGCGCCGAGGAGGAGGCCACCCGCGTCCTGCCCGTCGGCACCCGTGCCGATGTCGAGCGCGTGCTGCGCCTGCTGCTGCCCGGCCTCCCCGAGGACGAGTGGCCGCTGGTCTTCGCCCACGGAATCCTCGGCGCGGACGACGACGCGTACACGACGACGCCGCGCCGCGCGCGGCTGCTGCACCTCCTGTCGTGGCGTCGCAACGGGTTCCTCTTGACGCCGGATGCGCTGTTCCTGCGCCGCGGGCTGCTCCACCGCCGGCTCGCGATCTTCCCGCTCGCCCGCACCCAGAGCATCGGCGTCGCGCAGGGGCCGATCGCCCGCGCGTTCCGGGTCGCATCCCTGCACGTGCACACGGTGGCCGGCCGGGTCTCCGGGCATCTCACCGGGATCGACCGGGATGCGGCGCTGGCAGCGTTCGCGGATGTCGAGGCCGCCGCGGTGGCAGCCGCATCCACCGATCGCAGCCACCGCTGGGCAGGCACGACCGGTGATGTCGCCGGAGCCGCGGTATGAAGCGCGACGGACGCCTCGGTGTCGGCATCATCGGCGCCGGCCGCGTGGGTCCCGTGATCGGGGCCGCCCTCGCCGGCGCGGGTCACGCGATCACCGGTATCACGACCGGCTCGCACGACGAGCGGGCCGGCGCCGTGCTCCCGGGTGCGGCTGTGCTCGATGCGCTGGAGATCGTACGGCGCAGCGAGCTCGTCGTCATCGCCGTGCCGCACGACGAGCTGCCGGGACTCGTGTCGGGACTCGCGGAGCTCGAGGCGTGGCAGCTCGGGCAGCTCGTGATGCACACCGACCCGGCCCACGGCTTGGACGTGCTCGGGCCCGCCGCCCGGCGGGGGGCGATCCCGCTGGCGGTGCATCCGGCGATCGCGTTCACGGGCACCTCGATGGATCTGCGGATGCTCCGCGACGCCTACGCCGCCGTCACCGCGCCCGGTCCGGTCCTGCCGATCGCGCAGGCGCTCGCGGTGGAGATGGGGTGCGAGCCCATCGTGGTGGCGGATGCCGACCGGCCCGCGTACGCGGAGGCCATTGCGACGGCGACCACCTTCTCGCGCTCGATCGTGCGCCAGGCCGCAGGCCTCCTGCGGCAGGCCGGGGTCGCACAGCCGGGCTCCTACCTGTCGACCCTCGTGCACGCCACGGTCGATCTCGCCCTCCGCGACGCGGATCCGCTCTCCGAGGTCGACCGGATCGAGCCCGACGAGCTGGACGGCTGAGGTCCGCGGGGCCGCTACGCTCCAAAGATGATCACGACCGTCGATGCGCTGCGCGCCCGGCTGGACACCATCCGTTCGGCGGCTCCCGGTGTGCGCGTCGCGCACATCACGACGCTGGGATCGCTGCACGACGGGCACATCGACCTGGTGCACCGCGCGAAGGAGCTGGCGGACGTCGTCGCGGTGACGGTCTTCGCGAACCCGCTCCGGTTCCGCAACGCTGCTGAGCTCGAGGCTTATCCGCGCACTCCGGACGACGACGAGCGCCTGCTCGAGTCGCTCGGTGTCGATGTCGTGTTCGGTCCGGATGCGGCCGAGCTCCTGCCGCGCGGAGCCGATACGACAAAGGTCTCGGCGGGAGATCTGGGCCTGCGGTACGAGGGGAGTGCCCGGGCGACCTACTTCGATGCTCTTCTCACGATCGAGGCGATGCTGCTGAACATCGTCAAGCCGGACGTGGCGGTGTACGGGGAGCGCGACCGCCAGCGTGTCTTCCTGGTGCGCCGGATGGTGCGGGACCTCTTCCTCGACGTCGAGATCGAGGCCATCCCGACCGTGCGTGAAGACGACGGCGTGCCGATCTCGACGCGTCTCGCCCTCCTCGACGAGGCGGACCGCGCGGCCGCACGCAAGCTGACGGAGGCGCTCGACGCCGCGGCCGCGAACGCCGATCGTGGCGTCGACGCCTGCATCGCCGCCGCACAGTCGACGCTCATGGGCGAGCCGCGGGTGCGCCTGGAGTACCTCAGCATCGTCGACCCCGACACGTTCCTTCCCGCCGACGAGAACCGCACGGGCCCGGCGCTCGCGCTGATCGCGGGCACGATCGGCGGTCACCGCTTCGTCGACAACACGCCCGTCCTGCTCGGGTGAGCCGTCGACGCTCGCGCGGCGCTGAGGCCCAGCAACTGCGGAGGAGCGCGCCGATAAACTGGGCGACGACTTTCCCGAGGAGCCTGCTGACATGACCGATACGACAGCGTCCGCCGACGCCGTGCCCGCCGAGCCGACGGAAGAGGATGTCTTCGAGCAGAAGGCCGTGCGCCTCGCCAAGCGCGAGCGACTGATCGCCGAGCGGACGGATGCCGCGGGCGGCGCGTACCCCGTCAGCGTGGGCGTGACCGACACGATCCCCGCGCTGCGCGAGCGGTTCGCCGACCTCGAGGCCGGGGCGCAGACCGGCGTCACGGCGGCCGTCGCCGGCCGCATCGTGTTCAGCCGGAACACCGGCAAGCTGTGCTTCGCCTCCCTCCAGTCCGGCGATGGCCAGCGCATCCAGGCGATGGTCTCGCTCGCCGCCGTCGGCGAGGAGTCGCTGCAGGCCTGGAAGGAGCTCGTCGACCTCGGCGACCACGTGTTCGTGCGCGGCGAGGTGATCTCCAGCCGCCGCGGCGAGCTGTCGATCATGGTGTCCGACTGGGCGATCGCCGCCAAGGCGCTGCTCCCCCTGCCGAACATGTACACCGAGCTCAACGAGGAGAGCCGGGTCCGCAGCCGCTTCCTCGACCTCATCGTGCGCGACCAGGCCCGCCAGACGGTGCGCGCCCGCGCGAAGGTCAACGCGAGCCTGCGCCGCACGTTCGAGGCGCACGACTTCGTCGAGGTGGAGACGCCGATGCTGCAGACGCAGCCGGGCGGCGCATCCGCTCGCCCGTTCGTCACGCAGTCGAACGCGTTCGACACCGAGCTGTACATGCGCATCGCTCCGGAACTCTTCCTCAAGCGCGCCGTCGTCGGCGGCATCGACCGCGTGTTCGAGATCAACCGGAACTTCCGCAACGAGGGGGCCGACTCGACCCACAGCCCCGAGTTCGCGATGCTTGAGGCCTACCAGGCGTACAGCGACTACAACGGGATCGCCGACCTCACGCAGGAGCTCATCCAGAACGCCGCGATCGCCGTCACCGGCTCGACCACCGTCACGTGGGCCGACGGCACGATGTACGACCTCGGCGGCGATTGGGACCGCATCTCGATGTACGGCTCGCTGTCCGCGGCGGCGGGCCGTGAGGTCACGCCCCAGACCTCGGTCGAGGAGCTCGCGGCGCTCGGCGCCGCCAACGGCGTCGACGCGCCGCCCCACGCCACCCACGGCAAGTGGGTCGAGGAGCTGTGGGAGCACTTCGTCAAGGGCGGTCTCACGCGTCCGACGTTCGTCATGGACTTCCCCGTCGACACGAGCCCGCTCGTGCGCGACCACCGATCCATCGCCGGCGTCGTCGAGAAGTGGGACCTGTACGTCCGCGGCTTCGAGCTCGCGACCGGGTACTCGGAGCTCGTGGATCCCGTCATCCAGCGCGAGCGCTTCGAAGAGCAGGCCAAGCTCGCCGCGCGCGGCGACGACGAGGCGATGCGAATCGACCAGGACTTCCTGCGCGCCCTCGAGCACGGCATGCCGCCCTCGGGCGGTATGGGCATGGGCATCGACCGGCTCATGATGGCCATCACGGGGCTCGGGATCCGCGAGACGATCCTCTTCCCGCTCGTCAAGTAGCAGCGATACGGTGGCCTTCAACCGACCGGGCATCAGGGCGAGCCGGGTCGGGTGTCGCTGAGATGACGGGGGACCACGTGGGTGGTAATCGCGGTGCCACCAGGGTTTCACGACTGGCCGGAATCGACACGTTACGAGGACTTGCCGCAGCGGCCGTCTTCGTCTGCCACAGCGCGCAGTACTGGTCCTTTCTGGCGATCCCGCACGTGCTGTCGCGCGTCATGTCCTGGGGAGCTCAAGGCGTCGATGTCTTCATCGTGATCTCGGGCTTCTGTCTGATGATGCCCGTCGTGTTCTCGCACGGGCGCCTGAACACCGGCCAGTTCTACGGACGCCGGGCGTGGCGCATCCTTCCGGCGTACTGGGTCGCCCTCGCCATCGCGAGCGTGCTCGCAGTCCTCCCGGCAACGTGGGCGCTGGTCGTCGCCGCGCCCGCAACGTTCGCAGACGTCTTGATTCACGTCGTCGGCATGCAGACATGGGTACCCAGCACGCTGGGCACCATCAACGGCTCGCTGTGGAGCGTCTCGCTCGAGATCCAGCTCTACATCGTCTTTCCGCTGCTCATCCTCCTCTGGCGGCGCCTCGGCATCTGGTGGCTGCTGGTGATTGCACTCGCTCTCGCGGTGGTTTGGGGTCTGCTCGGAGGAGTGGATGCGCTCAGCGCCTACGTCGGCGACCCGCACGCTCTCCCGGCGCGCCTGATCCAATTCACGATGGGAATGGGATGCGCGGTCTGGGTGACGCGCGGGCGTCCTCCGCGCGCTCGTACGAGCGCCTTGGCCGCCGCCTTGTTCGGTGCGCTTGCGGCGGCCGCTCTCACGTTCCATGCCTTCGGCGCCGTGCAGCTCGTCCTCTGGGGCGCGTGCGGAGCATCTCTCGTGATGTTGATCAGTGTTCGGGGCCAGAGTGGACACGTGGTGACGCAGCTCGAGGCCTTCGGAGCGCGTTCCTACAGCTTCTATCTCCTCCATCAGCCCGCGCTGCTCTTGTTCGCTCCGATCGTGGCACTGATCCCCGGGCGATGGATCGCACCGCTCATCCTGGGCGGGCTCGTCTGCTTCGCAGTCACCACGCTCGCGGCGATGGTGCTGTTCAGGTATGTCGAACTCCCCAGTCACCGGGCCGGGCGGCGGCGCTTCCCGAATGTCACTCCGCGGGTCAGCCCGACCGAAGCCGTCGAGTCGTGAGAGAAGGCTGCACCTCGCGTCAGAGATCGAGGTGCGCCGGACGGTCTCTCGCCGCCGGGCGACGGGATGCGTCCGGATCGAAGGCCCATTCCGGCAGGTGCGTGTTCATCACGAAGGTGAGCACGATCTCCGCGAGTCCGTGCTCCTGCTCGATCTCGAGCGCCTGACGGCTGTACACCTCTGCGTGCGTGGAGCTGCCCAGCGCCCACGACAGCCAGGCGCAGACGGCGAGCGCTCCCGGTCGGTCGTGTCGCGGAGCGACGGCGGCGAGCCGGCGCACGAGATCCAGCGCCGCCCGCAGGCGCTCGCCCGACGGTCGTCGCCCCTCGCCCCACATGCGGCACGCGAGGTCGGTCGGGTAGTCCTCGCCGTCCTCCCACTCGAGCTGGGCGTCGAGAGCCCGGTCGCCCGCCGCGAGGTCGTCGCACCACTGGATGAGGGCGACGTCCCGGAGCGTCGGCCGCGAGAGGCAGTAGATCATGGTCGCCGCATCGAACGCGTCGAGGGATGCCGCATCCCAGTCCAGAGCCGTCTCGAACAGCAGCGGGATGTCGTTGAGCGCGCAGACGGCGGTGAGAGCGGCGGGATCGATGCGCCCGTCGGCGTCGTCGGGCCGGTCGGTGACCAGGCGGACGGCCTGGGCGAGGCTCTTCAGGGCCCGCGCGACGCGTTCGCGTTCGGCGAGGTCGGATGCCGGCAGCTGCGCGCCGGCGGATTGATCGGGATTCGGCGCGGCGTCCGGGTCCCTGCCCAGGTCCGAGAGCGGCCGCCCGCGCTCCGGGCAATCGGCGTCGAGGTACGACCCCCAGGCATCGGACGCGACGCACAGCGCGTCGACGACCCGGAGCCCGCACGCATCGGCCCGCGACAGCAGGGCGGCGGCGAGCGCGGCCTGCGGTGCGCCGGCGGCGTAGCTCTCGTCGGTGCAGACGACGATCGTGAAGGCGTCCGCCCGCGACACCTTGCACACCATGCCGATGCACGTGGCGGCGATGCGGTCCACCTCGCTGCGCCCGGCGTCGCCGGCATGCGCGCCGTGCGGCAGGTCGAACCGCATCGCGCCGAGGCTGCGTCCCCGTTCGAAGGGGACGAGCACGAGGCTCTCGCGCGGAGTGAAGCCGAGCATGTCGGGGACGAGGGTGAGGAAGTGCGCGGGGCTGTGTGCGCGGACGATCGTGGTCATGGGCTCGAGCCTGACGGCGATGGATGCGCCGGAACGAGCGGTGCGACCTGCCGTGGGTGTCGATCGTGTGAAGGCCCGACGTGGAGGAAACGCCGGATGAGCCGGGCGTACCATGGATCGCATGAACTACTGGGAAGCCATCGTGTGGTCGATCGCGCCGACCCTCATCGTGAGCGCCCTGTTCTTCTTCGTGATCCGCTCGGCCGTCCGCGCAGACCGCACCGAGCGCAAGGTCTACGCCAAGATCGAGGCCGAGGAGCGCGCCAAGCGGGGCATGCCCGCGGCATCCGAGCGCTGATCTGCGGATGCAGACTCCCTGACCACGCCCGCGCGGGGCGCCCCCACTACGCTGGAGGAACTGTCCAGGGGAGGCGCGGGTGCTGACGATCACGTTCTCGGCGACGTGGTGGCTCGTGCTCGTCTTCATCTTCGACATGGTGGTCCGCATCGCGGCGATCATCGTCGTCCCGCGCAATCGTCGCCCCGGATCGGCCACCGCGTGGCTGCTGGCGATCTACTTCATCCCGCTGATCGGCGTCCTGTTGTTCCTGCTGATCGGCAATCCGCGCCTGCCCCGCAAGCGCCGCCGCAAGCAGCGCGCGATCAACGACTACATCCGCGAGACGAGCGAGCAGCTCGCCTTCGGCACGCTGCGCCCGAACGCGCCGGAGTGGTTCACCTCGCTCGTGACGCTGAACCGCAACCTCGGCGCCATGCCGATCACGGGCGACAACTCCGCGCACCTCATCTCCGAGTACCAGGAGAGCCTCGATGCGATGGCCGCGGAGATCGATCGGGCGCAGTCCTTCGTGCACTGCGAGTTCTACATCCTGCAGGCCGATGAATCGACCGAAGGGTTCTTCAGCGCCCTCGAGCGCGCGGCGGCACGCGGCGTGCGGGTGCGGGTGCTGCTCGACCACTGGGCGAACCGCGGCAAGCCGTACTACAAGCGCACACTCAAGCGGTTGACGGCGATGGGCGCCGAGTGGCATCTGATGCTGCCCGTGCAGCCCTTCAAGGGCCGTTATCAGCGGCCCGACCTGCGCAACCACCGCAAGCTGCTGGTCGTCGACGGACTCGTCGCCTTCATGGGCTCGCAGAACGTGACCGACTCCACGTACAACCTGCGGAAGAACATCAAGCGCGGCCTGCACTGGGTCGACCTCATGGCGCGCATGGAGGGCCCGGTCGTGGCATCCATCGATGCGGTCTTCCTGAGTGACTGGTACAGCGAGACCGACGAGGTCATCGAGACCGAGCGCGACCTGTTCTCGGTCTCGACGGGACCCGGCGACCTCGACTGCCAGATCGTGCCGTCCGGCCCGGGGTTCGATTTCGAGAACAACCTCCGACTGTTCCTCGGCCTCATGCACTCCGCGCAGCGCAAGGTCATCGTCGTCAGCCCGTACTTCGTCCCGGACGAGGCACTGCTGCTCGCGATCACGACGGCATGCCACCGCGGCCTGCAGGTCGAGCTCTTCGTGTCGGAGGAGGGCGACCAGGCGATCGTCTACCACGCGCAGCGCTCCTACTACGAGGTCCTGCTGCGCGCGGGCGTGAAGATCTGGATGTACAAGAAGCCGTACATCCTGCACTCGAAGTCCATGTCGATCGACGACGAGATCGCGATCTTCGGCTCCAGCAACATGGACATGCGCTCGTTCGGTCTGAACATGGAGATCTCGATGCTCGTGCGCGGCACCGAGTTCGTCGAGGAGCTGCGCGGCGTCGAGGACAAGTACCGGCGCGTCAGCCGCGAACTGACGCTGGACGAATGGACGCAGCAGCCCCTGCGATCGACCGTGCTCGACAACCTCGCCCGCCTGACGTCGGCGCTGCAGTGAGGCCCGACGTTAGGCTTGCCCGGTGAGCGATCCGACAGACGGGGCGGTGGTCACGGTGCCGCTCGGCGTCCGGGTCACGCTCGCACGTCCGGCGATCCAGCTGATCGCAGAGGAGGCGCGTGCAGACATCCTCCACATCAAGGGAGACGCCGTCGATCCGCGCCTACGCCCCGTCACGGCGCCGGGCACAGACGTCGATGCGATCGTACGACCCTCGCACGTCTCGCGTCTCGATGCGGCTCTTCGCGCGCACGGGTGGACGGTGTACAGCAGCTTCGCCTTCGGGTCCCCGTTCGGGCACGCCCAGACGTACCTCCACGAGATCTGGGGATACTTCGATCTGCACCGCCTGTTTCCCGGCATACGGCTGGAGCCTTCCGCGGCCTTCGATCTGATGTGGGCCGACCGGCATCCGATACGTCTCGCCGCCGGCGTCGGCAGCGCGCCGTCGATCGAGGACCAGGCCGCGCTGCTCGTGCTGAACTCGGCGCGCAGCGCTGCGCCTGCCGCCGACCCGCTGCGAACATGGGTCGATGCGCCGGGCCTCGACCGTTCGGCGGTCGAAGCGCGCATCGACCTGCTGCGCGCACGAGTCGCTTTCGCGGCGGCGACGGGAGACCTGGACTCCTACCGCGGCGCCCCGGACTACGCGTTGTGGCGCGCCATCACCCGTGGCGGATCCCGAGGCGCGGAGTGGTGGGGGCGCATCCGTGCGGCGGACAGTGTGTCGTCGGCGGTGATGATCGCCGCACGCGCGCCGCTCGTCAACGTCGAACGCCTGCAGCATGAGCTGGGACGACGTCCGACGCGGCGCGAGATCATGCGTGCCTTCTTCGCGCGACCGGCGCGCGCGCTGCGGGAACTGGCATCCAGGTCGACGAGCCGGTCGTGATCAGCTATCGCGTTCCTGATCGCGTCGGCGTCGTGCGAGCAGGTGATGACATCTACCTGGCGCGGCTGCCGGACGGCCCGATCCTCCGCCTCAGCGGGACGGCCGCCATCATCTGGACGACGTCGGTCGACGGGGCAGAGGGGCCGCCTGCGGATCGTGTCGCCGCCGCAGTCGGCGTGCCCACCGCGCAGATCGCGGAGGACGTCGACCGATTCCTCGCATCTCTGATCGATCAGGGCCTCCTGACATCCCAGGCCCAGGAGCGATACTAGAGAGTCACGCATCGGCTGAGGGGAGCGCGACGATGCAGATGAGCGTCCTGCGCGAGCGCCTTCTCGCCTGGTGGGCCGGCGCCTGGCGCTGGGTGCTCATGGCGGCCGGCGCGGCGATCGCCGTCTACGTCCTGCTCGGGCAGCACAGCCAGCAGGGCCTCGTGACGGCTGCCGCTCTCGCCGGCCTGGTCATCGCAGCCGCTCTGACTCCCCGCATCCCGCTCGCGATCGCCCTGATGGCAATGCCCGCTCTGTTCGTCTCGTCGCGCGCCGGCATGGGCGGGACCGACCTGTCGGTGTCGGATGTCGCGCTCGCCGCGGCCTTCGGCACCGCCATCCTGCTCGGGCAACGACCCTTCAGCCGCCCGGTTCGCCAGATTCTCTGGCTCAACCTCGTGTATCAGTTCGCGACTCTGCTCACGGTCATCGTCAACCCGTATCTCGCGAACACCGTCGAGTGGTTCCATGCATGGCTGCTGATCTCCGGAGCGCTGATCGTCGGATGGTCGCTGGGTCGCGCCGGCTACGCCAGACTCGCGCTGCTGCTCATGGTCGGGGCTGCATCCGTGATCTCCCTGGGCACGATCGTCACCGGCGTCGTCCAATACGCCCACGGCGATTTCGGCCCTGTCTATCCCCTGTGGCCGTTCGGCATGCAGAAGAACTTCGCCGGAACCGTGATGGCGTTCGCCGCCGTGATCGCCTACGCCAACCCGGGGTGGATGTCGTGGTCGATCACCTGGGCTCGGGCGAGCTTCTGGTTGCTGTGCGTCGGAATCGTTCTCACCCAATCACGACAAGCGCTCGTCGGTCTGATCGTCGCGATCCTCGTCGTCGCCCTGCGCAAGGGGTCGGGGGGTGTCAAGCACTCGCGGTTCGTGCTCCTGCTGCTCATTCCGGGCGCCTGGCTCATCCTGCTGATGGTCCTCGACCAGATCAGCTCCGACAACGTCTTCAACTCGGCCCACCAGCGTCTCGAGTGGATGCGCGCGATGTATGCGTACTGGAAGCTGGCGCCGATCTTCGGGCACGGGCTGCGATTCTGGTACCAGGGCGGGTGGGCCGATTACCAGCCACCGCAAGGCGAGATCGAGGTCCTGGTGTCGACGGGCATCCTCGGCCTCGTCGCGTTCCTCGTGATGTGCGTGGGCATGATGGTGGTGCTGTGGAAGGTCGACCCGCTCTACGGAACGCTCGCGTTCGCCGTGGTGCTGAGCCGACTCGTCCAGGCCCAGTTCGACCTGTTCTGGGTCGCGGGCCAGGTGTCGATCCCGGTCGTGATCGCCGGCATCTGCCTCGGCATGCAGGCGCATGCCGCTGCTCGAGGGCCACTGGAACGGCGACACGCCGCGGCTCGCGCCGTCACTCCTTGATGAGGATCCCTGCATCCAGCATCGCGGCCACCTGACTCGCGATCGCGGCATCGACGTCCACATCGGGTGGAGGCGGAACCTCCCGCCGAACGGCGGCGCTCAAGGAGGCGAGTGTTCGGCCATCCGCAGCCCGCCACAGCGCAGGCCCGAGCCCGTCGAGCAGATACACGTGCACCCCCCGGTGCACCGCCACACGATCCTCGATCCAGAGCGCCTCAGACCAGGAGCCGCGTCGGTAGAGGCTCGGGCCTTCGCGGTCGGGATTGCCGGATGCGTCCGCCGCCGCGTAGGGAGCGAGGTCGAGGTCATCCGGCGCGACGGTCTCGACGCCGTCGACGGGAGGTTGCTGCGTAGCGAGGATCTGAGGCACGAGCTCGGACAGGGAGGACGCATCACTGTAGTGGACGCGCCGCACCCCGCCGGTCGCCTGGATCAGGTCGACGAGATCGCCGAGCGGGTGGGGCAGCGAGACGAGCGAGCTCGACTCGGGTGCGATCCGCAGGATCGCCTCCGCGAGTTCCACGGTCTCCACGCTCGCGTTCGCATGCGGGCGGCGGTCGAGGAGCGCGAGCGCCGCCAACCTCAGCGGAACGGAGGGAACCGGGAGCATGCCGAGGCGCTCCGGGCCGATCGACTGCTTGGGCGGCTGGCCCGTCAGGATCGAGAGGGGCTTCGGGTACGGGATGACGGAGAGGTCGGGGAGGATCGCCAGCGTTTCGTCGGTGATGTATCCGAACGTCTGGGCCAGCGCTCGCGACGCCGTCGTCTTGCCGCGGCCGCTCGGGCCGATGAACCCGATCACGCGTCCATCCGGAAGAGCGATCGCGGCGGCATGGAGGAGGATGGCGCGACCATGCAGATGGGCGATTCCCAGGAGCGTGACCGCCGCAGAGAGGGATTCGGCCACCTCCTCGACGGTGCGACCCGCGACGACCTTCGTCGCGCCCCCGGCACGCGCAGACGGCGGTGCGCCGAGAGCGACCAGCACCGTCGCGTCCGCGCAGTGCGTCGCATCCACGCGAAGAGATGCCCACGGATCGGTCAGATAGGCGATGTCCTCGATGCTCAGCGTCTCTTCGAATTCGATGCGTATGATCGAGTCGAGCACACGTATCGTGAGCGCGGCAGGCATACCGGGAAGCCTAACGGGTACGATGCCAGGGGCTGGGGGGTTTGGATGGAGCTGCGTGACTACGCGCGCGGCCTGCGTCGCCATTGGTTGGCGATCCTGATGATGGTGCTGGTCGGCGTCGGTGTCGCATTCGGCTGGGCGAAGCTGCAGACTCCCGTCTACGAGGCGGACGCCAACGGACTCATCAAGGCCAACCTGACCGCAGACCAGCAGACGCTCACCGGCGCCGGCGACACTCTGGCCCAGTCGAAGGTCGCGTCGTATCTCGACATGGCCACCTGGCGCGACGTCGCACAGTACGTCATCCGGGATCTGAAGCTCGACACGACTCCCGACCAGCTCGTCAACCGCGTCGCGGTGTCCAATCCGCAGGGCACCGCCATCCTGAAGATCGTCGCTCAGGGCTCCAGTCCGACGGGTGCGCGTGCACTCGCGGAATCATGGATCCGCGGGATGGCGGCCACGATCGACAAGTTCTACGGCAATGGCACGGCAGGATCCGCGCCGGTCAACATCCAGCCCGGCGACTCCGCCTCGCTGCCCACCACCCCTCTGTTCCCGGACGTGCGCACCGCCCTGCTGGTGGGTGGAGTGATCGGACTGGGCTTCGGCGTCGCGTTCGCGCTGATGCGGACGGCGTCGGATCGACGCGTGCGCGCGGCGGACGAAGTCGAGAAGAAGACGGACGTCGCCGTCGTCGGGACGATTCCGCTGCTCAGGCAGGTGGACAGCGAAATGCGCCTCTTCGATCCAGAGGCGAGCCGGGACGGCCCCGGATTCGCCGTCGCGGAAGCCGTTCGGACTCTTCGCACGAACCTGCAGTTCATGGATGTCGACAACCCTCCACGCACGATCGTCGTGACGAGCCCGCTCCCCGGCGACGGCAAATCGACGATCGCCTGCAATCTCGCGCTGACGCTCGCCGCGAACGGGGCGCAGGTGACCCTCGTGGATGGGGATCTGCGTCGCTCCAAGGTCGCGCAGACCATGGGCGTCGTCGCCAGCGCAGGGCTCAGCGACGTACTCGCCGGCCGCGCGGAGGTTGCGGACGTCATGCAGCGCTCGCCTCAATCGCCGAACCTCCACGTGCTCGCCGCGGGCGGCGCGCCGCCGAATCCGAGCGAGGTGCTCGGTTCGGCACGGATGAAGGCACTGCTGCGCGACCTCGCACAGCACTCGACGGTGATCATCGACGCGCCGCCTCTGATCCCGGTCACGGATGGCGCAGTGCTGACGCACCAGGCCGATGGCGCGCTGCTCGTCGTCAGTGTCGGCAAGACGACCTACGATCTCGTCGAGAAGGCGCTCGACACGCTTCGGAAGGCACGCGGGCGCGCCCTGGGCATCGTCCTCAACAAGGTGCCGTTGAAGGGTGTGGATGCCTCCCCGTACTCGTACGAGTACCGCCGTCAGTACGGATCGTCGACGCCCCCGACCCCGGCGCCCGAGTCGCCCTCGGCCGACGCAGCGGAACCTCTCATCAGGCTCGGGCAACGCATCGCTCCCACGCAGCCTGCGCAGAAGACTCCGGTCCCCGCCGCGGAAGCGGAAGAAGAAGCGCAGCCTCCCGTCGATGGACCACCTGTCGACGCCGACGCTCCGGTCACGGTGCCGGCGACCGGGAGCGGTGACGCTGCGGATGATGCGGAAGACGCATCCGACTACGACGATGAGGCCATGAGCGCGTTCGACGACTCCCTGCGCGCGTTCGACGCACTGCTGAACCCTGACGCCTCAGCGGCTGCGCCGACATCTGGCGACCCTACGCCCCGCCGTCATCGGGCCCGACGAGGCTGAGGTGACCGGCGAGCTGAAGGCCCGCGCCGTCTCGTTCTACCTGCCGCAGTTCTTCCCGATTCCGGAGAACGACGCGTGGTGGGGGCCCGGGTTCACCGAATGGACCAATGCCGCCAAGGCGCGGCCGCTGTTCCGCGGGCATGTCCAGCCGACGCTCCCCGCGGACCTCGGCTTCTACGACCTGCGGGTGCCGGAGACGCGTCAGGCGCAGAGCGACCTGGCCAGAGAATATGGCATCGAGGCCTTCGCGTACTGGCACTACTGGTTCGGCGAAGGCGACCGCATCCTGGATCGTCCTTTCCGCGAGGTGCTCGAGAGCGGCTCGCCGGAGGTGTCGTTCTGCCTCGCCTGGGCGAACCAGTCGTGGACGGGCGTCTGGCACGCCGCAGGCGACAAGGTGCTCAAACACCAGCGCTATCCGGGTCCCGAGGACGACCAGCGGCATTTCGACGCGATCCTGGCCGCATTCCGGGATGCGCGGTACCTGCGCGTCGACGGAAGGCCCGTGTTCTACGTCTTCCGGCCGGAGGAGCTTCCGGATCCCGCAGCCTTCGTCGACCGGTGGCAGGCGATGGCCCGTGCGGCCGGCCTGGAGGGCCTGTACCTGGTCGCCGAGGCGAGCGACCTGCTCGGCCGAGGCTCGCGCTACAGCACCGCGGCGGCCGACGGGTTCGACGCATCCGTCTACATGCGGCTTCCCGTCGATGTGAATCCGTCGACGACTTTGCGGATGCGTCTTCGCCGCAAGCTGCGCGGCGGACCCGAGGTGTGGCCGTACTCGGACTCGATCGTCGACACGTTCCCGCGCGATGCCCGGGTGCAGCCGTGCGTGTATCCGAACTGGGACAACACACCGCGTTCGGGAAAGCGCGGTCTCGCCGTGACCGGCGCCACACCCGCGCTCTTCCAGCGGAACGTCGAGGCTGCCGTCGCACTGCTCGCCGACCGTCCGGCGCAGGAGCGTCTGCTCTGGGTGAAGTCGTGGAACGAGTGGGCCGAGGGCAATCATCTGGAGCCCGACCTCCGGCACGGACACGGCTGGTTGAGCGCCCTGAGAGCGGGCCTGACCGCATGAACCGGGATGCCGCATCCGCTCCGCTCCGGATCGCGATGATCTCGTACTACCTGCCCAGCGAGAGCAAGATCGGGGTGGGCTATCAAGTGCACGAGCTCGCCGACGAGCTCGCCCGGCGAGGCCATCACGTGGATGTCTTCAGTCCCTGCGCGCCGGTGGAAGGAGCCTTGTACGGCCACGTCCACCTGCCGATGACGGGGAGCCTGCGCACGTTCCGGTTCGCCTTCGTCATGCGACGTCAGGACCTCTCGTCCTACGACGTCCTGCACGCGCACGGGGAGGACTACTGGATGTGGCGCCGGCGCGTCCCGATGCACGTGCGCACGCTGCACGGCTCCTGCTTCGAGGAGGCCATCCACATCCGGGGCCTCGGCCAGAAGCTGCGCATGATCATGCTCGGCTTCACTGAGGTGCTGGCATCCATCGTCGCGGACCGGACGGTGCTGATCTCACCGCAGACACGCCGTTGGACGCCCTGGGTGCGCACGGTGATCCCGAACGGGGTGGATGCTGCGCGCTTCGCGCCCGACGGCACCCCGCGCTCGAGCCGGCCCACGATCCTGTTCGTGGGAACCTGGCGCCAGCGCAAGCGCGGATCGGAGCTGGCACGAATCTTCTCGGAGGAGGTGCGGCCTCGTGTTCCCGACGCGCGCCTGCGGATGGTGACCCAGGATGCGCCGTCCACTCTTCCTGAGGGAGTGGAGGCGCTGGGTCGCCTTTCGGACGCCGAGCTCGCGCACGAGTACCGCACCGCGTGGGTGTTCTGCCTCCCGTCGAGCTACGAGGGCTTCGGCATCCCCTATGCCGAGGCGATGACTGCCGGCGTGCCTGTGGTCGCGACGCCGAACGTCGGCGCCCGGTACGTCACGGATCGCGGCCGCTACGGCGTCGTCGCGGAGCTCGATGAGCTGGGCGGGGAGCTCAGAGCGCTCCTGACGGATGCGGCGTGGCGCGAGCGCCTGTCGACGGCTTCGCTGGAGCGGGCGAAGGAGTTCGACCTGCGATCGGTCGCCGACCGCTACGAACATGTGTACCGCGGGGGTGACGACGTCGATGAGTTCGGGCAGCGGTGACGGCTTGTCGCCGGCTCCGAACACCGGCGCGCGGAGTCTGTACATCAGCATTCCGTGGGCCTCACCGTTCGAAGGAGTCGAAGGTGTCGTCCCGCGCGGTTCGGACTGGGCTGTCCACGGATGGCGTCAGATCCCGCACCGGCTTCGGGAGGCATGGCGGATCCACCGTGCGGCGCGGGACGTGATGGTGCTCAATGCGAGCATGGAGATCTATTTCCTGTGCCTGTTCTCGCTGCTGTCGAAGCGGCGCCTCGTCGCCTATGACTTCCTTCGGCCTCGTGCGCGGTGGGCGGTTCCCGTCGGTCGCCTGCTCTTGCGGCGGGTGGACCGTTGGCTTGTCGTTCGTTCATCCGACATCGGCATGCTCGGTTCGGATTTCCGAGTGCCGGCCGATCGATGCGAGTTCGTCCCCTACCCGGGGACTCCAGCGGGCGGCACGACGGAACTCGGCGGCTACGTGTACGCCGCCGGCATCGCGCACAGGGACTGGCCGACCCTCATCGCTGCGGCACGCCTCTGCGATGTGCCGTTCATCATCTCGTCCGATCCGCAGTTGACGGACGTTCCCGCGAACGTGGACGCGAGGCCGCTCGTGCCTCCCGCAGACGGTCGACGACTGGCCGCAGGAGCGCAACTCGTGGTCGTCCCGCTCGTCGACACGAGCCTCCCGGCGGGGCCGACGGTCGTGGTCGATGCTCAGGCGACGGGCAAAGCCGTCATCGCGACCGATACGGGTGGGGCGCGCGACTACGTCGACAACGGGCGCACAGGCTGGCTGGTGCCGCCCGGAGACGCGCCCGCGATGGCTCGCGTCATCGGCGAGGTGTTCGATGACGAGGAGCTGCTGGAGCGAGTCGGTCGAACGGCGGCAGCGGAGATGCCCAGCCCGCGAGCCTGCCTCGACATCGCATGCGAGGCCGCCGCGCGTGACAGCTCGCTGCTTCGATAAGCGCCCGCGCTCTCAGTGCCCGTCGGGAGCGTCTGCCATCATTCGCAGACGGAGTTGAGTCGCGAGGGGGTCTCCACGAGCCGGATCCATCGGCGTCCAATGTGCTTGACGGATCATCGCGGCAGCACCCCATCCGATTCCGATCGTGATGACGACGAGCCGCTGTGCCTTCCTCCGGAGGCCTGCAACCTGTCTGACGCTTCGAAGTTCATGCACGATCCACCGACGGAGCATTCGGGAGCGTATCCCGTCGTACCGCGCAAGGAGCACCATGTGGTTCCGCCGCGCGTAGAGCTTGTACCTCAGATCGAAGCGGGCGCCGTGAACGTGCGGCGCCGGGAGGTGGTCGACGACCGCGTCGGTCGCGAACACAGCCCGACCGCCGGCGCGCTTGACCCGGAGGAAGATGTCGGTGTCCTCGCGGATCGCCGTCCCGGGGTAGTCGTCGCGGAATCCGCCCAGGCGGGCCAGCATCCGCCTCCGGAACGACATATTGGCTCCGATGCCGTGATCGATCGGGGTCGTCGGAGGCTGGATGGACGCGAAGCCTTCAGTGAGCGAGCCATCCTGGCGGAGGCGGCCTACGGGTTGGTCGTAGACGTCCTCCCCGGGCTGGAGATTGCGCGTCCGACCGGCGACCGCGCTGACGGACGGGTCGTCGTACGCCGCGAGGAGCGCCGCCTGCCACTGCGCGCTCACAACGACGTCGTCGTCGAGAAACGAGATCACGTCGCCGCGGGCTCGCTTCAGCGCTTCGTTGCGCGACCTGGTCATCCAGCCCGCGAGCTGCGGGGCATGGACATAGATCGCGGACGGACGGATGCCGGCCACCAGCGCCTCGGCGGACTCCTTCGAGGCATCGACGACCACGATCTCGACGTCGTCGGACACGTTCTCGTCGAGACTCCGCAGGCAGCGTTCGAGATACGTGGGGCGTTCGTATGTGACGACGCAGACACTCAGGCGAGGGCGATCCTCAGCGGTGCTGTCAAGGACGTAGCCCTTCTTCGGACCCGCCGCGGCGGTGATTCGTCGCACCCGGTGATCCCACCTCCAAACCACGGGCTCCGGGATGAGAAGAAGAGCGCGGTCGGTCCAGTAGGGCAGGAGCTGGAAGGACGCCGTCCATGTCCGAAAGGCTTCGACGAGCTTTCCAGGGCGGAGCATCGCCCAGAGGAAGGGTCGGAACTCGCGACGGTAGGTCCAACCGTATGTCCCGAGTGACCGCGGCGCGGCGTCGCCGCAGAGCTCCCACGCTGTGACGCGGGACTGGATGATCCCCCGCGCCATGCCAATACCGGTACGCGTGTACTGAGCGCTGTGGACCCGGTAGAAGAGGAGCGGCTCATCGATCAGGTGCCACTCGGCACGCGTGGCGATCAGGCAGAACAGCACGTGATCCTCGCCCGCATGCATCGTGGGTGGCACGGCTGGGATGCCTTCCAGCAGCGACCGCCGGACGCAGGTTGTTGAGATCACACCGCGATTGCGTTCCAGGAGAAGGCCCAGGCTGTCTCCCTGAATGCGGAGGTACTCGAAGTCGTTCGCCGGGCTCATGCCGATGGCAGCGCGCTCGAGATCGTCGAGCGAAGTTCCGTGCATGTCGACGTTCTGCCCGCCATATTCGTTGATCGGATCGCCGGGCTCCGCGAAGATCCAGTAAACGGCACGCACGGCCTGACACGTCGAATGCCGCTCCAGATAGTCCGCGGTGACGGCCATCTTCCGTTTCGCCCAGAGGTCGTCATCGTCCAGGAACGTCACCCAAGTCGCGGAACACGACTCGATCCCGCGCTGCCGCGCTGCCGCGGTGCCTGATCGTTCAGCAACGGCGACCACGTCGACGGCGGGCCACCTTTGCTTGATCTCTGCGGCCGCGATGAGGTCGCCGTCGACGACGACGATGACACGCGCGGGAGGCAGCGTCTGCCCGAGCGCGCTCGCGATCGACTGATCGAGAAGTGCAGGTCGATTCCCCAGCGTGGGGATGACCACGTCATAGTCGAAGGGCACAGCGCAACCCTAGGCCACGATAGGTGGCGCGCCTCCGGGCGGTTCGGGCACAACGACCGTGCGCAGCCAGTCCTTCCGCCGGAACGGTGTGCTGAGCGTCGCGAGGAGGGGATGCCTGGTCCGCCACATCCATATGTCGAAGATCGCGGGGTCGGCGAGCTCGGGTGCGTGACCGGACCAGCCGAGCTTGCGGCGCATGACCTCGACGTCGCGCACCCACGAGAAGTGCATGATCGCGTCGTCGCGGTGCACGGTTTCGTCGATCCGGAGGGCCCTCGACCCCCACGGGTCGGTGTTTGTGGATCTGAAGTCCGCCCGATAGCGCTGTCCGTCGATCTGGCGCGCAAGGCGCAGGTCGGTTCCTGCCTTCACCGCTAACGGGCCCGGGTACGATGCCGAGAGACGCCAGCGCCGGTCGCACTTCTCGAGATAACGCCCCGGGGCCGAGCGCGAGTACAGCAAACGCGACGGATAGTCGAGGCCTACCGCACCCGCGGCATCGGCGTGGTCCAGCACCGCGAAGAAGCGCTCCTGATTCAGCATGACCTCGTCGGTGTCGAGCTGCAGCACCCACGACGCGTGATCCGACGCGATGTCGAGCGCCTCCTGCCGCTGGAAGGTGTCGTTGTCGAGAGGATCGTGATCGAGGCGGGCGTACGACCCCGGCGCTTCGACGCACTTGCCGTCGGTGTCGAGTTCCGCGACGATGTCCAGGCACTGCTGGATCGGTAGGGGCGTGCCGGTCCAGGAGAGACCCGAGCGATCGTACGAGAGGATGATCTTCTCGACCCGGTCGTAGTAAGCGGAGAGGCTGGCTTTCAGAAAGCTCGGGTCGGCGACGAGCACATAGGCGTTGATACGCATGATTGGCTCGTCAATCTGCTCATCGGTCACAGGGGCAGACACCAACGGGAGTATACCGATTCCGTCCGCCTGGCCGTCACGGCGTTGTCGACCAACCGATTGGCATCACTCCACTCGCCGGCCGGTGCGATCGGAGCCGGTTGCACGGGGAGAGCTCAGTCTGGTGCTCTCTTCGGCCAACGATGGAACATGGTCAAGCAATCTCGTCAGGTGCTTGACGCAGGGCCCGTGGGCGCCGAAGGGGCGCCTCCATCACCTTGTTGGCGGTCAGTCTCCCCCGCGTACCGCTTCTTCAGGCGGAGGAATGGCAACTCTACGTAGCGATAGGAGATGGCAGCGACCGCTATCGCAACAGCGAGCGTCAAGAGGCCAAGCGCTGACCTGGCGAGCGGGACGAACGCCAGAAGAACGGCGTGCACTGGCAGGTGATAGAGATACACGCCGTACGAACGGCGCCCCAGCCACGCCAGGGGCCGCCAGGCCAAAGGCGATGCGAGCGCCGAATGGCTCGACGTCAGGTGCCAGACAACCGCGGACGACGCGGCGGCGATCGCGGGTTCTTCCCAAGAGAACGATGGATATTGGTCGAGGAAACTCGCTCCGACGATGAGGAGGGCCCCCGTCGCCGCAGCGCCGAGACCGAACCACTGACGCTGGACAAAGCTCGGAGTCATCTCGCCGCGCACGAGTAGTGCGACAACGCATCCCGCGAACAGCGCGCTGAAGCGAGACCACGGCAGAAAGTAGGCGCCATCCGGAATACCGTCCGGGGAGGGCTGGAACGATAGCGCAGCAAGTGTGACGGTCGTGATGCCCATCGCTCCAAGAGTCCACAGGAGAACGTTCGCGCGGCGACGAAGCAGCAGGATCAACAGGATTGGCCAAAGTAGATAGAACTGCTCTTCCACCGCGAGACTCCAGGTGTGACCGAAGCCGCCGTGGGCATTCCCCGTGAAGCCAATCACGAAGTCTTGAACGTATGTTCCCGCGAACAACGCGGTGAGAGCGTACCCCGGAAGCGTGCCCTGATCTCCAAGCAGGCGAAAGAAGGGTACGCCGATCACGACCATCGTGATGAGGGCGGGATAGAGCCGCAGAACTCGGCGAGCGTAGAACCATCGAAGTGAGATGGCGCCAGTTCTGTCATGCTCAGCGAGCAACAAGGAAGTGATGAGGAAACCAGAGAGCACGAAGAAGATGTCGACGCCCATCCATCCTCCACCGGTGCCTGGGATGTCCGAGTGGAATGCAATGACGGCCACAACGGCCACCGCTCGGAGGCCGTCGAGTTCAGGGCGGTACGTCACGTCAATTGAGCACGTAGGTGAAGTCCGTGAGAACCGCCCCGCCGGAGATGGCCTCTTCCGACCCGACTTCGGGATAGGGCAGATCGGGGAGGATCTCGAAGGACGCGGCGGCCTCCCACGCGTCGAGGATGCCGGAGCGGCAGACGAACACGTCGACCGAATATCGGCCGGGACGCAGCCATAGGCCGTCGATCGACAGCGTGAGCCGCTGCGGGCGTGACGGATCGAGCCAGACACCGTGCACGCGAGAATCGCACTGCGCAAGCACGACGCCGTTCGCGTCGTTGACGTGCGCGGACACGAAGTAAGGAAGATTCGCGTCGGCGTTGTCGCCGATCTCGATCTCGACGACCTTGGTGTCGGCCACGTGGAACGTCGCGTCGGTGCTGACGGACTCGGCGCGCAGTTCGCCCGTGCCCGGGCGACGGGATGCCTCGACCTGTGCGGCCGCGTGGTCGTCGAACGACTCCCGATACCGCGCCATCGCCGAGTTGACGTCGCCGTGGTAGGCGAGCGTTCCGGCCTGGAGGAACATCGCCGACGTGCAGAGCGTGAGCACCGTCTGCATCTGATGGCTGACGTAGAGGACCGTGCGGCCATCGGCTGCGGCATCCCGCATCTTCGCCAGGGACTTGCGCTGGAACTCTGCGTCGCCCACCGCAAGCACCTCGTCGATTGCGAGGATCTCGGTATCGAGATGTGCCGCGACGGCGAACGCGAGCCGCACGTACATGCCTGAGGAGTAGCGCTTGACCGGGGTGTCGAGGAACTTCTCGACACCCGAGAAGTCGACGATCTCGTCGAACCGGCGCACGATCTCGCGTCTGCGCATGCCGAGGAGCGTGCCGTTCAGGAAGATGTTCTCGCGCCCGGTCAACTCGGGGTGGAACCCCGTCCCGACCTCGAGGAGGCTTCCCACGCGGCCGTTGAGTTCGATGCGACCGGTCGTCGGTGCCGTGATGCGGGTGAGCAGCTTCAGGAGCGTGGACTTGCCGGCGCCGTTGCGTCCGATGATGCCGACCGCCTCGCCTTGCGCGATCTCGAAGTCGAGAGCGTGAAGTGCGTCGAAGAATTCGAACTCGGGACGTTGGAACGGGCGCTTCGCGAACTCCACGAAGGCCTCCGTGGCGCGATTCGAGGTGTTCCGGTGGTTGATGCGGTAGGTCTTCGAGACATTCGTCGCCCTGATCGCGGCGTGCGCCTGCACCATGTGTCTCCCGCTGTCAACCGGGCGATGAAGAAGTACAATCGCCAGCGTTTTACGGTATCATCGCCCGTGTCACTACCTGTGAGTGAACGAGGGGTTCGGCTGCTGGGGCGTCGGGCCCGCAGCCGCAATACCAAGTCCCGGCACAGCGCATACACTGACTTGGACCGGGGCACACTGCTCCGACTGACTCTGGGGGTCACCATGAGCGATTTCGAACCGCAGCCTACAGGCGGCGTCAGCCGTCGCACCGTCACGAAGGCCATGGCGTGGGCCGTTCCGGCGATCGCCATCGCCGCCCCGGCGCCCGCTTTCGCGGCATCCGGGCCGCCTCCGCAGATCACGGTTCTCGCCGCCTGCAAGCAGCCCGGCGACAGCTGCGACAACCAGTGGGGCTTCATCAAGGGCTACACGTTCGTCGTGAAGTTCACGAACGTCGAAAGCCAGCCGATCTACATCTACACCGGGGCTGCCGGAGCCTTGGCGCCGATCTTCGACGTGACGTCGCCGGTTCCCTTCACCTACGCATCTGCGCGCCTCTTCGACCCCGCACTCCAGAACTCGCCGACGGGGCCGATCGGCGCCGCTGTCGGCACGGAGGTGCAGATCGCGGCGAACTCCTCGATCTACGTGATCATCAACGCGGGTACCAACTCCAACAGTGCGAACACGAGCGCCGTGGGCGATCTGTTCCTCGCATGGGGTCACACGGCGACCCCCGGCGCAGACCCCGACCACCCGTACACACCTGTTCCGACCGGCACGAACACGCCGGGTTCCGGGTGGTTCGGCGGGACGTTCAACTTCGCGTCGACCAACCCCTGCAGCAACTGCTTCCCGACTGTGAACGTCTGACGCGTCCCGACCAGACTGACGAACAGCGCCCCGGGCAACCGGGGCGCTGTTCTGTCTGCTGCCTACCGGCCCACAGACTCTCAGGATGAGCGGCGGCGCTAGATGAGGTCTGCGAACGATCGTTCGTAGCGCTGGAAGGTCGTCGCTCCCAGCAACAACACGAGCACCGCGACGACGGCGGAGCCGATGAGCTGCCAGGCGGGTGGCATCGCCGTCCCGAGGACCGACCAGCGGAAGCCGTCCAGCATCCATGCGAGCGGATTCGCGAGGAAGAGCGGCCGCAGATTCGCGGGGACAGCATCCGTCGCGTACGCGACCGGCGTCGCATAGAGAGCGACTTGGAGCACCCACGGCAGGATGTATTGCACATCGCGGTACTTGACCATCCACGCGGACGCCGCAAGGCCGATCCCGAGCGCCACGGCGACGAAGATGACGACCCACACGGGGACGAGAAGCACCGGCCAGCCCGGATTCACCCGGTAGATGAACAGCAGGATGACGCCGAGCGCGAATCCGACACCGAAGTCGAGGAGCGTGGATGCCGCGGTCGAGACCGGCATGAGCATCCGGGGGAAGAACACCTTCGACACGAGAGCCTGGTTCGCGACGAGCGACGGGGCCGCGCGCGAGACCGTGCTCGCGAAGAGCGTCCACGCCAGCATGCTCATGTACGAGAAGAGAAAGTACGGCACGCCACCGCTCGGCAGCTTCGCGACCGCGCCGAACACGATCGCAAAGATTCCTGCGGACGCGAGTGGCTGGATGAGCACCCACGCGACGCCGATCAGCGTCTGACGGTAGCGCAGCACGATGTCGCGTTGACCGAAGCGCATCGCGACCTCGCGGGCCTCCCACAACTCGCGCCACGGCGGCAACGCGAGCCGGCCGGGGGGCGTGATGATGGTCGGGCGCACGGATCGATCGTACCGGCCGACACACGGAACTCGATTGCGTCGGAAAGGCAGACGGTCAGACGATCCCGTCGATCACAGCGCGCATCTGCGCCGCGCGCTCGTTCCATTCGGGGATCGGCATCTCGGCTCCCTCCGGGACGACCGAGCGGGCCTGGATCGACTCGAGCACCGCTCGGGGAAAGTCTGCAGCCACCGCGATGCGGATGTGCGGGTCATCCGCATCCCGGAAACCCGCTACCGGCGTCGAGACGACGGGCCGACGCACGGCTCGGTACTCATAGAGCTTGATCGGGTCGAGACTCTCGGTGAAGGGCGTCACCACGTGCGGCACCGTCAGGACATCCGCGTGCTGCAGGTAGGCGATCACCTCATCACGCCCACGGCGTCCCAGCAGCAGGACGCCCGCGTCCGTGAGGCGGGCGGTCTCCGCCGCCTCGAGCGAGTTCGGACCCACCAGCACCAGGCGACCAGCCTCGCCGAGAGCTTGCGCCGTGCTCACGCACAATCCGACATCCAGCCGGTCCCGGTGCAGGGTGCCGACGTAGAGTGCGGAGCTGTTCGGAAGGTCGGCGGGCCGCTCACGCGGCACCCGGTAGGCGTCGACATCGACGCCGTTGGTGATGAGCTCAACGCCTCCGGGACGCTCTGCGATCTTCCTCCGTACGAGCTCGGGAGAGCACGCGACGACCGCGGCGGCATGGTCCAGAAGCCACGACTCGTCCGCTCGGAGCCGGGCGAGCTCGGGCTCCGGCCGGTCGGCGGCCAACCAGTCGTCCGTGATGTCATAGAGGGTAGGCCAACCGCTGAGGCGTGCGAGCGGCGCGGCCGCCGGGTCGTTGATCCAGAGGAGCGGATGCGTCATCCCGGCTCGCCCGACTCGCTTGAGCACGCTCCGGGCGAGACGCTCGTCGGCATGTGCATCGAAGCGGCGCGGGAACCATTTCACCGGCCGGAAGCGGAGCAGTCGCCCTTCGTACCCCTCGGCCAGCGTGAGCGCCGTTCCTCGCCCGGGCGAGCGTCCCGACACGATATCGTGCAGCGGGTCGGCGGCGGGTTCGACGAAGAGCACCCGCAGGTCGGGGTCGTCGGCCAGCAGACACGCGATCAGGTGCTGGTTTCGACGCCACACATCGTCCCAGGGCTCGAGTGACATCACGACGAGATCCATCAACGACTCTTTCTGGAGGCGATCGCGGCGCGATAGACGGTCTCCGTCCCGGCCGCTTGGGAGTCCATCGAGAACGAGGTGCGTTGGCGTGCGCGGCCGGCCGCCCCCAACGCCTCCCGCGCGGTGGTGTCCTCGGCGAGCGAGCGGAGGCTGCGGCCTGCGTCCTCCGGGTCGTCGGGACGGTACAGGGCGCGAGCATCGAGGCCTTGGAGGATCTCGGTATGGCCTCCGGCATCGGCCGCGATGACGGGGAGCCCGACGGCCATCGCCTCGATCACCGACAGTCCGAGCCCCTCGACGGTGCACGGCGCGAGCAGCATCCCCGCTTCTTGCATCAGCGCCGGGACATCGCTTCGGAAGCCGAGGAAACGGACGTGCGGTCCCACCGCCTGGCGGGCGAGCACCTCGAGGCGCTCGCGCTCCGATCCCTCGCCGGCGATCTCGAGCACCCAGCCGGCGTCTGCCAGCCCAGAGGCAGCGAACGCGCGGACGCCGAGGTCGGTGCGCTTCTCAACCTCCAGTCGCTGCGCCATGAGCACCACCCGCTGGCGCGGGAGCTCCACATCGGGGGCGACGTCGACGCCGGAGTGGACGACTGTGCTCGGCCGCCCGATGGTGGCGGCGACCGCCCGGCTGATGGAGATCTCCGCATCGATGCGGCCCCCGATGAGGACGTCCACGGGGATGCCGCTGCCGACTCCACGCCTACTGGTGAAGTGTCGCGTGGAGACGAGGGCGGGCCGCGTCCGGCGACCGGCGAGGGCGAGGACGGCGGCGACGTCCGCGGCCGTCATGTGCGTGTTCACGACATCCGATCGGGCTACAGCGGTCCGCAGGGCCCGTATCGTCTCCGACGTCGTGGCTGCCGCAGAGAACGTCACTCGTTCTTCCTCCAGCATGCGCTGCATCCTGGCGGGGGACCCGCCGATCACGTGGACGAGGTGACCATCTCGCGCCTGACGGATGGCGAGGCGGGCGACGAACTGCTCGACACCCGCGAAGGCGTCCGACCGAATCGCATGGATGATGCGGAGACCCTCGCTCATGGGGCGGCCCGCTCCCGCTCGACCTCCGCGAAGAGGTCGAGGTAGCGTTGCGCGATCGCCGTCCAGCCATGGTCCTCGACGCTGGCCCGAGCCCGTTGCGACCAGGGCCCGAGGTCGGCGGCGGCGAGCTCCTCGAATCGCTTGGCGAGCTCGTGGGGATCGCGATCGACGAGGTAGCCGTTCGATCCGTCGACGATGATCTCCGGCGCATACCCCGTTCGGGTCGTGATCACCGGCAGGCCGGCTGCGAGCGCCTCGAGGATCACGAGCGCGTTGGACTCGTATGCACTCGGCAGGACGAAGAAGTCGGCGGCTGCCAGGAACAGCTCGAGATCCTGGCGAGGGCCGACCAGCAGTACGCGGTCCCCGACTCCGATGCGCTCGGCGTGATGCCGGGCATCTTCCATGATCTGAGCCGAGCCCCCGACGACGAGGAGCAGCACCGTCGTCGCCTCGACCAGGGCGTCGATCGCGTAGGAGAGCCCCTTGCGCTCGAACTCATGGCCGACGAAGATCGCCACCCGCGCCTCGTCATCGAGGTGGAAGGTCTCCCGTGCCGCTCGGCGTTGGGGCGAGGTCGGAGGGTGGAATCTCTGCAGGTCGACTCCATTGGGGATGACCACGATCGGTGGCCGGATGCGGCCGTACGTCGCGCGGAGGACGCGTGCCTCCTCGTGAGACAGGGCGACGACGCGACGGTGGGTGCCGCTGCGGAAGCGGTGGCGGTCCCGCACATGCGTGAAGATGTGCGTCGGATTGCGCAGCATCCGCCACGCTCCGTTTCCACGCGCGTTCATCGCCGCATTGATGACCCCGTGGCTGACGTACACGTCGCCGGCGAGCACGTTGTGGTGACACAGAGAGACGGCCCCAGGGCGCTCGGCGAGAAACTCCCTCGCCCGAATTGTGCCTGCCGTGCTGAACCAGATCGTGCGCCACGCCCGGGCGAAGCGTCGGGCGAGCGAGCGGCGAGGCCATGGTCGTGCCGCTCGTCGCCGGGCGGAGTCGAAGGTGAAGTCCTCGACTTCGGCACCGAGAGACCGCCACTCGCGTTCGAGGTTCCACGCCACACCCGCGACGCCCGAGCCCGGGCCGACGACGGCGACGATCTGCACGATCCGGGTCATCGTCGCGCTCCGGCTTGAGCCGTCAGGCGCGCCTCCACGTGCACGGGCCCCAGGCGGTAAAGGGCGGCGCGACGTCGGGCGTCGCGCCTTCGACTGCCGGTGAGGAGCATCGAGCGGGCCTGTGCCCCCAACCAGACAGCCGCGCGGGCAGCCTGCCAGCCGGCCGCACCGAAGTGCTTGCGGAAATAGCGCTCCTGCGAGGCATGGAAATGCGCCTCTCGACGACGGGGATCGCTGCTGGTTGCGGCACCCACATGCATCGCGTGCACGGCCGGGACGCCGCGGTGCCGCCAGCCGAGGAGGTGAGCGCGATACGCCCAATCCGTCTCCTCCGCATAGAGGAAGAACCGCTCATCGAACAGGCCGACCTCCTCCAGCGCTTCGGCCCGCAGGAGAAGGACGGCGCCGATGACGTAGCTGCTCCCGCCCTCGAGACGCGCCAGCCCCATCGCCTCCAGCCAGGCATGGACAGGGGACGGAAATGGCCACTCGACCCGTGCTTCTCGGCCTGCGTCATCCGTCTGGGCGGGTGCGACGCTCGCGAGACGGGGATCGGCCCGGAGCTCCCGCTGCAGCGCAGTGATTGCCTCCGGCGTGATCCGTGCATCGGGATTCAGCAGGAGGACATCAGCACCCGGCACGACGCGGTGCGTGAGGCCGACGTTCACCCCGGCTGCGAACCCCCCGTTGCGGCCTGCATCGATATATCGCACGCCGATTCCGCGGCACAGCTCGGCGATCTCCGAGGATGACGAGTTGTCGACGACCGTCGTCGGCAGGACTGCGACCGGCTCCAGCGCCGCCCGCAGCAACCCGGGCGCTCCGTAGGCGACGACGATGACCTCGACACCCCGGTCGTCGGCCGTGTCCGTGATCGGCGCCACTCTCGGCTCCCCTGGCTAGGCTTTTCCGCATAACACTATCCGCCGCTAGGCGGCAGATCCGTGAGCGAGGGTGGAGGTCCGGGGATGCCTCGTGAGTTCACGATCCTCACTGTGTGCGACGGCAACATCCATCGGTCGCCCCTTGCCGAGGCGCTTCTGCGCCTCTGGTCCGGCTGGTATCTGCCGCCGGCCCTCGCCGACGTGGTCAGGATCGGCAGCGCCGGACTCATCGCGCCGGACGGCGCCCCCATGGGACGTCGCGTGGCGCGCATCGCGCACGCCCTCGGAGTGGTGGATGCCGAGCACCGCGCCAGGCTTCTGACGGACAGCATGATCCGGCACGCCGATCTCGTGCTGACCGCGACCGCCCGCCAGAGAGACACCGTCATCGGCAGGGTGCCCGCGGCCCTCAAAGTCACGATGACCGTCCGGGAGGCGGGTCAGGCGGCTCAGGCCCTCAGGGCTCGCGGGCTCGCGGCACCGCCCACGACTGAGGACGATCTGCGCCGGATCGTCGCCTCCCTCAATGCCGAGCGTGCCGGTGGGGCCAAAGACGTGATCGACCCTCAGGGCCACGGAGACGCCGTCTTTCTCAGGATGACGAGCGAAGCCGTCCCCGCACTCTGCGAGGTGGCGACGATCCTGCTCGGGATGCCGGTGGCCGACCGCGACGCCTATGTGGAGGGGGTGTCGGATCCTGCGCGGCTCGCCCAGGCGGCCGGCTTGGATGCCTCTTCGTACAGTGCGAGGTAATCGCGGGCGACGGCATCCCATGAGCACTCCGCGGCCCGCGCCCGCCCGCGCTCGCGCAGCTCATCGGCTTCGATCGTGGATGCTCGGACGAGTGCGTCGGCCAATGCGACGGAGTCGCCTTCTGCCACGATGATGCCGGCGCCCGCGACGACGTCGGGCAGCGCGCCGGCATCGCTGGCGACCACCGGAACCCCGCATGCCATCGCCTCGACGGCGACACGCCCGAACTGCTCGGTCCACCCAGGACGCGCGATGGACGGCACGGCCATGACGTCGACCGAGTGGTAGAACGCGACGACGTCGGCGGAGTCGATTGAGCCGACCAGCTCGACGCGCTCGGAGAGCCCTCGTTGCGTGATCTCGGCGGGAAGCGTCGTGCCCAGGGGACCGCCGCCCGCGATCCGCGCTCTGAGCCGCCGGTCGTGTGCGAGCGCGTCCAGCAGCACGAGGATGCCCTTCTCGGGAACCAGCCTGCCGACGAACCCCACTGTGATCGCCTCACCGGCCGCGCGCGGCGGACCCGGCGTGAAGGTCGAGAGGTCGATTCCCAGCGGGATGACCCGCGCGGAGCTCCTCAGCCCCTTTCGTCGCGAGATGCGAGCGGCTTCCCGATTGCACGCCGAGAGTCCCGCGGCGCGCCCGAGGGCGAACCGCTCGAACCAGCGGAAGGGCACCGGGTACCGCTTCTCGAGGTTCTGCGCCGTGTAGAGAATGAACGGCGCGCGGCATCCGCTCAGCCATCGCAGAAGCAGGACCTCGGCGGTGACGAGTGCGAACGGCTCCTCGTGGATGTCGATGACATCCGGGCCGGCGCGCAGCGCTCGCAGGATCGGGAGCGGATCGAACACGAACAGTGCGGGGTGCGACCCCAGCGTCGGCGTCGGACGGACGCGCTCGCCGGGTCTCGGGTGCGGGGTCACGATAGCGCCGCCCTCCTCCCAGGAGGCTGCGCAGATCGTCGCGATGTCAAGGCCCAGGGGCCCCGACGCTCGCTCGCGACCACGCCATTCATCGACGGCAGCGCTGTGCGAGATCCTGAGCACGCGCACGGCTCACCCCCGTACACTCGACTGCGCACACTCTATCCGCCGCCCGTGGACGGTCGGCGGGTCGCATCGGAGGAGAGCATGTCACCCGACTCCGCAGCGCTCAGAACGCTCTTCCTGAACCACACCACGGTGCCGGGTGGTGCCGAACTTTCGCTGGTCAGGATGCTGCGCGCCCACGAACGCTGGAACGCCGCGGTGCTGCTGGCTCGACCCGCGACCCCCGGGCTCGGCGCTTTCGCCGACGTTCCGGCACGCATCCCGGTGCTGGTCGCAGGAGTCGTACAGCGACACGGGGCGAGCAGCGCCGGCTCCTCTGCACAGGCGGCGAACGCGGTCAGACTCGCCGCACAAGCGGCGTCGACCCGCGTGCACCCGGCATTCCGCACGGCGGATGTCGTCGTGGCGAACACCACGAGGTCGGCGGCGTACGGCGCGCTGGCGGCACGCACCTCGCGGATTCCCTACATCGTGCACATCCGCGACCTCGTCGACCCGGAGGCCATCGGGGGCTCCGGCGCGGCGATCATGGAGCGAATCGTGCTCCCCCGCGCGGACGGCGTCATCGCGGACACGGAGCGCGCGCTGGATTCGGCTCGCCCCTTCGCCCGCCGGGATGCGGTGCTGCGGGTCGTGCCGAGCGCCTCGGGGATCGTGCGGCGTGCGCGTCCGACGCGATCCAGCGCCCCGCTGCGGATCGGCATGCTCGCCCGCATCGACCCGTGGAAGGGCCAGGAACTCCTCCTCGAGGCTTTCGCCGCGGCCTTCCCCGCCGGCGATCAGCGTCTCGAGCTTGCCGGCGGGGCGCCCTTCGGACACGAGGACTTCGCCGCGCACCTGCGCCGGCGCGCCGTCGAGCTCGGAGTGGGCGACCGCCTCGATCTTCTCGGGCATGTCAGCGACGTGGATGCCCTGCTGGACCAATGGGACATCGCCGTGCAGGCCTCGCTGCGGGCGGAGCCGCTCGGTCAGAACGTGCTCCAGTACCTGGCGGCGGGGTGCGCGACGATCGTCGCGGATGAGGGCGGACCGACGGAATGGGTCCGGCCGGAGGTGAACGGGCTGCATTTCACCGCGCGCGACCCGGCATCGCTCGCCGCGGCTCTGCGTCGGCTGGCGGACGATGTCACGCTCCGCGATCGCCTCGGGGGAGTCGCATCCGTGACACCCCAGCTGATGACGGATGCCGAAGCAGCCGCTGCGCACCGAGGGGTCTATCTCGAGGCCGCGCGTCTGAACCGCCGGTAGCATCGAGGCATGCCCGGCGCCCTGACGCTCGCCTTGCCGCTCATGCTCGCCGCCGTGCTGATCACGAGCGGCATCGCGAAGCTCCGCCATCCCGACGACCTGAGCGGCTGGCGCGAGCTCGGTGTGCCGCGGGCACTGCAGCGAGAGTGGCTGCTGCGGGTTCATCCCTGGGGTGAAATCGCCCTCGGCCTCGCGCTGCTCGTGCTGGGGGGCCTGCTCGGCCTCCTCGCGGCCCTCGTCGCCGTCTTCCTGATGGCTTGGTATGTGCGGCTTGTGGCGATCGCCTGGCGCGCAGACGACGGCGCCGAGTGCGCGTGCTTCGGGGTGCGCAAGCGCGTCACCGGGGTGACCGTCGTGCGGAACATCTGGCTGACAGCCGTCGCGATCGCCGCCGCAGCGGTCGTCTGGACGCTTCCTCTCCTGGGCGGTGCCGTCGCCGGTATCACGGCCGCCGGCGCCTGGTGGTGGGTGGTGGCGCTTCTTGTCGCAAGTGTCACCGCCGTGATCATCATGTGGCCAGGCGGAGAACAGGTGTCTGCGGCCGCGGCCGAGCCGCGCTCGACCGTCGATGGCGACGACCAGGATTACGTCCGTGTGCGCACGCCATCCGTCCCCGTCACACTCGCGGACGGCCGAACGGTCAATCTGCGGTCCTTGACGAGAGCCCGTCCTGTTCTGCTCCTCGCGGTCTCGACGGTATGCGGATCCTGCAACGAGGTGATCGCGAAGATCGGTGAATGGCGCGCGCTGCTTCCGGAGGTGGATGTGCGTTTCCTCCTGCCGTTCCCACCCGAGATCAGCGATCTCATCGAACGTGAAGAGCCGCAGTCGCTGCATGACTCGGACAACTACGTGCGTGATTCGATCGCGGACTGGGCGACGCCGACCGCGGTGCTGCTGGGCGTGGACAACATGCTCGCGGGAGGGCCGATCTCGGGAACGGAAGCGATCAAGGATTTCGTGCAGGAGATCCGGGCGTCCCTCGATGAGATGACCGTGGCCTGATCCGAGTCGTTGAGGTGACGGCCCCGCGCCAACCCGGCGCAGGCCGCCTGTCTAACGAAGTGGTGTCGGGGAGTGCCCTCCGGGACGCATTTCCGGCAACATGGTGCTCAATGGGGAGAAGGGGGACTCCGATGTCTCGTTCCGCACGCGTGACCGCCGGCGCGCTGGCCGTATTCGCTGTCGCGCTCGGCGCCCTCGTGGGCTGCTCGTCGAACCCGTCTCCCGCCTCCAGCTCCGCCCCTCCGTCCGCATCGGCGTCCGCCCCCGGAACGGCGGCCGTGGGAGCGGCATGGCTCGACGCCGGCAAGGGCACCGCAGTCGTGAGCATGGGGAGCTCGACGTGCCCGCCGAAGGCGGGCGATGCCTCGGCCAGCGGGCAGACCGTCACGGTCGAGTTCAGCCTGCCCACGGGGAAGACCGCCTGCACGGCCGACTACGCACCCCGCGCCTCGTACGTCGCGCTTCCCGCCGGCGTCGACCCGACCAAGGAGGTCGAGATCGTCGCCAAGGGCGCCCTCTCTGGAACGGTGAAGCTCGCGGCACTCCCCTCGATGCCCGCCGCGGGCGGCGAGAACGCGCCGAGCGCCGGCTGGATCGAAGGCGCCGGCAGCGGCTCGGAGCTCCCGAACGGCAGCTTCGCGTTCGCCACGTGGGGTTCGTCGACCTGCCCGCCCTCAGTCGGGTCGGTGACCGCCACCGGCGCTGCGGCGGTCGTGGTCCAGCTCACGGCTTCCGCCGAAACCGCCTGCACGATGGACATGGTTCCTCGCGCCGGCCTCACCGCCGTGCCGGCGACCGTCACCGGCGACGCCGTCAAGGTCGCCTTCCTGGGGGCCGGCGCCGCAGGCACCGCGGACATGCTCGGCACGCGCTGACGCGGCTGCGGTCACCCCGCAGGATGCACCGGTGCATCCTGCGCCATGCCCGCGACGGGCATGCGCGCGCCGATCGAGCGGCGCTATGCCCCTGGCGAACACGGGCGCGCACCCGATGAGCGGTCGTTACGCTCGAAGGACGGCGCCACCAGTGCGCCTGGAGGAGTCGACGATGTTCGAGAGATTCACGGATCGCGCCCGTCGTGTGGTTGTGCTCGCCCAGGAAGAGGCGAAGATGCTCAATCACAACTACATCGGCACGGAGCACATCCTGCTCGGCCTCATCCACGAGGGCGAAGGCGTCGCCGCCAAGGCGCTCGAGTCCCTCGGCATCTCGCTGGACGCCGTCCGGGAGCAGGTGCAGGACATCATCGGGCAGGGCCAGCAGCAGCCGACGGGTCACATCCCGTTCACGCCGCGCGCCAAGAAGGTGCTCGAGCTGTCCCTGCGCGAGGCGCTGCAGCTCGGCCACAACTACATCGGGACCGAGCACATCCTGCTCGGCCTCATCCGCGAGGGCGAGGGTGTGGCAGCCCAGGTGCTCGTGAAGCTCGGCGCCGACCTGAACAAGGTCCGCCAGCAGGTCATTCAACTTCTCAGTGGGTACCAGGGCAAAGAGCCGGCCGCGGTCTCTGGCGCCGCGCACGAGCAGCAGGCGGCCGCGCAGGGAGGATCCCAGGTGCTCGATCAGTTCGGGCGGAACCTGACCCAGGCCGCCCGCGAGGGCAAGCTCGACCCGGTGATCGGGCGCGAGAAGGAGATCGAGCGCGTGATGCAGATCCTGTCGCGTCGCTCGAAGAACAACCCCGTCCTGATCGGCGAACCCGGCGTCGGCAAGACCGCCGTCGTCGAGGGGCTCGCCCAGGCGATCGTCAAGGGCGATGTGCCCGAGACCCTGAAGGACAAGCAGCTCTACTCGCTCGACCTCGGCTCGCTCATCGCGGGCTCCCGCTACCGCGGCGACTTCGAGGAGCGCCTGAAGAAGGTCACGAAGGAGATCCGCACCCGCGGCGACATCATCGTCTTCATCGACGAGATCCACACGCTCGTGGGTGCCGGTGCGGCCGAGGGCGCGATCGACGCGGCCTCCATCCTGAAGCCGCTGCTGGCCCGCGGCGAGCTCCAGACGATCGGCGCCACGACGCTCGACGAGTACCGCAAGCACTTCGAGAAGGATGCTGCGCTCGAGCGCCGGTTCCAGCCGATCCAGGTCGCCGAGCCGTCGCTGCCGCACGCCATCAACATCCTGAAGGGCCTGCGCGACCGTTACGAGGCGCACCACAAGGTGCAGATCACCGACGGCGCGATCGTGGCCGCGGCGAACCTCGCCGACCGGTACATCAGCGACCGCTTCCTGCCCGACAAGGCCATCGACCTTATCGACGAGGCCGGCGCCCGCCTGCGCCTGTCGATCCTGTCGAGCCCGCCCGAGCTGCGCGAGTTCGACGAGAAGATCGCCTCGATCCGCAGCGCCAAGGAGCAGGCCTCCGAGGAGCAGGACTTCGAGAAGGCCGCATCCCTGCGCGACGAGGAGAAGTCCCTTCTCGCGGAGCGCCTGCGCCTCGAGAAGCAGTGGCGCAGCGGTGACGTCGCCACCCACGCCGTGGTCGACGAGGGCCTGATCGCGGAGGTGCTCGCGCAGGCGACCGGCATCCCGGTGTTCAAGCTCACCGAGGAGGAGTCGAGCCGCCTGGTATTCATGGAGAAGGCGCTGCACCAGCGCGTCATCGGCCAGGAGGAGGCGATCGCCGCCCTCGCGAAGACGATCCGTCGTCAGCGCGCCGGGCTCAAGGACCCCAAGCGTCCGTCGGGATCGTTCATCTTCGCCGGCCCCACGGGCGTCGGCAAGACCGAGCTCGCGAAGGCGCTCGCAGAGTTCCTCTTCGACGACGAGGGCGCGCTGATCTCGCTCGACATGTCGGAGTTCGGCGAGAAGCACACCGTCTCGCGGCTGTTCGGAGCCCCTCCCGGATTCGTCGGATTCGAAGAGGGCGGCCAGCTCACCGAGAAGGTGCGGCGCAAGCCGTTCTCGGTCGTGCTCTTCGACGAGATCGAGAAGGCGCACCCCGACATCTTCAACTCGCTGCTGCAGATCCTCGAAGAGGGTCGTCTGACGGACGGTCAGGGTCGCGTCGTCGACTTCAAGAACACGGTCATCATCATGACGACGAACCTCGGCTCGTCGGCGATCGCCGGGGGACCGGTCGGCTTCCAGGTCGAGGGCAACGCGCAGACCTCGTACGACAGGATGAAGGGCAAGGTCGACGAGGAGCTCAAGCGGCACTTCAAGCCCGAGTTCCTCAACCGCCTCGACGACATCATCGTGTTCCCGCAGCTGAACAAGGACGAGCTGCGCCAGATCGTGGGTCTGTTCACCAAGCGTCTCGGCGAGCGCCTGCTCGACCGCGACATGACGCTGGAGCTGACGGATGCCGCGAAGGACAAGCTCATCGAGATCGGCTTCGACCCGACCCTCGGTGCCCGTCCGCTGCGCCGGGCGATGCAGCGCGAGGTCGAGGACAAGCTCAGCGAGCAGATCCTGCACGGCCAGCTCAACCCCGGCGACCACGTGAAGGTGGATGCGCGCAACGGCGAGTTCGTCTTCGACACCGCCCCGCGGGGCGAGAAGGTCGCGGTCGGCATCGCCGGCGGCGGCGAGATCTCGGCCACGCCCGACCTCGCGGTCAACGGCAGCTGACGCACGTCGGAGCGATCGAGAGGGTGGATGCTGCGGCATCCACCCTCTCGTCGTTCCGGTTGCGCGCTCGCGAGGTTTTACGCTGGAACGATGACCCTTCGACAGGCTCAGGGGCCGTACACCGTGCGGCCGGCTCGCTCGTCCGACGTCCGCGGCATCCAGGCCATGCTCCAGCCGTACGTCGAGCGACGCATCCTGCTGGGCAAGGACATCGTGCTGCTGTACGAGTCGCTCCAGCAGTTCCTCGTCGCCGAGGCGGACGGAGTGCTGATCGGATGCGGCGCCCTCCACGTCATGTGGGAGGATCTCGGCGAGATCCGCACCCTGATCGTCGACGACGAGTGGCTGCATCACGGCGTGGGCACGGCGATCGTGCAGGGACTCGAGGACAACGCCCGAGCGCTCGGCCTCTCGCGCCTGTTCTGCCTCACGTTCGAAGTGGACTTCTTCACGCGCCGTGGCTTCTCGCCGATCGGGGAGCAGGTCGTCGACCCCGACGTCTACTCGCAGCTGCTGCGCAGCCCCGACGAGGGCGTCGCGGAGTTCCTCGATCTCGCTCACGTGAAGCCGAACACCTTGGGCAACACGCGCATGCTCAAACGGCTCGCCTGACGCGCGGTCGTGATATCGGCACGACGCGCGCCGATCCCGGTGGCGTCGGCGACCGCGCTTAGCCTGGGATCATGACGAGTCAGCCGCCGCGTCGCCGGCATTCGCCGGCGGTGTACCGCCGTCGCCGGCTCGTCGTGCTGCTTGTCATCATCCTCATCGTTGCGGGCGTGTGGCTGCTCATCGCGAAGCCCTGGGCCAGCACGGCGGCCGACGCGAATCCGCCCTCCCCGGCGGTGGGCGCCGCCGGCACGACGGCGCTGCCGGTGCCCGCGGCATCCACTCCGGCTCCGACCGACACGCCGACGCACGATCCGACCCCGTCGGCGACGCCATCGGCGACCCCATCGCCGACGGCCACGCACGCCGCGACCGCGACAGCGGCGCCGTGCACCTCGGCGAACGTGACGGTGGATGCCGTGACCGACCAGAACACGTACCCCAGCGGGCAGAACCCCAAACTGTCGATCCGACTGACGAACCACGGTGCGAAGGACTGCACGATGAACGTCGGCACGACGACGCAGAAATACACGGTCACCAGCGGCAGCGACACCTGGTGGCGGTCGACCGACTGCCAATCGGAGCCCAGTGACATGGTCGTCCTCATCAAGGCGGGACAGACCGTCCAGAGCGCGACTCCACTGACGTGGGACCGCACGCGGTCGTCCGTCTCGACGTGCAATTCGCAGAGCCGGCCGAGGGCGCCGGGGAGTGGCGCGTCGTACCATCTGGGCGTCGAAATCGGCGGAATCGCGTCGGCGCAGACCGCGCAATTCATCCTTTATTAGGAGATATTCCGGTCGAAAATGTCCCCCAAAAAGGGGACGCGCGCGACTATTGCCTTCGCATAGCCTGAAGCGGTCACGCAGTAGTCGTAGCTGTCCCCAGCAGCGCCGAGCCGGCCCGAAATCTTCGACCGACCACGACAGTGCGAGGCCCGGACCCCCTGACGGCTTCCCCAGAGCCTAGAGGGGGTCCTCCTTTTGTACCGCCGTTCTCGCGCCGCGCGGCGCATTCCCCGCGCATCCCCAGCGGTGGGACGGATGCGGGGCAGGCGGCGGTTACGCTGGAGCGATGGCCGCCGCATCTCGGAATCCTCACGCGGACGAGCCCGCCGAACTGAGCAACACGCGGCTCGCCGATGCGTTGCAGACCCGCGACATCGCGGCGATCGCGCTCGCGCTGCGCCACGGGCCCACGGTGGTGCCGCTCATCCATGAATCCGACGACGAACACGTGTGGACGTACCTCAACCCTGAGACCGGCGAGGTGGCGCTGATGCTCTTCAGCGACGCGAAGCACAAGCCGGTGAGCCTGCCGCCCGCGAGCCTGCGGTCGCCGGCGTGGCTGCGCGCCTACCTGACGGAGCACCGCGATGACGTCGCCGTCGTGTTCTTCGACATCGCCGGCCCGCATCCGATGCAGGCAGCGCCTGGCGAGATCCTCCGCGCGCTCGAGGCCTGACGCCCTCAGAACGCCGGGATCTCCTCGCGGACGGGCCGCACAGGTCGCACGGCGAGGTCGCGAAGGGCTCCGGTGAGCGATCCGCACCCTTCGTCGATGATCGTCTTGTACCCGAGGCGGGTGGCCTCCGTGCGCCGGTGCGCGACACTCGTGACCGGGCGCACCTCGCCGGCCAGGCTCAGCTCCCCGATGGCGGCGATGTCGTGCCGCACCGCCTGCCCGCGCACGGCGCTGGCGATGGCGATCGCGATGGCGAGGTCGGCGCCGGGCTCGACCAGCCGCACCCCGCCGACGGTCGAGACGTAGACGTCCTGATCGGAGAGCCGCAGGCCCGCTCGACGTTCCAGCACGGCGAGGATCATGGCGACCCGGGCGGAGTCCACGCCGCTCACGACCCGACGCGGGTTCGGGGTGGAGCTCGGAACCGTGAGCGCCTGCACCTCGACGGGCATCGCACGCCGGCCCTCGAGCGCGATCGTGACGCACGTCCCCGGCTCGGGGGAGCCGTGTCCGAGGAACAGCCCGCTCGGATCGGGCACCTCGGCGATGCCGCTGCCGGTCATCTCGAAGCATCCGACCTCGTCCGTCGGGCCGAAGCGGTTCTTCAGCGCGCGCACGAACCGCAGCGCGGTGTGGCGATCCCCCTCGAAGTGGCACACGACATCCACGAGGTGCTCCAGGATGCGGGGCCCGGCGATCGAGCCGTCCTTCGTGACGTGACCCACGATGACGACGGGCAGCGCGCGCTCTTTCGCCAGCCGGATGAGTGTCGAGGCGACCTCGCGCACCTGGCTCGGATGCCCGGCCATGCCCTCGGACAGCCCGGACGACACCGTCTGCACCGAGTCGACGATGAGCAGCTCGGGCTGCACCGCGTCGACGTGCCCGAGGATCGTCGCGAGGTCTGTCTCGGCGGCGAGGTAGAGCTCATCGTGCAGCGCTCCGGTGCGCTCCGCGCGCAGTCGCACCTGGGCCGTCGACTCCTCGCCGCTCGCGTACAGGACCCGACGGCCGGCGCGGGCGCTCTGCGCCGCGACCTCCAGCAGCAGTGTCGACTTTCCGACGCCCGGCTCGCCGGACAGCAGGATCGCCGCACCCGGCACGATGCCGCCGCCGAGTACGCGATCGAACTCGTCCACCCCGCTCGTGCGCCGCGGAGCGTCGGCGGTGTCGATCTCGGTGATGGGACGGGCGGCCCGCGCGGGGCTCGCGGCCGTGACGGTTTTGACGATGCCCGTCTGCTCCGCGGCCTCGACGACGGTGCCCCACTGCTGGCACTCGCCGCAGCGACCGACCCAGCGCAACGTCGTCCACCCGCACTCGGTGCACCGGAAGGGCGAGGGTGCAGAGGATCGTCGGGACGCCATGGGTTCAGGGTATGCGCAGGATGCGACATCCCCCCGTCGTCCCCGCCCATCCACGGACTTCTGCACTCGAGCGGACGCGGGGAGCCGGTTCGGTCCGCAGTCATGCGGAAGTCCGCTGCGGCGGGCGGTCGCACCGACGCCGCAGGGCGATGTCAGCGCAGGCTGTCAGCGACCTGGCGGAGCGTGTCCGCGGACCGTCGCAACAGGCCCAGCTCGCTCGGCGAGAACGTGGTCTCGCGCACCGGGACGGCGCCCGCCGAGCTCACGATCGAGGGGACCGACAGTGCGACGCCGTCGATGCCGTGGAAGTCGTGGAGCACCGTGGAGACGGGCATCACCGCGCGCTCGTCGTGCAGGACCGCCTCGATGATGCGGGCCGTCGACAGGCCGATGGCGTAGTTCGTCGCGCCCTTGCCCTGGATGACCTTGTAGGCGGCGTCGCGCACGTCGACGGCGATCATGTCGAGTTCGTCGACGGACATCGGCGCGCCCGCATCCGGCCGCCAATCGAGGATGGGCACGGTGCCGATGGATGCCGACGACCACAGCGGGAACTCCGTGTCGCCGTGCTCTCCCACGATGTACGCGTGCACGGAGCTCGCGGAGACGCCGGCGCGCTGCGCGAGCTGCCAGCGCAGGCGGGAGGTGTCGAGCACCGTGCCGGAGGCGAAGATCCGCTCCGGCGGGAGGCCGGTCGCCTCCTGCGCCAGCACCGTGAGGACGTCGCACGGATTCGTGACGATGACGTAGATCGCGTTCGGCGCCGCCTCGAGCAGCTGCGGCATCATCCGCTTCATGATCCCGGCGTTGACGCCGGCGAGCTCGATGCGCGTCTGCCCGGGGTCCTGCTTGGCGCCCGCGGTGATCACGACGACGTGCGACCCCTCCACCACCGACAGGTCGCTGCCGCCGACGATGTCGCTGGAGCCGGTGAACTGGGTGCCGTGGGCGAGGTCGAGGACCTCGGCCTCCACCTTCGCGGCGGCGATGTCGTACAGCGCGACGTGGCGCGCGGAGCCGCGGATGAGAGCCGCGTAGGCGGCGCTGGAGCCGACGCTGCCCGCGCCGACGATCGTCACTTTCGAGTTCTCGATCACACTCATGGGCACAGTCTGGCAGGCTCAGTCGTACGCGATCAGCTGAACCGGATCATGAGCGAAGGGGAACGCGATGTGCCGTTGGTTGGCCTACACGGGGGAGCCGCTGCATCCCTCCTCCCTCATCGTCGACACGCAGCACTCGATCGTCGCCATGGCGCTCAATTCGCCGCTCGGCGCCGAGACCGTGAACGGCGATGGCTTCGGTCTCGGCTGGTATCCGGTCCGCAAGGGCGACGGACCGGATGCGGGTCGCCCCCACGTCTTCCGGAGCATCGAGCCGGCGTGGAACGACGCCAACCTCCGCGAGATCAGCCAGGCCGTGACGAGCCCCCTGTTCCTCACGCACGTGCGTGCGGCGGCTGCGCCGCCCATCCAGCAGACGAACTGCCACCCGTTCCGGCACGAGAACTGGCTCTTCATGCACAACGGCGCGATCTCGCACTTCGGCACGATCAAGCGCGACCTGACGTTCGAGGTCGACCCGGCCCTGTACACCGGGATCCAGGGCACCACCGACACCGAGGTGCTCTTCCACCTCGCCCTCACATACGGGCTCATGGACGACCCCATCACGGCCGTCGGCGCCGCGATCAGGCGGGTCGAAGAGGTCGGCCATGCGGCCGGCATCCAGTTCCCGATGCAGGGCACGATCGCCGTCTCGGACGGCGAGACGCTGTGGACGTTCCGCTATTCGTCGCAGGGGCGCTCGCGGACGCTCTTCCACTCCGCTGACATCCCGACGCTGCGGACGATGTATCCGGATGTGGAGAGGCTGTCGCAGTTCGGCGATCACGCGCAGGTCGTGGTGTCGGAGCCGCTCAACGACCTGCCGGGCGTCTTCCTCGAGGTACCCGAGTCCACCGTCGCGGTGCTCGATCCCACCGGGTATCACCACCAGCCGTTCCTCGACGCGTGACGCGTCTGAGCCGTAGCCTGCAGGAATGGACTATGGCCTGCACATCGCCGATTTCACCTGGAAGAGCGGACCGGCACAGCTCGGCCCGGCACTCGCGAAGCACGTCCGAGGTGCGGAGGATGCCGGCATCCAGCGCATCACCGTGATGGATCACTTCTGGCAGCTGCGGATGATCGGACCCGAGAGCAACGAGATGCTCGAGGCGTACGCCGCGCTCGGCTTCATCGCCGCGCACACGCAGAAGGCTCTGCTGCACACGCTCGTCACGGGCGTCATCTACCGCGAGCCCGCGCTGCTCGCCAAGGCGGTGACGACGCTCGACGTGCTCTCGGGCGGACGGATGGGCCTCGGCATCGGCGCTGCATGGAACGAGTGGGAGTCGCGCGGGCTGGGCTTCGACTTCCCGCCGATCGCGGAGCGCTTCGAGCAGCTGGAGGAGACGATCCGCATCTGCCTGCAGATGTGGTCGGACTCCGAGGAGCCGTTCGAAGGGGCGCACTATCACCTCGAGCGCACGCTGAACTCGCCGCAGAGCATCTCGCGTCCGCATCCGTATCTCATGATCGGCGGGGGAGGAGAGCGCAAGACCCTCCGGCTGGTGGCGAAGTACGCGGATGCGTGCAACATCTCGGCTGCGGCGGACGTCGTTGCCAAGCTGGATGTGCTGCGCCGGCACTGCGACGAGCTCGGGCGCGACGAGGCCGAGATCGAGAAGACCGCGATGGCGCACGTCACGCAGGAATCGACCGTCGACGACGTCGTGCGTGAGACGGAGAGACTGAGGGATGCCGGTTTCACCGCGATCTACTGGTTCGCGGTCGGGATGCCGGAGCCCTCTGCGGTGGTGGACCTCCTCGGCGGTGCGCTCGCCCGGGTCTCCTGATCCGCTCGATTCGCGGGTTCTGTTGGCGTCGCGTACACTTGTCGGCGGTGACGTGTCCGAGCGGCCGAAGGTGCAACTCTCGAAAAGTTGTGTAGGGTAACCCCCTACCGTGGGTTCAAATCCCACCGTCACCGCCATCGTGCGGGGCCCCGACATCCCAGTCGTTTCAAGGGATGGCGGGGCCTTCGTCATGTGGCCGAGGTACCTCGTGGGACAGAAGTGGGACATTCTTGCGCCAGCCCTCTCCTGCAGAGGCTTTCTGCCGTGCCGCCTCCAGAGACAACGAGACCGCGTCGAGATCGTCTTCGAACAGGTCGGCGTACGTGTCGAGTGTCATGGCCGCTGAAGCGTGCCCGAGCATTCGCTGCACGGCCTTCACGTTCGCGCCGGAGCTGATCGCAAGACTGGCCGTGGTGTGCCGAAGATCGTGTGGCGTCACTCGAGGGAACCGGGCGTCGCTCCGTTGGCATCGGCGCACCGCGGCGGCGAACCAGCCATCCTTCGAGTTGGGAAGTATGAGATGCGCTGTCCCGTCGCCGAATACGAGCGACTCCTCTCCGCGGACGGTGGCAACCGCATCGAAGTAGGGCATCAGGAATGGCGGGATGGGCACGGTCCTTGTTACGTGCGTCTTCGGAGTGCCTACAACAGTCTTGCCAGACACACGAACCGCATTCTCCTCGACGAACACGCGCTGTCGATTCAGGTCGATATGCCGGATGCGAAGTGCGGTCGCCTCTCCCCAGCGCAGGCCGGTATAGGCCAAGAAGTAGACGAGCTCGGGGAACCGAGACTCTTGGGCGAGGGCCGAGACCTGCGCGTGTGACAGATAGACGCGTCGCTTCATGCGTTTGCGGGGCATGGGAACCCCCAGCGCCGGATTGGCGGGTATGCGCCGGTCCCGGACGGCGACGTCGAGGATACCTGACAGCACGCCGTGCGCGCGCAAGACTGTAGACGCGCTGCGCTCCGCCGCCAGTTCGGCCACCCAGGCCCGAATGTCACCGTGCCGCACGTCAGCGACTCTTACTCGGGACCAGCGGGGGCTCACGTGTGTCCGCCATGCTGACTCCACCGAGTGGAACGTAGATGCCTTGAGAAGGACCTGCTTCTCGGCGATCCAAGCTGTTCCCAGTTCGCCGACCCTGATGTCACCGCTTCGGGGGTCGATGTACTCGTGACGATCAATGTCGACCTTGACTGAGGCGAGGAAGGCCGCTGCGTCGCGCTTTCGAGTGAATCCGCGCTTGTTGCCCCGCGAGCCGTCCGGCTTGATGTAACGGACGTAGTACCGGATTCCTTGCGCTGTCTTGTATTCGTATACGTTACGCACGGGGCGGGCGACCGGCGGCGTACCCCAGACCTTCCAGGCGGCCCGCGGTGCGGGCGAGGCGGATCCAGTGGGCAGCGGTGCGCGGCGCGACGCCGAGCTCGCGTTCGATCGCCTTGGCGGGCGGCTGCCCGGTCAACGCAGCCACGCCGTAGACAAGCTGAACAGCGTCCAGACGCGCTTCACGAAGCTCCGTGCGCGCGGGCTCAGCGATGTTGCGGCTCTCGGACACGGGGTTGAGCGATTCGGCCAACCAGTGGGGGAGAAGTCGCCCCTCTGCAGCGCTCACGTCAGCGGCGGTGACCATCTCGTCATCTCCGAGGGTGAACGCCACGCACTGCGGCGCCGCAGCCTGCACGATCTCGGCGAGTCGCACCTGCCGAAGCTCGGTGCCCGTGATCTCACCGCCTGCGAGAGATCGCGTGGCGACCTGCCGGACGACGAAGCGACCTTCGTCACGGTCATATTCAACGTCGACCGTGTGGCCGAGTCCTGTGTGCTCGTCCTCGGCCTCGACCCGGTACTGCGGCACGATGCGCAACGCGGTACCGACAGAGTGAGTGGCGGCCTGCCATCCCACCGGTGATCCATCGGGTGTACGCACGTCGATCTTCACCTCCTCAGTCTGCCCCTCCGCGTCACGCTTCTGCTATTGCTGATACTTGACAAAGTAAAACACAGCGAGTAGACCGATGTCAAAGCTCGTCGAACTTATGCATCGGAGGGGAACCATGGACACCGACCTCGCGAATCATCTCGCGCACAGCTACCGCACCCCCGAACAGATTGCGGACGAATTCCCGACCCTGAGCAAGACGAAACTCGCGACCTGGCGTCATGAGGGGACAGGCCCCCGCTACCGCAAAGCCGGCAAATCCGTGCTCTATGTGCTTGAAGAGGTCGTTGAGTGGCTCGAAGGCACGGCGCGGCACGGCACTGGTCCCGGGCAGGAGGGCTGACGGATGGCACGTCCAGGCGTGTGCGCGGTCGACGTTCCGATGCCGGCTTCCTCGGGTCTCGGAACGTCGCCCGCGCACCCCCGCCGCTCACGAACCTGCTGCTCCAGGTTCCGGGACGCATACTCGCCCGGCGGCCCTTCATGACCACTCACTCCCAGGACGGACCATCCGCGCGTGCCGACCGTCAACGGGAAGCGGATGCCTTCTTCCATCGCGAACTCGACCCGCCAGCCGTGGTCCGGGTGAAGGCTGAGCGTGCCATGCACGACGCCGAGGCGGACGCGTTCTTCGCTGCTTCGTGGTCAACTGAGAGGCTCAGCAGACTTCTTGACGAGTACGGCACGCCGCAGGTCCTTCTCGATGCCTTTAGCCGCGATTGCGAGCGGGCTCGCATCGCCCACGCCGACGCGACGCGAGGCGACGTGCTCGCCGAGCTCGCTGAAGGGCGCCGTGCCGCACGTGTTCGGCGCGAGGCGCTCGCCGAACGGCGGCGCGCGGAGACCGAGAGGGTGCGCGCGTGGGCAGCAGCAAACCCGGAGCGGGTGCGCGCGAACCGTCGGCGCTGGGCGGACAACAACCGAGAGCGGCGCAAGCAGATCAACCGCGAGTACTACCAGCGCAACCGCGACGCAATCCTCGCGAAGCAGCGCGAACGCAATCACGTCGACCCCGCGCGACGCGCCGAGTACAACCGCCGATACGCACAAGCGCACCCCGAACGGAAGACGGCCTTCAATAAGGCGTGGCGTTCCGACCCAGAGAACAACAAGCGGCACCAGGAAGCGACGAAACGGTGGAACGACCGGGAACGGCGACGCCGTGAGCTCGGCATGCCGGCACGACGCATCCACAAAGACCCGCCCGAGACCATCCGCGCATCTCAACGGGACGCGGACGCGTTCTTTCAGCGGAGTTGGCCGGCAGCCGAGATCCGCCGGATTCGCCGGGAACACGGCGAGCCGACGCCGCCCGACCTTCTCGCCGCATGGAAGGCCGACTGCGCAAGCGCCCGCCTTCGATTCCGCCTCGCGGACGACCCCGAGTTTCGGGAACGCGTCGAGGCGCGCCAGGCAACGCGAGCGCACGAACGCCTCGAGCGCGAACGCGTGGAGCAGGAGGCGGCTCGCATGGACAGCATCGCTCGCGCGATCAACGACCGTCTCCGCGGCAGACCACGTCGGCGCAGCAATGCGGCAACCGTCGACAGATGGACTCCGACTCAGCCGCCATTGGATCCCGAACCCGGCGGGATCGGATTATGAGCGTGCCGTGCTTCCGCCTCGCGTGGCGTCGAACCGTGGCGGGTGTCCGAATCACAATTGAGACACCGCGGCGACCGCGCGGGGTGACGCGAACGCGAGATGGAGGGCATGATGTTGGACCGGTCCGAGATCGAGGCGACCATCGCACGTGTCGCGTACGCGGCGTTCACCTACTACCCGGACAAGGCCCGCGATCTGCCGGGTTACCGGGTCGACGAGGACGTGGAGTGGTGCATGGTCCCGTTGCGCAGTCTTTCGCCTGGTTACCAGGCGGGATTTCGGGACCGCATCCGCCTGCTCATCGTCGACCCCGAGCAAGACCGGCAACTCTTCATCCGGGACCTGAAGATCCTCGAATCGCCCGAGTCCAAGTTCGGCACCGAGAGGTAGCCACCGGCCGCGTCATCCACGAGGTCTTTCGCCGACGAGAGTGTACGCGGCCTCTTCCAGCCGTCAAGGGCGCTGACGCGTCGCTACGCGATGCGGCTGCGCCGCACCCTGGACCGCCGCGCGCGTCCGCGTGGATCGGCAGCTGCCGAAAGGCACGAGGAGGAAAGGAACAACAACCATGGAAACCATCGACGTGACGCCCACTCCGGCCGAATATGCCGCGATCGCCGAACGCATCATCTACGCGGCGTACGGGCTGGACTGTATGGAGCTCAGCCGCTACCAGGTGATCTGGGCATGGTCCGCCGCCGAGCACGCAGCCGAGCGAATCGGCACACCCATCCAGGACCTGCCACGCTCCCTGGGACGCGAACTGCTGCGCATGTACCTGGTGCGTGCCCGGGCGGTGGCCGAACGGCCCATCACCAACGACACGACGTTCGAGCAGCTCAATCATCCTGCGGTGGCCTGAGGTGACGTCCGAACCGTTCGCCCGGATCGTCGAGTTGGCGGATGACGCCTTCGAGGCGATCCTGGCGATCAATCACGCGACGATGGTTATGGATGCCGGCATCCCCGCACCGGTGATGTGCCAAGTCCTCGGCGACCTCAAGGTCGCGACCGGATCCGGTCTCGCGCAGGCGCTGTCGCAGCTCGCGCGAGGTCTAGAGTCGACCCTCGCAAACTACGTCGTGTACCAAGACGATGGAACCGACCCCGTGCAGGCCGTCGCTCAAGCCGTCGATGCGCTGGTTGGGGCCGCGTCCGATGCTCAGCGCATCGGCCGAAAACTCAACGAGGCGCAGTCAGCGATAGCAGGACAGGGCTACCGAGGAGGCGCCATCCGCTCGTAGCCGCACGGTTCGTCGCGAGTGCCCAACGCGACCACCGCCATAGACTGCCCGAGAGGTGATCTCGGAGGCGGGAATGACGGACGACGCGGATGCGAGGATCCGCGCGTCCTGGCGCCCGGACGACATCGTCGCGTATGAGGAGCTACGCGACCTCGCCGTCGTCCTCGAGACCATGCTCGTTGCTCGAGCGCGTGCTGATGCGGCCGCAGCCCCGGGAACACGCGCCGAGGCCAGCGCGGTGCGCGGCGAAACGCTCGCGATCGACGGGTTCGACCGCAAAGCGGTGGATTCGCATACCCGTCGCCTCGCTTCTCGCATCGCCCAGCTCCGTCAGGAGCAACGCGATGGCTGACGACATCTTCGAGAACGAGGTCAGACCGTTCCTGTTCGACGGCGTGGCTGAGGGGCAGCAGCGGCCAGAGTTCGTGCTCCTCGTGGGTCAGGCTGGCGCCGGCAGATCCCGGGCAGTCGGAAGGCTGCTCGAAGAGCTCCCAGGGCGGGCAGTCGTGCTTCGGGCCGCCGACCTGACGCCATTCCTCCATGACACACAGGGACCTGATGTCATCCGCACCTGGATCAGCGCCTCGCTCACCTACGCCCGAGAACATCGGACGTCGATCATTCTCGAGGACTCCTTCCGATCCGTTGATGACGCGAACGCCGCTCTGAATTTCTTCGAAAGGGCCGGCTTCCAGAACCGCGTCGTAGCGATAGCCGTGCCTCGAGCGGAGAGCCTATTGGCAACTGCTGCCCGCATCGCGCGGGGCGGTGCCGCCATGCGACCTAGTCAAGTGTCGCTTCGAGCCGAGAACGATGCCGAGATCTCCACAGCCGGGCAGATCGTCTCTTCTGCGCCCGCAGGCACTCTCGTCTCTGTCATCGCACGAGATGGAACAGTCAGCCCTCCGGTTGCCGTTGCTGAAGCAGCCTCGAACTGGCGTGATGCCTATCGCACCCCGTTGCCGGCGAGGGTTTCGGCCGAGTGGATCAGCGAGCTCCGACGGCTCACCGAGTCTGTACTCGACCTCCCGCCTCGCTCGCGCACGCACCTCACCGAAGCGCTCATCGATCTACACCGCGTCGCGCTGTCGGAGGTGATCCCATCCCTTCCACTGGCGGGAAACTCGCCGGCCCGCAATCAGTTGACCGTACGGATCCGGCGCGACCTGGCGGTGCTTGAGTCGCACACCCCAACCCTGGAGTCGACGCCTGTGCTCCCTGAGGTCGCACCTGAGTCGCAAGACGGCCTGTTCGGGCCGTAGCCGCTCGCCTGCGGGCGCCAGTCAGGGCTGGCCGCCGGCGTCAATAACGGTGCCGCGCGCTGCATAAGGTCCGCACAAGATTGTCTGGGTGTAGAAGCACTAGCCGCTGTCTGGGCATGGATGCCCTGGACCGACGAAGCGCAGACGCGGACCGCCTGAAAAGCGAGGGCTTGAACGACGGCGCCGTGATCGTCGAGTGGCTGGAGTCCGGATCTGGTCTAAGGCCTTGGAACGCCTCTACCCGGCTGACCGGTGGGCGCCTACCGTGGTCGCATGATCCCGGCGAGCATCCGGTTCCCTCCTGAGCTGGCGCTTGCGAGGGGAGCGGATCTGCTTCCCGCCAGTACCGCTCTACCCGGCGGCTGCCGCTACGAGCCCAAGTGGGACGGGTTCCGCGTCGCGGTCGTACAGGACGGTGCCACGACACTGTGGTCGCGGCGCGGCACCGATCTCACGGGGATCTTTCCCGAGATCGTCACCGCATGCGCGCACCAGCTGCCGGAGCAGGCGCTCTTTGACGGGGAGCTCGTCATCTGGCAAGACGAGAGGCTTGCGTTCGAGCAGCTGCTGCGCCGGCTCAGTTCCGGCGCGCGCCGCGCGCCGACGCTCTCCCGAGAGGTGCCCGCGAGCCTCGTGCTGTTCGACGTGCTCGCCCTCGACGGGACAGATACCCGGAGGCTCTCCTACGACGACCGGCGGGAACTACTGGAGGCGACCCTTGAGGATGCGCGGCCGCCGATCACGCTGTCGCCCATGACCACGGAACGGGACGTCGCACAGGGCTGGTCGGAGGACATGGCCGCTGCGGGCATCGAGGGAATCGTCGTCAAGGGCGGCGCACAGATCTACAAGCCGGGCGAGCGGCAGTGGGTGAAGGTCAAGCGCCGGGAATCCGTCGACGTCGTCATCGCCGCGATCGTCGGCCCCCTGCACAACCCGATGTCGCTCGTCGTCGGATTCGTCGTCGACGGGCAGCTCCGAACCGCGGGGCAGTCTGCGCAGCTCAGTCCAGGGCAGGCGCGAGCACTGGGCCAAATGCTGCGTCAGCCGTCAGGCCCGCACCCGTGGCCGGAAGTGCTGCCCGCAGGCGCGATGGGCCGGTTCCGGGCCCGTAGCGATGACCTCAAGGTCACCCTTGTTGAGCCTGTCATGGGCGAAGTGTCGGCGGACTCGGCGCGGACCGCCGGCTTCTTCCGGCACTCCGTCCGCTTCGTCAAGTTGCGACCCGACCTGCCGCTGCCGGAGTTCCGCACTGCCGACCTATAGGCGAGCGTTGGCGCGAAAGGGATCCCTAACCGGGCATTGCCCGGTGAAGGTACCTCGCGTACGGCTCCAAGTGCGCTCGTTCCCGTATTGGGTCGGGCGTCGTTGCCAGGTGTCATGACCATCGCACGATTCGGAACCTGCCCCCCGGCGCCTTACGAGTCGATGACAGCCGGTCGAATCCATGCCATGACGCGAGTCGGCTTCGTACGATGGCGGCATGGCAGAGCGACTCGACACCCCGGCGGCGTACGACGACCTGCGGGCCGTGTTCGTGAACTGCACGCTCAAACGCAGCCCTGAACTCAGCCACACGCAGGGGCTGATGGATCGAAGCATCGCACTGATGCGCTCCCAGGGCGTCGTCGTGGAGTGCATCCGTTTCATCGACCATGACGCCGCCACCGGCGTCTATCCCGACATGCGGGAGCACGGGTGGGAGGCGGACGCGTGGCCGGAGGAGATCTGGCCGTCCATCGACGCCGCCGACATCCTCGTGGTCGGTGGTCCGCTGTGGCTCGGTGACAACGCATCCCTCACGCGGAAGCTCATCGAACGGCTCTACTCGATGAGCGGCCTGTACAACGAGAAGGGTCAATACGTTTACTACGGAAAGACGGGCGGGGCGATCATCACCGGCAACGAGGATGGCGTCAAGCACGCCGCGATGTCGATCCTGTACAGCCTGCAGCACATCGGCTTCACGATTCCTCCGGCGGCCGATGCCGGATGGATCGGGGAGATCGGGCCTGGGCCGAGCTACCTCGACCCGGGCTCGGGCGGCCCCGAGAACGATTTCACGAACCGCAACACGACATTCATGACCTGGAACCTCCTGCACACAGCGCGGCGACTACGTGATGCGGGAGGCATCCCGGCATACGGGAACCTCCGCCAGGCGTGGAACGCGGGCGAGCGGTTCGGATTCGACGCCAACCCCGAATATCGTCGACGCTCACCGCTCGGCGTCAGACCACCAACCTCCTCCCAGACTGCACTTCCTTCGGACGTCGCCACACCCGTCGGCGCGGTCCGCGGGGCTGGTCGGTTCCGAGGAGGAGTGATGGGATGACGAAGTGTCAGCGGCGGTTGATCACGTGGATCGTGGCGGGCGAGGTGAGACTTTGGCCGACGACGCAGTAGCGCTCGGTGGATGCAGCGATCCGCTGCAGGCGGCCATCATCGGCGTCGCTGTCGATCGTGATCGTCACCACGACGTCAGTGACACCGACCGGGACGTCCCGGGCGAGGCCCAGAGTTCCGCGTGCATCCCAGGAACAGGTCGCCTCGAGCTCGACGTCCGCGACCTGCACGCCCATGGAGGTGGTGACGGCGCGGAATGTCACGCCGGCACACGCGAGCAGCGCCTGCATGAGCAGGTCCGCCGAGCACGCGTCGGTGCCGTCTCCCCCGGTGGCGACATGCTGTCCCCCGCGGATCGGCCCGGCCCACCCCTCGATCGTCGCCGTGATCCCGGGATCGGAGAACCTGCCGTGAGCGCCCGAGACGACCCGGGCGCTCGCAGGGTCCGCCTTGTAGCGCTCCTTGAGAGGAGCCTGCCTCACCCGCAATGCCTCGGCATCCATGGCGCGATCCTCGCACACCGCTCGAGCCTCACATGCGCGTCAAGCCGGCCACAGCAGCCCTTCGATCCCGGCAAGTTCCGATTTGAGGCACAACGACCTGGCAGGAGTCCCCTGAAGCTCCCAAGAGCGTGGGTAAAACGATGACCATGGGTTGCGCGGTAGCACCCGGGACAGCCAATCCGTGGTCGTGTCGCGCGCATGGAACGAGTTCGTGGCGCGCAGTGCGGCGCCGTCCCGGCTGGGGAGCGGAGGTCTTGATCGCGCACGTTACCCGCCCGGCGCATTTGTTGCGCTGTAACGCGCTGTCTCCGGCGGTACCCTCAGTACATCGCACCGTGAGGCTGGAAGGCGGTGCCGGCATGTCGACATACGCCCTGGTTACCGACTGGAGCTCACTGCGAAGCGGTACCGACGTGCTCGTGCGCCGGAAGGATGGCGGTGACGAGTTCATCGGTATGGTCGCTGGTCATACTGGCAGCGCACTGGTGGTGCATGCGTCGGCGAGCGAAGCCGTCGGGGTCGTCCGGGTGGTCCGCCCGGATGAATGGGTCGTGAAGCTCATCACGCCGTAGGCCCGCCCAGCGTTTCTCGCGTGCGCATGCTCCCATGCCGGATACTTAGCGCATGCCCAGCGCCTCCCGCATGATTCAGATCGCGGCCCCGATCGACACGGTCTTCGCGTTCTTCACCGATCCTGCCCAGGACCCGATCTGGCGCGGTGGAGTCAAGCAGATGAGCGCAAACGGGCAGCCAGCGGTGGGCAGCACCGTCCATCAGGTCATCGCTGGACCCGGGGGCCGCTCGATCAACGCCGACATCGAGATCACCGAATACACCGTGCCGACCCGGTACGCCTTCAAGACCGTGAGCGGCCCGGTGCGACCGGTGGGCAGCTACGCCTTCTCGCGGGCAGGCGACGGCACAAGCGTGACGTTCACGCTGGACGCCGAGGTCGCCGGCATCAAGAAGCTCTTCATGGGTGGAGCGGTCCAGAAGAGCATGGATGCCGAGATGGCGGCTCTCGACAAGGCCAAAGCCCTGCTCGAATCTTGATCATCGGTCGCATCCACCCCGGCGGGAAGACCCTTATCGCGCCCACGCCTCGACTGGCATGCTGCGCACGTCCCGGCGCGGAGATTCAGTTCGAGTTCCGCCTGACCTGTCGGGAGGTCGACATCAGCTGACGCGTGTCGCCTCGTGCCTTTCCGTCTCGCATGTCACGTCGTCGCGACACGGACGATTTCGGACGGGAGCGGGAAGGGCTGCCTGGTCGCGGGTTGCGTAGCAGGTCGATCTTCTCTCGCGCATCAGCGAGAGTCACATCGTTCGCCGGCGGTTGTTCAGCACCGATCGCATGGATTGTGATCGTGACTCCGGTGTGCTCCGCCGCCCGGAGGCCCGCGGGTTCGGGTGTTCAAGACGCCTCTACCGGGGCCACGGATGCGGGTCTACACTCCGGTCGGGGGGCCACGTTCGCGCGCCCGAATCGCCGATGCGCTGCGCTGGGCCGGCGCGGGGATGACAACGCCCCCGGACTGGAAATCATCATGTTCGAGAATCTGATGGCGACGGCTGTCCTCCCGGCAGCGGACATCGATCGAGCCAAGGCCTGGTGGCACGACGTGCTCGGCCGCGACCCGGTCTACGCCGACGACGAAGGCGGCAACCTCTTCTACGACGTCGGCGGAACCATGGTGCTGGTGTACCGGACAGACTTCGCAGGCACGGCCAAGAACACCGCGTTCAACCTCGTGACCGACGACATCGATCGTGACACGACCGCGCTGCGCACGCACGGGGTCGTCTTCCACGATTACGACATGCCCGGGCTGAAGACCGTCGACGGGATCGCCGAGCTCGGCGGCGAGCGCAGTGCATGGTTCAGTGACAGCGAGGGCAACATCTTCGCGATCGGCCAGCCGACACCCGAGATGATGGAGATGGCCCGGAGGATGCGCACCGGTACAGCGAGCTGAACGCGAACCCCGCGGAATCTGACACCGATGTCGGTGTCGGCCGGTCGCTCTCCGAGCCATGCACGGACGTCCCTCTGTGTGCGCATGTGGTCAGTCCGCATCGGGTCGCCGACTTCGACCTGATAAGTGAGGGGCAGAGGCCCGAAGACGTCCGAATTCTCGCCTCCGTGCGCGAGCGGGAAGGCAACAACCAGCTCGATACCTGGGCGGCGCATGTTCGCGACCAGGTAGTCGACGTCACGAATCCCTTGAGTCGACCGCTCACGCGTGGTCGCGACCTGGCGTCTCCCGGTGGGCGTGTGAACGTCACGCGATGATTGATGTCCAAGCCGTCGAGATCACTGACGGCGGTGAGCGAGCGCGCGAACGGTCCACGCCTGATACCCCCACGAGCCGCGGACTCGCGTGCGGGTCATGGTGGCGCCTGCTCACGCATAGCCGCCGCCTCGGCGGCTACACGTACCCTGGCACGGATGTCGGTCCCTTGACGGGCAATGTCACTTGGTGGCGGGCGTTCGTGTGTGCAGTGCGAGGCGCACATACGGGAGGTGCTCGCGGGCGATGACGACGGTTGTGACGAGGTCGGGTCGAAGTTGGGCGCCGATCGCGTACACGAAGGGGTCGGTGTCGATCTCGATGGCCGGTGCTTCTTCGCGGTCGATCTCAAGCGCCGCAGCGTTGACTGACGACAAGCCGACCTGCCATGGGCCATCCTCGGTGGGTCCCGGGCTCGGCCCCAGTTCGTTGCGGTAGTGGTTCATGAGGATGTTGTTGGTGTGATCGACGAGTTGCCGCTCGAGCGCGGTGTAGTCCGACGGGTCTCTGCTCCAGCTGGTGCGCACGGCTTCCCATAACCGGGGGTAGCGCATGATCTCGAGGAACTCGGGCAGCCAGGCGGGTCGCGGCCACGGGGGAACGGTGTCGAGGGCCGCCTGCTCTTCCGGATCGAGGTCCTTCAGATTCGCCGGGTCGTCAGGATCGGAAGGGTTTCGCCACAGCCGGTACGTGAAACTCACCGCGAGTTGTGATCGGCCGGCCCGGTCGGTCGCCTCCATGATCGACGGCATGTGCATGTCCTCGATCGTGGGTTGAGGGGCCAGACCCATCAGCGGGAAGGGGAGGCCGGCCAGTTGCCGGGCGGATTCCACGCGCGGGTCCGGGGCATTGTAAGGGAGCACACCCGCGATACGCATGCCTCGAGCGTTCCGGATCGCGACCTGTTCCGCAACGGCCCGCACGCTCGAGAGGAAAGCGCGGAAAGCAAATGAACGCCGACCGATGGACGGTCCGCTTGCGGGCGGTCGATGTCTCTGAGTTGGCGATCGATCAGCTTCAGCTCCCCGCGGGGCATTCCCACTTCCTTGGGCGTGAACCTGCGGACCTGCAAATTGAGGATGGCGTCTGCTTGGAAGTCGACGGGCCCGATGGCCTCGGCCAGTGTTCACAGACGCGGAGACTCGGGCTCCTCGTCGGCGTGGCGGTGGACAACCTCCCACCGGCCGTCTTCACGACGATAGACGTGTGTGACGCGCAGAACATAGCTTCGCGGCTGGCCATTGACCACCGTCTGCGTGATCTCCCGATGAACCGTGTACGCCAGGTCGCCGCTCACGTCGGCGGCAACGAGCTCGACCTCGCTCGACGTGGCATCAGAGAACGCGTCGGCCAGTTTCCGGAACACCTCACGCACCTCGGCAGCACCGGAAGCACTGAACCACGCACCGAACAGCGTCACCGGCTCCTTCTCCGACCACGTCTCGAATCGGGGCCCGGCATCGCCGCTGTGCAACGCGACCTCGGCTGCCCGCCACGTCGTCGCGAACCAGTCCAGGAACTCGTCACGATCGCTCATGCGCACCCTCACCCCCGACCGACAGGGGCGGCTCGGTCGCATGCAACTGCAGGATGGAGATCTCCGCGGTCCGCGGGGACGGAAACCCGCCGGACGCGAGCACGGCCTCGAACTCTGGGCTCGCCCACCTCGCCCGCACAGCCGTCTCGGACTCCCAGACCGTGATGATGTACAACGCGTCCTCGTCGACGGCGCAGTGATGGCGCAGTTCGCCCGGCGCCCCTCCGCGATCCATGATGATCCGATGGGCCATGTCGTACGCCGCGGTCAGCTGCTCGACATCCCCGGCGAATCGCGCGATGAGAACGACAGCCATACTGGCCTCCCCGACACGTGACGGCGTACACCAACTATCCGGCGTCCGGCCGTGTCGCGCAATGGACCACGCGCTGCTCAAGGCGGCTACGAGTGGCCCCGAGTGCACCCACCATGAGAAGTCGCCCGCCGTCGCGATGCCCGTTGCACCATCCACGCCGCGTCGGCGCGGTCATCGCCGGGCCGATCATCGCCGTCGCGGGGATCGGCGACCTCGGGTACTCCGCGGTCTTCGCCCTCTGCGCGATCCTCACCGTCGTCGCCGTCCTCATCCTCATCGCCGCGCGATGGTCCTCGCGGCGCACCCCGGACGGCTCGGGACCACGCGACGCGCGCACCGCACCCGCACCGGCCAAACCAGGGCCGCCCAAGTCCGGCCAGTCACTCGAGATTCAGGGCTACCGCCGAGTTTGGCCCGCCTAGCATCCCTCATCGTTCGATGGGTTCGTCATCGGTGTCGGTGCCGCAGTACTCAGACTGTGGTCTCGGAATACATGCGAGGGGTTGCGCCTTTTATCGAGTGCACTCAAAATAGAGTGAACTCGAAAAAGGATATTCATGAAAGCCATCGTTCTCTCGTCGTACAAGAAGCCGCTTGCCGTGGGCGAGCTTGCTGAGCCGGTTATGGGACCGCATGATGTCCTCATCGACGTGCACGCGGCTGGTTTGAATCAGCTCGATGAGAAGCTCCGGGCGGGCGAGTTTGCGCAGATGGTACCGCTCCGACTACCCGCAGCGCTGGGGCACGATGTGGCCGGAATTGTTCTCGAGGTCGGATCGGAGGTGCGGTCGTTCCAGGCTGGCGACGCCGTGTACGGGCGGGCGCCGGACGGGCGCATTGGAACCTTCGCCGAACGGATCGCCGTCGACGAGGACGACCTGGCTCCGGTCCCTGCCGCGCTCACGATGGTGGAAGCCGCGTCCCTGCCCCTGGTTGCGCTGACTGCGTGGCAGGCACTTGAGGTGCGGGCGAATGTGCGCCCGGGACAGAAGGTGCTCATCCATGCGGGAGCCGGGGGAGTGGGTTCGATTGCGATCCAGCTCGCCAAGCACCTGGGTGCCACGGTCGCCACGACCACGAGTGCCGGCAACGCCGAGTTCGTGGCGTCGCTCGGTGCCGACGTCGTCATCGACTACCGGACCGACGATTTCGAGAAGCAGCTCAACGGTTACGACGTTGTTCTCGACAGCGTCAGCGGTGAGAACCTGATGAAGTCGCTGCGCATCCTCCGGCCCGGGGGTCGAGCGATCGGCATCGCGGGACCTCCCGACGCGGCCTTCGCCCGTCAGCTCGGCCTGAACCCGGTGCTGCGGGCCGGCATCGCGGCGATCAGCCGCGGTGTGCGCCACGCGGCGCGGAAGTCGGGGGTGGACTACTCCTTCCTCTGGATGTCCGCGAGCGGCGATCAGCTGCGCGAGATCTCGGCGCTCGCGGAGTCGGGTGCGATCCGCCCGGTCGTCGGTCGTGTGGTCCCATTCGACGAGATCCCTGACGCGCTCGGAACGAGCGGGGTCCGCGGCAAGACCGTCGCCGCCATCCACCGCGACGCTGCCCGTCCATGACACTGAGCGCCGACGCCGATGGCCGTGCGCACCCTCAGCCCGAATCACACAGAACGGAATCATCATGAACACACCGAAACCGATCATCACCTCATACGCGCAGGCGCCGACCCGGAGCGTGAGCGCGGGCGGAGTCACCTTCGCCTACCGTGAGCTGGGCCCGGAAGGCGGCATCCCCGTCGTCTTCTTCGTCCACCTGGCGGGCACGCTGGACAACTGGGACCCGCGGATCGTCGACGTGATCGCCCGTGAGCGTCACGTCATCACCTTCGACCAACGTGGCGTGGGGGCATCATCCGCCACCGTCCCGCGGACGATCGAGGAGGCAGCTGACGACGCCTACACCTTTGTCCGTGCGCTCGGACTGGACCGGATCGACGTCTTCTCGTTCTCGATGGGCGCCATGATCGCGCAGGACCTGGTGCTGAAGCACCCGGAGCTCGTCCGCCGACTAGTCCTCACCGGCACCGGACCCCGCGGCGGTAAAGACATGGACAAGGTGGTGCTCACCACTTACCTGGACGTCATTCGGGCCGCTGTGCGCCGCACCGATCCCAAGGAATTCCTCTTCTTCAACCGCAACGAGACAGGGAAACGCGCCGCGAAGTCGTTCCTCGCCCGCCTCCAGGAGCGCACGACCGACCGCGACACGGACATCGCGCTCCGGGCGTTCAACACCCAGCTGTTCGCGATCCGGAGGTTCGGCCGCGCCAAACCGTCCGACCTCTCCGCGATCACGCAACCCACCCTCATCGCCAACGGCGACAACGACCGCATGGTCCCATCGACACTGTCTGAGGATCTGCACCGTCGGATCGCGGGGTCACAGCTGGTCATCTACCCCGACTCCGGGCACGGTGGCATCTTCCAGTACCACGAAGAGTTCGCCCCGCTGGCGGCCGCGTTCCTGCGAGCGTGAACGACAGCAGCCCGGCGGGTTATGGTGATCACCTGTCGGAGAAGGGATGAAATGACCGCCACCCCCGCCGTCCCCGGCCGGCGAGAGCGCAACAAGCAGGAAAAGCTCGACCGCATCCTCGCCGCCGCAAGCACCCTCTTCGCGGAGCGCGGCGTCGACGACGTCACGACACAGGAGGTGGCCGAGGCCGCGGACATCGGGGCGGGCACGCTCTTCTTCTACGCACGCACCAAGGGCGAGCTGTTGCTGATGGTGCAGAACGCGCTCTACGCCGACGCTCTCCAGGAAGGCCGGCATGCGGCCCAGGCGCTGGACCAACCAGTTGACGCGCTCCTCGCTATCGCGGCGCCGATCATCCACTGCAACCGCACGCAGTTCGAGAACGGGCGCACCTACCTCCGCGAGATGGTCTTCGGCGACCCGACGGAGCCCCATCACGCGAAGGCGCTCGAAATCGCTTCCGAGACCGAGCAGGTCATGGCCGAGACGATCGCACGCACAACCGGTGTAGCCGCCGACCAGGCCGCGGTCCTTGCCCACATCGCCTCCGCGGTCCTCTTCCTCGCGATGTCCACCAGCCCGGCCGACACCGACATCGGAATCATCGCAAAGGACATACGCCGCCAGATCGCCGCCCTTTTCGTACCGGAATGCCCGTGACCCCGTGCTCCACTCATCCCGGTTTAAGGCGACGAGTCGGCGCGAACAGTTGAGGGTCCTCCAACGAGGGGAATTGGCCCACGACGGGTCGACGGCGACCAGGGGCCGTCGCGCTTCACGAAGGATCCACAAACGGGCATTGCCCGATGGCGGGACTTGGCGTACGGCTCGCGAAGTGCTTGTGTGGCTCGCCGGCATCCCGAAGCTCGTCGTGGACGGAGCGGTCCAGAAGGGAAATGGATGCCGCGCTGGCCGCCCGTGATACGGCCAAAGCCCTGCTCGAATCTTGATTGCCCCTTCCAGCCGGGTCGGACGTCGGTGTCAGGTCGCCCGTGTCGCTGCGTCCTGTTCCGTGTCGCGTGTCGCGTCGTCAGGCTGCGCAGGATCCACGGTCAGGAGCGGGAAGAAGTGCCCGGCGATCGCCCTGAGGACGTCGACGATGACCCGGGGTTGCGCGTTGTCGGGGTCTGCGACGCCCACGGCGACCTCGACGCCGAGCTCCTTCGCTTTGGTGATGAGGGCGGGACCGACCCCACGGCCCAGCCCGCTGAGGGCCTTGCCCACCACGTCGGGATCCATCGACCAGTCCGGAACCGCCAGCGCCTCGGGAGTCGTCCAGGATGCCGGGTCGCGCGGAGTCTCGCGCGAGAGGAGGTGCTCGAAGGTGCGGGCGCTCGCATCCCGCTGCGTGAACGGTTCGCCGAGACCCCACGCCTTCGTCAGGGTGGCGATCAGCGACGTGTGCCGATACTCGTCGTTGTAGACCGCCCCGGGCTCGACCCACGGCGACACGAGGATCGCGGGCACACGGTATCCGGACCGGTCGAACGTGAAGCCGTACTCCCCGGCCGGCGCGGCCGGGTCCGGGGGCGGCACGGCACCGGGCGGGACGTGGTCGTAGGTTCCGCCGGGTTCGTCCCAGCCGATCAGCAACGGCGTGTTCCACACATTCGGTCCGCTGTCCGAGGTCGCCGAGCGGTAGGCCGCGTAGACGCGCGCGAGGAAGGCGTCGCCCGAGAGCATCGACGACGGGCTGTCCAACTCGAGATCCACCGTGGCGGAGAAGGAACGGCCGAATGCGGGATGGTAGTCGCCGTGCCCGGCGAGCATGTTGGGCTCGATCAGCGAGAAGTCGGGGAGGGTGCCGGCCGCCGCATCCTTCTCGAACTCCGAGAACGGCACGAAATGCGTCGCGAGACGATGCACCAGCCGCGGGTAGTGGATGACGCCGGTGAAGGAGATCGGCATCGGCTCCATGACGTAGACCTTCCACGTCTTGCCGTGCGCCTCGAGCCGCTCGAACAGCGTCGGCGCGGTGTTCGCGGTCAGCCACTTCCTCATCGGGCTGTTCACGACGAGCCCCGATGACTGAGCCGCGGTCCAGAACGACCGGTTCATGAAGGTCTGGGACGGCACCTCCGCGAACCAGTGGTCGAATACCCCGAAGTCGCGCGCGATGCCACTGATCACCGGCAGCTGCTCGGGCGTGTAGCCGGTCATGATGTGCGCGTACTCGTCGTACGTCGGCTGCCGACCGATCTCCCCGGTGAAGGTCGAGATGTAGTCAGCGACGAACCCGTCCATCGTGGGAGTCGCCCCGGGCGGGGGTGCGTTCCACGGCTTGGTCACGCCTTCCCCGATCTTGAACCGGTTGTGGTCGTCGACCCGCCCGAACAGCTGCGTGTTCGTGTGGTACCACTCCTCACCGGAGTCCGGGTTCGGCGAGTCCATATCCGTGGCGACCGTGTACGGCACGGTATTCCGATCCACGCCGTGCTCGGCCCACTCGGGGATCGGATTGGACAGATCCTTGCCGATCACACCCTCGAACTCCTTGCCGTCTTCCGGCCCATACAGTCGGCCCAACACGTTGTCGAATGAACGATTCTCGAAGAGCACGACGACGATGTGATCCAGCGCGTGAACGCGATCGGGTTCCGGCATGAACGCATCCCTTTCGAGAATCGGTCGCTCTGGACGGCAGGGCGAAGACGTCCCCTACGAAACCCCCTCGAGCTCATCTGGGGGACGAGCTCGGCCTGTCACGATACGCCCCCCCGTCGCGCCCGACAATGGCTACTCACACCTCGACCCACAACACAGCAGGATGCGTCCGCCCGTAGGGATCCCTAACCGGGCATTGCCCGCTCAAGGCGCCACGCGTGCGGGTCTCAGTGCGTGCGTTCGCGATCGCCTTACGGGCGCTAGACCGATTGTGAAGTCCGGTTGCGATGCCACCACGAAGTTCCCTCCTGCGAGGTTCCGTTAGCGAGCATCGTGGCGGCCGATCTGGCGGACAACTGTCCTCGACATCCGGCGAGGAAACTTTCGGAAAGTGATTGACAAGATTTCCGCAACCTTGCCACACTGCTAAGCGGCGCGGCGGCCTCCAGAGCCGGAGGCATTCGACCCGCCAGGAAGCGGAGTCTCACATGAGACGGAGATCGACAGGGGCTCTGGCTGCGGGCGTGCTGGCCGTCGCGGTGTTGACTGCGCCGGCGGCGGCATCCGCGGCCCAGCCCGGCGCGACCAGCGAGCCAGGAGTGCAGCAGGACGCCGCAACCGGAACGACGACCATCACCGGCGGTGGCCTCACGATGACGCTCGCGACGAAAGGCGAGGCCGCCATCACATCGCTTCGCCAGAACGGCAGCGAGCTGCTGTCCGCCGGGCTATTCAGCAGCGCGCAGCTGCATGTCGACGGTTCAACCCTGGACAGCCGCCATCTCGCCGCGGATCCGAAGGTGTCTGCGCGCGGCACCCAGGTCGACGTCGCGTTCACGCTCTCGAACGGCGCGCTGTCGATCGACGAGACGTGGCACGTCGTCGCGCGTGCGGACGGCATCGACGTCTCCTCGCAGCGGACCTACGACTGGAAAGAGTCGACCGACACCGCGATCACGCACAACGGTCAGCTCGACGTCGGATGGGCGCGCGTCTTCGACGACATCCGCCGGCCCGAGGATGGCGGCAACCTGCCCATCGGCAACGCCTACACGGGGGCCAACGGCTTCTACCTGTCCAAGCCCAACGATCGGTACGGCGTCGAGGAAGGGACGTTCGTGATGCTGGCGAACAGCCGTTCGGAGGCGCTGGCGGTCACCGCATCCAGCGATCGTCACCTCGCGACGGAGTTCGCCTACACGGGCGACGGCAACACCTACCAGGAGACCCAGGTCTCCGCCGACCCGACGTGGACCTACACCGCGGGGACACCGGCATCCGGACTCGTCTACGGGGGACACTCGTCCAACGCGACGTCCGCCCTGATCTACTCGCCCGTGTCGATCCCACAGGGACAGCAAGACTCCGTGAGCTTCCACTTCGCGTCGACGGATGCGGCGGCCTACACCGGCCTCAACGCGACCATCAACGGCGTCGCCGACACGCGCGCACTTTCGTCGCTGCTCAACGAGTTCGGCCGGTCGGGCATCATCGACAAGGGCTACGGCATGTCCACGGTCGGCCTCGAATACCCCGGCGTCGGCCCGTACGACATGGTCTACGCAGACCGCACCGTCCTGGGCCTGTACGACCCGGCCACCACGGCCTCGCAGCAGAACCTGCTGACCTACTTCAAGGACAACGCGCAGCAGTCGACCGGGCACATGAAGGGCCGCTCCTTCCACCGCGACACCACGTGGACCGCGAACCAGCTGTTCGACGCCGACCCGGCCTATGCCCTGTCGGTCTCGGACATGTACCAGTACGGCGGTGACCGCACCTGGCTCGATGCGATGCGCGGCTCGGTCGAGTCGGCGCTCGGCTACATGATGACGAGCCAGTACGTCGCCGGCGACGGACTGTTCCGCAACGACACGGTCAGCTGCACGAAGCTCGCCGGCCTGCGGGAGTGGAACGACGCGTACTACGTCAAGTACGAGAGCGCGTACATCAACGAGCTCATGTACGGCGCGCTCACCGCGTGGGGTGCCCTGGAGCGCGACGTGTACCACGACGCCGAGAAGGCGGCGAGCTACCTCGACACGGCGGCGGCGATCAAGGCGCGCTTCAACAGGAGCACCACCGACGGCGGTCTCTGGGACGACAAGACGGGGATGTTCGCGTACTGGCGCTGCCCGGACGGCACGACGCAGGGGGCCACGGAGCACACCCAGATCAACCTGCAGGCGATCACGTACGGCCTGGTCGACCTTCCCCGTGCCCAGCAGATCCTGCACGGGATCGACAAGGCCGTCGCTCAGAACCACCTCGCCCTCATCCCGCAGAACTTCATCCCGATGAAGGCGAACGTCGAGGACTGGACGGGGGATCACTTCCAGACCGGTCTCGAAGACGGCGCGGTCTACCCCTTCATGACCGAGGAGTACATGCGCGCGGCCGCCCTGGTCGGGGAGCGCGATACCTCGCTGGCGTACCTCGACAACACGCTCGCGCGCTACACGAAGGACGGGTTCAACGGGTTCAGCTTCGTCGATTGGCAGCTGAGACCGCACACGGGCGAGGCCTGGTTCCCGTCGAATGCGAACGGCGCCGCGGGTCTGTTCAGCGATGTGCTGGGCATCCAGCCGACCGCGTCCGGAGTCACGATCGCGCCGAACATCCCGGCCAAGATGAACGGGACGAGCGTCACCCGCACGATCCACGCGAACGACACGCTCACCGTGCGATACAACAGCGAGCTGTCGCAGACCGTCATGTATCGCGGGGCGGGAGATGTCACGCTGCAGTGGTCCGGGCAGGAGCCGGGTCGCACCTACACGGTGCGGGACGAGGATCACGCGGTGAGCGCGACCGCCGACGCCTTCGGCATCGTCCGGTACACGTACACGCCGCACGGCGTCCGCACCATCGCACTGTCGGACGGCAGCACGAGCGGATACGTGGTGCCGGATGACGTCCCCACCGACCTCGCGCTGCACGCGGTGGTCACCTCGTCGAGCAGTCTCGAGGACGGCAGCTACAGTGCCGCGACGGTGACGGACGGCGACCTGTTCAGCGCCGACCGCACGTGGGGCTGGTCGAGCTCCTCCGACACGGGTGAGAACCACTCCGAGTGGGTCACGGTCGATCTCGGGAAGGCGCAGCAGGTGGGATCGGTCGAGCTGGACCAGCGCGACTACGACCTCAAGGACGTCGGTACGGGGTTCCCGGTGGACTTCACCGTGGAGACCTCCGTCGACGGGGTGACCTGGTCGCCCGGCGTCGCGCAGACGGGTTACGCGAAGCCTGCTTCATACCAGGGCCAGAGCTTCTCGTTCGACGCCCGGTCGGCCCGTTACGTCCGAGTGACCGGTACGAACCTCCGCCCGGACAGCGGCCAGTACCGGATGCAGTTCGCCGAGATCCAGGTCTTCGGCCAGCAGTGACACGCAGAAGGGAGGGGATGCGCCGCGGCGCATCCCCTCCCTTCTGCGTGTGCGACGGTCTTCAGCCGACAGCGGTCGATTCGCGCGGCACGAGCTGGCAGTCGACCAGCTGGATGCCCGGCGTGCGGTCGCCCGCGACCGCACGCACCAGGGTGCGGGCGGCGAGGCGGCCGACGTCGGTGAGGCTCATGTCGACGGTCGTCAGGGGCGGCCGGCTCGCCTCGACCATGACGTCCCAGTTGTCGAACCCGGTGACGGCCACGCGCGAGGGGACGGCCACGTCGTTCTCGCGCAGCGCCTCCAGCACGCCTCGGGCGATCTGGTCGCTCCCGCACACCACCGCATCGAACTCGACGTTCGAATGCAGCAGCTGCAGGGCAGCCTGTCGCCCCCACGCTTCGGTCCAATGGCCGAACAGCGGATCGTGGACGAGATCCAGGCCGTGTTCGGCGAGGACGGCGCGCGTGCTGGCCAGGCGGACCATGGATGCCGCGTCCCGCTGCGGCCCGGAGATGAACGTCAGCCGGCGCCGGCCCGTCGCCACCAGGTGCCGCGCCGCGATGCGCGCGCCGGACGCGTCGTCCGTGGTCACCGACTGGTCGCCCTCGCGCGTGGATGCCGAGAGCGCGTAGACGACCGGCAGCGGAAGGTCCCCTCGGATCGGCTCGCGCGGGTACACGCCCGCACCGACCACGAGGATGCCATCGACCGCGCGCCGGACCAGCGCGTCGGCGAAATGCTGCTCGCGGATGGCGTCTCCGCGCCCATCGACCAGCAGCAGCGCCAGATCCAGCTCGTCGAGCACCTCGATGGCGCCCTGGAGCACCGGGACGGTGAGGCGCCCGAAGTGATCCTCGATGATGACGCCGAGCGCGCCCGTGGATCCGTATCCCGTTCGGATCGGCTCCGCATGCGGTGCGCGGTAGCCGAGCTCGGCGGCCGCGTCGAGGATCCGCGAACGGGTGTCATGGCGGACGGCGCCGCGGCCGGACAGGGCCTTGGAGACCGTTCCGACCGAGACGCCCGCCAGCGCGGCGACCTCCGCCGCCGTGACGCGTCGAGGCCCATCGGCATCAATCGAATCCATGGGGGAACGCTATCAGAGAGGAAACAATTTCCAAACAGGGAAAAGACTTGCGGAAACTTGCAGGGGCTTGCCATACTGGTCGAACCCCGACCCCAGAGGCGCAGCGCGACGAGCTTCGCCGGCCACCAGACAACGGAGTCCAAAATGAAACGATCCAATCGTACGTATCTCGCCGTGGCAGCGGCCGCGGCCGCCGCTGTCGCCCTCGCCGGCTGCTCGGGCTCCGCGGCCGGCGCGTCGAACCCCGCATCCATCACCGCCAAGGACGACGGCGCGAAACTCACCCTCTGGGTGCGGCCGGGCAACGAGGCTGTGACGGACGCCGTGGTCAAGCAGTACAACGAGACCCACAAGAACCAGGTCGCGATCACGCACGTGCCCGCCGACCAGTACGTTACGAAGTACGCGCAGGCGTCGCAGTCCGGCTCCTTGCCGGACATCCTCGCAGCCGACCTCGTCTTCATGCCCCAGATCGTCAAGAACGGTTCGGCGGTCGACCTGACATCGCTTCTGAAGAAGTCGGGAGCGTTCGGCCACCTGTCTCCGGCGCACGAGCAGGCGGCGACGAGCAACGGCCGGGTCTACGGCGTTCCCTACGTCGCCGACACCTCTCTCTATCTGTACAACAAGGACCTCTTCGCCAAGGCGGGCCTCGACCCCGACAAGCCGCCGACCACGTGGGACGGCATCATCCAGGCGGCCGACGCGATCACGAAGCTCGGCAACGGCACCTACGGGGCCTACATCAGCGGCGACGCGCCGGGGTCGCTCGCCTACGACTTCACGCCGACCATCTGGGCGCAGGGCCAGGACGTCGTGAAGAAGGACGGCTCGTTCGACTTCGACAACGCGGCCACGCAGAAGGCGCTCGGGTTCATGCAGACCCTGTACCAGCACGGCGACATCCCCGCGTCATCCAAGACCGACACGGGTGACGGCTTCTTCAGCGTCTTCGCCACCGGCAAGGTCGGTATCAACTTCTCCGGCGGAAATGGCGTCAACACCGCCACGCTCGGCAAGAGCCCCGCGTTCAGCTTCGGTCTCGCACCGATTCCCGGCGCGGAAGACGGGAAGTTCGCGACGTTCTCCGGTGGCGACGTGGCGTCGATCACGACGCAGTCGAAGCATCAGGACGAGGCGTGGGACTTCATCGACTGGCTGACCTCGGCCAAGACCTCGACGGACGTCTATCTGAAGCTCCCGGCGCTGGCTCCGCGCACCGACGTCACGGTACCCACGACGCTGGGCGAGCAGTTTACCGTGCCGGCGGAACTCGTCAAGCACGGTCAGACGTACGTCAGCACGCACTACAACGACGTGATCGCCAGCACCCAAGGCCCATGGCTGCAGATGTTCCAGTCCGTCGTGTTCGACGGCAAGGACCCGGCCGACGCGACGAAGACCGCTCAGAGCGCGGCGGACGCGCTGACCTCGAAATGAGCGTCCTCGAGTCGGTGGCGGCCCGGGTCGACAGCCAGGACGCCGGGGCGACGGGGGAGGAGGTGCGCGAGACGGCCGCCTCGCGCCCGCCCCGCCCCCGATCCACCGACTCGCGCCGACGGGCCGCACGCCGCGAGGCGCGCACGGGGTGGCTGCTCGCCGCACCCAGTGCGCTGCTGATCCTCCTCTTCTTCGTTCTCCCGTTCTGCCTCACGCTCGTGATGTCGGTGTACGACTGGCCGACCTTCGGGACACCTGAGCCGGTCGGCGCGCAGAACTACGCGCACATCCTGTCCGACCCGAAGTTCGGCCAGGCCCTCCTGTTCACGATCGGCTACACGGTGGTCGCGTCGGCGCTGGGGGTCGCCGCATCCCTCGGGATGGCGCTCTTGGTGCGTCCCAGGTTCGGTGGGCGCACGCCGGTCCGGGCGCTGCTGTTCGCGCCCGTGACGATCGGGTTCGCACCTGCCGGCCTGCTCTGGCTGTCGATGAGCAATGTCCGCACCGGGGTGCTTCCCGCGTTGGCCGCCGCGCTCGGACTCATCCCTCCCGGCACCGACTGGTTCGCGAACACGGGCACCACCCTCGCGCTCGTCGTCGTCATGACGGTGTGGAAGACCTCGGGCCTCGCAATGCTCGTGCTCCTGATCGGCATGGACTCGATCCCGCAGGAGGTCTACGAAGCGGCGAAGCTCGACGGCGCGAGGTCGTGGGTGACCCTCACGCGCATCACGCTCCCCCTTATCGCGAAGCCGCTGTCGCTCGTCATCCTGCTGACGGTGACCACGACGTTCCTCGCCTTCGACCAGTTCTTCGCGATGACCAAGGGCGGTCCCGACAACTCCACCGTCACCGTCGTCTACTACCTCTACAACGCGGCCTTCGTGAACCTCGACCGCGGGTACGCGGCTGCCGTCGCGGTGGTCATCGTCGCGATCATGGCGGTCATCTCCGTGGTCCAGGTCCGACTCCAGCGTGGGAAGGCATGAAATGGCCACCATCACAGCGTCACCGACGCACGCGTCCGCGGTCCGCGGGCGGGCCGTCCGGTCCATGGAGCGCAGCCGCAACCCGTTCCGCATCCTCGGCGCGATCCTGCTCGCCCTCGTGTTCGCGTTTCCGATCGTGTGGACGACGATCGGCGCCTTCAAACCGGCGACCGAGGCCAACGCCTCGCCGCCGGTGTGGTGGCCGTCGCGTTTCTCGCTCGAGAACTTCGCGAAGCTCGACAGCTCCGGATCCTCCTTGCTGGGCTACGTGCTCAACTCCACGGCAGTCACACTCATGACGGTCGCGATCACCACCGTGGCCGCGGTGCTCGCCGGCTACGCGTTCGCGCGCTTCCGCTTCCCGGGCAAGAACGTGCTGTTCGGCGTCAGCATCGGGATGCTGCTCGTGCCGTACCCCGCCCTGCTGGTGTCCCTCTTCACCGTCATGGTCTGGCTCCACCTCACGAACTCGCTCATCGGCCTCGCGCTCATCTACTCGACGTTCCAGCTCCCCTTCGCGATCTACATGATGCGGAACTCGTTCGAGAGCCTGCCCGTCGAACTCACCGAGGCGGCCGAGCTCGACGGCTGCACGAAGCTGACCGCGCTGCCGCGCGTCCTGCTGCGGTTGGTCGCGCCGGGCGTCGTCACCGTCGCGCTGTTCGCCTTCCTCGCCGCGTGGAACGAATTCATGGCCGCACTCGTCCTGCTGAACGACAACTCCAGCTTCACCCTGCCGATCGCCCTGATGAACGCTCAGAACGGGCCCCTCAACACGATCGACTGGGGCGGCCTGGAGGCCGGCATCACCGTGACGATGCTGCCCTGCATCATCATCTTCATCCTGCTCCAGCGGTACTACGTCTCCGGCCTCGTGGCCGGGACGGGAAAGTGACGACATGACGACCCCGTCCGGCTCCTCGGAGGCCTCCGACGCTCTCGGCTCTGTGCTCGCCCTCGACCGTGTCGCCACCCCACTCCGTGAGGACCGGCTCGTGATCTCGCCGTCGTACGTTCCGGGGAAGTTCGACAGCCATGCGGTCGACTGCCCATTCGTGTTCTCCGTCGACGGGCGGCAGGGCATGACGTTCGTAGGCTGGGACGGCACCGGATACCAGACGGCGCTGAGCTGGCGTAACGGCGAGACCTGGACGGACGGGACCGTCGTCCTTCCCCGCGATCCGGGAAGCGGAATGCGCCGGTACAACGCAGCGCTCACCTCGATCGTGCGCGACAACGAGCTGTCCTCCGCGGGCGCTCTACGGACGTTCGACGGCTGGTACTACGGCACCTTCCACGCATATCCGGCGCCCGGCTATGAGACGGGACCCGGTCGCATCGGATTCGTGCGCAGCCGCGACCTCCTGACCTGGGAGGAGTTCGGCGGCGTGCTCGAGCCGGAGGAGGGCGGCCCGTGGGAGCGTGGCGGCCTCTACAAGTCGTGGCTCCTCGAGCACGACGGCCTGTTCTATCTCTTCTACAACGCGAAGGACCGCGACCACTTCGGGTCGACCGCCGTCCCGCCTGCGTGGATCGAGCAGACAGGCGTGGCCGTCTCGCACGACCTGGTCACGTGGGAGCGTTGCTCGGAGACCCCAGTCCTCACCGTCGGCGGGGCGGGCGAGTTCGACGAGCGTTTCGCGTCGGATCCGTGCGTGCTCCGCGACGGCGACCATTGGGTGATGTTCTACTTCGGGCTGGCCGCAGACGGCCACGCGCGAGAGGGCTACGCAACGAGCACCGACCTGCGGACCTGGACCAAGTCCCGCGATGTGCTGCTCGACGTTCGGCCTGGAGCCATGGACTCGCGCCACGCGCACAAGCCCGCCGTCATCACGTGGGACGGCCGACTCGAGCACTACTACTGCGCCGTCTCACCCCAGCCGTCGGTTGACATCAATGGCGTCCCACAGGACGAGCGGCGGGGAATCGCACGAGCGACGTCCGGCTGACTTGCAACGCGGGGCGGGAACGGGCGCGGGCGAACGTCCAGATCTCAGAACCGATCCGCCAGCACCAGACTTAGCCGCGGACGCGAGCGCACATTCGATCCATAAACGGGCATTGCCCCATTGAGGCCCGTTGCGTGCGGCCGCCAGCGCGCTCGTTCACCATCCCTCAGCGGGCATTGCCCGGTAGAGACGCCTCGCGTACGATCCCCGGCGCGTTTGTTCGCCATCCCCATTCGGTCCCGGCACGCCCCACGTCCACGAAGACGAGGATCATCCCTTCCCGAAGGAGCCAGGACTTGGTCGCCGAGCCCCGCTCGAGGACAGCCCGATCTGATCTAGATTGCCGAGCATGACACCATCGATGGGGACGGCGAGGCCGCAACGCGCGATTGAACGTGCCCTGATTCAGGAGGCCCACTTGACGCAGGCATTGGCGTGCGCTGGCATGACCGCGATCCGGAAGGCAAATTACGGACACCCCGGGCGTATGTATGAAGCCTTCTTCGGACTATCGCAGGCGATCGAACGCCTTGGCAAGCTGATCATCGTGGCCGAACGATACGCTGTCATGGGCAGCTACCCTGCGGCGGATGAAATTAAGAATCAATACGGCCACAATCTGAAACGAATTCTTCGCGACGCGGAATCAGTTGCGACCGATCGCCACATCGAGCTCGTAGATGCCCCGTCGTTAAACCCTGGATCGAAAGCAGTCGTGGCATTCCTCACGAAGTTCGCGAACGCTGATCGATACTTCAACATTGGCCGACTCGCCCATGGCGACAGCCTGACTATCGACGATCCGGTCTCGCGATGGCCCCAACTGGTGCGCGCTCATGCGCCCGCGCCCCGAGTGAACGCTGCTCGAGATGCGCGCATTGCACGGCAGATCGACATGTCGCGCGCGCTCGACCAACACGTGCCTGCTGCCATCATTAATGGTGTTTCGCTAAGCGGTGAGAACTTGCATTCCTTCGAAAGCCTCACCGCCCAGTCGCACGAGGACGAACGCTTGAGCGTGGAAGGCATGCTGCTCGCCCTACGCCCCCTGCGGTTCTTAAGTAAGACGATCGGATCGTTTGACCAGGCGCGTTACCCTTTGCCCATGTTCAGCGACTTCTTTTGGGAGTGGAAGCTGCCTGACTCGCAGTTGCGGCGTCGACGGCAATTCCCTCGGCGCCGATAGCGCCTCCGTTCGGGCGGCGCACGCCTCGGCCACGACGTCGTAGCCTCGTGCCAAACTCTCCTACAGGCAGCGACGAACGTCAATCGATCGCTCCCTGTATTATCGTCAGTCGCTGATCGCTAATCTTGCAGAGGGATATGTGCTGTGATCTATTCCAAAACGCCCCCCGTTGACAATCCCATATCCGGCTCCGCGGAAGACGTTCTCGGTCGCGCAATTGTTGCCCACGACTTTGCTCGATCTATTCGCGAGTTGGACCCAAGTGACGGCATTGTGGTGGGCGTGCTCGGTGCATGGGGGCATGGTAAGAGCTCGTTCGTGAATCTCATGAAGGAGGAGTTCAGCGAAGACCCGGAGTATCCGATCATCGAGTTCAACCCATGGCTGTTCTCTGGCTCCCAGCAACTAACTGATGCATTCTTCCGGGAGATTGCAGCAGAACTGCGCATGAAGAATCGGACTAAGTTTGGAGCGATCGCAGAGGGGCTCGACAAGTACGGCGATGTGCTCAGCCCGATCGCGATCATCCCGTGGTTCGGCGCCTGGTGGGACCGCACCTTCAAAGCTGCCAGAGTCGCCACGACCTGGTTGGACAACCGCAAGAAGGGCAGCCGATCGTTCCGAACCGAACTATCCGAGGCGCTCTCGACACTCCCGCAGCCGATCGTTGTTGTCATCGACGATATCGATCGCCTGACAACTGCGGAAATCCGTGACATCTTCAAGCTCGTACGGTTGACCGCCAGCTTTCCAAATGTCATCTATCTGCTCGCTTTTGATCGAGCACGCGTCGAGCAAGCACTTACCGAAGACGGGGTACCTGGCCGCAGCTATCTAGAGAAGATTGTTCAACTCAGCTTCGACTTGCCGGCCATTCCAGGCGAACTCCTTCGCTCTCAAATCTTCGAGAAGCTCGATATGGTTCTCGAGGGTATAGAGGATCTTCGGTTCAACCAGAGTGCCTGGTCTGATGTGTTCTTCGAGATCGTGGAGCCGTTGATCGGAAGCCTCAGAGACGTCACGCGGCTGGTCTTGTCTGCGCGCACGACGGTTCGCGCGCTGGGCAGTCAGATCGAGACAGTTGATCTCATGGCGCTCGAGACGCTTCGGGTGTTCCGACCCGAAGTATTCGAAGAGCTTCACAAGCTGCGCCTAACATTGACGGACGTATCCGATTCATTTGGCAGCCGCGACACAAAGCGCCAGCAGGATCAGATTTCGCATCTCCTGGAAGTGGCCGGCGACGACGCGGAAAACGTTCGACACCTGATACGTCGCGTCTTCCCTGCCGCACTACAGTTCCTCGAGAACCGACGCTACGGGAGTGACTCATCAGCAATCTGGAAGCGCGATCACCGAGTTGCTCACCTGTCGTTCCTCGAACTGTATTTTGGTCGGACTGCGCCGAGCGACCTCACAACGTTTACGCAAACAGAGAAGGCCTACACCTTCTTCGCCAACGCTGACGATCTCGGTGCATATCTGGACTCGGTCGAACCTGAGAAGCTTGAAGACCTCATTGGCGGGTTGGAGGCATACCAGGATCAGTATCCGCAGGATACGGTTGTGCCCGCGTCGACAGCCCTGCTCAATCGCATCTGCCGCATACCTGATCGCCCCAGCCGCAGCATGTTCGACGTCGTGCGACCCGACATCGTCGTTGGACGCGTCGTGCTTCGACTGCTACAGCGTATTGGTGATGAGTCTCAGCGTGAGGGCGCAGTCAAGGAGATCCTGTCTCACCTGCGGTCGTACTCAACACAGGCAGACTTCATCCGCATGGTGGGCTATCGCGAACACGTCGGTCACAAGCTGATCTCGGAGTCAGCTGCCACCGCGCTCGAAGCAGACCTTGCTAGTCGGGTGTTGGCGGATCAGTCGCCGGTTCCCAATGAGGAGTGGGATCTCTTGCGTACCTATTCTCTTATCGCCGAAGACACGGGTGATGCATTCGTGCCGCCGCGGTTCACGAGTCCTGACGAAATTCGATCGCTGCTGAAGTCCGCACGTACCGTCAGCAGATCGCAGTCATTTGATTCGCGCGCCGTCCACGAGGAGGAGCGTCTCTGGTGGGATGACCTCATCCGCGTGGTGGGTGGTGAAGA